>NZ_AP040874.1:0-3480000 GCF_059726245.1 Oryzophilus luti
TAACACGCCCGGTTGAACGCCCACGGCCTACCACGGTTATCCCTGCGCCGAATCGGCGGAGGCAATAAAGGTTCAATCAGCTCCCACTGCTCATCGGTCAACAGCTTCTGCCGCTTCTTCATGACAAAAGCTCATCAGTCAACCCGCCTCACGCGTAAGTATCTGATCTGAGGCCGAACCTATTTATGAAACATGCTCTACTGAATTCCACAAGTTCATGGAGACGGTGCGCCAGAACCCAGATGTGTCACGGGCTTACGAGGTAAATCGAGAAAACACATCGGTGCGAATTCAGTACGACCCTAACCGGCGTGGTTTTGGCGGTGGCAGCCATCCTGCATTCGCACATGCTGCCGTCGTTGATCAAAACCCCGTGTATCACGCACTCAGCGACAAGGCAGACCAGCTGAACAGATCTGGGTTTACGGGTCTTCGTGGAATACTTTTGTGTGATGCTGGTTGCCAAATTCTACATGATCGAAGGACTCATTGGGCTTCTTACACAATTGACGAGGTTGTACAGTATTTTCTAAGGCAGCACCGTTCAGTGTCGTTCGTTGCAATCTTTGTGGTGGTTGACGAGAGTGGTTCGTTCGGCAAGAAGGCTCAACGGTTCATACAAACTTCACTCTATTTTGGCCAGGACACTGGCAATGATAAAGACGCAGTCCAAGAGTTGGTCGCGAATCTTGCCGCGCAGCTACCGACTCCGGAGCAGAGCCCGGTGAACGCGATGCTGCACATGAAGAGGAAAAACGGGATGACGGGAAGACATTTAGGACTACTCTCATGCGGAGGCTCCGTAGAGATGTCCGCACGGAAACTCTTGGAGATTATGGCAGGAACGATGACCCTTAAGGATTTCGAACGGACTATGGAATGAAGGTGGGAGAAAATCCATTCCGGTGGATGCTCTCACAGGGAAGGTTGATAAAGGAGATTGTTGTGGAAGCTCACCCTGAGTCCGACGACGATAGGCTAACAATCCACTTTGGCGAACCCGACCCGGCTATAGCCGCTTTTCGCGTGAAGGCATAGATAGAGGGCAGTTCCCGTAAGAGCACGCTGCGATGAGAGGTGATTGGAGGTGACACAGATTCCTGAGAGTTGGTTGATCGCAGTCAATCGGAGAATGGGGGCAGGTCAGTTGGTTCCGTGGTGACAAGCCGCTGGTCCGTTGTCTCTGGTACTGGCGTTGTCGTTTTCAGCGATGCTAGCCAGCCGACTGCAACAGCGACTTTCTCCGTGTCGGGCACGTACGTGCTTGAGCTCAGTGCGAACGATTCGCAGTACAACACCTCGTCAACCACCACAATCGTTGTGACTGATGCGGTGCCAAGCAGTCAGAATCAGCCGCCGGTTGTGACGGTGTCTGCTTTAGTGCCGGCAGTTGTTGGAGTCCCGCTGGTGCTGAACGGTACGGCAACTGACGACGGCCTGCCGAATGGCACACTCTCTGTTCGCTGGACGCAATCGAGTGGGCCTGCGTCTGCTGTTTTCGCCACACCATCGGCTGCTGCAACGCAGGTTACATTCAGCACGAGTGGAACATATGTTCTCCAATTGAGCGCGAACGATTCCCAATACACGAGCAGCATTTCAATCACAATTCCGGTGAATGCAACAAGCGCCAGCAGCACAACTCAGGCGCCCTATGCGAACGCCGGTGCCAGCTAGAGCATCACGTTGCCAACAACTGCCGCAACTCTCAGCGGCGCCGCTTGGCCTGTTGGCGTTTCCACGGGACAATTCACAATCTATTGGACAGAGATCAGTGGACCGGCGACCGTGGCATTTGCGAATCCATATGCTGCGAGCACGACGGCAACTTTTACAGCGAGTGGAATCTATCTGTTGCAACTTGCGGCCAGCAATGGCCAGTACACCACCACTTCCACAACAACAGTAGTAGTAAACCCTGCATCACAGGGGGGCGGTACAGGTCAGGTCAACCAGCCTCCGACATTGAAAGTGTCGGCGCCTGGTGCCGTGACCCTGCCCAGCAGCGCGGTCACATTTGTGGCAGCCGTGGCCGATGATGGGTTGCCGGCGGGAAGTACCGTCAGTCTGCTCTGGTCGCAGGTAAGCGGGCCCGCCACGGCTGTGATCGCGGCGCCCACTTCAGGCACTACAAAAGTTACGTTCACCCAGGCCGGGAGCTATGTCTTCCAACTCGTCGCAAGCGATTCGCAGCTTTCAACGACTGCGACAGTTCCAATCACTGTTCAGTCGCAGCCAGGACCAGTGCCTGCGGTTCAGCTTTCCCTCACCGATGGTCTTGATCTCAAATCGCCCGCTGCGATCAGTGGAACGATTTCCTCAGGTTCCTGGACGTTGTCATACGCTCCGATTACCGCCAACGGTGTCGGTGCCTATCAAACGTTTGCATCTGGAACCGGTCCTTCGTCGGGAGTTCTCGGGACTCTCGATCCGTCAGTCATGCTGAATGGCAACTACTCCGTTCGCCTGGCTACCACGGATCAATGGGGTCAGTCTGCAACCACCACCGCTGGCATCACAGTTGACGGCAATCTGAAGCTTGGCGCATTCTCCATCGCGTTTAGCGATCTGAGCGTCCCCTTGCCGGGGCTGCCGATCACCATCACTCGGACGTACGATTCACGAGATCGGACACAGGGAGACTTCGGTAACGGATGGAGGCTGGCTGTTACGAATGTTCGCGTTCAGAAGAATGGCGGAGCACTGGGAACTTCATGGGACGAAGAATTGTCGTGGAGTGGATATGCGGACGCATACTGTCTGCAGTCTGCCAAAAATCACACGGTGAGTGCGACATTCCCTGATGGGCGCGTCTACCGCTTTGCGGCGACCACGGCGAAGAACTGCCAGTCCTATGGCCCGCTGCTTGCTACGAACATTGCATTTGCGCAGGTCTCCACTGGGTCAAATACCGCCGGTGCAAAGTTGGAGCTATTGGATGGCGGGGATGTGACGGTCGACGGTCCGGTGCCGGGCGTCGTGAATCTGCTCGGTTATGACGGCAACGCATATGACGCCACTCAGTTCAAGCTGACAACGGCCGAAGGGTACGTCTATTACCTTGACCTCGGCAAAGGTGCGACGAAGGTCGTCGACCCGAACGGCAATGCATTGGTACTCAATAGCAACGGCGTTCAGTCGTCAACGGGCGTTAGCGTGGCGTTCTCGCGGGATAGCCAAGGGCGCATTCTTTCGGTGTCCGATCCGGCGGGTGCGCAGATTGCTTACGCTTATGACGGCACTGGCAACCTTGCGAGCGTCACTGATCGTGCTCAGAACCAGACCACCTTCGACTACGACAACAACCACTACTTGAAAGCCATCAAGGACCCACGTGGGGTTGCCGCGGTGCGCAGCGAGTACGACAACAGTGGTCGGTTGACCTCGACCACGGACGCCAATGGCAAAACGATCACCTACAATCCGAATCTCTCGGCCAACAACGAGCAGATCACGGACCGCCTTGGCAAGGTCACGCTGTACGAATACGACAACGACGGCAACATCACGCGCAAGACCGATCCGCTTGGCAATGTAACGTCGTACACCTACGACGCGAATGACAACAAGCTTTCAGAGACCATTAGTATCGGTGGTCGTGCGTTGACGACGAACTACACGTACGACACGCTTGGCAATGTGCTGACGCAATCGGACCCGTTGGGGCACACAACCAAATATTCGTACAACTCGCGCAAGCAGGCGCTGACCGTTACCGATCCGCTGAACAAGACTACGACCAACACCTACGATGCAAAGGGCAATCTGCTGACCACCTCGGACCCGAGCGGCAAGGTCACCAGCTATTCCTACAACGGCAACGGCACTGTCACATCGGTGACCGACCCGCTGAATGGCACGACAGGCTTTGGGTACGACGCGGGTGGAAACCTAGTCAGCCAAACCGACGCGCTGGGCAACACCAGTGCGTACACCTACGACGCAAATGGCAATAAGCTCTCGCAGACGGTAACGCGCACGCTCGCCAATTGCACCAGGCAGAGCCTGTTGACCAAGTTCGAGTACGATGGCAACAACCGCGTGACGAAGACGACCGCTGCGGACGGAAGCTACACGGAAGTCCACTACAACAGCATTGGCAAGCAGGACAAGACGTGGGATGCCAAGCGCAACCTGACTTCCTATGCCTACGACAATGATGGTCGTCTCAGCTCAACTGCCTATGCGGATGGCACCAGCGACAGCACCACCTATGATGCCGAGGGCCATCGTTTGAGCTACACCGACCGCGGCGGTCACACCACCTCCTACGCCTACGATGACGCCGGCCGCCTGACAGCCACGACGTATCCGGATGGTTCCAGCAGCACGACCGGCTACGATGCGGCGAGCCGGGTTGTATCCACGACGGACCGCAACGGAAACACTACAAGCTATGCGTATGACGATGCCGGTCGCCGAACGGGCACAACGGATGCGTTAAACCACGTGACCACATTTACCTACGATGCCGTCGGGCAGCAAACCTCGGTTACCGACGCGCGTGGCAGCATCGTTGCCTATTCCTACGATGCGAATGGCCGGCAAATACGGGTGGATTTCCCGGACAAGACATTCACCCTTACCGGCTATGACGCGCTTGGCCGCATGACGTTAAAGACCGACCAGGCCGGCGTGGTTACCGGTTACGGCTACGACGCTCTCGGGCGCCTGATCTCGGTCACGCAGGACGCTGGTGGGCTTAACCTCGTTACAAGCTATGGATACGACGAGCTGGGCAACCGCGTGGCGCAGACCGACGCCAACAACCACACAACGCGGTTCGCCTATGACGCGCAGGGCCGTCGCGCAGGACGTACGCTGCCGATGGGGCAGACGGAAAGTTACGCCTACGAGCCGAATGGCAACCTGGCTTCGCACACGGACTTCAACGGGCGCACGACAACCTTCGTCTATGACGCTGCCAACCGCCTGCTCTCAAAGACCGCCGATCCGTACTTTGCGCAGAACCAGCTTGGCGCGGCGCAGGTGAGCTTCACCTATACCGCCAGCGGCAAGCGCCAGTCGATGAACGACGCCAGAGGCACCACCACCTATACGTACGATCCACAAACCGACCGGCTCGCC
This sequence comes from Oryzophilus luti, assembly GCF_059726245.1. NCBI lineage: Bacteria > Pseudomonadati > Acidobacteriota > Terriglobia > Terriglobales > Koromonadaceae > Oryzophilus > Oryzophilus luti. Next base: position 5,089 of record NZ_AP040874.1, read on the forward strand.
TCAAAGCAGACGCCGTTCGGCGCCATCTCCTATACCTATGATGCAGCGGGCAATGTGACCTCCATCAGCTCGTCGAACACGAACGGTGCGGCCATGGGGTACACCTACGACAAGCTGAACCGCTTGTGGACCGTCACCGTTCCCGGCCAGTCGCCCACCATCTATGGGTATGACGAGGTTGGTAATCTTGCGGGCTATACTTACCCGAACGGCATGCAGACCGCGCTCCAATACGACGCGCTGAACCGGCTGACGGGGATGTCCTCCGCGTCAAAGGGAGCCTCTATTGCCAGCTACGCATACACGCTGGGAACGGCGGGGAACAGGACGTCGGTCACGGAGCTGAGCGGGCGGACTGTTGCCTACGGCTACGACAACCTGTACCGGCTGACTTCGGAGAGCATTGCCGGAGCGCCGTCTCAAAACGGAAGCCTTGGCTACGTCTACGACACAGTAGGCAACCGCCAGCAGATGACGTCGACCGTTTCGGCGCTGCCTGCGGGCTTGTGGAACTACGATGCGAACGACCGGGTTGCAACCGACGTATCGGACGCTGCCGGAAACATCGTGTCGCAGGCAGGCATCGCCAACCAGTACGACTTTGAGAACCACCTGGTGCAGAACGGGGGCATCGCGTACGTCTATGACGGGGACGGCAACCGGGTGTCGAAAACCGTGGGCGGGGAGACGACCAATTACCTAGTGGACATGCTGAACCCGACGGGCTACGCGCAGGTTCTGGAGGAGTTGGAGCCGGGCAGCGTGGCGCGCAGCTACACGTGGGGCCTGCAACTGGTCTCGAAACTCGAAACTGTAGACTCGAACCTGAGTTGGTACGGCTTCGATGGGCACGGCTCGGTGCGGCAGTTGTTCAGCGAGTCCGGCACGGTCACCGACACGTACGACTATGACGCCTTCGGCAACCTGATCAGCTCGACAGGCTCAACGCCGAACAACTATCTGTTTGCTGGCGAGCAGTACGACCCCGACCTCGGCCTCTACTACAACCGCGCCCGCTACCTCGATGTCCGCAGCGGCCGGTTCTGGGGGATGGATAACTTCGAGGGGGATCCGCAGTCGCCGACGTCGCTGCACAAGTATCTCTACGCAGATGCGAATCCAGCTAACCGGAGTGATCCCTCGGGACACGAAAGCATCGCTGAACTGGATATTGCTAGCGCTATTAGCGAGACGTTGCAGACGATATCCGGTGTTCAGAGAATGGTTCGGATCAAGGACGAGGTTTCTACTGTAATCGACTTGTTGGGAGCGATTAAGGATCTCGGCATATTGCTTGCCACTGAGGGAAGTGGAGGAGTTTTGGGTCTTGCGAGCAAAGTCGAATCTGCTGCCATTGACAGACTTGGGAAAGAGGCTGTGAATTTCCCCTTACAACTGTTTGAATCCGTTTCGAAGAATGCACTCCGAATTGCAAAGACGAATCTCCTCAGCCCGGCAAAGGATGCCAAGCTTGCTCGTGCATTCACAGCGTCGGATGCGGCGATACTGCTGTATCTCCCAGGCTTTGTCGGAAAAGTCCCTCCTATTTCAACGGGGCTAAAGGTTGCCGGACGACAACTGAAAATAACAACTCAAGGCGGAGGTGCACTGCTCGGCATGGGCTTCTCAGGAGGAACTGTCAGCGAGGTGCAATTGTTCCACGTTGACTTGGTTATTCCGCTTATCGCGCCAGGGCACGAAGGTCCAACCGGCAACGATCTGGATTCTTGGTATGACGGTCGTTGGCTGAACTATCAGGTTCCGAAGGATTGATGAAAATGATTGGCAGAGTTGCTTGTTTCTTACTCCGAGAAGAACTATTTCCCGTCCTAGAGGCGATGCAACATGTTTTTCCCGGTGCATCCGTGCGCGAGGACGACGAGGAGAAGCCTCCTCAGCGGTTCCCTGAACTCGTGAAAGAAGCGCTCCAATGGGAGACGCATGGACGGGATTGGTATCTACACGGGCCGCAAACGGGGAGCGAAATCCCGCCGGTGTTGAAGATGGCGCACCAAGACGGTGTTTCCTACCTTGATGGATGTGCACACGTTGAGAAGTTGAGCCAGGGGTATTCGTGGTCCCTGATACCGTGGGGTGTCTACGGCACAGGGCTGATGATGACCCTAATCGCTTCTGACGATGCGAGTTTTGCAAAGCTGACGAACTACTTGGCATTAGGACCCCGCAACCTGGCTGTGTCCTGTTACACAGTCGAGCAATTAAGAGACAAACAGTTCCGGGGTGCTATCTTTCGCTGTCCGCAAGAGTCCAGCGCGAGTGCCTTGTGGGAGCAGGGACGTGGTCGATGCGATTCGGCTTTGGCCCTGAGTGTTGAACGGCACGATTCTATCTCCACTCTGCCCGCGCAAGTAGAGATAGTCTCCGAAGCAGAGGGGTATCAGTTTGGCGTGGTTCGGCGGAGGTGGGTCCGCATTCATGATGAGCATGCCCTCAGTAAATACCTCAACAGCAGTGCGACAATCATCGTCACTGCTTCCGGTTTGGATGAAAGGATCAGTTGGTTAGCCTTGCAGGACTTTGCCCGTGTCGCTGACTACGTCAACAAGGACCGTCTTTCTTTCGGACTCAAAGCTCTGGAATCCGCCCCATGGATTTACATCCCTCGGCACGACGATCCCGCCTGGCAGATTTACATAAACCGAGATCCCGCCGTGACCCAACGTTTTCTCAATAGCGAAAAGCTGAGAGCAGCAGAGTACTTCTCGCACAAGTACTTCTGTTGAAGGACGGGTGGCCCAGAGTTGGCGCAGTTCCAACTCTGGGGGCCGGTGGCCCACTCCGCTCGCTGCTCGTTGAGTGGGGTTGTTCTTTGAAAACGGAATCACGGCACAATGTGCAGCGCTGCTTCTGAGTGGCTGGGCGAGAAGTTGGTACGGCTTCGATGGGCACGGCTCGGTGCGGCAGTTGTTCAGCGAGTCCGGCACGGTCACCGACACGTACGACTACGACGCCTTCGGCAACCTGATCAGCTCGACAGGCTCAACGGCGAACAACTATCTGTTTGCGGGTGAGCAGTTCGACCCGGACCTCGGGCTCTACTACAACCGCGCCCGCTACCTCGACGTCCGCAGCGGTAGGTTCTGGGGGATGGATACAGAAGAAGGCGACGACGAGGATCCAACCACCTTGCATAAGCATGTATTCACTGGGAACGATCCAGCCGACCGGACTGATAGAAGTGGCAATGACTTTGACCTTGGTTCGGTTGTGGAAGCCCTTGCTGTGGGTGCGACGATCTATGCACTTGCTACCCTTCAGTCCTCTCAATACGCAAAGGGCGGAAGTGCTGAACCACGGGGCGCTACGGCGCAAAGCGATCGTGGGGAAGAGTTTCTTAAGTGGCATGAAGGCAGACGTGGGCAGCCCATTTTGAAACCATACGACAAAGACGGATCAGCGACGGGGAACTGCACTATAGGCTGGGGGCACAAGATTCGCGACGGCCGTTGCCAGGTTCAGGATTTCGCCGCATATACGGGATTCGACCGAGGAGATGCAGAGGACCTTTTGTTCAAGGATGTCCAGCTCAGAGCGCTCTCTGCAATCCAGCGTCAAGTTCACGTTGGCCTCGCACAGCGAGAGCTAGATGCCCTAATTGATTTCACTTTCACCGTTGGTGGCGGAAATGCCAAGACCGGGAAAGGCGGACTCGCGAGCTCGGTTCTGCTGAAGCAACTCAACACAGGAAATTACAAACTAGCCGGAGACGGCTTTATGGGCTGGTTGGTGCCTCCGAGCATTCGGGGCCGACGGCAGGATGAGAAGAATCTGTGGAACAACGGAGACTATACATCAAATGGGCATCCGATCCAGTAGCGCGTGCGTGACGTTTTCGTCTGTACTGTTGTGGTGTCTTTGTCTGCTTGCGCTGTGCGGGTGCAACGACAAGCGATCCGGTACGGCAGCCGTCACGGAGAGCGGAAGTCAAATGGCCGATGGACATCCGCGGATGCCGGGCTCGCCGGCCGAATTCGCTAAGTCTTTGCAGCAGGCGCTTCAGGCTAGAGATCAAGCCAAGGTTCTTGGCCTGACGCGATTCCCCTTGAGGGTGGGAGAAGGTGAGACAAGGAGGGACGTTGACAAGGAAGTATTCAGCAGAGAATTTGACCAAATATGGGATTCGAGGGCGATCAAAGCCGTCCTAGGCGAGAGTGCTGAGCACTTTCGGGCTGACGATGACGCATTTGTTTTCGGTTGCGGAGAAGCTTGGTTCGAAAGACTGAAAGATGGTCAATTTAGGGTCACTGGAATAGGCATATCGCGGTTCAGAAGCGCCGGAATGTCGATCCAGGATTGCTACATGGTTCGAGACTTTGTTAACGAACTAAAAATTGCGGTTGCCAGCGACGAGAGAAGCAAGGTTGCCGGGATGGTGGCATACCCGTTACGTTATCACGGAAAAGGAAAGACGATACTGATCCACGACTCCCATCAAGCTTTGCTCGAATATGACAAGATATTCTCTTCCTCGCTCCGAAAGTCCATTGCCGAACAGCAGACCTGGGCGCTCGATTCTATGACGGATGGTGTAGCAATAGGGGACGGGGTCGTATGGATATCTGGCCCGCTGCCGGATGGGCAGTTCAGGGTAACGAGCATTTTTGAACCAACCGCGCACCAGTAGTCGTGAGGTTTAACCTTGCGTTTCTGGCGGGGCTTGGGAAGATGCGTTTGCAGGCTTCTGTCTGGCTCATGCGTGGCGGGGAGTGGTGGTCGCTGGCCTGGTGATCTTGGCGGGTGGCGTAGCCTTTCGGAAATAGGTGTTTCGGGTGCCCCATCCTTCTCGCGAAGCGAGAGGGTGGGGAGAGTTAGCAGTGTCACTGGTTACGTAGATTTCGCGATCGGTGCCTGCTGGGCCATCGGCTATTTTGTCAACCCGGATTCGTTGCCGGATCGACTTCGGCAGCGTGAGTTAGCGCCGCGAACCCGCAAGCCGCTCAGTGAATTTGTCTTTGCGGAGTGGGACGTTCCCGCCAAGCTCTAAGGTTGGTGGCAGAAGAAGGGCAATATGCATCCGCCCAGAGCGTATTTGCCCCCGGTGTATCTCCAGACTTTCGGTGCCGCTTTTATAGAACGAGGTTTTGGCCAGGTTCTTGGCGTTGATTGGTAGTTGCAAGTTTGCGAAGGTGCGTTAGCCGTTGTTTCATTTCAGTTGACACCCTTGGTGAGGATTGCCATTCGGTACAACTCCGGTACAAACGAGCGAGAGAAGGAACGGCTTTCAAGCCCCTAAGCGACACGCAGCAAAGCACTTAGAGTTTTTCTTTTCAGAGTTCGGGACCAGGGGGTCGGAGGTTCAAATCCTCTCTCCCCGACCATTAAATCCCACAGAATCACTGAATTACAGACGTCACCAATTTTCCAAACTCAGAAACTTGGGTCCTTTTGGGTCCAATAAGCGCTTCCACGGAGCGGACCGCCTTGCGTGCGTCCTCCGGAACCGCGTGCAGATAAACATCGCGCGTGATTTCCGAAGATGCGTGTCCGAGCGTCTGCTGAATCGTTCCGAGAGGCGTTCCCACCGAACTTTGCAGCGTAGCGTTCGCGTGCCGGAACCAGTGCCAGTTGACGCCCTTCAAGCCGAGCTTTTCGCAAACCGGTTTCAGTTGCCGGTTGAGAAGATTGCGTCGGCTGAGTGGCGAACCTAGGCGCGTTCGAAAAACAAGCGCATCCGGGGCGCACGTTTCAGGCTTGCGAGCCTTGAGCACGGCAATGCCAATGGGACCTAAAGGAACATCCCGTTTGCTCCGTTGTGTCTTCGGTTCGTCGAAGGTTCCTTCGTAGACGCTTTGCCGGACGCGAATCAACCCGGTTTCAAGGTCTACATCCTTCCACCGGATGGCGAGAATTTCACCGATCCGGAACCCACCGATGGTGAGCAACGTAGCAATCGTTTGCGAGGGCTCCGGAAGCGCTTCGAGAAGTTCTCGAATCTTACCCGGTGCAACCGGTACACGTTCCGGCTGCAACCCCCGGCGGGGAAGTTTTGTCTTCGGAACCGGATTCGAATCGATCAACTCATCGATTTCCGCTTTTCCTAAGACGGTTCCAAGCGTTACACGGATGTGCTTCACGGTTCGCCAAGAAAGACCAGCCGCTCGCTTACGGTTGAGCATGTCTTGAATTTCATGGCGAGTGATAAGGCGCATCTGCATATCACCAAGTTCTGGAATCAAATGGACGTTGGCAACGTATCGGTAATGGTTCTGTGTCGAGCGCTTCACGGTGGGCAACACTTCCGGAAGCCACCGGTCTTCAATGTAGGACCGGAGAGTCCAGTTGCGCCGCTGCTGAGCGGTTTCAGAGTTCACGGCATGGAGCCGATCGGCTGCCAGCCGCTCCGCATCACTGCGGGTGGGAATTTCGGAAACCGTTCCGAGAATTTCGGAGCGGCGAATCCGCCTACCGGTGCCATCCGGTTGCACAGCTTCATCCCACCAGCGCAGCACCCAAACCTTGGGGCGCTTGCCACGCTTCGAGAGCGAGCCTTGCTGGAATCGCTTTGTACGGATCATTCGTTCTCCACGATTGATCCGCTTAGGCGGTTCTGCGCTGGTTGGAAGTGTAGTGCTACGGGTGGCGTAGGACAAGGCTAGTTCTCCCGCAGCGTCCGTACCCAGGCGCGCACCGCGTCCGGTTCGAACCGGAGGTACTTGCCAAGCTTGATATGCGGAATCTTTTCGCAGCCGTCGCGCCGCGTACGGTCGTAAATCCACGACACCGGTACGCGCAGAAGTTCCGCGACCTCGGCAATTGTCAGGTACTCTTGCGTGATTTCTCGCTCTTCCATCATTCGCATGTCGTGATCCCCCAACCTCTCAAGTCCTGCTATGAGCACCCGGTCAAGCCTTGATGCCGTCGCCTTGAAGCTTTGCAAGCGTTGGACCCGGCGGCGGTGATTCAAGCGGCACCGCAAAAGCCTGAAGGAATCCCTCTTCGTCAAGCTGAACGTCGATGATCGTGAATAGACGTTGCTGCCGATGCTCGGCAGAGTCATCCCGCAGCATTCGAGCGAACCAGATGGAATGCTTCAGCAACTCCCACTTAATTTCAGACTTGAACTTCGGGCAAAGCTTGATTGCGCGCGAACACGTGATTCTGCGTGTCCCCTTGGGAGCAGAGAGCAGCAATTCCTTCGTCAGATACTTGGCCAGGTAATGCGAAACCTTGCGAATGGTTCCGTGCTCAATCCAAACGATGCGCCCGCCGCCCAGCTTGTCCCAAGTCTCACTGATCCATCTGTGTTCGATTCGACGATCAATCAGGATGTGAAGGTGCGGGCGTCCGTTCTTCGTGAACTCAAGCACGCAAATGTACTTTGGAGTCTCGCCAAACTTACGACGCAAGTAGGTGCGGAACTTGTTGAACGCTTCCCGAATGTGCTTTACGGAATCCTCGGCGCTCCCAAGCTTCGAAGGATCGAGCGTAAGCGTCAGGAAATAGGACAGGTCAACCGCTGCGGCTGTTTCGCGGATTGCCCGCCGCATACGCTTTGCCTTGCAAGGGCCACAATAGGAACACGACCACGAACCGCAGTTCACCCGGCGATACCGAACCGTACCGGTCTTGTGGTCAACCCCTCTGATTGAAAACCTGCCACAATGCTTGCCTCGTCCTTGGGGACGCGCATCAAGGTCATGAGGCTCTGTGTTTCGATTATTCGTTATTTGGTCAAGTGAAGAAGGCACGGGCGCTGCGCGCCCGATGAGGGCTCCGCCCTCAAACTCCCGGGACAGCTTTTCATCCTTACCGGCAGGCAGGAAGACTACCAACTTCCCGCCTGCCGCTTCGCAGGAGGCGGCGTGCCGTATAAGTCGCGGGGCGGAGCTGTCCAGGAACCGTTGCCCGCTCTGAGTTGCGCCGTGTCCTGCAAACTTGGTGCCCATATCAGTTCCCCTTGTTGTGCGCGTGCGGCCCGGAACAGACCGGGCACAGGTCACGCGAGGCGAAGCGCCGCTTGAGTTCCTGTTCGAAGTGGCCGTCCTTGCTGCGCCATAACCGCGCAACTCTCCAGCGAATGCCGCGCTCTGTAACGGCCCTGAGTAAAGGAGCCCCGCGCCCAGCTTTGTGCGCCTTGATCCGCTCCGCGACGTTGGTAGTGAAGCCGATGTAGTGCTGCGCGCGGTGATAGCGCCGGTCAAAGTGAATCAGGTAGACCGTCCCGGTAACGTGTCCGTGCCGCCGATGGTTGTAGAAGCGCATTAGAAGGGCACCCTTTCCGTAAGCACGATGAAGCGCCGCTTACTGGTTCCGCGCGGAATCCGGCTAATAAGCCATCCCCCGCGCCGTTTCGCCTTACGCTCTGCCTTGTCTTTCTCGGTGTACGAGCCGTGAAATTCGTAGGCATAGCCATCCCCTGCGGGCTTCTTCTTCCGCTTCATCGCGCCACCTCGTGGTTGGAGGTTGGGGCAGGTTGTGTGCTTTGGGAGGCATTTGCAGCAGACGTCGAATGGGTTTCAACCCACGTATGCACGTCTGAGAGGCGCTTGCCAAGCTCTGGCAGGGTGAAGTCTTTCAGCGCCTCAGCGGAAGCGCGTATACAGCTCGCGCAGAGAGAAATTGCTTGTGAGCACTTTTGAGCTCTGGGGCGAATCCGCTTCGTCGAGAGCAGCAGACTGAGTGAATAGCCCGCCGGTTGATCGCACCGCACGCATGTCGACATAGTGTTTCTCCAATTCACGAAGCCCTGCTTCGTTGTCAGTTGATGGTTCTTACTCTGTGGTATGCGTATGCGAAGAACTAGAGCGCTATTGTGAGAGCGGGTGTCTCATCTCGAAGAGGAGTTTGTCGATCCAGCGGCCCAAAATCGGCTTGGATTGTGACTGTCAATGGCTCAAAATAGGCGGGAGATTTGAGGGAGCGCATGGAAGATCAGAAGGCCGTATCGAAGCCAATAGACCCAATGTTCCTCGACAAAGTGATGAATCTCCTGGACGCGCTTATGCGCGATACGGGGGCGCCGACCTACGAGGCCGCAATGGAGAGGCACATCAAGATATTGGAGTTCTTTCTGGAGGGTGCGAAGGAACTGCGGACCCGCGAGAGCGCGAGGGAAGTGCTTGGGCGGCTTTCCGATCCTTCCCCTATGGAAAAGAGGATCATTCTCACGGTGCTCAAGTATTTCCCACAGCTTACGCGCTTTGGTATGCGGGCAGCGGCAGAACGGAGCGAAAGACTGTTGCCACCGATACCAAGTGGGCGGCCGAGCATCCCCTTGCAGAAGCAAGCCGAGGTTATCGCCTGTATTGGTAATCTAATTGTCAGTGGTTGTTCAGTTGAGGTCGCGAAGAAGCGCGCTGCAATGCGCTTCAATCTGAGCGAAAGCACAGTCCAGCGAATTTGGGATGATCGGGGCAGTCACGAAGAAGGAGATTTTCAAACGGCCCTCGCATTCGTTCGAGGTCTCGCTGAGCCCAAGTAGGCGCGGCTCTGGGAACGTTCAGAGTTCTCTCTTTTTCCCCTATCGCCCAAGTCGTATCATCTCCACAGCGGCAGCGTGAAAGTGCTAGGCATTGTCGGCGGGGCATCACGTGTATTCTGACCGTCACAGATAGCTTTTCCCTGAGATCATGCTGAAAGAAATGGTCTTGTCTGCTGTTCGCGGGCAAGCAGAATTCTAGGGTCCACAATCATTCTTATGTTTGAACAAGTATTCAAGAGCGTTGACGACATTTTGCGGAAAGAAGCCGGTTGCACCACCGAGCTGGATTACACCGAGCAGACCTCTTGGCTGCTCTTCCTTAAGTACCTGGACGATCTTGAGCAGGATCGTGCTGCCGAGGCTGCCCTCGAAGGCAAGAAGTACAGCCACATTCTCGATGCGCCCTACCGGTGGGGCACCTGGGCTGCGCCGAAGCAGAAGGACGGCACGCTTGACCACAACAAAGCGCAAACCGGCGACGACCTCCGCGACTTCGTAACCCTCAAGCTGTTTCCTTACCTGCAAGGGTTCAAGCAGAGGGCAAGCGGGCCGAACACCATCGAGTACAAGATTGGTGAGATTTTCGGCGAGATCAAGAACAAGATTCAGAGCGGCTACAATCTGCGCGAGATCATCGACCACATCGACGGGCTGCGCTTCCGCTCACAGGTTGAGAAGCACGAGCTTTCGCATCTGTACGAAGCGAAGATCAAGAACATGGGCAACGCCGGACGCAACGGTGGCGAGTACTACACGCCGCGTCCTCTGATTCGTGCCATCGTTCAGGTGGTGAAGCCGAAGATCGGCGAGAAGATTTACGACGGTGCCGTGGGCTCTGCCGGGTTCTTGTGCGAAGCCTACGTCTACCTGAGCGCGAAGCCGAAGCTGACGACCAAGGACTTGAAGACGCTTCAGGAGCGCACCTTCTACGGAAAGGAAAAGAAGTCCCTGGCCTATGTCATCGCGATCATGAACATGATCCTGCATGGCATTGAGGCTCCGAACATCATCCACACCAACACGCTCACTGAGAACCTTGCCGACATTCAGGAAAAGGACCGGGTGGACGTGATTATGGCGAATCCGCCATTTGGCGGAAAAGAGCGCAAGGAAGTTCAGCAGAACTTCCCGATCCGTACCGGCGAAACGGCATTCTTGTTCTTGCAGCACTTCATCCGGATGCTGCGGGCGGGTGGCCGTGCGGGCGTGGTCATTAAGAATACATTTCTGTCGAACAGTGACAATGCCTCGGTCAGTCTGCGGAAGATGCTGCTGGAAAGCTGCAACCTGCACACGATTCTGGATTGTCCCGGCGGCACCTTCCAGGGCGCGGGCGTCAAGACCGTGGTGCTGTTCTTTGAGAAGGGCGCGCCCACGCGCAACACTTGGTACTACCAGCTTGATCCGGGCCGCAGCCTTGGCAAAACGAATCCACTAAACGACGACGACCTCGCCGAGTTTATTGAATTGCAGAAGACTTCCGCCGACTCTCCGAAGAGCTGGAGCGTTGACGCAAAGGACATCGACAAGAACACCTTCGATCTGTCCGTGAAGAATCCGAATGGCGGCGAAGAAGTAAAGCACCGCACTCCTCTGGAGATTCTGGAGGAGATTGCCGCGCTTGATGCCGAGAGCGCCGAAGTGCTGGAAAGCATAAAGGCGCTGCTATGAAGAATGGATGGCAGACCAGAACCTTGGCGGAGGTCTGTGAGATTAGGCCTTCAAAGGCGGAAGCTCGCAAACGTGTCCCTGCGGATGGATTGGTCTCGTTTGCGCCAATGGAAGATTTAGGAATTGACCGCAAGTTCCTTAATGTGTCCCAGGCCAAACCCCTTTCCTCAGTTGTTGGGAGTTATACGTACTTCGCAGACGGCGACGTAGTCCTCGCCAAGATTACCCCCTGCTTCGAGAACGGAAAACTCGGAATTGCAACTGGTCTAAAGAATGGTGTCGGCTTTGGCTCAAGTGAATTCATGGTTTTTCGACCTTCGGCTAGCCTCGACAAAGAATTTCTGTACTACTTTTTATCTCGCCCTCAATTTCGTACCGAGGGCGCTGAGCGGATGGGAGGGGCAGTCGGTCAGCAACGGGTCTCAAAGGAGTTTATTGAGAGCTATCGAATTCCTGTCCCGCCACTTCCCGAGCAGAAGCGGATTGTCGGCATTCTCGATGAAGCGTTTGAGGGTATTGCCACCGCCAAATCCAACGCCGAAAAGAATCTCCAGAATGCCCGCGCAATTTTTGAAAGTCAGCTTCAATTGGTGTTCACCCGACGCGGCAAAGGGTGGGTGGACCGGCAATTGGCCTCGCTTTGCTCTGAAATAACTGTTGGTCATGTCGGACCTATGAAGACAGAATATAAGGAAACTGGTATCCCTTTCCTGAGGTCTCAAAACATACGCCCATTTGAGATTTCGATGGATAACGCCATGTACATCGATGAGTCGTTTCATCATGCTCTCAAGAAATCTCAACTGCGCCCCGGCGATCTTGCGATTGTGAGAACTGGCTATCCCGGAACCGCTGCGGTCATTCCACCTGACCTGCCGGATTCCAATTGCAGCGATTTGGTAATTGTCCGTCCTGGCAATGAAGTGAATCCGCATTTCCTCGCAGCATTTTTCAACTCAACTTTTGGAAAGCAACTCGTCCTCGGAAAGATTGTAGGAGCAGCCCAGAAGCACTTCAATATAACTGCGGCGAAGGAGGTAATGCTCCACGTTCCCTCTGTACCAGAACAGTGCGCCATAGTTGCTCAGTTCGACGATCTTCGAGAAGAGACCAAGCGTCTCGAATCCATCTACCAGCAAAAGCTCGTGGCCCTTGAGGAACTCAAGAAGTCACTTTTGCACCAAGCATTCACCGGTCAACTATAAGAAACGAACATGAACGAATCCGAAACCAGAGCAGAACATATCGATCCGGCCCTCAAAGCCTCCGGATGGGGAGTGACAGAGGGGAGCCGTATTCGGCGCGAGTTCAACATTGTGCCGGGGCGCATCGAAGGCCAAGGCCGTCGCGGAAAGCCGCTGACGGCGGATTATGTTTTGGAGTATCGGAACACCAAGCTCGCAGTTGTTGAGGCCAAGGCCTGGGACAAGCAACTGACCGAGGGCGTTGCACAGGCCAAGGATTACGCCGAAAAGCTCGCCCTCCGTTTTACATACTCGACCAATGGCCAGGGCATCTACGGCATCGATATGCTGACCGGCAAGGAAGGCGAGACCTCTCGCTATCCGACTCCGGATGAGCTCTGGCAGCAAACCTTCGCCGTCGCCAACTCATGGCGCGACCGCTTCGCCGCCATCCCGTACCCGGATAAGAGCGGCACATGGACGATTCGCTTCTATCAGGAGATTGCCGTCAATCGCGTTCTGCAGGCTATTGAAGATGGCCGCGACCGCGTTCTGCTGACCCTCGCCACCGGCACCGGAAAAACCTCTATTGCGTTCCAGATTGCCTGGAAGCTGTTTAGTGCACGGTGGAACCTGACGGACTGGAAAAAGAGTGGTTCGCCAACCCGGCGGCCACGCATCCTGTTCCTTGCCGACCGAAACACGCTGGCCGATCAAGCGTATAACGACTTCACCTCATTCGCGGCCTTTGCGGATGACGCCCTGGCGCGTATCAAGCCGGAAGACATTCGCAAGAAGGGGAAGGTACCGAAGAACGCCAGCGTCTTCTTTACGATCTTCCAAACCTTCATGAGCGGTCCGCCGAAGGATGAAAAGCCGTCGCCATACTTCGGCGAGTATCCGCCGGACTTTTTCGATTTCATCGTGATTGACGAATGCCACCGGGGCGGCGCGAACGACGAGAGCAACTGGCGCGGCATCATGGAGTACTTCTCCCCGGCGGTGCAGCTTGGGTTGACTGCCACGCCGAAGCGCCAGGAGAACGCCGACACCTACGCATACTTCGGCGAACCGGTGTTCATCTATTCGCTGAAAGAGGGAATCAACGACGGCTTCCTCACACCGTTCCGGGTAAAGCAGATTTCGACCACGCTGGATGAATACGTCTATACGCCCGACGACAAGGTTGTGGAAGGCGAGGTCGAGAACGGCAAGCGGTACACCGAAGAAGACTTCAACCGCATCATCGAGATTAAGGAGCGCGAAGCGCACCGGGTCAAGCTGTTTATGGAGCAGATTGACCAAAGGGAGAAGACTCTCGTCTTTTGCGCGACGCAAGACCATGCCCTGGCCGTGCGGGATCTGATCAATCAGATGAAGACCAGTACAGATCCCAACTATTGCCAGAGAGTGACGGCAAACGATGGGACTCTCGGCGATCAGCACTTGCGGGAGTTTCAGGACAACGAAAAGACGATTCCGACGATCCTGACGACTTCGCAAAAGCTCTCGACCGGCGTGGATGCACGCAACATCCGCAACATTGTGCTGATGCGCCCGATCAACTCCATGATCGAGTTCAAGCAGATTATCGGGCGTGGGACCCGCCTTTACGACGGTAAGGACTATTTCACGATCTACGACTTCGTAAAGGCATATCACCTTTTCAGCGATCCTGAGTGGGATGGCGAACCTATGGAGCCGGAGCCGTGCGAGAAATGCGGCTTCTATCCTTGCCAATGCGCCAAGCCGGAACCGAAGCCCTGCCCTGAATGTGGTCAACTGCCTTGTGTGTGCCCCAAGGAGTCGTGCGAGAAGTGTGGCAAGCGTCCGTGCGTGTGTGAGCGCAAGAAGAAGGCGAAGGTAAAGCTGGCGGACGGCAAAGAACGGAACATCCAGCACATGATTGCAACAACTTTTTGGCATCCGGATGGAACGCCAATGTCGGCGCAGCAATTCATGGAGGCAATGTTTGGGAAGCTGCCGGAGTTCTTCAAGAACGAAGAAGAACTTCGCGAACTGTGGAGCCTGCCGGAAACTCGACGCAAACTGCTCGACGGGCTGGCAGAGAACGGATTTGGCCGCGACCAGCTTGCCGAGATGCAGAAGATTATCGACGCCGAAAAGAGCGATTTGTTCGATGTTCTTGCGTATGTCGCGTATGCCATGCCGACGCTAACCCGCGAGGAGCGAGCAACCCGTGCGCGGGTCGCAATTGGCGAGCAGTTCACGACGAAGCAAAGAGCCTTTCTGGAGTTTGTGCTCGCGCATTACGTTGGCGTTGGCGTTGAAGAACTCGGGATGGAGAAGCTCACACCATTACTGCGGCTCAAGTACGACAACTCCATCGCAGATGCAATTGCCGATCTAGGTAAGCCGGAAGAAATAGGAGCGCTCTTCGGAGGGTTTCAGAAGTATCTTTATAAGATCATCGCTTCGCCTGATTCTCGCTCCTGACCCAGCACTGGCAATGGGAGTGTGCCTCCTTGGGGAAGGCACACTCGGTTGCGGGGTGTCGGTTGGAGTTAGCGATGAAGGTTAGGGTTTAGCTAACGAGAACACGCTTGGCTAAATTCTGTGGCCCTAGTTTCATTGCCGTACACTTCACGTGATGGGGACATGAGCTTGGTGCAGACTTTATGCCCAGCACATGTATATCCGGTAAGGAAGGCGAAAATGCCGTCTCCTCTTGAAGATTTTGCGTGTGCAGTTCGGCAGAGAGATATTTCAATAATCACAGAACTAATGTTTGAGGGCAATCCTCCAATGGTGCGGCCCGGTTTTGCATCGGAGACCGAGTTGTGGGATTACAAAGGGAGCTGTCCCTCAGTAGGCAAAGATCACTCTGCGGAATGGGCGCAAATTGCGGTTGACGTCCTTGCATTTCACAACAACCGCGGCGGAGTGATCGTATTCGGAATCCGTGATCGTGACTACTCCTTTTGCGGTGCCATTAATCGCCCAGATAGCAAACTATTCAACGATCAAATCAGGCGCTTTCTTCCTGATCGTATTTGGGTGGAATTCTATCGGCCTCATATTGAAGCCGATCAACGATATCTCGGTATTGCGCTGGTTCCGCCACGAGGGCCAGTTCTTGAACGTTTTCGAGGCGATGCCCCAACCGTCAAAGGAAAGAGAATCTTTCTTGCGGGAGAATCCGCAATTAGGGAAAACGATTCATCTCGTTTACTGAAGAGGACGGAGGCAGATGAATTCTCACGAAAGCTCGGTATCATCACCTTGGGAAAGCCGTACGCGGTGGATGAACCATTCTTTCGAATTCTTAGCCCTGACTATCATCACTTTGTTTTGCGGCAAAAACCTTGCGAGGAAGTTCAGAAGGCCCTGAGTGATCCACGATCAGCAATTGCATCACTGGTAGGGGTCGGCGGAACCGGCAAAACAGCTCTTGCTACGTGGGCGGCCCTTCAGGCCTACGATGCGCGACAGTTTGGCTTTATTGTGTCAATTACAGCAAAGGACCGAGAACTCACAACAACAGGGATTCGAGGTCTAGAACCTGCACTGACAAGTTTTGAGGCACTCTTGGATGGCATCTTGGATGTCTTAAGTTTTCCAGACATCAAGGCGGAGAGCCTTAACAAAAAAGAGTCCGCAGTTCGTGGCCTGATTGAAGGCAGTAATGGTTTGTTATTTGTGGATAATCTTGAGACAGTTGACGATGCGCGGATCATTCAATTCTTGGATTCGCTTCCGGTGGGAGTTCGCGCGCTTACAACGTCTAGACGGACCTCAGTTCGTGTATCGGTGCATCCTGTAACAGTCGGCGCACTTACTTCCGCGGAAATTATCGATTTCATTGGCGCAATCGCAACACTGCCTGGGTTCGCGTACGCTGGAGAGCTCACCTCTGCGGAGCGACAGAAGGTAGGCGAAGTCTGCGATGGATTGCCTTTAGCGATAAGGTGGACGCTTTCAAGGTGCAGCTCCGCTAGCGAAGCGATATCCCTTGCCGAAAGAATCAAAGTATCGGATAAACATGGAGAGGAATTACTAGAGTTCTGCTTTAGACGCGTGTTCGATGCAATGACAGGCACAGAACGGAGTGTTCTCCAAGTCCTCGCACTATTTCAGCGTCCCATCCCTGCCGAGGTAATACTAGTGGGAACGGGGATTGCGCAGTTTAAACTTACGGATGCTATTGAAGACTTGCTCACCGATTCTGTCTTGCATCGGCTCTTCGACCCCGATAGAAATGATTATTCGTACACGCTACTCCCCATCACGCGCGCATTTGTTAGAAGTGATATAGCGCGTGAGCAAGGACTGGAAGATCGTATCCGTGGGCGGCTGTCTGAGTACTTTGAGGCACGTGATATACAAGATGCTCGCGAACGAGTCGTTATTCGTGAGGTACGTCAGGGGAAAGCAGGATCAGAAACTGCGTTGCTTGATTTAGCGCAAGGCGCGGAGCGGCGAGGTGATTTCGAGAGCGCCAAATCTCTTTACGAACAAGCGTTAGCTCGCAACCCCACTAGTTGGAAAGCCGCACGGCAGTATGCGGAGTTCAACAGGCATAAGCTGTTAAAACTTACGGAAGCGCTTAGACTCTACGAAATTGCCGCGGGGAATGCCCCAGCGCATGGTCAAGAACGAGCATTGATCTTTCGTGAATGGGGAATGTTGCTTCGTGATTCAGGAGATCCTGAGGGCGCGGATCAAGCAATACAAAATTTTCGAATTGCGCTTGTCGAATCACCTAATGATGCACTAACGCTTCATGCACTTGGTGTGATGTTGGCAAAGAAAGGACAATTCGAGCTTGTGATTGAGGAATTGGAGCCGCTCAAGAATCATTCGAGCCAGAAAACTCGGGAGTTTGCTCGCTCACTCCTATTGTTGGCTTATTTGCGAACAAACCGGATATTGGAAGCAGCTGAACTACGAAGTCAGGGAGTGAAGCCATGGGAACTTTGATAAAGCCCAGCGCCTTACCTCACTCAAGAAGAGCAGTTCACGCGGTTTCGATGGGGAGCCTTGACGCGCAATGGAGTAAGTAGTGAATCCCTTTTGCATGAAAACAGGGATTCAGAAATTGGGTCTAAGTTGGGTCCATTCGTCGAATTTGGGGCCAAATATGGGCGAACAAGAGGTAAAACCGCGCAGAGCCGTCCTAAGCGAATCAACTAGATAGAAAATCGTTGATTGTTTCGGGACTAGGGGGCGGAGGTTCAAATCCTCTCTCCCCGACCAATCCTTCCTCTGATGTTCTCTGGGTTCCACATTCCACCAACAATTCATTCATGTTGAGCGGTCCGGCGGTTGTCTGTTGCGTGAGGGACACAGGGGGTCCTCACTTGCGAGGACCGCCAACGCAGGTCACCCGCGTGGTGCCAACGTGCAAGCTCAAACGCAGAGGGGAGTCGCATAGGCGGCTCCCCTCTTGGCATTTCTGTGTGCCAGTCGCAGGACGAATCCTGCGTGCACCTAGCTCTGTGTGACGGTCAGGACCTTTGAGTCAGTGTTCGTGCCGTCGGTGGCCGTCACTGTGAAGTGCACGGTCCGGGAAGCTGGCGTTGTGCTGCCGCCTCCGCCGGTACCACCGGAGGTGCTGCTGCCGCTTCCTCCACAGGCGAGTGCGCCCATTGCCAGCAGCATGGCAAGTATCAGGAGCGCGATCTTGCGGCGTCTACGCGTGAACAGTACGGTGCAGGCGAGCAGCGTTCCAAGGCCCAAGGCGCCCTTGTGACGCCACGGCAGCAGCGGTGTGGTGGACGCCGAACTCAGCGCAGGGATGTTGTATGTGAGCTGGTACGACATCTGTCCGGGGGCCATGGTGAGCGTGGTCGGGCTGACACTGCAACTGGCCGTCGAAAGGTCGGAAGTACAGCCCAGCGTGACGGTTGTGGCCGCGCTGTTGTTGTTGGCAACGTAGTTGGTCAGCGTTGCGGTGCCACCAGAGGAGCCAATCGTTTCTGCATTGAAGCTCTGCAGGGAAATCAATCCGACCACAGTTACGTTAACGTCACTGGATTGGGAAGCGGCAAAAGTGGAGTCACCGCTGTACTTGGCGACGATGGTGTGCGTTCCGACGGAGGTGAAGGAATAGGGCATGGTCGCAATGAGCAAAGAGTTATAGAACTGATAGCTTACCGTGCCGGGCAAAGCTGTTGTTCCTTCATAGAAGGTAACCGCGCCCGTCATAGCCGGTGCGCCAGAGGCCTGATTGGTCACCATGGCCACAAGGTTGTCCTGTGTGTTGATTGTCGGAGAAGGCGGCGTCGTGTGCATGCTCACGGCCGTGGGGATTGCGGTGACCACGCTCAGGCGCATCGTTCCCTCAGGGGTGAGCGGCTCATAGATAGAGTCCCCCGCATAGTTGACATTAATGGTATGCGTGCCTGTGGTGGTGAATGTGTGTGTGATTGTTGCCAGCACGCACTGGGAACTGCTGGCGCTATAGGAGATCGTCTCAGTCAGGAGGGTGGAGCCGTCAGAGAATGTAACGCCGCCTGTTGGCAGCGGGGCCACGGGATTTCCACAGATCCCCGCATTGATCGTAACCGGCTGGTTCACGAGTGCAGGAGAGGTTGAGGTGTACATGACCCCAATATTGGGTGTGAGTTTGCTCTGAACCGTCAACTGCGAGGGAAAAGCCGAATTATCGGATGCGGAATAGTAACTGTCGCCCGAGTAAGACGCCGTGATGGTGTGAATGCCCAGCGTCGCGAACGTGTACTGCGCGGTTGCTGTTGATCCGCCTCCACTTGTATTGATGGCCACCGGGGATCCCAGCGCGACACCATTGTCAGAGAAAGTCACCGTTCCTGTTGGCACCTGCGTCGCATAGTTGTTAAGTCGCGTGATGGTAGCGGTGAGAGCCACGGGTATGGTTGGGATCGTCGGTGAAGGAGAAACGGAGAGGTAGGTATAGGACGAGCTTGGCCCCACTGCTACCTTCAGTACCGGGCTCGTGCTTGGCAGGTAATTGCTGTCGCCCGCAAACTGCGCGGCCACGGTATGCGTGCCAAGAGTGGAGAACCAGGTGCTTGCGTTGAAGCGTATCGCTCCCGAGCCATAGCTGCCACTGCCTCCAAGGTTGACCGTGACGCCGTCGACAAGCAGCGTGGGGTACGCGGTGGGAACGGCGCCCTTGTCCCAGTATGTGGTAACGGCCGTCATGTTGTAAGAGTCGCCATAACCGACGGTGTCCGGGGCATTTACGGCGGAGCTGGTGTAGCCCTTGCCGACTGTCAGATTCAGCGTGCCAGTGCTGGCCGCGTAGCTGGCGTCACCCGGATAGCTTGCCGTCAAAGTGTAGCTGCCTGGGGTGAGCGACAGTGCGGAGTCTTCGACGTAACCTTCGTGATTCAGAGGAAAGCTTCCGCCATCCAGGGCCGTGCCGTTGGCCAGCAGCGTGACCGTGCCGGTGGGGCAATTGGACTGGCCTTGCGTGCAGTGGCTGACCACGCCCGTGGAGTTCGAGTCGGTGGCGTTGGTATCGGCCACAGCCATGCGCAGCACGGAATACCCGTACGGCACGGTTGTCGAATTCCAGCCGACAAAGTTGCCGCTCTGGTCCCAGCTCATGGCGTCAAGGAACAGCTTGCTGCTTTCCGGGGAAACGGTGACGGAAACGGTGTTGGAGTCGCTGGCGCCACGCGTGCCGTCACCGGCATAGTGCGCCTTGGCCGTGTAGGTGCCGCCGGGGAACATCGTGGAACTCCAGGAAGAAGAGCCGCCGGTCAGCGTTCCCGTGTCAATCTGCTGGCCGTTGGCGCCCTCAATCACAACCTTACCGCTGGCTGCAGTGGGCGAAACGTTTACCGCCACGTTCACCGCATCCCCATGCCTGGCGCTGACCTGCGTGGTGCCACCGTTGAGTGTCAGCGAAGTGGAAGTCGGCGTGAACGCCGCCGTGCCGGTGGCAATGGCGTTGGCGAGCTTGGTGATGTTCACCGAGCCGAGTCCGGTGGCGAGGTCGTAGCCCGCGCCGCTGGTGTAGGCAGGCTTGTTGCTCGCATCCACCAGCACTCCATAGGCCGAGCCGCTGGTGGCGCTGCAGTTGGGCGATGCCGCCGCGCAGGGCACGCTGATGTTGCCCTTTACCACGTCGTGGAAGATGCAGCTCGAAGCCTGTGTGCCGCTCGAGGTGCAGGATGCTCCCGATCCGGCGGCAAGGCTGTACAGCAGGTAGTTGAGGTTTCCAAGCCGCTTGCCGGTCTTCTGCGCCGCCAGAGCCACGGCTCCGGCAAAGCTGGGCGCAGAGGCGGAGGTTCCGCCAACGGCCAGGAAATAGGTCCCGCCGGATCGCTGGCAGGAGGGATAGCCGCTGGGCAGCGCGTCAGATTCGCACATGATGTAGAAGCTGCGCGAGCTGCTGCCGCCACCCTCGGCAAACAGGGAGATATCCGGCAGGTCACGTACGCCATCCGTGGGGACGCCCGTTCCGGTCTGCCACGCAGGTTTTGCCGTGCCGGAGTTGCAGACCACGGAACCGTTGACGTCGCTCGAGCTGGAACAGTTGCTGGCACCGCCGGAACCTGCGATGACGTTCAGGTCGCCGCTGGGGGCGGCCGTGGCGCACACCGTCAGGTTGCCCACCGCGGCTGAGGCCGCGCAGGAATCGTTCCAGGTGCTTTCCGGAATGTAGGAGAGTGCGGAAGAGAAGTCCGTGGAGTTGTTGGTGGAACTCCAATACGTGGTGAACGAGTTTGCGTCGTCAAAGTCCGTGCCGCCAACAGCCACGTTATAGGGCGTCGCGGCCAATCCGTTCACCGCCAGCCCGTGCGACGCGTAATCGGAGGTGGCGTGATAATCGCAGCCCGCCGAGCCTTCGTCTCCGGTGGAAACGGTGACCGTGATGCCCTGCGCCGCAGCTTGCTGCCAGAGCTGGCTTATGTAGAGGTTGCCAGCCGTGCCCAGGTTCGCCTCGCATCCGCCGTAGCTGAGACTGAGGACGCTGGCCTTGTTCTGTTCGATCGCGTACCCGGCGGCGAGAAAGATGCCTGCCGTGGTGGTGGTTGAAGATGCGGAGACCAGTTGGATGTTTGCGCCGGGTGCCACAGCGCCAGCCCACTGCAGGTCGAGCAGTGATTCGGTCTCAGCGCCGCTGACAATGCCCGGATCCGCACCGTCGATCACAACCGAGGTGGTGCCGCCAGTCAGCCCGAACAACGTGCGGAAGTCGGTGACGTCCTGCAGGTTGACATTGGTTTCGCCAATGACGGCGATGGTCTGGCCCGAGCCGTTGATGCCGGAGCTCAGCAGGGACTTGGAGCCATAGATGGTGGCGAAGTCGCCGGGGCCGACGCCGTAGTAGTGCACCGAACCGTTGCTGAGTGTGACCAGCGGCGACATTGTGCCTTCCGCCGTGCGGGTGAAGCTGCCGAGAAGGCGGTGCTGCGGCCGGTGCGGAAAATTGTTCAATGAGGCGAAGCCTGCGATCACGGGCGCCAGTGCGGCGGGGACCTTGGGTTCAGTAGCATTTGCCCAGTAGTTGTGTCCGTTCACGCGGTACTTGTGAATCTCTGTGCGGAACGCCGTTCGCAGCTGGCCCGCTGTTCCGCTGAACTCAATCAGGTTCTTCGCCGCCGAGACGCGTGTCACGCGGAAGCCCTGTGACTCCAGCCACGAGCGCACGGCTGCCACGTCACTGTCGGCCGCGCCGTAGGCAGCACCAAACTCGGCGGGCGTCAGCCATTGGTGATAGTTCGGCGAACTGGCGGTCTGCTGCTCCTCCAGAAGCTTTGCCAGTGCCGCCTCCTGTTCCGGCGCGCGGGAGAGCAGCAGCAACATCCGGTCAGTGGCCATTGAGTCGGGTGCAACGCCGCGGTCCAGCTCCGCACGGGCCATCGGGTGGCGGCTCCCGGCGAGCGTTGTCATCTTCGTGTCGCTGACCGGCTCCACCACGCGTGCACGCGGCGAACTGACCTGCGCGTGAGACAAGCTGGCAAATAGAAATAACAAAGAAGAGAGCACTGCCCAGGTGCGAATGTTGGAACGCATGGATCCTCCCAGTGGCAAAACAGCCCTGCCCGGCCAAAACCGAGAACAACAACATGAATTGAACGGCACTTGCGACGGCCCGGTCCGGGGGGGGGAGACAGCGGAGGGCGAGAATCGTCAATCTTGAGTGTAGCCCGAGTTTGAAAGTCAGAGGAAGAAATATTGCCGGGGAGCCCAGCCTTGGATGGCGAGTCGGTCAAGCCTCACTATCTCGCGAGGGGTAAGACAATGACACCGAGTGATTGACTCAGGCGGGAGCAGAATCGCAGCATTCGACGCAAGACTTGATCCTCGTGAACGGTGTGTCTTCCCACTGAGACTCCCTTCGATTTCTCCGATCAGAGACTGCGTAAAGGGAGCGGAGGCTTTCCCCTCGGTCCTCACTTGCGCAGCGGGGTGAGGCCTCTGCATGGTCCTGGGCCAACGTGCGGAAGCCTCCACTCGCAGAACGTAAAGCACTGCCACAGCCCGCGCGTTAATCCACCCAATCGAGCGGCAACACCTTTACTCGATCGCCGACCTTGATGTCGGCACCACGCTCCAGAATGGTGAGTGCGTTGGCGTGCGAGAGAGACGGCAGGTAGCCGCGTCCGCCCGTTGCCCCAAACCACGCGGAGTAGCCGTGATCCGTGCGCTCCAGTCGTGTCCAGCGGGCAAAGTTGAAGGGCGCACGGTTGGCGACTGCTTCCGCAGCCTCGGCTTCCACCGTGCGATGCCGCAGTTCGGTGTGTCCCTGCATCTTGCGCAGGGCAGGGCGGATCAGTGTCTCGAAATTGATGAGGCATCCCGCGGGCGGGCCGGAAGTGGCAAAGTACGGCACCGTGCGCTTGCCGTCCTGCAGCATGCCGAAGCTGAAGGCCGCGCCGGGGCCCATGGCGATGCGGTTGAAAACAAGCCGGCCCATGCGGTTCATCATGATGCGAACCAGGTCGAAGTCTCCGCGGGAGACGCCGCCACTGCTGAGGATGACGTCTGCGGAAAGCGCGCGTTTGAGCTTCACGGTCAGTGACGGCTCGTTGTCTCGCGCAATGCCAAGGATACGGGGCACTCCGCCGTGATGACGCACCAGCGCGGCCAGCGCCGGCGTGTTTGCGTTGTAGGACTTGCTGCGCTGCAACTTTGCCGTGCTGCTCATGAGTTCGTCGCCGGTGGCGAGAATGGCAACCGCCGGACGCCGGTAGACGCGGATGCGCCGGCACCCAATGGAGGTGAGTGCCGAAATCTGCGTTGGGCCGATCACTGCACCGGCCGGAACCACCTCGTCCCCTTTGTGCACGGTGGCACCCGCAGGCTGCATGTTCTCCCCCGGCCGAGCGGAGACAAAGACGCGCACCTGCGCCGGTTGGTTCACGTTGGGGCCGTTCTTCTCAGGAGGCTCATCGGTGTCTTCAAAACGCACCACGCAGTCGGCGCCATCGGGAACCACGGAGCCGGTCATGACCCGCGCGGCGGTGCAGGGTTCAACCATGGCCCGTGGAAGCCAGCCGGCTCCCACCGTCTCGCCGATCCTGAGCGTGACTGGGTGCTCGCGCGAGGCCTCGGCGAGATCGGCTGAACGGAGCGCGTAGCCATCCGGGCCCGCAGTGGCTTGTTGCGGCAGGTCGAGGCCGCTGTGGACCGCTTCGGCAGCGACGCGGCCAAGTACGGAAAGGGTGGAGCAACTCTCTGTTCCCAAGGGTTGTACATGATTGAGGATGATGGCTACGGCTTCTTCGTATGGGGTCATCAGACGCGGTTCTCCAACCGAAAATGGCGTTTCAAGGTTCCTTGTGAATGTCTACTATACAAAACTAGTACATGTTTTACGGTACACGAACTAACAAAGTTCGGTGCCGGCTTGCGCTCCGACCGGCACCTCCGGCAGGGGCGGCACGACGGTAAAACTTGTGTTTACCAAAAGAGACAGTGTCGTGTACACTGGCGTCGTTATCCTCGCGAACGGGTGTTTGTCGTGTACACGAGACGTCTGGCGCGAGGCATCCACGGCCGGGAGGAGCGATGGAGCAGAGAGCTGCACGATTCATGGACGCCGAGAGCTACCACGCCATTGCCACCGGGCCATTCGCACCGCTCTATCCCTACTACGCGGGGGAAATCCTGACGCGCACCGGCATCAATCGGGGTTGCTGCCTTGATGTGGGCTGCGGTGGCGGGCATCTTGGACTGGCCTTGGCCGAGCGCAGCGGCATGGCGCTGGTGCTGGTCGATCAATCGCCGCAGATGGTGGAGCGTGCGCGCAGCAACGCCCTGGAACGCCATCTGCCAACACCGGTCTGGGTGATGCAGGGCGAAGTACAGGCACTACCGCTGCCTGGCGATTCCATCGACCTGGTGGTCAGCCGCGGCTCCATTCCGTTCTGGGAGGAATTGCCGCAGGCCTTCCGCGAAATCCAACGTGTTATGAAGCCCGGCGGGCATGCCTACGTGGGCGGTGGGCTGGGAACGCCCGAGATGCGCCAGCAGATCATGCGCCAGATGCGCGAGCGCGACCCGAACTGGGTGAACGGTGAGCGCAGCAATATTCCCCGTCATCCGGATGGCTATTACGAAGATGCGCTGCGCGAGGCCGGTATTGCCGGCGAAGTTCTGCGCGGTGAAAACGGCACCTGGGTTTGGTTCAGAAAAACGAAGTCTGGGCAGCATTCATATGCGGCGAATTGCCGCGAGAGTTTTAGGGAGATGCGATGAGAGTGAGAGCAAGGCTGTGTGGAGTTCTTCTGCTGCTGGCCACGATGGCGCCGATGATGCATGCGCGCCAGGTGGTCGACATGACCGGGCGCAAGGTGAATGTGCCGGACAAGATCGAGCGTGTCTTCGCGCCCTCGCCCTATGGCGCCTTCATGATGTACGCCCTGGCACCCGACCTGATGACCGGCGTGGTCTTTGAGGTCAAGGACAGCGACAAGAAGTACATGGATAAGCATCTGTGGTCACTGCCGGTGCTGGGTGGCGGACCGCGTCCGGGCAATCCGGAATCGCTGGCCAAGACCAACCCGCAGTTGCTGATTCTGTGGAAGAACGACACCAATCCGGTCGACGACCGCGCGGCGGCGCAGTATGACAAGATGGGCATCCCCTATGTCTACGTGGTGGCCGACGGCATGAAGGGCTACCCGGCGGCGATCCGCTACATGGGCAAGCTGCTGGGCCGCGAAAAGCGCGCCGAACTCATGGCAAAAAAGGCCGAGAAGATTCTTGCCGACGTTGACTCCACGGTGGCGAAGATCCCGGCGAACAAGCGGCCCAAGGTTTACTACGCCGAAGGCCCCGACGGTCTTTCGACCGAGTGCAATGACTCCATCCACGTTCAGATTCTTCAGTTGGCGGGCGACATCAACTTGCAGCGCTGCCACACTTCAAGCCACATGGGGTATGAAAAGGTTTCACTCGAGCAGTTGCTGGTGGCTGCGCCGGACGTGATTCTGGTGCAGGACAAGCTGTTCTTCGACAAGGTGTATCACGAGTCGGCGTGGCAGCAGGTGAAGGCAGTGCGCGAGCACAAGGTCTACCTGATTCCGCGCGTGCCGCTCAACTGGTTTGACCGCCCGCCGTCCTTCATGCGCTTGCTGGGGCTGGAGTGGGTGATGTCCAACGTCTATCCAGCTTCTTCCTATAAAGCGAACATCGTGAAGGAGACGCAGTCGTTCTATGACGTCTTCCTGAACGTGAAGCTGACGGAGAAGGAAGCGCGGGAGTTGCTGGCGCAATGAGTGCCGTGCAGCCTATGAACGCAACCTTCGCGGAGAGCGATGCGGCGCCGGACAGCAACACACGTTCCGGCGCCGGGTTCTTCCGGAGGCATTTGCCACTGGCGGGCAGCATTGTCGCCCTGGTGGCGGTCATGCTGGTATCGCTCGGACTGGGCAAGTATCCGGTTTCAATCTCCGAGCTGTTGCGTTTTGTGGCGCAGAAGTGGCTGGGCGTGCAGAGCATCCCCGCCGACCGCATGCAGTTGCTGAACGGCATTCTGGTGGAGATTCGTCTGCCGCGCATTCTGGCCGCCGGGCTGATCGGGGCGGCGCTCTCGGCCTCGGGCACCGCCTTCCAGGCCATGTTCGTGAACCCGCTGGTTTCTCCGAGCCTGCTGGGTGTACTGGCCGGAGCCTCGTTCGGCGCGGCGCTCGGCATCGTGTATTTGAAGACGTGGTTCGGCGTGCAGCTTGCCACCTTCCTCGGTGGCGTGCTGGCGGTGCTTATTGCCGTGGCCATCGCACATGCCTACCCGGTGAACAGCACTATCATGCTGGTGCTGGGTGGCATCATCAGCGGCGCGCTGTTCAGCTCGCTGCTCTCGCTCGTCAAGTACCTCGCCGATCCTTACAACCAGTTGCCGACCATCGTGAACTGGCTGATGGGCAGCCTGACGCTCTCTGACCGTGGAGAAGTGATCCGTATCGCCATCCCCATCGTCATCGGGCTGGTGGTGCTCGTGCTGTGCTCGCGCCACTTGAACGTGATGAGCATGGGCGACGAGGAAGCGCGCGCGCTGGGCGTGAACGTGAAGCGCATGCGGCTGGTGGTGATTTTTGCCGCCACCGTCGTAAGCGCGCTGACCGTGGTGATTGCCGGCACCATCGGCTGGGTTGGACTCATCATTCCGCACTTCACGCGCATGATCACCGGCCCGGACAACCGTCGCCTGGTGCCTGCGGCCATCTTCATCGGCGCGGCCTATCTCATTGTGGCCGACGACATTTCGCGCCTCGCCTTTGCCTTTGAAATCCCCATTGGTATCATCACCGCGCTGGTTGGCATTCCGTGTTTTGCCTTCGTGCTGCGCAATGCGCGCAAGGGGTGGAGTTGATGCCGCTGTTTGAAGTGGACTCCCTCGGTTTCTCCTATGGACGCCATCGCGTGCTCGACGGCCTTTCATTGCGCGTGGATGAAGGCGGCGTGGTGGCTCTGCTCGGCGCCAACGGCAGCGGTAAGACGACACTGCTCAAGCTGTTGCTTGGTCTGCTGAAGCCCGCCAGTGGCACGGTGAACCTGCTCGGACGCAACCTGCAGAGCTACACGCGGCGCGAACTGGCCTGCGAGCTGGCCTACGTGCCGCAGTCGCACCGCGAGGCATTTGGTTACACGGTCTTTGACGTGGTGCTGATGGGCCGCACGCCGCACCGTGGCTTCCTCTCGCAGTTCAGCCAGCGTGACACACAGATTGCCTGGCAGGCGCTGGAGCGCATGGGGATTGAACACCTGGGAGAGCGTCCGTACACGGAGGTCAGTGGCGGCGAGCGCCAGTTGACGCTTGTGGCGCGTGCACTGGCGCAACAGGCGCGCGTGTTCATCATGGACGAGCCGACCAACGGTCTCGACTTTGGCAACCAGGTGCGTCTGCTGGAGCGTGTAGGTTTGCTGGCCGATGAAGGTTTTACCTTCCTGCTGACCACGCATCATCCGGAGCATGCGCTTTCCATTGCCGACCGCGTGGTGACGATTCAAAATGGACGCATCCTGCAGGACGGCACGCCCGCGCAGACGGTGACGCCCGCGCAGATGGCCGAGCTTTACGCTCTGCCGCCCGCGCTGTTTGAGCGCGCGCAGGCCACGCATTGCGGGATGCCCGTGCTGCGCACGCGCGGTGCCTAAAGCAGTTTTATTGTCTGGAAGAGATCATCAGGAGTAGCGAATTCATGGAAAAACCCAAGCGCACCACGCCGAAGCTGTTCGGCCCGGAATTTGTAACCCATTCGCTGACCGTCGGCGGGGAAGTGCTGCATCCGCTTGAGCTGAGCCTTGAAGAGTTGAAGGCGATGCCGCTG
Organism: Oryzophilus luti; assembly: GCF_059726245.1. Classification (NCBI taxonomy): domain Bacteria; kingdom Pseudomonadati; phylum Acidobacteriota; class Terriglobia; order Terriglobales; family Koromonadaceae; genus Oryzophilus; species Oryzophilus luti. Next base: position 33,120 of record NZ_AP040874.1, read on the forward strand.
ACCGATGTGCGCGATCTCGCCCGCGTGCGCGGCAATGACGGCTCCATCACAAGCTGCCGCGGCGTGCTGCTCACGGATGTGCTGAAGCGCGCCGATGTCGTGATGAGCGAGCACGAGTCTCCCAGCCATCTTTACGTCACGCTCACCTCCAGCGACGGCCACTGGGCGCTGCTCTCCTACCGCGAACTGTTTTACACCGCGATTGGCGATCAGGCGCTGGTGGTGCTCGAAAAGAACGGCCAGCCGCTCGATGACAAGGAAGGACGCCTGCTGTTCCTCTCCGCCGGAGACGACCGCGCGCCTCGGCTGCTGCGCTATCTGCGCCGCGTCGAAGTGCTGCAGCATCATCCGGCGCAAGAGGCTCAACAGTGAGTTCCGATCAGGCGGTGGGCAGCACGCCCATTCTCGACGAGGCGGCGGCGCTGCTCACCGAGCTTTACGGCGAGCGGTTCGCAACGCTGAGGATCGAGCAGCTCATCGTCGGCGTGTTCTTCACCGGCGTGCGCCTCTCCAACGGCGCAACTGGCGTGGCCTACACACCGCCGGAAATGGTGCAGCGCGCAAGCACGCGCATCCTCAAGGGCAAGCTGCCGCGTTACCGCGGCATGCCCGTGGCCGAAGTTCTGCAGGGCGGCCACCTGGGGCCGTTTGCCGAACTGGTGCGGCTCGCCACGCTCAACGCTCTCTCCGCCGAATGGCTGACCGGCGCGCGTTACACACACACGGATGGCGACGACCTCAGCGCTTTTGCCGAACTGTTCACCAGCCGGCGCGTGGCAATGGTCGGAGCGATTGTGCCGCTGCTGCGCAAGCTGGCAACGCTTGCTCCCGCCGACGTGGCCATTATCGACAAGAAGGAAGAGACGAAGGCCGAGTTCGCCGGCGGCCACTTTGTTCCGCTGGAGCAGACCATGGAAGCCCTGGGCCGTTGCGAGACTGGGGTTTTTACGGGCGCCTCGGTTGCCAACGGCAGCGTGTTGACCCTGCTGGCGGCGCTGCCGGAAAATGCAGCTGCGGCCATCGTAGGACCGACCGCAAGTTTTGTGCCCGAACCGCTGTTCGCGCGCGGCGTGGCCGTGGTGGCAACCTCGGTGGTCACCGACGGCGACGAGGCAATGGAGATCATTGCCGAGGGCGGCGGTGCCTATCAGTTCTTTGGCACCTGCGTGCGCAAAATCAACCTTATCAATCCTGCGTGGACGCGCAGGCTGCAGGCCCCGCACTCATAACATGGAAGAAGGTAGCGATATGGAAAAGCTGAATTACAACAATGTGGACGAACTGGTGGCGGTGGCCGAGAAGTTTCACGGGCATCTCTGCGCGGGCATCACGATTGGCGTGCGCATGGCCATGGCCGGACTGCGCGAAATCGGCATCAGCGACCCGATGGGCGAGGACCGCAAGAAGCTCATCATCTTCACCGAGATCGACCGCTGCGCCTCCGACGCCATCATGTGCCTGACCGGATGCCGTCCGGGCAAGCGCTCCATGAAGGTGCTCGACTACGGCAAAATGGCCGCGACATTCATCAACCTTGAAACCGGCAAGGCCGTGCGCCTGGTGGCCGCGCCACCCAAGCCGGAAGGCGAGAAGGTGGAGTGCGACTTCAAGACCGTGCCGGAACCCGAGATGTTCAACATTCAGCAGGTGAAGGTGCAGCTTGATCCCTGTGACCTGCCGGGCAAGCCGCTGCGCCGCGCCACCTGCGCCAAGTGCGGGGAATCCGTGATGGACGGCCGGGAAGTTGTGGTGGATGGCAAGACGCTTTGCAAGCCCTGCGCGGCCCAGAAGAGTTACTATACGGTCGTCTCCTAAGCGCCGCCGGGAAACAGTTTCCACGTTGCGCAACTGTGGGTGATGGATGCGGTACCATAGGAGGAGAACCGACCTCGAGGCGAGCCGACCATGAGTTACCTGCTGCAATTCATGCGGAAGTTCTTTGTCTACTACCTGGGCGTTACTCCTCCTTCCGCCGATCAGGAAAAGCGGTATTTGTGGTTCCTGCTGGTTGGGATGGTGGTGTTCCTGCTGGTGCTGGGCGTCTTTGCCCGCATCCTGATGCACATGATGTTCGGTGTTTAGGCGGGTAGAACCGCGATTCCATCAACAAGATTCAGATGTGCAGGCCAGCCTTGTCAGGCTGGCTTTTGTTTTGCGGAAAGTTGAACCTTGAGATTGCTGCTTTCTCCGTGTTACCGTCAGCCCATGGACGCTGCTCCCGCGGAAATCCGTGCGGTCGAGGTCGCCACTGCCTCCAGCGCCGAGAGGCTCGAGAGGCTTCTTGTCGCCTCCAAGGCGATTGCGTCTTTTCAGGACGCCGCTTTTCTGGCCGCATCGCTGCCGGAAGTTCTGGCGGGCGTTCTTCATGCTCATTCCATCAGCATCCATCTTCTGAATCCGGTCACGCGGCAGATCACCATCCTGCCCAAACCTCCCGAGCCGGTGCCCGACGCGAGCCAGCCCCAGCCCAACTACCGTCTTGAGGATTGGCCGCTCTCCTGGGTGTGGACACACCAGAAGGCGCTGACCGGCATGCTGGCCGAGTGCCGCTCGCACTACGCCGCTGTGGCGCACCTGCCCGTCTATCAGCAGGACGGCGTTTACTGCATGGTGCCGCTTACCAGCCGCCAGCGCTGCCTCGGAGGCCTGGAGGTCATCAGCCTGCAATCAGTGCCGCTGACCTCGGAAGACCTCTATGTCATCCAGACCATCGCATTCGCCGTGGCGGAGACCTTGGAGCGCATCAGCTCCATGTCTCAGGCGCGGCTGGAGCAGCAGCGGCTCCAGCGCGAGCGCGAAAACGACCACATCCTGGTCGAGGTGACCAACGAGGTCATCACCTATCTGGACCTGCAGAAACTGGTGGCGGAGGTCTCACGCTCGCTCAGCAGCTACTTCGGTGTCGAATTTGTCTGCATGGAGTTGAAGGTGCCGGAGGCGGAGCCGGAGTATCCGGGCGCAGCAGCGGAACCCGCAGGCATGCTGCGCTACGTCAACGCCGAGGCCAGCCAGGGGATGCACAACATCAAGGCCATGGAGGAGCCGCCGCTGTCGGTGGTCTTCGAGCGCAAGACGGTCTTTCTGGCCGATGCCGAAGCGCTGCAGCGCATGGCCGCGACCTCGCCGTTTGCCGCCTTCCTGGTCACGCACGGGACGCAGGCACTCTGTGCGCTGCCGCTTATCTCCGGTTCCAGCGTCTTCGGCGTGCTCACCCTGGCGCGTACCCAGCGCGCGGCCTTCACCAACGACGAGGTGACGCTGCTGCAGGCTGTGGCCGACCGTATTGCCATGGGCGTGAACAACGCGCTGGCCTATCACCAGATTTCGCGGCTCAAAGACAAGCTGACGCGCGAGAAGCTCTACCTGCAGGAGGAGATTGGCGAGGCCGGAAACTTCGGCGCCATCATTGGCCAGAGCACCGGGCTCAAGCGCGTGCTGGAGCAGGTGAGCATGGTTGCCGACAGCGACTGCACCGTGCTCATCATGGGCGAGACCGGCACGGGCAAGGAACTGGTGGCCCGCGCCATCCACAACATGAGCCGGCGCAAGGCGCACACCATGGTCAAGGTCAACTGCGCCGCCATCCCCACCGGCGTCTTCGAGAGCGACCTGTTCGGACACGAGAAGGGAGCCTTTACAGGTGCGGATTCCTCCAAACCCGGACGCTTTGAACTGGCCAACCACAGCACGCTGCTGCTGGATGAAATCGGCGAAATCCCTTCGGACATTCAGCCTAAGTTGCTGCGTGCGTTGCAGGAGCGCGAAGTGGACCGAGTCGGCGGGCGCTCCGGCATCCCGGTTGACGTGCGGGTGCTGGCCGCCACCAACTGCGATCTGCCGCAGATGGTGCGCGAACATCGCTACCGCAGCGACCTGTACTACCGCCTCAGCGTCTTTCCCATCGTGATTCCGCCGCTGCGCGACCGCCAGGACGACATTCCGGCGCTGGTCCGCTACTTCACCCAGAAGTACGCCGGGCGCATGAACAAGACGATCGAGTCCATCTCCTCGGAAACCATGAAAGGGCTGAGCCGCCTGCCGTGGCCGGGCAACGTGCGTGAACTGGAGAATGCCATCGAACGTGCCGTCATCCTTTGCAAAGGGCCGGTGCTGCACGTCCCCATCAGCGAGATTCTCTACACCGACGCTGGCAGCACAACCGAAACGCGGCCCAACATCCCATTGCGGCCATCCTTGCCCCTGGGTAGCCCAGCCAGACCTTCGGCCCCCTCATTTACCTCTCCGGAGGGCGTTTCCGATTCCCGAATGCGGGAGCGGATTCTGCAGGCGCTGTTTGAAGCCAACGGGGTAGTTGGAGGCAGCAACGGTGCCGCTGCCCGTCTGGGCCTGAAGCGCACAACCCTGATCTCGCGCATGAAGAAGCTCGGGCTGGACGCCAAGGCGATTGGCAGTACCGGCCTGCGCGCCTGACCGTTCTTCCGGTTCCTTCCTTTTCGGCTAGATCTTCTCCGAAATATCCCGTCCGCTGTCCTCGTTTGCCTCAAAACTCGATGCTCCACTCGCTTTTCAGGATCACTGTCGATGTCGAACTGTCGAGAGTGTCGATGATCTCCTCTCTCTTCGACATGGTGTCGGAAGGACGAACAACTCCTGTGAAATCAATCATGCGTCACAAAACAGGGCGGGCACTATTTGAATACCGCCGCTCTGTTCGTTTCTGTCGATCCCGATGCCGCTTGCAGGTGTCGAAGGCTAAGTGTCGAAGTGTCATCGACCCGATTTACATCGACAATCGCTGTTGAAAACTATCCCGCCCCTTGAATTCGCTCCTAAATTACTGAAATGATGGGTGTGGAATTCGGCAACCTCTAAGTACCTTATGGCATTTGGGTTGCAAAAGGACAAGCATCCCGCACTCCGGTTGTCGGAGGTCTCCATCCGATGGGTCTGTGAGGCGGGAGCTGCGATTGGCCGTCCGCCGGAGTCTCCGACACCAGATTGCCGGGCGTGGCGGGCAGGCTTGCGGCAGGTCCGGGAGTTTGCAGAAGGAGTGTAGTCATGTTGGATGATTTCGGAACCTTTCGGGCCTTGCAGCCGGTCATTCCGGCGCGGGAGCCTGAAGCGTCCGTGGCAGGGGGCTTTGACCACAACATCGTCCTTGGGCAGAAGAACCGCCCGGAGACGATGAAGTATTTTGACTTTGTGATGGACGATCTCCATGCCATGCGCTTCCGCGAGCTGCTGGAAGCCAAGCAGCAGGGACGCAAGGTGGTCGGTTCCTACTGCACGTTCGTTCCGGAAGAACTCATCCTTGCTCTCGATGCCATCTCCGTGGGCCTGTGCTCGGACGGCAACGTGGCCTCCGGGCTGGTCGATCAGTATCTGCCACGCAACACCTGCGCACTCATCCGCTCGGCCTTCGGCGTCAAGCTCGGCAAACAGTCTCCTTATTTACAGGCTTGCGACCTGGTGGCGGGTGAAAACACCTGCTCCGGCAAGCGCAAGGCCTATGAAATTCTTCGCCCATTCCTGCCCCGGCTCCACGTCATCGACCTGCCCAAGCAGAAAACGGAGGAGGCGAAGCAGGCGCTTCGCGACGAGTTCTACAAGCTGGTGGAGACCCTGGAAGAGGTAACGGGGCAGAAGCTGGAAGCTGCCAAATTGCAGGCGGCAATTGCGACAGTGAATGAAAAGCGCAAGGCCATGATGCGGCTGGCCTCGCTGCGCAGCGCCGTGCCGTCACCCATCTCCGGGCTGGACGCGCTGCTGATCTCAAAGGTCTCCTTCTACGACGATCCGGTGCGCTTCACCGGTGCCGTCCACCAGGTGTGCGACGAGCTGGAGATGCGCATTCGCCACTGTGAGGGCGTGGTGCCGCCTGCGTGCCCGCGTATTGTGCTTTCGGGCTGCCCCATGGCAGTGCCGGGCTGGACGATCCCGGCGATCGTCGAAAACTGCGGCGCTGTGATCGTGGCGGCAGAAGGTTGCGTGGGCGAACGCAGCCGCCGGTGGTTGATGTCTGAGACCGGTGACACCGTAGAAGCCATGTTGAGCCTGCTTGTGGAGCGGTATTTGAACATCGATTGCACGGTGTTTACACCGAGCCCGACACAGCAGGAATGCCTGACCAAGTTGCGCGGCGAGCGCAAGGCCGATGGCGTCATTCATTACTCCATACAGGCCTGCGGCGCCTGCCAGGTGGAGACTTCTCCACTGATGACGGTCCTGGATGACAAGGCGATTCCGACCTTGCGTATTGTCACCACCGGCAGCCCGGACGATGCGGTAGAGATTCATGCCGAGGTCGAGCAGTTTATCGAGCGGCTGAGAGCTTGAGGGCCGAGCCGGCATCGCTCCGGCCCTCCCACCGTGGAGCCGGCTGTCGTGGAGGGCGGCCGGCTCGCGGTGTATCACCCGAGGCTTCAGGCGGCAGCTGGCGCATCCGCACTGTGCTGCAACAGCAGCGGCGCGGCGCCCAGCAATAATGCGAGTGCTGGAGCCACGTTGAAGCTGAGGAAATATCCGGCGAACGTCATCCATAGTGCAGAGGCTGGAATCACACTCTCCGGCCGACCAATCAGATACAGCACAAGGTGGACAAAGTAGCTGAAGAAGACGACCAGAAGCGGTGCCACGGCTGGAACCAGTGCGGCCCAGAATTGCTGGCGGCGCCGGCCACCGAGACGCAGGCAGAGATACGCCGCCAACGCTCCAGCTGCCGCATAGAACAAGAGCAGAAATATCTCCAGATAAAAATAGCCTGCCCGCCCACCGATCGGCAGTTCCGGTCCGAAGTGCCAAACATACCGATGCAGCAGCCCCCGCGGCTGGTGGAATAAGGAGTTTATCCGCACCAGGTCCAGAAGATTCTCTCCAAGCGTGGACAGCGCGGTGGCGAACAAACCGGGAACAAGAATGTGTCGCATGAAGTTGCGCATGGTTCCTTTTCCTTTATAGAGGCGTACCGCCCGCAGCAGTTTGCCGCGGTCTCCAAGGCTGGCGTGCACGGCAGCCAATGCGGTGGAATCGTCATCCCCATCTGCGCGGCGCGCGCTGTACAACTCTTCCAGATGCACCGTCAGTTCTTCCTCCACGTCCGGAGGCAGGGAAGCGCCGCCAAGGTGTTCGCGAAGCAGGGCGCGGAAATCAGGCATTGGGCGCCTCCGCGAGCTTCTGCATGGCAGCGAACAGCGCCTGCCACTGCGATTGCAGCGGCTTGATCTGTTTGCGTCCCAGCGCGGTCAGCCGGTAGCAGCGGCGACGCCGCTGGTTGGGCCCCTCCTCCCATGCGGCCTCCAGCCACTTGTCGGCTTCCATGCGGTAGAGCAGCGGGTAAAGCGAGGCCAGATCGAAGGTGAGCGTGCCGCCGGTGGTCTCGGCGATGCGCCGGGCAATTTCATAGCCGTGGAGCGGGCCGGAGCGAAGGACGCTGAGGATGGCCAGCTCGGCACTACCGCGTTTCAGGTTGGCATCGATACTCATGAAGCCTCCATATATATAGGAACGCAATATATGATGAACACTGGCCCCGGTCAAGCAGAAAAGACGAGCGGTGCCGGGGTGGTTTACAATGCCCGGTCGCGGTGAATCCGCGCAAGGAGCCTCATCATGCAGAGAAGCGCTTCCGCCCACTGGCAGGGCGGCCTGAAAGACGGCAAGGGATCCATCTCCTCCGACAGCGGAGTTCTTTCCAGCACGCAGTACTCGTTCAGCACGCGTTTTGAGAATGGCATTGGCACCAACCCAGAGGAACTGATCGCGGCGGCGCATGCCGGCTGCTTCAGCATGGCGCTCTCTGGCCAGCTCGGAGCCATGGGCATGACGGCCGAAGTCATCGACACCAAGGCCACGGTCACACTTGAGAAGGTGGAAGGCGGATTCGGCATCACCATCGTGCACCTGGTGCTGACGGCGAAGATTCCCGGCGCCGACGAAGCCAAGTTCCTGGAAGCCGCCAACGCCGCCAAGGCCGGCTGCCCGGTCAGCAAGGTGCTGAACGCGAAGATCACTTTGGATGCGAAGCTGTTGAAGTAGGCTGCGCCTTCGAGCGTCTAGCATGGGCCGCCTGAAGAAGGCGGCCTTTCCATTTGGGCGGAGGGGGAGTGCCGAGCGATGGTCTACTGCGAGTCTGTGTTGCTGCGCAGGAGCTCGCGAATCTGGCGGTTGATGCGCGCGGCGTCCTGCGAGGCCTTGTCGATCATCTCCACCCAGCGCCGGTTGCCCGCGTCGAGGTTTCCCTGTGCCAGCAGATAGTTGGCTTGCAGGATCGTCTCCAGCGAATTGGACAGGTCATGCGCGAGGGTGCGGAGCTGTGTGCAGAGTTGCAGCGGAATCTTGCGGCCGGAATCGACGTCGTCTGTCATGGTGCAGGCTCCTCTCGTGTGCCGCGTAGCGCCGGTGGTGGAGCGGGGAAGCGGAACGCTGTCGCCGACCGCGCACCTTCTTCGCGACCAACCCCGTCACCGTGGCAAGGATGATAGAGGACGGGCGGTGATTGCGCCAAGCCCCTCGTCCGGGCGGAACCTCTGCGCGCAACTGAGCCAAGCCCGCGCGCCAAAGCTCCCGGCGTCACGCCTGTGGCCGCAACAGCCGCGCAGGAAGTTACCCGCCGGCCCTGTGCAACACCTGTGCAAAACGCAGCGGTGCGCGATAGGCCAGTAAATATGCGGTTGTGGGAAGGTTTGACGACCGTTTCCGGTATGTTACAATCATCTACGATCTGATGGAACGGCAGCCCTTCTGGGCGCGCGAGACCCGCGCAAGCCGAACTCCAGTGCCGAAGTGGCGGAATTGGCAGACGCGCATGGTTCAGGTCCATGTACCGGCAACGGTGTGGGGGTTCGAGTCCCTTCTTCGGCACCAATTTTTTCTCGAGTAATCTGCAGACGTTTGAATGTTGTCTGACCTGGAACGGCATATCAATGGATATGTCGTCGGGAACCACCAGAACAACCCATTAGGCCCGCACCCCTAGAGCACAAAGAACTGCACCGGTCATACTTGCTGCGCTTACATGCTGGTAGTAGGCACATTTCTGTTTCGATGCGACCTCCATCGTGCAAAGAGCTTGTTGAAGGAAAGGTGTTTCCTTTGAACCCAAGGTTTCCGTGGCTAATCAGTGACTCGGGTTCCGTCCAGTCTGTGATCGGCGGAAAGAGACGAGTCTCGTGATCTTCTGCAGGCTTGCGCTCGGGCGGGAAGCGCCGTTTTGCGAATCGCGAGACTTCCTGTTCGAGAAGAACGTTCCACACCTCAGCATAGAGATTAGAGTCCGCTGCCGTTTGAGGAACCTCGCAACACTCTTACTTCATGCGTGCACCTTTCCGCGGTGCGCGCATTCCTACCAAGCCCGGCATTCGTTCTCGCATCAGATCAACAAAGCGGCGTAATTTCGCAGGGTAGAACGGCGCGTAGGGGTAGACGATATAGACCGGCAACGTCGGCGCTCTCCATTCCGGCACGAGTTGCACCAATCTGCCTTTCGCAAGATCGTCCTCCACCAGCCACGCGGAAATCAGGCTCGCGCCTAACCCCGCCAATGTGGCGGCACGCAAGGCATAGAGACTGTCGGTAAGGAGCTTCGTCTTAATCGGAATCCGGCGTTCGACGGCGCTCTCGTCGTGAATCAGAAAAGCTTCGTCGCGATAATACTGGCGCAGAGCCACCCACGGAATTGTGTGCAGTTCATCGATGGAGACAGGGTGCGATGGCTTGCCGCAGAGGGCAGGCGCCGCGACCACAATTCGCGGCACCTCGGCTAGATGCAGAGCCACCGTGTTCGGATCATCGGCAACGCCAAGCTGAATCGCACAATCGACTCCGTCCATGATGAAATTTGGCCGCAGGTCGTGGAGAATCCACTCCACCGTGACCTTGGGATAGCTGTGCAGAAATTCCGTGAGCGGGGCGATCAACTGCTCCTGGCCAAACGCATGGGGAACGACCACGCGCAGATGTCCGTTTGGCGTGGATTTGGAGCCGCGTATCTCTTCTTCGAGAGACTTCCAGCCATCAATCAGCTCCTTGGCTCTGGCAAAGTAGCGCTCTCCACTCTCGGTCAAATTCATCGTGTGAGTGGTGCGGTGGAGCAACCGAATGCCCAGCCACTGTTCGAGCATCTGAAGGCGGCGGCTCACGGTCGGTTGCGTTGTGCCAAGTCGCTTGGCGGCCGCGGAGAGGCTCCCCGTCTCGACAATGCGAAGAAAGGTCTCCACGAGTTCGATGCGGTCAGTGCCGATCTCTATAAGTTTCTTCATGCGTCGCACGTATAGCCGTTCTAAGGGGCAGCCTACTACAAATCGAAAAACTCCGCATTCAGAATGGAAACATCTTGACGAAAGAAGGAGCACCGAGATGCCTGCCATTCCAGAGACGAATGAACAAGAACAGAACGCAACAACCCCAACTTCGCTGCCGCACTCGCTGATCCTGCTGCTGGCCGCGGGAGCAGGCCTTGGTGTCGCCTCGCTTTATTATTCGCAACCGATGCTTGGTCTGCTGGCGACGGCCTTCCATGCCAATGAACGCATGGTGAGCCTGATTCCCACTCTTACACAGCTTGGCTATGCGGCTGGAATCCTGTTTCTGAGCCCGCTCGGAGACCGCTTTGACCGTCGCAAGATCATCCTGACGAAGGCCGCCGCCCTGGTTCTGGCGCTGGCACTCACCGCCCTCGCCACTGGCTACGGCTCCATGTTATTTGCCAGCGTGCTGATCGGACTCAGCGCAACGCTGGCGCAGGATTTTGTCCCTGCGGCCGCCACGCTGGCACCCGAGCATGCGCGTGGCAAGGTCGTGGGCACGGTGATGACCGGCCTTCTGCTGGGCATTCTGCTCTCGCGCGTGGTGAGCGGAGCAATTGCCGAGTGGTTTGGCTGGCGTTCGGTCTACGCACTGGCCGCAGGAGCGGTCCTCGCGGTACTGTTTGCGGCGTGGCGCCACTTACCGCATTTTCCGGTGAACTCACAGCTGTCCTACCCCGCGCTACTCGGTTCCATGCGCCACCTCTGGACCCACCATGCACCGGTGCGCCGTTCAACCCTGGCACAGGGCGCGCTCTCCATTGCGTTCAGTGCTTTCTGGTCCTCGCTGGCGCTGATGCTTGGCAGCAAGTTTCACCTTGGCAGCACTGTTGCCGGAGCCTTCGGGCTGGCTGGCGCAGCAGGGTCCATTGCCGCGCCGCTTGCGGGACGCCTGGCCGATCAAAAAGGCTCTCGCGTGGTGGTGAGAATTGGAATTGCCATCGCCACAATCTCGTTCGCCTCGATGCTCGCCCTCCCGCTGGTTCCATACGTGGCACAAATTGGTTTACTGGTACTCGCCGCAATTGGCTTTGACTTTGGCGTGCAGGCTACGCTGGTAGCGCACCAGACGATCATCTATGGCGCGGATCATGAGGCTCGCAGCCGGTTGAATGCCATCCTCTTTACCGGAATGTTTCTTGGAATGGCGGCAGGGTCCTCGTTGAGCGGAGTCGTCCTTGTCAGGTGGGGCTGGTCCGGCATCAGCGGTCTGGCTACCGGTGCATCGGTTGCGGCTCTACTGATCGCTTCTGCCAAGGGGAGACAGAACCACAGCAGACATTCCCTGACGATCACTCCGGTCCTGCCGAAGGCGTGCGGGTCGTAATTTGTAGAACCGCAGACCATGCCCTGCAAACGCAGAGGGTGCCACCGGCACCCTCTGCGCGGACGTTTCATGCAACTGCCGGATTCTTGATGCAGAAGTGGTTCCGAGGTCAAGAGAGTTCTTGGCTGGCGGCCGATGATTTCTGAGAAGCTACATGCCGCCGGACAGGTTCTGGAGAGATGTGATTCTATGAATTGCCATAACTCCAGATCGGATCGAATTCCATAACCTGTAATAATCCTGTGAATTTGTACCGATCTGGGGCATGTAGCATGATTTCGCTCCCTCTTCATAAACTTTCTATAAGTATATTTAGAATAAATTATTTACATGAATCATCCACGTTTGTGTCTAATCGTGCGAGTCGCGTGAATTCAAAGACTTGCATTCACGTGAGAATGCGCCCTCCCGCTTATCCAGATTTGGCACTAAACGTGCTACTTACCACCACAACTTGTGGAGGAGACCTTCCATCTCCCGGCTGGCGAACCTACCAGACGATTTGCCACGAATCATCAACTGAGCTGAGTCAAACCTGACTCAGTATTGGGGCTTTACGTTTTGAGTTAGCTTGCCGATTCGGTCCTGCCTTGGGCGGGCCGCATTCGGAATTACGAGCGGTTCATCCGCGTTTGCGGAGAGCTGTTGGTTCGAGGTGTATCCAGACGATGCTCACGCATGGTCGCGGAGACGCCATCGGATTTCCGTCTGCATTGGCAGCGCTGCCGCTGTTAGGCGCATTTTGCAACCGTTGACACACTGACCCTCTTTCCTGAAGAGAGCAGGGAGACAAGGAACAGAATGACAAAGAAGTTTCTACAAATGTTGTTGATCATGGCCATCGTCGCGCTGAGCGTGAACTTTGGCTTTGCCCAGGCGACCGCCACGGGCAGCATCGTTGGAACCTCGTCGGATAAGGGCGGCGCGGTTCTGGTGGGCGCCAACGTCACGGCCGTCAGCAAGGACACGGGCGCGACTCGTTCGGCAACCACCAACAGCACGGGTGGCTTCCGTTTCGACGGACTTTCGGCCGGCACTTATACCGTGAAGGTGACCAAGGACGGTTTTGCCGCCTACGTTGAGACCCTTCAGTTGCTGGTCGGCCAGACCGCTACGGTCAATGCCTTCCTGAAGCCTGGCCAGGCCACGGAAACCGTGGAAGTTTCCGGCGACATTCAGTTGATCGACCAGGCCAAGACCTCGGTGGAACAGCAGATCACCCCGAAGGATGTTGTTGAAATGCCGATGCTCGGCCGCGACGCCGCCAACCTGGCGTACCTGGTCCCGGGCGTGAAGGCTGCCGACTCCTACGATCCGACGAAGAACCGCTCGGCGGTTCTGTCCGTCAACGGCCAGGGCGGCCGTAACGTCAACGTCACCGTCAACGGCGTCGACAACAAGGACAACACGGTCGGCGGCACGGTGATGCAGCTTCCGCTGGAAGCCGTCGAAGAATTCAACATCTCCACGCAGCGCTTCTCGGCCGCCAACGGCCGTTCGGAAGGCGCCGCCATCAACATGATCACCAAGAGCGGCACCAACAAGTATCACGGTTCGCTCTTCGCCACCTTCCGCGAGCGCCAGTTCAACGCCGATTACAAGCTCGCCGACGGCAGCAAGGCCAGCCCGGAATATTCGCGTCAGCAGTTCGGCGGCAGCGTGGGCGGCCCCATCATCAAGGACAAGTTGTTCGGCTTCTTCGCCTATGAACGCCAGCGCGAACACACCGCTCTGACGGAAGATCCGACGCACTATTCAGACCTGTTGCTGTTGACCGCACTGGGAGCACAGCCCGCAGCCAGCATCCCGACGCCGTACTTTGATACCCGCTACAACGGCCGCTTGGACTATCAGATCAATCCCAGCCACAAGGCCTACCTGAGCTACAGCTCGCAGGGCAACAACAGCCAGAACGACCAGGCCGACGGCACCGGTGACCTGACCAACGGCAACTACACCACCAACCAGTTGCAGCTTGCCAGCTTCACCTTGAATTCCGTTCTGAGCCCGAGCCTGGTGAACCAGTTCACTGCTGGCTTCCAGTACTGGAACAACAACATCAATACCAACTACCAGCTTCCGCTGTTGACCTTTGCGAGCGGCACGCAGTTCGGCACCAACGCCAACGTTCCCCAGCAGTCGTTCCAGCGTAAGTGGCAGTTCAAGGATGACGTCTCCAAGACCTGGGGCGCGCACACCTTCAAGACCGGTTTCGACTACCTCTGGGAGCCGACCCTGGGCGGCTACTTCAAGTACGATGTGCCGATCGAGGTTGATTTCTCGGTTGACCCCACGGCCCTTGGTTCCACGGCCGCAGAGGTTGCCGCCAACATCGCGCAGCCGGGCATCATCAAGACCATCACCTACGCCACGGGCGACCCGAAGACCAACGTCCCCGGCGGCACCAAGCAGTTTGGCATCTACTTTCAGGATGACTGGAAGGTCACCCGCCGCCTGACCCTGAGCCTCGGCCTCCGTTGGGACCGCGACTTCAATATGGTGGAAAGCAACTCGGTGAAGAACAGCCGCACCTATCAGGAGCTGGTTGCCATCACCCCGTATGCTCCTTCGTGGTTGAAGACCTACACCTCGAAGACTCCGCAGGATGACACTAAGAACTTCAGCCCCCGCATCGGCTTTGCCTATGATCTGACGGGTAAGGGCAAGAACATTCTTCGTGGCGGCTACGGCCTCTACTACGGCAACATCTTCCAGAACATTCCGTTGTTCATGACGCAGCAGGCGAACGACACCGTTTTCCAGGGCTTCTCTCTGAATAAGAATGACGGTTCCTATGTTCCGGGCTTCGCCGGCACGACGGTGAATAACTTCTCCTACACCACCGCCAACATCAACACGGTCATTGCAAACCTGCCGGCCGCTTCGAGCACGTTGAAGGCTGGCAGCACGGGCCGCCTGATCGATCCGCGCTACGTGAACCCTGTAACCGAGGAATTCAACATCGGCTATAGCCACGAGTTGAACAAGGTCTCTTCGTTCGAAGTTGAGTACATTCATGTGCTCAGCCTGCATGAGAACAAGACGATCAACATCAACCCGAACCTGCCGGTTGCGGGCGACTACACCAGTTCGTATCGTCCGCTGGCCTCCGCGTTCGCGGCTGCCGCTGTGCCGACGCTGGCTTCGGTCCGCGTGGAATCCTCTAACGGCCGTTCGCGCTACGATGGCATCAACTTTGTCTACAAGCAGCGCATGTCACGCCACTTCTCGGTAAACGCCAGCTACACCCTGGCGTGGGCGCAGGGCTACACCAGTGGCGGTACTTCCTTCCGCAACTACCCGAAGGACCCGACCGCGCCGCTGTCCAGCTTTGACTTCGGCTATTCGCCGAACGACGAGCGCCACCACGTCACCATCGCGGGTCTGGTGGAACTGCCTTGGAAGTTGCAGTTCTCCCCGATCCTCCAGTTCGGTTCGGCTCGTCCGTACGATTTGGTCAGCCCCGATGATTACATCGGCTACGGCTCTGGTGCCGGCACTGGTGTCCTGGTTCCTGTCAGCAACACCAAGGACTACACCTGGTCCCAGACGCAGCTTGCTTCCGGTAAGACGGAGGCGGACTTGCGGCAGGCGTATTTCACCGGAACTGCCACCATCGCGAAGTTCGATGCGCTTCGTGGCGATCCGACGTTCACCCTGGATGCCCGCTTGGCGAAGAATTTCAAGCTGCGCGAAACTGTGAACCTGCAGATCATCGCTCAGGCGTTCGACCTGACCAACCGTGCGAACTATGGCAACAACTTCAACGGCAACGTTGGTTCGTCCGATTTCAAGACGGCGTCCGGCTTCATCAACCCTTCGAGCCAGCTTACGGCCCGCTCGCTCTCTGGCGAGTTCGGCTTCCGTCTGAGCTTCTAACCCTTGCGCTTCGGCGCCAACAGGGAGCTGGCTTCGGCCAGCTCCTTTTTCTGCGCCCAAAACGTGCAGTCGTCCGCCATGCCTGGCAGGACTGGCAGCAGGCAGACAAAGCATTTAGCAAAATCGCGGCAACCGGACAGAATAGAAGTGCAGCGCCAGAGAGTGCACAGTGCACAGACCATTCTTCCAATCCACCGGGTTGAGCGCCGAATGCCGCCGTCTTCTTGCGGCGCAGGGCATCTCGTCGGCTTTTGGCTGGGGTACGCGCTTCGCCGTGGCGTGGTGGATCTTCCGGCTCACGCATTCCGGATGGATGTTGGGCCTGGCGGCGTTTCTGGGGCAGGGTTTTTCGCTGCTATTGATCCCCGTCGGTGGAGTGCTGGCGGATCGATGGGGCCGCAGGCGGTTGTATCTGTCAACGCAGGTTGCCTCTGCGCTGGAAGTTTGCGGGCTGCTGTGGCTGGCGCTCTCGCAGTGCGAGGACGTGCGGCTGCTGCTGGCGATGTGTGCCGCGCGTGGCGTCATCTTTGCGCTGGAGCAACCTGCGCGCGATGGACTGAGCGGAGAACTCGCCGGAGATGCGCACATCCGCGACGCGGTGGCCGTGCAGGGAACTTATGTGCAGGTGGGGCGGTTGGTGGGGCCGGCGCTGGCGGGAGGGCTCATACACTTTTCCGGCGAGTGGGCATGCTTCGCGCTGGACGCCATCAGCTTCGCGCCGCTGTTGGCGGTGCTGTGGAATCTCAATGATCCGGTCCAAAGTGTCGCACCAGGCAGAGCATCCCGCTGGTGGACTGAGTTAAGCCTGGGATGGAGAATTGTGCGCGCATCGAGCGGTCGCCTGCGCACGGTGCTGCTGCTGGCTCTGCTGAACCTGCTCGCGCTGCCGCTGCTGACACTGATGCCGATGTTCGCGCGCGAGGAACTGCGTGGTGGCTCCATGATGTTGTCATTGTTGCTTGTTGCCTCCGGCATGGGAGCCATTGCAGCGAGCGTACTGTTGCAGCGGCTCAGGTGGCATCAAGGGCTGGAGCACCTTGTGCTGCCCGCGCTGCTTGGCACCGGTCTTGCTCTGATTGTGCTGGCGCTGGCGCAGCAGCCATGGGCGGCGATGCTTGCGATGTTTGCCAGCGGCTTCACCATGATGCTGCAGATCTCCGCGACCAATGTGCTGTTGCAGCAGGACGGTAGTGGGCACTCGCGTGGAAGACGGATGGCGGTCTTCGGCATGGCAAGCTGGGGCGTTGCGCCGCTGGGCAGTCTATTGGCGGGCGAAGTGGTGTTGCTGGTTGGGTTGCGCTCCTGTATCTTCCTCTACGGTCTGGCTTGTTTCGCTCTCG
Organism: Oryzophilus luti; assembly: GCF_059726245.1. Lineage (NCBI taxonomy): Bacteria > Pseudomonadati > Acidobacteriota > Terriglobia > Terriglobales > Koromonadaceae > Oryzophilus > Oryzophilus luti. Next base: position 49,928 of record NZ_AP040874.1, read on the forward strand.
CGCAGGCAATCATCCTGCAAGTGCACGCTGTGGCGCCCAGTCTGGGCGGCGCGCACCGCTGGATTCCGCGTTGGGAGGAGGAAAGGCCGGTCGGGTCGTGAAGAGGGAGGACGCCATGGAGCTTCGCCACCTGCGCTATTTTGTGGTCGTCGCGGAGCAGTTGAATATCACGCGTGCCGCGGAGTTGTTGCACACGTCGCAGCCGTCGCTGGGCCGGCAGATTCAGCAGCTGGAAGACTTGGTGCAGGTCAAGCTGTTCGAGCGCAAGCAGCACCGGTTGCAACTTACAGAGGCGGGCAAGGCATTCCTCTCGGACACGCGCCGCCTGCTTCGCGATCTCGATGCGTCAATTGCACGGACGCGAGCGCTGGCCAGTGGCGCGGGCGAACTCATCACCATCGGCTACATCGCGCCAGCGGCAGTCACTGTGTTCTCCACGCTGCTGCCCATGTTGCAGCAGCAGTTCCCTGAGATGAAGCCGCAGCTCCGGCTGCATTCGGCGTCGCAGCAGATCGCGGGTTTGCTGGATGGAAGTCTCGACATTGGATTTCTGCGCGGTCCCATCGAGCAGGAGCAAATCTGCTCGGAAGTGATTTTGAAGGAGCAGCTCTATGTGTTTCTTCCTGCGCGGCACCCGATGGCTGGCAAGCGCGCCATCCGTCTGGACGATCTGAAGGATCTGTCATTCATTGAAGTGAGCACGCAGGTGCTGGCGCAACTGCAGAAGCTGTTCCCCAACGTGGATTTTTCGGCGAAGCGTTCGGCAGCCGCCGGAGATCGCGAGACGCTGATCGATCAGATGACGCTGATCGGCTCCGGCCTGGGCTACACGGTGCTGACCGGTGGCGTGAGGGAGTTCGCCCCGGCAACCGTGGCGGTCAAGCCCATTGCGCGCACGCCAGCACCGGAGATTGATCTGATGGTCGCCTATCGAGAGGGGAATGACTCCATGGCTCTGCAGCACTTTTTGCGCGTGCTGCGGTTGTGGAAGACGAAGCCGGCCGTCAGCGGAAGATGAGCAGTTGCCAATGCGCGTGAGCCGCCGGGCCTGCCTGGAGAAGTATGAGGAGTAACGAGCAGTTGAAGCAGCAGGCCCCGTTGGACCGTCGCGCCTTCTGGCGCATTCTGAGCACCACGTTCCTTGGTTTTCTGTGCTACCTCAGCATCGGGCTGCCGCTCGCATCGCTGACGCAGTTTGTACATCGCATCCTCGGTTACAACCTGATCGTAGCCGGGCTCGTCATCAGCGTGCAGTCGCTGGCGACGGTGCTGTTCCGTCCGCTGCTGGGGCGAATCTCCGACCGTGTTGGGCCGAAGAAGGCTGTGGTGCGCGGGCTGGCCGTGTGCGGCTTCAGCGGCATGATCCTGATAGCCGCCGGAGACGCCGTGCAGCAGCCCGTGCTCAGCCTGTGCCTGCTGTTTGCCAGCCGGCTTGTGCTTGGAATTGGCGAAGGCGCGGTAGCCACGGGGGCCACAACCTGGGGCTTGGCGCGTGTCGGCAACGAGCACTCCACGCACGTGCTCTCCTGGGCAGGTGTGGCGTCCTATGGCGCACTGGCGCTTGGCGCACCGCTCGGCGTGGAGATGGCCGCGGCACATGGAATCGCAGCCGTCGGCATTGCCGTTACGGTGGTCGGGCTGGGCGGCGCGGCCGTGGCGCAGATGCTGGGCGTGGCCAAGGTCGCGCACGGTGAGCGTCTGGAACTAAGCCGGGTGCTGGGACGCGTGCTGCCGTACGGCATGGTGCTGGCGCTCGCCACCGGGGGCTTCGCCACCATCGCCACGTTCGTCACGCTCTATTTTCAGAACCAGCATTGGGCGCACGCCACGCTGCCGATCTCGCTCTTCGGAGGCTGCTTCGTGCTGGTGCGCATCGTTGGCTCCAACTGGATTAACCATCATGGCGGCCTGCGCGTGGCCACAGCCAGCATGCTGGTGGAGACGCTCGGCCTCGCGTGCCTCTGCCTCGCGCACTCTTCCGCAGTTGCCATGACAGGCGCGGCCGTGGCAGGTGCGGGTTTCGCACTGGTGTTTCCCGCCATCGGCGTTGAGGCCGTGAAGGTGGTGACGCTGGCCGACCGAGGCGCCGCACTGGGCGTCTACACGGCATTCCTCGACCTCTCGCTGGGCATCACCGGGCCGCTGGCCGGAGTGGCCATTCATCACTGGGGATACGTCAGCGCGTTTGCGCTTGCGGCTGCCGCCGCCATCGCCGGGGCCGGCGGGGCGCTGCTGACCGAGCGTGCGCGCACGTGGGCTCGCGACGCCGGTGAATACGAGCGCAAAGCCGCATAATTACTGGTCCATTTCATATATGCCTGCCAGGCATGAGGCAAGACAAATAAAGTAGTTAGTCCTGAGAAACAGCCGGGGTAGTATGCCCTCGGACTTCTTCCGCGTTACCGCAGTTCGGGCCTCCCAGATTTCTTCATACGTACCCAGTTGAGGCCGAACATGGAAGATCCCAGAAATCAGCTTGCTTAGGAGTCATACGTGAAATACATCCGCTTGGCAGCATGCCTGGTCATTCTCACAATGTTCTGCGCGCTCGGCTACGCGCAGGCAGCGCCGGAGCGCATCGTCACCACGGACATCGTGGTGATCGGCGCCGGTGGCGCGGGCTACAACGCCGCCGTCACCGCCGCGCAGCTCAAGGCAAAGGTCATCATGCTGGAGAAGATGCCGACCGTGGGCGGCGCTACCATCATCTCCGGCGGTTCCATGAACTTTCCGGATCCGGCCCTGCAAGGCCCGGCAGGCATCAAGGACTCGGCCGAGATCATGTACCACCAGACGCTGGCGGCTGGCGACAACCGCGGCGATCCGGCGCTGGTGAAGGTGTTCACCGACAACGCCGCCGACCTGAAGCAGTGGTATGAATCGCTGGGCCTGAAGTGGGCCGACCGTGTGTTTGAGCCTTTTGGCGGCCTGTTCCCGCGCGGTCACAACTCCGGCGCCACCAATGCCGGACGCGACTACATCCGTGTGCTGAATGATGCCGCCAAGAAGGCCGGCGTCGAAATCCGCACCAACACCCGCGCCACCGCGTTGCTGCGCGACGGCAACGACGGCGCTGTTTACGGCGTGAAGGCCGAGGACAAGGAAGGCAAGATCACCTTCCTGGCAAAGGCCATCATCGTTGCCACAGGCGGTTTCTCCGGCAACGTTGAACTGCGCATGAAGTACGATCCGCGCCTTGACGCCAGCTTCCACACCACCGCCAACCCGACCGGCAAGGCCGTGGACTTCAACACCGGCGACGGCATCATCATGGGCCAGAACATCCGCGCCGATGTTGTTGGCATGGATTACATCCAGCTCATTCCCTGGTACGGTGGCCGCGCCATTGACTACGTAGGCGGCGATGTGTGGGTGAATGCGGAAGGCAAGCGCTTCGTGAACGAAGGCGGCCGCCGCGACAAGATTGCCGACGCCATTCTGGCGGCGAAGGGCCAGTTCTGCTGGGTCATCACCGACGATCAGTCGATCAAGAACGCCACCGTGGAATCCAAGCTGAAGACCGGCCTCATCAAGAAGGCCAGCACCATTGAAGAGCTGGCCAAGGGCATGGGCGTTGATCCCAAGACTCTGAAGGAGACGCTCGACCGCTACAACAAGTACGCGGCCCTGAAGCAGGACCCGGACTTCGGCAAGACGACCTTCACGCAGCTCATCAACAAGCCGCCTTACTACTACGGCATGGAGCGCGAGAACGTTCACTTCACGCAGGGTGGTCTGCACATCACCTCGCGCACCCAGGTGCTCGACATCAACAACAAGGTGATTCCGAACCTGTTCGCCGCCGGTGAAGTCACCGGTGGTGTTCACGGCAGCAATCGCGCGGGTGGCAACTCGCTGGCCGCGATCTCGGTCTTCGGACGCATCGCAGGCAAGGAAGCCGCTGCCATCGCGACGGTTGACGCTGATTAATTCATAACCAAACGCCTCCGGGGCTCCTCCTGGCCCCGGGGGCATTGAGAGTCTGAAGTGATGAAATTATTTGCAAAGCTATTCTTCTTCGCTCTCCTGTTTGCGGTCGCGGTCGCTTCCAGCGCGCTGTTTGCGCAGGACAAGCCAATGCTGGCCGACAAGCACAAGGCCCTGGGGCTGGATTGCGAAGCCTGCCACAACAACCGTCCGAAGACCAAGCCGGTGAAGACAGCGCAGTGTCTCACCTGCCATGAGTCCTATGAAAAGCTGGCGGAGCGCACCAAGGCGATAGACCACAATCCGCACAAGGGGCACTTTGTGGACCTTGAGTGCACGCAGTGCCACCACGGCCACAAGGCCAGCGAGAACTACTGCGATAGCTGCCACAAGAAGTAGAACCGGGTTCCCCCCATAGGCGACAAGAGAGTATTTCTCCGGGCTGGAGGCTTACAGCCCGCAGGCCCGGAGTGTGTCTTCATAATTCATTTCCGAAATCAGGACGACGTTATGAGAAAGTTAGCAGTATTTATTCTGGCTGGAGTGATGAGCGTCTGCGGTTCGGCATGGGCGCAGGCCAACTATCCGCAAGGCGCGCCGGACAAGCCCGATACGGGCGCACAGGTTCCGGTGAAGCCGCTGTATGTACCAAAGACAAACCTGGAAATCTACGGCCTCATTGATGAATACGCCGGCTACACCGATGCCGCCGGCACCGGCAGCCAGTTCAAACTGGACAGCGGCGGCTGGCAGGCAACGCGCATCGGCTTCCGCGGCGCCTCTGAAATCAGCAGCAAGCTGAAGCTCACCTACACGCTGGAAAATGGCTTCTATTCCTACAATGGCGGATTGAGCGACACAACTCGTCTGTTCAACCGTCAGGCGTGGTTCGGCGTTGCAGGCAAGTTCGGCGAGTTCCGTTTCGGCCGCGAGAACAGCCCGCTGTTCGATCAGCTCGGTAGCATCGACACCTTCTCCGGTGCAACCTTCGGCTCGTTCCTCAACAACACCAGCGGCTATACCCCGCGCTTTGACAACATGATCAGCTACCGCTCGCCCATCATTAAGGGCTGGCGCGTGCAGGCACACACCTCCATCGCGGGCGTCAACAGCAAGTACAGCAAGTCGGCCGACGTGCTGAATGCCTATATCGCTTCGGTGGACTACAACAGCCGCAACAACAAGTTTTATTTCGTCAGCAACTACCAGCAGCAGTTGGCCGCCGACCGCTCGTTCTCGGTGCGCTCGGGCTTCACCGGCGCGTCCTACGACTACGGTCATGGCAAAGTGTTTGCCGGCTACTTCCACGGCAACTCGCCGCAGGCCAGCGTCGGAGACTTCTCCAGCAGCAACGTTGCGGAGAAGGTCGCGCACGGCCCTTATTGGGACATGTACTCGCTCTCCGGCAATTACCGCCTGACACCGAAGCTGCGCGTGGGCGCAGGCTTTGGCTGGGGCAGCGCTGAGAGTGGGCCGCGCGCCAAGGCGCATGAGCCGAGCGTGATTGCTGCTTATGACTTTGCCAAGTGGGGCATGCTGTGGGGAACCGCCGGCCGCCTGGTCAACGTCGGTAACGCAGACTTCGGACTTGGCGCCGCCGGGCCGATTACCAAGAACCTGCCGGTTACCGGCAAGGATGTCACCGGCGTGCAGGTTGGCGTGCGCTTCAACTTCTCCGCCAAGCTGCTCAAGTCGGAGTAACCGTCTTCCACGCAAGGCAGGCCCGGCCGAAGTGATCGGGCCTGCTTCGCACCTGCACGGGGCCGCTGATGCGGCCCCACTTTTTTGTCTGGAAGACGCGAAGGGGTACGCAACGCGGCCCTGCACTGCTCGGCTGCCTGGGGATGCTGGGCGGCGTGCTCGGCTCCAGCATCGTTTCCGCCGTGCACACGGATTCTGAGTCGCCTCTGCTTGCGGTGAGGTACGTTTTCAGCGTGCTGGCTGCATTGGTGGCGCGGGCTGCGCGATTGTGAATTGCCTGTTGAAATTCTTCGCAGTTAATTTACGACCAGAAAATTGTTCGTAATATGAAAATAACAGTCCTTACAACGACTACCAGCGCAGATCGAGTGAGTCAGAAAGACTCAGATGCGTTGTAGCCACAGCTTCCACCCCCACCGAGCGCGAAGGCTGTCTCCTGGGACCATTCTCGCTTCCCGTGGTCCTCAACTTTCCCGTTGACGACGAGCGGGGCGATTCCTTCTAAAAATACTGTCGTTTTTCCACACCTTTTATTCCCAAAGTGGAGCAGAATGTGAATCTTACGATGTGCGAGAACATCGTAAGAAAGAGTGGAGTAAATCCGGCAACATTGTGCTGCCGTCTTTTTTCTCTTTTTTCATGTGGCTGACGCCCCGCTGCACGAATTTCACATTTGGTCCCCGCGAGAGGAACGCTGCTTTGTCAAAGGCAGGCAACGCCTTTTGAAAGTGGGACGAAACAAGGAGTTCGAATGAGCGTTACAAGAAGAGACTTTCTGAAAGCCACGGCCCTGGGATCGACCATCCCAGCCGTGGCTTTCGGTTTTGGTCTGGAGCGAGCATACGCAGAAGTTTCCGAGCTGAAAATTGCGCGTACGACAGAGACGCGCTCAACCTGCCCGTATTGTTCGGTCAGTTGCGGCATCATCATCCACACCATCGGCGACAAGGCGAAGAACGTAACGCCGCAGGTGGTACACGTGGAAGGTGACCCTGACCATCCGATCAACCGCGGCACGCTGTGCCCTAAAGGTTCCTCGCTGTATCACGACATCCTGAATGAGCGCCGCCTGCTGAAGCCGCAGGTGCGCCGTCCCGGTTCCGATAAATGGGAAGACATCGGCTGGGAGCAGGCCATCGATGAGATCGCGCACCTGGTGAAGAAGTCGCGCGATGAAAGCTTCATCGAGAAGGACGACAAGGGCAACACGGTGAACCGCTGCCCGTCGATTGGCTTTACGGGCGGCTGCACGGACACGAATGAGTTCAACTATCTCGCCGTGAAGTCCATGCGCAGCCTGGGCCTGACCTACATCGAAAATCAGGCGCGTGTTTGACACGGCCCAACGGTCTCAGGTCTGGGACCATCATTTGGGCGTGGCGCCATGACGAATGGCTGGGTGGACATCAAGAATGCCGACATGATGCTGGTAATGGGCGGCAACCCGGCGGAAAATCACCCCTGCGGCTTCAAGTGGCTGATGGAAGCCAAGCGCAACCGCAATGCAAAGTTGATTGTGGTTGACCCGCGCTACACGCGCACGGCCGCCGTCGCCGATATGCACATGCAGATCCGCACCGGCGCCGACATCGCGTTGCTGGGCGCGTTCATCAACTACATCCTATCGAACGACCGCATCAACAAGGAATATCTGGTCAACTACACGAACGCCGCCTTCATCGTGAAGGAAGGCTTCCAGTTGCCGGAAGACGGCCTTTACTCGGGCTTTGATGCCGAGAAGCACAGCTACGACAAGAGCAGTTGGAACTACGAAGAAGGCGGAAACCTGACGGGCAAGGATGCGTCTGCGGCAAAATCCGCTCCGGCCAAGGCGGCTGCGGTTGAGCCGGGCAAGCCTGCGCCTGCGCCGAAGCTGCCACCGAACGTGGCCTATGACCTCAGCCTGCAACACCCGCGCTGCGTCTACCAACTGCTGAAGAAGCAGTACTCGCGCTACACGCCGGAAGTGGTGGAGCGCATCACGGGCATCTCGAAGGAAGAGATTGTGAAGGCCGCCGACCTGTTCACCTCCATCCGCAAGGGCGGAGACATGAAGAAGGTCGGGAGCATCATCTACGCCGTGGGCTGGACGCACCACAGCTCGGGTTCGCAGGTCATCCGTGCCGCTGCCATGATCCAGCTTCTGCTGGGCAACATGGGCCGCGCGGGCGGCGGCGTGAACGCGCTGCGCGGACACAGCAACATTCAGGGCGCGACCGATATGGCCGGCCTCTATCACCTGCTTCCGGGCTACCTTGCGGTGCCGACTCCGGCTGACACTTCGCTGGCCGACTACCTGAAGCGCGTGACGCCGACCACGTCAAAGCCGAACGAATGGTCTTCGTTCAACTATGGCTCGAACACGCCGCGCTTTGTGGTCTCGCTGCTGAAGGCGCTGTACGGTTCGGCTGCGACCAAGGAGAACGACTTCTGCTTCAACTACCTTCCCAAGGTAGACCGCAATTACAGCTGGACCGAATTGTGGGACGGCATGTATCGCGGGGAAGTGAAGGGCTTGTTCGCCTTCGGCATGAACGGCGTGGCCATCGGCCCGAACTCGAACAAGAACATTGAGGCGCTGAAGAAGGCCGACTGGCTGGTAGTCTGCGAAATCTATCCGGACGAAACCAGCGAGTTCTGGATGGCGCCTTCGGTGCCGAAGGAAGAACTGAAGAACATCAAGACGGCGGTCTACCGGCTGCCCGGCGCAGGCTTTGCGGAGAAGGACGGAACCATGGTCAACTCCGCGCGCTGGTTGCAGTGGAAGTGGGTTGCCGTGCCGCCTCCGGGAGACTGCAAGGTCGATCAGGAGATTCTGGCGCGCATCTTCCTCAAGGTCCGCGAACTTTACCAGAAAGAGGGCGGCAAGTTCCCCGATCCGATTCTGAATGCCTCGTGGAGCTACACGAACAAGTACAACCCGTCGCTGAGCGAAGTGGCGAAGGAGCTGAACGGCCGTGCGTTGGCCGACGTGACCGACGAGGCCACGCAGACCACGATCAAAACCGGGCAGCAGCTTCCGGGCTTCGGCTTCCTGCGCGACGACGGCTCGACCATGTGCGGCAACTGGATCTTCAGCGGAAGCTGGACGGAAGCCGGTGCAATGATCCAGCGCCGCGGTACGGACGACCCGTCAGGCCTGGGTGCGTATCCGAACTGGGCGTGGTGCTGGCCGGCAAACCGGCGCGTGCTGTACAACCGCGCGTCGTGCGACGCCAGCGGCAAGCCGTGGGATCCGGATCGCGCGCAAGTGTGGTGGAGCGAGGCGGCAAAGAAGTGGGTCGGCAATGATGTGCCCGACTTCAAGGCCGACTCGGCGCCCTCGGAGCACATGGGGCCGTTCATCATGAATCCGGACGGCATCGGACGCCTGTTTGTTCCGCTCGGTGGCATGAACGACGGACCGTTCCCCGAGTACTATGAACCGCATGAAAGCCCGGTCGTGAACCTGCTGCATCCGAAGCAGACGAACAACCCGGTCAGCAAGAAGTTTAAGAGTGCGGCGGACAAGTACGGCACGGTGGAGCAGGGCTACAACATTCTCTGCACCACGTACCGCCTGACCGAGCACTACCACTACTGGACAAAGAACAACCCGATGAATGTGCAGCTACAGCCCGAGCCGTTCGTGGAAATTCCCGCGGAACTGGCCGACGAGATGAAGCTGCATGGCGGAGAGAAGGTGAAGGTCAGCAGCGCGCGTGGCGTCTACATTGCACGTGCCATGGTGACCAAGCGCATCAAGCCCATGATGATCGACGGCAAGAAGACCTACCAGATCGGCATTCCGATCCACTGGGGCTTCCGCGGCATCAAGGAAGATCAGGGCAAGACGGCGCGCACCCTGGCCAACGGCCTGACCATGGCCGCGACCGATCCCAACGCCTTTACACCGGAATTCAAGGGCTTCCTCGTGAAGCTCGAGAGAGCGTAGGAGGGCACGATGCCAAAGCTACTCCAGATCAAAGCGATCTCGGGACACGCGGGGCCGGTGGCGGGCGCGGGTGGTTCGCGAGATTACGACATTTGCAAACTGGTGGACGTGACGACCTGCATCGGCTGCAAGGCCTGTGAGGTCGCCTGCCTCGAGTGGAACGGCTATCCGTTCCGCGAGACCACCTTCGACAACACCTACCAGACCATGCCGGACACCGCGTGGAACTACTGGAACCTGATCCGCTTCAGCGAGCACACCAATGAAGACGGCTCATTCCAGTGGCTGGTGCGCAAGGACCAGTGCATGCACTGCGAGGACCCGGGATGCCTGAAGGCCTGCCCGGCCGACGGCGCCATTGTGCAGTATGCCAACGGCATCGTCGACTTCAACCAGGCCAACTGCATCGGATGCCAGTACTGCGTCACCGGATGTCCGTTCAACATTCCGAAGTTCAACCCGAACACAAAGAAGGTCTTCAAGTGTACGTTGTGCTCCGACCGCGTCAGCAACGGTCTGGAGCCGGCGTGCATCAAGTCCTGCCCGACGGGCTGCCTGCACTTTGGCAGCAAGGAGGACATGAAGGACCTGGCGGAAAAGCGCGCCAAGCAGTTGCGCGAGCAGACGCAATACAAGGATGCAGGCGTCTATGATCCGGAGGGCGTCGGCGGCACGCATGTGATTTACGTGCTCCACGACATCAAGAACCCGGAGAAGTATGCACTGCCCAAGAATCCGAGCATTGCGGCGTTCGTGAACCTGTGGAAGGGACCATTGAAGTGGTTGGGCGGCACCAGCATCTTCCTGGGGCTGGTGGCGGCTGCGGTTCACTTCCTGCGCTGGGGACCCAAGGAAGCAGAGATCCGCGAAGACCAGATGCCCTCGGCGGGTACGGAGGTGACGCATGGCAACAAGTAAACATGCGGTTCTGCGCACGGAAGTGCCCAGTGACCAGATCATGCGCTACTCCTGGTGGGAGCGCGTCTGCCACTGGACGACAGCGGCGACTTACGTCTATTGCGGCCTGACGGGGCTGGCGTTCTTTACGCCCTACCTGTTCTGGATCGTGATGTTCCTGGGCGGAGGCCCGACGGCGCGCTTCTGGCATCCCATCGTCGGCATCGGCTTTGTGGCCGCCGTCTTCTGGATGGGCTGGATCTGGCGCGATGACGTCAAGTTCATTCCGGAAGACAAGGAATGGAACGACAAGGTGATGTTCTACATCACCAACCAGGACGAGAAGCTGCCACCGCAGGCGCGCTTTGACTCCGGCCAGAAGGTGTTCGTCATCGGCATGCTGGCCATGGCGGTTCTGCTGCCGATCACGGGCTTTGTGCTCTGGATACCGGAGTACATTCCTCGCTCGGCGCACTGGGTGCTGCCCATCGTGGCGTTTGTGCACTCGGCGGCCGCGCTGGTTTCCATCGGACTGTTCATCGTGCATGTCTACATGGGCACGGTGATTGTGCCGGGAAGCTGGCGTGCCATCACCCTGGGCTACGTCTCGCGCGGCTGGGGCATGCTGCACCATCCGCTGTGGTACCGGAAGATGACCGAACAGGAGGCGCGCAAGTGAGCCAACGCATCCCCTGGGATGTGCGCATTGAACGCGCTGAACTGTTGCGGGACCAGAAAGGCTCTGCGGCGCAGTTGCTCGGCTTTTATGCCGGGCTTCTGCGCCTGCAGAAGTCTGTGTACGAACAGTTGACCTCAAGCGGCAAGCCGGAGCTGGATGCGCTTGCCGCCAAGGGGCCTGCGCTGCTGGCGCTGGTGAAGACCAGCGCTCCGGAGAAGATGGCCGCCGTGGCCAGCGGACTGGAAGGCAACGACTGGAAGACGCTGCTTTCACAGCAATGGAAGGCACGGATGAACGGCGAGGAGTGTGCACCGAACTTCTTCCTCGACGCTCTGCTGCAACCCTATGCTGAGGCCCTGGCGTGGGAGCAGCCCGATTTCTCCGGGCCACGCTGCCCGTTCTGCAATTCGCTGCCGCAATTGGCAGTGATGCGTCCGGAGGGCGACGGTGCGAAGCGCAATTTGTATTGCGGGCTGTGCGGCACCGAGTGGGCCTATCGCCGCCTGAAGTGCGTCAACTGCGGCGAAGAGGACAAGGAAAAGCTGCCGAACTTCAAGAGCGAGAAATTCCCGCACATTTATCTGACAGGCTGCGACAACTGCAGAACCTATCTGAAGTGCATCGATCTCAGCGTGGACGGCAACGCGGTTCCGGCCGTTGACGATCTGGCCTCGGTTTCAATGAGCCTGTGGGCGGTGGAACAGCAGTACCAGCCGGTAACACCAAATCTTTTCGGCCTGTAATCCGGCGCAAGATTCTAGCGGCGTGACGGAAGTATTCGACTTCCGTCACGCCGTATTTCTTTTGCGGGAAGCTTACTGCATTTGCGCGAGAGGAGCGTTTCAGTCAAATCCACTTTCAGCGGCCAGGTGCGCGCAGCTCAATCGGCAGATGGCGCAGCGGGTGCGGCGGCTCGCGCGGGGAACTGGATGATCACTTCAAGTCCGCCTTCGTGGCGATTGCGCGCCGAGACGGTGCCGCCGTGCAGGTGGGCGACGCGCTGTGCAATTGCCAAGCCGAGACCAAATCCTCCACTGACTGAGTCGCGCGCGGGTGAAACCCGATAGAAAGGCTCGAAGAGCCGCGAAAGCGAACCGGGCGGAACCCCCTCGCCGCAATCAGCCACAATGAGCGTGGCCACCGGGTGCACTCCGGTGGAGACGGAAAGCGAAAGCTCAACCTTAGTTCCGGCCTTTGTGTAGCGCACGGCATTGCGCACAACATTCTCAATGCAACTGTGCAGTAGCGAGGGATCTCCCTGCACGCAGCAATTGTCGGCCTGCCGCAACACAACGCCCTTGTCCTGTTCATCGCCTTCAAAATTCGCGTCGGCCACAATGCGTTCAACAAGGGCGCGCAGGTCCACGCGAGTGGCAAGGCGCTGACCGTCGGAGGCCTGCAGCCGGGTGAGTGTGAGGATCTGCGCGATCATTGCATCCAGGCGCTGAAGCTCCTGTTCCATGCGCCCAATCGCCTCGGTGTCGCCACGCTTAACCAGCTCGAGCGAGACGCTGAGGCGAGTGAGGGGGGAACGCAGGTCGTGGGAAATGTCACCGAGCAGCTGCTGCTGTTTGCGCAACAGGGACTCAATACGTTCCGCCATGCGGTCGAAGTCATGCGCGAGGTCGGCCAGTTCGTCGGCGCGAGGGGCGATGGCCGGCGTGGCTCGCACGGAGAAGTCGCCATCGGCGATCCGGCGCGCGGCTGCCTGCAATGCGCGAATGGGGTTGGCAATATGCCGTGTTGGAATCAGGCATAGCAGTCCCGCGGCAAGCATGGCGATCAGAAACTTCAACGCGAACGAACCGGCAGCGCGCTGGCGCCAGAAGCGGCGCAACGGGTGGACTTCGGCGGCGAAGACGTAATTGCCCTCGGCGCTCGGCACCACGGCGACGGCGGACCAGTAAGTGGACATGAGGAACTGCGAGCGGCCGGTGGCGCGTACCTGCTGCAGTAGATCCATGCGGATGTTAGGCAATCCGCGCCCGAGAATGTCGCGGCCCTGAGGGTCAAGCAAGGCAGCGCGCATGGAAGAGCTGTTTTCCAGTTCGTCAAGGTAGCGGGCGAGAGCTTCCTTGCCGTTCTGCTGGTAGAGTTCCACGGCACCACGAGCGCTCGCGTTCATCGAGAGCTCCACCCACGGCCGAGCCAGCGGCTGGGAACCACTGAGCACGGTGAGCAGCGTGACAGAGGCAGTCACGCCGATGAGTGCGAGCCAGAACCAGAGGAACGTTTTTGTGTAGATGCTCCGCATCATGCCCCGGCCCCGTTCTCGGCGGTGTAGGCGTAGCCTGCGCCGCGCACATTGCGAATGCGTTCGGAATTTCCCGCGCGCGGGCCGAGCTTCTTGCGCAGGTTGCTGATGTGATTGTCGACACTGCGGTCGAGCAGTCCCATCGGGCGGCCGAGAGCCTGCTCCGCAATCTCTTCCCGCGAAAAAACACGGCCGGGGGAACGCAGTAATAGAAGAAGTATGTCGAACTCCGCGCCGGTCAATTCCACCTCTCTGCCAGCCAGCAGCACACGGCGGCTTTGCAGGCGAAGCTCCACATCGCCAAAGCGGACGAGTTCGGGAGCCGGTGTGTCTCCGCGACGACGCAGCACGCTGCGCATGCGTGCCAGCAACTCGCGCACGTTGAATGGCTTGGGAAGATAGTCGTCAGCGCCAAGCTCCAGCCCCGTAATGCGGTCGGCCTCGTCGCCGCGGGCGGTCAGCATCAGCACGGGAATCTGCGAACTGGCGCGGATGCGGCGCAGCACGCTCTTGCCGTCGCCGCCGGGCAGCATCACGTCGAGAATGACGAGCGCATAGGAACCGTGCAGCGCTTCGTTGGCCCCGGTTTCAGCCTCATGCACCGCCGAGACCTCAAAGCCGTCCATTGCCAGCAGCTTTGACAGGGAACGGCAGAGTTCCAGATCGTCATCCACAAGAAGCACGTTTACGACTTCCGACATGCTGGCCGACTCCATTAATGCTTGGATTGCGTAGCTTCCGCCATGTGCCCGAAGCGGAACGAAAGCGATGCGGAGACCGCATCCAGCGCGTCGGGAATGGAGCGGTTATAGTTTACCGACACCGAGAGATGCTTGACAGGCTGGAATGACAAACCGGCGGAGTAGCCGTGGTCTTCCGTCAGCGACGCTCCGCCATGGGAAAAGAATTGAGTTCCCGAGAGGCGTCCGCGCAGGCGCGAGCCTGTGGGGAGCGAAACATTCCTGCCAATGATTCGGCTGTAGAGCTTCTGGTCGCCGAAAGGAAGATCGTAATAGGTGGAGAGATCCAGCGACACGGTATGGCCGAGATCAAAGGTCAGACCGGAAGCAAACGGCGCGACATAGCCGTAAGTTGTGTAGGAGCGGTGGTACTTCGTCGTATCCGCCAAGGTGTTGCCCAAGCCTGCTTCCAGATAGAGCGCGACGCGATTGCCGACTTCAAAATGACTGTTCCAGTTCCAGGTGGCGTTGCCGGTGCTGATGCCTGAGGCGGTGTCTCCGGTCGGAAGCGTGCCTTTGAGGGAGAGCTTATAGCGAAGTTTCTTCTTATCGAAATTGCCGGTCACCATGCCGTAAAGGTCGCCCCATACCGCAGTGCTGCTAGCGGATTGCGCCGAGGTGGACGAGGCGACGTTGGAGCTGGAGAGTGTGTAGAACGGTGCGCCGGCTTCCACGGTAAACGTGGAATTCATGTCATACCCTGCAGCCGGAGTCAGCTGGTTGGAAAACCCGTTGGCTGAGTCATGCGAAGCGGAGACGGAAAGCGCGCCATAGGCGCCGTGGCTGACGCTTTCGACCGCAGGTTGTTCGCTCTGCGCGTGCAGCAATGTACAGCCAAGAAACAGAAATAGGATGAGTGCTGTGCGATGCATGTTGGCTCCTGGATGAAATGAATTGGTCCTGGCCCGTGCTGGTAGAGAGGAAATGCGCGGCGGCTGCCCGGAATACGCCGCGCCGGCAAAGAACCTTACAACGCGTCGCCGAGAGTGGAGATGCGCTGCTCCATTGTTGATCGGAGCTCGTCCGTAAGCTGGTTGAGCTTCTGCTGCTGGTCGGCGTTGAGCACGGCCATGATTCTGGCGCGCACCTTTTCTTTCTCAACCAATGAGTCGGCCATGACGGACGACTTCTGCTGTGCGACGGAGCGGACGTACGCCTCGTCGAAGGAGTCTCGCGCGCGCAGCTGGCGGTTCAACTGCTCATTGCGAGCGACCAGTTCGCGGATCGCCGGCTGTTCGCTCTGCAAGATCGACTTGATTTGGGCTCGCTGATCGTCACTCAAATTCAGGTCGCGCACTACGTGACGCACCAGAAAATTTCCGCGCTGCTGCTGGGCAAGCGCGGGAAGGAAGGCGAGCAATACGCCCGCAGCGGCAATCACCATCCAATGCTTCTTCATGGGTATCTCCTTGCGATGCCTTCCTTGGGGGAGGCATGCAGAGTTGATAACACGGCCGCGCACGCGCCGAGTGTATGGAAGTGTCTGTTTACGCGGGCTGCAAACTCCTGACACTTCCTTACACACAGCCGAGCAACAAAACGGCTATGGTGTGTTTACGCCGATGGGCGGTGTGATGAAACCGAGCCGCCACGCAGAGAGTTTTGAAAAGGAGAAGAACAATGAATGTGAATAAGTGGATTGCGCCGGCAGCCGTTGTGCTGCTTACCCTGAGCGCCGCTGCGGCGCAGATGACAACCACCGGAACCGTGACCGGCCCGAATGGCCAGAGCGCAACAAAGACCACCACGCGCGGTGGCGGCAACGTGAATTCGACGGTGACCGGTCCGAATGGTCAGACTGCCACCCGCACGGTTACCGGCCGCGGCACGGGCAATGTAAACGCCACAGTGACTGGACCCAATGGCCAGACGGCAACGCGCAGCACGCAGCGCGGTGGCGGCAATGTGAATTCGACGGTGACCGGCCCGAATGGACAGACTGCTACCCGCACGGTTACCGGTCGCGGCACGGGCAATGTAAACGCCACGGTCACTGGACCCAATGGCGAAACGGCGACGCGTAGCACGCAGCGTGGCGGTGGCAACGTGAATTCAACGGTGACTGGCCCGAACGGCCAGACTGCCACTCGCTCCGTTACTGGCCGCGGCACGGGCAACGTGAACGCCACTGCCACAGGTCCCCGGGGCGGCACCATGACCCGTTCGCGCAAGGTGAGCCACTAATCCTCCCGATCTTCCCCAGTCGCGGCGTCAGCACACCGTCTATCAATTCCCGCTGACGCCGCGCATTTTCTGCCTCGAACGTTATCACCACTACTCAACGGCGAATTCCCATGCGGCTCGTCTAGTACTTCGTGGGGCCAGAGCCGGATGCAAGATTCCAGTTGTGCTGCACGCGCGAACCCTGCAAGATGGGAAGGATGACGATTCGCAAGACTCTCCTGATTGTTCCTGTTCTCATGTTGGTCGCCGCCGTCAATGCGCTGGCGGCCGACACTGTTCTCACCTGGCCGGCCAGCGGCGGAACGCCGATGCTGCGCTTTACCATCGGCAAGCTGCGCTCGATCAACTCCACCGGCGGACAGACCGACTATCTGGGCGAAGCGCTAGCGGAGAACCTGGGCCAGAAGCCGATCCCTTCCGCGTCGTTCTACCTCTATCTCATCGACAAGAGCGGCAAGCGCGTGGGAGAAGGCTACTTGGAAGTGCGCGATCTAGGCGCGGGGCAGCAGGCCAAGATCACGGTGACTGCGCACGCGATGGGTTCGTTCGTGAAGATGGAGTTGCAGCCGCAACACCTGCCCACGGACGAGCCAATGAAGATCAAGATGAGCATCACGAGCACGCCGAGCGGCGCAAGCTTCAAGCTCGATGGGCAAGACGGCGGTGTGACGCCGCAGGTCATTGCTCTCGCGCCCGGCAAGCACACGCTCGAGTTCGCGAAGGAAGGCTACAGCATCACCAGCACGCCCGTAGAGATTGCGGCCAACGCACTGCCGGGCAGCGTGAATGTGGAGTTGAGTCCACTGGCACAGGACACAGTTGTGCTGCGCGACGGCACGGTACTTCTTGGCGAGCTTGTGTCGGTTACTGGTTCCAATGTGATTCTGAACGTGAAGGGAAGGCCGACACGGCTGGACCGCAACCAGGTGGCGCGGATTGTGCTGGTGGAGCGCAAGAGCACGAAGCCTGCCGGAAAGTCCACAAAACGTTCGGCGGCGAAAAAATAGCCTGAATCTTTCAATTGTTTGCTAGCGAAACGGGGTGCGATGATTGCACCCCGTTTTCATTGCACTCACGGAATTGGATGCGCTCTAACGCACCTTCCACTTGTTGGCGAGCAGAGACAGCTTGTCATCCATGGAGAGCGCAGCGGGCTTGGCTGGTTGCGGCTTGCCGTGTTGTGGTTTCTTTGGAGCGAAGCCGGGTTTGCCCGCAGGCTTCTGTGCTGCCGGTCGCGGCGTGGGCTCCATCAGCGCTTTGATCGAGAGCGCGATGCGCTTGATCTTTGCGTCGGCGCTCAGCACCTTTACCTTCACAATCTGCCCGACCTTGACAGCCTCGCCCGGGTCCTTGATGTAGCGGTTGGAGAGCTCGCTGATGTGCACCAGTCCGTCCTGGTGCACGCCGATGTCAACGAAGGCGCCAAATTTGGTGACGTTGGTGACGACGCCCTCCAGCACCATTCCCGGCTGAACATCGGAGATTTCCGTCACGCCCTCGGCGAACGAGGGCGCCACAAACTTGTCGCGCGGATCGCGGCCCGGCTTCTTCAGTTCTTCAAGAATGTCTTCAAGCGTATAGCTGCCAACTTCGAGCTTTGTGCGGTCGACTTTGGAGAGCAACTCGGGCTGGCGAATGAGCTCGCTGACCGAGACGTTGAGCGTCGCGGCAATCTGCTCGACAACCGAATAAGACTCAGGGTGCACGGCCGTCTGGTCGAGCGGGTTGTCGCCTTCGCGGATGCGCAGGAAGCCTGCAGCCTGCTCGAACGTCTTGGGACCGACTCCGGGGACCTTCATCAGTTGCGCGCGCGAGTGGAAGCGGCCGTTCTCGTCGCGATACTTGACGATGTTGACCGCCGTGCGTTCGGTCACACCGGCGACGTAGCGCAGCAGCGTCCAGGAAGAAGTGTTCAGGTCCACGCCCACGCGGTTCACGCAGCTTTCGATCACGGTTTCCAGCGACTGCTGCAACTGGCGCTGATCCACGTCATGCTGGTACTGGCCCACGCCGATCGATTTCGGATCCACCTTCACCAGTTCAGAGAGCGGGTCCTGCAGGCGGCGCGCGATGCTGATGGCACCGCGCACCGTCAGGTCAAGATCGGGGAACTCCTGACGCGCAACCTCCGACGCGGAGTAGACGCTGGCGCCGCTTTCGCTGACGCTGACGGAGAAGACCGGGGCCAGATTGTGCTCGCGCAGGAAGGCGCGCACGAGCTGATCTGTTTCGCGGCCTGCGGTGCCGTTGCCGATGGCGATGGCGCGGATGGGGTATTGCGCCACGAGCTTGGCTAGAATTCGTGAAGCCTGCTCGGGGCCGTCCTTGGAGGTAAACGGATACATCACGTCATGCGCCAGGAACTTCCCGGTCTCATCCACCACGGCCAGCTTGCAGCCGGTGCGCAGGCCGGGATCGATGCCGAGCACGCACAAGGGTCCGGCTGGCGGCGCCAGCAGCAGGTTGTGCAGGTTGTCGCGGAAGACGGCGATAGCGTCGGCATCGGAGCGCGTCTTCAATTCAAGGCGAATCTCGCCCTGGATGGAAGAGTTCAGCAACCGCTGCCAAGCGTCATCAATGGCGAGCTGCAACTGCGGTGTCCAATCGCCGTGCGCGCCCAACACTCGTGAGCGCATCAGCATCGGAGCGCGTTCCGGCTCCAACTCGATCAGAAAGTAGAGCACCTGCTCGGCCTCGCCGCGACGGATGGCCAGCATGCGATGCGAGGGGATGGTCTTCACCGGCTCGCGGTAGTCGTAGTACATGCGGAACTTTTCCTGCTCGTCGGCAGCGTCGGTGATTTTGCGGCTGACGATGACGCCTTCATCGAACATGAGCTGGCGAAGCACCTTGCGGATGTCTGCGTTCTCGCTGAGGCTTTCGGCCACAATGTGGCGCGCGCCTTCCAGGGCGTCTTCCACGTTGGCCACGCCGCGCTCCTCGCTCACAAACGTGGCGGCGAAGTCGGCAAGCGGGGTGACGGTCGGTTGCTGCGCGAGCAGATAATCGGCCAGCGGCTCCAAGCCCTTCTCGCGCGCAATGGTGGCCTTGGTGCGGCGCTTGGGCTTGTAAGGAAGATAAAGGTCCTCGAGCTCGCTCTTCTCCAGGCACTGCTCAATGCGAGCTTTTAGATCGTCGGTGAGCTTGCCCTGCTCGGCAATGGAGTTGAGGATGGTCTCGCGGCGCGAGAGCAGGTCGCGGAAGTAAGCGAGTTGCTCCTCAATCTCGCGTACCTTTACTTCATCAAGGTTGCCGGTGGCCTCCTTGCGGTAGCGCGAAATGAACGGCACGGTGCCACCCTCGTCGAGCAGGCCAATGACGGCGACGACGCCGCGCAGTGGAGTATCAAGCTTTTGTGAAACGTGCAGCAGAATTTCCGGAGTAAGAACCTTTGCTTCAGCCATAGACACATCAATTTTACTTGCCGGAGCTGAGGAAAACTCATGCTGTGAAGCACGTGATTGTTAAGACGCGTGCGCAAATACGGCGCACAAAGCGGCTCTCTGTACGTCAGGCAAGATGGATATCACAATGGCGGCTTCTGCATGAGCTTCCAAGTGCAGGAACAGGTATTTCTGCATACCTGTACGGCAGACCCCGCGCACACGCACCGAGGTGACGGGTACAATAGAGGCGCAATTTTCTATTTTCAAGGAGCCGGGAACGGAATGGAGCTCCGACATCTTCGATACTTCATGGTGGTTGCCGACGAGCTGAACCTGAGTCGCGCAGCCCAACGATTGGGTACATCGCAGCCTTCCCTTGGCCAGCAGATGCGCACCCTGGAAGCGGATATTGGCGTGACGCTGTTCGAGCGCGACAAACACCGCATGACCCTGACCGAGGCGGGACGCGTGTTGCGTGGCGAGGCCGCCGCGCTTCTCGACAAACTGGATGTTTCTCTGCGATTGGTGCGCGCGGCTGGCCGTGGAGAAGTTGGCGCGGTGCGCATCGGCACCTCGCCCTCCTCCGACGTCAAGGTGCTGCCGATCCTGCTGCCGCGTCTCCGGAAGGACTTTCCGGAGATGGAGTTCAATCTCCGCAGCCTCTCCTGCCGGGCGGACCTGATTGAAGCGCTGATGGAGCGCAAGATTGATGTTGCTTTTCTGCGCGGGCCGGTGACGGAAGAAGGTTTAACCTCGTTCTTCATCCTGCGTGAGCGCTTTGTGATCGCGCTTCCAGCATCGCATCCGCTGGCCAAACAGAAGAAGCTCAAGCTGGAGCAGTTGCGCGATCTCCCCTTCCTGACCAATCCTCCCGTGAATATCAGCGAAGGATTGAAGGAAGCGTTGCACAGCGCCGGCATTCAGAGCCTGACTCCTCATTTGCAGTGGGACACGCGGAACGCAAACATCGACTTGCAGGTTGTCGGCTCAGGGTTGGGCTTCACTATCCTGCCGGATTACGCTCTCCAGATTGCACCGGCTTCGTGCGCAATTGTGGAAATCGATGCGGAAAAGCCTTTCGAGATCGACCTGCTGGTGGCGTACCGGCGTGATAACCGCTCGCACATGCTGAACTTCCTGTTGGCAACGTTGCGGGAGTGCTTCCCAAATCAGGCCGGTCAGACGTCCGACATATAGTTTTAACTTTCCCGAATCTGACCCGGTTCGTGATATCACACGCACTATATCTATTTACATCGATCTATACGGCGGGCTTAAATGCCCGCCGTAGCCGCGTCGCATTCGAGCAGGGCGTGGCGCACAGCCACGCGCCTCCCCGGCTGGCATACTCGGCTCGGTTCGCAAGAACCAGAGGTCGATCTTATGAAGAAACTCTTACTTGTACTTTTCCTCACCGTCTGTGCTACCGCTTTTTCGCAGGATTCCACGACGAAGAAGAGCGATAGCACCTCGCACAGTTACTTTGACAAGCTCGACTACGGAGTGGAGATTCGCACCCGCTGGGAGGGCTGGAACAACCTCACCGACCACACGGACCTGAAGGATGACGAGCGTGATGTCTATCGCCACCGCACGCGTCTGTTCCTGACCGCACCGGTCTCCACGGATGTGACCGCCACGGTCACCCTGGGCAATGAGTTTTCCAAGCGCTTTGCGCGTGACACCCGCTTCGACATCGGAGAAATCTACTTCGATCAGGCCTACCTCACCTTCAACAAGTTCATGACCAATCCGAACCTGACCTTCAAGGTCGGACGCATGAACATGAAGTATGGCGAAGGCTTTCTGCTAATGGACGGCACGTCGAACGATGGTCCGCGTTCGGGCTATTTCAACGGCGGCGTTCTCAGCTACAAGCACAAGAACACCACCGTTGACCTGCTGGGACTCGCAAGCCCGCGGTATGACGATTATCTGCCGGTAATCAATCGCCGCCAGCGGGTGCCGGTTCCGCCGAACAATTACGCAATCTCCGCGCAGCAGATGAATGACGCCGATCAGTACCTGGGCGGCGTTTATGTCACGCACAAGTTCGCCAACAAGGCTCAGCTGGAAGGCTACTACTTCTTTGACACGAACAATGGCGACCCGCGCGCTTCGGCCAAGCCGGTGTATGGCAACCGCCATATCAACGTGTTCGGTGAACACACCGTGCTGCCGTTCGCTCCGGGCTGGACCTTCAATCATGAGTTTGTTTTTGAAAAGGGCGCGCGCAAGGATGGCGTGGACCTGCAGGCGTGGGGCGGCTACGGCTATGTGCGTCGCGACTGGAAGAACAAGCTGCTGAGCGGTGTGCAGGTTGGTTACACGGCCATGTCCGGTGACGACCCGGGTTCGACCAAGACCAATGAGAGCTTTGATCCGATCTTCGGCAAGTGGGCTCAGTGGGGCGACCTGTACCTATGGACTTACAACACCGAAGGTGGTCCGGCGACGTTTGATAACTCGCACTTCCTGAGCCTGGAAGCGGACTTCACGCCGGTCAAGAAGCTGACGCTGAAGACCTACTACTACCACATGATGACCTTCCACTCGCTGGTGGGGCCACAGTTTGCTCCAGGGAACACCACCGCCACCGGAAACACGCGCGGGGATCTGGTTCGCCTGCGTGGCGATTATCAGATCAACCGCAACTGGAAGGCACAGATTGCCTACGAGCGCATGGCTCCCGGCAACTTCTACGTCCATCACGATCCCTCCGACTATTTCCGTACGGAGATTCAGTACAGCTGGTATCGCGACGTGGAGCGCAAGGCCAAAAAGGCCAAGAAGTAACTGCCTTGCCGGTGGCGCGCGGAAGACGCGCGCTGCCGGTGACCGCATTTGCAGGAGAACAAGATTATGGATCAATACACGAAGAACGTGCTTGAGCAGGGCGTATCGCGCCGCAACTTTCTGCGCGTAGCCGCAGGGGCTGCGGGTGCGGCCGGCATGCTCGCCGTGCCCGGCGTTGCCGCGGAAAAGCCCGCAAAGCCGGAGAGCCACGAAGAGTTCGGCAAGAGCTCGGACGGCGCAGCAACTCTTTCCTTTCTCCCCAAGCCGACACTGATCGCGGCCAAGGACATCAAGACCACTGTGACCTATGACGTTGTGGTCGTCGGCGCTGGCGCCGCAGGTGTTCCGGCCGCGCTCTCGGCTGCGGAAAACGGCGCGTCGGTGGCCGTGCTGCAGAAGGCGCCGTTCGCGCTTTCCCAGGGCAACTCCGGCACCGGAGTCGATCTCGACAAGAGCGACAAGGCTGGGGTGGAAGCGCTGGTGGCTCGCCTGTGCGCGGACAGTTCGCACCGCTGCAACCCGGCGCTGATTCGCCAGTGGGCTTACAACTCGGGCGAAGCCGTGCGCTGGGTCATCGACCGCGCGAAGAAAGCGGGTTCACCGGTCATCGACCAGGGCAACCTGCAGCAGGTTCGCATCGTCAACATCAACGGCTACAAGCTGAGCTACAACACTTCATTCTTCGGCCCCAAGCCGTACACCACAGGCGACGGCATGCGTCACCTGGCCATCACGGCAGAAAAGGCGGGCGTGAAGTTCTACTACAACACGCCGGCGCAGCAGCTGGTGCAGAACGAAAAGGGCGAAGTGCTGGGCGTTATCGCCAAGCAGCGTGACGGAAGCTACATCAAATTGCTGGCGAAGAAGGGCGTCATCCTGGCCAGCGGCGACTACCAGAACAACAAGGCCATGTCCGACTACTTTGTGCCGGACATCAAGAACTTTGGCCGCAAGCAGATGGGCAAGACCGGCGACGGCTTTGTGATGGCTTACTGGGCTGGCGGCGTGATTGAGCCGATTGGCCATACCAAGATGCTGCACGACTTTGACGCGGGCCCGGCGACGATGTGCGACATGCCGTTCCTGGCGGTGGACCGCAAGGGCAGCCGCTTCGTCAACGAGTGCGTTGAAATGTCTCTGCTCAACAACTACCTGAAGGACGAGCAGAACCGCGGTCAGTACTCGCAGGTTTTCGATTCCGACTACATGACGCAAGCCGCCAAGTGGCCGGGCAAGCTGATTCCGCCCGACGGGCTGAAGAACTACATGCCCGAAGAAGCGGGCGCGAAGAAGGGCGTCTTCGAGTCGCTCGTCAACACCTACAAGGCGGACACGCTGGAGGAGCTGGCGCGCAAGCTGGAAGTCGATCCGGCAAAGTTTGTGGCGAGCGTGAAGCGCTACAACGAACTGGTCAAGCTTGGACGGGACGACGATTTCGGCAAGCCCGTGAACTTCCTCACTCCGATCGAGAAGGCTCCGTTCTGGGGTATCCACCGCACCGTGCGCGTTTCGGCCATCTGCTCCGGCATGCTGGTCAACGAACACCATCAGGCAATCAGCGGCGATGGCAAGGCCATCAAGGGCCTGTACATCGTCGGCAACCTGGGCGGCGGATTCTACGGCGGCGTCGACTACCCGCTGACGGTATTCGGATTGTCACTGGGACGCTGCTACACGTTTGGCTACCTGACGGGCCGCCACGTGGCAAAGCTGTAGCCCATGAGCAGAAAGGTTGGAGACATAATGAAAATGCATCGTTCCGCACTCCTGTTGATGGGCTTCCTGCTGGCGGCGTTCGCGTTTGGCGCGGCTGCGGAGAAGCCCGCGGCGAAGGCCGCACCGGCCCACGCAGTGGCCAATGCCAAGGCTGGCGACTGCGCCGCCTGCCACAAGAACAAGAGCCCGCTTCCAGCCGGCCACGTCGCAACCAAGGACCTGACGTTCAAGGATTGTGAAGGCTGCCACCAGAAGAACCTGAACGGCAAGCTGCCGGGCAACCACTTCCATGCGCTGAATGGCGTGAGCTGCGTACAGTGCCACGGCAATGCTTCGCCGAAGAAAGCGGTTGACGCCTACCGCTGCGAGCAGTGCCACGACACCAAGAAGCTGGCGGAGAAGACCGCCAACGTGATGCCGCGCAACCCGCACAACAACCGCCACTATGGCACCGAGGGTGACTGCAACATGTGTCACCACCAGCACCAGAAGTCGGAAAACAATTGTGCGCAGTGCCACAAGTTCAACTTCCTCGTTCCTTAGTTCCTCTTCGCACACAGACCTCCGCAGTGGAACTTGGGCCGCCTTCGGGCGGCCTCTTTTTTGCCGTGAAAATGAATGACTGAGAGTGCGCCGAGCGTTCTGCGGCGGCGGGCCATAGTGGCGCGACGTCACGATGGCCGTGTGATCCCGCGAGGGCTTGCAGGGTAATCGCGCAACAGTACAGCCCTCGAATAGCGCTTGGTGTGGTGCGCCACGAAGCTCGGGCGCAAAAAGAACCGGGCCCGCATGGCGGACCCGGTCAAGTGCTTCCAGTGCCGAGCGGTGTCTACTGCACACCGCCTCCGAGCACCTTGTAGAGGGTGATCAGGTTGGTCAGGCGCGAGAGCCGCACGTTCACCAGTGCCTGCTGCCCGCTGTAGAGCGAACGCTGCGCGTCGAGCACCGTCAGGTAGCTGTCGATGCCGGCCTTGTAGCGGGCGTCGGACAGCTTGTAGGTGTTGCTGAGCGTATCCACCAGTGCGGACTGCGCGTTCTGCTGTTCCAGCAACTTGCTGCGCTGGTTCAGACCGTCGCTCACTTCCGTGAAGGCGCTCTGAATGGCCTTCTCGTAAGTGGCAACGGCAACATCGCGCGTGGCCTGTGCAGACCTGTAGTTTGCCTTGCGCGTCCCCAGGTCGAAGACCGGCATGGAGAGGGTAGGTGCAAACTGCCAGGTGCCCTTGTCGGCTGAGAACAATCCGCTCAGCCCGGTGCTGGCCACGCCGCCACCGCCCGTCAGCAGCAGCGACGGGAAGTAAGCCGCGCGGGCGGCCGCGATGTTGGCGTAGGCGGACTTCAGTTCATGCTCGGCCTGCAACACATCGGGACGGCGAAGCAGAACTTCCGAGGGAAGTCCCGCAGAGACGTCCTTGACTGCTGCGGCCGTTTCGAGCGATTCCGGCATCAGTTCGGACGGGACCTGAGCGCCCACCAACAGGTTCAGCGCATTCTCATCGAGCGTTACCTGGCTGGAGTAGCGGGCGACGTCAACCTGAGCGGTCTGCACCTGGCTCAACGCTTGGTTTACGTCCACGTCAGATTTGACGCCGCGGTCGCGGCTCTTCTGGATGAGGTCATAGCTGGTTTGCTGTGCCTCAAGCGTGGACTGCGCCAGCCGCAGGCTCTCGCGGTCGGCTGCCAGTGTCAGGTACTGGGAGGCGACCGAAGCAATGAGAGATATCTGCGTTGAACGCCGGCCCTCGTCGGTGGCGATGTACTGCTCGTAGGCCGCCGACTTCAGGCTGCGCAGGCGACCGAACAGATCGACCTCCCACGATGAGATCGTCAGCCCGGCCTGCGTGCTGCTGTAGGTGTAGGCCTTGTTATTGTTGGTGGCGATGGCCGGTACCCGGTAGGTGTCAGCCGTGAAGCCGGCGTTCACCTTCGGGCCGAGTTCGGCGCGCTGCAGGCGATACTGTGCCGCCGTTTTTTCCACGTTGGCCGCCGCCACGCGCAAATCGCGGTTGTTCGTCAGCGAGAGTTGGATGACCTGACGCAGCTTGGCATCCTGGAAAAACTCCTCCCACTTCAGTTGAGCCGCGGCCGGAGCGCCGGAGGCAGCTTGTGTCTGTTGCTCCGGCAGTCCGGTGTTCCATGCGTTCGGCGTGGGCGCCGGCGGCTGCTTGTAAGCATCGCGGTGCGGCACGCATCCGCCCAGCATCAGGGTCGAGCCAAGTGCAACACAGAGGATGGTGCGATTCATCTGCTTCATTTTGCCTCCGTGGTGGCCGGGCCCTGTGCGTCGGCGGGTTGCTTCTTCTTGCTGCCAAAGAATTCCGAGACAGCGACGAAGAACATGGGAATGAAGATCAAGTCGATGAACGTGGCCGAGACCATGCCGCCCGTGACCGCGGTGCCGATGCCGGTCATGGCTCCGGCTCCGGCGCCGGTGGCCATTGCCAGCGGCAGCGTGCCGAAGAAGAACGCCATCGAGGTCATCATGACGGGGCGGAAACGAATGCGGACCGCCGCCAGAGTTGCGTCGACCAAGCCGAGGCCTTCACGACGCTGCTCCTTGATGAACTGAATGATCAGGATCGCGTTCTTGGTGGAAAGGCCCAGGGTGGTCAGGAAGCCGATCTGGAAGTAGACGTCATTCGGCATGCCACGCAGAGTGGTTGCCAGCAGAGCGCCAAGGACGCCCAGCGGCAGCATCAGCATGTTGACGAACGGAATCGTCCAGCTCTCATACAGCGCGGCCACGCAGAGGAAGATCACGAGGATCGAGAATGCGTACAGAATCGGTCCCTGTGAGGTTGCCTGCTTTTCCTGGTAGCTGAGAGCGTTCCAGTCGAGCCGCACACCCTTGGGCAGCTTGTTCACCAGCTCTTCCATGGCCTTCATGGCCACGCCGGAGCTGACACCTGGGGCAGGTTCGCCCGTGATGTTCAGCGAGGGGAAGCCGTTGAAGCGTTCCAGTTGCGGAGACGCGCTGGTCCAGCGCGTGCTCGCGATCGACGAGAACGGCACCATGGAGCCTGCATTGTTGCGCACGTAGAGCCGGTTCAAATCCTCCGGCAACATGCGGTAGGGAGCATCGGCCTGTGCGTACACGCGTTTCACGCGTCCACCCTTGACGAAGTCATTGACGTAGGCGCTGCCAAAGGCGGTTGAAATGGTGTCGTGCACAGTGGAGATCGGAGCGCCGAGCGCGCCGGCCTTCTGCCAATCCACATCCACGCGGAACTGCGCCACGTCGTCGAGGCCGTTGTGACGCACGCGCACCAGGCGCGGGTCTTTGGCGGCCATCTGCAGCAGTTGATCGCGTGCCTGCATCAGGCCCTCGTGACCGATGCCGCCGAAGTCGACCAGTTCGGAATCGAAGCCGGTGGCGGTGCCGAGTTCCACGATCGGCGGCGGCGGGAAGGCGAGCACGCGAGCTTCGCGGAGTCCCATGAAGCGTCCCATGATGCGTCCGGCCACAGCCTTCGCTGTGTTCTTCTCTCCCTTGCGTTGGTCCCAATCCTTCAGGCGGATGAAGATCATGCCCTGGTTCTGGGCTTGTCCGCCCATGCCGAAGCCAACCAGCGGCATCACGCTCTGTACCGCGTCCTTCTCATTCGCCATGATGTACTGCGTGACCTGCATGGCGACTGCGCGGGTCTGTTCGCTGGTGGAGCCGGCGGGCAGCACGACGGAAGAGATGATGGAGCCTTGGTCCTCATCCGGCAGGAAGCCGGTTGGCAGACGGAAGAACAACACACCGACCACCACCAGGATACCCACATAAAGCAGCAGGTAGCGGCCCTTCTTGGCGAATGAGTGGTGCACCACATTCAGATAGCGCTCTCGCCACCAGTTGAAGGTGCGATTGAACCACGCCAGGAACGGACGCAGCACCGACCAGGAGCCTTCCGTCAGGTCATGTCCGCGTTCCACCTGCTTCAGGAATGTGGCGCATAGTACCGGGGTCAGGATCAACGCCACAACCACCGACAGCAACATCGAGGCGATGATGGTGACGGAGAATTGGCGGTAGATGATGCCCGTGGAGCCGGAGAAGAAGGCCATGGGGCCGAAGACAGCCGAGAGCACCAGCGCGATGCCGATCAGGGCGCTGGTAATCTGCTCCATTGATTTTGCAGTGGCTTCCAGAGGTGGCAGGCCCTCTTCGCTCATCACGCGTTCCACGTTTTCCACCACGACGATGGCGTCATCGACCAGCAGGCCGATGGCCAACACCATGGCGAACATGGTCAGCATGTTGATGGAGTACCCGAACAGCGCCATGACGCCAAAGGTGCCAAGCAGCACCACCGGCACGGCGATGGTCGGAATGAGCGTGGCGCGGATGTTGCCCATAAAGAGCCACATGATGAGGAACACCAGCACGATGGCCTCGATCAGGGTCTTCACCACTTCATGAATGGCCACGCGCGTGAACGGCGTGGTGTCAAAGGGAACCACGGCCTTCATGCCATGCGGGAAGTAGCGCGACATTTCGTCGACCTTGTCGCGCACGGCCTGTGCCGTGTTAAGGGCGTTGGCTCCTGGCACCTGGCGGACGGCCAGGCCAGCGGCGTCCTTGCCGTTGTAATAAGCCTCAACATCGTAGGATTCGGTGCCCATCTCCGTGCGCGCCACATCGCGCACGCGCACTACGGAGCCATCCGGATTGCTGCGAATCGGAATGTTGCCGAACTCTTCCGGCGTCTTCAGCAGGTTCTGCACCACAATGGCCGAATTCAACCGCTGTCCGGGCACTGCGGGTTGTCCGCCAAGCTGTCCGGCGGAGACTTCCACGTTGTAGGCCTTCAGCGCGGTGGTCACGTCGGAGATCGTCATCTTGTAATCGGTCAGACGATCGGGGTTGAGCCAGATGCGCATGGCGTACTGACTGCCGAAGGAAGTGACCTCGCCGACGCCGGGCACACGCGCAATCACCTTTTCCAAGTTCGACTGTGCATAGTCACGGAGGTCGGCGGCGTCCATGCTGCCGTCCTCGGAGACCAGACCGACGAACATGAGGTAGTTGCGGGTGGACTTGCTGACGGTGATGCCGTAACGCTGCACAGACTCCGGCAGGCTGGCCGTGGCCAGTTGCAGCTTGTTCTGCACCTGAGTCCAGGCTACGTCGGAGTCCGTCCCCGGTTTGAACGTCAATTCAATACGGGAGACTCCGGACGAGGCGCTCGTGGCGGACATGTAAAGCAGGTTGTCGAACCCGGTCATCTTCTGCTCGATGATCTGGGTCACGGTATTTTCCACCGTCTCAGCCGATGCACCGGCATAGACGGCCTGGATGGCGATGGACGGCGGCGCGATGGGCGGATATTGCGAGATCGGCAGGGTGTAGATGGCCAGGCAGCCAAGGACCATGATGCCGATCGCAATCACCCACGCAAAAACGGGGCGCGCGAGGAAGAACTTTGACATAGATGCCTACTTCCTCTCCGCACCCGCCGCAGGCTGGGCATCCGTGCTGTTCGCGGAGGCCTGGTACGGCACAGCCTTCACTTCGGCGCCGTCGCGCACACGGTCGGTGCCTTCCACAATCACGCGGTCGCCGCTGTTCACACCCTTGGTGACCAGCCAGCGGCTGCCGATGGAGCGTTCGATCTCAATGCCGCGACGCTGTACCTTGCCGTCGGCTGCCACCACCCACAGGAACGGGTTGCCCTTGGGGTCGCGCGCAACAGACTGCTGCGGAATAAGCAGAGCCTGCTGACGAACACCTTCTTCCACCACGGCGCGCACAAACGTACCGGGCAGCAGAACTTCCTTGGGATTGGTGAAGACCATGCGCAGGTTCACGGCGCCGGTCGTCGGGTCCACGGTGACGTCGCGGAACTGCAGCGTGCCTTCGATGGGATAGGTGGAGCCATCCTCGAGGATCAGCTTCACCTTGCGCTGGTCGCTGCCGCCCTTCTGTAGGCGTCCGGTTTCCAGGTCATGACGCAGGCGGAGCAGGTCGGCGTTCGACTGCGTCACGTCCACGTACACCTGGTCGAGCTGCTGCACGGTGGCGAGCGGCGTTGCCTGGTAAGAGCTGGCGAGCGAACCCACCGTGATGCTGGATTTGCCGATGCGTCCCGTGATGGGCGACTTGATCGGCGTGTAGGACAGGTTGATCTCCGCGGTGCGCAGCGCGGCACGGGCGGATTCCACCGCCGCCTTGCGCGAGTTCACCGTGGCCTGCGCCTGCTGTAGAGCAGCCAGCGCGTCATCGTAGTCCTGCTGGCCCACGGCGTGGATGGCAACCAGGTCCTTGTAACGGTCCACACGAGCCTGCAACGAGGGCAGGTTGGCCTGTGCGTTGACGAGTTCGGCCTGCGAAGTCGCCAGGTTTGCCTTGGCCTGTCCCACGGCCGCCTCATAGGGCGCCGGGTCAATTCTGTAAAGCACCTCTCCCTGATGAACCAGAGCACCTTCCTGGAACAAGCGGGCCTTGACGATGCCATTGACCTGCGGGCGGATCTCCGCGGTCAGGTATGCGCTGGTGCGGCCCGGCAACTCCGTGGTCAGCACCAGGGGCTCCGGCTGGAGGGTCAGAACAGAAACCTCCGTCGGACCCATCTGCGGCATTGCGTTGCGATGGGCGTTGCAAGCCGAGCCGAACAGGCCCGCCAGCGCTACGCTGCCTGCGATGAGCATTTTTGGCCATGTACCGAAATGCATCTTGGGAAAAATCCTTTCTGTTTTCGTGCACAAACTGAGGGCGACCGAAGGCGAGTTCGTTTGGGAGCCGCTGGATAGTGAGACGGGAAAACGTAACCCAATGTTCAGTCGACGAAATGCGACGGTGGGCTTGTCACCGGGCGTGAGGGTACTACGCAATTGTCAAACAACATCCCCACTTAAGTAGACGATACACCAGAAAGCAATGGATATTAACTTTTGTAAATACTTGAAAAGGATGGGATGTTTCGGAGAGGGAATTGCAAAAATGGCGGCTTTTGCCAGCGTTAGCGCTTGGAGTAGGCTGCGCGGTAGAGCGAAGCAAGTTCCTGGGCGGTGACTGGCGCTTTTCGCGAGCGGCACAGCGTGTTCAGTTTTGAAACCACGCGTGCGGCTGAGGCCCGATCAGTGCGAACGCCCTGCTGCTCCAGCAGGTGAATTACGCCATCGCGGCCGGAGTGCGTGCCGGCAATGATCTCGGTAGAACGGCCCACTTCGGCAGCGGCAAAAGGCTCATAGGCGCGCGAATCGCGCAACTGTCCGCTGGCGTGGATGCCGGATTCGTGCTGGAAAGCCGCAGTGCCGACCACAGGCTGCGCCGGGGGAATGCTCCGACGGGAAAACTCCGCCGCAAGCTCGCAGGCGTGGGGCAGCAGTTCGGTGCGCAGACCGCACTCCCGCCCAGCAGCGTGGCGGAGCGCAAGCGTCACCTGCTCCAGCGCCGCATTGCCAGCGCGCTCGCCCAGCCCATTCAACGTGACGGAGAGCGCATCGGCTCCGCCGTCAACCGCGGCGAGACAGTTTGCCGTGGCCATGCCGAGGTCGTTGTGGCCGTGGAACTCCAACATCATTTCTCCGCAGGCTGTCTTCAATTCGCGAATCTGCTCGCGCAGTACAAATGGATTCGCAAGGCCTACAGTATCGGCATAGCGCAAACGGTTTGCGCCCGCTTCCCGCGCGGCTTCCGCAAAGCGCAGAAGAAATTCCGGTGAGGTTCGGGAGGCGTCCTGTGCGCCGACCGAGACGTGATCGAACATGGTCCGCGCCAGCGCCACAAACTCATGCACATTGCGTAGGGCCCAGGCGCGGTCCTGCCCAATCGTGGCCAGTTGCACGTCTGAAAGTGGAAACGCGATGTGCACCGAGCGCAGGCCGCAGGAGGCGGTGGCCTCCAGATCCTCGCGCCGCGCGCGGCACCAGCCTGTCAGCCGTGCATGCAGACCGCTGGCGACCAGCGCCCGCAGGTCGTCGCACACTGCCTCACCCATGGCGGCAATGCCGCACTCCAACTCCGGCACGCCGAGCCGGTCGAGCACGCCGGCGAGCGCCAGCTTCTCCGCGCGGGTAAAGCTGACACCGGGCGCCTGCTCGCCGTCGCGGAGCGTGGAGTCGATCATCCACACGGGTGGCATGTCATGAGTAAGGTGCATCGTCGGCTCCTTAGTTCATCAACAGGGAAGCCGCAGGCTCGCCGTCTTCCAGCGCGTCCAGAATTTCGTCGATCTTCTCCTCGTTGACCTCGCCGTACCAATAGCCCTGGGGATAGACGATCATTACCGGCCCCTTTTCACAGCGGCTGAGGCATCCAGTACTCGAAACCGTTACGTCGTCCATGCCGCGATCCGCCAGTTCCGAGGCCAGGTACCCGAGCAGCGAGCCCGAGTCCTTCTTGGCGCAGGCCCCCTGGCTTTCACCGCCAACCCGGAAGCTGGCGCAGACAAAGATGTGATGCTTCGGTGCTTTCATATGCGTGCTCCTTATGAAACGTGAATTAAGCGCAGCCGGTGCCGGTGCCCTGGCAACCGGAGCCGCAACCCTTGAACTGCCGCTGCATCATCACGGGAACCTCTCCCGTGGTGTGCAGGCTGGTCATGGCATCGGAGATCAGTCCCTGCATCTCGATCACGCGCACGCCCGCGCGCTCCAGCACCCAGCGCGGCGCACGGCCCACACCGCTGACGAGAATCGAATGGCAGTCCTTCAAAATTTCAGCCAGGTCGCGCCAGCGCTCGTTGCCGCCGCCCGGTTCGGGCGTTGCGCGGAACTCGATCAGCTCGGGTTCATCTTCGGCGTACTTCATGATCCAGAGCTTCTGTGCCTCGCCCAGATGCTGATTGACTAGGATTCCTTCCATGCTGGCCACGGCCACGTAGGGGCGGTTGCTGCGGTCGTCAAGTAGGCCGTTAGCAGCCGCCCGCATGATGTCCACCAGCTCGATTGCCTTGTCGTCGCCGAGCATGCCGACGGCATCGGCGCGGCAGCGTGAGCAGTGCTCCATCTGCGGCAGTACCTCGCCCACTTCGGCGCGGATCTCGCGCAGGTCATCCATCGGGATCTCCGGCATGTCCTCGAATGGCGTGCCTTCGACGGGGTAGACCGGGATGCAGTTCATCACGTCCACACCCAGCTCACGCATCTGCCAGGCAACGTCCTTCACGTGTTCGTCATTGATGCCGGGCACAAGGATGGTGTTGGCCTTGACGGTAATGCCTGCGGCCTTCAACAGCTTGATCGATTCAAGCTGGCGTTCCAGCAGAATGCGTGCGGCAGCTTCGCCACGGTAGATTGTCTTGTTGTCGCGCACCCAGCCGTAAATCTGCGCGCCAATCTTCGGGTCCACGGCATTGATGGTGATAGTGACGTGGCTGACTTCGAGCCGGGCCAGTTCCTCAACGTGCGGCGCAA
Organism: Oryzophilus luti; assembly: GCF_059726245.1. NCBI lineage: Bacteria > Pseudomonadati > Acidobacteriota > Terriglobia > Terriglobales > Koromonadaceae > Oryzophilus > Oryzophilus luti. Next base: position 83,487 of record NZ_AP040874.1, read on the forward strand.
TAGCCAGACCGTTGCTCGCCACGCAGAGCAGCATCTCCGGATACTTTTCACGTACCAGCCGCAGGGTCTCCATCGTTTCGTCGGCGCTGGCGAACGGGTCGCCGGGTCCGGCAATGCCCACCACTTTCAACTGCGGCACGCGCTCCAGCACCTCGCCCAGGTAGGCGACCGCCTGCTGCGGCTTGAGCACCGCGCTGGTCACGCCCGGGCGGCTCTCATTCATGCAGTCGAACTTGCGGTTGCAGTAGTTGCACTGGATGTTGCAGCGCGGGGCAACCGGCAGGTGGATGCGTCCTGTCGTGTGACGGACCTCGGAATTGAAACACGGGTGCTGAGTCAGATCCAATGGCATCGTTTGCAACCTCACAGATAGCTGTAGCCGATGGGTGATGCGTTCTGTTTGCGTTCAAGCAGCGTGTTGACGACGAGATCAAAAAGCTCTTGCGCGCCGCGGTAGCCAAGGTGCAGGCGGCGTTGCCCGCCGAAGCGGTCGTGAATTGGGAAGCCGACGCGAATGAGCGGCACGCCGAGCTCGCGAGAGAGTGGTGCGCCCTTGCTGGGGCCGATCATGAAGTCGATCTTCATCTCACGCGCCAGCTCGGCCATGGTCATGAAGTCAAGATTGTCGCGGGCCGTCACCTCTTCGGTGCAGATGCCTGTGACCTCGGCGATGGAGTCGGCAAAGGCGCCGCTCTTGCCGCCGCTGGCGCACAACACGGGCACCACGCCGATTTCGGAGAGAAAAGATGCCAGGCCGATCACAAGGTCCTCGTCGCCAAAGACGATGGCGCGTTTGCCGAAGACGTATTTGTGACCGTCCACATAGGCGTCAAGCAGACGCCCGCGCTCGGCTGTAAACAGCTTCGGCGTTGGACGCCCGCTGATCTCCTCGAGTGCCTGGAAGAATGCATCGCTTTCGCGGAGGCCTACAGGCATGCCGACGCGGTGTGCAGGAACCTCAAACTGTTTCTTCAAGAACGATGCTGCAGAGTCCTTCGTGCGCAGCGTGCGTCCGAACTCGATGCTGGCCGCTGCGTTCGCCGTCGAGCGCAGCGCAGTGATCGGCGTGCCGCCTGCGGGGAGCTTGGAATAGTGCTCGAGCACCGGCCCGTCCATCGTCTCCGAATAGTCGGGGAACAGCGTCAGCGGCAGCTCGAAGGCATTGGCGATCTCCTTCAGGTGGCGCAAGTCCGAGGCGGAGACGAAGCCGGGAAAAATGTTGATGTGTCCGTCGCGGGCCGCCGAGTCATTCTTTGTCGCGAGCTGCTCCACCACGGCGCGGACCGCGGCGTGGAAGCCATCAATGTGCGTGCCGCTGTAGCTCGGCGTGGAGACATGCACGAGCGTGGGAGCGTCTTTGCCGGCGTCGGAGTTCTTGAATTCCGAAAGCATCAAGCCCATGTCCTCGCCGATCGTCTCGGTGAGGCAGGTGGTGGCGATGCCAACCAGCGCGGGCTTGTACTGCCGCGCAACGTTGGTGATGCCCTGGCGCAGGTTCGGCCCGCCGCCAAAGATGGTGCTTGCCTCGCTGAAGCCCGAGGCCGCAATGTCCATAGGCTCGCGGAAGTGGCTGATGATGTAGCGGCGCATGTAGGTGGCGCATCCCTGCGAGCCATGCAGAAAAGGCACCGCGCCTTCAATGCCGCGCATGACGAGCGAAGCGCCGAGCGGCGCGCACAGCTTGCAGGGGTTGCGCGTGCTCACCCAGTTCGGTGCCGGAGTCTTCGGAGTCTTGGGAGCTGTGCTCATCGCACCACCTCCAGCGAGCGTCCGCGGGCGGTGTTGGTGAGCGCCCAGACCGGGCTGGCCACGCTGCTGTAAACCTCTTTCGCGAAGTTCAGCATGCCTTCAAAGCCGGCCAGTGCTTCCTTGCGTTCATGGTTGTGGTCGCAGAAGCCGATGCCGAGCTTGTAGGCGATGGGCCGCTCCTTCACGCCGCCGATGAACAGGTCGACATGCTCTTCGCTCAGGAACGTCGCCAGTTCCAGCGGGTTCGAGTCGTCGACGATGATGGTGCCTTCATCGCACATCTCGCGAAGCATCTCGTAATCTTCCTTGTTGCCGGTCTGCGAGCCGACCATCACGGTTTTCATGCCGAGGTGGCGCAGCGCGCGCACCAGCGAGAAGGCCTTGAAGGCGCCGCCGACGTAGATGGCCGCACGCTTGCCGGTCAGTTTCTTCCGGTAGCGGGCAATCTCCGGCATGATGCGCGTCAGTTCTTCGCGTACAAGTTCCTGCGCGCGGCGCATGATCTCTTCGCTCTCAAAGTGGCGGGCCACGTCGTAGAGCGCCTCCGACATGTCCTCGACGCCGAAGTAGGAAACCTTGATGAACGGCGTGCCGTACTCATCCTTGAGTCGCTTGGCCAGGTGCGTCATGCTGCCGGAGCACTGCACCACGTTGAGCGCCGCACCATGCGCGCGGCGGATCTCATCCACGCGGCCGTCGCCGGTGATACAGGAGACCGCCTCGACGCCCATGCGCCGGTAGTAGTCCTTGATCATCCAAATCTCTCCGGCGAGGTTGAAGTCGCCGAGGATGTTGATACTCGCGGGCGTGATCGCCGTGGTGTCGCCGGTGCCGATGAGCTGGTAGAGCGCGTCACAGGCGGCACGGTAGCCGTCCTTCTTTGTGCCCTTGAAGCCCTCGGAGTGCACGGGCAGCACGGGAATTCCCTTGTCCTGGCTGACGAGTTTGCAGATGGCATCCACGTCGTCACCGATGACGCCGGCTATGCAGGTGGCGTAGACGAAGGCTGCCTTCGGCTTGTGCGCGTCGATTAATTCGTTCAGCGCCGCACGCAGCTTCTTTTCGCCGCCATGCACCACGTCCAGCTCCTGCAGGTCGGTAGAGAAGCTGAGGCGGTGAATCTGCGGGCCGCTGGAGAGCGCGCCGCGAATGTCCCAGGTGTAGCTGGCGCAACCGATCGGCCCGTGCACAATGTGCAGGGCGTCGGCAATGGGATAGAGGACGACGCGCGAGCCGCAGAAGACGCAGGCGCGTTGGCTGACCGAACCTGCGGCGCTGGGCTTTTCACACTCCAGCGCGAACGGTTCGGAGCCTTTACGCTGCACCTGACCTTTGCGTTCCTTCAGAATCTCTGACATCGTCCACTCCCCGAGGTTGCTTCTTGCTGCTTGTTTCTGTTGCAGGCCGCCTGTTGCGTGCGGCCCGCGTGGTGCTTTCGGAGTGTCCTTCCAGCGTGTACGCCTTGCCGTGGCGAAGCGCCCATGCTGGCGTTACATAGTCAGCTCAAACTTCTCTTCCAGTGCCGTGCGGTCCTGCCGGTCCATGAACAGGTTCAGGATCTGTTCCAGCAGCCGCATGCCGCCCGTGTAACCGACGGTGGGGAAGAACTGGTGTCCCACGCGGTCGAGGATGGGGAAGCCGTGGCGCAGGAACGGAATGTCCTCGTCACGCGAGATGTACTTGCCGTAGGTGTTGCCAATCAGCAGGTCCACCGATTCGTTCTTGATCCACTGGTGCATCAGGTACATGTCAGCCTGCGAACCAACGGCGATCTTGGCTTCGTCGGCAAGGTCGCCGAGCACGGTCTTCAGGCGGTCTTCCAGGCGCGTCGAGGGCGTGCCGCTGACGATGTAGACCGGCTTCATGTCCAGCTCCACGAGGAATTCGCAAAGCGAGACCAACTGATCGGGGTCGCCCCAGAGCGCCACACGCTTGCCGAACGTGTACTGATGCATGTCGGCCATCATGTCGATCAGGCGGCCGCGTTCGTCGGTGATGGAGGCCGGCACCTGCACGCCGCCGAGCGTGCGCAGCGCGTCAATGTAGCGGTCGGTGGCCTTCACGCCGTAGGGCAGCTCAAGAATTTCGCGCGGAACTTCGCACTTCTGTTCCAGCGCGTCCGCCGCCGCCGTGGAGGCCGTGGGGCCGAGCGCGATGGTGGCCGTGCTGGAGCCGGAGCTTTTGATCTCGGCGATGGTGGCGCCGCCGCGCGGATAGAATTCGTGCTCGCCGGTCTGCGGGGCATCGAGCACGCCGCTGGTATCGGGGAACATCACGATCTCCACGCCAAGCACGGCGGCCAGGCGCTTGAGTTCGCGCATGTCCGCCGGTTCCACCCAGCCGGGCAGCACGTTCAGGCGGCGCGTGGCGGACTTACCGGGCTCGGCAAGGTAGTCGACCATGGCCTTGCACATGCTTGAGAAGCCGGTGACGTGCGAACCCACATAACTGGGCGTGTTGCAATGGATGACCAACTTGCCCTCCGGCACCTTGCCCTCATCGCGCGCCTTGGCGGAAATCTGCACGATGTCGTCGCCGATGGTTTCGGAGAGGCACGTGGTGTGGACGGCGACAATCTCCGGGTTGTAGACGGTGAAGATCGTCTGCAGGGCCTGCAGCAGGTTGGCCTGTCCGCCGAAGACCGAAGAGCCTTCGGTGAACGAGCTGGTGGCGGCCATCACAGGCTCTTTGTAATGGCGCGTAAGCGTGCTGCGGTGGTAGGCGCAGCATCCCTGCGAACCGTGGCTGTGCGGCAGGCATCCGTGGATGCCGAGCGCGGCGTACATGGCGCCGATGGGCTGACAGGTCTTGGCCGGGTTTACGGTCAAGGCCGACCGCTCAAGGACCTCCGGGGAAGTGTGTCGCAGCAACATAGGTAAAACTCTCCCTTCTGCCCGCCAGGGGCAGTACGTGTGCACGATTTTGTTGACTGGAACGGTGGGACGGCGGCCGTCTGGCGCACCGTCCGCTGGTTCTGCTAGTCGGCGGCGAATTGCGCGGGTTCATCCTTGCGCAACCAGGGCGGCGTCGTCAGCTTCCACACCTTCATGCTGACCATGCGGTCGATCTCGTGGAAGAAGTTGATGGCGCCTTCAAAGCCGGCGTAGGGACCGCCGTAGTCATAGCTGTGCAGCTGTTTGCAGGGAATGCCCATCTTCTGTACGCCGAACTTTTCCTTGATGCCGGCGCAGAAAATGTCAGGCTTGTAGGTGGCGAGCAACTGCTCCATCTCGTGCTCGCTGATGTCGTCGATGACGAGCTGTCCTTCTTCCATCTCGGGCATCATGCCAACGTAGTCGCGCAACTCCATTGCGGGATCGGCGGCCAGCGCGGCCAACTGTTCCGGCGTGCGGCGCGAGCGGTAGCGCTCCGGATCCGGCTCCACCGTGATCTCCTCAATGTTTTTGCTGTCGGCATCAACCTTGATGTCAGCCAACACGCGGCGGCCTTCGTAGTCGTCGCGGTGACCGAACTCGTAACCGGCGGCGATGGTCTTCATGCCCATTTCGTTGAACAGCATCTGGTAGTGGTGCGCGCGTGAGCCGCCCACGAACAACATTGCCTTCTTGCCGGTGGTGCGCTTCTTTACGTCCGCCAGCACGGCGTCCACCTTCGGCATCTCCTCGGCAATCACCTTCTCCACGCGCTCGGTCAGTTCGGGATCGTCAAAGTACTTGGCGATCTTGCGCAGAGACTTGGCGGTGGCATCGGCGCCGATGAAGTTGATCTTGATCCAGGGAATGCCGAACTTCTTTTCCATCATCTCGGCCACGTAGTTGATGGAGCGGTGGCACATGATGAGGTTCAAGTCGGCGGTGTGCGAGTTCGCCATGCTGTCGTAATCGGAGTTGCCGCTGAAGGTCGAGACCAGCTTGATGCCGCAGCGCTTGAACAGCTCCTCGATGACGAACGCATCGCCGCCGATGTTGTATTCACCCAGCATGTTGACCTTGAACTTTTCCTCGGTCACCGCGTCATTCAGGCCAATGACGTGGCGCAGCAGCTGGTTGTTTGCAATGTGGTGGCCGGCCGACTGGCTGACGCCGCGGTAGCCTTCACAGCTGAAGCCGAAAACGTTGATGCCAAGCTCAGCCTTCATCTCGCGCGCCACAGCATGCACATCGTCACCGATGAGGCCGACCGGACAAGTGGAGAAGATGGCGATGGCCTTCGGCTTGAAGAGCTGGTAAGCCTCCTTGATGGCGGCCTTCAGCTTCTTCTCGCCGCCAAAGACAATCTCCTGCTCGGTCATGTCCGTGGAGAGACAGTAGTTGATGAAGTTCGGCGCATCGTCGCTGGGCGGACGCGTCTGGTTGCGGCGCGTGAGCCAGGAGTAGAAGCCGCAGCCGATGGGGCCGTGCGTGATGCTGAGAATGTCACGGCTGGGCCCGATGACCACGCCCTTGCAGCCGGCGTAGGTGCAGCCGCGCTGGGTAATGATGCCCGGGCTGCTGCGCGTGTTGGCCTTGATCTCCGGCACCGAGCCGTCCGGTCGACGCTCGTTGACGACGATCTGGTCGGCGCGCTTGCGGGCCAGCTTCTTCGGGTAAATGGAGATCAGTTCTTCCTTGAATGCTTTCGGGTCCATCGTCATATCGGCTTCCTCACCTCGAATGTCGTTATGGCGTGGGCCTGCCGGTGGCAGGCCCCGCGGAGCAGGTTAGGCCACGCCCTCTTTCGGGGCTTCCTCGGCCAGGCCGAAATCGATCAGCAGCTTCTCGAGCGACTCGATCTCCAGCGGCTTCGGGATGACGAACATCTTGTTCTCTTCGATGGACCGCGCCAGCGTGCGGTATTCGTCGGCCTGCGGACAGGTGGCCTTCCAGTCAATGACGGTTTTGCGGTTGATCTCGGCGCGCTGCACGTCGTTGTCACGCGGCACAAAGTGGATCATCTGAGTGCCGAGCTGGCGGGCCAGCTCCTGAATCATTTCGCGTTCGTTATCCACCTTGCGGCTGTTGCAGATGAGGCCGCCGAGGCGGACGCCGCCGGCCTGCGCGAACTTCACAATGCCCTTGCAGATATTGTTGGCCGCGTACATGGCCATCATTTCGCCGGAACAGACAATGTAGATTTCCTGCGCCTTGCCTTCACGGATCGGCATGGCAAAACCGCCGCAGACAACGTCGCCGAGCACGTCATAGAAGACGTAGTCGAGGCCCACATCCTCGCGGTAGGCGCCGAGCTGCTCCAGCATGTTGATGGAGGTGATGATGCCGCGGCCGGCGCAACCCACGCCCGGCTCCGGGCCGCCGGACTCCGTGCAGTAGGTGCTGCCGAAGCCTACGCGGCGGATATCTTCCAGATCGACTTCGTCGCCCTCATCGCGCAGCGTGTCGAGCACGGTCTTCTGAGCCAGGCCGCCCAGCAGCAGGCGCGTCGAATCGGCCTTCGGATCGCAGCCGACAACCATTACCTTCTTGCCCATTTCCGCCAGAGCCGCGACCGTGTTCTGCGTGGTGGTGGACTTGCCGATGCCGCCTTTGCCGTAGATTGCAACCTTCCTCATGATGTCTGCTCCTTGATGGAATAAAAGTCTGTGGGCTCTCTTCCGCGGAGGAAGAGAACTCTGTGCGCGCGAGACGCACTCGCGCGGTTGCGAACTGTGTTGTAGTTGTGCGGGCCAGCCGTGGAACACGGCACAGGGCCCTGGCTCGAACTGAGAGCACGGATGAGGCGGCAGCTACGGCGCGACGCCTTCAAGCGAAACGGAAAAATAGAAAGCCCGCAGCGACGGTCATGGTCGGCGTGCTTGCTTGGTTTCCGGTTGTGATGATGCGAGCATACGCAGAACGATTCGGCGCGTCCAATCGAAAAAATCTATCGCATGCTGCCGGTTTTCCTGATTGCCGCGCCATGCATCTCTATTACAACCGCATGAATACAGGCTCCGCCGCGCGTGCTTATAACACGGATAGAAAGTTTTGATTGGCCACAACGCCGGTGTCTCTTTAACCTCGCACTACTGGGTGTGGGGTGAGGGATGAATTCTGCGTTGGAGCAAAAATGCCGCACGAGGAAACGGCAAAGTGGCAAGTTGCGATCCTGCACCGCACCAGTCGCGTTGTAAGCAGCGGCCTGTCGATTGACGACATGTTGCAGGAGCTGATCTCGATTGCCGTCGAGGTCACGGGTTGCGACGCCTGCCTGGTTTACCTGCCGGACCACGAAACCGGAGACATTGTTCTGCGCGCCTCGCAGCTACCGCATGACGCCGAAATCGGCGAGGTGCGGCTGACGATTGGTGAAGGCATCACCGGCTGGGTGGCGCAGCACAACAGCATTGTTGCGCTCAGCCACGAGGCCTGGCGAGACCCGCGTTTCAAGAGCTTCTCCACTCTGGTGGAAGACACCTACGAAGCGCTGCTGTCGCTGCCGCTGCTGCGCGGTGGAGAAGTGATCGGCGTGCTCAACGTGCATCACCGCGAAGCACACGCGCACACCCCGGCCGAGATGGCCATCCTCAGCTTTCTGGGCGAGCAGATGGGAGGAGCCATTGCCTACTCGCAACTCGCCGAACACAACGCGCGGCTCAAGCAGGAAGCGCAGCTCATTCGCCAGCAGCTTGAGGAACGCAAGCTGATCGAGCGCGCCAAGGGAATTCTGCAGCAGCGCTATGGCATGACCGAGCCGGAAGCCTACGCTGCGCTGCGCGAAGAGAGCCGTCGCACGCGCCGCTCCATCCGCGACATGGCCGAGTGCGTACTTACAGTGGAGAACATCATCAACCGCCGCGCCGCCACCAACGGCAACGGCAAAGACTCATAACTTCAAACTCCCGCAACCGGCAGCGCAAGCAGCTTGTGGAAAGGAACACGAAATGTTCAATCTAGTGGCCATTAATTTGAAGGACGAGAACGGCGCGCTCCAGCACAAGTGCAGTGCCGGCAAATGCGCCAACCAGGCGCGCTATCAGCTCTACGCCTCCATCGCCGACGGCGACCTGCCCGACTGGGAGGGCCGTCCCATCTGCTCGCGCCATCTTGTGGAAGAGGCGCGGCACCGCCCGGAGATTGTCATGTCGCTCCTCGACATTCTGATTGACGAGATGGAGGAGAAGGGCGTGCTCAAGCAGCCGAATGCGCCATCCGGCGGGCACCGCGTCATACCCATGCCGCAGCGGTAGGCGCAATTCACAAGGAATTGGCAGCGCGGCAGGCAGGAGCTTTGCTGCGTGTTTCGCGTACAAGAAGAATGAGCACAATCCGCGGGGACTGTGCTCATTCTTGTTTCCAGCAGACTTCTTCTGAAACACCGCGCTACGACAGTCCGATGACCCGGCCGGTGCGCGTGTCAATGTCGATCTCGTAGTACCCGGGGCGCGTGGGCAGTCCGGGCAGCGTGTTGATGGTGCCCAGCAGCGGGTACACAAAGCCCGCGCCCACACTGGCGCGCACATCGCGCACGGGAACGATGAAGCCCGTCGGCGCGCCCTTCAGCAGCGGATCATGGCTCAGGCTGAGGTGCGTCTTCGCCATGCAGATCGGCAGCTTGTCGAAGCCCTGCCGCGTGTAAAGCTCGATTTTCTTCTCTGCCTCGGGGGAGTACTCCACGCCCGCCGCGCCGTACATTTCGCGCGCGATGGTCTCAATCTTCTCCTTGATCGAGGTCTCCTTCGGGTAGAGCACGTGAAAGCTGTTCGGACGGTCGCAGGCCGCGACCACCGCATCCGCCAGTGCTTCGGCACCTGCGCCGCCCTCGGCCCAGTGGTCGCTCATCACTGCGTCCTCGGCTCCGGCTTCCAGGGCCAGCCGCCGCACCAGCGCAACCTCCGCGTCGGTGTCAGTGTTGAAGCGGTTGATGGCCACCACCACCGGAATATCGAACTTGCGCACGATGGCGATGTGGCGTGCCAGGTTCGCGCAGCCCTTCTCCAGCAGCTCCAGGTTCTCGTCCGTGTAGGCGGGCGGCAGCGGCTGGCCCGCAACCACCTTCGGACCGCCGCCGTGCATCTTCAGCGCGCGGATGGTAGCCACCAGCACCGCGCAATCCGGTGCTAGGCCGCTCTGGCGGCACTTGATGTTGCAGAACTTCTCAAAGCCGATGTCGGCACCGAAGCCTGCTTCCGTGATGACGTAGCCTTCGCGCCCCACGAGCTTGAGCGCCATCTGGTCGGCGATGATCGAGGAGTTGCCGTGCGCGATGTTGGCGAACGGTCCAGCGTGCACAAAGGCCGGTGTGCCCTCCAGCGTCTGCATCAGCGTGGGCATGATCGTGTCCTTCATCAGCACGGTGAGCGCGCCCGCCACGCCAAGGTCCTCGGCAGTCACCGGGTTGCCCTGCTTGTCGGAGGCAAAGACCATGCGGCCCAGTCGTTCGCGCATGTCGGTGAGGCTGGTGGTCAGCGCAAGGATGGCCATGATCTCGCTGGCCACGGCAATGTCGAAGCCGGTCTCGCGCGTCAGGCCCTTCTCGTTTGCGCCCTGCCCGATGGTGATGCCGCGCAGCATGCGGTCGTTGGTGTCGACGACGCGACGCCAGGTGATGGTGTCCGCATCAATGTCGAGCCGCGCGAAGCGGCGGCGCTCCTCGGGCGTCAGCTCGCAGGGATTTGTCTTCTCAATGCCGAGTTTGCGCAGGCGGCGCAGCATCGACGGCGCAAAGCGGCGGCTGCCGTCCTTGGCCGTGGGGCAAAGGCGGTTGAACAGCGCTTCGTCACTCTGCGTGGACTCGTGGAAGATACGCGTATCGATGGCGGCGGCAAGCAGGTTGTTGGCCGCGCTGATGGCGTGAATGTCGCCCGTCAGGTGGAGGTTGAATTCCTCCATCGGGATGACCTGGCTGTACCCGCCACCGGCCGCGCCGCCCTTGATGCCGAACGTAGGACCCTGGCTTGGCTGGCGAATGCAGGTGAAGACCTTCTTGCCGAGATGCGAGCCCAGTGCCTGGCTCAGGCCGACCGTCGTCGTCGTTTTGCCTTCGCCAAGCGGCGTGGGCGTAATGGCCGTGACCACCACATACTTGCCGCCGGGTTTGCGCTTCAACCGTTCGAGGATCGACAGATGCACCTTGGCTTTGGTGTTGCCGTACAGTTCCAGCTCGTGCGGCAGAATGCCGGCCTCTGTGGCAATGTGCGTAATCGGGATCGGCGTGGCGGCCTGCGCAATTTCAAGGTCGCTTGGCACCGAGGGGCGCTTGGGCTGCACGGGAGCGCCGTCGGCTTGCGAGGGGATAAGAGCATCAGGGGAAGCAGGGAACTGTGACATCACAATCTCCAATGTCCGCCATGCGGACCAGATCAATTCACATGAATAGGATACTTTCTGCAAAGCAGAACGGCGGAGCAGGATGCGGAATTCTGCCCAGACGAAAGGCCCGGGGTGAACCGGGCCCTGATTTCATGTGGATATCTTAAGTCTAATTGATTCGGCCGGATTTGCGCCCGGATTCGGCGCGCGCGGGGAATTCGAGCACCGCTTCGCGGGCGGCTGGCTGCGGCCGGAACGACTGGCGGAAATTGGCGGCGCTCACGCCGAAAGCCTTCTGCAGCAGCTCCGGTGTCATCACTTCTTCAGTGCTGCCTGCATGGCAGGCCGGATACGGCGTCAGCAGCACCACGTTGCCGAAGTTCTCGCGCACCAGTGTCAGATCGTGTAGGGCCGCGAAGATGGTAATGCCGCGTTCGTTCAGCTGGCGCAGCAGATGCAGCAGTTCCACCTGGCGTCCCACGTCAAGGTGCTGCGTCGGCTCGTCGAGCAGCATGAGCCGTGGCTCCTGCGCAAGCGCAATGGCAATCTTCACGCGCTGCATCTCGCCGCCGGAAAGTTCGTCGAAGGTGCGGTGGCGCATGGCGGCCACGTCGGTGACGTCCATGGCCGCGTCAATCACTTCGCGGTCGTGCCGCGTGAGCGCGCCAAAGCGTCCGAGGTGCGGCACCCGGCCCTGCGCCACAATCTGCTCCACACGGAACGAGAAGGGGACAAACAGCGTCTGCGGCACCAGTGCGACCGTGCGTGAAAGCTCTTTGCGCTTCCATTCGCGGAGCGCGCGACTGGCCACACGGATGTCGCCTGCCAGCGGCTGCTCCAGCCCGCAGATCAGGCTCATCAGCGTGCTTTTGCCCACGCCGTTCGGGCCGAGCAGGGCCATCATGCCGCCTTCCGGCACCGTGAACGACAGGTCTCGGAAGATGTGCCGCTCGCCGCGGTCAAAGCCCACGCGTTGCACTTCCAGCATTGCAGCCATTACGCCTTCCTTCTTTTGTACAGCAGGTACAGAAACATGGGACCGCCAAGAAACGCCGTGAGTATGCCGACGGGAATCTCCGACGGCGCAATGACGGTGCGTGCAATCGAATCTGCCAGCACCAGGAACGCTGCGCCCGCCAGCGCCGCCAGCGGCAGCAGCCGAAACTGGTCCGGGCCAAAGCTGATGCGCAGCACGTGCGGCACCAGCAGTCCGACAAAGCCAATGAGTCCACCGAGCGAAACCGCCAGCGCCGTCAGCAGCGAGCCCAGCACCACAACTTCGATCTTCACGCGCGCCACCGGCACGCCAAGCTGCGCCGCATATTCTTCGCCAAGTGCCAGCGTGTTCAACGTGCGCGCCAGCGGCAGCGCCGCGCCGATGGAAAGCAGCATCAGCACCGAAGTCAATGCCAGTTGCGTCCAGGGCGGCACGCCAATCTGCCCGTAGAGCCAGACCATCAGCAGCCGCGCCGAGGAATTCGAGGCTTCCTGCGCGAACTCAAAGGCCGTTGTCGCGGCGTTCAGCATGGTGCCAATTGCGAAGCCCGCCAGCAGCATGTTTTCCACGCTGGCACCGCGCCCGGCCAAGGCCCACACAATCGCCATGGTCAGCAACGACCCGGCGAATGCGAACAGAGCCGAGGCACTCATGCCGGCGAATGACAGTGTTGGTGCCAGGAATAGCGCAAGCGCGCCGCCCAGTGCCGCGCCACCGGAGGCCCCCAGTACGAACGGGTCCGCCAGCGGATTGCGGAACAGCCCCTGAAAGAGCACACCCGCTGCTGAAAGCCCCGCGCCTGCCAGCGCCGCCGCCAGCACACGCGGCAGCCGCAGGCTGAACAATACCACTCCCGCATCGCCGGCCTGTGCGGGATGCAGCACCATGCGCAGAACATCAAGCGGCGCGATGCGTACCGCGCCAATGCCTGCAGAAATCAGAATTGCCGAAACCGCCACCAGCGCCGCCGCCGTCAGCAGCACGCCGGTGCCAAGGGTTTCCAGTCGGCGCAGTGAATGTGCGGGCGCGGTGGCCAGTCTCATCGCGCGCCTCCGGCGGTGCGGAGTTGCTGCGCCAGCGCCTCAAGGCCGTCGAACGCAACCGGAGCGGGAACCTGCAGGCGGTCGTCAATGCGCAGCACGCGTCCGCGCTGCACGGCCTCCAGCTCTCGCCAGCCCGCGCGTGACTGCAATTCGCGCACGCTGAACGGTGCCTGTCCGAGTACGAGGATGTAGTCCGGCTTGCGCGCCAGCAGAGACTCCACGTTCAGCCGTATCCACTCGCGCGGAATGTCCGCGGTGACCGAGCGCGTGCCCGCCGCTTCCAGCATTTCCGTCAGGAATGAGCCATGCCCGGCGGTGATGCAGGGATCGACGGAAACCACCAGCAGCACGGAGGGCCGCTTAGCCGGAGCCTGTGTTCGCACTTTGCGCTCGCGCGCGTGCAGGCTGTTGAACAGTTGCTGCGCTTCGCGTTCGCGCCCCAGTACGTGGCCAATGCTCTCCACCGAGCGGTAAATGCCCGCCAAGTCCTGCCCGGAGACGAGGAAGACAGGAACGCCGATGTGCTCAAGGTTGCGGATGGTGTCCGGGCTGTTCAGGGTCGACATGGCAATGACCACGTCGGGATGCAAGGCCGCGATGCGCTCCAGCGACGGATGCAGAATGTCTCCGATGCGGGGCTTTTGACGGGCCTCGGCAGGGAACTCCGTGTAATCAGTGACAGCCGCCAGTTGCGCGCCGCCGCCGAGCGCGTAGATGGTGTCCGTAATGGCCGGTGTGAGCGAGACGACGCGCTGCACATGATCGGGCAGCGTTACGGTGCGGCCGGTTTCATCACGCAGCACGCGGCTGGCCCAGGCGGACTGCGCCGCGCAAACGCAGAGCAGCAGCGCCGCGCCGAATGCGCGCCTGAGATTGCTGCCGAAATTCAACTGAAAACCACGCTGCATTGGTCACCCGTACGCATGTGCGTCAGGTGGGATTCTGATTGGCAGCTTCTGCGGGTCGTGTGACCGCGAGATGCTCGCCGGCTCTCCCATCGAAGCCGACTCAAGCCGTGACATGTGCCTGGCAGGTCTCCTGACTCGTGCTTCGTTGGCTTCGGCCGCCTTCCCAGAGCGTCGCTCCAGTGGCAATCGTGACCGTCACCTCAGCACTTACAGTTGCGGGGCAGTGGCGGACTTTCACCGCCTTCCCTACACCAAGCCTTTCTGATACCAACAAAATTATGCACCACAATCAAACGCCTGAATAGCGGAAACGGCCCCGCCGGGAGCAGAATGGTACGTTTGCGTCAGGCCGGACCACCGTAGTCTTCCGCTGTGGCGCGAGCGCGATTCTCCGGAGTGCGGAGTTACCTATGCCGAATATTGCGGTGCGGGCGTTGTCGAAGCCGATTGCGAATTTTCAGGAACTGCGCGAGCGCGCCTGCGAACTTGGCCCGCGAAGGGTTGCCGTGGTCACCGCCGACGATGATGTGGCGCTGACCGCCGGCAGTGGCGCGCACGAACTTGGCATGGCGGAGATCGTCCTCATCGGCAACGCGGAGAACATACGCCGTAAGGCCACCCAGCTTGGACTCTCAAAACTGCTGGCCGGTGCGCGCATTGTTGCTTCCGATGCGCCGGCCGCCACGGCTGTGGCCATGGCGCGCGCAGGCGAAGTGGATGTGCTGCTCAAGGGGCACCTGCGAACAGACGAACTGCTGGGCGCGGTGCTGAACCGTGAGCACGGACTGCGCACCGGGCGCATCCTGAGCGATGTGCTTCTTTATGAAGACACGCTTGCCGGCTACCGCCGCCTGGTGGGCATCACCGATGGCGGTCTGAACGTGGCGCCTTCGCTTGAGCACAAGAAGCAGATCGTGCAGAACGCCATTCTTGCGCTGCGCAACATCGGCTTCCGCCGCCCGAAGATGGCCATCATGAGCGCCACCGAGGCGGTCTCCGAGGCGCTGCCCTCCACGGTGGATGCCAAGGCCCTGGCAGAGATGGGTGCCGCCGGTGAGTTCGGCGACGCCGAGATATTCGGGCCTGTTGCGCTCGACTGCGCGCTGCTGCGTTCCGCGGCAGAGGCCAAGGGGCTGAGGCTTGAGGCCGCCGGTTATGCTGACTGCCTGGTGGTCCCGAACATTGAGGCCGGAAATCTGCTCGGCAAGAGCGCCAAGTATCTGGGCGGTTCGGCGTGCGCGCACGTGGTTGTGGGTGCGACCGTGCCCATCCTTATTCCTTCGCGCGTGGAGAGCGCCGAGGACAAGATCAACGCCATCGCCTTCGGCGTCATCTGCGCGGCGCGATAGCAACCGGCTCCGCAAGGCCGTATACTCAGTCCGTCGCTGCATCATGCGGCGAAGCGCACCACTGCCTCTATGACCATGAGCAAGACATCTCCCGCATCTGCAGGCCAGACTTCTGTGTTTTTCCAGCCGGGCGCAATGGAACTGGTGAGTTGCGCGCTGGCGGCCATCGCCTATCTCGGCACGCTTGCCTTTGAGTTTGTTTACGACGACGAAGTGGTGATCGTGAACAATCTGAATCTGCGCGCGTGGCATAACCAGGTTGCAGGGACCATTTCCTCCGGGGACGTGGCGCTGGTGCGTCCAATGACCGGGCTGTGGAGCAAGCTTAACTTTCAGCTCTTTGGTCTCAATCCCGCCGGATGGCATGCGGCAATGGTGCTGCTGCACGTTGCCATTACGTTCCTTGTGTTTGTTCTGGCGGCCCGCCTGCTGCGGAGCCGGGGCGCTGCCTTTGCCGTGAGCGCGTTGTTTGCGGTGCATCCGGTGCACGTGGAGAACGTGGCGTGGGTGGCGGCTGCGAGCGACCTGCTCATGACGTTCAGTCTGCTTCTGAGCCTGTGGCTGTTTTTGCGCTGGCGCGAGAAGAACGCTATTTGGGCGCTCGCCGGTTCGCTTGCGATGGCGCTGGCCGGGATGTTCTCCAAGGAATCCGCGCTGGTGTTCCCCGTCCTCGTGCTGGCCGCTGCTTGGCTGGCCCCACAAGCGGGGGAGCCGAACGAAGCGAATGGCACACAGGCGAGTCTTTCGCGAAGTCTGCTGCCGGCACTGCGGCAGTCAGCCCTGTTCTTCCTGCTCTGGCCCGTGTATGCCCTGCTGCGCATGCAGCAATTAGGCGGGAGCGTCGGAAGCGCATCTTCTGCCAGCAGCCTGCCTTGGAGCACGATGCTGCTGACTGCGCCTTCCGTGCTCTGGTTTGAGGTGAAGCACCTTGTGCTCCCTCTCCGCCTCGGCGAGTTCTACCGCTGCCAGTACGTGGCCCGCGCCGAGTGGGGTGGCTTCTGGATGCCGTTGCTCGCGCTGTTGGCGTGTGCGGCGCTTCTGCTGTGGCTGATCTCTCGCTGCCGTGAGCGCCACGTTGCCATGCTGGCCCTTATCGCAACGTTCCTTTTCCTGCTCCCAACGTTCTATCTGCGTGCGCTGACGCCGAACGACTTCCTGCACGACCGGTTCCTCTACATCTCGTCATTTGGCATGCTGCTGCTGGCCGTCGCACTGCTGAAGGAGCTGCCCGTCATTGCAGAAGCTCCCCAGCGCACTGCGGTAGTGCTGGGGGTTGTGGTCCTGGCGGCGCTCGCAGTGACGCTCTACAACCTGGTGCCGTGGGCCAACGACGTTCTGCTGTACAGGAACGGCCTGGCGATGGTGCCGGAGAGCAGCAACGTGCGCGATAACCTCGGCAACGCACTGCAAAAGCGCGGCCGTACTGAAGAGGCGCTGGCGCTCTACCGGCAGGTGATTGAGCGCGCCCCCGGGTTCTGGCGCTCGCACTACAATCTGGGCCGCATCCTGCTGCATCAGGAGCGCTACGCCGAGGCCGAGCGTTCTCTTTCCCAAGGCGTGCGGATTGACCCGCGCGATGCCGACCAGTTCATTCTGCTGGCCGTGGCGCAGTGGAAGCAGGGGAGGCCCGTCGAGGCCGCGCAGAATGCGCGCCTGGCGTTGCAACGGGCACCCTCCGCGCAGGGCTATCACCTGATCCTTGGAGAGATTCTCCTCGCGCAGGGAGACCGTGCAGGCGCCGCCGCGGAGTATCGCGCGGAACTGGCTGTCCAGCCCGGAAGCCCCGCCGCGCAGCAGGCGGCCAGCCGTCTGCAGTCACTGCAATAGTGGCTTGCGGAGAGGACTCTCGGATTCATGCCAGCCGTGTCGTAACGCGGGAACTCAGTCCTCGTCGCTTGAGCCGGACTGCGCGTCCACTGCGTGTCCGAAGACGGTGTAGCTGAATGGCTCGCCCTGCGTGGGATGGAAGGTCACGCGCGTCGGCTTCTTCTCCCAGGTAGGCAAGGTGCAAAGGCTGTCCGGCGCGCCGCCCTTTTCCGGCACCTTGCCAATCGCCTTCAGCAGCAGGGGCTTGCGCACGCCCCACTGCGCCACCACGGCGTAGAGCTTTTCCCCGTCGTCGCTGACGCCGCAGTAGGCAACGTAGTCGCGGAACCACACGGCGTGCGAGTAGTAGGAATCAAACTCCGGCAGCTTCAGTTGCGTGATGCGCGCATTCAGCCGGTCTACGGCCAGCCACGAGCCTTTCTGCCAAATCCAGTTCGGAGCCTTGCGGTCGTCAACCGGCAGGTTGTTGTTCAGCCGGAAGGCGCGCTGCACGACAAAGGCGCGGTCGGTGATCTCGTGGGTGTCGCCGGTGACGAACTCCTTGATATGCCCGTCGACCATGAGCGCTCGAACCTTCATCGGCGCCGTGTCCTCTTCACTGGGCCCAAGGAACAGCTTGACGTTGAGCGGCTTGCCCCAGCTGATGACTCTGGGCTTGGCGGCCGCTACGGCCGTGGAAGCAAGCGCCGCCAGCACCAACGCAAGAAGAATGTGTCTCCGGGTGGTGTACATGCGCAAAAGGCTACAACGTGCGGGGCTGCTTTTCAATCGACGGAAGGGGCCGGTGTGTTCCTCGCGGAAGCCTTGAATTCCTCTGTTAGAATTTGTTGGATCATTTGCGTTCGCCTGCGAGGGACAAGATTCGACCCAGGCCGCAGGAATGTTCAAGGCCGGTTGGGCCGGTTTACCTGTCATCTCATGCCAAGACTTTGTTCGATTGTCATCCCGGCTTATAACGAAGGCCAGCGCGTTGGCCGCACGCTGGAGCGCATCTTCGCGTTCCTCGCCACCTCCGGCCTCAACGCCGAAGTCATCGTCGTCAACGACGGTTCCACCGACGACACGCAGCAGGTGCTGGAAGGTTTTGCCGCCCGATTCGGCAACATGCGGATCCTTCATAACCCGGGCAACCACGGCAAGGGCTACAGCGTGCGCAATGGCATGCTGCACGCCCACGGGGACATTCTGCTGTTTACCGACGCCGACCTTTCCTCGCCGATCGAAGAGGCCCCGAAGCTGTTCGCCGCCCTCGATGCTGGCGCCGACGTTGCCTTTGGTTCGCGCTGGGTGGAAACCGAACTTCAGACCGAGCGGCAGCCCATCCTTCGCCAGATTGTCGGGCGCGTCTTCAACATCCTGCTGCGGGTGTTCCTTGGCTTGCCCTACCGCGACACGCAATGCGGCTTCAAGGCCTTCACTCGCCGTGCCGGGGAGACGGTCTTCACGCGCCAGCGCATTGAGCGCTGGGGCTTCGACCCTGAATTGCTGTTTGTCGCGCGCAAGTTCGGCTTCAAGCTCACCGAGGTGCCTGTGCAGTGGGCCAATGACAACCGTTCCAAGGTCAATCCGTTTTCGGACGGCATCAAGATGTTCCTGGAGATGCTGAGCGTGCGCTGGGCGTGGGTGCTGGGCAAGTACCGTGAACCGGCCTTCCAGTTTGAAGCCGCCGACGGTCGAAGCTCTACGGCGCAGCGCTGAGCCTTCTTCCCCTGTTCGTCTTACTCAAGAGTAATGCGACGCCCGTCGACCGGCGGGGGCTTGCCTTTCAAGCTCCAACGATCGTCATCCTGCCGTGCAGTGCTGCGTTTCTGCCGGCAGTGGAATGATGCCGACGTGCTGCGCGCGGTCGATGCCCAAGGTCATCAGGGCCGCGCACTCATCGCACAGCCAGAAATGTTCCAGCGGGTCAGTGCGTTCCCTGGAGCCGTCCAGGTTGCTGTCGCCCGTGTGCGGGCGGTCGTAGCGTACGCGATAGAGCCTGCCTTCGCCCAGCAGATGGAAGGTGGCGGAGCATTGCGGGTTGGCACATTTCTTCAACATCTCGAACTCCACTGCAAAACTGGCCCGCAACTCTGCGTCGCACCAGTTGAAATCCTTGAAGACCGTTGAGAGGAAGTTACTGCCACGGGAAGACCATCGGCAGCGTAGCAGAGCTTTGCCGGTTGAAGCCCGTGTCGTTGTCAGTTGAAATGTGTGCGGGAGCGGAACAGGAACGTCACGTTACCCCGTCCCCAAAGTGGAGCATGAGGAGAAACTAATCTGGAGTATCGCGTCAGATTGCACCAGAAGCAGGGCAAATCCGAAAAAGCCGCTTTATCACCCCCGGCTTCCGCGTATACACTCAGATATGGCAGAGATTCGCTCTTTTCATGCCCTGCGTTATGATCCGGCGGCAGCCCCGCTGGCATCTGTACTGACCCAACCCTACGACAAGATTTCTCCGGCGATGCAGGCCGAGTACCTGGCCCGCAGTCCGTATAACCTCGTTCGCTTTGAGCTGGGCAAGGCCGAGCCGGGCGACAACGAGCAGAACAGCGTCTACACCCGCGCGCACAAGTTCCTTCTCGACCTGCAGAAGTCGGACGTGCTGCGCCGCGATGCCGAGCCTTCCATTTACGCCTACCGCCAGCGGTTCGCCAACCCGACGCGCCCGGACGAAATTCACGAGCGCGCGGGCTTCATCGCCCTCGGACGCCTGCACGAATACGAAGACCACATCGTGCATCGCCACGAGCGCACGCTCACCGGCCCAAAGGCCGACCGCTACAGCCTGTTGAGCACCACGCGCACCCACTCGGGGCAGATCTTCATGCTCTACGACGATCCGTCGCAGACCGTGGATAAGCTGCTGGCTGATGTGGCCGCCAGCCGCAAGGAAGATGCCTTCGTCATTGACGAATACGGCGTGGAAAACCGCCTGTGGAAGGTGAGCGACACGGCGACGATTGCCAAGGTGCAGGAGGCGATGCAAAGCCAGAAGCTGATCATCGCCGACGGCCACCACCGCTATGAGACCGCGCTGAAGTACCGCCGCGAGAGTGGCGTTGACGCCGCCGGAGACGCGCCGGAAAACTTCACGCAGATGACCTTCGTCAACATGGCCGCGCCCGGCCTGCTGATTCTGCCCACCCACCGCGTGCTCGGCCAGAGCAGCTTCCGCGAAGGCGACCTGCTGGAGAAGCTGCAGAAGTACTTTGTGCTGCTGCCGCGCAAGGTCACCGTGGATGCCTTGCAGGCGGAACTCGCCGAACTTGGCCAGAAGCAGACAACCATCGCACTGGTGACGCACATGGGCGCGTATCTGCTCAAGGCGCGTCCGGAGGCCATTGATGCGGCGCTGCCGGAGTTGACGCCGCTTGAGCGCAAGCTCGATGTGGCCGTGCTGCACAAGCTTATCTTTGGCCAGCTGCTCGAAATCAGCGAGCAGGCCACGGCCGAGCAGCGCAACCTGCGCTACTACCGTTCGGCACAGACGTCCGTTGACCAGCTCAAGGACGGCGCCGAAGCTGTGTTTCTTCTCAACCCGGTGGACATGGGCCTGATGCGCGACCTCACCTTTGAGGGAACCGTCATGCCGCAGAAGTCCACTGATTTCTTCCCGAAGCTGCTGAGTGGTTTAACCCTTTACGCACTGGACGCTCAAGCCGAGCGCCGGTAGCACTACACCTGAAAAGAGGCTGCAATGTTTTCCAAGACGCGCTTGTTCACCCCCGGACCGACCCCTCTGTTGCCGGCCGCGCAGTTTGCCATGGCCGCCGCCGACCTTCACCACCGCACGCCGGAGTTCAAACAGCTCATGCTCGGCGTACGCGAGGGCTTGCAGAAGTTCATCGGCACCTCTCACGACGTCATTATTCTTGCTTCGTCGGGCACGGGTGCCATGGAGTCGAGTGTCGCCAACCTCACCTCGCCGGGAGACGAAGTGGTGGTGGTGACCGCCGGCAAGTTCGGCGAACGCTGGTCGTCGCTGGCCAAGGCTTATGGCTGCAAGGTGAACGTGGTCTCGGCCCCGTATGGTGAAACCGTCCCGGTTGAGGCGGTGCGCAAGGCGCTGACTCCGGCCACGCGCGTGGTCTTTGTGCAGGCCACGGAGTCTTCCACCGCCGTGCGTCATGACGTGGAAGCCATTGGCAAGCTGCTGGCGGGTACGGACACGCTGCTCGTGGTCGATGCCATTACCGGCCTCGGCACCACGCATTTGAAGGTCGATGGCGTGATCGACGTCATCATCGGCGGCTCGCAGAAGGCGTTGATGATTCCTCCGGGCCTTGCCTATCTCGCCATCAGCGAGCGAGCCTGGGCGCGTATGGAGACCAGCAACCAGCCGCGCTACTACTTTGACCTGCGCAAGGAGCGCAAGTCACAGGTGAAGGGTGAAACCGCGTTCACGCCTGCCGTGGCGCTGATCGCCGCCATGGGCGCCGCGCTCCAGTATCTCGGGGGCAAGGGAGGCGGAGACATCGCCGCCGGTCGCGAGTCGCTGGTAAACAACGCGGAGCTTTGTGCCGCCATGACGCGTGCGGCCGCCACCGCGCTGGGCCTCGAACTGTTCGCGCCGGTGCTTCCGGCCGCTGCCGCCACGGCCATCAAGGCTCCGGTCGGCTTCACCTCCACCGACGTGGTGAAGAAGCTGAAGTCGCAGTTCAGCGCCATCGTCACCGACGGACAAGGCGATATGAAGGGCTCCATCTTCCGCATCGCGCACATCGGCTTCTTTGACTACATGGACACCATCGCCATCATCGGCGCCCTCGAGCAGGTGCTGCACGGGCTCAACGCAAAGTATGAGTTAGGCAAGGGCCTTGTGGCCGCGCAGAAGGTCTACCTGGAGCAAGCCGCCAAGGAGGGAGCACGGTAATGAAGATCGTAGTTGCGGAAAAACTTGGCAAGGCAGGCATGGCGCTGCTCAGCGGGCAGGAAGGCTGGCAGGTTGTTACGCCGGAGGAGTACGCGGCGGACCCTGCCGGGCAACTGAAGGACGCCGAGGCCCTTGTGGTGCGCTCGGCGGTGAAGGTGACGGACGCTGTGCTCGAGGGCGCGCCCAAGCTGCGCGTGATCGGCCGCGCCGGTGTTGGCGTGGACAACGTGGAGATGCCGGCGGCCACGCGCCGTGGCATTCTTGTGATGAACACGCCGGGCGGCAACGCCGTCGCCGTCGCAGAACTCACGCTCGGCCTCATGCTCTCCATGGCGCGCTACATTCCCAAGGCGACCGCCGGGGTGCACGCAGGCAAGTGGGAGAAGAAGCAGTTGCAGGGAACGGAGCTGCGCGCAAAGACCCTCGGCATTGTCGGCCTTGGCCGCATCGGACTGGAAGTTGCACGCCGCGCGCAGTCGTTCGGTGTAACGGTCATCGCCAGCGATCCTTACACGCCGGCGGAGCTGGCGCGCAAGAACAATGTGAAGCTGGTGCCGCTGGACGAGCTGTTTGCCACCAGCGACTACATCACGCTGCACGTTGGCCTCACGCCGCAGACGCACGGCATGATCAACAAGGAAACGCTGGCAAAGATGAAGCCGGGCGTGCGCATCGTCAACTGCGCGCGCGGCGAGCTCATCGTCGAGGCGGATCTCGTCGCGGCGCTCAACTCCGGTCATGTTGCCGGGGCTTCGCTTGACGTCTTCCCCAAGGAGCCGTTGAAGGACTCGCCCTACATGGCGCTGGAGCAGGTCATCCTGACGCCGCACATCGGCGGCTCCACGAACGAGGCGCAGGAGGCCATCGCCTTGCAGTTGGCCAGCCAGCTTCGTGAGTATCTGCTGCACGGCGTGGCGCAGAACGCGGTCAACGTGCCCTCGGTCTCCGACCAGGAGTACGAGCGGCTGCGTCCGTACATGGGCGCGGCGCAGAAGACGGCCTCGCTGCTCGGTCAGCTTCTGCAGACCGACCTTGCGGAGGTCGACATTGCCTACGAGGGCACGCTGGGCGAATTGCCCACGGCGCTGCTGCGCAATGCCACCATCGCGGGCGTGCTCCAGCACGAAACGGTCGAGAAGGTGAACTACGTCAACGCCGCTTCAATCGCGGAGATGCGCGGCATCCACGTGCATGACGAGGCCAAGGAGTCGCAGTTTCCGGCCCTTGCGGTCACGCTGCGCGGCAGCGGCGTGGAACTCAGCGCCCGTTGCAGCGTGGTGCGCGGCGCTCGCCGCCTGATCGAGCTGAACGGCGTCGCCATCGAATCCGAACTCGACGGCAAGTTCCTGATCTTCGAGAACCAGGACGTGCCCGGTGTCATCGGCGCCGTCGGCGGCCTGCTGGGCAAGCACGGCGTCAACATCGCGCGCTTCTCGCTGGGACGTCTCCGCGACGAAGCCGCCGCAGGTGTTCCGCCGCAAAAGGCGCTGGCCATCATCCAGGTGGACTCCATCGTTTCGGCCGAAGTGCTGAAGGAGTTGCGCGCGTTGCCGGCAGTGCTCACCGTTTATCCGGTGGTGCTGTAGAGGTCAGTCACAACAATCCGGCTCGCGATCTTGCGGGCGAAAACAGAAGCGGCGGATGGGTTCACCATCCGCCGCTTTTTATCTTGATGGAATCACCCGGTAGGAAAACTTTCAGAGCGCTGCCGGCCTTGCGGCGTCTCTCCGCGCAGCCTTGGCTGCCCGCGTTTTGGTGGGCCCGGAGGGATTCGAACCCCCAACCAAGGGATTATGAGTCCCCTGCTCTAACCGTTGAGCTACAGGCCCGCTCGTCGGCACCTGTTGATTGTATAGCAGGCGGGCGGCTCGCGCGGTTTGCTATGGTGGAGGCATGACGGAAATCTCCTGCTCGGCCCTGCTGTTCGATCTCGATGGTGTACTGATTGATTCAACCCCGGCGGTGGAGCGTGTGTGGAGCGGGTGGGCGCGAGAGCATGGCCTCGACCCGCATGAGGTTGTGCACCGCGCGCATGGCCGCCCGAGCATCATGACTATCCGGGAACTGCTGCCCGATGGCGACCACGAAGCGGAGAATGCAGAGGTCGAGCGGCGCGAAATCGCCGATGTAGCAGAAATTATTCCTCTGCCAGGCGTGCTTGAATTGCTGCGATCGCTTCCGCCGGAGCGCTGGACCATCGCCACCAGTTGCACGCGCGCGCTGGCGGAGACGCGCATCCGTGCGGCGGGCCTTCCGGCTCCTGCACGCTTCATTACCGCCACGGACATCACGCACGGCAAGCCGAATCCGGAGCCATACCTGAAAGCCGCAGCTCTGCTGGGTTATGCGCCGCAGGAGTGCATTGTGTTGGAGGATGCTGCCGCAGGAGTACAGGCCGGCAAAGCGGCCGGGGCACGCGTCATCGCGTTGCGAACCACTATGCCGGAGGAGCAACTGCTCGCCGCCGGTGCTGACTGGATTGTTGAAGATTGTGCTGCTGTGCGCCTGCTTGGCGCGGATGGCTTCTTGTGGTTATCGCTGAATCAATGACCACTGAGGCATGAATGGGCGCATCGCGCAGTGGCTGCTATTTGTGCCAGTGGTACGGGTACTGTTCAAAGTCGCGTGGGTCAACATGCCGGTAGTAGCGATGTCCACAAGCGCTGCAGCGGAACGGTGCATCGCCGCGCAAACGCGTGCGAATCTTCTGCCACCACCGCCGGTGCAGACGAAACGCTTCGTGCTTCCCGCAGGATGGGCAAGCAGCACCCGAGCGTTTCTTCTTCGTTGAAGCCGGGACTGCCTGGGAGAGAAGTTCATTCTCAATCTTCGACGAGTCCGTCGTGCTGCAGCTAGGGGCCGGCAGGGGCAACCATCATCCTTTCCTCTGCGGTACAGGGCGGAGCATTGCCGCCAGCCGCGTTCCATCGAACATCGCGGCATCGTGTACCATGCAGAGTGCGCGCTCAATTTGCGCGCAATTCACTCGCGGAAAAGCACACTCAATGTTCGCTGATGTTGCGGTGCAATGCAAGCAGCTGCGCAAGACTTACGAGGGCGGGATGGAAGCCGTTCGTGGCCTCGACCTGACGATTTATCGTGGTCAGTGCTATGGACTGCTTGGCCCCAACGGCGCAGGCAAAACGACGACCATCGAAATCTTGGAGGGACTGCTCGATGCGACCTCCGGCGAAGTCGAGATCTTCGGCATGAACTGGCGCGCGGATGCCGCCGAGTTGCGCGAGTCGATTGGCGTGAGCTTGCAGGAGACGCGGCTGGCCGAGAAGTTGAGCGTGCGCGAAACCCTCGCGCTGTTTGCCTCCTTCTATCGCAATCCGCAGCCTCTCGATGCGGTGCTGGATGAGCTGGAGCTGACCGAGAAATCGGATGCGTGGGTGGGCAAGCTTTCCGGCGGGCAGAAGCAGCGGCTGGCCATTGCCACCGCGCTGGTCGCTAATCCTCGCCTTCTGTTTCTTGACGAGCCGACGACGGGACTCGATCCGCAGAGCCGCCGCCAGGTGTGGGAGATTGTGCGGCGCTTCCAGGCAGCGGGTGGCACGGTACTGCTCACCACGCACTACATGGACGAGGCCGAGCGGCTTTGTGATTACATTTCGATTGTCGATCACGGCAAAGTGATTGCCGCCGGCACGCCGCAGGAGTTGATCTCCGGCGTTGGCGGGCAGCACCGTGTGGAATTTGCGCTGGAGCCTACAGAGGCAGTTGTGCCGGAGACCTGGCTGGCGCTGCCCGGAGTGGGCAACGTGCACAACGACGAAGGTGTGATCGCGCTCACCGTCGAGGAACCGCATCAGACGATTCCTGCGTTGCTGCAACTGGTGGAGCAGCGCGGCTGGCGGCTGAGCCAGCTCACCACCCGGCAGTCGAGCCTGGAAGATGTGTTTGTGCGCCTCACTGGGCGTCACCTGCGGGAGCAATAGCCATGCCAGAGACGAAGAACATGCCCGCACCGCAGAACAGCCGCTGGAGCGCCTATCGCACGCTGGTGATGCTGCGCCTGAAGGAGATGTTCCGCGAACCGGAAGCCATCTTCTGGACCTTCGCATTCCCGGTGCTGCTGGCGGTCGGGCTTGGCGTGGCCTTCCGCGACAAGCAGCCGGAGCCGGTGCGCGTGGTTATTGCCGCGCAACCGGGCGCCGAGCGCGTGGTGCAGTTGCTGTCGCAGGCTTCAGACGGACAAAGGGTGATTGCCCGCGTGCTGCCGCCCGCGCAGGCCGCTGACAGCTTCCGTCTCGCCAAGAGTGATCTCGAGATTGTCCCGCGTGAGGATGGCTCGGTCGAATACGTCTACGATCCCGCCCGCGCGGAAAGCCGCTTGGCGCGCGCTCTTGCCGACGATGCGCTGCAAACTGCCGCCGGGCGCAAGCCGTCGGTGCCGACCGCCACGCGCGTGAACGCCGAGCCGGGCAGCCGCTACATTGACTTCCTTATCCCCGGCCTGCTCGGCATGAACCTGATGGGTTCCGGCATGTGGGGCGTGGGCTTTGCCCTGGTGGAGATGCGCCAGCGCAAGCTGCTGAAGCGCTACGTGGCCACGCCCATGCGCCGCTCGGATTTCCTGCTCGCGCTCTGCTCCAGCCGCATGCTGCTCATGTTTGTGGAACTGGCGCTGGTGCTGGGCTTCGGCGTCTTTGCCTTCAAGATGCGTGTGGCCGGCTCGTGGGCGGCAATTGTGGCCGTCAGTGCGCTGGGCGCGCTGACCTTCTCCGCGCTGGGCCTGCTGACCGCGTGCCGCGCGCAGAAGATTGAAACCGCCAGCGGCATCATGAACGTCATCATGATGCCCATGTGGATCTTCTCGGGAATCTTCTTCAGCTATGAACGCTTTCCGGCCGCGGTCATTCCGTTCGTGCGCCTGCTGCCGCTGACGGCGCTGAATGACACGCTGCGTGCCGTCATTCTTGAAGGCCGCCCGCTGATCACGCAATTCGCTCCCCTAGCGGTGCTCACCGTCTGGTGCGTGCTTGCCTTCTTCTGTGCCGTGCGCTGGTTCCGCTGGAGCTAGAGAGCACGCATATATCGCACAAAAGCCCAAGGCCGGTTACCACTAGGAGTGGAGGCTGGAATATTCTTCCCGCGTGCGATTCAGAAGCAATTGAAGCAGGATGCCCAACAGTAGCCACCACAATGTTCCCAAGCTGCCAAAGGTCAGCAGCGGACTGCCGAACATATCTTCATGGCCAACAATCAGTAATGAGACTGGAAGATCCAGCATAAAGACAGGAAACCACAGCCAGCTTCCTTCGGATTCGCTGTAGTTGGTGAAGATGCAAAGAGCGAGATGCAGTGCTGGCAGAATCAGAAAAGTGAACCGCCCCAATCGCGATGCAATCCCAAGGGCTCTTTTGAAGATGCCCATTGCCAATTCATAACCCATCTAGTTTCCCTCACGCTATCACCCTACCTCGGTTCTTCTTGTGCAGAAAATGAATTGTTCATCTTCCGGAGGAGAGGGCGTAAGCAGTATTCATCGCGGGGCAGCAAACACTGGGAACTGTTTTCCTACCGACCCGCGCTGGGGGAGGGAATTGCGCGGGCGGGATTGCAGTTTGTGATGTTACAGGCTGACCACCACCAGCGCGCGGCAGGCGCCCTCGCTCAATTTGCGATAGGTGTGCGGTTGCGAGCTGTCAAAGTAGATGGCGTCGCCGGTTTCCAACTCGTGGTCTTCGCTGCCGACGCGCATTGCCAGCCGTCCCTCGATGAGGAATAGCATCTCGAAGCCGGGGTGCTGATGCGGCTTTACGCGGTCGGAGGCAATGTCCTCAAAGTCCGCATAATAGCTGCTCAACTTGCGTTCGGTCGCCTTGAAGTCGAGGCTCTCGAAGTAGTAGGAGACATCCGTGGCGCCGGGGCGCTCCGGAAAGCGCTTCCGCTCGTCCTTGCGCACCACTTCCACCAGCCGGCGGCTGTGGTCGTTGTTGAAGAAGTACTCCAGACCCACGCTGAAGACCATTGCGATCCGCAATAGCGTGGGCAGTGTCGGCACCAGCTTGGTACGCTCAATCTTGGAGAGGAGCGCGGCGGAGAGTCCTGTATGCTTGCCCAGCTCCACCAGCCCCATTCCCTTTTTCAGCCGCAGTGCCCGAATTTTCTCCCCAATTAAATAGGGGCGCAGCCCCTGTGTGATGGTTTCGTTGATCATTTTTGGAATCCGTTACTTCTAACATTGATTTTCCGGGCGGTTAAAAGTCGCAAAATTGTCGATGTATTCCGTGGAGTGAACCCATGGACGTATTGATTGTCGGCGGCGGAGTGGCGGGGCTGGCCTGTGCGCGGCACCTTTGTGACCGTGGCATTGCCTGCCAGGTGCTGGAAGCGACGTACAGCGTGGGGGGCCGCATGCGCACCGACCACATTGACGGCTACCAGCTCGATAACGGTTTCCAGGTGCTCCTCAAGTCGTATCCGGAGCCGCAGCGTATGCTTTCCTATTCGTTGCTGCGCCTGCACAACTTTGAGCCCGGCGCACTGGTGTGGGCCGAAGGCCGCGCGCACAAGGTGATGGACCCGCGACGGCGTCCGGATGCAATTTTGCAAACGCTCAAAGCGAAGGTCGGCAGCTTTGGCGACAAGCTAAAGCTTGCGCGGCTGGCCTCGGCGCTGCGCCGCACTGACCAAAGCTGGGACGACCTCACCACGCTCGAATGGCTGCGAGAATACGGCTTCAGTCAACAGATGATTGAGCGTTTCTTCCGGCCGTTTCTGTCCGGAGTTTTTCTCGAGCCGGAGCTTGCTACTTCGAGCCGCAAGTTTCAGTTCGTGATGCGCCACTTTGCCGCAGGCGCCGCAGCATTGCCGGAGAACGGCATGCAGGCCATTCCCAAGCAGCTCGCGCAGGAACTGCCGGAGGGCACGGTGAAGACACACACGCGCGTGGCGCGGGTGGAGCGCGACCGCGTGCTGCTGACCGACTGGAAGACCATTCCTGCGCGCGCCGTGGTGGTGGCCACCGACGGGAGCTCGGCGGCGAAGTTGATGCAGACGCCCGACACGTTGCGTTGGCACTCCTGTACCACGCTCTACTACACGGCCGACGAGCCGCCCTACCGCGAGGCCATGCTGATGCTGAACGGCGAAGGGCGCGGGCCAATCAACCACCTGGCTGTGCCGAGCAACGTGTGCGCAAGCTACGCGCCGCGCGGAAAGTCACTGATTGCCGCCTGCATCGTCGGCCGGCCGGAGCGGGAGTTGGAGGTTGAGGCGGAGAAGCAACTGCTCGGCTGGTTCGGCGGGCAGGTGAAGCATTGGGAGCGGCTGGAGCGCTACGACGTGGAGTGCGCGCTTCCGAGCGAGACTCTTGCCGATGGCGGCGTGCGCTCCATCGGCCCGCGCAATGAGCAGGGCATCTTTGTTGCCGGAGACTGGTGCGATACCGCTTCCATCAACGGCGCGCTCGCCAGCGGCCGTCGCGCTGCCGAGGCCGTCATCCGCGAACTGCACGGGTAATTCTGCGAACGCCAAAACAATTGCGCCAATGCAAAACGCCGCTCGTGAGAGCGGCGTCTGCGTTCCAATGCGAACGAATGGTTAGTTGCCGAACGCCATCGCCAGCAGGGTCTTCTGCTCCATCTCATGCGCTTTGCCGGAGCCGGTGGCGGGGCTGGCGGCGGCCTGCCGCTTCACGCTTAGCACCGGCATGGCTCCCACCAGTCGGCGCAGGCGAGGCACCACAAACCACAGGGCACCCATGTTCGCCGGCTCCTCCTGCACCCACACAATCTCGTGCGCGTTCGGGTAGCGCGTGATGACTTCGAGCAGTTCGCGCTCTGGGAATGGGTACATCTGTTCCAGCATGACGATGGCGCGGTTCTTCACGCCGAGCCGTTTGCGCTCCAGCGTCAGTTCGTGCCCGATCTTGCCGGTGCAGATAAGGATGTGCGTCACGTCCTCGGCCTTCACGCGCGAATCAAACAGCACATTCTCAAACTGCGGCTTGCTGAAGTCGGCGAGCGGGCTGAGTGCTTCCGGATGGCGGAGTCCGCTCTTGGGCGTGAAGACGATGAGCGGCTTGCGCCACGTGCGCATGGCCTGACGGCGGAGCAGATGGAAATACTGCGCAGCCGTCGAGGGCTGGCAGATCTGCATGTTGTCACGCGCGCACAGTTGCAGGTAGCGCTCAATGCGCGCGCTGGAGTGCTCCGGCCCCTGACCTTCGTAGCCGTGCGGCAGCAGCATCACCAGCCCGCTCAGCAGGCCCCACTTCTCTTCGGCGGCGCTGATGAACTGGTCGATGATGATCTGCGCGCCGTTGGCGAAGTCGCCGAACTGCGCCTCCCAGGCCACCAGCGCTTCGGGATAGTCGCGGCTGTAGCCCCACTCGAAGCCCAGCACGGCGGCCTCGCTCAGCTCGGAGTTGTAGATCTCCACGCGCGCCTGCTTCTCGTCGAGATGGCAGAGCGGCACGTATTCCTGCTCATTCTCAATGTCGATGAGGCAGGAGTGCCGATGGTTGAAGGTGCCGCGGCGGCTGTCCTGTCCCGTAAGGCGGATGGGCGTGCCCTGCAACGCGAGCGAGCCGAAGGCCAGGGCCTCTGCCATGCCGTAATCCACCGGACGCTTGCCGTGCGCCATCTCCAGCCGCTGCTCCAGCAGCTTGGCGATCTTGGGATGGACGTGGAAGCCCTCGGGCGCTTTCACCAGCCGCTCGCCGATCGATTGCAATTCCTCAGGCGAGAGGCCGGTGGGCACTTCGAGCGACTCCACGTAACTACCGCCCGTGTACTGGTCCCAATACTTCGGCAGCGTGTACAGGTTCGGTTTGCGGGTGAGCGCCTGCGCCTCTTTCTTGGCGGTCTGCATCTGCTCGCGCACCTGCTTCACGCCCGGTGCGGCGTCCATGCCGTGGCGCTGGGCGTAAATCTCGTAGAGCGGCTTGTGCTGCTTGATGCGCGCGTACATCAGCGGCTGCGTGATCGTGGGATCGTCGATTTCGCTGTGTCCGTGGCGGCGGTAGCCGATGACGTCAATGACGACGTCGGAGCCGAACTTATAGCGGTACTCGGCGGCAATACGGCCAACGCGCAGCACAGCTTCCGGTTCTTCGCCGTTCACGTGGAAGATCGGAATCGGCAGGCGCTTGGCCAGGTCCGTGGAGTAGTGCGATGAAGTGTATTCCACCGGGTTGGTGGTGAAGCCGAGCAGGTTGTTGGCAACGATGTTGATGGTGCCGCCCACGTCGAAGCCGCGCAGATAGCTCAAGTTCAAGGTCTCGGCCCAGATGCCCTGACCGGCAAAGGCGCTGTCACCGTGCATGATGATGGGCAGTGTCTGCTGTTGGCCCTGAGGGCCTCGGCGCGCCTGCTTGGCGTGCACGCGCCCCAGGCAGACGGGGTCAACCGCCTCCAGGTGGCTGGGGTTGCTAACCAGGTGAATGCGGACGTTCTTGCCCGCGATGTCGCGGTGATTCGTAGCGCCCTGGTGATACTTCACGTCGCCGCCGCCGAGCACGCTGCGCGGGTCAACGTCCTCAAAGCCGGCAAAGATGTCAGCCATTGGGCGGCCCACGGTATGCGCCACCACGTTCAGGCGGCCGCGGTGCGGCATGGCGACAACGCATTCCTCGGCGCCCAGCTTTACGCCGGTCATCAGAATTTCATCAAGCAGCGGGATAAGGACGGTGTTGCCTTCCAGCGAGAAGCGCTTGGTGCCGATGTAGAGTGTCTGCAGCATCTGCTCGAAGATGTCGGCTTTCGTCAGGCCTTTCAGGATCTCTTCGGTGCTGAACTCCGGCGCGGGGCCTTCCAACTGCTGCTGAATCCACTGGCGCCGCTCAGGGTCGGTGATGTGCATGAACTCGGCACCGATGGCGCCGCAATAGACAGCGCGCGCCGCGTCGGCGGCGGGACCGGTCAATTTCAGCTCAGGATGTTCGAGCTTTGGAAGGCTGCCCAGCGGGTCAAGATTGGCCTGCAGATGGCCGAGGCGGCGGAACGCATCAAACACACGCTCACGTTGCTCAGTTTCGGCGGAGAGGGCTTCAGCGGTCGGGATGGCTTGGGCCTGCACAGTTCTGCTCCTTGGCCCGGCGAACCGGGCGAATCCAACTACTTTAATACGTCGGAAGGAGAGCTTGCGAGAAAGCTCCACCTATTTTCGATGCGGGAGAGTGTTTCAGGACGCAGGAAACCGCGCGGAATTGGGAAATTCCGGGGCCGAGCGGAAACAGCCCCGGAGAACACGGATAATGGGCGCTCAGGCCTTGAGCGCGCCGGTGTAAACGGCCATGCCCACCACGGCGTCAATGCCCAGGGCGTCCAGCCGGTCCACTTCTTCCTGCGAGCGGATGCCGCCAGCGACGATGAGCTTGCTGCTGGTGGCGGCGCGCAGGGGCTCCAGCACGCTGAAGGGGAAGCCCTGCATGGTGCCTTCGGTGTCAATGTGCGTGTAGAGGTAGCCCGCGCAATAAGGCTCGGTCTGGCGCATCATCTCTTCGGCGGTCAGCGTGGTCGCCTCTTTCCAGCCCTTGATGGCCACCTTGCCGCCACGGGAATCCACGGCGAACAGCAGGCGGGCCGCAGCCGCCGCATGCGCCAGCGAAGCGGCAAAGTCGAGATCGACCTTGCCCTGCTTGAGCAACGACGAGCCGATGATGACCTTCTTGGCGCCCAGCCGCAGCGTGTTCATCGCGGCCTCCACGGTGCGGATGCCGCCGCCCACCTGACAGGGCAGGTGTTCGCAAATCTGCTCCACCATGGCGGCGTTGGAGCCGTTGCCCATCGCGGCATCCAGGTCAATCACCTGAACCATCGGGTAGGGCCGGAAGCGTTCAATCCATGCGGAAAGGTCGTCAAACTCCAGGGCCTTGCGCGCGCCCTGCACCAGTTGCACCACCTTGCCGCCCATCAAATCAATGGAAGGAATCAGCATAAGATCCTCGTTAGCACGGCAGCCGCATGGGAATTCCGGCCTTCTGCAGATAGGCCTTCAATTCGCGCACGTCATGGATGCCGAAGTGGAAGATGGAAGCCGCCAGCGCCGCATCGGCCTCACCTGTGGTGAAGACCTCCGCAAAGTGCTCGGCGGAACCCGCGCCGCCGCTGGCGATGACCGGGATGCTGACCGAGCGTGCGATGGCCGCCGTCAGCGGGCAGTCGAAGCCGATACGCGTGCCGTCGCGGTCCATGCTGGTGAGCATGATTTCGCCAGCGCCGCGCGATTCGACCTCGCGTGCCCACGCAACTGCCTTGCGCCCTGTATCTGTGCGTCCTCCGGCGATGAAGACGGTTGCATCCTCCACCGGAGTAGCGCCGCGCCGCGCGTCAATGGCAAGCACCACGGCCTGCGAACCGAAGCGCTCGGCAATCTCGGTGATCAGCGCCGGGTTCTTTACGGCCGCGGAGTTGATGGTGATTTTGTCGGCTCCGGCCTCAAACAGTGCAGCGGCGTCGGCCAGCGAGCGCACGCCACCGCCGACGGTGAACGGGATGAACAACTCGCGCGCCGTGCGGCGCACCACGTCAATCAGGATGGGCCGCGCGTCGCTGGTGGCCGTGATATCGAGCATCACAATCTCATCGGCGCCGCTGGCGGCATACTTGCGGGCAAGCTCCGCCGGGTCACCGGCATCCACCAGATCCACGAACTGCACGCCCTTCACCACGCGCCCGGCGGTGACGTCGAGACAGGCAATAATGCGTTTGGTCAGCGTCATGCGCGCACCTCGCAAAAGTTCTTGATCATCTGGAGGCCCGCAGCGCCTGATTTTTCCGGGTGGAACTGCACGCCGAAGACATTGCCACGCTCAACACAGGCGGCAAAGTCTTCGCCGTAATGCGTGGTGGCCACCACGCCCGGCACCACCGGCGCATGGTAGGAGTGCGTGTAGTAGACAAACGCGTCCGTCGGCACATTCGCCAACAGCCGCGAGTTCTCTCCCTCGAGCGTGCGGGTGATCTGGTTCCAACCCACATGCGGAACCTTCAGCTCGGTCTCAAAGCGCACGCAGGGACCTTCAAAGATGCCGAGGCCCTTTGCCTCCGGCGCCTCCGTGGAGCCAGCGAACAGCCACTGCATGCCCACGCAGATGCCCATGAACGGCGTGCCCTTCGCGAGGGCTTCTTCGATGGCCGAGCGTACGCCCGTCTGCTCCAGGCGAGCCGTGGCGCTGAAGTGTCCCACGCCCGGCAGCAGAATGCTCTCCGCGCGGCTCACCGCCTCGGGGTCCTCGGTGATGACCGACGGCTGCCCCAGGTAGTTGAGCGCCTTCTGCACCGATGCCAGGTTGCCGGCGCGGTAGTCGACGATGGTGATCATAAGAGTCCCTTGGTGCTCGGCAGCATGTTGGCCATGCGCTTGTCCTTGGTGCAGGCAAAGCGCAGAGCCCGCGCAAAGGCCTTGAAGAGCGCTTCGATCTTGTGGTGGTTCGAGCGGCCATACATCGTTTTCAGGTGCACATTCGCCCGTGCGCCACGCGCAAAGCCCTCAAAGAAGTCGAATACCAGCTCGGTTTGCAGATCGCCCACCAGCCGAGTGCGTACCTTCGGTTCCACCACGCAGGCAGCGCGTCCGCTCAGGTCCACGGCGGCGATGCCGAGCGTCTCGTCCATCGGCATCAGGAAATATCCGGCACGCATGATGCCCTTGTAGTCGCCCAGCGCCTTGTCAAAGGCGTTGCCCAGCGCAATGCCCACGTCTTCCACCGTGTGGTGCTGGTCCACATCAAGGTCGCCCTTGCAGGTGAGCGTGAGGTCGAACGCGCCGTGGCGCGCGAACAGCTCCAGCATGTGGTCAAAGAAGCGAATGCCGGTGGAGACCGTGTACTTGCCGTGCCCGTCCACGTTGAGCGCAATGTTGATGTCGGTCTCGTTCGTTTTGCGGTGGAATGCAGCCTTTCTCATCGGACCTCCTGCGCGCGGTATTGCGCGACGGGGAACGGCGCGGCAACAAAGTGGATGGCGGCGAGCGCCTGGGGTAACTCGCGCAGCAGGCGTGCCGTCTGCCCGCTGGTGCCGAGCGTGATGCGCACGCAGCCCGCGCAGCCGGGATCGCTGTTGCGGTCGCGCGTCAAAATGCCCCGGCGGCGCATCTCCGTGACGAATGCCTTGTGGTATTCGCCAAAGTAGGCGAGCACAAAATTCGCCCGCGAAGGCCAGTAGGGAATGCCGCGCGCGCCGTAGAACGCTTCAAGCTGCGCGCGGCCCTCGGCCACGTCGGCAATGTAGCGGGCTACAAACTCGCGGTCGTCGAGTGCCTGCTTCAGGCACTCGAGCGCCACGCCATTCACGTTGTAAGGCGAGGCCACGCGGCGCAGCAGCTTCATCTGCTCGGCCGTGCCGCACAGCGCACCCAGCCGGAAGCCCGCCAGCCCGAAGGCCTTGGAGAACGTGCGCGAGAGGAACAGATTGTCGAACTGGCCAAGCACGTCGAACAGCGTCTCACCGTGGAAGTCGTAATAGGCTTCGTCGATGAGCACTGCCGCCTGCGGCGCGGCCTTCACAATCGCCAGCAGGTCTTCGCGAGTGGCAACGGAACCAATTGGGTTGTTCGGATTGGCAATGCAGATGAGCTTGGTGCGCGGCGTGATGGACTGGAGCAGTTGTTGGGCGGGGAAGGCGAAGTTTTCGCCGGCTTGCACGGTTACGACCTTTGCGCCGGTGGCCAGCGCGTAGACCTCGTACATCGAGAAGGTCGGCACCGCGATGAGCACTTCGTCGTCCGGCTCCAGGTAGGTCTCGCAGAGCAGGTGGATCGCCTCATCGACGCCGTTGGTGAGCAGCACCTGTGCCGCGTCGATGCCGAGGTAGGCGGCCACCGCTCGCTCGCCCGGATCGCGCTCCGGGTACTTATTCAGCACCTCGGGCGAAAGCGTGCGCAAGGTTTCCAGCACGCGCGGCGAACAGCCGCCAACGTTTTCGTTAAAGTCGAGCCGCAGGCCTTCGCGCTGGCCCAGCGGCGGGTGATACTCCTTGATGCCGTAAACAGCCTTGCGTGCGGTCAGGGTCATTTCTTCAACCTCACGCGGACGGAATTGGCGTGTCCCTTGAGGCCTTCGGCCTCGGCCAGCAGCGTCACCGTCGGGCCAATGTTCTTGAGGCCCGCGCGCGTCACCTGCTGCACGCTGATGATCTTCACGTAGTCCAGCACGCTGAGGCCGCCGCGGGTGCGCGCAACGTTGCCGGTGGGCAGCGTGTGGTTGGGGCCGCTGGCGTAATCGCCCAGCGATTGCGGCGAATAGTCTCCGACAAAAACAGAGCCAGCCGAGCGCACTGCTGCGAGGTCCTCCGGCTGTACCGTCAGGTGCTCACCGCCGATGGTGTTGGCCCACTCCATCGCCTCGCGTTTGGTCTTCGCGATCAGGATGACGCCGTTGGCCGCCAGCGATTTCTTTGCGATTTCATTGGACGCCGACTGCACCATGCACTCGTCGAGCACCTGTGCTGCCAGCCGCTTGCTGGTGGTGATGAAGATGGGCAGCGCTTCGGGGTCGTGCTCCGCCTGCGCCACCAGGTCGCTGGCGATGAAGTCCGCCGAACCCTCGTGCGCCACGGTGACGATCTCGGTCGGACCGGCAAGAAAGTCGATGCCGCAATCGAAGGCGATTTCGCGCTTGGCGGCCACCACGTAGCTGTTGCCGGGGCCTACAATCTTGTCGACCTTCGGCACGCTCTCAGTGCCGTAGGCGAATGCAGCCACCGCCTGCGCACCGCCAACGCGGTAGAACTCTTCAACGCCGAGTATCGCGGCCGCCGCCAGTGTCTCCGGCGCGGGGCGTGGCGAGGCCACGGCAATGCGCTTGACGCCCGCGACCTGCGCGGGGATGACGGTCATCAGCACCGTGGAGGGCAGTGGATAGCGTCCGCCTGGCGCGTAGCAGCCGACGGCGCTGAGCGGCTCCACCTTCTGGCCCACTCGCAGACCCGGCTCGGCGGTCTTCATCCAACTCTTCGGCAGTTGCCACTCGGCAAAGCGGCGGATGTTTTGCTCGGCGGTCTTAACCGCCTTGCGGAACTCGGGCGAGACCGAGCGCAGCGCCTGCTTCAACTCGGCCTTGCTCACCCGTACCGGCTGCTCGCCGAGCGAATCGAAGCGGCGCGCGTAATCGAGCAGTGCGGCGTCGCCACGCTGGCGCACCTGACTGACGATTCCGCGCACGGTCTTCGCAATTTTCGCGTCGGGTTCGGAGTAACGCGCGGCCAGCGCGGCAACCTTTGCCCGCGCTGCCTCGCCATCAGCGATCTGCATTACATCACCACCTTGCTCAGCGGGAACTCCACGATGCCCGTGCCGCCCGCGGCCTTCAGCTTTGGAATGACGTCGCGCACTACCGTTTCGTCGAGGATGGTGTTGACGGCCACCCACTTCGGGTCGCTCAGTGCGGAAACCGTCGGCGAATTCAGTGCCGGCAGCACGTCGAGAACCTTCGGCAGGTCGGCGGTCGGCACGTTCAGCATCAGGCCCACGCGGCCCTTGGCATCAATGGCGCCCTGCAACATCAGCGCAATGTTGTCGATCTTCTGGCGCTTGCCCGGATCGGTGTACGCCTTCTCGTTGACGATGACGTGCGTGTCGGATTCCATCACGGTCTCGATGATGCGCAGGCGGTTGGCGCGCAGCGAACTGCCGGTTTCGGTCACTTCCACAATGGCGTCGGCCAGCATCGGCGGCTTCACTTCGGTGGCGCCCCAGGAGAAGTCAACCTTCACGTTGATCTTCTTTTCCGCGAAATAGCGTTTGGTCACTTCAACCAATTCGGTGGCGATGACCTTGCCTTCTAGGTCTTCCGCCTTCTTGAACGGCGAATCTTCCGGCACGGCCAGCACCCAGCGCACCTTGTTGCGGCTCTGCTTGGAGTAAACCAGCTCGCAGACTGACTGCACCTTGCAGCCGCTCTCCACTACCCAGTCAATACCGGTCAGCCCGGCGTCGAGCGCGCCAGCTTCCACGTAGCGCGCCATTTCCTGCGCGCGAATCAGCATGCATTCCAGTTCGGGATCGTCGGTGGTGGGGAAGTAGGAACGGCCGTTGGCGAAGATTTTGAAGCCAGCGGCGGCGAACAATGCGATGGTGGCTTCCTGCAGGCTGCCCTTGGGAATTCCGAGACGAATCTTAGCCATTACTTCACCTCCGCGGGTTGGAACGTCATGGGCTTGGTGAAGCAGGAACGTGTTCCTTCGTGGCAGACGAGCCCGTCGCCTTCCACAAAGACGCGGCAGAGCAGCGTGTCGTTGTCGCAATCCGTGGCCAGCGAAACCAGGCGCAGGCGGTTGCCGCTGGTCTCGCCCTTCATCCAGAGCTTGTTGCGGGTGCGGCTGTAGAAGGTGACGTAGCCGGTCGAGAGGGTCTTGTCGAGAGCTTCCTGATTCATGAAGCCGAGCATCAGCATGTCGCCGTTGTCGGCGTCCTGCACAATGGCCGGGGCCAGCCCCTGCATCTTGTCGAAATCGATGGTGACGGACACTGCGTTGTTCTCCTTGAAGTTGGCTGTGCGAAGGACCCTGCGGAAACAAAAAACCCGCTGAGCGTAGATCGCATCAGCGGGTGGATTCAGATAATTGCCTTGGTACTTAGGATCTGAGCGCCTCCGCCGACACGTGTGCCGTATGATGATGGCGGTGATGGCGCAGGCTCTGCATAACAAATTCAATGTAGCGTGAAACTGCGGCGCGGGTCAACCAGGAAAATTGCAGCCCTCTACAAAGTGATGAAGAGCAAGGCTTCGGAACAGGGAATTCGAATTGGAGCGCGCGACCGCGTCTTTGTCCTGACGGGAGCGGGCGTCAGCGCCGAGAGTGGCCTTGCAACCTTCCGCGACAGTAACGGCCTATGGCACGGGCACCGCGTGGAAGACGTGGCCACGCCCGAGGCATGGGACCGCAATCCGGAACTGGTCTGGCAGTTCTATTCTGCGCGGCGGCACAACGCGCTGGCCGCGCAGCCAAACCCTGCGCACGTGGCGCTCGCGGAACTCGAGCACAATCTTGGCGAACGCTTCTTCCTCTGCACGCAGAACGTGGACGACCTGCACGAGCGCGCCGGAAGCTCCCGCGTGGTGCACATGCACGGAGAACTGTTCCGCTCGCGCTGCGAGAACTGCGACCGCCCGCCATTTGCCGACACAAACATCTACGAGAACGAATCGGAAATACCGCACTGCGCCTGCGGTGCACACATTCGCCCGCACATTGTCTGGTTCGGAGAAGTGCCGCTGGAGATGCCGCACATCCTGCACGAGCTGGAGCATTGCACGGTGCTGCTTGTTGTGGGCACCAGCGGCGTGGTGCAGCCTGCCGCAAGCTTTGTGCACTGGGCCTCGGCGCGCTACCTGAATGGCGGCCCTCTGGTGCATACCTATTACGTTGGTCCCGAAAAGCCTGCGAATCATGCGGCCTTTACGCGCTGCTTTCTCGGCAAGGCGGGCGAGTTGCTGCCGCGGATATTCGGCTGAGTTCCACGGTTTGTGCGGGTGGCGTATTCTCCAGATTCGCGCCCACTTTGAACAAGTTTTTGGCCATTTATGCGGCTGCGGAGCACGTTTCCGGTTGCTTTTGCCCGCCGTTGCCGCCACAATCAAAGTTCCACATCCGGGATGATCGGATTCTGTCGAATGCTTTTTTATCTGTGCGGCGCCATCGAATATGCTCCAGACCACGGCAAGAGCTGGCGGTCGGAGATCACCACTTATCTCACTCAACTGGGACACCAGGTCTATGATCCTGCGCTCGACGAGCAGAAGGATCTCAGCGACGAGGAAGTGCGCAACTTCCGAGGCTGGAAGGAGAGTGATCTTCCGCGCTTCCAGCAGGCCGTGCGCAAGATCATCCAGTACGATCTCGACTGGGTCGAGGAGAAGTGCGACGCCATCATCGCGCTGTGGGATGAACACGCCACGCGCGGCGCGGGCACGCAGGGTGAGCTGACGGTGGCCTATCGTCGCGGCATCCCCGTCTACCTGGTTACGGCCATGCCGGTCGACCACGTGAGCGGCTGGGTGCTGGGCTGTGCGCACAAGGTGTTCCCGAGTTTTGCGGCGTTGCGCGAGTATCTTGCGCCGCGCCGTCAGCCGCAGCCTGAGGCTGCCATGCAGACTGTTTCATCCGAGTGTTAGGGGATACGGCGAATCTGAGATGAATATCACCAAGGGCAGTATTGGTTGGATTGAAGTCGTTTGCGGTCCCATGTTCAGCGGCAAGAGCGAGGAGCTGATCCGCCGCCTGCGCCGTGCGGAAATCGCGCGCCAGCGCGTGCAGATCTTCAAGCCCGCCATCGACCAGCGTTATAGCGACGGCCACATTGTCAGCCACAGCGACCTGAAGATTGGCAGCGAGTGCGTCTCCAACGCCGAGGAGCTGGAAAAGGCGCTCGACTGGCGCACCGAGGTCATCGGCATCGACGAGGCACAGTTCCTTGGCGAAGGCATCATCGATCTTGTGGTGAGGCTGGCGGATATGGGCAAGCGCATCATCATCGCCGGACTCGACACCGACTATCTCGGCCGCCCGTTTCATCCGATGCCGGAGCTGCTGGCCGTGGCCGATGAGATCACCAAGACGCTCGCCATCTGCATGCAGTGCGGCAACCCGGCCAAGCACACGCAGCGCCTGGTGGCCAGTGAAGAGCTTGTTGTGGTTGGCGCCGCTGGAATGTATGAGGCACGCTGCCGCCGCTGCTTTGAGCCGAACCTGGTGAAGCTGAAGGAGCGCGCCGCCGCAACCACCGCAGCGCTCGGCAAGGGTGCCGACGTTTAACCGGTACAGAAAGAGTTCACGCACGCCGCGCAGCCTGTTACGGGCTGCGTTTGGTGTCTGTAAACAACAATGACCATGCGGGTTCCCGCGCGCTTTGCGCGGCTTTGCAAGCCCCGCTCCAGGTGCTACATTTCACACGAGACTTCAAGGTTGGAGAACCATGCGTAAACTTCTGCTCTGCAGTGCAGTGATTGTCTGTTGCGTTCTGCTCGCGCCCACCATTGCCTTCACCTGGGGAGACCACGGCCACATGGCGGTCAACCGTGCCGCCGCCGAGAAGATTCCGGACACGATGCCCGCGTTCCTCAAGGCCCATGCCGACTACATCAGCTACGTTGGTCCCGAGCCCGACCGCTGGCGCTCGAACCTGGAGAAGCCGCTGAATGACGCGCAGGCCCCCGACCACTTCATGGACATGGAATACGTTGACTGGCTCAAGCCGCTGCCGCCGGACCGCTACGCGTTTGTCCGCGCAATTTACGCGCGCCAGGCCACGGACCCGAAGCAGCTCGCGCCGGAGAAGGTCGGCTTCCAGCCTTACATCACGATTGAGGTCTTCGACCGCCTGAAGGTTGCATTCCGCGAATATCGCAAGGCGCAGAAGGAAGGCCGCCCGACCGCCAACGCCGAAGCGAATGCGCTGTTCTACATCGGATGGCTGGGACACTACGTGGGTGACGGCGCCAATCCGCTGCACACTACCATCCAGTACAACGGCTGGACCGGCCCCAACCCGAACGGCTACACCACCGAGCACTTCATCCACACCAAGATGGAGACCACGTTCGTCAACGCCAATCCTGAGGTCGAGAAGATCGGCGATCTGGTCGGCGCGCCCAAGCATCTTGATCATCCGTTCGACGACTACATCGCTTACTTGCACGAATCGCAGGGCAAGGTGGAGCAGTCCTACAAGATTGAGAAGGCCTGCGGCTTCGAGGGGCACGGTTCGCCGGAGTCGCGCGAGTTTATCCGCCAGCAGTTGGGGCGCGGCGCACAGATGCTGCTCAACATGATCTACACCGCCTGGGTTGACTCCGAACAGCAGCCCGAACCCTGGCGCGAGCGTCCGGCGGTGAAGCCTGCCGGTTGCGAGGAGAAGAAATAACCATGGCCGCAGCGGTGTTGCCTCCGCAGCAGGTACACGCTCTTTGGGAGGCCGCTCTGGCGGCCTCCAAGCACTCTTACGCGCCGTTCTCCAAGTTCCACGTCGGCGCGGCCGTCCTGACGCGCTCCGGGCAGATATTCTCGGGCTGTAACGTGGAGAACTCCTCCTTTGGCCTCACCAATTGCGCCGAGCGCACCGCAATCTTCAAGGCCATCAGCGAAGGCGCGGACAAGGATCATCTGGAGATTGTTGCCCTGGCTTGCCTGAATGGCGAAGGCGCGCCGTGCGCGCCCTGCGGCGCCTGCCGCCAGGTCATCTTTGAGCACGGTCCCGAGGCCATCATCATCTACCTCGCGCAGGCCGGCCAGATTGTGCAGACGCCGATTCGCGAGCTGCTGCCCGAAGGCTTCCGGCTGAAGGGCTAGCCCGCTTCCTGTTATCCTTAGATTGAGATTTGCGTGTGAGGCCGCGCTCCATCGGGCGCGGCCTCGCGCTGCCGCGAGGGTTTTATGGCCGCATTGATGGATGCCATCGACATTAAACGTAAGATGTTCTTCGAGTACGAAAACGCTCCGTACCACTGCATGGAGGCCGAAGTCTCCACGCCTTCGGCGCGCGGTGCACAAACCATGGTCCGCCTGAAGATGCGCAACCTGCTTACGCAGGCCGTCTTCGACCGCACCTTCAAGGCCAGCGACAAGTTCAAGGAGCCAGATCTTCAGCAGGTGGAAGCCTCGTACCTCTACAGCGACGGCGATGGCTCGAACTTCATGGACCAGGAGACCTACGAGACCATTGCCCTGAGCGGCGACGCGCTGGGCGATGCGCTCGACTTCCTCAAGGAAGGCATGATGGTTGAGATGCTGAAGTACAACAGCAACCCCATCGGCCTCATCCTGCCCAACCAGGTGGAATTGGAAGTGACCTACACCGAGCCGGGCGCCAAGGGCGACTCCGCCGGCAGCGTGACCAAGCCCGCCACGCTCGAGACTGGCATCGAAATCCGCGTGCCGCTGTTCATCAAGACCGGCGAGAAGGTGAAGGTCTCCACCGAAACCCGCGAATTTGCAGGCCGCGCGTAGCAGAAGAGCCTTAGAAGTTGAGTGAATGAAAAGAGCAGAGTCCGCGGACTCTGCTCTTTTTCTTTTCGAGAGACTGTCATTCCTCTTCTGTTCAATGAGGCGTCATCCCGAGCGCAGCGAGGGATCTGCTGTTGCTTGTTGCCTCAGGGAACTCGTGGCGTGGAGGTCAACGCCGTGGCTCAGACGCCGGAGCGTTTACGCCACCTCCGCGCTCAGCTCGGCGTGCAGCGTGCGTGCGCGTTCCAGCGCCAGCGCCACGTTGTCGCAAAGGTTCTCGGCGCCCACGTGGTTCTTGAACTCCGCTTTGTGCATCATGCGTCGCGGCTGCGGCCGCGCGCCACACAGAATGACGCCGCGGCCACTGGCGCGGACTTCATTGGAGAACATCTCCAAGGCCTTCAGCCCGGTTGAATCGAGCGTGGTCATGTTGCGCAGGCGCAGGATGACCACCTTCGGTAGCGAGTCGATCTCCACGTTCTCCAGCTTGTGCGTGGCGCCGAAGAGGAACGCGCCGTGGATGCGCAGGATCTTCACGTACGGCGGAATGTCGCGATCATAAAGCGTGTGCTCGCGGCCCTCGCGCAGGTACTCAGGCGTTACCTCGCTCACCGTGGTGGTGGAGGAGACTTCGCGGATGAAGACCAGCGCCGCCAGGATCATTCCGGCCTCGACGGCCACCGTCAGGTCGGCGAAGACCGTCAGGAAGAACGTGACCGCCCAGCTTCCCACAATCAGCTTCGGCATCTTGAGCAGCTCGGGAATCTCATGCCATTCGCCCATGTTGTAGGCCACCACGAACAGAATGGCCGCCAGCACCGAGAGTGGTATGAAGCGCGCGATGGGCGCGGCCACCACAAGGATGACGAGCAGGGTGAGCGCGTGAATGATGCCGCTGACCGGCGTTCTTGCGCCGGAGCGGATGTTGGTGGCCGTGCGCGCAATGGCGCCCGTGGCGGGCAGCCCGCCAAATAGCGGCGACATGAAGTTGCCAATACCCTGAGCGATCAACTCCACGTTTGGGTTGTGATGGTCGCCGCTCATGCGGTCCGCCACCACCGCCGACATCAGCGACTCAATCGCGCCGAGCATCGCCACGGTCAGCGCCGGAGAGATCAGCGCCAGCACAAGATTGAAGTGGAACTGCGGCAGGTGCAGCGTGGGCAGTCCGGAAGGAATGCCGCCAAACTTGCTGCCGATGGTCTCCACAGGCAGGTGCAGCGCCAGCGAGATGAGAGTGCCGCCAAACAGCGCCACAATGTAGCCGGGCACGCGCTTCACAAATCGCGTGCAGAGCACAATGACCGCGAGCGATCCAACGCCGAGCGCGGTTTCCGTCGGAGAGATGGTACTTAGGTTCTGCGCGAGGGCTTCCATGCGGCCGAGAAAATCTCCCGGCATGTGATCGACCTTGAAGCCGAAGAAGTCCTTGATCTGCGTGCTGGCAATCACCACGGCAATTCCGTTGGTGAAGCCCACCACCACGGGGCGCGGAATGTAGCGAACGGCAGTGCCCAGCCCGGTGGCGCCCAGCAGGATGAGGATGATGCCGGCCATGCCCGTGCACATCAGCAGGCCGTCCATGCCGTAGCGGGCGACAATGCCTGCCACAACTACGACGAACGCGCCCGTGGGGCCGCCAATCTGCAGGCGGGAACCGCCAAAGGCCGAGATGCAAAAGCCGGCGACAACCGCGCAGTACAGGCCTGCCTGCGGAGGCACACCACTGGCGATGGCGAACGCCATGGCCAGCGGCAGCGCCACAAGGCCCACCGTAATGCCGGCGATCAGGTCCGCCAGAAACTTTTCTTTCGAGTATTGCTTCAGCGCGAGCATGGATTTTGGCATCCACGCCCGCCAATCTGTGTGGGGAACTGCAGAATTCATGATGCATTCCAGAATAACCGGAATGTGCCACGAAAGTCGCGTGCAGACGCAGAAATGCGGCCATTCATGCGCCTGTGAGGACCATCTTGAATTTCGAAACGGAACTAAGTCAGCCGTGCAAAGCGCCGGTTTGACTCGGGAAAGTCCACGCCCGTGACGAACCACGCTGCCAGTCCGCAGCCAAAGGCCAATGGCAGGTTTACATCGTGAAGACGGAAGCCGTCCATTGCAGGTGTGCTGTGTACGGTCAAAATCAGCGCGCCGGCCAGCACGCAC
Organism: Oryzophilus luti; assembly: GCF_059726245.1. Taxonomy (NCBI): domain Bacteria; kingdom Pseudomonadati; phylum Acidobacteriota; class Terriglobia; order Terriglobales; family Koromonadaceae; genus Oryzophilus; species Oryzophilus luti. The sequence continues at coordinate 128,463 of NZ_AP040874.1, forward strand.
GCAATGGCTGCCCACTGGTAAAGGCGCAACCCGCCTAGCAGCATCGTCTGCGGCTCACCGCGGTAAACCTCTTCCACAAAGCGTCCGAGGCCGGAGCCAATCAGGTACACCGCGCAGAGCGTGGCCGCCGTGGCGTGCGTGCAAACCAGCCGCAGCAGCACGCAGGCCACCACGCCGTTCCACAGGATGGAATAAAGCGGCGTGGCATGAATTTCAATTCCGCCCAGAGCCGTCAATCGCGTCACGCGCGAGCGCGGATGCGTGTAGCGCAGGCCGTGGAGTGTGTGGACCTCGCGTCCGTGGCAGCAACCCTGCACCAGGCAGCGCAGACGGCCCACGGCCTGTATTAGTGGTGCGGACACACTCAGCGCCGCCAAGGCCGTCCACGCGGAAGTGTTCGCAGGTCGCGCGAGCAGCGCACCCGCAATCGTGCCCAGCAGTGCGCCGTAGAATCCAAGCGGCCGCAACAGTGCCGGGGAACCTTCCACCCACTGTGCCCACAGGGCTGCGCCGACAGTGCCAGCTACATAGATGGCGAGCAGCAGAAAACTGGCCCTGTGGCCGAGTAACGCGCTCATTACGCACAGGCCAAGGAAGGTTGCCAGCCCCGCATAGGCTCCGTGGTTAATGATGCGCACCGGGCCCACCCGCCATTCGCGCCAGGAGTTGGCGATCACTTCGCATCCACGCAACAGTGCATGCCAGAGGCGCGGCAGCCACAGGACAACGAGGAAGGCTGCGAAGCCCGCGAGCACGTCTGCCAGCGAATGCATGCCCGTGGTAATGCAGCTTGCCGCCACCGCCGTGGCCCACGCGAACCATAAAACTCGCCGCAGGCGTGACGGTCCCGTCCGGGATGCTGCGGCGATGAAAGCCCACGCCACATGAAACGAAGGAAACGCCGCCGCGCCTTTGCTGAAGCTGCGCTCGAACAGAAGCAGGTTGCCCCACAGGTTCGTGGCCGCAAACGGCCGGGCTGGTGCGTGGAGTGGCAAAAGCCAATAGAGAGGAAAGATGACGGTCATCGCCTCTGCACCGCGCACGGTAAATTCGCGCAGGCGGCGCGCGCTTTTCAGCAGCATCGGTATCAGCACTACGACGATGTAAGGGCTTCCGTAGATTGCTTCCGTCCACGGCAATACGGGGAGTTGTTTCTCGAATGCCATGCGACTGTCAATCGCGTCGGTGGCAGGGCCAAGCCACCCCAAGGATTGATAAATGACAAGCCAGGGCAGCAGCACCAGCAGGCAGACTCGCAGGCGCTCCACCAGAAGCGGCGGCCGCTCAGCATTTGCCGGAAGCCACGCGTCAACTACGGCGTCGCCAAAGCGCTGTTGCAGGTCCGGCAATTCGTAGCCGAGCACCAGAGCGGCGCATCCGGCGGCAGCCAGCGGAGTCACCAGCCAGAAGCCGCTCGCGGAGCCAGCGATGAGCGACACTCCGGCGCAGGCGATCACAAAGCCTGCATAGATCGGGTGCGGAACCAGTGCGTAGATTCCGCTGGCGACAAAGCGCGGCGGAGGGAAGGCGTTCATCGGCAGGCCGCCGCCCTGGAACCAGAGTGCGGCCATGCCGGTCAACATCAGCAGAAGACCAGCGGCAAGAATCACCCAGTTCCATGTGCCGAGCGTCGGAGCTGGCACGGGCACCACGTGCGCAATGGCCTTTGCCCAGAAGACCAGCAACAGCGGAAGAATGATGGTGAATAGCGCGCCGTAGAGGAGCCGTGGCAGCAGCGCGCGTGAGCTTACAGGTCCCAATGCACCACCTCGTGAATTGTCCAGCCGGAACTTGTGGACCCGGGGGTGCGGCAGAGGCCCTGGCTCAACCATTTCTGCTCGCGGATGCCGAACAGGGAGTCCGGCAGCAGTTTCGCAAGCCTCGGCGCGTGAGGCAAGATGGAATCGCGCAGCACACCTTCGCGGAGAGAGGCCGGGGCACTCAATAGGAGTTCTCCCCCATTCCAGCGCACTTCATGGTCGGTAACCTGCAGAGGCTCAACGCGTGTGCCATTGTGAAATACAAGTGTGGTCGCGTACGGACCCTGCCAATCAATCCAGCACACGGCGTCCGGGCCGGATGTGAAGCGGCCCCAGCGCAACTCGCGCATGGGCAGCCGCCACGGTGCCAGGGTGAGCGTCAGGCATTCGGCGTAGCCTAGGCCCGCAAGGTGCCGACCGTCCACAACCATCTCCACGCGCGAGCGCGGTTGCAGGCAGTTCCACTCCACCGCGCCGTCGTCGCAGGCATAGACCGTGGCGGAGATCGCTGGGCTGTCTTCCTGCCAATCGCCCGACAGCTTGAGTTCGGGCAGCTCAAGATGAATCGGCTTGCCAACCGCGTCGGACGGAAGCGCAACGTGCCGCATCGTGGTCCGTGTGCTCAGGCATCCGTCTGTGCGTAGCAATACGGAGGCGTAGCGCACGGGGAGGTCGTGCCACAGCATCTCGGCGGCATAGACGATGGCTGCGTCACCCGTTGCGGTCACGCAGTCCAGGTACCACTTGCGGAGCAGAAATTGGGTGCCCACTCCCGCACTGTACGCACAACCGGGGCGGCGGGGAAGTGTGATTGGGGGAACCCCGCGGAGCGCGTTGCGTTACGCTGTGCGCTTGCCCAGAATTTCGGCTTCAGCCTTCAGCCAATCAGACTGATCCTGGCCATGTTGTCCGCCGCGCGATTGGAAGAGGAAATATGCCCGCTCCTGGATCATCTGCTTGACCTCAGCAGGTGCCGGCATTGTCTTCACGTTGCCCGGGGCGGCTGCGGCGAGCGGCGTCTTGGGGGTTCCGTTGGACTTGCTGGGGGCAGACTTTGGTTTGCGTGTGCGAGTGGACTTCGCTTTGACTTCGGGAGTCGACGTCTCGCCAGTCTTCTTGGCCATGGTTCACAACTCCTTACTGAAGGGATCAGGGATTGGTTGGAGCAGCACCCCTACCGCTCCCTTTTGTTACTATAACGCCACCTGTGTAAGACGAAGGTGAAAATCAAGATAAACTGCTATAAATAGTACTGATAAGTGCCATTCGCACTGCGAATATCCACACCGTTTTCCACAACAGAACAACCTGTCAGTTTTTTGCCGCTCCTTGCGGAAATCCACAGGAAAATGGCGGCAAAAAGCTACATTCCAAGAACCTGGTCGCTCTCCACCGGGAGAAACTCCTCTGATTCCAGCCCAAGAGGCTGTTCAAAGGTTGGCGCAATCTGTATAAACATTGGCGCCGTCTGCATATTGTTAAAAACGTCTCCCGGCTAAAGTAGGAGCACTGGTTGACGCTATGAACAGGCATCTACGAATTTCGTCCTACGCTCCGCAGAAGCTTCAAGAAGCGGGCATCGACATTGCTCCCATCCTGCGCCGTGCCGGGCTGCCGCCGGGGCTGTTCAATGAATCGCGCGTGCTGGTCTCCACCGAAGAGTTGTTCGCCTTCTGGAACGCTCTAGGTGAGATGAGTCCGGACCCGGCCATTGGGCTGCCTCTCGGAACGGAAACGCATATCGAACGCCTGTCGCCCACGGCACTGGCGGCGCTCTCGTCGCCAACCTTTGGCGATGCGGTGCAGCAGATTGCCCGCTACAAACGTCTCACCTGCCCGGAAGAGATTCTTCAGCGGCAGGACGAACACGAGTGGAGCCTGCAATTCCGCTGGACGCTGGCCACAAGCCCCGAGCCGCGCGTTCTCGTCGACGTCTGCTTCGCCTGGGTGCTCTCGGTGGCGCGCATGGGCACGGGCATGCGGATCACTCCGTTGCGCCTGGAACTGCGCGAGCCACGCTCGTACGTTAAGGACCTGGAGCGCCATTTTGGTTGCCCGGTGCTGACCGGAGCCGACCAGAACACCATCGTCTTCCGCGCCTCGGAAGCCGCGCGTCCGCTGGTGACACGCAACGCTGAGTTGCTGGCCACGCTGGCTCCGCAGCTTGAGGCCGAGCTGGCACAGCAGACCACGAGCGAAGGCTTTACCGAAAGCGTTCGCCGCGAAATTCAGCAGAAGCTGACGGGCCGCCGCCCGAGCATCAATGACGTGGCGCGTTCGCTGCACATCAGCTCGCGCACGTTGCAGCGCCGCCTGCAGGAGTCGGGGTCGAGCTTCCAGCGCGTGCTGGAGGAAGCCCGTCACTGCCTGGCGCGGCACTACCTGAACAACTCCGTGCTGGAGTTGAACGAAGCGGCCTACCTGCTCGGTTATGAGGACGCCAATTCGTTTGTCCGCGCCTTTCGTGCCTGGGAGGGCGTGCCACCCGGACGCTGGCGCGAGATGCGCCGGCAGCAGCAGTTGGCATCCTAACGAATCAGCAGATACGATCCCGGATTTCACAGGAGATACGAATGCAGAAACGCAGATTGGGAAACGGAAAACTGGAAGTCTCGGCCCTCGGCCTCGGCTGCATGGGCATGAGCTTCTCCTACGGCGCGCCAAAGGACAAAGGGGAGATGATCTCCCTGCTGCGCTCGGCCGTCGAGCGCGGCGTCACGTTCTTTGATACCGCCGAAGTCTACGGTCCGTTCACGAATGAGGAACTGGTGGGCGAGGCGCTTGCACCGGTGCGCGATCAGGTCATCATCGCCACCAAGTTCGGCTTCAAGCTCGATCCTACGGGCCAGACGCGCCATCAGGGGCTCGACAGCCGCCCGGAGCACATCAAACAGGTGGCGGAAGCCTCGCTCAAGCGCCTGCGGACGGACGTGATCGATCTGTTCTACCAGCACCGCGTTGATCCCGACGTGCCGATCGAGGATGTTGCCGGAGCCGTGAAGGAGTTGATTGCGGAAGGCAAGGTCCGCCACTTCGGCCTCTCCGAAGCAAGCCCGAAGACCATCCGCCGCGCCCACGCCGTACAGCCAGTCACCGCGCTGCAGAGCGAGTACTCGCTTTGGTATCGCAAGGTGGAGGCGGAAGTGTTGCCGGTGCTGGAGGAACTGGGTATTGGCCTGGTGCCGTACAGTCCGCTCGGCCGCGGCTTCCTCACCGGGGCCATCAGCGCGGAGACCAAGTTTGGGAGCAATGATTTCCGCGGCTCGCTGCCGCGCTTTGCGCCCGAGGCGATGAAGGCCAACCAGGCCGTCGTCGACCTGCTGACCGCCATGGGAAAGCAGAAGGACGCAACTCCGGCACAGATCGCGCTTGCCTGGCTGTTGGCGCAGAAGGCGTGGATCGTGCCGATTCCGGGCACCACGAAGCTCACGCGGCTGGAGGAGAACCTTGGCGCGGTCGAAGTGGAGCTGACGGCGGAAGACGTGCGCCAACTCAATGACGCCGTGGCGAAGATTCCCGTGCAGGGCGACCGTTACCCCGAGCAACTGGAAAAGATGACCGGGCGCTAGCGCCAGATCGGAAGGAAGATGCAATGCCTCATGTGCTAGTGAAACTTGCCAGCGGCAGAAGCGAGGAGCAGAAAGCGCGTCTCGCCGGAAAGATTGTCGAGAGCCTCACCGAGGTCCTGCAATGCGGAGAAGGAGCTATTTCCGTCGGCATTGAAGATGTTGAACCGAGCCGGTGGCCGGAGGTCTACCACGCGGAGATCCTGCCGCGCTGGAGCACCCTCTACAAAATTCCCGGCTACAAAATGGAGTAGGAATCTTAAGCAATGAGCAAGAAGGTACTGATATTTTCCGCCAGCCCGAGAAAGGGCGGCAATTCGGATACCCTGTGCGACGAGTTCTTCCGCGGGGCGCAGGAAGCAAAGCATACGGTTGAAAAGGTGGTGCTTGCCGAGAAGACCATTCATTATTGCCAGGGCTGTTACGCCTGCCGGGGCAATGGCGAGTGCGTGCAGAAGGACGACATGGCGAAGATTCTTGCCAGCATGCTCGCCGCTGATGTCATCGTGCTGGCTTCGCCGATCTACTTTTACACCATGTGCGCGCAACTGAAGACGGTGATCGACCGTACGGTGGCCCGCTACACCAAGCTCTCCAACAAGGAGTTCTATTTCATCCTCACTGCGGCTGTCCGCAGCGAGCCTGCTTTACAGCGCGCGGTGGAAGAGCTGCGCGGCTTCACCTCCTGCCTGCACGGCGCGAAGGAGAAGGGCATCATCTACGGAACCGGGGCCTGGGAGGTCGGCGACATTGTGCACCGGCCGGCGATGAAGCAGGCGTATGAGATGGGGCTGCGGGCGTAACTGCGCCCGCGCCGGCAGGTTGAGTTCCTTTACTCAGGCGTTCCCGTTGACCTGCGGTCCATCCTCGGGCGGCGGAGCAAGCGGAACCTCGATGGCCTCTGCGCTGGAGCAGAAATGCTCCAGCCGCAATCCTTCCAACCCAAGCAATTCCAGTGCTTCCACCATTGAATTGGTGAGCCGTGTGCGCTCCGGGGTGCGGTTGTGGCTGATGAAATTCCGCCACAGGCTGACGCTCTCGCGTCCGCGGGCGATAAATGCGCGCGGCTTGGCGCTGAGGAACAGGGGTTCCTCCCGCGAAAGGCTCACAATGGCCTGGTTGGAAACGGGGGAGGAATCGACCTGGAGCAGGTCGACAATCGAGCATTGCATCCGCCGCCGGGCCAGCAAATCGGTCACATCAAGATAGTGCTGCACCAGGAGCTTCTGCGTGAGAATGCCGGAGAAGGTCACCAGAAGCACGCCCTGCCCAGGATCAAAATCAATGCGGTAACTCATACTTGATTGATCGGCCGAAGGGCGCTTGTGCCTGAGCGATGGCCCAACACTTGTGTGCCGCACGCATCCCGAGTTGAAACGCATTAACTTTCCGGCATCCCGCCTCAATTGTGGATTCACTTTTCAGTTCGCGATGGTAGTCTTTTGTGCAAGAGGGTGGTGGCCATCCCCCGGGTTCCCGTGCGCTGTCGAACTGATAGAGAGGTGTGGGTTATGGCGGTCTACGGTGGTTTTCAGTTTGAATCGGAAAAGCCGGTGCGTCTGAAGCTGCGTATCTGGGGGCTGGATGCTGGGGGCAAGGCGTTCAATGAGAATGTCTGGACCAGCGCGGTCAGCACCGAGAGTGCCGTGGTGGAGACCGTGACCGTCGCGCTCAAATCCGGTGACGTCATCGGCGCCGGCATCGACGACCGCAAGGCACGTTTTCGCGTAGTCTGCGATACGCCCACAACCCAGCCGGGCGGTTCCGTGCACCTGCGCATGGTGGAGCCTACGGTGGACAATTTCTGGCGCCTGCACGGTGATGCCGAGAATCCGGCACCCCCGTCGCAGACCCGGAAATTTCTGGAACGACGCTCTTCGCCGCGCTTCCGTTGCAGCGGATTCGCAGAACTCCGTGAAGCAGGCAAGAGCTTTGCCCTGCGCGCTCCCATTACAGACATTGCACGCAACGGCTGCTACGTGGAGATCGGCATGCCGCTGCCGAAGGACACCGAACTGCGAATTTCCGTGACCTTGCGCGGCATTACCTTCCAGACCGTTGCACATGTTGTGAGTACACACCCCGGCGTGGGCATGGGATTGCGCTTCGACCTGGGCACGCTCAAGCCCGCCGATCGTCTGCACGATGTACTGAAGCAGTTGGAGAGCGAACTGCGCCCGGAAATTCGCTACTGATCGCATACGGAATAGCATCTGTTTTCACGCGTGCGCGCGGTTGCTTAAGTTGCGGTGATGTTGCGCGCATGTGCCGGACGAGGCGGTTTCCCGCGTCCGTCCACCTGATTCACTCCCATGATTCTTGCTCCAGGCCCGCGAAGCTCCTGCATCGCAAGGCTTGGCGTCCCGGCATTTCTCGCGTAGAGTAGTTGCAATTCTTTCGAGCACTCCGCGCTCAATCCAGGGGTTGATGATGACGAAAAGTCTGATGGGAAACCTGTTTCCTGATGGCGCCGTGTTTTCGCGGCGAAACTTTCTGCGCACGGCAATGAGCGCCGGTGCGGCGCTGACCGCAGCCGGTTGCCTGGGTGAGGCCGAACTGGCGCTTGCGCAGTCCGTGCCACTCGCTCGCGGGCACGTCGAGGGCGCTGTCTACATCAACGCCAATGAGAATCCGCTGGGTCTGAGCGAATCTGCGCGCAAGGCCGGACAGGAGGCTCTCGCGCGCAGCGGCCGTTATTGCGAAGACATGGCCGAGCAGGTCTCCAGCCTGTTTGCCGCGCAGAACGGCCTGAAGCCGGAATACGTGCAGACCTTTTCGGGCTCGACGCAGCCGCTGCACTACTCGGTGCTTGCCTTCTGCGGGCCGGAGCGCCCGTTCGTCATTGCCGACCCTGGTTACGAAGCCGGCATGATTGCCGCGCAGGCCCTCGGCGCGCCGATCTTTAAAGTGCCGCTGGCGAAGGATTACGCGCACGACGTGCGTGCCATGTGCAAGGCCGCGCCCAATGCAGGGCTGCTCTACATCTGCTCGCCGAATAATCCAACGGGCACCGTCACCAGCCGCGCCGATGTGGAGTACGCGCTGGCCAACAAGCCCAATGGGTCCATCCTGCTGCTCGACGAGGCTTACATTCACTTCAGCAACCAGACGCCTGCGCTCGACCTTGTCGCGGCAGACAAGGAGATCATCATCCTGCGCACGTTCAGCAAGATTTATGGCATGGCTGGAATGCGGCTCGGCTTCGTCATTGCGCGGCCTGACCTGCAGCAGAAGATCTTTGCGCGCGGCGGCTGGAGCCTGTGTCCGGTGCCGGCCATGGCAGCCGGCATCGCGTCACTGAAAGATAAAGACCTCGTTTCGCAGCGCAAACAAATCATCGCCGACGTTCGCAACCGCACCTTCGACTGGCTCACCAAGCACAACTACAGCTTCGTTCCCTCCGACAGCAACTGCTTCATGCTCGACACAAAACAGCCGGGCAAGCGCGTCATCGCCGCCATGCAGCAAAAGGGCATCTTCATCGGGCGCATCTGGCCGGCGTGGCCCAACCACGTGCGCATCACCATCGGCACTCGTGAGGAGATGGAGAAATTCCAGAAGGCGTTTGACGAAGTGATGCACATGGAGCTGGCGGACGTGAAAGACGTGCCAGCCATGCGCAGGGCAACGCCGTTCGCGCCGAAGCAGTACCGCATCCTCGCGTAGTCAACCACTCTACGGACACGCAAAAAGCCCGCCGTAAAGGCGGGCTTTCTCGTTGATGCACATTGCCGAGCCAGTTACCGGGCGCAGCTTCCCGCATCTTTCAAACCGAGTTTGCGGAAGATGGTCATGGCCGGGCACCAGTTGGTGAAGGCCGATTGGAACAGGTTGAGGCCCACGAAGGCCGTCAGCCAGTACCACTTGGGCGAGACATACACGGCCAAGCCCATCGAAACCAGGACCACGATCCCGGCCATCATTCTTGTCGCACGTTCTACAGTCATTTTATTTTCCTCCCCCTTTTAGTTGGAATTTTCCGGCAGGTCGCAGCTTGGACGGTCGCACTCCGCAATGTTTTCCGGAGAATGCGGGTGCTGCGTATGCAGCCCGAGCCACTTCTGCACAAGGTAATAGAGCACCGGCACGGCCATGCGCGAGAGCAGTGTCGAAGCTACTTCGCCCGCCATCAGCGAGACGGCCAGGCCTTGGAAGATTGGATCGAACAGGATGACGCTGGCGCCGACCACAACGGCGGCAGCTGTCAGCAGCATCGGGCGGAAACGCACGGCTCCGGCATCGACCACCGCTTCTTCCAGCGGCATCCCCTGCGCGCGGCGCAGTTCGATGAAGTCGACGAGGATGATGGAGTTGCGCACGATGATGCCCGCGCCCGCAATAAAGCCGATCATTGACGTGGCGGTGAAGAACGCGCCCATCATCGCGTGTGCCGGCAGGATGCCGATCAGCGTCAGCGGAATGGGCGCCATGATGACCAGCGGCGTGATGAACGAGCGGAACCAGCCCACCACCAGCACGTAGATGAGGATGAGCACCGTGCCGAAGGCCAGCCCAAGGTCGCGGAAGACCTCGATGCTGATGTGCCACTCGCCGTCCCACTTCATCGAGTAGCGCTCGGTCGACGGCGGCTGCACGGCGTTGTAGCGGCCGAGCGTGTAGCCCTCCGGCAGCTTCAGCTGGTCGAGCTTCTTGTTCATCGCAAGGATGGCGTAGACGGGGCTTTCCGCGCCGCCCGCCACGTCGCCCGTGACGTAGACCACGCGCTGCATGTTCTTGCGGTAGATGCTCGTGTCAATCGTTGTCTGCCGCATGGTCGTCAGCTCGCCCACGGAGACCATCTGCCCGCTCGCCGTCGGCAGCTTTACTCCTTCAAGGCTTTCGATGCTCGAACGTGCCTCGCGGCTGAAACGAACGTTGATGGGTACATCCTCGCGGCTGTCCGCGACGTGCAGCAGCCCGGCGTTTGCGCCGCTGGTGCCAAGCTCCAGCGTGCGTGTTACATCACCGGCGGAGATGCCATGTTGCGAGGCACGCACGAGGTCCACAGCAAGGTCGTACTTCGTCTGCGGGTCCTCCACGTACCAATCCACGTCCACCACGCCCGGCGTGCCTTTGAAGATCTGTTTGATCTGCTCGGCCACCTGCATCTGGCCTTTCAGGTCCGGGCCGTAGACTTCGGCAACGAGCGTCTGCAGCACGGGCGGTCCGGGCGGTACTTCGCTCACCTTGATGCGCGCGCCCATCGGCTCGGCAATTTTTAGCAACTCGGGACGCAGGCGGCGCGCTATGGCGTGGCTTTGCTGGCTGCGTTCGTTCTTCGGCAGCAGGTTCACCTGAATATCCGCCTGGTTGGAGCCGTGGCGCAGGAAGTAGTGGCGCACCAACCCGTTGAAGTTGTAAGGGCCGCTGGTGCCTGCGTAAATCTGGTAATTGGCAATCTCCGGCTGCGTAGAAAGGTACGAGCCGAGCCGCTGTGCAACTTCGGTCGTGCGCTCGAGCGGCGTGCCGTTCGGCATGTCGATGATGACCTGGAACTCGCTCTTGTTGTCGAAGGGAAGCATCTTCACCTTGACCCACTGGAGCGGAATGAAGGCCACTGCTGCGAGCAGCAGTACAACCACGGTGACGAAGAACGCGGCCTGATAATGTGGGTGCCGGATGATCGGCTCCATCACGCGGCGGTAGAGCCGGGTGGACCAATCCTCCGAGTCGTGATGATGCGCCGCCTCATCGTCCGCATAATGGCGCAGCAATCTCCATGCCGCCCACGGCGAAACGATAAACGCCACCAGCAGCGAAAACACCATGGCCGCCGAGGCGCCAACCGGAATCGGGCGCATGTACGGGCCCATCAATCCGCGCACGAAGGCCATGGGCAGGATGGCGCCGATGACCGTGAAGGTCGCAAGGATCGTCGGGTTGCCCACCTCGTTGACGGCCTCCACCGCAACATCGGTGAGCGAGCGGCCGCGATTCTCCGGCAGGCGGAAGTGCCGCACAATGTTCTCGACCACAACGATGGCATCGTCGACGAGGATGCCGATGCTGAAGATGAGCGCGAACAACGTCACACGGTTCAGTGTGTACTTGTAGAGATAGAAGATGGCGAGTGTGAGCGCCAGTGTCACCGGCACGGCCAGCAGAACTACGCCGGACTCACGCCAGCCGAGCACGAGCGCCACCAGCAACGTAACGGAGAGCGTCGCCAGGAATAGATGCTCCAGCAACTCGTCGGATTTTTCCTTGGCCGTTACGCCGTAGTTGCGCGTGGTGGTGATGTTCAGGTCGGCGGGCAGCACGTTGCCGCGCAAGGCATTCACGCGCGCCAGCACCGCGTTGGAAATATCAGTGGCATTGGTGCTTTTGCGCTTCGCAATGGTCAGCGTTACGGCGGGGTAGTCCGCGCCAAGCTGCGCATGAGGCGTGCCTGCGGCCTGTCCGTACAGCACGTAGTCGGTTGGCTCCGAGGGGCCGTCCTCGATCTTCGCGGCCACATCGCGCAGGTAGACCGGCTTGCCGTTGCGCGCTGTCACCACCACCTGCTGCCAGTCGGCGGCGGAGTTGAGGAATCGCCCGGCTTCCACCTGGAATTCCGTGTTGTTCTTGTCGAAGGCACCGACGTTCGCTCGTACGTTGGCGGATTGCAACGCCTGGAGCACCTGTGGCGCGGCCACGCCATAAGCAGCAAGGCGATTTGGATCAAGCTCCACGCGGATGGAGCGCGGCTGGCCGCCGAGAATCTTCGTCTCGGAGACATCGTCCACCTGCTTGATGGTGTGTTCCAGTTCGGCTGCCACCTGGCGCAGCTTGTAGGCGTCGTAATTCGGTCCCCACAGCGTCAGCGCAAGGATCGGCACATCGTCGATGGAGCGCACCTTCACCAGTGGCTGCGAGACACCGGCAGGCATCTGGTCCATGTGCGAAAAGAGCTGGTTGTAGGTCTTGATGATTGCGTCTTCTTCTTTAGTGCCGACCTTGAAGCGCACAATCACCAGACTGCCGCCGGGCTGCGAGATGGAGTAGAGGTACTCCACGCCCGGAACCTGCCGCAGAATCTTCTCCAGCGGCACGCTCACGCGCTGTTCCACCTCCTGCGGCGTGGCGCCCGGCATGGCCACCATCACGTCCATCATGGGGACGACGATCTGCGGCTCTTCTTCGCGCGGCGTGGCAATGATGGCGAAGATGCCCAGCAGGATCGACGCTACGATGATCAACGGCGTCAGCTTGGAGTCGATGAAAGCGTGCGCGATTTTTCCGGCAAGCCCGAGCTCGTGGTGCTTCACCGCCGCACCTCCAGGCGCTTGCCGCCCAGCTCACGTCCCTCGGGAGCCTGCACAATCGTTTCCTGCGCCGAGAGGCCGGAGAGAATCTCAGTCTGTCCGTTGCTTGTTTCACCCACGGTCACATAGCGAAGCTGCAACATGCCGTCGGCGGCCACCACGTAAACCGCGTGGAGCGAGCCGCGTTGTACCACGGCCGTCGCGGGCACCAACAACGCCGTGCGTTCGCCGCGTGCGAAGCTGGCGTGGGCGCTCAGGCCGCTGCGCACAACTTTCGACTTCGGCAGATCGAGCTTGATGGTGAAGCTGCGCGAAGCGACGTCGGCGGCGGGCACAATCTGCGCCACCTTGCCGGAAATTGTTTCATCCGGATAAGCGTCAAGAGAGACAGGAACGCTGGCTCCGGGCTTGACCCAGCGCAACTGGCTTTCGTCGACCGCAGCTTCCACGCGGTATTTGTCTGTGCGCTCCACGGTCAGCAGAGGCACACCGGGTGCGGCCATTGCGCCGGGATCGGCCGTGCGTGCGGTCACCACGCCAGAGAACGGCGCGCGCAACTTTGAGTATCCCAGCGCAGTGCGAGCTTGGGAAAGTGCGGCTTCCGCCTGCGCCTTGCCGCTGGTCGCCGCCTGTGCGCGGGCCGTGGCTGCTTGTGCGCGCGTCTTTACCTCGTCGTATTCCTGCGGGCTTACCGATTTGCGGTCGTACAGAGTCTGGTAGCGCTTCAGCGTGCTCTCGGCCAGCGCGCGGTCGCTCTCGGCGGCCGCCACATCCTGCTGCGCGGCGGCCGTGGCGGCGCGGGCGCGCTCCACGCCAGCCTGTGCCTGCTGCGCGTCAATGGAAGCCAGTACCTGTCCGGCCTTTACGGCGTCGCCTTCGTGAACGTACACGGCTATCACGGTCCCCATCATCTGCGGTGCAATCTGCGCGGTTTCCACCGAGCGCACGGTGCCCACGGCAACGAGTGCATCCGGAACCGCAGAGCTCTTCGCCGTGCAGGTGGCCACCCCGGTCACCACTTCGGGCGTCTGCGAAGCAACTTCATGGTGAGAATTACAAGCCGTGAGCATTGCAAACGGTGCGGCGAGTGCCGCCATCAGGAATATCTTTTTCATTGGGTCACCACCACGCTGTGTTCATTCAATTCGCCGGTCGCCAGTTGCAACGCGGCATAGCAGACGGCCTGCCGGGAAACGGCCTGCCAGTAATTGTTCTTTGTCGTGCGCGCGGCATCTTCGGCGCGCAACAGTTCGGTTACCGGCGTCAGGCCGCTCTCATAGCGGTCTCGCACAATGCGCAGAGATTCCTCTGCCTGCGCGGTGGCCGCGCGTGCAACCGCCAGCATCTGCCGTGCGGAGTCGTACTCCACCCAGGCGCGGCGAACCTCCATGCGGACAGCGTCGCCGGCGGCCTGCTGCGCGGCTTCGGCGCGGCTGAGCATGGCTTTCTCACGGCCGAGCGTGGCGCTCTTGTCGTGCGCGAACAGGTCGATGCGCAGGGAAGCGCCGGTCATCCAGTTGGTGTTGCCGCCGGTGGCCAGCGCCTGCGTGTCAGACTGCCAGGAGCCAAAGACATCAAGCCGGGGCCCGTAGGCTGAGCGCGCAGCGCGCACAGCGTCATGCTGTGCGGCCAACTGCGCGGCCACGGCCTCCAGGTCGGGGCGCTGCTTGAGCGCGCGGGCCTCGGCTTGTTCCAACTCCGCCACTTCAAAGCTCTGCTCGTGGAGAGCGTTGGCGGGCTGCTGTCCCGGCGACAAGCGTGCACCGAGAGACGTTTCCAATTGTGCAGCGGCAATGGTGACTTCGCCACGGGCGCGGATGAGTTCCTGCTGACGGCTGGCCACCAGCACTTGCGACGACAGCGCGTCGGCCTCGACCGCGGTTCCAGCCTGCACACGGGCGTTGGCACTCTCCTGAATTTTCAGCGCGGTAGTCAGCGTCTGCTCCGCCAAGTCCTGCTGGCGCTCGGCCAGTTGCAGCGCGTAATAGCTTTCGACCACACGGTAGACTGTCGCCTGCTCACTACGCGTCAGTTGACGTTGCGAGGCAGTTTGCAAGGAGCGCGCCGCGCGCAGTCGGAAGCGATCCTGAAACGAATTGAACACCGTCCACTGGCCGCCAACGCGGGCCGTGAAGTCTGTGATCGGCGCCGGATAGTTCAGGCTCGGGATGGCGAAGTTGTCCTGGGTGAAGCGCCCTTGGCGCAGACGCGTGCCAAAGGCGTAGACCGGATCGTTACCGCGTGCAAGGGACTCGGAGAAATCCACGCGCGGCAGGAAGGCGCTGCGGGCCATCTCCACATTTGCCCCGGCAGCGCTCTGGTCGGCGGCGGCCATGCGCAGTTCCGGATTCTTGCGCAGCGCCAGCGCGACCGCGTCGCTCAGCTTCAGCGGCTCGGAAGTTTGCGCCACGGCGGAGGCCGCTAGCAACAGAATTGGAATGAGAAATCGTTGTTTCATTGGAATGCCTGTCTTCAGTTCTCTCAACCGAACAAATGCAGGAAGTAGACGGACGTTACAAAACGGAGTGTAGAGCGGGGAAGGGCAGTTGGCGAGCAGGAAAAAGCCCGGTTCCGAAGAACCGGGCTGGTGAAAACAGACATTCAGACTACGGCAGGTTGTAACGAACACCAGTCATGATCATGTGTTCGTTGCCCTGGCCATAGCCGCCCTGGCCTGCCCAGGTGTTGCGCTGGGTGAAGGCATAGAAGCTGCCAAACTGAACCGTGCCCTGCTTGCCCTTCCACACGCGGTACCAGAAGCCCGGATGGATGGTGAAGATGCTGCGGTTCTGGCCGCTGGACATGCAGGCGGTCGAGGAGGTTGTGCCCGGGAATTCGCGGCCGCAGCCGGCGTCCCAGAACTGGGTGGCACCGAAGCCGGTCACGATCGGAGCGTTGGTCGCCGTGGTGGTTGCACCGAACAGCGCAGTGTTGCTGGTGAAGACCGTGCGGCCGTAGTACTCGAAGCCGCCGTAGATGTTCACGTCGAGCTTCGGGGTCGGATGGGCTTCAATGCCGATGATGGCCTGTGCCGACTTGACCGGCACCGGCTTGCCCTTGGTGTCATAGGTCACGTCCGGACCACCGGTGGTGCCGTAGCGGCCAATGCCCTTGCCCATCAAGCCCTGGATTTCGATATCCAGCTTCTTGGCCACGACCGGCAGGACTGCGCCCACGCCGATGCCGGCGCCGACGCTGGTCTTGTTGTTGGCGCCCGTCAGAGAGCTCGCAGCGCCGTAGTTCGGGTAAACGCGATCACGGAAGAAGCGCGTGACGCCCTTCACTTCGTAGTGGCCCCAGCCGGGCTCAACGGCGATCTTGGCTGCAACATCAGGCGCCATATCGATGGACGGGGTCTGCGTGGCAGCGAAACCGGAGTTGGTCGGCGAACCGGAGGCCGTGGAGTTCTGGTAGCCCTGAATGTTGCCCAGGGTGGCGATGGAGCAGGATGCCGCGCTGGCGGTGCCAACGCCCTGCAAGCACGCCGAGTTCACACCCATCTCCGGGTTTTCAATGGCGATGGCGGCCCAGGACTTCTTGGTGAGTTCCTTGGTCACGCGGACGGTGCCCAGTCGCGCATAGGAGAAGCCCGTGGTGTAGGAGTTATCGAGAATGGAGGGCAGCCACTCGCTGAGCGGATCGATGCCCTTCTTGGTGGTCTGGAGCAGCGTCCAGTCCTGACCGGCGGTGAGCTGCCAGCCGTGCGGCATCGCCAGGTTGAGGAAGGCCAGGCGCATGCGCGGAGCGTAGCTGCTGGTCTGGGTCTCGTTGGCGTTGGGCGTGGTGCCCAGGAAGTCCATCTCAAAATAGCCCATCGCCTTGACGCTGCCGAACTGGCTCTCGGCCTTCAGCGAAAGGCGGCTGGAACGGCCGCTCATGCGGAACTCATTCATCTTTCCGTTGGCGCTGCCATCCAGCGGGATCGAGCCCCAGCTGTCGGCGGTGTCGCCGTTGGCGTTGTGGTTGCGGTTGATGGTGGTGATGGCCAGGAATCCGCCCGGGGTCAGCTTGACGCCCTTGTAGTGGATCGTGGTGGGCGACTCAAGCTCGTCCACACGCTTGGCCGTCTTCTTCTCGGTCTCAGCGGCGGCGGCCTGGGCCGTCTTCAATTCGGTTACGTTGGCCTGGACCGTGCTCAGCGAGGTCGCCGTCTGCTTGCTCGACGAGGAGGCCGTGTCGGCGGTCGTCTGAGCCTGGCTGGCGGTATTCTGCAGCGAGTCGATCTTCTGCTGCAGCTGCTGCATGGTGGTCTGGAGTTCCTTCTGCAGAGCTTCCACTTTCTGGTGCTCGGCTTCCAGTTGCTCCTTCAGGGCCTTCAACTCTTCGCTGGTGGCGGGTTGCTTTGCTTTGGCTGTCTTCTTTGCGGTCTTCTTCTCCGTCTGGTCAGAGCCCGGATCGAACGCAAAGCTCTGGCCAAACGCAAAACAGACGACCAGCATCAGGGTGAGGATTTTTTGCCACTTCAAACGCATGGAATTCCTCTCTTCTCTTATCTGTCGTTACTTTCCTTGGGACACGGTTCCCCGGGGTACGGTGAAGACCCATTGGGTCTCCGGCTTGCCGCCGGAGGCTTGGAACCGTGGCGTTTGTCGCAAACCTGCGCCCCATAGTATATATGACTTGTATTACTTACAAAGAGCGTTTTTAAACGACCCAAAAGTGCCGGGCGCACGCCTGCCGCGCCGGCTTACGTTTGCGACCCCAGAACCTTACCCATCCGCTCCGCCCGGAGTCCAACGAAAACTCCTAATCGCACATTGAAATTACTAATGAAGCGGAAGCCGTTCCGTTGTGATACCTATCATGGTGTCGGCGCAGCCCCCGCTGTTGGGTGTAGTTCTTAGGAAGCGAACATAAACCGGGCACGACGCCAGCAATCCATACTTTTGCACTCTTGGAGATTCGTCATGGAAAGCAAACTGAATCGCCGTCAACTGGTTACCATGATTGGCACCGTTGCCGTCGCCGGCGCTGCCGGCAAGTTGTTTGCAGCCTCCGAGCAGCCGGCCGCTCCGGCCGCTGGCCCCAACCCGGTGCCGTGGCCGTATAAACCGCTCGACCCGGATGCCGTGGCACAACGCGCCTATGACTCCTACCTGAAGGGCCACTGCATGTACGGTTCTTTCGAGGCCATCATAGGTACGCTCGGCGACCAGATGGGCGCCCCCTACAAGGATTTCCCGTTTGCCATGTTCAAGTACGGCGCGGGTGGCGTGAACGGCTGGGCCACGCTGTGCGGCTCGCTGAATGGCAGCATTGCGGCCATCCAGTTGCTCTCCAAGGATCCCAATCCGGTGATCGACACGTTGATGTCGTGGTACCAGACCGAGCCGCTGCCGAACTTCTACCCCCAGGGCGCCAAGTTCAAGGAAGTTCGCTCGGTGGCCGGTACGCCGCTCTGCCATGAGTCGATTGCGCATTGGACCAAGGCCGCTGGCAAGAAGGCGTACTCGCCGGAGCGCGCCGAGCGCTGTGGTACGCTGACCGCTTCGGTGGCCAAGAAGGCCGTCGAGCTGCTGAATGCGCAGGCTGCGGGCAAGTCGCTGGCGGGCTTTACGCCCTCCAAGCAGACGCAGGGCTGCATGACCTGCCACGAGAAGGGCGGCATGGTCGAGAACATCCGCAGCAAGATGGATTGCGGCGGATGCCACTCAGTGCAGATTGAAAAGGGCCACGGCAAGGTGTAGCCAGGCACTGCCTTCACGCAAGGAATGAAAAAGGTACCCTCTCCCAGAATCAAGCGCCGCAATCTTCAGCAAGCCTGAGAATTGCGGCGCTTCTTTTTGATCTGGGTGGAGAGGATGTTCTCCTGAGGAGCGGGTGGCGCTTACCGCGCGCTGGTGTGGATGAAGCCTTCGCTGGCGTGCTCAAAAGTGAAGCGCCGGAACATTCCCGCCAGTCCTTCCGGCTTTGGCCCCGCCGGATAGACGAAGGCGAAGTGACGCGGCACGCGCAGCCCCTGCACGTGGCGGGTGGCAATGCGGTGCAGCGGCAGTCGCGGCAGAATGGCGGCCCGCGTGACAAAGCCAATTCCCAGGCCGGACTCGACACTGGAGATGATTGCCTCGGTCGAGTCCAACTCCATCACCACGTTCATGTCGTGCTTGCGAAGGCCGGCCTTTTCCAGTGCGGCTTCCAGCACACGCCGCGTACCCGAGCCGCGCTCGCGCAGCAGGAACGGCGCGCCGCGCAGTTGCTCCATCGTCAGCTGATCGAGCGCGGCCCACGGGTGTTTGGCGGGGAAGATCAACACCAGTTCGTCTTCCATGAACGGCTCGGTGCGGACGTCCTTGCTGAGCGCCGGGCCTTCAATCAGGCCGATGGCAATCTGCCCCGCCAGCAGGTACTCCACAATTTCTTCCGTGTTGCCGCTGATGATCTGCAACTGCACCTTCGGGTGCTCGCGCTTGAAGCTGCCGAGCAGCTTGGGCAGCACATACTGCGCAATGCTGGTGGAGGCTCCCGCGCGCAGCTCGCCGGTGTGCTCGCCGGTCAGCGCCGCCAATTCTTCGAGGGTGCGGGCCGCCAGATCGGCAATTTCGGAGGCTCTCCGTTGCAGCACTCGTCCGGCGGGCGTCATCACCACCTTGCTGCCGGAGCGGTCGAGCAGGCGCACGCCCAGTTCCTCTTCGAGCGCTTTGATCTGGAGCGTGACTGCCGGCTGTGTCAGGTGCAGGCTCTCGGCGGCCCTCCGGAAGTTGAGGTGCTCGGCCACGGTGCGGAAGACTTTGAGACGGAAATTTTCCATTGGCATGGTTGCGCAACACTGTAACCGACACCTAGCGGCGCACCCTGTGATAGTTATCACACTCCTTGAGTGAGTTCCTAATAAGGAAGTCAAATCCGAGATAAGTACTTCTGCTTGGACACCGCGCCCGGCAGGCGAGACGATTCACACTCGCGGATGTGTAGAGAGAAATACAGTGCCTGTATTTGCGTCCGCGAGTGTGATTTGGATTCGTCAGTTTTCATACAAATAGGAGAAGCACCATGAACCTGGCTCGCATTCTCAGAGTCATGATGTGCGGTGTGCTGCTTTGTTCGCTCGGCTGGCTGCAGGCGCAGGAGCCGAAGAAAGAGAGCAAGCCCACCGAAACCAAGCCCGCGGCCAAGCCGGAAGCGAAGAAGGCCGAGGAACAGGGTCCGCGTACGCTGGAAGGCTACGTCGAGCAGGAAAAAGGCTTTTATAACTTTCTCAAAGCCAATCACCCGATTTTCAAGTACGAAAAGGAAGGCCGTTTGGTGGGCAAGTATCACATCAGCGACCGCGAAGAGGAGTTCACTGAAGAGGGCGGCAGCGCCGCCTATGCCAAGGACCACAACCGTCAGGTTGCTCTGACGTATCGCCTGGGCGTGGAGTCGATCCTCGATTACCCGAACAAATTCGTCGGTGCCAAGAAGTGTGCCGAGTGCCACCCCGCGCAGTATGAAAAGTGGGAGCGTTCGCGTCACGCCAAGGTTGTGCGCTTCCCTGACGAGATTGAGGAAGCGCCGAATCATGATGTAAAGGCTCCTTTGTACGGCGGCAAGGGACCGTCGGTGCTGCCGGAAGGTATTGATGCAAACTCGGTCTACGCCATCATCGGCACGCCGCGCACCAAGTACGGATTCATTGACAAGTACCTTGTCCGTGGCACCTACCACGTTGAGGGCGGCAACTTCAACGACGGTACCGGCGTCCTTGTGGCCGGCGGCAACCAGCACTCGCACCACTGGGCGGAGAACATGACGCCCGAGGTGGCGCACAAGATCGCCGCTTACGTTCCTGGCTTCCCGACCGAGCTGAAGGACTTCGGCGACAACGGCTCGGCTGTTTGGGGGTTTACCTCCTACGGTGCCAAGAATCGCAAGAGTATGCTCTTCCAGCCCGCCACCTCCTACTGCGAGATCTGCCATACCTTCAAATTCGACTTCAAGAATGAAGATGAATTCATGGCTGCTTTGGGCAATCCGCAGGAACTGCGCAAGCACACCGTGAGCAAGGGCATCACCTGCGAGGAGTGCCATGGCGCGGGCGCGCACTTGTACGGTGCGCGCGGCGCAGGCATGCCGTCCAACTGCGAACGCTGCCACCAGCGCTTTGCCTACAACTCCGACGAAGCCAAGGCCGATCCCAAGAAGCCGTTCACTTCGTTCTTCAAAACGAAGTGCCCGGCCTGCGGCACCGAAGGCTCGCAGTCTTATGTGACGGCGCATTATGAGAAAGGCATGCGCTGCGGTACCTGTCACGATCCGCACGAAGTCACTGCCAACGACTGGAAGTCGAGCTACACCCAGCCCGGACTCCGCAAGAAGTGCCAGGACTGCCACACGCAGCAGGCTGAGTTCTTCAAGGAGACGGTGGCGCACAACGGCCACGACTGCACCAGCTGCCACATGCCGAACATGATGAGCTGCGAGAACTTCGGCACCATCCAGTACCCGGACTACGGTGGTTTTGACAATGAGCGCTCTGCCCACATCTGGCGCATCGTCGTTGATCCCGAGCTGAAGTCGCTAAACCCGCCGCCAGGCAAGGACCGCAACTTCAAGGATGGCGCGTGGCGGCTGAACCGCAAGGATGGCAAGCCGTTCATCGACCTGATGTGGTCCTGCGGGCGCACCAGCTTTGGCGACGGCAACGTCATCAACGCGGGCGGCTGCCACAGCCCTGCGCAGTCCGATCAGCCTGAGGAGTTGAAGTTCAAGAACCAGAAGATGATCTTCGACAAGGTCATGGCCTGGCAGACTCCGATCAAGTCGGGCGTGAAGGACGTGAAGGCCGAACTGGCAACGCTCGGACCGAAGCTTGCGACCTCAAAGCTGCCCGCGCAGCAGAAGGCGCAGGTGCAGGTGATGGTCAACCAGGCGCAGGCCATCATTGCGTCCATTGAAAAGGACGGCTCCTGGGGCGTGCATGCGCCCGAGTTCACCTTGAAGAAGGTGCAGGAAGCCAAGACGCTGGCAGATGGTGCAAAGGCCGCACTGCTGCCCGCAAAACAAATGGCGAAGAAGTAGCGCCAAGCCCGGCCGGGGTGGGACCTCCTGCACCCTGGCCGGTTTCCTTTTCAATGGAGTCCGCGATGTTGAAACAATGGGGAGCACTAATTCTGTTGCTGGCGCTGTGCTGCGTGCTGGGCGCGTCAGCCGTTGCGCAGGATGGCGAGCCGTACACCATGCTGAGCTTGCGCCAGGTGGATGAGATGCTGGGCAAGCCCGGTGTCTACCTCATAGACGTGAACGTGCCGGAAGTCTACGAACAGCACCACATCAAGGGCGCGGTGCATGTCACCGGCGAGCATCTGAAGAAGTTCCTGCCGCGCGACAAGAACGCGACACTTATCTTCTATTGTGCCGAGCGCCGCTGCACGGGCAGCGAGGAGGCCGCGCGCGAAGCCGTCAGGCTTGGCTATAAGAAGATTTACACCATGCCCGATGGCATCTTCGGCTGGGTCAACTCCGGACGCCCGTTCGAGAGAGCCGCAAAGTAGTCTTTGACTCCAACAAACGCTGCGGGGGCAGCCGACCCCGGCTCCGCAGCGTTTTCTCGTGCTCACTTCGGCGGGGGGCGCATTTCAGAATTACGCGCACGTCACAAATGGATTGACATTGCGGAGGAGCAAGAACCCCGCGTGCGAGCAGTGTCTTGCCAAGGGAGCATCCGCCGCGGCGCGGCACCTTGCTCTTCTGCAAGATTGCGATTCCCGAGCAATCCTCCATGTACGAGCAGTTTTTTCGCCTTTTCTTTGAGCTTCGCATTGTTCCGGTGGTAAGGTGTTTTTGAGGCGTGGATGACTGCGGAGGTTGTTGCAGGCACCCGAAGTCAGTCATCGGACGGCCTCGCCGATCCTGAGCAAGTATTACGATGCCGTCGCCCGTCGACACCACGATCCAAGGGAAGCTCCCCTTTACGTGAGTCCAGCCGCCCATGCACACCCGGCGGGTAGGCTTCGTTCGCTCTGCAATGCTCTTCAGTTCCTGCAATTCCTACTAAGCAGGACTGAGGCAATCTGTTTGCATCAGACTTTCAGAATCCAAGGGATTTCAGGACTCATGTTCTGACGTCCGTCCCGCCTGGTGGCGCACAACGCAATGTTGAAGCGCCCCGCACGTCCGTTTCGAGCCCCGGCACACGGGGAGCTTCAGCAATGGTTGCACGCAGCCCACAAAGGGTTCGGCCTTGCAATTGGAATGAAGCAAGAAACACAAGGACGAAACATGCGGAATCATGCAAACTTATTCCTTCTCACCGTTTTCCTGGTGCTGTTGCTTGTTGGGCAGGCATTCAGTCAATCTACGGGCAGCCTGCTGGGAGATGTGACCGATACGACCGGCGCGGCGGTTGCCGGAGCAACGGTCACCGTGCGCTCTGCCAATACCGGTCTTGTGCGCACGACCAAGACCGATGCCGCCGGGCATTTCAACACTGCGCTGCTTCCGGTCGGAACCTACAACGTGGACGTGGAGTTTCTCAACTTCCGGACCGCGCACCTGACCGACGTGCGGTTGCAGACCAACGAGAACAAGAAGCTCGACTTCTCGCTGGCGCCGGCAACGGATACGCGGCAGGTGCAGGTGACCGCCAACGCCGTGCAGGTGGAAACCACCAACCCGACGCTAGGGCAGGTCATCACCGCCGAGCAGGTCGCAGACCTGCCGCTCAATGGGCGTAACTTTGTGCAACTGGCCTCGCTGGCGCCGGGCACCATCCAATCCACAGCGCAGAACACGCAATTCACTGGCGGTGGCGGCAATGAGACATCGATCCGCGGCGGCTATTCGCTCTCGGTCGCAGGCTCGCGTGAGAATGCAACCGACTGGCTGCTGGATGGCGTGGACAACAACGAACTGACGGCCGGCGCCATCGCCATCATGCCCTCCATCGACTCCATTGAGGAGTTCAAGGTACTAACCAACAACTACTCGGCGGAGTATGGCACGCGCGGCGGCCCCACCGTGGTCGTCAGCACCAAGTCCGGCACCAACCAGTTTCACGGCTCGCTCTATGAGTACCTACGCAACAAGGTGTTGAACGCGCGCAGCTACTTCGCCACCGAAAAAGAGAAATTCAACATGAACCAGTTCGGCGGCTCCATCGGCGGACCGATTGTGAAGGACAAGACCTTCTTCTTTGCCGACTACGAGGGCGAGGAGCAGCACAAGGGAAGCCCCGTGCAGGCGCAGGTGCCAACGAAGCTGATGAAGCAAGGCAATTTCAGCGAGTCGTTCTCGGACTACTCGGCGGTGCAGATCTACAACCCGTACAGCACGCACGTGGATTCGGTCACCGGAAAGCTCACACGTGCCCCGTTCAAGTGCGACAGCGACGGCAACGCAATCACCCCGGCGGCCGATGGCACGCAGAGCGGGGGAACGGCCTGCAACGTGATTCCAACGAGCCTGATGAGCCCGATTGCGCAGAAGATGATTGCCCTGCTGCCGGACCCGAACCAGACGGGAACGCTTTCGGCCAACTATCTCTCCACGCCGGTGCAGACGCTGAGTGACAAGAAGTTCAACCTGCGGCTGGACCACCGCTTCTCAGAGCACGATACGGTCTTTGCCCGTTTCAGCTATGACCAGGCAAGGTCTTACCAACCCTCCGGCCTGCCCGGATACGGCACCACGGGCTATGGCTTTGGCAGCACGGAGACCTTTGGCAACCATGGGCGCAATGCGGTTGTTTCGGAGACGCACATCTTCTCGCCAAACACGATCAACTCGGCCTCGTTCGGCTACAACAGAATCTTCAACTCCATCGTCTCTTACGGTGATGGCAAGTATCTGAGCAAGCAGCTGGGAATTCCGAACTCCTACAACGACACTTACCTGATGAGCGGTTTGGTCGATGCCGTCTTCAGCAGCGGGTACTGGGGCGTGGGAGACGCGGGTTACGCGCCGTTCCAGGGCGGCACCAACGTCTTTCACCTGCGCGATGCGCTGAGCCTTGTGCGCGGCAAGCACACGCTCAGCATTGGCGGCGAGATCCGCCGCTTCCAGTTGAACGTGATGACCGGTGGATTCCAGAATGGCTACTGGTACTTCGACAGCCAGTTTACGGCGGGGATGACCGACGGCGCATTGGATTCGAGCACCGGCTCGCCGGTGGCCAGCTTCCTGCTCGGGCTGCCGAGCTACGGACAGATCAACCAATTGTTTGACGGCACCACACGCGGCACTCGGTGGACCGAGTTCCGTCCCTACGTGCAGGATGACTGGAAGATTCTGCCGAATCTGACGATCAACCTCGGCCTTGCGTACAACGTAACCACGCCCAAGGTGGAGGTGCACGACCGCCAGGCAAACTTCGACTGGGCGACCGGCGAATTCCTCATCCCCGGCCGGACGAGCGGTCGCACCGCCGGGGTTGAAACCGACTGGACCGGATTGGAGCCGCGCATTGGTTTCGCCTGGACTCCGCGCAACAACGACAAATGGTCGGTTCGCGGCGGTTACGCCATGTATCACGATTCCGGCTGGAACCTTGGCAGTCAGACACTGTGGCAGAACCCGCCGTTCGTTGCGGCACCGAGCTTTTCGGCGGACAACCTTTATCCCTCCTCAACGTTCACGCCGGAACAGGGTTTCCCTGTGGTCGCCAAGACCTATGACACCAGCGCCTTTGCCGGTTACACGCTTAACTTCCAACCACTGCACAGCAAGCTGCCGCGCATCCAGCAGTTCAACCTCAGCGTGCAGCATGAACTGCCCGGCGCAATTCTGCTGACCACCTCTTACACCGGCTCGCGCGGTTCGCACCTGCTGGTTGCGAACGAGAACTTCAATACGCCGGGACCGAACACAACGGGCGAAAGCGGCAAGTATCCGCAATACGGCTTCATCAGTTGCTACTGCGACCGCGGCCAGCTCCGCTATGACGGACTGGAGATCAAGGCGGAAACCAAGAACGCACGTCGCGGACTCTACATGCTGCTTGGGTACACCTACTCAAAGGCCTTCGACAACGGACTTTCCGATTACCAGGGCACTGCCGGGGGCGTCAGCTATTTCCCGCTGAGTGTTGCAGGCAGCTCTGATAAAGGCTTGTCAGAAATCAACGTGACGCACAACATCGTTGCCAGCGTGCTCTACAGTTTGCCCGTGGGCAAGGGACACCGGATCGGAGGCAACTTCAACACGGTGGAGCAGGCGGTGCTCGGTGGCTGGCAGTGGAACACCATCGCGCATCTGCACTCAGGCTCGCCGCTGTTCATGAGCACCGCGGTGAACAACTCGGGAACCAACCTTGGTGGCAACGTGCCGGGCTCAAACCGTCCGGACCGCGTGTGCAGCGGAGACCTGAGCGGCAACAGCCGGCAGAGCTTGAACGAGTGGTTTGATACTTCCTGCTTTGTGGACCCGGCGGCGGGCAAGCTCGGCAATAGCTCGCGCAGCATGCTGTTCGGGCCGGACTTCGTCAACTTCGATGTCTCGCTCTTCAAGACGGTTCCGCTGTGGCGTGAGGACACCAAGCTGCAGTTCCGTGCGGAAGCCTTCAACGTCTTCAACCATGCCCAGTTCGCGCAGCCCGGAACCACGGAAGGCGCAGCCGGCTTCGGTATGATCCAGTCAACGGTCAACAATCCACGCCTGATCCAGCTTGCATTGCGGATCATGTTCTGAGGTACGGAGAACGATGACAGCACAAGGAAGCACGCAATCGCGGGCTGAGAGTTCGGCCCGCTACTATGCCTTCCGCCTCACCCCCGGAGAAGATCTTCTCCGGGGGCTGAGGAAGTTCGTGGACGAACACGATCTGCGCGCGGTGGCCGTGGTCACCTGCGTCGGGAGCCTGACGAAGGCGCGGCTGCGCTACGCCAACGCGGAGAAATGGGTGGAAAAGAGCGGGCACTTTGAAATTGTCTCGCTCTGCGGAACCGTGGATGAGGAGACGGAGCACCTGCACATCGCCATCTCTGACGGAGAGGGCAATTGCATTGGCGCCCACCTGGGCGAAGGGGCCATTGTCTACACCACGGCCGAAGTGGTGCTGGCCGAGTTGACCGACGTTGAGTTTGAGCGCGTCTACTGCACGCGCTCCGGCTATGAAGAATTGAGCGTGAAGGCGCGGAGGAACAGCATTGAAGATTGAAACCCGCACGCTCGCGCTGGTCGCCTTCGGGGCGGTGATCAACATCGTTGCCGGACAGATCAATCAGTGGCTGCGTCTGCCCATTTTTCTTGATTCCATTGGCACCATCCTGGTGGCGGTGCTCGGCGGCGTGACCGCTGGCGCTGCCACGGGACTGGTCGCGAACCTCGCCCGCTCATTTGTGGCAGGGCCTGTGGAGGCGGCGTTCGCACCCGTGGCCATCACCATTGGCGCAGTCGCGGGATTGATGGTCAAAGCCGGATTGTTCCGCCGGTGGTGGGGAGCTGCCATCTCCGGCGTAGTCATTTCGCTGGCGCTGACAATCGTCGCGCTGCCCATTCAGATCTATTTGTTCGGCGGCGTTACCGGAACCGGATCGGACGTTGCCGTGCTCTACTTCCTGCACGTTGGCAAAACGCTGCTGAGCGCCGCCGGAGTTACCATCATCGCCTCCAACATTCTGGACAAGACGCTGAGCTGCATCATTGTGTGGGTGATTGTGCAACGCCTGCCGCAGCGTTTGCGGCAGCAGTTCGCGCCCGGTGCTGCGGCGGGGACGGCGACGATCTCATGAGCACGCTTCTCTATGCTCCGGGTGCAAGCTGGCTGCATCGCGCGCATCCGTTCACCAAGCTTGCTGTCCTGCCATGGAGCATCGTTGCGGTTCTGACGATGCCGTGGCAGGCATTATTCCTTGTCGCCGTGCTGATGATGGCGCTGACTGGCGCCTGTGGCGCGGGCCGTACGGCCGTGCGGCTCTGGCTGGCGACGATTGCTCCGCTGGCGATTGGGGTGGTGATTGTGCAGGGTTTCATGCTGCATCCGGCAGATGCAGCCATCCTGAGCCTGCCGTTCAGCCGGGCGGGGCTGGCGCTTGCCGCGCTCACCCTTGGGCGCATCGGGCTGCTGATGGCCGCATCGCTGCTGGTGCTGGCCACTACGCACCCCTCGGAGTTGCTGAAGGCGCTCGACTCGGCGGGCGTCTCGCCGGGCCTCTCCTATCTCGCAGCCAGTCCGCTGCTGATCGCTGGTTCCTTTGCGGCCAAGGCGCGTGAAATCCGCGATGCGCAGCAATGCCGCGGGCTGGATGTGCAGGGCTCCCTGTGGACCCGCGTTCGCACACTGCCTGCCATGGTGGTGCCCCTCGTGATTGTTGGCCTGGAAGACGCGCAGCATCGTTCGCAATCGCTTACGGCGCGTGCGTTTCGCGCGTGGCCCGGACGCACGGTGCTGAATCCGCCCGCAGATTCTTCCATGCAGAAGGCCGTGCGCTGGTTGATGCTCGTGGCTGCCTGCGTGCAGGGAGGCGTTGCGCTGTGGCGTTGATCGAAGTTCGAGACCTTACGTTTGAGACGATGGGGCGGCCGGTTCTGGCGCGGGTGAGCCTTTCAATCGAGGCTGGTGAGCGCGTGGCGATTGTCGGCGGAAACCGCAGCGGCAAGACTGCGCTGGCAATGTGGCTGGCCGGATGGCTGCCCGCAACGGAGAGTCCGGTGCGCGGGGAAGTGCTCTTTCGCGGAAAGCCCTGGGGCGAGTATTCGCTCGCGGAGCGCGCGGCGGCCGTGCAGTTTGTGGGGGCCACGCCGATGCAGCAGCTCTCAGGCCGCGAGTTCACGGTGCGTGACGAAATTGCGTTTGGGCCGGGTAATCTGCGCCTTTCCGAGCACGAGGTGCGCGAACGCTCGGAGGAGGCAGTTGCCGCCTGCGGGCTGGAAGCGCTGCTCGATCGCGATCCATACACGCTCTCCGGCGGCGAGCAGCAGCGCGTGGTATTTGCCTGTGCGCTGGCCATGCGTCCGGAGGTTCTTGTGCTCGATGAGCCATTCTCCAGCCTTGATCCGCAAACCACCGCGCGGCTGCTTGCGGTGCTGGCATCGCTTCCGTCGGCAACCACGCTGTTGCATGCCGAGGTTTCACCGCAGATTGCGGCGCAGACTGCGCAGCGTTTTGTGTTGTTGCAGGATGGGCAGTGCCTGGCGGATGGGCCGGCCGGAGAAGTGTTGCTGCATCCTGCGGCGGAGGCTGCGCTCGGCGTGCTGCCGCCGGCTGAAGCCGTAAGACTAGCGCGGCAGCGGGGACTGTTGGCTGATTGGACTCCGGTCCCTGTCACAATCGAGGGCGCGCTGGCTGCGTTCCGGGAGGCCGGGAATGCTCAGGGCTGAGAATGTTTCGTTCCGCTACCGCGAAGGCAGCACGGTGCTCACGGCGGTAGACTTCACGGCCCGACCCGGCGAACTGACAGTGCTTGCCGGGCGCAATGGAGCGGGGAAGAGCACGTTGATGCGCCTCTCAAACGGGCTGCTGAAGCCCACCGGCGGCCGCATTGTGGTTGAGGAAATCGATACTCGCACGAGTTCACCGGCCAAGCTTGCGCGTGTGGTGGGTACCGTTTTCCAGGCGCCCGAGCAGCAGATCTTCCATGCGACCGTTCGCGCAGAGGTGGCGTTCGGGCCTGCTCATCTTGGAGTGAGCGCTGCCGAAGTCGCGCAGCGAACGGAGGAGGCTCTGGTGCGCTGCGGATTGCAGCAGCAGTCAGAAACGCATCCGCTTGACCTCGACCGCTCCAGCCGCATGTTCGTGGCCCTGGCCTCCGTGCTGGCCGTAAAGCCGCGCGTGCTGCTGCTGGACGAAACGCAGCGCGCGATGGATGCCAGCAGTACGCGCCGGTTGGAGAGCATCCTGCGCGACGAGAAGTCTGTGGGTACCACCGTCGTAGTCGTCTGCCACGATATGGAATTCGTCGCCAGAAACGCCGATCAGGTGCTGGTGCTGCACGAGGGCCGGTTGCACAGCTGCGGAGCGCCTCGCGAGTTCTTCTCCCGGCTTGACCTGCTGCAACAGGCGGGATTGCTGCCAACTGCCATTCAGCAATTGGCGCAGGCACTGGGCCTGCCGCTCAGTTTGACGGCGGAGGAACTCGTGCAGCACTGGAGTCAACTGGCAGGGCGGAATTGATGCGGCGTGGCGCCGGCGATTGCACCGGTAGAAGGTGTGCAATCGTTAAATCAAGTTAGTCTGAATCCCCGCATCCGCAGCTAATGCCGATGCGGGGAGACCGATCAGTGTTGGCTACGGTTTCATCAGAAGCACGTTGACGGCCTTGACGACGACTTCCACTTCGTCACCCACCTTCAGGTCCATCTCGTGAAGTGATTCCAGGGTCATCACAGAGCCCATCTGCGATTTGGCTGGGATCTCCAGCTTGACCAGGCACATCACGCTGCCTTCTTCAACCTTGGTTACTTTGCCAATGATGCGATTGCGTGCACCAACCTTCATGTTGACGCCCCTTCCTGTTGCAGGATCAAGGTAAGACCGAATTCAAAATGTTTGCACCGTGCTGCTTGCAAGAGCTGATGCCCGGTTCGCACGGCAGCCCGGTTTGCGAAGGGCAGGAATCCGCAAACGCTGAACAGTAATCCGCCCCGGAAGGTATGTCAACCGGCGGGCATTAGTGTGGCAGACGCGGGCGCAGATATCCGTAGGTAAGCGTGCCCAGTGTGGCGCTGACCACCGCAACCGAGAAGGCTGGGACACCGGCTCCAAGACCTCGCGTCCGCATCGCCTCTGGAAGTGAGACTTGCGTACCGCCGGTTTCAGCTCATGGGTGACTATTTCCGCTAGTGAGATGCAGACTCTCTCTGATCCAAGCGGTACTCATAAGGGCAATGAAATCTCTGTGCGCGTTCCGGTGGCGTTTGCGCGCGAGAGGAGGCGCACGCTGCCGGAGTGCGCATGGGCAATCTGCCGTGCCAGCACAAGCCCCACGCCGCTGCCCTGTGGTTTGGTGGTGTAGAAGGGAACGAAGAGGTTGTCAGGGTTGGCGATGCCGCGCCCTTCATCAAGCAGGAAGATGCACACCTGATGGCTCGCGCACTCCCAGCCCATACGAACCGCCGTGCTGCCGTTCTCAATCGACGCTTCCGCGGCATTACGCAGCAGGTTGATGAGCATCTGCTCGATCTGGTCCGGGTCGATGTTCAGGGCCACGTTCGGGCCGGACTCCATGCACACACTCACGCGCGTCTCCATGGCCGCCACGCGCTCCAGCAGTGGACGCAGCTCAGTGTGTTGAAATACCGGTGGCGGTAACTGCGCCAGCGCCCGGTAGCCCTGCACAAAACGATGCAAGGCCTCGGCGCGAGCCTCAACAATTTCCAATCCGCGCCGGAAATCCGTTGCTGTCTCCGGCGCAAGTTGCAAGGCCGGTACGCGCGAGGCGAGGCTCTCGGCAATCGACTTGATCGGCGCCAGCGAGTTGCTTAACTCATGGCCGAGCACGCGGATCAGTCTCTGCCAGGCCACTCGCTCTTCATCGCGCAGTGGCGTACTCACGTCGGAGAGGACAAGCAGTTGGTGCGGCACGCCCGACTGCCGGAAGCGACTGCGGCGAACCAGCCATTTTGCGGGGCTTGCGCCCAATGTGACAATCGCTTCGTCATCTTCTTCCAGCAGTTTGTTTAACCCAAGCTCCTCTGCGGCGCATCCGATGGCCGTGCCGTTTGAGTGCGCGATCAGGCGTTCTCCAGCAGAGTTCACCAGTCGCAGCCGCCCCTGCATGTCAAAGGCAAACAGCGGCGCATCCATCACCTCGACGATGCGCTCCAGCAGCGCCGATGCCTCGCGGGTCTGCAGGCGCTCGTGCTGCAGCATGTCGGCCAGTGCGTTGATCTCTGTTGCCAACTCGCCGAGTGCATCAGGCGATCGGCCGTCGCGCGCGCGGAAGGAGTAATCCTCCTCGCGCAACGCGGAGAGCACGTTGCTCAAGGTACGCAGCCGGTGGGTCAGCGTGTCGATGAAGAATGCAGAAAGCAGAAGAGAGTAGAACAGCAGCGCCGCGAGTGCGGCCAGTGCCGTTGCCATGCTCATCTTCATCTGCCATGTCCAGAGCAGAACAAGTACAACGCCGGGCAGCGAGAGCAGGGCGCAGAGCAGCTTGGTGCGCGAGAGCAGCGAGGGCGGGCGCTGTCCGCTAGAGGCCATATTTCTCCATGCGGCGGTAAAGCGCGGCACGGCTCAACCCGAGCGATTCGGCTGCCTGGCTGACGTTTCCTGCGCAGCGCGCCAGCGCCTTGCGTACCAGCATCGCCTCCACATCTTCCAGGCTCATGGCCTCCAGTGCCGGAGCGGCAGTGCCGTTGTTGAGCGAGAGGTTGGCTGGCTCGATCATGGAGCCGCGGCAGAGCAGCAGTGCGCGCTCCACGCAGTGCTCCAGTTCGCGGACATTGCCCGGCCACGCGTACTGCATCATGGCCTGCAAGGCTGCCGGCTCGAACCCGGTGACGTTCTTGTTATAGCGCTCGCGCTGAACCGCAAGAAAATGCGCGGCCAGTTGCGGAATGTCCTCGCGGCGTTCACGCAACGGAGGCAGATAAATCTCAATCGTGTTGAGGCGGAAGAGAAGATCGGCGCGGAAGTTGCCGGCCTCGACATCCGCGCGCAGATCGGCGTTGGTGGCGGAAAGAACACGCACATCGACTTTCACCGTGCACGAGCTGCCCACGCGCTCCATTTCGCCGGTCTCCAGCACGCGGAGCAGCTTGGCCTGCTGTCGCAGCGGAACATTGGCAACCTCGTCCAGAAATATCGTGCCGCCGTCCGCAAGTTCAAAGCGTCCAATGCGGTCGGAGCGTGCATCGGTAAACGCGCCCTTTACGTGTCCGAACAGCTCGCTCTCGAACGTGCCTTCGGGCAGTCCTCCGGTGTTGACGGCCACCATTGCCTTGGCCGCGCGCGGAGAGGCCGCGTGCAGCAGCTTCGCCACAATCTCCTTGCCCGTGCCGTGTTCACCCGTGATGAGCACGTTGGCCGTGGAGGGGCCGACCTGAGCGATCAGATCAAGTACCGGCTGCATGGAGGGCGCCTCGGCGATGAATGTCACTTTGCCGGGGCCGCGCAGCAATGCGTTTTCAGTTTCCAGCCGCTGTGCCAAACGCAGCGCGCGGCACAGTTCGCCCTGCGTGCGCAGCAGCGTGAGCAGGCGGGTATTCTCCCACGGCTTCTGGATGAAGTCACTGGCTCCGCGCTTGATGCTGTCCACCGCGAGATCGATGTTCGCCCAGCCGGTCATCACCACAATGGGCAGGGTGGCATCGCTCGCGCGGAGTTGCGTCAGCAGGTCCAATCCCTCCTGCCCGGACGTGGTGTCGCGCGTATAGTTCAGGTCCATCAACAGCACGTCGAACTGGCGCGCGGCGGCTGCATCAAGAATGCCCTGCGGCGTGCGCGTGGTCTCCACTTGGAAGCCATTCGGGCGCAGAAGCAACTCGAGCGCTTCCAACACATGGGCCTGATCGTCGGCAATGAGTACGCGCAGCATCGGCTTCATTATGGCTGACGCTCCGCCACAAGGCCAGTCCGCGCCTCATCCACCGAGATTCCGTACTCCGCGAGAATCTGTCCGCTGGCGCGCAGCACCTCAATGCGGGCCTTTTCGCACGCGGCTTCCGCGGTTACCAGCGCGGAGGAGGCGACGGCAAGGTCGTGCTCAGCATTGAGCGTCTGCTGGTTCGACCCGGCGCCGAGCGTCTGCTCCTTCTGCATGATCTCCAGCGTGCGCTGCGCCAGCTCGCGCGCCTTGCGCGCGGCAGCCACGCGGCTCTTGCTCTGCTGCCAGGCATAGTGAGCGTTGCGGACTTCAATCCGTATGGTCTTCGTCAGCTCCTCGGCATAGAGCTGCGCCTGGCGGTACTCCAGCTCCGTGCGGTACTGGTCGGCTTTGGCCACGCGGTTGCGCAGCGGCAGAGAAAGCTGGACGCCAACCACGTAGTCAGGCGAAGAGTTGTTGAATGCACTCTGCATGGCGGTTCCCAGGCCGCTGTTGGCAATGCCGGGCGCTCCGCTGTAGTAGTTCTGGTTGGCGTCGCCGGCGTAACCGCTGCCTGCATAGGAGCCATAGAGTGTGAGCGAAGGCAGCAGCGCATTGCGCGCGGTCTTGCGGCTCAGTTCGCGGTTCTGCAGATCGATCGAGGACTCCTGCAGTTCCGTGCGGCTCTTCAGCGCCTGCTCGATCAGCGTCTGTACGGTTGGATCGTCGGACGTGGCGTCCTGCAGGCGGTCGAGCGGAATTACGGGCAGTTCTTCCAGCATGGGGTCTTCAAGTTTGCGCGTGATGGCGTTCTTCAGCAGCAGTTCCTGAAGCTGCAGGTTGGTGCGCGCCACCGTCAGCTCCTGCTCGCGGTTGGCCACCTCGGCTTCAGCCTTCAACACGTCCATGGCGGGGATGGATTGCAGTGCGAGCTGCTTGCGGCTGATCTCCAGCGTGCGCTGTGCAAAGTCGTAGGAGCGCTGTTTCACCTGCGCCTCGTCGTAGGCGCCGACAAGGTTCCAGTAAATGTTGGCGATCTGCGTGATGGTCGAGATGACCTGCGCGCGGAAGGCGATGTCGCTGATCTTGCGATTGTTCTTTGCAATGCGCACGTAGCGCAGGTTCGGCCCCAGCCCGAAGCCTGCCAGCAACTCCTGCTGCACGGTGAACTTCATGTACGAGTAGACCTGCGGGCTCAGGTCGTTGTAGCGGCTGTTGGTCGTCTCGCGGTCATTCACCAGCGTGAACTTTGCCGAGGTGCCGGTGGGGAACGCCTGCGAGTAACTAAACTGCGCCTGCCCGGTGTTCAGGTGGTAGGGGTTCACGCCATAGACCTGCGTATTGGTCAGCGTCTCGGTGCTGTGCTCCACGAACATGTTGCCGGTAATGGTTGGGTCGTAGCTTGAGACCGAGGTGCCGGTGCCCAGCGTCGACTGCACGAGACCCGAGGCGCCGGAACCTGCACCTCCCGCGCCGCTCGTGGTGCCGCCTGCACCGCCACCTGCGCCGCTGGCGCCAACGCCACCCTGTCCGCCGCCGGGCGTGCCTTGCACCACGCCGGTGTTGACGCCGCGCGCTTGCCCGCCAGCTTTGGTGCGGAGAATGTCGGCCTCGGCAATGGGAATGTTGTAGCGCGCGATCTCCAGATCGAGGTTGTTCTCAAGGGCCAGGTCGATGGCGTCACGCAGCGTCAACCGCAGCGCGCCCGTGGCAATCTTCTGTTGCAGACGGTTGGAGTTGCGCAGATTGGGCGCGCCCACCGTTATCCCGCGATAGGGCGCCACAGGATTGAACGAGCGCTGCAATTCCAGCCGCAAGGGCTGTTGGGGCTGCGAAGCTGCAGGCCCGGCGGAGCTTGGTGCCACCTGCGCCAGCAAGAGAGGTGAAGCCAGCAGCCACAGGCTTGCGACGGAAAAGGGTAGAAAGATTTCGCGAGCAACCTTCATCACACGTTTCGACACAATTTCACTCATATTCATTCGTTACTCCGAACGCAGGGCCACGCTGGGCTCGACAGAGACGGCACGGCGCAACGGCAGCGCCGCCGCCAGCAGGGCCATCAATGCCGTCAGCGCACAGGCGGAGGTCAGGCTCACCGCGTCGTAGCTGGTCACGCCATAGAGCATGCTGCGGAAGGCACGAGCCAGTGCCACGGCGCAGGGCAGGGCAACAACGACGGCGGCGATGGTGATGACGAGCATCTGCCGGGTGAGGAAAGCCGCAACGCTCGCGCGCGGTGCCCCCAGCGCAAGCCGAACACCGATTTCGCGGGTGCGCTGCTCAATCGAGTAACCAAGGACGCCATAGAGTCCGACAGCCGCCATCAGCAGTGAGAGCGCGGCAAAGCCAAGGGCAAGAGCGGCAATTGCCCGCTCGTTCTGCGCATTGTTCTCCACCTGCTTCGTCATGCTGTGCAGGTCGGTGGGTACCAGAAGCGGGTCCACCTGGTGGATGGCCTGACGCACCAACGCGAGCGCCACCTCGGGATTGCCAGTGGTGCGCGCATAGATCTGGACAGGCGGCAGCACCTTCAAGCGCCAATATGGCCGGTAGACCGCCGGGCCGATGTCTGTGCGCAGCGTGTTGTGCTTCACGTCGCCGACAACGCCCACGATTGTGAATGCCTTCTCCTCCGGGTGGTCGCCGTCGCCGGAAACCCAGTGCCCCAGTGCATTCTGCGGTGTGCCGAAATATCGTTTTGCCAGCGACGCATTCACGATGGCGACCCTGGGTGCGCCGGAAACATCGGCGTCGGTGAAGTCGCGCCCAGCCAGCAGCGGCTGGCGCATGGTGGCAAAGTAGTGGGGTGTGACGAAGGGCGTCTCGAAATCCATATTCTCGCTCTCCGTCGCGTGATGCCCTTGCACCTGAATGGTTGAGAAGCTGCTGCAGTTGGCGATTTCGGGATCGGTGGTCGCGGAGACCGAGGTGATTCCGGGCGTAGCCGCAAGCCTGGCGAGCACATTGCGCACGACGGGGCCGACCCGTTCACCTGAGTACCCGGACATGTTCGGATCGAGATGGAAGGTGAGCGCGCCCTCGGTTTCAAATCCAAGGGGCTGGTGCATCAGCGCGCTGGCGGTGCGCAGGAACATGCCGGCACAGGCCAGCAGAACCACGCTGAGCGCAATCTGTATGCCGACGGCGAGCTGGCGGAAACGTTGCGCTCCCTTGCTGAAGGTTCCCGTGTTTTCGCGCAGAGACTGCGCCAGGTTCGGACGCAGAAAATGCAGGGCTGGTGCCAGGCTGAAAAGCACGCTCATGAGCAGGGCCAGCGCGACGGTGTAGGTGAGCACATGCGCGTCGATCGCGCTGGAATACGGCTCTTCTCCCGGCTGTGAACTGGTGATGAGGCGGACAAGCATCGTGGAGAGGGAAGGGGCAATCGCCAGCCCAATCACAGCTCCGGTCAACCCCAGCACACCGCCTTCCATCATCAACTGCGCCACAATGCGCACGCGGCCCGCACCCAGAGCGTAGCGCATGGACATCTCACGGGCGCGCCCTGCGGCGCGCAACAGCAGCAGCGTGGCCACGTTCACCACGCAGATAAGAACCAACAGCACCGCCATGCTCATCAACACCAGCAGAGGCGTTTCCAAACCCTTGCGGTCGGGCGCAAAGCCCGCCGAGCCATCCACCACCTTGATTGAGGATTCATCGAGAAAGCGCTGCTTGAAGCGTGCCGACGGGTGTTCATACAGCGTCAGTTCATAGGCTCGTAGGCTGTGCCAGAGTGGTGCCAGCCCGGCCTGCGCCTGCTCGCGCGTCATGCCGGGCCGCAATCGCCCCACCAGGGTGATCCAGAGTGACTGATGGTTGTTGAGGTTGTCGCGGTCGCGCGCCCAGTCGAAGACAAGTTCGCACATGGTCATCGGCAGAAAGAGCATGGGGCGCGTACCGGCAATGGCCGAACGGAAATTCTGCGGCGCCACGCCAACCACGGTGAACGCGTTGCCATTGATGAGTATCTTCTGCCCAACAATGGCGCGATCGCCTCCGAAGCGTGTGCGCCAGTACTCGTAGGCGAGTACGACAACCGGATTGGCGTTCTTCTGTGTCTCATCCTGGCTGTTGAAAAGCCGCCCAAGTGCCGGGTTGAGCCCGAGCACATTGAAGTAGTTGCCGCTGACCATCTCGGCGTCTTCGTCCGTGGCCTGGTTGTGCCAAGTCACGCCGACTCCGGCACGCACCGTCGCCGCCAATCCGGAGAGCACCTGGTTCTTATCCCGCAGATCCCGGTACATCGGATAGGAGAAGTAATCATCTGCTCCTCCGCCGAACATGCTGGTGGAGCCGGAAAAAGTCCCCTTCCATTGCAGCCGCACCATTTCCTTCGGTTTGTGCACCGGCAGCAGACGCAGCATCACCTGATTGAATACGGTGAAGACGGCCACGTTGGCTCCGATACCGAGTGCGATGATCAGAACCACGGTCAGCGCGAAGCCTGGCGAGCGGCGCATCTGCCGCAGCGTTACCTTGATGTCTTGCCACATTTCGCTCATGCCACTACTCCGTTCGCAATGCTTCCATGGGGTTGATGGACGAGGCCCGGCGGGCGGGAACCAATGCGGCCAGCAGCGCCGTCGTTGCCAGCGTCACCACCACAAGCGTCAACATGCCAAGCTCATGCTGCGGCTCAAAGTGCGCGATGCTGGTGATCAGGCGGTAGGCTGCGGCGGTCAATGCTGCGCCCAGACCTAATCCTGCGGCCACTAGCAGCAGAACCTTGCGCAGCACCGCCGTGAGCACGCTGGCGCGGGTGGCTCCCAGCGCCATGCGCACGCCAATGTCCTTGAACGAGCGTTCCACCTCGTGGCTCACCAGGCCATAAAGGCCGATGACCGCCAACAGCAGCGCCACAGCGGCAAAAACGCCGAACAGCCAGCCTTCCATGCGCTCGAAAATCAGCGCGTCGGAGACGATTTCCGTCAGCGTCTCCGGATCGCGGAAGGGAACGGTCTCGTCCGCGTCATGCAGCGCGTTGCGCAGCGAGCCGATGAGCGCCTTCGGATCGCCATTCGCGCGCACCAGCAGGTCCATGTGTTGCAGCAGGTCCAGCCGCTGCTTTTCCGCCACCTGGTTGATCAGAAAATCGTGCTCGGCAAGCGGCGCGTCAAAGATGTTCTGCCGCACCGAGGGCATCACACCGATGATCTGGCTCTTCTCCTCTTCCTTCTCCGCGTCATCAATGTGGAGTCCGACGGGGTTCAGCCCGTTGGGCACGAACTTCTTCACGAATGCGTCGTTGACGATGATCGAGCCGGCCTTCACGTTCTGCGCGTCAGCGGAGGAGAACATACGGCCCTGTTTGATCTTCAGCCCCATCACGTCGTAGTAGCCGGGGCTGACCAGGCGAAACTCGGAGAGCATCTCCTGCTCCTTGGGATACGGCGGCTGACCAGTGATGTGTACGTCGCTGTTGTTGCCGTAATTCTGGATGGGCGTCAGGCTGACGACGCCCGCGGCAGCTACGCCCGGAATCTGCGCGACGCGCTCCAGCAGCGGTGTGTAGAAGCTGGCAATCGGATCGCGTGTGGCATAGTTGCCCGCCGAAAGGTCGATCTTCATCTGCAGGACTGACGCGGGATCAAAGCCGAGCGGCGTGTTCATTTCCTTCAGCACGCCGTGAATGAGCAGTCCAGAGGTGACGAGCAGCACCAGCGAGAGCGCCACCTGTGCCACCACGAACGAGGCCCGCAGGCGCTGCTGCCCGCGCTGCACGCCCGCGCGTCCGCCGCTCTTGAGCACTTCGTTGGGCGCGATGGCGGAAAGCCGCACGGCCGGAACCAGTGTCGCGAGCATGGTGAACAGCGTGGCTATGGCCAGCGCCACAAGCAGAACCATCCAGTTGATATGTATCTCCGCGCCGCGCGAAAGCGCTTGAATCAGAAATTCGCGCATACCGGCGATGAGTCCGCCCGCCATGAGCACGGCGAAGACGCTGCCGACGACGGAGTAGGCGAATCCTTCGGTCAGCAACTGGCGCACAATGCGCCCGCGTCCTGCGCCGAGCGAGACGCGCAGGGCCATTTCGCGCTCGCGCTGGATGCCGCGCGCCAGCAGCAGTCCGGCAATGTTAAAGCAGCCGATGGCCAGCAGCGCAAGCACCGCGCCGCACAGTGTCCACATGGCGCTGAAGGTCTGCTTCTGTCCGGCGCGATCCAATCGCAGCAGCCCTTCGTGGCGCGCCTCGTCCGTGTCGGGATAAGCGCGGCCCAGGTTGTCGAGCACATGTTGCACGTCGGCCTTGGCCTGCTGTTCGGTCACGCCGTCCTTCAGGCGTGCCACGGTCTTTAGAAAGTGGCTGCCGCGCTGATGCAACTCCCGATCTTCAAACTGCAGCGGAATGTAGACGGCGTTGCGCTTGGCGATGGGGAAGCGGAAGCCCGCGGGCATCACGCCGACGATGGTGTAGGGCTTGCCGTCCAGTTTGACCATTTGGCCCAGAATGCCGCTCTGCGCGCCGAACTGTGTCTTCCACACCTCGTAGCTCAGCACCATTACGTTGGCCGCGCCGCGCTGGTCTTCGCCCGCGAGGAACGTGCGTCCGAGTACGGGCTTCACGCGGAAGACGTCAAAGAAGTTTGAGGTGCCGCGCACTACGTTCTGCGAGACTGGTCCCGAGGGTGCCTCCAGGTTCATGCGGCTATAAGGTGTATATGCCGCATAGGCGGCAAAGCTGTGCGTCTGGTCCCGCAGGTCCACGTAGTCGGGCGCGGACTCCGGCTGACGCCAACCCATGCGCGCCAGCGACATGCTGTCGTAAATCAACTCCGGGCGGTCGTAAGGCAGCGGACGCAGCACCACGGCGTCCACCACGCAGAAGACCGCCGTAGCGGCGCCCACGCTGAGAGCGATGGTCAGGATCACCACAGCGGCAAAGCCCGGCCTCTCCTTCATTTGCCGCATGGCATAACGAAGGTCCTGTACAAACTGCCTCATGCATCCACCTCGGCCAGCTTCTTTGCCAGTTCGTCTTCACTCACCACCTTGCCGTCGAACAGATGAACCTGGCGCGTGGAGTGTTTGGCAAAGCGCGCGTCGTGGGTGACCATGCAGATGGTGGCGCCTTCCGCGTGCAACTCGCGCAGCAACTGCATCACGGCTTCGCCGTTCTTCGAGTCGAGATTGCCAGTGGGTTCATCGGCCAGCAGGATGGAGGGCGAGCCGGCCAGCGCGCGCGCTACGGCCACTCTCTGCTGCTGGCCGCCGGAGAGCTGCGCCGGATAGTGCCGCATGCGGTGCGCCATGTTCACGCGCTCCAGCGCCTTCTTTACGCGCTCCTTGCGTTCAGCGCTGCTCATGCCCGCGCGGTAGGTCAGCGGCAGCTCCACGTTCTCTTCCACATTCAGGTCGCCAATCAGGTTGAAGCTCTGGAAGATGAAGCCGATCTCCTGATTGCGTATGCGCGAGCGCTCGGCAAAGCTGAGGCCCGCCGTGGGCGTGCCGTTCAGCTTGTAGCTGCCGTCGGTGGGTGTGTCCAGCAGCCCCAGAATGGAGAGCAGCGTGGATTTGCCGCAGCCCGAGGGACCGCTGATGGAGATGTACTCGCCACGGTCAATGGTCAGATGCACTCCGGAGAGCGCATGCGTCTCCACTTCGTCCGTGTAGAAAACCTTGGTCAGTCCTTCGATTTCAATCAGCGTACCGTTTCCAGCCATTCTCTTCGTCTCCTAGTCCAACCGTATGCGGTCTACGTTGCTCCAACGCGACATGTCCGACAGAATCACTGCGTCGCCTTCGCGCAGTCCTTCCAGCACCTGCATGGCATTCACCGACGCGCGACCCACCTTGACCGAAACGCGCGTTGCACCCTTGCCGTCGGGATCGACCCGGAAAAGGCTCAGCGTGCTGTTCTCCTCGCCGATGGCGGGCCGTCCCATGCTCAGCACATTGCCCAGCCGGTCGAGGTCGATGGTTCCGTCCACGCTCAGGTCGGGGCGCACGCCCTTGGGCAACTCACCAACCAGCTCCACGTCCACGGTGACCGTGCCGCTCTGCACCGCCGGATCAATGCGCATGACGCGCCCGGCGATGATGCCGTTGTGTGTGTCGATTGAGGCGGGCTGGCCGATCTGTATGTCGCGTGCCTGTGTCTCGGGGATCTTCAGCGCAGCCTTCAACTGGTCGGGCTGCACCACTTTGGCGAGCGTGGTACCGGGGCTTACGTGCTCGCCAATCTGGTGCGGCAGCTCGCTGAGCACGCCGTGGATGCTGGCCGTGACGTGCAGTGCACGCAACTGCTGCTGCTTCAACTCGCAGATGGCCTTGGCCTGTTCGACCTTGGATTGCTGCACCGCTAGCGCCGAGGCGATGGCCTGTTCGTTCATGGTGAGCCGCTGCGTTTCCAGGCCGTTTCGCGTGGTCAGTTCGTCGGCCTTGCCGCGTGAGGCCTTATACGCAAGTCCGGAGATGACGCCGAGATCGTAGAGCGCCTTGTCGGTCTCCGCCTGCAACTGCGCCTGGCTGTAATCAGCCTTCACCGTCGCGGCCGAAGCCTTCTGGTTCATCAGCTCGCTGTGCAGCTTTACCTGCAGGTTGTGGTACTCGGCCTGCGCGGCCTTCAGCGTGAGCGAGGCGTCAAGCGCCTCCTGCGTCAGTTGCGGCGCACTCAACTCCATCAGCACAGTGCCGGGTTCCACCTCGCGGCCGGGCAGCGCCAGAATCCTGGTGACGATTGCATCGCTTTGAGCCGGAATCAGCTCCAGACGGTCTTCGCGAGGAACCAGCGTGCCGATGCCGCGCACCTGCCGCACCATGGGGCCGCGCTTGACCGTGTCGGTCCAGATGGCGGAGCGCTCAACGCTGGGCGCCGCCGGCTTGAGCCGCGCCAGCGCCACGGCCACTGCGGCCACTGTTACGACCACAAGGGCGGCAATGGCAACTCGGCGTCGCTGAAGTCTTTGTTTGATGTCGGGACGGGCAATATCCATGCCCGGAAGGAATGCACGTGCCGTGCCAGATCGATGGGCAGCAAGGCACCGCACATTCAATCACTTACGCGCGTCTGTGGAGATCGCTTGGAGGGGATTTCGTTCGGAATCGCGAAGGCCTGTTCGGAATCGAACACGGGCGACAGCACCAGCGATACCCAGTGTCGGCGCAAAGAAAAACCCGCTCAGGTGACGGGCTTTCGCTGATCTTGATTGGTAGCGCATCTATGTTCCAGTTGGAACCGAATCCTGACATGGCTCGATAGCATGGACACGCTGCGGGGAGCAAGGCCCACTCAGTAGTTCAGGCCCGGTTCATGTGCAGACTGTGCCAAGGGACGTGATGGTTGGGCGCGGAACAAAGTGCTCACCTTGTGCGGGTATTAAGGAAGTTTTGGTGGATTCGAATCGTGACCAGTGGAGCAACTCCCAAGCCGCCGATAAACGAGCCTTGAATAGCGAATAACGGGAATGGCGCACGCTATCGTGAGTGGGACGTTTGACCAATGGAAAGCATGGGAATGGAGTGCCCGATAAATCATAAGCTCGATCAGCCCACCAAGACAGAACGTATTCACTAAGAGAGCAACAAAGACGGTACGCAGCGAAGAATTTTCAAGTACGCGAACGTCCCATCCTCGGTTCATGAAGTCGAAAGACTCAAACATGTTGCTCATATGGGGCACGATTATAGCCACAGGATAAGTTTGTGTCAGCCAGAACCGGCGGGTGCCCCATGCAAGCTTTCTGTTGGCTTGAGTGAGGAAGTTTCCTGCCTCTGAATTTTCGCCGCAAACGAAAACCGCCCAGTCAGGGCGGCATCTAGAACGATCTTGGTAGCGCTACCGGGAATCGAACCCGGGTTTTAAGATTGAGAATCTCACGTCCTAACCCCTAGACGATAGCGCCACTCGAATTGTCCTATTCAATATAGCAAAACCCGGGCTGTGGAGAAAAGGGGCGGAGGGCCTGTGAGGAGCCATTTACAGAGGTTGGGGCAGCAGATGTTCCGGAGAGCCCTAGTCCG
This sequence comes from Oryzophilus luti, assembly GCF_059726245.1. NCBI lineage: Bacteria > Pseudomonadati > Acidobacteriota > Terriglobia > Terriglobales > Koromonadaceae > Oryzophilus > Oryzophilus luti. Next base: position 171,374 of record NZ_AP040874.1, read on the forward strand.
GAGCATCTGCATTGAGCGGCTGCTGTGTGTTATGGCGCCGGGCCTTCAGCAAGTTTCATACTGCGATAAGCTGCCCAAACCGCCCGCGGGATGGCATACTGGAATGCTTCTCTCAACCTCAACCGCAGAGGGATTTCATACTATGGCGACGACGAAGGGTGTAATCGGTATTCTTACGGGCGGGGGCGATGTGCCGGGCTTGAATCCGGCCATTCGTTCGGTGACCTTCCGCGCTCTGCGCGAAGGCTATAAGGTGATTGGCATACGTCGCGGCTGGGCCGGGCTGGTGGACCTCGTCCGCGACAAGGATTACGACAACAACGACAATTTCCAGTATCTGTCCGAGGCGGTGGTCAACCGCGCCGGACGCACCGGCGGCACCTTCCTGCATTCTTCGCGCACCAACCCCAGCAAGATGAAGAAGGACGCCGTGCCCGAGCACCTGAAGGCGCAGTACAACGCCGAGAAGAACGACCTGACGCCCGAGGTGTTGAAGAACCTCGAATGGCTCGGCATCGACTACCTCATTCCCATCGGCGGCGACGACACGCTCAGCTACGGCGTGCGCCTCTATCAGGAAGGCGTCAAGGTCATTGCCATTCCCAAGACGATGGACAATGACGTTCCGGGCACCGACTACTGCATCGGCTTCAGCACCTGCGTCACGCGCACCATCCAGATTGCGAACAACCTGCGTACCTCGGCCGGCTCGCACGAGCGTTTTCTCGTCATGGAGGTCTTTGGCCGCTACGCGGGCTTTACCGCCATGCTGCCGACCATGGCCGGCGCGGCCAACCGCTGCGTCATCCCCGAGCACCGGTTTGACATTGAGCGCCTCACTGAGCTGCTGGTGAACGACCGCAAGAAGAACCCCAGCCACTACTCGGTGGTGCTGGTGAGTGAAGGCGCCATATTTGAGGGCGGCGAGATGGTCTTCAGCGACGAGACGACCGACGCCTTCGGCCACAAGAAGCTGGGCGGCATCGGAGACCTGGTGAGCGCGGAGCTGAAGAAGTATTCGGCCAAGTATAACGGCGGCAAAACCGTCGACGTCATCAACCAGAAGCTGGGCTACCTGGTGCGTGGCGGCGACCCGGATGCCATCGACTCCATCGTGCCTATGGCCTACGGCAACCTCGCACTCGACCTCATCCTGAGCAAGATTCACGGACGGCTGGTGGTGCTCAAGAACGGCCGCTATGACAACGTGCCCATCGATCAGGTGACGGCCACCAAGAAGGTCGTGAACGTGAAGGAGCTTTACAATACCGACCGCCTGCGTCCGCACTACAAGAGCTTCGAGATGAAGCCGCTGTTCATCATGACCGGCGAGTAGTGCAGGGAACAGGGGCCAGGGATTAGGGGTTAGAACAAAACAGGCCGTCCGAAAGGGCGGCCTGTTGCATGTTCGGAAGGAAAATATCGGAACGGGCGTCATCCTGAGCGAAGCGAAGGATCTGCTTTTGATCTTGACTAGAGGGAACGGCAAAAAGCAGATCCTTCGTCGCGATGCTCCTCAGGATGACACCACGGAAGATGTGTCTGGGTGCCCCAGGTTCGCGCCGTGTTGTCTGGCGCTAACCTGGGACGCGATTCTTCGCAAGTCTGCCTACTTCGCCACTTCGCGGATGGACTCTTCCAGCAGGTCGAGCGCGATATCAGCCTGTTCGCGCGTGACCACCAGCGGCGGCGAGAGGCGCAGCGTGTTCGGTCCGCAGCCAAGCACGAGCACGCCCTTGGTAAAGACCTTGTCCACGATGCGGTCGCGCAGCTCGGGCGACGGCGTCTTCTTCGCTTTGTCGCTGACGATCTCGATGCCGATCATCAGTCCGCGCCCGCGGACATCGCCCACCAGCGGCAGCTTCTCCGGCCAGGTATTCAACCGCTTCATCATGTGCTCGCCCACTTCGGCGGCGTTGCGCACGCCTTCGCGCTCAAGAATGTCGAGCGTGGCGAGCGCGGCGGCGATGCACACGGGGTTCCCTCCGAAGGTGGACGCATGCGAACCCGGTGCCCAGTCCATCACGTCGGCCTTGGTCAGCAGCACGCTCAGCGGCATGCCGCTGGCAATGCCCTTGGCAATGCAGATCATGTCCGGCTCAACGCCGGTGTGCTGCACAGCCCACCACTTGCCGGTGCGGCCCATGCCCGACTGCACTTCGTCGACGATGAGCATGATGCCGTGCTTGTCGCAGATGCGGCGCAGTTCCTGCATGAAGACCGGCGGCGCGGGCAGGTAGCCGCCCTCGCCCTGGAAGGCCTCGACCACAATGGCCGCGCACTCTTCGGGCGGAACTTCGGTGCGGAAGACCGTGTCCTCAATGTAGCGCGCAGTCTCAAGCGCGTAAGCATCGGCATCGGTGCCTTCGGGCCGGTGGTAGAGGTTCGGATAGGGCACGTGCACCACGCCCGGCACCAGCGGGGCGAAGCGGCGGCGCTGTTGCGCCTTGCTGCAGGTGAGCGAGAGCGCGCCCATGGTGCGTCCGTGGAACGCGCCGTAGAAGGCGATGATGTACTGCCGCTTGGTGTGGTAGCGGGCCAGCTTGAGCGCGCCTTCAATGGCTTCGGCGCCGCTGTTGCCGTAGTGCACGCGGTGCGGCCCTTTCATGGGCGCAATGCGCGAGAGGCGCTCTGCCAGCTCCGGCATCTGCGGGTAATAAAAGTCGGTGCCGGACATGTGCATCAACTCGGCCGCCTGCTTCTGGATGGCGGCGACCACCTCCGGGTGGCAGTGACCGGTGGAGGTGACGGCAATGCCGGCGGAGAAGTCCAGGAACTCGTTGCCGTCCATGTCCTCGATCACCACGCCGCGTCCGCGCTTGGCCACCAGCGGGTACGTGCGCGTATAGGACGGCGAAATCAGCCGCGCATCATCCTCAAGAATGCGCTGCGAGTTGGGACCGGGAATGGCCGTGCGCAGGTGCGGACCGGCGGGACAGGCGGTGTTGTTCATGGCGACCTCCAGATGCGACGGGGCAACGCGGCGCGGCCGCGCCCGTCTTGAAATTGGCTAACGCAGTTGGCGAACCAGAATGAAAACGCGAACGGCAGATCAGCGGAGGTCGGGGAAGTTAGTCGCCGGCAAATAGGTTGGGACGCGAGCAGGAAGGGGAGAGGTGAACCTCAGCGCGGGGCGAACAGAAGCGCGACCAGATGGCGCGCACGCTCAGAGCCCGCACCGGATCGTGCATGCGGTGCGGCTTCGGCGTGCGGTTTCCCCTCGGGAAATACACCACGGCCTCTCCTCGCTCTGGATGCGAAAGTATATCCCAAAACCGGCGTTTTGGAATCCCCAACTTTCCGTTTGAAAGCGAGGCAAATGACGCTGCACGCCCGTTGAATCAAGTCCTGACGCTACATGCCGATAGCAGACTCAGACTGGCTGAGGACGGAAGAATGATGCTTTCGATTGGGCGGAAAATCTGGGTTATGTCATTGACCGTGGTGGCATTGTTTGCGCTGGCGAGCGTTGGCGCCTACTGGAAGCTGAGCGACTCATTACGCTGGCAGAAGATGGTTGTGGACGTGAAGTGGCCGTCGGAACAGACGATCGCGCAGGCCACGGTTTCCATGAACATGGCCAAGGCCAACGTGCGTGACGCCATTCTGGATGCGCAGAACCCGGCGCAATTTGCGAATGACGCCGAGCAGATGGAAGCCAATCTGGCGAAGGTCAACAAGGCCGTCGAAGGGCTGAAGAAAATTTCCAAGGGCTTCCAGAAGCAGGAAAACCGCGACCGCGTGAATCTCATCGCGCAGAACGCGCCCCTCATCCAGGCGGCGCAACGGCGCACGCTGGAGAAGGCCCGCGCGGGCGACACCGCAGGGGCGCTGGTCGAGGTACGCAGCATTGCCCCGCAGGCTGCGGCCACACGCAAAGCGCTGCAGGAGCTTTGGGAGCAGAACCAGGCGCTAACCAGCGAGATCTTTGTCAGCGAGCGCGCGGACACAGAGGCCGCCGTACGCTGGCTGGTGATCTGCTTTGTGCTCAGTTCGGCGTTGTCCATCTCGGTGAGCCTGGTGGTGGCGCGCAAGCTGCAGCAGGGCGCCCGCAGAATTTGCTTGCGCGCCGAAGACATTGCCCACGGAAAGCTGACGCCGGAGCCGCTCGACGCCTCCGGTGGTGACGAGTTCTCGCAACTGGCCGCCTCCATGAACCTGATGGAGCAGCAACTGCTTGGCGTTGTTCGCAAAATTGTGGATACCGCGCGCGCCTTGGGCGGAGCGAGCGAGAAGATCACCTCCGCCGCCAGCCTGACCGCAGGCAGCGCCAAGGACCAGACCGACCAGACCACGCAGGTGGCGGCCGCGCTGCACCAACTCGCCAACAGCGTGCGCTATGTTTCGGAAAATTCCAGCTCCGCCACCGAGGCCTCGACGCGTGCCTCGGAGACCGCACAGTTCGGCGGGGAACTGGTGCAGGGAACGCAGGCGCTCATGCACCGCATCTCCGAGGTCAACAGCACGCTGGCCGAGCGCGTGGAGCGGCTGGGCAAGAGTTCGCAGCAGGTGGGGACCATCGCCAACGTGATTGACGATATTGCCGACCAGACCAACCTGCTGGCGCTGAACGCCGCCATTGAGGCCGCACGCGCCGGGGAACAGGGCCGCGGTTTCGCCGTTGTCGCCGATGAAGTGCGCAAACTCGCCGAGCGCACCACGGCTGCCACCAAGGAAATCAGCGGCATCCTTCAGACCGTGCAGACCGAGATGAAGGACGCGCTGGCGACGATGGCCGAAGAGCGCAAGGATGTTGTTTCCGGGCTGGAAGGCGTGGACAAGGCCGAGGGCGCTCTGCGGGAGATCATCGAGACCGCGACTCGCGTGAAGTCGATGGTCACGCAGATTGCCGAAACTTCCACCGAGCAGGCCTCCGCCACCGAACAGATCGGCCAGAGCGCAACGCGCATCGCGGGCATGGCCTCGGAGGCCAACCAAGCTGCCGATGAGACGGCGCGCAGTTGCGAACAGCTCTCCGAACTGGCCATGAATCTGGAGGAAATCGTCAGCCACTTCCATCTGGATGGCCAGGAGACCGTGGTTGCGCAGATTCCTCCGCTCGGTTCCGGCGCTTCGCCGCAGGCGGAAGACGATTTCAGCGGCTTCCTGTCGGACGATCCGCTGTGGAATTCACCGTCCGTGTTGCCGGAGTCTCACCCGCGACCGTAAAATCAAAGGTTACGCACCTTTGAAGGACGGCCATGTCGCTACAGCTCTATAACACTCTCAGCGGCCGGGTGGAGAATTTTGCCCCGGAGCGCGACAACACTGTTCGTTTTTATGCCTGCGGCCCCACGGTTTATGACTACGGGCACATCGGCAACTTCCGCACATTCATTGCGGTCGACATCCTGCGCCGCCATCTGATTGCCAGCGGCTACAAGACGCAGCACGTCATGAACATCACCGACGTGGATGACAAGATCATCCGCAACTCGGTGCAGCGCGGCCTGGCCATTCACGACTACACGAAGAAGTACATCCAGGCCTTCCTCGACGACATGCAGACGCTGTCCATCCAGCAGCCCGAGCAGATCGCCCGTGCTACCGAGCACATCCCGGAGATGGCCGAGATGATTCATCAGCTCGAAGAGCAGGGCGTGGCCTACAAGGCGGAGGATGGTTCCTACTACTTCCGCATCGCCAAGTTCCCCGAGTACGGCAAGCTGAGCAAGAAGGATTTTGCCGGCATGACCGACGGCGCGCGCGTGGACGTGGATGAATACGACAAGGACAACGCGCGCGACTTCGCACTGTGGAAGGCTCCCAAGCCGGGCGAAGAAAAGTGGGAGACCGAGATCGGCCCCGGTCGCCCCGGCTGGCACATTGAGTGCTCCGCCATGAGCCGCCGCTACCTTGGCGATACCTTTGACCTGCACGCCGGTGGTGAAGACCTCATGTTCCCGCACCACGAGAACGAAATCGCGCAGACCGAGGCGCTGACGCACAAGACGTTCGCGCGCTTCTGGATGCATGCACGTTTTCTGCTCGTCGAAGGGCAGAAGATGTCGAAGTCACTCGGCAACTTCTTTACCTTGCGCGATCTGGTGTTGATGGGCCACAAGCCGTCATCGCTGCGCTTCCTGCTGGCCTCAGTGCCTTATCGCAAACAGTTGAACTTCACCTTTGACGGACTGACGCAGGCGGCCGCTTCTGTGGAGCGTCTGCGCAACTTCAAGCTGCGGCTGGAAACTTCGCAGTGGCCCGAGGGCGAAAACCCGGTCGTGGCGGAGCTTGCAGCAAAAGCCTGTGGGCAGATGCGCGTTGCGCTCGACGAAGACTTGAACACCGCGCTGGCGCTCGGAGCCATCTTCGACCTGGTGCGTGATACCAATGCCGCCGTCGACCGTGGCGAGGTTCGGAAGGGTGACATTCCGGCGCTGCTCAAGGCGCTGACGCAGTTCGACGCGATCTTTGACGTGCTCACCGATAACGATGCCGCGCGTGTGAAGCAGGTAGTGGACTGGGCGCAGGCCGAAGGGCTGGGCGAGAAAATTTCACCGGCTGCTCTGGAGATTGCCCGCAGTGCGTCGCTCAGCGATGCGCAGGTGGAGGAGTTGGTGGCGAAGCACTCGGCTGCACGCAAGTCGCGTGACTTCAAGGCCAGCGACGCCATTCGCGATCAGCTTGCCGCCGAAGGCATCGTTCTGGAGAACACTAAGGACGGTGTGCGCTGGCATCGCAAATAGCCTGTGTCGCAGATTGAAAACCAACAAGCTCCGCCATGTGCGGAGCTTTTTGTTACAATCACATGTTTGCCGGAACCATCGGTAAACGCACTACGTATTCATCAGGAGACGGTAAAACCGTCCGGACGGAATGGAACGAGTGCGGCAGAAACGACACGCGCCCGCGGCCCAGCTGCGAACCAACCCGTTGTTTCCCAGGCCCCGCACTGCGTTTCATCTGTTCACTTTTGGAGGAAACCGGTGAAACTCGCAGTCCGTATCGCAGTCGTGCTCGTGCTGAGCGTGCTCGTCATTCCAGCCTTCGCCAGTGATACCCACAACATTGGCATTCAGTTGGAGAACAAAACCATCCTCGCCGGCACCAACGTTCCCGCCGGCAACTACACCATGGTCATCGACCGTGACGGCCAGCAGGTGAAGTTCACCCTGAAGCAGGGCAAGAAGGTCGTCATCGAGACCAAGGCCAGCTTCGTCGAAGGCAAACCCCTCGCCGACGACGTGGTGGTGGTGAAGAGCTCCGACAAGGTGAAGAGCATCGACATTCCGAAGCTGAAGGGCGCCGTCGTCTTCAGCGAGTAACTCCTGCTATCGTTTCAAGTGAAAGGCCGCGCCGCGTGCGCGGCCTTTTCATTTCTGCGCGGCGGCATCGATTCCTGCGGAACCGTATCCGCGCCGGCTGCGTACTTGTCATCACCGGGACAGAACGCAAGCGTCACGGGAAGTGAGACGTGTGCAGCACGCCGGCACGCACGCGAATTCACGCCAATTCACGGAGGAGAGCACGCATGAAACGCACGCTGCGTATCGCTGCCATCGTCCTGTTGGCGTTTGCCGCAACTGCGGCCTTCGCCAGCGAAACCCAAACTGCAAGCCTTACCTTGTATGAAAGTGTCACGCTGGCGGGCACCCGCGTTCCCGCCGGAGACTATCGCCTCAGCGTGGAGCGCGACGGCGCAAACGCAAAGGTGAGCCTCATGAAAGGCCGCACCGCGGTGGTGCAAACAAGCGCAACGTTTGTCGAAGGCGGTACCTCCACGCAATTGTCCGTGGTGGTCACCAATGGCGAGCATGTCCGCGAAATCCAAGTGCCAAAGCTGAAGGGGACATTGAAGTTCGAAGGTGCCCAGGTGTCGGGCGCAGAGAAGTAGCGAGCATGGGGACCGTGACGGCCGCGCCACGTGCGCGGCCTTTCTGTTGCGCGCCGTTTAATCTCCGGCGGATTCCAGCGGCCCGAGTTCTTCGTCTGCCACGGTGCGGTCTTCGCGCGGTTTCAGCTTGGCTCCGGTCACCAGAATCACGCTGATAATGATGATGATGGCGCCGGCCATCATGTAGCTGTTCAGCTTCTCATCCAGCACCAGCCAGCCGAGAAAGACTGCGACAATCGGGTTGACGTAGGCGTAGGTGGCCACCTTGGGAGTGGGCACGTTGCGCAGCAGCCATATGTAGGCGGTGAAGCCGATGATCGATCCGGCGATGATGAGGTAGACGACGGCAAGCAGCGAGCTGCGCGCCCACACCGTGCGGTGCAGGTCTCCAATGGCGAGCGCGCCGGCCGAGTTCACCACGCCGGCCATCAGCATCTGCCAGCCGCTCGAGGTGTAGGGATCGATGTTCATCTGCCAGCGCTTGGAGAGGATCGACCCGCTGGCCCAACTGAAGCTCGAGGCCAGCACCAGCGGCGCTCCCAGCAGTGAATCCTGCGCCAGCGAAAGGTGACGGAAGTCCGGCCACAGCAGCACGCCCACGCCAAAGACGCCAAGCGCGATGCCCGCCACGCCGCGCGCGCTGATGTGGTCGCCGCGCGTGCTGAGCGACTCCAGCAGCAGGAACCACAGCGGCGTAATGGCGATCAGCAGCGCCGCCAGCGTGGTTGGAATCTTTGTCTCCGCCCAGCCCAGTACCACGTTGCCGGTCACCAGCAACAGGAAGCCGATGATGGTCAAACGCAGCAGTTCGATCTTCGTCACCAGGATGGGGCGCTTCTGCCACCAGCACCAGCCCAGCATCATCAGGCCGGAGACGGTGAAGCGCAGTCCGCCCATCACCAGCGGCGGAAGGTGGTCCACCGCCAGCCGGATGCCCAGGTAGGTGGAACCCCAGAGCACATACACGAGGGCAAACGCCACCACTACCTGCATTCGGAATTTGGATTGTTCCTGCGTCATACGAGGAGTTTCATCCAGCTTAACAGAATTACGGGAACGCGTTGGCCTGCGCCGTCTTTGGTCCGCGCGGAAGCTCGGCAGAACATCATCAAGGATTCGCGAGCGCCGCACGTGGCTGCACAATTTGTGTGCAGATGGCTGTGCGTCGGCTATTACGGGAAATTGTTGAGGATGAAAGTTGCGGCTGGTTAACTGTGCTACTGCATCTGCACGGAGCGCAGGCGCGTGCTGGTCAGGTGTATGTAGTGCAGGGCCGAGGCCAGCGTGAAGGCGAAGACGCCTTGCAGGAAGATGTAACGCGCCATCAGCACCCAGGTTTCCACGCGCACATTTGCCAGCATCACGAAAAAGACTGCGCCGATCTGGCACGCCGTGTTCACCTTCCCAAAGATGCTTGGGCGGAAGTCGCGCAGAGAGGTTGTCATGTAGAGCACGAGCGAGACGGCGAGGATGCCGATATCGCGCGTGAAGACCAGCACCGTGTAGCGCCACGGAATCTGGTGCGTGAGCGAGAGCGAGATGAACAGCGAGCTGAGCATCAGCTTGTCGGCAATCGGGTCCAGGTATTCGCCCAGCTTGGTGCGCTGGTGCAGCGCGCGCGCCAGCAGTCCGTCAAGCCCGTCGCTCAACCCGCAGATCACGAGGATGATCAGCGCCGCCTGGTAACTGCGGTCGAGCACATGGATGACCATGAAGGGCACGAAGACAAGCCGCAGCAGCGTGATCTGGTTGGGGGCGTTCCACACTGCGGACTTCACCGTGCGGCCTCGCGCAAAACAGATTCGGCGCTGTGGCCGGTGCGCTGCTCCATCTGCTCCGCCAGCGATGGCACGTCGCCGGTCGGCTCATCAAGTGCCATGCGCTCCACGCGGTGCATGGGGAAGAAGACAGTGGAGAGCGGCGGAGCCTCATCGGCCTTTACCTGGCGCAGAAGGTCCTCGAACGATTCCAGCGAGATGCCGCGCAGGGTTACGCCGTGCGGAACCAGCTCCACGAGCATGCCCCAGACCTTTTCGCGCGGTGAGTGCAGGGTCAGCAACACGATGGCCCCGCGTTGGAAGGTGCCTTCCGTGGAAGCCGCTGGCTGCTGACGTGAATCGTGCATAGCTTGATTCTGCCGTTTGCCTGCCGCGAATGCAACTGCCGCGCGCTGCCAGATGGTACTCAGTTTGGAACCTCTCCATGCCCTGCTTTCCCGGTCTGGGCGGCGCGCGTCACACCTTTGGACATCGGCTTTTACCGCGCCGTACCTCGTCCGATAGTCAGAATGCGCAACCGCTGCGTTCGAGGCTCCTATGGCTGAGATGATCCAACTCGTGCTGTTCCTGTCGGCCTTCCTTTTGCTATTCAGCGTGGGCACCTATTTGAATGAGCGCGAGCACCAGCGCCGTCTGCTGGCGCAGCAGACGAATGAGCCGCCGCTCGCATGGACCGCTTCTTCCGGTCCACGAATCTAGCGCGCGCGGCTCTTGCCTCCGCGCAGCAGCCTGTGAGATAGTCGTAACAGTCATGAAGATGAAGACCCAGCTCGCGACCACCATGGCCATGTGCCCCATGCACATGTGCATGTGCGTCAGCGTGGGTCGTCATCGGAACTAGCGGCAACAAGCCCTAAGACACCGGATTTAAGACGACCCACACAAAATGTGGGTCGTTTTCGTTTACGCGGAAGTTTGACGCGGGGAACCAAGGAGACGAGATGTCAGAGACGAAACAGCGCTTTGCCACACTGGCGGTTCATGCGGGCCAGAAGCCAGATCCGGCAACCAAGTCGCGCGCGGTGCCGATCTACCAGACCACTTCCTATGTCTTCGACAACGCCGACCACGGCGCGCGGCTGTTCGCTCTGCAGGAGCCCGGCAACATCTATACCCGCATTATGAATCCCACGACGGACGTCTTCGAGCAGCGCGTGGCGGCCCTGGAAGGTGGGGCGGCCGGGCTGGCTGTGGCCTCCGGGCAGGCTGCGGAAACGCTGGCGATCCTGACGCTGGCCGGAGCGGGCGATGAAGTCGTCTCCACCACCTCGCTCTACGGCGGCACCTACACGCTGTTCCACTACACGTTCAAGAAGCTCGGCGTGAACTTCAAATTCGTCGACGGCGAAGACTTCGCGGGCATCGAAGCCGCCATCACAGATAAGACCAAGGCTCTCTACACCGAGACGCTCGGCAACCCAAAGCTCGACGTGGCCGATATCGAGCGGCTGGCGACAATCGCGCACAAGCACGGGCTGCCGCTCATCGTGGACAACACCGTGGCTTCGCCCGCGCTGGTGCGGCCCATTGAGTGGGGCGCCGACATTGTGCTCAACTCGGCCACCAAGTTTATCGGCGGACACGGTAGCACCATCGGCGGCGTCATCGTCGACTCCGGTCGTTTCGACTGGAAGGCCTCGGGCCGCTTCCCGGAGTTCACCGAACCCGATCCGTCGTACCACGGCTGCTCGTTCACGGAGACCTTTGGCAACCTGGCCTTCATCGTGAAGGCGCGTGTACAGGGACTGCGCGACACCGGCGCGGCGCTCTCGCCGTTCTCCAGCTTCCTACTTCTTCAGGGTGCGGAGACACTTCACCTGCGCATGGAGCGTCACTCGGCCAACGCGCAGAAGGTGGCCGAGTTCCTCGAACAGCATCCGGCGGTCGCTTGGGTCAACTACCCCGGATTGAAGTCGAGCCACTATCACGAGCTGGCGAAGAAGTACTTGCCCAGGGGCGCGAGCGCGCTGCTCACCTTCGGCATCAAGGGCGGTTACGAGGCGGGCAAGAAGTTCCTCGACTCGCTGAAGCTGTTCAGCCTGCTGGCCAACATCGGCGACGCCAAGTCGCTCGCCATCCATCCGGCCTCCACCACGCACCAGCAACTCACCGAAGCCGAGCAGTTGGATTCCGGTGTGACGCCTGATCTTGTGCGGCTCTCCATCGGCATTGAGGACGCGCAGGACATCATCGACGATCTTGAGCAGGCGCTGGCACTCTCCAGCCCGTCTGGGAGGCCGTAGTGAGCACCGATGCAGTCTGTAACTGTCGCGTGCGCGAGGGCAGCATCCGCATCAACGGCGGAGCGCCCTTCGCGCTTGATAGCGGTGAAACATTGACGCACGTCGATCTTCAATACGCGGTCTACGGCGAGCCTTCGGCCGCCGTGGACAACGTCATCCTGGTCTGTCACGCGCTGAGCGGTTCGGCCAACGTCGCCGACTGGTGGCCGCAACTGCTTGCCTCGCTAGACCCGGCGCGAAACTGTATCGTCTGTTTCAACGTGCTTGGTTCGTGTTACGGTTCCACCGGCCCCACCTCGCTCGACCCCGCCACCAGCCAGCCCTACCGCGCAGCCTTTCCCCGCATCACCGTCCGAGATATGGTTCGAGCGCAGGCGCTCGCCGCCGATGCGCTTGGCTTTGCGCGCTTCAAGGCCGTGGTGGGCGGCTCCATCGGCGGCATGCAGGCGCTGCAGTGGGCCATTGAATTTCCGGAACGAGTGGGAAAGTGCGTTGCCATCGGCGCCTGTCCGCTGGGAGCGATGGGACTGGGACTCAACGAGATTCAGCGCCAGATCCTCGAACTTGATCCGGCCTTCAAGGGCGGCAATTATGCGCCGGACGAGCCGCCCGCGCGGGGCATTGCCATTGCGCGCGCGCTGGCCATCTGTTCTTACAAATCAAACGAGCTGTTTGCCGAGCGTCACGGACGCAAGCCCAATCGCGTTGGTCCCGCGCCGTGGGAGTCTCCCGAGGGCCGCTACGACGTGGTGGGCTATCTCGACCATCAGGGCGAAAAGTTCGAGCGCCGCTTTGACGCCAATTCCTACATCACGCTCACGCATGCCATGGACGCCTTCGATCCGGAGCAGGAGTGTGGCGGCGCAAGCGAGGCCTTCGCGCGTGTGAAGTGCCCGGTACTGCTGATTGGCATCTCGTCCGACTGGCTCTTTCCAGCCGAGGACGTGCGCGCCTTCAGCGAATGCATGAAGAGCGCCGGCGTCAACGTGCAGTACACCGAGTTGGTCTCCGCGCACGGGCACGACGCGTTCCTCGCCGAGCCGGAGCAGCTACTGCCGGTCACCACGCGATTCCTGGGCGAATAGCCGCCAGTGCGCATGGGCGCCTCATCCTGCAACCAGTGAGTTGTTGGGGAGTGCAAAATTCGCGAGGTTCGCGAGGATCAGCCGGCTAGACGATGCGGCCCTCGCCGGGGATAAAGTCCTCGGTTCCGTAGTGGTGGAACTCGTGGCAGTGCGGGCACTCAAAGGAGCCCATATCGGGGTTAGCCGTCAGGGCGTCCGTGCTTTTGCCGGACACACTGTGGCGCGGCAGCACGGCGAACCGCTGAAAACAGGTTTTACATTCAACCAGCCAGACCAGAGCCATCTCTTCCTCATCCTTAAGAACAAACCTATTGTACGCGGAGCCGCACCGCCTTCGCCTTCCTGCACGGAAGCGAACGCATGAATGCCCGCGAGGCGAGAACACACTTCGCTCTCTTTTGCGATGCTGAGGATGTTGGGGAACTGGTGCTTGAGAATGGTAGGCCCGAATGGACTCGAACCATCGACCTCATCCGTGTCAAGGATGCGCTCTAACCAACTGAGCTACGGGCCTACATAACCTACCGGAGACTGCTTTGCGGCTGCGCGGGAACGTCGCCGCTGTTGCAGGTTTTGAGCAAAACACTGCAACGACTTTTTCATTCTACCGAAGCACTGCCTTTTGGGCAAATGCCCTACCCCGCCCATCGGTGGAAAACTCAAACCTTATATATAAGGACAAAAAAACGGGACGCGGCCGGAGCCGCGTCCCAAGAAGCAGCAGCCGTTTACCTGACTGCGAACATCGTCACCGAATTCACAGGAAGCGTGGATGAGAGCGTGTTGCCGTCGATGGTGGCCGTGCTGTCTCCGTAGATCGGTTCCAGAGCCGTGCGCCCATCGAGCGGCGTGTCGGCCAGCGGCAGGCTGATCTTCTGCGGCGTGTCTGTCGGATTCAACAGCACCACCACGCGGTCGTTGCCGTCGGCGCGGAGGTAGGCGTAGTAACCATCGGCTGCGCCCAGCGTAGTGAGCGTGCCGCGGCGCAACGCCGAATGTTGCTTGCGCAGGGCAATCAACTGCTTCAAGGCGTCGAAGGCTTTCTGCTCGGCCAGCGAGCGGCCCGCCGCAGTGAAGGCGTTGCGCGTGTCACCGGGGAAGCCGCCGGGGAAGTCGTGGCGGTTGTCCGGGTCATCGCCACCGTGCATGGCTATTTCGTCGCCCGAGTAGAGTTGCGGAGTGCCACGAAGGCTCATCAGCAGGGCATCGGCGGCGATCAGTTTCTCAAGCGTCGCGCCGTCCTCGCCCATAAAGCGTTTGAGGTCGTGGTTGCCAACGAAGGTCACCAGCTCCTCGGGCCGCTGGTAAAGGTAGTCATGCGCCAGCACCTGAGGAATGGTGCTGGCAGGACGTCCGTGCAGCAGCACGTTGCGGATGGCGTCCATCAGCGGAAAGTCGAGGACCGTGGTGGTTCCGGTGTCCACGCCCCGTTCCTTGCGCCCGCCTTCATAGAACGAGGTGATGACCGGATCGGTGTTCCACACCTCGGCCATGGAGGAGATCTTCGGGTAGACCGAGCGCACTGCTTGGTGCCACTTGCCCCAGGATTCGCGAGAGGAATACGGGAAGGTGTCCAGCCGCAAGGCATCCAGTCGCGCCGACTCAATCCACCAGATGGCGTTATCGGAGAGAAACTCCTCCAGTCGCGCATCGTCGGGATTCACGTCCGGCAGCTTGCCGGCGAACCAGCCTTCCACCACCGGGCGACGGTCGCGCGCGGGGGCGTGTATGTCCACCAGCGGCCAGAAGTCGTAACTCGGGTCCATGTGCCTGGCCACGCTGCCGTGCAGCCAGGTCGGCGTCGGCGGGTCATTGGCCCACGGACTGAGCGGCCCAATGTGGTTGGCCACGTAGTCAATCACAACCTTGATGCCGTGGCGGTGCGCCTCGGCCACCATCTCCTGCAGGTCCTTCAAGGTGCCGAAGTGGTCGTCAACGGCGTAGAAGTCCGTGACGTGGTAGCCGTGGTAGTCGCCCGCCTTCGACGAGTTCTTCCACCACGGCGTCAGCCAGATGGCCGTCACGCCGAGTTCCTTCAGGTAGTCCATGTGGCTGGCAATGCCCTTCAGGTCGCCGCCGTGATACGCAATCGGTTTCTCGCGGTCGTAAAAGCCCTTGCAGCAGCCGGGATCGTTGTTGGTCGCATCGCCGTCGGCAAAGCGGTCGGGCATGATGAGGTAGACCACGTCATCGCGCGTGATGCCATGCGCGATCTCCGCGGAGTTGCTGCGTGCCAGCAGCTTGAAGTCAGCCTGCGTGCTGGTGCCTCGCGCGGTGATCTTCAGGTGCGCAACGCCGGCCTTGGCTTCAGCTGCAACGTGCAGCCAGACGAACAGGTAGTGTCCGCCGGAGCCGGGCTCCGTGCGGGTGATCTTCACCCCGGGGTATTGCACGCTCACCGACGCGCCTTCCAGGTTCTCCCCGGTCAGCAGCAGCATCGGATCGTGCGGCATCTGCACCCACCAGTTGGGTGGTTCAAGTTTGGTGACCTTCGGGCCTTGGGCCCAGGCGGTAAGAGAGGTAAAAACGAGCGCAAAAATCAGCAGTTTGACACAGCGGGCGCGCCGCAGCGTATCCATAACTAGTTATGACCTCGAACGTGCGCGAAAGAAGGGGGACAGACGAATCTGTCCCCCGAGTTGTGTGCCGTGTTTGGTTAGAAGCTCAGACGCAGACCGAACTCGATTTCACGTTCCGAGCTGGAGATGGTCGAGTTCTTCACGCCAAAGCCGCTGTGCGTTCCTACGGAAGGCGCGTCGCTGACGTTACCGTCAGGGCTGCCGAAGTAGGGGGTGTTGGTGACGTTGAAGGCTTGGATCAGGAAGCGGGTTTTCACCCGCTCGGTGACGGCGAAATCCTTCTGGAGTGTCATGTCCCAACGATGCTGCCCCGGGGAGTGGAAGTAGTTGCGAGCCAGTGTTCCGACCAGTCCGGAGGCGGAAGTGAAGGCTCCGCTCGGACAGCTCAGCCAAACCAGATCGCTGGCACCGACCTTGCATCCGCCGTGGTAATCCGGACGGCCGGTAGCACCGGAGTTGTTCATCGTGACGTCAAATGGCGCGCCACTCTGCAGGATCAGGATATTGTTCCACTGCCATCCGCCGATCACGTAATCGAGCATCTTGGGCGCGTTGCTCAGGAACATGCGTCCCTTGCCGAAAGGCAGCTCGTACAGCGCCGAAGCCACCAGTGAGTGACGAATGTCATTGTTGGAATTGCCGTAGTTGTAGTGGAGCAGGGCCTTGCCGTTGGCTCCGACGGGAATACGGCTGTCGGCGCCGTCCAGTGCGCCGCTGGAGTTGTCCAGCGTGTGCGACCAGGTGTACGACACGGTGTACTGCAAGCCCTTGCTCATACGCTGCTTCAGGCTTGTTTGCAGCGAGTTGTAGTTGCCGTTGCCGATGTACTCGTAGGCGCTGATGCCGCCCAGGGACGGGAACCAGTTCGTGGTGCCGCCCAGGACGCTGCTGTTGGCGTTGTAGTTCGTCGCCAGATTGTCCATCATCATGCCCACGTAGGCCACGTTGATGGAGGTGTTCTTGTTGAGAGCCTGTTCCACCTGCAGGTTGAACTGCTGGATGTTGGAGTTCGGGCTCTTGTATGGGTAGTAGATGACGTTGTCATTGACCGTCAGGTTCTTGGGGTCGGTTCCGGAGCTGCCCGACGGCAGGGCACCGGTAGCCAGCGTCGGATCCGTGCTTCCCGGAGCTCCCTGGCCGCTGAGTGTGAAGCGATAACCGCTGCCGCAGGTAGCCAGCGTCGGGCAGGCATAGTAGGTCTGCGTTCCGTTGAAGTTCGGATTGTTGGAAAGCTGCACGCCAACGCCACCACGATCCAGGAAATAGAACAGACCGTAGCCGCCACGAATGACGGTCTTGCCGTTTCCATGCAGGTCGTAGGCAAAGCCGATGCGGGGACCGAAGTTGTGCTTTGGCGTCGCGATCAGAGCATTGTTCCAGCCGGTATCTCCGGGCAGGGCCAAGGTTCCGGTCTTCGGGTCAAAGTTCGACTGGCGGTTGTTTTGTTCGGTCGGCCAGGTGAACTGGTCATAGCGAAGGCCGAGATTCAGGGTCAGCTTGCTGTTGACCTTCCAATCGTCCTGGGCGAAGTAGCCGTTTTCCCAGTTGTTGGTGTTGTAGTAGCCGTTGAAGACTCCGATCTGATAGGCCGACATGAAGCCACCCGCCAGCTCGGAGATTTCGTAACCAGTGAACGTACCGTGACCGGAGAAAGCACCGGGGAAGCCGCTCCATTGGGTTCCATTGTTGTCGTCGATCCAGAAGTACCCCTTGGCGCGGTTGGCCTGCGTCCAGTCAACGCCACGGTGCATGATGTTGAAGCCGAACTTGAAGGTATGGTGCCCCTTCACCCAGCTCACCGCGTCATTGAACTGATAGGTCTTCTGCTTTACCACATAGGGGCCGTAGTCGCCGCTGTACTCAAGCTGTCCGCTCCAGCCGCCGATCAGGGCCATGCCGCCGAGCAGGCTGCTGGTGTTCGCGTTCGGAATTCCGAGGTTGGCCGCCATCGGCGTGCCGTAGCCCGGTTGCTGATAACCGTAGTACGGCCGCGAATAGCCAAAACGAAATTCATTGATCAAGTTGTTGGTGATCTGGCGAGTGTAACCGGCTGCGACTTGCCGCGGGTGGTTCGGGTTGGTACCGGAGCTGTCGCAGGAAGGCAGGAAATGACTGGCATCCTGCAGGCAGACCGTCTCGGAAAGGTTGTCTTGACCATAGCTGTAACGCGCGAAGATGGTTTCCCGCGGGTTCAGCACAAAGTCGGTGCGGATATCGAAATCGTTGTTCTTGATCGTCTTCTGGCGGTGTGGCTGGAAGTTTGCAGCGTTGATGGACGCATTGGCCCCTGCGATGTTCGGCAGCGGGAAGGCGTTCAGGTAGTTCATGCCGACTGTGTTGCGCTTGCCGGCCGGAATGATGTTGATATTCGGGCCCGCCGCACCGGTCGCGGCATTGCCCACCCAGCCGAACGGCAGACAGGTCTGCGGATCGAAGATGTACCCTTTGTTGCCACCATTCAGAATGAGATTGCCGCCACCGTCATAGAGGTTCGGGCAAATCTGCGGAATTGGCGCTGAGGTGATTCCGGTGCCAGAGCTGACCAGCAATTCGGAAAAGTCACCATCGCGCATCTTTAGGGTTGGAACGTGGGTGGACCCCCAGTTCACAGGTTGCAACTGGCGGAATCCCTGGTAGTCGCCGAAAGCGAAGATTTTGTCTTTCCAAATCGGGCCGCCCACGGTGCCGCCAAACTGGTTGCGTTTGAAGGTGTCCTTGGTGGAGCCGCCGCCAAAGTAATTCGGGTTGGCGTCAAGGTTGTCGGTACGGCGATACCAGAATCCGCTTCCGTGGATCTGGTTGCTGCCGCCCCGGGTCTGAACCTGAACGATGGCACCACCGGCGCGGCCGAATTCTGCCGGAGCTACGCTGGTGTTCACGCGGAATTCCTGGATGGCTTCCGTCGGCGGGAAGAACAGGAGGTTATTGACGAACGAGTCGTTGTTGTCGACTCCATCCCAGATGTAGTTGTTCGCCTGCGAGCGCTGTCCGTTTACCGCCAGAGCGCCGCCGCCGTTCTCAGAGTTACGCCAGGTTTCTGAGTGGCCGCCGGAAGCGCCGCCCATAGCCTGTTGGTAGGCCGCACCGCGTGTGACGCCAGGCGTCAACAGTGCGAGAGAAGTGAAGTTGCGGCCGTTGATCGGCAGTTCCGTCACCTGACGGCCCTGAATGATTTCGCCGGAGCTGGAGGTCGAGGTCTCCACCAGAGGCACTTCATCGGTCACGTTCACGGTTTCCGTCGTGCCGCCGACCTGAAGTTTGAAGTTGACTTCCAGCACCTGCGAGATCGTCAGTGTGACGTTCGCGGTCTCGGTCCGGAAGCCCTTATTCTTGACCTCTACCTTATAGGAACCGGTGGGCAGGGCATTGAGGGTGTAATCGCCATTGCCGCTGCTGGTGACGCTGACCGTACGGTTGGTGCCTAGATTCGTCGCCGTGACGGTCGCTCCTGAGATGGCCGCCCCGGCGGGATCCGTGACGGTACCAATGACGCGTGCTGTGTCGGTTTGGGCGAAGGCAGCCAGGCTCACGCACAGAATCGCGAGCAAAACCAGCCACTTCACCTTGGCGCACTGCTTCATAATTGTTCCTCTCCTTGATCAGGTTGGGAAACGTGATAAAGCTCTTGCTGTTTCTTTTCTTGTCATTCCGAGAGCGTTTGGCGCTGGCACGTCGAAGCTTGCCCTGCGCTTCGGCCCTCTGGTTTTCCTCAGCAATCACTCATGGTTGTAATGCATCCACAGACAGATAGCGAACTTACTAAGCGCATTACAAACGGACAGGAGTCTCTGCCTGTCGCCCCTGCAACGTAAGTCTCCATCAGTTTGTTACCGTTACATCCATACAGCTTCGTGAAATCAACAGGATAGGACTCTTGTAAAAGGTTCGTTACGCCTGTAACATGACGGGTCGTGAACGAACGGACCCAGATTCTCGAACAGGTTGAGCGCCTGACTGCCAGCGAGGTTTTGCACCACTCCGAGGCACTGTGCAAACTCCTCCGCTACCTGACGCGGCACTCCCTCGACGAGCCTGGAGTCCTGCTCAAGGAGTATCGAATTGCGACGGAGGTCTTCGGCCGTCCAGCCGAATACGACCCGCAGGTCGACTCCACCGTTCGAGTTCAGGTTGGCCGCCTCCGCGCCAAGCTCGCAAAGTATTACTCCGGCGAAGGCGCCGAGGACCCGGTTGTTTTTGACATGCCCAAGGGAAGTTACTCCCTCACGTTTCAATTCCGGCCAGCGAAGCAGAATCGGGAGGAGTCACTCGAGGGGAATCAACGCGCGGCCGATGCCAGGTCCCCACGCCTGATTGGCCTGACCTCCAGCATTCTTGCGGTGCTGCTGGTGGTGGCCTTGGCCACAATTGGCTGGTTGCTCACGCACTCCAACGGCTCCGTGCTCCAGCCGGCTCCGGCGCCGGTGCAGACCTTCTGGGGCGGCTTCGTCAACCATTCCTCCGAACCGTGGGTCATCTTCAGCAACGCCGCTTTCGTCGGCCGCCCGGAGACCGGCATACGCTATTACAACCCGCGCAGCGACCAGGGCGCGGCCATCTGGGACCACTACACCGGCGTCGGCGAAGTGCTCTCCGTGCACAATCTCGACGTGGTCTTTGCGAGCCTGCATGGACGCGTGCGGGTCAAGCGCGGCAGCCTGTTCACGCTTGACGACGCCCGCCAGAACGACCTGATCTTTCTCGGCTCGCCCTCGGAGAATCTGACCCTGCGCGAGATTCCGAACACGTCTACCTTCGTCTTCCAGCGCAACGCCGGAGACCAGTCCCGGCCGGGCGATCTGGCCATCGTGAACCTGAAGCCCGCGCCCGATGAGCCGACGCGCGTGCTCTCCACGCCCAACAGTGAGCAGCTCACCGAGGATTACGCCATCATCGGCCTCGAACGCGGGCCAAGCTCGAACAAGGTGCTCATCCTGGCCGGTATCACCACCTTCGGCACGCAGGCCGCCGTCGAATATGTCAGCACGCCCAATTCGCTCGAAGAGCTTCTCTCGCGGCTCGGAGTGCAACGTGCCGAAGAGCTGACGCCCTTCGAGGCGCTCATCCGCGTCAAGATCGCGCATGGCGTGCCGGTGGAGACCCATCTGGTGGCTCTCCACAAGCTGCCGTAAATTTCCTCACCGCTCTCCGCTTGACGGAGCAATTACAATCCATCCAGTTTCATCCGTGACTCGTTCTGCGCACGCTGCATGGTTGCGCTCGTCGCCCGCGCTGGCAGGACAAAAGGATGCGGCACCCTCATGAAGCACCGTTGGTTCACGACGCTTCGCGCGACTGCTCTGCTGCTGGTGGCGTTTCTGCTGCTGGCGGCCCGCCCCTTGTTTTCCCAGTCCGGCCCCGTTGCTTCCAGCCGCCTGGAAGCCTCTCAGTTCCTAGCCACTGCCGGAGCGGTTCATCTGCGCGTGACCGCTCTCAGCGCCAATGTGCTGCGGGTTGAGTACTCCAACGGCCGCGACGTTCCCGAGCATTTTTCATACGCCGTGGTGGGCGAGCCATCGTTCTCCGCACCCGTACTGCATGAAGCGTCCACGGCCACGCACGCAGGGTTCACCACGGGTGCTCTCACCGTGCAGGTGGATCGCGCCACCGGACTGCTGCGCATCACCACCGTTTCTGGCGAGGTTGTGCTCGACGAGCAATCCGTCGCATGGCAGGGCGAAGCGTTCACGGTGCGCAACCGCTTGGGCAGCGAGCATGTTTACGGGCTTGGAGACAAAGCCGGTCCCATCGAACATCATGGCGCGGCTTACACGTTCTGGAACACCGACGCCTACTCCTGGCAGACCGGCACCGACCCGCTCTACAAGAGCATTCCGTTCGTGCTCTTCACGCGGCGGGGAAGCGCCAGCGGCGTGTTTCTCGATAACAGCTACCGGAGCTGGTTTGACCTGGGCAAGCGCGCGCCTGATACCTGGGCTTTCGGTGCCTCGGGCGGCCCGCTGGTGTTCTATGTCTTCCACGGCGCGGATGCGAAGCAGGTGCTCGCAGACTACACGCAGCTCACCGGACGCACGCCGCTGCCACCGCGCTTCGCGCTGGGCTACGCGCAGTCGCGCTACGGCTACACCACGGAAGCGCGTGTGCGTGAAGTGGCACGCACTTTGCGCGAGCATCACATCCCCACCGACGCCATCTATCTCGACATCGACTACCTTGCGGGCTACAAGGCCTTCGACGTCAACCGCAAGACGTTTCCGCATTTTGAGCAGATGGTCGCCGACCTCGCTCGCGGCGGCATCAAGACCGTGGCCATTGCCGACCTGCACCTGAAGGCCGAGCCGGGCTATGCACCGTACGAGCAGGGAATTGCCGGAGATCATTTTGTGCGCAATCCCGATGGCTCCACCTATCTCGGCAAGGTGTGGCCCGGCCAGTGCGCGTTTCCTGATTTTTCGCGCGCGAGTTCGCGTGCGTGGTTCGGCACGCTTTACGCGGGCATGGCAAAGGCCGGTGTGCGCGGCATCTGGAATGACATGAACGAGCCGTCGATCTTCAGTGACGAGAAGACGATGCCGCTCGCGACCGTGCATCGCATCGAGGAGCCGGGCATTGCGCGCGTCACAGATCATCGTGAGATGCATAACCTTGTCGGCCTGCTGAACGTGCGTGCCACCTATGACGGCATGCGTACTCTGGAGCCAAAGTTGCGTCCGTTCATCCTCACGCGCGCGGCCTTCAGCGGCTCGCAGCGCTACGCCGCCACTTGGACGGGCGACAACCAGTCAACGTGGGAGCACTACCGGCTGACGGTGCCCACGCTGCTGAGTCTCGGGCTCTCCGGATATTCATTTACGGGTGTCGATGTCGGTGGCTTCATTGGCAGCCCCACGCCGGAGCTGCTGACGCGCTGGATGGAGCTGGGTGCGTTCCTGCCCATGTTCCGCAACCACACCGCCAATGACACGAAAGACCAGGAGCCGTGGGTACACGGCGCGGAGCACGAGGCCATCCGCCGCCGCTACATTGAGGAGCGCTACCGTCTGCTGCCGTACCTCTACACCGCGACGGAGGAGAACGCGCGCACCGGCGTGCCCGTCATGCGTCCGCTGATGATGGAGTTTCCGGAGGAAGACGCGCTGGCTGCCAACGACGCGGAGTTCATGTTCGGCCGTGATCTGCTGGTTGCGCCCGTGCTCAAGGAAACCGTGGACGATCAGCGCATCGAGTTGCCACACGGCGCGTGGTTCGATTACTGGACGGGCGAGCGCCAGGAATGCAGCAAGGCGGACGCACCTTGTGCCATCATGCGCGCGAAGCAGTTGGCCGTGCTGCCGGTCTACGTGCGTGCCGGGGCCATCCTTCCACGGCAGCCTCTGGTGCAGAGCACGAACGAAGTGCCGCGCGGGCCTCTTGAATTGCACGTCTACCCCGGCGCGAACTGCACAGGCTCGCTCTACGAGGATGATGGTGAAAGTTTCAACTACCAGCGCGGAGAATTCTTCCGCCAGCAGTTCACCTGCGTGGCGGAGGAAGGCTCGCTGCGCGTTACACTGCACGCGCCCAGTGGTTCGTATAAGCCGTGGTGGCAGCAGGTGCGCGTGGTGGTGCATGATGGCCGCGCGCCACGCGAAGTGCGCGTGAACAGCATAAAGGCGGAGCGCAAGATTGATGCCTTCGCGCACACGATCGAAATTGATACGACTGCGACCGCCGCTGAGACGGCGATCGCAATTACTTACTGAAAGGCTGGCCGGATTCTTACAGGCTTCATACGAACATGAGATTTCCCCGATCCTGCGGCATTCTTCTTCACCCGACTTCGCTGCCCGGCCCCTACGGCTGCGGAGACCTTGGCCCTGAGGCCGACAACTTCATCGAGTTCCTCGTCGCTGCCGGCATGAAGCTCTGGCAGGTGCTTCCGCTGAACCCGACCGGCTACGCCGATTCGCCATACCAGTGCCTTTCGGCCTTTGCCGGAAACCCGCTGCTCATCAGCCTCGACCGCCTCTGCGAGCGTGGGCTGCTGCACCGCAACCAGCTTTCGCCCGCGCCGGATTTTCCGCACACCAAAGCAGACTTCGGCCGGGTGCTTGCGCACCGCATGCCGCTGCTGCGCATTGCCGCCGAGCGTTTTTTTGCCGAGGCTTCGGCCGAGCAGCGCCGCGAGTATGAGGGCTTCTGCGCCGCCAACGCCGCCTGGCTTAATGACTATGCGTTGTTCGCCGCCGCCAAGAGCGCGCACGGCGGCGTCACCTGGACGCGCTGGGAGCCTGCGCTCGCCGCTCGCCAGCCCGAGGCCATCGCCTTCTGGAGCGAGCGCCTGCGTGACGATATTGCCGCGCAGCGCTTCTGGCAGTTCGAGTTCTTCCGCCAGTGGAGCGCTCTGCGCGAAAAGTGCAGGCAGAAGGGCATCCGCCTGATGGGCGACCTGCCCATCTACGTGGCGCATGACAGCGCCGATGTGTGGGCCAACCCGCAGCTGTTCTGGCTCGATTCGCACGGCGAGCCCACGCGCGTGGCCGGCGTGCCGCCCGATTACTTCAGCGCTACCGGCCAGCTATGGGGCAACCCCATCTACCGCTGGGACCGCATGCAAGCCGACGGCTTCCAGTGGTGGATTGCCCGAATGCGCGCCGTGCTCGGCATGTTCGACATGGTGCGGCTCGACCACTTCCGCGGCTTCGAGGCGTACTTTGAAATTCCCGCCGGTGAGCCCACGGCCGTCAACGGACAATGGGTGAAGGGGCCGGGCGCAGCCATCTTCGAGGCCCTTCAGCAGGTGCTTGGCCCGCTGCCCATCGCAGCGGAGAACCTCGGCGTCATCACTCCGGAGGTCGAGGCCATCCGCAATCAGTTTGAATTTCCCGGCATGGCGTTGCTGCAATTTGCCTTCGGCACCGACCCGCAGGGGCCGGACTTCCGCCCGCACAACTATCCACGCAACCTTGTGGCCTACACCGGCGGACATGACAATGACACCACCGTCGGCTGGTGGACTGGCGGCGTTGGCGATTCCACGCGCAGCGAGGCCGACCTGCGGCGCGAGCACGAGTTCGCGCAGGAGTATCTGAACTTTGGCCCCGCCGACGAGGTCAATTGGGTGCTCATCCGCGCGGTCATGGCCAGCGTGGCTGATACCGTGCTGGTGCCGATGCAGGACGTGCTCGGCCTCGGCACCGAAGCGCGCATGAACCTTCCGGGGCGTTCGTGGGGCAACTGGACGTTCCGTTATTCGGCGGAGCAGGTGAAGCCGGAGTTCGCCGCGCGGTTGAAGAAGCTGGCGGAACTCTACGGCCGCTGATGTCGAGGGTTCAGCTTGCAAGCGCAAATAGCGCGGGTTGCCGCGCAGCAGGAATAGTAGATTCGCAGATGTCGATTTAAGGGACGGACATGAACAAACCGCGCCGCAGTTACTGGCAGATTCTGAACATGAGCTTCGGGTTCCTCGGCATACAGTTTGGCTGGAACCTGCAGATGTCGAACATGAGCGCCATTTATGAGTACCTGGGCGCAACCGCCGACCAGATTCCGATGCTCTGGCTGGCTGCACCGCTCACCGGTCTCATCGTGCAGCCGCTCATCGGCAACGCCAGTGACAACACCTGGTGCCGCCTCGGACGCCGCCGTCCGTACTTTCTCACCGGCGCCATTCTCAGCTCGCTTGCGCTGCTGATGATGCCGCGCTGCAGCGCGCTGTGGATGGCCGCGGGCCTGCTGTGGATACTCGACGCCTCCATCAACATCAGCATGGAGCCGTTCCGCGCCTTCGTTGCCGATATCCTTCCCGACGAACAGCGCACCGCGGGCTTTGCCACACAGAGCCTGCTCATCGGCATCGGAGCCACTCTTTCCTCCGGGCTGCCTTACATCCTCACGCACGTCTTCCACATCAGCGATGCGGGTGGCTCCTCGGCGATTCCGTACACCGTGCGGCTCTCGTTCTATCTTGGAGCGGCGGCGTTCTTCGGCGCAGTGCTTTACACCATCCTGACTACCGGCGAGTATCCGCCCGAAAACATGCAGGCCTTCCTTGCGAGGAAGCAGCAGCACACCAGCCTGTCTGCGCGGATGCTGGCCAACGTGCGAGAGATCAATGAAGCCGTCCGCACCATGCCAAAGACCATGCGTCAGTTGGCGCCGGTGCAGTTCTGCACCTGGCTCGGGCTGTTCTGCATGTGGCTGTTCTTTGGCGTGGCCATTGCGCGCAGCGTCTTCGGCGCCACCACCACCCAGTCGCCCGGCTACACGGAGGGTATCAAGTGGGGCGGCGTCTGCTTCGCCGTCTATTCGGTGGTCACCTTCCTGTTCTCTCCGTTCCTGCCGGCCATTGCGGAAAAGCTCGGACGGAAGAATACGCACACACTCTGTCTTGCCATCGGCGGCGTTGGCTTGCTGTCGGTGGCGGCCATACACACGCCCTTGGGTCTCATGCTGCCCATGACCGCCGTTGGCATCGCGTGGTCCAGCATCCTGGCCATGCCCTATGCCGTGCTGGTCGGCTCGCTGCCGCCGGAGCGCACGGGCGTCTACATGGGCATCTTCAACTTCTTCATCGTTATTCCGGAAATCATCGCCAGCGCGTGCTTCAACCGCGTGGTCAACTTCATGGCTCCACGGCTACCGGTCTCCATCGACGTGCGGCTGGCGGTGGTGATGATTGGCGGTGCCGCACTGCTTGTGGCCGCGCTGCTCATGCGACGCGTGCAGGAGGATGCGTCGGTGCGGAACTGACACGAATCAAACGAACTGGAGCGGAACCTCCGGATAGGCGCGGTCACACGGCCGCGCCTCGTCCATTTGTGATCATCAATGTGGGCCTCGGCATGATCGTTTCTGATCGAAACCTGGCGTTCACAAATGTTGCCTGAGAAGCCCGTGTACTTTCCTCCTGATTAATTTGCGAACGCGGCGTTCGGAAATTCAATTTTCGATGTAAATTTGTTTTGCGCATTCGAGTCACAAATTGGTGGCACCTACCACTAAGAGACAGACAATATGCGCAAGGTCGTGAACTCGGTAGCCAACCGGACTTCACGGCAAGCTTGGGCGACTCCTCTGGTGTCGCCGGCCGGAAGGGCCATTACGACGGATCGTGTGGGGGCATGGTTCGGCGCGGTGTTGCTCCTTCTCATTCAGGCCGGTGACACCAGTAGGGTCGTACCGGGCAGCAACCATCAGCCGGTGTGCGAGGACCTCCTGCACACCGGCATTTTTCTTGCGCATCCGAGTGAAGCTCCTTTCGCTGCTTGCGTCCATCTTCGTGCCGGAATGCTTCTTGAAGGGAGATGTCCGTGCTGTCATCGGGCAGCCGCTCCTGACCTGCGCGTTACACTGTCACCTTCTCTGCGCGCGATGCAAAGCGGCGGACTGGTGCTGCATGGGAAATGAAAAGCCGAGGTGCGAAAAAATAGTTTTTACAGTGACGGCTCCCGATTTCGACTTCTCCCACTCCTGAGAATCTGTTGTAACCTCTTCAAAAATAAAGAGTCTCTATACAAGACAGAAAGCCTGATACAGGACCGCGTCCTCTATACGCAAGTCGTACCCCAAAACACGACATCCTGCTGCTCCCATGGTCTTTGCCGGGTGTAAATTGTTGAGATTGCAGAACCGATGAGAATGAATTCAAAGTAAGGAGATGGATTGAATGAAAATCAGTGCGCGTAATCTGCTGGCTGGCAGCGTCACCAAAGTCACCAAGGGCGCCGTCAACACCGAAGTGGATCTGACCCTGAAGGGCGGCGAGAAGGTTGCCTCCGTCATCACCAACGGCAGCGCCGAAGCGCTTGGCCTGAAGGAAGGGAAGGCCGCTTACGCCATTCTGAAGGCCAGCGCCGTCATGATCGCCAAGGACGTTGATCCCAAGAAGATCAGTGCCCGCAACGTGCTGCCAGGCAAGGTTGCCAAGGTCACGGCCGGCGCCGTCAACGCCGAAGTGGATGTGACGCTCGCGGGCGGCACCACGGTGGTTTCCATCATCACGCTCGAGAGCTGCAAGGGCTTGGGCCTGAAGGCGGGCGATGCTGTCAGCGCCATCGTCAAGGCCTCCAGCGTCATGGTCGGTGTCGACTAACTCACGCAGAAGTTATCTCTCATCCAAACAGAAAGCGCCGCCCCATCAGGACGGCGCTTTGCTTTTGCATTCGTAAATCTGCTTAGGCCGGCGTGACCTCGATCAGCTTGGCGTCGGCATCCAGCTTGGTGATCTTGAAGCTGCGCACTTCGCCCGCCGAAATTGCCTGCGATGTTGCGGAGCTGTCCGGCGCGGTGCCCTTCCAGCGGGCCTGCAGCATCGAGCTGAGCGAGGAGAGGTCGACTGCGCCTGCGGCCTTGCTTTCTTCCTTCTGCTCGGTGGCGCTCAGTGTGCAGGTTGCGCGCACGCCTTCGCCAAGCTCCACCGTGGCGCGCAAGCCCTTCACGTCCAGCACGCGTCCGGTCACCTGGTCACCCACCGCGTGTTCGCCCATGAACTCCTCAAGGCTGGTGGGCAGCATCTGCTTCATGCTCAGCTTCACGCGGCGGCGCTCGCCGTCGAGCTCGATGACCATGGCCTTCACCACTTGGCCGAGCTTCAACACGTCCTGCGGGTGGTTGATGCGCGTATCAGGCTCGCGCTTCGGGTCTACCAGATCACTGACGTGGATCATGCCCTCGACGCCTTCCACAATCTGCACGAACGCGCCGAACTTCTGCAGGCTCGTCACCGGGCCTTCCACAATTGAGCCGACCGGATACTTCTTGTTGACTTCCACCCACGGATCGCCGAGCGTCTGCTTCAGGCCGAGGGCGATCTTGCGCTCCGTCGGGTTCACCGACAGGATGGCGGCTTCCACCGTCTCGCCCGGCTTCACCACGTCGCTCGGGCGCTTGGCCTTCTTCGCCCACGACATTTCGGAGAGGTGGATGAGGCCTTCCACGCCCGGCTCCAACTCGACAAAGGCGCCGAAGTCGAGTACGCGCGTGACTACGCCGCGCACGCGGTCGCCCGCGTGGTACTTGCTGGCCGCGGCGTCCCACGGATGCGGCAGCAGTTGCTTCATGCCCACCGAGATGCGCTGCTTGCCGGCTTCAATCTTCAGGACCTTTACTTCCACTTCCTGCCCGACGCTCAGCGCGTCTTCCGGCTTGGCAATGTGCGCCCAGGAGATGTCGGAGATGTGAAGCAGGGCATCGACGCCGACGAGGTCGACGAACGCGCCATAGCTCATCAGGCTGCGCACGGTGCCGTTCACCACGTCGCCTTCGTTCAGCTCGTTGTAGCGGCGCTCGCGTCCGGCGCGGCGTTCCTCTTCCAGAACCGCGCGGCGGTCCACCACCACGTCCTCGTCGCTCACGTCCAGCTTGGTAATGCGGCAGCGGATCTCCTGCCCAACCAGCTTGGCCAATTCAGCCGCGTCAAATGCGCCCGAACGCGAGGCCGGCATAAAGGCGCGCACACCCACGTCCACGCTGAGGCCGCCCTTGATGACCGCCGTGACCGTGCCGCCGATGGTCAGCTTCTCGTTGAAGGCCTTCTCCAGCGCGGTCCAATCGGTGGGCCGTGCCACCTTGCCCAGGCCCAGCTCGTAATAACCCTCCGGGCCGCGTCCCTTCACGGTGACCAGCAGCTTGTCGCCGGGCTTTACCTCTTTCCCGGCCAGCGCCTTCACCGGCAGCTGACCTTCAATCTTGAAGCCGATATCGACAAACACCGATTCATCTTTCACGTTGATGACGGTGCCTTCGCGGTTGTTGCTGCCTTCACCGGTGCGGTGCTGGTGCTGCTGCTCAAACTGCGCAAGCACGTCCTTGAACGATTCGGTGGCTTCTTGTTCCGGCTGCGTCTCCGCCGGCTTGGCGGCTTCGTTCGGGTTGAGGGTCTCGGGGTTGGTTTCGGGCTGATTGTTGTTGGCGTCAGACATGTGAAAAGCGGCCTTCTTGTTTTGCGGATCGCGAGCCTTCCAGCGGCTCGCACCGTGTTCGATGTGTCAACAGCATATCATCGCGCGCACTGCCGCCCCGGTGCCTTGGCATGGACATTTCTTGGTGCTGGAAACGCAGCGGAACACTGTTACGGGAAACCTTGAGGCACGGCTGCCAATCGCAGGTACGGCAACAATTTCCGCCCCGCCGCGCCCCCGTCCAACGGCGAATCCTCACCCTTTGATCCCGGTTTTTCGCCTTCCGGCAAATCCCGGTATCCCCGGCGGCTTCGCCGTGTGGTCTAATAGATGGTGAGTTCATATGTCTCTACGCAATAAGGGGATACATCACCGCTGGATGGCCGCGAAGCGTCGTGTTCGCGAGTTGGCCATGATCGCCCACGGGGTCCTTTCGACCTCACATCCCGTCATGGCTCAGATTGTTCCCATGCGCCGCTGCAATCTGGATTGCGCGTATTGCAACGAGTATGACAAGACCAGCGCGCCGGTGCCGCTCGATGAAATGAAGCGGCGCGTCGGACACCTGGCGCGGCTCGGCACCTCGGTCGTCACCATCTCCGGTGGCGAGCCGATTCTGCATCCCGAGCTGGACGACATCATTCGCGAAATCCGCCGCCACGGCATGCTTGCCGGCATGATCACGAATGGCTATCTGCTGACCGCCGAGCGCATCCAGCGCCTGAACCGCGCCGGGCTCGACCACATGCAGATCTCCATCGACAACATCATGCCCGACGACGTCAGCAAGAAGAGCCTGAAGGTTCTGGACAAGAAGCTGCAACTGCTGGCGGAAAACGCGGACTTCCACGTCAACATCAATTCGGTGATCGGCGGGGGCATCCGCAACCCGCATGATGCGCTGGTGGTGGGCCGCCGTGCGCGCACCCTGGGCTTTACCTCCACGCTCGGCATCATTCACGACGGCGACGGACAGCTCCGCCCGCTGCGTGAGCACGAACGCGACGTCTTTGTCCGCATGAAGGCGCTAACCCGCGCCAACTATTCGCGGTTGAACTGGTTCCAGGACAACATCGCCATGGGCAAGCCGAACGACTGGCGCTGCCGCGCCGGCGCGCGCTACCTCTACATTTGCGAGGACGGCCTGGTGCACTACTGCTCGCAGCAGCGCGGGTTCCCCGGCAAGCCGCTGGCGCAGTACACCACCGAGGACGTGAAGCGCGAGTTCCTGACCCCGAAGGGTTGCGCCCCGAACTGCACCGTGAGCTGCGTCCACCAGATCAGCTACATGGACTTCTGGCGCTCGCCGCAGACGCTCAAGCCGCTCACCCCGCAGTCGTCCGAATCCAACATCGGCGACTTGGTGCAGATCCAGAGCGAGTAAGCGCAGCACAAATTCAATGCATTTCAGATCGACCGAGGCAGGGACAGAGTCCCTGCCTTTTGTCATTTGAGAGCAGCAGAAGAAAGGCGATACCGTTGCTCTGAACAGTCAGAGGCAAACCGTCAGAGCGCAAATTTCGCGCAGCAAAAAGCGGGAGGCCGAAGCCTCCCGCTTTTCATTCCTGCCAGAACCGGCGGTGTGACTACCGGTTCAGCTTCTTCTCGTCGACCTTCAGCTTGCCGCTCTTTTCCATCTGCTGGCGCAGGCTGGCGAGGAAGACCTGTTCGGCCTCCTGCTGGCGCTGCTGCAACAGGGTGGCGCGCAGTTCGGTCTTGCCGGCCTGGTACTCGGCTTCGGTCGGAGCCTGCTTGTCGGTCAGCACCATCACGGCGGCGTTCATGCCCGCCTGAACAGGGCCAACCACGTCGCCCTTCTGGCTGGTGAACAGCGCGCTGTCACCGGCGATCTGGCCGATGTCGGCAACCTGTCCGCCGGCGGCAACAAAGTCGCTGGACTTGACGGTGGCGCCGAACTCCTTGGCGACCGCCTTCAGGTCATGCGCGGCCTTGGCCTTGTTGGCCATCTGCGTCGCCTTGTCCTGCAGCATCTGCACGGCCTTGTCGCGCTTCAACTGCGAGGCAATCTGCGGCTTCACCTGCTCAAAGCTCGGCGTGGACGGCGGCTTGATGCCAGCCACCTGCACCACCACGTAGCCCTGCGGCACAGCCACGGCCTGCGGCGCGGCCTTTTCAGCCTGTCCGAAGGCGGCGTCCATCATCTGCGGCACGGCGCCCAGGTTCGGCACGGCATCGCCACGGCTGAGGAAGTCGGTCTCGGCAACCGTCAGCTTGTTGGCTGCTGCGGCCTTGGCCAGGTCGCCATTCTTGGCGGCGGCTTCCACGGCGCGGGCAACCTTTTCGGCGGCCTTCTGCTGTGCGTCACGCGCCACGATCGGCTCGATCTGCGCCTTCACTTCGGCAAGCGTCTTCTGGTGCGCCGAGGTGCGCTCGTCGACCTTGATGATCTCGTAGCCGTAGCTGGTGTTGATCAGGCCGCTGGTCTGGCCCTTGGAGAGCGTGAAGGCAACCTTCTCGATATCCGGCGCGGCACCGGCGCCCTGCACCAGGTTGCCGATGAGTCCACCGTTCTTCGCAGTGGCGGCATCTTCGGAGTACTTCTTGGCCATGGCCGCAAAGTCCCCGCCGTTCACCTGCTTGAGCACGTCCTGCGCCTTCTTCTTGGCGGCGTCGGCAGCCTTGGCGTCAGGCTTGCCGTCGGGGCCGAGCGGAGCCTTGATCAGGATGTGGCGCACGGTGGCCGTATCGCCCACGCGGAACTGGTCCGAGTGCGAGTTGTAATAGGCCTGCAGATCGGCTTCACTCGGCTTGGCGCCGATGCCGCTCACCAGCACGTAGCGCAACTTGCGCTGCTCCGGAATGCCGTTGGCGAACTGCGCCTGGTTCTTTTCGTAATAGGCCTTCAGCTCGGCGTCGTCAATCTTCACCTGTTTGTCCATGGCGTCCATGGTGAGCACGGCGTAGTCGAACTTCACCTTCTGCTTCGCCTTCATGTAGTAGTCGCGCAGTTCTGGCTCACCCACGCTGACGCCGCCGACCGCGATGGCGCGCAGCTTGCGCCAGGTCAGCTCGCGCTTCACCAGCTCTTCAAACTGCGGCAGGCTCTTGTTGAAGTTGGTGGAGACAAAGTTGGTATACGCCGCAGTGCCGATGAAATTGCCGTTCGGGAACAGGTAGGCGGAAAGCGCGCCGTGCTGCAATTCGTAACGCAGCTCTTCGTCGGTGGCCGTCAGTCCAAGCTTGTCGGCCTCGGCAATGGCGATGTTTTCCGTCACCAGCTGGTTGAGAGCCTGGGTGCGGAAAATCGACATGTACTCTTCGGGGACGCCGCGCGGATAGCGCTGCCGGACGATCTGCTGTGCCGTGTCGTTGACTTCCTGCAGCGTGATCTCATGGCTGCCAACCTGGGCCACCACGTTGGGGTTCGAGCTGACGCCGCTGCCCCCAATGCCGCCCGGCACAAGGGTCACAACCATCATGACGCAGATGATGGTCAGGAAGCCGACGAGCAGGAATTGCTGCGTGCGGCTCTTCGTTTGCAGAAATCGAATCATCTTCCAAGGGCTCCAAGTTCACGCCGGTTCGCGAAAAGTGTGTCCTGCTCGCGGAGAGGAATCGCGCAGAGAAGGCCGCAGCCGACGGGGCTGGCCCCGCAAAAACGCCACGGCAAAACTTCTGCGCTGAACCCGTGCTCGCGCGGCAAAGACGCTCGGCGGTGTCCGGATCGCAATTTCGTATTCAGGATTGCGTTTCCACGCAAATCGAGGGCTGGCAAAGTAATGCCCCGCAACACGCTCATCGGCATTACGCGCATTGCGGCGGCGGCCAATCCTGCATCTGCATTATAAACCAGCCGCTTGCCCCGCCGGAGACCGTTCTGCAAGGCAATTCCGCAGCCGTAGCCGTCATCTGGAGTGAACGCTCATTGGCTGACCACGGGCGACGCAACGGGCGTGGTCGAACAATGCGCCGGGGGCTCCGTACTGACGCACAGAAGCCTTCGTGCGGTCCTTGGATTTTGCATGCTCGCAGCCCGGAGTTTCTGGCAAAATCTGATGGCGTCAGCGTTGCGTGGCCGCGGTGTCTTTAGTTGTCCTGCCTCGCTCTTACCGTTGAGGACGGGCCAGCGTATGTTTTTCGCTTGAGCGCCACTTCGCGTCGAATTCCGCGCGAAGCCTATTGAATAAAGAAGATGGTACGCGGCGGCGTGCCATCTTTCACGCCTCGGGCTTGCAATTTCACGTCTGTTGCCCGACGTGCTGAGCCGCTGCACGCGCTCATCCTCATCATCGTAGAAATGATGGATTCGTCCGCGCCAACGATCCCTCCGCCTGCGTAGCCATCTCGCGCGACCGCTACTTTCTTGCCGTGACCGCGAAGCAGATTGCCGCGCGCAGGGATAAGGAAGCTTACTTCTGCATGGGCAACTACGAGGAAGTCCTGCGCGAGAAGCCACAGCGGTGCGACACGCTCGAAGCCGCCTACCGCAACCAGCACGCACGCATCGAGCAGATTGAAGCCGTCATCAACCGTTACGCTGCGCGTCCTCCTAGGCTAGGCGGGTGCAGCGCCGCCTCAAGGAGGTGGAACGGATCAAGCACGCGATCCGCTCCAGGTACGCATGAACTGGAGTTTTGAACAGGGAAGTGCGCGCTGCGACTTGCACGACGTCGCCTCGTTTGCTACTATCAATGAGTACTTCACCGCCACACAGGGAAGTACGGTGCGCCCCGGCTGCGGGGCGCAAGTTGTGAAAGGACGCGGCGCATCCCTTGCGGCGGTCCGGTAGAAAAGTCAGGGCGCGTAGCTCAACTGGCAGAGCAACTGACTCTTAATCAGTAGGTTGTAGGTTCGATTCCTACCGCGCTCACCATCCTAACTTACTCATGCAACATGGTTTACAGGGACGCTTACGGCGGAGCCGCTGAGCAGCAACTGTCGATGGTTACCACCGTCGGTGACCAGCTTTTGCTGAGCCGCGACTTTCGCGAACGCTCGTTCGATTGCGTCTGCCTGCGGATGGCAGTAGCGTTGGGTAATCGTGATGCTGCTATGCCCTGCGATTTTGGCGAGTGTGAAGGTGTCGCACCCTGATTCGGCAAGGTGGGTTAGGGCCGAGTGTCTCAAGCAATAGGGTTCAAACGGCGTCAATCCCTCCTTAATCGTTTCTGCGCGCCGAGAGATGTAGTCCCTATCAAGGTGCACCTTCTCCGCAACAACCTCCTCCCAGGGGCCCCTTCGACCGTTCTTCTCCCATTCTTTGTATGCACTATTCGCAGCGGCAATCTTCTTGAAGGCACCGCTGTGTTGATTCTTCGCCGTGCCTTCTTCGAGGTGCCCTGACTTTGATCCGGTCGGAAAGACCCATCCCCGTGAAGGCATATTCTGGGCCTTCCAGCGTGTTTGTAAGGCAGCATAGACGTCAGGAACCATTGGCAACAGACGTCTGGCCGCTTTTGACTTACCTTCCGTAATCTGGATTTGACCGGTCCCATCGCCGTTCAGGACGATATGCTCCCAGCGCAGCCTGTAGGCTTCCCCAGGCCGCATTCCTGTTTCATAGATGAGCGTTGCTACGTCTCGCCACGGTTGGCGACACAGTTCGCGGTATGCAAAGAACTCCGGCCGTTCCACAACGCGGTCGCGCTGGCGCTCGCCTTTGGCAAGAGTAATGTGTGTTTGCCGATGGATCTTGCCCCACTGGAACGCCAAGTTGAGTGCCCTTCTTAGAGTCCGAAGCCCACAGTTGATGGTCGATGGCGTGAGCGGCGAGAGCTTGGCTGCGAACTGAGCTGCATGCTGATCAGTGATTTCGTTGAGACGGAGACGTGCAAGAGGAGGCTTGAGCAGACGCTTGGCGCCAGAGTTGTAATAGAGGTAAGTCTTCACCTTCGTGGACATGAATTTCGTCTTTACGAAGGGGAGAAAATCCGACTTCAGAAATTCCGCTAGCGTGGGTGCAGGCTTGGCTTCCAGAATGCCCCAGTTTCCCGTTGCCAGTTCAGCGCGAATCTTCGCCTCAATCGAGCGGGCCGTCTTCTTGTCTGTAGCCCGCGTACACTCGTGAATTAAGCGACCTTCAAAGTGAAACTTCACCCGGTAATAGCGGCGGTCCTTCGGTTTATAGATCATGGCCTTTTCTTTAATGGTTGATTCGCGATCTCTCTTTGCAAGTGCGTTCTGATGTTGCTCCTTACGCGATCACACAGGTCACGCAGGTTGAGCATGTAGTAGACATCGCTTCCAAGTGTGAACTCAGGTGGGTGATCGGTCTCAAATAGCTCAACGTCAAATGTGCCTCCGTCCTGCATGTTGCGATGGCGCCTTCTTCTTAGCAGGAGTCCTCGTCGAACGCTTGCACCGGTTTCGTCGACGCTGAGGAAGTCGCGATCCTCTAAAGCCTGTAGCGCTTTCATGACGGCTTCAGGCGTAAATCCATCATCAGTGAGCTGCTTTGCCAGAGAGAGCTTGCAAAGGTCAAGATCGCTAAATAGTCGTCGTGAGCCGTGGCCCCTCCCAGTAGATCGTGACGCGTTCAGCCCAAACCCAGGAACATCCAGGAATTTTTGTAGGCGCCAGGTTTTCATTTGCAGCAGCTTGGAAGCTTCTCCAGTCCCTAACATCGGAACAGGAATCAGGACGGTCTCGAGGGCATCGGGCTTTGTTTTGTTCATCTGTAACTCTTCAAGCATTTTAAAGCACTTGTTGGTATAATACCAGGAGTGTTAATGATTGTCCCCTCCAATCGTGGGAGAGGGCGGAAGGAGCGTAAATAGGTGGAAAGCAGTCAGCATGTCAGTGCAAGAGCAGCGGCTCAGATGTTGGGCACAACGCTCAACTATGTCTATCAGGAGATTTGGGCAAACCGCTTTCGAGGAGCGAAGAAGGTAGGGAAGCATTGGGAGATTCCAGCAGCGAGTGTCCGGGCGAGGATGCCGGCGCGGTAGCCATGGAACCCATAGCGGTTGGTATCGCAGAGGCTGCGCAACTCCTGTCGGTTAGTAGCTCGACAGTTCGGCGAGCGGTTCGCCGAGGAACGATACCAGCGAAGATGATAGGTGCGAGAGTGCTCATTTCAGTCGACGTACTGAAACAGCTTGTCTCCAACTGCTTGCCTGAGCAGCGTGTAGCTCATGGAGACGCCGAGCAAAACGAAACGGTTGCTGACGAAGAGCAACCGAATGGGTCAGGCCGCGATTTTAAACGGCCAAGAACACGTCTGGTGACACGTATAGGTCACCCAGGAGAATACAGAATGGGGGCCGCTAGGAAGTTCGCGCGTGTCACGGGCTCGTCGTGGACAGAACCACAGAATGTAGTGCAGCTTGAAAACGCTAAAACGAGCAGGAGCGCGGAGAGTGTCGTTCCTTGTACCAAGAACGAAGTAGCGTCCGCTTCTTTGCCTTGCTCCGCTGGGACACCCATCGTGCTCCATCTCGGACGCCAAGGGAAGCAGCGCTGGTCGATCCCGAGTCCCCCGTGCACGTTCGTATGCCATGTCTGCGGAGAGCCAATTGACCTCGCTACGGGCAATCTAGTCGCACAGGAGAACACTCCTGAGTTCTCAGAGTTGTCGCCGGAAGGCCGTCCGTTTGTGGCCGTCCATCAGCGATGCGACTGGCCGCATACGCACCCGTGGTTCCCGTTGAAAGGCGCGCTAAGCAAGGCAGCCGCTTAGGAAGGGACAAGCCGAGCGTTTCCGAGATGGGGTGAGACTGATGAGAGGAGACCCCTGACGGAGGCGCTGAAGGGGGGCGTGCAAGAGGAGAACGCCTTGTGGGGCACGACGCTTGTGCGGTGCCCCCGGGTGCGGCGTCAGCGATTAGAGCACTTGGAGTACACGAGCAACAGAGGTGACTAAGACGAGTTTGGGGCGTGCTGCGTGCAAGACTGACGCTGGCTCTTCCCCGCACTTGCCACACGCATAACCGAAGTACAAGAGACCGAAAAGGTCCAAAGACTGGAAAAACAGAAAGGACACTGCATGAAAGACGTAAGGGATTTGATGGCAACACTAGAGCGCGATCATTTTTACGGATCGCTCGAAATCAAGTTTGAAGCAGGCCGGATCGTGCTGCTTCGCAAGTCCGAGACACTCAAGCCAATCGACTGTCGGGATGACCGAGGTGGTTACGATGGCATCGTCCGCTAAGGTCGTACCCCTGCCGGTTTCCGCCACGCCAGAGAGCGCAAACGATACAACACCGGTCAAGTCCAACGCAAGCAGAGGAAAACGCAAAGCTGGGCTCATCATGGTCCCGAAGGAAGAGGTGACGAATCAGTCCAGCAAGAAAGAGAAGAGAAGCCCCGCTGAGATGCCATTCGCGGAGCGCCAAGCGATGGTACTTTTCACGCACGCTTCGTCATACATCAAGGCCAACAAAGGCCGTTTCCTGCGCGATGAAGCGGGTGGGTATCACATTCTGCTCGACGGGGTTCGTATTCCGCTCAATAACGAAAAAGACAATGTCGCTCTCAACGGGGTCATGCTTAAGGCCACAAGCGTGACCACCGTTACCCAAGCGGCGCGCGCGGCAATCGCCCGGTTGCAAGTTGAGGCTTCGGATTCAGCCGAGTCTCTGAAGCTGAGGAAATTCTCTGCGCTGTCAGCCGACCACGCATGTCTCTACGTGCCTCTGTCAGACGGGGGGCTCCTGAAGGTCTCCGCTGAGGACATCAAGCGTGTTGAGAACGGCAATTCGGCGGACGGCATCTGGCTCGAACATCCCAAGGGAAAAGGAAGCGCGCTGAAGTATTCGGAGGTCGATGCGCAGGATGCTCTTCGTTTCTTTGAGAAATGCGTTGTTGAGCCTCAAGCCTGCACTGAGCCCAGCATGAAGTGGCTCACGGCGATGGAGGAGGGGCTGTTCCCATACCTGCGTGAGACTTGTGGTGATCGATTCATCACGGCCCATCGTGGAGGGGCCGGTGACGGCAAGACCACCGGTGCGAGATGGTTCACCTCTTTGCATGGGCTTGGGGACGTAAAGGGCGACTACTCGGTTGCAGCAATCCGCAATGGAGGCGACAGCGGCCTCATCGTTCTGGATAATCTGGAGCACTCCAATATGGGGGCGCTGACAGATACGCTTCTCTACATGGCAACGGGCGCCGAGAGCGGTCGCTCGAGCGTGGATGGCGTCAACTGCCGCACGAATGATCTTCGTCCAGTCATGGTCATAACCTCAATTGAGGGGGCGTACAAGCCGGAGATTCAGCGCCGCATCGTAGACGTCGACTACGCTGCGTCTGCCCTCGGGGACGATGCGAAGAAGCTGTACGACCCTGATGCTAACCGGGTTCAGCTTGAGAGCCATCGCGATGAGATACGCTCTGGACTCATGAAGGTGATCCAGCAATTCTTCCGTGACAGGGACGAGCGTGCAGCTTCTGAAATCCCCAGAAAACTAGTGGACTTTTCCGGAAATTTCCATGTCCTTGCAGGTTTGCTGAGAGCCTACGGGCGTGTTATGGGGCGCCCCGAGGAATGGGCCAACGAGATCATTCGCGAATGGAAGCGCGTGATGGATGGAGCAGAAACTGAGGAGGATGAACTCCAGGTCTGTGTGCTCCGGGTCCTCAAAGCCGCAGAACCGAAATCGAAAGGGTGTCGCATACCTGGCGACGATATGGAGGGCATCGTCTGTGTAGAAGGCTCATGGCAGAACAGGCCCGGGAGCTTTTTCGCAGTAAACACGACGTCCTTGTTCGAACTGCTCCAGGCCGACCGTACCGTCAAAGCAGAGAATGTTCTACCAAGAACGCCAAACGCACTCGGTAAACGGCTGAAGTTCAAGGGGCCTGATGTGTACTTCGTTCCCGAGGATCAGGTGCCACAAGAATACCGAGCCCAACTCAAACGCACGAGCCAACGGCGTTGTTCCGTGCTGTTCGTTCCGAACGGCGAAGAGTAGAAGCTGCCTATTGGGCTTCGGAGGAGTAATCGGGCGGTAGAGCTAAAGGGAGGTAGGCAACACAGTTGTCCTGCAAGAGTAGCTCTCCGTTATCGGTGCTCTCCCGAGGCCCCATTCGTATCAGACTGCGGCGGCAACCTCAGGACTGTACTCAGGTTTGGGAGTGTGTCCTCCACCGTTACAGCGTTGAGCCCCAGCCTTCTTGCCAATTCATCTTAGAGCACCAATGGCTCCTGTCATCGTGTGTGTTCCCGTCATAGCATCCCGTCATGGCATAAGTCTTTGCGTGGTAAGTAGTTATCGAATTCTGTGACGGCATGACAGCAGAGTGAGAGAACAGACGCACTAATATATCCCCCGCCGTCTGTCCAAGGCAGCGAGAGCCCCCACCACACAGAGACATGTTCTTCTCTATCTAACTGTCATCCTGTCATAAGGTATGTAAGTATATAGAAATAAGTGCTTTATCGAATGACAGCAGCCGTGACAGGAGAAATATGATGCCGTCATCCGTCATGGCCGGATTGGAAGACGCTTGGAGAGCGCGCCTTTCGTCCGGCGCCTCACGAGGACCTCGGCACGCGGTTGCCTGCGTGCAGGCCTATCCGTAAAGGTCGGCGCGGAATCTTGCCCAAGCCGTGCCGAGAGGTTCTCTGCAATAGGCGGCGAGAGTAATTGGGGTGACGATTCGTGCAGGCAGGCGGTATGAGGAAAGCGCACGGATCGCGTAGAAAGCCCCTGAGAGAAATCTGGTGACGGACGAGGGTGAGGGAAGCCGGGCCGTGTCCTCGCGGCTCGTCACAGGGGTTCCTAGCGCGAGGAATGGGCATATTTCAAAAGAATCGAGCGAGTACGAGCCTGGGAGAAGGTCTGCCGGGCTGTGTGTGCTAACGAATGGCTGGAGGAGGAAGGGGGAAGCTCTTCGGCGGGAGGGGCTTCGTGAAAAGCGTTCCTCTTGAGCGTCACCGCAGAATACCTCGGTCTGTGCATGAGTTTCTTCGGCAGCAAGTGACTGGGCGTATATAGCAGGTTGTCGGATGCTGGCGCGTATATTCTGCCCCAGACGCGAGAACGATGCCTGTGTGGCGTGCGCTGAACGCCTTGGACAGTCCGAAGGCGCAGGCCGAGAATTCGATCCAGCGTCCCCATGCGTCCCTGAGGGCAACGGATGCCACCGGTAGAGGAGTGCAAAAAGGGTGTAGACAGCAATGGCAGAGGATCATCCACAGTTGAAGCCACCGGCGCACAATTTGGAGAAGATACGTCAGGAGTTTCCGAAGATCATTCAAATCTTCAACGAGAACCCGAATCGCGAAGTTCGACTCAAGAAGCTGGCGGAGTACTTCCGGAAACGTCTGGATGAAGCTAGGAAGAAGGCCAATTAGAGGCCCCCACGATGTCGGTCCATCAAAACGGAAAGGCTGACAATCTGCTCAGGCTCGACCGACTCTGTCTGTTCCGCGATCCTGCTGGTCGTTGCTATCGTGCTCAGTGAGGGGATGCCGGGAAAGCAGGCACTCGAATAATCAGTGCCGGAGGACATCGGACAGCACGCCTCCTCTACACCCCCGATCAAGTATCGCGAGGGCGCGCCAGAATTACCCTAAGCGTGCCTCTGTGCGAAAGCCCGACTTGTTGATCGGATGATCCTATCGTTTCGCTTGCAGTCCGGCGCGCTTCGCATCGCGTGATGCGTGTTCTTCCGGCCTCTCTCGATCATCGCCGTGTTAGAGAGAGATTACATCGCCGTAGAGGTTGCGAGTCGTCGTACAGTGCATCTTTGCACGTTCGGTCACCTCTGTTACCGAGGTTCAAAGGTTTGCTAAACGGTTGTACGGCCTTAAAGCTGTATCGGGGGGTTCGAATCCCCCCGCTCCGCCAGTCTCGCCCTTTCAATCACTTACAAGCGATATGCTCCACGCGCTGAAGCGCGTCGTGGATGATTTCGTGTCCGATTGGTGTCCAATCGGCTCCTTCCATCCCCAATTCTGCTTCAAAACTGAATTCAATCAGGCCGCAGGCATTCGCGACAGGAGTGGGACCGGCAGTCCCGGACAACTTGCACCATGGGAAATACTCGTTCCGGTTGGGGCGTTGATGAGAACCTATTCTGTTTCACCAGACAAACCATTTTCGATGAGTGCGTTGCCCTGTTGGCAACAATCCAGCGCTCGACGTTCTGCAGATCGCTGGATACTGGCCTACTTCTCAGTAGAAGTCCTCCGAGTCACCCTGGATGATCTAATTGTCAGGAGTCGCGAGCCTTCGTTGCATAATCAAAGAACTCTGTTTTGGGAGTTCTATTTTCATACCAGTAGCCGGTGTGTCCGTCTGGGCGGGAACGATGGGCGGCATAAGTAAGCACCAGACGTTCTTTCGCACGCGAAATCTGCACAAAAAACGTGGAGCGCGTAGAGTCGATATCACCAAAAAAGATTTGTTTTTCGATTCCCATTGCGATGACTGTGTGAAATTCGAGCCCTTTACTCTTATGCACGGTCATGATGCGGACGGCCCCGTCTTCTGAAAATCTTGCCAAAGCTTCGCCGATTTCTAATCCCCCATCCAACAGCTCTCGCAGACGAGCGTGGACTTGCTCCGCAAGATCGTCGAGGCGATTTGCTCCTGTGTATTCGTCCGAGAGAGAAACCAGTGCCGAACGACCGACGAGATTCAAGAAGCCGTTGGTTATTCCCCGCAGTACTGAATCGGTTGGTCCCTGAAAGGATTTGGCACGGACCGCTTCCATGTTCTTACTGAGGAATTCCTTGAACTGGCGATGAGCCGCTGGATTCGAAACGTCATTCCAGCGACCTTCATACAGCTCTATAAGCCGAGCGTATGGCTCTGGAGCTCGATCAAGAAAGACGCACTTGAGAACATCTGTGTATACGCGGGCAAGGGGTTCTGTTCCGAGATCCTGAAATTGCTTTTCGTCCCGATAGGGTATTCCTCTGATCTCCAGTTGCTCCATGAGCTTTATGGCGTACAACTCTGGCTTGTTGCCTATTAGCACTGCGATCTCAGAGGGTGGCAGGCCCTCTGAGATCCACTTCGCAATCTTCTCAGCTAGCCATGCAG
Organism: Oryzophilus luti; assembly: GCF_059726245.1. NCBI lineage: Bacteria > Pseudomonadati > Acidobacteriota > Terriglobia > Terriglobales > Koromonadaceae > Oryzophilus > Oryzophilus luti. The sequence continues at coordinate 213,690 of NZ_AP040874.1, forward strand.
CTTCTTTATCGTCCGTCTTGAAGGAACATTTACCAATCATGCCTTCATTGCCCAGAAGCTCGCCATCGGCAACCGCAGCAGCCGGGTCCATGACCTTCACCATCTCGTTTTGCATCCGACGGAGCCTGGGCTTGGAACGGAAGTTCTGATACAGGTTCAAGGGTTTCGCGTTGAAGTCCGCGGCAAAGGTTTGGAAAATACCTTCCAACGCGCCGGCCCATCCCATGATTTTCTGTTTTGTATCACCTACCGCGGTTAGTCGGGCTCCTGTACCCAAGAAGGCCGTGCGGATTAACTGGTACTGTTCGTTCGTGCAGTCCTGAAATTCATCTAGGAAGACATGCGAGTACGTCTGGGTGATTGCTGTTCGAACCATCTCCGAACACTGGATAATCTCAAGAGCCAAGGGAACAAGGTCTCCGAACGTAATTTGTGTTCTGCTGATCCGCGCTTCACCGATCGTGTAATCGGAGTCGAGCGCATCGCGGCCCGTGAGCAGAGGACGAAAGCGATCAATCAACCGCTTTGCGAATCCATGAAACGTTAGTGAGTCGAAGCGTTCGGCCAGATCTTTGCCGCAACGAAGCTGCACGCGTTGGCGGAGGTTTGCACTCGCGTCAACTTTGAAGGCTATCGCAAGAATTCGCTCGGGATATCGGCAGCTGCCAGTACGAAGAAGATAATCCGCCTTCTGAGCGAGCATCTCAGTTTTGCCTGCCCCTGGGCCAGCGGTTAGGGCGAGACTCTGTTCTTCTTCCAGGATTGCCAAGCGGGCATTTGGTTCGAGCCAGAGATCGCCTGCCGGTGTCCAGGCGGCTTTAGGGATCATTCGGGCAACCCCGCAAGTTTCGTTTTGACTGCTTCTACGAGTCGTTTCAATGTACTCGGGGCAGATATTTTTAATTTTGCCTCGCTTAGTTCGCTCATGGCCTGCAAGTGTTCAGCTGGTTTACTGCCGATCTTGAACAAGGAATGGTAAGTGGCGAACAGCTTCCGCTCGCCTTCAGTGTATTGTTCCAACTGACCGTGACTCTTACCTAAGACCGACTTCACCGTGGAGTCTTCAGGGAGTGTTCGAGCGGCTGCTGGGGGTGCCTTGTAAGTGGCCGGAAAGGCCGTCAACATGGCAAAGTCCAGATCGAGAGGAGACGAAAAGAAAACACCTTGACTCTCCAACCATGGTTGCCATTTAGGCCAGGCCGATCCCTGCTCCAGCAACCGAGGCACGCCATCCCACGCAGTGATGCCGCTGACGTGCTCAGGGGTCAGCGTGCCATCTGAGGGTAAATACAGTAGCAGTTGATTGACGGCATATCTGACGCGCCCCCACCCCCCTTGATACCGCCCGAGATCAAGATCGAGCAGCGTCACATGTGGAATACCCAATGCATTCAGGAGGCGCCAGAAGTGGTTGACATGTCGCCCTCCCAGCGGGACGACCGCGATGGATGATTCATCATCGCCTATTCCCCCTGCCTCCAGAAGGCGTGGAATCACCACTTCCTCGCTGTCTCCTTCGCCTAGGATGACGAGTCTTGAAAAGTAGAGTTCGGGGTACGCTTGAACGGCCTCTCTCACAAACTTGTGTGCTTCGTCGGCTTTGTCGGGCATCTGGATGGTATTCACAACCGTCGCCCGCTTCGCGTTGAGCCTGAGATAGCGGATTTGTTCCGGTGGAACCCGTTTAACAACCGATGGGGAATGCGTGGAGACAATAGCTTGCGCATCTTCATTCCCCGAAATCACCTTGAGGCAATTGAGGATGCGTCCGAGGTAATGGGGCGACAAACTGTTCTCCGGCTCCTCTAGTGCTACCAGGGTGAAGATCGCCGGACGGAGTTTGTCAACGTCAAATGCATCCGTTTCCTTCTTCAGCACTTTTCGCCCGATGGCTTGCATCGCGAGGACGAGCGAGAAGTAAAGCAGTGATTTCTGCCCATCGCTGAGGCGGGTGAAATCAACGGTCGGCTCCGTCTCCCCAGGGCTGAAGCCAATGGTCAGGTGCCGTAGCAGTTGCTCCAATTCGCCCGAGATGAAGGAAACAGCTGGGGAAGCGTAATACTTCCCCTTGTGCAGACCAGTCCACGATGCTTTGATTTGAGCGCTGATCGTTGAGATGGCTGCATTATTCGCCAGCTCTTGGCTGATGTTTTCGGACAGAGCGGCGATGGTGTCCCGTTCGCTAGTCCAATTGGCAGATCGAAGTGCACGGCCAAGAAGGGTCGTCGCCGCATAAGATATGTGGTCTGCTGGATCGCGACGAGCCGGAAGGTAATGAATATGGAAGCTATTCCTGTCACTCCGGGAAACCACGCTAGTCTTGGTCGGCTCGCCCGCGGCATCTGTTTCAAGTACCCAGAGGCACTGTTCGTCGATTTCTCCATCGGCGTCCATTTCGGCGCTCAACCGGACACGGATGCGTGGAATTCCGTCGGCTGAGAGCAATTGCATATGCGCAAAGTTCGGCGGGATGGTTGCGTATTTTCCGGTCTTCTTCTTCAACTCTGGAAAGTCGAAGTGCGCTTCGATCCAAAGGTGTTGTTTTGCCGCAGTCGCAGTCCCGGGCACACCGTCTGCAGCGTGGAAGTCCGTTCTGCGAATCGGCCGCATAGAGCGTTCAAAGCCGAAAAGACGAGCCATCGCCAACAGCACGGCCGTTTTCCCCGATCCGTTTGGACCAAGCAGGAAAGTGACTGCTGACAGATCGATATCGACTGGGGTGGATGGGAACGACTGAAAGTTGCACAACCTAAGTTTCACGAGCTTCATCGGATATCCTTGTCGACTAGAAGCGATGGTGTATCCGGCCGATCAGCATCTTTGATCTCCAGATCTGAATTGATTGCACCAACTGCACGGTTGAGAGCTTGCTCGATGAAATTCCTTCCGACTTTCGACATGGTGTCGCTTTGCCAGGAGAAGAAGACACTTTGGCTCATAACTAATCCCTACATTCAAGGCTGAAGTTTAAGAAACAGTGTACTCCGGACAAAGCGGGTTCAACGGGTGCGGATTGGGCCGGGCTATACTGGAAGAGGCAGCGTGCCCGCGAGTTGCTCCTTCAAAATGATCTCTTTCTCAAACATCAACAAGCAATATGGCAAGCAGTTGCTCTTCGTGGACGCTTCCTTTCAGTTGAATCCCGGTGAAAAAGTCGGACTCGTCGGTCCGAACGGGGCGGGCAAGACAACGCTCTTCCGGATGGTGGTCGGCGAGAAAAGATTGAACTGCCGAAGAAGCGTCACGTGGTGAAGTTTGATTTCCGCGTCCCCCGCGAATCGTAAACTGAACCGGCACTGCCGTCCAAGGTGGATGAATGCGGTGGGATGTAACCGCTATCCCAGGCGATCATAGGAAAGACAAGCTGGAACCGCGTGTTGATTCCGCTCAAAGTCATGGAGAGACCACCTCATGAGCTAGCCTCGAGAGTTGGGACGTTCAACTGCGTCACACGCTTGAGACCGCCCTTTGGACGAGGGAAGGATGAAGGACGTTTAGGCCCCCACCACCATACGCGGTAGAACTCTTTGCCGTTCGCAGCATCTTTCGGGAAGGATCGATTGAGAGTTGTGACCAGCCGCTTCGCTTCGGCGACAGTTGGAAGGGTCCCATGCTGCAATGCCGCGGTGAGCAATCCGGCTGCTGTATTGAGTTCAACCCGGTGAGCAGCTCGGACGGGGCCAAAAAGCATCCGGGGACTTCCTCCACGACGAGATGCACGCGCAGCGGCGGATGGAGAGCCGCCGCTGCAGACATCCATGACAATCATCACGTTAGGCGGAAAAGAGACATCGCTGACGCCGAACGCCTCATACCAGTCGAACTCATCATGTCCGTCTGTGCGAGCCTCGCCCTCTAGACTCCCAGCAGCGGCCAATCCTTTTGTGCCGACGTACTCAGGGCGCTCTGGGCGCTTACCGTGCAAGGAGATCCAAAGCCACTTTGGATCTTCGGCAGGTTTGTTATTTGCCCAATCCATGAACTCTTGAATCGCATGGCGTACATCGGCAATGCCTCGACATTTGAGGTGCTTGTCGTTTAGCTCTCCTCTTTGCTTGAGCTCTCCGAAATAGTCACGGATGGACGGAAGAAGGCTCTCGAGTGAGTCTCCTTGCAGAGCACTTTCGTAAACGGATTCGATCGCAAACATGTGAACCGGCATGCCTATAGTTTCTCATCTTGGCCGGCGTCCACGGTCTCAATGACGTAGCACGACTACGGTGCCTCCCTCGCCTCGCACTTGGAACCGGGGATACCAAAGAAATGAGTTGACGCGAAATCGCCTACGCACTTTTCGAGGCCAGACTTCTTGGCACGGTCTATTTTGTGCATGCCAGCGGCGTGGAGGCCGCTCATATGCGCAAAAGAAACAAACGGCGCCCCAGCCACAAGATCGTTCTAAAGCTTCCAGATCTGGATCAGGCTAAATCCGCGGTACTCAATAGCCTTAGCTCTCCACATTCGAGGAGAAACTACAAGTATGCGATCGAACAATTCATCACCTGGTATTGTTCCGAGCCCCGGCTTGCTTTGAACCGGACTGTTGTCCTGCGCTTTCGCCTTTACTTAGAGTCTTTGGGCTTGGCGGCTGGAACTGTCAATCAGCGCCTTGCGGCAGTCCGGCGACTGGCATACGAAGCTGCAGATTCCGGCTTGCTCAGTCCGGAGCTCGCTGCGGGAATTCGTCGGGGCAATGGGGTGAGGCAGCTTTGCGCCCGTACCGGATCTGGCTGACGCAAGACCAAGTTGAATCCTACTGGGGAAAGCAGATGGTGACGATCTGTGCAGCCTCCGTATTCTGGCAATCATCTCCGTGCTTGTCGGCTGCGGGTTGCGTCGGGCGAAGCTAGTCACGCACCTGGTCTATGGCCTTATGCAGTGCCGTCGACAATCCCTTGTGTAGTCGAAGATTGTTCTGGAGAGGCTCATCCGGTCCCTTCAATTCAAGCAGGTCCACCGGGTCGCCATTAAGACCGCCCATAATCGGCGTTAAGGCGAAGTCGAAAATATTCGGGCTCGGCGAAGTCACATAGGGATGGGCAACGGGAATTCCGAGTCGTGCCTGCATCAGGATCGTCGGATGCTCCTCAAAGAACCGTTGCATTTCCTGCTCGGAAGCGTTTGTGTTGAGTAGTTGCTCGAGCATGGAAACGTCGGCCTCAATCCCCGTGTTGTCGCGCATAACGGTCAGCCATTTGTTTCGCTGGAGTTTCCTGCGATCGGCGGGCACATAGAAATACTCGCTCTCTTCATGTTTATTCTTGCGTTTGAGCGCCGGGCTGATCTGTGTCCTGCCATGAAGAAAGCGGACCATCATTCCTCGGTTCTCGTATTCCCTCATTAGGCGGTCATAGTAGCTGGCAACCTTTTCCTGAATCTGCGAAGCGTGCCATCAGTGTATGGGGTCGGCTTGACGATGCCCGCATGCCTTGCCTTCAGGTCGGGCATTTCATAGAAGCAGAACGAGTTTTCGCCGATGATGATAAATGGCACCATCTTCCAGGTACGGCCATCACGTTGTGCGATAAATTCCGGCAACTCGGCGACCTTATTTGCAAGCCGTATCGCCTTTTCCAGCGTTTCTGAATTCGGTATGCCGTCAGGAGCGGTATCGGCATCGCAGACGATGACATCGATATGGGCCAGACTGGCTGAAGTGAGGCGTAGATAGTCCAGCAGGCGCGCGGCGGGCAAAAGCTCAACGATATGGTGTCGCTCTCGCCACGCGCGCGCCGTCGATTCGAGTCTAGGGTCCTCGATTGCCCCAAGACTGGTGAGCAAAATATTCATTGCTCTTGGCGTTCCGCCAAAGGCGCAGGCAAATGCGCGTGGGCAGCGCCTTCACAAATCTTTCGAAAGAACTTCAAGACTTTGAGCGGAGATTCGAGGGGCCTCTGCTGTTCCTCAAATTTGCCTCGATTGCAGAATGGCTTAACAAAATACGGTTTGCCATCCGCCACTACTCCATGATTCCAGATCAGGAGAATGTTCGGATGTTCGAGCACCAAGCCCGGCTGGACTTCCTGATCGAATCTATCGTTTCGCTTTGGATTCTTGAGTCGCTTCAATATTCGAACCAGACGCGCAGAATCGTTCTTATCGACAACTCTGAATGTCGGAGCCTGCCACCTTCTTTGAAGGTTGCCTTGATTCTCCCATCGGGTGCCGAAATCTGTCTTACAAAAGTACCCCATTCCTTTCTGGCCTAGCGAAGGCATGAATCAGTCTCTCGAAGTGCCTTCATTTTCAAGCGAAAAATAGACCCCAACGGCGAAGACTAGAAGCATTAACCCCACGCCGATTTCTGTCATGCAAAGCAGGCGTGTGAACGAGCTCTCGGGAAGAATGTCGCCGTATCCCGTCGTCGTAATCGTGATCCAGCTGAAGTATCCAGCCTCAAATCCGGTCGAAGGTGCACGATTGAAGTGGCACCAGGGAACAGCGAGATAAAGAGAGGCGTAGCAGATTGAGACCTCAATATAGCTGCGGCCGAGCAGTTTGAATCGCTGCACCCGGTCCAGCTTCGTCTTCAGGGGAACCCGGCGTAGTTGGTCGAAGGTATCGTTGTAAAATGCGTACACGATTTCGACTGTCCTCGAGAGCGGCAGCAGCCAAACGAGAAACACGAGACCATGCCAAAAGGGCCAATGCTGCTGGATCAGTGGCAATAGGAACAGAAATACCAAATTCAGTACGAGAAACGAGGCGCTCCAGCGTTGGATGCTGATGCGATTAAATCGCTCAAAAAGCACTCTCGTTGGTGAGATGAATGCCAAGAGCCAAGTTGGAAGATCTTGCGTCTGCCTTTCCATTCTTTCAAGCCCCGATCTTTTGCTGGCTCACAATATACGACATTGGCTCAAGGAAGAAGTCCGCGTAATCGCCAGATGCCATGCACAGACATGGTTCTCATCTCTTTAGGTACAGTAAGCACCGTTCTCGTCATCAACTGTTTCAATTCTCAATCGTGCATAATCGCCAAGTCGTGAACCGACCGCAGATTTTTGTCGCCTGAAGTATCGGCGAGTGCGTTGGCCCGTACGCGACACTTAAGATATATGACCCAGATCGCCGCAAGGCTAACCTCGGCAACGTTTCATCTGACCGAGTCTTTCGCCTTCTCACATGTAGTACCCATAGCGAATCTGCGGATGGTCATGTTCCTCCAAGTACTTCATGATCTCGCCAACCTTTCGGGCGCAACTCAGAGTGATGGGATATTTGCCGTCAACTTGCGTGTTGTTCCAATTCATCTTGGTTAACCCGAGAATCTCTCGGGCAAGGAAGTCAGCGCTCTGTTCCGAACGAAGGACCCGGAGTTCAAGCGGTTGTGGGATGTACATTCCGGGGTAGGTTCCGTAGTACCAGTTTGAGCCCCGCGTGTAGAGCAATTGATGGTTCTGACCGATTTCCACTGAGGTGCCACGGTATGGCGGGTAGCCCCCATTCCTAAAGAGTCGAAGCTTCGAATCCATGACAGTAACAAAATCAACCGTGTCAATGCGCAGCTCGTCCGCCGCAGACAGGAAGCCATCTGCTTCGGCGTCGGAGAAGTTGGAAGTTTTGTGAACAACTACCCGCTTTGGATTCGTCCGCAACGCATTCCAGTACTCCTGCAACGCGGATTTGAATAACAAATATGCCTGGTCTGCCGTCAGTTTTGGCACACGGTTATCCTTATCCAGTTGGACTGGAGTGCCGCGCATAATCAAGCCGTTGCCCAATTCATCAAACACCTGGGCCAAACTGGTATTGAGACTCTTTTTATCCCGGCTTCGGTAAAAAGCCACGCCAAGCGCGCACGACAGGGGGTGATCGCCCTTTCTGTCCAAGCGCCACGGATTGGTGGCCCCCGCCTTGTAATAAAGCGCAGTGGAGAGATTCCAGGCTTTTGTCGCGTCATCCTGCTGCTTCTTAGCATCCGATTTGAAGGTTTCTGCCCGAAGCAATTGGAGAGGCTTTCCAAAATGCATTGTTCGCGCCTTGAGTGCGCGACGAAAGTTCAACTCCGAATCAACGTCGACACTTGTTTCGAGGTGCTCCTCTTCTTCAACAACAGCCTCTTTGCTGACGGCATCGTAAATTGGTTTGGACAAAACGCATACTATAACGTCGATGGGGCGGTTTTGTGCTAAGAACTTGATCTCGTCGTAGTAGAGATCAAGCGCAGCTTCAATTCTCTCAGCTCTGTTCTTTATCTTTGTTATCTTGCTCAGGTCAGTGTTCTTGATTGGACGTCCGAGATCTTGGTTAAACACAAGCTCCGCATAAAAACCGGTACCCGAATTGAATCCGCAGAAATCAGGGAACAGGTTGCGTTTGCGCTCATCCAAGACACCTCGAATTGGAGACTTCATTCTTTCAAGCAGGTTCGCCATGGCTTCAAGATCGGCGCTGGTGCCAACGACCCCAAGATGTATTGGAGTGCGCCGGGTCTGTGAGTGGCGATCGTAGACTCCATATGTGGCAATACCCCGCCGCGGACATATGTGAGTTCCTTCAGCAAAGGCCAGGCGAGGTTCTTTGATATGAAATAGCTTCATCAGTCGAACAGCCTCCTCGGAATATCGTCCTCACCATCCAAAGAATCAGATAGAGGAAGCCACTTGGACTCATCGAGCGAAGGTGCACCATCCAAAGTCAACATGTTGCCGAAGGAAAGCAGTACCGCATGGCTGTCGGCGCTGAATAGGGTCTCTTCATCTATCGATTTGAGCCATGTAGCAATGAATCTGAAGTGATTCATTACAGATTGATTGGTCTCCTGCCGTTTTATCCAGCTGAGATTCTGAAAAGCGTAGTTCGATTTGTTGAATTTGGGCCCAAAGCTGAAGAACCAACTCGGCGTGATGGACATAAACCAGTCGCCGTCGAAGCGAAGGAACTGGACTGCAAACGAGAGATGCTTTTGCTGGAGGACCTTTGATGGATCCTTCTTGCTGTACTTGCGATCAAAAACTGCACGAGTCGCTGTTTTCTCACCGCGCCACTCAATATAACGCTGGTTCTGATCGTCCTCGCGAGGAAGGAAGATAAATTGACGGTCTTCATGTTCCCAACGCACGCGTTCCGCGTAGAGACGTTGCTGCAGTGTGGATCGGAGAAGGGATTTAAACACCCTTTCACGGTCAGGATCAATGTCAAGGAAGTCTTCGGATCTGTGCTCCTCAGAGGTTCCAGGATCTATCAGATGACGGAATGGCGAACCTGAATCCGTCAGATCCAAGAACGAGATGATTAGTCTGCCGTGAGTGACATATCCGGACGGAACTGGCGTCTTTAAGTCTCTGTTGAATTCGCTAATCGTTTTGCGCATCTGCCCTGGCCGTCTCTTTCCATGCCGCTCAATTAGGTCTGCAGACATTTGAGCGATGTATAGAGTTTTCGGGAAGTACAGCTCTAACAGATTGGCCAATAGCGACTCTGGAGGCTCGGTAGGCGGATCAATGTCTTCATCGGCAAGGCCGACCGGGATGCCCCTCATATAGCCTTTGAGGTGGTTGACGACGGCCTGCAACTGCTTGGGCGTTGCGCCGGCCGCCGTTGTGCAGATGTCCTGATAATCCCAAATGTCTTTACTGGCCGAAAACGTGAGGCGTCCATTCGTGCTGGCGTCAACCGATGCCTGCGAATAGCTGCTTTGCTTCTTCGATAAGATGAAGACGATCAATCGGTCGTACTTCTGATTGAGCCCGTGGTCGATAAAGACCTCTATCGTGTGCTTGATTTTGGCGAGATCAGCAGTTGCCGTCACTTGGATTGCGATCCGCGCCAAGTCGTCAGCGAGATCTATTCCAGGAGAGTTCGCCAGTTCAGAATTGAGGTTGCGAAGGGCTGTCCAACCGTACAATTCGCGAAGAGGACCACATAAGGCGAACTCCGCAACCTTGTGTGTGTCATAGCTTCCCATGGCACTCGCAGACTCAACTTGGAACCTCAGTTGCGCTATCAACTCTCTGAATTCGTTCTGCAGATCGAGATGTTTCACGTGTGTCCGCCTCGATTTAGCGAGATTCGCCGAGAAATCGGGAGATGATACATATTTACAACAATTTTAGTTGCTGGGACCCTGCCGACGCACGGAAAACTGGGGACGGAAATTGGAAAACTTGGAGCCCCGGGGAAAGAAAGAGGATCTGGGAACAGTAACCCGGGAACAGGGTGGAAGTCTTCTCTAGCAGACCTGGGGGGCTCAACTAAACACAATGGTTGAAGTTGGCGTTCTGAAACAGGCTTGTAGGCAGGAGATGAGTGTCGACTGTCGCCAGATCGCCAACCCACTCGTCGACCCTGGTTCGTACCGAGATGTCGGCTTAGCTCCATTCAGCAGATTTGTTCCTCTTGTCCTCCCTGGTAGAAACTCAAAGAGGCACATCCGACGTCGCGAGCGAATTTCAGGTTCCTTCCTCTCAGTTCGCCTTTCGATCCCGCCACATCACGCCGTCCTTGCGATCTTCACATTGCATGCTGATTGAACCTTCTTCATAAATCACAGCATTTCCGTACACCGGTTCGAACTCGTAGAACGCGACTTGCTTCCGGAGTTCTGTGGCAGTTGGATTGAGTGGTTCGCCTGCGGATCGGGCTTCTTTGCTGACGATCGAAGTTAGGTTTGACCCCTCAATGGAATAAAACCACGGGTTCAGATACCCCAGCCGGCGGATCAGCTCAAGAATCGAGAACTTCTTCCCTGGGCGGCGACGGGCGTAGAGCGTTTCGGATGTGCCGTCGGGATGGATTAGGGTTGCGGACGGGACGGTCATGCACTCCTCCTAGTTGAGAACGTCAGCGTTGCCAGGCAGAATCGAAAGCGATTCTTCGAGTCAATGGACTCGGAGGTTCGATCTGCTAAGGCGCGCTGCGTTAACGCACCAGGAGCGCAAAACAATATCCGCCCAAAACATCAGGCGGACTAGGGAGACTATCTTTTCGGAATCGATTCCGCGCATCCGGCATGGTCGATCATGCCGCTGGCACCGTGGCGTCTCCTGCTCGGTTGCCGTACTCAACGGTTAGGTTGAGCCTTGCCCGATGTTACCTGACTTATAATTCGTACATAATTCGGAATCAATGAATTTGATTGCAGAGAGAAGAGTAAAACCTAAGTTCTGGTATAGAGGGCTCGGAGTCTCACCGTGGGACGTGAGGTTCCGTATCCAACCTATTAATTTAGCTTTACTCGGGATTCCTCCAGTTTTACGCTTTTCTGAACGAACCAATATTCCTGTAAACGAGAAAGGGGAAGCGTGTTCCACGGTTATTGTCTGCGTGTTGTTATGGGGATTTGTCTTTTGGCTGTAGTGGTAATTACAAACAGCCAGCCTATTCAGGCGAAAGAGAAATTGGTTCAGTGGGAAGAAGCAACGCTAACAAACGTCTCGTATAGAACGGAAGCGGACGACATCATTGCGGCAAATGGCGAAATCCTTGGTGGTGGTGGTGATGTTCAATATCCCGTTCTTACGGTGAAGTTCAACGGCGTCATCATTACTGCGGAAGGAAAGCGAGTCGCACGTCGAAGGCACAATGACGCCGCAGATTTTGTCGTCGGCGAGCAGGTGGATGTATACGTTCAGGGCAATAGTCTCTATGTGAAACGTGCCGATGGAAAGGCGTGGGAACTGAAAATTGTTCGTCGGGAGCGAGCGAAAGACTAGAACCAGTCTCATAAATCCTGCGAGGGGGAAAAGGTGGCATTCTGGGGGTGCTCTGGGATGCTCCGTTCTGACCGATGCGCGGACGTTGGGAACTAACCGACGAACAGTGGGAGATGATCGAGCCGTTGTTGCCTCCGCCGATTCGGCGCCGGGACAATCGATGCAGACCAAAAGCGTCGAACCGGGTGTGATTTGAGCGCATTCGCTGGTTCCGCAAACCAGCGCGGCATGGCGATTCCTGCCCGACGAGCGTCCGTTGCTGGCGGTGGCTGAAACTGCGCCAGAAGCTAGGCGCGTAATCGCCGACCGCGGATAGGATTACTCCCTGTGGCGGAAATGCTTCAACCGGCGGGGCATCGATCTCGTAGTGTCCTACCGGAAATAAGCAAGGGGTGGCGCTACGCAGCAGGGGGGGGAGAGTTCCGGGATTCAAATGCCAGTAGTTCTCACAGAGCGGACCAACGCGCGACTTGGTGAATTCTGTGGTTTCCGGGTGCGTCATCACAAACTGCTCGCTCCTTGCCTATCCTCCTCTTATTCCGCGAGTGTGCTTCGTCAAGGAGCCACTTGGAAGTCGGCCATGAAGTTGCCAGGGGCGCTCACCACCAGAAAGCGTAGTTGAGGGGGAACAGGTCATCCTCTCCCTGGACTCTAAAAAGGGGGTCCAAAATATCAGTTTTCTATGTAAGTGTATATATATAAAATACTTAACATAGGCAAACGCCGCTAAACCCTTCGCTAAGCTATTGATTCTAATAGGGCGCTAAGACGTGCTAGATCGGCTTTTACCCATCCTTCTCGTCCCTTGATCATTCTTCGTTCACGTCCTTCTCTTTCGTAACTTGATAACTCTTTAGCGCCACCTAGAATCAATAACTTAGCGGATGCTTTAGCGCCTACTGCACGCGCTAACTTCCCTATTATCTTTATTTTAGATATTAAGAAGACAAAGACCCACCCGATTTTTGAGGTCGGAGTGGGTCGAAAAGTGAGTTAAGTTGTTTGTTTGAAGGTGCTTATACGACTTTCGTGGACGTCTCGCTCGGAGTCTTGTTCACGTCTTCTTCCTCGTTCGGCTCAACCGCATTCTGGAAGCACGCTCCGCCCGGCCCAGCACTGTGCTGCGCCTGCTTCAGATAAGTCCCTGTCGGCCTATTTGGAGGCGGCTTGGATTCTCTGCACGTCTTTCAGCAAGGCCAAACAGTTGCATCGATGGCAGCTTCAATCTGGTAAACTTCGCGTGTTCATTCAGATAGAGGGCGACAGCGCGCGCGTTCCCCCAACCGCGCCATGCCCATTTTCCGTAGAAGTAGAGGCGATTCCGTGGCAAGTGGCACTCCGTTAGGGTTTGAGTCGAAGTTGTGGGCAGCCGCCGACGCGCTGCGCAACAACATGGATGCAGCCGAGTACAAGCATGTGGTTCTCGGGCTGATTTTCCTCAAGTACATCTCCGATGCGTTCGAGGCGAAGCACGCTGAGCTTGAAGCCAAGCGTGCCGAAGGTGCCGATCCGGAGGACCCCGACGAGTATCGTGCCGTCAACATCTTCTGGGTGCCGAAGGAAGCCCGCTGGTCTCATTTGAAGGCGAACGCCCCGCAGCCCACTATCGGAAAGACGGTCGATGATGCAATGGCTGCCATTGAGCGTGACAACGCCAGCCTGAAGGGCGTGCTGCCCAAGGAATATGCCCGTCCGGGGCTCGATAAAACGCGCCTGGGGCAGATCATCAACCTGGTGAGCGATATCGGCCTGGGAACGGCCGAGGATCGTGCCCGGGACACGCTTGGCCGCGTCTACGAATACTTCCTGTCTCAGTTCGCCGCCGCCGAGGGCAAGAAGGGCGGGCAGTTCTATACGCCCACGCATGTGGTCCGCGTGCTGGTTGAGATGCTGGCTCCTTATAAGGGCCGCGTCTACGATCCCTGTTGCGGCTCCGGCGGCATGTTCGTGCAGAGCGAGAAGTTCATCGAGGCCCATAGCGGCCGCATCGGCGACATCTCCATCTACGGACAGGAGTCGAACTACACCACGTGGCGTCTGGCGGTGATGAACCTCGCCATTCGCGGCATTGACGCGCAGATCGCGCACGGCGATACCTTCCACGCCGATAAGCACCCGGACCTGAAGGCCGACTACGTTCTGGCCAACCCGCCGTTCAATGACAGCGACTGGCGCGGCGATCTGCTGCGCGAGGACAAGCGCTGGGAGTACGGCGTGCCGCCTGCGGGCAATGCCAACTTCGCCTGGGTGCAACACTTCCTGCACCATCTGGCGCCGCACGGAATCGCGGGCTTTGTGCTGGCCAACGGCTCCATGTCGTCCAACCAGTCAGGCGAAGGCGAAATCCGCAAGAACATCATCGAGGCCGACCTGGTGGATTGCATGGTTGCGCTTCCCGGTCAGCTCTTCTTCTCCACGCAGATACCTGTCTGCCTGTGGTTCCTCACGCGCAGCAAAAAGCGCAACGGCTTCCGCGAGCGCCGCGGAGAGACACTCTTTATTGATGCGCGCAAGATGGGCACGCTCGTGGATCGCGTCCACCGCGAGCTGACGGATGAGGATGTGGCGAAGATCGCCGGCACCTACCATGCCTGGCGCGGAGACAAGGGCGCGGGCAAGTATGAGGACGTGGCAGGCTTCTGCAAAGCCGCCACGGTCGAGGAGATTCGCAAGCAGGGACACGTGCTCACACCCGGCCGCTACGTTGGCGCGGAGGCCGTGGAGGACGATGGCGAGCCCTTCGAGGAGAAGATGGCGCGCCTGACGGCCACCCTGCGTCAGCAGCAGGCCGAGGCGCAGAAGCTCGACGCGCTCATCGCCGCCAATCTCAAGGAGCTTGGCTATGGCGACTAGGAAGCCCTCAGCGCCACCCTCCGCCGAGCCCTCTGCCGGTCAGCTCCTTATCTATCAGGATGCCGGGCTGAATCTTCAGGTGCGGCTTGACGGCCAGACCGTCTGGCTCACGCAGGCCCAGATGGCTGAGCTTTTCCAGACCACGCCTCAGAACATAACCCTGCACATCCAGGAGATTTACGGTGATGGCGAGTTGCGGGAGGAGGCAACTTGTAAGGATTACTTACAAGTTCGTCAGGAGGGCTCTCGCCAGGTAAAACGCACGCTGAAGCACTACAACCTCGACATGATCCTGGCGGTTGGCTACCGGGTGCGCTCGTCGCGGGGCACGCTCTTCCGCCAGTGGGCCACGGCCCGGCTCAGCGAGCTGCTCGTCAAGGGCTTCACGCTCGACGATGAACGCATCAAGGCCGGCCGCACCCTCGGGCAGGACTACTTCGACGAACTGCTTGCCCGCATCCGTGACATACGCTCCAGCGAGCGCCTCTTCTATCAAAAGGTCACGGACATCTACGCCACCAGCATCGACTACGACCGCAGCGCGGAGATGACACAGAAGTTCTTCCAGACCGTGCAGAACAAGATGCACTGGGCCGCCCACGGACACACGGCGGCGGAGATCATCCGCGAGCGGGCCGACGCCCGCCAGCCGCACATGGGCCTCACCAGTTGGAAGAACGCGCCCGCCGGGCCGGTGCGCAAGGCGGATGTGGCCGTGGCCAAGAACTACCTGGGCAGGGAGGAGCTGGAGGCGCTGAACCTGATCGTCTCCGCCTACCTGGACTTTGCCGAGTTGCAGGCGCGCGGCCACCGCCTCATGCACATGGCCGACTGGATCGCCAAGCTCGACGATTTCCTGCGGCTCAGCGAGCGCAGCATTTTGAAGGACGCGGGCCGCATCTCGCACGCGCTGGCCGAGGAGCACGCCCACGCGCAATTTGCCGCCTACGAGCGGGAGCAGCGGAAGGCGGCACTTGAGGCCGCCAGCGATTTCGACCATGTCGTGGAAGAGGTCAGGAAACTGAATGCTGCCACGCCCCGGCGCTCTGCCAAGGAGCGCCAATGAGCACCCGAAGAACAGGAGATAAGAACACGCCGCCAAGTTCGGGGAGCTTGGGGCTGGCCAATGAGTGGCGGTCAGTGACCTTCCTTGAGTTGATCGAAGAGGGCGTTTTGGAAATCGGCGATGGATACAGAGCAAAACTAGAGCAGCTCGGCGGCGACGGGCCGATCTTCCTTCGTGCAGGCCATGTCAGTGACCAGAATATCAGCTTCAGCGGCGCAGATCGTTTCAAGCGGGAATATACGTCTGCTGTCCGTTCGAAGATGTCTTCTCCTAGAGATGTTATCGTGACTACGAAAGGGAATAGCACTGGAAGAACGTCTTACGTGCGAGAGGAATTTCCGCGGTTTGTCTACTCGCCTCATCTGAGCTACTGGCGCAGCCTGGATGCCGAGACGATTGATTCGGGCTTCTTACGCTATTGGTCGCAAAGTGATCAATTTCGCACGCAGCTTGCAGGTATGTCAGCTTCGACCGACATGGCCCCATATCTTAGCCTAGTGGACCAGAAGCGGCTCTTGATTACATTACCTCACATGCTTGAACAGCGCCGAATCGGTGCGACGCTCGGCGCTCTGGACGACAAGATTGAGTTGAACCGGAGGATGAGCGAGACGCTGGAGGAGATGGCGCGGGCGCTGTTCAAGTCGTGGTTTGTGGACTTCGATCCCGTGCACGCCAAAGCTGAAGGCCGCCCCACCGGCCTCCCCGACGACATTGCCGCTCTCTTCCCCGACTCCTTCGAAGCCTCCGAACTTGGCGAGATTCCTCGCGGCTGGAAATATGCAGCTTTGAAGAAACACGTTGAGCTGAACCCATTGCGCTCTCTTAAACGGTCTGTTCGGGCCCCGTATCTTGATATGGCGAACGTTCCAACTCAAGGCCACTCGCCAGCCTCGGTCATCGAGCGGGAGTTTGGTTCGGGGATGAAGTTCGAGAACGGCGATACGCTGCTGGCGCGTATCACTCCGTGCCTTGAAAACGGAAAAACCGCATTCGTGGATTTTCTGGCCGAACATCAGGTTGGCTGGGGCTCTACTGAGTTTATTGTGCTTCACCCCATTGCTCCACTGCCGCCTGAATATGGGTATTGTTTGGCGAGGAGCCCGGAGTTTCGTCAATTTGCCATTCAGAGCATGACTGGGACAAGTGGCCGCCAACGTGTGCAGGCGGATTCGCTAGCGCGATTTCAGATTGCCGTGCCGTGCGAACAGGTCGCAGTTGCTTTTGGGCGTTTTGCGTCGCAACTCTTTGCAAGGATCAAGGCTTCCAATCAAGAGTCAAAGACGCTTGCCGCCATACGCGATGCTTTGCTGCCGAAGCTCATCTCCGGCGAGATACGGGTTAAAGGATAGGAAGCAGAATGAAATCGATTGATCTCGGACGTCTGGAGAAAGTGGACCTGCGAGGGGTATTTGCGAGCGAGTCGGGTGACTTCACGCCGTGGCTGGCGAAGTCGGAGAACCTTGCGCTGCTGGGCGAGACGATTGGCGTGAGCCTGGAGCTTGAGACGCAGGAGAAGCCGGTGGGGCTGTTCCGCGCCGACATCCTTTGCAAGGACGCCGATACCGAGCAATGGGTGCTGATTGAGAACCAGATTGAGCGCACCGACCACACGCATCTGGGGCAGGTGCTGACCTACACGGCGGGCCTCGATGCGGTCACCATCGTCTGGATAGCCGAGCGCTTTACCGACGAGCACCGCGCGGCGCTTGACTGGCTGAACGAGAAGACGCAGACGGGCATCAACTTCTTCGGGCTGGAGATTGAGCTTTGGAAGATTGGCGACTCCGCGGTCGCACCCAAGTTCAACGTTGTGAGCCAGCCGAACGAGTGGAGCAAGAACACGCGCGGCCCGGCGGGCTCGGGAGAAGGGGCGGGAGCACAGGAACTACAGTTGCGGTTCTGGACCGGTTTTGCCGAGTTTCTGGAGGAGAAACGCAGCGCGGTTTCGTGCTCGAAGCCAAAGGCGCAGCGGACGATGGTTCACCCGCTTGGCGTGGCCGGCGCGCATCTGGCTTCGATAGCAACGGTCTTTGATGCGGTCGACAAGAGGATTGTTCCGGAGCTGCGAGTTGCCCTGATTCTGAAGGGAGAGAACGCGGAGGAGTTGTTCGCCTATCTGAAGGGGCAGGATGAAAAGCTTTCGCAGACGATTGGCGAGGAGCTGATCTATCTCGACGAGCCGAACAAGAGCCGGTGCCTTGTGCTTGCGCGAAAGAAGACAGATTTCCGTGATGAGAAGCTCTGGCCGGAGCAGCAGGCATGGCTGCGGAAGACGCTGGAGCGCTTCCAGGAAGTGTTTGTGCCGATTCTGAAGTCAGTTGAGCCGGAGGAGCTTCCGGCGGAGATGGAGGTCGGTGCCAAATGAGCGACGAGGGCACGCCGCAGTTCACGGAGTCGCATGTGGAACAGGCCACGCTGGAGTGGCTGGAGGCGATTGGCTATACGGTGCTGCACGGGCCGGAGATTGCCTGCGGCGAGACGGCGGCGGAGCGCACGGATGCACGCTATCGTGACGTGGTGCTGGAGCGCCGTCTGCGGGATGCCCTCGAAGAGATCAACCGTGACCTGCCGAAGGAAGCCATCGACGAGGCGATGCGGAAACTGCTTCGCGCGCACGGGCCGACACTGGTGGCGCGCAACCATGCCATCCACCGCATGTTCGTGGAAGGCGTGCCGGTGGAGTACACGCGCGCCGACGGCACCATCGGCGGAGCGCAGGTCAAGGTCTTCGACTTTAACGACCCGGACAAGAACGACTGGCTGGCCGTGAACCAGTTCACGGTCTCCGAGGGCCAGCACACACGGCGCCCGGACGTAATCCTGTTTGTGAACGGCTTGCCCGTGGTGGTGATTGAGCTGAAGAACGCTGCCGACAGCAATGCGACCGTGTGGGACGCCTTCACACAACTCCAGACCTACAAGCAGGAGATTTCCGCGTTGTTCGGTTACAACGCGCTGATGGTCATCTCCGACGGGATTGAGGCGCGCGTTGGCTCACTGACCGCCGACGCGGAGCGCTTCATGCCATGGCGCACCATCGAGGGGGAGGAACTTGCGCCGTCTTTGCTGCCAAAGTTGCAGGTGCTGATTGAAGGGCTCTTCGACAAGCGCCGCCTGCTGGACTTTCTGCGCTTCTTCATCGTCTTTGAGGAAGACGGCGGCGGCGATGCAGTGAAGAAGATCGCGGGCTATCACCAATTCCACGCGGTGAACAAGGCCGTGCAGGACACGATCTCCGCAACCGCCGAAAAAGGCGACCGCCGCATTGGCGTGGTGTGGCACACACAGGGTTCCGGCAAGAGCCTGACCATGGCTTTCTACGCAGGCAAGCTCATTCTGGAGCCGGAACTGGAGAACCCAACCATCGTCGTGATTACAGACCGCAACGACCTGGATGGACAGCTCTTCAACGGTTTCTCTTTGTGCCATGAACTGCTGCGCCAGATGCCCGAGCAGGCAGCAGACCGTGAAGACCTGAAGGCACGGCTGGCAGTGTCTTCGGGGCATGTCGTCTTCACCACCATTCAGAAATTCATGCCTCCGGCGGGCGAGCCGTATCCGATGCTGTCTGACCGGCGGAATATTGTCGTGATTGCCGACGAAGCGCACCGCAGCCAGTACGACTTTGTGGACGGATTTGCGCGACACATGCGCGATGCGTTGCCCAACGCCTCCTTCATCGGCTTCACAGGGACACCAATTGAGAAGACCGACGCGAATACGCGTCAGGTCTTTGGCGAGTACATCAGCGTCTACGACATTCAGCGGGCGGTAGAAGACAAGGCAACGGTGCCGATCTACTACGAAAGCCGCATGGCGAAGCTATCTTTGAAAGAAGAAGAGATGCCCAAGGTCGATAAAGACTTTGAGGAAGTGACCGAGGGCGAGGAGACGGAGCGCAAAGAGCGGCTTCGGACCAAGTGGGCCGCTCTGGAAGCGGTGGTTGGAACGGAAAAACGCCTGACGCTTGTCGCGGCCGATATAGTGAAGCACTTTGAAGCGCGCGGGGAATCGTTCGCAGTCAACAAGGCGATGATTGTCTGCATGAGCCGGCGCATCTGCGTGGACCTCTATAACGCCTTGGTGAAGCTGCGCCCCGAGTGGCACAGCGACGAGGACGACAAGGGCTCCCTGAAGGTTGTGATGACGGGAGCCGCCAGTGACCCGGCCGAATGGCAACAGCACATCCGCGACACCAAGCGCCGCAAGGGACTGGCGAAGCGATTCAAGAATCCAAAGGACAAGCTGCAACTGGTCATCGTCCGCGACATGTGGCTGACCGGCTTTGACGTGCCATGCCTGAACACGATGTACCTGGACAAATACATGCGCGCGCACGGACTGATGCAAGCCATCGCGCGCGTGAACCGCGTCTTCCGGGATAAGGAAGGCGGGCTGGTTGTGGACTACCTGGGCATTGCGCAGGAGCTGAAGGAAGCTCTGCATACGTACACCGAAAACGGTGGACAGGGCCAGACCACGATCCCCAAGGAAGAAGCGGTCGCGGCGATGCTCAAGCACTACGAGATCTGCTGCAACCTGTTCCACGGCTTCGACTGGAGCAAGTGGAAGCAAGGCAGCGCGGCTGTGCAGCTAACGGTAATGGCTGCGGCCATCGACCATGTGCTTGGATTGGAGGATGGGAAGAAGCGTGTACTCGCCGCTGTGCAAGATCTCTCGGCTGCGTTTGCCTTGGCTGTGCCAGACGCCGCGGCCACGCACGTCCGGGACGATGTCGGCTTCTTCCAAGCCGTGCGCAAGGCGCTTGCCAAGACTGCCGAACAGCAAGGCAAGCCTCAGCATGAGCTGGACCATGCGATCCGCCAGATCGTCTCGAACGCGATTGCCAGCGATGAAGTGGTCGATATCTTCTCCGCCGCGGGCCTGAAGAGGCCGGATATTTCAATTCTCTCAGACAAATTCCTGGCGGAAGTTCGCAACATGAAGTTCAAGAATCTTGCGGTAGAGCTGCTGCGGCGGTTGCTCACTGGTGAACTCAAGCGGCGGGAGAAGAAGAACGTGGTTCAGTTCCGGCAGTTCTCGGAGCTGCTGGAGAAGTCATTGCTCCGCTATCAGAACCGGGCCATTGACTCAGCGCAGGTGATCGACGAGCTGATCGGGCTGGCGCGCGATTTGCGCGAGCGGGAGGCGCTCGGGGCGAAGCTGGGGTTGAACAACGCCGAAGCTGCATTCTATGAAGCCCTGGCAGCCAACCATACTGCGGTTGAAGTAATGGGGGATAAGCATCTCTGCCTCATTGCCCGTGAGTTGGTTCAAATCGTCCGGAACAACACCAAGATTGATTGGACAATTCGCGAGAACGTACGTGCCAACCTGCGTGTGCTGGTGAAGCGCGTACTGCGCAAATATGGATACCCGCCCGACATGCAGGAGACCGCAACGCAGACGGTTCTTCAGCAGGCAGCAGGATTCTCCGAAGAGTGGTCCGTCGCGTAACGCTGTTGCTATCGCAAGGAAGGCAAAAGCGGCATCCTGCTTGAAATACAACTGAGGGTGAGTCTAATTAGACCACGCCTGCTCGCGACAAAGAACCCTGAATTGCCGATTCATCGAGGGCTGCCCCATGGGCGAAGCCGAAGTTTTCGTTGTGCCCAATCGTCGATGAAGCCATAACGAAACACTTGCCAGCCAGCAAATATCGAGTGACATCAATTGTCAGGAATCTTCTGCACAGAACATCATGATCTGGTGCATACGGGGGGTCTTCCTGGTTCCCCCTGTCTCAATCCGAGTGTCTGCTTACGCGATTTGTCAGCGCGGTGCATCAGAACGTTGTCTTACTTGTCGGGGTATGAGGGCAACTTAGAGCGGCGGAGAGGAAGAGGACGGCAGAGCGGGTGCTTGTGCAGCACGTGTGCGGAGAGGTTATCCGCGCACGCGGTAGTGCTAGCTGACGGTATCAGCTTTGCGCGACGCTATCTCTTCCGTCGCCGTTCAAGCCACGCATTCAATTCCGGGCTATTCCATTCGAATCGATTGAACCGGCCGAGCTTGATCCTTGGAATGGGGTCTTTGATATTCGGTCGCAGCTGGTTAACCACCCACCGCCGGAGCATATTCAACCGCCGGGCTAATTCGTTGTCGTCGATGATCTCCACGTGCTCTCGCCGCAGCCACCGTAAATATTCGGGGTCCTGCATTTGTACGGTTGAGTTCCGCCGGTCTGTGCCACTGTTGGTCTCCTGTTCGTACCTGTTCCTGACATCAACGTAATTCATGTACTGCTCCTTTCCGTAGGCGCTCTTGCGCCACTGTTCAGATTCTCGCACCGAAGGCAGGTACAAGAGCTGGAATAATTTTGTGGCCTATTCTGGCGCGAAGTGTGCGGGCAATGGCTAAGGATGATCATCGCCAGTAGCTCTCAAGTATGTGTCGAGATGCCGCAATGTTGGTCGGCAAGTCCAGTGATGGGTGTTGTTGCGAAATGGCGAGGCAAAAAGGCGTCCAGACTTTTGTTGAGAGAGTACCTAGCGAGAGTTCATCCATTGGGAGAGATTGGAGGCCCGGCGTCAGACGGTGGTTGCAGAGTTCAGCGTCCAGTTGTCGAATCAAAATGGTGACCACCCTCGGTGACCAGGCCATGATGGTCCGGAGTGAGCAGGAATGGTCAGAGCCAGGCTAATAGGCGCAATTATTGGTGATTTGCACACTGCTGACCGCTCCTGCTCACGCATGCAAGTTGTTGAGTCTTCGTTCTGGTACAACTCTTAATCAGTAGGTTGTAGGTTCGATTCCTACCGCGCTCACCATCTTATTTAAAAACAACAAGCTACAAGACAATCCTCAAGCTGCTGAAGCTGTTTTGCTAACACTTGCTAACAACTCATCTGCAAAAGTGCCCAACGGTGCCCGGAAATCATCCAGTGTCGCCTGGTCATAGACGTTCATTGCCAAGTCGACTTTGAATGTCCAAGAACACCGGACACGACTACTGGATGAGCACCTTCTCGCCGCAGTGAGGTTTCTGCGGACCGGGGCCGGCATGAAGTTGCAGTCTCCAAGCGGCAGTGCCGTTCATCATTTGCATTTGGAGGCTTGAGGAGTGCTGGGTCGGACTGCCTATGTTCACTGCGGAAGTCCAACCCTAGCGGGGGAATGATTCACGCTCAAGCTCTATGCTTAAGCGTGTTGTCGCAACAGTTCCACGTTCGCTGAGGGCGAATAGAGCTTTTCAACAATGCTCCGGACAGACTGCATCGCAGGTGAACTCTCCGGCAAAGAAGCGAGTGGTTTCCCAGAGAAATCAAATTCGCTGATCGCGTTATCGTCCGGAATCATTCCCAGAACTGTGACGCCCAGGCGGTTGGCTGCTTCGGTCAAGGCAGCTTGCTCGGTTCTTACACGATTGAACACGACGCTGGCCCGGTCGCAGCGAAGCCCTCTTTCCTGGTTAACCATGTCCAGGATGAAGGATACAGTTTGAAGTCCGCGGTGGGAGGGATCTGTGAGGATGATCAAATCGTTGACGCGCTGCATGACCTGCCGGTTGATCTGCTCGATGCCGGCCTCTCCGTCGATCAGAATCGTATCGAACTTCTGGGAGAGAACATCGATGGCATCCTTCAAGATGCCATTGACGGAACAGTAGCAACCCAGTGAATCCGAACGTCCCATAGCGAGCAGGGCGAGTTGGTCATTTTCCGTCAGCGCTTCCAGGATCATGTAGTCGATCTTCTTGGCAACCTCACGCTGGGCTTCCTTCGCATCGCTTGAAGCTGCCTTGATGATGGCTTCGCGCACTTCGCCGATGGTTTTCTCGACCGTGATTCCAACGGTGTTCGGCAGACCCAATGCGGGATCTGCGTCGATCAGGAGAAGCCTGCCAGCCTTGCCACTGTTCACGAGTGCCGTACTCAACATTGTGGTAAAGGCGGTCTTGCCAACTCCGCCCTTACCGCAAACTGCAATGATCTTCTTCGACATCGCCGCGCCTGCGTCCTATTCCGCCTGCTGATTCTGCAGGCCATCCCGGCCACTCTTTTGCTGGCCAATCATTCCACGAATTCTGTCGCACACAATCTTGTCACTGCATTTGCCGCAGTGGCCGCCGCTCGCGCACTCGAAGATGTCAACTCCGCGATGCTTCCAGACCCTCTGCCGCACTTCACGCGCGGCCTGCTCGACCTCCGCACCAATGAGACTGAGCTGGTTGACATCGTCCGCGCTGGTGGTGACGAATATGAGCTCTACGGCTTCCACCGCAGGAAGCTGCGTCCTGACGTGTTCTTCAATCGCATGTCCAAGAGTCGCAAAGTTGAACCCCTTGGAAATAGCTCCCTTGCTTACCCGAGCCCAGAGATGCGAGGAAGAACTCCGCACCATGTATCCTTCAATGACGTCGGAGACGTACTGCGCATCGATCAGGGTTTCGTAATCGTCTTCTGTCAGGGAACGGCCTGCAGCAATGAGAATCTGTCCAAACGGAATGCTTCCGGAGTCGAGTTCCGGAATGTCAGGACCAATCAAGGTCATGCGGGAGCTGCACACAGCGGCGCAGTCGTTGGAGTAAAGAGCGATGGCGCATGATGAGGTTGCAGGGCTGCCCAGCTCGATCGACGTATCACGCTTGAGAACGAGTTCAGAGCCAGCCCCGGGGCCGATCCGGATACCTGTGGCTGCATCGGCCACATTCAAAGTTCTGACCTGCGCCAGATGGTCACGTCGTTCCTGGATGTAAGCCGCAACCTTGTTTATGTAAGCTTCAAAATTCGACATCTCAACTCCGCACACGGGCTCCGGCACGATCCCTCGCAAACAGGGCGGCTCCGAGAGCTCCAATGATCTGAGGGTCTTCGGGCAGATGCACAATCGGCTGCGCAATCTTCTTTTCGAGCGTCTTCTGGAGTGCCTTGTTCCTCGCGCACCCTCCGGTGAACACAACGTCAGCCGTAATGCCGACACGATTCAGCATGCCGTAGAGACGGCTCGCAATAGAGTTGTGGATTCCGGCAGAGATGTCCCTGCGGTCGCCTCCTGTGTTCATCAGCCCGACAACTTCCGACTCTGCAAATACGCTGCACTGCTGCGTGATGGAAACCGCGTGCGTCGATTCCAGCGCGAGATCAGACAGTTCCTGCAAATCGCAGTGCAGCGCCCGCGCCATCGCTTCGAAAAACTTTCCGGTGCCAGCGGCGCATTTCTCGTTCATTGCGAAATCGAGCACCTTGCCGGTGTCGTCAATCGCGATGACCTTGCAGTCCTGGCCCCCGACATCGATCACCGTGCGCACCTTGGGGTGCAGGAAATACGCACCACGCGCATGGCAGGTGATCTCAGAAACGTTTTCATTCAGGAAATGAACATCGGCCCGTCCGTAGCCGGTGCCCACCATATATTGAATCTCGTCGATAGAGCCGAGCTTCGCTTGCGCAACAGCCTTCCGCAATGCCTCTGTGGCCGTCTTCTCAGGGGTAATGTCGTCTTGAACGACTACTGAAGCCAACAGGCGATCATCTTCCAGCAGAACCACTTTTCCCGTGGCCGAACCCAAATCAAAACCGGCAACAATCATCGAAGTACCCTCAACCAGATAAGTCTGCGCGGGGGAGGGGACTCCCCCACGCAGAATACAATCTGCAACTAACGCTTTCCCAGTCCGGTGGCCTCAAAGAACTCGGAAATCTTCTTCTTGAGTTGATCCATCGGCAAATACCGCGGGTCAAAGTTGCTGCTGGTGTAGGCCAGCAGAGGCACCTTCAAGTTGCGGCAGGTTTCCCGGATGAAATGCAGCGAGGCGGATTGGTCCTTGTGCCCCATGTGCCCGGGGAAGAAGACGCAATCAATCTTGAAATCCTTGACCAAGCGGGTGAGGTCGTTCATCAGGACATCAACATAGCCACGCCCCTGGCGGATCATCGGGCTGTTCATCGACCGCTTGGCGATGCCAAGCAACATGCTCTCCTCGCTGGTCGTATCGATGGGCTCGAAATGAGAAGTGAAGCCCTGGAAGTCCTGCACGACCACGGCGCCCCATTCTTCTGCCAGCCAGCCGCCGAGCTTTTCGGTGAACGTCGGGATCAGATCCGCCCACAGGATGCGGATATTTTCCTTTTCGAGGCAGCCCTGCTTCGCCTTAACCTTTTGTTCGGCATCGGCCAGGAGCATCTTCAAAAGCTGAGTTCCCGCGGGGTCTCCGGACACAAAGTGTTCGGTGATTCCCCATCCGAGGTCGGACGAGAGGAAGGATGGATGCGGGCATGGAACGGCGCGACGGCACTCGTTGAGTTCGTTCCAGGTTTCGTATTGCAGGTTCGATTCCTTGACGACTTCGCGGAGTTTGTCCAAGTCAAGCTTCTGCTTGGTATGTTCCTCCAGGAACTTGATCATCCGCTTGATTTCGCCCGCGAAGTACTTGTAGTCGTCCGGAGTGTTGGTGTAGATGGGATCAAGCACGAATCCGGGGACCTTGGCCCATGCGCTGTTGTTGCTCCACAGCTCATGCACCGCAAGCTGGGCGTCGCACGGGGTGGTCATTGCGACCATCACGTCCGGCGTTGGCACGAGGCCCTCGTCAACGGCGTAGGCCGCCATTCGAATCAAGGAGCAGACGTCGGCGGGAAGCGGATGCTTGTCGGCGTCCTTCAAATCCTTGTAGTCCGTGAGTTCGAGATGAACCTTCATGTCGTCAAACGGGCAAAATGGCTGGATCCCCATCGCAGGGAAGATTTCCGGCGCATTTCCATACCAGATTGACGCCAAGGGCTTCCCGTTTTCAGCGCAATCAAGGATCCTCTCCTCGTTCGCGAGCAAAAGTTTGAGCATCCCAATCTGAATTGGGTTCGGGTTCGGAGCTTGTCCCAGCATCGCCAGAATTCCCCGTATCCGATCTGTATACTCGTGAAAACGCGCTGCCCCTCTTTTCATGGGTACTGTCGCTGTAGTCATGGCGGATCCCTCCTATCTCAATGTTTCGATAAATGCCTGCACTCGCGTCTTCATCTGCCCAATACCGCTCAGCAGATATTCACATTGCAGTTCGAGATGCGGCACTTTCCGTGGTTCAAGGTATCTTGCAGTGTGGATCTGCTCGAAATACCAGGGATCGCAGTAGCTTGTTGCCACCGAGATAACGCCATCCGCGCGGTACTCCTGTGCGGTGTCAAGCACGTACTGGTTTCTTTCAGGGCTGGTCAAGCAGAGGCGAATCGAGGACGTGCGGTCGGCCAGTTGGTAGTGCGCAAGTGCCGTCAACGGGTCTCCGGTCTCCGCAACATCGGCGGAGATCGCACGGGAGCCGAAGCTCAACGCATCAGCCACAATCATGCCACCTTGGCTTTCCAGTGCTTCGATCAACTGTGGGTTATCAATGGCCCCGCCGCCCACGAGCATCAGCCTGGCCTTGGGTTTCGCGTGAGACGTGCCGGCGGTCTTCAATTCCTCCAGCAGCTGGCTCAGCAGCTCGTTGTAGTATTTGCGGGGCATGGCCGTTCCCCCAACCATCACTGCCAGCATTTCAGCGCCGGAAAGCGGGGGCACATCACGCTTCCGAAGCTCGTAGATTTCGCGCAGCAGGTGGCGGGTTGTATTGTGCAGTTTGATCGCATCGCGCAGCTTTTCATCGGTGATTTGCACGTTGAAGTGCTGCTCAAGATGATTCTTCAACGCCGCAATCTCAGCACGGTAAACTGCGATCTGCTCGTCGCCGCGCTTCTTGGGAAGAACGGTGAAGTGCAGGAACGGAATCTGGGACGTGATCGAACTGTTCGCCTTGCAATTGTCATAAATGCGGCGCATGTGGTCGCAGAAGTTATGAACAACCAGTCCGTCCAGGAAGTTCATGTCTCCGCGCAGCAGCGTGTCAAAGCAATGGCGCACGTAACTGCAGTTAATATTGCTGAAATAAGCGTCGGAGAGCTCGGTGCTCGTGCTTCCCGTTGCCCGCATACGATAGGGCAGAATTCCTGCCGCGGTAAATAGTTCCTCAGGGATGTAATCGTAGAAAAATCCAACGACCTTTCCGCCCTGCTTCTTCCAAGCCTGCAATGCAGGATTCGACAATGCCTGGGACGCCTCGGTCAGCGTCTCCAAAGCCTTCAATGTTGTGGCCACGACAGCCTCCTTCTTGCATTCAATCGCTATTATCCAGCGCCGAACCGTGGCGTGGGATAACGCGTGGGCGCCATACGGGGAATTTCTCCCCATATGGCGTCAGTGGTCGTGCGCGGGCTGCCCCCTACTTCATCTTGGGGAACAGCGACAGGTGCGTGGGAATGATGATTTTGACCGTGAGCTTGTCACCGCCAAAGCGATTCCGCACGACCGTCTCATGTGTGTAGCCGGCAATAAACTGGAAGCCGCGGCTGGTAGTGTAGGTAACGTTGGGGCCGATGGCAAAGACCTGCCCCTTGCGTCCGGCGTCGTACATTCCGTCAACGGCGGGAACCACGCTGCCATTCTGCCGGTCATCCGTTGTCTGCTTCAGGAAGTACCCGTTGGCACCAATGCCCCAGTGCCCAACGTGTTTTCCAACCAGATAGTCGAAGTGGAAGTTCTGACCAGAGGTGTAGTTCGTGGCGGGGTTTCTCATGCAGAAGTGGTAGTGGAGCTTGGAGCTGACGTCCCAGCCGGATTTCGGCAGGTAGCTGATGGCGACGGCCGGCTCAATGCCGACGTAGCCCGTGCCAATGCTCGTACGCGGGTCGGAGGCGTTGTAGTACCCCGTCGGAAGATCAACGTCCACGACGGTGGCCATGTGCAGGTTCTTCTTCGGGAAATGGTAGGCGAGGAAGAATGGCTGCACCGTAATGTCGCCAATGCCTCCCTTGGTGTCCCGGTAGCCAAGTGTAGCGCTCTGGTTGACGACCGGAATGATGGCGTACCAGCCCACATTTCCGCCGAAGAGCTTCAGCTTCGACATATAGACGGGACGGAACGCGTTGGCGACTGCAAAGACAGATGCCGTCTTTCCTCCGACGGAAACCGTGTCGCCAGAGCCATTCTTCAGATCGCCGTGATAGACCTGGAAATAGTTGAGAACTGCGAAGGTGCCCGGCGGAGGCAGCATGCCGGCTCCCCAGGATTCCGCTCCGTTGGGATATTGATCGCCGCCCTCTCCGGCAAACATTGGCACGGCAGAGAACAGGATGCCCAAGAACACTACAGCAAGCATTTTTGATTTCATATGATATGTCTCCATGGCGTCGCAAGCAGATGGCGCCAGTAAAGAATTTCCGCAAACCCCACGCCGCTTTTATGGCGTGAACTTCTTCAATGCTCCGAGTCGTGCACCCGCACCAGGTGTGGGACGCATGCTCGTGTGGTAAGAATCCTTCCCAGTTGATACTCCGTATCAGTTGCCCGGTGGTGTATCAGGAGTGTGCGGGAGCGGCCAGTATTCGAACAGCCCTGCAAGTCCGCTGAGAAATGGAAACGTAACGGCAAGCAATGCGGAAGCCAGCCACAGCTCCAGCATGTATTGCGGCGGACCTCCAGCCAGAGGGATGCCGCTGATAAACGAAGCAAGGTACGCGTAGCCGGTGGCGAGCCCGATTCCAATCACTGCTGCCGCAAGCACATTGAAGATGCCCTTGATCGGCTGCTTCATTGCTGCGAACAGTGAGCCCTGGAAAACAGTGAGCACGATGATGGATCCGAACACGAAAGCAATCAGAATCCGGACCATGAAAACGACCACATCCATTTTGAGGAAGCCGACCGCCACAGTGAGCAGGGCCGATGCCGTCAAGATGACCGCAACACCCCATACGGGGGGCAGCGCCTTGGGGGACATGAGTTTCGGAACAGTGGTAAGGGGCCAAAGGTCAAAGCTGAGCGCAATAAAGATTGCTGCAACCATCGCTACATAGAAGGTGATCGCAATCCACGCGTTGCACAGGCCATGCGGATCGAGAGCAGGCACGTAAACCGGAGCGCCAGCCATGAATCCGAAATTGAAGAAGACCCGGAACAGCGCGTAGCCGACAACGTAGAGACCCAGAAGAAAAGCAAGACCGGAGGCCAGGCGGTTGTGAATAAGGGTAAAAGGCCAGCCTCGAAGAACAAATAGGGCAAAGAAGGCAAAGCAGACAATTGAAATTACGTACAGGTTGAGAATCGGTGTCGGCGGTCCGTATCCTCCACCGACTGTGTAAAACGCAATGAGCGAGATGATGGCTCCGACGACTGCGACGAACGAGGTAAGGACAATGCCTTTTCCTGGTTGGCCGAGTTTCTCAATCGCCTCGGAGCCTTGGGATTGCCAGAGAACGCAAACCATCAGCTCCACAGGAACCATGCAGGTAAGAACATATGCAACCCATCCCATAAAGAATGCGAAGCTGAACAACTTGACGAATCCCAAGGCAATCAAAACCATGAGGACGGTTCCAACTAGGCCCAGAATTGGTTGTTTCATTCCACATGTCCTCTATTTCTACTCCCAACATTCAGTCAGAGGACGCCCTCGCAGGGCCTCGCGCCGTCGTTTGGGGGAGAGTGTTGTTGCTGCGTTGATGTTCGTGAATGCCAAACTATCCTTTCAGCAGACCTTCTATCTGCACCGGAACCGTTCTTTGCGGCCAGAGGTTGCCCGGCGTCAGAAATCGAGGTTGCCCCGGCGTGATCTCAGCGAAATGCAACAAAACGAGCATTCTTCGAGAAGCATGCCGGAATTCCCTTTCCGGGGTGCCGAAACGAAACTGTCTGGCACCGGCTATCAGCCTGCGACTTTTCCTCGCAAACTACCGCATATCGTAAGCCAGACTGTAGCCATAAAATTGATACAAGTTTTCGATCCGATTATTCATGACAGATGCAAGAATGAAGTTTCCACGATTCAGAAGTGCCTTGGACGATACGACGCACCCTGAACGTTTTTCGGGGCGTTTCTATAGAACTCTGTGACGAATTCAATAGCCGTGCTTTGCTTGCATGTACCCCGAAGAGACGCACTCGCCGCAGCTGGCATTCACCACTCAAGCCGGATCGCTTCTCCGCAACGCATGGGTTCCTGCAGAAGTGCGGCACGGCGCTAGGTTGATGAACGCGGGCGAAGAGCGGTCCTGCGGAGGGCCGCGGCCCAGCTTGCGGAGCTTCGCCGCCAGCGCAATGGCACTTGTGAGAGATATGCATTCTGTATAGACTCCTGGGGTGATTGCACATCCTGGATGCAATAGTCGGGCTGCGAAGATCGGCTCCGGCGGGGGGAAAGAGGAGCGATGGAGATACGCCATCTGAAGTACATGCTGGCAGTCGCAGAAGAAGGGCATTTCAATACGGCCGCCAAGCGCCTGCATATTGCGCAGCCAGCGTTAAGCCAGAACATCAAGCAACTCGAGCAGGAAATTGATGCTCAGTTGTTTTCACGCACGACGCGCAGCGTCTCCATGACAGAAGCGGGGCGAGTCTTCTATCACGAAGCGTACCGGGCATTGGACCAGCTCGATAATGTCGCCCGTGCCTCCCGGCTTGCCTCAACCGGAGAGGCTGGCTCCATCACGATTGGATTCACCGCGACCTCCATTTATGGGCCATTGCGCAAGACCATCCGGCGGTTTCATCGCCGATACTCCGAGGTGCAGATTGTGACGCGGGAATGCTCTGCCAGAACGCTTCTGGACAGGTTGCATGATGGCGAGATTGATATTGCATGCAGCGAGGACTGCATCCCAAATGCGAATTTTGAGATGAAGCAATATCCCTCAATCTATGTCATGGTCGCAATTCACAAGCAGCATCGGCTGGCGCAGGAGAAGGGGCCCATTCCAATCAGAGCGCTCGCAGACGTGCCAATCATCTTCCCAACGCAGAATACGGCGCGGGGCGTCTACGAGAACTTTGCCCGTGCTTTGGCAAAAGCCGGGGTGCGCCCAAAATATGAATACTGGGCGGACAATGCAACGACAGGAATCCCCCTGGTGGCGGCGGGACTCGGAGTATGTTTTGTTCCGGAATTCACACAATTGCTTCATTCGGAAGTGATCTATAGGAAAATCATCTCGCCCTCAATACGCCAACTTCCTCAGTTGGTTTGGCGGAAAGATCAAGTTCCCGTGACGGTAAAGAACTTCGTCGCTTTGGCCTAACCCGTCTCGCCGGAGACTTCTGCCGCACGCTAGGCGGCGCAGAATGGGGCAGCATCCAATTGAGGGTATGCCCCACGCTCGCTGGTACGAGTTCGTTGGGCGCACTCTCTGTGCGTTATCAGGAATCCCCTGCAGTGGGTTGCGCGCGGCATTAATGCGACCTCGCTCTCGCACGCGTCGCGCAAGAGTTCCTGGCTTGCATCGCATCAATTCCTCGTCCCCCGTCCTGTCTGAAGCACAACGTGACATGCCTCTTGTGGGTGCTGAATGCCCATGGCATGAGCCGTCAAGTCCAATCCTTCTTGCCCCAGCGCGGTAGATGCCCTCCGTTCTCGCCCGCGATTTGCGAATCGAAAATAGAGATTTGCCGCTGCGCCGCCCTCTGCTTTGACTGTCGATTCTAGATAACCGCTTTTTCGATTATTGCGTCTCGTAAACATAATCGCATCGAAAACTTGTATCAATTTTATGGCTCAACTGTGCCTTAGGATAAGTGGCAGTTCGAGCCGTCAGGCGTGCATCTGAAGTTGTCTGCGGATCGGAAATGGGCGCCGTGCGATATGGCATTGCCCTGATTCACCTAGATATTGGTGGAGAACGACGATGACGTTACATCCGTGGAGTAATGCGTAGCGTCGACGGGAAGCGACTCGACGATCGCTACAGAACTCGGTGGCACAGGTGGCCCGAAAGGTATCACTGGTAGCCGTCCATCGTTGCGCAGTTTAGCGCAGGCAGGGATAGGCAACTCGAAATCGCAATCATTGAAGGTGATCAACATTGGTTGGTAGGAGGTACAGAAGCAAATGAAAACAGCAATTATCTATAAGTGGGCGAGGAAACCGGAAGATGCAGCTGTCCGCAACGACGGCTCTGTCGATTGGCGCAATGCCAAGATGACTGCCGGCGAGGACGACTTTGCAGCTCTGGAAGCGGCAAAGTCGATCGCCGAGAGCGGGGAACTCGTGGGCCTCACGATTGGAGACGGCGACGCCAGCTGGGCATTGGCGCGGGGTGTTCAACAGACCACGTCCATCATCGATGCCGCGAACCTCACGGACAACGCTTCCACGGCTGCCGTGATCGCTGCTGCAGTCCGGCAGATAGGAGGCGTTGAGGTTGTAGTGATCGGTGACTCCGAGGAGTACTCCGGGGTGCCGGTGGCTCTGGCGGGCCTGCTCGGCTGGCCAGTGGTTGCCCATGTCAGCAGTGCTCGCGTTGCGGACGGGCGGGTAGAGGTTGTCCGCAAGCAAGGCAAAGACGAACAGACTGTCAGCGTTGCTGCTCCAGCAGTGATTGCCGTCAGCGCCGCCGCCGCCGAGAAGGCGGCACCCGGAATGAAGGAGCAGTTGGCGGCACGGAAACGTCCCATCACCAAATTGACCCAGTCTGAAATCAGCGTAAGCGGTGACGACAAGGCTGTGTGCAAAGGCACCAGGCTTCCCGAGGTCACGGCCGCGCGTATTTTCAGCGGCGAGCCGGCAGTAGCGGCGGGGCAGCTCGTCGCAGCGCTGCGGGATGAGGGGATTCTGTGAGCGTCGCAAGCATTCGAGTGCCATTGAGAAGGGGGTGGGTGAAGTGAGCAACGTGTGGATCATTGTGACGGAAGAGAAGCAGGTGGCCGCGCTGGTGGCCGTCGCCAGAGGAATGAAGGGGAAGGTGACTGCGGTTGTTGTTGGCCCGCGTGCTGTGGCAGACGCCGCCGCTGCCGCTGCTCCCGATGAAGTGAAGTGGATCGAGGCTGCGCCGGGAATTGCGATTGAAGCCTATGGCAAATTCGTTGGCAAGCTGGCTGCGGCGGCCGCGCCAAGGGCGGTCATTTCCAGCGCCAGTGCAGAAGGACGCGCGCTGGCCGGTGCTATCGCCTGCCAACTGGGCGCAGCAGTCATTCCTGGCGGAGTGAGTCTGGCGGCCGACGGCGACAAGATTGTCGTCGAGTGCGTGCGGCTGACAGGAAGGGTCATTGAGACGATCGAAACATCGGCGCCCGTAGTGACGTTCTACGCTGGCGATGATGTTGCAAGTGCGGGCACTGGCACGACTCAGGTCGAGCCGGTCAACGCCGACCTAGTCGATGACGTCCGGATTGTGAAGACAGAACCTGCGGCAGGAGCTGGCGCCGGTATCACCAAGGCTTCCATCGTAGTGTCGATTGGCCGCGGTCTGAAGAAGAAGGATGACCTAGGCATCATCCAGAACCTCGCCAATGCCCTGGGGGCCGAGATCGGGTGCAGCATGCCGGTTGCGGACGACCTCGGGTGGGTTGAGAAAGAGCGTTATGTCGGGCGCTCCGGCCAGCACATTGCTCCGCGGCTTTACCTCGCCATAGGAATCCAGGGTGCCCCCCAGCATCTGGAAGGTGTTCGCGACGCCAAGGTCGTCGTTGGCATTAACAACGACCCTGAGGCTCCGATCTTCAAAGCGGCCGACTACGGGATTGTCGGAGACCTGTACGAAGTGGTTCCCGCGCTTCAGTCAGCTCTCGGCAAGTAATAAAAGGAGAAATACACATGACGGAAAAGTTTGATGCTCAATATGACGTCGTTGTAATTGGCGGCGGAGGATCGGGATTGTCGGCAGCCGTGCAGGCGGCCAAAGATGGTCTCACCTGTGCTGTACTCGAGAAGGAAGACAAAACCGGCGGCAGCTCGGCTTTCGCGGAAGGCCATGCGGCTTTCGAGTCGGATGAACAGAAGAAGCGCGGCATCAAAGTCAGCAAGGCGGATGGCTACAACGCCTACCTCGACTATTCGCACTGGCGTTGCGATCCCGCGCTGGTCAGCCGCTTCGTTGAGAACTCTGCCACCACGATCAAGAAGATGCGCGATGAAGTGGGAGCCGTCTATCACGACGTCACCATTACCGCGCCTGACCAGCCGGGCGAGCTGGTGACGTGGCACCTTCCTGAAGGTGAGGTCGCCCATGTGATCGAGCTGCTCGAGGCGGATGCACGCCGTCGCGGTGTTGACGTGTTTCTGTCAACCGCTGCCAGCAAGATCCTGCGCGGCGAGGATGGCAAGATCAAGGGTGTGACTGCCAAAGATGCCGATGGGCAGGAAGTTCGGCTCGGAGCCAAGGCGGTTATCGTTGCCTCCGGCGGATACGCGGCCAGCCCCGCAATGCTCAACAAGTACTGCAAGTTCAAGATCGGCGAACGCATCATCAATGTCGGCGGTCCGGGGAATACGGGCGACGGCATCAACATGATGAAAGAAGTTGGCGCCGTTGAGAACTCCAACATCGGCACAATGCTGCTCTTTGCCGTGATGCGCGACAAGACCATTACCAGCCACGTCAACAACGCTGGCATGCAGCCCTACCTGTGGGTGAACAAGTACGGCCAGCGCTTCACGGATGAGATCGTCGGCCTCAATTTCGGGAACACGGGCGACATCATCGCAGGCCTTCCGGGCGCGATGTACTGGTGCATCCTGGACCAGAATCACATCGACAAGCTGGTCAACAAGGGCAACGAGGTCGGGTTGGGCATCTACGTCAACAACTACGAGAAGCTGGTCAACCTGCCCAACGAGCTGGAGGCTGATGCCGCCGACGAGAAGAGAACGAACGTCTACATGGGCACGACGCTCGCGGAATTAGCGGCGAAGATCAACGTGAAGCCTGAGCAATTGCAGGCTGAGGTTGATGAGTACAACGGTTTTGCCAAGGCGGGAGTCGATCAGAAGTTCCACAAGTCTGCGAAGTACCTGCACCCATACGAAAAGGGCCCGTTCTACGCAATCAAGATGGAGACCGGCATCATGGTGAGCATGGGCGCCATGAAGGTCAATGATCACCTCCAGGCGATTGACGCTGCGGGTGAGGTTATTCCGGGCCTGTACTGTGTCGGCTGCGATGCAGGCGGGCTGTATGGCGAAAGCTATCAGCTTACGGTTCCGGGCTCGGCGAACGGCTTTGCTCTGACGTCGGGTTGGCTGGCGGCGGACGATGTCGCCGAGAAGGTCAAGGCAAACGCGCTCTAATTCATAGCAATCAAGCGGGAGCCGGACATAACAGTACTGCCGGCTCCCGACCTTTATTTTGCAATTCATCTGAGGTAGCGATGGCGAAACAAGTGGTTGAGCCCGATTTCGATGTCATTGTGATCGGTGGCGGGGTGGCTGGCACCGTATGTGCCTACCTGTTGGCGCGGGAAGGCAAGCAAGTCGTTCTGATCGAGCGCGGCCCGCAGCCGGGGTCCAAGAATCTTTCTGGTGGTGTTTTCTATTGCCGGGTCATGGAGCAGGTGTTTCCGAATTTTGTGGCGGAAGCTCCCATCGAGCGCCGTATCACGCGCAATGTCCTGAGCTTTCTGAACCCCGCTTCGCATTTCAATATTGACTACCGGGATGAGCGCCTGTCGGAGCCCGCGAACGCCGTAACGGTGCTGCGCGCGAAGCTGGACGCCTGGCTATCGGAGCAGTGCGAAGCGGCGGGTGTGATGGTGATGTCGGCCGTTCGCGTCGATAGCCTCCTGCTCGACGGCGATCAAGTGGTTGGCGTGAAGGCGGGCGAGGATGAACTCCGTGCACACGTTGTAGTTGCCGCCGATGGGGTGAACTCATTCATTGCCCAGGGTGCCGGTATTCGCGCGAAAGAGCCGACAAAGCACCTCGCGGTCGGAGTGAAGAGTGTAATCGGGCTGCCTCGCAAGGTCCTTGAGGACCGCTTCAACGTGAGCGGCGATGATGGCGTCGCCTACGCCGTTGTTGGGGATTGCACCCAGAGCATTGCGGGCGGTGGCTTCCTGTACACCAACAAGGACTCGGTCAGCGTGGGAGTTGTGTTGCGCCTGGACGATCTGGAAGCGAAAGGCCTGGCTTCGAGCGATGCCCACGATCACTTTCTGCGGCACCCGGAAATAGCGTCGCTGCTCCGCGACGGTGAGCTACTGGAGTATGGATGCCACCTGACGATTGAGGATGGGCCGAGAATGGCCTCGCATGATCTCTCAAGGCCCGGCTTCCTCATCGTTGGCGACGCCGCCGGCTTTACGCTGAATACCGGCCTCACCATTCGGGGCATGGACTTGGCCGCCGGTTCGGGCATTTGCGCCGCCAAGGCCATTCTCCGCGCACTTGAGGCGAGCGATTTCAGCCAGCGGGCAATGGATGAGTACCAGAAGAATCTGGACAACATGTTCGTTGGCGAGGATATCAAGACCTATTCCAAGGCGCCCGAATTCCTGGACATTACAAGAATGTACAAGGATTACGGAATGCTCCTGGCTGACGTGTTCTACGGCATCTACAACCTGGACACCACGCCGCGGAAACACATTGCGGCAACTGCCTGGAAGGCGTTCAAACAATCAGGGCTGAAGCTGTCTACCGTAGTGAGCGATGGGCTCAAGGCTGTCCGGGCGCTTTAGGAGGAAATGGAATGAATGCTCTTGTGGATGTTACGCAGCGCTTGGCAGGCAACAGCTATACGGTTGAGGAAGAGTCGCATATAGAAGTGAATCAGGAAGTGGCGAAGAAGACCGGCGCCGGCAAATTGCTTGTCAAAGTATGTCCTGCACACGTGTATTCGGAAAATGAAGATGGCAGCATCGCCGTTCTGTTTGCTGCGTGCATGGAGTGCGGTACCTGCCGCGCGGTAGCACCCGCGGGGCTGCTTAGCTGGCACTATCCAAGTGGCGGATTCGGAATCAGCTTCCGGGAAGGCTAAACCGGCAGATCGTAGAGCGCATTGTTGCGTTGTGGTGGTTGCATTCGAGGATGCGGGTGGATATGGCAAGTGACACATTGCTAGCGACATGTTTGCTGCCTCCGGCTTGCGTCAAAGGCGCAGGCGCTGCATCCTGCAACTCGTTGCTCGGCCTGCTGGAGACTGTGAGCACGGTCGGGAGCATGGCGAGCGCCCGCCGGAAGCTCTCCGACTACTTTTCCGCGGAATGGCAAATTCCGTCTGTCGATCTCTTCCTGTGCAAACAGGAAGCGCCTACGCAATCCTGTGCGGAGGATGACCTGACGATTTCCGGTCATTCTCCGCAGTATTGGGAGCTTTGCGATCTGTTTTCTCGGCGAGAAGTTCTTCCGTGCTCAAGGGCAGAAGTGTGCCGTCTCCTGCCTGTGACGCCGGCGCTTGTTGGAAAGTGGAACGCCCAGAAGGTCGAGTACTTTCTGCTGGCTGCCTTGGTGGCTCATCAACAGCCCTTTGGCATCCTGGTGCTTGGTTCTGCAGGTAAACAGCCGCTGTCATCTCTCGAGAGTGCTTGCATTGGCAAGATTCTTCCGCCACTTGCGACCTGCCTCGGTGCCTTGGATACAGACTCCGTCGCGCACCCAGCGCAGCGTCAAACGCCCGCTGATAACGCTCAACTTCGTACGTTGCTGGAGGTCAATAACGCTCTCGTATCCAAGCTGGATAGAGAAGCGTTGATCGCAGAGATTTCCGTGGTGATCCGGAGAATTCTCGGGGCGGAGTACAGTGCTGTTTCTGTCTGCAATTCGGCTACACATGAGTTGAACTGGTTGACCGTGCACCTTCCGGGGAAAACATGGAAGGCAGATTTTGATTTGCCGTTTCTGTCCGCGTTGAATCAATTGCAGATCTGGGGAAGAGATCATTCTGCCTGCGCGGAGGAGTTGCGCAAACTCACTCTCGAGCATGAGTACTCAGACATTGCTGTTTACGAGGAAACGCAGAGCGCTCTCCAATGGATGGGAATGACCTCGCCAGAACTCTGGCGCAAGAAGATTGCACAGTTGACGGACAAAAGCGGCGGAGCACTATTTGTCGCATGCCGGCGGGTTGCCCAAGGCAGGGTCCATCTTGGCTTTTCGGTTCCCCTGATTACCCACGGTGATGTCGTGGGAGTTCTGAACGTTGCCTATAGGAACTACGGCGCAGTGGCGGATCGGGATGCCGCTCTGCTGCATGATATTGCCGGTCAGATTGCAATCGCAGTCGAAAACACCCTGGCTTATAACAGCATTCGCGCCTTGAAGGACAAGCTGGCCAACGAGAAGCTCTATCTCGAAGAGGAAATACAGAAGACCTACAATTTTGGAGAAATCATCGGGGAAAGTGTGGCCCTCAAACAGGTTCTATCCCAGGTTGAGATGGTCGCCGATAGCAATGCATGTGTCCTCGTACTAGGGGAAACAGGTACAGGAAAAGAGCTGGTTGCGCGGGCAATCCATAACCTGAGTGCCCGCAAGAATCGCACCCTCGTAAGAATCAATTGTGCGGCCATTCCCGCTGGTCTGCTTGAAAGCGATTTGTTCGGACATGAGAGAGGGGCCTTCACCGGGGCAGTATCCGCCAAGATGGGGCGCTTCGAACTGGCTAACCAAGGCACCATCTTTCTTGACGAGGTGGCGGAGATTCCGCTTGATCTGCAAGCCAAGCTTCTCCGCGTCTTGCAGGAGCAGGAGTTCGAGAGAGTGGGCGGGGTGCGCTCGATCAAAACAGATGTGCGCGTCATTGCTGCAACAAACTGCAATCTCGAACAGATGGTGCAAGAAGGGCGTTTCCGCCGGGACCTCTATTACCGGTTAAGCGTATTTCCAATCGTCCTCCCCCCGTTGCGGGAACGCACAGAGGACATTCCCCTGCTCGTCTACCACTTCATTGAGAAATATGCGACCCAAATGAAGCGGCACATTGAATCCATCCCCGCCGGGGCCATGCGGATTCTCAAGGGCATGCCGTGGCCCGGCAATGTGCGCGAACTCCAGAACCTGATTGAGCGCGCGGTCATCCTGACCAAGGGCAGCACTCTAAACCTGCCGGTTGCGGATCTTGAGGCCCAGCCTCGCGAAACGCCAGCGCCGGCCGGAACGCACAGTCGAGCCTCTGTCGAGACGCACCTGGGGGGCACCCTGCGAGACGTGGAATGCCGCTACATTCTGCAGGTGCTCAAGGAATGCGACGGCCGGATTGGCGGGCCCAAGGGCATAGCCGTGCGCCTGGGAGTGAATCGGTCAACGCTCGTTTCACGCATGCGCCGTCTGGGAATTTCCAGCAGAGACATTCGTTAGGTTCTTCGAGAAGTCGGACCGGCCAGCCTGTGCCAGCGCAATGGCTTTGTGTGTCCTCGGTGTTGCGTCCGGCAGGAAGAATCCGGCGCATGCCTCACACCAAGTGTGAGGGGCGGTGGCTCTGAAGCAGACATTGTTTGATGTTGAAGCGCAGCCCACGCTCGTCGTGAACGTCGAGTGCAATGTTGCGATTTAACCAAAAGTTGGAATCGCAACAATCGTTGATATTTCACCACGTGGGGCGGAGCGAAGCACGCGGAGCATCGCGGTGAAGTTGTTGAATACGCACGCCATTGGGCACGGCAAGAATTCGGGAGCCTTGGAAAGGCAGTTGCATATAGCTCAGACGGGAAGGCGCTCACCAAGCAACGCTGGGGGCCGCTGGAAACAGATGCGCTCGAGCCTGGCTGCATGCGCTCCTTCCCCTTCGCCGCTCGCGAAGGAAGAACTGCAATTCAACATCTCATAGCGACCCGAATAGGAGCTTACAGAATATGGCATCAGAAGAAAAAATGCCGGAAGGCAGCGGCAAGCTTTCACGCCGTGGATTCATGAAGGGCGCGAGTTTAGCCGCTGGCGCGGCTGCGCTTGGAACCTCGCTCGCCGGGCCTTTGACGGCAAAAGCGGAAGCGGCAACCAAACCCTCCCACAAGAAGGCCGGAGCCGACGAGGTCAACATGGACAAAGTCCGGCCGATTGCGCCAATCGGCGAGCCGGCAAAATATGATTTCGAGACCGATGTTGTCGTGATCGGTTTCGGCGTCGGCGGCACCATGGCTGCGCTTGCAGCGTCCAAGGTGGGCGCAAAGATCATTGCTCTGGAGAAGAACACGAAAGAGAAATGGCCGGAGCATGCCGGTGTGCAAGTGCTGGCTGGCACTGGCGGGAGAGAGTGGGCGGCGTTCAAGAAGAGAACCTGGACTGCCGACGACGTGAAGGCGTGCGCCCAGGAAATGTGGGC
Source organism: Oryzophilus luti (assembly GCF_059726245.1). Taxonomy (NCBI): domain Bacteria; kingdom Pseudomonadati; phylum Acidobacteriota; class Terriglobia; order Terriglobales; family Koromonadaceae; genus Oryzophilus; species Oryzophilus luti. Next base: position 254,261 of record NZ_AP040874.1, read on the forward strand.
GATGAACAACTACGAGTGCGATTACCGGCTCATCGTTCGTCAGTTGGAGGAATTCCAGAACTGTCTTGACCTGCTCCATAGCGTTGGCGTCAAGATGCAGCCGGTCGACCTTTCGGATTCGTTCGACGAGCCAGGCCAGAAGTACTCTTCCCTGACCTTCACCTGCGTGAGCAGTGACCTGCAGGACTTCACTCCGATGGACCCGTGGGTGAACAAATATCACGCCGCCGAATGTTCAATCGAGCGGAAGCTCACAGAGAATGGCTCGCTGAAGGTCTATTACAACGCGCCGGCGACCAACCTTGTCCGGAACAGCGCTGGCCGGATTGTGGGTGTGCGCACGGTGATCGATGGGAAGGTGAAGCACATCAAAGCCAAGGCGACCGTGATTGCCACGGGCGGCTACGGCGCGAATCTGGACATGATTCGCTACTACGGATGGGCCGACAAGTTCTGCGGCTGCCACGTTGGAGCCGACAGTAACGTGGGTGATGGACTTCGCATGGGGCTTGGCGCCGGCTCCGGCACATCCTGCATTCCCGGAGTTGGAGTTGCCGATGGCGGCGTTGACATGCTCGCAATTGGGCAGCCCTGGAATTACCGCCAGAGGACCTTCTTCAAGGACAGGACTGTTTCAGGATATACGACGGCCGTCATCCAGTTGGCGCGCCAGCCGGTGCTGAAGGTGAACAGCTCGGGCAGGCGCTATATGGATGAAAACGGCACATGGAAGAAGAAGACCTTCGCTTCCTACAGCCAGCCGAGAAGCACCTACTTCACGATCTACGATGCGGATATCGAAGGGTGCATCAAGTACATCAAAGGTTCCCGCTACGGAATGTGCGAGAACATGATTTCTCCCGACTTCAGAATCTACTTCACCGATGAGGACATTCGTCCGCTTTGGCGCTGGCAGGACAGCCTTGAAGAAGGCAAGAAGCTGGGCACGATCATAACCGCCAATACGCTCGAAGAACTCGCAGACAAGCTTGGCATCAACAAGCCGAACTTTGTGGAGACGGTGCACAAGTACAACGGCTATTGCGACAAGGGCGTGGACGAAGAGTTCGGCAAGCATAAGTCATTCCTGTTCCCGGTGCGGAAAGCGCCATTCACTGCAATCAAGTCGAAGCCTTCGTTCCTGTGGGTTACCCAGGGAGGACTCCGCGTCGACGAAAAATGGCGTGTTCTTCTGGAGGATGGCAGCAACGCGATTCCCGGCCTCTACGCCGGGTCCACGGATGCCGGGGGAACCATGAAGCCTTACAACTTCGGCATGGAGAACTACTTCCAGCAGGCGGCGTCTGCGGTCATCAGCGGCAAGATTGCTGGCGAAAATGCAGCGCTGGAGGCCCTCGGAAAAACAAAAGCGTAGGGATTCGATGTTTTGAAGGTAGCTGCAAAAGAGACCCAGAGGCGGCTCCAGCAAGAGCCCCTCTGGATGCTCTTTAAGACCGTAGAAAATGAGCGGCCGCGCATTCTACGCACTTGCGTCTGCGCTGGATGTGAACGGAATCAGCGCGGTTCCTGAGAATCACGCTCCCAACTGCACATCCTCCGCACCCTGGATATGAGGAATGATAGTGATGAGGATTTCTAAAGTAACGATCAAGGCCCTACGCAATTTTGGGATCTGTGTGGCGTTGTCGATAGCGCCTGCCATTGGCTATTGTGCTGGCCCTGGGGATAAGCCGGCCGGTTCCGGAAAAGCAGCACAATTCTCACCCGAGAATACGAACAGTTGCGCTTCCTGTCATCAGCCGTATGCCGAGTCGGCAAAGAGCGCCGATAAGCTGCTTGCGAAGCACCCGAACGCGAGCGACTGTTTCTCCTGCCACGATAAGGCCGCATTGCAGGCCAAGCATTCGGACCCGTCGAAAGTGCCGGGACGCCTGATCCGCCAGAGAAAGTACCCGGATGCGCTCTGCCTGAATTGCCATGGAAGCCGCGAACAACTTGTTGAGAAGACCAAGAACAGCAAAGCATTCGTTGCACTCGACGGCCGGACCATTAACCCGCATGCCGTCTCAGCTGCGCTGCCCGGAGATACACACGCGGGGAAGGACGAGTGCTTCAATTGCCACAAAATGCACAAGGCTACAAAGCCGATTGACCATTGCTACGGTTGCCACCATCCGCGGCAATTGAATAACTGCAAGGACTGTCATGCTCCAAGCGCGCAGAAATAGAAAGTCCCTGCGCTCTGCTGGCTGGAACACGAATTGTCGTGCGTAGATAGCGAAGACATAACCACAGCGAGATAGACGATTCTGGTGACTGTATTTCTCCTGCTTCTGTACGTGGAGGAGGCATGGTTCTCCTCCACGAATGTTTGGAAGGGCGATAGAGAAACATTGAAGTGAGGGCTGAGGAGGCAGAAGAGGCCTTGACCGCGGCCTCCAAGGGAAGGTTACCCGCTATCCAGAGGAGGACTCTGGGATGCGCGAGGGCGGCCCGCGTGTTGCACACGAAAGAGGACTGGCTGGATGGAATTCTGCGATGAACGAAAAGTGGCCTGTGACTTGGGCGGAAGATATTCTTCTCGGGACACTTGGAAGGGAGTGGAAGGGACGCTTGCGCGGGCACCTGAGCCGGTGCTTTCTGCTTCGTTTCCCGCCGCGCTGGAAGAGTTTCGTGCCGGCAGACCAATCCTCTTGCACGACAATTCCGAGCCTCACGCTCCAACTTTCCTTGCCATTGCTGAGGACTCGGCCTCCGTGGAAGAGATGAGAGCGATTGCTCAGGCAGCGAGCGGGTTGTTATGTCTGCTGACGCCCTGCAAGGATCTGGACTCTGTCCAACTAAGGTCCCCATTGATTCAGGAATTCAGCCTGGGGGCCTGCATCGGAAAAGGTGCTCAGAACCCTGCGGATGGTTCCATGTTCAGACGGGGAAAGACCGTCATCATTCCTGTTACCGCGCAGTTGAGGCGAGTCTGGCGCTCGTCCAGGGCGATGCACTGCGCGTTGGCATTTGCCTGCCTTGCGGGAAAGGTCCCGGCCGTCTTCTTCTGCCGAATTCCATCCAATATGCGATCAGGGGTGGGGAAAGGCCTTGAGAATATAGAGGGACTTGGCAGACTCGTTGCCATAGGTACTGAAGAAATCCAGGCTCATTGCAGAAGGTGCCACGCTGGAAGATGTGGCGCTGGAATCCAAACGACAGATTGATTGCCCCTGCGCCATTGGCATCTCCGGCGAATTCTGTGGCAGCTTCTCTTGTAATTCGCACTGGCACAAGATTCGCCGGGCACTCCGCTCCTTTGTGCCGTGAGCAACGCCATGCTGCGCACAGACGTTGCCCTCACGCCGTTCCAAGCGCGTCAAATTGCGACAAGCAGATCGCCGCTGCCCTTGGACCCTGATTCTTTGAAATTGTGTGGCAAAACTGCGCACACGCGGCATGGCAGGAAAGAATCGGAAATCCTGTTCACAGTTGAGTCGAAAAGACTTAGACGGGAATGACATGATTCGGTGGCAGTGTACCGGGCGGCTGTGATGGCTATCACAGCAGTCGAGTGAGGAATAAACCGATAATCAATGTATCTGTAATGGACCGGGGGAAGTATGGCACCCGACAACCTCGTCATTCAGACCGCATGGCAGCAGTACACAGAGGGCGCTTCGCTTGATGTGTGCGGGCTGAATCCCCTTATTGCTAATTCGTGGCAACGCTGCCACAGTCTCGCCGTTGATCCGCTTCGTCCCAATTGTGAAAGCCTCGACCTCGCACGTCTGGAGGATCGTCTTCATCGCCATCGCCAGCTGGTTGGCATGGTTCGTCCGGTCATGGAGCGGCTCTACGATTTTGTGAAGGGCACCGGATTCCAGGTGGTGCTGAGCGACGAGACCGGCCTGGTGCTTGACGTGGTGGGCGACCCGGATGTGGTGGCGCTGACGCGCCGGGTGGATATGTGCCCCGGCGGCGACTGGAGCGAGGCGGCGCAAGGTACCAACGCCATTGGCACGGCAATCTTTGAGCGGCGTCCGTTGCAGGTGTTTGGCGCCGAGCACTACTGCCAGCCAAACCATTTTCTCATCTGCTCGGCCTCACCAATTTTTGACGCTGACGGCAACATGGTGGGGGTGCTCGACCTGAGTGGCGACTATCACCATTCCAGCGGCCACACCCTCGGCATGGTGGTTTCCGCCGTGGGCGCCATTGAGAATCAACTACGCCTGCAGGCAGCGACGCAGAAGCTTTACGCCGCCTACCGCTACTCGAATATCCTGCTGAACAACATGTCGGACGGGCTGGTCTCGGTCGACAACCGCGGCTACATCACGGAGATCAACGCGCGCGGCGCGGAGATCCTGGGGCTGGATGCCAAGGTGGCGCGCGGACAGCACATCAGTAACCTCGGCACCTGCGACCTGCAACTGGTTCACTCGCTGCAGGAGGGCATAGAGCACGAGGACACGGAGATCGTTTTCGGACGGCAGGGACGCAAGGTTCGCAATTCGACTTCGCTGCTGCGCGACGAAGACGGCCGCACCATCGGCGCAGTGGCCACCTTCCGCGAGGTTGCACGCTATCGGCCGTCGCCGGTGCCGCGCTCGCTCAGCGGGCGCCACTACTCCATCAACGACATCATCGGCCAGAGCCCGCTGATCGCCGAAGTGAAGGCGCGCACGCGCATCGCGGCCGGCAGTGTTTCCACTGTGCTGATCGAAGGCGAAAGCGGCACGGGCAAGGAACTGGTGGCGCAGGCCATACACTTCAGCGGCACGCGTGCCAACGGGCCATTCATCGCCGTCAACTGCGCGGCGTTGCCCGAGGCGCTGGTGGAGAGCGAACTGTTCGGCTACGAAGAGGGCGCATTCACCGGAGCACGGCGCGGCGGACAGGCCGGCAAGTTTGAAGTCGCTAACGGCGGCACCATCTTCCTCGATGAAATTGGCGACATGCCGCTGAGCGCGCAGATGAAGCTGCTGCGCGTGATGCAGGAACGCAAGGTGACGCGCGTGGGCTCCTCCATCGCGCGCGACGTGAACATCCGCGTGATTGCCGCCACCTTGAAGGACTTGCAACAGGAAGTCGAGAAGGGAAATTTCCGCCAGGACCTCTACTACCGCATCAACGTGCTCAACCTCTCGCTGCCGCCACTGCGTGAGCGTCCAGAGGATGTGCCGGAGCTGGCACGCAGCTTGGCGCGGCGCATTGCCGAGCGCTTAGGTGTGGAGGCCAAGGAACTCGACGACGAGTTGCTTGAGAAGCTGAAGTCCTACGCTTGGCCGGGCAACGTGCGCGAGTTGGAGAACGCGCTGGAGCGCGCCATCAACCTTGCGGGAGACGAGGCCGTGCTGAAGATTGAGCACCTGACGCTGCCGCAGGGCAAGCCCAACGAGATAGTCAGCGCCGCAACGCCGGAGGCGATCCCGCTCGGACCGCTTGAGGAAGTGGAGCGCGACATCATCCGTCGGACCATGCTCTTCCACAAGGGCAACGTGCAGAAGGCGGCCGCGTCGCTGGGCATCAGCCGCAACACGCTCTACCGCAAGCTGAAGGAATACGGCGAGAGCGACAGCATCGCCTGACGGAAAAGCCCCGCGCAAGGCGGGGCTTCATCTCAGAATATTCAGTGCTAAATCGATTTACCTAAATATCTATACCGCGGACTTGCGCCACAGGATAGAGGTGTGGCGTACCTTGCGGTTGGCGTGCGAGGTTGCGCCGGCGATCGCGACCACCACCAGCAGAATGGGCACGCGGTAGTTCCACGCAAAGGGAATGACGCACAGCAGAGCGAGCTTCAGATAGAGCAGCAGCGCCCAGTTCTCCAGCAGCTTGGGATAATTCGGGAAGGCCTCGATGAAGGCCATGCCGATGCCGGAGAGGATGGCAACCCACAGCAGCGGATAAAGATCATTCTTGGGGGCGTGGTAAACGTGTGCGCCAACGAGCACGCTGATGGCCAGCAAATGCGCGGTGCGGCAGAGCACGCTCCACACACGCGCATGCGGAATGGTGAGCTTGGATGCGGGGTTGTTGACGACCGGCAGCGTGGGGTTGGTGGCCATGCGCTAGTGTCCTATCTCGCCCGTAGCGGCGTCAATTTCAAAGCCAAGTTTCTGCAGGTTGTCGCGTACGGAAGACTCCCGCAGGGCGGCCAGAAAGCGCTGCACAGGCTCGCGCTCAAGCCGGCTCTTCGGGATGACGAAGTCGTAGTGCTCTTCCTGCATCGGGATGAAGCCGAGACCGTAGCGCTCGGCGACGGTGCGAATGGCGACGCCCCAATCGGCGCGGCCTTGCGCCACGGCGGCGGCCACGGCGTTATGAGTCTTGGCCTGGTTGCTGTAACCGGGCGGCTGCGCGCCTTGCAACAGCCGGTCAATCAATATGCGGGTGCCGCTTCCGGCGTTGCGGTTGATGAACAGGCAACGCGGATCGTCGCAGGCGGCGCGGGCAGCGTCAGCGAGCGCACGTGCCTCAAAGCGCTCATCGCCCTTGCGGAAGACGATGCCCTGCAGCCGCGTGTAGCCGGTGGCAAGCGTGAGCGCGTCGTTCAGGAACGGTCGGTTGTAGACGCCGCTGGCAGCATCCATCAGGTGCACGCCGGCAATATCGCACTCGCCGCGCTTGGCGGCCGTCAATCCGCCATTGCTGCCCACGTTGAGCGAACGCACGGAGAAGCCCTGCCGCATCACGTGGCTGATGAGCACGTCGAGCCCGACGCAGTGGCTGCCAATGATGACGAGGTCTGGCAGCGCATGGTGCGCGCCGATGAGCGTGACCTCCACCTCTTTTCCGGCGGGAACCGATTCGGCCTGCGCGTCGATGGCGAAGAAGCCATCGGCCTGGCTGAACTCGGTGACCGAGCCGGAGCCCTTGTTGCTGGGATAGGCGGCGAGCTTGCCGTCGACGCCGCGTGTGAGCGAAACCATCACGTACTCAGTGCGTCCGCGGTCGGAGCGCATGGGCGCGGGCAGTGTGGCGCTTACACTGTCCGGACGCTCGGGCGGCAGACCAGCGAAGGCGCGGATGACGGGCGCGACAAACTCGTGGAAGGTGAAGATGGCCGAGGTCGGGAAGCCGGGAAGAATGACCACGGGCTTGCCGTTGGTGACCGCCAGGCACAAGGGTTTGCCGGGCTTGAGCGCGACGCCATGCACGACGATGCCGGGATTGGTGAGCCGTTCGACAGCGTGGTAAGCGAGATCGCCCGCGCCCTTCGATGTTCCACCCGAGAGCAAAACCATGTCGCAGTCGAGCGCCTTGCGCAGCAGGGTGTCGATGGCGTCTTCGTTGTCGCGGGCGATGCCGAGCGGCACAGGCTCGCCACCGGCTTCCGCAACGGCCCCGGCAAGAATGGTGCTGTTTGAATCGTAGACCCCGCCAAGATGAGGTGTCTCGCCGGGCTTCATCAGCTCGTCGCCGGTGGAGATGATGGCAACACGGGGACGTCGCCAGACGACGGCCTCGGAGACACCGATGGCGGCCAGGCAGCCAAGCTCGCGCGAGGTCAGCGACTGGCCGGAGCGCAGCACGATCTCGCCTTGCGCAATGTCACTGCCGGCGGCGGCAATGGCCGCGCCGGGGGCGAGGGTCTTCTGCACGTCGATGGAGAGACGACCGTCGCGCTCCCGCGCCTCGGTGTATTCGACCATGACGACGACATCCGCACCGCGCGGCACCATGCCGCCGGTGGCGATAGTGGTGGCCGTACCCGGCAGCACTTCAAGTGTGGGCACAATGCCGGGCGTCAGAATTTCATCATTGAGCGTGAGCGAGCGGGGCGCTTCCTCGGTGGCACCGGCGATGTCGGTAGAGCGGGCGGCAAAGCCATCGACACGCGAGCGGTCGAAGGCGGGCACGTCGACGCAGGATTCAACATCATGGGCAAGCACGCGGCCCAGCGCCTCGCGCAACGGCACCGTCTCCCAGCCGAGCGGAGTCAAGCGAAGGTGATGGCGGAAGCGAGCTTCGGCCTCATCGCGTGTGACTACGTCGAGAAACTGTTCCTGCCGTGCGGCGCGCCGCAGCGCCGGGCTGATTTCTTTATCCTTGTCCTTGCCCTCGTCCATCATCGTCCGTTGCCTTCCTCGTCCGGCACGTCGTCATAAAGATGAACTTCAACGTCGGCGCCGGGGGCGTAGCCTTCCAAAGTTTCCGGCACCACAATAAACCCATCGGCCTGTGCGGCGGAAGCCAGTCCTCCGGCGTCGGCGGTGCCAAGGGGAATGGCCTCACCGTTGCGGAGAGTGACGCGGCAAAGTTCGAGCGTACCAATTTCGGAAACCAACTTGCGCGCAAGGCGCACGCGACGAGTGCGGTAGGGCATTGCTGGGGCCAGTCCGCTCATGCGCCGCAGAATGCGCGCGGCAAACAGGTCGTAGGCGCAGAGGCAGTCAAGAGGATTGCCGGGAAGAAGAATGACCGGAACCTTGGAGGCAAGGCCCATGGCGGCGGAGCCACCCGGACGCATGGCGATGCCGTGCAGAGCAAGGACTCCACAGGAGGCCAGAAGCGGTGCGGAATCGTCGTCGACACCGGTGCCGCTGCCGCCGCAGACAAGAACCAGATCGGCACCGGAGCGCGTCATCTCCGGACGCAGGGCGACCTCGCCATGCACGCCGCTGCGGAAGCTTTCAATGGCGCCACCGTCACGCACCACCAGCGCGCGCAGCATCAGGCCGAGCGAATCACGCTGCGGCGTGAGTTTGTTTTGGGCGGTCACAATGCGCACGAGCGGGCGGCGCACCACGCGGACCTGCTCCATGCCGAACGAGGCGAGCAGTGCCAGCGCCGAAGGGCGCAGTGGACGACGGGCCTTCAACAGCACGGAGCCTTTCTGTGCTTCCTGCGCGCGACGGAGCACGCCTGCGCCCGTGGCCACGCTGCCAATCAGGTTCAGCACATCGCCTTCTGGCTGGGCCACGCTGTAGTCGGCCACGGCATCGGCGTTTGCGGGCAGTGGTTCACCGGCATGGATGGCTTGTGCGCTAAGAGGCTCAAGCGCAGTTTGCGCGGAGACCATCTTGAAGAGCAGAGGGTTGTAGCTTCCGGCGCCGAGGGTTTCTGAGGAGCGCAGAGCGTAACCGTCAAAGGTGGCGATGTCGGCAGCGGGCGCGTCCTCAATGGCGGCGAAATCCTGGGCGAGAAGACGGCCCAGGGCGGCACCGAGCGGAATGTGATCGGCGGGCGCCGAGATGGGAAGTTTGTCGAGCCATTGCCAGGCATCGGCAACAGAAGCGCGGGTGGTGAAACCGAGACCGCGCACATCGGGCGGATTGTTGCGATCGTCGTTACTCATTGTGATTGGTCCCGTGCGGCAGACGGGTTAGCCGCCGATCTGCGACATGGCGAATCCTGTTCCGGGCGTCTTCATGTCGAGCAGGTGATGGCGCTCAGGCTTGGTGCAGAATACCTGCTCCATCGCCGTGCGCAACTGCGAGTAATCCTCCTGCAGGTACGGTTTCAAGTCCACGCCAACGCCGTCAAACAGGCAGCCGCGCAGGACGCCGAAGGCGGTAACGCGCACGCGGTCACAGGCGGCGCAGAAATGGCCGGAGATCGGACTGATGACGCCGATGGTGCCGGCGCCGCCGGGGATGCGATAAAGCCGGGCCGGGCTTGAGGCGCGCTCGCGCGGAATCTCCTCCAGAGGGTAGACGGCGCGGATGCGCCGCAGAATCTCTTCGGCGGAAACAAAAGCCGTCTTCCAATCCGGCGCGGTGTTGGTGGGCATGTATTCGATGAAGCGCACCTGGCGCGGGCTGTTGAGCGTGAGCGCGGCAAAATTCGCCAGCTCATCATCATTCATTCCGCGCACCACCACGGTATTCAGCTTCACGGGCGGGAAGCCTGCCTTCTCGGCGGCGTCGATGCCGTCGAGCGCCTGACGCAACTGGCCACCGCGGGTCATCGCGGCAAAAACTTCGGGCCGGAGCGAATCCAGACTGACGTTGAGCCGCTTGACTCCGGCTCGGCGGAGGCTTGGCGCGAACTCGCGCAGGAGCAGACCGTTGGTCGTCAGCACCAGTTCCTTCAGGCCTGCGATGTTGGAGAGATCCTCAAGAAACTCCACCACATTGCGACGTACCAGCGGCTCGCCGCCAGTTACGCGAATCTTGTCCACGCCCAGGTCAACGGCGGTGCGTGCGATGCGGTGCAACTGTTCAAAGGTCAGGACATCGGCGTGCTTCAACTTCGGCACACCTTCGGCGGGCATGCAGTAGCGGCAGCGGAGATTGCACAAGTCCGTAACCGAAATTCTCAGGTAACGGATGCTGCGGCCGTAATGGTCGGTGAGGGGCATGAGATAGCGTCCGATCAAAAAACCTAACCAACTAGCAGAGCAATTCAGTCGCCATATAGAAGCTGGAGCGCGTCTTGCCGCAAATCAGGAGAACTGCGGAATTCGCGGTTTTCATTGCCATGTTACGCGCCAATAGGCGGGATGGCAGAAGCGGTTTTTGGTGGAAGATGCGAGGCTTGTCACATTTCGTGACAAACGTCCCAATTCGTGACCCCAAAAAATGACAATGCCAAAAATTGATGCTGGAGAAGCGCGAGCGTTTCAGCCGTAAAGCAGATTGCGGGAGCTGGGTGTGTTCCAAGATTGCGCATATTTGCAAAGCAATCGTGGGACCTAAGTACACAGCGTCAGTTGGTACGGAACGTGCAATAAGCAGGTCAGTCTCATCGGTATTTTGCGTGCAGCATGGTTCGTCCCTGGGCCCTGGAAAGACGATGAGAACTTCGGAGACTGCAAACGGCGCTGGACGAGACGCCGCACGGCTTCCGGAAGTTAAAGCTTCTAATACGTGGTTGCGAAGGATAACAACGATGAATTGCTCGACACAAAAGAAAGTGGTTGCAATCCTGGGGCGTCTGGCGCTGGCCGCGCTGTGCGCCGTTGCTCTTCTCTCTGTTTCCTCGACCCCCGCGTCCGCACAGGCACTGGGCTGGGAAGGTGAAACTGGTGTGTTCGTGACGCCGCTGGCGTACACGGCGGGCGTACCGAACAAGAAGATTCACGCGGTTGCGGCGTATCACTACTTCAACGCCGGCTCTGTGATCGGCGATTTCCACGAGACGTCGATTGAAGTTGCGGTTGGCAAGCGTGTGGAGTTTGGCTACACGCACGAGTTCCACAACCTGGGCGGCGACCCGCAGCTGAGCTATCTGTGGCAGAACGGCTTTGACATCTTCAACGGCAAAGTGAACGTGGTGCCGGAGAACTACAACAAGCAGAACTGGGTACCGGCGATCTCGGTGGGCTTCATTGCGCGCACCGGCGTCCGCAACGTTGGCAACTATGTGGAATGGAGCCCGGCGACGAATAACGGCAAGTCGAACGGCGACATCTACCTTGTGGGTTCCAAGACGGTTCCGGTGAAGAACGCGGGACCGCTGGCGGCTCTGCTTCTGACGGCGGGCGTTCGCGGCACCAATGCCGAGCTGTGGGGCATGGGCGGCAACGCACCGGACTGGCAGGCGCACGCGTTTGGATCGGCGGCGTTGGTATTCAAGGGACCGGGCAAGACGATGTTCGCGTTGGCCTCGGAAGCGGCGCACCAGCCGCATCATCCGGAGAACTTCCCGGGATTGAACATTCCGACGACGCTGACCTATTGCGCACGTCTGATCCCGAGCCCGAAGCACAACCTGAACTTTGACTTCGGCATCGCGCAGGTGGCCGGGCAGGTGGCGCCTGGCGTCAACCTCAAGGCTCGCCACACCTACGGCTTCCAGATGTCCTACGGCTTCTAGGTTCAAGCAAGACCCCGGAGAGGCTTGGCGGCGGTGAACGCCGGGCCTCTTCGGGCGCAGGGTTCCGGTGGTAACAAACGCTGTCTTCCGGGTGCTGCAAGTGGGCGTGAAGGGAAGACGAGCGGAATGGAGAAGGTATGGCAAAGGTTTTGATGATTCATCCAGAGCGTTGTACTGGATGCCAGAACTGCGAACTGGCTTGCAGCTTCAGCCACGAGCAGCAGTTCCGGCCGACAGCTACCCGCGTGCACGTCTACAGCTGGGAGCGCGAAGGATTCTCGGTGCCGATGATGTGCCAGCAGTGCGACACAGCGTCGTGCATGAAGGTGTGCCCGACCGGCGCGCTGCATCGCTCGAAGGGCGATGTGCTGGTTGAGTACTCGAAAGACAAGTGCATTGGCTGCCGCATGTGCACCATCGCTTGCCCGTTCGGCAACGCGGTGTATGACAGCGTGACCGGCACGATTCTGAAATGCGACACCTGCGGCGGAGATCCGTCGTGCGTGCAATTCTGCCCGAACCAGGCGCTGGAATATGTGGATGACAACATTTCCACGCGCTCTCGCAAGCACTCGTTTGCGAGCAAGTTCAAGGCTGCATTCGAGGGGGCATAACCATGAACGGCTGGAGCGGAACAATTCTGCGCATCAACCTGACGACGGGCGCCGTTTCGACGGAGCCCACCAATATGAAGGACGCCGCGCTGTTCCTGGGCGCGCGCGGACTTGGCGACAAGATTTACATCGACGAAGTCGATCCGAAGATCGATCCGTTGTCGGCGGAGAACAAGATGGTCTTCGCCCCCGGTCCGTTCTCGGGAACGTTCGCCCCGTCGGGCGGACGCTACCACGTGGTGACCAAGAGCCCGCTGACGGGCGCCATCGCCGGTTCGAACTCGGGCGGCTCGTTCGGCCCTGAGCTGCACTACGCCGGTTACGACGCGATGATCATTGAAGGCAAGGCTGCCGAGCCTGTCTACATCTGGATCAAGGACGACGCAGTCGAAATCCGCAAGGCCTCGCACCTGTGGGGCAAGTGGGTTCCGGACACCACCGACATGGTGCGCGCCGAGACCGACATGGAAGCCAAGGTGGCCTGCATCGGACCGGCCGGCGAAAAGCTGGTGCTGTTCGCGGCCATCATGAACGAGATGCATCGTGCCGCGGGCCGCTCGGGCGTGGGCGCCGTGATGGGCGCCAAGAACCTGAAGGCCATTGCCGTGGTCGGCACCAAGCCGATCAAGGTGGCCGACCCGAAGGCGTTCATGAACGCCGTGCTGGCCGGACGCAAGGGCGTCAAGGAGCATCCGGTGGGCGGCGCTGGTTTGAAGGCCTACGGAACCAACGTACTGGTCAACATTCTGAACCAGATCGGCTCGCTGCCGACGCGCAACTTTGACGACGGCTACTACCCGCAGGCGGACAAGGTGGGCGGCGAAACCCTCGCGGCCAACCAGTTGGTCCGGCCGAAGGGCTGCTTCTCCTGCGTCATCAGCTGCGGACGCGTGAGCAAGGTGAAGGATCCGAAGTACGCGGGCGAAGGCGAAGGTCCGGAGTACGAAGCAGCATGGTCGCTCGGTCCCGACTGCGAGATCGACAACCTGGACGCCATCGTGCACTCCAACCACCTGTGCAACGAGTTGGGCATGGACCCGATTTCGTATGGTTCCACACTGGCCTGCGCCATGGAACTGTATGAAACCGGCCTGATCAAGCCGTCGGAGACACAGGGCATTGAGCTGCGCTTTGGCAACGCCGACGCCATGGTGGAGATGACGCGCAAGACCGGACTGCGGGAAGGCATCGGCGACAAGCTGGCGCTGGGCTCCTATCGTCTGGCCCAAGCCTATGGCCACCCCGAGCTTTCGATGACGGTGAAGAAGCAGGAGATGCCTGCGTACGATCCGCGCGGAGTTCAGGGCATCGGTCTGGAATACGCCACCTGCAACCGCGGCGGCTGCCACGTGAAGGGTTACACCATCGCGGTGGAAGTTCTGGGTTGCGGCATGAAGATGGATCCGCATGCAATCGCCGACAAGCCGGGCCTGGTGAAAGTGTTCCAGGATCTGACGGCTGCGATCGACGCTTCGGGCGGCTGCATCTTCGGCACCTTCGGCATGGGCGGCCCGGATTACGCGGCCATGCTCTCGGCGTTGACCGGCATCAACTACACGGCCGACGACTACCTGAAGGCTGGCGAGCGCATTTGGAACATCGAGAAGATGTTCAACCTGAAGGCAGGCCTCACCAAGGCGGATGATGTTCTGCCGGAGCGGTTGACCAAGTCTGCCATCAAGACCGGACCGTCGAAGGGCCAGGTGAGCCGTGTGCCCGAGATGCTGCCGGAGTATTACAAGCTGCGTGGCTGGAACACCGAAGGCGTTCCGACCAAGGAAAAGCTGCATGACCTGCAGCTGGCCTAACTAAGGAGACTCGTTTCCGTGATCATCCGTTACTTTGCGGACATTCGGACATTGACCGGACGCGGAGAGGAAACCTGGACGAAGGCGGAACCGGATTTGCGGTCGCTCATGAAAGGGCTGGCCGCAGCCCACGGTACCGCCTTCGCCCGGCGGGTCTTTGAAGGCGAACAGCTCAGCAGCACCATCATTGTCTTTATCAACGGCCGCGACATTGCGCACCTGCGTGGAATCGACTCCGCGCTGACCGGTGACGACATCGTGGCGATCTTCCCGATGGTGGCGGGCGGATAACCCGCCACCCGTGGAAGGAGGAATTTTGTGACCGCAAGCTACGCAGCACTGATCCCGCTGGCCGCTCTGTTTGCAGGCGTGCTGTTGGAGATTCTGCTGGCGGGAGTGCTCTCGACGCGCGCCAAGGGTTGGCTGGCTGTGCTCTCCGGCTTTGGAGGACTGGCCGGAGTCATCGCCATCTGGCCCACGATTCTCGCCGGGAAAGCACTGGACGTGAGCTTTGGCACCTGGGATGGACCGGTACGGCTGGCTTACCACATTGACGGCCTCGGTTTCCTGTTTGCCATCATGGCCGCCGGCATCGGCTCGGCCGTGTTGCTCTACGCCGTCGGCTACATGGAACACGAGAAGGGCACCACGCGCTTCTACTCGCTGGTGTTGATCTTCATCGCTGGACTCATTCATCTGGTTTACGCCGCCGACCTCTTTCTTGTGTATCTGAGCTGGGAGCTGGTGGGCCTGTGCTCGTTCTTCCTGGTCGGCTTCTGGTATCGCGATCGCGAGGCCGCATTCGGCGCGCGCAAAGTTTTGACCATTACGCACCTGGCCGGCTACGGACTGTTCGCCGCCGTGGTGCTGCTCTATGTACGTACCGGCTCCACGCTGTGGACCGACCCGAAGGTGCAAGGCGCCTTCAGCACGGGCATCTTCCTGCTGGTGCTGGTGGCGGCCGTGGCCAAGTCGGTGCAGTTCCCGCTGCATACCTGGATTCCGAGCGCGATGGCTGCGCCGACGCCGGTCAGTGCGCTGCTGCACGCGGCCTGCTACGTCAAGGCCGGTGTTTACCTTGTGGCGCGCATGCACAGCATCGGACCGTGGCCTGCCTCGTGGGGCATGACGGTTTCGTGGCTCGGTGCCATCACGCTGTTGATCGGCGTGTTGTTTGCCTTGGCGCAGCATGACCTCAAGCGCCTGCTCGCCTTCCACACCGTGAGCCAGATCGGCTACATGATGCTCGGCCTTGGGCTGGGAACGCCGCTCGGCATTGCCGCCGGTCTGTTCCACTGCATCAACCACGGATTGTTCAAGGGCGGCCTCTTCCTGTGCGCCGGCGCGGTGCAGCATGCCTGCGGCACGCGCGACATGAACCAGCTTGGCGGTCTGGGCCGCAAGATGCCGCAGACGATGAAGATCTGGCTGATCTGCGCGGCGGGCATCGCGGGCGTGCCGCTGTTGAACGGTTTTGTCAGCAAGTGGATGCTCTACAACGCGGCGCTGGAAGTGCATCAGCCGGTGCTGGCACTGATCCCCTGGATCGGCAGCATCCTGACCGTATTCTCCTTCCTGAAGGCAACCAGCGGAGTCTTCCTCGGCAGCGACGGTGAAGCCACCGAAAAAGCGCACGAGGTTCACTGGACGATGCTGGCGGGCGGCGGTGTGCTGGCCGCGGGCTGCGTGCTGTTTGGCGTGGCGCCGCAGGTGGCCATCACCTACCTGATGAACCCGATGCTCTCGGCCGTGGGTTGTACGGCGCTGACCGGCGTGAGCTGGTTCGGACTGACGGCGACGCAGGGCGTGTGGCTGGCTTCGGGCGGCCTGATGCTCGGCGTAGTGGCGTTGCTGTTCGGCGCCATCGTTGCCTACATTCCCTCGGTGGTGCGTGGCGGCACGGTGGCCGCCGGTGGCGCACCCACGGTCTTCACGGGCGGCGAAGTGCTGAGCCCGCGCGGACACCTTGGGGCTTCCGACTTTTCGTACTCGGCCAAGCACGCGCTCGCGCCCTTCTACCAGTTCTTTGATGCCGATAGCTACTGGCTGCGGCTGTGGCGGCTGGTGAGCAGTGTGGCGAATGCAGTGGCAAAGCCGCTGGCTTCGGCGGAAAAGATCTCCTGGGCGCTGCTGCCGGTGCTGGCCATTGGCGTAGGAGCCTATGGCTGGCTGCAGCCGGTGCAGAAGGCTGCGGAAAACAGTGCGGCAGTTGCACTGCCAACGTGGATTCTGGCGGCTGGAACCGGCGTGGCTCTGGTGGGCCTGCTGGTGGCGGCCGCTGCGGCAAGCGCCTGGCGCAAGCTGGTGGTGCCGCTCGCAGTTTCCGGCGCGCTGGCCATCGGCGGAATCATGGCGCAGGGCGCTCTGGTTCGCACGGGCCTGCTGGAAGCGGCCTCGGTGGTGGCGCTGCTGATGCTGTGGAGCACCACGCGCAACGCTGGCGCACGCTACGGCTACCTGATGGCGATCATTCTCTCGGCTGCTGGCATGGTGGGCGGTGCGCTGGCTGTGGAGAGCGGAAACGCTCAACTGGCAATGGCGCTGCTGTTGCCGGCCGTGGCGGTCAAGCTCGGACTGGTTCCTCTGTGGCTGTGGCTGCCGCTGATGACCGAAACAACGCCTGCGGTACTCGCCGGTGTCGTCATCGGCGTGGTGGACGTTGCGGCCTTTGCCGAGGTGCTGAGCCTGCGCGCGACGGAGGCGTGGTTGTTCGCGCCCGCGTTGCCGTGGATCGCGCTCGGCGTGCTCTCGGCCGTCGTCGGCGCGCTGCTGGCGCTGGCGCAGACCAACCTCAAGCGGCTGCTCGCGTTCTCAACCATTGAGGACATGGGCCTGATGATTGTGGCGCTGGCGCTGGGTGGCGAGCTTGGTTTGACCGGCGCGCTGCTGGGCGCGACGGTTCACGCCGTGGCCAAGGCGCTGCTGTTCGCCAGTGTCTCCGGACCGGAGGCGGACGGGGCAGTGCTTGGCGCGGGTGCCGGACTGGCAACGCGTCATCCCATCGGCTCGGCCGGTTTCGCTATCGGCTCGCTGGCGGTGTTGGGCGTGCCCCCAACACTTGGATACGCGGCGCACTGGCGAATCTTCGCCGCCGTCGCAGGAAATACCGCGCTGCTCACGACACTGTGTGCGGCTGCCATGCTCACCGTTGCGGTCTACGCCCGCGCCATCACCTTGTACTGGTGGGGACCGGACACGACGGCGGAGCGTTCGATACCGTACAGCCGCGGCCTGATGATTGTTGCAGTACTTTTGCTCTCTCTCGTCCTGCTGACAACTGGATTCTGGCCGCGGCTGCTCGGGGGGATTGCATGAACACGAATCGCGGATTCATCTATCGCCTGGTGGAGCGCGCGCGTCGCCGTTCGGCCTGGCTGTATCACTTCAACGCCGGAGCCTGTAACGGTTGCGACATCGAACTGGTCACCTGCCTGACGCCGCGCTATGACGTCGAGCAGGTGGGTATCAAGCTGGAAGGCAGCCCGCGTCACGCGGACGTGCTGTGCGTCTCCGGACCGGTGACGAACACCACGCGCGAGGCGCTGGAGACCATCTACGCGCAGATGCCGGAGCCGAAGGTCGTTGTCGCCATCGGCTCGTGCCCGGCCAGTTGCAACGTCTTTGCCGGTAGCCCGGTGATTGCCGGGCCGGTGGACAAGATCATTCCGGTGGATATCTTCGTGCCGGGTTGCCCGCCGCGTCCGCACGCCATCATTGACGGCGTGGCGCGCGCCATTGAAAAGCTGGCGCAGCACCACTCGCCCAGCGTGGGAGGTGCCAAGTGAATTCCGTTCGCGCATTTCTCGCGCTGCTAGTGTTCCCCGGACTGTTGTTTGCGCTGCCGATGGGCTGGTTCATGCTCGGACTGGAGCGGAAGCTGAAAGCCCGCTTCCAGGGCCGCATTGGACCGCCGCTCACGCAGCCGTTCTATGACACGGTGAAGTTGCTGGCCAAGCTTCCGGTCAGCCGCTTTGCCAGCGACGTTCCGCTGCTGCTCGGCCTGCCTCTGCTGGCGGTGGGCAGCATGATTGGCGCGCTGGCGCTGCTGCCGGTCTTCAATTCGGAGAGCGGTTTTGTCGGCGACATCATCCTGCTGGTGGGCCTGCTCGAACTGGCTCCGCTGTGCTACATCCTTGCCGGATACGCTTCGCGCTCCATCTATGGTGAAGTGGGCGCCACGCGCGAGGCCATCATGAGCATCGTCTCCAATGTGCCGTTCCTGATGGCGCTGGTGGCGATGGCGGCCGTCTCGGGCTCCATGCGCAGCTCCGCCATTGTGGCTTCCACCCCGTGGATTGTGCGCGCGCCCGCCTTGCTGGCCATCCTGATGTGCCTGCCGGTAAAGCTGCGGTTGAATCCGTTCTCGCTGGCCAACGCCGAGCAGGAACTGCTGGCCGGGCCGCTGACGGAGTTCGACGGGCCGCGCCTGGCGCTGTGGGAGATTGCCCACGTGCTGGAGTGGGTGGCGCTGATCGGCTTCTTTGTGACGCTGGCGGTGCCCGTGCGCAGTGAGTACTGGTGGGTGAACGCCATCGGCTTCGTGCTGCTTTCGCTGGTGATGGTTCCGTTTCTGACGCTTCTGGCGGCGTCCACGGCGCGCATGAAGTTCACGCAGGCCAGCAGCCTGATGTGGAAGTACAGCGGCGTGGTTGCGGTGCTGGCGCTGGTGGCGGCCGTGGTGATTCGCGGAGGAGGCCGGTAATGCTGAAAGCTCTGAAGATGATCTTCGGAAACGTGGCCACGGAAAAGGCCACGGTACCTCTGCCGCACAGTGTGCCTACGCCGGAGATGTTCCGCGGCGAGGTGCTGCTGGACCCGGCAAAGTGCCTGGGCTGCGGCATGTGCGCCTACGTCTGCGTAAGCAACGCCGTAACCGGCAAGGAACAGCCCAACGGTGCCTACTTGTGGAGCTACGAGCCGGGCCGCTGCACCTTCTGCGCGCGCTGCGCGGACCGCTGCCCCGGACTGGCGCTGCACATGGGGAGCGATCCAATCGAGCCTTACGAACATCCGGGCCAGCGCGCCACCTCGCATGTGGTGGAGTTCCACCCGTGCAAGGAGTGTGGCGCGCCAGTGCGCTTTGCCAATGAGGAACTGCTTCGCCGGGCCTTTGACCACGTGAAGCATGAGACACGCGACCTGCTGCAATTGTGCGAGCGCTGCCGGCGCCGCCGGTTGCAGCGCAGCATGATGCCCAGCGTGTTCTTTGAGGACAAGGAGACGACGAAATGAACGCACAGGAAGCCCGCAAGCACGTGGGCGGAAACTGGGAGGAGCGCACGGACGGCTGGTGGCTGATGGTTGAGCCGGAAGCCGTACCGCAGGTTGCGCGCAAGATGCTGGAGGCCGGTGCGCGTTTTGCCACCATCCTCGGCGTGCCCGGCCCGGGCGAAGAGTATCGCGTCTCCTGGCACTGGGATATTGATGGCGTGCTGCTGTCGGTGCGCGCGCACGTCGCAATTGGCGACCTGGTGCCGAGCATCATGGACACCTACCCCGGCGCCGATTGGGCCGAGCGCGAACTGTGTGATTACTTCGCGGTGGAGTTCAAGGGACGCACCTCGACGCCGCCGCTGATGCTGCGCGAGGAAGACCGCCGCGGCGTCCTGCTGTGCAAGACCGGAGAGAAGCTATGAGCTACCGCATCCCGATTGGCCCGTATCACCTGGCGCTGGAAGAACCCTACAAGATCGAGGTGGAGTGCGAGGGCGAGCGCGTCATTGACGCCTCGCTGAAGGTCGGCTTCAACTTCCGCGGCATTGAGTGGCTGGCGCAGCGCAAGAACATCACGCAGTGCATTGCGCTGATGGAGCGCGTGTGCGGCATCTGTTCGAACGTGCACTCCATGTCGTTCTGCATGGCCATGGAGCGCATCGGCGAGATCGAGGTCCCGGCGCGCGGGCAGCACATCCGCATGGTCACCGCCGAACTGGAGCGGCTGCACTCGCACCTGCTATGGGCCGGCGTGGCCGCCGAGCTGATCGGTTTTGAGACGCTGTTCATGCAGATCTTCCGCCTGCGCGAGGCGGTCATGGACACCCTCGAGTCGGTCTCCGGCAACCGCGTGAACTATTCGATGAACCGCATCGGCGGCGTCAACCGCGACATCACCGACGACAGCAAGGTTCGCAAGGTGGCGCAGGAGATCAAGCAGCTGACTGAAGGCTCGCTGATTCCGCTGCTGACCACCGACGAAGGCGTGCTGGCCCGGTGCAGCAAGGTTGGCGTGTTGAAGCGCGAAGACGCAATCTCCTATGGCGCAGTGGGGCCGGTGGCGCGTGCTTCGGGCCTCGACATGGACCTGCGGCGCGATCAGCCGTATCTCGCCTATGACCAGATTCAGTTTGCGGTTCCGGTGCAGACCTCCGGCGACGTCTTTGCCCGCGTGGTGGTGCGCGCGCTGGAAATTCTGGAGAGCTGCAAGATCATTGAGCAGGTTCTGGACCGCATGCCTGCTGGCCCGATTCATGCCGGGGAAATCTACTCGGTGAGGGCGGGCGAGGCGGTTTCGCGCGTGGAAGCTCCGCGTGGCGAAGTTTTCTATTATGTCGAGTCCAACGGCACGGACACACCCGCGCGCGTAAAGGTGCGTACGCCGAGCTTTGCCAACATCGCGGCCGTGGCGGCCATGGTGAAGGGCAATGACCTGGCCGACGTGCCGCTGATTCAAGCCGCGGTCGACCCGTGCTATTCCTGCACGGACCGCTAGCGCGGAGGGAACGCGATGAGCACGTTGGATGCGGCGGTGCTTGAACGCTACTCGCGGCAGGTGCGGTTCCACGGCATTGGCGAGGAAGGGCAGCGGAAGATCTGCGCCTCGCGCGTGGCCGTGGTCGGCTGCGGCGCGCTGGGCAGCACGCAGGCGGAGATGCTGGCGCGCGCCGGTGTCGGCTTCCTGCGGCTGATTGACCGCGACTACCTGGAATTGAGCAACCTGCAGCGGCAGTCGCTCTACGACGAGAAGGACGTTGCGGAGGCCCTGCCGAAAGCGGCAGCGGCCGCCGCGCGCCTGAAGGCCGTCAACTCCAGCATTACCGTGGAGCCGGAGATCAGCGACCTGACACCGGCGACAATCGACGACCTGCTTGGTGACGTGGACCTGATTCTCGACGGTACTGACAACTTCGAGACCCGCTATCTCATCAATGACTACGCGCTTAGCCACAACAAGCCGTGGATCTACGGCGCGGCGGTTGGCAGCTACGGTCTGAAGATGCCCATTGTTCCGGGCAAGACCTGCTGCCTGCGCTGCATGATGCCGGAGTCTCCGACGGGTGCGCAGCAGACCTGCGAAACTGCGGGTGTGCTGGCGCCGATCACAGCCATTATCGCTTCGCTGCAGGTGGCCGACGCGTTGAAGATCCTCTCCGGAAACATTGACCAGCTCAACCGTCAGTTGACGATTGTGGATGTGTGGACCGGAGACATTGTGCAGATGGCGCAGCCGGAGGCCAAAGCCGACTGCCCCGCCTGCGGACTGAAGCAGTACTCCTACCTCACGGGCAAGCACCGCAAACCCATCAGCCTGTGCGGACGCAACGCGGTTCAGATCCACGACCGCGAGCGCCACATCGACCTCGGGGAACTGGCGTCGCGCCTGGAAGGACTCGGCCCCATCAAGGTCAATGAATTTGCGCTGCGCGCGCAGATTGAGGGGTATGATTTGACCGTGTTTCCCGATGGCCGGGCGATCCTGAAGGGCACAACGGATGTTGGCGTTGCCCGCAGCTTGTACGCAAAATACATAGGGAGCTGACAAGAATCCATGAAGACACCCCCTCGTTGTTTCCTCTCCGCCACCGTGCGCTGCATCGCGGTGGTGTGCCTGGTCGTGCTGCTGGCCTCTCTGGGCATGGCGCAGCAGCGTCTGAAGCTCTCAACCACAACCTCCACGGAGAATTCGGGACTATTGAACGTACTATTGCCGCCATTTGAGAAACAGTGCGGCTGCAAGGTAGACGTGATTGCCGTTGGCACCGGCAAGGCCCTGAAGCTGGGCGAACAGGGTGATGTGGACGTGACGCTGGTGCACGCCCGCGCTCTGGAAGACAAGTTCATCGCCGCCGGTTTTGGCGTGAATCGCCGCGACGTGATGTACAACGACTTCATCGTGATTGGTCCGGCGAACGATCCGGCGGATCTGAAGCACGCAACCTCGGCGGCCGATGCCTTCCGCCGGCTGGCGACCAAGCAGGCGGCGTTCATTTCGCGCGGCGATGAATCCGGCACGCACCAGAAGGAAAAGGAGATTTGGGCGGCGGCGGGCATCAAGCCTGCAGGCGGCTGGTACCGTTCGGCCGGGCAGGGCATGGGTGAAGTCATCAACATGGCCACCGAGATGCGCGCCTACACGTTGGCCGACCGCGGCACCTACAACGCCATGCGCCACGGCAAGACCGATCTTGTCGACGTCTACGACTCCAGCCGCGCGGCAGGCAAATCAAAGAAGGCAATTGCTCCCAAGCTCACGGTGGAGCAGGTGCAGGCGCTGACCGGCGCCAACGGTTTGTTCAATCCGTACGGCGTCATTGCCGTGAATCCGCAAAAGTATCCTCATGTGCAGCACGCGCTGGCGATGAAGTTCATCGACTACATCACCGGGCGCGAGGGCCAGAAGATCATTGAGGATTACAAGGTGCAGGGCGACCCTGTGTTCTTCATCTACTCGAAAAAGTAGCGCGTGAATTTTCTTTCGGAATCGCTTCGCACCGCGTTCGGCTTGATCTTGGCGCGCGATGCGGATGTCATGTCGGCCGTGGCGGTATCGTTGCACGCGGCGCTGTGGTCCATCCTGCTGGCCTCGCTGGCGGGTGTGCCCATCGGCGCCGCGCTTGCGCTTGGGCGTTTTCCGCTACGCGGCGCGTTGCGCTTGATCCTCAACAGCCTGATGGCGATGCCGACCGTGGTGGTGGGTCTGGTGGTCTACGCCTTCCTTAGCCGGCAGGGCGCATTCGGTTCGCTGGGGCTGCTGTTCACGCCGCGGGCCATCATCGTCGGGCAGTCCATCCTCGCCATTCCCATCGTCAGCATGTACACGCTGACAGCGTTGCAGGCAGCTGACGAGCGCATCCTCTCCACGGCGCGCACGCTCGGCGCCAGCAACATGCAGGCCTTTTGGCGGATGGCCTGCGAAGTCCGCTTCGGGTTGATGGCGGCCATCGTCGCCGGCTTCGGCCGCGTCGTCTCCGAAGTTGGCGTGGCCATGATGCTCGGCGGCAACATCCGCTCCTATACGCGCACGATGACTACGGCGATTGCCCTCGAAACCAGTAAGGGTGAGTTTGCCTTCGGCCTCGCGCTCGGGTTGATCCTGATGGCGATTTCCTTCGGCGTGAACATCTTCCTCACGCTGGCGCAGGGGAGGCGCGCATGAGTCTCCAGTACGAACTGCGCGGCATTGAGCTGTGCTACGGCCGTACGCCGGTGCTGGCCTTTGACGAGTTGATGCTCGAAAAGGGCGGGCTGTACGTGCTGGCCGGGCCAAATGGCTCGGGCAAAAGCACGCTGTTGAACCTGCTGGCGTTCTTATCGCGGCCCGCAAGTGGCACGGTGGAGTTTGCTGGTGAGCCTGTCGGCTGGTCGTTGGCGGAATGCACGCGGCTGCGCCAGCGCGTGACACTGTTGCAACAGACGCCGTATCTGTTTACCGGCAACGTGGCCGCCAACGTAGGCTATGGCGCACGCGTGCGCGGCTGGGATCGCGAAATCACGCGAAGAACGGTGAGTACCAACCTTGCGCGCGTGGGCCTCGCCGGGTTTGAGACGCGCAATGCGCGCAAGCTTTCCGGCGGCGAAACGCGCCGGGTGGCGGTTGCGCGCGCACTCACCTGCAAGCCCGAGGTGCTGCTGCTGGATGAGCCGCTGGCAAACGTGGACCGCGCCAGCGTGGCGCTGCTGGAATCGCTCATCGTCTCGTTGCACCGCGAGGGGATCACCATTGCGCTCGCCAGCCACGATGAGCGGCTTGGCGAAAAGCTCGGAGGGAAAGTAATCTACTTGGAAGACGGGAAGCTGCTCGGCGTTGCCGGGTAGACTTCTCCAAGAAAGATTTCGGGTGAAAGTTTTGCCAACCTTTGAAGAAGCCCGGCGCCTGGTTCTGGAACGCGTTACTCCCCTTGAAGCCCAATCTGTCGATCTTATCGATTCACTCAGTCTGGTTACGGCCGAGGACGTTTCCGTGCCGTGGGAGATGCCGCTGTGCGACAACTCGGCGATGGATGGCTACGCTGTCCGCACCGCCGACTGCACCGAAGGCGCTCGCTTGCATGTGCTCGGCGTGATTACCGCCGGTTCGGATGCGGAGTTTGAAGTCACGCCCGGCTGTGCCGTCCGGATCATGACTGGCGGACGCCTGCCGAAGGGTGCCGACGCAGTGGTGCCGTTTGAGCACGCCGAGGCCGAAGGCGATTTTGTCACGCCGAAGAAGGCCGTGAAGCTGCACCAGCACGTGCGCTTCACCGGCTCGGATTTCCATACCGGAGAGGTTGCGCTGCCGGCCGGAGCCGTGGTTCGCCCGGCGGAGATCAGCCTGATGGCCTCGCTTGGACGCACACAGATTGCCGTGCATCGCCGCCCCGTGGTTGCCATTCTTTCCACCGGCGATGAAGTGCTCGAGCTGGGCAGCCGTCCTGCTCCCGGCAAGGTGATCGACAGCAATGGAGTTTCACTGGCGGCCTCGGCGCGTGCCTGCGGCGCGGAGGTTCGCCTGCTGGGCATTGCGCGCGACAACGAAGCCAGCCACGTGGAGAAGATGACCGAGGGTCTGAAGGCCGACGTCTTCATCACTTCGGCGGGCGTCTCCGTGGGCGAGCGTGACCTAGTGCGCAAGGTGCTCACCGATCTCGGATTTGAGCAGGTGTTCCATTCGGTGTCCATGCGTCCGGGCGGGCCGACAACCTTCGGCATGCGTGGTAAAACTTTGGTTTTCTGCCTGCCGGGAAACCCTGTGGCCTCCATGCTGACCTTTGCGGAGTTTGTGAAGCCTGCGTTGCGCAAGGCCATGGGGCACGCGCAGGTGCTGCCAAGAATGCTGCGGGCCGTGCTGCAATCGCAGGTCGGCAAGCGCGAAGGCGTGGTGCGCTTGCTGCGCGTGCGGCTGGAAGAGCGCGATGGAACACTGCTGGCCTTCGACGCCGGAGACCAGGCGACCGGCATGTTGAACACGCTGGTGCACTCCGACGGCTGGGCCGTTCTTCCGTCCGGGCGGACTTCATTTGCTCCGGGCGACGAAGTCGACGTTCATCTGATGTAGGCGCTGCCAGCGGCCCGCAGAGGCCGCGGCACAGGCATTGAATCCCCTCATCTGCGTTCGTCGTGCGTTGCGTTGACGCTGCGCGCCGTGGGCGATAGGCTAGACCACATTCAATTCAGGTGTGCTCCGCCGGGCCGCGCGAGCGTTTTTTCGCGCATTGCCCAGCCATTGGCCTGCGGGCCGCAAGGGGACCGATGCTGAAATCTGCTGCAACATTGCTGCTGCTGGCCGTGCTGGCCGGCTCTCCGCTGGCGTTGGCACAGGCCACGCATGAATCTTCCACGGCAAAGAGTGCGGGCGCTTCCGCCGCGCTGCACACGCGCGAACTGCTGTGGGAGAAGATGCGGCATGACGTGGAGCGCAAGGCGCAGGAATTCCACGGCGTGGCCGGCGTCACCATCCGCGACCTCGCTGATGGCCGCGAGTTCAGCATCAATGGCGACGACGTGTTCCCCACGGCAAGCTGCATCAAGGTGGCGCTGCTTACCGAACTCTACCGCCAGTCGGAGACTGCCACGGGTGCCAAGCTCGCGGACACCTACGTGGTCGACACCAAGGACCTTGCGCCCGACAGCTACATCCTCGGCAACCTGACGCCGGGCGTGACCCGCGTGACCAACCGCGACCTGGCAGGCTTCGTCGTCACCGTCAGCGACAATTCGGCCACCAACATCCTCATCGATCGCGTGGGCATGGAAAAGGTGAACCACATGCTTGACGCCGCCAGCCTGCCTCAGACCCGCCTGCGCCGCAAGATGATGGACGGCACGGCGGCCAAGGAAGGCCGCGAGAATGTCTCCACGCCGCGCGAGATGGCCCGGCTGCTGGAAGACATCTACCGCGCGCGCATCGTCAACCGCGCCTCCAGCGACGATCTGCTGCGCCTGCTCTCCACTTATAAAGACAGTTGGATTCCGCGTCTGCTGCCGGAAGAGGTCGCCATTGCCAACAAGCCGGGCGAACTCGACGCCGTGCGCAATGACGTGGGCATTGTGCTGCTGAAGAAACATCCATACATCATCTCGGTCTTCACCACCTACGCGGCCAACGGGCACGAGGCGGAAGAAACCATCAGCCAGATTTCGCAGATCGCCTACCAATATTTCTCGCAGGTGGAGACCGCTTCGGAGTACGGCCGCACACTGGCGCAATAGACGGCTTTTCCGCGAAACTTGCCGCGGGGTAAGGTGGCTGCGAAAGCGATTGCCAGCGGTGAACGACTTTGTTCTAATATGTTCATTTCTGTTCGGATGAGGACAGCCTTACACGTCTTCGCCGCCGAGGTCGCCGATGAAGTGCCGTCCTGCCGGTCGTTCGAAGTGCAATCTCTTTGCCAGGCTTTGTGCCGTATTGCTGGTGTGTTCCCTGGGGGCGTCTGCGCAGGTGGTGGCGCGTGGAGCGGTGCGGAAGGCCGCGACCGCGCCTAGGCTGGAACTGCGTGAAGGCTGGCAACTGCATTCCTCCGCTGGACAGAACTTTGACGGCGCCACGCTGAGCACCACGCACTTCAAGGCCGACTCCACATGGATTCGCACCACCGTTCCGAGCACAGTACTGGCAGCGCAGCTCGCGGCCGGAAAGCTCGGCGTCAAAGACCCCTTCTACGGCCGCAACTTCCGCGACATTCCCGGCACGGATTATCCCGAAGGCAAGATTTTCGCCAACCTGCCCATGTCCGACAGCAGCCCCTACCACGCCTCGTGGTGGTATCGCACGGAGTTCACGTCGGCGAACGATGGGCGCAGGAAGTGGCTGCACTTTGCGGGCATCAACTACCGCGCCAACATCTGGCTGAACGGGCACAAGCTCGCGGACACCAAGCAGGTTGCCGGCGCCTACCGCGCCTATGAATTTGAAGTTTCCAAGCTGCTGAAACCGGGGCACAACGTGGTGGCCGTCGAGGTCTTTACCCAGACGGAGAACGATCTCGGCATCAATTTTGTGGACTGGAACCATGCCCCTGCCGACAAGAGCCTGGGGCTTTGGCGCGAGGTCTACCTCGATGAGAGCGGACCGGTGGCGGTGCGCAATTCGGCGGTGACCACGCACTTCACGGACGACGCGCTGAGCGCCGCCGAGTTGACCGTGGTAACCGATGTGGAAAACGCGACCGACGCGCCTGTGAAGGCCACGGTGCGCGCCACGCTCTGCGGCGCAACGGTTGAGCAGACGGTGGAGTTGAAGGCGAACGAAACGCGCTCCGTGCGCTTTACGCCCGCGGAGTTCAAGCAACTGGTTGTGGCGCATCCGCAGCCGTGGTGGCCGGCACAGTACGGCAAGCCGCACCTGGAGAAGCTCACGGTCACCGTATCGGTCGAGGGCAAGGTCTCCGGCGAGGAGGCCACGCGTTTCGGCATCCGCGAGGTGCAGGGCGACGTAAATGCCGAGGGGCACCGCCAGTTCCGCATCAACCGCCGCAACATTCTCATCCGCGGCGCGGGCTGGTCGCCGGACGTTTTCTACCGCGAGCCTGACAAGCGTCTGCGCCAGGAGCTGGAGTACGTGCAGCACATGGGGCTGAACACGGTGCGGCTCGAAGGCAAGCTCGGCAGCGAATCGATGTTCCGCATGGCCGACGAGATGGGCATCCTCATCATGGCCGGGTGGTGCTGCTGCGACCACTGGGAGCACTGGAACAAGTGGACGCCTGAAGACCACGAGATTTCGAAGGCCTCGCTGCACAGCCAGATCAGCCGCCTGCGCCAGCATCCCAGCGTGTTTGTGTGGCTGAACGGCAGCGACGGGCCGCCACCGGCGGATGTCGAGCAGGATTACATCGACATCCTTAAAGAGCGCGACTGGCCGAATCCGTTTGTCAGTTCCGCCTCGGCAACGCCAACCAAGGTGACCGGAGCGAGCGGTGTCAAGATGAGCGGCCCGTACGACTATGTGCCGCCGGAATATTGGTATCTGGACAAGGCCAAGCTCGGCGGCGCCTACGGCTACAACACGGAGACCGGTCCGGGGCCTGCAATTCCGCTGCCGGAGAGCATCCGCCGCACGCTGCCGAAAGAGAGTTGGTGGCCGCAGGATGCGCAGTGGAACTTCCACGCCGGAATCGGAAAGTTTGCGCAGTACAACAACTTCAACGCCGCCATGGAAGCGCAGTTCGGCAAGGCCACCGGTTTTGACGACTACAACCGCAAGGCGCAGTGGATGGCCTACGACGGCGAGCGCGCGATGTTCGAGGCTTATTCGGCAAACAAGTACACCTCGACCGGCGTGATTCAGTGGATGCTGAACAACGCGTGGCCGGAATTTATCTGGCACCTGTACGACTACTATCTGGTTCCGGCGGGCGGCTACTTTGGCACCCGCAAGGCCAACGAGCCGGTGCACGTGCAGTATCGCTACGACGAGCGCACGGTGGACGTTGTGAACTCGACGCTGGCGGAGCAGAAGCAGCTCACGGTCAAGGCGCAGGTGTTCAGCCTCGATGGGCAGCAGACGTTCTCAAAGGAACAGGCGCTCGACCTTGCACCCGACGCGGTTGCACACACCATCACGGTCCCCGCGCAGACGGAGGCAACCTTCCTGAAGCTGGACTTGCGCGACGCCAAGGGCCACATGTTGAGCGGGAACTTCTACGTGGTGCCGAAGGCGCTGGCCGACCTGCAGTGGGAGAAGAGCAACTACTTCTACACGCCGGCTGCGCGCTATGCAGACCTGACAGCGCTGGAGAAGCTGCCGAAGGCCACGGTGAGCGCGCGTCTGGAGCAGGTGACGGCCAGCGGCGGCGTGCTGCGGCTGCAGAACACAGGCAAGAGCGTGGCCTTCATGGTCCACGCCGAAGCCGTGAAGCCGGGGAAAGATGAGCTGATCGCACCGATTCTGTGGGACGATAACTTCATCTCTCTGCTGCCGGGTGAGACGCGCACGTTGCGCTTCCATCTGGTGGATGGAGCGCAGAAGTTCTCGGTGCAGGTGGAAGGCTGGAACGTGGAGCACCGGATCGCAGGCTCCGCGGGCAAGGCTCAGTAGAAGGCAAGTCCGGGGGATGGAAGTCGAAGATGGCAGCTTGCAGGAGCGGTGGAATGAAGATGGACGGCGCGATGGTTGTGCGCATGATGTGGGTGCTGCTGATGCTGGCGGCTCCGGCGGCGATGGTGTGGGCGCAAGCCTCTACCCCCAAGCCGGAACTGGTGGTGGCGCGGCCGGTGGTGAACATGTATGCCAAGGCCTCGGCGGACAGCGAAGTGGTCTCGCAGGCGCTGTATGGCGCGGGTGTGCACGCGCTGCGGGCCAGTGAGGGATGGGTGGAGGTCCGCACGGCGGACGACTACACCGGATGGGTACGCAGCGAGGAGCTGCTGGCTGGAGTTGGCGAATATGCTCCGGCGGGCCGCGTGGTGCGCGTGGTGCAGAAGAGCGCCAACGTCTACCGCGAGCCGGATGTGACCAAGCACGCGCCGGTGTTGAACCTTCCGTGGGAGGCGCGGCTGGAAGTGCTGCCGGAGAAGGTGGGCAGCGGCGAACGCTGGCTGAAGGTGAAGCTGGCGACCGGCGAGCAGGCCTACGTGCAGAAAGGCGATGTCAGCGCCGACTTCAAGCCGCTGACGATCGAGGAGAGCCTGCAAGTGGCACGGCGCTTCCTCGGCGTCACCTACACCTGGGGCGGCACGTCGAGCTACGGCTTTGACTGCTCGGGCTTCACGCAGATGGTGGTGCGGCAGCGCGGCATCCTGATGCCCCGCGACGCCGACGTGCAGGCGAGCTGGAGCGGCGTGGTGCCGGTAAAGCGCGAGGAACTCCAAGCGGGCGACCTGTTGTTCTTCGGCGAGAGCCTCGACAAGATTACGCACACGGGCATGTACATCGGTGGCGGCGAGTTCATACACGACACCACACACGAGCATCCAATGGTGCAGATCAGCAAGCTGGACGACATGCCGTGGACCAAGCTCCTGGTGGCGGCGCGGAGGGTGAAGCAGTGAATCGCAGGGAATGGATGAAGATGGCAGGCGCAGCCTGCGCGGCGGCGGCAATGACGACAACCAGTGAAGCTTCCACGAAGAAGGGCGGCCCGACCGAGGTGAAGGTTGAGCTGAAGCGCCTGAACCTGCGCCACACCTGGACGACCACCATGTCGTCGAGCGCCTACCGTGACACCGTGCATGTGCAGTACACGCATGACGGCATTACCGGCTACGGCGAAGGCGCGCCAATCGTGCGCTACAAGGAGTTTCCCGAGCAGGCGAAGCAGGCCATCGACGCCATCAAACCGGCGATCCTCGCGGGCGATCCGCGCCAGTTTGACGTGATGCTGGCATCGATCCGCAAGGCGCTCGGCGACGGGCAGCACGCGGCCATGGCGGCCGTTGACATTGCCATCTGCGACTGGCTGGGCAAGCGCCTGGGCGTGCCGCTGTATGAATACTTCGGACTCGACCCGGCGATGGCTCCGGTCACAACCTTCTCCATCGGCATTGACACGCCGGAGATCACGCGGCAGAAGACGCGCGAGGCCGAGCAGTATCCGGTGCTGAAGGTGAAGGTCGGCCTCAAGAGCGATGAAGAGACCATCGAGGCCATCCGCAGCGTGACCAAGAAGCCGCTGCGTGTGGACGCCAACGAGGGCTGGACGGACAAGGAAGAGGCGATCCGCAAGATCAACTGGCTGGAGTTGCAGGGCGTGGAGCTGATTGAACAGCCGATGCCTGCGCACATGTTCGAGGAGATCCGCTACGTGCGCAGCAAGGTGCACCTGCCCATCATCGCCGACGAAGCCTGCACCAGCGCCGCGCTGATTCCGAAGCTGAAGGAAGCCTACGACGGCATCAACGTGAAGCTCGACAAGTCGGGCGGCATCATGGAGGCCTACCGCTGGATCAAGATGGCACGCGCGCTCGACATGAAGGTGATGCTCGGTTGCATGATCAGCAGCTCTTGCTCCTGCACGGCGGCCGCGCACCTGGCGCCGCTGGTGGACTACCCCGATCTCGACGGGCCGCTGCTCATCGCCAACGATCCGTATGAAGGTGTGAAGTTCGAGAAGGGAAAACTGATTCTGCCCAAGGCTCCGGGCCTGGGACTGAAGGTCATTGCCGGTTAACCGGCACGGAAGCGGAGAGCCATGGGATTGAATGCGCTGGACCTCGTTGTGATCGCCGTGTATTTGGTGGCGGTCACGGCGTTTGGCATGCACTTTAAGAAGAACCAGACGCTGAAGAGTTACTTTCTCGCCGAGCAGACGATTCCGTGGTGGGCCATTGCGCTCTCCATTGTTGCGGCCGAAACCAGCACGCTGACCGTGATCAGCGTGCCGGGCATGGCCTTCGACAAGGACTTCCGCTTTCTGCAACTGGTGCTCGGCTACCTGGTCGGGCGCGTCATCATCTGCCTGCTGCTCATTCCGCACTATTTCCGCGGAGACCTTGTCACCGCCTATCAGCTCATCGACCGGCGGTTTGGCAAGCGGCTGCGCTCGCTCACCGCAGGGCTGTTCCTGCTGACGCGCGCGGCAGCCGAGGGTGTCCGCGTGTTTGCCGTGGCGATTGTTGTGGGCATTGCGCTGGGGCCTCTGCTCGGGCACCACAGCGACTTCGCGCGTGACGTGGCCGCCATCGCCATCGTCACCGTGCTGACGCTGGCTTACACGTTCAAGGGCGGCATGTCGGCCGTCATCTGGACCGACGTGATTCAACTCTCGGTCTACCTGACCGGCACCATCATCGGCTTCTTCACCATCATCCACCTTGTCCCCGGAGGCTGGCCCACGGTCTACCAGGTGGCGAGCGCGGCGAACAAGTTCCGCATGTTCGATTTCTCGTGGAACTTCTGGGCGACCTACACGTTCTGGTCCGGCGTCATCGGCGGCGCGTTCCTGACCACTGCGAGCCATGGCACCGATCAGCTCATCGTGCAGCGGCTGCTCAGCTCACGCAGCGAGCGGCAGGCCAAGATGGCTCTGCTGATGAGCGGCGTGGTGGTGCTGGCGCAGTTTGCGCTGTTCCTGCTGATCGGCGCCATGCTCTACGTCTTCTACAAGCTGATGCCGCCGGAAACGGCCTTCACCCGCACGGACACCATCTTTCCGGCCTTCGTGGTGACTCATATGCCGCATGGCATCAGCGGGCTGCTGATCTCGGCCATTCTGGCGGCGGCCATGTCCAACTTGAGCGCGGCGCTGTATTCGCTGTCTTCGACCACAGTGGTGGATTTCTATTCGCGCATTGCGCCGCAGGCCACGGAGAAGCACCGCATGTTCGTCTCGCGGCTTTCGACCGTGTGCTGGGGCGTGGTGCTGTTTGCACTGGCGATTGTGGCGCGCGGCGGCGGCAAAGTGCTGGAGGTCGGCCTCTCCATCGCCTCGGTTTCCTATGGCGGACTGCTTGGGGTCTTCCTGCTTGGCGTGCTGACGAAGAAGGCCACCGAGCGCGGAGCTATGGCAGGCATGCTCGCCGGATTTGTGCTCAACGTTTACCTGTGGCAGTGCACCAAGGTGCCTTACACCTGGTATGTAGCACTGGGCAGCACCACGGCCTTCATCGTGGGCTACGCCGCCAGCTTTGTGCTCAAAGAAAAGAACCAGACGATCGCGGAGGGCGCGCACTAAGCGCCCTCCCGCGGGTCAATCCTCCTCACAAATCCCATTCATCTCGCGGGCTGTCATCCTGAGCGCAGCGAAGGATCCCTGCGCCCCGGCCTTCGCGCAGGCGTGCAAAGTTTCTATTCGTCAATGCTGGCAGTTGTCTGGTGTAGCTTGTCGCGCAGGACGGCGGCGGAAACATCGTCGCGGCGAAATGGTCGATCTATGGACGTATGAACCCACTTCTGCCGACGGAGGGCAGAAGTGGGGCACGGGAAGTTGCTTGCCTGCCGGTTAGTCGGAGGGAGCCTCAAAGCTGACCAGCTCACGGCGGAAGCCGCGCGTCTTCAGTGCGCCATAGGCCACGCCAACTGCCAGCCAGAGCACGCCAAAGATCTTCGTGGTCAGCGCCAGGTTCCACCAGATGAAGGCGCAGATGGCAAAGCCTGCCAGCGGGCAGAAGAGGTGGAAGAGGAATCCGCTGGGGCCTCGACGCCCGTCGCGTACAAAGTAGCGCACAAACGCGGCCATGTTCACGCCCATGAAGGCGATGAAGGCGCCGAAGTTCAGCAGTTCGGCACCGGCCTCATAGCTCATCAGGAAGGCGCCGCCAAGGGCGAGCACGCCGATGAGGAGCACGTTGTTGGCCGGGATGCCGCTGCGCTCGTCGATTCTGCCGAAGAAGCCCTTGGGCAGCGCGTTGCCGCGTCCCATGCCGTAGAGCAGGCGCGCCGCGCCCAACTGTGCGCCCATGCCGGAGCCGATGTTGGCCACCAGCAGCGTGAGGTTTAGCAAATGGAAGAGGCGCATGCCGCCGACCTTGCCCGCGATGTCGACATAAGCAGTGTCGGGCTGGGTGAGCGCCTGCGTCCAGGGCGAGACAAGCTGCGCGGCGTAGACCTCTACCGAACTCAGCAGGCCGGTAATCAGGCAGACCAGCACGGTGGCCAGCAGGATGTTGCGGCGAGGGTTCTCAACCTCTTCGGAGAGCGTGGAGATGCCGTCAAAGCCGATGTAGGTGAGCACCGCCAGCGACGTGCCCTGGAAGACCGCGACGCGGGAGAAATTCTGCGGGTCGTAGAACGGCCGGGTGTAGAAGCCGGGGAGCTTTGGCTCCATGCCGAAGATGTAGCGAAAGGCGACGATGAGGAAGACGACAACCACCACGCTCATGCCGGCGGCCATGATGTTGTTCACTCGCGCCGAGGTTTTGACCCCGCGCAGATTCAGCATGGTGAACAGCAGGGCGTAGAAGACGGCCCAGAGCGCGTGCGGAATCTGCGGAATGATGTTCCGCGAGAGGTCGCTGCACAGAATGATGCAGATGAGCGGGTTGAGCAGGTAGTCCATCACCATGCTCCAGCCGGTCAGGTAGCCGAGCAGCGGACTAAGTTCGCTGCCGACGTAAGTGTAGGCCGAGCCGGCGCTGGGGTAGACGCGCGCCATTTTGCCGTAGCTGAGGGCGGTGAACATCATGGCCACCATGGCGATCAGGATGGTGGTGACGACGTGTCCGCGGGCCTTGTTGGCGATGCCGCCGAAGATGCCCATGGGCGCGATGGGCTGAATGATGATGATGCCGTAGATGATCAGGTTCCACAGGGTGAGCGAACGGCGCAGGGCCGGGGCGGAACTGGACGAAGACGAGGCGGCGCTGGACATGGCTCTCCTGAGGAGCGGCGGCCCCGCAGGAGCAAGCGCGGCGCGAGCGGCCCGCCGGGATGAATGTTTTTGAACATATCAGGTCGGATTCGTTCGGACAATCGTTTTTCCGGCAGAAATCCGACGGGAGAATTCATTTTCCTTATCGAGTTCATGGGAATTAGAAATAGTGGTGAAAGATAAGGATTTTGTGGGAATGCAGGCGATTTTCGCCATGACAAAAAGGATTGACTTTGAGGGGCGACCCAGAGTAGCGTGTTCGGTCTACAACGACCATAAACGAACATGTACGAACATGTAGAGATGGTCGAACGCTTCAAACACTATTCACCGAGTTTCAGGAGGCCGAATGCGCTTCAGAACCATGCTGCTCCTGCTCATCTTGGTGCTTGTCGCATCGCTGGTGGGTTCCGCGCAGGAAATCACCGGACAGATACGCGGCACTGTCACAGACTCCACTGGCGCGGTTGTACCGAATGCGCTGGTGACAGTCACCAACACGGATCGCGGACAGGCAATCCGTACACTGCACACAGGTCCGGCGGGTGAATTTGTCGCCCCGCTGCTGCCGGTGGGCAAATATTCGGTGACCGTCACGGCCACCGGGTTCCGCACGGTAATCCACAAGGACATCGTGCTCAACGTCAGCGATCGCCTGACAATCGATGCCCAGCTGGTTCCGGGCAGCAGTTCGGAAACCGTGCAGGTGGAAGCCTCGCCGGATCAGGTGAACTTGGACACGGCGGCCGTTGAAGGCCTCATCGCCGGTCAGCAGGTTCGCGAACTGCCGCTGAACAACCGCAACTACGAGCAGTTGGTCACCCTGCAGCCGGGCGTTACCAGCAACGCTTCCGACCAGATTTACGTCGGCACCACGAACCCGAGCGGCCAGGTCAACATCGTCTCCTTCGCCATCAACGGCCAGCGCCAGAGCCAGAACAACTGGACGATTGACGGCGCCGACAACCTGGACCACGGTTCCAACATCACCCTGCTGGTTTATCCCAGCGTTGATGCGATTTCGGAATTCAAGGTTGAGCGCAGCGGCTACCTTCCTGAGTTTGGTCGTTCGGCGTCGGGTCAGATCAACGTTGTGACCCGCTCCGGCAGCAACCAGCTCCACGGTTCGCTGTATGAGTTCTTCCGCAACGACTGGCTGAACGCCAACACGCCGTATAACAAGTTCAAGGGCCTGGCGCGTCCGGTGCTGCGGTACAACGACTTTGGTGGCACCATCGGCGGTCCGGTCTACATCCCCGGCATCTATGAGAAGAAGGACAAAACGTTCTTCTTCTTCAGTGAAGAAGTCCGCCGCGTG
This sequence comes from Oryzophilus luti, assembly GCF_059726245.1. Taxonomy (NCBI): domain Bacteria; kingdom Pseudomonadati; phylum Acidobacteriota; class Terriglobia; order Terriglobales; family Koromonadaceae; genus Oryzophilus; species Oryzophilus luti. Next base: position 290,157 of record NZ_AP040874.1, read on the forward strand.
ACCACGCCGGTCACCAAGAGTTCGACGCTGCCCACCGCGGACATGCTGGCTGGTAACTTCTCCAGCACGGTATGTACGGCGATCAACAGCGACGGTTCCTGCGCGGCGACCGGCACCTCGATCGCCCCTGCGAACTTCAACCCAATTGCCGCTGCGTACATCAAGGATGTCTTCAGCAAGGTTGCAGCCATGCCGGGTCTTTCTGTGAATGGCACGGATGTGTCTTCGCAGGCCGCGGGTGTCTTCAACTACCGCGAGGAACTGTATCGCATCGACCACCTGCTGACTTCGAAGATTGCCCTGATGGGCCGCTTCATCAACGACTCGATTCCGACGGAAGAGCCTTACGGCCTGTTCGGGCCGCAGTCCTATCTGCCGGGCATCGGCAATACCAAGACCAACTCGCCGGGCCACCAGTTCATGGCTCGCGCGACCTTCCAGATCTCGGAAAAGTTGTACAACGAAGTTGGCTACGCTTACTCCTACGGCGCGATCACCAGTGATCCGACCGGCCTGGCGGCGCGCACCAACTCGCCGGACGTGGCGAGCGCGGTGAACCTGCCGTACGGCGTGACGCTGAACCGCATCCCGACCGTCTATTTTGACGACTTTAACAACGGGACATTCGGGAGCTTCGGCCAGTACCGCGACTATAACCGGAACCACAACCTGTTCGACAACTTCAGCTGGACGCAGGGAAAGCACGCCATGAAGTTCGGCGTCTCCTATAACCGCTACCAGAAGGAAGAGAACGCAGCCGGAAACAATGCCGGCACGTACTCGTTCGACTCTTCGAACTATGCGGCGTCCGATGCGATCAGTCAGGATTGGGCAAATTTCCTGCTGGGTTACTCTGCGCTGGGGATATCTCAGTCGTCGGCGGATTTCAATGCCAACATCAAGCAGAACCTGTTTGAAGTCTATGGACAGGATCAGTGGCGCGTTCTGCCGAACCTGACCGTCAGCTACGGACTCCGCTACTCGTACTTCCAGACTCCGTGGGCTGAGGGCAAGAACCTGCCCTCGTTCGATCCGGCGCAGTACAGCGCGGCGAACGCGGCAACCATTGATGCCAACGGAAACATCATCACCGCGGCGGCCGGAACCAACGGTTACGTTGTGGGCGACGTCAACTCCTCCTACGGCAAGTTCATTACCCGCCAGAACAATCTCAACTTCGCTCCGCGCGTCGGTATCGCGTGGGACCCGTACGGCAAGGGCAAGACGTCCGTCCGCGCCGGCTTTGGCATGTTCTATGACTCGGTTGCGGCCGGTCTCATTGAAGACAACATCTTCAATAACTCCGCAGACTCCAGCCTCGGGACTTTCATCTCGTCCCCGGATGTGGCGGGAGCCAATGCGCGGCCGCAGAGCCTCTACGGCACCGACCCCAACTGGAAGACGCCATACACCTTGAGCTGGAACCTGGATGTGCAGCAGGAGTTCGGCAAGGGCTGGATGGTGGACCTGGGTTATGTGGGAAATGAGGGCCGTCATCTGACGGGTCTTATCGACATCAACCAGGTTGCACCGGGTGTTGCCGCTGCTGGTGGCGTTCTGTCTGGCTGCCTCTCGAATGGCATCTATAAAGCCACTGTGGATTGCGGCAGTGCATTGAACAAGTACCGTCCGTACCAGGGCTTTGAGTCGATCGGTCTGCTTTCGCCCCGGTTCAAGTCCAACTACCACGGTCTTCAGGCCTCGGTGAAGAAGCAGTTCGGCAAGAACACGACCTTCGGCGCGTTCTACACCTGGTCGAAGAACCTGACCAACAACCAGACGGATCGTTCGACCGGCGTGATGTACACCTACTGCGTTGAGTGCGAATACGGCCGTGCCACGCTGGACCGCCGTCACGTCTTCAGCGCCAACTTTGTCTACGACACGCCGTGGTTTGCGTCGCAGAAGGGGTTTGTGGGACACGTGCTCGGTGGTTGGGAAGCTTCCGGCATCCTGACCGTCAACAGCGGACTGCCTCTCACTGTTCTGGGTAAAGCGGGAGCGGAAGGCGATCCGATGATGAGCGGCTTCTTTGTTGCGGGAACGGCGGGTTACGGCCGCATTTCCAGCATTCGTCCGGATCAGATCTCGGATCCGAATTCTGGAGCGGCGCACAGCTGGACGAATTGGTTCAACCAAGCGGCGTTCACTTACCCGACGCTTTCCGGTGTGGTTCCGACCGAACACCGTGGCTCGGTCACTGGCCCCGGACTGTGGCGCTATGACATGGCCCTGATGAAGAACCTGAAGATCTTCGAAAAGGTGAGCACGCAGTTCCGCTTCGAGGGCTTCAACCTGTTCAACCACGCCAACCCGACGACGATTGGCACCAGCATGTCATCGACTTCGACCTACGGCAAGGTCACGGGCAGCCGTGACGGCCGTACGTTGCAGTTGGCGGCGAAGATCCTCTTCTAATCCACGATGCCACGCGGAATGCCTCGCTGAGGTGTTCCGCGGAGCGTCTGGCCGAACTTGACGCGGGAGGCAGGCGGTGAACCTGCCGTCTGTCTCCCGCATTTCCTTCGTAACACCCCGGGAGTTGTTGCAATGCCGATGCAAGAGGGCACTGGCGGAGAAGTCACGCCCAAATTCCGTTATCACATGCTGCGCGAGGTCTATGAGCAGCCGGGCGCAGTGCGCCAGACCATTGAGCGTCATCTGGATCAGCAGGGCAATATCAAGCTGGATCGTCATTTTCTATTTGGTACGCCGCTGGCGCGGGTGGTGATTGTGGCCAGCGGTGCCAGCCGCCACGCGGGGCTGGCCGGCAAGGTCATGATCGAGGACCTGGCGGGAATTCCGGTGGAGGTTTCGCACGCCAGCGAGTACTGCTATCGCAAGCCGCTGGGCGGTGCCGAGACGCTGGCCGTGTTCATTACGCAGTCGGGTGAGACCGCCGACACAATAGCCGCGCTGCGCGCCGCGCGCGAGGCAGGGCTGCGCACGCTGGCTATCTCCAACGTGGAGAACTCCACGATTGTGCGCGAAGCAGACTCGGTCTTCCTTACCCACGCCGGACTGGAAATTGCAATTCCGGCGACCAAGAGTTTTACGGCGCAACTGACGGCGCTACTGCTGCTGGCGCTCTCGCTGGCCGAGCAGTGCGGACGGCTGGCGCATGAGCAGGTGCAGGCGCACCTGGCCGGGCTGAAGCGGGTGCCAGAGACAATGCAGGAATGGCTGCCGCGCTTTGACCGCGAGGCCGAAGAGGCCGCCAAGATTTTCTATAAGGACAACTCCTTCCTGATGATCGGCCGTGCGGTTCACTATCCCATGGCGATGGAAGCGGCGCTCAAGCTGAAAGAGATCTGTTATGTGCACGCCGAGGGCTACGCCTCCGGCGAGCTGCGCCACGGTCCCACCGCACTGGTCGATGAATCGACCCCGGTGATCGCCGTTGGAACCGTTGACGAGAAGGATGCGGAATCGGCGCTACGCTATGAAAAATCGATTACGTTGGTAGATGAACTTCGCCAACGCAACGCACGCATTCTGCTGGTGGCGAATGAGGGCGACCGCTGGGCTGAGGCATTCGCGCCCGGTCTGATGAATGTGCCGCGCGCCAGCGAACTGCTGCTGCCGCTGCTGGAGATTCTGCCGCTGCAACTGTTTTCCTACCATGTGGCGCTGCTGAACGGATTTGACGTGGACCGTCCCCGGAACCTTGTAAAGAGCGTGCAGGAGGATTGATTGCCGATTGTAGTAGCAGGCGATATTGGGGGCACAAAGAGTTACGTCGGTCTGTTTGAAGCAACGCCGCACGGGCCGCGCGCGCTGGAAGTCCGGCGCTATGCGACGCAGGAATGGGGTCGGCTGGTGGAGATGGTGCACGATCTGGCCGGAAACACGACGCTATCAGGCGGCTGTTTTGGTGTAGCGGGTGCTGTGGTGGAAGGCCGGGCAACCATGACGAACATCCGCTGGACGCTCGACCAGGAACAGTTGAAGGCGGAACTTGGATTTCCATGCCGGTTATGCAACGACCTGGTGGCGACCGCGAATGGTATCTCCAGCCTGGAGCCCGCGCAGTTGCTGACGTTGCAGGAGGGCGTTGCCGGACGCAAGGCGGCCAAGGCCTTGATTGCGGCGGGAACCGGACTGGGCGAGAGCATCCTGTATTGGGATGGACAGCGGCATGTAGCGCTGGCGAGCGAAGGCGGCATGGCCGGCTTTGCGCCGCAAACCGAGGAGCAGATCGAGTTGCTGCGCTGGATGCTGAAGGGCCGAAAGGCACTCAGCGTGGAGCGCGTGCTCTCCGGGCGGGGGCTGGCGAACATCTACGACTTCCTGCGCGATACGCGCGGCGGCGTAGACGCGGGTACGGAACAGGCAATTGCCAACGCCAGTGACAAGGCCGGAGCGATTGCGGCGGCGGCCGACAGCGGCAAGTGCGAAGTCTGCGCCAAGGCGCTTGATCTGCTGCTGGAGATCTACGGCGCGGAGGCTGGGAACCTGGCCCTGAGGGCCATGGCGCTGGGCGGAGTTTACGTTGCAGGTGGCATCGCAGCCAAGCAGCGCACGCGGATGGCGCAAGGGGCGTTCCTGCGTGGCTTTTTGGCAAAGGACCTGCTCGCGAAGCTGATGCCCGAGTTTCCCGTGCATCTGGTGTTGGAGGAGCGCACGGCACTGCTGGGAGCGGCGCGCATGGCGTGTGAGGCAGTGCAGTAACGAGTTCGAGACAGAGACTGCGTTCGGTAAGAGCGGAGCCGGTTCGAGGGCGTTGGAGACGTGGAGCGGATGAAGATGAGATCGTTGTGGCGAGCGCTGGGAAGAGCATCTCTGGTTACGGCAGTGTTGTCGGCTTTCTGCTGCGCAAGTGCGCTGGCGCAGGCGGCGAATGGTGGCAGCGCGAAACTGCCGAGCGTTGACCAGGCGATGAACAAAGCTGTCGGCGACGGCATGATTCCGGGCGGAGTGGTGGTGGTCGGCCACAATGGCCATGTCGTCTACCGCAAGGCCTACGGCTCGCGCTCGCTGGAGCCTTCGCGCGAGGCGATGACGGCGGACACGATCTTCGATCTCGCCTCCCTCACCAAGTGCGTGGCCACCACCAGCAGCGTGATGCAGCTGGTGGAGCAGGGCAAGCTCCGTCTGAATGACACGGTTGCAACCTACATTCCGGAATTTGCGCAGAACGGCAAGCAGAGCATCACGGTGCGGCAATTGCTGACGCACTATTCGGGCCTGCGCGAAGACCTGGACCTGAAGCAGGCGTGGAGCGGAACGCCGGAAGCGTACCGCATGGCAATGGCCGAAAAACCCATCTATACGCCGGGTTCACGCTTCCTGTACAGCGACATTAATTTCGAGACGCTCGGTTTCCTCGTGGAGAAGGTCAGCGGGCTGCCTCTTGACCAGTACGCGGCAAAGTACGTGTTTGCGCCGCTCGGCATGAAGAACACGCGCTTCACGCCTCCGGCGGAGTGGCGCGCGCGCATTGCGCCCACTGAGTTCGATGAAACCAACAAGATGCTGCGTGGCGTGGTGCATGATCCGACGGCGCGGCGCATGGGCGGCGTCGCCGGTCACGCGGGGCTGTTCGCAACCGCCGATGACCTGGCGATCTTTGCGCAGGAGATGCTGACAGGCTCGCGCGTTTTGAACCGCCTGACGGTGGAAAAGATGAGTACGCCTCAGCAGCCGCCGCATGTGTACAGCGCGCGCGGATTGGGATGGGATCTGGATTCTCCGTTTGCCAGCAACCGCGGCGACCTTCTGCCTGTGGGCTCGTTCGGCCACACGGGTTTTACCGGAACCTCGCTGTGGATGGACCCGACGACCAACACGTACATCATCGTGCTCACGAACGCGGTGCACCCGCGTGGCGGACACTCGGTAGTGTCTCTGCGCGCACGTGTGGCCAACGCCGTGGTGCACGATCTGAACCTGAACCCGACGGACGACGCGAAGCTGCGCGTGGCGCGCATCACCGGCTATAACGAGCTGGCAACCGCCGCACGCCGCGTGACGGTGCGTGCCGGTGACGCGAAGGCTGGCATCGACGTGCTGGAAGCCTATGGCTTCTCCGCGCTGCATCCAGACCCGGCCAAGCCGGTTCGAATCGGAGTGGTGACCAACCACACCGGCGTGGATGCCAAGGGGCAGCGCACGGTTGATGTGCTGGCGGCGGTGCCCGGACTGAAGCTGGCTGCCATCTTCAGCCCCGAGCATGGCATCAGCGGCAAACTCGACACGACGAATATTTCCGGCTCGGTGGATGCCGCGACCGGGGCACCAGTGTACAGCGTCTACGGCGCGGGCGATGCGAACCGCCGCCCGAAGGCCGAGGTTCTTGATCAGCTTGACACCATCGTCTACGACATACAGGACATTGGCGTGCGCTTCTACACCTACGAAACCACGCTGGGCTACTTCCTTGAGGCGGCGTCGAAAGCGGGCAAGGAGATCGTGGTGCTCGACCGCCCGAACCCGATTGCAGGCGACTTTGTGCAGGGTCCGGTGGCTGATGCCGGGCGCGAATCCTTCGTCGCCTACTGGCAGACGCCGATCCGCCACGGCATGACCGCCGGCGAACTGGCGCGCATGTTCAACAGCGAGCGCGGTCTGCATGCCAAGCTGACGGTGATCAAGATGGAAGGTTGGATGCGCGGCGACTGGTTCGACTCAACCGGAAGGCTCTGGATCAATCCTTCGCCGAACATGCGCAGCCTGACCGAGGCAATGCTCTATCCGGGCGTGGGCATGATCGAGGGGACCAATATCTCGGTCGGCCGTGGAACGGGCACACCGTTTGAGCTGGTGGGCGCACCGTGGGTGAAGCCGGTTGAGCTGGCGAATTACCTGAATGCACGTGAGATCAGCGGGGTGCGATTCATCGCCATGCAGTTCACGCCGACGGACTCGAACTACGCGAACCAGTTGTGTGGCGGCGTCAATATACAGGTGACGGACCGCAACGCGCTGGATTCGGTTGAGCTGGGCGTAGAGTTGGCGTCGGCGCTGCACGCGCTGTATCCGGACAAGTACGACATGGCGAAGCTCGACTGGCTGATGGTTTCCAAGGCAAGTGTGGAGGCGATCCGCAGCGGAGCCGATCCGCGCAATGTGGCGGAGAGCTGGCGCGACGGGCTGGAGACATTCCAGCAGCTTCGCGCGAAGTATCTGCTGTATTAGAGAAGTGGTCGCAGGTGGTGCCGGTGTCCAAGGCAGAAGAGCGAACGGAGGACTCATGGGCAAAGTGGAGACTACATCTCTGCTGAATGAAGAAAGGTTGCGCGCGATTCTGGACCTGTTGCGAAGCAATGGGCGCGCGCTGGTGCGTGATCTGGCGGAGCAATTCGGCACCTCGGAGATCACCATCCGGCGAGATCTCGACCTGCTGAAACAACGTGGTCTGGTGCGTCGCATCCACGGCGGCGCGCTCCCCATGGAAGCCGACTTCAGCCTGACGGAACGCGAGCTCAAGCACTCCCGCGAGAAGCATGCCATCGCCGAAGCGGCGGCGGAGATGGTGAAAGAAGGTCAGTCCATCGTGCTCGGCGCGGGCAGCACCACCACGGCGATTGCGCGCGCCCTGCGCGACCGCAGGAACCTGACGGTCATCACCAACGGCATACGCATTGCGCACGAACTGGCCGCCAGCGACGTGGATGTAATTGTGACCGCCGGCACGCTGCGTAAGAACTCCTATTCGCTGGTGGGACCGCTGGCCGAGCAGACCATTGCACACTTGAAGGCCGATATCTTCTTCATGGGTGTCGACGGCATCGATACACAAGTGGGGTTCTTCATGCAGAACCTGCTGGGTGCGCAACTGGCGCGCGCGATGGTGCACATGGCCACGCGCACGGTCGTCGTTTGCGATTCCAGCAAGTTCGGCAAGAAGAGCCTGACTACCATCATTCCCACGAGCGAGGTGCACGGGGTCATCACCGACCGCAAGGTGCCGGAGCACGAGGTGCAGAAGCTGCGCGCGGCGGGAGTGGAGGTCACACTGGTTTAGAAGCACTGCGGGGAAAACGGTGATAGGGGCTGCGCGTGATGCGCGGCCCTTTTTTCATGAGATCAGCACTCTAATGGAAATTGGCTGCGCGCTCCTGCGGCGATGGCACCTTGACCCACGCCATACCGGCAGCACGCGCGGAGGCGATGCCAAGATCGGTGTCTTCAAAGACGAGACAAGAGGCAGGCTCAATGCCGAGACGCTGCGCGGCGGTCAAGTAAGGCTCCGGGTGCGGTTTGCTGTGGGTGTAATCCTCGGCGCAGACCAAGGTCTCAAAGCGGTCGATAAGGCCGACTGCGCGGAGAGATTTCTCCACCGCCTTGCGTTCGCCGCCGGAAACCACGGCAAGCGGCAGCCTGCCGTATTGAGATTCCACGTGCGCCACGACTTCAGGAATAGCGATGACCTTACCGACGCCGTCGCGGTAGAGCTGTTCCTTGCGTGTCACCAGTTCTTCCACCGGCAGATCAATCTTGTAGCGGTCCGCGAGCTTGCGGGCAATGGCATCCACAGGGACACCGCCCCACTCGTAGAACAGGTCTTCGGGGAATGGGCACCCGAGCGGATCGAGCACCGAGCGCCATGCGCGATAGTGCATGGGCATGGAGTCGACAATGGTGCCGTCGCAGTCAAACAGGTAGGCCTGGAAGTTGCCTTCGGGGAGGGGCAGTGCCGTGCCGCGCTGCGCGGCCGCGTCGCCACTCAGCGGGGAAGCGGGTTCTGTCATTATTTCTCCTGCAACCATTCTAGCGGGAATGAACGCAGGCCGCATCCAAGGCGGGCGCGCCCGGCGCAGAATTGCAGGAAGATTCACATTGCTCAATCTCGACGAAGCGGAATGCGCGTGCAAAGAGAAAGGCGGCCAATGGCCGCCTTTCCGGTTTAGCGTGCAATGCAGGCAGTTACTTCTTAGCCTTCTTCGCCGGTGTGGCCGCGGCGGCCGGAGCCGTCGCAGCTTCCTTCTTGGCGTTCGGAGGCAGCGGCTTGCGCGGCATCATATCGTCACTCATGGCGGCGTCATAGAGGAACGACGCCAGAATGACCGCACCCTGCATCATGTCCTCGCGCTGCAGACGCTCGTAAACGTCATGGTTGGAGTGGTGCGTGCGCGTGCTGTACTCCACCGGGTCCTGTATGAACTGGAAGCCCGGAATGCCGACGGCGTCGAAGGACAGATGGTCGGTGCCACCCGTGGTGCGCTCGGTGATGGTGGTGAAGCCGAGGTCGCGGAACGGTTCGCCCCAGGCCTTGAAGATGGGCGCCACCGCCGCATTCTCCTGCGTGTAAATGCCGCGCAGCTTGCCGGTGCCATTGTCGATGTTCAGGTAAACGGAGACTTTCTCCTGCTCCGGCTTCAGGATGAGCGGGCTGGAATCTCCGCCGCGCAGGAACGAGGGGACCGGATTGTTCGGATCGGCCTTGGGCTCCTCGCGGTAGCCATAGTGCTCCTTGACGTAGGCGCGCGAGCCAAGCAGGCCCTCCTCCTCCGCGGCCCACAGGCCGATGCGGATGGTGCGGCGCGGCTGCGTGCCGGTCTCCTTGAAGATGGTCTGCAGGATGCGCATGGCTTCCATCGTCATGCCCACGCCCGCGCCGTCGTCGGTGGCGCCGGTGCCTGCGTGCCAGCTGTCGATGTGTCCGCCGGCGATGACCAGCTCGTTCTTCTTATCGGAGCCGGGGATTTCGGCGACAGTGTTGTAGATGTTGCCATCGTCCACCAGTTCGAAGTGCGATTGAACGTTGATCTCCAGCTTGACGGGAACCTTGCGGTCGAGCAGGCGAGAGATGCGGCCGTAGTTCTCCACGGTCATCACCAACTGGAGCACGCCGTCGGGATCGCCCTTGTGGTAGTTCTGCGTGCCCTGCACAAAGATCAGACCGGCTTCACCGCGGCTGGCTTCAATGGTGGCGGCGACCTTTTCCTCGCTCAGAAACTTCTGCAGATCGCGCTGGAACTGGAAGCGCTTCATCAGGTCTTCGCGCGTGAAGGTGCGTCCACCCGGATCGCGAAGGTTTTCGCCGGGAATCTGATATTCGGCGAGATCTTCCAAGCTCTTTTCGTCATAACGCTTCAGCGCCGGTTCGGAGCCGGGCTTGACCTCGCGCATTTCGCCGACGAGCACAATCTTGCCCGCGAGCTGTCCTTTGTACTTTGCGAGCTCTTCGGTCGTGGTGGCCTTCAGGCGAACGACCTCGCCGGTGAGCGGGCCGTTGGTGGCCGGGGTCCAGGCCTTGGGCAGCGCGCTGAGCACGGCGACATCGGGCGACGTCATGCGGATGCTGATGTTATCGAGCTGCCAGCCGCGCCCGAACTGGAAGGGCTCAAGATGCGCGTTGGCCAGGCCCCACGTGGTGAACTGGTCGCGTGCCCACTCATTGGCACGCTTGTGATTGGCCGAGCCTGCCAGCCGCTGGCCGAGCCGGTCGGTCAGCTCGCTCATGATCTCCATAACCTTGGAGTGATGGAAGCCTTCCTCGCGGATGCGCGTGACCATCTGCAGGTCGGGTTGGTCGCTGGCCGGCCCGGCCGCCATGGCCGGAATGGTGCAGACGAACAGAAGAAGCAGAGCACAGGAAAAACGAAAAGACTTCCAAGCAGCAGAAGCAGACATCGACCGTCCTCGATTGAATGGGATGCGCTCAGGTGCGTCAAAACGGCTGATTGATCTTTGGAGCCGCCACCGGCAGCCTGGCAGGAATCTGGTTTAGGGGATGGTACCACCGCAAGCCTCAATCTGGAGGGCAAGCGCAAGGACAAAACGTAAAAAATTGTAAGCAAGCCCCTGGTTCAGTTTCCGGAACGGAAACAGCAATTCAGAATTGGAGCGAGCTAAGTGAAATCTCAGGCGGGTGGGTTCTCGACAGGATGTGCCGCCCTACAATCGAGTTACCGCACACTAGATTCCAAGCAAGTGGATGCGGGAGAGACGGATTCATAAGTCAGATTCATACTCTGTAGGGGCCCGGAAGCGCCATCGTCGGCTCTCCTGGGTTATGGAGAGCATCATGCCACATGCAAGCGAATTCAGTGCGCCCAAAAAGCCCCCACTCCCGGCAAAGGGACATGAGACCATCCTGCTCGTCGAGGATGAGGAGTATGTGCGGCAGGTGGCGCGCGAAATCCTGGAGCTGGAAGGCTACTCCGTGCTGGAGGCAAACAACGCCCACGAGGGTATTGAACGCTTTGAACAGCACTCCGGGCAGGTGAACCTGCTGCTGACGGACGTTGTGATGCCAGGCATGGATGGCTGCGATCTGGCAGAGCATCTGGCCATGACCCAGCCGAGCTTGAAGATCATCTTCATGAGCGGCTATACGGAAAATGCAGTGGTGCGGCGCGGCGTGACCCACCTCCAACTGGCCTATCTCCAAAAGCCGTTCACGCTCCAGGCGCTGGCGGAGAAGGTGCGCGAGGTGCTGGATTCTTCCGCCGACAGGTGGGTGGCGCCTCAGGAGCCTGCGGATGCCGAGGCCCGCAAGGGCCTGTAGCGCGTCGCAGAAATCATCTCAGTAGCAACCAGATCCAATGGCACAACGCGATGCAGCACGCGAGCTTCGGCACAGGCGCGTGGCATCCCGTAGACTGTGCAGGACTTCTCGTCTTCTCCCACGGTGATTCCGCCACAGCGGTAGATCTCACTCATGCCTTTCAATCCGTCGGCGCCCATGCCGGTGAGGATGATTCCCATGGCATGCGAGCCGTAAGCCTCTGCTGCTGCCAGCATCATCACATCCACCGACGGCATATGCGGAAGGTCGAACGGAGTCTTTGAGAGCTGCACCTTAAAGCCTGAGGGCATGGCTGCCACCGGCCGGATGTGGAAGCCCGCCGGACCGATGTAGACCGTGCCCGGCTCCAGCAGTTGCTCGTCTTTGGCCTCCACCACATGGATCTTGCAGAAGCTGTCGAGCCGCCGCGCGAATGGCCCGGTAAAGCCCACCGGCATGTGCTGGACGATCATGATGGGCACGGGAAAATCCGCCGGAAGTTGAGGCAGCAGTGTTTGCAGCGCCTTGGGACCGCCCGTGGAGGTTCCGATGCAGACGATATGCGGAATAGGAATACGCCCGCCGGTGACCACCGGCCGGGGCGGTGGCGGAGCAGCCAGCGGTGGTGCGGTGATCGGTGCGTGCCCACCAAAGGCAGCGCCGGGTACGCGCATGGCGGCCTTGATTTTGGCGATCAGGTCAGCCTTGATCTTGACGATGTCAAGCGAGACGTAGGAGAGCTGCTTGGGAATGTAGTCGAAGGCACCGCGAGCGAGGGCTTCAAGCGTGGCCTGCGCACCTTCCTGAGTGATGGAGCTGATCATAATGACCGGCCGCGGGCGCTCGGCCATGATGCGACTGAGTGCCTCGATGCCGCTCATGCGTGGCATCTCGACGTCCATGGTCACAACGTCGGGGTTCAGCTGCGCAATCTTCTCCAGCCCCTCCTGGCCGTCGCGGGCGGTGCCAACGACGGTCAGCATGGGGTCGGAGGAGATCATGCGCGTGATGGCCGTGCGCATGAATGCGCTGTCGTCCACCACCAGCACGCGGATGGGGCCTGTCGGCGTCATTGAATGCGGAACAGGGCCGTGACCAGCGCCCTGACCTCCTTGACGTAGGTTTCCAGCTCGAAGCTGAAGCGCGCCATGTCCACGCTGGCGGCCTGCGCGTTGTTGCGCGCGAGAACCTCCCAGGCCGGCATCTCGAAGATGTCGACGGCGCGCATCTCGGTGTAGCCGTGGCCGAGGCCGCTGATGCGGCAAAGCGTATCGGCAACGCAGACCAGCGCGCAGAGTTCCGGATCGAGCGTGGCTGTTTCCGGTTCGTGATGGCGGCGGATGGCCTCGTTCAGATACTCGATCAGCCGCCACGTTGTGCCAAGGAATTCGCCGGTGGTGGCGTGGGTGAAGCCGAGATGCTCGCGCTCCACCTGGTCGAGCGGGTTGCGCGTGCGTATGGCGATCTGCAGAACCTCGCGATACTCGTTGGGAATGACGAGGATGTTCACGAGGATGCCAATGTCGTGCAGCAGACCCGCCAGATATGCGCGCTCCGGACAGTTGTACTGGAGCCGGCGCGAGAGTTTGCGGCAGACCAGGGCGCAGCCAAGCGAGTGCTCCCACAGCGCCGTGGGATCGATGGAACACCCCGCGGGCGGAGCCAGCTTGAGCAGCGAGCAACTCACCACGATCTCGCGCATGCGCTGCAGGCCAAGGTTCATGACCGCGCCGCGCACGCTGGTGACACGCTGGCGCTGGCCGAACAGCGGCGAGTTCGCCATGCGCAGCACCTGCGCGGTGATCGACTTGTCGTGTCCGACCAGGTCGATGATCTTCTGCATGTCGACGCTCTCGCTGGGGGCTTCCAACTGGCGGAGCACGGGGATGAGGATTGCAGGCGCGGAGGGAATGTTCTCCAGCGACTCAATTTTGGCGCGAAGAGATGACAGACTCGGTGCAGGCATCATCCCTCCTTATCTCGTCGACCGGGCGGCGGGCTTCAGGTAAGCGATCGCGCCGGGGAAGTGGAGCAACCGGAACTCGTCATTGATCCCGAACAGCGATTCCGCGTGTCCGAGGAAGAGGAACGAGTTCGGCTGCAGGTTGTTGTAAAAGTGGTTGATGACGCGCCGCTTGCTGTTGCCGTCAAAATAGATGAGCACGTTGCAGCAGAAGATGACGTCCATGCCCTTAAGAAAGAGCATGCGGCTGTCGTCGGAGAGGTTGAGCTTCTGGAAGCGGACCTTGGCGCGCACGTTGTCATTCACGCGCCAGGTCTGGCCGTCCTGCGTGGTGTACTTGGTGCGGAAGAACGGCGTCATGTTGCGCACGGCGTATTCGCCGTAGACGCCGGCCTGCGCCTTGGCGATGGAACGGTCGTTGAGGTCGGTAGCCATGATCTCGAAGGAGAAGCCCTTGAGCGCGCCACCGATGCTCTCTTCCAGCAGCATCATGGCCAGCGTGTAAGGTTCCTCGCCGGTGGAGCAGCCCGCGCTCCAGATGCGTATGTTCTTGATGGGCAGATTGGCCTTGTTGGCTACCACCTGCGGCAGCACCAGTTTCTGGAACGAATCAAGCTGCGGCTGGTTGCGAAAGAAGCAGGTCTCGCCGATGGTGATTTCATTCAGCAACTGATGCATCTCGGCGGTGCGGTCCGGGCTGGTGGTGAGCAACTGGAAGTATTGCCGCAGGGACAGGATGTTCAGCGCTTTCATGCGCCGCTGGCAACGCTCCTCAAGGAAGCGCAGTCGGTGGTCGGCGTGAAAAATGCCGGCCACACTGTAGATGAGATCGCGGAGCTGCACGCAGGTTCCCTGGTCGGAGGGGATCTGCGAGTTGTCCGGCGAAAGGCTGCTGGCGAAGCTCATGCAACAACTCCAATCCGGCCGCTGCCGGCATCCGTGATAAGGTTTGCGGGGTCCAGAACCAGGCGCACGCGGCCGTCTCCGCTGATGGTGGCGCCCGCGATGGCGGGGCTGTCGCGCAGCAGCGTGCCCAGCGGCTTGATGACCGTGGACTCCTGCCCGATGAGGCGCTCCACCAGCAGGGCCACCCGCTGCTCATTGCTGGTGATGATGACGGCGCGCTGCGTAGTCGCTTCCGGCGAGCACAGGCCCATAGCCTCCGCCAGTCGGATGACGGGCACCACACGCCCGCGCAGGGAAAGCACCTCGCGGCCCTCAATGGTGTGAACGTCGCGCATGTCGATCCGTACGGTTTCCACCACGGAGCGGAGCGGCACCGCATAGGCCTCGCCGCGCACCTCCACCATCAGTACCGGCAGAATGGCCATAGTGAGCGGCACGCGCAGGCGCATGGTGGTGCCACGGCCAAGCTCGCTTTCAATGTCCACGGTGCCGTTCAGCTTCTTCAGGTTCGTGCGAACCACATCCATGCCCACACCGCGGCCGCTCAGGTTGTTGACCTTCTCCGCCGTGGAAAAGCCGGGCAGGAAGAGCAGGTCGAAGATCTCCCGCTGCGAGAGCAGGCGCGCAGCTTCGGCGGTGAGGAGGCCCTTTTCCAGGGCCTTGTTCGTGATGCGCTCCGGGTCGATGCCGCCGCCGTCATCGCGGATGATGACCTCGATCTGGTCGCCTTCCTGCTGCGCAATGATCGTGATGGTGCCGGTTTCCGGCTTGCCGGAAGCGCGGCGTTTCTCCGGAGATTCAATACCGTGGTCGAGCGAGTTGCGGATGATGTGCGTCAGCGGGTCGCTGATGTGCTCGATCATCGTCTTGTCGATTTCGGTTTCGGCACCCTCGATGACCAGCTCGACCTTCTTGCCAATCTGCGCGGCTGTGTCGTGGACCACGCGGGGCAGCTTGCGGAAGACCGTGTCGATGGGAACCATGCGCGTGCTGAGCGATGCGGTCTGCAATTCGTCGGTGATGAAGCTAAGGCGCGCGGTTGAGAGTGCGAGAGCTTCCGAGATTTCCTGCGATTGCTGCCGCTGCGTCGAGAAATCCTTGGAGAGCGATGCCAGGCGATTACGTTCGAGCACTAGCTCGCCAACAAGGTTGACGAGGTAATCAAGCTTGCGCACATTCACGCGCATTGACTCGGCGTCAGCATCGGCGGACTTGCGGCGCTGCTTGTTGCGCTCCGGCTCGGCTGCTGCCGCGGACTGCTGCACAAGTTGCGGACCACTTGGCTGAGAGCCTTCCGCGGAAGGTGTTGCCGCTGCGGCCGGCTCGGGAGCGCTGCTTGCCGCCTCCTGCTTCACGGTGTCCGCAGGTGGCTCAGTGGCTGTGACTGCTTCCGTCTCCACCTTGCTTTCCGTTGGTTGTTGCAAGGCGATCAGCGCCTCAAGCCAGGGCGAGAGATCGTAGTTGTGGGTGCGCGAGCAGCGTACGTCATCGAGCATGGCGCGCACCTGGTCGTTGACGCGCAACATGGTGTCCACCAGCGCGCGGGAGACCGAGAGCTGGCCGTTGCGCAACTGGTCCAGCACGTTTTCGGCGCGGTGCGCCAGCGCCACCGTTTGGTCAAAATTGAAAAAGCCGCTGGTGCCCTTGATGGTGTGCATGGCGCGGAAGATGCGGTTGAGCACTTCCGGGCTGCTGTCGCTCTCAAGGGTCAGCAGGTCCTGCTCCATGCGCTGAACAAGTTCATCGCTTTCGGTCAGGTAGTCCCGCAACAGATCATCAGGAACAAAGTCAGACATGATTGCCCCGCAACACTGGTACTAGTGGATGAATCGGCGAAAGGCTCGCAGAACTTTAGATGTTCAGCGGGCTTTTGGTGGGGCGCTCGGCGCAGGAGCCGGGAGGGCGGGAAGGGCAGAAATTGCCGTGCCGCGAACAGGATTGAGCACGACAATATCGATGCGGCGATTGAGCGCGCGGCCCTCCTCCGTGTCATTGGAAGCCACGGGGTGGAACTCGGCAAAGCCTGCCGCGGAGAGTGCTCCGGCGTCCATTCCATAACGGGTGATCAACTCGCGGATGACCTCGGTGGCGCGCGCGGTCGAGAGTTCCCAGTTGGAGCCGAAGGACGCGTTGTGAATCGGTACGTTGTCGGTGTGGCCCTCGATGCGGTAGTGGCAGTTCTGCGCCGCCAGCAACTCGGCAATGTTTCCAAAGACCGGTTCGGCCTGCGCACGCAGTTTGGCGGAGCCGCTGTCGAAGAAACTCATCTCATGCAGGCTGATGACCAGTCCGTCGGGGCCTTCGCGGAGCGTGACGTCGCGGGGCGATATCTGCCCCTTCTTGAGAGCTTCGCCCAGTGCGCGGCGTAGCGCCTGCACGCCTGCGCCTTCTGAGGGGAGAGGTCCCGAGCCAATGTTTTGCAGTTCCTTCTGCGACGGCGATCCCGGCCCGAGTGCCCCGTTGGGCTTGCCGCCCGGCGGCCCCGCGGCGTTGCCGTTGAAGACTCCCATCTCAGAGAAGCCTGCCTGAATGGCGACCGCGAGCTGATTCATGCGGTGACGATCCACCTGCGCCGAGGCGTAAAGCACCACGAAGAAGGCAAACAACAAGGTCATAAAGTCGGCGTAGGAGACCAGCCAACGCTCGTGGTTCGAATGGTCTTTCTTCTTCCGACTCATGCCAGCTCCGACTCGTGCTCCTGCACGGCAGGTTTGGCGGAAGTGTTCTCGGCAGGCTTGGCCGCGCGCGTGTCCACCAGGTAGCCGTTGAGCTTTGTCTCAAGCATGCGCGGGTTCATGCCCTCGAGAATGGAGACCACGCCCTCGACAGCCATCTCACGCACCATCTGTTCCTCATGCGCACGAACCTTGAGTTTGCCCGCCACAGGCAGGAAGAAGAGGTTGGCGGCGGCCACGCCATAAATGGTGGCGACGAAGGCGACGGCGATGCCCTTGCCAACTTCGTCGATGTTGTCGAGGTGCTGCATGACCTGTATGAGGCCAAGCACGGCGCCGATGATGCCGATGGTCGGCGAAAACCCGCCAGCGGCCTCGTAGACGTGTGCCAACTCTTCGTCGTAATCCTGGCGCGTGTCCATCTCGAATTGCATGATCTTGCGCAGTTCGGCGGGCTCGGTGCCGTCGACCGCGAGCATGACGGCCTTGCGCGTGAACGGGTCGGGAATCTTGTCGAGCTCGGCGTCAAGCGAGACGATGCCGTCGCGGCGGGCTTTCAGCGCCAGCTCCACGAGGGTGGCAATGATGGTTTCCGGATGAAAGTTGGAATGGAGAATGACCCTGCTGAGCCGGCGCGCGGCGGCCAGGAAGAACGGCAGCGGGTATTGCAGCAGCACGGCCCCCAGCGTGCCGCCAAAGACGATGAGTGCCGCTGTCGGCTGGAGAATCTGCGCGATCTTTCCGCCTTCCAGCAACAGGCCGAGGATGATGCCGCCAATTCCGACGATGATTCCGATGATGCTGCTGCGGTCCACGGGTCACCTCAGCCTTGGGATGTTGGTTGCGCGGATGCGGAGGAGAACAGGGGCACCGCCGGAGAGGGCGAGGATGCGATCCGGCTGCGGTAATCAAGGATGCGGCGGACGACCTCGTCGGCACTGTCACGCACCACAAGTTTGTCTCCGGTGATGAGCGTCAGGACGGTGTCCGGCGACTGTTCCACGAACTTGATCAGCTCGGCGTTGACGATGATCGGTTTGTTGTTGAGGCGCGTGAGTTCGATCATGGCAGTGCGGTCTCGCAGGCAATACATCGGATGAATGCGGACTCAGCTTGAATGGCTGGCCAAATGCAGAAGAAATCTCGAAACGGGCTAAAGGTCGGGCAAGAGCTGCCGATGGAGTGGGTGTAACACGCAAAGGTTCCTCCGGACAGGGCGTTGTGGAGGCATTGTGCCGCCACCTGATGAATTCCGGTACGGCTTAGCAGGAACCGCGGGAAGGAGAGTCCCATGGCACTCAGCATTCTGAACAACATCCCGGCACTGGCGGCAGAGAACCAGTTGAACATGACGCAGACCTCATTGCAGAAGACCCTGTACCAGTTGTCTTCGGGTTCGCGCATCAATTCCGGCGCCGACGACGCGGCCGGACTGGCCATTGCCAATGGCCTGCAGGCAAACATCGCGGCCCTTACGCAGTCGCAGCAGAACGCGACGCAGGGCGTGGGCATGCTGCAGGTGGCCGATGGCGCTCTTTCGCAGGTGACCTCGCTCCTGAACCGCGCCGTAACCCTGGCGACGGAAGCTTCCACGGGGACTCTCGATTCGACCGGCAACCAGGCTGCCGCTCTGAACGCCGAATTCACCAAGATCAAGGCGGAAATCGACAACATCGGCCAGAAGACGACCTACAACGGTTCGGTCATCTTCGGCGCCGGCACAGCGGGCAGCAACCCGAACCAGTTGGCGTTTTCCACCACCGGCGTGGCCATGACCGACGCGATGGCGACCACCGGCTCGGGCAATGCCTCCATGACCATCACCAATGGCGGCAAGACCTTTACCTATACTTCGACCGGTTCGGACACCGTGGCCGACTTCATCAACAATGTGAACAATGCGGGCATCGGCGTGACGGCCAGCCTGAACGGCACCGGCCAGTTGCTGCTGACCAGCAACACCAACAGCGGTGACATCAAGATCACGCAGGATGCGCAGAACCCGGTGAGCAACTTCGGCGCGGCCTCGAACCCGGCGGCCTCTGGCGGCACGAACATCGTCAACATCTACATGACCGACTCGACCGGAAACGGCAGCTACAACATCTCCGTGACGTTGAATGCCTTCTCCGCCTCGAACATGAACACCTCCTCCATCAATACCGATTCGCTTTCGACGACGGCCAACGCGCAGACGGCGCTGACCGACATCAGCAACGCGATCACCAAGGTTGCCGCCCTCCGTGGCGACATTGGCGCGGTGATCAACCAGTTGCAGGCGGCCGGAAACGTCATGAGCAACCAGGTGCAGAACCTGAGCTCTGCGGAGACCAACATCACCTCCGCCGACATCGCTGGCGCCGTTGCCAACATGACCAAGTACAACGTGTTGCAGCAGACCGGCATCTCCGCCCTCGCGCAGTCCAACCAGATGCAGCAGGGCGTGCTGAAGCTGTTGCAGTAAACCAGTGACACCGGAAGGCGGGCTTTCATGAGGCTCGCCTTCCGGTCTTGGTGAGAAATCTAAGGAGTTGCTTATGCGTGTGGTGTTACAGCAGCCACTGCCGGTTGAACCTATGGACCGGACCGCGCGCATAAGCAACTCCTTAATGCCAGCGGCCAATGACCTGCAGAGTGAAATCGGGACCCTGCCGGTGGTTCCGACTCCGCGAACGGCGTTCCGGCGTATGGAGCGCAAGCCGGAGAAGCAGAAGGATCCAGCGCAGCTTCACGTGAGTCTGGAGCCGGGCGAAGACGAAGAGCAGGATCCGGAAAGCTACGAGGAGCAATTTTCCGAAGAAGAAGCGTCTGAAGTGGGCGAAGTTGAGGCTCCTGAGATCGACTGGAGCGACTCTGGCAGCGAACTGGAAGCTGACTCTGAAGTGGCGGACGAAACGGAAGCAGCCGAGAAGTTGAACGTGAGGTTGTAACGATGTCGAGCAACTACGGTGTATCCATCGGCACATCGAATTATGGCAGCGGCAGCGGAATCGATGTCGCATCGCTTGTGACGCAGACGCTGGATGCCGAGCGCAAGGGCGAAACCATCCTCAAGAACCAGCAAACCACCATCAATGACAAGATGACGCTGCTGGAGGGGTTCCAGTCGGCGGCCTCCACGCTGGAGAACGATGTCTACAGCCTGAGCAGCGTGGTTGGCACCATGGCCAAGCAGACAGTCTCCAGCTCGAACACCGCGGCCGTCACCGCCACCGTCAAGAGCGGAGCCAGTGCAGGCACGCATACCGTGGTGGTCGGCAACCTGGCTGTGACGTCGAGCTCTTACAGCAACTCGCTCGACAGCGCTACTGCGGCGGTCGGCAGCGGAGACCTCGTCTTCAGCGTTGGCTCCAGCAACTACACGGTCTCGGTCAGCGACGGCGCCACACTCAACGACCTTGTGACACAGATCAACAGCGGCAGCTATAGCGTCACGGCCAGCGTGATTACGGACGTCAGCGGCGCGCGCCTGGCGCTGACCAGCAAGACCTCCGGCGCCGATGGCTCCATCAACATCAGCTCGCAGCCGGCGAACCTGAGCTTCACCACCACGGCGGGCAAGAATGCTTCGGCAACCGTTGATGGCGTGCCCATTACGAGCGCGACCAATACGCTTTCGGGCGTCATCTCGGGCGTCACACTGACGCTGACCGGGGCCACCAACGGCAGCCAGGCCACGGTGACCGTGGGGCCGAACACCAGTGGCGTTGTCACCTCCATCGCCAACATGGTGAACGACTACAACAGCATCATCAACGCGCTGAATGAGCAGTTCAAGTACTCCACCAGCACCGCCTCCGCCGGGGAGCTTTCCGGCGACAGCACCGTGCGCCAGATGCAGAGTGACCTGTTGGGCTGGATCACAACATCGGTCACCGGGAACGGGAGCGTGAACTCGCTCTCCGACCTCGGCATCTCCATGAACAACGACGGCACGTTGACGGTGGACAGCACCACGCTGAACGACGTTGTCACCAACAACTTCAGTGACGTGAAGAGTTTCTTCCAGAACAGCGATTACACCGCCTTCGGGCAGAAGTTCGACAGCTACCTGCTCGATATGAGCAGCACTGTCGATGGCTCGCTGCAGGTTGACTACAACTCTCTGAAGACCAGCTACAACGATCTGCAGAGCCAGATCGACGACCTGGAAGCCTACCTGACCGATGAACAGACGCGGTTGACAGCCTACTACAGCAAGATCAACACCGAGCTGCAATCGTTCCCAACCGAGATGCAATCGGTCACGACCATGCTGGACAGCCTGACGAGCACGAGCAGCTCAAGCAAATAGACGGAGAGTTCGAAAACCCACATGAGCCCCTTTGAAGCAAAGAGCGCGTACCAGGAAGCAAGCGTTCGCAGCGCGAACCCGATCCGGCTGGTGCTGATGGTTTATGACCGCATGCTCACCGACATGCAGAAAGCGATCGAGTGTCTTGAAACTTCCGACATCGAAGCACGCACTGCGGCCATCAAGCATTGCATGGAGTGTCTGGACCATCTGCAGGCGAACCTGAACATGCAGAACGGCGGCGAGGCGGCGAAGTTCCTGTGGCAGTTCTATTCGCACATGCGGGGCAAGCTGCTGGAGGCGCAAATCAAGCAGTCGGTAAGCCTGCTGAAAGAGCAGATGTGGCTGCTGCAGGAAGTGCGCGGCGAGTGGGAAAAGGCCGAGCAGCATTTGTTCGGGCCGAAGCAGGAGGCAGTTCCTTCGGTTCCCGCTCCGGTTTACGCCGGAGAGGTTGCGGAGAAGACCTCCGCGTGGACCGCGTAATCTTTTCGAGCCTCGAAGGCGCGCGCAGAACCCGGCGTCGAACACTCCCAACTCAAAAGCCAACTTGAACCGAAGGGCGCTTCCGGGCGCCCTTCCTTGATGCCATCGCGCGCAAGAAGAAAGGCGCCCGCAGGCGCCTTCAGAGAGGAATCAGGTCTAGCTAGGAATTGGGCAGGTAATTCAGCAGGGTCATGTTCATGGTGCGGCCCATGGCCTGCATGGTGGCCTGTCGCGCCAGTTGCGCCTGTGACAGGTTGGCGACAGCGGTGGTCATGTCCGCACCCACCAACTGATTCTGGTAGCTGGCAATGTTGATCTTCTCCTGGTTCAGGTAGGTGTCCTGCGCCTGCACCTGGTTCACGGCGTTGCCGTAAAAGACGCGCGAGGCGCTTACGCCATCGAGCGCGGTGCGAATGCCGCTGGTGGCGGTGGCTACGGCGGCGGTGTCATTGCTGCGCAGTGCCGTGCTTAAGGTTGTGAGAGCGGCGAACACGTCCTTGCCGCTCTGGTTGAAGATGCTGCTGCCGGGCTGGTTGGCGGCCACGGAGAGGCCCGCGCCAACGTCGACGATGTTCTGCTGCGTGTTGCCGTCATAGCGCACGCCAGAGCTTTGCGTGGCATCGGCAACATAGGGTGTCACCTGCGTGTTGGTGCCTGCAAACAGGTATTGCCCATTGAAGGTCGTGTTGGCCAGCCCAAGGATCTGGCTCTTGATGCCGTCGATCTCATTGGCCAGCGCCTGGCGGTCGGAGTTGGAGAGTGTGTCGGTGGCGCCATTGGTGCCCAGGGTGATAGCGCGTGTCAGGGCCGTCACCACCGAACTGAGGGTGGAGTCGGCCATGCTCAGCGACTGCTCAATGCTCGAGTTGCTCTGGATGTATTGATCGTCCTGCGCGCTGCGTGCGGTCTGTGCCACGTTGGCAGCGGCCGCCGCAGGGTCGTCCGAAGGTACGTTGACGCGCTTGCCGGAAGAGAGCTGCTGAAGATACGTGTCCTCAGCCTGCTTGGCCTGCGAGAGCCAGTTGAGCATGTCGGAGGTGGTGTTCGGGTTGACGCGCATATCGGTACCTCGTCTACTGGAACATGTTGATCGATGTTTGCAGCATGGAATCGACGATGCTGATGATCTTGGCCGCCGCCTGATACGTCCGCTGGTAGAGCACTAGTTTGGTGACCTCTTCATCAATGTTCACGCCGGAAATAGCGCTTTGCTGATCCTGAAGCTGTTGCAGAATGGTGCCGGCGGCACTCGAAGCTGACTGTGCGTCGGAGATTTTGGAGCCTACGGTGTAAACGATCTTCGAGTAGGCGTTGAGTGGAGTCTGTCCATTGGCGAGCGTCTGGCTCTGTACGCCGAGCAGCTTGCTGACGTTCCCGTTGCCGCCAGATGCCGTGTCGGAACTGGCCGCGATGAGCGCCGGATCGGTGATCGCGGTCTTAAACGATGCGGCTGCTCCACTGCCTGTGGTGAAGCTGAACAGGTTGCCGCCCGCGTTTCCGTTGGCATCGTAGCCGCTGGAGTTGGCGGTATTCAGCGCCGTGCCCAGGCCTTCGGCGAGCGTATCGAGCTGGCTCTGCAGGTCATTGAGATTCACGTCGCGCGCGGTGATAGTGCCGCCCATGGCGCCGCCGCTGATCTGCGCCGTGATGTCATTCGCGCCGGAATAGATGTGCGTGTCGCCGGTGGCGGGGTCGGTTTGCGCGGAAATGTCGTAGGAGCGTCCGCCGATGACGAGCGGTGCGCCGTCCTTTGTGGTCAGCGTCAGGCCTTCGCTGTCGCTGAACTGATTGACGTCCATCTGCTTGGATAGGTCGGTGATGAGGACAGCCCGCTTGTCCACGAGGTCTGAGGCATCCTTGCCTTCCGCCTGAAGTGTCTGGATCTGTATGTTGAGCGCAGCGATCTGCTTGGTGTCCGTGTTGACGGTGTTGACCGCCTGCGAGAGTTGCAGGTCGAGCGTGTTGCGCGTGCTCGTCAGGTTGGCCGATGCCGTCTGAAAACTGCTTGCAAGGTTGTTGGCAGCGGTCAGCACCGCCTGGCGCAGGGAGCTGTCCGCCGGAGAGGTTGAGAGATTCTGCAGGGCGTTGAAGAACGCCGTCATCTGGTCGCCGACCGAGTTGCTGCCTGATTGAAAGAGCAACTGCACCGGCTGAAGCGCGTTGCTGATGGTATCGTTGGCGGTCTGTGCCTGCGTTTCTTCCTGAATGCGCAGCTCAAGTACGTTGTCGCGCAGGCTTTCCACGCGGGCCAGCGTTACGCCGCCGGGCGTGCCGTCGTTGTTCGGCACGGCTTCCTGCAATACGGCGCGCCGCCGCGAATAGCCGTCAGTATTGGAGTTGGCAATGTTGGCGGTGGAGACTTCCACCGCGGCCTGTTGCACCTGCAGCGTGTTGAGTGCCGAATTCAGCGTGCCAAACAGAGAGGTCGACATGGACGCTCCTCACACACGCTCCGACCGGAGTCCCGGCGCGCGCTCTTCAGTCAGGTTGTAGATGCGGTTGAGGGTAGCGCACCAACGCTCCCCCTTGGCAACCGCCTGGCGATAGGTCGCTAGCGCGTCGCGAAGTTGCCCGAAGAGGTGACAAGCCTCGGCATCGCCCGTATCGAGCGGCACCGCCGACAGCACGGTGCATAGGCGCTGTTGCTCGGCCACCGCCGATGAGAACGCCTCGGCATCCCAGTGGGACAGCGCGTGCTGGCCCTGCTGGATGGCGAAGAGCAGCTCCGTGAGAAGTCGTCTCGCTTCCGCAGGCTCCGTCGATGTGCGTGTGTCCGCCACTTATCGCATCCGTGTGGCGACCGCCGTATCCATCATCGCGCCCGCAACCTTTGCCGTGTCGACCTGGTAGATGCCCGCGTCGATGGCGCCCTTCAGGGCCGCCACGCGATCCTGACGGATGTCGTCACCGGCCGCCGCACTGCTGACGGTCTGCGAAGTGGAAGACAGACTTGCAACCACACCGCCTTCATGCTTCACGCCTGCCTGTGAACTCTGGGCGCGCTGCGGCGAGCCTGAATTCTGCAGAATGTTGACGGCGCCAACGTTTGTGTTATCAATCCTCATGGGGATACCTCTTCGAAATCACCTGCAATTAACCTATCGGCAATTGCTGAGAAAGCTTTAATCGATTTCGAGCCTTTCTTTGCCTTCCAAATCTCTCATCGGCAGGTTGGTCACAACCTTGATAGTTCGCGTGTTACTTTTCAGGTTCCTTTTGAGTCGGAGTTCCCGCCGCTGTCGTCCTAGCTACGGCTGATTGTCCGGACATTGCCTGTACGAGCATGTCGCTGATGCCGAAGGCATGACGCTCTGCCAGCATACGGGCAATGGCCTGCGTGCCGAGACTGGAGACCGTATCGTGCGCCGGGTCGGCATCTCCTTCGTCGGTTGAGGCAAAGCTCTTTTGCAGTTTTTCCATTACCTGGCCGATAAGCATGGCCTCAAATTCACTGGCGCCTTCGCGGATCTTGCGCGCGTCGCCGCCTGTGTGAAGCGCATCGGACGCAAAGCGGTTGTTCAGTGCATCGGCGGCCGAAAGCTGCGAAATCGAACTGCTCATCACATCACCTCCAGTTCGCCCTGCAGTGCCCCGGCGGCCTTCAACGCCTGCAGAATGGAGACCACGTCGCGTGCTGTGGCGCCAATGCTTTGCAACCCGTTGACCAACTGCTCCACAGTTGCGCCTTCACTCAGTTGAATACGGTTCGCCGGAGCTTCCTTGGCGGTGACAGTCGTCTGTGGCACCACCTCAGTCCTTCCCTGCGAGAATGGGCCTGGCTGGGAGACCTGGTATTCGGTTTTGACCTCGATGGTCAAGTTGCCGTGGAGGATGGAGACCGCGCCGAGTTTGACGTCACGCCCCATGACGACGGTGCCCGTGCGCTCATTCACCACCACGCGCGCCGGCGTCGGCACGTCAACGGCCACGTTCTGCACGCGGCTCAATAGTTCCGCGTGTGGCATTCCCGCGGGTGGCGTCAGTTCGATGCGGCGGCTGTCGATTACGTGCGCGGTACTTCCTGCAACCTCGCGGTTGATTCCGCCGGCGACCAGTTCCGCGGTTGTGAAATCCGCCTGCCGCAGCAGAAGGCTCAGCCTGGGCAGTGACGCAAGCTCGATTGAGTTGTCGCGCTCGACGATGGCTCCACCGGGCACGCGGGCGTTGTTCGGCTGGTTCACCTGCTTGTTACTTCCGCCGCCACCTGCCGCGTAACCGCCGGTGGTCAACGGGCCCTGCGCCTCGGCATAGACCTGGCCGTCGGCGGCACGCAATGGTGTCAGCAACAGTGTTCCGCCTTCGAGTGATTTTGCGTCGCCAGTGGAGGATACGGTGATATCGAGTTGAGAGCCGGGGCGCGCAAACGGCGGCAGCGTGGCGGTGACGAAGACGGCCGCTACGTTGTTGACGCGCAGTTGCGTTGGCGCCACTTGCATGCCCATCCGCTGGAGCACGTTCGCCAGCATCTGCGTTGTGAAGACCGTCTGCCGGCTGTCGCCGCGGCCGTTCAGGCCAACCACGAGCCCGTAGCCGATGAGGAGGTTGTCGCGCACACCTTCAATAGTGGAGATGTCGCGCACCCTTACGTGGCGGACCGTGGTGTAGCCAGTGGTGACCGAGAGGGGCCGTTGGCGGTCGGAGAGGCTAGCGATCGGTTTTGCCGCGTCTTGCGCCTCGTCGACCGAAACCTGCCGGGCGGGGGCTGCATCCTGCTTCGGTGCGAGTGCGGGTAGCAATGGCGGCTGTGGCTCGGAAGCCGCCGGTTCGGAATAGAACACGGGCGCGGGCTGCTGTGCGCAGAGCGGCGCGCACACAGCAAGGACAATGAGCGGAAGCATCCGTGTGCGCATCCCTAGAACTCCACCAGCTTCAGCAGCAAGCGCATGAAGATGTTCGGCCTGTGCGTGGCGTCACTGATGACGCCCTTGCCTTTGACCTCGACCTCAAGGTTGGCAAGTTGCGTGGAGAGCACCGAGTTGTCACTGGCAACGTCGCCGGGGCGCACCAACCCGCGCAGTGCAACCGTTTGCCGCTCGTTGTTCATCATCACGTCGCGGCGCGCCTCCACAACCAGGCTGCCATTTGGCAGCACGGCCACAATCTGTCCGGTGAGCGTGGTTTTCAGTGAACTGGCGCCTGCGGTCTGCCCGCTGCCTTTGAGTGTGGTGCTGGAGTTGGCGCCGAGCAGAGGATTCATGCCGCCGGTCTTCAGCTTCCCGGGCAGACCCGTGATTGCCGAACTGGTGGTGAACGCGCGCGAGTTGTTCACCGACTGCGAGGCCGACATCAACGTCTGCTCCACAATCTGTATCTGTATGGCTTCTCCCACGCGGTGCGAGCGATAGTCCGTGCACAGGTCGGAGAGGTTGCTGGTGTTGGTCCACAGGCTGCCCAGCGTCTGCGGCGCGGTCGGCGCCTCCTGCTTCGGAAACTGCTTCAAGTACTGTTCCAGCGAAGCCTGCGGCGATTGTTCTTTCTTCTCCTTCTTCTTGGAAGCGGAGCAGGGTACCGCAAGGAGAGCTATGGCGATGAGCGCAAGAAATAGCCGCTGCAATTTTGTGGAAATATTCATTGTGCTTCTCCCGGCAGTTCGGCGCGGACGTTCCCGTCAGCAAGCAACTGCGCCTGATAGACGCGATGCGTGCGCGCGGCGCGAACGCGGACGGGTTCGCCTGCGAAGGCGGCGGCCAGCACGGTTCCTCGAGTGAAGACCGACATTCCTGCGGAGCGCAGCTCGAGCGGAACGACAGTGCCTGCGCGAAGAAGCGGTGTCCGTGGCTTGAACGGTTTCGGAGCTGTGGTCTTAACTGTCGCGGTGAGGGCCGCGGAGAAGGGAACTGGCTCGCCGGGGCACTGCAGAGAGAGCAGCATCTGTCCGAACTCGTTGCGGCGCACGGAGCGCACGGTGATCTCGTTTGCGGCACACAATGGCCTTGCTGACAGCTCGATCTGCTCTCCGGCGATTCCCGTCACGCCTATGCGAGACACGAGCATGTTCGCCAACTCGGCGCGGTACTGTGCGTCCGGCTTTGCCGCCCATGCAAAGATGGGCCACAACAGGGCGAGCGCCAGCGCGGCGTGGTTGCGCGCGCGCATGGCGCCTGCCTGCCTTGCGGAGAGAGAGCCGGGTTGAGGACGTGCGCTCATGGTCAGCGTCCGAGCTGGTTCACCTGCTGGAACATCTGGTCGGCGGCGTTGACGACGCGCGAATTCGACTCGTAACTGCGCTGAGCCATGATCATCTCGACGAACTCTTCCACCACGTTCACGTTCGACTGTTCGAGCATTCCCTGTGCCACCGTGCCAAGGCCTTCTGAACCGCCGGGCGTGCCGACAATGGCGTCGCCCGAGGCGGTGGTAGGCATGAACAGGTTCTTGCCAATGCTGTTCAGCCCGCCCGGGTTCGGGAACATTGCAAGCTGAATGTTGCCGACGGTCTGCGACTGCGTCTGGCCGGCCTGCGTGATGCTGACCGTGCCATCGGCGCCGATGGCGACCGAAGTGGCGTTGCTCGGAATGGTGATGGCAGGCGTGAGTGCGTCGCCGTCGGCGGTGACAACGTTGCCCGCCTGGTCGAGGTGGAACGAGCCGCTGCGCGTATAGGCAGTGGAGCCATCGGGCATGGTGACCTGGAAGAAGCCCGCGCCCTGTATGGCGATATCGAGCGTATTGCCCGTGGTCTGGAAGTCGCCCTGCGACTGAATGATCTCGGTGGCGGCCGAGCGCGAGCCAAGGCCAATCTGCAAACCTGCCGAAACGGTCTGGCTGGTGGCGGCCGAGCCCGGCATTACAAGGTTCTGGTACATCATGTCCTGGAACTGCACGCGGCGGCGGCGGAAGCCCGCGGTGCTGGAGTTCGAAAGATTGTTGGCGATGTTGTCCAGGTTGGTCTGCTGGGCCATCATGCCGCTGGCGCCGGTATACAAGGCTCGAAACATCGGATCTCCTATACGCGCGGCAGGTCTTCAGCCGCAGTCTTGTTCATTTCGGTGTGGAACATGTTGAGCACGCGGTTGAGCATCTCGGCGTGGCGTTGCAGCGCAACGAGTCCCACGGCGGCGCTGACCGGATTTACGTTCGAGCTTTCCACCATGCCCTGGCGGACGCTGGAAGCAGTGGCGGGTTGCGCCGCGGCCTTCGGCGCGTCATACAGTCCATTGCCTAGGTTGGTGAGTTGCGAGCTGTCGGCAAACTCCACCACCTGCAATTTGCCGGCAACGGCGCCGTCGGCGGAGATGGTGCCGTCCGTGCTGACCGCAAAATTGCCGCTCGGAACGCGCACAGGGCCGTTGGTGCCCAGTACCGCGTCGCCTTCCTGGGTCACCAGCATGCCTGTGGAAGAAAGGCGGAAGTTTCCGTTGCGCGTGTAGCGGGTGCCGTTGGCCGTCTGCACCGCAAAGAAGCCCTTGCCTTCTATGCCGAAATCGAGCGAGTTTCCCGTTTGCTGCAGGTTGCCCTGCGCCAGGTCCAGCCGCGTGTCGCCCAGCGTGCCGAATTGGTTGACCTCGCTGGCGCCCACGAGTCGCAGGGGAGAGCGCGCCACCAGCACCGTGCGGAAGTCCACGGCCTCGCCCCGGTAGCCATTCGTGTTGGCGTTGGCCAGGTTGTGCGCCACCAGATCAAGTTGCTGCATCCTGGAGACCAGTCCCGAGCACGCCGCATAGAATCCGCTGTTCAAGGTGCAACCTCCGCGCAAAGGAAGTGCAACCCACGGGCCAAATTGAATTGGAGTTGGCTTAGAAGCCGGGGGTGGTGTCGCGAGCCGGGAGGCGTGGTCGTATGGAGGTGAGAGAAACCTAATCATGCTGCGAAGACAAGGAATGGCACGCAGCGCAACAGGCCGCGTGCCGCAAGGAGCGAACCAGAGAGTATCTCTACGTATGCAGTTCGAGCGTGACCCAGACGGGATACTCGCCGAACTCCATCACCGCATCCACGGACATGCCGTCGGCAAGCGACCGGGTCTGGTAGTCATTGCCGCTGATCACCGTGGGGACAGACAGCATGCAATGGTTGCCGATGCCGCTGAGTTTGGCCTTGAAGTTACCGGCGATCATGTTGGCAATCTCGCCGAGTGCATCAAAGCTGTCGTCGCTCATCTGTTCGGCAGGCATGCCCAGCATCTTTGCGGTCATGATGCGTGCCGCATCCTGGCAGCAGCGGATGCTCAGCACGCCGCAGAGCTGGCCTGCCAGCCCCACCATGGCGGTGAAATCCGAATTGGGCGGCGCCGTGTTCTCCAGGTGTGGTTTCAGCGGCGTTGCCAGCATGATTTCAAAAACTTCCTGCGTGGAGAGCTCCAGCAGAGGCTTCCAACTGCTGCGGTCCGCCGGAAGGTGGTTGGCAAAAGTGTCGGTCGCGGCCATGCGTCATCGTCCTAAGACCGGAAGTACGTGCTCCTTCACCTGGTCGGGAGTGAAGGGCTTGCGAATGTATCCCTTGGCTCCCAGCGAGAGAGCCTGCACCACGTTGGACTCGCTGCCTTCCGTGGTGATCATGACGACGGGAATGTTGGAAGACTCGGTGGCCTGCACCTGGCGCACGAACTCCAGGCCGTCCATCACGGGCATGTTGATGTCACTGAGGATGAGATCGACGCGATGCTCATTGAGCACGCCCAGGGCTTCCACGCCGTTGCCAGCCTCGAAGACCTGCGACAGGTCCAGCCCGGCCTGCCGAAGGGAACGCTCAACGATTTTTCGCATCACCGAAGAGTCATCCACGATGAGAGCTTTGATCTGGTTCATAGGTTCGCTACCTCAATTCTTCATTCCAGACGGAACGGTGCCGTCCATTGGAACTTTCTAACGCCGCCGCGCCCGCGGCCGGAAGACCAGCGTCGGGCGGTTCTTCTTCAACGGTGCGTGCAGAGCACTGAATTCAGCGGCCATCAAGCGGACCCCATCGCGTCCGGCAAGCACCACCGCATCAGCCAGAGTGCAGTTGCCCACTGCTTCGCAGCTTGCTGTGCGCCGGAGCGCAAACGCAAGCTCCGGGAGCGAGCCGATCGTCTCGACCAGCTTTGCTAGGTCAAGGACGTTGCCCGCCAACAAATCCTCCACCCGCGTCAGCCTGTTCTCAAGGCTTGGTTCAGCGTATTGCGTCACCGCCTCATCTGAACGTGGCGCTGTCCATCTCCGTGTGTCTTCGAGTTGCAGTGTTGAGTTCATGACGGCCTGCACAACTCATCGACACATTGGCGTCGAACTTTAACTGTTTTCCTGTGCCAGGAAGGTCAAATCCATGAACCTCTTATGGCTGATTACCCGTACCCAGAGGGCGCCTTCGCAGGTGGCGTGCCGGACGTCTTCCGCTCCAAGCTGCTGGATGAACTCACGCACGGTGCGGGCGATGGCTGCGCCCGACTCGATGCGGGAAAAAGACTTCTCGTTTTCTGAACAGGAACTCCGTTGCCGAAGGCCGCGTTCAATGACCGTGTCCGGAACCACGCAGGGCTCGGTATGGCAATGCAGAATGCGCTCAATGGCATAGAGTGCGGTGTGGTCGATCGCATCCGCGAATGCGACATACAGATTGCGCGTGGAGGCCGTGAAATGCACCGGAAGCATTCGATGACGCCGCAATAATGCACCGGGCAACAGCGCGGCGCAGCCCGCCTGGATGCTGGCCGAAGGGAAGACCGGGCACGCCCACTGCACGGAGAGCGCCGCCGCGATGTCCTCCTCTGTTGCGTAGCCCTGCTCGCACAGCCACTCTCCCAGACGCATACCGCTGCTGCCATGCTCGCAAACGGCCTGGCGCAACTGCTCTTCCGTGATGGCTCCGCGTGAAAGCAGCAGCAGGCCGATCGGCATGCGCGTCAGCACTGGCCGGCGGGCACTCGCGTAGCGTATGCGCCCGGCTTCTTCGGCAATAGCGGCCTCCACACAGTCCGCGCTGCAATACCAATCCGAGCCATTCACCATAACAGCCTCAAAACGCCGCAGCATGTTTGCCAACGATGTGCTGGAGTTGCCGCAGCCGGGGCGGGCGCAGCGTGGACCAAGCAGTCCCAGCTGCTGCAGTGGCCGCTTCCAGCGGCTGAGCTGCGGTTGAGCCAATGTCATGTCGAGTTCCATTCGAATCTCCTAGGGCAAACATGCGATGCGGTCGCGGGGAGGCGCAACTTCAATCACGCGCAATCCGTAGTGCCCATCGACGAGTACGACCTCTCCACGCGCAATAAGGCGGTTGTCAATCAACAGGTCCACAGGCTCCTGAACGCGGCGGTCCAATTCCACTACGGAGCCGGAAGTGAGTTCGAGAATTTCCTTCAGCAGCATGTTGCGGCTGCCGAAGCGCAGGCTGACCGCCAGCTCGAGATCCAGCAGGATGTCGAGGTTGGAATCACGCAGCATGCGTTGCGCTCTCTCCTGGCTTGCCAGTACCTGGGGAACTGGCGGGCGTGGCACCGACGCAGAAGCGGGCACTGTCGCGTCCTCCACGGGGGCTGCCTCCATCGGGGTGGAGGCCTGCGCGCTCTCTTCGTCGGCCCGGCGCTTCTCGCTCTGATCCAAGGCGTCAGTCAGTGGCTTAGTGAGAATCAGTTGGAACTCAACCCTGCTTTCACCGGCGTCGATGGCGAGCGAGCGCACCGTGCAATCTGCAAAGTCTGGGTGCAGGTCGGACTGGTGTTGTACCTCGAGCGACCCGTAGCGCTGGCGAAGCACACTGGCGGCTGCCCCGCAGATCTGCCGGATCAGTTCTTCCAGCGCCTCTTTGACTTCGTCCGTGAACTCGCTGGTGTCGGTTACGGTCTCGCCGGTGAGCAGTGCCGCGCCGAGGATGGCCTGATGTGTGTCGAAACGGAGGGTGAACTCGCCACCCAGCGGTTCGGTTGTGGAGAAGGAAATGTCAATGCCGGAATCAGCAGGCTCCGCCGCCGCGATCTCGAGTGTGACGTCGCGTCCGGCGATCTGCGAGAGTACATTCCGCGTCGCGTCCGACAAAGTTTCGATGAAGAAGCTGGTTCCGGAGACAGGTTCGCTCATTGAATCTTCCTTTCGTCCGCTGATTCTGGAATCCACTCAAGAACCTGTGCCGCACGCGTGGTTTGCGAGCGTATAGGAAGCGCCGCGAATAGAGCACGACGCGCCACAATCGCTGAGGCTGGCACGGAAGCCGAGTGTGGCAGCGGCAGAATGTCTCCGGGCCTCATGCCCACCAAGCGGTCGATGCTGATCTTCATTTCAGGAAGCGTGAGGTCAAAGCCGAAGGAAAACTCAAGCGCGTGCTCGCGCATCCGGCGTGCCACCTCGGGTGCGGAGCGGCGCTGATCGAATCGAGTCTCGCGATCCAGCGTGCGAAGTAACTGGTTGCTGACGACGGCTGGCAGCGAGACGTTGAGCATGCCGCGCGATTCCGGCATGCGGATTTCAAAGCTGAGGCAGAGCGTTTTGTCGGTCGGGGGCATCAGTCGCTGAATTTGGGCTTCAGTAAGGCGTTCAGCAAACTCGAACGTGACGTTGATCGAAGTCCAGGCACTCTGCAGTTCGTGGCAGAGAATCTGCACCACGCCCTGAAGAATCTGCTCTTCGATCTCGGTGACCTCGCGTTTGTCATTTGACGAGCGGCCGCGTCCGCCGAGAAGCAGGTCAATGATGGGAAACGCCAGCGATAGGTCAAGCTCAATGGCCGCCAACACGCCGAGCGGCTCCACGCGGAACGAAGCGAGGTATGCCACGTCCGGCACGCGCGCCAGAAATTCGCGGAACGTCAATTGCTCCACCGAGACGAGGTTGGTATCGAAGACGACGCGCAGGTAGGCACCGAGCGCATTGGTCAGGTTGCGGGCAAAGCCTTCATGCAACTGGCTGATGGCGCGTACCTGATCCTTCTTGATCTGGCCGGCCTGGCGAAAATCGCATGGCTGCACCTTCTCGTTCACCTGTGCGTTGGCGCGCCCGAGCGCTGCGCGGAACATCGCATCGATTTCATCCTGGTTCAGTACCTTTTCCATGTCGCCTCCAGGGTCTGGCTGACGGCGCGCGCGGCGAGGTGCGCGGGGACGGCCTTTGAGGCCAGCAATTCCTGCAGCCGCGTGCGCAGCCGTATCAGCGCCATCGAGTGAATCTGCGAGACGCGCGACTCTCCGACGCCGAGTACAGCCCCGACTTCTTTCATGGTCAGTTCTTCGTAGTAGTAGAGCGAGAGCACCTGCTGTTCCTTCTCTGTCAGCTCAGAGATAGAGCGCGCGAGCAGAGATTTCATCTCCGAGCGCAGGGTGATGAAGTACGGGCTTTCCTCGGGGTTGCCGGGCAGGTACTCGCACAAGTCCTCCTCGCGGCCGTCCTCATTGCTCTCAATGCGCATGCTGCCGATATCAAGTCCGTCGAGTTCTCCGAGCAGATGATGAAATTCTTCCAGTGGCATCTGTAACTCGGCGGCAAGCTCCAACTCGCTCGGCGAGCGGCCCAGTTCGTGACTGAGCTTGGCGGTGACCTCCTCCAGCATGCGTGCCTTGCGTCGCAGATCGCGCGGACTCCAGTCCAACTCGCGCAGGCTGTCGAGAATCGCGCCGCGGATACGAAACTTTGCGTAGGTCTTGAACTGCACCTGCTTGGCAAAGTCATATTTGTTGAGCGCGTCGATCAGCCCCAGCACTCCGGCGTGGACGAGGTCCTCGAGAGGAACGTGTTGCGGCAGGCGGTCGTGGATATGCCGTGCGATGTAGCGCACCTGTGGAAGCTGGTCGAGCAGGATGCGATTGCGCTCCTCTTCGCTCAGGCTGTGGGAATACGGATTGTCTGTATTCGTCATGACGCGGTCCTCTTGCAAATCAATTCACAACCCCTATGGAGTGCACGGGGACGACCGGAGGAATTTCCCCCGGCGAAAGAACGACTACCTTGGGCAAAAAGGGTTCAAGAATCCGCCGCAGGTGATAGCGGCCGGGCGTGGAGCAGAGAATGATGGGTGTTGCCGTGGGCGTCTGCCCGCCCATGAGCCGTCGCAGCCCTTCCAGCACGCGGCGGACGAATGAAGGTTGCAGCCCCTGCGAACCTGCGGGGGGAAGCTGCGGGTTGAAGGCCATCGCCAGTTCTTCCTCAATGTGAGGATCGAGCGTGACCACGCGCAGTGCGCCATCGTCGGTGAGCAGCGGCCTGACAAGCGCGCGCCCGAGTGCCTGACGAACCGCCTCCACCAGCAGCACCGGGTGCTTGCTCGTGGGCGCGATCTCCGCCAGTGTCTCCAGAATGGTGCCGAGATCGCGAATCGGCACCTGCTCGCGCAGCAGGTTCTGCAACACGCGCTGTACCTCACCGAGAGTCATGAGCTTGGGCACCAACTCTTCCAGCAGCTTTGGATACGAGTCGTTGAGTCTGTCGAGCAGCCGCTTGGTCTCCATGCGGGAGAGCAACTCATGCGCGTGCTGCTTGATGATCTCTGACAAGTGCGTGGCCAACACCGAGGTCGGGTCGATGACGGCGTAGCCAGCGGCCAGTGCCTGTTCCTCAAGGCTCGGGGCAATCCAGCGCGCCGGCACGCCGAAGGCTGGTTCACGGGTCTCGACGCCGGGCAGCTTTGGCGGCTGCGGATCGGAGCTGATGGCGAGCAGTTGCCCATCGGGAATCTCCCAGCGTGCAATTTCCACGCCGCGCGTGTAGATAACGTATTCGCGCGGCTTCAGGCGCAGGTTGTCCGTGATGTGGACACTGGGGATGATGAAGCCGAGTTGTTGTGCCAGGTGGCGGCGCAGCGCGCGCACGCGCTGGAGCAACTGCCCTCCCTGTTTGGCGTCGACCAGCGGCACCAACCCATAGCCGACCTCGAGCGCTAGATCGTCGAGTGCCAGCAGCTGATCGAGTGCTTCGGTGGCGGCCGCAGAGGGCGTGGCTTTCTGTTCCTTCTCGGCAGCGGCCGCTGCTGCTTTCTCCTGCTTGCTCAGCTTCCAGGCCAGTGCGAATGCGCCCGAGGCCATCAGGAAGAAGGAGAACTTTGGCAGACCGGGGATGAGTGCGAGCGAGAGCATCGCTCCACCGGCAATCCAGAGCGGACGAGATTTGGCGAACAACTGCTTCTGGAGATCGCCACCGAGCGAGCTGCCGGAGGACGCGCGCGTGACCACCATGCCGCCTGCGACTGACACCAGCAGCGCCGGAATCATCGTCACCAGTCCGTCGCCAACGGTCAGCACCGTGTAGGTCTTCACGGCTTCCATGAAAGGAATGTCGAGCTGGAAGACGCCGATGAGCAGCCCGGCGACGATGTTGATGGCCGTAATGAGGATGGTGGCGATGGCGTCACGCTGGCTGAAGCGGGCCGCGCCATCCATGGCACCGTAGAATTCGGCTTCGCGCGACACGGCCTCGCGCCGCTCGCGTGCCTGGTGCTCATCAATCAGTCCGGCATTCAGGTCGGCGTCAATCGCCATCTGCTTGCCGGGCATGGCGTCGAGCGTGAAGCGTGCGGTGACTTCGGCGGTGCGCACTGCGCCGTGGCTGACCACGACAAACTGGATTGCGATCAGCGCGATGAACAGCACGAACCCGACGATGTAATTGCCGCCAACGACGAACTGTCCAAAGGCCTGTATGACCGCGCCTGCCGCAGCCGTGCCCTCGTTGCCGTGCAGCAGAATGCGGCGGCTGCTCGCCAGATTGAGCGCCAGCCGGAAGAGCGTGAGCAACAGCAGCAGGCTGGGGAAGATGGAGAACTGCACCGGCTTCAGAATGTGCACCGCCGAGAGCAGCACGATCACGCTGGTGGTAGCGCTGAGCGCCAGCAGCAGGTCGAGCAGCAATCCAGGCAGAGGCACCAGCATCACAAAGACCAGTGATACCGCGGCGCTGGGCAGTAGCCAGTCCACGATGCTGCCGCGCGTGGCGGACTTAGGTGCGTTGGCGGCTGCGGTCATCGCACACCTCCGGCCTTGGCCTGCATGCGGAAGACGAAGGCAAGAATTTCCGCCACGGCGGCGTAGAGCTTGGCAGGAATCTCCTGCCCAATCTCAACCGACTTGAACAACGCCTGCGCCAGCGGAGGGTTCTCCATGATGGGCACGCCGTGCCAGCGCGCCAGTTCCTTGATCTGCTGCGCGACCAAGTTCCGCCCCTTGGCGACCACGACGGGCGCGGCCATGTCGATGCGGTATTCGAGCGCAACCGCAAAGTGCGTTGGGTTGGTGACGATCACCGTGGCCTTCTGCACGTCCTTCAACATGCGTCCGCGGCGGGCCTGCCGTTGCAGGCGCCGGATGCGCGACTTGGTGTGTGGATTGCCTTCTGTTTCCTTGAATTCTTCTTTCAGTTCCTCGCGACTCATCTTTAAGTCGCCTTGCAGCTTCTGTCGGATCGCGATGTAATCCACCGCCGACCAGATGACGAGCACCAGCCCTGCCTTCCAGAACAGCTCGAAGAGCGTGCCAGCGATGTTGGCGCCGATGCTGGAGGCTGAGCCGTCCACCCCGGCCATCATGGAGCGCCAATTGCGCTCGAAGATGCCGTATGCGAGGTAGATGATGATGCCGGTCGGCACCAGCGACTTCAGCATGTTGACCAGCGTGACGGTGGAGAATATCTGCTTCAGCTTGCCCACCGGATTCAGCCGGTCGGGCTTGAAAGCCAGTGCCTTGGGTGCGATCAGGAAGCCGCCCTGTGCGAATGAGGCCAGCAGCGTCATGGCCCATACCGCGCCCAGCGGCAGCACGGTCCACATCACAATCAATTTGGCGGACCACGCGATGACGGGGCTGCCAAAATGAATGTCCTCGCTCGCGGCGCGGCTCAGCAGCGCGTAGAACAGGCGCTTCCATTCGGCTAAGTGCGAAGGCAGTTGTGCTGAAATCACGAAGATTCCGGTCATCATGGCGAGCGCACTCGCAAGGTCCCGGCTGCGTGCAACCTGCCCCTGCTCGCGCGCCTTCTCCAGTCTTCGCGGAGTCGGCTTCTCGGATTTGTTGCTGTCGCCCATCGTTTAATGCGCCAATCGCAGCAGCCGCTCCGTCCAACGGATGGAGTCGGCAAAGTAACGTTCAAACCAGTGCGGCCACAGGGCCATAGCGGCGATGGTGGTCAACATGCCCAGCATCGCCTTTAGCGAAATTCCAACCAGCATCACGGGCAACTGCGGTGACGCTTTGCCGACGAAGGCCAGCACAATGTCGGCCATCATGGTTGCCGCCAGCGCGGGCGCGGCAATCTGCAGTCCACATACCCATATCGCCGCCGCCGCGTGAAATGCGCCTTCCACCACACCTGCGCCGGTCAGCATGGTGCCGCTGGGCAGGTAGTCAAAGCTGCGCGCCATGCCGCGCAGAAGCCAGTGGTGCACATCGAGCCGCAGGAAGATCAGGATGGCGATCATCTGGTAGAAGACGCCGAGCACCGGGGTATCCGCCTGCGTCGTCGGGTCAAAGACGCTGACCAGCGAATAGCCCATCTGCACGCCCAGGACCTGCCCGGCAAATTGCACGCCATCGAAGACCACGGTGGTTGCCAGCCCCAGCAAGACGCCAATGACAACCTCGCTGAGACAGACCTGGAGCCACGCGCCCAAAGTGACCGGCACATGCAACTGCGCCACCGAGGGATAGAGCACGGCGGTCAACATCACAGCCAGCCCCACCTTGATGCGCGCAGGAACCGACGAGCCACCAAAGACCGGCGCGAAGAGCAACAGCCCGCTCACGCGCATCCCCACGGTGAGCACAGCAGTTACGAGTTGGTCGAGCGTCATCATTCGCGTTACTTCAACAGCGGGCGAAAGTCGGAGAACAATCCGAGCGTGAACATTTCCAGGTGTCGCAGAATCCACGGCAGCATCAGCATGATGGTCGCGGCCGTTACGAGCAGGCGCGGCACGGTCGCAATCGTGCTTTCCTGCACGCTTGTGAGCACCTGCCCGATGCTGACCAGCAGGCTGACGACGGTCGCCACCAGCAGAATAGGGGTGCCGATGATGAGCGCCGCCATCAGTGTGTTGCGGCCGAGTTGCACAATGTCTTCCATCGGCATCAGGCAAAGCTCCTCATCAGGGAACCCACCAGCAGGTTCCAGCCATCCACCATCACGAACAACATCAGCTTGATTGGCGTGGAAATGACCACGGGGGGCAGTTGCATCATGCCGACCGAGGTCGTGATCGAGGCGACGACCATGTCAATTACGAGAAAGGGGAGAAACAGCACGGCGCCGATCTGGAAGCCAGCTTTCAATTCGGAGATCAGGTACGCGGGTGCCACCACCCGCATTGGCAACGTGGAGATGTCGGATGGCTTTGCTTCATGTGCAAGCTCGAGAAACAGTGCAAGGTCCTTCTGGCGCGCATAGCGAAGCATGAATCCCTTCACTGGTTCCGAGCCGAGCGCGACGGCCTGGAAAGCATCAATCTTTCCTGACTGCAGCGGCACAATCGCCTTCTGCTGAATGGCGACGCCGACTGGTTGCATGAGGAAGAAGGTCATCACCAGCGAGAGGCCGATCAGCGTCTGATTGCTTGGGGCCGTTTGCGTGCCGAGCGCCTGACGCAGAAAGTGAAAGACGATGAGCAGGCGCACGAACGGCGTCATCGAGAGCAGCAGAGCCGGTAGCAGCGTCAGCACCGTGAGTAAGACCAGAATTGTCCACGGTGTCTGCCCTGCGACTCCGAAGCCGCCGAATGGCTGTGCGTTGGGCGGAGGCGCGAGAGGCACAGGCCCAGCGAATGCCGCTGGAGCAGCCAGCAGCAACGCAAGCAACACGCCCATGCGCGGGAGCCTCATGCCAGCTTCTCCATCGACGGGGCTGCGCGACGCGTGCCACGCGATTTGGATGCAGCAGGCTCGGACGTCAACTGACCGGGCGATGGCGCCAGCAGCGAGACGAGCTTGCGGCTCTCCGCCCGGGTGAGTGCGGGGGAGTTGTTGCGCCGCTGCTGACGTGGTTTGCGCAGTGGGGCAGGCCGTTTTGTCTCTGGTGCGGCAGTGAGCCCGGACAGCAGGCTCACGCTGCCAGCTGCGCCGCCTACGAGGAACTGCTGAGCGCCGTACTGCACCACGGCCACAAAGCGCTTCTCCCCAAGACTGGCCATTTCCATCACGCGTAGCTGCCTCGAATGCGTGTGGCTCTGCGCCCGCAGCAGGTGAAACAGGCGTGTGAAGGCTGTGCGAAGGCGCTCGCGTAGCGTGGTGGACGAAAGCTGACGGGAGAGCGCAGCCTGAAACGCGGTCTGCGGAGCGGCGGGTTTGCGTCGGTTCTTCATGCCAGTTGGGTCAGCCGTATGGCGAGCTGGTTATCTACAACCTCGAACTCGGTCCAGCCGATGAGCTTGCCGTTGACGGAAAGCGGAATGTCCGCGCCCTGCAGCCACTCGGAGTTGACCGTATCGCCGGGTGCAAGTCGCAGCAGATCGCCGACTGTGAAGTGCGGCACAGGAACTTCGATTGCGAGTGTGCAGGTGAGCCAGCGCACTTCTGCAAATGGGTCGTGCACCAGCTGCGGAGCCTCTGGCTGCGTGATCAGTTCGTTCATCAGCGGTTCAGTTGCCATGCGTGCGATGCCGGGTGCTGCTCTGGATTGGAAACGAGCGGTGTATGTGAAGCACGTTCGATCCCTGTCAGTCCCCGTACGAACTGTGTGTTGCAATCTGCGTGCCGCAAAGGTTGGAGCCGGGGCAAAAGAAGAGAAGAACTTACCGTGCCCGAGATGAGAGCCGTCGACGCAGAAGGTGAGGATTAGCGGAGTCTTATGAGAGCGGGTTAAGAAAGCTCCGCCGGATGCGCACCCGGCGGAGCCGCACAGATTACCGTTTGAGCTGGATAGTGTCCTGCATCACTTCGTCAAAGGTGGTGATGGCCTTCGCGTTTGCCTCGAAGCCGCGCTGCGCAATGATCAGCTTGGAAAACTCGGTGGAAATATCGACGTTGGAATTTTCCAGCGATCCACCAGAGAGCGATCCACGCCCACTCGTTCCGGGCGCGCCGATCACAGCCTGGCCGGACGCCAGTGATGCCGTGAAGTTGCTGCCGCCGGCGCGCGTAAGACCCTGCGTGTTGGCAAAGTTTGCCAGCACTATCTGGCCGAGGACTTTTGTCCCGTTCGAGAACGAGCCTTGGATGGTGCCATCCCCGGTGATGGTGAAGTCCTGCAGTGTGCCGCTTGCGTAGCCGTCCTGATAGGTGCTGGCGGTGCTGCTGGCCGATGCCAGTTGCGTCAGCATGCCGCCTCCGCTGGTGTCCTGCAACCTCCAGTTGAAGGTCAGATCATTGGCGCCATCCGAGAGTGTGGAGAGCGTAATGGGCAGCTGGGTAAGCGTATTGCCGGAGGCGTCGGTGGGCATCACAAGGTTGCCATTGCCGTCGAAGTTGAAGGTTCCGGACAACTCCGTGGTGCTGCTGCCCGTGCCGCCGGTAACGTCGCTGCTCGGAATCGATACGGTGTACGACCAGGTATTCGACGCCGTCTTAGAGAATGAGAAGGTCAGCACGTGGCTGTTGCCGAGCGAGTCATAGACCGTGACCGGCGTGGTGTAGGCGGTATCTGTTGTCTTGGCGGACGAATCGAGGTTCGTCTTCAACTGCACTTCGGTTGTGGGGTTGGGCGGGCTGATTTGTCCCTTGCCGACCTGCAGCGGTCCGATGCCGCTGTTCGGGTCCACTACGCCATTCGTTGCCGTATAGCCCATCACCAGGGAGCCATCGCTGGCAACGAGGTAGCCTTCGCTATCGACCGAAAAATCTCCGGCGCGCGAATAGAGATAGCCGCCCTGGTTCTTCAGTACAAAGAATCCATTGCCGCTGATGGCAACGTCGGTGGAGACCCCGGTAGTCTCCACATTGCCGCTCTTGAAGTTCGAGTCGATGGCGCTGACCTGCGTGCCCGCGCCCAACTGCATCGGGTTCCCGTTGCCGCTGGCTCCAAGGTACTGGTACACGAGGTCGCTGAATTCCACGCGCGCTTCCTTGTAGCCGATCGTGTTCAGGTTCGCGAGGTTGTTGGAGATCGTCGACAGCGCGGTCGAGCTTGCCGTGAGGCCGGAAAGCGGAATTGAGAAGTCAGGCATCGTTTACTCCAGTGCGTTTGTCTTGGTGTTGCCGGTTGTGGTGGAACCGCTGCCGGTGCCGAGCGTGTTCTGCACCGACTGATTGATCTGCGCCACCTGGTTCAGAATGTTGAACTGCGTGAGTTGATCAACCATCTGGCCTGGGTCCATCGGCGAAGTCGGGTCTTGCACTTTCAACTCCGTGGTCAGCAGCGTCATGAATTCGTCCTGCAGGCTCTGCGCCGAACTGCTGCCGGCGGACGAGGAAGAAGATGCGGAGTTTGCATTCGCAGTGGGCGAAGCGGCGTTCGTGTTAATGGCTGTGATGCTCATTCCTTGCCTCCTCAGGCCAGAACATTGAGGCTCGCGCCTCCGTGCGCAGGTTGCGGCAAACGCGCTCCCTGCTTGCTGAAATGGATGCCTTGGTGCAGTGTCGCCGAACTGTCCTGCGCGGCGGTCTGAGCAGGGCGCTGCCACTGCGGTTGACCGCCGGAGCCACTCCCCTGTGCGGAGGACTCCATCAGTGAGACGCCGGTGTATTCCACCTGGTGCCGGGCCAGCGTGTTGCCCAGCTCCACCTGGTTGGCGGCAATCACGCGATGCATGTCTTCGCGCTCTACCGCAATCTGCGCCTGCGTGGAGCCGTCGCGCAGGGTCGTGCGGATCTCCACGCGGCCCATCTCCGGCACCTGCAAGCCGAGTTTCCACTCGCCACCGGTTGCCTGCTGCACCAGCCGGGCGTCGTGTACCACCTGTGGATACTGCTGGGATTCAACCGTTCGAGACGCTGCGGCGGATTCCGCCGCAACCTGCAAGTCCGGCAACTCTGCTGACAACTGTGTTGCGTTCGCGATGGAAAGTGCCGCGAAGTTCATCGACAGTGCGGCCTGCCCAATCGCATGGCTCTGGTCGGCAGCCGCATGCGCGGCCTCTATCGGGCGCGTGGCAGGCGGGGAAGCCACCCCCGCCGCTGGGGCGACGGAATCGTTTGGCAGGTTGTCGTTAGGGTGAACATCGTCGAGTTTTGCGAAGGTGCCGGAGACTCGTGTGGTGGCTGGCACCGCTTGCGCGGGCGCTGTTCCCGTGCTCTTGTGCGTGGTGGAAGCCGTAGTATCGTCCCGCCTGGTTGCATGGGTCTTCGGTTCGGCCCCGCCGCCGACCGCCCCAGGCTGCGCTGAGGCCGTGCCTTGAGCCGATGCTGAGGTCGAGGACTGTGACCGCGGTGAGCCAACAAGAGCCAGCGCCGGCGTGTGCTCAACCGGTGAGGCTGCGGACGCTGCGAACGGCTGCTTCTGGCCGGTTTCTTCGGTCGCAACCTCAGGTGTTGCGATGTCCGCTCCGGAAATGGCCTGGGCAGATTTCGGCGTATCTCCTGCCTCGGTTACTCTGCTTGCTTTGCGGACCGCGATTACGGGGGCTGTCGGCAAAGAGGCGGATGCTTCCGAAGCTGTGGAAAGCGAGAAGGGCGAGACTGTGGTCTCCTCTTCCGTGTCCAAGTCGTCAATGGAATCAGGTGCGTTCTGTGCAGGATGTTGGGGCGCGATGCTGCGGGTCGAGCGGGAAGTGGTTGCTTCGGAGGTTCCGGGCGTGACCGGCTCAGTGCTTACGCTGTCAGTCTTCGCGCCTGCTGCCGCCGTGGCTGTCGCGTTCGTGGTCTGAGTGCGAACAGGCACGGCGGCTACGGCGCTCAATTGTGGTTGTGCCGAACTGACGGACCCCGTGAAATTCACGCTCGCATGCTCAGCCACCTGCGCCCGGGCAACAACGGGTGCCACCATGTGCTCGGGAGCACTCTCTGTGCTCGCCGTTTCGCGAGACGGCTTCTGCAAGCCGCGTAATGTTCCGCCGTTCCTACTGTCACACTTCTCGGCAGAAGGCTTCGGCTCGCTCGATGCGGAGCTGCCATCCGTAATCGGCAGGTTTGCAACGGTCAGAGCGGAAACCACGGAGGCCGCCATCTGCTCAGTTGGGGCAATGGCTCCCATGTCCGACTCGTTGTGGGCCGCGGCGGCGGCTGACTCCTGTGTCACCGCGGAGCTTGCCGATAGTTGCAATGGGGCCTGAGCATCTGACTTCCCCTGGGGCGGCGGCAACGGCTGCGCCATAGAATCGTTTTGCTGCTCCGGTGCCGCAGGTTCGCGGGAAGAAGGCCCGGTGTTTGCACGTCGAATTCGCGAGGCGTGCGGTGTTTGCGCCTGAACGCGGGGGCGGGGCTCGGTTTCCGTTGTGACTGGCGTGGAGTTCGCCGTCTCACGCGCCGTCTCCGCACTCGTCGAGGCATCCGCTGCTCCGGCTTTCTGTGCGCCATCGAGCGCACTGGAGAAGCTGTGGCTCGGAATGCTCGTGCACGATGGCGCAACGGTTGGGGCCTGGGTTGCCACTGGCTCGAACTGGATGGTCGCGGTGCTCACGCCCATTGCTGATGCACGTTGGGCACCACTTTCGATTAACGATTTTCGTGGGCAGAAGTTGCCGCAGTGGTC
The DNA here is from genome assembly GCF_059726245.1 of Oryzophilus luti. Taxonomy (NCBI): domain Bacteria; kingdom Pseudomonadati; phylum Acidobacteriota; class Terriglobia; order Terriglobales; family Koromonadaceae; genus Oryzophilus; species Oryzophilus luti. The sequence goes on from NZ_AP040874.1 coordinate 334,375, forward strand.
CGTTCTGCTGCGCGTTCGCGGGCAATCTTTGCCAGGTAGAGGTCGTCGAGAAGCTCCTGCAGGGAACGAGCGGTCTGTTTTTCGTACTTCGTCCGCTGCTCGGTTTTCAAATGCTCAACAATTTCCAATCTTCGGCGCGCTGCCAGGTAGGTCTGCAATGCCTTGTTGTTTTCGTCCTGCAATTGCAACAGGCGCTGCTCAGCGGCCTCACGCGCACTCAACATCCCAGCCACGCGCTCTTCTGCCCAGTTGAGCTCGGCAGAACTGACAGTCTGCTGCAGCGCGGCGTGGAGATTGCAACGGGTTTGCAGCAGCCATTGGTCAGCGGAACCAATGAGACGCTGTTGCTGCTGCCGTGCAGAAATGGCGCGTTCCAGCGCACGCCGCTCCGTCTGCTCCAACAGCGAACGCACGCGGCGCAACGTCTCAAGTGGAAAGCGAAATGGCATCAGGCTGGCAGCTTCAGCAGCGCGGCGACGGACTCATCGAAGCGTGCGATTTCAAGCGCATCCTGACGCAGAAACTTCTGGATGCGCGGTACCACTTCCACGGCGCGGTCCAACTCGGAATCCGCTCCGCGCTGGTAGGCGCCAATGCGCAACAAATCCTCCGAGCGCGTGTAGGCCGCCAGCAGACCACGCAACGCCTGCGCCTTGAAGAGATGCTCTGGCCGGCTGACGGCGGGCATCAGCCGGCTCAGGCTCTCCAGAATGTTGATGGGAGGATAGTGTCCCTGCGAGGTCAAGCGGCGATCGAGCACAAGATGTCCGTCGAGCAGGCTGCGCACGCTGTCCACGATGGGGTCCATCAGATCGTCGCCCTCCATCAGTACCGTGTAGAAGGCGGTGATGCTTCCTGCTTCCAGTGTTCCGGCGCGTTCAACCAGGCGGGCCAGCAGCGTAAAGACCGATGGCGTGTAGCCCTTTGCGGTGGGCGGCTCGCCGGATGCAAGCCCGATTTCGCGCTGCGCCATGGCAAAGCGCGTAATCGAGTCGAGCACCAGCAGCACATGTTTGCCGCGTGCACGAAAGTGTTCGGCGATCGCGGTCGCTGCCATGGCTGCGCGCAGCCGCAACAGCGGCGACTGGTCGGAGGTGGATACCACGACAATGGAGCGGCGGCGTCCTTCCTCGCCAAGTCCGTCTTCCAGAAACTCGCGCACCTCTCGGCCGCGTTCGCCCACCAGTGCAACCACTGTCAGATCGGCGGCGGTGCCGCGCGCCATCATGCCAATCAGCGTGCTTTTGCCTACGCCGCTTCCGCCAAAGATGCCGATGCGTTGGCCGCGTCCACAGGTGAGGAATGAGTCGATGGCGCGCACGCCGGTGCCGAGCACTCGCTTGATCGGCGGGCGTTGCATCGGCGCGGGACCGAAGGCCTCCACTGCTACAGAAGCGTCGCAGCGTGGTCGCGGACGGTGATCCAGCGGTGCGCCCGTTGCATCAATCACGCGCCCCAGCAGTGCGTCGCCAACGGGAATCATCGGCCGCAGCCCGCAGGTGGCGACGCGGTCGCCGTAGCGTATGCCGTGCGCTTCTCCCAACGGCATGCTCAGCACCGTGTTGCCGCGGAATCCGACAACCTCGGCAGGGAAGACCGTTCCATCCGATGTAGAGATTTCACAGCACTCCCCCAGTGCGCAGAACGGGCCCTGCGATTCGATGAGCATGCCGGTCGCGTTTGTAACGTGGCCATGCCAGCGCGTGAGAGGCGCTGTGTCCACGGCGCGCAGATAATGCTCCAGCATCACTGCACCACCTGCAGGCTTTTGCCGGACGGGCGGTGGTCCATCAGATCGAAGAGTCCCTGCTCGAGTTCTTTTAGTTGTGGTTCAATGCCAATTTCCGTGGTGCCGAGGTCGGTCTCAAGACGGCAAACGTCGTCGCTGAGCGTGTTGTCGCCGACCCACTCCACTGCAGCCGTGCTGGCCCATTCCAATCGGCGCCAGGCTTCAATCCGCTCCGGCCGCACGAGAAGCCGCACGCGCGTCTTATCTTCCAATTGCTCCAAAGCGACGCGGACCATCCCCGCCAGCAGCAGGTCATCGACGTGCGCCTCGCGATGCAGCACGCGACGTGCAATCGAGAGCGCCAACTGCACTACCTCGCGCTCCACATGCTCGAAATATTGGTGACGCTCGGCTGTGAATTCCTGCACGGCCTGCTGAATCTGCGTTCTGGCCGTTTGCAGTTGTTCGTCGTAGCGCTGCTGCAGTGCGTCCTGCGCTTCGCGCAGTCCCTGTTGCCGACCACGCTCATAGGCCTCGACGCGTTCGGCATCGAGATCGGGCGACGCGGATTGCATTTCGGCGGGCGTGCTCTCCGCCGACTGCGCCGCACCCGCTTGCTCCCGCGACTCCAGCGGGTCGGCGTACTGAAAGAGCCGCACATCGTTTTCCGGCGCCATGTCAGACGGTAAACTCATCTTCGCCATCCTGCTTCAACTGGAGTTTGCCTTCCGCTTCCAGCTTGCGCGCCAGCGCCACGCACTCCTGCTGGGCCTTGGTCACGTCACGCGCGCGGATCGGCCCGAGCGCGTCCATGTCTTCCTTCAGCATGTCCACCGCACGCGAAGACATGGATTTGAACAGGTGCATCTTCAACTGTTCGGGCGCGCCCTTCAAGGCAGTTGCCAGCGTTTTCTTGTCCACCTGCGTCAGCAGCTCGCGGATGCCCGTCTCCGGCACGCCCAGCAGGTCGTCAAAGGTGAACATAAGGTTGCGAATGCTCATGGCGAGCTTCGAGTCATCGCGCTCAATCAGTTCGAGGATGACCTTGCCCGCCGAAGGCTCCATCCGGTTCAGGAGGTCGGCGACGCCCTTGAATCCGGCGTAGGCGCGGCGGCTCTGCTCGCCGAGGGCCTGCATGCGTTTGTGCAGCACCTGCGAAACCTTTTGCGCCATCTCGGGCGAGAACTGGCGCAACTCGGCCAGTCTTCGCACGGCCTGCGCGCGGCTCTCCTCCGGCAGTTTCATCAACAGCGCGGAAGCCTGCTTTGCGTCCAGGTGCGCGAGGATGAGCGCGACCGTCTGCGGATGTTCGCCTTCCACAAACTTTGCGAGTTGCTGCGGGTCGGCTTTCTGCAAGGAGTCGAGCTTGCTGGCGCTCAGTTCCTGTGCACGGCTCACGGCCTCCAGCATGCTCTGCGCCGCTTCATCGCCAAAGGCCTTTACCAGCAGTCGTCGCGCATATTCGCGGCCGCCGGTGGAGAGGTACTCGCTGGTCAGCGTCAGTCCCCAGTACTGCTCCAGAATGGTGGTTGCAAGGTCGGGCGAAATCTGCGGCAGCTCGGCAATCTCCGCTGTGATGTCCTGAATTTCGTTGGCCCCCAGATGCTTGTAGATCATCGACGCAACTTCCTCGCCAAGCAGCACCATCAGGATCGCGGTCTTGCGCACTCCGGTGACTTCGTCTGTGAGTGTGGCGGTCATTTCTTGCCTTCCCTCAACCAGGTCTGGATCAGCTGTGCGGATGCCGCTGGTTTGTCGCGTACCTTGTCCGTGATTTGCCGCCGAAGCTGCGCGCTGCGCTTCACGCCGGGCTCAACCTCGGGAAGCACGAGCAGGTTCTCTTCCTCTTCGAGCGCGGGGTGTCCAGCGGGAAGGGCCGTGCCGTCTGCAGCGGTCGCGCCTGCAATTGCCGCAGTGCCTTCTGCTGTTCCGCTCTTGTCTTTCTTGCCTTTCTTTTCCCTCCCGGCGGGTCCGCCGAACGCGACGATGATCTGCTTCTTGATCGGGCGCAGCACAAGGAAGTAGACAAGCAGGAAGATCAGCAGCAGGCTGACAACGCGGATGGCGGTGGCGTACTGGGAGACCACCTTGCGAACCTTTTCCGACTTGGTGGGCACAGTGACCGTCTCCGGCGGAGGCAGCATGAAGCTGATGTTCTGCACGGAGATGCTGTCGCCGCGTGAGGCATCAAAGCCGATGCTCGCCTTGGCCAGCTCCTCAATCTGCTTCAATTGTTCCGCGGAGCGCTTCTGGCGTTTCTCCGTTACCTGGCCGTTCTTGCTCTCGTAAAGGATTTCATCGTCGATCAGTAGCGCCGCTGTCAGCCGCTTGATGCCTCCGGCGGGGCGCGCCACGTGGCGCACCAGCTTGTTCACCACAAACTGGCTGTTCTCGGTCTTTGAGGATGATTGAGTCTGCGGCTGCTGCGTCACCGCCGTCTGCCCGTTCTTGTTCGGCAGGTTGCTTGCCGTGCCCACCGGCCCGCCGCTGTTCTGCGCCACGCTCATTTCTTCCGACTTCTGCACGCTGATGGCGACCGCGCTGTTCGGCTCGAAGACTTCCTGGTTCTCCTCGGAGAGTCCGTTTTCATATTGCACCTGCACGGAGGTGCGCACGTGGTCGGCACCCACCACCGGCTCAATCGTCTTCTGCAGACGCTGTGCCAGCACCTCGTTGGCGGAGAGTCCGTCGGCATCCACCGTTGGGTCTGTGTTGAGCTGCATGGCTCGGTTGGTGTTGGCGTCCACCACGGTCACGGCTTCGGGCGCCAGCTTGTCGACGGAGCCCGCCACCAGCCGCGCAATCGAGGCCTGCATGGGCGAGGTGATGCGGCCGCTCTTCAGCTTGAGGATTACGGCGGCCTTCGCATTTTGCTCCTTGCCGGCAAAGATCGAGTCGGGTGGCTGCGTGATGTGCACGCGCACGGCCTCCACTCCATTCATTGTGGCAATGGTGCGCTCCAGCTCTCCCTCGAGCGCACGCTGATAGGCCACCTTTTCGTCAAAGTCGGTTGAGGCCCAGTTGTTCTTGTCGAACAGCTCAAAGCCCATGCGTCCGCTGTGAGGGGAAGGCTGCGAGGCCACTTCGAGCCGCGCGGCATCCAGCTTGTCAGACGGCACCAGCACACCGGATCCGTCCGGCGTCAGCTTGGCCTCGATCTTCTTCGCCTGTAACCGCGCCACCAACGCCTGCGCCTCGGCGGGCTCCATGCCGCTGTAGAGAGGCTTCATTTCGCTCTTGCCTGTCAAAAGCACAAACATCAGAAGCGTTGCAGCCACGGCCAGCGCGCCGCCGCCCAGCAGGAGCTTCTGCCGCAAGGTCAGGCTGCGCACAAACTCCCTGGCCTGGGCCAGCGGTTGCTGCGTGGTCGTGGTGATCGCTGTTTCCGCCATGTCACTTCAACCTAGAACTGCAGTCGGGAGATTTCCTGGTAGGCGCTGATGACCTTGTTGCGCACCTGCACCATCAGCTCAAACGAGAGGTTAGCCTGTTCCACAGCCAGCGTGGCGGCGTGTACGTCCTGCCCTCCGCCGCTGAGCATCTCCTTCACCTTCTGCTCCGCCTCGGCCTGCGATTTACCGGTGGCGCGGATGGCGCTGCCCAGCGTGTCAAGAAAGCCCGTGCTGTTCTCGGCTGCCGCTGGCGCCGCAATGTTCGTCAGCGGTGTGAATGCGGCGGTGCCCTGTATGGATGGGATGCTCATGCTGGTCCTCGCTGGTTGCTACTTCAGGATGTCGATCGATTGCTGGATCATCTGCTTGGCTGAGCTGATGGCGGCGGCGTTCATCTGGTAGGAACGCATCGCGCTCATCATGTCGGTCATCTCCACCACGGGGTTGATGGCCGGGTAGGCGACGTAGCCGTTGGCGTCCGCATCGGGGTGCCCCGGCTCATAGCGCATCACCGGCGGCGTCTGATCCGCCACCACGGACTGCACCTTCACGCCGCTCAGCGCGGCATTGGCGTTGCTGCCTCTCGCGGCGGCCAGCGCCAGTTGAAACTTCGGACCCGCGCTCTCGAACACCACCTGTTTGCGCTGGTATGGGCCGCCTTCGGGCGTCCGCGTGCTCTCGGCGTTGGCCATGTTGCTGGCCACCACCTCCGCGCGTAGCCGTTCCGCGCCCAACGCCGAACCGCTGACCTGCATGACTCCGAACAGGTTCATTGCGCGCCGCCTTCCTTGATTGCCGTTGCAATCTGCTTGAGCTGTGCCCGCAGCAGTTCCACTCCGGTCTGGAATTGCAACTGCGTTTGGCCCAGCAGCAGGCCTTCACGGTCAAGACTCACATTGTTGCCATCGGGACGCTCGATCAGCCCCGGCACCTCCACCACGCGAGGGTGGCTCGTGGGCGGCTCATCATTCATCAATGTCTTCAACTGCTCGCCAAAGTTGGTGTCGCGCGCCTTGTAGCCTGGCGTGTCAAGGTTGGCAATGTTGTTGGCCACCACGCCCTGTCGCGCGGCCGCCAAGTCCAGGTAACGCCCGAGCAGGTTGGTCAGTTGCGTGTCGACGATGCTCATGCGTGCCTCCGGGGTGGCAGCCCAAATTCGCGTATTTTGTTGCGCACCGTGCGTACGCTCACGCCCAGCATTTCCGCGGCCTTGGTGCGGTTGCCCGCCGTCGAGAGCAACGCCGACTCAAGCAGTCGGCGCTCGGCTTCCCGCAGCGAGAGACCGGCGCGATGCAGCGGTAGTGCAATGTCTAAGTGAACTTCGGTGAGAACTTCGGCGCTGGTGCGGTAAGCAAGCCGGCGCATCGCTCCGGCAAGTTCCGCCACATTCCCCGGCCAATCGTAGTTCTCAAGTCCGAAGAGGAAGTCGATGGAGAACTGCGGGATGCGCCCACGGTGCGAGGTGCGGAGAAAGTGCTCCGCCAGCGGTGCAATGTCATCGCGTCGCTGCCGCAGCGGCGGCATGGTAAGTGAGTTAAATGCGAGCAGGTGCGCCAGCTCCGGCAGAAAACGGCCAGCGTGCACCAGCTGCGGAATGGCCACACCAGTGGTGGCAATCAGCAGTGGCGCGGTGGAGGCATGAGTTGCATCGTCCTCTGCAAGGCGCGCCGAAAGCTCCTGCAGTAACTGCATCTGGAGTTGCAGTGGCAGCGCTCCAACCTCTTCCAGCACCAGCGTGCTGTTCACGGCTTCAGCGAGCATGCCTTGGCGACCCTGGGATTGCGCGGCGGCCTGCGGGCGGCGGAAGCCGAACAGTTCGTCCTGCAGCCGGGCTTCACTGAGCCCGAAGCAGGGCAGAGCTATGAGGCGGTGATTGCGCCGTGTGCTGTGCCAGTGCAGGAAGCGTGCGAGCAGCTTCTTGCCTGTGCCTGCTTCGCCTTCAATCAGGATGGGGATACGTTCATGAATCATCTGCCGCGCGTGGGAAAGCACCACGAGCAGCGCTGCGGAGCTGCCAATGAATTCTGGATAGCTGCTCCAATCGAATCCGGCCTCTTTTGTCTGAATAGGCAGCATACGCCGGGTGAGACTGCACGCCAGTTGCCACCTTTTGCCGGTTTGGGTGAGAAGTCTCTGAGGCGGTAGGAAAATGCTGGCCGTTGGCGGAGAGCAGATCTGCCGCAGGTGCTGAGAGCGCTCTAACGCGGGTTGCGCGGCAGCTTCCGGATGCGTATGTGCTCAGTCTCGATCGAAGGGGCGCCATCGGAGAGAATGGCCGCGCGGTCCATTACGTGACGCAGTTCGCGTACGTTGCCCGGCCAGTCGTGCTGCCGCAGTGCCGCTTCAGCGCCAGGAGAGAGACGCTGCGCGTGTTCTGCATTGATGCTGAGGAAGTGCCGCGCCAGCAGGAGTACGTCCTCGCCGCGTTGCCGCAACGGAGGCAGGTCGATGGGGAAGACCGTCAGGCGGAAATAGAGATCTTCGCGGAATTCACCCTGCGCCACACGCTCTTCCAAGTGAATGTTGGTAGCTGCAACCACGCGGGTGTCTACGCGGAAGATGTCAGAGGTCCCGAGCCGCTGCACCTCGCCATTTTCCAGAAAGCGCAACAGCTTGGCCTGCAGGTTCAGAGGCATTTCGCCAATTTCATCAAAGAAGATGGTGCCACCATGCGCTGCGTGTACTTTGCCCACTCGCGACTGCACCGCGCCTGTAAAGGCACCGCGCGCGTATCCGAATAGTTCGGCTTCCAATAGTGGTTCGGGAATGGCGGCACAGTTGACGGTGACAAATGGCTTGTCGGCCCTTGGACTGAGCGTGTGCAAGGCTTCCGCAATCAGCTCCTTGCCGGTCCCGGTCTCGCCGGTAATCATGACTGCGGCGCTCCGGCGCGCCACCAGGCGAACCAGGCGCGCGATCTCCTTCATGCTGGCACAGCACCCAATCATTCCCGGCAGAGTGCTCTCAGAGTCCGGAGTTGGAAGTGGCAAAGACACCGGTGATTCAACGGCTAGTGCCTCCGGCGGCAGGACACGCGTGTACTCCAGTTCACTGCAAAGGCGATAGGCGGGGCTGTCGCGCAGTTCGGGTGGGATCCTCACGGCTCCGCTCTCATCTTCCATCAGGATGACTTCCACATTCGGATGCAGCGATTCGACCATCGACACCAGCTCGCCGCAGTCCAGATCGGGAAGATGACGGTCAAGCAGCAATACGCGCGCACCGCAGAAGTCCAGCTTGGCCAGCGCTTCCGCGCCGCCATGCGCTTCCTCCACGCAGGAGACTGCACGCAGCCGCAGTGCCACCGAACGGCGCGTCTGCATATTCGGGCTGGCGACGAGCACCGTGACCGGTGACTGGGGTGCGTGCATCAGGGCGGCGTTCATAACTGTCTTATAACCTGCTCAGATTAATCCGTCATTAGACGGTGATTAGAAAGCGTTGAGAAAACTAAAGTGTTTTCCCGCTTGGCCGAGACTCTTCCGCATTGGGGACTCCCACTTCCAGAATGAGGGCGGCTGCTTCCACGATGACGTTGCATCCTGCGGCCTGCAGCATCCTTCGCGCCAGCTCCACGGAGCGCGCCGGCGCGCCATTCAGCGGAAGCCGTGTGGCCCCAGGCAGGTACAGCACAAAGCGTCTGCCTTGTTGCGCAAGCCGTATACCCGCGGGCGAGCAGCTGAAAGCCGCATCCATCAGCAGGAACAGCGCATGCTCCAGCCGCGTGGCATCGGCCTCAACCATCACCGCCGCCAGTGGTGCGTCCGTGAGCGATATGCCCATCTCTTCGGCCACCGGGCGGAAGTCGTCAAGAGCGCGGTTAAGTGCATCGCTCAGGCTCACGCGCGTGGGCCTGCCGGGGTCTTCCGCGTCTGCCAGTTCGCGCACGTAGCGCAGGGAGGCAATCGTGCGGTCCACCGCCTTGATGCTCTCCTGCATAGCTTGGCGCATGTCCTTCGCGTCCAGCTTCTTCATCAGGGCAAGCTCCAGCGTGCCGCGCAACGCCGTCAGCGGTTGCGCCAGGGTGTGAAAGACCTCGCTCGCAAACGCCGCCTTGGTCTCCGGCGTGGTGAATGCCGGCTGACTCATGCGTTCACCGCCGGATGGTCGCTCAATTCATAGCCCACGCCACGCACGGTGTGGATCAGCTTGCGCGGCGCGCCCTCATCGACCTTCTTGCGCAGATAGTTGATGTAAACATCGACGACGTTCGTGGTGGTGTCGAAGTTGATGTTCCAAACATGCTCGATGATCATCGAGCGGGTAATTCTTCGTCCGGCGTTGCGCATCAGGTATTCAAGCAGTGCGAATTCCTTGCCCGTCAGCTCGATCCTTCGTCCGGCGCGCTCCACGCGGCGCTCCACCCGATCCAGTGAGAGGTCGCCCACACGCAGGACGCTGTCGACAGTGGCCTGTCCCCGGCGCAGCAGGGCGCGCACGCGTGCGGAAAGCTCCGTGTACGAGAATGGCTTGTTCAGGCAGTCGTCGGCTCCGCTATCGAGAGCCTGCACGCGGTCCTCCACCCGGCTGCGAGCGGTCAGCACCAGCACGGGCAGGTGCGGCTTGGCCGGACGTACATTGCGCAGCACGCCAATGCCGTCGAGCTTCGGCAGGTTCAGGTCGAGGACCACAAGGTCGTAGTCGAGATCGCAGGCCATCGCGTTGGCCTGCTCACCGTCGTAGGCGACATCAACCGCGTAATCTTCGGATTCCAGGCCCTTGCGGATAAAGCCTGCAAGGGGAGCGTCGTCTTCCACCACGAGAATGCGCATGCGTTATGCATCCACCAGCGTGTCCTGCGTGTCGGCACTGGCGGAAACCTCCTTGATCTTGTTGGCCAGCTCCGCCAGGCGGAAAGGCCGCGAAATGTAGATATCCGTTGGTTTGAGCAATTGCTGCCGAATGTAGTCGCCGGATTTTTCCGGCCCCAGCAGGATTGCGGGAATCCCCGGAAGCAGGCTGCGCAGCGAGTGAAGTTCCGCGGCGCAATCAGGGCGCTCCGAGTCTGCGATCAGCAGGCGTATGGACTCGGTGTTGTTGGAAGCCGTCGCCAATGCCGCCTGAAGGCTGGTGGCCACCCACACGGTGTGCCCCTGGAGACGAAGGAACTCATTCATTGCGTTGCGTGAGGCCTCATTGGTTTCCACCAGCAGGATGCCAAGCTGCACCGAGCGCGTCTGCCCATTGTCTTTGGGGCCGCGATGCAACCCTGTGCGCGGCAGGAAGACGCGGAACGTTGTGCCCTTGTCCGGCTCGCTTTCCACCAGGATGGAGCCGCGGTTCTGCCGCACAATGCCATAGACGGTCGCCAGCCCCAGCCCCGTGCCCTTGCCAAGTTCCTTCGTGGTGAAGAACGGCTCGAAGATGTGCTGTTGCACCTCCGGAGACATGCCGCATCCGTTGTCGCTGACGGTGAGCGCGATATACTCGCCCGGCTGGGTCGGGAGGTGAGGATTCATCGCCGGCTCCGGCAGCGTGACGTTGCTGGTGCCAATGACGATGCGCCCGCCGCGTGGCATGGCATCGCGCGAGTTCACCGCCAGATTCAGAAGAATCTGTCCCAGTTGCCCGCCGTCCGCCGTGACCTCGCCCAACTCGGGAGCCAACTCCAGCACCAGCTCAATGTCCTCGCCAATCAGCTTCTGCATCAGCTTGTTCATGTCGCTGACAATGTGGTTGACATTGAGCGGGCGCGGCTGCAAGACCTGCCGCCGGCTGAAGGCGAGCAGTTGCTGGGTGATCAGCACCGAGCGGTCGACGGCATTGACGATGCCTGCCGCATGACGGTTCAGCGGGTGCTCCGGCGGCAGCTTGCGCAGCATCAGCTCCGAATAGCCGCGTATGACCGTCAGCATGTTGTTGATGTCGTGCGCCACGCCTCCGGCCAGCCTTCCTATGGCCTCCATCTTCTGCGAGTGGCGCAGTTGTTCCTCAAGTTCGCGCCGGTGCGTCTGGTCGCGCGTCATCAGCAGGTGCAGGCCGGGAAGAATTTCTCCCTTGAGCGTGCACTCGGCGTAAAGGGTGCTGCCGTCCGGACACATCAGTTGCAGCTCTCCCCGCGCCCACCCGCTTTGCTGCATGTCGAGCCACAGAGAGGCTGCCGCGCCCGCGTCAACGCTGAAGTCCTCCAGACAGTGGCCCACAATGTCCTCTCGTCCACGGCCGGTCATGGCGGCGCCCGCCGGGTTCACCTCCATGAACGTTCCCTCGCGCCCCAGGATGAACAGGCCGTCCACGGCGCTCTCAAAGATGGCGCGCAACTGTTGTTCGCTTTTGAGCAGCGCCCGCTGTGCCTCCACGCGGTCGGTTACGTCGGAATACATGCCGTAGCAGCCGATTACCTCACCGTCGTGAATGAGTGGAACGCCGTGCAGTTCCACGTCAATTTCCACGCCGTCCTTGCGCAGACGCTTGGTCTGTATACGCACAACCTCGTGGCGGTCCAGTGCGGCGTTGACGGCGTTGGCCTCCGTGCGCAGCCACTCAGGCACAATCAGGCTGTCCACGCAGCGGTTCTGCAGCTCGTCGATCGAATAGCGGAACAGCCGCTCAAATGCCGCGTTGGTTAACAGCGTGCGGCCTTCCAGGTCGGTGACCACGATTCCGATCGGGCTGTTCTCGATCAGAGAGTGCAGTTGCTCGGTGCGGTTGCTAAGTTCGTGTTCGGTCTGCCGGCGGTTGGTGATGTCCTGTCCGCAGAAGATGACCAGGTCGCCGGCACAGCGCCGTTCCTGCCACAGAAGCCAGTGCGCGCGTCCGGCGTGATCCGGAATCACCATCTCCCATAGGTCGTCGCGCGTGGGGAGCACCCCGGTCGCAAGCTCGGCTGCATGCGTGGCTGCCTTCCGCTGGTCCAGCGCATTGCGGAAGCTCTTGCTCCACCAGCCGTACCCGGTGACCTCCATTTGCTGATAGCCGAGGATGCGCGTGATCGACGGGCTGCAGTACACAATCAACCCGTCGGCGTTGGCGACAAGAACCAGCGTGTCCACATTCTGGAGGATCTGGTCCGAAAGCAGCAGCCGTTCTTCCGTGGACTGGCGCTGGGTTACATCGCGGGCCAGCCCGAAGGTGCGGCGCACGCCATCGACTGTCGTTTCATGCTCCAGCAATTCCAGCGCAATCTTGTGTCCGCGGGTGTGCCGCGCCGTTGCCGCGTAGACCCCCTGACGGGAATGCGGCGTGCAGGTGTCATGTTGCTGGGCTGATTCGGTTATGCGGAAATCAAAATGTTCCGGAACCTGGTCAATCATCCGTTCCGGCGACACGCCCAGCACCTTGAAGACGGACGGGGAGACATAGGTAAAGCGGTTTTCGGCATCGCGTTCGTAGAAGAACAGCTCGTCGCTGCTTTCCACCATCTGCCGGAAGCGCTGCTCGCCCGAACGTGGGCTGGGTTCATTGGCAGGGGGCGCTTGCCGAAGTTCGAAAGTCAGGAGCAGTCGCGGTGGTGGCCCTTCCAGCTTTTCCAGTGCCGCGCACACCGGCGTCAGCTCTCCCCCAGCCCCCACAATGGTCAATTCCAACTCTCCCTGCGAGAGGCTCGCAGTTCGGAACTGGGCCAGTTGCAGCTCGAACGACGGCAGGTCCTCAGGGGAAAGAAATTCCTGGATACGCCCGGCCAGCTTCGATTCTTCGGAAACAGCGAGAACTCTTCGCAGTTGCTCGCTGGCCAGGAGAATGCCGCCATCAAGATCGAGCAATAGCAACCGGGCGGAAGCCTGCTTGAATGCCTGAAGCAGAATCGAAGATTCGAGCACCTGAGACATCGGATGATCCACATTCCCCCGGGAATCTCCCACGCCGGACCTCTGCCTTTGTGGGCAGACAGCCAGCTTCGGGCGATTTCAGACAATTCTTAGAATGCACTTGCCCCGGCGGAATTCAGGTGCGGGAATGGGGGAGAAAGTGCGACTGCTTCCGCGAACGGGAGCGTTCGCAAAATCGGGAAGAACAGGGAGCGGGAAAATGCACAGCGAGCCGTGCAAATGCTTTGAATGCAGCGACTCTGAGAGTGATGAACGGAAGCAACAAGCCTCGGGTGCCGGGGCAAGCACTGGCGGATTCGGAAGACTCCGCGGCAGGCTCCTACGGGGGCAGCCATTGCCCCCGGGTTGAGTCTCCTCTGGCCGGTTAGGCGGTGGTGCTCAAGGAAGTGGACCGATCGGATGTCTGCGTGTTTCTGCGCAGGCCCTGCAACCACTGCGTCAGGCTCGGCAAGGTGAGCAACTCGCGCATGGTTGGGTCAACCTGCACGAACAGAGTCAGATGGTTGCGCTCAAGAATGGCGCGCTGCAACCATCGTTCGGCTGCCTCGCGCTCTCCCAGTGTGAGCCAGGACTGTGCCATCAGGTAGGAGTAGGGCGGACGGCGGCTGCTCTCCTGCTCCACCTTGTGCATCAGAGCAATGGCTTCTGCTCGCTGCCCGTTGCCGGCCAGCGCCCGGGCCAGGCAGGGAAGCATGGGGTAGCAGTCAGCCTCGTGGGTCAGAATTCGCGAAAGCATCTCGACGGCTTCACCCGTGCGGCCCAGCCGTATCAACGCGGAGCCTAATGCCGGGAGTACCGTCAGGGCGCTGGGGTTTACCTCCAGGGTATGGATCGCCTGGGCCACCGCTCCTTCGTAGTCGCCGGAGTAGTAGAGAAATTGCGCCAGAAACAGGTTATGCGGCAGCACCTGGGCATCGAGCGTTCGGGCGTGGCACACCAGAGCCAACGCCTCCTGGGCGCGCTGGCAACTCATCTCCAGGTGGGCAAGCAGGTTATAGGCCGGGGCATAGCGCGGATTTAGCCGCAGGGCCTCATTCGCCAGCAGCCGGGCGCGGCTCCAGTCGTGTTCCAGCGCCATGGCACACCACGCCAGTGGAACCAGCCCCTCAACCAGCCCCGGATCCAGTTCCAGGCTCCTGCGAGCCGTATCCCGCGCCAGATCGAAGGCCAGATGGGGAACCATGAGGTGCATGGTGCCCAGCACGTTATAAGCGTCGGCCAGGCAGGCGTAGGAGAGCGCGTGCTTGGGATCCAGCGTGATGGCCTGCCGCAGAAGTTCCACGCTGCGCCAGGCCGAGCCAGGCGTACGCTGACCCAGCAGATAGCGCGCACGGACGTAGAGATCCTGAGCCGGGGAGACCACGGCCATCGGCCCCGCTGCGGCTGAGATCGGGGTGTTGCTCCAGCCCACAATTTCCACCGGAGCCACAAAGCGGTAACCACGGCTGCCCAGCGTCTCCACGTAATGCGGGCGCCGCGCGTCATCGCGGAGCGTGCAGCGCACCTTACGGACGGCGGCATTCAATCCCTGGTCCACCTGCACAAAGGTGTTTGGCCAGAGCACGCGGGCCATCTCGTCGCGGTTGACCACCTGCCCGCCATGGCGCACCAAGGCCTGCAGGAAAAGGTATGGCTTGTTCTGTAGCGGAATCGGCTGTCCATCTTCCAACAGCATTTCGGATTCAAGGTCGAGCACAAACGAACCGAATCGATAGCGTACTGGTTCCGGGTTAGCGGCGGCTGCGGACATCCGGATTCTCCTGCCTGAAGACTCTTTTGAGACGGCCCCTCTCCTTTGGTGATTTCCAAAAGAGAATTGAGGCTCGGCCCTGCCCAAAACGGATGCAGTTACCTTATTGGTGGTCTGCCACAGCCATTCGTGACGCCTCCAGAGGCAAAAGATTTCATTCGGAATTCATTCGCACCCTCTTGTCCTGTCCCCAATGCTGCCTCAAAGTTCTGTACAGCTTGGTTCATCCTTGCTGCTGATGTGGTCGGACTTGGGGGAGGACGGCTCCATCAGGTTAGGAGGCGGGTCGCTTCGGCGGCCCGCCTTTTATAGTCCCGGAGAGTCGTAACAACTTAAGAACGGGTGGTATGCAGCCCCGTCGCTGGTTGCTATCCTGTTGTACATGCCGCACTTCTGCACACCTGATCCCCGCGTCCGCCTGTTGCTCATCAGCACTTCCACGGTGCATGGCACCGGTTACCTCGACCACGCCGAGCCGCAGGTGCGGGAGCACCTTGAGGGCGTGCGCGAGATTCTCTTCGTGCCTTATGCTCTGTTGGATCGTGACGCTTATTCTGCGAGGGCCCGCGAGCGCTTCGCCCGTATGGGCATTTCCTGCCGTTCGGTGCATGAGGCGGCCGATCCCCGTGCCGCCGTGGCCTCTGCCGAAGCCATCTTCATCGGTGGCGGGAACACCTTCCGACTGCTGAAGTCCCTTCAGGAGCAGTGGCTGTTGGAGGCCATCCGCGAACGTGTGCTGGCGGGCATGCCCTACATGGGCGCCAGCGCTGGCAGCAACGTCTCCGGCCCCACCATCCGCACCACCAATGACATGCCCATCGTGGAGCCTCGTACGCTGAACGCGCTCAACGTCTTTCCCTGGCAGATCAACCCTCACTACGTCGACCCGGACCCGAACTCCACCCACATGGGCGAGACCCGCGAGGAGCGCCTGCTCCAATACTTGGAGGAGAACGAGACACCGGTCATCGGCCTGCGCGAGGGAGCCATGTTGCGCGTGCGAGATGGCCACGTCGATCTGCTCGGCCTGCGCGGCGCTCGTATCTTCCAGCGCACCGTGGCGCCGTATGACGTGCAGCCACCCACCCGCCTGAACGCCGAGTAGATTCAGCCTCCGCGGCAAGCACGGCCTGAGCAATCTTCTGCCGGTTGTGTCCCTCTCCCTGTACGGGGGACACAACCAAAGGCAGATGCCTGGCGCAATCTGTTGCCAGCGACACCTGGACATGATCCATCAGCAACAAATTCTCGGCTTTCGCGCCAGATTGCGGCAGTCACGATACTTTCCTTCCTGAAGCTCCCTCACACAGTGCTACCGCCCACGTTCCCAGCCTGAGCGAGCTTCCCGGCGCGTCTCCTCTTCGCTCCTGTGCGGCGTTCCGTTCCGCAATTCCCATTCAGGTTCCCCGCAGGCTCTGCCGATGAGACGTGCGAGGTCTTTTTATGCCAGTGGTGTTGCCCGCCATGTTCTTCGGCATTGTCGAGGGGCTGAGCAGCGGGGTCTACATACAGGGAATGGATGGCAGGATCGTCTACTGGAACCATGCGGCCGAGGAGATCACCGGCTTTCTGCGCCAGGAAGTGATTGGCCGGAGTTGTGGTGACAACATCCTGGTGCACTGCGACGGCCACCAGGAGGGAGCCTGCTGCGGTGGCCACTGCGTGATGGACGAAGTACGACGTGACGGCAAGCCCCGCATGAGAGAGCTTTACCTGCGTCACAAGGCTGGGCACCGGCTTGCGGTGTTTGTCCGGATTCTGCCGCTGCGTGATGACGATGGTCATCTGGTGGGTGTGGCGCAGGTCTTCAACCGCCGGACACGGCATCCGTTGCGTGAGCGTTCGCCCTGGCTGGGCGAAGCTGCATTCGATCCTGTGACCGGCCTGCTGACGCGGGATTTTCTCCGCGCCCTTGCCCACACCCTGTTGGCGGGGCGGCGCAAGTGCGCTTTCGGGCTGATGTACATACGCGTGGAGAGCTTCCACCAGTTTGTGGAGCAACGAGGGGCGAAGGCTGGTGAAACCATCCTGAAGGTGGTTGCCGAAACCTTGCACGAGCAATTGCACGAGCTGGACCTTCTGGGGCGCTGGGAGGAGGACGGCTTCATGCTGTTGTTGCATGAAGCCTCGGACAGCTCGCTGCATCGCGTGGGTGAGCGCATCCGCAACGTGGTGGCGCAGGCCGCCATTCCGTGGTGGGGTGGCTATTCATCGGTAAACGTGAAGGCCAATGGCGTGCTGGTCCACGCCGGGGACACCTGGGAATCACTGCTGGAGAGGCTTGAACTGCCCGCGCAGGGCGCGGCTCCGGCGACTGAGACGCCAACGGAGGGCAACGGATTGGCGGGAGCGGAACCATGTTCGTAATCATCGGCGCGATTGTGGTTATTGGCGCAATTCTGGGCGGATATCTGATGGAGCACGGCAAGCTGGCCGTGCTGGTGCAGCCGGCCGAGCTGGTCATCATCGGCGGCGCGGCCATCGGAACCGTGCTCATCGGCAACCCGATGCACGTCATCAAGAAGCTGGTGGGCGGCGTGATTGGCGCGCTGAAGGGCTCGCCCTACAACAAGCAGCTCTATCTCGATTTTCTGAAGATGATGTACGAACTGCTGAACCGCGCCCGCAAAGAGGGGCTGCTGGCGCTGGAATCCGACATTGAAGAGCCGGACAAGAGCCAGGTTTTCTCCAAGTATCCAAAGTTTCTGAAGGACCACCACGCCCGCGACTTTGTCTGCGACACCATGCGCATGGCCATCACCGGCGGCGTGGAGCCGTTCGACGTGGAGCAGATGATGGAGGCCGACATGGACGTGCATCATCACCTGTCCGCCATGCCTTCGAGCGCGCTCACCACTGTTGCGGACTCACTCCCCGGCCTTGGCATTGTGGCCGCCGTGCTCGGCGTCTGCATCACCATGGGCGCCATTGGCGGCCCGCCGGAAGAGATTGGACACAAGGTGGCCGCCGCACTGGTGGGAACCTTCCTCGGCATTCTGCTCTGCTACGGATTCCTCGGGCCACTCTCCTCGAACATGAGCAAGATGGTCGACGACGAGCATGCCTACTACAACGTGATGCGCGTGCTGGTCATTGCCTTCATCAAGGGCGTGGCGCCGCTGCTGGCCATTGAAATGGCGCGGCGGGTCATTCCTGGCAACATACGGCCCAGCTTTCAGGAAGTGGAGAAGTACTGCAAAGGTGGCGGAGGAGCGTAAGCCGCTGAACGGAAGCTGATCGAATCTGAGAGGAAGCCATGTCGGAAGGCGTAAAACAGCCCATCATCATCAAGAAAAAGGTCTCGCACGGCGGGCACCACGGCGGCGCGTGGAAGGTTGCATATGCCGACTTTGTGACCGCCATGATGGCGCTGTTTATTGTGCTCTGGCTGCTCAACAGCAGCAAGGAAGTGAAGGAGGCTGTGGGCGGCTATTTCCGCGACCCTAATGGCACGTCGACCAAGGTTGGCATTGGCGGCAGCGGCAACGGAGAGGCCCTGACCGCCACGCCCGACAACATGGAGAAGATCAAGAAGGAGATCGAAAAATCCATCGAGAAGATGGCGAACTTCGACAAAATCAAGGATCAGGTTGAAATGACCGTGACCGGCGAGGGGCTGCGCATTGAGCTGCTGGAAAGCGACAAGGGCACGTTCTTCGACATTGGCAGCTCGCACCCGACGCAGAACGGCGTGGACCTGATGAAGAAGCTCGCCGAGGAGATAGGCAAAATTCCGAACACAGTTGCCATCGAGGGCCACACCGACTCCAAGCCTTATAGCGGCAAGGGCGAGTACAGCAACTGGGAACTCTCCGCCGACCGCGCCAACATGTGCCGCCGCATCATGATGCAGGCCGGGTTGCGTCCCGACCAGGTGAAGCAGGTGCGCGGCTATGCCGATCAGGAGTTGCGCAAGAAGGACGATCCGAACGATGCCTCCAACCGACGGATTTCGCTCATCGTGCAATACCTTCGCCGCAGTGAGAGCGAAGACCACGTGATGGGCAAGGAAGCGCCGAAACACGAAGAGGAGCCCGCCAAGGGCAAAGAGGGTGAGCACGGCAAGAGCGAGTCCAAGCCCGCAGAACATGGCGAAGCGCCCGCCAAGCATTAGCATCGCTGCTGATGGCGGGAGTGTCGTTCACCTTTCAAAACACTTGCTAGCGCAGAAATTTCTCGAAGACCTCGTTGGAGAGCAGGCGCCCGCGCGGGGTCAGGCGGAGGCTCTCGCCTGCACGTTCCAGCAGCCCATCGCGCAGCAGTTGCTCAATTTCCTGTCGATAGCCGCTGACAGCCGCGTCGCCGTATTCGCGCCGCATCTGAGTGAGGTTCACACCGTCATTCAGCCGCAGACCTAGGAACCATGCCTCTTCCACCGCCTGCTGCTCGCCGACGAGCGTCCGCGTGCGAGGGGCGAAGCCTTCGTGCACGGACAGCAGCGGCTCAAGGGCGTCAGAGGTTGCGAAGCGCACGGCAGCGTGTGAGGAATGACTCGCTGCACCGGCGCTCTCTGCACCAGCTGCCAGCGGCAGCAGGGAATGTGCATCCACGCCAAAGCCCATGTACGGCTCGCGATGCCAATACTTCAAGTTGTGGCGGGAGCGGTGGCCTTCGCACGCGAAGTTGGAAATCTCATATTGCCGGATGCCTGCGGTGTTCAGCTCCGCACAGGCCATTTCGTAAAGCTCGGTGGTCAGCTCCTCGTCCGGGACATGGTGCGCGTGGTAGCGCGCGCCGCCCGCAATCAGCTCGCGCCCGAGCCGCGAATCCTCGTCCACCTCCAGCATGTAGACGCTGACGTGCGGCACGCCGCTCTCGATGGTCTGCCGCAGGGTGTCGCGCCAGCTCTCGCGCGTCTGGTAGGGAAGGCCATCGATCAGGTCGAGGTTGATCTCCGTGAGACCCGCCGCGCGCAGCCGCGCAATTTCCTCGCGGGCAATTTCCGGCGTATGCAGCCGGCCCACGGCGCGCGATTCCCGCTCCTGCCACGATTGCAGCCCAAGGCTGACGCGGTTGACGCCGCAGGCCACAAGCGTTTCGACCATGGACTCGTTGAGTGTCGACGGCGCGCATTCCACGGTGATCTCCGCGCCGGGCGTGAGGTCGAAGCCGTCACGCACGGCGGCAAACAGCGAGCGCAGTTGCCCGGGCGCCAGCACGCTCGGCGTTCCGCCGCCGAGATAGACCGTATCGACCGCACGCGAAAACTCTGCGCCCATCTCCGCTGCCAGCTTGTCGGACGCACGCAGTTCGCGCTCCACCAGCGAGAGGTAGGCCGCAAAGGTCTCCGGCCGTCCCACGCCCGAGACAAAATTGCAGAACGAGCATTTAGTCCGGCAGAAGGGCACCGAGATGTAGAGTCCAAGCGTCACGAGATCACTTCATTCCAATCGCGCCAAGGCCGCGCGCAGTCACACTCTCAGGCTTCCATTGTCCGACACTTTCAGCGTGTCCGCATCCTGCCGCCGCCCGCAACATCCAATCAACTGAGATAATAAAAGTTCAGCACTTATCGAACGCTACAGGAACGCATGGCCCAGGAAGAAGAAGTACTAGGAAAAGCATACGACAGCCGCATCATTGCGCGCCTTCTGCGCTATCTGCGGCCTTATCGTCTTCAGGTTGTGGTGGCGCTGGCCGCCATCCTGCTGAAGGCTGGCCTCGACGTGGCTGCGCCTCTGCTGATCAAGACGGCGATTGACCGCTACATGTCGCACAAAGCAGGCGCGTTCTCCCTGCTGGACCGCTATCTCAGCGCCGATCCCGTGCGCGGCGTTACGCAGATTGCATTGCTGTATCTCGGCCTGCTGTTTGTCGGCTTCCTGCTGGAATACACGCAGACCTACATGATGTTGTGGACCGGCCAGAAGGTGATGTTCGACATGCGCAGCCAGCTTTACCGGCACCTGCAGCGCATGCACCTGGCATTTTTTGACCGTAACCCGGTGGGCCGGCTGGTCACGCGCATGACCAGCGATGTGGACGCGCTGAATGACATGTTCACCTCCGGCGTGGTCTCCATTTTTGAGGACATATTTGTAATTGCCGGAATCGTCGGCGTCATGCTCTATGTAAGCTGGCATGAAACCGGCGGGCTGAGCCTGGCGCTGGTGAACTTCTCCATGGTGCCGCTCATCCTGATCGCCACAAACGTTTTCCGCAAGGTGGTCCGCGCGGCTTTCCGTCGCATTCGCGTGGCTATTGCGCGCATCAACAGTTACCTGCAGGAGCACGTCAGCGGCATTGTGCCGCTGCAGTTGTTCAACCGCGAGGCGCGCAGCTACCGCGACTTTGAGAAGGTCAACGCCGAGCACATGGAGGCCTTCAAGGACACCATCCTGGCCTACGCGCTCTACTACCCAATCGTGGAAACCATCTCGGTCTGTGCCATTGCTGGCGTCATCTGGTATGGCGGACATCAGGTGCTGGCTGGTGCCACCACCATTGGTACGCTCACACTCTTCACGCAGTACTCCATGCGCTTCTTCCGGCCCATTCAGGACTTGAGCGAAAAGTACAACATCCTGCAGGGGGCCATGGCCTCTAGCGAGCGCATCTTCCAGTTGCTCGATACACCGCCTGAAGTTGTCTCTCCCGCGCAGATCAAGGAGCCGGAAGGTCCCGGCCGCATCGAGTTCGACCATGTCTGGTTTGCCTATCGCCATGTGCCGCTGCCGGAAGACCCGGTTACGCACAAGGCCGCAGGTGATAGCGACGAGTGGGACTGGGTGCTGCGCGACGCCAGTTTCGCCATTGAGCCGGGCCAGTCCGTGGCCTTTGTGGGCCACACCGGCGCGGGCAAGACGACGATCATCTCTCTTCTTCTGCGCTTCTACGACGTGCAGCAGGGGGCCATCAAGATCGACGGCGTCGACATCCGCGAGATGGATTTGCAGCAGCTTCGCCGCCGCTGCGGTGTAGTGCTGCAGGATCCGTTCCTGTTCACCGGCACCATTGCGGACAACATCCGGCTCGGCACCAAGACGGTGACCATGCAGGACGTGGAGGAGGCCGCGCGCGAGGTCAACATCGCGGACTTCATCGAGTCTCTACCGGAGAAGTACGAGACGCCGGTG
The DNA here is from genome assembly GCF_059726245.1 of Oryzophilus luti. Taxonomy (NCBI): domain Bacteria; kingdom Pseudomonadati; phylum Acidobacteriota; class Terriglobia; order Terriglobales; family Koromonadaceae; genus Oryzophilus; species Oryzophilus luti. Next base: position 356,091 of record NZ_AP040874.1, read on the forward strand.
GTCGAGCGCGGCAGCACGCTCAGCACCGGCCAGAAGCAGCTCATCAGTTTTGCACGCGCGCTGGCGCACAAGCCCCACATCCTCATCCTCGACGAAGCGACCTCCAGCGTCGACACCGAGACCGAGTTCCGCGTGCGCGAGGCCTTGACGCGGCTGGTTGAGGGGCGCACATCGCTGATCATCGCCCACCGGCTCTCCACCATCCAGCGTGCCGACCAGATCATTGTGATGCACAAGGGGCGCGTGCGTGAGGCAGGCACCCACCAGCAGTTGCTGGCGCAGCGCGGCATTTACTACAAGCTCTATCAGCTCCAGTACAAGGACCAGGAGTTGTCTTCTGCGCCGAGTGCCGCCACAGTGGACAGCGCACAGAAGACTGCGGTGGAGACCGCCGGACTCGCCGCGCAGCCGCAGCCCGCTGCGGACTGAGCCGATCTCGCAGGCCTGTGCGCTTCAAGCCGTCAGCGTCGTCTTGGCTGGTTTCTTTGTTTCACAACGTTCATAGAAAGACGCTATGCTCACTGCATGGCTACCCAACGGATTTGTGTCTTCTGCGGCTCGAGCACGGGCGCGCGCCCGGCGTATTCGGAGGCCGCCGCCCAACTTGGACGCGAGCTGGCCGAGCGCGGCATCGCGCTGGTGTATGGCGGAGGCAACGTGGGACTGATGGGTGTGGTGGCCGACGCGGCGCTGGCCGCAGGCGGCGAGGTCATCGGCGTCATTCCGCAATTTCTTGTCGACCGAGAAGTGGCTCACACCGGTCTGACCCGCATGCACATCGTCAGCTCCATGCACGAACGCAAGGCGCTGATGGCACAGCTTTCGAGCGGCTTCATCGCCATGCCCGGCGGCTTCGGAACCTTCGATGAGTTCTGCGAAATTCTGACCTGGACGCAGATTGGCCTGCAGCACAAGCCGTGCGGCCTGCTGAATGTTGAGGGCTACTACGCGCCGCTGCTGGAGATGTTCGCCGCCGCCGAGCGCGAGAAGTTTCTCCGCCCCCAGAACCGGGAAATACTTCTGGCAGACACGAACCCCGCCGCGTTGATTGAGCGCCTGCTGGTGTGGGGCGCGGCCCCGGAGACCGCCCGCGAGCGCCTGTAAGTCGCGGGGCTGCTCGCTTTCCAAGGGGAATGCGCTGCCATCTGAACTGTGACCTAGGTCGCAGCTAGGCCGCTCTGAGTTGCGGTACGTTGAAGGCAAGAAGAGATGAGGATGGCTGATTCCAAACAGAATCCGAAGGCCGCGAGCACACCGCGCTCCACGCCAACGCTGCCGCCGCGCACGCGCAAGCCGCTGCCCTGCGGGGCCGCCACCTGCCTGCACTGCCACGCGCAGTGCGGCGCCGTCATGTCCAGCTACATCCTCGACGGCCTCGAAACGCCTCCCGAAGAATCCGCCGAGTAGCCCGGCTTCCGCGTGCAGGTTGCCCGTTGAGGCGTGCGCCACACAAACAGGGAACCGCCCTGCGCCGCGCTCCGTATTAATTCGTGGAGGCGCTGATGATGGGATTCCTCGTCTGGTTGGTGCTGCTGTTTTTCTGCTGGCCGTTGGCGTTGCTGGCGCTCATTCTCTACCCGCTGGTGTGGCTGCTGCTGTTGCCCTTCCGCATTCTGGGCATTGCGGTGGATGGCGTGCTGGAGCTGATTCGCGCCGTGGTGCTGCTGCCCGCTCGCGTGCTGGCCGGCCCGCGCCGCTACTGAGCTCAGGCGCTCAGGCCTGCAACGTGTGTGGCGCGCATCAATGACTTCCAAACTTAAGTTGAGTGAGAAAGGGCCGCGCTAGCTTTTCAGCGCGTGCGCCAGGGCCTGGCCGGTGTAGCTCCTCTTGACGCGTGCCACCTGCTCGGGTGTTCCGGCGGCCACAATGCGTCCGCCGTCCTCGCCGCCCTCGGGGCCAAGGTCGATGATCCAGTCGGCGTTGCGGATGACGTCGAGATTGTGCTCGATGATGATGATGGTGTTGCCCAGGTCGGTGAGCCGGTGCAGCACCTCCAGCAGTCGGCTGACGTCCTCAAAGTGCAGGCCCGTGGTCGGCTCGTCCAGCAGGTAGAGCGTGCGTCCGGTCTGGCGCTTGCTCAACTCGCGCGCCAGCTTGATGCGCTGCGCCTCGCCGCCCGAGAGCGTGACCGAGGACTGCCCCAGACGTATATAGCCCAGCCCCACATCCACCAGCGTCTGCAACTTCTGGTGCACCCACGGAATACTCTCCAGCACTGTCAGCGCGTCGGAGATCGGCATGTCCAGCAGCTCGGAGATGGAGTGGCCCTTGTAGCGCACCGCCAGCGTCTCGTGGTTGTAGCGCTTGCCGCCGCAGACCTCGCACTGCACGTAGACGTCGGGCAGGAAGTTCATTTCAATGCGGCGCTGGCCCTCGCCCTGGCAGGCTTCGCAGCGTCCGCCGCTGATGTTGAAGCTGAAGCGCCCGGCTTTGTAGCCGCGTTCGCGCGATTCCGGCAGCATGGCGTAGAGTTCGCGAATCTGCGTGAAGACCCCGGTGTAGGTCGCAGGGTTTGAGCGCGGCGTGCGTCCGATGGGCGACTGGTCGATGCAGATGACCTTGTCGATGTTCTCCGTGCCGCTGATTGACTTGTGCTTGCCCGGCTCCTGGCGCGATTTGTAGAGCTTCTGCGCCAGTGCCGCGTACAAAATGTCATTGACCAGCGTCGACTTGCCCGATCCGGAGACGCCGGTGACCACCGTCATGATGCCCAGCGGGAAGGTGGCGTCCACGCTCTTCAGGTTGTTCTCCTGCGCGCCCACGATGGTGATGGCGTGCCCGTTGGGCTTGCGCCGCTCGTGCGGAGAGACGATGGTGCGCGCGCCGGAGATGTACTGCCCGGTCAGCGAGCGCGGCTCCTGCTCAATTTGCGCGGGCGTTCCTGCCGCTACCAACTCTCCGCCCTGCGTGCCCGCGCCGGGGCCGAGGTCGATGACGTAGTCGGCGCGGCGGATGGTCTCCTCGTCGTGTTCCACCACGAGCACGGTGTTGCCCAGATCGCGCAGGGATTCCAGGGACTCCAGCAGGCGCTCATTGTCGCGCGCGTGCAGGCCGATGGAAGGCTCGTCGAGCACGTAGAGCACTCCGCGCAGGCGGCTGCCAATCTGCGTGGCCAGCCGTATGCGCTGGCCTTCGCCACCGCTGAGCGTTGCGGCCGAGCGGCTCAGCGAGAGGTAGCCAAGGCCGACCTTCTGCAGGAAGCCGAGTCGTTCGCGTACCTCGCGCACCACGCGTCCGGCAATCTGCTCCTCGCGGGCATTGAGCTTCAAGGTCTGAATGCTCTCAAGCGCGCGCGTCACGGAAAGTGCGGTGAACTCCGCAATCGAAAGCTCGTTGATCTTGACGGCCAGACTCTCCGCGCGCAGCCGCTGCCCATGGCAGGCGGGGCACGGCGTGGCGGACATGTAGCCCATCAGCCATTCGCGGTAACCGTCGGAACTGGTCTCGTCGAGCGTCTGCTTGTGGAAGGCGAGGATGCCGCGGAAGCCGCTGCGGGCGCGGCTGCGAGGCGTATCGCCCTTGCCGTAAAGCAACGCTTGTTGCTCCGCGTGCGTGAGTTGCTCGAACGGCTGGTCGAGGTCGATCTTCTGTTCTTCGGCAAAACGCTTCACCATGGAGGCGAGCGAAGCCGAGCCGGAGCCGGGGCCAAGGCCGCCGTCGAACAGCGGCTTGCTCCAGTCGACAATCACCTTTGCCGGGTCAAAATCATACTTGGAGCCGAGGCCGTTGCATTCCGGGCAGGCGCCAAACGTGCTGTTGAAGCTGAACGAGCGCGGCTCCAGTTGCGGCACGCTGATGCCGCACTCCGGGCAGGCCATGCGCGAGCTGTAAAGGTGCTCCTCGCCGCCCACAATGCTGACCACCACCAGCCCGCTGCCGAGCTTGATGGCCACCTCGACGGAATTTGCCAGCCGCTTCTCAATGCCGGGCTTGATCACCAGCCGGTCCACCACCACCTCAATGGTGTGGTTCTTGCGCTTGTCGAGCTTCAGGTCGTCTTCCGTGCTGCACAGCTCGCCGTCAATGCGGGCGCGCGTAAAGCCGTGCTGCGCCAGTTTCTCCAGTTCCTTCTTGAACTCGCCCTTGCGGCCGCGCACGATGGGTGCCAGCAGCATCACGCGTTCTTCCTTGCCTGCCTCGCGCGTGGCCAACTCCATCACCATCTGCACAATCTGGTCGGCCGACTGGCGTGAGATCTGGCGCCCGCAATGCGGGCAATGGGGCACGCCAATGGAGGAGTAGAGCAGGCGCAGGTAGTCGTAAATCTCGGTGATGGTGCCCACGGTCGAGCGCGGGCTGCGGGAGGTCGTCTTCTGTTCGATGGAGATGGCCGGGCTCAGGCCGTCGATGGCGTCCACGTCGGGCCGCTCCATCTGGTCCAGAAACTGGCGCGCGTAGGCCGACAGTGTCTCCACGTAGCGGCGCTGGCCTTCGGCGTAGATGGTGTCAAAGGCGAGCGAGCTTTTGCCGCTGCCGCTCAGTCCGGTGATGACCGTGAGTGAGTTGCGCGGAATTTCGACGCTGACATTCTTGAGGTTGTGCTGCCGCGCGCCTCGGACCGTGATTTGGGTAATCGCCATCTGCGGGAAAATGGGCTGCTTCCGTCCCGGCAATGGGCCAAGACCTTGCGTGATTTGGCTCTGCGCTCAGTCAGCGTTACAAGGTAGGAAGACAACTCGACCCAAGTATCTTATTTGCCAATAGCGCCGAGCGTCAAACCGCGAGAAAGTGCTGGAAGGTTTCCGCTGGCCGTCCTGGTGGTTTAGATTAGATGACGAACCTGCTGGATGCGGCGATTGATCGCACCGGCAAGAATCGAGAAGAGAACGTCGTGAATACCGTGCTTGTGACGTTTGCGACGGTGCTGGTAATCGGTGCCTCGCTTGCGCTTGGTGTTGTACTGGGCTATGCCGCGATCGTGGGGATCCTGAACTTCTTCGGGCGCAGGCGCACTGGAGCCAAAACGGCTCCCGTCGCGCTGGTGCCGCAGGTGGGACCCACCGGCGATTAGCCATTCTGAAACAATTGTTGCCAGGAAAAGAAGAGGGACTTCGGTCCCTCTTTTCCTTTTGCGATGAAATCTTCGGTCAAATTGGCAGGGGCCCGCGTTTCCGCAGGCCCCCGGAGGGTGACCGGTCCGCGACGTGCGCCAGGCGGGTCACCACGAGCTTCAGTTGTTGCCCGCGCACGGCCCATCAGCACCGGTGCGGGGTAAGGGTTAGTGCGTGGAGACCACCACGCCTTCGCGCGCCAGGTCGCGTGCATGCTCGCGGGCTGCGATCAGCTCGGTGGCCTTGCGCGCAATGTGCTCAGCGCTCACCTCGAACTCCTTCACCAGCTCCCACGGAGCGCCGGAGTCGCCAAAGCGGTCCTGCACGCCGATGTAGCCGGTCAGCACCGGACGCCCATACAGCGCGGCATCTTCCAAAATCACGCCGGCCACGTGCCAGGCCAGCGCGCCAATCTGGTGCTCCTCGGCGGTGACGATCGCTCCCGTCTCCAGCGCGGCGCGGTGGATGGCGTGGCGGTCGAGCGGCTTGAGCGTGTGCATGTTAATCACGCGCGTTTCATAGCCGTAGTCGCGCTTCAGAATCCAGGCGGCGCGCATCGCCTCCGGCACCATGGGGCCGCAGGCAATGATGGTCAGGTCCTCGCTCTCGGTCACGTACTGCTCGGCCAGCACGGTCTCAAAGGCGTCCACAAAGTTCGGCTGCTCGCCGCGGAAGCGGATTACGTTGGCCTTGCCGAAGACGAACGGTGTCTCGTCCTTGCTGATGATGGGCGTGGCCTCGCGCGCAAAGCGGACGTACTTCGGCCCCTTCTCATGCAGCAGCATGTGGTTGGTGGCCTTGTAGGTTTCAATGGCGTCGGCCGGTACCACGACCTTCATGTTGGGCAGGCCGCACATGGCAAACAGGTCTTCCAGCGCCTGATGCGTCGCGCCGTCCGGCCCCACGCTGACGCCGCCGTGCGCGCCCGCGATGAAGACGTTGAAGTTGCCGTAGCAGATGGAGACGCGGATCTGATCGAGGTTGCGCGCGGCGGCGAAGGTGGCATAGGTGCCCATCACCGGCAGCTTGCCCTCCTTGGCCAGACCGGCGGCAACCGCAGTGGCCGATTGCTCGGCAATGCCCATGCTCAGCCAGCGCGGCTTGCGCTCCGGATGCTTGGCATAGAACTCATTGATGGTGATGGAGCCGGAGATGTCCAGCCCGAGGCAGATGACGCGCTCATCGGCACCGCTTTCGGCCAGTCCTTTGCCAAAGCCCTTGCGCGTCGGCTCCATGGCCACCTTCATGCTCTCGCGGTGGTTCCACCAGTAGTCGGTGCTGAACTTGGGCAGGCGCGCGTTGAGCTTGCGCTCCACCTCGCGCTGGTAGTCGGCTGCCACCACGCCAAGGGCTTCCACGTCGATCTGCGAATCCAGTTGCAGCTCATTCAGCGCCTTCAGCAACTCGTCATGGTTCGGCGTTTTGCCGTGCCAGCCGGCAACGTTCTCCATAAAGCTGACGCCCTTGCCCTTGACGGTGTCGGCAATGATGACCTTCGGCCGGCCGTTGCGGCTCGTCTTGGCAGCCGTCAACATGGTCACCAACTGCTCCATGTCATGCCCGTTGACCTGCGCCACCTCCCAGCCGAAGGCTGCGTATTTCTCCGCGATAGGCTCAATGTCCATCACGTCGGAAACCTTGCCGTCGATCTGCAGGTTGTTCTTGTCGAGGATGGCGACCAGGTTGTCGAGCTTGTAGTGGGCGGCCTCCATTGCTGCTTCCCAGACCTGGCCTTCCTGCTGTTCGCCGTCGCCCATCATGCAGAAGACGGTGTAATCCTTGTGGTCAAGCCGCGCGGCCAGCGCATTGCCCACCGCCACGCTCAGGCCCTGCCCGAGCGAGCCGCTGGAAACCTCCACGCCCGCCAGCTTGAGCCAGTGCGGGTGCCCCTGCAGCGGAGACGACAGCTTGCGAAGCAGGGCCAGGTCCTTCTTGGGAAAGTAGCCGGAAAACGCCAGCCCGGTGTAGAGCGCCGGGGCCTTGTGTCCGGCCGACCAGATGATGCGGTCGCGGTCGGGCCAGCGCGGATTCATTGGATCGTGGTCTGCCACTTCCAGGTAGAGGGCGGCGGTGATGTCCATGATGGAGAGCGTGCCGCCAGCATGTCCGGAGCCCGCGCAATAGAGGGAAGCAAGGTTATACCCGCGCATCAGTGTGGCTTGGGCTTTCAACTCGTCCGTGGTGTAACGGCGCAACGGCTGGCGAGTAGCAGAATCAAGAATCGGCATGTTTGTCTTTACCTCAAAGAACGTCTGCCAAGGTTTGCAACGAGGGGGCGCAGACGTTCTATAGAAACCGGAGACTCTATCCTGTGGCGCACAGCCGGTCAGTGAGCACCATCACGCTAGAACTGTGACAGCATTCCGGCTGGACAGGAGTCTCCCAACTCGTTGTTTTTTCAGAATTGGAGATATGGAGCGGGACTCAGAGCAAAGTGCGGCTAGGACTCCGGCGGAGAATCGGGCGGGGTCTGCTGTGGTGGCGAGTCCGGGGGAGTCTGCTGCGGCGCTTGCGGCGGCTGCTGCATCCTCTGCAAATCCTCAAACATCTGCTGCGGGCTGCGCGCCTGGCCGTCATTGGAAGGCTGCCCGGCCTTCTGGCTTGCGGGCTGCGGCGGCTGTGCCAGTTGCGGCTGGTTCTGGTCGAGCGGCTCGTCGCTCAAGCCATCATCATTGTCATCCGGCGGTGCCTGCCGGGCCGGCTGCTGCATGGCGGCGACCGGCGGTACGTAGGCCGTAGCTGCCGGAGCGCCTTGACGCGGGGTAAGCACTACGCGCACCAGCGAGCCGGGCTGCTGTTCGGCCCCGAGCAGCATGTAGTCATAACGCGAGCCGGTCAGCAGAGCCGAGACGACTTCGCTCGGCGTGCCGGGCCCAAGGCGCACCACCACGCGGTCAGCGCTCACATTGCCGTCCACGGTTGCTCCCGTGGCCTTGCGCACCGCGTTGAGCACGTCATTCAAATTGGAATTGGGCGCGTCGATGGTCAGCAGCCCATTCTGCATCTTGACCGTCGGCACCACCGGCGGCTTGGCCAGCAACGTTTCCGGCGCGGGTGCCACCAGTGTCTGAGGCGCTGTCGCCACTGTGGAGGGCACCTGAGGTGCGGGCTGCACCTGCGGAGCCGCAACGGACTGCAAAGGCCGTTGCGAGAACATTCCCGGATGGTGCGCACGTGGTCCATGCTGCCGCTCACCCTGGGGTGAGTCCTGCTGCGATTGCGCATCCTGCCGGTCGCCACGCGGAGAACGCATCTCCGGAGGAGGTTGCATCCCCTGTGCGGGCTGTTGCGCGGCGCCGGGTAGAACCAGCGCCGTCGCCATGAAGCATGGCCACAACGCCCTCCGGCAAGCCTTCCAACTAATCGCGCACACAGGATTCATCACAGACCTCGTATCCGGGGATTCTACCATCGCCAGGCGGGGCAGACGGATACACAACTTAGACGCGCCGGGAACAGTTTTGGCTTGGTAAGCAGGCTGGCACCTTTGTCTTGCATTCTGTGCCATGCCCCTGTCTACGGGAAGTGCTGGTGAATTGGGTACGAAAGTTTTTCTGCCTCCAGATTCTGCTCCAACATCGCTGGGTTCAAAGGCTGTTGCCGCCTTAAGCTGAAACTACGGCGCTTGGGGCGATGTTTCCTTGGACCTCAATGATCCCAATCACGTTCCCACGTCGATCTCGATTTTGTCATCACGCCTGCCATTGGGTGGCGCCCACATGCATTCACGGCATCCCGAGTACAGGCTGACGCAGGAGAACTCTAACCATGGTTGAGTATCACCGCTGGTCGGTTCCGGAGTCGGAACTTGAAAATCTGAACGCTGCGAAGGCTCGCGATCTCATCTGCAGGTGCTTTTTTGAGGCGCAGAAGGAGCGGTTTGCCGGAGCCGCCGAAATGTTGGGCCTGGTCCCGAAGGATGAGGACCTGATGCATACGGTAGAGGGCGCCATCCGCGGAACATTTCATGAGGTGGGCAGTGATTTCAGCGCGCCGGACAAGGCGTCGTTGATGCAGGTTGTGATGGTTCTGGCCCGCAAGGCCAGTGCATGGGGCACTCCTGCGGAGGTCGTTGAGTATCACCGCAAGCAGATTGAGAAGGTTCTCGCGGCGCTTCCGTAGCGGGGAGCGCCTTCCGACGGTGGAGTTGCTGAGTGGCTTTGGGGTGGTGGGTGAGCGGTCCTCTACGGAGCATGGTGAAGCGGCATTCTACCGCGTGGCCCGGGCCAGCCCTTTGCGCAGCACGTCGATGGTGACGGCCTTGATGCCGAGCGTGTCGAGTTCCTCGCGGGTGGCCCAGCGGACTTCGGCGGCATCGTCGGCGGCGCGGAGCGTGCCGCCCTGTACCCGGCAAAGAAAATCAATGAGCACGTAGTGATACTGCGTGCGGCCGGTTGCGTCGGGGAAGATGCTGTCGAAGACGTCGAGCACCTCGCCGGCCTCCACGATCAGCCCTGTCTCTTCGCGTACTTCGCGGACGCAGCCTTCGCGCATCTTTTCGCCCAGTTCCAGCACTCCGCCTGGCACTGACCACTCCCCGGCCAGCGGGGCATGGGCGCGGCGCGCCAGCAACACGCGGTTTTCAGCCACCACCACGGCGCCAACTCCAACCAAAGGATGTTCCGGATATTCGCGGGTCATAACTCTATTGAAACACGCGCAGAAGCGCGGACGATGTTCTGCGTCGAATGCAGCCGGGAGTCCGTTCAACGACACCCGCTCCGGGCGCTCAATAGAAGAGCGTCCGCGGTTCCAACTCCACGGCTCGCCAGCCCTTCGCGCTGCGCGCCAGCGTCAAAAACAGCGTCTTTTCGCGACGCTCCACCGAACCATCGGCGAAGTTCAGCTCCAGTTGTGCTTCCACCTGCACCCGAGCGGTGCCGCTCCCGGCGTCCTCAATGCTCAGCAGGTGCAGGTGAGGCCGCAGGGCATCGGTGCGCTGGAACATGGCGCGTACCTGCCCGGAGAAGCTTTCGTAGGCGGGCATCTGTGCGGTGTCGAAGGCGGAGAGAAACAGACGGGAGTCATGCGACAGCAGACCATTGCTCATGATGTGGAGCAGGGCCGCGGCTTCCGACGAAGTGGGCAGTGACGAAGCGGAAGGTTGACTGGCGTCCTGCGCTGCCATTGGCATGGCACACAGCAGCAGGCCGAGCAGAGTGGCGGTCAGGAGTCGAGAGGCAAACGTTCGCATGGGAACCTCGTGTCCGCGCCCGGAGTTGTTTGGCTGCCGGGCGCGGACACTCCACATCTTACATGCGTCTTACAGTTTCAAGCCTTTGCCCCAGCCGTTGTCATAGGCCAGGTAGTCGATGGGGAAGCGGCCACCATACGGCTTTTTGTCACCCTTGCGGCGTCCGATGGCGAGCAGTGCCACCACGCGCACGCGCTCCGGAATACCGAGCAAGGCCTTCACCTTTGATTCCGAGAAGCCTTCCATCGGCGCGGTGTCATAACCCAGGCTTTCGGCGGCATACATCAACGAGGTGTAGGCGATCATGGTCGCGCGGTTCACCCAGAGGCCGAAGTCCGGCGCCACGCCGCCCGCATCTCCTGCCGGGCTGCCCAGGAAGTTGGTGACGTTCTTGCGGATGATCCCGGCAATCTCGTCCGTGATGGTGCCGCGCTCCTTTGCCGTGGAAATCATCTTCTCCAGGTCGCCATCCTTCCATGCCAGCGGGTCGCCGCAGGCAACAAGTACCACCGGCGCTTCTTCCACCTTGGGCTGGCCAAAGGCGGCTTCGCGCAGCTTGCGACGCTGTTCCGGGTCGCGGACCACGACAAAGCGCCACGGCTGCAGGTTGTAACCGCTGGGGGCTTCAAAGCCCAAGCGGAGAATCTCCTTCAGGTCCTCGTCCGGAATGGGCGTGGAATCAAAGCTCGAAGTGGCGCGGCGTTCGGCCATGAGTTGGGAAAACGGCTTGGAATACAACGGCATGATGGCAATCTCCTTTTACGGTCGCCCGCAACGCTGCGAGCCTTGATCGAATGCCGCGCAGGCGCTGGCTGGCGGCTTACAAGGAAACAGATGAGGGGGCGAGAGCCCGCGTCGCAGAATAATTGTCACAACAAATATTCTGCTGTGCAAGTTCTTCGGCCGCAGCCGGCAGCGCCACCTATAATGCTGCCGAAGATGCAGAGGCCGGAAATGAAACGCATTATTGCGGTGCTGGTTGGGATGGTGGCGATAAGCAGCGCGCTCTGGGCGCAGAAGGTTCCCTGTGCGTTGCCGGGCAATGACAACGCCTTTCTCGGGTTGCACACCATTCGCCTGTGGCCCGGCGCGGCGCCTTTGGCACGCGGCAATGCCTGCCGTGACATCCCCACGCTCACGGTGGTGGACCCGGCGACCGGCTCCGACAATGGTTCGGCGGTGCTCGTGTTCCCCGGCGGCGCCTATGCGCAGCTCTCCGGCAACAGTGAAGGCCTGCAGGTGGCCACCTGGTTCGCCGCGCGAGGCTTCCGCGCCTTCGTGCTCAGCTACCGGCTGACCTCCGATGGTTACGTGCTGCCCGTGCCGCTGCTGGACGCCCGCCGCGCCATTCAACTGGTGCGCTCCAAGGCCGCCGAATATAAGATTCAGCCCGACCGCATCGCCATTGTCGGCTTTTCCGCCGGAGGCCATCTGGCGGCGTTGGCCGCCACGCAGCCTCAGCCCGGTAAGCTCAAGGCTGCCGACCCGGTGGAGCGCGTGAGCAGCCGCCCGGATTACCTCATCCTTGCCTACCCGTGGATTGGCGGTATCTCCAGCGATACTTCGCATCTTTCCTACTGCAAGCTGTTCGGCCTGATGGATCGCTGCGAACAGTTGCGCACCGCGTACTCGCCCGACCTGTTTGTGGACGCGCAGACGCCGCCCACGTTCCTCTACCACACCCTGACCGACTCCACCGTTCCCGTGGAGCAGGCCATGCGTTTCTATGATGCGGCGCGCAAGGCAGGCATCTCGATTGAACTGCACATCTTCTCTGACGGTGCTCACGGCGCGGGACTTGGCAAGGGCGATCCCACGCTGGAGCAGTGGCCGTTGCTGCTGGAGCGCTGGTTGCGCGTGCAGGGGCTGCTGACGAAGCCCACCGAGTCGAAGGCCGCAAAATAGCGCCTCTGCCGCATTGGCTTGTGCGCCCCGCGCGCCGGATGGACTAGACTGAAAGCATTCCATCAGGAGCTTGGGGCCATGAGTTCTCTTACAAAGAAGTGGATTGACCTGCGCAGTGACACCGTTACCACGCCGACCGACGCGATGCGCCGCGCCATGGCCGAAGCCGAAGTCGGCGACGACGTGTATGGCGAAGACCCGACCGTGAACCGCCTGGAGGCGCGCGCCGCCGAAGTCTTCGGGCGCGAGGCCGCGATTTTTGTGCCCAGCGGCACCATGGGCAACCAGATCGCCATCAAGCTGCACACCAAGCCGGGGCAGGAAATTCTGTGCGAAGAGCGCGGGCACGTCTTCAACTTTGAGATGGCGATGCTCGCCTGGTTCTCGGGCTGCATCGTGCGGCCCATTGCCGCGCCCAAGGGCGTGCTGAGCTGGTCGCTGGTGGAGCCGAAGATTGCCGGTCCGACCTACTACCTGGCGCAGACCGGCCTCATCAGCATGGAGAACACGCACAACATGGCCGGCGGCACCGTCACGCCGGTGGAGAACATGGAAGATATCTGCCGCCAGGCGCACAAGCGCGGGCTGCCCGTTCACCTGGATGGCGCGCGCGTCTTCAACGCCGCGCTGGCACTGGGGCGGCCGGTGGCGGAGATCACCAAGGAATTTGATTCGGTGATGTTCTGCCTGTCGAAGGGCCTGGGCGCGCCGTCAGGCTCCATGCTGGTTGGCTCGCGAGACTTCATCAAGGCTGCGCGCGCCACGCGCAAGGCGCTCGGCGGAGGCATGCGGCAGATCGGCATCTTGGCCGCTGCCGGATTGATCGCCCTCGAAGAAGGCCCCAAGCGCTTGCATGAGGATCACGCCAACGCCCGTCTGCTGGCCGAAGGGCTGAACCAGATCAAGGGCGTCAGCATTGACGTTGCAACCGTCGAGACCAACATCCTTATCTTCGAAGTGAGCGGCACGGGCAAGAGTTCGTCGGCGATCGTGACAGCCCTGAAGGAGCACGGCGTGCTCTGCGGTGCCGTGACGCCGCAGACCATCCGCTTCTGCACGCACAAGGACGTGACGACCGCCGAGTGCAAGCAGGCGCTGGTGGAGCTGGAAAAGATCTGTGCGGCGTAACCAGGCTGGCAGTACAAATTTGTGATCGCCCGGTGCGGGCGCGCATCCAAAGGACGACCATGTCACTGAAAGTGGAATTTGCCTCCGTAGCCAATTGCACGGCTGCCGATGTCTGGCACGTGTTTGAAGATGTAACCCGCTGGCCCCGCTGGGACCCTTCCGCGCTGCGCTCGGCGCGCTGGGTGGAGGGCGAGCCTTGGACGGCCGGTTCAAAGCTGGAACTGGTCATCCTGAAGCCGATGGAGCTGACCCTGACGGCAACGCTGGCGGAGGTTACCGCGCCAGAAGGCTTCCGCCTGACGGCCAGCAAGAGCGGCATTGATGCTGACCTGCAATTTAAGTTCAGTGCGGTGGATGGCGGCAAGACCGAGTTGAAGACCGTGCAGGAGTTCAGCGGCGCGCCGTTGATGTTCTTTGGCGACCGCGCCCGCGGGCCGCTGGAACAGGGCATCGCCTACATGGTCGGCCGCATCCAGGCAGAAGCCGAAGCTGCGGCACAAAACAAGTAGCATCATCCGTTCGCAAAAGTCTCACGCGCCCGTTCAGGTCTGCCTGTGCGGGGCGCGGTCGTCTGCGCGGAATCTCCTGCGGTTTCCACGCGGCTGGTAAACTGTTGCGTGGCCATGAGCGCAACCATCGAACAATGGGCGGAGCAAGTTGCGGCGGGGAATCTGCGTGCCCTGTCGCGTGCCATCACGCTGGTGGAAAACCGCACGCCGGAGGCGCATGCTCTGCTGCGTGCGCTGTTTCCCTCCAGCGGACGCGCGCGTGTGCTGGGCCTGACCGGCGCTCCCGGCGCGGGCAAAAGCACGCTCGTGGATGCGCTGGCGCGCGAGTTCCGCAAGCAGCAGAAGACGGTCGGCATCATTGCCGTCGATCCGTCGAGTCCCTACACCGGCGGCGCTATTCTTGGCGACCGCATTCGCATGCAGTCGCACCACGCGGACCCCGGCACGTTCATCCGCAGCATGGCAACGCGCGGTTCGCTGGGTGGGCTGGCCAGCGCTACCGCCGACGTGGCGACCGTGATGGATGCCAGCGGTCGTGATGTGGTGCTGATCGAGACCGTCGGCGTCGGCCAGGACGAGGTCGACATTGTGCGCCTCGCGGACATCACGCTGGTGGTGCTGGTGCCCGGCATGGGCGACGACGTGCAGTCGATCAAGGCCGGCATCATGGAGATCGCCGACATCTTCGTCATCAACAAGGCGGACCGCGAAGGCGCCGAGCGCGTCGAGCGCGAGATCAAGGCCATGCAGTCGCTGGCCACACGGCATGACGATTGGATTCCGCCGGTGGTGAAGACCGTAGCCGCCACCGGACAGGGCGTGCCGGAGCTGGCGGCGGAGATTGCGCGTTACGAAGAGTTTTTGCAGACGAGCGAGGTGGGCCGCCAGCGTCGCGTCGCCAACTGGCGCGCGCGGCTGGAGGAGATGCTGCGCGAAGAAGTGCTGGAGCGCGTGGTGCGTCAGCGCATGGACAGCGCGGCAGCCCAGCAGTATGCGGCGGAGATCAGCGAGCACAAGCGAGACCCCTACACGCTCGTGGACGAATTGCTGGCCGGTTTGACCGAGCCCAGCCCGGATGAATAGATGATTGTTCTTGGTATAGATACCTGTGGCAAACAAGGTGGAGTCGCGCTGGTGCGCGCGGAAGGCGGCGTGTGCACGCTGCTGGCCGAAGCTTCGCTGGTGGGCAAAACGTATTCGGCGCAACTGGTGCCACAACTGGCCTTCGTGCTGGAGCGCGCGGGCGTGGCAAAGAGCGCGATTGACTTGTACGCGGTCGCCAGCGGCCCCGGCTCATTCACCGGACTGCGCGTCGGCATCGCCACGGTGAAGGCTCTGGCCGAGGTCTTCGGCAAGCCTGTGGTTGAGGTCAGTGTGCTGGAGGCTATGGCCGCAGCCGCCAATGGCGAAGGAAGCGTGCTGGCCCTGCTCGACGCGCAGCGCGACGAGGTCTACGCCGGCGAGTACGAGATCGGTGGCCCGCTGCCGAAGATGCTGCGCGAAGTGCTTCTGCCGCAGGAGAAATTGATTGAGGAACTGCGCGCGAAGCCGCTCCGTACCGTGAGTTGCGACGAGACGGTGCTGACGGTGCTCGCCGAAGCCGGTTTGCCGGCGGCGAAGGCCGCGCGCCCGACGGCGCGCAACTTTGCCGAGCTTGGCGCGCGCAAGTTTGCCGCGGGCATCACGGTTGCGCCCGAGCTGCTTGATGCCAACTACATCCGGCGCTCGGACGCCGAAGTCTTCTCGGCGCCCAAGCTTGGTATCCAGGGTGAAGCGCCGCATGCGGTCATTACCAGCGCCACACCGCAGCCCCCCGCCAACTACCTTTCGGAAAAGAAGTGATTCGCCCCGCACAACTCGCGGACGTTGAGCGCATGGTGGAGATTGCCGCATCCAGCGCAACGGCCGCGCACTGGCCCCGCGAGGCCTACGAACACGCTCTGCGCGGCGGCGAGCCGAGGCGGCTGGTGCTGGTCGCCGAAGAGGGCGGGGATACCTGCGGGCTGCTGCTGGCGCTGCGCCAGACGGTGGAGTGGGAGCTGGAAAACATTGTGGTCGCCGAGGCTACGCGTGGTCGCGGACACGGTCGCGCACTGTTGACGGCCATGTTGGACGCTGCTCGCGCGGAGGGTGCCGAGTGCGTCTTTCTCGAGGTGCGAATCTCGAATCAAGCGGCCCGGAAGCTCTACGAAGCCGCCGGGTTCGAGCAGGCCGGAACGCGCAAGTCTTACTATGACAATCCCTTAGAAGACGCCGTCATCTACCGCAAAAATCTGTGAATTTTCGCGTCGAAAATTGTTGAAGGAACGTGAACGCGGTGTTAGCCTCACGAGCACTAAATCCCTGCTCTGGAGGTGCTGAAAATGACGACTCCCGTACGCGAGCAGCTCCTGGCCAGCAGCGAAGAATTTCGCCGCCTGACTCAGGAACACAAGACTTACTCCCAGCAGCTTGATTCCCTCATGCAAAAGCCTTACCCCTCCGAAGACGATAAAGTCGAAGAAGTCCGCCTGAAAAAGATGAAATTACGCTTGAAGGACCAGATGGAGACTCTGGAGAAAACCTTCGGCGGCCAACACGCGACAGCCTGAGAGCTGGCCAGACCCGTTCACGCCTGACGCAGTGGAGACGCAGATCGCCTGCGAGGGCACGCGTGTCCGTATGACGTACCAAGATCCAACCCCCAAGCCCCGGCCGCGTGCCGGGGCTTTCCGTTGCGCGTGGCCCAATCTGCTCGCCACTCCCAGGCCGAGCCAGTCGATCACGCAGCGTGTGAACCGACGGTCTGTAGCGTTCCGGGCGAAATGCACACCCCTAATTCGCTATAATCAAAGGTCTCCATGGTTCGCGACGGATATTTTTACGGAATAGGTTGCGTGGTGGCGGCTGCGGTGCTGGGCTGGCTTACCTCGATGTGCTGGCTGGCGGTCATTCCGCTGCTGCTGGCGGCATTTTTCCTGTGGTTTTTCCGCGACCCGGAGCGGGTGATTCCCGCCACGCCGGGCGCGATTGTCTCGATTGCCGACGGCAAGGTGACCGACATTTCTCCGGTGACGGTGGATGGCGAAGCCTGCACGCGCATCAGCGTCTTCCTCAGCGTGTTCAATGTGCATGTGAACCGCGCGCCTGAAACCGGCGTGGTGGAGGCCATCGAGTACCGCCGCGGACAGTTCAAGAACGCCATGGCGGCCGAATCGGCCGAATTGAACGAGCAGAGCATCCTGACCATGCGCACCGCGAGCGGCGCGCGCATTATCTTCAAGCAGATCGCCGGGCTGATTGCGCGGCGCATTATCTTCTGGCCCAAGGTGGGCGACCGGCTGGAGCGCGGACAGCGCTTCGGACTCATCAAGTTTGGCTCGCGCTGCGACGTGGTATTTCCCGCGGCGGCGAGCGTGGCGGTGAAGCTCGGCGAGCATGTGCGCGGCGGCTCCACCATTCTGGCGACGCTGCCGGTGGCGGACGCGCAGGTGGAGAAGCAGGCATGAACCTGGGATTGCCGTTACCGAAGCGTCCAACCGCCGCGCAGGAACGGCGCATGCGCAAGGGCATGTTCTTGCTGCCCTCGCTGTTCACCACGGGCAACATGGCGGCGGGCTTTTTTGCCCTGACGCAGGTCCTGATGGCCTCGGCGTCCGAGCCCTGGCACCTTGATATCGCTGCCAAGGCCATCGGCTTCGCCGTGTTGTTTGACGGCCTGGATGGCGCTGTGGCGCGCATGACCAACACGCAGACCGACTTCGGGCGTGAGCTTGATTCGCTGGCCGATGCCGTGACCTTCGGCGTCGCCCCGGCCTTGATGGCCTGGGTGTGGGGCTTCCGTCTGCTGCCGACCACGATCAACCCTGACATCCTTGGAAACATCCAGCAGGTTGGCGTCATTGTCGCGTTCCTGTTTCTGGCGGCTGGCGCGGCGCGGCTGGCGCGCTTCAACATCTCGGTAAACCCGCAGCCCAAGAACCCCGGTGTTCCGGGGCGCAAGTATTTTGTCGGCATGCCGATTCCTGGCGGCGCGGGCTGCCTGGCGGCGGTGGTGCACTTCCGCCTGGGCGAGCCGATTCATGACTGGCGGCTGGCCGTGGCTTGGATTGTCTTCGTCGCCTTTATCGGCTTCCTGATGGTGAGCACCTGGCGCTTCTGGAGCGCCAAGGGTCTGGACGTGCGTCATCAGCATCCGTTCCGCATCCTGCTGGTACTGGGCCTGACGATCTGGGCGGTGTGGAACTTCTCGCGGTATGTGCTGCTGGCCTTGACCGTGACGTATATGCTGATGGGCGTTTGCGCTCGGCTGTCGTACGGCTTCCGCCGTCGTCAGGAGACCCCGACCCCGCCGCAGGAGGCGCAGGCACAATGAGCGAGCACGATATGAACAGTGAAAATTCCCGTGGTGGATGGTTCAAAGTCGCTGTGGTTGGCGCGGCCACGCTGGCGGGCAAGGAACTTGCCGAGCAGTTGAGCGAGCGTCGGTTCCCCTCGGCGGACGTGAAGCTGCTCGACGATGACGATTCGCTTGGACAGCTCGAAGCCGTTGGCGACGAGCCGACTTTCATTCAGAGCGTGCTTCCTGAGCATCTGACGGATGCCGATTTCACCTTCTTTGCCAGCGAGCAGTCCTTCACGGCCAAAAGCTGGAAGATGGCTGCCGACGCGGGCAGCGAGATCATCGACCTGAGCTACGCGCTGGAAGCGCAGCCCAAGGCCAAGCTGCGTTCGCCGTGGCTGGAGAAGGAATTGAGCGGCGAGCCGGGCGTTGAGCTGGCTTCCGCCCCGGTCGTCGTGGCCCATCCGGCGGCTTCGGTGCTGGCTCTGTTGCTGGTGCGCCTGCACAAGGCCTTGCCGCTGCGCACTGCGGTGGCCACCGTGCTGGAGCCGGCAAGCCAACTGGGCCGTGGCGGCGTGGATGAACTCCACGAGCAAACGGTGGCTCTGCTGAACCTGCAGCAGATTCCGGAGAAGGTATTCGGCGCGCAGTCGGCGTTCAACCTGCTGCCCGCGTTCGGGGAGCAGGCAAAAGGCTCGCTGGAACAGACTCGTCAGCGCATCAGCCGCCACATTGCAGCCATCTCCGCAGGCAAGGCGCCGCGCCCGGCGCTGATGGTGCTGCAGGCGCCGGTCTTCCACACGGACAGCTTCGCGCTTTACGTTGAAACCGAGAAGGACGCTGACCTTGAGCAGGTGAAAAACGCGCTCGACGGCACCCATGTTGTGTTGCTGGAGGATGCGCGCGAGGCGGCAAGCGCCTCCGCCATTGGCGAGGACGATGTGCAGTGCCTGGTGCGCGAAGATGGCGCCAACCCGCATGGATTCTGGGTGTGGGCCGTGGCCGATAATCTCCGCGTGAGCGTGGCGCAGGCCATTGAATGCGCCGAGCAGATGGCGGCCGCGCGTCCCCGGGGGAAGGTGCAATGAAGTTGCGTCTGCTGATGACGTGCGCGCTGGGATTGTTGCTGGCCAGTGCTGGCTGCGGCTACCACGTTGCGGGCAAGGGCTCGCAACTGCCGCCCACGCTGCGCACGATCGCGGTGCTGCCGTTTGAGAACCAGACCAAGACCTACCACGTGGAGACGCGCCTGACCGAGGCCGTGGTGCGTGAGTTCAACACGCGCACGCGCTACCGCATCGTCACCTCGCAGGCCGAGGGCGACGCCGTGCTGCGCGGCGTGGTGACCAGCGCGCAGGTCGCGCCCGTCACCTATGATTCGCGCACCGGCCAGGTCTCCACTTCGCTGGTGACGGTGGCCATCAAGGTGACGCTCACCGACCGCAGCGGCCGCGTGCTCTACGAGAACCCGAACTTCATCTTCCGCGAGCAGTACCAGGTGGCGCGCGAGTCGGCCAACTTCTTTGAGGAGCAGGGGCCGGCGCTTGACCGCATTTCGCGCGACTTTGCGCGTACCCTCGTCAGCGGCATGCTGGAGGCCTTCTAGGTGAAGACCTTCGCATCCACGGAACGTTTTGTCTCCGACGTCAGCAGCCACAAGTTGCAGGCGGGCTACGTCTTTATCGGGGACGAGGCGTTCTTCCGCCGGCAGTGCCGCGACGCGGTGCTCGAACACCTTGTGCCGCCCGGCATGCGCGAGTTCTGCCTCTACGAGTTTGACCTCGACAACACGGAGGTCGTCGAGGTGCTGGACCGCGCGCGCACGCCGTCGCTGATGGCGCCGTTCCAGGTCTTTTTCGTGCGCGGTATCAAAGCGCTCTATGGGCGCGGCAAGCATGACGCCGAGTTCGCCGCCATCGAAGAATACTTCCGCAATCCGAACCCTGACGCGCTCTTGATCTTTATCGCCGACCACATCAACATTCCGGCCGACACGCGCCGCATGGAGATGCAGGACAAGGACCGCTACGAGCGCATCAAGGAGACGCTTGGCTCCTACTGCGCGCTGATCGAGTTCGCCCGCGTGGACGAGGGCGAGGCCGTGCGCTGGCTCTCCGACACCGCCGCGCGCGAAGACGTGAAGATTGAAACCGACGCGGCGCGCGAGCTGGTCGATTCGCTCGGCGGCGACATGATGATGATCTCCGGCGAGCTGGAGAAGCTCATCCTCTACGTTGGAGAGAAGAAGCGCATCACCCTCGGCGACGTGGAGACGATGGTGCTGGCGGCCAAGCAGCGCACGTTGTACGAGCTGACCGACGCCATCAGCGCCAAGGACCGCCCGCGCGCGCTGTCCGTGATGGACGCCATGCTCTCCACTGGCGATGGTGACGATGCGGCCATCGGCCACCTCTACATGCTGGCCAAAACCTTCCGGCAGATGCTCGTGATTGGCGAGCGCAACGTGCGCGACTCGCGTGCGCTGTGGCAGGTGCTGTGGCAGGGC
The DNA here is from genome assembly GCF_059726245.1 of Oryzophilus luti. Lineage (NCBI taxonomy): Bacteria > Pseudomonadati > Acidobacteriota > Terriglobia > Terriglobales > Koromonadaceae > Oryzophilus > Oryzophilus luti. The sequence continues at coordinate 376,705 of NZ_AP040874.1, forward strand.
TTCCGCGTGCCGCCGTTCGCGGCCGAAGACGTCATTCGGCAGGCGCGCCGCTACAAGTCACGCCGCGAGTTGACGCGCGCCATCCGCCTCATCGGCAAGGCCGACCTCGCGCTGCGCTCCAACCCGCCCAGCAAGCGGCTGGTGCTTGAGAACCTCGTGCTCGAACTCTGCGCCGAGCCCAAGCCCACCCAGGGCGACGGCTGGCAGCAGGAAGAGCTGCCGGTATAACAAGAGCGGTGCGACTGCCGTCGCCCCCTCTTTTCTTGCAAGGCGTCTTCACCGGTCGACATAGGAAATAGACAAGTTCAGAGATTGACGAAGGGGCGGAGTCTTGTGACGGGCTCCGCCCCTTTGCCGTCGCGCCGCAGGATGCGAAGGAGGGAGAGCCGCGGCGGGACGCGGGGCTTGGTGCGTGTGCGCGCCGCTTCCGTTAGCAGCGCCAAAGGCGGCCGTCGCTCGAGCGCATCCTGCTGTGTGGCGTCAGGGCGCAGCGCAAGGCTTGCGCTCGAGTGCGGCGTTTGGTGTGGCAGGGCTGCGGCGTGCTCAGCCTTGCTGCAACATCCTCAGAAACGGGCGAACGCCCGCGGCGCTGGAGTGCTGATTTTGCGCGCGCACGCGCGGCTTCCCGTTCGGGGAAGGCATTGCGATCGGTTCCACTCGAATCACGAATCCGCAACTCATCGGGCCTTGTACGGCGGCGGTTACCGGCCTGTACGATGGGCGTGTCAAGCGCGCAGAACACGCCATTTCCGGGCCTCCGAGGCATGTACCCTGTTATCCGCCGCCCGGTTTTGATAGGCTCAAGGCGTGAGCATTGAGAGCTTAAAGAATCTGCTGGAGCAAGTCCGTGCCGGGGAGGTCTCCCCCAGCGAGGCCATGGACGCCTTGAAGACGCTGCCGTTTGAGGACCTCGGCTTTGCCAAGGTCGACCATCATCGCGGCTTGCGCGTGGGCGCGCCGGAGGTCATCTTCGGGCCGGGCAAGGCGCCCGAGCATCTTGCCAAGATCTTTCTGAAGCTGGCCGAGCGCGGCAACAACGTGCTGGCCACGCGCGTCAACCAGGAGCAGGTGGCCGCCGTGCGCGAGCTGGTGCCGAACGCGGAGTTCTGCGAACTGCCGCGCGCGCTGGTGTTGCGCCAACGGCATGACAAGCACGGCAAGGGCACCATCGTCGTCGTCTCGGCCGGAACCAGCGACATTCCTGTCGCGGAAGAAGCCGTGCTGACCGCCGAGCTGATGGGCAATGACGTAACGCGTGTCTTTGACGTGGGCGTGGCCGGTCTGCACCGGCTGCTGGCCCACCAGAACATCCTGGCCCATGCGCGGGTCATCGTCGTCTGCGCCGGCATGGAGGGCGCGCTGCCGAGCGTGGTTGGTGGGCTGGTTGGCGTGCCGGTGATTGCCGTACCCACCAGCGTGGGTTACGGCGCCAGCTTTGGCGGAGTCAGCGCGCTACTGGGCATGATGAACTCCTGCGCCTCCAATGTCACGGTGGTCAACATCGATAACGGCTTTGGCGCGGGCTATGTTGCCTCGCTCATCAACCGGCTATAGATTTCGTAAGACGATTTTTCTTGCATCGCACGGCGGTTTATCGTTATCACATATATTGTGAACGCCGAGAAAAACCTAAAAGCCGAGCTGAAGCAGAACGAGCCCTTCCACAACATTGAGCAGGAAGCGTTCCTCGCGCTGCAACGCACCGCCGACGAGTTGCAGTCCCGGGCGGCTGAAACCATGAAGCCGTTCGGCATCTCGCCCACCCAGTACAACGTGCTGCGCATTCTGCGTGGCGCCGAGCCCAGCGGCCTGAAGTGCGGGGAGATTGGCGAGCGCATGGTCAAGCGCGACCCGGACATCACGCGCCTGCTCGACCGCATGGAGCGCTCCGGCTGGATCACGCGCAAGCGCGATGTGCGCGACCGCCGCGTGGTCATCACCCGCATCGGCCCCAAGGGGCTCGACCTGTTGCGCAAAATGGACCGCCCCATCGATGACTTCGGCCTCGGGTTGCTTGGACACATGGGCGAACGCCGTCTGCGCGACCTCATCAAGTTGCTGGACGAAGCACGCTGCCGCGAGCAGTAGCGAAGAGAATTCAGGATTGCAAAAGGGAAGGGCGCGGAGTACTCCGCGCCCTTTGTGTTTCTGCCGGATTGAATCGCCGTGTTACCGCTTGCGGCGGGACTTCGCAGCTTCCAGAATGCGCTTGGCCGTGGTCTTCTGCGCGGCCTTGGTTTCCGGGGCGCTCTTGCCGAAGACGCGCTTGAAGATTTTGTCCACGTTGCGGAGCTGGCGGTCGAGGTCGAAGGCGCGCTCCAGCGTGTCGTTGTCCACGCGGTTGATGATTTCATCGTCGTGGAAGATGAGGTCACGGAAGGGCATCTCCTCGCGCCAGGCCTGCATGGCGTTGCGCTGCACAATGCGGTAGGCATCTTCGCGCAGCACGCCGGCCTCAACCAGGTCGAGCAGAAGCTGTCCGCTGAAGACCAGCCCGCCCGTGGAGTTCAGGTTGCGCAGCATGCGGTCGGGGTAGACCATCAGCTTGTCGATCAGGTTGGTGGTCTTGGACAGTAGGTAGTCGGTCAGCGTGGTGGAGTCCACCAGAATGACGCGCTCCACCGAGGAGTGCGAAATGTCGCGCTCATGCCACAGCGCCACGTCTTCCAGCGCCGCCTGCGAGTTCGAGCGCACCACACGCGCCAGTCCGCATATCTGCTCGCAGGTGACCGGGTTGCGCTTGTGCGGCATGGCCGAGGAGCCCTTCTGCTTCTCGCTGAAGAACTCTTCCGCCTCGCGCACCTCGGTGCGCTGCAGGTGGCGGATTTCGAGGGCGATTTTGTCGAGCGTGCTGGCAATGACCGCCAGGGTTGCCATGTAGAAGGCGTGGCGGTCGCGCTGAATCACCTGCGACGAGATGGCGGCGGTCTTCAGGCCGAGCCGCTCGCAAATGGCTTCCTCGTACTCCGGTTCAAGGTGTCCGCAGTTGCCCACAGCGCCGGAGAGTTTGCCCACCCGCATCTGCTCGGCGGCCAGGTCAAAGCGCTCCAGGTTACGCTGCATCTCGCTGTACCAGATGGCGACCTTCAGTCCGAAGGTGATTGGTTCGGCATGCACGCCGTGGGTGCGGCCAATCTGCGGCGAGTGCTGGAACTCGAAGGCGCGGCGCTTGAGTACCTCAAGGAAGGCGACGATGTCCTGGCGGATGATGGCTGAGGCCTGCTTCACCAGCAGCGCCTGCGCGGTGTCCACCACGTCATTCGAGGTGAGCCCGTAGTGCAGCCAGCGCGACTCGGGGCCGACCTTTTCGGCCACCGCGGTGGTGAAGGCGATGACGTCGTGCTTGACCTCGGCTTCAATCTCCTGAATGCGCTTCAGGTCGAAATCGCCTTTACTCTTGATGGCGCGGGCGGCCGACTTCGGCACCAGCCCGGCTTCGGCCAGCGTTTCGCTGGCGGCGGTTTCCACCTGAAGCCAGGTGCGGAACTTGTTTTCGTCGCTCCAAATGCGGCCCATCTCAGGGCGTGTATAACGCGGAATCACGGCAGTCTCCTTGGGCTGGTTGGCTCTTCGAATCGGTTGGAACCTAATATCTTAGCAGGTGAGAGGGCCGCCGCACAGCCGCTCCGGAGAGCTTCCGAGGCCCTAAGTGATAGGCGTCCTGCGGGCTGAAAAACATATTTGAATTAGCGAATATGTTGTGCTACGGTCTCCTCATGGCACGCACCGGAAAGCTCGCATTTCTAGACCGCTATTTAACCGCATGGATATTTGCCGCGATGGCCCTGGGAATCATCGCCGGGTGGCTGGTTCCCGGGCTGGTTCCATTCCTTAACCGCTTCAGCGTGGGCACCACGTCTATTCCCATCGCCGTAGGCCTCATCGTGATGATGTACCCGCCGTTCACCAAGGTGCGTTATGAGGAACTGCACGAGGTCTTCCGCGACAAGCGCATCCTCACGCTTTCGCTGGTTCAGAACTGGGTGATTGGGCCGATCCTCATGTTCGTGTTGGCGGTGGTCTTCCTGCGCGCGTATCCGGAGTACATGGCGGGGCTGATCATGATCGGCCTGGCGCGCTGCATTGCCATGGTGATTGTGTGGAACGAGCTGGCCAAGGGCGATACGCAGTACGCTGCCGGGCTGGTGGCGTTCAACTCGCTGTTCCAGGTGTTCTTCTACTCGGTTTATGCGTGGGCGTTCATCACCGTGCTGCCGCAGTGGTTTGGCCTGCGTGGCATGGCCGTGCACGTCTCCATCGGGCAGATTGCGCAGAGCGTATTTATCTACCTGGGCGTGCCGTGCATCGCCGGCTTCCTGACGCGCAAGGTGCTGCTCGGCGCCAAAGGGCGCGAGTGGTATGAGCACAACTTTGTGCCGCGCGTGGGACCGCTCACGTTGATCGCGCTGCTGTTCACCATCGTCGTCATGTTCTCGCTCAAGGGCGAATACATTGTGCGCCTGCCGCTCGACGTGCTGCGCATTGCGGTGCCGCTGCTCATCTACTTTGTGTTGATGTTCGTGGTCTCGTTCTACATGGGCCGCAAGTTGGGCGCGGACTACTCAAAGACCACGACGCTCTCGTTCACGGCGGCTTCCAACAACTTTGAGCTGGCCATTGCGGTTGCCGTCTCGGTCTTTGGCATCAACTCCGGCGCCGCGTTCGCCGCCGTCATCGGCCCGCTGGTGGAGGTGCCGGTCATGATCGCCTTGGTGAACGTCGCCTTCTGGTTCCAGCGCCGGTACTTTCCGGCCGCCGCATCGGATGATTCTGTGGCTGTGCCGGAGTGCGCGGGGAAGTGCCGATGAAGAAGCGGGTTCTGTTCCTTTGCACGGGCAATTCCTGCCGCAGCCAGATGGCGGAAGGTTTTCTGCGGGCGCTCGGTGGGGAGCACTTTGAGGTTCACAGCGCCGGTACAAAGCCTTCTACGGTGAACCCTCTGGCCATCCGCGCGATGAGCGAGTGTGGAATTGATCTTTCGCAGCATCGCTCCAAGAGCCTCGAGGAATTTCTTGGCATCGAGTTCGATTTCGTCATCACCGTCTGCGACAACGCCAAACAGCAGTGCCCAATCTTTCCGGGGCGCGCCGTGCGCGAGCACTGGCCGCTCATAGACCCGGCAGAGGCCGCTGGTTCCGACGAGGAGCGCATGCAGGTCTTCCGCCGCGTACGGAGTGAGATTGAGGAGCGCGTGAAGCAGTTTCTGCAAACACACAATTAAGCGCCGCTCCATGCGGTTCTCCGCAAATGGAAACGCTCCGCCTCGGCGGAGCGTTTCACGTATCTGCGCAAATTGCGGCTAGTGCAGGTGGAAGACGTGCTCCATCACGAACAGCGCGGCCACGCCGACGAAGACGAGCAGCGGCATCTTCACGCCGGGCTCGCGGTTCACCTCGGGAATGATGTCGCTGGCCGCAACGTAGATGGTGACGCCGGCCGAGATGGGCAGACCAAACTTCACCGCCTGCTGCGTCACGCTCATGGCGAGCACTCCGGCAAAGGTTGCCAGGCCCAGCAGCACGGAGGCCATCCACGCGCGCATGCGCGTGCGGCCGCTGGCCAGCATCACGCTGGCGATGGTGAAGCCTTCGGGAATCTTGTGCAGGAAAATTGCAAGGAAGATGACCCATCCCAGGTAGTTGGAAACCTGGAAGCCGCTGGCGATGGCGATGCCGTCGAAGAACGTGTGAATGAGCAGGCCAAGCAGCACGCTGGTGTCATGGTGCGGACGCGTCACGCATTCGTCGTGGTGCGTCTCCTCGCCAAAGTGGAAATGCGGTGTAACGGCGTGCTCGAAAAAATGTATGAGCAGGTAGCCGCCAAGCACCAGGAACGCGGCGTTCTCCCCGTTCAGGGCAATGCTCTCGGGCAACATCTCCGTGACCGAGGTGGCGAGCATGAAGCCCGCGCCCAGGGCCATGAAGTATTTCAGAAAATGGGGCTCCCAGTGGTTGCGCGCCACAATGGCGCCGCCAGCCACATTAGCGCCGGCGGCCGTTAGGCCAAGCACGAGGGAGAGTTCAAGCGGTGTCATTCGTCAGATCCCTGTTATCCGCTGTGCCGAATGTGCAGAATATCGCCGTCCTGCACGATGTAGTCCTTGCCTTCGAGGCGCAACTTGCCGGCGGCACGCGCGGCGGCTTCCGAGCCAAGTTCCAGCAGGGTGTCCCAGTGGATGGTCTCGGCGCGGATGAAGTGCTTTTCCAGGTCCGAGTGGATGGCGCCAGCGGCGTTCTGCGCGCGCATGTTCTTCTCAATCGTCCAGGCGCGGCATTCATCCTCGCCCACAGTGAAGAACGAGATCAGGCCCAGCAGTTCGTAGCTCTTGCGCACCAGTCGCGAGAGGCCGCTCTCGGTCAGCCCGTAGCTGCCAAGGAATTCGGCGGCTTCCTCGTCGCTCATGTCGGCCAGTTCGGCTTCCACCTTGCCGCAGATGGCGGTGGCGCCGGTGTTCAGACGGCTGGCCGCTTCGGTCACGTTGTACTTCGCGATGGCTTCTTCCAAGTCCTTGCCAAGCGTGGTGCTCTCGCTGATATTCAGCACGAAGAGGATTGGCTTCTCGCTCAGGAACATGAAGCCGCGGACGATCTTCTTCTCCTCGCGCGTCATCTCCATCTCGCGCAGCGGACGCTCGGTCTCCAGATGCGCCTTGGCGCGGATGAGGAGTTCGTTCTCCTTTTCCAGCTCCGGAGTCTTGCGCTTGAGCAGGTCCTTCTTCATGCGCTCCAGGCGGGCTTCCACCTGTCCAAGGTCGCTGACAACGAGGTCGAAATCGACGTTCTTGATGTCGCGCAGCGGATCAATGCTGCCAACATGCGCAATGGAGTCATCCTCAAAGGCGCGCACCACGTGGCAGAGCGCGTCGACCGTGCGCAGGTTGGCAAGGAACGCGGTTTCCTTCAGCGCGTCCTGGCCGATGGCGGCCACGTCGGCGTATTCCACCTGAGCGTGGATGAGCTTCTTCGGATTGCAAAGCTCGGCCAGTTTGTCCAGGCGCGTGTCGGGCACGGTGGCAATGCCAATGTGTGCTTCCTTGGGGTTGGCAAAGCCTCGGTTGCTGACGTCGGCCTTGGTCAGAATCTTGAACAGAGAAGTTTTGCCCACCTGCGGCAGGCCAATAATGCCAATCTTCATAATCTTTTCGAGTGTCGCCTCTATCCGGCTGCGCACTGCGCGCGGAGAAACCCACGGCGCACAAACGCTCAGTCTCCATGATAAACGACTGCGGCGGATACGGCGAAACGCGCTCGCAAATATCAGCGCATAAGCGCGGCGTGACTGTTCTGCGGGCGGGGGATATGGGGATTCCGTCCGCGCCGAACTGCGCGGCTAATCGCGACGCGAACTCAGCAGCAGCACGCCCAAGCCGAGTGCAAACACGGCCTTTTCCGCACCCTCGCTGTACTTGTGCAGCCGGTTGAATTCGACGCGGCGTGGGTCGTCCCTGGGCACATTGTCGATGACGCCCATGTTTGTGCGCAGCGCCAGCATGGTTTTGCCCACGCCAAACTGCGTGTAGGCCGTCAGGCCGAGCATGGCCACCACCAGCACAATCTTGGCCCAGCCGAGCGAGCCCTTGCCGCGCAGCTTCGGGCTTGCAAGGTTCAGCACAATCAGCAGCAGGCCGCAAACCCAGGCCAGCCAGTGCAGCTTGTCGAGCGAGTGGGAGACAACCTCCCCGGCCAGCGCGTGCGTGGGCAGCACGGCGAACGCCGTGGGTGCAACCGCAATGCCGAAGAACAGGATGGCGCCCAGCCACAGGGCCAGCGCAAGGGAGGCAAGAAAGCGAAGAAAAGTCATTCGGGAATAGTCCTTGTAGGAGTCTGTGAAGCGGGACGGAAGATTTCGTGTGTCCTGTTCTATGGACAAGAAAAGAGTGCGAATGGTTGCGAAAAGTTTCGGCAGCTTTTGAACAGGCGCGTCAGGTGCACTTGAAATTCCTGCGAACCGCAGGCCGACAATTGTAGACACGTCAGGGCATGCGGTTTCCAAATTCAAAAATATTGAAATTCGAAAATTCGGAAATCAACTACACCGGCACGGGGACGCTGGCCACAATGTCGCGCAGCAACTGGTCGTTCTGGTCAGCCTTCTTCAGGTTTGAGGCGTAGCGCGCGTTCACCACCACGCGGTGCGCAAAGACGGGCACGGCCAGCTTCTTGAAGTCGTCCGGCGTGCAGAAGGCGCGGCCTTCCAGGTAGGCCATGGCCTGAGCGGCGTGGTAGAGCGCCAGCGAGCCGCGTGGCGAAACGCCGAGTGAGAGGTGGTCATTCTGCCGCGTGCGCTGCACAATCTGCAGCGCGTAGTCGATCAGCGAATCATCGACCGTGACCTGCTTCACTGCCTTTTGCAGTTCCACAACTTCTTCGGCCGTCACCACCGGTTTCACGGAATCCAGTTGCACGGCGCCGGCGGTGCCGCGCAGAATTTCGCGCTCGCTGGCAGCTTCCGGATAGCTCATACGCGCGCGAACCATGAAGCGGTCCATCTGCGACTCCGGCAGCGGATAGGTGCCGTGGTGCTCCACGGGGTTTTGCGTTGCGATGACGAGAAACGGCTTGGGCAGAGGGTGCGGACGTCCGTCCACCGTGACCTGCCGTTCGTTCATTGCTTCCAGCAGAGAGGACTGCGTCTTCGGCGTGGTGCGGTTGATTTCGTCGGCCAGCAGAATGTTGGTGAAAATGGGGCCGCGCTTGAATTCGAAGGTCTGCTTCTCCTGCGAGTAGATGCTGATGCCGAGCACGTCGCTGGGCAGAAGGTCGCTGGTGAACTGCACGCGCTGGAACTCACCGGCGATGGCGCGCGCCAGTGCCTGCGCCAGCGTGGTTTTGCCCACGCCGGGTGCGCCTTCAATCAGCAGGTGGCCTTTGGCCAGGATGGCGACCAGGGCAAGGCGCACAACTTCGTCCTTGCCGCGAATGACGGTGCGCAGCGTGGACTCCAACTGCGTGGCGCGTTCAAGCAGGACCGGAGCGGTTTGCGACATGGCTTGATTGTAGCGCAGGCACCGCAGAAACAGCGCTCATGCGGCGCTCTAAAAGGTAGAGGAGCCTTCGAGGATGAACAGGCGCCCCTCGCCATCCATGTAGCGCATCTCCAGCCGCGGGCTGCCGCTCTGTTTGCGCTGCTCCAGCAGGCAGTTGGTGATCCATTCATAGGAGCGGTGCGGGCGCTGCTGTATTAGCAGAAAGTGCTGGTTGTGTCGCTGGAAGTCGCCAATATCAATGGATTGAAAACCAATCTGCCGGCCAAAGTAGCGCATGTTGTTCTGGTCGGTCATGGCGCGCGGGTAGCGGCCGGCCTCGGAAAGATTGGTGATGGCGTAGCTGCGCGCGGCCAGCGCGGGCGAGCCATATAGGGCCAGCTTCACGTAGGTCTCGTTGTCGGCGGCCACCGGCAGGCTGGAGTGCTCGAGCCAGCGCACCCAATCGGTGGACTGGAAGCGCCGCTGCAACTCGGCTTGGGCCTCGCCACGATCGGCCAGCGCCAGCACGCCGTCCACTGCCTCCGCGCCGTTGTTGTCAGCCAGGGCCAGCACGGCCATCAGCGCCAGAAACACAACGCCCGTGCGCGCGTTGCGCCCGGCAAGCTCGGCCACGCCGGCTGCAATCGCCACCGTCAGCCCGGCTGCGTAGGAAATCACATAGATATGCTGGAAGGCCCCGATGGCCTGCGCCGCGCACCAGGCCACCAGCGGCAGTAGCAGCATCCCGATGACCAGTACCCACTCCGCCCGTCGCAGGCCCGTGTGTTCCACAATGTCAGCGCGGTAGGCCGTCTGTGCGCCTTCGGTTCGTCGCGCGGCGTTCCAGCGCCAGATCACCACTCCGAGGACGAAGATGCCGAGCACGAAGATAATAGGCCAGCTCGACTCGATCATCTGCTCGTAGGCGTCACCGAGGTTCTCCAGCGTGGGCTTGCTCCAGAAGTTTCCGGCATAGAGCTTGTGTGCACGCAGCTCACCCGGAGCCAGCGGCAGCCAGCCGAGTGGAAACAACGCCAGAGCCGACCAGACCGGCCAGTCGAAGCGCTTGCGTGCACGGTCAAGCACCAGTTGCGCCACGGCAAAGGGCACGAACAAAAAAACAGTGAAGAAGTGCGCGCTCATACCCACGGCCAGCGCCAGCCACAGCCCGAAGACGCTCCAGGGCCGGGCCTTGCCTTCGGAGGCTATCTGCCACAGGCGCATGCCCGCACCCGCCGCGCAAAGCATGATGGCGTAGGCGCGCGCGTCGGTGCGGAAATACACAAGCTTCATCAGCTCCAGTGGAAGTACGAGCACGGCCAAGGCGAAGCCTGCCGCGTACCGCTGCCGCAGGAATGTCCACAGTCCCCAGCACATGGCCGCGAAGGCCAGCAGGAACGGAACGCGGAGGGCAATCTCCGGCGACTGCGGCAGCCACAGTCCGGCATGGGCGATCAGCGATGGTACCGGGCCGGTGGTATCCAGCCCCTGCGCATAAAAGTCCCAGATGGCACGAGCGCTCATTCGCGCCGTGCGCCAGGAGATCTGCTCGTCGTAGGTGAACATCCGCTGCGCGGCGTGGCCGAGTCCGGAGAGCGCAATCACGGCCAGCAGCGCCAAAGCCAGCAGGGTCTGGTGCCGTTCAATCCGCACCGCAAGCCAACCGAGAACGGTTGCAAGAGTTGAGCGCGTCTTCACAGGACTGGAATCTTCTGAGGTTTCAGGCACTGGTCTTCCTTGGATGAAATTGTACGGCGGCACGACGGAACACGCGGAAGGCGCGTCCTATCTGGCTTCCACCAGGGCTATTTCTAGTGACGCGCGAGGGTGGTGAAAGGCGAGCGGCGCGGCACGGTCTCTGATGCTGATTTGCCTGAAGTTTTCTTGCGGTGGCCTCCGTGCGCGACTTGCGGTAATGGAAACGCCCGGCCGAAGCCGGGCGCTCACTGTCTCACAAACGGTGGTTAGTACGTTGTCTGCTCCATGCGCATGCCGGTCAGGCGCGCAATGCGCTCGGCCGTGGGCGGGTGCGTGCTGAACAGGTTGCCAAAGTTCCTTCCCAGCCTCGGCATGGAGATGTACATGTGCGCCGTTGCGGGTGAAGCCGCCATTGGAATGCGCTGCGACCATTCCTCAATCTTGCGCAGGGCACTGGCCAGCGCATACGGATTGCCCGTGGTGCGCGCCGCCGTGGCGTCGGCCTCGAACTCGCGCGAGCGCGAAACCGCCATCTGAATCAGCATGGCCGCGATCGGAGCCAGGATCATCATGGCCAGCGCGGAAATGATGCCGCCCCCGTCGCGTTCACGATCGCGGCCGCCAAGGCCTCCGAACAGCTCTCCGTAGTACGCCATGCGCGCCAGCAGCGTGATGGCGCCGGCCAGGGTAGCGGCCACCGAACTGATGAGGATGTCGCGATTGCGAACGTGGCCCAGTTCGTGGGCCAGCACGCCTTCCAACTCATCGTCACTCAACAGGCGCAGGATGCCCTGAGTCACGGCCACCGACGCATGCTGCGGATTGCGGCCCGTGGCGAATGCGTTCGGCGAATCCGTCGGAATCACAAAGAGCTTCGGCATCGGCAGGTTGGCCTTGGCCGTCAGCCGCTCCACAATCGCGTAGAGTTGCGGTAGTTCCTCACGCGAAACCGGCTGCGCGCCGCTCGACATGATGGCGATCTTGTCGCTGAAAAAGTAACTGAAGAAGTTCATCGCCGCTGCCAGCACCAGGGCGAACACAGCCCCGCGCGAGCCCCCGAGCAGTTGCCCGACGACGATGACGAAGGCAGTCATGCCTCCCAGCAGCAAAACGGTTTTGAAATTGTTTCCCATAGCTTGTTAGATGCTATCGCATGAGACGCAGGCGCGGCCAACCCGTGAGCATCGCCGACGGCCGGCATCCACGCACACCCCTCCAGTATGTTCTACGCAATTTTGCCGCAGAAGGTTCCCCTCGGGAGGCGCTTACGGAATAGCTATATAAATCAACGAATTATGGACTTGGCGCACCGGCCTGTGTCGTTGTGCAAGGCCGTTTTGTCCGTGGGCGATTTAAGATCGAAAATTGAAAGCTTGCAGCAACTGGAGCCGCCGCTCCCATTTCATTTCTTGAAGGAACGCATTCTTGTCGAACACAGGGGCCACAGAAACCGGGCGTCGCGGAACGCTCTCCATTGCATGGCGGCTGTTTCGTCCACACACGCTGACGGCGTCGTTCATCCCCGTGCTGGTGGGCACGGCGTTGGCGTACAAAACAACCGGGCATGTGCGCTGGCCGCTCTTCGTGGCTATGTTCGTGGCTTCCACGCTCATACAGGCTGCCACCAACATGTTCAATGAGTACTTTGACTACGTGAAAGGACTCGATACGGAAGAGTCCGTGGGCATCGCCGGGGCCATCACCGAGGACAAGGTGGCTCCGCGCATCATCCTCACCACGGCCATTGCGACCGTGGCCGTGGCGCTTGCCTTGGGCGTCTATATCTGCGCCAGCAGCAGTTGGTGGCTGGCAGTCATCGGTCTTGTGTGCATCCTGGTCGCCATCTCGTATTCAGCGGGGCCGCATCCCATCTCCGCCACACCTTTTGGAGAGCTGTTTGCCGGGGGCTTCATGGGCACCGGCATCGTGCTTCTGGCGTGCTTCATCCAGCAGGGCAGCATAGGGCTGCGCGAACTGCTTGCGTCCATCCCGTTCGCCATCCTCATCGGGGCCATCCTGACGGCGAACAACATCCGCGATCTGGAAGGCGACAAAGCCAGCGGACGCCGCACGCTGGCCATTCTGCTGGGGCATCGGCGGGCCGTGTGGTTCCTGGCCGCCTGCATTGCGGCGGCGAACCTATGGGCCGCCGGACTGGTGGCGGCCAAACAGGGCTCACCGTGGCTGCTGCTGTGTTTGGGAAGCCTCGTAACCGGGCGCAGCGCTATCATGCGCTTCCGCCGCGCCACGCTGCCGGAGATGATTGTTGCCATGCAGCGCGTGGCGCAGACCAACACCGTCTACGGCCTGCTTTTCCTGGCCGGAATCCTGATTGGAAGATAGTTGTTTTCGGAAGGCGCGAAGGATTGCGCTGCGGAGGATGGCAGTTCTACACGAAGCCTTCCCACTCCTCATCGTCGGTGGCTTCCAGCCCGGTCAATTCCTCCGGCGCGCCCGCGGGCGTGTACTTGGTGAGCGCCGTGGCCAGCGTGGTGGCCGCCGCGTGTCCGCGGAAGAAGTTCGCCTCTGGCTCCTCGGCAAAGCCCATGGTGGAGGGCACGGCGGCGGAGAGTGCCGCGATGGAGGCGTCGATGCGTCCGTGGGCCTGGAATGGAATTTGGCGCGAGACGCCGCCGGGGTAATCGGTGAACAGCGCGTTCAGGGCCGAAGCCGTGCCGCAGGCAATGGCGCCCAGCGCAGCGCGGCGGTTGCGACGCCAGTACAGCGCCCCGGCCAGGAAACACGAACCGGCCAGTGCGTAATCGACGGCAGCGTGCGCCCTCGGACTCAGCATCTTGGGCGCGCGTTGGGCAAAGGCAGCAAGGCTCTTCTCAAGAACGGACATCAATTCCCCCGAAAGTTGGCCGAATGCGTGCGCGGTGATGATGCGCTGGCACGCAGGCGGCGAAGCTCTAGAATGCTCGCTTCCGCACGCGACGCGCAAGCGGAATGCGCTTGATTTTCAAGCTTGCTTCAAGCAAAAGGGCACGGCGCGAACCGTGCCCTTGTCTGTTGGAGCGAAGAGAGTGCTAGGAGTCTCCGCGTGACAGCGCGCGCGTCAGCGTCAGGTCGAGCGCCGCCTTGTTCTTCGCGTACTCGTCTTCGGAAACCCTGCCTTGCTGCCGGTCGAGTTCGAGCTGAAACAGCTCGTCCTTCAACGCCGCCAGCAGAACCTGCGCCTGCGAAGGCATCGAAGACGTTGCGGTTGCCACCTGTGCGCCTATGCTGCCGGGTAGTGCCGCAGGCTGCTGTGCGTGAGATGCCACTGCCGCCGCGCCCGTTGCGCCCTGCGGGTTGCGCCGCAAGGTGAACAGCGCGCCGCCGCCCAGCACCACGGCCAATCCTCCCAGAATCCACCAGCGATACTTCTCCAGCGGATCGGGCGCGTCAATGGGTGCGCCAAGGCCGCCGCCCGGGCGGTTGTCATTGCCGCCCATGCTTCCGCCCATGGCTCCGCCCTGTGCCTGCTGACTGTCGTCCGCCTGCTGGTCGGCAATCTGTCCGGAGCCGGAGACGCTGAACGCCACGTCCTCGTTCTTCGGGTTCGAGGCCACCTGCACCACCGCGCCCGGCTGATCCTGCATGGGCTGGAAGGCCGACGGGTTCTTCGGCTTCCACTGCATCGTCGCGGGCAACTCCACCACATAGTGCTGCACCTTGGCGGGCAACTGCGGCACGAAGCTTGCCGTCCCGTTGTAGGGCAGCGTGTAAGCCAGTTGGAAGCGCGTCTCGCCCGGCTTCAGTGCATAGCTGAAGGCGTAGTGGTTCTTCTGCCCAAGCGGCTGCGGCACGGCTTGGATGGGCTGTCCGCCAGGGCCTTGCGCGCTTGCGCCGGAAAGCTGCGCACCCTCCGGCAGCACCACCTCGTAGGTGTTCTGCCCGGCCAGCGCGCGCGGCGGGTTGCTGGAGTTCTGCACGGCGTAAAGCTCGGTCACCTCCAGCGTTCCGCCCGAAGACTGCAGACGCACCACATCGACCGTAGTCGCAATGCCGTCGACCTTGGCGGAGGCGTCGAAGACCTGCAGATCGGCGTTGGAGGTGCCGGGCGGCAGCATCTTGAAATAGCCGACGCCGTCCTTGTTCGCGCGAACCAGCCGCGGCCCCTGCGCCGCCTGCGCCGAGCGGATAGTGAAGCGCCCCTGCGCATCCGTGGTGCCTTTGCCGACCTCGGCCATGCCCTGCATCGGTTCCACCAGCGTTACGTCAACGCCAACGGCTGGCCTGCCCGTGGTGGCATTCACCACCGAGCCGGTAACGGTCTGTGCGACGGCGGCGGAGCAGAGCAGAGTCAGTGCGAGGATGAGGCGTCCAAGGTTAGCCGTGCCAACCGAAGGTGTACCGAGCGTCGAGTGCACAGCGTTACGATCCGAACATTTCGCAATCCGAAAATTTGAAATTCCTCTCATGCCTGAGCCCCTTTTCCGGCGCTCACACCGGCGCGCTCCAGTTGGTCAATTTCGGCCAGCACCGAGGCGGCCTCCTGCTCCATCGAGTCGCGCAGGCTCAAGAAGTCCTGCTCGCTGAGTTTGCCCGCCTTGTGCTCAAAGTTCAGGTCGCGCAGGTTCTCGTAAATCTGTTCCTTGCGCTCGTACAGGTAGCCAAGGCGCGTCTTGTCCTCGGCGCTGAATGGCGTGGATGGGCTGAAGATGTAGAGCATCAGCATGGCGGCGAACAGCACGCAGCCAAAAAGCAGAAAGCTGGTGCTGGAGCCGTCGGGCTGCGCCGATTGCATTTGCAAGGCAAAGAGTGCGATCACAGTTCGGTCTCCTGGCGGGCACGGCGGCGGAACTCATCCGCTTTGGTGTCCGCGGCGGGTGTGCCGGTTCCGGAAGCCCCGGCGTTCGCGCCAGTGGTGGCAAAGGTCACGCGCTTGTTCCAGGCGCGCACCACGGCCACTACCGTGGCCAGCGCGGCAAGGAAGATGACGATGGGCATGAGCCACGCCACCCGGTTGAAGCCCTTGTTGGTGGGTGCGGAAAGCACCGTGTTGCCGTAGCGCGAGACAAAGCCAGCCAACACCTGGTCGTCGGTGGCGCCGCTGTCGATGGCGTCCTTCAGTTCCTTGCGCATGCGCTCGGAGTAGGAGCAGCCGACGTGGTTGCACTCCACAAGAATCTGGTTGCAGCCGCACATGCACATCAGGTTGTGTCCCAGGCGGCTGAAGCGCGAGTCATTCGGCTCGCCCGCGCCCATGGAGAAGAACATGGCAGCCGCCAGCAGCGCCACCAGCGCCGAGCGGTAGAGCAGTTTTCGGTTCAACGTGCGCATCTCAGTCTCCGGCCCCCACAGCGTTGCCCGCGCGGCGTATTTCCTCCATCGCCTTCTGGCGCTGGCGCTCGGTTACGGCGGCCTTGGCGGCCTGCATGTTGGGGAACAGCGCAACGATGGTGCCGATCAACAGAATGTGCGCGCCCGCCCAGATCCACCACACCAGCGGGTTCACGTGCGCCTTGATGATCGGCTTGCCCGTGTCGGGGCTGCGTCCGGTGTAAACCAGATAAACGTCATCCATCACGGTCGAGCGCAGTGCCACCATGGTTGCCGGCTGCTCGCTGGCCTTGTAGATGCGGCGCTCCGGGTACAAGGTCGTCACCAGCTTGCCGTGCTTCCACACTTCCATGATGGCCGACTCCGACGCGTAGTTCGGCTTGTCGTCCTGTGTGTAGCTCTTGCAGATGAGTGTGTAGGCGCCGATCTTCATCTGATCGTTAAAGCCCAGTTCCTGCTCGGTGTCCTGATAGAAGGCGGCGCCGGCAAAGCCGACGATGACGAAGACCACGCCGAGGTGCACGATGTAGCCGCCGTAGCGGCGCGTGTTGCGGCGGGTCAGAATCCACATGCCATTCAGCAGGTTGGTGCCGCGCTGCGTGGCCATCACGCGGCCGCCGCGCAGGAACTCCGACACCACGGTGGAGGCCACCAGCGTCGCCAGCATCAGCGCCACAAGGGCGTAGAAGTAGTTGACGTCCTGCCAGGGCTTGAGGCCGCCCGCCACCAGCGCGATGCCAAACAGAATGGTCACAATGCCGGGCAACAGGAAGTTGCGGCGCAGACTCTCGGCGCTCGTCTTGCGCCAGGCCAGCAGCGGGCCAACGGCGGTCAGCAGCAACAGCAGCAGCGCAATGGGGATGTTGACCTTGTTGAAGAACGGCGGGCCTACCGTGACCTTGGTGCCCTGTACCCACTCGCTCAGCACTGGGAACAGCGTGCCCCACAGCACGGCAAAGGCCGCCACCAGCAGCAGCACGTTGTTGAACAGGAAGCTCGATTCGCGCGAAATCAGCGACTCAAGCTGATGCTCGCTCTTCAGCTCTCCGCGGTTGCGCACGAAGAAGAAGACGCAGGTGGCGAGGATCAATGCCAGGAAGACGACAAAGTAAACGCCGATGCCGCTCTGCGCGAAGGCATGCACCGAGCTGACCACGCCCGAGCGCGTCAGGAACGTGCCCAGAATGCACAGCAGGAAGGTGCTGAAGATCAGCCACATGTTCCAGACCTTCATCATGCCGCGCTTTTCCTGCATCATTACCGAGTGCAGGAAGGCCGTGCCCGTCAGCCATGGCAGCAGCGATGCGTTCTCCACCGGGTCCCAACCCCACCAGCCGCCCCAGCCCAGTACCTTGTAGGCCCAATAGCTGCCAAGGAAGATGCCGCAGCTCAGGAACAGCCAGCCCACCATCGTCCAGCGGCGGGTGATGTGAATCCACTTTTCGCCCGGATACTTCATGATCAAGGCGGCCAAGGCGAAGGCGAATGGCACTGTCATTCCCACGTAGCCGAGGTAGAGCATCGGCGGGTGTATGACCATCTCCGGATATTGCAGCAGCGGGTTCAGGCCGTTGCCGTCCGGCGGAATGGTGCCCGCCACCAGCGCGAACGGATGCGAGGCAAAGGTGACCAGGATCAGGAAGAACACCTGCACGGCGGAAATGATGACCGAGGCATGCGCCACCAGCCTTGTATCCACCTTGTGCCGCAGCCGCAGCACAAGGCCATAGCAGGAGAGCAGCCAGCTCCAGAACAGCAGCGAGCCTTCCTGTCCGGACCACAGCGCCGCGAATTTGTATTGCACCGGCAGGTCGCGGTTGGAGTGGTGAAGGATGTAGGCCACCGAAAAATCATTCCGGAAGGCGGCGATGACCAGCGCGAGCGACGCGGCGGTGACGGCGACAAACACAGCGATGCCGGCGCGGCGTGCGGTCTCTCCCAGGCGGTCGTCACGCTGGTAAATGGCTACGGCACCGGCGATGAAGGCATAGACGGCAAGGGCGAGCGCGAGCAACAGCGAAAAACTACCAATTTGAGGCATGTACCCAGTCCCCACTGGAATCTGGAGTGATGGTTTCAGAGACGCGGAAGCTGAGCGATTCGGTTCCCAATTAAGTGCAAGAAAATCCTAAGCTTCCCGTACCTGAAGTGTTCTCCCTAGATTGGATGGATTTATGGCTCGAAAGTCGCGGAAGAAAGATATGTTGGCTTCAGCCAGGGCCAAGAGACCCGATGCGAAGACAGACCTCCTGATTTGAGAGCCCCTCCGGGCTCTCGTTTTTTTGCTTGTTTTTGTCTTTGGAGGGAGAAATGTTCACTTTTAAATGAAATTTCAGTCAATCACTCTAGATTTCTTGCAAAGTGCGGAAATCTTGATCTAGATTAGTAGACAGTCGGGGAAGAAGCCCGGCGCGACATTTATATGACCTCCTGATGAGAGCTCGCGACGGCGAGCTCTTTTTTTGTGCCAATTTTCAGAAGGAAGGGCAGGAGATGCCAGAAGGAAGGATTGAGGCGGAGGCCGAAGCGGCTTCCGCCTCTTGCAGTTAGGAGTGCTTGCGCTCGATGGCGGCGGCTACGCGCAGCACGGTGGCTTCGTCAAAATGGCGTCCCAGAACCTGCGCGCCTATCGGCAACCCCGTCGCGGTCTGGCCGCAGGGAACGCTGATGCCCGGAATGCCCGCCAGGTTGGCAGTCACCGTGAAGATGTCGCTCAAGTACATCGCCAGCGGGTCGTTCGACTTTTCTCCCAGCTTGAAGGCCGGAGTCGGCGTGACCGGAGTGACGATGGCATCCACCTGCTGGAAAGCCTTCTGAAAATCTTGTGCTAGAAGCGTGCGAACCTTCTGCGCCTTCAGGTAGTAGGCGTCGTAGTATCCGGCGCTGAGCGCGTAGGTGCCGAGCATGATGCGGCGCTTCACCTCCGGGCCAAAGCCCTCGTCGCGTGTGTTGCGGTACATCTCCGCCAAGGTGCCGGAGTGGTGCGAGCGGTGGCCGTAGCGCACACCGTCAAAGCGCGCCAGGTTTGCCGAAGCCTCGGCGGTGGCGACGATGTAGTAAGTCGGGATGGCGTACTTGGTGTGCGGCAGGCTCACGCGCTGCACCGTGCAACCCTGTTCGCGCAGCGCGTCGAGCGTGCGCTCCACCGCCTGCTTGATCTCCGGATCGAGGCCCTCGCTCAGATACTCCTCGGGCACGCCGATTTTCAATCCCTTCACGTCCTGCGCCGTGGCTGCAACGTAGTCCGCCACCGGCACATCGGCCGAGGTCGAATCCATCGGGTCGCGACCGGCCAGCACGCCGAGCATCGTGGCGGCGTCCTTGACCGTGTGCGTCAGCGGGCCAACATGGTCGAGCGAACTGGCAAAGGCGATGAGTCCGTAGCGCGAGACACGTCCGTAGGTGGGCAGCAGGCCCACAACGCCGCAGAAGGCCGCGGGCTGGCGGATGGAGCCGCCAGTATCGGTGCCAAGCGTCGCCACGGCAAAGTCCGCGGCAACCGCCGCCGCCGAGCCGCCGCTGGAGCCGCCCGGCACGCGCGTGAGGTCATGCGGGTTGTGCACGGGCTTGTAGGCGGAGTTCTCGTTCGAGGAGCCCATGGCGAACTCGTCGCAGTTCAGCTTGCCGAGCACGACGGCGCCGGCCGCCTCCAGCCGCGTCACGGCCGTGGCGTCATAGGGCGCTACAAAATTCTCCAGAATCTTTGAGCCAGCGGTGGTGACCAGGCCCTTGGTCATCAGCACGTCTTTGACGCCGACAGGAATGCCTGCCAGCGGCGGCAACGGTTCGCCCGCCTTGGCCAGGGCATCAATCTTGTCGGCCTGCGCGTAGGCGCGCCCGGGGCTGACGGAGAGGAATGAGCCGATCTCGCCGTCACCGGCCTCAATCTTTGTGAAGTACGCTTCGGTCAGCGCGCGGGCCGTGGTCTTGCCTTCGGCAATGGCCGAGCGGGCGGAGTCGATGGTGTGCACAGGTTTGGTCATGGTCATCTCCGCCTACTTCTCAATTACCTTGGGGACGCGGAAGAACTCTCCGTTGGTGTCCGGCGCGTTGGCCAGCGCTTCCTCGCGGGGAAGGCTGGGGCGCGGCTCGTCGGCGCGCTGCGCGTAGGCGTAGCGGTCGCCATTGCCTTCTGTGTGGATGACGAACTGGCTGACGTCGGTCAGCGGCGCCACGTTCGCGGTGTCCAGTTCGGCGAGGGCGTCCACATGCTCGAGAATCGAGTTCAGGTCCTGCACCATGGAGGAGCGTTCGGCTTCGGTCAGCTCCAGGTTCGCCAGGTCGGCGACGTAGAGCACGTCCTGTTCGGTAACTTTCATTGCTTGTCCTGTGCTGGTTGTGCGGAGGCAACGATGAACTCTATGCGGTCCACGCGCACCCGGCTGTACTGATTTAATCGGCTGAGGAATCCGGCGGCCATGTCGCGCATCTGGTTGCGCCAGTTGGCGTCCGGCACCGAGACGGTGAGCACGCCATCGCGGAACCAGACGGCGTCGGTGCGCTCGGCCACGTTGCCACCGGCGGCGAACGGCCATGCCGCCATCGGCACGTCCGCGTCGGGCAGGCCGCGAAGCGACTGAGCCACAACCTTCGCCAGAATTCCGCGTGCCGGTTCCATCTAAAAAGTGTAAAGCCTTTTGCGGGTTGCGGCCTAGCCCGAAAACGCAAAACGTGTGCGCGCCGCACGGCGCTGCGCGAACAAAAGTTCTACGCTTTGCTCGAACGGCTGCGCGATTTTGCTACGCGCTTTGCGGGCGCGACCACTGCGGGCACGGGGCCACCGTGCGGCAGCAACTCGCGCAACGGACACAGCTCGCAGCGGGCCTCGTGCTTGAGGCAGTAATGCTTGCCCACCTGCACAATCAGCGCGTGGAGCTCACCGAAGACCTGCGCCGTGGCTTCGCGCGTTGCGCGTGACATGACAGATGGCGCGTGAACCTCGGGAATGAAACATCCGGCTTCCTTCGCCAGCGGGGAGGCCGCCGGGGTACAGCGCTCGGTGCGTAGCGCGTGCTCCACAAGCTGGCGGATGTGCTCGTAGCCAGCGGCGTTGGCGGGCAGGCTGGCATCAATCCATCCGTGGCGATGAAAGATGCGGCGTGTATAGGCGTCAACGACGAAGACCGGCTTTAGCGCTGCGTAGAGAAGAATCGAGTCGGCGGTCTCCGGCCCCGCGCCGTGCAGTGCGAGCAGCTCTTCGCGCAGCGCATCAACGGGCTGGGAAAACATGCGCGCCAGAGCCGCGTTGTCCTTTGCGTCGGCAGGCAGCGATGAAGTTGCATCCAGGTAGTGAAGATCCAGATGTTCGACAAAACGCTTGAGCCGCTGCGCCTTCTGGCGGAAGTATCCGGCGGGCCGCAGAAGCTCTTCCAGTTCTCCAGACGGAAGCTCGCGCACGGCCCGGATGTTCAACGCATCGGCCCCGCGCAGGCGTCTGAGCGCGCGCTCCACATTAGTCCACGCGGTGTTCTGCGTCAGGAACGCGCCGCAGACCATCTCGAACGCACTCTCCGCTGGCCACCAGTGCTGCACGCCCCATGCATCATGCAGTAGGCGGAACGCCTGGGGCAGTTGCTCAAGCGCGCGGAATTCACTGCGGGCCTTCATGCGCACAGTGTACGCGCCACAAATTCGCATGGAAACTCCATGCACCACCCGTGGTGCAATGCCAGCGGACCCGCATAAACACTGGCGAATAACACGATGCTCACAAGCATTTCCACATTTCTGTGGAGAACCGTGTGAATGCCACGCATGCACACTTTGCTGTGAAGTTGTTGTGCAAGACGGAAAAATGAGCACCACTGCATTCGCACACGCAATACAAATTGCAGGGGGTGTGAGCGCGCGAAACACATTTTATGGGGTGCAATGAAAATGGTGCAATGCCAGCAGACCCTCATGAACACTGGGGAAACGCACGATGCTCACAAGCATTTCCACACTTCTGTGGAGAACCGCGTGAATGCCGCGCATGCACACTTCGCTGTGAAGTTGTTGTGGAAGGCCGAAAAACAATGGGATTTGTTCCCTCAGTCACAACACAAATTGCAGGGGCTTCGAGCAGTCCAAGCACACTTTGTGGGTTGCACTGAAAATGGTGCAATGCCAGCAGACCCGCATGAACACTGGCGAAACGAGCGATGCTCACAAGCATTTCCACACTTCTGTGGAGAACCTGCGCGCGCGGCGGTTAAGCACACTCGGCTGTGGAGTTGTTGTGGAAGGCTGAAAAACATTGTCTTTGTGCCCGCAGCCGCAACACTAATTACTGTGTGTGCATGAGAGCGGGACACACTTTGTGGCATGCTCCGAAAATGGTGCAATGCCAGCGGACCCGCATGAACACTGAGGAAACACGCAATGCTCACAAGCATTTCCACATTGTTGTGGAAAGCTCACGGAAGGAGCATGAGGATGCCTGCGCGGGCGCTTATAAGAAAAGCCCATGCACTTTCAGAGAGAGATAGGAAAAGACGAATCTACTTCAGCGGCAGGTTGGCTTCAGCGCTCAGGTCAAGCGTTGCGAAATCGCGCGCGAGAAATTTCGGGTAGGCCGCAGCGGCCACCATTGCAGCGTTGTCCGTGGACATCGGACGCGAAGGGAAGAACACGGAGAGGCCGTGCGTCTTGCCCTTGTGTTCAAAGGCCTCGCGGAGCGCGCTGTTGGCGGCCACACCGCCGGTTACCAGCAGCGTGCGTACGCCGAATTCCTCAACAGCGGCCATCGTCTTGTTGACGAGGTCATGCACCACGGCGCGCTGGAAGCTGGCGATCAGGTCGAGCGTCGGCTGGTCGCAGACGGCGAGGTAGTCCTCGTGCGTGGGCTTGGCAATCTGCATCAGCGCGCGTCGCCGCGCCTCGATCTGCGCGAACAGGTCATGGGTCTCCACGTGGCGCAGCACAGCGGTTTTGATGCCGCTGTAGGAGAAGTCGAACTGCGGGCCTTCCGGCGCGGGCTTGCCGCGGTCGTTGCGGTCGCGGTGCTTCATCTGCGAAATGCTGAACGGCACGGCCTTCGCGTTGCCGTGGCGCGCGAGGTGGTCGATGATTGGCCCGCCGGGGTAGCCGAGGCCAAGCAGCTTTGAAACTTTGTCGAAGGCCTCACCGGCGGCGTCATCGCGCGTGTGGCCCACGTTGCGGTAGCGCCACATGCCGGCGGTCTGCTCGGCAAGGAAGAGGTGCGTGTGGCCACCGCTCACCACGAGCGCGAGCACCGGGAAGCGCAATTCGTGCTGTCCGCGCTGGCGCTGCTCCAGCAGCACGGCGTGGATATGGCCTTCGATGTGGTTGACCGCGATGAGAGGCTTGTCGGCGGCGAAGGCCAGCGTCTTGGCAAAGCTGACGCCGACTAGCAGCGCACCGGCCAGTCCGGGACCGCGCGTCACGGCCACGGCGTCCACGTCATCGAGCGTGCGGTTGGCCTGCTCCAGCGCGCCGCGCACCACGGGAATGATGCTGCGCAGATGTTCGCGCGAGGCAAGTTCCGGCACCACGCCGCCATAGGGCTGGTGGGTCGGAATCTGCGAGGCCACAACGCTGGAGACAAGTTCCTCGCCGTTGCGCACGATGGCCGCAGCGGTCTCGTCGCAGGAACTTTCAATGGCCAGAATGTGTACGGGCGTGGTCACTCATTTCATGCTAGCAGAATGGGGAAGGCGCGTGCGCGCCGGGTCGTTCGCGAAAAGGTAAAGCCCACGCAGATTATGAATCTGCGTGGGCTTGGATGGTTCCGCATCCCAGGTTAGCTTCGCTACGCTCGCGAACCTGGGGCACCCAGGCTTCGGGCGCCCGATAGAGTGCTACTGCTGCGGCAGGGCCATCACTACGGCCAGCAGCTTCTTCAGGCCGCCGATGATGTCCTTGCCAAGGTCAAGGCGGATGGCGCGGCGCGAGCGCGTGCTGAGCGACTGGAAGTCACCCAGCGCCTGCGCGGATTTGAGCACTCCGAAGCCGTAAGGCTCGCCGGGCAGCGGCGCATCCTCGGCGTCGTCAGCGGTGATCTGGATGAAGACCGCGTTATCGGCACCGCCCTTGTGGAGCTGTCCGGTGGAGTGCAGGAAGCGCGGGCCGTAGCCGGTGGTGGTGGCGTTGCGCGTGCGCATGCTCAACACTGCACGGATGTCGGCGAGCAGTGCCTCGTGCTCCGGCAGCTCGTCGATGTACTCGGTGAGCGCCAGGTAGTCGCCGGGCTGCAAGCGCGCCAAGTGCGCGGCAAGTACCTGTTCGGGCGTACCGCCCTTCAGTGCCTTGGCGTTGGCATCATCGCTGCTGACCGTGAGTCCGTCCGCAGAGGCGATGGTCACCAGCGAAGCCAGTGCGCCCTTCTCGGTGTATTCCGCCAGCAGCTTCTTCGTGTTGTCCTTCGACTCCTGCACGTTCGGCTGATCGAACGGATTCACCTCGAGGACGGCTCCGGCGACGGCCGTGGCGAACTCCCACAGGAAGAACTCTTCACCAAGGTCCATCACGTCACGCAGGGCATGGATGAAGACCGGGTGGCCGCAGCGCGCAAGGCCTTCCAGCCGCGAGGCCGTGATCTCATCCGGCTCGCTGGCGCCAAGGTAAACGAAGACGCGGTCGTTGGCGTAGGCGCGCAGTTCGTAAAGCCGCTCGCCCGCGATGGGCACAATGCCTTTGCCGAGCTTGCCGGTGCTTTCGGCAACCAGCTGCTCAATCCAGAGGCCAACGAAATCGATGGGCGGCTCGGCAATGAGCGTGATCTTGTTGCGTCCGGCGCGGGCCAGCGCACCGAGCGCGGCGCCAAGGCGCAGACCAAGGTTTTCCGCGGCGGGCAGCATGGGCTGGCAGGCGGAGAAGGCGACGTGCGCGCGGCGCAGGAGCTCCGCCACGTTGCCACCGGCGAGTGCGAAGGGCACCATGCCGAACATTGAGAGTGCCGAGTAGCGGCCGCCGATATCCGGCATGTTGAGGAAGATCTTGCGGAAGCCATCGCGCTCGGCGTCGGCAACCATCTGCGTGCCTGGGTCGGTGATGGCGATGAAGTGGCGTCCAGCGTCGTTGCCTGCAATCTGGCGGACGCGATCATAAAAGTAGCGGTGGAACATGACCGGTTCGGTGGTGGTGCCGCTCTTGCTGGCGACCACGAAGAGCGTCTTGGCCAGGTTCAGCTCGCGTTCAATGCGCAGCACTGTGGCGGGCACGGTGGAATCGATCACGTGCAGTTTGGGCCAGCCGGCGTGGTGTCCGCAGGTGCGGCGCAGAACCTCGGGGCACAGGCTGGAGCCGCCCATGCCGAGCACGACCACGTGCTCAAAGCCGAGCGTCTGCATTTCCTGCGCGAAGTCAGTGATCTCCTTCACGCGCGGCTGCATGGTCTCAATGACGTTGAGCCAGCCCAGTGAGTTGGCGATGATCTTCTGCCCGGCGGGATCGGAGGTCCACAGCGTGGCGTCCTTCTTCCAGATGCGCTCGGCGGCCTTCGATTTCTTCAACGCGGCGAGCGCGTCATTCACCAGCTGCTCGTTGCCGGAAAGATGCATGGGGTGGCGCGTGATGCTCTCGGAGGCAGCAATTTCGCGGCGCAGCTCAATCACCTTGCCGAGTTGAATGAAGCTTTCAGCGAAGGACTTGACGCCGTCGGCGGTGAGCTTGTCGGTCACGGCCTTCATGTCGATACCGGCCTTGGCGAGTGCGGCAAAGACGTCGGCAGCCTTCTCCATGCCGATGGTGATGCGCGCGGCAGGCTCGCCGTGGTCGCGGTAGGCGTCGACGGTGGCGGCCGGGAGGGTGTTCACCGTGTCCTGCCCCATCAGCGACTCGACATACAGCACGTCGGGGTAAGCCGGGTTCTTGGTGCTGGTGCTGGCCCACAGCGGACGCTGCACGCGCGCGCCCTTGGCCTGCAGCTTGGCAAAGCGGTCGCTGTAGAAGGTGCGCAGGAACGACTGGTAGGCGAGCTGTGCGTTGGCAATGGCGGCCTTGCCGAGCAGCGCTTGCAACTGCTTCTTCGCGTCGCCCGTGGCGCTGGCGATCTTCGCTTCAAGCTGCTTGTCAACCGCCGAATCCAGGCGGCTGACAAAGAAGCTGGCAACCGACGAGATGTGGTCGATGGGCTGACCGGCGGCGGCGCGCTTTTCCAGTCCGCGAATATAGGCCTCGGCCACGTCTTCATAGACGTCGACCGAGAAGATGAGCGTGACGTTGACGTTGATGCCGTCGGCGATGGCCTGTTCAATGGCCGGAAGGCCCTCGGGCGTCGCCGGGATCTTGATCATGATGTTCGGCCGCGCCAGCTGCTTGAAGAGGCGGCGTGCCTCTTCGAGCGTGCCGGGACCGTCATTGGCCAGCAGAGGCGAAACCTCAATGCTGACGTAGCCGTCGAGACCCTGCGTCGCATCGTAGACGCTGCGGAACTCGTCGGCGGCATGCGCAATGTCGTCGAGTACCAGCGCTTCGTAAATCTGCTCGCCGCTGGAGCCCTTGGTCACCAGTTCGTTGATCTGGGCGTTGTAGTCGCTGGAGCTGGCGATGGCCTTTTCAAAGATGGTGGGGTTCGAGGTCATGCCGCGCAGGCCGTCATCGCTGATGAGGCGGCGCAGCTCGCCGGTGCGGAACATGGAACGCTGAATCGAATCGAGCCAGATGCTCTGGCCGAAGTCGCTGACATGCTTCAACGGGTTCTTCATAAGGTCCTCTGTGCCGTGCGGGCGCGTGCAGAACAATACTTTGATTACAGTCTGAATCCAATATGAAAAAAGCGGAGCCTCATAGGGCTCCGCTTCACTGCTACTTGCTCAGAAGCTGCTTGGCCTTTGCGACAATGGCCTCGGCGGTGAAGCCGAACTCCTTGAACAGGATCTTGGCCGGAGCCGAAGCGCCGAAGTCGTCACGCGAGATGGAAACGCCTTCGCTGCCGGTGTATTTGGCCCAGCCGAGGCTGGTGCCAGCCTCCACGCTGATGCGCTTGCCGACCTGCTTGGGCAGCACCTGCTCGCGGTAAGCCGCGTCCTGCTGCTCGAACAGCTCCCAGGAGGGCATGCTGACCACGCGAACCTTTACGCCTTCGGCGGTGAGCTTCTCGGCGGCCTCGACGCAGAGCGAAAGCTCGCTGCCGGTGCCGATCAGGATGACCTCGGGCGTTCCGGCGCAGTCGGCCAGAACATAGGCGCCTTTGCGCGCACCTTCCGCCGTCGCGTACTTCGTGCGGTCGAGCGTGGGCAGGTTCTGGCGGCTCAGGACGAAGGCCACCGGGCGGTCCTTGATCTGCATGGCAGCCTTCCAGCACTCGGCCACTTCGTTGGAGTCGCCGGGGCGCATGACGATCAGGCGGGGCATGGCCCGCAGGCTCATCACGTGCTCAATGGGCTGGTGCGTGGGGCCGTCCTCGCCCACGCCGATGGAGTCATGCGTGAAAACGTAGGTGACGGGCAGGTCCATCAGCGCCGACAGGCGGATGGAGCCGCGCATGTAGTCGGAGAAGACGAGGAACGTTGCGCCGAACGGGCGCAGGCCGCTCAGGGCCAGCCCGTTGCAAATGGCTCCCATGGCGTGTTCGCGGATGCCGAAGTGCAGGTTGCGTCCGCCGTAGCTGGCGGGCGCGAACGAGGCGGCGTCCTTGATCAGAGTCTTGTTCGACGGGCCAAGATCGGCCGAGCCGCCGATGAGCCACGGCACGTGCTTGGCAATCGCGTTCTCAACTTTGCCGCTGGAGTCGCGGGTGGCGAGGCCCTTGGCGTCGGCGGGGAAGACCGGAATATCGGCGTCCCAGCCGGCGGGCAGCTCGCCCTTGGTGAAGGCTTCCCACTGCGCGGCCAGCTCGGGGTAGGCCTTGGCCCACGCTGCGAGCTTCGCGTCCCACTCGGTTTCCCATTGCTTGCCGCGCGCGACGGCCTTGCCCATGTGCTCCAGCACTTCGGCTGGTTCGTAGAACGGCTCGTTCGGCCAGCCATAGGCGGCCTTGGTCAACGCAATCTCGTCGGGGCCGAGCGGCTCACCGTGGGCGCTGGCCTTGTCCTGCTTGTTCGGCGAGCCCCAGGCAATGTGGCTGTCCACGATGATGATGGACGGCTTGGTAGCGCCTTCGGTGGCCTTGATCGCCTTTTCGAGCGCGTCGAGGTCGTTGGCGTTGGCCACGTGCAGCACGTTCCAGTGCATCGACTCAAAGCGCTTGGCCACGTCGTCGCTGTAGGCGAGGTCGGTGGAGCCTTCAATGGTGATGCGGTTGTTGTCGTAGAGCCAGACCAGGTTGGCGAGCTTGAGGTGCCCGGCGAGCGATGCGGCTTCCTGCGAGATGCCTTCCATCAGGCATCCGTCACCGCAGAGCGTGTAGATGCGGTAGTCGATGATCTCGTGGCCGGGGCGGTTGAAGGTGGCTGCCAGATAGCGCTCGGCAATGGCCATACCCACGCTGGTGGCCAGCCCCTGTCCGAGCGGGCCGGTGGTGGTTTCCACACCGGCGGTCAGGCCAAACTCAGGGTGGCCGGGGGTCTTGGAGCCCCATTGGCGGAAATTCTTTACGTCATCGAGCGACAGGCCGTAGCCGGTCAGGTGCAGCATGGAGTAGAGCAGCATGCTGGCGTGTCCGTTGCTGAGCACGAAGCGGTCGCGATTGGCCCAATGCGGGTTGGCTGGGCTGTGGCGCAGAATGCGGTCAAAGACGGTGTAGGCGACCGGGGCCAGCCCCATGGGCGCGCCCGGGTGTCCGCTGTTCGCCTTTTGAACGGCGTCAATGGCCAGGGTGCGAATGGTGTTGACCGAAAGCTGGTCGATTGCGGCCTGGTTCGGGTTCACAGGTTGGTCCACAACCGTCTTCGTAGAGTGTTCCGACATAGACTTCCTCGATGTGCGCAGGGTATCCGGACTGAATTTAGCGGCAGTATAAGGTCGCGCTCCGGCAGCATTTCTATGGTATCGAAACGCGGCGGCTGGGGCGAGGGGGTTTTGCGCACGAAAGTGCGTTTCTGGCGTGAATGGGCGCGAATTGCCGCCATTTTGCACCACGAATGCTGCGCCCGTGGGCAGAATGCGCGCATCCAATGAGCCAGCCATGTACTACCTGCTGAAGACCGAACCCGCCAACTACAGCTTTGAGCAGCTTCAACAAGACCGCCGCACCGTCTGGGACGGCGTGACCAACCCGCAGGCCGTGAAGTATCTGCGCGAAATGCATAAAGGCGACGAACTGGTGATTTACCACACGGGCGAGGTGCGCCGCGCCATGGGCACGGCCAAGGTCGTGAGCGTGGACGCCACCGACCCGAAGACGCCGCTGGTGACGATCTCCGTGGGCACCCCGCTGGGCTTGCAGTGGACGCTCGGCGAGCTGAAGACGCACAAGCTGTTCTCGGACTCGCCCTTGGTCAAGCAGGGCCGGCTCTCTGTGGTGCCGCTGACGAAGGCGCAATACGAGTTGCTGGTGGGTGACTGACATCAGCTCGCTCTGTTGAGAGCGGTGGTGCCTTTGGCGCTTGATGTCTGCGTCGGGCAGCCCTTGGCTGGAAATTTATTTGGCGATTCATGACCGCACGCGCTAGATTCTCTAGCCGACTGCATTCGAATTTAGGAGGAATGGATGAAGATTCGTGGATTGGCAGTAGCAGTTCTGGTTGCAATGTTCGCGATCGGCGCCGTGGCCCAGACCGCCACGCCCAAGAAGCTGACTGTCCCAGTGAAGGACGCCAAGGGACAGGACGTGGGCACCGTGAAGCTGAAGGACCTGGGCGACAAGGGCGTGCAGGTTGAAGTGAAGCTGAAGGGCTTGCCTGCGGGCGAGCACGCCATACACTTCCACCAGACCGCCAAGTGTGAGGCACCGGACTTCAAGAGCGCAGGTGGGCACTTTAATCCCGAGGCCAAGCATCATGGCCTGGAGAATCCGCAGGGCGCTCACGCCGGTGACATGCCGAACCTTACCGTGAAGGAAAACGGCACGTGCAGCGCCAAGTTTGTGAACCCGCGCGTGCGCCTTGCCGACCCTTCGATGAAGGACTCGCTGTTTGCCAACGGCGGCACGGCGCTGGTCATCCACGCCAAGGCCGACGATATGAAGAGTGACCCGGCGGGCAACGCGGGCGACCGCATCGCCTGCGGCGTCATCACCGCGAAGTAGACTTCTTTCTGAGACCCGAAACGATGGCCCCTGGTCGGTGGCTGGCAGCCGCTGACCGGGGGCTTCGTTTCTGCGGCCGCTTCCTCTTTTCCTTTTTCTTCCGGGCGAGTAACGTAGCTCAGCTGGGCGCGCGGGTTGCGCGCCGTACTCTGCGGCCAAGGCCGCCCCCCGGGAGTTCCCGATGAAGCTCCGCACGTTATGGATTTTGTCGTTCACGGCCGCGCTGGCGGCCACGCTGTTCGCGCAGGAGAAGCCCGCAACCATGTCTGACACCGCCACAACCGCAAAAGCAGAAAAGACCGTGATGCCCGCGTGGTACGCGCAGGAGGCCGCCGGGTTGGAGAAGCAGTTGATCGCCAAATATGGCGAAGCCGAGCGGCCGCGCATTCAGCGTGGACTGAAGCAGGTGGGCGAGTTCTGGCGCGCGGAAGACGGATCGGCCGAAGAGTTCCGCACCTTCGTGACCGCCAATTTTGCCGGCACGCCCGAGGCGCTGGACACGGTCTTCAACCGCTACGAGCACCTGCTGGAGCAGTACTCGGGACACATGCAGGAGATTGGCCGCGAGTTCCGTACCCAGAGCGACCTCGACCGCGGGCCGATTCAGCCGTATGACGAAATTTTTGCCGGGTACGACCCCACGGCGCACTTCCTGGATGATGCGTTTGCCAACAAGCTCGCGTTCGTGGTGCTGCTGAACTTCCCGCTGACCACGCTGGATGAGCGGCTGGCGCAGGGCGCGGGGTGGACGCGTCGGCAGTGGGCGGAGGCGCGGCTGGCGCAGGCATTCAGCAAGCGCGTGCCCGCCAGTGTCTCGCTGGAGATTGCCTCGGCCACCGCCGACGGCGAGCGCTACATCTCCGAGTACAACATCTGGATGCATCACCTGGTGAACGGCAGGGGCGAGCGGCTGTTCCCGCCAAAGATGCGGCTGCTCTCGCACTGGAACCTGCGCGACGAGATCAAGGGCGACTACGCCGACCCGCAGAACGGGCTGGCCAAGCAGAGGGTCATCCAGCAGGTGATGGAGCGCATTGTGACGCAGACCATCCCACAGCGGGTCGTGAATGATCCGCGGTATGACTGGGACCCGTTTACGAACAAGCTGAGTCTCGCTGCCGAAAACTCGAAGGACTGGGATGGCGAGCGGCCGCCGATCCAAGTGGCCAAGGCGGAACCGTTTAACGAGCGCGAGCCTGATACGCGCTATGCCACGCTGTTGAACTGCTACCGGGCCGTGCGCAAAGCCGATCCATACTCGCCCTCGGCGCCGACGCACATTGCGCGCAAGTTTGACGAAGAGCGCGAACTGCCTGAAGCGCGCGTGAAGGCCATGCTCGAGCAGGTACTCAGCTCTCCACTGGTGCCGCGCGTGGCGGCGCTGATCAGCAAGCGGCTGGGGCGCGAGCTTGAGCCGTTCGACATCTGGTACAACGGCTTCCGCGTGAAGTCCAAGTACACGGAGGCCGAGCTGGACCAGATCGTGGCGAAGAAGTATCCGACGCCGGAGGCCTACCAGAAGGACATTCCGAACCTGCTGCGGCATCTCGGCTTCACCGCGGCCGATGCCGACTACGTTGCGGCCAACATTGTGGTCGACCCAGCGCGCGGCTCCGGACACGCTATGGGCGCGGGCTTCCGCGAAGGCAAGGCGCACCTCCGCACGCGCGTTGAAAAGACCGGCATGAACTACAAGGGCTTCAACATTGCCGTGCACGAGATGGGGCACAACGTGGAGCAGACGCTCTCACTGAACCGCATGGATCACTACCTGCTGCACGGCGTGCCCAACACGGCCTTTACCGAGGCGCTGGCCTTTGTCTTCCAGGCGCGCGACCTCGAGTTGCTTGGTCTGGAGCAGCCGGACCCGCAGGCCGAGGCCATGAAGACGCTCAACGATTTCTGGGGAACCTACGAAATCGCGGGCGTTGCGCTGGTGGATATGGAGGTGTGGCACTGGATGTATGACCACCCGAACGCCACCCCGGCCGAACTGCGCGAGGCCACACTCGGCATTGCGAAGGGCATCTGGAACAAGTACTACGCGCCGGTCTTCCACAAGCAGGACGTGGTGCTGCTGGCGGTTTACTCGCACATGATCGATTCGCTCCTCTACCTGCCGGATTACCCGATCGGTCACATGATCGCCTTCCAGATCGACGAGCAGATTCACAAGAGCGGCGTCGTCGGGCCGGAGTTCACGCGCATGGTCAAGAGCGGAAGTGTTGCGCCGGATCTGTGGATGAAGAACGCCACGGGCAAGCCGGTTTCACCGGACGCGATGCTGGAGGCTTTGGAACGCGCACTGAAGCAGATGGGCGCCTGAGCTTCCTGTTTGCAAGTCATCGCCCCGCGCAGAGAGCCTGCGCGGGGTTTCTTGTGTCACGAAACAGTACGGCTTGGCTCGGAAAACGCAGGACGTACTCCTAAAGTAACTGTACAAATTGCAATTGTTTCCAGCGAAGCCGCGAATCTGTGCCAAAATCAATCCACTTTTGAAGTTCGTCACGGATTATTTGGGGCCAAAAAGTGAAATTTCTATCAGGACCAGGTCGATTCATCTCGATGGTGCTCGTTGCAGGCATGTTGGTCGCCGGTGCGCAGGCGCAGGAAGGCACGCGCAAGCTGCGGTCCAAGGTGGACCCGGTGTATCCGGAAGTGGCAAAGAGCATGCGCATTGAGGGAGCGGTCCGAGTGGCTTTGACCGTGAGTGCGAGCGGGGAAGTGAAGCAGGTGAAGGTGCTGGGCGGCAATCCACTGTTGGCGGAGTCGGCGAAGACGGCCGTCGCCAAATGGAGATATGAGCCGGGCTCGGAGCAGACCATCACCGTGTCGGTTGAATTCCACCGCTAAAGGGCAAAATCGAATTCTTAAAGGGAAAGGCCGGGCAAAGCGCCCGGCCTTTGTGTTTGCCTCTGCTGCTCGCTATTCCACCGCGGCAACCATGTACTGTTCCAGCTTTCCGTCGGGCATCTGGTAGGTCCATACCCGCAGCGTCTTGTCTCCGAACTTGGCGAGGAAGGCGCGCATACGCATGCCGCCGCGCAGGGCGGTGCGGCGCTGCACAAAACTCTGCGGCGCGCCCAGCGGACCAAGGCTGGCGGCAAAGTCCTTCAACGCCTGATCGCTGAAGTAGAAGTTGCAGTTGTCCGTGAACAGGCTGCGGTCAATCGTGCCCTTCTGGAGTCCTTCAAAGATGGCCTTGGCCTGCGCGGTGCGCGAATCGGCCTCGGCGTCGGCCTTGCCGGCAACCAGCAGCGGCACAATGGCGTTCGCAATGCCACCGCTTGCGGAAGCTGCGTCCTGGTTGGTGAGCACCACCACGGCGGCGCTGTCATCGGGCAGCACAATGTTCTCAGCCGTAAAGCCGGAGACCTCGCCTCCGTGCGAAATGGCGCGGTGTCCGTCGCGCGAGTCGATAGTGACGCCCAGGCCGTAGCCGCTGGGAAGGCCGCTGGTCAGCATGACCATCTTTTCCATCTCGCGGAAGGACTCCGGCTTCAGAACCTTTTGCTCGATCATGGCAACGTCCCAACGGGCAAGATCTTCGGCGGTCATTGCCAGCTCGCCTGCGGCGTACATCCAGCCCGCGCCTTCCTTGGGTGCCGGGCGAGCCGGGCCAAGCGCGTAGCGAATGTAGCCCTGCGGATCGGGTTCGGTCAGTTTGGCCTGGTCCTGGTCGGTGACGCTTTTCATGCCGAGCGGCTTGAAGATTTTCTCGGTCAGAAACTGGAAGAGCGGCTTGCCGGAGACTTTCTCCACGATGGCCCCGGCGACGACGAAGCCCGTGTTGCTGTACTGCCACTTGGCGCCCGGCTCAAAGTCGAGCGGCTTGCGCGCCCAGCCATCCAGAATCTTCTCGGCCGTGACGGGCTTCAGCATCATCGGCATCACGTAATCCTGCGGCCAGTAGTCCTGGTAGCCGGCGGTGTGCGAGAGCACCTGGCGGATGGTGATGTCATTGCCGCGCGTCAGGTTGGGAATGTACTTGCCGACCTTGTCTTCGAGCGAGAGCTTGTGCTGCTCAGCCAGCAGCAGGATAGCGGCGGCCGTGAACTGCTTGCTGATGGAGCCGATGGAGTAACGCATCTGCGGCGTGGCGGCCGCGTCGGGCGCAAGGTGTGCGTTGCCGTAGGCGCGCGTGTAGAGGATGCGGCCGTCCTTGACCACGGCGACCGAGGCGCTGGGCACACCGGTTTTGGCCAGCGTGTCGGCGGCAATCTTGTCGATCTTCTGTTGCAGTTCAGGCTCAATCGTCGCCTGCGCAATGGCAGCGGTGGCGATGAGGCAGAAGGAAAGTACAACCAGCAGCGCGCAGGCAGCGCGCGCGTGACGCATAAGCATCGGGGACCTCCACGAAGGTGAACAGCATTATAAGCGGTGGTGCAATTGCGCGGGCGTGACTGTGCATGAACGGTGCTTTGCGTGCATCGTCTGCCGGTCTACAATGGCGGGTCGCCCGAAGACGCAGCGCTTCGGGCCGGGAGCTATCATGCCGATTCGCACCATCATTGAGCCGTTCCGCATCAAGAGCGTTGAACCCATCCGCTGGACCACGCGCGAGGAGCGCGAGAAGCTGTTGAAGGCCGCGCACTACAACCTGTTTCTGCTGCCCGCCGACGACGTGCTGATCGATCTGCTGACCGACTCCGGCACCGGCGCCATGTCCACCTACCAGTGGGGCGCCATCATGGAGGGCGACGAGAGCTATGCGGGCAGCCGCAGCTTCACGCGCTTCAAGAACTCCATTCAGGACATCTTTGGATACACCCACGTCATACCCACGCACCAGGGGCGGGCCGCCGAGCGGATTCTGTTCAGTTGCATGGTGAAGAAGGGTGACGTGGTGCCCAACAACACGCACTTTGACACCACGCGCGCCAACCTTGAGGCCGCCGGCGGCGAGGCCCTCGACCTGGTGATTGCCGAAGGCAAGCAGCCCGCCACCATTCATCCCTTCAAGGGCAACATGGACGTGGCGGCTCTCGAAGAGGCCATTCAGCGCGTCGGGCGCGAGCGCATTCCGCTGGTGATGCTGACGGTGACGAACAACAGCGGCGGCGGCCAGCCGGTCAGCATGGAGAACGCGCGCGCCGTCAGCGCCGTCTGCCGCAAGCACGGCATTCCGCTCTACTTCGATGCCTGCCGCTTCGCCGAAAACGCCTGGTTCATCAAGCAGCGCGAGGCGGGGTACGCCGACAAGAGTCCGAAGGAGATTGCGCGCGAGATGTTCGCGCTCGGCGACGGTTGCACCATGTCCGCCAAGAAGGACGGCATGGCTAACATTGGCGGCTTCCTATGCACGAACAACGACCTGCTGGCGCAGCAGGAGAAAGACCTGCTCATCCTGACCGAGGGCTACCCGACCTACGGTGGTCTCGCCGGTCGCGACCTTGAGGCCATCGCCGTCGGACTGCAGGAGGCTGTGAACGAGGACTACCTGCGCTACCGCATCGCCTCCACCGCCTACCTGGGCAACCACCTGCATGAGCAGGGAGTGCCATTGGTGATGCCTCCGGGCGGACACGCCATCTACCTCGATGCGCGCGCCTTTGTGCCGCAGATTCCCATCGAACAGTTCCCGGGCGTGGCGCTGGCCTGCGAACTCTATCTCGAAGGCGGCATCCGTTCGGTGGAGATTGGCGCGCTCATGTTCGGTGCGGCGGCCAAAATGGACTTGGTGCGGCTGGCAATTCCGCGGCGTACCTACACGCAGAGCCACATGGATTACGTCATCGAGGTCATTCTGGAAGTGTGGCGCAAGCGCGAGAAGATTCGCGGCCTACGGCTTACCTATGAGCCACCGTTCCTTCGTCACTTCACGGCGCGCATGGAACCGGTTTAAATAAGAGAGCAGAACACGATGGGGCGGCAGCGAACTCCTGCGGGAGTCCGGGCTGCCCTTGCTCTTGGGAGACGCGGATGGCCGTGGAGCTGGGGATCGACGTCCTGCTCAAGGACATTGCCGGTTGCAGGGGAAAGCGCTGTGCGCTGGTCACCAACCAGGCTGCGGTGACTTCGCAGTACCGCGCGGGACGCGCCGAGCTTCTGGCCGCGGGCGTGGAGATTGTGCGGCTGTTCTCTCCGGAGCATGGCATGACCGTCATCGGTACCGATGGCCTGGCCATGCCGGATGGCGACGACGAACTGACCGGCCTGCCCATCGTGAGTCTGTACGGCGACTGCCTGCAACCACGCGCCAGCGACCTGGCCGACGTGGATGCCGTGCTCTTCGACCTGCCTGACATCGGCTGCCGCTTCTATACCTACCTGTGGACGCTGACGCACGTGATGGAAGCCTGCGCGCGTTACCGCCGCGAGCTGATCGTGCTCGACCGCCCCAACCCCATCTCCGGCGCGCTCGACGCTGCCGAGGGGCCGATGCTCGATGAAGCGCGCTGTTCGTCCTTCATCGGACGCTGGGCGTTGCCGCTGCGGCACAGTTGCACCTTCGGCGAGCTAGCCAGCCTCTGGCACCAGACGCGACTGCCGGAGTTGAAGCTGGATGTGATTCGTGTGCGCGGCTGGCAGCGCAGCATGTACGTGGATGAGTGGCGGCGCTCGTTTGTGCCAACCTCACCGGCAATGACCTCGGCTGAGGCGGCGCTGCTCTACCCTGGGCTGGGACTGCTGGAGGCCACCAACCTGAGTGAAGGGCGCGGCACGGGAATGCCATTCCGTGTGGCGGCCGCGCCGTGGCTCAAGGCCGAGAGCGTGGCGGCAAAGTTCAATGAGATGTCCGTGCCCGGGGTGGCGGCGCGTGCCCTCAGCTGTACGCCCGCCGACGCGAAGTATGCGCACCAGCTCTGCCGCGCCGTCATGCTGCACGTCACCGACCGGGAGAGCTTCCGCCCGGTGCGCACGGGCATGACGATCATCAAGTTGATTCACGATCTGCATCCCGACAGCTTCCGCTGGGCTGGCTACCCCACGCGCGTGAACCCCACCGGAGAAGGGCACCTGGAGAAATTGCTGGGCGTCGCCGGGGCCGGGGCGCTGTTCGAGCGGCCGATGCCAGAGTTCCTCAGACAAATGGACGAGCTGCTCAATACAGCCGGGTGGCTCAACGCGATGCAGCCCCATCTTCTTTACTGAACGCCATCGTTACGGAACACCGCGGCGCTCTGGCTGGCGTCAGCGCCTGCTTCACTCGGCGCTTCTTCCTGGTGTAATGTATTTCCGCGGCAACGCAGAAGCCCTTCCTGGCCGTTGGAAGCCGGAAGGGTTGTTTTGTAAGATAATATTTGTTGCAACGAATGTTGTTAAAAGTTTGGTTCCATTTGCTAACTTCCGTCATCCAAGTGATTGAAGTTCGTTCCCGGCAGGTTTTGCGGAACGGCGCTTCGGCGTCTGGAAGCTGTGCGGCGGAGTTCGCAAGCGGAATCCCGACGAAGAAAGAAGAGGGCAAGACAATGAAACATTTGAAAGCGCTTCTGCTCGTGGCCGTCAGCTTCAGCCTTCTGACCATGAGTGCCCGCAGTCTGAGCGCCCAGACGCAGTCCAAGACGCCGGTTCCGGTTTTGTTGCAGGAGCTGGAGAAGTACCAGTCCGCGGAACAGACCTCTGATAAGAATCTGAAGACTTTTGACACGCTGGATTTCGACGTGTACACGCACCAGAAGTGGGAGCGGCTCGGCGAGAGCCATGCTGCCGACATTCTGGTGCACTATCCCGACGGCCACACCACCAAGGGCCTGCACGACCACATTGAGGCCCTGAAGCCGATGTTTGTCTTTGCCCCTGACACGCGCATTGAGCAGCATCCGGTGCGCCTTGGCAGCGGCGAATGGACGGCTGTCATCGGCGTGATGGAAGGCACCTTCACGCAGCCCATGCCGATTGGCGACGGCAAGACCATCGCTCCGACCGGCAAGAAGTTCAAGCTGGCGATGGCAACCATCGGCCACTGGACGAAAGCCGGTGTGATGGATGAAGAGTACTTGTTCTGGGATAACCTGGATTTCATGAAGCAGATCGGACTCGCGCAGTAAGCGGTCCCGCATGGCTGCGGATGCGAAAGACGCCAGAATCACGCGGGGTGGAATCGCAGCACGCCCCCAACTGCATCTAACAGGATGGCAACAACTCTGGCGCGACCGTGCCGCGCCGAGTGCAGAAGTTAAAGGGGAAAAAATGGCATACGCAACAACCAACCCGTACACGGGTGAAGTGGTTAAGCAATTTCCGGATGCAACCGATGCACAAGTGAAGCAGGCAATTGAGCAGGCAGACAAGACGTTCCAGACCTGGAAAGCAGCCCCGTTTGCGACGCGCGCCGCGGTGCTGCGCAAGGCCGCCAAGCTGCTTCGTGAAAAGAAGAATGACTACGCCAAGCTGTTGACCCTCGAGATGGGCAAGATCACGGCTGAGGCGCTGGCGGAAGTGGAACTTTCAGCGGAAATCTTCGAGTACTTTGCCGACAACGCTGAAAACCTGCTGAAGCCGGAAAAGATTCCGGTGAAGGACCCGGCGGAAGGCGAGGCCATCCTCGTTCACGAGCCGCTCGGCGTTCTGCTGGCGATTGAGCCGTGGAACTTCCCGTATTACCAGATTGCGCGCATCATTGCGCCGCAGCTTTCGGCCGGCAACACCATCCTGCTGAAGCACGCCTCCAACGTGCCGCAGAGCGCCGAAGCCTTTGAGAAGCTGATGCTCGAAGCGGGTCTGCCCAAGGGCGGCTTCACGAACCTGTATGCCACGCGCTCGCAGCTTGAGATGATCCTGAACGATCCACGCGTGCACGGCGTGGCGCTGACCGGCTCGGAAGCCGCGGGTGCCGTCGTGGCCGCGCAGGCCGCCAAGGCCCTGAAGAAGTCGACGCTGGAGCTGGGTGGCGCGGACGCGTTTGTGGTGCTGGCCGATGCCGACCTGGAGAAGACCGTGAAGTGGGCTGTCTTTGGCCGCCACTGGAACGGCGGTCAGGTCTGCGTGTCGTCCAAGCGCATGATCATCGACGCCAAGGTTTACGACGACTTCCTGAAGCGCTACACGGCGGGCGTTGCCGAACTGAAGGCCGGCGATCCGTTTGACCCTGCTACCACGCTGGCTCCGCTGTCCTCGCAGACCGCAGCCGATGAGGTCAAGGAGAAGATCCGCAAGGCGGTTGAGAATGGCGCCACGGCGACTGAAGTCGGCCCGAAGGTTCCGACCAAGGGCGCGTTCGTGCAGCCGACCATCCTCACCAACGTCACGCCGGACAACCCCGCGTACTACTGGGAGTTCTTCGGCCCGGTGTCGATGATTCTGCGCGCCAAGGACGAAGCCGACGCCATCCACATCGCGAATGACTCGCCGTTCGGTCTCGGCGGCTCGGTATTCACCAAGAACACCAAGCACGGTGCCGAAGTGGCAGCGAAAATTTCCACCGGCATGGTCTTCGTCAACCACCCGACGATGGTGAAGGCTGACATTCCGTTCGGCGGCGTGCGCCGCTCGGGCTACGGCCGCGAACTGCTGGGCCTTGGCCTGAAGGAGTTCGTCAACCACAAGGTCATCGACGTGGTCGATATCGACGCGGCGTTCTAAGCGCGTTCGTTACGTTCGCACCTCATGGGCATCCGGTCACGCCGGATGCCCTTTTTCTATGTCTGCCGGAATTCTCCGCAGCGCGCAGGCAGTGCGGGTGCCACGTTCCGGGTAGGCCGGAGGGAGCGCGCTTGAGCTAACATCTTCTTACGGGCAGCGTCTTTTCTAAACTAGGGGGAATGTGTGTTGAAAGCTCTCACCGCGTTTGGCGCGGCCCTGCTGCTCTGTGCCGGACTTTCGGCGCAGGACGGTCCGGTGCTGCGCAAGCCCGCGCCGCCATCGGATGCGCCCGATAAGATCACCAGCCAGGTCAACCTGGTCAACGTTGTGTTTGTGGCGCGCGACAAAAAAGGCAAGGTCATCAACAATCTCGGCCGCGACGACTTCCGTGTGGAAGATGACGGCCAGCCGCAGACGATCAAGTTTTTCAGCCATGACGCGGATGCACCGCTGACCTTCGGACTGCTGCTTGATTCCAGCCCCTCTCAGCGCGCCAACCTGCAAAAGCAACGCGAGGCCAGCAAGGCCTTTGTGGATCAAGTCCTGCGCCAGGAGAAGGACAAGGGCTTCCTCATTCACTTTGACACCGACGTGGAGCTCTCCGAGGACCTGTCCAACTCGCGCGCCAAGCTGCGCGAGGCCATCGACAATGTGCAGTCCAAGCGCATGCCGAACTTCGGCGACGATGACGACCGCCGGCGCGGTGATGACGATGACCGCAGCAGCCGACGCAGCGGACGCCGCAACATGCAGGGCTTCACTGCGATGTTCGATGCCGTCTTTCTCGCTTCGGACGAGGTGCTGAAGCCGGTGCAGGGACGCAAGGCGCTCGTTCTGATGTCGGATGGCATGGACGATGCCAGCCGCGTCTCGCTGGAGCGCGCGGTGGAAGCGGCACATCGCGCCGACGTTGTGGTCTACACCGTCTACTTTGAGGATTCCATGCCGCAGCAAAACCAGGAGCATCGCGGTGGCATGGGCAGCGGCATGCCGCGTTTTCCTGGTGGTGGATGGCCGGGCGGGGGCGGTGGCTACCCCGGCGGCGGTGGGCGCGGCGGACAGGGAGACCCCGGCGGGCCGAGCGGCGGCCAATCCAAGGAGCAGCACGCTGAAGGCAAAAAGAATTTGCAGCGGCTGGCCATGGAAACCGGCGGACGGTACTTCGAGTACAAGGACAAGAAGATGCCGCTCGACAAGATTTACGCCGATATTCAGGAAGACCTGCGCAACCAGTACAGCCTGGCCTACACGCCCAGCAACCCCGGCAGCGGCTATCACAAGATTGCCGTCAAGAGCACGGAGAAGGACGTGACGGTGCAGGCCCGCAACGGATATTACAAATAGGAATTCAGTCTTGTGTTTTACACGGGAGGGCGCTGCGGCGCCCTTTTTGATTTGCGGGAGAAGCCTGAAGCTCAGGTTAGGCGCTTGAGCGCGGCTTACACCGCGCGGGCCAGTACCACGGTGCAGTCGTCAGGCTGCTCGCGGCCGCCGATCCAGTCGGTGACGGCGGCGAGGATCTCCTCGCTGATGCGGTCGAGCGGTTGCTCGCGGTGGATCTGCACCAGTTCGGCAAGCCGTTCCACGCCGAATTCGCCAAACTCGTTTTCCGGCTCGGTGATGCCGTCGCTGTAGGCCACCAGAATGTCGCCGGGGGTGAGTTGCACGCTGGCGTCTGGGTAGGTCATGTTGCCGAACAGGCCGCAGACGGTGCCGCCCTCGGAGAGCTGGCGCACGCGGCCATCAGCACCGACCAGCAGTGGCGGCAGGTGCCCGGCGTTCGAGTAGTGGAAGTTGCGCGTCTCCGGGCAGTAGAAGCCGAGGAACATGGTGGCGTACTTTTCCGCCGGAGTGCTCTGGTAAAGCTGCTGGTTCAGCATTGCCAGCAACTCACCGGCGGTCATGCGTCCGTCGCGCAGAGCGTCGATAGTGCCGGGCTGCGTGGCGGAGGTGCAGTTGACGGCGGCCAGCGCCGGTACCTGCTCCACCAGCGTATAGGCGCGCACGAAGGCGTGTACGGTGGCCATCATGAGAGCTGCCGAAATGCCCTTGCCGCTGATGTCGCCGACGGCGATGCCGATCTGGCAGGCGCTCATCGGCAGAAAGTCGTAGTAGTCGCCGCTGACGGTGCGCGCCGGACGGCAGACGCCGTGAATCTCCAGTCCGTCCGTGCCGCCAACATCGTGAGGGAAGAGCAGCGACTGTACTTCCTTGGCGATGCCCAGTTCGCTCTCAATGCGCTGCTTTTCCTTCTGCTCCACAATGAGCTTCTGCAGGTTCTCGGTCATGGAGTTGAACGAGTATTCGAGCGCGGCGAGCTGGTCCTTGCGGCGGATCTGGATGCGGTGCGCGAAATCGCCGCGGTTGATGTGTTCGGTGGCTTCATACAGTCCGGCAACGCTGCCGGTCATGGTGGTGGTCAGCCGGATGCCAACGATGAGCGCCACAAGCTCGATCAGGGCAAAGATGATGCAGACGGCAATCAGCCCCCAGGTCATTACTTCGGTCGTATCGCCCAGGCTGCGGAAGAGCCGCGCGTAGAGCACGCTGGGCCGTGTGCGCACGGCAAGGAACGCGTTGCCTTCCTCGCCGGTCTCGTGTGTCACCACGGGCAGGGAAACGCCGAAGCCGTTGAGCGGAATGTCGAAGAAATTGCGCGGCGCAGCCAGTTCGCCCGACTGAATGGCGGCGTGCGTGGCGGAATTGGGAGCGTTCGCGGAGTTTGCCGTGAGGCTGCTCGACCCGGACGGAGTGATGATCACATCGCCAAAGGAGAGGCTGACGATGCCCATGCCGGAGGCGATCTCGGCCAGCCGCTTTTCATCGAGCGGCATGCTGGAGACGACGGTGATTGGCTCGTTCGAGTCGGGCACGTCAACCTTGCGGCATGCGCGCAGATAGAACTTGCCGTCGCTCTCCACCACCAAGGCCCCGGCGGTCTTCATCGGCGTTGGCTGCTGGTGCACGCGCTCGGAGGAAGGCTCCAACTCATGCGCCTTGCCGTGGTGATAGGCCACAACCTGGCGTCCGGCGAAGGCCTGTGTGGTGCTCTTGGCGGAGGGCTTATCCAGGGCGGTTGGGTCGCGGCGCACGGCCTCGGCCAATGAGTTGGCCAGCACGGAGTTGGCGCTCTCCAGCCGGCGCAGCTCATGCGTCAGGTCATTGGAGACAACAAAGGTGGCAAATTGTCCGGCGAAGATATACCCGGCGAAGGTGAAGATGGTGGCCAGCAGAACCAGTGGAATGACGCCGATGAAGATATAGGTGACGACCAACCGGTTGCGCAGGCGCCACATCAATTCCTGGGTAAGCCACCGGTAGAAGACCACGGCCAGGCTGCCGAGCGCGACCACGATCAGCGTGAAATACGCGCTCTGCCAGGAGCCGGACTGCCCAAGCGCGGGCCAGGTGCGGCGCGCCAGATACATCAGTAGCGTGAGGCTGAATGAGCCAAGGAGCAGGGATTGCGCGCGCGAGCGTGAGCGCCACCCGGCGCGGGCCAAGGCCTGGCGAAGACGTTCGACGAGATTGACCGGTTTTTGGCCTACCGACATGCCCTTTGCTCCAGTCCCGGAATTATAGCTGTTTTGCCGGGCCTTCGCGGAGCCACCCAGGGGAACATACGCGCGCCTCCGCAAAAGGTTCCACGCAATGAGGACGTGGCGCGTGAGGCCGCGTCATTC
This sequence comes from Oryzophilus luti, assembly GCF_059726245.1. Classification (NCBI taxonomy): domain Bacteria; kingdom Pseudomonadati; phylum Acidobacteriota; class Terriglobia; order Terriglobales; family Koromonadaceae; genus Oryzophilus; species Oryzophilus luti. The sequence continues at coordinate 419,915 of NZ_AP040874.1, forward strand.
ATAGGAAGCATGCGCGCTGCGTCGTTTACAATCCAGACGTGCAACTTCCATCCACAAGAATTCTGCTCGCAGCTGTATTGACGCTGGGCGCAGGCCATTGCGCGGCGCAGGAACCGGCGGCCAAGCCCGAAGTCCGGGTGAACATGGTGAACCCCTGCGCGCCCACGGCCGAAGAGCGCGAGTTGGTGACGCGGGCTCTGGCGCGCATGCCGCAACCTGCGTTTATTGATGATTTTGAGGTTTCACGCGGGCGCACCGACAGCCGAGCGGCCGATTTTTCGCTGGCCGAGCAGGCTGGCGGCGCACAGCCGCGCACGGTTTCCAACTGGGTGCGCGTGCGGCGGGAGTTTGGCGAGCGCAGCCCGCTGCTGAATGCGCAATACAGCTTCAGCGTCACCGGGCCGAAGGTGAACGAGACGCTGGTGCTGCGTGCGCGCGAGCCGAAAGACCTGCTGCAGGTCGCGCTCTCCAGCGCGGCGCTTTCCAACGTGCCGGCACAGGTAGCTGCCGCCAACAGTCCGGTCACGCACATACGGCTGGAACGCTTTGGCAAGTCCAGCGTGGTGGTGGCGCGTTGCGAGGGCGTGGACCAGGCGGCATTGAGCGATCTGTTTGCCAGCGCATCGCGGCTGATGTCCAGCTACCGCAAGGCGATGGGCACCACGCGCATTGTGCCGCAGGAACTGGGGCATCTGCTGCCGAGGCCGGCGGCAAAGAAGTAGCGCGGCCGCCCGGTTTGCAACGAATTTGCATCTTCGGAATCTATATATAAGGGACTACTGAGAGAGACCATGGCAGAGGACATTCGCAACGTAGTGATTATGGGCTCGGGCTGTTCCGGGCTCACCGCAGCGATTTACACCGGACGCGCCAACCTGAAGCCGCTCGTGCTGGAAGGGCACGAACCCGGCGGTCAGCTTTCCATGACCACGCTGGTGGAGAACTTTCCGGGCTGGCCGGAAGGCATTCAGGGCCCGGTGCTGATCGAAAACATGCACAAGCAGGCTGAGCGCTTTGGCGCCGAGTTCCGCATGGGCGACGTCGTTTCCGTCGACGTCAGCAAGCAGCCCTTTGAGCTGAACCTGGGCAAGGAAGTTATCAAGACGCGTTCGCTCATCGTGGCCAGCGGCGCCAGCGCGCGCTGGCTGGGCATTCCGGGTGAGAAGGAGTTGATCGGGCACGGCGTGTCGTCCTGCGCCACCTGCGACGGCTTCTTCTTCAGCGGCAAGGAGATTGTGGTGGTCGGCGGCGGAGACAGCGCCATGGAAGAAGCGCTGTTCCTGACGCGCTTTGCCAGCAAGGTGACGCTGATTCACCGCCGCGAGAGCTTCCGCGCCTCCAAGATCATGCTCGACCGCGCCAAGGCGCACGAGAAGATCGCCTTCCTCACCGACACGGTTGTGGAAGAGGTGCTGGATGTGAAGGCGCAGGAAGTGACAGCCCTGAAGCTGCGCAACCTCAAGACCGGCAAGGTGTGGGACTTCCCGACCAGCGCCATGTTCCTGGGCATTGGCCACACGCCGAACGCGGCCATGTTCAAGGGCGCGATTGAGGCCGACGCCGACGGCTACCTGAAGACACAAAACTTTGTGCACACCACGGTGCCCGGCTTGTTTGCCTGTGGAGACGTGGCCGACCGGCGCTATCGCCAGGCCATCACCGCCGCCGGAACCGGCTGCATGGCTGCCATCGAGGTGGAAAAGTACCTAGAGGAGCAGGGCAAATAAGAAGAATGTGCCGAACGGTTTCACCATGCGCCCCGCAGATTGCGGGGCGTTTGCTTTTTGTGAGGGCGCTTCCGGCGGAGGCCAGGTCGCGGCTGCCATTTCATCAGAGGAAAGCCGTCGCGTCCCGCAGGCAAGGCTGTGATGCAAGAAACTACTCCGCCAGCGCTGCGCTGTGATAAAAACATCAGTTACATCATTCCCTCTTTACGGTTGTTCAGGAAGCGCCCGGCGCGACCTGAAGGAGCGATATGCTCAGAGCATTTTTCATTGGCCTGTCTGAAAGCAAGTCCATCCGCCATTTTGCCGAACAATCCGCAGTCGGAAAAAAGGTCTCCACCCGCTTTGTGGCGGGCATGACGGTCGAGGACCTGATCCACGCGACCGAAGAGATGAACAAACTAGGCGTGCGCGTCACGGTCGATAACCTTGGCGAGAACGTGACCAACCGCGACGAGGCGCTGCACAGCCGCGATCTCTACCATCAACTGCTCGACGAGATTGAGAAGCGCAAACTCGACGCCAACGTGAGCTGCAAGCTCACGCATATGGGTTTTGACGTGGAAGAGGCGCTGGCCTACGAGATCGTGGGCGGGCTGGTGGAGCACGCCGCCCGCATCGATAACTTTGTGCGCATCGACATGGAAGGCTCGCACTACACGCAGCGCACCATCGACTTCACGCGCGAACTGCACCAGCGCCCCGGCAACAAGGGCCGGGTCGGCACCGTGCTGCAGGCGTACTTCTATCGCACCGAGGAAGACGCCAAGCTGCTCTGTTCGGAAGGCATCCGCATACGCCTGTGCAAGGGCGCCTATCAGGAGCCGCCCAGCCTGGCCTGGCCGGACAAGCATGACGTGGATGCCAATTACATCAAGCTGGCCAAGATGCTGGTCACCAGCGGCACCTTCCACGGCCTGGCCACGCACGATGAGAACATCATCCGCCACATGATGGATTGGTGCCAGAAAGAGGGCGTGCCCAAGTCGGCCTTTGAGTTCCAGATGCTGCACGGCGTGCGTCGCGACCTTCAGGAAAAGCTGGCCAAGGAAGGCTGGGGTGTGCGCGTCTACATTCCGTTCGGCACCGAGTGGTATCCATACTTCATGCGCCGTCTGGCGGAGCGCCCGGCAAACGTGCTGTTCATCGCGAAGAACTACTTCAAATAGGATTCTGCGGAAGCAGCGACACGCAGAATGTGAAAGGCCGGCGCGATGCCGGCCTTTTTGCTTGAGCAGGATTCCAGGCGTCCGATCGGGCGGTTACGCGTGGTCCTCAACGTATTTGCCGACAATCTTCGCGGCGGTCTCGCACAGCAGGCGGTCGTCGAGACCGAAGGCGGAAGGGAAGTGGCTGTCGATGTCGAGTTCGCCGACCACGGCGCCGTGCGCGAAGACGGGTACAACAATCTCCGACTTGGTTTCCAGCGAGCAGGCCAGGTAGCGCGGGTCATTCACTACGTTATCGACCACAATGGTTTCGCCGGTGGAGGCTGCCGCACCGCAGATGCCCTGATTGAGCGGAATGCGCACATGCGGCGTCATGGTGCCGACGAAAGGACCGAGCACGAGAACGGGATCGCTATCCGGCTGGCGCTCCAGCAGGTAGAAGCCGACCCAGTTGTAGCGGAGGCGGCACTCGTTGAGGCGCTCGACAATCCGGGTCATTAGATCGGTGGCGGTTCGGGCGAGGGAAGCAGCTTCCTGCATTTCCGCAATCAGTTGCGGGGTGGTAACGCTGGTAGCAGACATTCTTTGGGGGCCTCGGAAGTGCTGGGTTTCGACTTCGATTACCAGCATTGAAACACAGACGGGATGAGGATGGGAAGAATTTGCGGAGTGAAGAGTAAAGGATTCAGGGCATGGCAAAGGGCGGCCGCAGCCGCCCTTCGCTAGAAAATCTTTCTCGATTAGAGAGGCTGAACGTTCTCAGCCTGCCAACCCTTCTGGCCCTTCACCACGTTAAACTGAACGGCCTGGCCTTCCTGGAGGCTGCGGAAGCCGCTGCCCTGGATCGCGCTGAAGTGGACGAAGACGTCCTCACCATTCTGACGGGAGATGAAGCCAAAGCCCTTGGCGTCGTTGAACCACTTCACGATTCCTTGTTCCATTTTGTTGCACACAACTTTCTTTGTTGAATTACGCTGAGTTCATCCAGAGTGTGTCGAGGAGGGGGTATCCTGCTGAAGCACTGCCGAGAGTGAAGTCGACGTTGCAATAAGAGTAGCAGTGGTGGCTCCGGAAGTCAAAGATTTAACGTAGGAAATTAGTGGGGGTTCCGGGGCGGGAAACAGGTCCCCCATTAAGGGCCAAATATCGACCGTTTAGTGCGGGAAACGACCGGTTTCCGCAAAAGGGCCTCACTTTTCCGGGTGACTCGCCTCACTGCCTTGGGTTCGCCCCACCTGTCAAACTATGTACGGAAACGTGTAAGTAGCCCGCCTTTAGACACGAATGCCACCGGGGTGCGTGCGGGCAATCCCCATAGAAAATTTTTTGTGCATGGAGAGTGCCGTGAGCACTGGATTTGCATCGGCCAAGCGGCCGGAACTCAAAGTTATTCAGCCGGAACAGACGTTGACCGGCGGTCCCATCGAGCAGTTGCAGAAAGGCCTGCCCAAGCAGGTCAAGTCGTTGTGCCCTGAGTGCAGCAAGGTCATTGACGCCCGCATCTTCGAAGAAGACGGCAAGGTGATGATGGAGAAGACCTGCGCCGAGCACGGCGAGTTCAAGGATTGCGTCTACTCCGACGTGAAGCTCTATTTGAAGATGGAAGAGTGGGAGTTCGGTGACATGCCGGGCCTTTCCAACCCCATCAACAACAAGGGCGCTGCCGACAAGTGCCCGGATGATTGCGGCATGTGCTCGCTGCACACCTCGCACGCCGCGCTGGCCAACGTGGACCTGACCAACCGCTGCAACCTGACCTGCCCGGTCTGCTTCGCCAATGCCAACGCCGCCGGCTATCTCTACGAGCCGACCTTTGACCAGGTGAAGCTGATGCTGACGACGCTGCGCAACACGCGCCCGATCGACAGCCGCGTAGTCCAGTTCTCCGGCGGTGAGCCGACCATCCACCCGCAGTTCGTCGAGATCGTTGCGCTGGCCAAGGAACTGGGTTTCACCCACATCCAGGCCGCAACCAACGGCATCATGATGGCCAACTCGCTTGAATTCACCAAGAAGTGCAAGGCGGCGGGCCTGTCGACCATCTATCTGCAGTTCGACGGTGTCAGCGACGACGTCTACATGAAGACGCGCGGCGAGGCGCTGTTTGAGAAGAAGATGCAGGTCATCGAGAACTGCCGCCAGGCGCAGATCAAGGTCGTCTTCGTGCCCACCATCGTCAAGGGCATCAACGACCATCAGCTCGGCGACATTCTGAAGGTGGCCGTCAACAACGTGGACACCGTCAGCGGCATCAGCTGGCAGCCCGTCAGCTTCACCGGCCGCATCTCGCGCCGCGAGCTGGAAGAGAAGCGCTTTACCCAGGCCGACCTGGCGCACGCGCTGGCCGAGCAGACCGGCATCTTTGACACCTACAACGACTGGTTCCCGCTTTCGGCCGTCACGCCGTTCAGCAAGCTGATCTCGGCGATTGAAGGCCGTCCGGTGCCGACCATTTCGGCGCACCCGCACTGCTCCATGGGCACCTACCTGTTCGTGGACGAGAAGTCGCGCAAGGCCATCCCGGTCACGCAGTTTGTCGACATTCCCGCCATGCTGCAGGACGTGGAAGAGCTGAGCCGCAAGAAGTGGAGCGGCCTCTCCAAGCTCTACAACGGCACCAAGGCCTGGATGGACCTGAAGAAGCACTTCAAGGCCGACAAGGCGCCCGAGGGCCTGACCTTCGAGAAGTTCCTGAACACCATCCAGGGCATGACCAACAAGAAGCTGGGCCGCGACGGCATGGACGGCACGTTCACCTACCGCACGCTGCTCTGCGCGGGCATGCACTTCATGGATCACTACGACTACGACGTGGAACGCGTGAAGCGTTGCGTCATCCACTACGCGGCGCCGGACGGCAAGCTGTATCCGTTCTGCACCTACAACTCCGGTCCCACCTATCGCACCAAGATCGAAAAGGAGTTCTCGATCCCGTTCGAAAAGCAGTTGGACCGTTTCCAGTTCGCGCAGATCGAAAACGCGAAGGCGTAGTCGAAGGCAAGTTGCAAAAGATAGGGCCGCCTGCGGGCGGCCCTGTTGTTTTTGCCGAAAGTGCGCTTGGAAAAGGTGACTTGCCGTGGCGCGGCTCATATGCGCGGCATCGGCTACAATCGCAGCCATGACCCCGGTAGTTCCGTCTCCAAGAACATTGGCCTCTCTGCGCCGCGCGCTGCTGGCGTGGTATGAGCGCGAACAGCGCGACCTGCCGTGGCGGCGCACCCGCGATCCTTACCGCATATGGGTCTCGGAGATCATGCTGCAGCAGACCCGTGTGGCGGCCGTGCTGGAGCACTACCGCCTTTGGATGGAGCTATTTCCCGACGTGCGGGCGTTGGCCTCGGCGGAGATCGATGAGGTTCTGGCGGCGTGGAGCGGCCTCGGATACTACCGCCGGGCGCGCATGCTGCACCAGGCGGCGCAGGTGGTGGTCAGCGAGTTTGGCGGCGAACTGCCGCGCACGAGTGCGGAGCTTCGTCGGTTGCCCGGCGTGGGGCGCTACACGGCGGCGGCCATTGCCAGCATCGCCTACGGGGAGCCTGTGGCGGTGGTGGATGGCAACGTGGAGCGAGTGATCAGCCGCTTTGCCGTACGCCCCGTCGAGGGCGAAGAGCTTTGGCAGGCGGCGCAGGCGTGGCTGGCGGAAGATGCGCTGGGTGACGCTTCGCGCCGGGTACGCGGCCCCTCCAGTGCCGCTCCGGTCGCGGACGCCGGGGCTTGGAATCAGGCGATGATGGAGCTGGGGGCGATGGTGTGCACGCCGCTGGCGGCACGGTGCGAGGTGTGTCCACTGAAGAAGTGGTGCGCGAGCGCGGGCAAACTGGATGAAGCCGACGCGGCCAAATCAAAGAAGCCGGAAGTTCGTCGGCGCAAGCACATGGCGCGGCTGCTGGCCACGCGTGGAGACAGGCTCTACCTCGTCCAGCGCGAAGCTTCGGCGGCGAAGATGGCCGGTATGTGGGAGCTTCCGGAAACCGAGCCGCCTGCGGGTGAGAAGCCTTTGCTGCGGGCGCGCCACTCGATTACTGACACCGATTACGAGGTCGATATCTACGCCTCCGATGGTCGCGGCCTGTGCGGCGGACGGTGGGTCTCGCTGCCGGACGCGGCGCGGCTTGCGCTGACCGGGCTTACGCGCAAGGTGCTTCGCCGCCGCGGATTGCTGGCGGCTGGCACGCGTGCCGCGGAGTAGGATGGACGTGTCGCGAAGGCCACTGGCCGTCCGCATTGCTGGTTGGGCGTGCGGGGCGTGGTACTTGCGAGTAAGGGATGCCTGCACCACTGCACGGCGTCCGCTGTAAAATAGCAATTCATTTCAATCAATTTGTTCCGGGAGACTGAACTGATGCGGAAGGTTCTCACGCTGTGTCTGCTGTGCTGTGTTCTCACCTGTCTTGCGCAAGCCGCGCACCACTCCGGCAAGGGCCGCGCCCGCTCCGGCGGCGGAGGCATGCCGAATGGCGCCTTTGACGCGATGAAGCAGGTGAGCGCCGAGCACATCAGCGCCGACGTGAAGTTCCTTGCCAGCGACGTTCTGGAAGGCCGTGGCACCGGCGCGCGCGGCGGAGATGTTGCCGCCGCCTACATTGCCAACCAGTTTGAGCTTGCGGGCCTGGAGCCGGCGGGCGACAACGGAACCTATCTGCAGAAGGTGCCGATGGTCGGCATCAGCACGCTGGACGGCACCACCATGGCGGTGAAGACGCCGAAGCGGGTGCTGAGCCTGCGCCAGCTTGAAGACACGGTGGTGATGGACGAGAGCCAGCAGCCCAGCAGCGACGTCAAGGGCGGCATCATCTTCATCGGCTACGGCATCACCGCGCCGGAGTTCAACTGGAACGACTATGCGGGGCTGGACGTGAAGGGCAAGGTGTTGCTCATGCTCGTCAACGAGCCGCCCTCGCAGGACCCAAAGTTTTTCGGCGGCAAGGCGCTGACCTACTACGGCCGCTGGACCTACAAGTTTGAGCAGGCTGCCCGCATGGGAGCCGCCGGGGTCATCCTCATCCACAAGACGGAGATGGCCAGCTACCCGTGGGGCGTGGTGCGCAGCTCGTGGTCGGGCGAGCGCAGCATGCTGGCCGCCGACGCTGACCCGAAGTTGCACCTGGCAAGCTGGGTGCAACTGGAGGTGGCGCGCAAGATGCTCTCCGACTGTGGGCAGGACCTGGACGCGCTGATGAAGTCGGCCGGAGAGCGTGGGTTCAAGCCGGTGGCGCTGCCGCTGGAGGTGAACGCGCACATCGTCAACCGGGTGCGTCCGTTCGCCTCGCAGAACGTGATTGGCAAACTGACGGGCAGCGACGCGAAGCTGAAGGAGCAGGCCGTCATCTTCAGTTCGCACTATGACCACCTGGGCATTCGTCCAGAGATGCCGGGCAACAACATCTACCACGGCGCGCTGGATAACGCTTCCGGCACGGCTATGCTGATGGAGATGGCGCGCGCGGCGGCTGCGGCCAAGGCCCGCCCCAAGCGCACCATGTACTTTGCCGCGGTGACCGCCGAAGAACAGGGGTTATGGGGATCTGATTACCTTGGTCAGCATCCGCCGGTGAAACCTTCGCAGATTGCGCTGAACCTGAACTATGATGCGATTCCGCCGCTCGGCCTGCCTTTGGAAGTGGAAGCCGAGGGCTACGAGCGCACCAGCTTTGCGCCGGTGTTTGAAAAGACGGCGGCCGACTTCAAGCTGAAGATTGTTGCGCCGGAGCATCCGGAGGCCGGTGGCTACTATCGTTCGGACCACTTCAGCTTTGCGCGGCAGGGTGTGCCCGCATTCAGTATCAGCACGGGCGAGAAGTTCGAGGGGCATCCGGCGGAGTGGGTGAAGCAGAAGGCCGAGGAGATGGAGCGCAGCTATCACCAGCCGACGGATGAGTGGCATCCGGAGTACGACTACCGCTGCAACGCGCTGATGGCGCGCTTCGGGCTGGCGCTGGGCTACAAGGCCGCCGACGCTCCGGAGGTGCAGCAGTGGAAGAAGGGCGACGAGTTTGAGTCGCGCCGGTTGGCGCAGTTCGCCAAGTAGCAAGGCGCAAACGGAGGCGGATGGCTCTGCCATTTTTTGACCGGACCACGTTGAGCGAGCATGCGGCGCAACTGCGCCTCGGCTCCTATACGCCGTCGATCACGATCGCGGGGCTGGTGCCCGGCGTGGACAATGTGCGCCACGACGTGTTGCTCAGCCCCCGCTTCTGCGAGCAGGCGCGCACCCACATTGCGCAGCTCGTAGAGCGACACGGCAACGTGGAGGACATTGCGCGCGAGGACCTGGGCGGGCTTTCTGGCGCGCCCGCCTACGCGCGCGCCTTCATGCCGGCGCGGCCTGATCCGCCCAAGCCCGCCGACATTGCCGCCGAATTCAAGCGGTTGCTGGCCGAGTTGGAAACCAACGCCATACAGATTGCCCGCACCGCCGGTCAGCCCGTGCTCGATCGACTTTTCCGGCTCGCGCTGGTCAAGTATTTCCGCAGTGAGATTCAGGCACAGTACAGCCAGGTGCTGGAGCGCTGCCGCGCCAAGCTGCGCGGATTTGAGGTTTCACATCCCGGACGTGGTTTTGCCATGCGCGAACGCTTCCAGCGTTTCCAGGTGGCCAAGCGGCTGGTGTGCCGCCGCGCGGGGCAGGAACTGCTGACCACGCAGCTCGAAGTCGAGAACGAGCGCATTGTTGCCATGCGCCAGTCGCTGCTCTCCGGACAGGAAGAGAGCAGCTACACGCTGTTCATGAACCGCCTGCTGTTCACCGAGGACGGGCACGACGACTACATGAACGCCGAGTACTACGTCATGCTCGGCAACTACCTCTCGGATATCGACCGCTACGACGCCGTCCTGAAGGTTGCCATCGGATTCATGCGCAAGCTGGAGCTGGCTTCGGACGACGATGCCGCCAACGCCATGCTGACGGTGCCGGAAAATGCGATTGAAATGACCGGCATGGCTCCGACGGGTATCCTGCGCGACGATGGCTCCCCAAAGGTCCGGGCGCGGCGCGCCGTTCTCTCCGCCTGGGTGGATACGCTGGAAGAGGCCGGGCTGCTGCCGAAGATTCTGGCGGCCTATGAAGCCGTGCCGCTGCTGGCGGAATACGCGCCCTTCATCAATCCTCAGCAGATAAAGAATGCACTGATCTCCCGGAAGGACAGGCAGGCAGTTGAGATGCTACTGGAGTCTCAGGAGAGGCTCTCGCTGGATAGGATCAGCGCGGCCACGCGCCGCGTGAATGGCTGCGGTTCGGCGGAGCGCGAACGGATTGCCGCCCGCTTTCTGCGGGACTTCATGCGCTTTCATCGCGACCGCTCACGGCTGGCCGTGTTGAACGGCGCGCTTGACGTGGTGCACGTGGTGGCCAGCGAGAAGATGCGCGAACTGTCGCGCATCAACGGAACGCTCTACGAGTTTCCGCTGCCGCAGGAGCAGAAACCGGCCGAAGATCGCATCATTGCGCACGTGGTGCTGAAGGCTGATATTCGTGATTCGACCGAGTTGACGCGCAGCCTGATGGAGCGCGGCCTGAATCCGGCCTCGTACTTCAGCCTGAACTTCTACGAGCCGGTAAACAAGCTGTTGCCCAAGTATGAAGCCACCAAGGTCTTTATCGAGGGCGACGCGGTGATTGTTGCGCTGTTCGAGCGCGACAGCGAGCCGCCGTTCGGCGTGGCCCGCACCAGCATGCTGGCAGCGGAAATCATCGACATTGTGCGCGCCTACAACCAGCGTTCGGCCGAGAACGGCCTGCCATCGCTCGAACTTGGCGTCGGCATCTGCTATCAGGACGCGGCGCCGCTCTACCTGATGGACGGCGAGGAGCGCATCATGATCTCCAAGGCGCTCAACGAAAGCGATCGTCTGGCGTCGTGCTCCAAGCGTGCCCGCCGTTTCCTCTCTGAGCGCAAATCACCGTTCCATGTGTTCCGCTTCCAGACGGTCAACGACGAGGACGCAGGCGGAGCCTTCGATGAGTTTGCCCTGACCTTCAACGTCGGCGGCATTCAACTGAATGAGACGGCGTTCCAGAAGCTGCAGCAGGAGATCACGCTGCGCAGTTGCGTGCTGACGTTCCCCACGATATTCGGTTTCGAGGAAGTGAAGCTCTACCGCGGCGTGGTGCCTATCGCCGATGGCCTGTTCCGCAACATCACCGTGCGCGAGGCCCGTACCGCGCAGATTCAGGCGCGCGAATTCACCTTCCAGCGCTGGACCGACCGGCGTTACTTCGAGGTCTGCACCGACGAGACTGTGGCCAAGCTGGTGGACAGAGCCTTGAGCGTGACGGCGGGGGCGGCCTCGCTGTCCTAGTTGCGGACAGCGCCGGAGGGCGTGTATCCGTGCATTCGCATGGCACTCCGTGCAAGCCGGAATCCCTATATACTGGCTGCAGACCATGATGAAACGAATCCTGCCCACGCTTGTTCTCCTGCTCTGCGCGGCCTCTGCCCTGGCGCAAACGGCTGCCACCGCTCCGGTGCCAATGGACATCTCCGGTATGTACGGTTTTCTGCAGGAGGGCGAGTTTGTGCAGCTTACGCTCAATGCGCCTGTATTGAGCGGCTTCATCTCACGCTACGCCAATGATCAGCGGGACAGTTTTGTTGACCACTTCTTTGCTAAGGCGGAGTGGAAGGACGGCCAACTGACGTTTGCCACCCGCAAGGCGCAGGGCGTCTGGTACGAGTTCAGCGGGACCGTGAAGCAGGCGGTGGATAAGAAGCCGCAGCAGGATGGCTTCCTGGTGATGAACGGAACGCTGACCACGCACGCCGAAGTGGATGGCAAGGACAAGGCCGAGACGCGCAGCGTTGAGTTTGCCTCGTTTGCGGCCGACGATTCGGACGCGCCCCCCAACAAATAATCCCTGTTCCAATCGTAGACTTGCTGACTCCGGGCTCTGCGGATGGTGTGTGCGTGTGCTCGCCGCCGGACGATTACTGCCCGGATTGTTGCTGCTGCACTTCCAGTTGCGCAATTGTGCGCCGCAGCCAGTCGCGCATGGTGGAGACCATGTAGCGCCGGTCGCCCCGGTCTATCAGAGTCTTCAATGTTTCTCCGGCAGGGGAGACCACGATGAAATGGCAGGGAACATCTTCCACCCGCGCCGCTTCCGGCACGAACTGAAAGAGCAGGCATTCGTGGCAGGCATGGCGGCGCAGCGGGTCATCATGGTTGGGACAGATCTCATTGTCGCGGAATGGTGTGTCGACGGAGTCCTCGGCGCCTTGCTGCGCAATCTGGTCGAGGTAGTTCAGTTCATAGCGCAACATCCTCAGCAGGTCGGGTTCGGGCATGGCGGCGCTCCCGGGGTGTGACAGTGGTTGGCTGACTGCAATGCAGGCGGGGTTGCGTTCGCGATGAGCGCAGCCCCGCGCGTGCTTAGGCCTCGATCAGCCGGTTGTTGATGGCGAACAGCGCTAGTTCCAGGCGGCTGGAGACACCGACCTTGTCGAAGATGTTGGTGAGGTGGTGCTTCACCGTGTCTTCGCTGAGAGAGAACTTCTGTGCGATTTCCTTGTTGCTCAGCCCGTTGACGATGGTTCCCAGAATCTCAATTTCACGCCGGGTCAAGCCGTAGCTCTTGGCCTTGGGGCTGGCCTGAGCGGCAGCCTGCTCGCGCAGGTAACGCACCACGTCGGTGACCGGCTCGCGGCCAATCCAATACTGTCCGTTCATGACGGCGCGAATGGCCGTCAGCAGAATCTGGGTGGCAGCTTCCTTCATCACCACGCCGCGCGCGCCAATCTGCAGGGCTTCCACAATCTGCCGCTTTTCAACTGCGGCCGTCAGCAGGATGACGCGGGTGGAAGTGCGCTGGGTGGAAAGCTCGCGCAGAGCCTCCAGTCCCGGCATCTTGGGCATGGCCAGGTCCAGCAGCAGAATTTCAGGGGCCTTGCTCCGAACCAGTTCGACAGCGGCTTCGCCATCAGCGGCCTCGCCGATGACTTCAAACTCTGGTTCGGTCTCCAGCAGACGGCGCAGGCCGTCGCGCAAAATAGCGTGGTCATCGGCAATGCCGATCCGGATCTTGGTCTTATTCTCCATGTGCCGCTTCTCCCTTATTTCCCAGCCTGATCTCCAGGCAGGCTCCCGTCTCCGGGGAAGACTCCACATCCATGGTACCGCCGATGGTGCGAACGCGCTCCTTGATGACCGTCGGACCTTTGGCGGAATTCATCAATTCCTTCGATTCTATCCTGCCGTGGAAGGGGAAGCCCCGTCCGTTATCGGCCACGCGCAGCTTCCAATGGTCATGCTCACGCGAAAATGTGACCACTACCTGGGAGGCATGAGCGTGCTTGCGCACGTTTACCAGCGCCTCCTGCACAATGCGGATCAGCTCGCGGCAGGTGTTGGGGCTGAGACGCGCTTCTTCCGGGCCGCTGATGAAATGCGTGGTGATGCCGGTCTCGCGCCCGAAGCGCTCCACCATCTCGGCCATGTGCTCCAGCAGTTGGTCCGGGCCGAGGTCCACGGTCTTCAATTGCTGCATCAGTTCGCGAACACTCAGCACTTCCTCGCGCAGCAGGTCCTGAACGCCATGAATGTCCGGTTCGAGCGTCGGGGCCTCTCGGTTGGAGCGCAGGCGCAGCACCTCCATGCGCATTTCCGCTGAAATGAGCGACTGAATGATGCCGTCGTGCAATTCGCGGGAGACGCGTGCGCGCTCCATGGCGCCAATGCGCGAGCGCATGCGTCGTACAAGGTAGACGCTGTGCAGGGCCGCCATAGCCTGTGCAACCATGGTGTTCGCAAAGCGAAGTTCGGATCGCGCTCGAATGCCAAGGTTGGCATCGAAGAGAAACAGGCGCATGCGCCAGTCGCGGCCCAGTTCGTGCATGACGCTGAGCATCCGCGAGACGTCTGGCGGCGCAATGTCAAAATACGGGAACGGCGCGGCCATGCTCTTCTTCTGGACTTCATTGCCAGCCAGTGTGTAGCAGATGAGACGGGAGTCCTGGCGCTGGAGAAAAAAGTTTTTTGGCAGGCCGTGTGCTTCCAGTTCCTGCCCCTGCTGTGCTGTCAACTCGATCTGGCGGGGATACCCCCCGGAGTCTTCGGCACGCAGCACGAACAGAAAGTAACGATCCGCCTTCAGGTCGTGCGTGACGAGGCAGGCGCGGCGTGCAGCAAAAACCTGCAAGAATTCCCCGAGCAGCTTGCGCAGTACATTGCCCACGGAGTTCTGCGCGTCGGCGGCACGCAGGATGCGGTTCAATACCGTTGCTTCGGCCCGGCGGACCTTCTCGTTTTCGCCCAGCGTTCCCACCAGAAACCCCAGGGCGCCAACGTAGGCGCAGCGCAGGATGTTGCGGTTGATCTCAAATTCCCCTTCCATCAGTTCGTGGAAAGGCCTGGTTGAGCCGCGCAGGATGACTGCTTCCGTGTTGAGAACCACGATGGTCACGGCCGCCGTCAGGATCGTTTCTTCAAAGCCCCAGCGGAAGCCCGCAGCAATCAGGTTGAAGGAGAAGAGCACAAACAGCGGGCTGCTGGGGCCGTGCGTCACCACGGTCAGGCAAGCCGAGATCAGCAGGTCGATAGTGTGGAGCACAGCGGCCGTGCGCTGGCTGATTTCGCGTCCACGGACCCAGATCAGGAAGCAATAGCTGTAGGCGACCCACAGGGCCAGCAGGGAATAGGCAAAGGGGCGCAGAAACTCAGGTTCCGGCGTGTCAATGGAGAGTGCGACGACCGCCAACGAGGCCAGCCCGGCGCGTGCGACACCCAGCACGTACTCAATGCGCGCCCGTTCGCCGTCCGTGGACGGTGAGTGCAGGCGCCGGAGATACCGTTTTGCAATCGGCCAGCGCAATGGGAGAACCCGGAAACCGTAGGTCGCAGCTATTATCGCCAATGGCGCGGAGACGGGCAACTAAAGTGGTGCCAGAGCGGGGGCTTACGTGCTTTGCCTCACTGGCGAATGTGACGGGACTCACTGCGGCGCGGACGGGACGGAACTAACTTGTTAGCGCCTGAAAAAGGTGCCTGAAAAGCGGCCAAGCCGCAGGGGCGCGGAGTGTGTCTGTTCCGCAAGATGGAGCACAGCAATGCGGGTACATCCCGCTCGAATTCGACAGCCGGAATCCGTTGGGCCCCGTGATTGTCTTCTTTCCAAGGCGCAAGAGCTGAAAGGAGAGTTCAGCCATGCTACGGCCGGGATTTTTCAAAGCAGCGTTGGCACTCGTACTGTTCATCCCCCTCACATTCTCTCTGTGCACCGCCCAAGCCGCGAAAAATGGCCCCAAGTATGACAAGGGTCAGGAAGCAAAGCTGAAGGGCGTTGTCGACGATGTCCGCGTGCTGCCTGACGGCCCGATGGCATTGGTGATCAAAACCTCCAGTGAAACCGTCACTGTCCGCCTTGGCCCGGATGCCTTCATGAAGGAACTGGGCATCACCTACCAGAAAGGTGACAACGTGGAAGTGGTGGGTGCCAAGGTGGCAGGCCCCGAAGGCCCTGAAATGCTGGCTCGCGAAGTAACAGTGAACAACAACATGCTGGTGCTGCGCGATGACGCAGGCGTACCGGTATGGGTTGGCTGGAACCCCTCGAAGCACTGACGCAGTTGCGCAAAATAGAAGCGGGGGACTACGGTCCCCCGCTTTTCATTGCCTCGAATTTCACGCCGCAGGCGGAAGCCATGCGGCTTTCCGCGCGGTCTACTTCCGCTTCGGTGCCTCGCCGGGAATGATGACCCCTTCGCGCAGCGGCGAGCGCATGGAGCTGCGGCGGACCGGAACCAGCGCGTCCTTGGGCATGGCATTCTGCGCGCGCGTCATCACTTCCTGCTGCACGTACTTTACAAACTCCTGCATCTGGACCTGCATCTGCTCCATCTTTTCGCGCATGTTGAGGATGATGGCGATGCCGGCAATGTTGACGCCGAGATCGCGCGCCAGCGACAGGATGAACTCCAGACGCTTCAGGTCATCTTCGGTATAAAGACGGGTGTTGCCTTCGCTGCGCGAGGGCTTCAACAGGCCTTCGCGTTCGTACAGCCGCAGTGTTTGCGGGTGGATGTCATACATCTCGGCCACCACCGAGATCATGTACGCCCCTTTGCCTTTGCGTTTCGTCATGGTTGTCTACGCACGCTTTCTATCCAGCAACGTTCAATTGCCAAGATACCCCAAAGCGGTCGTTCAGCCACGCAAACTTCTTGCTGAAGCCGTAATCATCCAGTGGCATCAGCAGCGTTCCGCCCTCGGCCAGCGCCTCGTAGATGCGCAGCATCTCCGCTTCATCGCAGCACTCCAGGAACAGCGAGAACGCGGGAGTGAAGGTGAAGGCGTGGTGAATCGGGCTGTCGATGCACAGGTACTGGCGTCCGCCAAGGGAGAACTTGGCGCGCGCCACCGAGCCTTCCGCGCCGCTCTCGCCCGAGCCGTAGCGGATGATCTCGTCGATGGTGCTGCCGGGAATGGTCTTGACGTAAAACTGCATGGCCTCTTCCGCGCGGCCTTCAAACATCAGGAATGGGGTTACGTTCACTTGGCCTCCGGTTGGCGCTCCGCTTCCAGCTCCGCCCAGCGGGCGCGCTCCATGCGGTAGATGATGTGCTCGAATCCGTACCAGTTTACCGTGCGCGTCTCGGAAAGCCCGTTGCGCTCAGCCACCCGTCGCGAAGCCGTATTGCCCGGGCGTATGAGCGAAATCACGTGGTCGACCGGTACGTTGGCAAAGGCCCAGGTGATCGCCGCGCGCGCCGCCTCCGTGGCGTAGCCGTGCCCCCAGTGGCGTCGGCGGAAGTGGTAGCCAACTTCAAGCTGAAGGTCGCGGTCAATCTCATGCCAGGAGAGGCCGCAATCGCCGAGCAACTCGCCGCTCTCGCGCAAGGTCACCGCCCACAGGCCGTAACCGAAAATCCTGTATCGCTGCAGATTGCGGTTGATCCACCAGTCGCACTCGGCGGGCGTGAAGGCGCGGCCCATGAAGTACATCGCCTCGGGATCGCCAAGCAGGTCGTACATCGCCTCGGCGTCCGCAGGCGCAAGCTGGCGCAGCAGAAGGCGCGGGGTGGAGATGGGCGTGAACTGCGGTTGCGTGGTCGCAGTCATCGCTACACCTTGCTCCACAGCTCCTTGCGGGGGTCTTCGGGCTGGAGCTTCTCGAGCTTCTGCCAGAGTTCCTTGGCCTCCACGTTCGGCACCTCGGGCACCACGATTCGTATGTGTACAATCTGGTCGCCGGTGGTGCCGGGGCGCGTGGCGCTGTGCACACCTTTTTCGCGCATGCGCAGTTTCTGCCCGCTCTGCGTGCCGGGAGGGATGCGCAGCATGGCGCGTCCGTCGATGGTGGGCACCTCGACACGCGCGCCGAGCGCGGCTTCCCACGGCATCACGGGCACGGTCACGTGTATGTCGTCGGCCTCGCGGTGGAAGACCGGGTGCTCCGCAAGTTTGATGATGAGGTAGAGGTCGCCGGACTGGCCGCCGCGGCTGCCGGGATTGCCGCGTCCGGCCAAGCGTATGCGCTGTCCGTCGCGCGTGCCCGGCTTGATGCGGAATTGCAGCGGGTCCACCTTCATGTGTCCGCTGGCGTCCGGCCGCTGGATGCTGAGTGAGACTTCGCCGCCCTTGATGGCCTGCCAGAAGTCGACGTTCACCTGGTATTCGAGGTCGGTGCCGTGCTGCGGAACCGGCTCGCCAAAGCCTCCGCCAAAGATGCCGCTGAAAATGTCGCGGAAGCCGCCTGCGCCACCGCCGCGTGCGCCGCCCTGACGAGCCTGGCCAAAGTCGAAGTCGCGGAAGTCAAAGCCGCCGCCCTGCGCACCGCCAAAGCCACCGCCGGGGAAGCCGCCAGCACCCTGCGAGCCGCCGCCACGGGCATAGGCCTCGGCCGCCGCCGGATCAATGTTGTCCGAATAGAAGCCGAGCTGGTCGTAAATTTTGCGCTTCTTGGGATCGCTGAGCACGTCGTTGGCTTCGGAGATTTCCTTGAACTTCTCCTCGGCCTTCTTGTCGCCCGGGTTCACGTCCGGGTGGTATTTGCGCGCCAGCTTGCGGAAAGCCTTGCGAATCTCCTCCTGCGAGGCGCTCTTCTTGATGCCTAACGTGCCGTAGTAATCCTTTTTGTCAGTGGCTGCCATCTGTCTGCTCTTTGTCCGGAGGCTGTCCTCAGCCTCGTCTGCCGCTCCGGTTCAGCATCGCACTGCGCGTGCCCGGGCGGCAACTGAAACGCGCGCGGTTGAGAGAATCTTAACGCTTCGCCGTGACCTTTGGTGCGATTGCACGGCGCGTGGCAATTGTTGTCCACATGCAGTTACGCCGGGCCTTAAGCCCGGCGCAACCAGAAAACTTTCGCAATTGAGGGCTCAGCAGCCCGCGTCTAGCACAGCGTGTGCTGGTCGCCTGGCTCGTAGCCGGGCTGGATGACAGGGATCAACGGCTCGTTGTCATTCACGATCTCGATGCGGCGCAGGCCTTCTTCGGCCAGCGTCAGCAACACCCACTCACCCTCCGCCGGGTTGAACGTCAGAAAATATCTCACACCGTTCACATCGAAGTTCATAGAGCCCTCCCCACCTTGCTTGTTGTCCGCGCGGTCCCCCACGACCGTCACGGCTGCTTGCCTATTGGACTCCGCGTGGAGCGAAAAGGCGCATTGTTTTCTAAGCCCAACACCCCAATCAGGTTCCGCTACTCTAGGGCCTTGCCGGTGCGCTGTCAAAGAGAATCAACACGCGTGTACCCGCAAAGCCAAACCTTCGTCACTGAGCCGCCAGCCGGAACTAAAACCTCTCTGCGTGCCCGGCTTGCGTGCACAGGTGACCGAAGAAATCAGGCGGCGTGAACTTCGTGTCCACGCCGCCCGGGAATTAGATCCTTCGTCGCGAAGGCTCCTCAGGATCATCGCGGCGGGTTCAGACACCCGCCAGACGCGATTACTTCTTCTCTTCGACGTCGACGTACTCAGCATCGATCACGCCGTCGTCCTTCTTCTGCTGACCGGCTTCCGCGCTGGGGCCGCCCGCGGCCGGACCTGCCTGCGGACCCGCACCCGGCTGCGCCTGGCCAGCCGTGGCCTTGTACATGGCCTCGGCCAGCTTGTGCGAAGCCTCCTGCAGACGATCACGCGCCCCCTGCATCTGTTTCAGGTCGCCGGCTTCAACGGCCTTCTTCGCGTCGGCCAGCGCGTTTTCCACGTCGCCGCGTTCGCTGCCGCTGATCTTGTCGCCGTTTTCCTTCAGCATCTTTTCGACCTGGTAGACCATGCCGTCGAGCTGGTTCTTGGTCTCGATCTCATCACGCTTGGCCTTATCTTCGGCCGAGTGCGCCTCGGCTTCCTTGGCCATCTGTTCCACTTCTTCCTTGCTCAGGCCGCTGGAACTGGTGATGGTGATCTTCTGGTCCTTGCCAGTGGCGGTGTCCTTGGCCGTCACGTTCAGGATGCCGTTGGCGTCGATGTCGAACGTCACCTCGATCTGAGGGACGCCACGCGGCGCCATCGGAATGCCCGTCAGGTGGAACTTGCCAAGCGTGCGGTTCTGCGCCGACATCGGACGCTCGCCCTGCAGGACGTGGATCTCCACCGAAGTCTGGCTGTCGGCGGCGGTCGAGAACGTCTCGGTCTTGCGCGTCGGGATCGTCGTGTTGCGCGGAATCATCGGCGTAGCCACGCCACCGAGGGTCTCAATCGAGAGCGTCAGCGGGGTCACGTCGAGCAGCAGCAGGTCCTTTACTTCGCCCTGCAGCACGCCGCCCTGAATGGCAGCGCCCACGGCAACCACTTCATCCGGGTTCACGCCCTTGTGCGGCTCACGTCCGAAGAACTCTTTCACCGTCTGCTGAATCTTCGGCATACGGGTCTGGCCGCCAACCAGCACCACTTCGTCGATCTTGCTGGCGTCGAGGCCGGCATCGGCCAGGGCGCGGCGGCAAGGCTCAATCGAGCGGTCGATCAGCTCGCGGACCATCTCTTCCAGCTTGGCGCGCGTCAGGGTCTTCACCAGATGCTTCGGGCCGGTCGCATCCGCCGTGATGAACGGCAGGTTGATCTCGGTCTGCATGGTGGTGGAAAGCTCGATCTTGGCGCGCTCGGCGGCGTCACGCAGACGCTGCAGGGCCATTTCATTGCCCTTGCCCTTCAGGTCGAGACCTTCATCCTTCTGGAACTCGGCGATCAGCCACTCGACGATGCGCTGGTCGATGTTGTCGCCGCCCAGGTGCGTGTCGCCATTGGTCGACTTCACTTCAATGACGCCTTCGCCCACCTCAAGGATGGAGATATCAAAGGTGCCGCCGCCGAAGTCGTAGACGGCGATCGTCTCGTTCTTCTTCTTGTCCAGGCCGTAGGCCAGGGCAGCAGCCGTCGGCTCGTTGATGATGCGCTTCACTTCCAGACCGGCGATCTTGCCGGCGTCCTTGGTGGCCTGGCGCTGCGCGTCGTTAAAATAGGCAGGCACGGTGATGACCGCTTCGGTCACCTGCTCGCCAAGGTAGTCCTCGGCGGCCTTCTTCAGCTTCTGAAGAATCATGGCCGAGACCTGCGGCGGCGTGTACTCCTTGTCTTGTCCGATGACCGCCACGTGGTCGCCCGACTGTGTGACCTTGTAGGGCACCATCTTCATCTCGTCGCTGACTTCGTCATAGCGGCGGCCCATGAACCGCTTGATGGAGAAGACGGTGTTCTCCGGGTTGGTGATGGCCTGGCGCTTGGCAACCTGGCCGACCAGCCGCTCGCCGTTCTTGGTGAACGCAACCACCGACGGGGTAGTGCGGCCGCCTTCTTCGTTGGCGATCACCTTGGGCTCGCCGCCCTCCATGACCGCCACCACGGAGTTCGTGGTGCCGAGGTCGATGCCGATAATCTTTGCCATTGAAACTGCCTCCTGGGGCTGAAAACTGAAAGCCTGAAACTTGAAACTCTGAAACCTGAAACGCTGAAACTTGAAAACAGAAATCTGATGTTTGCCGGTCTTGCCAGCGGCCATGTGCTTGGCCACGCTTGGGCGATGCTTGGATCTAATGCCTTTGACTCCGGCCTTCTACGTTTGTGAGCATAAGACCTGAGTGAGTTATTGTCAAGTTTTTAGATGCGTCTCCCGCTATAATGGTTGCAGCGGTATTGCTTAGGATTTTCAATCGTTTAGGAGAGTGGAGAAGGAAAGAATTCATTCCAAAAGCTTCAAAGTTCAGGTGACACTGCCGGAGAAGTGAGCTACGCTGCGCGATATCCCCGGGGAGGCCTCTGTGATCCATCGCAGCGCCATGCTGTGGTCTTTGATCTTGCTCTTGTTCCTTCCAGTCATGCTGGCGGCCCAAGCGACGCCCTGCCAACTCAGCCCACTGCCCCAGTTCTCCAACTCGCAGAACATGTTTACCGGCGAAATGGAGATGGAACTGGGCAATATCGTTCAATACGATCTGGAGCTGCGCTACCGGGTGATTGATGACCCGGAGCTGACGGGATATCTGCAGTCGGTCGGCGAGCGGGTTGCCGCATCCATGCCACCCACCGGGTTGCACTACCGCTTCGTGCTGTTTGATCTGGAAGGCGCCAATGCGTTCTCGCTACCCGGCGGCCGCATCCTGGTCTCGCGGAAATTGATGGCCATGTTCCGCAATGAGGACGAACTGGCCGGGATACTGGCGCACGAGCTGGGGCACTCGGTGACGCACCAGATTGCGGTGGAAGTTTCACAGGCCATGCGCGGAGTGCTGAAGATCAACCACGTGGAGCCGGATGAAGTCTTCCAGCGCTACAACGAGCTGATAGAAAAGGCGCGCCTCAGCAGCTGGCGCGGCAAAGACAGCATGTCCGGCGACCAGTTGGAAGCGGATCGGGTGGGGATCGAAGCCCTCGTCCGCGCCGGGTACTCACCCAGCACGATGGTCGACTTCATGGATCGGCTCTTTGAGACGCGTGGCAACAAGGGCAACTGGTTGGCCGACCTGTTCGGCACCACCAGCAATGAGTCAAAACGACTGCGGCAGCTGGCTCGGGAGAGTGCTACCTTGCCTGCCAACTGCGTCTCAACCGCGCCCAAGGCGGATGCCGGGCAGTTTAAGCACTGGCAGACGATGGTGCAGAACTACAACGGCACCGGGCACAAGGAGAACCTGCACGGCGTGCTGCAGCGCAAGCCGCTCCGTCCGGCCCTACGCAGTGAACTCGACCAGATACGCATCAGCCCCAATGGCCGTTACTTCCTCGCCCAGGACGAAAACACCATCAGCGTCTTCCAGCGCGAGGGCTACAAGCTGTTGTTCAACATTGACGCACCCGGCGCAAAGCCCGCCAGCTTCTCACCGGATTCCACCACGATCGCTTTCTACGAGACCTCGTATCGGGCCTCGCCGCGCGTGGAGCGCTGGACCATTGCCGATCAGTCACACGAGGTCTACGAGCTGCGCGAGCGGAGCGGGTGCGTGCAGTCGGCGCTCTCGCGTGATGGCAGTCTGTTGGCCTGTATCCTTCCGGATGAGAGACGTGGTCTTGAGCCGGCCTTCGATTTGAAGGTGCAGCGCGTGGCCACAGGCGAGGTCGTTTTTGAAAAGAAGACCTTCCAGATTATTGATTGGTGGAGTGCGCGCTATGCAACGATGATCTCGATGCGCGACCGGCAGGAAATGGCGATTCTGGATCAACTTGAGTTCTCTCCCAACGCGCAGCTGTTGATTGGCGTCCGGCAAGACGATGTGCTCGCGGTGGATCTGACGACGGGGAAGAACTTTCCGCTGAATGCGAACCTGAAGCGCGCGCTTCACTCCCGCTTTGCTTTCCTGGATGACGACCGCATCATCAGCACGCCGGAGAAGGAACCAAGCTTGATCGTCCGCCTCTCCAATGGGCAGGTGGTTGCCGAAGGCCTCAAGACCGTCGGCAGCCTCCCGACGGCGGCGGCGCACGGCGACTATGTGATGCTGCGTCCGTCGGCCGGGTACGCTGTCGGCGTCTTTTCCATCAAGGACAATAAGATGCTCTTCGGAGCGAAGAGTCCGGGCATGGACATCTATGACGACATTTCCGTCCGCGAGCATGCCAACGGCCAGTTGATCGTCAACGCCATGAAGGATGGCGCCAAGGTCGAGGAGATTGACATGCCGGACACAAAGCTGGCGCACCTGTGGAGCAGCGCGTTGTCTCCGGACATGAAGCTACTCGCGCTTTCCTCGAGGAGCCGAGGTGGCGTCTGGTCGCTGGAGTCGAATCAGAGGCCGGTCTACGTGCGCGGCTTCACCCTGGCGCAATTTGAGGACAACGGCACCTTGCTGATGGAGTTTCCACGGGCAGGAGAGTCGAAGCGTGTATTGGCCGAGGCCGTGTTGCAGCCTGCGCCGCGCATTGACCAGTTGCCCACCTTGGAAGACGACGCCGGAAGCATGCACGTGGGGCAGCACTACCGTGCAAAGATGGATCTCGAAAAGAAGGGTGCTGGCGGGCACCCGGGCAAGGTCGAAATTCATGATGTCAAGAGCGATGCGCTGGTTTGGAGCCGCACATTCACCAAGGAAGAACCACTGGTGTACTTGGCTCACCGCACTCAGACCGTGATTTGTCTCTGGCACTATTACCAGGACGTGGCCCGCGCGGCGCTCTCTGCGCACCGTGAACTGGAGCGCAACATCAAGCCGAACGAACGGGATGGCGCATATTACCTGGAGATTTTGGACGTAGCCACCGGCAACGTGGCAAGCCGGGCCTTGCTGAGCACAGGTAGGGGCGCCTACTGGCCTCGCACCATCTTCAGCTCAGCGGACCGCCTGTTTGTGAGTGACAGCCAGGATCGCATTCTGGCCTACACGCTGGATGGCAACAAGCTGATCGGGCGCGCGCAGGGGAAGGATGCAACGGTTTCGCCGGACGGCAAATGGCTCTTTGTGAAGACCGGGCGAGGCCGGCTCACCATCTACGACACGAACACCATGGCGCGCAAAGACGAACTAAGTTTTGCCAGCGAATTCACCTCCATCTGGTTTGGCGCCAATGGGGACTTTCTGGTGCTCACCGCAGACCAGACCGTCTACCGCTTTGATGCAAAGCAGTTGGGCCGGGGCACGGAGACATTGGCGGCACACTCGAACTGAGGCGCCGCTCTCGCAAGACTGAATTTCTCGGTGCTGCCCGTTGCACGTGGCGGAAATTTCCGTATCATCGAATCTTCCGACGATGACCAACGCGCGGGCGGGCAGGAGCCGCCTCACCACGCTTCCGCTGCTGATGGCGACCTTCTTTATGGTCTCCGGCGGCCCGTTTGGGCTGGAGGAGCTATTCACGAAGGCCGGCTACCGTGCCTCGTTCCTCATTCTGATTCTGACGCCTCTGCTGTGGTCGCTGCCCACGGCGATGCTGGTGGCGGAGCTTTCGACCGCCATTCCGGCCGAGGGCGGCTACTACGTCTGGGTGCGGCGCGCGCTTGGGCGCTTCTGGGGTTTTCAGGAAGCGTGGCTCTCGCTGGCCTCCAGCATCTTCGACATGGCCATCTACCCGGTGCTGTTCGTCAGCTATCTGGCGCGGCTGTGGCCGGCGGCGGACAAAGGGCACAACGGCGTTTTCATCGGCGCGGCGCTCATCGTGGTGTGCGCGCTGTGGAACCTGAAAGGCGCAGTCTCGGTCGGCAACGGTTCGCAATGGCTGGGCGCTCTGCTGCTCTCGCCGTTCGCGGTGATGGTGATCGTCGCCTTCCGGCACCCGGCGGCGCACCTTGCGACGCCGATGAATGCCGCGCCCGATCTGCTTGGCGGCATGACCGTGGCCATGTGGAACTACATGGGCTGGGACAACGCTTCGTGCGTGGCGGGCGAGGTGGAAGACCCGCAGCGCACCTACCCGAAGATGATTGCCGGGGCCATGGTGCTGATTGTCGGCATGTATCTTGCGTGCCTGGCGGCGGTGGCTCACTTCGGCCTGCCGGCGGCAAGCTGGGAGACCGGCGGCTGGGCGGATGCGGCGGGCGCGATTGCCGGTCATGGGCTGGAGGTGGCCGTGGCGCTCAGCGGCATGATCTGCGGGCTGGGCATGTTCAACTCGCTGACCATGACCTTTACCCGCCTGCCGTTCGCGATGGCTCGTGACGGGCTGGCGCCGAGGGCGTTCGGGCGCGTGCTGCCAAACGGCGTGCCGTGGGTGAGTGTGCTCGTCTGCGCCGTGGCCTGGATGCTTTCGCTGAGTTTGAGCTTCTCCAAGCTCGTGCTGCTGGACATCATGCTCTGGGGCCTGAGTCTCGTGCTGGAGTTTGCCGCGCTGATTGTGCTGCGCCTGCGAGAGCCAGGGCTGGCGCGTCCGTACCGCGTGCCCGGCGGAGTGCTTGGCTGTGTGTTGCTGGCGGTGCCGCCCACGCTGCTGGTGGCCGTCGACTTCTGGCGCAACCGCACGGAGAGCCTCGGGCGCTTCAGCTCGCTGGAACTGGGGCTGGCGTTGATCGCCGCCGGGCCGCTGGCCTATGTGGCTGTGCGCGCCCTGCGCGGCGGAAACGAGCAGGAGACTCTGGTGACGGAAGTGAAAGACTGAACGAACAATGCTGTTGGCTTTTCCCTCAGCGGCTGAAGCCGCTCAACACACGGCTCGCAGTGGCACGGCTAAAGCCGTGCCCTTTCAAATCCCTTCCCCTTGTTGATCCCGCGCTTTGTCAGAACGTCAGCCCTTCCAAACCTCCGAAACTGGCAGACTCCGCACATGAGCAGGGTCAATCGTAGCGCTCGTAGACAATCTGTTTGCGATCCCAGCCGAGCTCATCCTTCAGCAGTGCGCGGACGCCGCTGACCATCTCATTCAGGCCGCAGATGTAGGCTTCCATGTCGGTCCGTTGGCCAACAATCTGGCGGACGTGCTCCTGCACATATCCGCGCGCGCCAGTCCAAGTCTCCGGCGCTCGGCTGAGCGTTGGAATGTAGTGGAAGCGGGGCTGCTCCTGCGCCAGGCGCTCGAACTCTTCCTTGTAATAAACGTCCTCTGGGTAGCGTGTGCCGTAGACGAGGTAGAACTCGCGGTCGTCATGGTGGCTCGGGTCGCTGAAGAGCCACTCGGCCATGCTGCGGAAGGGCGCAACGCCGGTGCCGGTGGCGATGAACAGCGTGTCGCGGCGCTCAGAACGCAGGGTGAACGTGCCGTGCGGGCCGTGGAAGCGCACCACCTCGCCAAGCTCGCGGTCACAGAGGTAGTTCGACATGAAGCCTTCGTCGACGCGGTTGAGGCAAAGCTCGAAGGTGTTGCGCTCGTTCGGGCCGCTGGCGATCGAGTAGGCACGAGTGACAACCTTGCCGTCGGGGCGCGGCTCGCGCACGGAAACGAATTGTCCGGCGGTGAAGTCGAAGCGCGGCGTGTCGAGCACTTCGAACTCAAGGTGCTTGGTCTTTTCGCTGAGGAGCACGGATTTGGTCAACCGCGCTGAGAGAAGGTCACGTTCCACGGAGTCACCTGCGCCGTATCGGCGTTCATTGGGATCGGCACAACCTAGTTCATACAACACAACATTGCGGCCCGCGGCAACGCCAACAGGCCGCAACATCGATTTGATACTACTCCCACGCCCCACGAAGCAGAATTTCTAAAGTCTGCTCGCTCACGGGTGTCTGCCGGTGGATTGTCAGATGCATTACTTGGCTTGCAGGTTCATGCCGGGAAGCGCAGGCGGCAGCGTGCAGCGGTCCTGCCGTGCCCCGGCAAGGAAGGCCTTGATGGTCGGGTTCACCATGTTGACCACGCGGTCGGCTCCAAGGCCGTTGCCGCCGAAGTTCATGTGCGTGGCGCCGTCGATGACGCCCATCCACTGGCACTGCTGCGCGCCGGTGCCGGGCAGGTCGTGCCAGGGTATTTGCCGCGCCTGCGGGCCGCCCTTGAGCGACTGGTCGCGCGTGCCAGTCAGGATGAGCATGGGCTTGTGGATGCCGCGCCAGCCGTGTTCGCCAAAGACCACGCCGGGACCTTCCGGGGAAAAGGCAACATAGGCATCAAAGCGGTCGGCCCCAGCCGGTGGGGTGCGGATGCCGATGATGTTTTGTGCGCCCGCCTCAAGCATGGTGGTGATCGCACCCATGGAGTGGCCCATCAGCACGCGGTAGGGCGCGTGACATTTCGCGTCGGCCCAGCGCAGGGTGGCGGTCACATCGACAAGGCGGTCCTGCTCGGCCTCGGGATCTTTCACCAAGGCTTCCACGCCGTTGCGGAAGCCCTGCTGGCGAATGTCGCCACGCAGGGCCTTCATGCCGCTCTCGCGGTGGCCCATGACGATCGCTGTGTAGCCAGCCTCGGAGAGCGCCTGCGCCAGGTAGCGGTAGCCGCGTTCGGAGCCGCCCGCGCCGTGCGAGATGATGGCCAGCGGCGCACATTCGCCCACAGGGTGCGCGGCGGAGTAGACCATCAGAGGCGTGCGCAAGCCGTCGGCTCGCGTGGCTTCAGCACGTTCCTGCGCCCACGCGCAGGCCGTCGGAAGCAGAATAGAAAGCAGGAGCAGCGCCAGCACGGGGCGCGGCAGGGAAACTCGCAGGGGAGATCGCATCAGGCTCACCTCGGTGCAAAGTTCGCGGACCGGCCATTCTAGCAACGTGCGGTGAATTTGCCATGAGTTCCACCGCCCGGAACCGCTACAATCGTTCCAGAGAGTAAACCCCATGAATGTGAGCTTGTTGTTCCAGAAAATTCTGAAGCCGGCCCTGGGTTGTACGGAGCCGGTTTCGGTGGCGCTGGCCTCGGCTGCAGCCTGCCAGTCGCTTTCCGGCTGGACGCCGGATGCTGTCCCCCCCCTGTCGTTTCCCGCGCCTGCTGCGGTGCGGCGCGTGCGCGTGCAGGTCTCGCGCAGCATCTTCAAGAACAGCTTTGCCATCATCATTCCCAATGCCGCCGGGCACAAGGGGCTGCCCATGGCGGCGGCGCTGGGCCTCTTCTGCGACCCCGCAAAGGGCATGAGCCTGTTGGAAGACCTGAACGAGGAAAAGCTGCGTGCGGCCGAGCAACTGGTGGCCGAGCGGCGCATCGCCATTGAGATTGCCGATGTATTTCCGTCGGACGTCTACATCCGCACCGAGATCGAACTGGAAGGTGCGAGTGCTGCCTGCGTCATCCACGGCGAGCACACGCGCGTGGAGTGCCTGTGGCGCGACGGCAAAGTGGTTTATGGCTCCGATGCCCAGAACGAAGGTGTAACGGAAGACGCCATGCTGCGCGAGTTTCGCGCGCTGCCGTTTGAAGACGTGGTTGCGATGGTGGACCAGTTGCCGCCTGATGTGGAGCAACTGCTGCGCCGCGCCATCGAGATGAATGTTTCCGCCTGCAAGGCCGCCATTGACCAGCCGATGGGCGTGGGCACCGGCTACTGGGGCGCGGGAGAGAACGGTGCCCAGCTTCACCAGATTGCCAACCTCACCGCCGCCGGCAGCGATGCCCGCATGGCCGGCTACCCGGTGGCGATCATGAGCTCGGCAGGCTCGGGCAACCAGGGCATCATGGCCACCATTCCGCTGGTGGTCTACGCCCGCTCGCGCTTCATCGCGGAAGACGAATTGTTGAAGGCTGTGGCGCTCTCGCACCTGGTGACCATGTACATCACCACGCATGTCGGCTACCTGTCGGCGCTGTGCGGCGTGGCCATCAAGGCTGGCATTGGCGCGGCCTGCGGCTTGACGCGGCTGATGGGCGGCGGGCTCGAAGAGATTTCGCGGGCGGTCAAAATCATGGCCGCCACGCTGACGGGGATGATCTGCGACGGCGCCAAGGCCGGATGCGCGCTCAAGGTCAGCAGCGCCTCCGACATGGCACTGCGCGCAGCCATGCTGGCCATGCGCCACGCCGAGGTGCCGGACGACAACGGAATTGTGGCTCACACGGCCACGGAGACCATTCACAACCTGGCAAGTCTGAATGTTTCCATGGCGAGCGTGGACCAGAAGATCATCGACATCATGCTGGCCAAGATCTAAAAGCGCGTCGAGGGTGCCAACGCGCCGAACCATGAAGTCCGGCGGCCGGGAAGGGCAGCGGCAAAGGAGAGTCATGGAGCAGAAGACAGACATGCATGCGGCAGCCGTAGGGGCAGCGAAGTCGGGCGAGACACCGAAGGCTGCGCCGATTCGTGCGGCGGTCATCACCGTCTCCGACCGTTGCGCGGCCGGGACGATGATTGACACGGCAGGACCGGCGGCGGCCGATCTGTTGCGCGAAAAGCTCGGAGCAGAGATCGTCGCCATGCGTCTGGTGCCCGATGAGGTTGAGCAGATCGCCGCCGCCATCTGCGAGCTTTGCGACCAGCATGCCGAGTTGATTCTGACTGCGGGCGGCACCGGCATGAGCGCACGCGACGTGACGCCGGAGGCAACGCGCACGGTGATTGACCGCGAGATGCCGGGGCTGGCCGAAGCCATGCGCGTCAGCTCGGCGCAGGTGACTCCCAATGCGTGGCTCTCTCGCGCGATTGCCGGGACACGCGGCCAAACGCTGGTGGTGAATCTGCCCGGCAGCAAGAAGGCTGCGACCGAAAACCTGACGGCTCTGCTGCCGATTTTGCCGCACGCGGTGAAGATGATGCGCAACGAGACGGCACATCCGGAGAACGACGCCGACCGGATGGTGAAGGCCACCACAGCGACCACGACGAATGGCAAACAGGACCAATGATGGCCTGGGACACAGGGATCATGAATGAGGTGATTGCTCCGGGCGCCGCGGTTGTGGGCGTGTGCGGCGTCTCGCCGGTGGCTGTTGCGGGCTTGGTGGAAGCCGCGTCCGTGCAGTTGGCAGCGCAGGGGCTGGACGTTGCCGTGGTGCACACGGACGATGGGCCGCTCGCTCGGCTCGCGCTTGCGCATGACCTGCTGCTGGTGACGTGCAGCGTCGAGTCTGCGGTGGCGAAGGTGTGGCTGGCTGGTGACGACGCGCCTGAGCCTTCCGTGGGCGCTCGAAACAATCTGCTGACAATTCCGCATGGCGAACAGCAACTGCCGCAGCTTGTCTCCTCTCTGGCGCAGAGCGTGGCGCGCGCATGGACGTCGCGGCCGATTCTTGGGGGAGTCCTCATCGGCGGAAAGAGCACGCGCATGGGCAGTCCCAAACAGTTGCTGCCGTTCCGGGGAAGCACGCTGGGAGAGATTGTGACGGGTGCGCTCAGTGGAGGAATTTCCGCGAAAACAGAGGGGCATGGCGAATCGCTGGCCATCCTCGGTGGGGGTGAGTTGCCGCCTTCGCTCCAAGATCTAACGCGGCTCGCGGATGTGCCGCGCATGTTCGGGCCAATCGCAGGCCTGCTGGCGGCACACCGCTGGAAGCCCGAAGCCGCGTGGGTACTGGCCGCGTGTGACCACCCGTTGCTGAGCGCGGACGATGTGCAGAGGCTGATACGGCAGCGGCGTCCGGGGCGCTGGGCGGTGGTGCCAAAGCAGCCGGACGGGCACGCCTGCCCAACATTCGCGCTCTTTGAACCGCAGGCGCTCGAGGTGCTGGAGCACTCGGCTACGGTGAAGGAGCCGGAGCGTATGCGCATTGCCGAGCTTTTCGATCACCCGCGCACCGCGCTCGTGGAGCACCCGGCGCGGGGTCTGTTCAACGCCAACACGCCCGCCGAGTTTGAGCAGGCGGCGGAGATGGCTCAGCAGAATTAGATTCGGGGCAGGTGTTCGAATCGCGCGTGAGTCCCCTGTTCTGCGGTAACGATGGTGCGGTGGATCGTGCGGCCGCTGCGTGCCTCACTCGGATATCATTACAAATATGAATGCAGTGTCAGGCACACGCTCGCGCTCCCCGCGTGGAAGGGGATTCATCCGTTCGTTTTTCAAGTGGCTATTTCTCTGTCTCGTGGCGGGGTGGGGGCTTGCGGTTCTGACGCTGGTGGCGATCAAGTGGATCGATCCGCCGACAACTGCCGTGCACGTACAGCGCCGCGTGCAGGCCTTCATTCATCAGACGCCGTACCAGGAGCGCTACAAGTTCGTGCCGCTCAGCCAGATTTCTCCGAATTTCCAGCACGCCGTCATTTCGGCGGAAGATGCGCGCTTCTACAAACACCACGGCTTTGACTGGCGGGCCATTCAGCTTGCGGCGCAGGAAGACATGGAAGGCGGCCGCACGCGCGGCGGCTCCACGCTCACACAACAACTGGTGAAGAACATCTTCTTCGGCACCGGGCGCTCGTTCCTGCGCAAGGGCGCCGAGGCGACGATCGTTCCCATGGCAGAGCTGATTCTCGGCAAGCAGCGGATATTGGAGCTTTACCTCAACGTTGTCGAGTGGGGTCCCGGTGTTTACGGCGCGGAGGCGGCCTGCCGCTACCACTACAAGTCTTCTGCGCGGAGCATTGGCAGGGAACAGGCGGCGCGGCTAGCGGCAATTCTGCCTTCACCACTCAAACGCAAGCCCGAACGCATGAGCCATTACAGCGCGGTCATCCTGCGCCGCATGAGCCAAGTCGGCTGGTAGCAGCCGCGACTATCGATTTTCCAGAAGAAAAGGAAGGAAACGACGGTGGAGGGTTACTCCACCGTCACAGACTTGGCCAGGTTGCGCGGCTGATCAACGTCGCAGCCGCGGCGGATGGCGATGTGGTAAGCCAGCAGTTGCAGCGGCACAATTTCCAGAATTGGCAGCAGCAGCTCCGGCGCCTTGGGGATGTAGATGACGTGGTCGGCCGACTCGCGAATCTCCTCGTCGCCTTCGACGGCGATGGCAATCACACGGCCGGAGCGCGCCTTCACTTCCTTCAGGTTGCTGATGGTCTTCTCGTAGCGCAGCACGCTGCCCGGATCATTGTCATCGCGCGTGGCCATGATGACGACCGGCAGGTCCTCATCAATCAGCGCGTTGGGGCCGTGCTTCATCTCGCCGGCAGCATAGCCTTCGGCGTGGATGTAGGAGATTTCCTTCAATTTCAACGCGCCTTCCAGCGCGATGGGGAAGTGGATGCCACGTCCAAGGTAGAGGAAGTCGCGGGCACGCTGATAGCGCTTTGCGAGCGCCTCAAGCTCCTCGTCGCAGCCGAGCAGTGCTTCCAGTTTGCCGGGCAGGCGTGAAAGCTCCGTGACCAGGTGGTGAGATTGTTCCTCATTCAGCGTGCCGCGCACCTGCCCCAGATACATGGCAAACAGGAACAGCGCGGCCAACTGCGAGGTGAATGCCTTGGTTGAGGCAACACCAATCTCCGGGCCGGCGTGCGTGTAGATGGTGCCGTTGGCTTCGCGCGCGATCATGGCGCCCACCACGTTGCACACCGCGATGGTCTTGCAGCCCTTGGCCTTGCTCTCACGCTGCGCGGCGATCGTGTCGGCGGTTTCGCCCGACTGCGTAATCAGCAGCGCGATGTCGCTCGGCTCCATGATCGGGTCGCGATAGCGGAATTCGCTGGCGTAGTCGAGTTCGACAGGCACGCGCGCCAGCCGCTCGATCATGTACTTGCCGGCCATGCCGGCGTGCCAACTGGTGCCGCAGGCGGCAATGTAGAGCTTGTCGACGGCCTTCAACTCGGCCTCGGTGAACTCCATCTCATCGAGGAAGATTTTTCCGGTCTCAAGCGACATGCGGCCCAGCGAGGTATCGCGGACGGCGCGCGGCTGCTCGTAAATTTCTTTGAGCATGAAGTGCTTGAAGCCGCCCTTTTCCGCCATGATCGGGTCCCAGGTCACATGCTGCACATCGCGATGAATGGGCTTGCCGTCAAAGTCGGTAAGCGTGACGCCGTTGGGCGTGAGCACCGCGAGGTCGCCATCGGCCATAAAGAACAGGTCGCGTGTGTGATGCAGGATGGCCGGCACGTCGCTGGCGACGAAGTATTCATCGTTGCCCAGTCCGATGACCGCCGGGGGGCCGTTGCGAGCGGCAACAATCTTGTTCGGCTCATCGGAGCAGATGACGGCGAGCGCAAAGACGCCGGTCAGCAGCTTTACGGTCTTGCGCACCGCTTCTTCCAGCGCAATCTTGGTTTCGCCCTGGAAGTAGAACTTCTCGATCAGGTGGGCGATGATCTCGGTGTCGGTTTCCGTGTTGAAGGTGTGGCCTTCTTCGCGGAGTTGGCGCTTGAGCGGCATGTAGTTTTCCACAATGCCGTTGTGGACGACGACGATCTTGCCCGTGCAGTCGCGGTGCGGATGCGCATTCTCTTCGCTCGGACGGCCGTGCGTGGCCCAGCGCGTGTGGCCAATGCCATACGTGCCGTCGATCGGCTTCAGGCGGATGACCTCTTCGAGGTTGCGCAGCTTGCCTTCGGCGCGGCGGATCTGCAATCCGTCTCCGTTGCCGCCCACGGCAATGCCCGCCGAGTCGTAACCGCGATATTCCAGCCGCTTCAGTCCATCAAGAATGACGGGGACGACGCGCTTTTTGCCAACGTATCCGACAATTCCGCACATGGGAACACTCCTTCTCCGCGAATTGAACACCGCAAGCCGCAAGAAGTCTCGGCCGCGTGACAACGAGGGGGAACGCGAGGCAGGCTACTCTTCGATGGAGTAGCGGAATTCTTCAATGACGGGATTGGTGAGCACTTCGCGTGCTGCCTTCTCAATCTCGGTCTTGGCGGCTTCCTTGCTTAATGAGTCGTCGAGCGTGATCTCGAAGTATTTGCCCTGGCGAACGTCGGCCATGCCCTGGTACCCCATCTTGGCCAGCGCGCCCTGTATGGTTTTGCCCTGCGGATCGAGGACACTCTTCTTCAGCGAAACGTAAACGTAGGCTTTCATCGCGAATGTCTGATTATAACGCACCCCGCTGAGATTCTCCTTCTGGCGGCGGAGACAGGGACGCGGACTCAATTCTATGATGATTCCATGTTTCGTCCACTGCTTTTCCTGCTGCTGACCACGCAGTTGTTTGCGCAGAG
The DNA here is from genome assembly GCF_059726245.1 of Oryzophilus luti. Taxonomy (NCBI): domain Bacteria; kingdom Pseudomonadati; phylum Acidobacteriota; class Terriglobia; order Terriglobales; family Koromonadaceae; genus Oryzophilus; species Oryzophilus luti. Next base: position 453,542 of record NZ_AP040874.1, read on the forward strand.
CCCGCTTCATGAGCGGCTGACAGCCATCGCCGGAGCCTCCCAGGGAAAGCTCCATGTAGCCTGCTCGCTGCCGGGCACGGTGCTGGACTGCGACCTGAATCCGCGGGGGCACCCTTCGATGCAATCGGTCTTCAAGCTGCCGGTGGCGGTGGTTGCGCTGCAGCAGGTGGAGTCCGGGCGGCTCTCGCTGGACCAAAAGGTGCACTTCGCGCCCGCGGACCGCATTCTGCCGCGCACGCACAGCGAGTTGCAGGACCGCTTTCCTCACGGAAACGCGGATGTGACATTGCGTGAGCTGCTGGCCCTCTCGGTCACCACAAGTGACAACGCGGCAGCCGATCTGGTTTTAAAGGCCGTCGGCGGCCCCAAAGCGGCGCAGCAGGCGATTGCAAAGCTGGGGATTCGGGGATTCCATATCGAGGACAACGAACACCGGCTGCACAAGGATTGGCAGGCGCAATATCGCAACTGGTTTGAGCCGGTCGCGGCCGTGGCACTGCTGAGGCTGTTGAATGACCGCTCGCCGCTGACGCCGGAGCACACGGCGCTGCTCTTTGGCTGGATGCGAAATTCGCCGATCGGTGCGCAGCGCATACGGGCCGAACTGCCGCCGCAGACGGTGACCTACGACAAAACCGGAAGCTCCGGCACGCGCGATGGTCTGGCTGCGGCAACCAACAACATCGGCCTCATTGAGTTGCCGGACGGACGTCGGCTCGCCGTGGCGATCTTCCTCACGGATTCGCGCGCGGATTCCGATGCGCGCAATCGCACCATCGCTGCAGCGGCCCGCGCGATCTATGACGCTGCCGTGGCCCAACACTGAGAAGGTCGAGACAGCTTCACGGACAAGAAGAAGGGCGGCATCATGCCGCCCTTCTTCCTTCTTTAAGAACCCGTAGCGATCAGAGTCCGAATAGTTCCCGCAGGCGGCGCGTTTGTGCGCGGCTGACGGGGATTTCCGTCTGCTTCTTGTCGTCCATGCGGATCTGATACGAACTCTTGAACCACGGCACCACTTCTTTAATGCGGTTGATGTTGACCAGATACGAGCGGTGGGCGCGCCAGAAAATTGACGGGTCGAGCGCCGCCAAAAGTTCTTCCAGCGTGCGGCAGTTTGACTGGCCCTCCATGCCCTGCGCCACCACGGTGATGACGCCGTCCTCAATGGAGGCGAAGCAGATGTCCTTCTGGTCGACCAGGAACAGGCGGCCGCCGGACTTCAGCAGCACCTTCGAGGTCTGCGGCTTCTGCTGTTCTTCCAGCAGGCGCACCAGAGTGTCCAGCTTCTGGGTGGGAGGCACGGCGGCCTCAAGGTTCTTGCGGGCGCGTTCCACGGCCTGCACCACGCGCTTCTTGTCGAAGGGTTTCAGCAGGTAGTCGAGCGCGTTCACCTCAAAGGCACGCACGGCGTACTGGTCAAAGGCGGTGGCAAAGATGATCTGCGGCGGCGTGACCTTGTGCTCCAGCAGCTTCTTGATGACGCCGAAGCCGTCGAGTCCGGGCATCTGCACGTCAAGAAACACGAGGTCGGGAGAGTGTTCGCGGATGAGGTTGACGGCTTCGAGGCCGTTCTTGCCCTGCGCAATGACCTCTACGTCCGGTACGTCCTGCAACAGGTAGGCGAGTTCGTCGCGCGCCAGTTGTTCGTCGTCCACGATCACCACGGAAAGTGCCATGGGTAGCTCCTGCGGAAAAGTATAGCTGATGGCGTGTGAGGCGTGGACGGTGCGCGGGCACCGCAGGCTTGCGGAATGGGATTCTGCTCGCGTCCGCGGGTTTCAATCGTCTGATGCCTGTAGAATGGTTGGATGGGCGCAGCCGCGCCCGGACAGCAGAGAGCCCTATGAGCGACATTCTTTTTGGCATACACCCGGTAAGCGAGGCGCTGAAGCGCGCCGAACGCCGATTCGACCATGTTTCCATCGCGAAGGACCGCAACGATCCTCGCGTGCAGCGCATCATTGAAGATTGCCGCGCGCAGGGCATCAGCGTGCGCTTTGTGCCGCGCGAAGACATTGACCGCCTGACCCGCACCAGCAACCACCAGGGCGTGATGGCGCAGACCTCCAGCAAGAAGTTTCTCGACGTTGAGGACCTGCTGGAGTCCAAGCGCGGCGAGCACAATTTCCTTCTTGTTCTGGATGGCGTGGAGGACCCACACAACCTGGGCGCGCTGCTGCGCTCGGCCGACGGCGCAGGCGTCGATGGCGTCGTCATTCCGGAGCGCCGCGCCGCGGGCATCAGCGGCACGGTGGTGAAGAGTTCCGCCGGAGCCGCCGAACACCTGAAGGTGGCTCGCGTGGTGAACATTGCGCGCACTCTCGACGAATTGAAGCAGAAGAACGTCTGGATCGTCGGACTGGATGAGCGCGGCGAACAGACTTACGACGAGCTGGACTACCACATGAATTGCGCCATCGTGATGGGCGCCGAAGGGCATGGGTTGCACGACCTCGTCCGCCGAAAGTGCGACATGCTGGTGTCCATTCCGATGATGGGCGCCGTCGATTCGCTGAATGTTTCCGTGGCCGGAGGCATTGTGATGTACGAGGTGCTGCGGCAGCGCAAAGCGACGCCGGAGAAAGGGAAGAAGAAGCGGTGAAGATTCTGCGCGCGTTGGCGCTTGCTGCATTTGTCTGTTCGCTGTTCGCGCCGGCGCACGCGCTGGATCGTCACGCCTTTGCCTTTCCGCAGACGCGCCTGCGCGTGATGGTCAACACCGCGGGCCACGCCGTTTCGGCCACTGGAACCGTGGAGGTTCGCAACATCTCGCAGCAGCCGCAGCGGGATGTCTCCTTGCAAATCAGCTCCTCGCTGGAGTGGAAACGCGTGCTGTTCGGCGAGGAGGAACTCAGCTTCGTCGCTGCCGACTACACCACTGATATTGACCACACCGGCGTTCTCTCCGAGGCCGTGGTGCGCCTGCCGGAGCCGCTCGCACCCGGCGCGAGCACAACATTGCGCGTGGAATATGAAGGGACCATCGAAGCCGATGGCACGCGGCTGACCGCGATTGGCACGCCGGCCGAAGTGGCCGCACGCAGCGAGTGGGACCAGCTTGCGCCGCAGTTTGCCGCCGTGCGCGGCGTTGGCAACGTGGCGTGGTATCCAGTGGAGACCGAGGCTGCCAGCCTCTCAAACGGCAGCGAACTCTACGACGAGATTGCGCTGTGGAAGGCGCGCGAAGCCGGCGCAACGCTGGAAGTAACATTCCTGTGGAGCGAGGGCGAGAAGTCTTCGCCCATCCGGCTGGTGACCAACGGAGAGGCGCAGCCCGCGGGCGAGAAGCCCGCCGAGGGCCGCGCGGTTGCGACGATCCGTTTCAAGGCGTCGGAAGTTCCGGTCTTCACTCTTGCCCCGTTTTCCATCCAGGACCACGAAGGCAGCGTCGTTTACTATCTTGCGCCGCACGGCAATGCTGCGCGCGAATATGCCATCTCCGTGGAGCGGACGGCGGGGGTGCTGGAAGACTGGCTTGGCAGGCCGCGCCGCAAGGTTGTCATCGTCGATCTTGCGGATTCAAAGGCTCTGCCGTTCGACGCTGGTTCGTTTCTGTTCGTGCCGCTCCAACACAATGCGGAAGGCGCGCTCGACACAGCATTGGCGCGCACCATTGCGCATGCCTGCTTCAGTTCGCCGCGCCCGTGGATCAACGAGGGCCTCGCGGGGCTTGCGCAGGTGCTGGTTCGGGAGCGCGAGTTCGGTCGCCGTGCCGCCGTCACCTACCTCAACCAGTTTGCAGACGCGCTGGCCACCGCCGACCGCCCCGGGGCAAAGCTGAGTGCGGCGGCAGCCGAGCCTGCTCCCGGCGATGCCGCGCAGCCCACGCCGGTAATTGCCCCGCAGCCGCTCACGCAGACCAGCGATCAACTTTTCTTCCGCACCAAGGCAACGTTTGTGTGGTGGATGCTGCGCGACATGCTCGACGATGATGCGCTGCGCGGCGCTATCGCCGCCTACCGCGCCGCTGATGACCACGAGCCTTCCTACATGCAGCGGCTGATTGAATCGCGCATCGGCAAGCGCAGCCTTGAGCAGTTCTTTGACGACTGGGTCTACCGTGACCGCGGCCTACCGGACTTCACCGTGGAGAGCGTTGGCGTGCGCAAGCTGCTGGTGAACAACGAATACGTGGCCGCCGTCACGGTGCAAAACCTGGGCGGTGCCGGCGCGGAAGTGCCGGTGGTTGTGCGCTCGCTCCGTGGCGAACGCGTGGGCCGCGTGGAAGTGCCCGCGCATGGCAAGGCCACCATCCGCATCCCCACAACGGACGAGCCAACGGAAGTCACTGTGAATGACGGCAGCGTGCCCGAGGGCGACGTGAGCAACAACTCCTACCGCGTGGAGTCCTCCTCCAAATAGTGCTGCGGACTTGCGCGCGGCTCCGCCCGGGACTACAACATTCTGTCGGGCAGGGACAAGGAGGGCGCTGTGGGTTACATACAGTTCCTGGGAGCGGCGGGCACGGTCACCGGCTCCAAACATCTCATTAACACAAATGGCGACGTGGCCGGCAAAACCGGCTCGCAGATCCTTGTCGATTGCGGCATGTTCCAGGGGCCGAAGGAATGGCGGCTGAAGAACTGGGAAGAGATGCCGCTGGACCCGCGCAACCTGGAAGCAGTCATCCTGACGCACGCGCATCTTGACCACAGCGGCTGGCTGCCGCGCCTGGTGCGCGAAGGCTTCCGCGGGCCAATTTACGCGACGCCTCCCACGGTCGATCTGTGCGGCATTGTACTGCCGGACTCCGCCTATCTGCAGGAAGAAGACGCGGCGTACCACAACAAGACCAAGAGCTCCAAGCACACGCCCGCCCTGCCGCTTTACACGGTGGAAGACGCCAACGCGGCTCTGCGGCAGTTGCAGCCCGTTGCGTACCGCGAGAGCGTGCAGATTACGCCGGAGCTGAGCTTCCGCTTCGTGCACTCGGCGCACATCCTTGGCGCGGCCATGGCGGAAATCACTCTCAATACTCCGAACGGCCCGCGCCTGCTGCTGTTCACCGGCGACATTGGCCGCGTGCGCGACAACAACATTGCGCCGGGCAAGGTGGTGCACTCCGGTCCCGTGGAAGGCGAAGGCCCTGATGTGCTGGTGATGGAGTCGACCTACGGAGACCGCCGCCATCCGCATGTGGACCCTCGTCCGGAGCTGGCAAAGCTGATTACGGAGACGGCGGCCCGAGGCGGCAGCGTGCTGGTGCCGGCCTTTGCCGTGGAGCGCACACAGAAGTTCCTCTTCCTGCTCAAGCTGATGATGGAGCAGAACCTGATTCCGCGCGTTCCCGTTTTTGCTGATTCGCCCATGGCGATCAAGGCGGTGGAGATCTTCCTGAAGCACAAGGAAGAGTTCAGTGAGATTGCCAAAGAGATGATCGCCAGCTACGGCTCGCCGCTGGAGTGGCCGGAGTTCCACTTCGCGGAAAAGGCCGAGGAGTCGAAGAAGATTAACGAATGCCGCTACCCGTGCATCATCGTCTCTTCCAACGGCATGTGCATGGGCGGGCGCATTCAGCACCATCTTTCCCAGCGGCTGGCGGACTCGCGCAACCTCATCCTGTTTATCGGCTTCCAGGCACGGGGCACCCGTGGACGCCAGATCAAGGACCGAGCTCCTGAGGTAAAAATTTACGGCAATATCATTCCCGTGCACGCGCAGGTGGCGTCGCTGGAGCAGTTCAGCGACCACGCCGATACGCCTGAGTTGTTGGAGTGGCTGGAGACCTTCAAGAAGACGCCGCATATCACGCACATCGTCCACGGCGAACCGGAGGCCGCGCAGGCCTTGAAGGAGGCGATTGTGGATACGCTGCGCTGGAATGTCTCCATTGCGAGCTACAAGCAGAAGGTGGCGGTGGAATAGAAATAGTTCCCAGTTTCAGGTTTCGAGTTGCAGGCGGGCCGAAGATTCGGCCCGCTTCCTTTTGCAGGAATGCCCAACGCTTTTGCGGAAATGCGCCGCCGCTACTGAAACTGCGCCGCGCGCGAACCCTCACCTCATAAACAGCAAAACAACTGGAATGCTTCTCTGCATCCTGTCTCCGGCGGCAGATGATTGCTTCGCGGATGATGGAGGAAACAGATTCTCGTATGCAGGAAATCCGGTCGGAGAATTCACGTTTGCGCGTCCATGCGCTTCGTGTTTACTTCCAACGGCCAGGCAAATATAATCGCGTGTTTCGACGCAGGCCGGTGACGTCCGCCGGCTGAGACCATTGAAAGGACGAACCAACCGCCGGGAGCAAGCTGTTGGGGTCTTGGTACCCGGCAACTTGCAGGCCAAAGCCTGCACCACCGAACTATGAAAATTCACGAGTACCAGGCAAAAGCCATTCTGTCGAAGTACGGAGTTGCGGTGCCGCGCGGCGTGATGGTCACATCACGCGAGGAAGCCGAGCGCGCCGCAAAGGACTTGATGAGCGCCGGTGCCACGGGCGCGGTCGTCAAGGCGCAAATTCACGCCGGAGGCCGCGGCAAGGGCGGCGGCGTCAAGATTGCCAAGAGCTGGCAGGAGGCCGGAGAACTGGCCGCCAAGATGCTCGGCATGACGCTGGTGACGCACCAGACCGGCCCGGAAGGCAAGGTGGTCAACCGTCTGCTGGTGGAAGAGACGCTGCCCATCGCCAGCGAACTTTATCTCGGCATCCTGCTCGATCGTGCGGTCTCGCGGCCGGTCTTCATGGCCTCCGCCGCGGGCGGCATGGAGATCGAGGAGGTCGCGGCAAAGAACCCCGACGCCATCATCAAGGAGTACATTGATCCGGCGATCGGCTTCCAGGCATTCCAGGCGCGCAAAATCGCCTTCAAGCTCGGCCTGAAGCCGGAGTTCATCGCCCCGGCCGTCAAGTTCATGCTCGCGCTCTATCGGGCCTATGAGGACACCGATAGTTCGCTGTTTGAGATCAACCCGTTCATCACCACCACGGACGGGCGGGTCTTTGCGCTCGACGCCAAAGTGAACTTCGACGATAACGCGCTCTACCGCCACGCCGACCTGAAGGAACTGCGCGACGTGACCGAGGAGGAGCCGCTGGAGGTCGAGGCCAGCAAGTACAGCCTCAACTACATCAAGCTCGACGGCAACGTGGGCTGCATGGTGAACGGCGCGGGCTTGGCCATGGCCACCATGGACATCATCAAGTTTGCCGGCGGCATGCCCGCCAACTTCCTTGACGTGGGCGGCGGCGCCAACGCCGAGCAGGTGACGCACGCGTTTGAAATCCTGCTGGCCGATAAGCACGTGAAGGCCGTGCTCATCAACATCTTCGGCGGCATCCTGCGCGTGGACACCCTGGCGACCGGCGTGGTCGAAGCGGCCAAGAAGACCAACATCCAGTTGCCCATCGTGCTGCGTCTGGAGGGTACGAATGTGGAGCAGGGCCGCGAAATCCTGAAGAACAGCGGCTTCAAGTTCATCGTGGCCGAAAACATGGAAGATGCGGCCAAGAAGGTGGTGGCTGCGGCGGGAGGTGCGCGATGAGCATTCTGGTCAACGAAAGCACAAAGGTCATCGTGCAGGGGCTCACCGGGCGTGAAGGCACGTTCCACGCCAAGGCCTGCGCCGAATACGGCACCAAGATTGTGGGCGGTGTGACGCCAGGCAAGGGCGGCACCAAGCACGAGGGTTGGCCCATCTTCAACACCGTGGAAGACGCGGTGAAGCAGACAGGCGCGAACTGCTCCATCATCTTTGTTCCACCGCCATTCGCGGCCGAGGCCATCATGGAGGCCGTGGATGCGGGCCTGCCGCTGGTGGTCTGCATCACCGAGGGCATTCCGGCGCGCGACATGGTGACCGTGTGGCGCTACATGGAGGGCAAGCCGACGCGGCTGATCGGCCCGAACTGTCCGGGCATCATCTCGCCGGGCAAGTGCAAGCTGGGCATCATGCCGGCGCGCATTCATCTGCCGGGACACATCGGCATCGTCTCGCGCTCGGGCACGCTGACCTATGAGGCCGTTCACCAGCTCACGCTGCGCGGCATCGGCCAGTCAACGGCCATCGGCATCGGCGGCGACCCGATCATCGGCACCAACTTTGTGGATGCCCTGCGCCTGTTCAACGAGGACCCGGAGACCGAGGCCATCGTGATGATCGGCGAAATTGGCGGCAATGCCGAGGAGACTGCTGCGGCCTACGTCAAGGAGCACGTGAAGAAGCCGGTGGTGAGCTTCATCGCCGGGCAGACCGCGCCGCCGGGACGCCGCATGGGCCACGCCGGAGCCATCATCAGCGGAGGCAAGGGAACCGCCGCCGAGAAGATGAAAGCTCTGGAAGAAGCAGGTATCATGGTAGCTAAGTCGCCGGCGCTCATCGGGGAAACCCTGGTGAAGGCGCTCGGTGCCAAGGCCGCGAAGCAATAAGAGGCAGGCCTCCGCCGTGGCGGAGAGTCGGCCAGGACTTCGACGAGCCGGACGGCACACGCTGTCCGGCTCTCGCGTGTCGGCCACAATTTCTAAACACGAAAAGAGAGATATGAAGACTCTGCAACGCACGCTCGCCATCATCAAGCCGGACGCCGTGGCCAACAACCACACCGGCGAAATCATCGCCGCCATCCAGAAGGAAGGCTTCCGCATTGTGGGCATGAAGATGCTCCACCTGAAGAAGGCCCAGGCCGCCGCGTTCTACGCCGTGCATGTTGGCAAGCCGTTCTATGACTCGCTGACGGCCTTCATGACCGAAGGCCCGATCGTGGTCATGGCCCTGGAGAAGGACGACGCCATCGCCTGCTGGCGCAAGCTGATGGGCGCCACCAACCCGGCCAAGGCCGAGGATGGCACCATCCGCAAGCGCTTTGCCGAGAGCATTGAGCGCAACGCCGCCCACGGCTCCGACGCCGAGGACACCGCGCGCTTCGAGCTGAGCTTCTTCTTCTCGGGCTACGAACTGGCAAAGTGACGCCGCTTTGACGGGCGTCTGAGCCCGTCAGGCGTCATCCTGAGGAGCGTGAGCGACGAAGGATCTCGGCGGATTACCGCTGAGTATGCCGGAGGCGAGAGCCCGTCGGCGGTCACCCTGAGTGGAGCGAAAGAGTTGTTTCGCAACCGTCAGGCGGTCATCCTGAGGCGCGTCGGCGACGAAGGATCTGCTGTTCGACAGCAACAGTACGCACAAGAAAGCGGGCCGAATATTCGGCCCGCTTTTGCATTGCATTCAGCGCGAGGCTAGATTTTCTGCGGCTCGCACTGCTGCTGTTCCTGGAACTTGCGAACGCGCTCAGCCATCTCTTCGGGGCTGACTTCTTCTTTGGGTGTGCCCACGCCCCAGCGGTGTCCCCACGGATCGACGATCATTCCGTAGCGGTCTCCCCAGAACATGTCGGCCGGAGCCATCAGGCTCTTGGCGCCTGCGGCCAGTGCGGCTGCATAGGTTTTGTCGGCGTCCTCCACGTAGATTTGCAGTGTGACCGGTGTGCCGCCGAGTGTTTGCGGCGAAAGCCCACCCATCTCCGGAAATTCGTCGTTGAGGAAGAACAGGTGGTCGCCAATCATCAGCTCGCCGTGCATCATCCTGCCGTCAGGGCCGGTCATGGCGGGGCAGTGTTCGCGTGCTCCAAAGATGCTTGTGTAGAAGTTGACCGCCTCCCGTGCGCCCTTGACGGTGAGCGAGGGAATCAGCGTGTGACGTGCGTGCGACAAGGCCATACAGAACCTCCACATCCTGTATTTCAGAATTTGTGGCCCATCGTGCTGCGAGCAATAGATGCGGAGGGCAGCACTCCGGCTGACAAAAAAAGCGGCGGAGCCGAAGCCCCGCCGCCTGTGAAACTTACACCGGTTAGTCAATGGTGTGCATCAGGTGCTTTGTGCGCTCCGCCACCAGCGCATCAATGCCGCCGGTGATGTACTGCTTGAAGTGCGGTGACGCCCAATGGTCTTCGAGCGCCTGCTGCGACTTGTACTGTTCGTAGAAGGCAAACACCGTCGGGTCTTCCGGCGACTGGTGGCCGATGTAGTAAATGCAGCCGGACTCGCGCCGCGTCTGCTCCTCCATCAACCGCATCAGGTGCTTGCACTCCTGCTCGGTGCCGGGCTTTACCTTCATGTGAACAATCAGCGCAACCATCGTGTGCTCCTAGCGTCCGCCCAGCATGGCGGTGAACTCGTCCACCCAGATCGTCTGTTCGCGGTCCGGGCCGGTGGAGACCATGCCGATCTTGGCGCCGGATTCACGCTGCAAGAACTTCAGGTACTCCTGCGCCTTGGCCGGCAGCTTGTCGTGCTCGGTAATGCCGTAAGTGCTGGTCTTCCAGCCGGGGAACTCGGCAAAGATCGGCTTGATCTTGCGGTAGCCGGAATCCTGCGCCGGGGCCTGCTCGGTCCTGGTGCCGTCAATCTCGTAGGCGACCACGACCTTGATCGTGTCCAGCTCATCCAGCACGTCGAGTTTGGTGACCACCAGCCACTCGGTGCCGTTGATCATGTTCGAGTAGCGCAGCAGCGGCATGTCCAGCCAGCCGCAGCGGCGCGGACGTCCGGTAACGGCGCCGAATTCGTTGCCCTTCTTGCGGATCGCCTCGCCCATTTCGTCCAGCAGTTCACTCGGGAACGGGCCGCTGCCCACGCGCGTGCAGTAGGCCTTGGTCACGCCGATGACGGTGGAAATCGCCGTCGGCGGAACGCCGGTGCCGATGACCGCGCCGCCAGAGGTCGCGCTCGAGGAGGTGACGAACGGATAGGTGCCGTGGTCGATGTCGAGCATCGTGCCCTGCGCGCCTTCGAACATCATGCTCTTGCCGGACTTGATCTCCTCGTTCAGCAGGTAGGTCGTGTCGGTGACGAACGGGCGGATCTCTTCGGCGATGGCCGCGTACTCCTCGAACATCTTGTCGGCGTCGAGCGGATCGCTGTTATAGAGCGCGTGCGCGATGGTGTTCTTTTCCTTGCAGGCGTTGGCAATGTGCGTCTTCAGCAGTTCGCGGTCGAGCAGGTCGGCCACGCGCAGGCCACGGCGCGCCATCTTGTCTTCATAGGTGGGGCCAATGCCGCGCGAGGTGGTGCCGATCTTCACGCGTCCCGGCGCGTTCTCCGCTCCCAGCTCGATCATGCGGTGGTAGGGCAGGATGACGTGCGCGCGGTTACTGATATACAGATTGCCGCGGACATGCACGCCCGCCTTGGTCAGCGCGTTCACTTCCTTCATCAGCGCGAACGGGTCCAGCACCACGCCGTTGCCAATGACGGCTTTGCAGCCGTCGCGGAGGATGCCGCAGGGAATCAATTGCAACACGAACTTCTTGCCCGAAATGGTGACGGTATGTCCGGCGTTATGGCCGCCGGAGTAGCGCGCTACGACCTGAAAATGGTCGCTCAGCACGTCCACGATCTTGCCTTTGCCTTCGTCACCCCACTGCGCGCCGATTACCACGGCGGTTGTCGGTTTCTTCACGCGATGCTCCCCGCGGCCGGTCTCAGGACCGGCTCGCCATTGAAAATTCGCACACAGGGAACGGCAGATGCGGCCGTTTCAATTGGAGAAAGGGGTTCTTCCAGACAAGCTGTGTACAACCAATTTTATCGCGCTTTGCCAGCGGCGGAAAGTCCGCGCCAGAAACTTACGCGCCAGGGCTTTCCACAGGCCCCCTGCCGGTTGCTACACTGGGCACATGCCCGAACTGCCCGAGGTGGAAACCATTGCGCGCGGTCTCGACCGGCGCGTTGCCGGAGATACCATCCGCACCGTCTGGATTGGCAAGCGTCCCCAGGTTCTGAAGTCAAAGCCGGCAAAGATTGCCGCCGTGCTGGAAGGCGCAAGAATCGTCCGGGTACGCCGCGTGGGCAAGCACATCGTTGCCTCTCTGGAACGTCCGGACAAGCCTGCGGAGTGGGTCATCCACCTGGGTATGACCGGACGCATGCTGGTGAGCGCCGCCGGTGCCGAGGTGGAGAAGCACACGCATCTGATCGCCCAACTGGCCAGCGGGCAGGAACTGCGCTTTGTGGACCCGCGCATGTTCGGCAAGCTCCAGGTATTGCAGCCGCCCGCCTTCCACGCGCCGGGGCTGGAGCCCATCGGCGCCGACCGCGAGCAGTTCCTGCAACTCTTCCATGGCCGCAAGACGCCGATCAAGAGCGCGCTGCTCAACCAGTCGCTGTTGAGCGGCATTGGCAATATTTATGCGGATGAGTCGCTGTTTCGTGCCGGAATCCGCCCGCGCCACCGCACTGCATCGCTGACGCGCGCCGACCTGCTGCGGCTCTACGACGCCATCCAGCAGGTCCTGAAGGAAGCTGTTGAACTTGGCGGCAGTTCGGTTTCCGACTATGTGGATGCCGAGGGCAAGCGCGGATTCTTCCAGCTTCAGCACCGCGTCTACCAGCGTACCGGCGAGCCATGCCTTGTCTGTGGCACGCCCATCAAGCGCGTTGTCATCGCCGGACGCAGCAGCCACTACTGCCCGCACTGCCAGAAGTAGCGCTCCTCGCGGAAATGAAAGAGGCCGCCCGAGAGCGGCCTCCTGTTTCACGGAAATACTCTGCTTACAGTCTCAGCGTGCAAGACACGCCGTGGCGACGCGGCTCAGTGCGGCCAGCAGCCGCTCGTTCTCCTCGGGCAGACCGATGCTGATGCGGATGGCCTGAGGGTCTCCCCAGGCTCCCACCATCGGGCGCACAATCACGCCTTCATGCTCCAGGCGTGCAGCCAGCGGTGCCGCATCTTCACCCACTCCGCAGTAGATGAAGTTGGCCCAGCTCTCGACCGGGTGGTATCCGAGCGAGCGCAGCCCGCGCAGCAATACTTCGCTTTGCTCGGCATTGTTGCGCATGGTCATCTCGCGGTGCGCGGTGTCCTTCATCGCCGCCAGCGCCGCGGCTTCGCTCACCCCGGTCACGGAGAACGGCGTCTTCAACCGCGAAAGGTAGCCGATCAACTCCGCCGGACCAAAGCCGTAGCCGACGCGCAGTGCCGCCAGCCCATAGGCCTTGCTGAAGGTGCGCAGCACAATCACATTGCGGCCGCTGCGAACGTAGTCGGGAGCGTGCGTGTAATCGATCTCGCGCTTGCGCGCGAAAGTCTCGGCAAACTCGTAATACGCCTCATCGAGCGCGACGATGACGTGCTCGGGCAGTTGGTCGAGAAACTCGTCAATCTCCGGCGCTGTCAGCAGGGTTCCAGTCGGATTGTTCGGGTTCGCGATGAAGATCAACCGCGTGTTCTCATCCACGGCCCGTGCGATCGCATCGAGGTCATAGCGATGTCCGCGCATGGGCACCGTGCGGTACTCGGCGCCCGCGCCGCGCGTGAAAGTCGGGTACAGCGCGAAGGTGCGCTCGCTGGTGATGGCATTCAGCCCAGGGCGCAGCAGTGCGCGCGTCAGCAGTTCCAGCAGGGAAGTGGATCCGCAGGTGACGATCAGGTTCTCCGGCGCAAGGCCGAGCTGCGCGGCCAGCGCGCGGCACAACTCAAGATTGGCGGTGTCCGGGTAAAGATTGACCGTCGCGGCTGCCTCTCGGGCCGCAGCCAGCGCCAGCGGCGAAGGGCCAAATGGGTTTTCATTGGAGGCGAGCTTGACGGCGCGAACGCCGCTTTCGGCTTCCACCTGCCAGATGGGTTTTCCGGGAACGTAGGGAGAGATGGAACGGATGTACTCAGGGAAGAGTGCTGCCAACTTCGACATAACGCCTCGCATTCCGCCGCGCCGCTGGTTGACGGTGCGACCGTTTGACCGATTTACGGGAGACTTGCCGGGCGCCGTTGTTACGACGCCCGCAGCCTGACTGCAATGGCCTTGACGCATCTTCCGTAAATCAGGCCTGCATTGAGACGAGCCCGGCGCGCGGCGTTGGCCGCGCGCTTCCAACTATGCCCGCGGACGGCGAGGACCAGAGCCGCGTCCTCCACGGAATTCTGAGCCACGCCCGCGATCCTGACGCGGTCCGCGCTCGCCCTGAGGCTTGCGCGTGCCGCGGCCTTCACCGCGTGGCCCAGCGGACTTCTTCGCGAACGGCTTGCCCGGGCCGAACGACTTGCGATCCCCAAAGCTCTTGCGCTCACCGAACGGCTTGCGCTCGCCAAAGCTCCGGCCTTCACCCGGCTCACGGCGCGGACGGAAGCCGCCTTCGGCACGCTTCTGGAAGCCACCTTCGCGGCGCGGGCGCTCTGCACCCTCACCACGCGGTTTCCACTCGCGGCGCTCGCCACCTTCGGCAAACTTCTTGAAAGGTTTACGGTCGCCAAAGCTTTTGCGCTCACCCTCTCCGTAGCTCTTCTTGAAGGCCGGACGTTCGCCTTCGCCGTAGCTCTTCTTGAACGGCTTGCGATCTCCGAAGCTCTTGCCCGTGCCAAACGGTTTGCGGTCACCAAATGGCTTGCGTTCACCGAACGGCTTTCGCTCGCCAAAGCTCTTGCCTTCGCCCGGCTCACGGCGTGGACGGAAGCCACCTTCAGCACGCTTCTGGAAGCCGCCTTCGCGGCGCGGACGCTCTGCACCTTCACCACGAGGTTTCCATTCGCGACGCTCGCCGCCTTCCTCAGACTTCCTGAAAGGCCTGCGTTCGCCCTCGCCGAAGGACTTGCGGAATGGCTTGCGGTCGCCTTCGGCAAACGACTTCTTGAACGGCTTGCGGTCACCAAAACTCTTGCGCTCGCCGGACGGTTTACGGTCGCCGAATGACTTGCGTTCGCCGTAGCTCTTCTTGAAGGCTGGACGCTCGCCTGCGCCAAAGCTCTTCTTGAACGGCTTGCGCTCGCCGAATTCGCGGCGGGGACGTTCCGTGCGTTCGCCGCGCGGTGCAGATGTCTTCTCCTCGCCCTCGGACCCTTCCTCGCGGGCGTGGTCGTCCATCACCTTGCGGGCGGCATCGCGCCAGTCTCCGCGCACAAAGTTCTCGCGGCGTTCTCCGCGCTTCTCGCCAAAGGCAGGCTTGCGTCCGCGCTTGGGCGAGCTCATGTCCACGGGCTTGTCAATGGAGGTGCGCAACGCGTTCACTTCCTTGGTGGTGAGCAGGCGCCACTGGCCCGGCTCAACGTCCAGCTCCAGCGGGCCGTATTGCACGCGCTTGATCTTCTCAATGTGGTGGCCAATCTGCTCGAACATGCGGCGGATCTGGCGATTGCGGCCTTCAATCAGCGTGACCGAATACCACGGATTTTCCTGTTCCACGGCCAGTTCAATGCGCGCCGGCTGCGTGCGCACGCGGAAGCTGCGGCGCTCCACGCCGGGCTGCTTGTGCCCGTGCGCGCCGGTCAGGCCCGGCTCGGGCGGCAGCACAATGCCCTCGCGCAGGCGCTGGATGTCTTCTTCCGTGGGGTGGCCGCTGACCTTGACCTGGTAGGTCTTGGCAACGTGTGAACCGGCCTTGGTGAGCTGCGCCATCAGCCCGCCGTCGTTGGTCATCAGCAACAGGCCCTCGCTCATGTAGTCGAGGCGGCCGACGGGGAAGACGCGCTCCTTGACGCCCTGCAGCAGCTCCATCACCGTCGGGCGTCCTTCCGGATCGCTCACCGTGGTGACGTGCCCCTTGGGCTTGTAGAGCATGATATAGACGTGGCGCTCGGGGCCGCGCAGCAGCTCGCCGTCAAGACGGATCTCGTCGGTGCGCGGGTCGGCCTTGGTGCCAAGCTCTGTGACAGTTTCCCCATTCACCGAGATGTGTCCCTCGGTGATGAGTTCTTCGCTCTTGCGGCGCGACGCGATGCCGGCGGCGGCAAGGATCTTTTGTAAACGCTCAGAAGGCATAACGATTCATTGTACAGGTTGCATGCAACCTGTGCCTTCCGGCGCGCGAATTAACTCTCGCTGGGGAGCTTGTCGCCCTTTTCGGGCTCAGTTCCGGCCTCGGCGGGGGCGTTGGCAACCGTCTCGGGAGCCTCAGAGGCTTCGGCTTCCGCGGGCTGCTCGGCGGTGGGCTCCGCCTCGGTGGAAACTTCCGATTCCTCTGTTTCCGTGGTGGTCTCCGGCGCAGCCGTCTCTTCGGCCTCAGACTCGTCAGCCGGTTCCAGCGGCAACTGCGGTTCGGCGGGAGCTTCGGCTTCAGCCGGGGCTTCCAGTTCCGCGCCCAGGCCGTCGGCGGCCAGCTTTTCGAACTCCTCCATGCTGGGCAGTTCGGTCAGGTCGTTCAGGCCGAAGCGCATGAGGAATTCCTTGGCGGTCTTATAGAGGATCGGGCGTCCGATGACCTGCTTGCGTCCGGCGGTGGTGATGAGCTTGCGATCCAGCAGCGTGCCAATGACGCCACCCGACTCCACGCCGCGGATTTCGCTGATCTCTGGCACCGTGATGGGCTGCTTGTAGGCAATGACCGCCAGCGTCTCCAGCGCGGCCAGCGACAGGCGCACCGGCGGCTTCAGGCTCTTGGCAAAGGCGCGCACCACGTCATGGTGCTCCGGTTTGGTGGACATGCGGTAGCCGCCGGCGACGTGCCGGACTTCGATGCCACGGTCCTCGCTGGCATAGTCGGCAACCAGCTCGGTAATCAGCTCGCGCACGCGGGCGCGGAGCTGCGCATCCACCGCGAGTTCTTCCTTAGTCTTCTTCTGGCGCTTGCCCGCCTTGGTCTCCGGCGCGGCAACGCTGGCCTGTGCGTCCGGCTCGGTTGCGGCCGGAGCTTCTGCGGCGGGCGCGACTTCACCTTCGGCTTCCGCCGCCGGAGCCGCAGGCTCACTGGCTTCTTCGGCATTCGGCGATGCTTCGGTCGCGGGAGCCTCGGACACGGCTTCCGTGTCTGCCGGAGCTTCCGGCTCAGCCGCAGGTGCTTCCACCGCAGCCTCTTCGGCCACAGGCCCGCCTTCGGCCTCCACCGCCTCTTGCTCAGACTGCACGGCGGATTCGCTGGTCTCGGCGGCAGGCTCTGCAGAGGCTTCCGCCTCCGTGCTCGCGTCCTCGGCGACTTCGCTGGCAACATCCTCGGCGCTGCCTTCGGCGGCTTCGGTGGCGGCCAGATACTCGGCCTTCACCTCGGCGGAGGCGGCTTCTTCCGCCTGCCGGGCGGCATCCTCAGCGGCCTTCTTGGCGGCTTCGGCCAGGATAGGTTCGCGCAGCAGTTGCGCAATCTGATCGACGGTGATCGGCTCTTCGGCCGCGTAGATAATGGCTTCGACTTTTGCTTTCAGGCTCATTCGACGGTGAATGCCTCGAATCTCGTTATCGGGTGCGGCCCGTGGGCCGCGTCGCGCCAAAGCGCGGGACGCTACATCCAGTCGTCCTTGACCTCGCCGCTGTCGACGGCGATGTTGTCAAAATTCGTGTACTTCTTCAGCACAATGTCGCCAAACACGGCGTCCTGCCGGCACTGCACGGCCTGCAGGCGAACCAGCTCCAGCAGCGCCAGAAACGCACAGATCAGCGACTGGCGCGTGCGCAGGTGGCGCAGTAATTGCCGCAGGCGCACCGGGCGGTCTTCCACAACCAGACGGCGGCGCACGTACTCAATCATCTGCCCGACCGTCACCGCTTCTTCATTGAAGCGCAGCACCGGACGGTCCTTGGCGCGCTCGATGATGGTGCGGAAGGTCTTGACCAGGTCGATAATGTCGGTCGACAACTCCGGTTCGGTGCCCTCTGCGTTGCGGAACTCGCGCAGCGCCGGATTGCTGAGCACGGCGTCTTCAATCTGCTGCTTCTGCATCAGCATCTGCGCGGCGGTCTTGAAGCGTTCGTGCTCGAGCAGGCGGTTGACCAGTTCCATGCGCGGATCTTCCTCGCCGGCCGGCGCATCCGGATCGCGCGGCAGCAGCATCTTCGACTTGATCTGGATGAGCAGCGAGGCCATGTAGATGAACTCGGCCGCCACGTCAATGTCGAGCTGTTTCATGTTCTCGACGTATTCCAGATACTGCGCCGTGATCTTCGCAATCGGGATGTCGTAGATGTCGATATCCTGCTTGCGGATCAGGTCGAGCAGCAGATCGAGCGGGCCGTCGTAGACCTGCGCGATGTTGATGGAGAACTGCGACTCGTTCTGCATCTCGCGCACTTCGGCCTTCTTCGGCGCGGACTTGGCCGCGTTCGGCTCCGGATTCGGTGCTGCCTGCTTGGTCTCTTCGGCCACGCTACTTGGTTTCCTTCGCGGTGTCGTTGTCGGTATAGCTGTGGGCCATGCCCATCACTTCCCGCGCGGCCTCCAGTGTATCCTCGGCGGCCTTGCGCGCGCGAGCCGAACCTTCCTCCAGCAGCTCCCACACCTGCTTGGGCTTCTGCTCAAAGTGGGCGCGGCGCTCGTGGATCGGGGCCAGCACCTTCATCAGGTTGTCCGCCGCCCAGCCCTTGCACTGGATGCAGCCGATTCCGGCGGTGGTGCAGCCCTCGCGGACCTTCGCCATGGTTTCGGCATCGCTGAAGATTTTGTGCAGGTCGCCGACGGGGCAGATGTCCGGATTGCCCTTGTCGGTGCGGCGCACGCGCGCCGGGTCCGTCACCATCGTCTTCAGCTTGCTGCGCACTTCGGATTCCGGATCGCTCAGCATGATGGAGTTGCCATAGGACTTCGACATTTTGCGGCCGTCGGTGCCGGGCAGCTTGGCCGCCGGAGTCAGCAGGGCCTGCGGCTCGGCAAAGACGCCGGGGCGCTTGTCGTCCTCGGTGCTGGCAGCGGCAACATTCTTCAGCGGGTAGAACTGGTTGAAGCGGCGCGCGATCTCGCGCGAAATCTCAAGGTGCGGCACCTGGTCTTCGCCCACAGGAACCAGCAGCTTGCGCTTATCTTCCGGCAGCTTGATCGACGGGCTGTAGAGAATGATGTCGCTTGTCATCAGCACCGGATAGCCGAGGAAGCCGTAGGTTCCCAGGTCCTTGTCCTTGATATTCTCGCGCTGTTCCTTGTAGGTGGGAACGCGCTCCAGCCATCCGAGCGGCGTCATCATCGAGAGCAGCAGGTGAAGCTCGGCGTGCTGCGGCACATGCGACTGGATGAAGATGGTCGCCTTCTCCGGATCAAGCCCGGCGGCGAGAAAGTCGTAAACCATCTCGATGATGTTCGATTTGATGCGCGTGGTGTCGGCGTAATCGGTCGTCAGCGCGTGCCAGTCGGCCACAAAGAAGAAGCAGTCATGCGTCTCCTGCAGGCGGTCCCAGTTCTGGAGCGCACCAACGTAGTGTCCGATGTGAAGTTTTCCGGTTGGTCTCATGCCGCTCAACACGCGGCCCGCTGCTTGCTTTGCCGTATCTACCATTACAGTCTGTCCAATATGTTGTAGAAGAATTGCTCGACTGGCGCGAGCATCACGCTCAGCATGCGTCCGCCGAGAAACATCAGAATCAGCAGGCCGAACATGCCGACGCGGTCAAAGGTCTCCTGCATCGACTCCGGCAGCAGATGGCGCAGCACGTGGCTGCCATCCAGCGGAGGAATGGGGATGCAGTTGAAGACCGCCAGCAAAAGGTTGACTTCCATCATCATGAGGAACATGACGACCAGAGCCTGCCAGACGCTGCCGCCAAGTCCCATGTACAGCGCCGCCAGGTGCATGCCGCTGGCGAAGCGGCAGATGGCCAGGACCACCACCGAAGCTACCGCCAGAATCATGTTGCTGACCGGTCCGGCGAGCGAAACGAGTATGTCGTCGCGGCGGATGTGGCGGAAGTTCAGCGGGTTTACCGGCACGGGCTTGGCCCAGCCGATCAGCGGTATGTGCGTGAAGGCCGCCAGCAGCGGCATCACGATCGTCCCCAGGGGGTCGATGTGCGCGATCGGGTTCATGGTGATGCGCCCCAGCATGCGGCCCGTCGGGTCGCCGCAACGTTCGGCAACCCAGGCGTGCGCCGACTCATGGAAGCTGAGGGCGAACAAAAACGCCATGATCTGGAAGAAAATTTCTACGCCTTGTTGTGGCATGGCCTGTAAATCCTAGTCGAAACTAGAGTAACACGCAGCGGGGGGAGCCGTTGGCAGGCCGTGCCGCGTTACTTCTGGACCAATGTTACGTCGTGCGCGCCGACCCCGGCGGACTCGATATGCGCTGGCAGCGGAAACTTGGTATACAGCCCGATGTGCTGCCCGTTCTTTGGCCGCAGGAAGGTTGACGCAAAGTACTCCAGCAGGCGGCGCGGCACGGCAATGCCGTCGATCTCCACCGTGGCGACCTGCACAAAGCCGTCACCCTGCGTACCCCACACGTGCGCTTCGCCCTTCACATCGTGCGTGCCGATGAACAGCGGAAAGCGGGGAGCGTGACCGGGCCTTGCCGAGGTCAGCTCGTCGAAATCCACGGTAGCCGTGCAGGTGACTGCGCCGGGCTCGCTCGTGCAGTGCGGCTTGCGCACGCCCGGAGGCAGCTTCACGCCGCCCTCGCCGAGGTAGGCGTTCCACTCGGCTTCCTTCAACACGGTGGTCTCTTCGCGTACCGGCACGCTGGTGGCGTTCTCCCCCATGCGATGGAACTTCGCTTCGGCCGCCGCATAAGCAGCCGAAGTGCCCCGCAGTTGCGCCGTAAGCGCCGCCGAGAACAAGACCATCAAGGCCAATGTGCAGCAGCGCTTCGTCACTTCTTCGGCTTGGCCTCGGCTTGCGGAGTCAGGGGGGCGATCTGCGGTTTCTGCAGGTCTCCGGTAACGTGGAATCCGCTGTTCTGTCCGGTCTGGAACTTCAGGTCCAGCACACTGTCGGTGTTGGCGCTGCCGCTCACTTCGTAGGCAGCCGGGCCGGCCTGCAGCAGTCCAGGCTCAAAGCTCAGCTTGCTCTTTTCGAGCGTCAGCGTGGTGCCGAAGGTCGAGAACTTCACCGGGGTGTGGCCGTCGAGCGTGATGGACTTGAGCGTGCCGTTGGTCCAGGTCACTTCGCTGCGCGCCACGGCCGACTTCGCCAGCTCGCTCTGCCGCCATCCGGTCATGTGCAACTCCCAGTGTCCGTTGAGGACGCCGGTGCCGAGCGCGAGCCTTGTCTTCTCCGAGAGCTGTGCCACGTTCATCTTTGCCAGCAGTCCGCTGCCGCTGTATTCCGGCTGCTCTCCGGCAAAGCTCATCTTGGCGTCGCCGCGCACATCGCCGCCAAACAGGCTCATGTGCAGGTTCTTCAACTCGGCCACACCGTCGCGCAACGTCACGTCGGCTTCCGCCTCGGTGGCCGTGCCAAAGCCCAGCAGGATGCGGCGCGCGCTGATGTGTCCGGTGGTCTTCATGGTGCTCACCAGGTTGCGTGCGTCGTTGGAGCCGAACAGCTTGAACCAGCGGCGTCGCACGCGCGGATTCAGCGCGTTGTTCCACTGGTCCGGATCAATCTCGTCAAACTGCAGCACAAAGCTGGATTCACAGGGCTGGTCCGGCGTGCAGGAGCGCGGCATGCTGGCGCTGCCCGTGAAGCGCGCTTTGCCCACGGCGCCTGCCAGCGATTGCAGGCTCATGCGGTTTTCCGCCAGCGTCACGTGCGCCTGCGTCAGCTCCAGAGGATCGTTCATCCCCGGAACCTCAGCATGCGCGTCCTTCCACTGCATGGTTCCGGAGAGCGTGCTTCGGCTGCTCATCCATTCGCCCGCCAGTTTCAGGTCGACTGCGCTTTTGCCCGCGAGCGTGAACTTGGGTGCGCCCACACCGAGCGTGCGTGCCACCTGTAGCAGGCGCTCCAGTGTGGAGTCTCCCTTGAGATCCAGTTCGTAGCCCTTGGTGTCGAGGCGTCCGCCGGCCGTGGCCGGTTGTGCGCCACCCAGCGCGAGCGGGAACGGATTGAATACCAGCGCATTCGTAGCCGGAGTTGCCGGCACGGCCTTGGCCGCGCGAGCGTGCTTGCCCTTGGCCGGAGCCTGCGGCTGCGGCGTGCGGATCACGAAATCGGCTTTGCTGATTGTCAGGTCCTGACCGAGCACGGCGCTGCGCAGCACCAGTGCATCGGCCTCGCCGCCACCGGTCCAAGCCGCATCGGCGGAGGCATCCTGCTTGTTGACGTGGAACGAAGCGGTCAAAGTGCCGCTGGCGTCCAGGTCGTCGGCAATCTCGCTCTTGACGTGCTTGGCCAGGCTCACCACGGTACGCAGCGGCAATTTCTCGGCCGCAACGTTCAGGTCGAAGCGGTCGCCGCTGAGCGCGGTCATGTCGCTGCTCAGCAACACCGTGCCGTCGGCGAAGGGGAAGCGGCATTGCAGCGCGCGCAGGCTCTCGTCGGTGCTGCTGAAGGTGCCGGTGCACTGCGACTGCAGGTTCAACTGGCTGCTGCCCACAACGTCCCAGCGGCGGAAATCGGTGATACCCGTGGACGTCTCAAAGTGCAGATCGGCGGGCGAACCGTTCAGCTTGGCGGAGAACAACATTTCACCGCGCCAGCCCATGTCCTGTCCGGAGGCCAAGTTGCTCAACTGTCCAAGTTGGCCGTGCTGCCACACCACGGTGGCGTGCACAGGGCTGTTGCGCAGGTAATCGGCGTGTCCGAAAACGCCATCAACCTTCAGTGTGCCGGTGTCGGAGATCTTTACATCCGTGCGCACCGGGCGCGCTTCCAGCCGCACGCGCCACTGGCCTTCCGCCTGGCTGTAAAGAGAGAAATCAGCCTCTGTCAGCGAGTAGACGCTTTTCTCCAGTCCGCGCACCAGGTTGATACGGCCATTGGTGGCCGAGATGTACGGGAAGCGAGGTCTCGACTGCGGAGCGCGCTCATTGGTCGGCGCCGCCGGTGTGGTCGTGGCCTTCCACAGCAGAGACTCCACGTTCCAGTGGCCGTCCGCGCCGCGTACCAGGTTCAGGCTCGGGTACTTCAGGGAGAGCTTGGCGACTTCGAGCTGGCCGCGCCACAGCGAAGTCAGCCGCAGATAGGCGGTCACTTCGTCGGCGCGCAGAATGGGTTCGGCGCTGTAAGCCTTGTCGTCGGCGACAACAAGGTTCTCCATGTCAAAGCCAGGCTGCGGCACCAGCCGCAGCGAAACGTTGCTGATCGTAACGGGGCGGCCCATCGCCTGGCTCATGGAATCCGCCAGGCGATGCTGGAACCGTTTTACGTTGATGTAAGGCGGAAGAAACAGCGCCAGCAGCGCCACCACCACCAGTCCAATGCCCCAGCGCTTCGCGGTCCGCGTTGTCATTAGTGCACCAGGTGGAACATGCGCGACCAGCGCGTTTCCGTGAAGAAGTGGGTGACGATGTGGAAGAGGAATCCGACGCGGCTGCCGATGTCGGTCTGCTGCCACTGCGTGGCCGGCGTGATGAACGACCAGTAGTTGAACATGGGGCGGCCGAGGATGTTCTCACGGGGAATGAAGCCCCAGTAACGGCTGTCGAGCGAGACGTCGCGGTTGTCACCCATGCCGAAGTAGGAGTCAGGCGGAACCACAATGTCCTCGCCTTCAATATGCCCACGCATGGTGTAGAGCCAGTAACTGCTCACCTCTTCGGGGTCGGCCTGCACGGAGGGGAACTCATCGCGATATGGATTGAAATTGCCGAGGGCATGCTTCACCTGCGGTTCGTTCTGCGGCACGCCGTTCAGGTACACCTTGCCGTTGCGCAGGTGGATGCGGTCGCCGGGCTGGCCGATGACGCGCTTGACCACGAACAGGCCGGGCGTCGAAGGCGACACGAAGACCACAATGTCTCCACGATGCGGCTCGCGGTAGGGAATCATCCACTTCATCCAGCTGGTGGTGGGCGCCAGCCGGATGCGGTCCACGAACACGTGGTCGCCGATCAGCAGCGTGTCTTCCATCGAACTGGAGGGAATCTCAAAGGCCTGCAGGACGAACGTAATGATGAAAAGTCCGATGACCAGCACGCTGGCGATCGAGGAGATGAACTCTGCGGTCGTCTCCTTGGGCGGCTGGTTTGACTCGGTTTCGGAATTGCGAACAGAAGTTTCTTCGTTGGCCAACGTCATCAGTCCTGTAAGGCTTGGAATAGGCCTGCCCGCCTGCCCAGGGGGTCAGCGGACCAGACGAAACATGCGGTGCCAGCGCAGATGGTTCCAACCCAGCGCGAGGCGGTCCCGCCACGTCAAGAGTTTATCACCCGCGGGGCTGGGCGCATCGTCGTCGCTGTCGGCGGCCTGCGCGTCCATGGACCAGTAAATCAGCAGCGGCCGTCCGACGACGTTTTCGCGGGGCACAAAGCCCCAGTAGCGGCTGTCGGCGCTCTGGTTGCGGTTGTCGCCCATCACGAAATACATGTCGCGCGGGACGATCAGCTCGCCGTTCTCCACCCACTTCTTCATCTGCTGGTGCCAGCGCACGGTCATCTCCGGCGAGATGGCGCTGCCGTTGGGGAAGTTGTCGCGGAAGGCGTCCGGAAAACTGGACTTGAATACGACGTACGGTTCCCAGAGCATTTGCCCGTTAATGTAGACGCGGCGGCGCACCATCTTCAGCCGGTCGCCCGGCATGCCGATCACGCGCTTTACGTAGTGCTCGCTGGGATGCTGCGGCGGACGGAAGACGACCATGTCTCCACGGTGGATGGGGCGGTATGGCATGGCCCAGTCAAAGACGCCGTCGCCTGCGTAGCGCGTCTTGTCCACCAGCAGGTAGTCGCCTACCAGCAGCGTGTCTTCCATCGATTCCGACGGGATCGTGAAGGCCTGCACCAGAAAGCAGATGACGAAGACTGCGATGGCAACCGTGATGGCCAGCGCCTGAAGCCCTTCCATTGCGCTGGTGAAGGCGCTCGTAGCGGCAACCGCCCTGCGCGAGGGCATGGCCGCACGCGGCTCGTTCACCGGCGCTTCCGGATACGCCGCATCCGGGATCAACTCGGCTGCTTCCGGCGGAAGCGGTGCGGACGGGTTGTTCAGCTCATCCACGGTCAGGCCTTCTCCTGCGCGGACTTCATCCAGGCCAGCATGCGTTCGGCAGCGATCTGTTCGGCGCGCTTCTTGGTCGGGCCTTGCGCGCGTTCCACATGTTCCACTTCGCCCTCGCGCGAGATCAACTGCGCTTCCACCGCAAAGGTTTTCTTGTGTTCGGGGCCGAAGGAATCCACCAGTTCGTAGTGTGGCGCGGGGCGTCCGGTAGCCTGCAGGCACTCCTGCAGACGCGATTTGTGGTCGGTGTTGAGTCCCAGTTCGGCCTCGGGACCAATGCGCTCAAGTTCCGGCTCCAGAATGCGGCGATGGATGAAGCACTGTGCGGTTTCCAGCCCGGCGTCGAGGTAGAGCGCGGCGATGGTGGCCTCCACCGCGTCTGCCAGCAGGGCGGCTTTGCCGCGCCCGCCGGTCTTTTCCTCGCCGCGTCCCAGCCGCAGGAAGCGGCCCAGTTCCAAATCATTGGCGGTGCGCAGCAGATGGCGCGAACTCACCAGATGGGCCTTCAGCTTACTCAGCTTGCCCTCGTTGAATTGCGGAAAGCGTGCGAACAGCTCCAGGCTGGTTACCAGCCCCAGCACGGAGTCTCCAAGAAATTCGAGTGGCTCGTTGTCGAGCGTGCCATTGCCACGCTCGCTGGCCAGCGAGCTGTGCGTCATGGCGCGCTCCAGCAGCTCCGGATGCACAAACGTGTGTCCGAGCGCGGATTCAAGCTCTTTCAGCGATGCCGGGTTGGTGGTGTGCTTCATGGTAGGGAGGCGCCCCCGCCGCAGGTTGCAGGGCAGGGGCGCAAACTTGCTTCGTTACTTCAAAAGGTTGGCGGTCAGCTTCGTCAACCGGTCTTTTTCCTGCTTGGCCAGCACTTCCACTGCGGAGCCGGGCTGCGCCAAGGCCAGGCACTTGTTGATCGTCGACATGGCTTCGGCGTACTTGGTCAGCTTGTCCTGCGTAATGGCCAGCCGCAGCAGCGTCACCAGGTTGGGCTTGTCCTTGCTGAGCTCCACCGACTTCAGCAGCGCGGCCTCCGAGGCCGGATATTGCTGCTTGGAATAGTTGGCCAGGCCGATGGCATCATAGGTCCACGAGCGGAGGTTGTTCTTCACCTGCTCGGCCTGTTCGGGCGTGAAGTGCGGCGGCACGAACATGTGGTCGATGGCGCCGAGCGCCTTGGTTCCAACTTCGATGGCTTCATTCAACCGCTCCGCCTTGTCCAGGTCGGAGTCCTTGGTGTGCTCGGCCAGGTTGCCCGCCAGAATCACCATGGCCAGCGCATTTTTGGAGTCATACGAGAGTGTCCGGCGAGCCAGTGCCACCGCCTTGTCGCTGGCTCCGGCGTTGTCGTACATCGCCGTCAACTGTTGGAACAGAGAAGCGCGCAGTTCGCTGGCCGGATACTTTTCGGCAAACGCACCGGCGGCCGTCTCCATGGCCTGCGGGTCCTTTGCCAGTGCCAGAACATCCTGATACGCCTTCAACTCTTCCGGCGTTTTGGCCTGCGGGCCGTGGTTCACCGCAGGTTGACTGGCGGCCTGCGCGGCCGGTTGTGCCGGTGCCTGGGGGGCGGGGGCGCTCTGCGCCCACAGCGAGGCGGTCATCAACAACGACGCCGCAAACATACATACCTGCTTCATCATCTTCTCCTGCGTGCAGCAGCGCTATTCGTTCGAACCCGTGCCGCGCGGCGCGCTGTAAGGTTTCTGCAGGCCACGGTTGGCGGCCGCCTGCACTTCCTTGCCATCATCGGCCTTCAACGCTGCGTTGTAGTGTTCCAGGGCTTTAGCGCGCTCTTCCTGCATGTCATAAATGCGGCCCAGATAAATGTGCGACCAGGCCAGCACCTTCGTATTCTTCGTCAGCCCAAGCGCGCGTTCAAAATTCGCCTGCGCTTCGGACATCTTGCCCTCAAGGGTGGAAACGCGGGCCATCATGAACCACGCCTGTCCGGAGTCCTCGCCCTTGTTCATGGCGTCGAGGGCGAACTTCCTGGCGCCGTCCAGATTCCCGGCGGCGATGGCGCGCTCGGCGAGGTCCAGCATGGGCTGGCGGCGCTCAGGCTTGCGAACCAGCTCCGGCGTGGCGGTGGACGCAAAGCGAATCTGCTGGGCGCGCTTGGTTTCGTCTTCCAGCTTGATCTCCAGAAGCCATGTGCCGTAGGCATAGTTGATGGCCTCTGGATCAGCCTCAAACTTCTTCAGCGTTCCATAGAAATACTGGGTGAGGATGAAGCCCTCGCGCATGGACTGCTCGACGGACCGTTGCCGGTCGTCCTCGCTGCCGTCGCGGCCGCCCAGGAGCCGTGCCTCGATGGCACGGATGAGCGACTCGTTGACCAGCAGGGAAATGTCGAACTTGAAGCTGTCGTCGAGCGGGGCCTTGGCCACCAGCCGCAGCAGCGGCTCCAGCCGGCGCATGCTGTTGCCGCGCGACTGCGCCAGCGGGTCAAGCACAAAGTGCAGGTAGGCGTGGCGAACCTGCTCCAGCTTGATGCCCTTCGGCGTCGGCGAGAACACCATGAAATAGTCGTCGCCGTAGTTGCGCGAATTGACAAGCGCAGGCGCCGACATCGGCTCCAGGTAGACGATGAAGCTGCGGCGGCCATACGTGCTGCCGCGCCGCAGGTAGACGTCCGTGGCCAGCAGCATGTTGTGCACGGATTCGCCGTAGGCGTCGACCAGCGCAGCATAGTCCCGGCGATGGGCCTTCCAGATGTCTCCCAACTGCGCCGACTTGTAGAAGTTGCGCACCAGCGGCGCAATGCCGAGCACGTTGCCGGCATCCGGCGGAAGGTCGGCTTCCTGCACCTTCAGCTCAAACTGCGGGCCGGCCCCCATATTCAACCCCAGGGAAATGTACTGGCCGAGTTGGCGCGCCGTGTCCGGCTGCATGTGGTCGGCATAGAAGCGGCAGGCCATTCGCAGGTCTTCCTGCGCCTTCTCGCTGCGGGCCGCCTGCACCACTTCTTCGCGAATCCGCTCGCGCACCGGCGCGGAGCCTGCCAGATCCTGATCAAAGCCACAGGCGTTGATAGTGGCCATGACCGCGAACAGCGCCTCGCTGGTCTCCATGCTCATCTGCGGCTGGCTGCTGGCCAGCGGACTCGGCACGGTGGATTGCTGTGCCGGGGCCTTGGCCGCAGGCTGCGACTTGGGGTTCGACTGCGCCACAAGCGTTGCGGCGCCCAGGATAATTGCCAAACTCAGGACGGAAAACGATCGGGTCATAAGGACCAGGAGGGCCTCCGAAAAGCCTCTGAAACTGGAGACGTACTGCTGCCAGTGTACGGTGTTCACCTTGGGGAATCAACGGTCTGCCAGTCATCGGCAGCGGCATATAGCCGCGTTACCCGCCCCGCGTCTGCGACCGGCAGTCGCACCGCGACGTTACCCGCCCCGCGTCTGCGAGGATTCCCCGGAAACAGCAAAGCGGCGGATGCCCGCCGCCTTGCCACCTGTTACTGATAAAGACTGCCGCGCTATCCGGCGACGTTGATCTTGCTGAACGAAAGAATCACCTTGCCGCTTACCGGCTGTCCAAAACTGGTGGCCGGGCGGAACACCGAGAAAATCAGCATGTTCTTCAGTTCGGGCATCAACCGCTCCGCGTTGGCCGGAGCATTCAGAATGCGATAGTCCTGCACTCGCCCGCGCGAATCGACCGTGGCTTCCACCACCAAGGCATCCCCGTTGAGCGCTCCGGCTTCCACGCCGAAGGGCGCAAAGCTCAACTGCGGCGCCGTGTGGACCATGAGCGGCACATCGGCGCCATTGACCTGGCGCGGGAACATCATGCCGATCAGCAGGCCGAACATGATGACCGCCGTCAGCGTGCCGGCCGTTGCGGGCACCAGCAGGGCATTGACCGCGTTGCTCAGGCGCACCAGCACTCCCTCCCAGGGGTTGCGGCGGCTGGCGGCGAGTTCGCGTGACACCGCGATGCGAACCTTCAATGCCAGATCCTTCGGCGGCTGTACGGGCGCAAGCGAGGCGAGCATGCGCTGTGTCGACTGCATCAGCATGTACTCGCGGCGGCAACTGGCGCATTCGGCCAGGTGCTGGTTCAGCGCGCTCACTTGTTTGCCAGTCAACGCCCTGTCCAAGCAGGGCGAAAGTTGGCTTTTTGCTTCTGCGCACTTCATGGCAAAACCTCTATTTCCTGTCCGCCACGCAGCGCCTCGCGGCGCGGTCGCGGCGTATCCGCTTCCTTGGCAAACCCTGTTCCGAGCACCGGCGCATGCTTCAGCAGCCGTTTGCGCAGCGCATCGCGTCCCCGCACCAGGCGGGACTTCACGGTTCCCAGGGAAACGTCCATTACTTGGGCAATTTCCTCGTAGCTCAGGTCTTCGATGTCGCGCAGTACAACCGTTGTCCGGTAGGGTTCCGGCAACTCGCCCAACACCTGTTCGACCGTGGCACACAGTTCGCCTCGCAGGACCGCGTCCAGCGGGCTGTCGCCTTCATCCACCAGCGATTCACGAACCTCGCTGATGTTGGCGACGTATTCAGCATCCGTTTCCTGCGCCTGTGCAATCGAGGTCTCACGCACCTTGTGCCGGAAGAACCACCGGCGCCGGTTGCTTGCCTCGTGCACGGCAATGCGGTAAATCCAGGTTTTCAGGCTGCTATCACCCTGGAAGCGCTGGATTCCGCGGAAGACCTTCAGGAAGACCTCCTGCACCGTGTCCGGCGCGTCGGCAGGGTCGTCCAGCAGGCGGTAAACCAGGCTGTAGATGGGCTGATGGAACTGAGTGATGAGCCACGCGTAGGCATCTTCCGATCCCGCCTTCAACTCGGCGACGATCAGAGTCTCTTCCGTGCGCACTTGGATTGCGCGGTCGAGCTCGCCCACAGTGGTTGCTCCAACGGTTTGCACCGTCTCCTCCATTCTACTGCGATCCACCGGCGTCAACAACCAAATGTGCTTTGGCAATTTCCGCCAAGTCAAAACGCATCAGCCACTTAAAGCCGTTCCGCCAGCCTGCCCGGCGGGGAGCCATCGCCGGATACACCCCGGCAAGCCTTCCATTCGGCCCCGTTCACTAGCTATAGACCCCAATTCCTGCCGGTTTGTTCCGTTGAAATCGATGAAATTGTGCTTATTTTGCGGGGATTCCAGCCGCCCGCGTGTTCCGAACTGATACGTGTGACGGATTTCTGGAGCGCGCAAAACAAAAAAGGCCCCACTCCGGCGGACGAGGCCTGAGTGGGGCAAGGAGTCGTGAGGATGATTACAGCAAAGCTTATTGCGGCGGCAGATGGTCGAGGATGCGCTGGGCGTCCGCGTCGGTAATCGTCTTGCAGTAAATCTCCGAGTAGAAGGTCTTCATCTCCTTCACCATGTCCCAGTGCTTGAACTGCTGCGGGTAGAACAGCTTGGCCATGTAGATCATAAGCAGCACATTCTCATTGCTGGCATGGTCCCAGGCGTAGATGCCCTGCGGCAAAAGGTAGACCTTGCCCGCCTTGACGGCCTTCAGCGCCGCCCACTTCGGGTCCTTGGTCACAAAGTCGGTCGAATCCGCCAGGCCGCTGACGAGGATGATGTCCGGGTTCCACGCCTCCACCTGCTCCATGGTGGCGTGCGAGTGGTTGTCGGCGAGCGTCTCGGAGACATAGTTGCCACCGGCGATGACGGTGTTCCAGTGCATCACGCTGCCCTTGCCCTGGCCGTTCAACATGCTGAAGCGCAGTCCGCCGTAGTAGACGCGCGGGCGCTCCTTCTCCGGAATCTTCGCGGTGATGGCCAGAATCTGCTTCACCTTCTTCTCGTAATAGGCGTTGTACTTTGCGGCGCGCGCCTTGGCGTCCCCGCCGAGCAGGTTGCCGAAGAACGTGACCTGTCCCTCGAAACTGCGGGTGAAGTCCGCGATCTTCATCGGCCGGTCATCGGCGGAGAAGGCGCAGACGGTCTTGATGCCGGCGGCGCTGAACGGGTTTTCCTTGGTCATGCCTGGCGTGTAGAGCACGAAATCGACATCCATCTTCTTCAGGTTGTCGGGCGTGGCGTTCTGCAAGCCCTTGGCGGTGGCAATCTCCGGAAACAGCTTGTAGGCCCACGGCGACTGCTTGGCCATCACGGCCAGCGACTGTCCCTGGCCGAGCGTCATGATCTTTTCCGGCGAAACGCAATGCATGGCGGCAATCTTCGTCGGCGTGGCGGGCACTTCCACCTTATTCCCGCACATGTCGGTGATGATCTTCGTCTGCTGGGCGTGTAAGGGGGCGGTTCCGAGGGCCGCCATCAGTGCGAGAGCTGCAGCGGCACACCCAAGGCGGTTCTTGCTTTGCATCTTCAACGTTTAATCCTCCCAACGCTGCCGTTGGCAGCCTGGCGCGCGGAGCGGAGTAGCTCGTTTTCGCGCGACTCCGGGCAAATGCCGGGCCGTGGCGGAAGAAGGGAAGCACAGGCCTCCGCGCGTCTGCCAGAATGGCATTGTTCCGTAATAAATACAATGACATTTATAAGAGGCGATGCGCCGCGTGGCTCGCAATAGAAAACGGCGCAGCCGAAGCTGCGCCGCGCGATTTACCGCCGCAGGCTACTTGTCATTCCACACGGCGAGCTGGTTGCCGCTGGGGTCGGTGAACTCAAAGCGCGAGCCGCCGGGGAAGGTAAAGACCGGCTTGGTAACGGTGCCTCCGGCGGCGCGCACACGCTGCTCGGCCTGTGCGAGGTCGTCGGCATAGAGCACGATGAGCGGCGCGCCCGAGGCCGCCACGGCCCCGCGGCGGAAGCCGCCGGAGATGGACGGTGTGTGGAACGAGGTGTAGTCGGGGCTGTACTCCTTGAATTGCCAACCGAAAGCCTGCTCGTAGAAGACGCGGGCCTTTACCGGGTCGGGTGCGAAGAACTCGATGTAGTCGATGCCGTTGTGTCGTGCGGTCATGACAAAGTCTCCTGCGTGGTGGCCGTGCCGCCGAAGCCGGAGGGCAGGCGCACCACGGATGCGTGCTCGCATTCCTCCATCCATGCTCTTTGCGAGGAGAAGAGCCGGGTAGGGCCTCACGGATAGGGAGAACAGAACGAGGCCGCCGAGGTACCGGGTGAGTGTAACAGAGGCTTGTCAGGACTTTCGTGGCTCTGCCGAGTTGAGTTGCCGGAATCTGCCGGGTTCTTGAGAGAGTAGGAGAGGAGAGGCCCGTTCGGGCTGATGAGATCTGGCGCAAACTTGCAGAGCAACCCGCTTCCTCGCGGAATTTGCGGCTGGGGAAGCCGGGCTTTCCTGCTGACGTGCACCATCGGTTTCATGCGCCGGATGCGCGCAATCGGAGGCCGCGGCTATGCTATGCTCGCCGCATGAGCCGAGGCTGCCTGAAACATCCCGACGAACTCCCCTGCACCTGCGCCATGGGAAACATCTACCGCTTTGTAGAGCCGGTGGTGCTTTACATGCTGAAGGAGCGAGGCCGCTCGTATGGTTACGATCTGGCTGCGGGAATGAAGGAACATACGTTGACGGATTCGGAGATTGAAGGTGCGGCGCTCTACCGCACGCTGCGCCGCTTGGAAGAGAACGGCTTCGTCAAGTCGAGTTGGAAGCCCTCGGAATCCGGTCCTGCACGGCGAACCTATTCGCTCACCAAGGCTGGCGAGCGCCACTTGCGGGATTGGGCAGATGTGCTCGAGCACCTTTCGCGTTCGATGCAGACCTACGTCCGCAAGACCCGCTCGGTGTTGAAGTAGCGCTCAGCGCCGGATGGTGCGGCTGGCATCCTCGCACTGGGTTTCCAGAACCTTGTGCACGATCTGGCAGGCCTGCTTGACCTCGGGGATGGCGAGCGAGCAGTAGATCTGCTTGCCTTCACGCCGGAACGAAAGAATTCCAGCCGCGCGCAAGATGGCAATGTGCTGCGACAGGTTCGCGCGCGTGATGCCGAGAATCTCCTGCAACTCAGAGCACTGCATTTCCCCTTTGGAAACCAGGTCCAGAATGACCAGGCGCACGGGGTTCGCGAACGCCTTGCAGATCTGTGCCTGCATTTCGTAGACCTTGAAATCAATCTTCGTCTTGGTCTTTCTGCCGTTTTCTGCTTTTGTAGGACTCATTAGTTAAACCGGCCTTGTGAATTACTGCCCGTCTGCCACTCCTAAGATACAACGTCCGGCTCCGCGGCGGGCGCCCGCCTTTCGTAAATGACCATTGCAACGTGATGCGCGTCACATCTTCCGGCGGTGGTTTCATCGTACAACAGTTGCGAAATTTCGCAACTGAGTAATTGCAAATTGCAACTACCGAGAGAGAAGACAGAACCTATGACTTCATACATCCGTACCGCCGCAGTCGCTGTTCTCCTCGGAGCGTTCGCCACCGTTTCCTTCGCCGCTGATGGCAAGACCCTGTATCGCACCAATTGCAAGGTCTGCCATGACAAAGGCTCGAAGAACGGCGCGTTCTCTCCGCTGTCGCTCACCCAGGACCAGTGGTCCAAGTTCTTCAAGGTCAAGTTTGCTCCTTCGCACCAGACCGTCATTCACCCAGGCACGAACAAGAAGCTGCTGGAAGGCCTCACTCCCGACGAGCTGAAGGAAATCCAGAACTTCTGCGTGGACCATGCTGCCGACTCCGAGCAGCCGGCCACCTGCGGTTAGGCCGGATTCGCGAAAGGTATGTCCGTGAAGAAGCCGGGCATTTTTGCCCGGCGATGAGAAAGACGGACACACTCTTCGCGCAATGGCCCAACCACGGCGAAGTGCCAGAGATGACTCCTGCCACGGGCAGGACAAGGAGCAAGCAATGAAAAAGATGATTGCCGTTGCGGCGGCGCTGCTGTTGTTTGTGGGCGGTGCCTTCGCGCAGTCTGCCGGCAGCAGTGAGACCGAGCAGTTGAAGAAGAAAGTCGAACAGCTTGAGAACCTCGTCCAGAGCATGCAGCAGCGCCTGGACTCCACAGAGAAGAAAGCGCCGGAAGCGCCCGCGGCTCCGGCCCCGCAACCGGCCGCTGAATCCAGCTCCACGCAGCAGCAGATCGAGAGCCTGAAGGCCGACGTGAGGGAGCTGGAGACCAAGGCGACGGCCGCCGAGCGCAAGAATGCACTGGACCGCGTGAACTGGAGCGGTGACCTCCGTGCCGAGTCGCACTCGATCTTCGGCACGGTGCCGAATTTCTACGACGGCATGAAGATGCAGAACATGCTGGTCAACACTATGTGGATGTTCTCGCCCACCACCTCGGGCGGACTCGGCATGACGTTCGATCCGAACATGCTCAGCGCGATGACGCCTGCGCAGTACCAGTCGATGGTCAACTCGCTGATCCAGACCAACTACAGCCAGTACCAGTACTACACCAACAATCTGACGTTCTCGCAGTTGAAGTCCGGCATGGCGGCTTATCCGGCGGCCATGCAGCAGATGCTGCAGAACTACCTGATGCAGGTGCCGGGCATCTACACCAAGGGCTACGCGGCAGACGCCAATGCGGTGCTGACCAACCGCCTGCGCCTGAACCTCGACGCCAAGGTGAGTGACAACGTTTCGGTTACGGCCCGCCTGAGCATGTACAAGACGTTTGGTGATTCCACCGGCGTGCAGGTCTTCAACGGACAGGCCACGTCGATGGCCATTGACGGCACCACCACGGCCGTTCCTTCCGGCGACATGCTGCGCGTTGAGCGCGCCTACTTCACCTGGAAGGACATTGGCGGCTCCAAGTTGTATCTCTCGGTTGGCCGTCGTCCCTCGACCGATGGCCCGCCGATGAACTTCCGTGACGACGAGCCGCGTGGTGGCACTCCGTCGGGCGCACTCATCAACTATCAGTTCGACGGTCTCACGCTGGGCTACCACGTTTCCGACAAGACCTCGCTCCGCCTGTGCTACGGCCTGGGCTACGACGCAGGCTTCGGCAACGGACAACTGCTGCAGAATCCGGCGGACCGTCTGCGCAGCGTGCACTTCCTCGGCGGAAACTTTGATCTTTACGCCACCGATAAGGCTCTGTTGCAGGTCACCATCGCCAAGGCCTGGAACGTCACGGACGGCTTTAATGGCGAACTGGTGCTGAACAACAATCCGGTGACGGGCGCCGCCATCAGCGCGCCGGTCATCATGCGCTATACGCCTTCGGCCAACCTCGGCAACATCTTCCTGTACGGCATCAACGGTCAGATTCGCGTGAAGGATTGGGACCTGTACAGCAGCTTGAACTGGGACAGCCTGCGCCCGAACGGGCAGACCTCTCCGTTTGGCGGCCTCGGCTCCGATCCGTTTGAGACGCCGCAGGACCACGACGGCTGGATGGGCTACTTTGGCGCGCGTTACAGCGTGCCCAAGAACCACGGCGCCACCAAGCTGGGCTTCGAGTACAACCACGGCTCCAAGTACTGGTTTAACTTCGCGCAGGCTGAGGATGACATCCTCTCGCCGAAGACGAGCGTGCGCGGCAACGCCTATGAGGCGTATGTGACGCATCGCATCAACCGCCACTTCATCTTCAAGGCGGATTACCAGCGCTTCCAGTACGACTGGTCGAACTCGGGCTGGCACGTGGGCGCTCCCAAGCGCATGGACCAGACGCCGGTGCTCGGCTTTGCCAGCTACGACAAGGCCAACATGCTGACCTTTGGCCTGACGGCGCGGTTCTAAGCTCGTTACCTCCTGAGGGGCCGCGACGTATTGCGGCCCCATTCCTTACCCGCACGCGGCCCGTGCACTCTGAACAGGAGATTCCTCTTGCGTAAACAGCTCTTCATTCTTGCGTTTCTTTTGTCCGGCGCCGTCTGCTTTGCCCAGCAGAGTTCGCACGCCGATTACTTTGAACACTACGAGGGCACCAAGACCTGCCTGACCTGCCACGAGAAGGAAGCCAAGTCTTTCTTCAACGCGCAGCACTACCAGTGGGTGGGAGAGGCGGCGCACATTACCAATGCCCACGGCAAGCGCCTGGGCAAAATGAATACCATTAACGATTTCTGCACCAATCCAACCGCTAACTGGATCGGCAAGGTCGAGAACAAGGAAGGCGAAGTCATCACGCGCGGCTGCTCGGCCTGCCATGCGGGCCTGGGCCTGAAGCCGGAGCCCAAGATGTCTCAGGCGCAGTTGGAGAACATTGACTGCCTGCAGTGCCACGCCTCCGGCTACCGCCGCGACGTCTACAAGAAAGCCGACGGTTCGTGGGAGTGGCGTCCGATTCTGTGGGAGAACAAGGAAGGATTGGATTCGGTCTCCAAGCGCATCTCGCTGCCTACGCGTTCCATGTGTCTGCGCTGCCACGCCAACTCCGGCGGCGGCGCCAACTACAAGCGCGGAGACATTGAGTACGTTCTGGCCAACACCACCAAGGACTACGACGTGCACATGGGCACCGACGGCGCCAACCTGCAGTGCATTGGCTGCCACAAGGGAAGCGACCACCGTGTGAAGGGCCGTGGCGCGGATCTCTCGGCGAATGACATGCCGGCCACCGTCCGCTGCCAGGATTGCCACAAGGAGGCTCCGCACAAGGACGCCGACCTGAACCGCCACGCCAAGCGCGTCGATTGTACTGTTTGCCACATTCCGGATTTCGCGCGCACGGATGCCACCGACATGCAGCGTGACTGGTCCACACCGAGCTACGACAAGGAGCGCGACAAGTACTCGGCCACCATCAGCCTGCAGAAGAACGTGAAGCCGGTCTACGCGTGGTTCAACGGCAACACCCGCGAGCAACTGCTCGGCGAGCCGCTTAACCGGCTGGCCGACGGCTCTGTGGCCATGATGGTACCGGAAGGCTCGCGCAACGATCCGAACGCGCGCATCCACGCCTTCAAGCTGCATCGCGCCAAACTGCCCTACATCAAGGACAAGAACTGGATTCTGCCGATTCAGGTGGAGGAGTTCTTCCAGACGGGCGAGATGGACAAGGCAATCGTGGAGGCTTCCGTGCAGACTTACGGCATCAAGAAGCCGAACTACGGTTGGACGGAGACCACCCGCTACATGGGCATCTACCACGGGGTGGTGCCCGCTAAGCAGGCGTTGCGCTGCGCCGACTGCCACGGTGCTTCCGGCCGCATGGACTGGAAGGCGCTCGGCTACAACGCAGACCCGAACCCCTCGGCCAAGCCGCTCGCGCACAAGTAGGCACGGTCGGGAAGGTTCACGGGAAGTCAGCCGGAGAGTGGGGTGCCGCTCGCCGGCTGACTATTTCTGGCGAAAATTGTAACGCCGCGTTTCGATTTTCGCCGGCGCGCGTGTGCGTGTAGCCCTTACCCCGTCTAATATATTTGGAATCAATTGCATAGCCATTTAGTCTCCACGGATACTTGATCTCTGTAACAGGGGAAACGCAGAGGAGCCGAAGCGGGTTGTGCAAAAAACTCTTTGGACCGCAAAACTCTTCTCTGGCGGCAGGGTTATAGTCAATGCAGTGGTGTCGGTGAGTTGCCAGAAAGATGAAAGTGGCCCTGACTCTCAAATCCGTGACGCTGTTGGCGATGCTGACTGTGCTGATGCTGTTCTTTTTTCCGGCCAGCTTCGGCTCGTTCACGCAAACGCACGGACCCACCACGGCCCTGCGCGCCCTTGAGGCGATTCGCCGGGTTTTCCTGATGCTCTCCAGTCTGGCTATTGCGGATCTGCTGGCACGCGCTCTGCGCATGCATCCGGCGCCAGAACCCGCTTGTGTCTCCGCAACGGAGCGTCAGTCCTGCACCTGCCTGCGCTGCTAGCGCAGTTCTCCCACCGTTTCTCTATTCCGAAATTTCTGATATTTGCGTTCACTTCTGAGGAGGAGTGTATGAAGACTCGTCTTCCCCGCTTGCTGGGGTTGATTGCATTGCTTTCTGCCATGTTGTTTGTGAGTGCCTGCCATAAGAAGGTTGCCGCCGCCAAGCCGGTGCCGCCTCCGCCGCCGGCCGCGCCGACCGCCACTCTGACCGCTACGCCGGGCAGCATCGAGCGCGGACAGTCCGCGCAGTTGAACTGGTCGACCCAGAACGCCACCGACATCACCATTGCCGGCCTGGGCACGGTTCCTGCCAGCGGCAGCCGCAGCGTCAGCCCGGCTGATTCCACCACCTACACGCTGACCGCGAAGGGCCAGGGCGGTACCGCTGAAGCCAACGCGCGCGTCACCGTCACGGTTCCGCCGCCGCCGGTCAAGGCCGCTGGCCCGAGCGACGAGGAGTTGTTTGCCTCGCACGTGAAGGACATCTACTTTGACTACGACAAGGCGGAAGTCCGCGCGGCCGACCAGGCTAGCCTGAATGCCGACTTCGAGTTCCTGAAGGCTCACCCGAGCTTCAAGATCCTCATCTCCGGACACTGCGATGAGCGTGGCTCGGAGGATTACAACCTGGCGCTCGGCACCAACCGCGCCAACAGCGTAAGCAGCGCTCTGGCCAAGCTGGGCATTCCGGCCAGCCAGATCCGCACCGTCAGCTACGGTAAGGAAAAGCCGTTCTGCACGGAGAGCAATGAAGCCTGCTATCAGCAGAACCGTCGCGCGCACTTCACGCTCGACCGCTAATTGCAACGCGGGCCGGGGGCAGGCAAGGGAAGTCGCCACCCCCGGCCTTCGTGTCTTTATCTATACTTTCTTTAGAGAAACAAGTTTGGAATCGAGGCGGAAGGAATGTCTGCGATGAAATGGAACATCGCCCGGCTGGCGGCTGTGGTACTGCTTTGCTGCACAACGTATGGCTTTGCGGAAGCCGCGTTCGACCTCACGGGGCCGAAGCTGGAGGTCTCCGTGACGCGTGCGGGCAAGCACCTGCCCATCGCGCAGGTACCAGCGTTGCAGCCGGGAGACCGCCTCTGGATTCACCCCGCGTTTCCGGACAGCCAGTCCGTGCGCTATCTGATGGTGGTGGCCTTCCTGCGCGGAGCCACCAACCCTCCGCCGGAGACCTGGTTCACCAAGGTTGAGACCTGGACCAAGCCCGTTATTGAAGAAGGCGTGACCGTGGTGGTGCCGCAGCAGGCGCAGCAGGCGCTCATCTTCTTTGCGCCGCAGACGGGCGGCGACTTTGACACGTTGCGTTCGGCCGTGCGCGGCAAGCCCGGTGCCTTCGTCCGCTCGGCGCAGGACCTGAACCTGGCGAGCATGGACCGCATGCGTCTTGAGCGCTATTTGAGCGCCGTGCATGACGCCACTGCAAAAGATCCGAAAACCCTGCACGAGATTGCTCCAGTGCTGGCGCGCAGCCTGAACTTGAAGGTGGACAGCCAGTGTTATGACAAGCCGACTGAGCAGCAGGGGCCGTGCCTGACGCAGAACACCGATCAGATGGTGCTCGATGACGGCCACGGCCAATCCATGCTCGCCAAGCTGTCCAACGGTCCCACGGCCGACTTGGCGGAAGCGGTGAGCGCAACGGGCGCAGCCGGTGGCGGATCGTTCAGCCCGTATCTCGGCGTCATCGTTGATCTGGCCAAGGTCTTCGAGAACCTGCACACCGCCCAGTACCAGTACATTCCCGCGCTGGCGCTGCCGGAGGGTGAACAGATGAGGCTGCGGCTGAACAACCCGCCGTCCTTCCACAAGCCCATGTCGGTGATGGTGGTGGCGTTGCCGCCGGTGGAGCGCGCGGTGCCTCCCATTCTGCGTCCGCTGGACGCCAAGCAGGTGTTTTGCGCGCAGAAGCCCGCGCTGGCTTTCACCATTGAAAGCGCGCCGGTGATTTTCGCCTCGCAGTTTGGCCATGATTACTCCGTGCATGTGCAGAACCGCGCAGGCAAGAGCACGGATATTCCGGTACGCCCGGATGCCACGCTCGGAGGCTTTGCTCCGGTCACTCCCATCACGCTTCCTGCCGAAATTGGCGCTGATGCTACGGCCGAGCTGCGCGGTACCTGGGGCTTCCAGAGCTTCCACGGGCCGTCATTCCCCGTGCGGAACCTGCCTGCTGCAGCCGAGTGGAAGCTGCCCGCCGATGCTGCGGATTCGCTGGTGGTAGGGGCCGAGCGCACGCTCAAGCTGCACTCGAATTCGGCCTGCTGCGTGGAAGAGATCGCGCTCAACGACAAGGACGGTAAGCCATTCCAGGGCAAGGACGACAAGCCTTTGAAGGCCACCTGGAAACTGAGTGCGCCGGATGAGCTGGAAGTGAAGTTTCCGCTGGCAGATGTGAAGCCGCAGGCGGCCAAGCTGGAGATCAAACAGTTCGGTCTGAAGCAGCCTGTTGTGATCGCCACCGAAACCTACGCCGAAGGCAGCAAGCTCGAACAGTTTGAACTGCACGCCGGTGATAGCCGCGCATTGCTGAAGGGCAGCCGGCTTGACCAGGTGGCGGGCGCGGAGATCAGCGGTACGCACTTTGCGCCTGCCGGGCTGAAGCACTCTGGCGCGCAGGAAGAGCTGGAACTGAACGCGCACGAGGCAGTCAACTCCGCGCTGGGTATCGGCAAGGCCTTCACAGCCAAGGTCACGCTCAAGGATGGACGCGTGCTCGAAGTCGCCTCGCATGTGGACGCGCCACGCCCGTCGATTACGCTGGTGAGCAAGACGGTCCGCGCCGGTGCCTCCAACATAAAGTTGGCCAGCGTCGATGACCTGCCGCTCGATGGCACACTCTCATTCGTCGTCAAGGCTGCCAGTCCGGCCAAGTTTCCGCGGAGCATGAAAATCGAAGTGGCCAGCACTGACGGCTCATTCTCGGCGCAGCTCAGCGTTACTGGCGGAGACCTTACCTTGCAAGACGCGCAGACGGTCTTTGCCTCGCTTACGCCACGCAAGGCCTTCGGTGCCTCTGCCTTCGGCGCCTTGCAGTTCCGCGCAGTCGCCGAAGACGGCACCGCCGGGGAGTGGCAGCCGCTGGTGAAACTGGTGCGCCTTCCTGTGCTCAAGGAAGTCCGGTGTCCGGAAGACGCAGACAAGCCCTGCACGCTGCACGGCGAGCAGCTCTACCTCATCGATTCCGTTTCCTCGGAGAAGGATCTTGCGCAGCCTATCTCGGTGCCGTCCGGCTTTGCCGAGGCAACGCTCGCGGTACCGCAACCGCGCGGTACGCGGCTCTACCTGAAGCTGCGCGATGACGCAGCGACGATCAATGTGGCGGCGCTACCTGTTCTGCCGGAGGTTCCGGCTCCTGCACAATAGCTACCCACCAGCCGTACGAAAATCATCGAGAGGCGCGGAATCGTTCCGCGCCTTTTCCGTTTCCTATCGGAAAGTGGCACTGCGCCGCCGCCAGCATCGGAAGCTAGAACTGTTCTGACCAAGAAGAGAGCCTCCGCCGAGCAGGGCTTTTCCTCCTGGATCCGCGAACGTCGGCAAGCCTCCTTCCGCAGACGGGGGCACTTGGGGGATTGCTGGACTCGATGCGGCATCTGGTGCGCTCGTGCGGAGAGCATGGCGGATATTGCTGCTCGAGACTGGGGAGCGTCATTGGGTCGCTATTTTCCCTCTTCGGAATTCATCAATTCTTTGAGTGCAACATGAATCCCGATTTGGTAATGTGCTAGCGATACGGTTTTGGGACAAAAGTGGTATCTGAACGTTCGAGGGTACGCATTCTCTTGGAGTTGGATGCGACTGCTCGTGGTGATTGATCCTTGCGGCTACGGGACGATCGGGGGATTGGGCATGGAAATCTTGAGTCGTTGCTTTAGGTCTTTGAAAAAGAGCGGTGTTCTTCAGTCGGCTGTGTTTGCTGCGCTGGCTCTGATGCTGCTCATGTCTGCCACGGTATGGGCGCAGTCGGTTGGTTTTACAGGGGCGGAGACTTCAATCTACTCCGTCAATTCGAGCGCCTACACCCTTTCCAATATTGCCGTCGACAACAGCGGCAACAGTTATGTGGTTCAAACCCCTTCCAGCGGTTCCTCCCAGTTGCTGAAGATTTCGTCGAATGGCGCGGTCAGCGTCTTGAACAGTAACTTCTCCATCGCGCCCTCGGCGGTTGCGGTTCAGCCCAATGGTTCCACGCTCTATTTCATCTACTACTCCGCGAGCTGTACGTATGGCTGGGGAGTGGCCCGGAGCACGGTCTCCGGCAGCACTGCGACGGATGCTACGCCGCTGCCCTGCGGGGACCTGTTCACGATCAACGGGTGGACTGGACACTACGTCTACATAAGCGACCTGAAGGTTGACGCTTCCGGGAACGTGTACATTGCCGATAACGGCGGCGGCCTGCTGTGGAAGATTCCTGCGGGCGCCAACGTGCCTTCCTCGTGGGTCGCGGTAGCCATGCCGACGGCTTCCGATGGCACCGGATACCTGGGGCAGCCAAGTAATCTCGCCGTCTCGCAAAACGGCTCTGCCGTCTACCTCACATATTTGCACTACAACATCAGTACCAATGCATTTATTGGCGGATGCGTGGGATCAGTGTCCACCTCTGCGTTCGGCACCAGTTTCAACGGCACCACGGTTGGGAACCTGAACTGCAACATGACTTCGGTAGGCACGGGGCTTGGTGTGGACGCTTCGGGCAACCTCTACGTTGCGGGCTACACAACCGAGAATTCCACGAACAATTACTACGTCTACCATGTGACCAGCACGGCGGCGACGCCGGTGACGGCTCCTGCTACGACGGCCATCTCCAGCTTTGGACTGGACTCCACCGGCTCCATCTATGTCGAAGGAAGCTCCGCAAGCGGCAGCACCTACGAAATCCTGACTCGCACGTATGGCGCGGTCAACCTTGGAATGGTGAACGTTGGAGCCACGGGCAACGCCTACGCATTGCCGTTTGCATTCAGCGTTGGCGGCAAGCTGGGCAGTGTGAACGCTTACACCCAGGGCACCGGCGGTTCGGATGTCGGGCTGACCGCATCAACCACCTGCAACACGGTCACCACGTATGCGGTGAATGACACTTGCACGGTCTATGTGAAGTTGTCGCCGACCACCGCCGGGTTGCACAAGGGCGCGGTGGTGCTGAAGGACGTCAACAGCGTGCCGCTGGCAACTGTTTATGTTTACGGAACCGGCGTGGGTGCGCAGGGCATTCTGTGGCCGGCCACTCGCAGCACGGTGGTTGGTTCGCTGAGCGCTCCGGCAGGCGTGGTCGCAGACGGCGCGGGCAATGTTTATTACGCCGACGGCTCCGCTATTTACAAGGAGACATTGTCGGGCGGAAGCTACGCGCGTACGACCTTCGCCAGCACGCTCGGGTCGGTCACGGCACTGGCCATCGACGGCGCGGGCAGCCTCTATGCGGCGGACAGCAGCGGAAAGCGAGTGCTCAAGCTGACGCCGTCCGGCAGCGGCTACACGCAGAGCACCGTTGCCAGCTCCCTGAGTGGCCCGGCGGGTGTCGCGGTGGACGGTTTGGGCAACGTCTATATCGCGGATGGCTCGTCGGTCTACAAGGAGACGCTGACCAATGGCAGCTACACGCCGAGCACGGTGATCAGTTCTCTGGCGTCGCCGGGTGGCGTTGCCGTTGATAGTGCTTTGAATGTGTATGCCACGGATAAGAGCAGCGGCAGCGTGAAGAAGGCTGCATATTCGAGCGGCAGCTACACGGTCACCACCATTGCGAGCGGCTTGAGTTCGCCGGTGGGCATTGCGGTTGATGCAGCAGGCACCCTCTATGTTGCCGAAGAAGGTGGCAACTCGATCACGCTGGAACTGCTCAGCGGTGGCAGCTACTCTCCGGAAGCGCTGGTGGACAACGGCTCGGCGAGCCTCAGCGCGCCGACGTCGCTGGCACTGAGCAGCACGGGCGATCTCTATCTGGTTGAGAGCGGCAATCAGCAGGTGGTGCAGGAAAGTGTTTCCGGTATCACGGCGCTCAGCTTCCCCACAACGAAGCAGGGGGATCACAGCGCGTACCAGACGCTGCAGGTCGTCAACATTGGCAGTTTGAGCCTCACGTTCACTCATCCGGCGTCGGGCAACAATCCTTCCATTGGTTCGGACTTTGAGTTCAGCGGAAGCTCAACCTGCCCGGTTCTGAATTCCAGCAGTTCAAGCTTCACGCTGGCTGCGGGAGCCTCCTGCAACTATCAGATACGGTTCTCGCCGTTGGCCGCCTCCACTCCCGGGGCAACCACGGAGACCTTTGTGCTGGCCGCTGGAAGCCAGACTCTCTCGGCGACCCTGGCGGGAACCATCCTGCCTCCCGTCACGCTGATGCCGGCATCCGGCGCGCTTCCTGCCGGTACCTACGGCGCTGCCTATTCGCAGACTTTCACGGCCAGCAACGGGACTGCACCTTACACCTATTCTTTGACCGCTGGCACACTGCCTGCCGGACTCGCTCTGGCGACGGACACCGTGAGTGGCACACCCACGGAGACGGGCAACTTCAGCTTCACCATCACGGCTACGGATGCCGCCAGCAACTCGATCAGCCAGAACTACACGCTGTCGATTGCTGCCGCTACGCAGGCAACCCTGAGCGTGACGGGCGTACCGGCGACGGCGCAGACCTATAACGCTACGTTCACGGTGGGCATCACGGGTGGCAGCGGTACGGGCGCGGTCAGCTACATCGCGAGCGGCGCATGCTCGGTTGCGGGCACCACGGTCACGATGACCAGCGGCACCGGCACCTGCTCGGTGACGGCGACCAAGGCGGCCGACAGCAACTATCTGCAGGCGCAGGCAACCGCAACTGTGGATGCAGCACTGGCCACCCAGTCGGCATTGACCCTGACGGGCGTACCAGCAACGGCGCAGACCTATAACACGTCGTTCACGGTGGGCAGCAATGGCGGCAGCGGTACCGGCGCGGTGACTTACAGCGCAAACGGCGCGTGCTCGGTCGCGGGCACCACGGTCACGATGACGAGCGGCACAGGCACCTGCACGGTTTCGGCGAGCAAGGCAACAGACGGCAACTACGCCGCCACGACCTCCTCTGCCGCAAGCGTGGATGCAGCACTTGCCACGCAGGCAGCGCTGACTGTGACGGGCGTACCCGCTACGGCACAGACCTATAACACGTCGTTCACCGTCGGCAGCAATGGCGGCAGCGGCACCGGCGCGGTAGCCTACAGCGCAAGTGGCGTCTGCTCGGTTGCGGGCACCACGGTGACGATGACGAGCGGCACAGGCACCTGCACGGTTTCGGCGAGCAAGGCAACGGATGGCAACTACGCCGCAGCTACTTCCTCTGCCGCAAGCGTGGATGCAGCACTTGCCACGCAGGCAACCTTGAGCGTGACGGGTGTACCGGCGACGGCGCAGACCTACAACACGTCGTTCACGGTGGGCAGCACGGGCGGCAGCGGTACGGGCGCGGTGAACTACATCGCGAGCGGTGCATGCTCGGTCGCGGGCACCACGGTGACGATGACGAGCGGCACCGGCACCTGCACGGTGTCAGCGAGCAAGGCGACGGATGGCAACTACGCCGCTGCCACCTCCTCGGCGGGCACGGTATCCGCCGCGCTTGCCACGCAGGCAACCTTGAGCGTGACGGGCGTGC
The DNA here is from genome assembly GCF_059726245.1 of Oryzophilus luti. Lineage (NCBI taxonomy): Bacteria > Pseudomonadati > Acidobacteriota > Terriglobia > Terriglobales > Koromonadaceae > Oryzophilus > Oryzophilus luti. The sequence goes on from NZ_AP040874.1 coordinate 498,508, forward strand.
CGGCGACGGCGCAGACGTATAACACGTCGTTCACGGTGGGCAGCGCAGGCGGCAGCGGTACCGGCACGGTGACTTACATCGCAAGCGGTGCGTGCTCGGCTGCGGGCAACACGGTGACGATGACGAGCGGCACGGGTACCTGCACGGTTTCGGCCAGCAAGGCGACGGATGGCAACTACGCCGTGGCCTCTGCCCAGGCAGTTTCTGTCGATGCCGCGCTTGCTCCGCAGACCATTCACTTCACGGTTCCTGCCACGGCAACTTACGGCGACGCGGCCATGGCGTTGGCGGCAACCGGCGGTGCTTCTGGAAATCCTGTCACCTACATCCTCAAGAGCGGCCCGGCATCTCTGGTGGGTTCTACCTTGACGATCGCGGGAGCCGGGACGGTTGTGGTTGCAGCGGACCAGGCTGGCAACAGCAACTACGCCGCTGCCAGCGAAGTCTCGCAGTCGCTTGATGTGGCGCGGGCGGCCTTGACGGTGACCGCCGCCGATCAGTCGATGCTCTACGGCGGCACGCTGCCGACGGTGAGCGGTACGCTGACGGGTGTTGTGTCCGGTGACCCCATCACGGCCACCTATGCGACGACGGCGACCTCTTCCTCCACCGGAGGAAAGTATCCGATCACCGCAACGCTGCTGGACCCCAACAGCCGCCTCTCCAATTACACGGTCACCAACAACAGCGGAACGCTGACCATCAGTCCGGCGCCAACCGCGGCTGCTGCGTTATCGCTCTCCGCGGCGGAGATCTACCACGGCAGCACGGTGACGCTGACAGCCAGGGTAACAACGCCGCTGGCTGCGCCGACGGGAAGCGTGAGCTTCTTTGACGGCCAGACTTCGCTGGGCTCGGCGACCCTGAGCTCCGGCACGGCAACGTTGACCACCAGCGCGTTGGCGGTGGGTGCGCACACGCTGACGGCCACCTATCAGGGCGATTCGAACTATCAGAGCGCCTCGGGTTCGGCAGCTTTGACGGTGAAGACCGCGACGCTGACGATCAACGGCGGCGACGGATCGCAGAATCCGCTGGCCCTTACCGTGAAGCAGGGAGGCAATGCCTCCACCAGCTTCGTGCTTGGGCAGAACGGTGTGCTCAGCGGCGCGGTGAGCGTAAGCTGCACGGGCTTGCCTGAAGGACTGAGCTGCACGCCGTCGGTCAGCAGCACGGACGCCTCCAAACTGCCGCTGACAGTGACGGTGACGGTCAGTTCCACTGGCTTCCGCGTGATCGGAGCAGTTCGTGCGTTCCGTCCGTGGATGATGGCCTTCGGGCTGTTCGGCCTCGTGCTTCCTCTGGCGGCTCGCCGCCGTCGCATGGTGCTGGTAGCCATGATGCTCTCGGCGATGCTGCTGCTTGGGCTTGCCGGTTGCGGCACCAGCTCCGGAGCGACTGCCACCAATGCCGGCAGCGTGACTCCGGCGGGAACCTACACGGGCCAGATCACGATTACCAACAGCGGCACCGCAACGCAGACGACCAACTTCACGGTTACGGTCACAGAATGAGCAACGGGATGGAAGCCAAAGAGAGGAATGCCATGAAGGGTTGGCGCGTGTTTGTGTGCGTATCGGTAATGTTGCTGGCGGCTTTGCCGCTGGCGGCGCAGAAGGTGGAGATCTACGGCGGTTATCAATATGAACGCTTCAACCCGCACTCGGGAGCTTCGGCGAACATGAATGGCTGGACGGCCGGCGCGCAGATGCGGTTGAAGCAATTCCACAAGACCAGCCTGTCGGGCGCGGTGGAGTTTGGAGGCGCATATAACAAGCAGAATGGCGTCTCCCTGCGGCACTACACCTACCTGGCGGGTCCGCGGCTGACGCAGAACCTCGGGCGCTTCAGCGTGTACGCACACACACTGGTGGGTGCTGCGCGGCTTTCGGCCAGCCTGAACTCGGCCTCCGATGCGAGCAATAGCTTTGCCGTCGACCTCGGTGGCGGAGCGGAAGTGCAACTCTGCCGTCACTGGAGTGTTCGTCCGGTTCAGTTGGACTGGTTGCATACCTCGCACGCGGACAACGGACAGAACAGCCTTCGCTATTCGTCCACTCTAGTGTGGCGCTACTGAACGCAGTGGAAGATGCCACATGTGGCGTGTTGCTAGCCGCGGTGGCGGAAGTTGAAGTTGCAGTGATTGAGATGTGAGCTGACCGGTGAATTTGTGCCACTCTGCCTGAAGGCAGAACGGGCACAAACTGAGCCGGTCAGTTTGTTTTGCAGTTAATGCTGGCAAGCCAGATGATTGCCCTTATCGTCCGCTGAAGGCGGATGTATACGATCGGGATAAACAATCTCTTCCCGTTCCAAGCGTGAACTTTTTTAGCGCCGACTAGATCTGCCACACACTCGTGATAAAGAGCATCAGGCTCACGAGTTCCAGCGCCCACCGCAAAGCTGGCGCCATAATCTGCCACACAGAAACTTCTCTTCCATTTCTGGCGGAACACTTCGGGATTCGCACGTTGCTGCTGGAAGGCGGAGGCCACATCAACGGCGGTTTGCTGCAAGCAGGGCTTGTGGATGAGGTCAGCCTGTTGCTGTTGCCGGGCATTGACGGCCGGCATGAGATTCCGGCTGTGTTCGACGGGATCACTGCGACAGAGCATGTGGCGTATCCGCTAAAGCTGAAGTCGGTTGAACAGCGTGAAGGCGACGCCCTCTGGCTGCGCTACGAGGTGATCGGTCGCTGACCGAGTTCAGAGCAGGTACTTCCGCAGCAAGCTCAGCCTGCGGGATACGGCCCTGCGGGCATTTTTGCGCCCGCTTCGAACTACCGAAAAAAGACACTCCGGAGGAAAACGATTGGCGTTTGCTGCATGTATTATGGCGCGACCTGCATAATTCATATTCTGCTTCCGGGCTAAAGTAGGCTCATGTTTCATGCAAAAGCTTTCTCCGCTGCTTCTGAACAATCGCCGTTGACGCAAGCAACCATCACCCGTCGTGAGCCGGGCGAGCACGACGTCCAGATCGACATTCTCTACTGCGGCATCTGCCATTCCGACCTGCACACGGTGCGCAACGAATGGAAGGACGTGATGCCGACTGTCTATCCCTGCGTTCCGGGGCATGAGATTGTTGGCCGCGTGACGAAGGTTGGATCGGCGGTCACGAAGTTCAAGGCCGGAGACCTGGCGGCGGTCGGCTGCCTGGTGGACTCCGACCACACCTGCCCTGAGTGCCAGGCGGGCCTCGAGCAGTTCTGCCCCGGTCAGGTGCTCACCTTCAATTCTCCGGACAAGCACCTTGGCGGCGTGACCTACGGCGGCTACTCGGAGAGCATCGTCGTGGATCAGCACTTCGTCCTGCATGTGCCGGCGAACCTGAGCCTTGCGGGCGCTGCGCCGCTGCTTTGCGCAGGAATTACGACGTATTCGCCCATGCGCCACTGGGGCGTGGGCAAGGGCAAGAAGGTTGGCATTGTGGGTCTCGGCGGCCTTGGCCACATGGGTGTGAAGTTCGCGCACGCCATGGACGCGCACACGGTCGTCTTCACCACCTCTCCGAGCAAGAAGGATGATGCGCTGCGGCTGGGCGCCGATGAAGTTGTCATCTCCAAAGACACGGATGAGATGCGGAAGCACACCGGCAGCTTCGACTTCATTCTGGATGCGGTTGCCGCCAACCATGACATCAACGCCTACATCAACCTGCTGCGGCGTGACGGAAACATCACGCTCGTCGGCGCCCCCGATAAGCCGCTGCCGGTTTCGGCGTTTGCACTGCTCATGGGACGGCGCAGCCTCTCCGGCTCGCCAATCGGCAGCATTGCGGAGACGCAGGAGATGCTTGATTTCTGCGGCGAGCACAACATTACGGCCGACGTCGAGGTCATTCCCATTCAGAAGGTCAACGAAGCCTACGAGCGGCTGCTCAAGTCGGATGTGAAGTACCGGTTCGTGATCGATATGGCTTCGCTGAAAGCAAAGTAGAGGCTCTGTGTGGAGAGCCGTGCCTGAAAGCGGGGCGCGAAAAGGCGCGCCCAACCGCAACGGCATTGAGAAAGGATGAGTTATGCAGAAGCGCAAACTTGGAAAGAGCAATCTTGAAGTCTCGGCCATCGGCCTGGGTTGCATGGGGCTGAGCTTCGGTCTCGGCCAGGCCGTGGACAAGCAGACAGGGATCGACCTGATCCGCGCGGCAGTGGAGCGTGGCGTGACGCTGTTCGACACTGCGGAGATCTACGGTCCGTACACCAACGAAGAACTGGTGGGCGAGGCGCTCGCGCCGTTCCGCGATGACGTGGTCATCGCCACAAAGTTCGGCTTCGAGATCCTGGACGGCAAGCAGGCGGGGTTGAACAGCCGCCCGGAGCACATCAAGCAGGTCGCCGAAGCGTCCTTGAAGCGCCTGAAGACCGATCACATCGATCTGTTCTATCAGCATCGCGTCGATGAGAAAGTGCCGATCGAGGATGTTGCCGGCGCCGTGAAGGAGTTGATTCAGGAGGGCAAGGTCAAGCACTTTGGCCTCTCGGAAGCCAGTGCGAGCACAATCCGCCGTGCGCACAAGGTACAGCCCGTGACGGCCCTGCAGAGCGAATACTCGCTCTTCTGGCGGGAGCCGGAGCAGGAAATCATCCCGACGCTCGAAGAGCTGGGGATTGGTTTTGTGCCGTTCAGCCCGCTCGGCAAGGGCTTCCTGACCGGCGCCATCAACAAGGACACGCAGTTTGATAAGACCGACTTCCGCAACATTGTGCCGCGCTTCTCACCGGAGAACCGGGACTCGAACCAGGCGTTGGTTGATCTCGTCGTAGAGTTTGCGAAGTCGAAAGGCGCTACGCCGGCCCAGATCGCCCTTGCGTGGATTCTTGCGCAGAAGCCGTGGATCGTACCGATCCCTGGAACGTCGAAGATTCACCGCCTAGAAGAAAACCTTGGCGGGGCGAGTGTGGAACTCACTGCCGACGACCTGCGCCAGTTCAACGAGGCAACGTCCAAGATTACCTTGCAGGGCGCGCGCTACCCGGAGCATCTGCAGAAGCTGGTGGGCCGTTAATCAGGTGAGAGTCCGCCATTGATTGTGGACATCTGTTGTGAAGCTTGCGGCCGGGCTGTTGCATAGCCCGGCCGGTAGTTATTTTTCCGTACTGCTGATAGGAGAGCTATGAAGGAGAAGATCGAACGTCGCACTTTTCTTAAACAGAGCGCCCTCGTGCTTGGGGGCGCTGCGGTGAGCGAACTGAGCGGAATGAGCACTGCCGCCGCAATGACTAAGGAGAAGCCTACGGTCTATTTCACGCCAGACCTCAGCAGTGAGAGCCTGCTCAAAATCTACTCGAAGATTCACAAGCCGATCAGCGGTAAAGTCGCGATCAAAATTCATACCGGCGAACCGAACGGCCCCAACATTCTGCCGCGTGAGATGGTGAAGGCCCTGCAGCAGAGTATTCCCAATAGCTGCCTGGTGGAGACCAACACGCTCTACAAGGGCAAGCGCTACACCACGGCCGACCATCGCGAGACCCTGAAGATCAACGGTTGGGACTTCTGCCCGGTGGACATCATGGACGAAGACGGCGCCGTGATGATTCCGGTCAATGGTGGCAAGCACTTCAAGGAAATGTCCGTGGGCAAGCACATGCTGAACTACGACTCGATGGTCGTGCTGACCCACTTCAAAGGCCACATGATGGGCGGTTTTGGCGGCTCGCTGAAGAACATCGCCATCGGATGCGCGGATGGGCAGATCGGCAAGAAGATGGTCCACGCTGCTCCGGACAATGAGAACTACGAGGCATGGCTGAAGGGCGAGCCGTTCATGGAGAACATGGTGGAATCTGCCAAGGCCACGGTCGATCACTTTAACAGGAAGATTGTCTTCATCAACGTTCTGCGCAACATGTCCGTGGATTGCGACTGCGCGGGCACCAGTGCCGCACCGCCGAAGGCCCGCAACATCGGCATTCTGGCCTCCACCGACCTGCTCGCCGTCGACCAGGCGTCCATTGACATGGTGTACAAGTTGCCGGAAGCCGAGCTTCACGATCTGAAGGAGCGCATCGAGTCCCGGCAGGGTCTTCGCCAGTTGTCGTACATGAAAGAGATGAAGATGAGCAACCCTGAGTACAAGCTCATTACGCTGTAGGCCGGGGAAGACCATCGACCCGCAGCAGCAACCTGAGAACGAGCGCCGCGCAATCCCCGTGCGGCGCTTACCGCAATCACGCGAGAAAGTCCGGCAATGTCTCCCAACGAACAAGCACTCAAGAATCACGAACAACTGTTTCCCAACCATGTCTCCACGCTGGCGGTGAGCGACCCGGAGCTGATCGAGACCTTCGACAACTTCGCTTTCGATGAAGTTTTGCGGCAGAGCTGTCTGGATGTCCGGTTGCGGCTCAAGGTGCAGCTGGCGGCCATCATCGGCTGCCAGGCCCTCACGGAGTATCGCGTCATGGCCGGAGCGGCCCTCAACGTTGGCGTCTCGCCAGTTGAGTTGAAAGAGATTGTGTACCAGGCCGTTCCTTACCTTGGAATAGCGAGGGTGATCGACTTCCTCCACGCCACGAATGATGTGCTGAAGGAACGTGGTGTCTCGTTGCCGCTTGCGCTGCAATCGACTACGACGCCGGAGAATCGTGCAGAGAAGGGCCTTGCGGTTCAGAAGGAGATCATCGGCGACGGAGTTATTGAGAAGCTGTATGCGAACGCGCCGAAGGACCTGCTGCACATCCAACAGTTTCTCTCCTCAAATTGCTTTGGCGACAACTACACACGCACGGGTCTGGATATTGCCACCCGTGAGTTGCTGACGCTGAGCATGCTGGCCGCGCTTGGCGGGTGCGACGCGCAAGTGAAAGCGCATGTCGGTGCAAACCTGAATGTAGGAAATGACCGCGCGCGGCTGATCGATGTGGTGACGCAGTTACTTCCGTTTATCGGGTACCCGCGCACGCTCAACGCCCTGAGGGCGATTGAAGAAGTCACCGGCGCGAACGTCGCTCGATAAAGGAGAAAGCGTGATGAATGTACTGCTTGTGGGTGCCACGGGCAGTATCGGTGCATTTGTTTTGGAAGAGACAATTTGCAGCAGTTGATTGCTGACAATTCAGGCGCGTCGACCCGCGACGGCGCATGCTTCTAGATTCCACTTCCGGCAAAGTGTGAAGGGCAGACAGTAATGGAAATCATAAGAATTGGTTCGCAGGCTTCCGTCAAGGGGGCCTCCGATTGGTTCAGCGGCACAGTGCGAGTTGACTCGCTGAACTCTGGCAACAGACTGTTGCGCGTGCAACGGGCTTCGCGTGAGGCTTGCTGAAGCTGCACCTAGCGGGCTGGATTCCACGATAGAAACTCTCTGCACTTCCATCTCCCTTCCTGCGGATTAATTGCGAGGGTGCGCGGTCGCACCGAGGAACCGGGCACGAAGCACCGCTACTGGTCAAGACTTCGTTTCGGGCACCGCGCATGTGAATCGCCGGCTGTTTCGAGAGTTACGGATGTGCCGCGTGAATTTCGGCGATGTATCCGCCGGGAAACTTGATCATGGCGGAAGCGCGTCCGTCGCTCTCGAAGGGCGTCACCAGTATGGTTGCTCCTGCGCCGCGCGCCTTCTCGAGGCTCCCGGCAAGGTTGTCAACCTCATAGCCGGTTACTTCGCGGCCGTAGGGATAGGGGAGGTGCCCGTCGGTGACAAAGACCGCCACCTTTCCGAACTTGGATTCGATACGTACTCGGCGCACGGTGCCATTCCTGCGCCCAACCTCAATGCCCGGTGCGTCGTGGTCGCTGACGATGTGTCCATGCGAGAAGGCAAGATACGCGCGCAGGAAATCGGCAATGCGCACCGGCGAGACATAGACGCGGTTCTCCGGGACATATCGGAATGCCGCATACGCGGGCGCAGTGATGTGCCAATACAGCTGGGTGTTCACTCCACCGGGGAACTGCACCACCGCATCGCGTCCGATGGGATCGGGAAACGGCGCCACCAGCACGTCTGCCCCCGCCTGTTGCGCGGCGTGCGTGGCGGCCTCCAGGTCGGTCACCAGCAGTCCGGTGCGTTCCAGTCCAAAGGGATAGGGGACCGGCGTCTTAAACCCGAACAACGACACGGTTCCCGATGGCGTTTGCAGCAGTTGCGAAGTTGTGCTGCTCGGCGTCGGCGTCACGGTGGCCACAACCTGCCTGGTGCTCTGCCCTCCGAATGTAGCCAGGAATGCGGATACAAAATGCTCCACCTCTTCCGGAGCCACATAAACGTGAGTGGTTCCATACTGCGGCGCTACGGCATAGTTCTGCGCCTGCTTCGCGCGATGGGGAACCCCGGGCCGGGGCTGTGCGCTGGCGGCCACCATGCCGAAGATCAGCATGGAAGCCATCGACATGCGCGTAATGAACATCAACATTCTCTTCATGGAACTCCTCTCCTGTGCCAATCGCCAATGAGGCGCGGCGCTAGAACAATGCTTCCAGTTGCGCAACCAGCTTGCGCGCCGCGGAAATCTCCTCCCCTGTAATCGTGTGCGGACGTCCTGGAATTCGCATCAACTGCACGTGCGCGCCCATGCGCTCCAGTTCCCGCGCAGAGTCCGCGACACGCTGCCATGGCACGTGCGGGTCTGGATCGCCTGCACTGAGGAGTGCGGCCATTCCATCAAGGCGGCCCTCGTGATGCAGGTCCATCTCGGGTGGACCAATCAAGCCGCCAGTGAACGCGATCAGCCCGCCATACGGCGCCGGGTTGCGGCTGACAAACTCTGTGGCCAGGCACGCACCCTGCGAGAAGCCCGCCACGATCATGCGTTCCGGGCCGATACCCGCCGCAGCACAGTGTTCCCGCGCAGAAGTTATCGTTGCCAGCGACTTGCCCAGCCACGGTTCATTCTGCTCAAGCGGCGCAAGAAACGAATATGGATACCACGTCTGCTCCGTGGCCTGCGGCGCCAGCAGTGCCGTGCGTTCGCTGCCGAGTTCGAACCCGAGCGGGATTATCGACTCCGCCGTGCCACCCCGGCCATGCAGCAGAAGGATGGCGACCGTGGCCCGCGCCAGTTCGCAGCCCGCATGGAGCAGTCCCGCTGCATGAGCACTACTCATGAGCCGCTCCCGCCTTCTGATGCGGCAGATAAATGGGAGGCAATGTCTTCTCCAGTACTGCGCGGTGATCCTCCAGCCACGCGGGCAAACGCAGTGACTCGCCCAGAACTGACTCGTTTTCATCAACGGCGAAGCCGGGCGGGTCGGTGGCTAGTTCGAAGAGCACGCCTCCGGGCTCGCGGAAGTAGATGGAGTGGAAGTAATTGCGGTCGCGCACGGGAGTTACGTACATTTCTTCGGCCGTCAGCCGCTCCCGCCATGCAAGCTGCACGGCATCGTCTGGCACGCGGAAGGCGATGTGGTGCACGCTGCCTGCGCCAAGCTGGGCGTGTGGCGCGGCCGGGGTCAGCAGCAAGTCCACCGTGCTGCCCAGGGCCGTGCCTGCGGCGGAATAGCGGGAGCGGTTGCCTTCGGCCTGCGTCTGGCGCATGCCCAGCGTGTGCAGAACCGCTTCGGTGGGACCTTGTTCTGCAACCGTCAAGGTAACGCCATAAAAGCCGCGCAGCGCATGTGCCGGTTCCACGTCTGACCAGCGCGATGGGAATAACTCGGACGGATTCTCGTCGGTACCTACAATCTCCAGTGCCATGCCGTCCGGATCGCGGAAGCGCAGTACCGGTGCGCCAAAGCGCTCCCCGGCCTTCTCCGCGGGAACCGATGCTTCGCGCAGTCTGCGCTCCCAGTATTGGAGAGATGCTTTCGGAACTCGGAAGGCCGTGGCGCTGGTCTCTCCGCTGCCCGCCTCTCCGCGCGAGGCGCCGGGCCAGGGGAAGAACGTGAGGATGGTGCCCGGCGTTCCACGGTCGTCGCCGTAATAGAAGTGGTAAGTGCCCGGATCGTCGAAGTTCACCGTCTTCTTCACCAGACGCATGCCGAGCGTTCCGGCGTAGAAGTCCACATTGCACTGTGGATCCGTCGCGATGGCCGTTACGTGATGCAGTCCCTCAATGGGTTCCATGGGTCGCCTTTCATCCTGGCGGCGCGGGTGCGCGCGTTGCCATGACCCTACCGTCTGCATACTTTTCAGGCATCCCCATTTCGAGTAGCCGCGGTGAACTCTTCCGCGCCATGCTGCCTGCCCCAAAGAAGGAGTTGCATGCGCCCATATTGGGCAATGCGCCACGCCAGTGTTCGGGGCACAATCCTCCCATTCCGGAAGCGCAGAGAACGTCCCATGGTTTGCAGCACGCCGCCCGGAGCAAGGAGCTGAGCCAATGAATCGTACGCCTGCCGTTATCGCACGCCTGCTGTTGTCCGTCGTATTCCTGCTGAACGGTTTGGGCGTCATTGATCAAAGCATTCCGGCACACGAACTCGCCGTTCGCGGTGTACCCGACGGTGTCGTGCCGCTGGTCATGCTTGGTGGACGCGCTCTCGGGACCGCAGCCGGATTGGCATTAGCGCTGGGCGTGCTTCCGCAGTTGGCTGCCGCGGCGTTGCTCGCTTTTCTGGTTCCGGCCACCTTCGTTTCCCATTCCTTCTGGGAGGCTTGGGGAACGGCGGCCTTTCAGCCGCAGATGATCAACTTCTTCAAGAACGCTGCCATCTGGGGAGGTCTGTTGTTTGTGGCGGCCACGCGGTCGCAACCCGCACTGGTGGCCACCTCCTCACTGCTTTCGCAACTTCCATCGCTCACGGCGCGCGAGCCACGCTGACTGCAGCCCGCCAAGCCGCGATGCATGTTTCCCAACCGTCAAACACAGCCATGGAGAAAATCATGACGCTTAAACCTCGGAGCGAAAAAGGCCTGCTCACTCCCGACAACTGCGTGGTCACACTCATCGATCACCAGCCCCAAATGCTGTTCGGCGTTACCAGCATTGACCGGCAGTCGCTGATCAATAACGTCGTCGGCTTTGCCAAGGCCGCGCAGATCTTTGACGTACCACTGATTCTCAGCACCGTGGAGACAAAATCCTTCAGCGGCAACCTTTGGCCGCAGTTGCAGGCCATCTACCCCGAACAGACGCCCATCGAGCGCAGCAGCATGAATTCCTGGGACGACAAGAACTTTGTTGCCGCCGTTGAGAAGACCGGACGCAAGAAGATCGTGCTTGCCGGATTGTGGACCGAGGTGTGCGTGGCATTCCCCACCGTCCAGGCTATCCACGACGGCTATGAAGTCTATGTGGTGGAAGACCTCTGTGGAGATCTGGATGAGAAGACGCACAATGCCGCCATGCGCCGCGTGGAGCAGGCCGGTGCCAAGCCCGTCACCTGGATTCAGGTAATGCTGGAATGGCAGCGTGATTGGGCCTTGCGTGAGACCTACAACGCCGTGATGGATGTGGTGAAGAATCACGCCGGAGCCTACGGAATGGGCGTGGAGTATGCCTACACCATGGTGCACGGTGCACCGGCCAGTGCGTACCCGGCCTGGGAAATTCCCGGCGATACCGATCACAAATGACGCGGTGAATTGGAAGGAGGTGGCAATGAGCGGGCAGAGTATCTACTACAACGGGAAGATCGCAACAAACAGCCAGCCATATTTCGCGCAGGCCATGCTCGTGCAGGATGGCCTGGTGAAAGCCGTGGGCTCGGAGAAGGAGATCCTTGCGCAAAAGGAGCCTGGCGCGCCCATGGTGGACCTCGCGGGGCGCACGGTAATCCCCGGGCTCAACGATTCGCATCTGCACATCGTGCGCGGCGGACTCCATTACAACCTTGAGCTGCGCTGGGACGGCGTGCCCTCGCTCGCCGATGCCCTGCGCATGTTGCACGAACAGGCGCAGCGCACGCCCGCGCCGCAGTGGGTGCGCGTCGTCGGCGGGTGGAGTGAATTCCAATTCGCCGAACGGCGCATGCCAACGCTCGAGGAGATCAATGCTGTCGCGCCGGATACTCCAGTCTTCGTGTTGCATCTTTACGACCGCGCTTTGTTGAATGCTGCCGCGCTGCGCGCCGTGGGCTACACGCGTGACACTCCCAATCCTCCCGGTGGCGAAATTCAGCGCGACCGGCAGGGTAACCCCACCGGAATGTTGATTGCACGGCCCAACGCGGGCCTGCTCTATTCCACGCTGGCCAAGGGTCCTGTGCTTGACTACGAGGATCAGCTCATTTCCACGCGTCACTTCATGCGCGAACTCAACCGCCTCGGCGTCACCAGTGCCATCGATGCGGGCGGGGGCTTCCAGAACTATCCCGACGACTATCGCGTGGTCGAAGAGTTGCATCGCCGTGGGCAGATGACGGTGCGCATTGCCTACAACCTCTTCACGCAGCGGCCGGCGCACGAGCTGGAAGACTTCACCCGCTGGACCGCGCAGGCGGCTATTCACCAAGGCGACCGCACCTTCCGCCTTAACGGTGCCGGCGAAATGCTTGTCTTCTCCGCCGCGGACTTCGAGGACTTCCTCGAGCCGCGCCCCGATCTCAACGGCGCAATGGAGCAGGAACTGGAGGCGGTTGTGCGGGTGCTGGCCGCGAAAGGCTGGCCTTTCCGATTGCACGCCACCTACGATGAATCCATTTCGCGCTTCCTCAACGTCTTTGAGCGCGTGAACCGAGACATTCCTTTCGACGGGCTGCATTGGTTCTTCGACCACGCCGAGACCGTGAGCGACCGCAGCCTGGAACGCGTTGCCGCACTCGGCGGTGGCATTGCGGTGCAGCATCGCATGGCCTTCCAAGGAGAGTACTTCGTCTCCCGCTACGGTGCGGAGGCCGCGCAGCGCACGCCGCCCATTCGCCGCATGTTGGAAATGGGGCTGCCTGTGGGCGCGGGTACTGACGCCACACGCGTGGCCAGTTTCAATCCGTTCGTCTCCCTCGCCTGGCTCGCCACTGGGCGCACTGTCGGCGGGCTGCAGCTCTACGGCGCATCGCAGAGACTCACCCGCGAAGATGCGCTCCGCCTCTACACCCAGGGCAGCAGTTGGTTCTCCACAGAAGACGGCGCCAAAGGGGGACTCTTTGCCGGGCAACTCGCGGACTTCGCGGTTCTCTCCGCCGATTACTTCAGCGTTCCGGAAGAGGAGATCCGCGCGCTGGAGTCCGTTCTCACCGTCGTTGGCGGAGAAGTGGTGTATGCCGCTGACGATTACCGCGAACTGGCTCCCCCGGCGCTGCCCGTGGCACAGGACTGGGCGCCAACTCGCCACTATGGCGGATATCACAAGCCCACTGCCGCATCCGTGCACCACTGCCTCGGCCACGCGCACCACGCGTCCGCCGCTGGCAGCCCGCGCCTTGGAGAATCGCTCTGGGGGCTGGGCTGCGATTGCTTTGCATTTTGAACTGGGTCTGGAAGGAGGCTCTTGTGAAGTTGCTGCTTGGTATGTTGATCAGTTTTTCCGTCGGTGCGTTTTGCCGTTTCTTTGATATTCCCGTGGGCAGTCCGCCGGTGCTGCCGGGAGCATTGCTGGTGCTGGCCATGACCCTGGGCTACTCCTCCACCAACACCATTTTGAATCGCCGCGAGCGGCCTGCCACCACGTCACATCTCTGCGGAGGCCCGACCGGTGCAACCGTTGGCTCGGCCCGTCGTGAGGCTGTGTCCGCGAGGGAGGGGTGAGTTTTGCTGGTCTGCCAGAAGCAAGAAATCTCCCTGCTGCGATGGCTGCTGTGGCGCCTGAGCGCAGTTGTGTACCTTGCAACACTGCTGCTGCTGACCTCAACGGCACCAGCGCAGGCTCCGGTGGAGGCGGAGCCTCCCGCAGCGGTGCGTACCTATCACTTGCTGCGCTATGAAGACGACTGGAGCTTTCTCCGGGAACCGGAGAAGCGTGCGGATTGGTTCGATTCGATCAAGTACATTCCGCTCGATGCGAGCGGCGCGCGTTACCTCTCGCTCGGCGGCGAGCTTAGGCAGACGGTGGAGAACGTGCGCAGCGACGCATGGCAGACGCAGGCGCCGGTAGTCAATACCTTCACCCTCGAACGTATGCAATTGCACGTGGATGCGCGGGTGGCGGCGCGCCTGCGCCTCTTCCTTCAGTTTGAAAGCGGATTGGAGCAGAGGCGTACGCCCGGCCCGCGCGCCGTGGACCTTAAACGTCTCGACTTCCTGAACGCCTTCGCCGAGATCGGTGTGCGCAACGGGGCGCGCCCCATTGCGTTACGCGTGGGGCGGCAGGAGATCATGCTCGGGTCTGGCCGGCTGTTGGCCGTGCGCGAAGGACCCAATGTACGGCAGGGTTTTTACGGCGCGCGGCTTCATGCGCCGCTGCATTCCTGGCAAACGGACTGGTTTGTTTTGCGGCCGGCAGCGGACAAGCACGGTTTCTTTGACAATGTTCCGCTGCAAACCACCAGCTTCTGGGGAGGCTATGCATCGCGTCCCTGGAAACTCGACAGCCGCAATCTGCTCGATGTGTACTACTTCGGGCTGGACCGCAAAAAGGCCACATTTGCGCGCGGCACCGGACGCGAACTGCGGCATACGCTTGGCGCGCGCATTGCCTCCAAAGACCCGGCCTCCACCGCCGGACGAGTTGCCATCCCGCACTTCGATCTTGAGGCGGCATATCAGTTCGGGTCCTTCGCCGGCGGCGGAATCCGCGCCTGGACCGCGGCCACCGAACTGGGTGTCATTCTTCCGCGGTTGCCGTTTACGCCGCGCGTGGGGCTGCGTTCCAATGTGACCAGCGGCGACCGCGTTTCGTCCTCGGGGCCGCTTGGCACGTTCAATCCCTTGTTTCCCATCGGGAATTATTTCGGCATTCTGGCAGATACGGGACCGGGCCCTCTCAACTCCCGCGATCTGCATCCCAATGTTCGTCTCTTTCTGCCGCATGGCGTCTCGCTCAATGCCGATTGGCTTTTCTGGTGGCGGCAGAGCCTGGCCGATGGCGTGTATGGCGTGCCGGGTAATCTGCTGATTGCCCCGGGCGCCAGCCGTGCGCGCTTTGTTGGCCATCGCCCGGGCATTGAGGCGCGTTGGCAGATCGATCGCCACGCCTATGTGCAGGCGGATTATGGCGTCTTCTTCGCCGGGCCGTTCCCGCGTCAAAGTGGACGCCGCGGCAACCTCAACTACGCCTCGCTGTGGCTGGGCTACAAATTCTAAAAGAGGAGTGGCCGAATGGAATCCACGCCGCGCGACGATGCGCGCCTGCTCGCCGTATTGTTCGTGCTCACCTTCGTCACCGGACTCATTGACGCGGGCAGCTTCCTGGCCATGGGGCATGTCTTTACCGCCAATATGACGGGCAACGTCGTGTTCCTCGGCTTTGCCTTTGCCGGGGAGCCGGGCTTGTCCGTTGGCCGTTCCCTGACCGCTCTGGCCGCGGCCGTAATCGGCGGTGTGCTGGCGCGCGGCTATGTGGAGTGCGCTCCGGAAGGCGCGCGCAGCGCGTGGATGGTGCGGGCGCTCGCCACCGAGGTCGTGTGCCTGACGTGTGCTGCGCTCACTACCTTGTACGGAACCAGCAGCGTTGCACTCTATTCCATCATTGCGCTCACCGCACTGGGCATGGGCGTACGCAACGCAACGGTGCGCCGCCTTGCCGTGCCGGACATGACTACCACCGTGCTGACGCTGACCATCGCCGCCCTGGCTTTCGATCTCTCGTTGGCCGCCGGAGGCAATCTCCGCTGGCCACGCCGACTGGGCGCGGTACTGTGCATGTTTCTTGGGGCTCTTGCAGGAGCAGTACTGCTGCGGAACTCACTCGGATTGCTGCTCGGTGTTTCAGCGGTACTTTCCGGAGGCTGCATTATGGTAATCCAGCGGGGAGCAACAGCAGAGGAGTGATTATTGAAGATACTCAGAAAAAGGGAGAGGCTCTCGGTCTCTCCCTTTTCTGTTTAGGCGCGGATGAACGCCAGCAGGTCGGCGTTGATCTGGTCCGCGTGCGTGGTGGCCATGCCGTGCGGGAAGCCGGAATAGATCTTCAGAGTGCCCTTCTTCACCAGCTTGATTGCCAGCTGCGCGGAATCGGCAATGGGCACAATCTGATCGTCGTCGCCGTGCATGATCAGCACCGGCACATCGATCTTCTTCAGGTCTTCGGTAAAGTCTGTCTCCGAGAAAGCCTTGATGCAGTCGTAATGCGCCTTGATGCCGCCCATCATGCCCTGGCGCCACCAGTTATCAATCACGCCGGGATACACCTTTGCGCCCGGGCGGTTGAAGCCGTAGAAGGGGCCCGAGGGAACATCGCGGTAGAACTGCGCGCGATTGTTCACCAGCGCCGCGCGGAAGCCATCAAACACTTCCATGGGGAGGCCGCCGGGATTGTTCGCGGTCTTGAGCATGATGGGGGGCACTGCGCCGATGAGCACGGCCTTGGCAACGCGACCCTTATCCGCCCGCGCCACATAATGTGCGACTTCGCCGCCACCAGTCGAGTGACCGACGTGGATGGCATCTTTCAGATCGAGGAGCGCCGCCAGCTCGGCGACGTCCGAGGCGTAGGTGTCCATCTCGTTGCCATGGTCTGTCTGAGTCGAGCGTCCGTGTCCGCGGCGGTCATGCGCAATTACGCGATAGCCCTTTTTGAGGAAGAACATCATCTGGGCGTCCCAGTCGTCGGAACTCAACGGCCAGCCATGGTGGAAGACGATGGGCTGGCCGCTGCCCCAATCCTTGAAGAAGATCTGTGTTCCGTCTTTGGTGGTAAAGCTGGACATCGGTGGTTCTCCTTTGGCGTGCCCGTGGGCGGCGGAATTGTTGGACAACGAAAACAGGCTCAGCGGGCGCACAACCGCGGTTGCCAGAGCTGTGGCAGCTCCGGCGTGCAGCAGTTTGCGCCGTGTCAGGATAGGCATTTGCAAGTCTCCTCGTGGTGAATGTCCCGGGGATACGTCGCCGGATCTGCGCAGGCGTGTGTGCTCCGGCAGAAATCATTCTCCCGGCTTGCAGCGCGGTCCGCTACCTCCCACCGGGCAGCGGGTGTCTACCTCTTTCGAGCAGGTAGGTCACACGTTCATCGTTCGGGAAAGTCGAGTCGCTTCCTGCCGAAGAGCAGTGCATCAATGGACCACACGCCAGGCCCGAGGCAGGCCAGTGCAATGCCGATGAATGCATAGAGCAGGCAGTGCGCGGGCACGATGCCGAGCGCCATTAGCAGGCCAAGCTGCTCGCATGCCAGCAGGCATCCCGCGAAGGGCGTCCACAATCCCAGCAAAAGCAGGAGCCCGGGAAGTGATGAGAGGATCACGAGAGTGTCGGGCAGCGTCGGGCCGCGGGTGAGGAGCGCTCCGGCCCCCGCGTGCAGCAGCAGCAGCCCGGTACCGATCCGCAACAGCAGCAGACCGCGTCCCGGCCAGCCATTCGGAAACATGGAAAACAGACGCTGCAACCGGCCTCCCTAGTGGTAGTCCTGTCACTTTAACGTGCCTGTTTTCCCCCGGCATCCCTCTTTCGAGTAAGACGGCTTACTAAATGCTGAGGATGCCGCGTTTCAATGCAATGGTCACCGCGTGCGTGCGGTCGTTGGCGCCAAGCTTGGAGAGAATGCTGCGGACGTGCGCCTTGACCGTGTCTTCGGTGATCGACAGACGGTCGGCGACAATCTTGTTGGCACTGCCCTGGGCGATCAGGTCCAATACCTCAATCTCGCGCAGGGTGAGTGCGCTGTCTCCCATGTAATTTGCCACTTGATTGGCGGCTTCGGGAGACATCCGCTTGCGCCCCGCGTGGACCGCGCGGATGGCTTCCAGCAGCTCTTTGCGCAGAGATCCTTTCAGCAGGTATCCCTGTGCGCCGGCCTTCAATGCTTTCAGAATCTGCACGTCGCCGTCGTAGGTGGTCAGCACGATAATGCGCGCTTCGGGAAACTCGCCCAGGATCTTTGTCGTGGCCTCGATGCCGTCCATGTCCGTCATACGCACGTCCATCAAGGTCACATCCGGCCGCAGCTGGCGGAATGATTCGACAGCCTGGCGCCCGCTGGCGGCCTCGCCAACAATCGCCATATCCGTCTGGCTGGCCACCAGCGAGGCGATGCCCTCGCGCAACAACGGGTGGTCATCCACGGTCAGAATACGAATCGGACTGGCGTCTTGTGTCATACATTCCTCCACGGCAGTAGGCTCTTCTTGACTGCTCGCGCTCCGCGCGGCCGCTCATAGGCAATTTCCGCAGGCACGCGCAATTCCACTTCCGTCCCCGCGCCGGGACGGCTATAGATGTTGATGCGTGCATGCAGCCTTTGGGCGCGCTCGCGTATGCCGATCAATCCCCAGTGTCCCGTGCGCGAGCCGCGGGCCAGCACTGCGGGATCGATTCCCGCGCCATCGTCGCGCACACATAGCCGCAGCCAGCGTTTCCCGAAGGCGGCCTCAGCCTCAATGTGCTGCGCCCTGCCGTGCTGAAAACAATTGCGGATCGCCTCGCGCACAATGCGGTCAATATCCGCGCAGGCGGGCGCCGACAACGGCTGGGGAGTGCCCTCCACGATTACGCTTGAGTCGGGTGGCGGGCCGTTCGCCGGGTCATGGCACTCGCGTCCTTCGCGCATCATCGCGTGTAATATGTCGGCCAGGTCCACGTCGTTGCCCGCTGGATCGCGCATCCCTTCAATGGCGCTGCGGCTTTCGCGCAAGGCTTCATCGGCGCGGCTGAGCGCTCCCGAGAGGGCTTCCTTGGCCTCCGAAGGGCGTGCCGGCAGCATCATGTCCACGGTTTGGAAGCGCAGCATCAGTCCCTGAAAGCTCTGCAACAGAGTGTCATGCAGTTCCTGTGCAATGCGCGTGCGCTCATTCAAGCGCTCCTGAAAGCGCGCGCTCAACTGCCTCGAGAGCGCCAATGTGCGCAGCCGAAGCCAGAGCAGCGCCAGCCCTGCCAGCGCCACCAGCACCGCTGCGCGGAACCACCAGGTCTGCCAGAAGGCCCGGGCAATGGAGAAGGAGAGTACCGTTTCCTCGGCGTTCCACAGGGTGCCGTCCCGAGAGGCAATTACGTGGAAGAGATAGGTCCCCGGAGCCAGATTGCTGTAACGCACTTCGCGAATCGCCACCGCCTGGCTCCAATCCTGATCCACTCCGTCCAGCTTGTAGCGGTAACGCACGCGCTCCGGCGTTGAGAGGGCGACACCTTCGTAGCGGATTGCCACGTCACTTCGCCCTGAGGGAAGCTTTGGGTCGCCCTGTGCCGGATACTCCTCCCCGCCGGAGAGCAGAGACTCGATATGCACCGGAAGTCCCACTGTGTCGCGATAGTGCGGAGCGGAATCTGCCATGGCCACGCCGCCGTTGATCGCAATCCATATCCGCCCCGCGGGATCGTTCACCATGGAGCGGTCGCGCCGCACCTCGCTGCCCTCGGGAACCCCGTCGCCGGCCTGGTACGTCTGCACGTCCGCCTCGCGCAGTTTCCCTGCGAGCAGTGCCTCTCGCGGCATGCGCAAAAGGTGGTCGCTGGTGGAAACCCACAGGAAGCCGAAGCGATCTTCCGAAATGCCAAGGATCTGTTCGCGCAGCACATCCGGCGACGTGCGCAGCACTAGAACCTTCTCAGGCCCGATGGAAATCAGTCCCTCCGCGGTGCCCGCCCACAGCACGCCTCCCGAATCCACAAAGCAGGTTCGCACGTCCAGCGAGGGCAGTCCGTCCTGCGTGCTCCATCTGCGCCACCGGCCATTGCGATACTCACCAAGCCCCACCGGGGTCGCGGCCCAGATCGCGCCATCTTTTCCCTCGGCCAGCGCGTTCACCGCATTGGACGGCAACCCGTTGGCGTGCGTGAAGGTCTGAAATTTCCCGCCTCGCAGAACCACCAGTCCTGCGCTAAGTGTTCCCGCCCATATTGTTCCGTCTGAGGCTCGCAGCACGGAATATACGTCCGTCTCCTTCAGCCCTTGCCGCGGCCCGAAACTGGCGGCTGTCCAGCGTCCGCCCTGCCACCGCAGACGAGTCAGCCCGCCGCGCTGGCGTCCAACCCACACCTCATCGTCTCCGCCGGAGATGGAGTACACAACGTCATTGGCCGGCCCGTCCAGCGCCACCGTCCGCATCCGTCCCTTTTCCAGCACGCGCAGTCCGCCCGTGACGGGCGCCAGCCAAATGCGTCCTCGTGCATCGGCATAAACGGTTCCCGTCTGCGCCACACCATGTCGCGGCTGCTCCACGTAGCGCGTGAACACGCCTTCACGCAGGCAATCCAGGCCGTTCTTGCCGCCGAACCACAATGCCCCATCGCTGTCTTCAAAGATCGCCGAGACGTTTCCGGCACCCGCGTCAGCGCGCATTCCGGAAGGATGCCCAGCGGTGATTCGAAGCAGTCCTGCTCCGGTTCCGGCCCACACGTTGCCATTGCTGTCGCCGGCAAGTGCCACAATTTGTCTGCTGCTAAGAACTCCACCGGGGGTGTAAAGTGTGCCATCCGTTTGCAGCAGCAATACTCCGTGGTCCGTGCCCACCCACACACCGCCGCTGTGAGCCGGCAGCAGTGCGTTGATCTTGCGTCCCTCCAGTTGCCGCGAGGCGGAGATCAACCGTCCCTGTCGCAGAGTGAACAGTCCGGCTTCGCGCGTACCGATCCAGGTGAGTCCGTTGCGCGACTCGGTCATCGCCGTCACCGTGCCGGGAATGTCCAATGCCTTGGCGACAATTTGAAAATCCTTACCGGTAAAGCGCATGGTGAAGCGCCCCAGGCCGGTCAGCATCACGCGCCCGTCGCGGGCCTGCGCCATGGCCGTGATTGGGGTTTCCTCTACAGAGTAGGCCGCGAATGCGTTGTGAAAAGCCCCGTTTCGATAGAGCAGCAGACGAGCGTCATCGGTGCGTATCCAAAGCGTGTTATCGCGGTCGAGCAGTAACTGCCGAACGCGGCCCAGTGCCGGTTCCGCTGCCAGCGGGCGTTGCAGCAGCACAAAGTTGCGGCCATCAAACCGCACCAGTCCGCGGTCGGTGCCGATCCACAAAAAGCCGTCTGCCGATTGCGCAATGGTATACACCTGCCCACCCACGAATCCCTCCGGCGTACCCCAATGCCGGTGCACATATTGCTCCAGGGACTTGGTTGCATCGAGCGCACCCAACGATGCCGGTGCCAGAAGCAGCACCGCGCAGCAGGCCAGCCGTTGCGCCAGCCCGCGCCAGTTACGGCAGATATTCAAAGTGCGCAATCACCACCTCCGCGGGCACGTGAACCTTGTTGCGCGAAGGATGAAATTCGTAAAGGTTGAAGTGCACCGTCTCCCCGGCCGGAATTGGAACCCCGGAGGTAAACACCCGCTCGGCAAAAGGCTTTGTGTCCGCCTGTGCACCGCGGTAACTGCGGAACGTGGCGCGGCCCGGCTCCCACTGCAGGATGTGTGTGACGGTGCCGGAAGGCGAGGAAAAGCGGTAGACGTTCTCCGGCACAAAGAAGGGTTGCACCACGTACTGCGTGTTGTCCCAGCGGACGTTTCCCCAGCGGCTCAACTCAATGTCCATCTCATTGCGAAAGCCTTCCGAGCGCAGCGGGTCCCAGGTGAACATCGCTGCCACGGCCGTGGCAGGCAGATGGCCGACGTCCTCCACCACAAAGCGATACGTCCCGTACCCGAGGCTGTGCGTCAGAGACACCTCGGCGCAACTCACTCTCCCATCCCGCTCCGTCATGCGCAGATGTAAACGTCCCTGTGCGTCGGTCCAGGCGTTTTCCGTGCTGTAGGCGTTCGATTCGCCGCCGCGGTCGCTCGATGCTGCCCGCACCGTCCATTCGTATCCGCCGAAGCGAAGAGTCTTGGAAGGCACCGGCGCGCCCGGCGTTCCGGCAAGTACGGCAATCGCACGTACCCCTTTGCCCACTGTGGGGAGCTGCTCCAGACGGTTCATTGGAGAGTACCCGGCTTCTACGAGCAGCGCAGCATATTCCACGCCGAGGTGCGTCGAGTTTTTCCAACTGCTGTCTGCCAGAATCTTAGTCTGCCGCCGATTGGCGAACGGCTGCACCCACCACACGCCGCTGCGGGCATACACCAAAACGTAGTCACCCGCATGTGCGCCCTTCACCGTGCCCGCAATATAGTCCATTCTGGCGGGGCCACCGGCATCGGCTGTCGGCACCTGTGTTATTGCGATGGAGGCTGGCTGTTCCTTCCGCAGGCGGCAGCCCGCAAGAAAAGTGGCGGCAAGGATCAGCAAGAACAGGACGACATTTGCCCTGCGCCGCCCCCAAGCCCTCTGTAGCATGTGTTGGGCGTTGTGTGCCGCTCCGCGCATGCGCGCACCTGGCACCCGCACCGCAAACCTGCATAAACCTGAGAGGGAGGTAATCCGGGAATAGACGCTGATTCTCACGCCCGTCGAGCCTTTCCTTCCAACTGAGGATTTCCGTCCACGGTCCGCTGCCGGCAGGCAAACGAAACCCGGCTAGCGTGAAGACCTTGGAGTAACGCAATGACCTCAAACGAGAGACAGCAACGCCGCCCACACTCCGGCGCACTATGGTTGTGGTTTTAGATGCACGCACAGGCAGGAATGATCCTTGCAAACGCCCGCTTGCACACGGCGTAGTCTGCCCTTGACACGTTTCCCGGCCAGACCTTGCAGTGCCGGGCAGCATTTGCCAAGAGGCGATTCGCCATTCGCTGGCGATGAACTTCTGCACAGTGGCATGGACGTGAGAGTGGCGCAAGAACCCCCGTGACATGGCACCACCACATGACGCTCGCCATCTACACATGAGCCTTCACTTCGCCGTAACGCGAGGCGATTCCCTGACGAAAAAATACTTGTTCCGACTGGGGTGAAAATGTCTCAGCGCCCGTGGAGTTCAGGGCGAATGCCAAGTGACATTTCTAAAAGGTTGGCCTAAAGGATTAATTTGGTGGACCTGGTCGGGATCGAACCGACGACCTCTTCCATGCCATGGAAGCGCGCTCCCAGCTGCGCCACAGGCCCACTCTTGGTTGGCGTCGCGGTCACCCGCGACTTTGTTATTTTCACCCAGAGACGCCGTTGGAGTCAAATCCCCGCCTGTGGATTACCCGTCTCCTCCCCGCTGTGGTCGGCAGAGAGCGGGCGGTGACAAGCAAGCGATTGGCGGTGGCATCGCAGAAAGTGCGAGGCGCAGAGCAACGACGGCTGCAAGGCGTGGCGAGCTTCAAGTAAACGGTAGTGGCGCGTCAGTTGAAGCCGGCGGCGCCGACGAGCTTTGTATGCGCCCGTCACGCACAGATTCCTTCCGCAGACAGGGAAGCAATGCCGGGCGCATCCCACATCCGCCAACTGCGGCTGCACCGGGGATGCAGGACGGGCCTACGGTTCTATGCGAATCGGCGTGCCGTCAGGTACGGCGCGCCAGATCTCCTCAATCTCCTCGTTGGTGACGGCAATGCAGCCGAGCGTCCAGTCATGCAGCCGGTGTCCGGCGCCGACCCACGCATAGTCCTTTGGCAGCCCGTGGATCATGATCGCGCCTCCAGGCGAGACGTGCGCGGCCTGGGCGCGGCGGCGATCCTCGGCGTTCGGGTAGCTGATGTGCAGCGACAGGTGGTACTGGCTGCGCGGATTGCGGCTATCGATGATGTAATCGCCCTCGGGCGTGCGGCCGTCGCCCTGCTGCCGTTTGTGGCCAGAAGGCTTGGGGCCGAGCGCGACTTTGTAGGTTTTCAGCAGTGCTCCGTGCGCCCAGAGCTGCAACTCATGCCTCGCCTTGTAGACGACGATGCGGTCGGCACGGGCGTCTCGCGGCAGGGGAGCGGCCTGCGCCAGTGGCGACAAGGCTGCTGCCAGTAATACCGCCGGAGAGAATGCCCACCATCGAATGCGCATGAAGAGAGTTTCTGGTTTTCAATTGCAAGTTTCAAGCGGAACACGACGGCCGTGTGTTTACCGGGCGAATCCCACTTCTGCCAACTTCGGGCAGGAGTGGGGCACGGAAAGAACTCTACTTCCTGCGTGGGGCGCGTTTGCGTGCGGCGGCGCGGCCGCCTCCAGGCTCGCTCATGGTGTTGGCAGCCGTCACCAGCAGCATGGCGCGGTAGAAGGGATCGCTGATGCCGGTGAGTTGCGTGCGGATGGTGCGCGGAGAGGCCTTGGTGGCGTTGCGCACAAAGACCGTCGCTGCGTACTCCGGAGCTAGGCATTCGCCGCAGGCGCGTTGTTTGAAGCGGCGGTCGATGGCGGCGATGCCGTCCTCGATGGCGTTGCGCGCGGCCTGTGCGTCGTGCTTCTGCGAGGCGGTGGAGAGCGCTTCATCGGCGTTGGCCAGCTCCTGCGGGTCAATGTCGGCGTCGGGCGCGGGGTGCGCGGGCGGCAGCTTGATGTTATCTCGCAGCAGCTCGGGATGCGCCTCGGAGAGTTCCACGTAGGCGTTGGGCGCCATGCGCTGCAAGGTGTGCATGGCGCGGCTGGCCAGCGAGCGCAGTTTGGCGTGCTCGCGGATGCCGTCGTCGGCCACCAGTTGCGGGTTGGCCTCCACCCAGCGGCGCAACTGCTTTCCGCCTTCGGTGGCGGCAGCGGTGATGACCGTGGCGTCGAGATACGGGCGCGAAGCGTCGCAGAGCAGCACGAACGACGAGATGCCGTAGAGGTTGTCCGAGCCGCGACGGAAGTAGCGCAGGGCCTCGTCGAAGATCTGCGGCGCCTGGCTGGAGCTGCGCGCAATGGGAGCGAGGATGGCTATGTAGGGATAGGTTCCCTGGTCGCCCACGCGGCGCGCGTGTTGCAGCAGCGTTGGAATGGAAGCCACGCCTTCGTCTCGCAGCACCTGCGGCAGCACCATGCCGGCGGCCTGTGCGCGGCGGTCCGGACCTGCCGGATCACCCATGGACATGCCGTCGAGCATCTCCAGTGCGCGATTGCGGTCGAGCTTCACCATCACCTGTGCGGCGGTGCCTTCGGCCAGCGCGCGCAGGTCGGTGCGTTCGGCGGGAACCTGCGGCGCCAGCCGGTAAAGCTCCTCCACCCACTCGCGCTTGCGTGCGCCGGGCAGCATGCGCTCGGGCGAATAGACCATGCGCTGGAGCACCAGCACGCGATGCAGCGCGTCCGCCTGCCGCGTCTGCTCATACGCCTGCTGGAGCGCCTCGCGCGGCTCTGAGGTGGAGACCGCTGGTTCGGCGGGAGCCCTTGTGGCCTTTTTCTTGCGGCTGGTGGCGAGGGCCGCGCCGGGGAAGAGAAGCACAGCGGTGAGTGCCAGGATGAATCCGCGCCGAAGTTGGTAAAATTGCTGCATGTCAATGCCTCGTGCTGCAAAGATAAAGCTGCTGGTGCTCGATGTCGATGGCGTGATGACCGACGGCACCATCTTCCTGTTTCCCGCGCCGGGGGCTTCGTCCACGGCGGTTGCCGAGGGCGCGCGCCAGTTTGCCGACAAGGGCGGCTACGCCATCTCCAGCGACACCATGCTGGAGGCCAAGGGCTTCCATGCGCACGACGGCACGGCGATTTCGCTGGCCCGGCTCGGCGGATTGAAAATGGCCATCATTACCAAGCGTATCTCAGAGACCGTCCGTTTGCGCGCCCGCGACCTGCGAATTGAGCACGTCTACCAGGGCATTGCCGACAAGCGTACCGCACTGCGCGAAATCTTGGCCAAGGAGGGGTTGACCGAGGAGCAGGCGGCCTACGTTGGCGACGACATTATCGACCTTCCGGCGATGCGCATCTGCGGGCTGGCCATAGCCACGGCGAACGCGCGGCAGGAAGTGAAGCGCATGGCCCACTATGTGACCGAGCAGCCAGGCGGCAAAGGCGCCGTGCGCGATGCAGTCGAATATATTCTGCGCGCGCAGGATCAGTTGGAAACGTGCATTGAGGCTTACCTGGGCGAGCGTACGCCCGCCGAAGAGAAGCTGCAGTAGCACGAAAGCAGGCTTCAGAAATGCAGAAGGACGGGCCGAAGCCCGTCCTTTTTGTTATGCGGAATTTGATGGCGCGTCCCTGGTCTACCCGAAATCGATGGGGTTCTTGGAGAGCCAGCGCTCGTCGCGCGTGCGGCTGATGTTGCGCATGGCGCCGCGGGCCATACCGCCCGAGAGTTCGCGGGTTTCCCATGCGACGCCGGCGGCGAAGCCAACCGTGCCGCCAATGACGGCGGTGGCCGCCACGCGGCTGATGCTCGGCTTGCGGGGATTGCTCAGGTAGCCGACGAGCGCGCCCAGGCCCATGCCCAGTACCGCGCTGGCCCAGCTTGCCTTGGCCGAGCGGCCCAGCACCGTTCCCACGGTCTCGCCGCCCAGGGCTTCCGATCCGGCGTTGCGCGCGCCCTTCCAGCCTTCACCGGCCAGCGCACCCGCGTACTCGACTCCAGACTTGAACTTGTTCCCGATGCTCATGAATCCACCTTCGCGAAAATGCTGTGTTCATAGTAGAGCAAAAGCGGCGATCCCGTCATTGGGAAAGGCAGGCAAAGATACCGCAGTGAGTGCGGGAGGGAACAGCCCTTGCCGGAAGAACACTTACGGGAAGGGGGAGCCAAGGCGATGGAAAAGTCCCGGTTCCCGCGACAAGAGGCGCAGGAACAAAAAAAGCCCTCCGGCGAGGCTGCCGGAGGGTCACCGTTTCCCCTGAACAACGAGTCCGTCTTCAGGAGGCTCTGAATATTTAGACTCCAATGATGCCCAAAAGTTGTGCCATTGCAACAAAAAAAGCCCACACAGACTGTAAATTCCTGATTTTGTGGTCTGGATCCGAGATCGGCCCGGCATGACTCGGATGAAATCCGAGACGATTCGATCCGAAATAAGCCTTTAGTTCTGAGGGATTGCCACCGGCCGCTGCTTCATCAGGTCGGTAAAGCGTTCGTCCGTCAGCAATTTTGCAAAGCTCTTGTCCTTGTAGACCTTATCGACCTCCGGATAGCCATCTTCCAGGGCGCGGCGCAGGTAGCGCAAGGCGCGGTCGGCGTCGCCCGATGAGGCAAAAAGGCGCGCCATCTCGAAGTCATACCGGGCGCGGTCGGCCGGGGTGCTCAAACGCCCAGAGATGCCAAAACGCGAATTCTGCTCAAACACGTCCGGGTCAAGCTGCAGCGCGGTGCGGTACTCGGCCATGGCGTGGTCGTACTCCTTGCGATCCATGTAGACGGTGCCGAGCGAGGCGTGGAAGCTGGCGCTGCCGGGCCGCAGCTCAATGGCCTTGCGGAAGTTCTTTACCGCCGAGCCATAGCGCTTGAGCATGTAATCCACGACAGCGAGATTATTGCGGGCATCGGCGTACGCTGGGTCCAGCTTCAAGGCGCGCCCCAGTGGTTTGCGTGCCTCGGAAGGGCGGCCCATCAGGATATAGATCATGGCCAGCTTGTTGTAGCGGCTGGCAGTGGGCTGCTTCTTGAGGGCCATCTGATAGGCGTCGAGCGCATCCAGAAATTCCTTGCGCGCGCGCAGCAGGTCGCCACGGTCTTCCAGTTGGTCGGGGGGAAGGGCCGCGAGGTCGGGAGTGGGCGGTGCAAGACTCAGCGTCTGGCCGTCCGCGGGTGCGGCTGGGGGATGCGTGGCCGGTTCCGTCTGGCTGAGTGCGACGGTGACGAACAGCAGGCAGCAAGCCACCGTGAACAGTGTGCGCTGCATAAACCCTCCTTCTGCCCGGAAGCAGAGGGCGAACGCCAACGGGGGCATTCTGCCTCAGGCGGTGATACGTGTAAAGCAGAGAATGGTTCGCACTGTTTTCAGGTGGCATATAGAGCCGGACGGTGTCGGCAAATTGAACAGGATTGAGCGCAAACAAAAGGCCCCGGCAGAGTGCATCTGCGCGGGGCCTTGGTATTGCGGGGGAAGAAGCCTGGAGGCCCCTTCCCGCCGATCATTTCTTGCCCGTGATCGACCCCCAGACCTTGTCCCAGAGGCTCTTCTTCTGCTCGGGCTGGGCAGGCTTGGGAGCCGGGGCCGGATGCTGCTGGCGACTATTCTGCGTGGCCGGCGGACGCGGTACAACGCGCCGCGTAGGCGTGCCTGGCGTGTTGGCAGGCGCATTACCCGTCGCGGAGTCCGTCATCGGCTGCGGCTCACTTGTTGGCGGAGCCTGTCCCAGTCCCAACACCTTTTGGAAGATGTTGCGCTGGTCGGCATGGTCGCAGGTGTCGCGCGGCTCGGTGCCGGAGATGAAGGCGATGTTGTATGCCTCCGGGCAGGAGTCGTTGGAGATCAGGTTGGTGTTCTTGTCGAGCGAAAGCTCAATGACGCCGGTGGGCGCGCTGAAGCCACCGGCGCGGCGATACTGCGGCAGCGTGACGGCGCGCTTCATGAATTCGGCCCAGATGGGCGCGGCAGTGGAACTGCCGGAGAGCTTGAGGTCGCTGTAATCGTCGTAGCCAACCCAGACGATGCACAGCAGGTTGCTGGTGTAGCCGGCAAACCACGCGTCGTGGCTGGTGCCGGTTTTGCCGGCTGCCGGGGCGCCAAAGCCGCGGGCGCGAACCACCGAGCCGGTGCCATTATTGATGACCGATTGCATCATGGTGGTCATCACATAGGCCACGCGGGCGTCCAGCACCTGCCGCGAGTTGTTGTGGAAGTCCTCCACAATGTCGCCACTGGCGGTGCGCACCGAGTGCACCATCATCGGGTCCAGGTGCGTGCCGGAGTTGGCGAAGACCGTGTAGGCCCCGGCCATTTCCAGCGGGCTGGCGTCATAGGAGCCAAGCGCCATAGCGGGCGTGGCCTTCACGCTGGTGATGCCGGCGGAGCGTGCGAGGTCGGCCACGCGGTTGTAGCCCACCATCTCGGCCAGTCGCACAGTCGCATTGTTCAGCGACTTCATGAGCGCGAAGCGTGCCGTTACCTGCCCGAAATATTCGTTCTTGTAGTTGCGCGGCTCGTAGATCTGGTTGTCGTAGCTGAACGTGGTCGGCGAGTCGTCAATCATGCTGACCGGAGTGAAGTAGCGGCCGGTGGGCACGGGAGGCGCGTCGGGGTTGTCCCCGGCGGTATCGGGCACGCCTTCGCCCAGGCCGGTGCGCATGGCAGCAGCGTAGACGAACGGCTTGAAGATGGATCCGGTGGGCCGCTTGGCCATGGCGTGGTTCAGCTGGCTGAAGCCGTAGTTGCGTCCGCCGACCATGGCGAGCACGTCGCCGGTGTGCGGATCGAGCGCGATCAGCGCCACCTGCGGAATCGGGCCGTTGTCGACCGTGGTCTGCGTGGTGGCGTTCTTGCCGGTGCCAGTCTTGCTCTTGTGCGTGCGCTGCTGCTTCACCTGCTCGTCCACACTCTTGATGCCGATATCGACGGCTTCGGCCGCGGCGCGTTGCAACTGCGGGTCGAGCGTGGTGTAGATGCGGTAGGAATTCTCGTTGAGGTCCTGCTCCTTGTACTTGTCGCTGAGCTGTTCCTTCACCTGGTCGACAAAGTAGGGAGCGTCGCTGGCCTCCACGTTGAGCGGAGCCAGCTTGAGCGGCGCGGCCTTGGCGCGGTCGCAATCTTCCTTGGTGATGGCGCCGGTTTCGACCATCGAATCCAGCACCAGATTGCGGCGCTCAATGGCGCGCTCGGGGCGCTTGTACGGGTTCCAGAGGTTGTTGGGCGACTGGATCAGCCCAGCGAGCATGGCGCTCTCAGGCAGCGTCAGGTCGCGAATGTCCTTGCCGAAATACGCGCGCGCAGCTTCGCCAAAGCCATTGATGGAGTACGAGCCGCGCTGGCCCATGTATTCCTGGTTGGCGTACAGCTCGAAGATCTGCTGCTTGTTGAACTTGTGTTCCAGTTGCAGTGCGATCATCACCTCTGTGGCCTTGCGCTTCAAGCTCACTTCCGGGGTAAGGAAGAAGCCGCGCGAGACCTGCATGGTGATGGTGGAGGCGCCACGGCGGCGTCCCATGTGCAGGACGTCCTGCACGGAAACTTTGATGAGGCTGAGCCAGTTGACGCCCGAGTGCTCGAAGAACTGCCGGTCCTCGATGGCGAGCACGGCGTCCACCATGTTCTTCGGAATCTCATTGAAGCGCACGAGTTGGCGCTTGGTGCGCTGCTCGCCCTCGAACAGGGCAGTCACCAACTCAGGCTCCAGCTCGTAGCCGTCCAGGCCCGAGCCGCCGGAGCCGGTGATGCTTTCCACCTGGCCGCCGGAGAAACGTATGGTGGCCGGGTCGGAGCTGTGGAACGACTCAGGGCCGGGGTGGATCTCGATGCTGCTCCCCGTCAAGCGAAAGGTGCCCAGCGGCGAATCAATGCCGCTCTCGACGTACCCGGCGCGACGCAACTCCACAGCAACCTGGTCGGCTGTGCGCTGGTCACCGGGGCGCACCAGATCCGGGCGGGCATAGATCTTCGCCGAGGTGGTGAAGATCTTGCCGCTCATGCGGTCGCTGATGATGCGGTCGTATTTGACGTAGGTATAGGCAAAGAAGGCGAATACCGCAAAGCCAAGAATGGCAGCTACGGCTGCGGCGGCCTTCGTAAAGGGAGTCCACTGCCAGCTGCCGCCGGCACGCGAAGAGTTCGGAAATTTAACCTTGATTGCCACGTCGATTCCGCTGAGATGCTGCCCAGAGCTTGGGTGCACAAATAGTATGACACGCCAATCGCCTCTTGGTTAGCGTAGCTTGCGCCAGCGCCATAGGGTGTGCCGTGCTGAGCAACAGTGTTTTCAGATGGTTAGAGATGGTTGTTGGCGGTTCCAGCCTGAAACTTCAAGGGCAGTTGGTAGACCCACAAGTCCACGGTGACCTGGTACTGGGCACGCATGGTGCAGCCGGCGCCGGTGCGCACAATATCCATGTCATCGCGTCCGAGCGGCAGGCCCAGCTCTTCCACCTTGGCCAGAGCCTCATCCTGCAACTGCTGCGTGGTGGCCTTGTCGTAGGTGGCTGTGCGAGCGCGGTCCACCATCCAGGCGTTGAATTTGTAGTTGGCCCAGATGGGAGGCACGATGCGCCAGACGGAGATGAATGCCGCCAGAATGATCAGAATGCCGAGGATGGAACGAATCGCACGCATAGATGACAAGGCCCACTCTAGCGCAGAGTGGGCCTTGGTTCCAAGGTGACTTTGGTGATACGCGCCGACCGGAAAGTGGTAATCAGGCGCGCGGATCGTACTGCTTTTTCAGTTCGGCAAGTACATCGGCAACGGCGACTTCGGCACTCTCGCGCGTGGCGCGGGTGACGAGTTCGACCTTGCCTTCGGCCAGCTTCTTGCCGATGTTGACGCGGAACGGAATGCCCACGAGGTCGGCGTCCTTGAACTTGACGCCCGGTCGTTCGTCGCGGTCGTCGAGCAGCACGTCGTAGCCGGCGGCTTCCAACTCTTTTGCGATTTTGTCGGCGGCTTCGCTCAACGCCGCGTCCTTCACGTTGGTCGGGACCACCACCACGTGGAAGGGCGCGATCGAGGGCGTCAGCCAGAAGCCCATGTCATCGTGATTCTGCTCGATGACCGAGGTCAGGATGCGCTCGATGCCGATGCCGTAGCTGCCCATGATCGGCGTGACTTCCTTGCCGTCCTTGTCGAGAATGCGCGCGCCCATCTTCTCCGAGTACTTATAGCCGAGCTTGAAGATGTGGCCGATTTCGACCGTCTTGCCCAGTTTGAGCGGCTCGCCGCAGTGCGGGCAGCCTTCGCCCTCCTGCACGCTGCGCACATCGGCCACCGTGGTGACCTCGAAGTCCGTGCCCTGGTTCAGGCCGGTGAAGTGGTGGTTCTCCTCGTTGGCGCCGCCCACAAGGTTCTTGCGGCCCTGCAGAGCGGTATCCAGCACGATGACGAACGCCTTGCCGTCGCCCACGTACTTGTCGCCCTTCACTTCCACGCGGGGCAGGCCGACCGGGCCAAGGTAGCCAGCGGGCGAACCAAAGTAGAGCTTGATCTCGTCTTCGGCCATGGGTCGGAATTCGCGTCCGCCGACGGCCGAGCCGAGCTTGGCTTCGTTCATCTGGTCATTGCCGCGCATCAGCACCAGCAGTGGGCGGAGAACCGGCTGGCCCTTGGCATCTTCGCCATCGGTCAGCATGAAGGCCAGCGACTTCATGTTGTTTTCAACCGGCACCTTCAGGAAGGCCGATACCTCATCGATGGTCTTGGTGCCGGGCGTCAGAACTTTTTCACGCGCGCCGCTGGCGTTGGCCGGCTGCTCCGCCACGGGGGCGAGCTTGCTGGTGGCCTTCTCCAGGTTGGCCGCATAGCCGCACTTGGCGCAGCTTGCGACCAGATCTTCACCCGCGTCGGTATAGACCATGAACTCGCGCGACTCACTGCCGCCCATGGAGCCGGAGTGCGCCTCCACGGCCACAAAGTTCAGGCCGCAGCGCGAAAAGATCTTGCGATAAACGCCGTCGTGCAGGTCAAAGCTCTTGTCCAGCCCCGCCTTGTCGATATCGAACGAGTAGGCATCCTTCATGGTGAACTGGCGCACGCGCAGCAGTCCGCTCTTGGGGCGCGGTTCATCGCGGAACTTGGTCTGAATCTGGTACCAGATCTGTGGAAGCTGCTTGTAGCTGCGCAGCTCCTTGCGCGCAATCTCGGTCATGATCTCTTCGTGCGTCATGCCCAGGCACAGGTCGGCGCCCTTGCGGTCCTTCAGGCGGAACATGTTGTCGCCCATGACCGTCCAGCGGCCGCTGGCTTCCCACACTTCGCGCGGATTCAGCGCGGGCAGGTAGAACTCCTGCGCAATGGTGTCCATCTCCTCGCGGACGATGCCGGTGATCTTGAGGATGGAGCGCTGCGCCAGAAACAGGTACGAGTAGATTCCGGCGGCAAGCTGACGGACGTACCCGGCGCGAACCAGATACTTGTGGCTGGCCACTTCGGCGTCTGCCGGGGCCTCTCGAAGGGTGGGAATGAACAGTTGCGACCAGCGATGCATGATGACCTTTGCGTTTGGAGTGCCGTTTGGGACGCAACTGGTTCCGGCGTCCGCAGGCGGTCGGTTGCTGCCAGAGCAGTTCCCAAGCGGTGTATCCTGCGCGATCACGGCCGCATCAGGCGTGCGGCTGCTGCACGGTACATACCCTACGGGGAACTGATCTAACACTTCATTCTAAAGAATGCGGCGGCGGAATGGAAACCATTCGGTGAGTTTGCAGCAGGGACGTTTTCTATACCATTCCGAACAGGTCATTGACGCGGGCGTTGCGCTGCTCCAGCCGGGCAGCGAATTCGCGGGCGATGTAGAGAAGCATCTGAGGATGCTTGGAACTCAGCTCGCGGAACTGCGGCTCGGAGAGCTTGAGAACCGTGGAGGGCTCGCGTGCAACCACGGTCGCCGAGCGCTTGCTCGTCGGCTGGATTGCCACCCGTTCGCCCACATGGTCATGGCGAGCACGGTTGGCTACAACTTTGTTGTCCACAACAATATCGAGCGAGCCTTCCAGGATTAGGAAGATATCGCTGTCCTGATTGCCCTGTTGAATGATGACCGTTCCGGTGGCAAGCTCCTGCACCTCGCCGATGGCGGCGACTTCCTTCGCCAGAGCGGCATTGCCCGCGATGAGCTTCTGCTGCTTGAGCGCCGACAGCAGAGCCTGCTGTCCCATTCCACCGTCAAACCTGTACTTCATCAACGATTCCAAGCTCGTGTGCTGTCCAATCGGGAATTTTCAGGAACACGCATAGTCTATCGCGGGCCTGCGCCGCCGTGGAACCTTACGAAGGGGAGATGACTTGTGCGCTGGGGAAACGTCGGCGACAATCGACGCCATGGCAGAGAAGAATGAAACGGTGAACACCGGCATGTTCAAGGCCTTCTGGCGCACCATCCGGCGCGTGCCGCGCGGCAAGGTTGCCACCTATGGAGACATTGCTTATGCGGCGGGCTTCCCCGGGGCGGCGCGGCAGGTGGCGTGGGCGCTGCACGCGCATGGGCAGGAGTTGCCGTGGCAGCGCATCGTCGGCGCGGGCGGGCGCATCCTGCTCGGCGGAGAGTCTGGCTTTGAGCAGCGCATGCGGCTGGAGCAGGAGGGCGTGCAGTTTATCGGCCTGCACGTGAACATGAAAGCCTATCAGCACAGTTTCTTCTCAGGACGGGAAGGTGGCGGGAAGGCGTCAAAGGCGAAGAAGGCCGCAGCGAAGAAGCCGACGAAAGGGAAGAAGCGAGTCAGCGCTTCACGCGCGAAGAAGAGCGACTTCGATATGCCGCCGCGTCTGGAGAAGCGCCGGGGGAGCCATTCGCTGTAGAGGGAAGGATCATTGCATCCCAGGTTAGGCGCTGTGCGCCGAACCTGGGGCACCCGCGTTCTCGTTGCAATTCACATGAAATCGATTTGCCGAGTTTTCCTCTTGCTCGCAAGAAGGCCTCGCGTTGCAAAAGCAAAGCCCCGAGCGAAGGCCCGGGGCTTTGTAATCTCACACTTCGTTGCGCTACACCAGCTCCGTGCCCCACAGGTCGTGCAGGTGCACCACGCCTTCCAGTTTGTTGCCCTCGCTGACGACGATGAGCGAAGTGATCTTCTTCTGCTCCATCAGGTCAAGCGCCTGCGCGGCAAAGGCCGTGGGCGCGATGGTGCGCGGGTTCGGCGACATGCAATCACCGGCCGTAAGGTCGAGCACGTTTTTGCCGCGTTTTTCGAGCAGTCGGCGCAGGTCTCCGTCGCTGATGACGCCGACGAGCGTGTCGCCCTCGGCCACGGTCGTGATGCCCAGCCCTTTGCTTGACATTTCGTAGATCACGCCCGACATGGGCGTGGTGGGCGTAACGCGCGGCACCGCATCGCCTGAGTGCATGAGCGTGCTGACGCGCGAAAGCTTTTTGCCCAGCTTGCCGCCCGGATGCAGGTTCGCGAAGTCCTCTTCGCGGAAGCCGCGTCGCTCGCTGAGCGCAACCGCCAGCGCGTCGCCGAGAGCGAGCATGGTGGTCGTCGAGGCCGTGGGCGCCAGGCCGAGTGAACACGCCTCTTTCGCAATGGAGCAGTCGAGCGCAATGTCCGCCAGCGAAGCCAGCGAGGAGATGTGTCCGTTGGGCGGGAAGAGTTGGTCACCGGTCATGGAGATCAACGGCACACCAAGACGCTTGATGGTCGGTAGCAGATCGAGCAGCTCGTGCGTCTCGCCGCTGGCGCTCAAGGCCAGCACCACGTCGCCACGGGCCACCATGCCGAGGTCGCCGTGCAGCGCTTCCGCCGGGTGCAGATAGAGAGCGGGCGTGCCGGTGGAGCTGAGGGTGGCGGCAATTTTGCGTCCGATGATGCCGCTCTTGCCCATGCCGGTGACGACGACGCGTCCATCGCAATGGAAAAGGAGATCGAGTGCGCGGTTGAACTCCGCGGCCATTTCGCCGGAGAGCCTTGCAGCGAGCCGCTGCAAGGCCTCGGCTTCAATGCGTACTACGTTGGCAGCCGTGTTGGACATGACAAATGCTTTCCAGCGCAATGGTAGCAGAGTGCGCGGGGTTTGCGTCCGGGGAAAGCCGGTTGGACCAGCCGGGCGTGCCGCTCAAGTTCGCCAAAGCCTTGCCGATACTCAGATTGCGAGAGCGTGCGAAGGAGATGCCATGCCACTTGTTACCTGGGACGCCAGCTACAGCGTGAACGTGAAGAAGGTGGACGACCAGCACCGGTCGCTGTTCGACATTATCAACCGGCTGTTTGAGGCCATGCGCGACGGCCAGAGCAAGAAGGTGATGGAGAGCACTGTGAAGGAACTGTTGTCCTACACGCAGCGCCACTTCCGCGAGGAAGAAGAGATGCTGCGCGCCAGCGGCTACCCGTCACTCTCCGCGCACCAGCAGCAGCACCGCGGCTTTGAGCAGAACGTGCAGAAATTTATGAACGACGTGCGCACCAAGGGCAACGCCAACAGCGTGCAGGTGCTGCAATTCCTCAAGGACTGGCTGGCCAACCACATCAAGCAGACGGACAAGCAGTACACCTCGCACGTGAACGCGAAGGGCTACGTGTAAGCCGCCAAGGCTGGAAAAAAGGAAAGGCCGCGGATCGCCGCGGCCTTGTTGCTCCAGGGGAAGCGCGCCTATCTTGCAGGCTTCCACTTTTCCAGGAACTCGACGAAGCGGGCCGGGTCCATGCCGCGCGCGGCCTCGAATTCGCCATTCTTCTGCGTATAGAGCAGAGTGCCGTCACTTTCCAGCACCACCAGCGCGGGCACGCCCTTGTTCAGTGGAACTCCGTACTTTTCCACCAGATCAAGGTTCTTGTCGTAGTGCCCCACATCCACGTGCAGCAGGTAGTAGTTGGCGGCCAACACGGCGGCAGCCGGCGGCTGATGCAGGTGGTAATTCAGCACATGACAATCCGGACAGCGCTGGAAGCCGAACATCAGGATGACGCGCTTGTGTTCCGCCGTGGCCTTGTGCAGGGCCTCGGAGAGTTCCTTGTGCGCGTCGGCGTTGGCCGGATAGAGGTTGGGGTCCACCGGAATCTTCGTCTGCGCCTGCGTGCACGCAGAGAGGGCCAGCAGAACCGCGAACAGCGTGGAAGTGATCAGTTTGCCCATGCACGATTATAGCCGGATTCGGCCGCTGTTTGCCTAGCGATGCGGGCCGTAGTAGCGGTAATGGCCAATGATCTTCCAGTCAAAGAGCGCATCTTCGATCTTCGGCCCGGCACCGATGTTGTGGAGAATCTTGTAACGGCCGAGCCAGAGCGAGCGATGGTCCACAACCATGCCGATGTGGGTGACGCCGCCGCCAAGGTCCCAGGCCACAATGTCGCCAGGGTGGTAGTCGGCGGCGGAATGCGTGATGGGCAGGCTCTGGCCGTGGCGTGCGAAGAACGTCATCAGGTTGGGCACGCGCCGGTGGTCAATGTTGCTGT
This sequence comes from Oryzophilus luti, assembly GCF_059726245.1. Taxonomy (NCBI): domain Bacteria; kingdom Pseudomonadati; phylum Acidobacteriota; class Terriglobia; order Terriglobales; family Koromonadaceae; genus Oryzophilus; species Oryzophilus luti. Next base: position 535,084 of record NZ_AP040874.1, read on the forward strand.
CGGGCGAGGTGCGCCCCCAGCGTGCCCGCGAGGGATAGGCGCTGAAGTGCGCCATCATGTCCTCGTGCACTTCCTTCTGCAGGTCAATGCCGACGGCGCGGTAAACACGCACAATCTCGTCGCTGCATACTCCGGTGGAGGCCGGTACATCGCCATTCGGATACGGAATGCGCACGTAGGCCGGGTCATAGCGCACATGCATTTGCGCACGCGCAACCGCGGCAGCCACCAGGCGCTGCGTGAACTCTTCCTGAGAATTTGGAACGCTACGCGCAGCAAGCACCACGCAGGTCAGCAGCAACAGCGCGAGCGTGACGAGGCGGCGCATCTTCGGCGCTTACTGCACGGCCTTGTGCACGCGCAGCAGTTGTTCGAGCGTAACGCGCAGCTTGTCGAGCGGCAGTGCGTTGGCACCGTCGGACTTGGCGTGCGCCGGGTCGTCGTGAACTTCCATGAAGATGCCGTCGATGCCGGCGGCAACCGCCGCGCGCGAAAGCACGGGGATGAACTGCGGCTGACCACCGCTCTGCTCGCCGGTGGAGGGCAGTTGCACGCTGTGCGTGGCGTCAAAGATAACCGGAGCGAATTCGCGCATCACCGGCAGCGAGCGCATGTCCACCACCAGGTTGTTGTAGCCGAAGCTGGCGCCGCGCTCCGTCAGCGAAACTTTCTCATTGCCGCTCTCACGCACCTTGGCCACGGCGTGGCGCATGTCCCACGGCGAAACGAACTGGCCCTTCTTGATGTTGACGGCGCAGCTGGTCCTGGCGGCGGCCACCAGCAGGTCGGTCTGGCGGCAGAGGAAGGCCGGAATCTGCAGCACGTCGACGCACTCGGCCACGGGCGCAGCCTGCGAGGCGTCGTGGATGTCCGTGAGCACGGGCAGCGCGAGCGTTTCGCGCACCTTGCGCAGAATGCGGAGGCCTTCGGTGAGGCCGGGGCCGCGGAAGCTGCGCAGCGAGGTGCGGTTGGCCTTGTCGAAGCTGGCCTTGAAGATATAGGGCACGCCAAGTTCGCGGCAGATGGCGCTGATGGCCGTGGCCATCTTCAGTGCGTGCTCTTCGCTTTCAATCACGCAGGGGCCGGCGATCAGGAACAGCTCGGGACCGCCGATGGAAACGTTCTGTACGGAGTAAGGTGCGCTCATGCAGAGCTGATTGTAGAACAAGAGGGAAGGTTTAAGTCGCAAGTTTCCAGTGTCAAGTTTCGGCTGCGAAGGGGCCGGGAAGGCCGGTGCGATACACTAGGAGCGTGGAAAAGTTCTCCGTCTGGTACATCATCCGCTTTCTGTGGAACTCCACGCGCGGGCACCACTTTACGCCGTGGCGCAGCCCCTATCTGCGCTGGCGCATGGAGACCTATACGGGCGTGAAGATGCAGTCCATCGGCTTCTTCGAGTTCTGGCGCCTGATGTGGCGCGAGCGGAAGCAGATGCTCCGCTTTCTGCGCTGGACGTCCAAGATGGCCAACTACGCCCGCCTGAAGCCGCACAACCCTTAAGCAGCAACCGATACTTACTCTTACAGCAATTATGCGAAGGTCAGCGTGAACTCCGCGCCGCGGCGCGCCTGCGCCAGGTGCGAGGCCGAGCCGCGATTGGTCGCGATCTCCATGTAGCCCATGCTGCCGGGGATGAGGAACAGCTCGCCGTTGGTGGCTTCCGCGTAGGCATGGCGAAGATGGACAACCTCGCTCTGGCCGATGGTGAGGCGGAAGCTCGGGGCGGTTTCGCCGTAGAGCTGCGGTACGGTCGTGGCGTCCAGGTTGGTGACCAGGTTGCCGAACTTGTCGACCTTCAGAATGAGTCCCTTGATCGAGTTGCCGTCGACATGCGGCGTTGGAATCTGGAAGCGAACGTAGTCGTCGATTTCCTCGCCGAACTTGGAGGGTGCCACACCTTTGCTGAGCCAGGCTGCGATGGGCGCGAAGACGTCGCGGCCGTGGAAGGTCTGGCTGACGGGCTGGAGAAAGAAATGTTCGGCGGTAATGTGGCGTACGCTGACGCGCTCCTCGCGCGCATAGACCAGCGAGAGCACGCCGTTATCCGGCGCGACAAAGTAGTGGCGCGATGTGGTGACCAGCAGCGGACGGCGCGGGCTTCCCACGCCGGGGTCCACCACCACTAGATGTACGGTGTCTGAAGGAAAGTAGTTGTAGGCCTGCGCGATGGTCAGCGTGGCGTCCAGCACGTCAAACGACTGTACGGAATTGCAGATGTCGACCAGGTGCGCCTGCGGGTTGATGTTCAACACCACCCCGCGCATCGTACCGGCAAAATGGTCGTAGATCCCGAAGTCGGTTGTGAAGGTGACAATGCCGTGCTGTGACATGCTGCGACCTTAAGCGATGCGCGCGGCCAAGTCAATTGGCGCGCGTCCCAAGGCCGCAACATGGTCGCAATCTCCGTGTGCTAGTTGACGGTGACGTTACCCGCACCGGCTTTGACCTGCACCTGCGGGCCGCCGCCATTGATCCTGCCGTCAACATGGCCCTTCCGCACCGTTCCTTCCAGCGTGCGCTGTACGGTGACGTTGCCGGTGCCGCTGTTGGCCTGCAGGTTGAACGCCGCATTCTGCGCGGGGTTCAGCGTGACGTTGCCCGCGCCGGTCTCTATGGTCCACGGCTGCACCGGCGAGCCGCTCACGCTGGTGTTGCCCGCTCCGGTATGCACGCGCAGTCCGCCGCGCAGGCCGGTGATCTCCACATTGCCAGTGCCGGTGTTCATCTCAATGGAGCCGTCGCGGTCGGCGGTGGCGTGCACGGTCAGGCTGCCGGTGCCGAGGTTGACCTTGAGCTTGCCGCTGAAGTGCTCGGCGGTCACTCCGCCCACGCCGCTGTTGATGTCGGCATCGCCGTTGAAGTCCGTGAGATACACCTTGCCCACGCCGCTGTTGCTGCGCAGGCGGGATTCCAGCCCTTCAAAGTGCACGTCGCCCACACCGATGTTTGAGCGCACCTGCGCGTCTGCGGGAACCACGATGCGGTAATGGAGGGTGATGCGGCGCAGCGGAGAGCTGTGCTCCACCGCCCTGGTCCCAATGGTGACGCTGTTGCCGCTCTGCGCTACCGGCGGGTTCTCCTCCCAGCTGGAGACCAGGCGGCCCGGCCCGAGTGAGCGGATCTGGAAGTCAGCGTCCACGCTGACCGTGCCCGGCGCGCCGCTGCGCACAATGGTGCTGCCGACGGGGCAGTTGATGATGACCTGCGAACCGGCGCTGACCGTGAACGTCTTGTCAAAGTGTCCGCTGGCGGTGGTGCAGCCGGTGGCCGCCATCAGAATGGCGGCCACGGCGAAAACGAACAGGATGCGAATGCGCATGGGTGCTCTCTCCGGGCATCAATGCTACTGCAGAATCACCTGCTGGCCCTCATTCAATCCGCTCAGCAGTTCCGTCTTGGCGCCGTTGGAGATGCCAACCTGCACCGGCACCTTGCGCTTGCCTTCCTTGCCCTTGGCGTCGGGAACCTCCACGGAGGCCTTCTTGTCGCGGTCATAGACCACGCTGGCTTCGGGGATGATGAGCACGTTCTTGTGTTCTTCCAGAATGATTTCGGCGTTGGCGGTCATCAGCGCCTTCAACTCGCCGCCGGGGTTGGTGATGGAGACGCGTACCTCAAAGGTGGTCACGTTATCCTTCTCCACGCCCATGGGAGAGATGCGCGTGACTTTTCCGGTGAAGCTCTTGTCCTTGAAGCTCTCCACGCGGATTCGCGCCATCTGCCCAAGGTAGACCTTGCCGATGTCGGCTTCATCAACCTTGCCCTTTACGTAGACTTCGCTGGTATCGCCAATCGTCATGACAAGCGTGGCCGAGGAGCCGAGCACGAGGATGGAGCTGACGGCGTCGCCCACTTCCACGTCGCGCGAGAGCACAATGCCGTCAATCGGCGCGGAGATGGTGGTGTAGCCGAGCTGTTCCTTGAGCTGGGCCAGCGTGGCGCGGGCGCGGTTGACGTCGGCGCGGGCCTGTTCCACCTTGCCCTTGCCCACCTGCACCTGCGCGCGCGCAACATTCTGCTTGTTCACTGCCAGCTCCCAGCCCTTCTGCGCATCTTCCAGCGCCGACTGGCTTACCACGCCGTCCTTGGCCATCTTGATGGCGCGGTCATAGGCACGGCGCAGCAGAGGAACATCCGGCCCTTCGGCATCGACTTCCGCGCGCTTCAAGTCGGCCTGCGTGGCGGTCAGCGTGGCTTCGGAGGAAGCCAGTTGCGCCTCCGACTGGCGGACCTGCGCCAGCATCTCGTCGCGGTCCAGTTCGGCCAGTAACTGCCCGGCTTTCACGTGGTCGCCTGCTTCCACATAGAGCTTTTTGACAATGCCGCTGGCCTTCGATTTGATCTCAACCTTGGTAATTGGCTCAACCTTGCCGGTGGCCACCACGCTGCGTGCGAGGTTCCCGCGCTCGACCTTGGCAATCTTGCTGGGCTCAATCTTCTTCTCTCCGCGCGAGGCAACCAGGGCGCCTGCGGCCAGCAGCACCACCACGCCCGCGATCGAGATGTAAATCCATTTGCGGCTCTTCTTCTTGCCGTTTCCGTTTGCCATGATCTGGCTCCTGTCCGGGAGGATTGCCCGCATTGCGGCTCGGAGCGTGATACGCAGCGGTTGCGTGGGCGGTTCCGGAAAAGAAGAGGCTGCAAAGAACCGGCAAAGCCTGTGTTTTGCACGGCTCGGGCAGGATCATCCGCGCAAACTTGGTAAAATCAGCAACCATGTTCACCTTTGTGCTGCTGCGGATTGCGGGCGTGCTGCTGCTGGTGGCGGCCAACGCGTTCTTTGTGGCTGCGGAGTTCGCGCTGGTCAGCGTGCGCGATACGCGCCTGCAACAGCTCATTGCGGCCCGCCGCCCCGGCGCGCTCACCGTACAAAGGCTGCACCACAAGCTCGACACGGTTCTGAACGGCGTACAGCTTGGCGTCACCATGGCCTCGCTGGCACTGGGCTGGGTGGGCGAGGGAGCGTTCGCGCATCTACTGGAGCCTGTGTTCCTCGGCCTGCCACATGCGAAGTTCTATGCGCACGGCGCCTCGGTGGTGATGGCATTCGCGATCATCACCTACCTGCACGTGATTCTCGGCGAGGTGGTGCCCAAGACAATTTCTTTACAGCAGGCGGAGCGCATGGCGCTGGTGGTGGGGCCGCCTCTGGAGGTGTTCGTCACCGCGTTCTCGCCGGTGCTGCGATTCATGACGGCCTCAGCACGGCCGGTGTTGCGCTGGATGGGCATGCACGAACTGCGCGAAGGCGGAGTGCACTCGCCCGAGGAATTAAAGCTGATTGTTACCGCCAGCCGCCGCTTCGGCATCATACCGGCCTTGCAGGAAGAGCTGATTCACCGCTCGCTGGAACTGGAATCTGTGACTGCGCGCGAGGTGATGGTGCCACGGCCAGACATCTTCTCGCTGCCGGCAGACCTGCCGCTGGAGCAGGCGGCGCAGCGCGTCGTCAGTGAGCAGCATTCGCGCATCCCCGTCTACGACCCCAAGCGCGGGCCGGAGGCGATTGTCGGCGTGCTCTACTCCAAGGATCTGATGCGCTGGATGCTGATGGAGTGGCGGCTGCCTTCGCGTGATGCCGCCGAGCGCGTGCGTGCCGCCCGCCAGGTCCGCAGCCTGATGCGCGAGGTGCTGGTGGTGCCGGAGACCATGCCTCTGCCTGACCTGCTCGAGGAGTTCAAGCGCAGTAAACGGCACATTGCCGTGGTGGTGGATGAGTTTGGCTCGACCGCCGGCGTGGTGACCGTGGAGGACGTGCTGGAGCAGCTTGTCGGCGAAATTGAGGATGAGTACGACGTGGAAGAAACACCGGCGATTGAGGCCCTCGGTGTGATCGAGCTCGACGGAGCCAGCAATATTCGCGATCTTGAGACGCAGTACAAAATCGACCTTCCGCGCGAGGCGGGCTATGAGACGCTCGGCGGCTTTGTGGTGACGCAACTGCAACGCATCCCCGCCGAGGGTGACAGCTTTGAGTATCAGGGCCGCCGATACTTTGTGCTGGAGATGGCAGGCCGCCGTGTGGAGCGCGTGCGCATTGAGCAACTGGCTCACCCGGTGGAGCAAGCATGATCCGCCGCATTCTGGGCCGCCTGCTGTGGACGCTGCCAGTGATTTGGCTCGTTGTCAGTGTCGTCTTCCTGCTCATTCATCTCGTGCCGGGCGACCCGATTCTGCAAATGCTCGGCGAGGGCGCGGCTGCCGTGGACCTGCAAGCCGCACGGCACTCCTACGGCCTCGACGTGCCGCTGCCGCAGCAGTATGTGCACTACTGGCGTGGAGTGATGCACGGAGACCTTGGCCGCTCACTGCGTCTGAACCAGCCCGTAGTGGAGGTGCTGCGTGCGGCCTATCCGCAGACGCTGTGGCTCACGCTGGCGTCACTGGCGGTGGCGCTGCTCATCTCCGTTCCCGCGGGCATACGCTCGGCCGTGCGGCGGAACCGCTGGGATGACCGCACACTCAGCTTCGCGAGCCTGCTCGGACTGTCGTTCCCGAACTTCGCTCTCGGGCCGATTCTCATTCTATTTTTCTCCATCAAACTCGGCTGGCTGCCAGTGAGCGGCTCCGGCTCGCTGGCACATCTGGTGCTGCCGGCCATCACCATGGGAGGCGCGCTGGCGGCTATTCTGACGCGCATGGTGCGCACCTCGCTGCTGGAAGAACTCAGCCAGGACTACGTCCGCACCGCACGCGCCAAGGGCCTGAGCGAGAGCGCGGTCATCTACCGCCACGCGCTGCGCAACGCCATGGTGCCGGTGGCGACCGTGATCGGTCTGCAATTCGGCGCGCTGCTGGCGGGCGCCATTGTCACCGAGACGCTCTTCTCCTGGCCCGGCGTGGGCCGTGCAACGGTCTCGGCCATCAACAACCGCGACTACGCGCTGGTACAGGGATGCATCCTGTGCATTGGCCTGACGTATGTCGTGGTGAACTTCCTGACCGACCTGCTCTACTCCGCGCTCGATCCGAGGATTCGCCAATGACCGCGCAGCCCCACAGTTCGCGGGAGATGCTGCTGCGCGCCATGCGCTCCAATCCGCTGGCCGCCGCTGGCGTGGTGCTGGTGTGCATCTTCACCCTTTTCGCCTTGTTCGCGCCGTGGATTGCCCCACAGGACCCGGCGATGATCGACTTGCCCTCGCGCTTGCAGGGCCCCTCGCTGCATCACTGGCTCGGTACCGACGAGCTTGGCCGCGACATCTGCTCGCGCGTCATCTACGGCGCGCGCATCTCCATGCTGGTTGGCGCCAGTGTCGTGCTGGGCTCGCTGCTGCTGGGCACGCTGGTGGGCTCGCTCGCCGGATACTACGGCGGCCTGCTCGACCGCTTCATCAACGTCATTGTGATGAACGCCTTTCTCTCGTTCCCCGGTATCCTGCTGGCGATCGCGTTCGTCGCGTTTCTGGGGCCGGGGCTGCGGAACCTGATTCTCGCGCTCATTGTCGGTGGCTGGGTGGGCTACGCTCGGCTGGTGCGCGCGCAGGTGCTGGCCGCGCGCGAGCGCGAGTACGTGGAAGCCGCGCGTTCGCTGGGCGCGAGCGACTGGCGCATCCTGACTCGTCACATCCTGCCGAACATCATGCAGCCCGTGATTGTGCAGGCGGCCATCGGCATGGCGGGCGCGGTGTTGGCGGAAGGCACCATGAGCTTTCTCGGACTGGGCGTGCCGCCGCCGGTGGCAAGCTGGGGCTCCATGCTGAATGACGGGCGCGCGCACCTGTTCGACGCGCCACACCTCGTGCTGTTTCCGGCGTTGGCCGTCATGCTCGCGGTGCTGGCCTTCAACTTTATTGGTGACGCCATGCGCGACTACCTCGATCCGCGCTCGCGCATTGAGGCTGGTCTGTAGGCGGCGGCGCGCAACAATCGCAACAATAGATTGACCCGCATCAATGCTGCCTTGCGTCGTGGATTCGCGCTCACACATGGCACTGAGGTGGACTTCTCGGATTTTCCACACAGCCCTGCGCAACTTCCGTACGGGCCGTGGTGTTTGCACCAAACGTGACGGCGAAGGGAAGTAAATCAAAAGAAGCCGTTGGGAGACGACATGAAGAAGAGCCTGGTTGTGTTGGCAACCGCAGTGTTGATGTCCATGATGGCCGTGGCGCAGGAAGCGCCCGCACCGGCCCCCGCGCCGGCGCCGAAGCCGACGATTCAGCAGCGCAAGGCGAACCAGCAGAAGCGCATTGCGCAAGGCGTGCAGAGCGGCCAACTCACGGCTGGTGAGACCGCGAAGCTGGAGAAGCAGGAGAAGGCCATCAACCAGGAAGAGCACGCGATGAAGGCGCAGAACAACGGCAAGTTGACCGCGCAGGATCGCCGCACCATCCGCAAGCAACAGAATCAGGAGTCGCGCCGCATCTACGCCAAGAAGCACAATGCCCGCACGCAGCCCGGCGTTGCCCCGGCTGCCCCGAAGAACTAGGGAAGAGATATATAATCGGTACGGAAAAGCCCTCGCCATGGCGAGGGCTTTCTGATGCGCGAAAACCTATCACTGCTATTTGTCTTCCAGCGAAAGCTGCGTGGCGCTGGAAAGCGGTCGCGTCTGGCGCTCCAGCGGCTCCAGCGCCGGAATCTCCTCTTTGACCGCCGTGCCAAGTTCGGCGAACTTGCGCGCGGAAACCAGCACGCGGCTTTCAAGCGAGCCGACTGCATCGTTGTAGCTCTTCACGGCCGTGTCCAGGTTCTTGCCAACCTTGGCAAAGTGCTCGGCCATCGTGCGCAAGCGGTCGTAGAGCTCCTTGCCGAGTTGGCTGATCTGCTGCGCGTTCTCCGCCAGCTTCTCCTGCCGCCACCCGTAGGCAACGGCCTTCAGCAGCGCGATCAGCGTGGTGGGCGAGGCTGGAATCACGTTATTGGCCACACCCTGCTCGATGAGCGCGGGCACCTGCTCCAGCGCGGCGCTGTAGAAGACTTCGCCGGGCAGGAACATGATGACGAACTCGGGCGTGGAGTCGAACTGGTCCCAATAGCTCTTGGAACCGAGTTGCTCCATGTGCTTCTTGATCTGGTTGGCGTGCGAGAGCAACGAGGCTGCGCGCGACTCCTCGTCCTTGGCCTCCATGGCGTCAAGGTAGGCGGCCAGCGGCGCCTTGGAGTCGACGATGATCTGCTTGCCGCCGGGCAGTTTCACAATCAGGTCGGGGCGCATGCGCGTCTCAGTGTTGACGGCCTGCTCCACGAAGTCGCAGTAGGGAAGCATGCCCGCGATCTCCACCACGCGGCGAAGCTGAATTTCACCCCAGCGTCCGCGGACGTGCGGCGCGCGCAGGGCCTGCACCAGATTGCGGGTTTCGCCCTGCAACTGCTCCTGCGTGGACTTCATGGTGTTCAGGTACTGGCGCAGTTCGCCACGCTCCTGGCCAATCTGCTGCACCTGCGTGTTCACGGCCTTCAGCGATTCCTCGATGGGCTTGAGCAGCGTGGTGATGGCCTGCTGGCGCGCCGTAAGGTCTCCGGTTGCCTGCGTCTGGAAGGTCTCAAGCTGCGTTTTGGCCAGTTGCAGGAAAGACTGGTTGTTGCTGGACAGCGCGTCGGAGGCCAGCCGCTGGAAGGCGTTCTGCAACTGCTCGGAGGCTTCCTGCGTGGTGCGCGTCAGCAACTGCAACTTTTCTTCGTTACTGGCCTGTTGTTCCTGCAAGCGAGCGGTCAGCGCGGCCACCTGTGCCTGTGCGGACGATGAACGTTCGTGCTCGGCACTCAACTCGCGGGTGCGCAACTCAAGGGTATCCTGAGTGTTCTTACATTCGGCGGAGCGGGCGGCCAGTTCGGCGTTGAGGGAAGCGCGTTGCGCTTCAAGCGCGGCGGCTTGTCCGCGCAGCACAAGGGCGGTACATAGACCGGCAACCAGGGCGGCCAGCAGTGCGGCTACAATGACCATGATCATGGCGCATTGAGTGTAGCCCATCTCGGGGGCCCTTGGTTGTGGATAAGCGGGGAGCGATGGTGAAGCGAGCGGGCATTGTGGCGTGGATGCTGTGCATGCTGCTGACGGCGGCATGGGCGCAGCACGTCGACGGCTGGGACGAAAGCGCCGAACAGCGGATGGCGCAACTCATCAATAAGGAGCGCGCCAGCCGTGGTCTTCCGGCACTGCTCTTTAATGATCGCCTGCGTAGCGCGGCCCGCGAACACACGCTCTACCTTGTGAAGTTCGACAACCTTGAGCACCAGTTTCGCGGCGAAGCGGCGCTGCCTGCGCGCCTGTCAGCCACCGGCCTGCGCTTTGATACCAGCGGTGAAAACCTTGCGCTCGACAGCGACGGCGCCGACAGTGCGCACATCGGCCTGATGCACTCTCCGCCGCACCGCGCCAACATCCTGAGGGACACGTATTCCGAGATTGGCGTGGGCGCGCTGTGGCATCGCGGTGTGCTCTACGTGACCGAGGATTTTGCCCGCACGGTTGCCGAAGTCAGTGAGAATGATGTGGAAGACGCCGTGATGAGCGGCATCAACCAGCAACGGCGCGCTTCAGGTGGAAGCTCGCTGCCGCGCCGGATGGAGCGCCGCCTGCACGATACGGCCTGTGGCATGGCCCGCGCCGACCGGCTGGAAACGCGCCTTCCGTACACGTTGCCGCGCGCCAGCACCGTCATGGCCTTCACCATGTTCGACGTGCAGAAGATGCCGCCGGAGTTAAATTCGCTGCGGAGCGATGCCGCCTCGGCCGTCAGCGTCAGTGCCTGCTACGCAAGCAGCCGCAGCTATTCGGTGCCGGTCTTCTGGGTGCTTGTGGTCAGTTACCGCTAGATTCCAGTTCGAGAATCTTCTGTGCCGCAGTCTGAGCTTCTGCACTGTTGCCTGCCTGCGTCGCCAGTTCCTGCAGCTTCTTCCAGCGGGCGACGGCCTGCGGAGTCCAGCGCGTGGCGGACTGTTGCAGCGCCAGCGCCTCTGACCGTTTCCCCTGTTGACGCCGGGCCTCGGCGCGGCCCTCATCAATCTGCGCAAAGAACTCGCGCTGTGCGGGCGTGGCGGCTTCCAGCGACGCCGGTCGAGGGTTTGCACGCTCAGCACGCGCGAAGCTCGCCCATGCGTTGTCAGGCTGTGACAGCTTGAGCTGTACCTGCCCGAGCGCCTTGTAGTTCGCGGCGGGTGTTGCCGTCATCCGGGCGGAACGTGCAAGGGCCTTGGCGGAGTCTTCCAGTTGATGCTCCGCAAAGAGCAGCCGCCCGTATCCGTACCACGCGGTGGCAGTCTCGCGCACGGCGAGTGCCGCGCGGTATTCGGCGTCCGCCTGTGGCAGGCGCCCCTGCTGCTGATAGAGCTGCGCGAGGAAGATGTGGACGTTGGGGTCTTCGGGCGCGAGCGCGGCGGCCTGCTGCCACGCGGTTTCCGCCTCGGTGTCGCGCTCCAGCACATAGAGCACGCTGCCGTAGTTGGCGTAGAAGTTGTAAAGCTCCACCTTGGACGCCGCTGCCGGAGGGCGCAACGCAACGCTCTCGCAATGCAGTGCGGTGCGGTCAATCAGCGGCTGGTTCTGCGGTGCGCGGCGTACCAGCACCAGGGAAACTTCGTCCAGATAGACCGGCGCCCACGTTTGTGAATGGCAGAAGCCCTGCAGGTTTACGCCTTGCAGTCCGGCGTAGCGCGCTAGGGAAAGCAGCACGACGTTGAAATTGCGGGAGGCGGCGATCCGCTGCCAGTCGGCGGAGTCAGGCGGCTGCGCCATCAGCATTTCTTCTTCGTGACGCACGGATGGGCTGATGCCGCGGCCGTCGCTGTAGTCGGGCAGGGCAGGGCCGAGCCGCAGCGCGGTGAAGCCTCCGAGGTTGTACGGCTGAAAGATGTTGCCCGCTAGGTGCTCACGCTCGATAAAGGCCGCGGCGCGCTCGGGGAACCACCAGGATTCACCGGTGCCGAAGGTCGAGGTCGACGCCGAGACCAGGTACTGACGGTTGGAGACAAGGTCTGTCACGCGCAGCAGCGTGAGGCAGGCGAGCAGAGCCACGCAGAGGAGGGCCGCCCAGCGCGTGCGCAGCCGCGGCTGCCAGTCGCAAACTCGCTGCCACAGCTCCGAAAGCAATGGCGCTGCCACAATCACCACCACCAGCGCGAACAGCCCCTGGTATCGCAACCGCAGAAGGCCAATGCCCGCGGCTGCCGCCAACAGTGCGGCTGCGCCAACTCGACGCGTAAGCAGTGCCACAATGGCTGCCACCAGCGCTGCCGCCAACATCCACCAGAACGAGCTGTCCGGATCGCGAAGCTGCACGATCTGTGAAAGCATGGCCAGTGAGAGCGGTGCCGAAGTGAGTTCTCCAGCGCTGGCCGAGCCGGAGATGGCGCCGGAGCCGCCTGCCAGCGTGAAGGCCTGGGAATAGACGCGCCAGCCCCACGGATTCACCAGCGTTGCCAGCACACCGGCTGTCAGCCACGGCCAAGCCGCGCGCAGCCGCGCCAGTGCCTCGCCACGCTCCGTCGCGAATGGCGTGCAGAGCAGTTCCAGCGCGATATAGGCGGCAAGCAATGCCACTCCGGCCACAAAACCGGGATGCAGGTTTACCCAGAGCAACAGAATCACCGGCACTGGCCACAGACGCGCAGGCAGACCGCGATGGTAGCTCCACAGCCGTGCCAGCAGCGCGGCGAACAGCAGTGTCGTGAACAGGTCCGCGCGCGGCGTGATGCGGTAGGCCAGCGAGGGCACGGCCAGCAGCAGAAGAACGGCGGTGGCGAACAACTCACGGCGTCCGCTCCACAGCAACCATCCGGCAAGGCCGGCACCGGCAGCTACGCAGAACCAACTCAGGCCCGCATACCCGGCAACGGTGTAGATGAGATAGAGCAGTGCTCCCGCAAAGGGTGGATAGAGAAACGGTTCCCCCGCCGAGGTGTAGGAGAGCACGTCGGTTGCAGGTACGGCATGGTGCGTGAGCAGGTAGCGCCCGGTGGCAAGCTGCCAGCCGGTGTCGAAATCGGCAATGGTGTGCAGGCAGGCCAGCGCGGCGTAAACAACGGCAAGCGCCGCCAGCACACGACCGAGACGTGAGTGCCAGTTCGAATCCATCGGAGCACCCAGAATACCGCAGCGTTTACGTGGAGCGAAGCAAAGCAAAAGGGGCGCGAGGTGCGCCCCTTGATTCGTGCGATTGTCTTTGCTTATTGTATGTGCCGCGCCAGGTTGGGCAGCAGCTTCACAACGTCATTGAAAATGACCACCGAGGCGAAGATGACGAGGCAGACGGCCGCGGTCTGGTAGATGCGCAGCTTCAAGCCCTCGTTGATGTCACGCCGCATCAGGCTTTCAATCACCAGCAGCAGCACCAGCCCGCCGTCGAGGATGGGGATGGGCAGCAGGTTGAAGATGCCGAGATTGATGCTGATGAGCGCCATGAAGGCCAGCAAGGTGATCACGCCATCCTGCCGCACAATCTGGCCGGACACCTGTGCAATCCCAATCGGACCGGACATCTGCTTGATGGACACCTTGGCGGAGACCAGCTTCTGCAGGGTCTCCACGATCAGCAGCGCGTTCTTCTGGTTCTGGTCCACGGACTGTTCGACAGCCGCGGGCAGAGCGAGTTTGTCCACGCGCGTGGGAGCCGAAATGAACCCGAGGCGATAGTCCTTGCGATCCGGGTCGGCTGCGGGCTTGACGGTCACCTGTACGGCTTGTCCGTCGCGCAGCAGACTGAGCGCCACAGGTGCTCCTTGGGTGTGTTGCAGATGTGTGCGGAGCGCATAGGTGGAATGAATTTTCTCGCCATCCGCGCTCAGAATTTCGTCGCCCAGGCGCAGAACGCTGCTGGCGGGCATGCCATTCTCGATGTAGGTGACGACCATCGGCTGCTGCGGAATCCATCCGGCGTAGCCCACCTCGTCCTGCCCGGTTTTCTCGGGGGTAAGGACGGTTTCCACCCGCTGGCCGTTGCGTTCGAGCACGACCTTTACCGGCTGGCCGCCGTTGATCAGAACGTACTTGAGAACGTCCTGCCAGTCGGGAGACTGAACTCCATTGATGGCCACAATGCGGTCGCCGGGCTGTACGCCGGCTTTGGCGGCCGGAGAGTTCTCAACCACCTTGTCTACCGCAGTGGGTACCGTGAACACGGGCTGCTCAAAGTGCACCATGAAGACAAAAGTCAGCAGCACGACGGCGAAGCCAATGTTCATGAACGGGCCGGCCAGCGCGATGATCAGCCGCTGCCAGCGCGGGTGCGACACGAACTCGTCGGGCGTACCCGAGTGCTCGTCCGAGGGATTCTCGCCCGTCATTTTGACGTAGCCGCCAAAGGGCAGCGCCGAGATGCGGTAGTCGGTGTCTCCGCGGCGGAACCCCCACAGGCGCTTGCCAAAGCCGATGGAGAAAGTTTCCACGCGCACGCCGAAAAACTTGGCGGCGGCAAAGTGACCGAACTCATGCACAAGGATGAGGATCCCCAGCATGGGAACGATCGTTACCACCGAATAGAAGAAAGAAACCATACGTTAAAACTCGTGCTTTCCCCTGATCACCGGACTGCGTTCATTGCCCGAGCCGTCCGCGCTAGGCGCGGGCGACAATCCGCCGGGCCCGTTCGCGAGCTTCGGCGTCCATAGCCAGTACTTCCTCTATAGATTCCGGTCGGCGGGTCGACGTTTCAGCCAATACTGCCTGAATTGTATCTGGTATGCCCATGAACGGGATAGCGCGATCGAGGAAGGCGGCCACTGCGATCTCGTCCGCCGCGTTGAGGGCAACGGTCTTGGCCCCGCCCTGCTCCACGGCCTCGTAGGCCAGCCGCAGACAGGGGAACTTTTCCATGTCGGGAGGATTGAAGTCCAACTGGCTCAACGTGCGCATGTCAAAGCGCAGGTTGCTCGGAATGCGGTCCGGCCAGGTCAGCGCGTAGAGGATCGGCAACTGCATGTCGGTGATGGAAATCTGCGCCAGAATGCTGCCGTCGACGAACTCCACCGCCGAGTGCACCGTGCTCTGTGGGTGCACCATCACGCTCACTTGTGAAGGCGGCGTGTGGAACAGCCGCACGGCCTCGATGACCTCAAAGCCCTTGTTCATCAGCGTGGCGGAATCAATGGTGATGCGGCGGCCCATCTTCCACGTCGGGTGGTTGAGCGCCTGCTCCACGGTGATGCCGGCAAACTGCTCACGCGGTGTGTTGCGGAACGGCCCGCCCGAGGCGGTGAGCCAGATGCGCTCGACTTCATTGGCGCGTCCGCAGCGTAGTGCCTGGTGTACCGCGTTGTGCTCGCTGTCGATGGGCAGCAGAGGAATGTTGCGCTTGCGGGCCTCGGCGGTGATGAGGTCCCCGGCGGCGACAAGGTTCTCCTTGTTCGCCAGGCCCATCTGCTTGCCGGCCTTCACGGCCTCATAGGTCGCCTCCAGCCCGGCCACACCCACAATGGCGCTGACCACAAAGTCAACGTCAGGATGCGTGGAGACCTTTACGGTTCCGGCCGAGCCGTGCACCACGTCAATCTCCCCGGCGCCAGCTTCGCGCAGGCGACGAGCCAGCGTATCGGCATCGGCTTCCCGTGCGACCGAAAGAACCTTCGGACGCCAGCGCAATGCCTGCTCGTAGGCGCGCTCAAGGTTTGAGCCCGCGGCCATGGTGACGACGGAGAAACGCTCCGGATATGCTTCGACGATCTTTAGTGTGCTGCAACCAATGGAGCCGGTCGAGCCAAGAATGGCAATTCTTTTCATGATGGGATACTTAGGCTTTTAGGATAACCCGGCCGGGGCATGGCGGGCAAAACTCCGGCCGAACGAAGTGACGGTTGCGCGGTTAAGAAAGGCAGGGCAACAACGCGGGGGCCGGGAAATGCTTTTGTTGGAGGCCCTTGCAGAGTTCCTCATCTTCCGGGGACGGCCTGTGCCAGCGCCTGGCGGATGAGGCGCACAGTCTCAGAGTCGTCGCTCTTTTGTGCGAGGGACAGGGCGGTTGCGCCGCGAGCGTCCCGCAGCCGGACATTGGCGCCATGCTCCAGCAGCAGCTTCACATTGTCGCTTCGTCCCCAGGCGGAGGCGGACATCAACGCCGTCAAACGATGCTGATCCGTCGCGTTCACATCCGCACCGTGTTCGAGCAGCAGTTTTAAGGCTCCCTGCGTGGAAGGCATGGTGACCTCCCCGCAGTTGCAGGCGGCGGCGATTAAGGCGGTCGAGCCATCATTGTCGCGGGCCTCAACCTTGGCTCCGCGACGCAGCAGAAGGTCCACCACTCCGGTTGCGCCGAACTTCGCAGCCCATATCAACGGCGTGCTCCCGGTTTCATGCCGCGCCTCAATATTCACGCCGTGGTCCAGCAGAAGGCGTACGGTCTCCGCTCCGGGATCCCCTGAACTCTTGGGCGCAGACTTCGCTGCAAGGCCTGCGGATGCTGGTGGGGTGACTCCGATGGGTGTTGGAGAATCGAACGGAACAGGCTCGGACTCACAGACGGCGAACAATGCTTCTTCACGGCTTGCAGCATCGCCGCCCAAGCGCAGCACAAGCGCTACCTTCTGCGGATTCCGTGCCCGAGCCGCATCGAACAGCGCGCGTGGCCCGGTGAGTCCTGCGGCGGCTGGGTCGGCACCGTGAGAGAGAAGGAAGTCAGCGGTTGCCGACTGCCCTTGATCTGCGGCCACGGAAAGCGCCGTGTCACCCCCTTGGCAGCGGGCATCCACATGCGCACCCTGCTTCAGTAGCTTACGCACGGCATCAGTGTCACCGGCGGCAGCAGCCTTCACCATTTGTTCATCCAGGGACGTCTGATCCACAGGCTTTCGCCCGCAGGCGGCACAACCGACGACGATAAGCACTGCAACTGCCGCGAGCCTTGCTCCCCGAGCGAGTCTCATGGAAATGGGGTCTCCCTGTCCGGCGTATTTGTGTTGCAACTGAAGACGACCGACAGTGTACGACCTTGCGTCAGAATTCCGAATGAATTCTGCGCGGGTGCGCCGCTATACGCCTCAGCCAAGCATGTTGCAGAAGCGGCGGCTGATGCTTACTGCGCGAACAGGTGATTGCCGAACATCAGGAAGAGCACGAGCGAGACAGGCGCGGCAAACAGCAGGGCGTCCACCCGGTCGAGCATGCCACCGTGTCCAGGCAGCAGCGTACCGGAATCCTTTACGCCCGCGCCGCGCTTCATCAGCGACTCGAACAGGTCTCCAAGCTGCGCAGCCACGTTGATGATGGCGGCGAAGAGGGCGGTGAACAGGATGCTTGTCGGCGGAATCGGCGGAGCAACCTCCCCGACCGGCGGCAGCACGTGGATGGAGGCCAGCCCCTGCTGCACCTGCGGCGCAAAGTGCCCGTAGAGCACGCAGACCACGACGGCGCCCAGCACGCTGCCAATCGCGCCCTCCCACGTCTTGTTCGGGCTTACACGCGGAGAGAACTTGTGGCGGCCAATGGCCTTGCCCACGTACATTGCCACCGAGTCGCCTACCCACACGGCCAGGCAGGTGAAGACCACGAGAAACCATCCGGCAGGCGTGGCGCGCAACGCGCCCAGCGTGGCCAGCGAGCCGCCGATGTAGGGAATGCCGAAGAACGCCAGCGCCGCGCCGGGCAGCAACTCGCGCATGTCCAGGTCCTTCTCTTCGGGCTTGTCGCTGGCGGGCTCAGGCGCTACGTGAGACAGGCCGACGGCGAGATAGACGAATGGCGAGAAGAGGAAGATCGCCACCGTAGCCAGCATCAGCGCCTCCACCGCGTTGGTGGACTGCACAAACAGCAGCGCGGCCATCACCGAGAAGAACGCGGCGGTCAGCAGTACGGTGGGCAGGCGGAACTGCGCCACCGAGTAGCTGGCGACGATGTGCAGGTACTCGGAGAGGGCCAGAATGGCCACCGCTCCAATGAGCGCGAAGAACAGCCAGTCGGCCGCCATCAGCACGGCCAGCAACACAAGCGGAATCAGAACAAGCGCGGTCAGTATGCGTTTCATGGGCTATGACGAGAGTACAGGGGGCGAGTTTCGAGTTTCAAGTTTCGAGTTGCAAGCCGCAATAGAACCCGCGTATTGCAGAGGGCCGCAGCCTGCGGTTCTCTGCAACGCTATACGCGGAAGACCAGCCGCGCGGCAGTTGGCTCCGGCCAGCGTGCGGCAACCTCAGCGAGTGGCGCTTCGGCCATGTCGAACGTAAACGGTTGTGCGGCGGCCGAGGCCATGAACTCCGAGATTCCGTGCATGATCTCGCCGGTGGAGGCGCTGCCAAAGCCGCTGCCGAGCAGTTCCAGACCGGTCGAGCGCAGCGTGGCGCCTGCAAGTTGAATGCTGCGTCCGGCGCTCTGGCCAATCTCAACGTAACGCAAGCGCGGGGCCGCGTGGTGCAGACCCTTGGCGGAGACGGCCTCCAGCAGCGCCTCGGCGGGCGCGCCCCACAGGTAGTCGAGCACCACGTTCACGCCGAATTTCTGTAAGGCTTCGCGGAAGGCTTCCACCAGCGTTTCTCGCGGCTGTCCAAGCGGGATCACCGCGTCGGCACCGAGCGCGGTCAGGCGCTCGAGCTGCTTCGTATCGCGACCGGCGGCGATCACGTGCTTTGCACCGAGCCTGCGCGCGATCTGCACGGCCAGCATGCCGCTGGCGCCCGTAGCGCCGAGGATGAGGACGCTCTCGCCCGGCTGGAACTTCTCTCGCGCCTTCAGCGCCACCCACGACGACATGCCCGGATTGCAGGCGGCGGCCGCAAACGCGTCGCTCAGCCCGTCCGGCACAGGGACACACTTTTCCGGCGTCGTCAGGCTCTGCCCGGCCATGGAGCCGAAGGGCGCACGCGCGGCCAGAAAGTACACGCGCGTGCCATCGGGCAAGGTGCCCACGCCGTCCACGCCAGGAACAAACGGCAACACGCCGGCGTTGCCGTAGTGGGTTCCGGCGGCCAGCGCGCGCACCAACTGGTGCAGTCCGGCGAAACGCACCTGTACAAGCTGTTCGCCCGCGGCGGGCGTGGGCGTATCAATCTCTGCAAACTGTGGCGGCTGCTGATAGGAGTGAACAACGGCGGCGCGCATGGTTAGTGTGCTCCAAGTTTCTTGGCGAGTGATTGCAATTCTAGAAGAACAAGAGGGTCAGTAATTGCCGTCGGTCCAAATGCAAAATTCCCAACAGCTTTTCTCAGGCGGTCAAACCAATCGGTGCCAGATATGAGAGGCTGAGGGGTAAAGGCCATTCCGTGTCCGGATGCGCAGTAACGAAATCCCCGCTGAGGAGCCTCGTCAACAGAGGACACTTCAAAAACACTTCCTAGGTAGTACCGGCCATTCCCCGTTCCTTCCGAGACAACGAACCATACTGTATTTCCGAGGAGCTTGCCGAGGGGCCGGTTACTAAGAACAATTTGGTCTGGGGTATTGGGAAGCGGAATACCCATCTTTTTTGAGTTGTGGTAAGCGACGAAGTCTCTCATCTCTTCTCCCTTCCACTACTTGCTTGGGGCCAGTCCGCCGAAGCGGCGATTGCGGCCCTGATAGTCGGCGATGGCCCGCAGCAGGTCGGCACCGGTAAAGTCCGGCCACAGCGTTTCCGTCACGTACAGTTCGGAGTACGCCAGTTGCCACAGCAAGAAGTTAGAGACGCGCATCTCACCCGACGTGCGTATGACGAGGTCAAGCTCCGGCAGGTGGCTGGTGTAGAGATGCTTCTCCACCATCTCCTCGGTCAACGCCAGTGTGTTGAGCGTGCCGTGTGTTTTGGCGTCATCCATAATGGCCTGAAAGGCGTCGATCAGTTCGGCGCGAGCGCCGTAGTTGAGCGCCAAGGTCATCACCAGACCGTTGTTCTTGGCTGTCGCCTGCCGCACGTATTCCATATCCTGCTGAAGCTCGGCGGGCAGGTGATTGAAGCGGCCGATGAAGTCCATGCGCACGTTGTTGTCATTCAGCAGCGGCAGCTCGGGCTTCAGATGGTTGAGGATGAGCTTCATGATGAAGTGCGTCTCTTCCTCGGGGCGCTTCCAGTTCTCCACGGAGAAGGCGTAGAGCGTGATGGCCTGCATGTGCAGGCGGGCGGCGCAGGTAATTACGCTGCGCACAGCCTCCACGCCGCGCTCATGCCCGGCGACGCGGGGCAGGTTGCGGCTCTGCGCCCAGCGGCCATTGCCGTCCATGATGATGGCGATGTGTTTGGGCAGCCGCTCGGGATCGAGCGTGGCAAAAACCTCGGCTTCTTCCGCAGTCAAACCAGATGGAATGTTGATCGGCAAAGCGAGCTGTTCCCCCCTCAGCGAGCTAAAACTAGGATAGCAAGAACGAAGTTGCGGAAGATGACGAAAACTGGTTGGAAGGACAGGAAAGCGGGCAAGGAAAAGAACCTGACGAAACGCCACAACGCGGGCTTCGCAGAGCGCGGACAGCCGTGGGCATCGCCAGTAGAGCATGCGCGCCCGGCGGAGAGGGATGCCCGCCTATGACACCTTCTCGAAGTGGCCCGATGTGCCGTGTTGCCGCACGATCTGGAACGACTGCTTGCGCCGGTCGTAACGCAGATCGAACTGTTTGGCACAGGTGCCGCACAGCCAAAGAACCTTCTGGCTGTGGCTGCCGCTGGCATCGGTAACAGGCCTGACGAACAGTCTCCCGTCACCCATCCGCTTGAACTTGGCGGCGCATTCAGGGTTGGCGCAGGTTGAAACACTGGTATTGACCACGATTCCTCCTCGCCAGAGGACGACGGCCCCAGAACCAAGATTGCAGGTTCCGACGATGCGCCATTGGGGGCGTGGCGCGGCCAGCAGCGGCGCTCCGGTTCCGCAAAAGGTCGCAACCTCGCGGAAGACGAGCGCATGGGGCACTCTGGCATCCCTTGAAAAGATTCTTACTCTTGTAAGACGAGGCCCGGGCCGAAAAGGTTTGTCAATTTTCCGTGACTGGTCGTGGAGCACTGGGGGAAGGTCTCCACAATAACACAGGCCCCGCCGCAACGGGGCCTGCACGAATCGATGGGGGGAGGTTTTTTACCGCACTTTTACAAAATGGGTTAGGCGCTGCGCCGGGTCAGCGAAATCATCTCGCGCACCTGGTTCAGCACGTTGGTCCACTGCACCACGTTGAGCTGGTGCGAGTAGCTCATCAGTTCGGCGATGAACTCGTCGCTTTGCAGCTCGCGGATGTCATCTTCCAGCGTCCGCCCGGTGGTCAGCAGGTCGGGAACGCGAACGTGCAGGGCTTCGGCCAGGCGCTCCAGGCTGCTGAGCGTCGGACAG
The DNA here is from genome assembly GCF_059726245.1 of Oryzophilus luti. Classification (NCBI taxonomy): domain Bacteria; kingdom Pseudomonadati; phylum Acidobacteriota; class Terriglobia; order Terriglobales; family Koromonadaceae; genus Oryzophilus; species Oryzophilus luti. The sequence goes on from NZ_AP040874.1 coordinate 556,237, forward strand.
GCCTTCTCGTTCTCAATCTTGCTGACGTACGTGCGGGGCACGCGCATGCGCTGGGCGAGCTGGCGCTGGCTGAGGCCGGCGCGAACACGCAAAGCGCGAATGGCAAGCGCCACCGGAATCTGGTGGGTGTGATCTTCAACCGGCGTTGGCATCACCTCGACAGGTGCCAGCACCATGGGCTCGGGTTCGTCATCAAGCGACGTCTTGCAGCGGCGGCACATATTATTGCTCGTACGGAACTGCACGAGCTGGCAATGGTCGCAACGCACGACTTCGCGGTCATCGACAGGAGCTAGAGCGGTAGCCATGTGGGTACTACGGAGCTGCCAGAGCGGGGCTTCTCCACCGGAACCAGACTCGTGACGCATCAGAGTGGTAACCGGCAAGCTCAATTTGCGACAATGGAACCCCCGGTGTCAACAGGTATTTTCATTAAGAACGGGTAAAGAAGCCGAAGAAACCCGAAGTTATCGGGCGAAAACAGGGAGAAAATCCGGATGACTCGCGAAGACGCGTGGCAGTTACTAACCAGGTACACCCAGTCGGAAAGTTTGCGAAAACATGGTATGGCCGTCGAAGCCTGCGTGAAGGCCTACGCCCGCAAGTTCGGCGAGGATGAGCAGTATTGGGCCATCACCGGCCTGCTGCATGATTTCGACTACGAGCAGTACCCCACGGCCGAGGAGCATCCCTACAAGGGCAATGAGATTCTGGCCGGGCTTGGCTACCCGGAGCCGATGCGCCGGGCCATCATGGGCCACGCCAGCTACACGGGCGTGCCGCGTGACACACGGCTGGCGCAGACGCTGTTTGCCTGCGACGAGCTGGCGGGCTTCATCACGGCCGTCGCCATGGTCAAACCGTCAAAGTCGCTGGCCGAGGTGGAGGTCAAGAGCGTGAGGAAGAAGATGAAGGACAAAGCCTTCGCCCGCGGCGTCAACCGCGAGGACATTGTGAACGGCGCCGCCGAGATGGGCGTGAACCTGGATGAGCACATCGCGTTCTGCATTGAGGCGATGAAAGCCGTGGCTGACGAACTGGGGCTGGCAGGCTCCACCCCGCAGCCGCAGTAAGATGAATAGATGGACGGAAAAGTGACCAAGGACTGGAAGACCAAGCTGATTCACACCGACGCGACGGTGCCCACGGGGTTCCGCTCGCTGAGCGTGGCCGTGGAGCGCGCCTCCACCGTTGTGCTGCCGAACATGAGCACCAACCCCGGCTGGAACACCGAGGACGAGGGCTACTCCTATGGCACGCACGGCACGCCGACAACGATTGCGCTCTCCGGCCGCATTGCTGAACTGGAGGGCGGCATGCGCACGTTCCTCGGGCCGAGCGGGCTGTCGGCCATCACGCTGGTGGACATGGCGATGCTCAGCGCCGGAGCGCACGTCCTCATTCCGGACAACGTCTACTTCCCGAACCGGCGCTTTGCCATCTCCGCGCTCAAGAAGTTCGGCGTGGAGGCCTCCTTCTATCCCTGGCAGATTGGCGGCGGAATCCGCGACCTCATCCGCGAGAACACGCGCCTGATCTGGACCGAGACGCCCGGCTCCATCACCATGGAGGTTCCGGATATTCCCGCCATCTGCGCGGCGGCGCACGAGCGTGGCGTGCCGGTGGCGCTCGACAACACTTGGGCTGCGGGCGTCTACTTCCGCGCCTTTGAGCATGGCGTGGATATTTCCGTGCAGGCGCTGACCAAGTACGTGGCCGGGCACAGCGACGTGCTGATGGGCTCGGTGACGGTGCGCGACGAGGCGCTGCTGAAGCGGATTGGCGAGACGCGCACCTGGCTGGGCGTGGCCGTCAGCGGCGACGAGTGCAGCCTGACCCTGCGCGGGTTGCAGACGCTGGCCCTGCGCCTGAAGCACTCGGAGGCCGCCGGGCTGGAGATTGCACACTGGCTCGCCGAGCGTCCGGAGGTCGAACGCATCCTGCATCCGGCGTTTGCAAGCTGCCCGGGGCACGAGATCTGGAAGCGCGACTTTACAGGCTCCACAGGACTGTTCTCCTTCGTCTTCAAGCCGGAGTTCAGCGGCGAGCAGGTGCATCGCTTTGTGGATGCGCTGCAGTTGTTCAAGATCGGCTATAGCTGGGCCGGAACCACGAGCCTTGCCATGGCCTATGACCTGCACGCGCGCGGGCCGGAATTTGGCCAGCGGCTGGTGCGGCTCAGCATCGGGCTGGAAGACCTTGACGACCTGAAGCGCGACCTGCAGCGCGGCTTTGCGGAGATGAAGGAATAATGTGCGGCGCTGCAGCGAGTGCGACGCTGCCGGCTCCGGTGCTGCGTCACCTGGAACTGACGGGCGCGCTCGCGCACGCTCCGGTGCGCCGCGTGGAACTGGAGCAGCGCGGCGTGATGCGTATGCGCAAGGGTGGCGCGGCCAGCAGCTTTACGGCCCAGGAATGGATCAATGCGCAACCGGCGGGCTTCTGCTGGCGCGCCAAAATCTGCATGCTGGATCCGGTGCCGTTCACGGTGACTGATGAATTTGTGGATGGTCGTGGCTGCCTTCGCGCCGGACCGCTGAAATTCAAGCTCACCGAACTGCTCGGCCCGGAGATTGACCGGGGCGAGATGCTGCGCTGGCTGGCCGAAAGCGTGCTGCTGCCGGCCGTCTGGCTCAGCGAGGCGATCCACTGGCAGACCGTTGATGAGCGCAGGGCGCGCGCCATCGTTGTCTGCGGCGCGGGGCAGGCCAGCCTCGATTTTCACTTTGGCGAAGATGGACTTGTGAAGGCCATGTCAGGGGTGCGGCACCGCACCGAGGGCAAGCGTTTTGTGGAGCGCCCGTGGGTTGGGCATGCGCGCGATTACCGTCAATTCGATGGCCTGCTGGTGCCTTCCGTCATCGAGGCCGCATGGGTGGAAGACGGGGAAGAGTTTTCCTACTTTGAAGGCGAACTGACCCGCATCGAGTTTCACATTTAATCTGAGCGTTACGTGTGGCCGATGAAGACAGGGAGGAGCCTCTCCCATGTCCATTCACGGACTGCCCGGCGTAGCGGATTCACAACTGCTGTTGGCGCAAATGACCGAGCGGTTGTTTGACGCGTTGTTGCAGGCGGGCGCCGAGTTGCGCGAGGGCGACCTGCAGGCAGTGGAGCGAACGCTGGCCAGCCTTCCGCGCGCTTACCGCGTGCTGGCGGAAGGCGATGCTATCGTTTCGGCGGCTGCGGCGTGGGCACTGCCCGTGCGTCCGCCGACCACGGAACTGACGGCGCAATTGCAACTGTTCCAGATGGCGGTGCACGAGGGCGACGTGGCGCTGGCCGAGCAGGTGCTGGCGGAAGCCTTGCGCGGATTGCAGCGCGTCCGCACCCCGGAGGCCGCAGCCCTGGCCGAGCGTGAGTATGCTTGGCCCGAAGACTCTTTCCAAACCACGCAGGCACACTCATCTGTCGGCGATGTGGATGCAGTGCGACAATCGCTGACGGCGGCGCTACAGATGCGCGACGGTGTGAATATTGAGAAGGCGCCCGGGGTACGGACGTTGCGCTTCCGCAGTTGGCACAGACTGCCGTGGCGCGAAGCGCGCCGCGTGGTCCTGCACGCAGCCGGCCCGCTGATGATGCTATTGGGCGGCCTGTTGCTGGGCGTGGCGCTGATGTGGGTGTTGAAGTAAATGCGGCTGCGCAAGTGCAAGAGAAAAGGGCACGGCGCTGGCCGTGCCCTTCGTCGTTCTGTTGAGAATGCTGGTTAGTACAGCGCGGAGGCAATCTCGCCGCGGGCAATCACGTTGGAAACCAGCGCGAAGTCCTTGGCGAGCGAGCGGTCCTGCACCATCATCGGCGAGACGGCGCGGATGGCGTCGAGCGCCTTGCGTGCGCGCTTGCTTGGCTTCAGCGGGGCCACGCAATCGACGGCCTGCGCCGCCGCCAGTGCCTCAATGGCCAGTACGTTGCGCGTGTTCTCCACCACGCGCTTGAGTTTGAGCGCGCCGGTCATGCCCATGGAAACGTAATCTTCCTTATTGCCGCTGGTGGTGATGGAGTCGACCGAAGCCGGATGCGCGAGCACCTTGTTTTCGCTCACCAGCGCGGCGGCCGTCACCTGCGGCATCATGAAGCCGGAGTTCAGCCCGGCGGCGGGAGCCAGGAATGCAGGCAGTCCCTCGCTGAGTTGCGGATTGACGAGGCGCTCGATGCGGCGCTCGCTGATGCCGGCAATGGCCGTCAGCGCAATGGCCAGCATGTCGAGCGCGAAGGCAATGGGCTCGCCGTGAAAGTTGCCGCCGGAGATGATGTCGCCCTCGACCACTTCATGCCCGGTGCGCGGCGCGCCAACCTTCTTCGGTGCGGGGAAGACCAGCGGATTGTCGACCGCCGAATTCATCTCGATCTCAAAAACGCCGAGCGCGTAGCTGATGGCGTCACGCACGGCGCCGTGCACCTGCGGCATGCAGCGCATGGAGTAGGCGTCCTGCACGCGGGTGCAATCGCGGTGACGCTCACGCAGTTCGCTGCCTTCCATCATCCTGCGCAGGTTGGCGGCCACGTGCAGTTGTCCGGGGTGCGGACGCGCCTTGTGGATGCGCTCGTCGAAGGCAACGTCGGTGCCCTGCAGCGCGTCCAGAGAAATGGAGCCGATGACGTCGGCGGAGTCCGCCAGCACCTGTGCCGCAAGCAGTGAGAGCGAGCCGGAGGCCAGCATGGCCTGCGTGCCGTTGATGAGCGAGATGGCTTCCTTCGCCTCCAGCGCGACCGGCGTAATGCCGGCGGCCTTCAACGCTTCGGCGCCGCTCATGCGCTTGCCTTCGTAGATGGCCTCGCCTTCGCCGATGAGCACCAGCGCCAAGTGGGAGAGAGGAGCAAGGTCGCCCGAGGCACCTACCGATCCCTGTGAAGGAATGACCGGATGTACGCCGCGGTTCAGCATCTCGCAAAGCGTATCGATAATGACCGGGCGCACGCCGCTGTAGCCCTTGGAGAGCGAGTTGGCGCGCAGCAGGCACATGGCGCGCGCTTCCTGCTCGCTGAGCGGCTGACCGACGCCCACAGCGTGCGAGCGAACCAAATTGATCTGCAACTCGCGCGCCTGATGCGCGTCAATGCGCACGTCGGAGAGCTTGCCGACGCCGGTAGTGATGGCGTAGGCCACGCGGTCGCCCGCAACCAGGTCGTCAACGACGGCGCGTGCGCGCTCCACCGCCAGCCGCGCCTGCGGCTCCAGCAGTACGGGGCGGCGCGCCAGCACCACCTCGGCAAAGGTTTCAAGAGTCAGATCGTTTCCATTGATGTGCAGTGCGTTCATGCCAGTAGCTCCGGCGCTCATGCGCCCAAAGATTGCAAACCGATGATTGTAGTCCCGCGCTGAAATGGCGCGGCGAAATGTTCGAGCCGCTATTTATTGTCCGGCGGCCTCGCGGAACGGCGCGTAATACTGCTCCGGCAGCGACGCAACCTTGCCGGTGGAATTCGTGACCAGGTGCGTGCTCTCGCCCACAGCCAGCACCGTGCCGTCCGCTTCGCGCACCACCTCATAGGCAAAGCGCATGACCTTGGGCTTCATCTCGGCAATGTGCGTGCGGATCAGCAGCATGTCGTCATAGAGCGCGGGCCGGTGATAGCGGCACTTTACCTCGACGACCGGCAGGCCGTAGCCAGCCTCTTCAAACTGCTTGTAGCTGAGTCCGAGCGAGCGCATCAGCTCCACGCGACCCACTTCAAACCAGACAATATAATTGCTGTGGTAAACGACCTGCATCTGGTCGGTTTCCGCATAACGCACGCGGAGGCGCGGCTCGCAGACAACGGGCTGCCGCTGAGCAGTGGCATTGGGTTCCATGCATCCATGTTAGAAGAGCGGGGCTGCAAGCGCCAGAGCGCAGCATCGAATGGTCCTGTCGCGCTCTGGCGTGCAAGTTTCTGCTGGCGGCTGCTCAGCGGAACAGGTGCGGCACAAAGCGGCTGGTGTTGTTCGTAATCAGCGTGCTCGATTCTCGAATGCCCATGCCTGCCGGCTCCTGGTCGATCATCCAACTGCCGAGAATCGGATAGTTGCCGTCGATCTCCGGGATGGGAGCCAACGCCTGGTAGACAAAGCCTTCGGCGCCGTAATCGCCATACGAGGTCTGCTGCTTCTCGCCGTCACGCACCAGGATGATGTTTGCCCCCTCGCGCGAAAGCTTCGGCTTGCGTACGTAATCGCGCATGTCGTGCGGGCCGTCGAAGTACGCGGGCAGCAGCAATTCGTGCCCGGGATACATCTCCCACAGGATGGCCAGCAGCCCCTTGTTGCTGAGCATCATCTTCCAGATCGGCTCAATCCACTGCGTGCCGCGCCAGCCCTGCTGCGCGTTCGGCGCCGCTCCCTGATGCATGAAGTCCAGCGCCTGCGGCCCGAACTGCTCGCCCAGCAGCCACTCCCACGGATAGAGCTTGAAGAGCGTGCGGATGGGCTTTTCCTCCATGTCCACGAAGGAGAACAGGCGCGAGTCAAAGCCAATCTCCGGCATCAGAATGTCGCGGGTTTCAAGGCCCGCCTGCTGCGCGGTGTCGGCCAGGTAGGCGCAGGTGAAGTTGTCCTCGTCGTTGTCGGAGTGTCCGAAGTAGACCGGTTCGTAGACGTAATCCTTCAGGTCCTTCCACTTCGCAATCAGCTTCTCGTGAATCGAGTTCCACTGGTCGGCCTGCGGATAAAGCTCCTGCAGCCAGTACCATTGCACCACCGCAGCCTCCAGCAGCGCGGTCGGCGTGTCGGCGTTGTATTCCAGCAGCTTGATGGCGCGACCATCGTAGGCAAGGTCGAAGCGCCCGTAGAGCGCCGGCGGCTCCTCGTTCCATGCCTGCTTGATGAGCGGCACGGCGTTGGCCGGAATCGCAAGGTCGGCACAGCGGTTGTGGTCGATGATGTACTGCCCGGCGGCCAGGCACATCTCCTGCAGCTTCGCCGTCGCGGCCTCCAGCCGGTCTACCTCGGCGGAGGTGAACTCGTAGTAGGCGGATTCATCCCAGTAGGCCGCGCCCGATTGCGCATCGAGCGTGTGATAGACCAGCCCCAGCTCTTCAACCTTCTTTTGCCAGTTGTCGCGTGGTGTGCGTGTGCGTCGTTGCATCAGGATCCGATGCTCCCTCCGTGGGAGCCAAAGCCTCCGCGCGAGACGCCGCTCGCGTGGCCCATGCCGGGGATAGGGTTGGAATTAAAAACGGTGTCGCCAAGGTGTCCGCCGCTGCTGCCGCCGTAAACCCAGCGATAGGGCATGTAGCCGGTGTAGCCGTGCGTGCGGTTGTAGTCGGCGTCGGTGCAGCGTTTCGGGTCGGTCAGGTGGTTGGTTTCGTCCACGCAGTCCTTGCGTTCGCGGTTGCAGGCGGAAAACGTGAGTGCCAGCGTGGCAACCAGTCCCAGGGTGATAGAGGAAGATTTCTTCATGAATGGTGTCTGCCCGGCGCACGCAGCCTGCGCGCGCTTGCTGCGAAGTTTACAGCGCGTGAGCATGGCACACCAAGTGAAATGCGCGATTTCACAGCCTGCAATGCGATTGCGAATTGCGATGAGGTGCATCTCCAGCGCGGATGCAGGACATTACTCAAGCACAAAGCGACGGGACAGCGAGCTATGGCGCATCGGCCGTGCTGGGCGCTGCCACCGAAGTCGCCGAGCTAAGGAAGCGGTAGAAATCCTCTTCGCCATCCGTCTGGCCGAGATAGCTCGGACGCGGGCCGGGCGTAAAGCGCTCGCACTGAATGGTGCGGAATGCCCCCATGGGGTACTCGCGGCAGACCAGCGGCGCGCCAACCATCGGCGTGCGGCGCTCGCCGAGCGGCGATGCGTGGTAGGTCTGCTCAAAACTGAACAGTGGGCTCGTACCGCGCCTGGCCAGCAACTCCGGAGAGAGGTAATTCAGGGTCCAAGTCTGGTAGGAGGCGTGCGCGAACTTGAAGCGCAGGAAACCCGTGCCGCGCACGACGACAAGCTGGTTCGGCGTGGGCGTAAGCACGTAGGCCATCGGCGGCACGCGGAAGCGCACGCCGTGGAAATCAACCGTGCTGGGGTTGTGCAGGTGCCACCACAGGCCGCGCAACTCCGGCCCAAAGCCTTCTCCGAGCGCCACCAGCACAACCACGAGTACGATCAGGCGGCGCATCCAGCGATAGCGCCGCCCGAAGGGGAACGAGTAATCCTGCGGTTCGGGTTCCTGCACGGAAGAGGTCTGGTTATCGTTGGGCATAGTGAGCCGCCAGGTCGCGGCTGAGTGAAATCAGCGAATCGAGCGGCTGGTGTATGCCAAAGCCAACGCCGCGTGTCTCCAGCGCGGCAATCACGCCTTCGGTCGCCAAGTTGTGGAGCTTCGGCTCGCTGGCCGTGGGGCAGGTGCCAATGCCGCCGAGCGTGGCGTCAAAGCGGCGGATACCCGCGTCGTAGGCTGCCAGCAGCTTCGCCGCGGCGTCATCCTTGGTCGCGTAAATGTGTACGCCCAGGTCAAAGCCCGCAAAGCGTGCACCGGCAATGCCGCAGACTTCGGTGATTTGCTCCAGCGTGGCAACCCCCGCGGTGTCCGCCAGCACAATGCTCTCCACGCCGGACTCCACCAGGTTGTCGATGCCCTGCATCACCTCGTCAAGATTCCACGGATCGCCGTAAGGATTGCCAAAGGCCATGGAAACGTAGGCGACCACGCCCATGCCGCCGTCGTAGGCCTTCTTGGACACTTCGTCGAGCATGTCGTAGTTCTCCTCGGGCGACTGCTCCTGCTGCTTGCGCAGGAAGGTCTCCGAGAGCGAATACGGATAGGCGATGGTGGTGACCTTGCCGGTGGCGGCGGCGCGCTCGGCGCCCTTCTCATTCACTACCAGACCAATAACCTCGACGCCATCAGGCACTTCAAGGCGGCGCAGCACGTCTTCGCTGTCGGACATCTGTGGTGCCGTCTTTGGCGGCAGAAAGCCGAAGGCGTCCAGATGCTGGAAGCCGGCGTCAAACAGCGCCTTCACATAGCTGACCTTTTCCGACGTGGGGATTTGTCCGCGCAGACCAGCCCACGCGCTCCGGGGAGATTCAATCAGTTTCACATCGCTCATACGCGATTGAGTTTACACCGGAGGGTGCCGGGGCTTCACCAGTCGCGCGGCAGACCGCAGGTTCCCAGCCTACTGGTGGTTGAGTGGCGGCCTCGTGCCGTAGAGCACCTCGCTCAGTGGGCGCAGCGGGCGGCGCGAAAAGACAGTCTCCACCGGCATGCGGAACAGCTCGGCAATGCGCAGCGCCAGATCGAGGCTCGGGTTATAGTCGCCGCGCTCCAGGTAGCCAATCGTCTGGTAATTGACGCCAAGCTGCTGCGCCAGTTGCTGGCGGGAAAGCCCGCGCTCGGCTCGCAGAACGGCAATGCGGTTGTAGAGGGCGTCAATTTCGCGGGACTGTGAAGGCGACGCTGCGGCCGTCTCGGGAGGCGGAAGGTGGCTGGTGTTGCCGTCTGCGGTGTTCATGCAGACGAGTGTTGCGCAGGCACAATGCTCGGTCAATTCCGCAGAACACTTTAGCGGAATGTTCAATCTCAGCTTGGGAGCGGTGTTCGTTTTGGGAAGGCGCAGAAGCGGAACGGACCTGTGACGCCGAACGAGCAGTCTGCTTCCAGTCAAATCCCTAATCCCTGCCCCCTATCCTGCATTCGAGAAGCGTTCTCGGATTTCCGCGCTTGGTTCGGTGGGCTTGAGCGTGTGGGCGTTCACCGGACACCACAAGGTTCGCGCCCGGGCCAGCAGCTTGCGGTCGCTCGCGCGCAGGATTTCCGTGTTGCGCTCAAAGCTGAGCCGCTCGGCAGGTCCCACCCAGGTGCGCGCGATGATCTCGTCGTTCGGCATGGCCGAGCGTTTGTAGTCGATCTCATGCCGCAGCACCACCCACAGCAGCGCGGCCTGCTCCTCGGGCGTGGCCAGCGCGCTCCAGTGGGCCGTCGCCGCCTCCTGCACCCAGCGCAGGTAGACCACGTTGTTCACGTGTCCAAGTTGGTCAATGTCTTCGGGGAGAACCTTGAGGTGCAGTTCGTAGGGCGTGGCCGCGGTGAGCATGAAGGTAGTGTAGCGCGGGCGAAGGTCGTCTTACGTTGTCTCGATGCGGCCGACCAGCGACATGGCCTCGGCTACCGCGTCGTCGGCGATGGCGTCGATGATGCCGAGTTCGAGCGCGCGCTGTGCGTGGACCTTTTCGCCGGTCAGGAAAATCTCCAGCGCGCGAGCCTGACCAATTAATCGCGGCAGGCGTTGTGTGCCGCCCCAGCCGGTCATGATGCCGAGCGCAGCGCCGCGGTGTCCGAAGATGGCGTGCGGAGAGGCCACGCGGAAGCGGCAGGAGAGTGCGAGGTCGAAGCCCCCGCCCATGCACCAGCCCTCAACGGCAGCGCAGGTTGCGGCCGGATAGGCGGCCACTGCCTGCATCAGGCGTTGGCCCATTGCCGCGAATTCGTAGGCTTCCGCGCCGGTGAGCGCCGAAATCTCATTCAGGTCGGCTCCGGCGGAAAAGAATCGCCGGTTGCCGCAGAGCACGAGCGGCAGAGTTGGCGTCGCCGCAGCCAACTGCTCGATGCAATCGGTGAGCGCCCGCACCCGCGCGCGGGAGAGCACGTTGTTTGCCTCGTCTCCGGCGAGGCGCAACAGGTGCGCGTGCTCCGTGGTGGTCAACTCAAAGTGCATGGGTGTGTAGAGGACTGTATCACGCGCGTAGAAGGGAACAGCAGATCCTTCGGCGCCGGTCGGTTCGAAAGGCGCAAGGCGGGTACCGCCAAATCACCTGCGTGAGGTGCTCGTCCCCGCCGCCTCAGGATGACGCTTCTCGATAGGTCGCCAATCATCGAATTCACGCAAAATGCAAAAGCCCCGCTACGGCATCTGCCGGGCGGGGCCTTTGAGATTGCGATGGAACCGTTAGGCGGCGACGCCGCGCGGTTTCACGTTTTCGCGAATGTAGACGACGATCTCCTCCAGCGGTGTGCCGGGCTGGAAGACGGCGCTGACGCCCTTGCCTTTCAGTCCATCCACATCCTGGTCGGGAATGATGCCGCCGACGAGCACGAGCACATCATCGACTTTCTGCTCGGTCAGCAGCTCCATCACGCGAGGCACGATGGCGTTGTGTGCGCCGGAAAGAATGGAGAGGCCGATGACGTCGACGTCTTCCTGCAACGCCGCGTTCACAACCATCTCCGGGGTCTGGCGCAGGCCTGTATAGATCACTTCCATGCCTGCGTCACGCAGGGCGCGAGCAATGACTTTCGCGCCGCGGTCGTGGCCGTCCAAGCCGGGCTTGGCGACCAGTACTCGGATTTTGCGTTCAGTAGCCATAAGGACAATGCACCGTATATGAACTGGAATCGGGTGGTGCTGCGGCCATGATAGCGCGGGCGGGGGCGGGAGCGCACTTAGAAAAGAGGCAGGTGTCCGGCGCGGAAGCCGTGGCTCCCGCACCGGGAAATCAAGAGCTGGTTGCTAGGCTCCGATAAAGCGGGCGTAGAGCGAACGCGCCACGCCGACGTCGGTGGTGCCCTTGATGATGGCGCGGCCGTCGGGGAACAGCGTCAGCTCCAGCGGCTCGCGGTAGAACTTGAGCACAAACTCGTTATAGCGCACGGTGCCGTGGGCGGAGAGGCGCTGGCTCATCTCCTCGAAGTTTACCGGACGGTTGCGCTCGTGAATCTGGACCGAGTTGCGTCCGCACATGGAAATATGCGGGCGTGCTTCACCGGAGAGATGCGTGAACTCGCGCTCGTCGCAGGCGCGGCAGCCCTCGCGCGGATGGTCGGTGCGGATCTCCGAACGGTCGTTATGCCAGACGTCGACCGAGTACAGCGTGCGGCGCATTTTGTCGCGCGCGCCCACCAGGTACTTAATGGCCTCGGTGACAGAGAGCGAGGCGACGGCGTTGACCGCCGAATTCAGGATGCCCGAGGTGTCGCAGGTCTCGGTCGGGCCGGTCGGCGACTCCGGGAACATGCAGGCGAGGCAGGCGGTCTCGCCCGGGAGTACGTTCATGGTTACGCCGTAGCTTCCGACAGCGGCCGTATAAATCCACGGAATGTTCTTCGAGATGGCGTAATCGTTGATCAGGTAACGGGTCTCGAAGTTGTCGGTGCCATCCAGAACCAGTTGCGCGCCTTCCAGCAGGTCTTCGCAATTGCCGGGCGTCAGGTCGGCGACCTGGCCATCCACGGTGACTTCGGAATTCACGGATTTGAGCTTGCGCGCGGCGGCTACGGCCTTGGGCAGGCTCTCGGCGGCGTCGGCCTCGTCAAACAGCACCTGGCGCTGCAGATTGCTGGGCTCAATGTAGTCGCGGTCGATCACGCGTACCCAGCCCACGCCGGCCCGCACCAGCAGGGAACTGAGGGCGCTGCCGGTGGCGCCACAGCCCACAATCGCGATGCGCGAGGCCGCCAGCTTGCGCTGACCCTCCTCGCCAATGCCACGAAACAGAATTTGTCTTGAATAACGTTCGGCAAAACGAAGGTTCGTATCCATGAATGCGTGCTCCAGACGTTATTATATGAGTCATCGCGCGGCGCGGTTCGGATTGGCACTGTTTTTGTCGCAGGACGTGCCGTTGCGTGGTCCTTGCGGTGAATGCCGCAGGCGGAAGGGCTCGGATTGCGTTTCCTGAACTGGTCGGCACTCAGCCTGGCGCTGCTGGCGTCGCTGGCGCCCGTCGCGGTGGAGTCCGCGCGTGCGCAGGCGGTGGAGAGTGTTGCTGTCTCCGCCTCCGGCGTGGCCCGGCCGTCCTCGCAGAACGTGTCACAGGTCAAACTGGTTAGCAGCACGGGGAGCGAGCCTTCTCAGGCTGTCCAGAAGCTGCTTCAACCGGTTTCCGGGACGCCGTTCGATCGTGCACGTCTTCGCGCCGTGGTGCGCACACTCTATGCCACCGGCCTGTTCGCCGAGGTGACGGTGGAAAGCGAGACGTCTTCCGATGGCCTGCACCTGCTGTTCCGCACCGAGCCGAACTATTTCAATGGCGACGTTCGCGTGGAGGGCCTGACCAAAGCCGGCCCCAGCGAGACGCAGATGATCAACTCCACGCGCCTGACGCTGGGCGAGTTGTTCACCGAAAAGAAGTTGCAGGATTCGCTTGACCGCATGCGCCGCGTGCTGGAAGACAATGGCTATTACCGCGCCGAGGTGACCTGCGACCGGCGTCCCCAGCCGCAGACACAGCAGATCAACTTCATCTTCCGCATCAATATGGGCGAACGCGCCACCATCGGCGCCATCACCATCACCGGCAATAGCGGCATGACGCCCGCACAGGTGGAGAGCATTGGCCGCATGCACACCGGCCGTCCCGTGCGCGGAGACACCGTGGTGAAGATGCTCTCGCGGTTGCGCAAGCACTACACCGAGCGCAACCGGCTGGCAGCACAGATCGTCAACACCACGCGCGCCTACAACCAGCGCACCAACACCGTGGATTATGTCTTCCAAGTCGACCGCGGCCCGGCCGTGGACTTGCGGGCGGAGGGCGCACACGTCAGCCAGAGCAAGCTGCATCATTACGTTCCGATCTATGAGGAAAACGCGATTGATGACGACCTGCTCAACGAGGGACGCCGCAACCTGCGCGACTACTTCCAGACCAAAGGCTATTTTGATACGGCAATCAACGTGCGCCAGGAGCAGGAGAGCAAGGACAAGCTGCACGTTGTGTACGACATCGACCGTGGCGAAAAGCTGAAGCTGGCGGCCATCGACATTGAAGGCAACAAGGCCTTCATGACCGACAACCTGCGCGAACTGCTGGTGATGCAGCCGGCTTCGTGGATGATGCCCAGCGGCCGCTTCAGCCAGGCTACGCTGGCGCGCGACGTGGCTGCCATCAAGCTCTTCTATACCTCCAACGGCTACATCCACGCCGAAGTCGGCAGCGAGTTGAAGCACGACACCAGCGGCAAGCAGGACACGCTGCGGGTGATCATTCGCATTCAGGAAGGCCCGCTGGTGCGGGTGCGCAAGCTGACCATTGAGGGCAATAGCGCCCTCAATGCCGATGCCATTCACTCGCGCATTGACCTGGCCGAGGGGCAGCCCTATTCGGAGACGACCATCAGTGCCGATCGCGACAACGTCGTCTCCATGTACTTCAACGCAGGCTTTCCCTCGGTGGAGATGGAGAGTACGTCCGCGGTGGCCGAGGGCGATGAGACACTGCGCGACGTGACCTACACCATCCATGAAGGCCAGCCCGTGACCGTGGACCGGGTGCTGGTCAGTGGCGTGGAGATGACGCGGCCGCACATCGTCAACCGCGAAATCCGCGTGCATGACGGCGGTCCGCTCAGCCAGGACCGCATGATCAGCAGCCAGCGCGGGCTTTACGACCTCGGCATCTTCAACGAGGTCGGCGTGGCAGTGCAGAACCCCGACGGCGCCATCAGCCAGAAAAACGTGCTCTTCCAGATCAAGGAAGCCAAGCGCTACACCTTCAATTACGGCTTCGGCGTGGAAGCCGGAAGCGGCGTGAACCAGAGCCAGAACAGCGGATCGCAGGGAAAAATCGGTGTAAGTCCGCGTGTTTCACTCGACGTCACGCGTATCAACTTTCGCGGACGCGACCAGTCGCTGATCTTCAAGTCGCACTTTGGCAACCTGCAGAAGCGCGCGCTGCTCAGCTTCGACCAGCCGCGCTGGTTCGACCGCCCGAACTGGCGGCTGACCCTGACCGCCTTCTACGACAACAAGCGCGACGTCACCACCTACGCCTATGACAAGGTGGAAGGCTCTCTGCAGTTGCAGCAGGTCGTCAGCCGCGCCACGCAGATGCTCTACACGTTTGCCTACCGCCGCGTGAAGGTTGATCCGAACAGTTTCCCCTCGGGCTTCAGTGAAGACCTGATTCCGCTCTATTCGCGGCCGGTGCGCGTCGGCATTCCGAGCATGACCTATGTGCGCGATACGCGCGACAATCCGGTGAACTCCACCAAGGGCCGCTACAACACGTGGGACCTTGCGATTGCCTCCAGTGCGTTCGGCTCGGAGGCCAACTTCGGCCGGGTCATTCTTCAGAATTCGACCTACCACTCCTTTGGCCGGAAGCACCAGTTCATCTTGGCGCGCAACACGCGCATCGGGCTGGCGTCACCTTACGGCAAGTCAACGATTGTTCCCCTGCCGGAGCGCTTCTTCCTCGGTGGCGGCAACAACCTGCGCGGATTCCCCATGAATCAGGCGGGGCCGCGCGATCTCGACACCGGCTCGGCGCTCGGCGGCGACGCGTCCATCGTCAACAACATAGAGTTTCGCCTGCCGCCGCCGCAGTTGCCCTTTGTGGGAGACAACATGAGCTTCGTCTTCTTCCACGACATGGGCAACACCTTCGCCCACACCAGCGACATGTGGGCGAGCCTGGCGCGCTGGCATCAGCCAGGGCAGGAGTTCTGCCGCAGCACCGACGCCAGCGTCGGCTGCAACTTCAATTACATTTCGCACGCGGTCGGCACCGGCATCCGCTACCACACACCCATCGGCCCGGTGCGCGTCGACCTGGGTTACAACTTGAATCCGACGGTGTATCCGGTGAAGTCGCCCACCAGCGGCTCGCCGTACCATGACACCACTCGGCGGCTGAATTTCTACTTCAGCATCGGGCAGACGTTCTGATGATGCGTCGTTGGCTCCAACTCGTTGTGCTGTTGCTGGCGGTGAGCACCTGTGCGCATGCCGCGGACGTGGTTGAGCGCATTGTCGCCACCGTGAACCGGCAGCCGATTCTGGCCAGTGAACTTGATGACGAAACGCGCTTTGAGGCGTTGCAATCCGCCAAGCCCGTGGCCGCCATCACCGCAGAGGACGCGCGCGGCGCGCTCGACCGCCTTGTGGATCAGGAATTGATCCGCCAGCAGATGCTGAACCTGACGCCGCCCACTGCCGAGGATGTGGCCGAGCAGGTTCGCGCGGTGCGCGCGGAGTTCCCGCAGGCCAGCAGTGAAGCTGGCTGGCAGAAGGTGCTTGCCTCCTATCAACTTACAGGTGCCGACGTGGAGCGGCTGCTCTCCGCACAATTACAGATGGTGCGCTTTATCGACTTCCGCCTGCGGCCCAACGCGCGCGTGCATCGCTACGAGGTGGAAGCCTATTACCGCGACAAGTTCTCTCCTGAAGTGCGCACCACCGGACACGAGCCAGACCCGCTCAACAAGGTTTATGCACGCATTGAGGAACTGCTGGTTCAGCAGAAGCTCAATGAGCAGCTCACAAGCTGGATGAGCAGCCTGCGTGCGCAGGCCGATATCGTCATTCACTGGAAGCCCGAAGCCGCCGCCGGAGAGGTGCGTTGAGATGACGACGCCTGCCAGCCCGGAGAAGCAGACGCCCTTGCGCAAGCTACGCGTGCGCTACCACGTGCACGTCAGCCATCGCGTGGAGGCGGCCATCGGTATCGTCTTTCTGGCGGTTGCCTGCTTCGCGGCCTGGTATCTCACGTCCACCAATTTCCGCATGCACATGCAGCGCATGGTGGTCTCGCGGCTGGAGCGTGCCACTGGCGCGAAGGTCGAAATGCGCGATTTCCGCTGGGACCTGTCGCGGCTGGAGTTTGAAGCCGATGGGCTGGCGCTGCATGGCACGGAGCCGGCCGGAGCGTTGCCGCTGTTCCACGCCGACCGCGTGAAAGTGGGGCTCAAGCCCTTCGGCTGGATGCGCGCGCGTCTGGCCTTGCGTGAGATTTCGGTCCTGGCGCCAACCGTCCACATCATCACCAATCCGGACGGCTCCACGAACCTCCCTGGCCCCAAGCAGCCGTCGCGTCCGCTGGATGAGCGTGTGCAGCAGTTGTTCAGCCTCGCCATCAACCACGTGGAGTTGCGCAACGGACGCTTCATCGGCAACGACCACGAAACGCCGCTCGACCTCGATGCTGGCGACGTGGAGACAGAGATTCTCTGGGACACTACCGCCCGTCGCTACGACGCCATGTTGCACGCGGGCCGCGTCGACATTGCGCCTCATGCGATGCGCCATTTTGCCGTCGCCGTGGACGTTCGAGCCAGCATGTTGCGCGACCGCCTGCTGTTGCAGCAGGCGCGGATACGCAGCGAGCGCAGCACGCTTGAGCTGACCGGGCAGATCGTCAACTTCCGTGAGCCCAAGCTGCTGGCGGATTACAAACTCAACGGCGACCTCGGGCAGGTGGGCGCCATTACGCGCTTTGCCCGTCTCCACGGCGGCGAACTTGCGTCTGCCGGGCGCTTTACCTACAGCGCCGGGCAGTGGCGCGCTGCGGGCAAGCTCAGTGTGCGCGACGCCTCTTACGATGCCGGAGCATTCCGCCTGCGCGGCATCTCGCTTGGCACCGACTTTGCCGCCGACAGCAAGCTCATCAAGCTGCCGCACCTCTTCCTGCATGGAATGGGCGGCACCGTTGCTGGCTCCATGCAGGTGGCCAACTACCAGTCCGGCCCCGGCGCCGCAAAGGCGGACGAGCAGCACGCCGAGGGCGACTTCATCGCCACCAGCGTTTCGCTCGCGCAGGTCATCCAGTCGGTTTCCAATAACGACCTGCCGCTCGACGCTCTGCACGCCGAAGGCCTGACCAGCGGCAAGGTCAACGTACATTGGCGTGGTTCGGCCGAGCACGCGCTGGCCGATATGGACCTGACGACGGCGGCGGTCTCGCCCGGCTCCGCGCCCGGCCATGTGCCTTACGCGGTCCGCCTGCTCGGCCAGTTCAACTATGCCGAGGACGCCATGGACATCGCCGTCGGCGAGATTCAGACGCCGGCTTCGCACGTCTCGGTGCGGGGACGTCTCTCGAATGATTCCGGCATGCATGTGCAGGCCACCTCGTCCAATCCCTCGGAATTTGCAGGCATCATTGCGCGGTTGCGCGGCGTGGACGCCGGGCCCATGCCGGTCGAGTTCGGCGGGCTCACTTCGTTCGAGGGCACTATTTCCGGCCGCCTGAGCCTGCCGACCGTGCAGGGGCACGCCGACGCACAGGACATCACGCTGGTGCTGCCGCGCACGATTTTCGGCTTTGAGCCCACCAAGCCCGCGCAGATGGTGCGGCTGCCGTGGACGAGCATTTCCACCGACCTCGTCTACGACGCTTCGCGACTCGCGTTCACCAACTCGCACCTGCGCAACGGCAACATGCAGCTCGCGCTCGACTTCCACACGCAGCTTGCGCGGGGCCGCATGCCGGACAACCCACTGATGCAGTTGCGCGCGAACCTCGAACAGGCGCGGCTCTCCGACGTGCTGGCGGTGATTGGTGAGAAGCTTCCGGCGGACGGCACGCTTGAGCTTTCAGCGTCGCTTGCCGGCCCAGAGAGCGATCTGCGCGGCAGCGGCACCCTGCGCCTTCAGGACGGCATTGCCTGGGGCCAGCCGGTGCAGTCGTTGAGTTCAAACTTCGATCTCGGTGGAGGGCACATTCAGTTCCCGCGTGCAGAGTTGCGCACCGCCGGAGGAACAGCCACAGCCACGCTGGCCTACAACATCGTGGGTGGGGAATTGCACTTCCGCGCGCGCGGTGCGGGCTTCCGTCTGGAGCAGGTACGCGCGCTCGAAGCGAATCCGAAGCTGCAGCTTGCGGGCGAGTCGCGCTTTGAGGCCGATGGCATTATTGCTCCCGGTGAGGCGGTGCTCAATGGCAATGCCCACTTTGCAGGGGTGAAGATCAACGGCACAGCCGTTGGCGACTTTAATCTGGTGGCCGCCAGCAGCGGCACCGAGATGAAGCTGACAGGGCATTCGCAGAGCACGGTCGGCGAGGCCGCACTCGACGCCGTGGTCAGCCTCCGTGGAGATTTTCCCGCGCGTGCACAGGTCAAGCTCAGCAGTAGCAATCTGAATCCGCTGATCGCAGCATTCTCGCCGCTGCGGCTGACCGGTCCCACGGCTGTCGCCGCCGAGCTGCGCGCCTCCGGCCCGCTGAAGAAGCCGGCAAAAATCTTTGCAGAGTTTGAAGCCGACAAGCTCTCTGCCAGCGTGCAGGGCGTTCCGGTGGTGAATGAAGGCTCCATCCTGATGCAGGTCTCTGATAACGTGCTGCGCGTGGAGCGTTGCCGCCTGGGTGGGGAAGGCTCACGGTTCTTTGATCTGCGTGGAACCGCCGAGCTGACGGGTGCGCGCAAGCTCGCGCTCCGCGCCAGCGGCGACATGAACCTGAAGCTGCTGCAGGCCGCCAACCCGGACATGATGTCCAGCGGCACGGCGCGCTTCAACGTCAACGTGAACGGAACGGTCGCCAACCCGATCTTCCAGGGCAAGGTCACGGTTGCGGGCGCCTCCGTCAGCTACATTGACCTGCCCAACGGCCTCAGCGACATCAACGGCACCATGCAGTTCAATCGCGACCGCCTTGAGGTGACGGACCTGACCGCGCGCAGTGGCGGCGGCGAGGTAAAGCTGGGCGGCTTCCTCACCTATCTTTCACCGCAGGGCCTCTACGCCAACATCACCGCCACCGGCCATGACATTCGCATCCGCTACCCGGAGGGCGTCAGCTCCACGGCCAATGCCAACCTCTCGCTGGTGGGCAGCCCGCAGAATGCGACGCTCAATGGCGAGGTCACGGTTACGCGGCTCGGCTTCAACCACGAGTTCGATTTCGCCATGTACCTTGCACGCGGGCGCCAGCCTGCGGTGACGGTGCTCGACCTCGACTCGCCGCTCAACAAGCTGCACCTGGACATGCACATTGTCTCCGCACCGGAGTTGAACGTGCAGACCAGCCTGGCGCGCTTCTCCGGCAACCTGGACCTGCGCGTGCGCGGCACCGCGTTGCGCCCCGTCGTCCTCGGCCGCGTGAATATTCTCGACGGCGATATTTCGTTCAACTCGACCAAGTATCACGTTGAGCGTGGCGACATCAATTTCAGCAATCCAGTGAAGATCGAGCCAAACCTTGACCTGGAAGCTTCGGCCAAGGTGCGCGACTACGACATCACTCTCGGCTTCCACGGTACGCTCGACAAGCTGAACACCAGCTATCGCTCCGATCCGCCGCTGCCGACGCAGGACATCATCGCGCTGCTGGCGCTCGGCCGCACGCGTGAGGAGTCCGCCAACCCGGCCATGCTGGCCAGTGGACAGCAGTCTTCGCCCACCGTGGGCAGCACACCCAGCGACGCGCTGCTGGGGCAGGCGCTCAACGCCACCGTCAGCAGCCGCATGCAGAAGATTTTTGGAATCAGCCGCCTGAAGATTGATCCCCAGGTGGGCGGCGCGGAAAACAACCCCAACGCGCGCCTCACCGTGGAGCAGGAAGTCTCAAACAAGGTGACGCTGACCTACATCACCAACCTCAGCCAGTCGGCACAGCAGGTCATACAGTTCGAGTACCACGTGAACAAGGACGTCTCGATCGTGGCACTGCGCGATTACACCGGCGTCGTCTCCGTCGACGTGAAGTTCCGCAAGCGCAAACGCTAGCCGGAAAGATTCCTAGACAAACACCACGGTCTTGCGTCCGTAGAGCAGCACGCGGTTTTCGAGGTGCCACTTCACGGCGCGCGAGAGCACCACGCGCTCCAGGTCGCGTCCCTTGCGCACAAGATCCTCGACGGTGTCCCGGTGCGAGACGCGGGCCACATCCTGCTCGATGATCGGCCCTTCGTCGAGGTCCTGCGTGACGTAGTGACTGGTGGCACCAATCAGCTTCACTCCGCGCTCAAACGCTTGGTGGTAGGGCTTGGCGCCGATGAACGCCGGCAGAAACGAGTGGTGGATGTTGATGACGCGGTTGGCAAAAGCTTCCACAAACGCAGGCGAGAGCACCTGCATGTAGCGCGCCAGAACCACCAGGTCGCAGCCCTGCTCGCGGAGCATGGCAATCTGCCGTTGTTCCACCTCGAGTTTGGTGGCGGGCGTCACTGGCGTGTGCACGAAGGGCAGGCCATAGTAGCGCGCCAGCCGCTCGGCGTCCGTGTGGTTGGAGAGGATAATAGGAATATCGCAATCCAACTCGCCCAGTTCGTGTCGTGAGAGCAGGTCGGCGAGGCAGTGCAATTGCCGCGAAACGAGGATGCCAACGCGCGGGCGGCGTTCGTAGCGTGCCAGCCGCCAGTGCATCTGGTGGCGCTCGGCAATGGCGGCGAACTCCAGCTCGCACTGCGCAAGGGGGATGTTCATCGCGGCGGCGTCGAACTCGACGCGCATCAGAAACTGGCCCGTCTGCTCGTCGCTGTGTTCGTCGGCGTGCAGGATGTTGCCCTCGTGCTCAAGGATGAAGTTGGCGATGGCCGCCACAAGCCCTTTGCGGTCCGGACAGCTGATCAACAATACGGCGGTATCTTCCCGGTGGAGCTGGGATGCCATGATGCGCCTCTTTTCCAGAAGTATGATTGCCGCGAGGGGGCGGTGTTGGGTTACTCGTCTGCGCCGAGCCGCTCACCGGCGGCACGGATGGCCTTCCACAACTCATTCTGACCGAGTCCGGTCTTTGACGAGTAGGGAAGAATCTCCTCCACGCCGAGTTCCTTCTTCAGCGCGTTGAGGGAGTTTTGCAGCTTGTTGCCGACGCGGTCGGCCTTGGTGGCCACCACCAGAAAGTCGCGCTGGTTCGACCTCAGCCACTGCACCAGTTGCGCGTCCAGCGCTTGCGGCGGAATGTTGGCGTCCACCAGGCACAGGCACAGCGCCAGCGTCTCACGCTCGGTCAGGTAGGGATTGATGAACTGCGGCCACTGCTCGCTCAGCGCCTTGGGAACGCGCGCGTAGCCGTAGCCGGGCAGGTCGGCAAACAGCACGTCCGGCTTGGGACGTCCCGGCCAGCGGACTTCAAAGAAATTGATGGTTTGCGTGCGGCCAGGCGTGTTGCTGGTCTTGGCGATCTTGGCGCCCACCAGCGAGTTGATCAGGCTGGATTTGCCAACGTTCGAGCGGCCCAGGAACGCGATCTCAGGCGTCCCGGGTACAGGGAGGCGTGCAGCATCGGCAACAGAGGTCAGAAATCGCGTGTAAACCTTCATACCCCATGTTAACCGATATTTCCGGGCTTGTGGCTGCACGGAGGTGTGATGCGTGGCTCGTCTGCCGGTTCCAGTGACTCTATCGCGTGCGAACACGCATGTTCCGCGCGGCACGCGCAGCTTCCGCGCAAGAAAAAGCCCGCCGTGTGGCGGGCTTTGCAGTTTCTGTGTGAGTGAGTTACTGCCGGGCGGTGGCTGTGTCCTGCGGTGGCTCCGCTGCCAGTGGCAATGCCGGGGCAGGCTCGGTCACTTCCGGCAGCGGACGCTCCAGCGCGATCTGCAGCACCTCATCCATGTTGTCCACAAAGTGCAGCTTCAGTTCGCCACGCAGGTTCTCCGGAACCTCGGCCACATCCTTCTCGTTCTCCTTGGGCAGAATGGCCTCAAAGATACCGGCTCGCATGGCGGCCAGCAGTTTTTCCTTCAATCCGCCGATGGGCAGCACCTTGCCGCGCAGCGTGATTTCGCCAGTCATGGCAATGTCGCGCCGCACGGGAATCTTGCTCAATGCGCTGGCCAGCGCCGTCGCCATGGTGATGCCAGCCGACGGGCCGTCCTTCGGAATTGCGCCCTCGGGAACGTGGATGTGGATGTCGACGTTGCGGTAGAACTCGCGCGCGATGCCGAGCCGCTGCCAGCGCGAGCGCACGTAGCTCATGGCTGCCTGTGCCGACTCCTGCATCACGTCACCGAGCTTGCCGGTGAGCGTCAGTTTGCCCTTGCCGTCAATCACCGCAACTTCGGTCGAGAGAATCGAGCCGCCGACCTCGGTCCAGGCCAGGCCCGTCACCAGGCCGATTTCGCTCTTCTCATTGGCCATGGTGTCGCGGAAGCGCACGATGCCGAGGTAGTCGCTGAGGTTCTCGTCCGAAACGTTGACCGAGACCTTCTCGCCTTCCTTGACTACCTTGCGCGCCACCTTGCGGCAGACGTTGCCGATCTCGCGTTCCAGGTTGCGGACGCCGGCCTCGCGCGTGTAGCCGCGGATGATGGCCTTCAAACCCTCGTCGGTGAAGGTTAGATTCGCCGCCGTCAGGCCGGTCTGCTCAAGCTGCTTGCGCACCAGATATTGGCGCGCGATCTCCAGCTTCTCCAACTCCGTGTAGCCGTGCAGCCGCAGCACTTCCATGCGGTCCTGCAGCGGTCCGGGGATGGTGTGCAGCACGTTGGCCGTGGCGATGAAGAAGACCTGCGACAGGTCATACTCCACGTCGAGGTAGTGATCGACGAACATGAAGTTCTGTTCCGGGTCCAGCACTTCGAGCAGTGCCGACGATGGGTCGCCGCGGAAATCGCTGGCCATCTTGTCGACTTCATCGAGCATGAAGACCGGGTTCTTTGTGCCAGCCTTCTTCATCATCTGGATGATCTGGCCGGGCAGGGCGCCGATGTAGGTGCGGCGGTGCCCGCGAATTTCAGCCTCATCCCGCACGCCGCCCAGCGACATGCGCACGAACTTGCGCCCGGTGGCTTTGGCAATGCTCATGCCGAGCGAGGTCTTGCCTACGCCCGGAGGTCCCACAAAGCACAGGATCGAGCCTTTCGGGTTCTTCACCAGTTGGCGCACGGCCAGGAACTCGAGAATGCGCTCCTTGATCTTCTCCAGCCCATAGTGGTCTTCGTTCAGCGTCTTCTCGGCGAACTCAATGTCGCGGACTTCCTTCGACTTCTTTTTCCACGGCACCGCAAGCAGCCAGTCCAGGTAGTTGCGCGAGACGGTCGACTCCGCAGACATCGGCGGCATCGCCTCCAGCTTCTTCAACTCCTGTATGGCCTTCTCGTAGACGTCGGCGGGCATGCCGGCGGCGTCCACCTTCTTCTTCAGCTCGTCCCACTCGCTCTTTTCGCCGCGGCCAAGTTCCTTCTGGATGGCCTTGATCTTCTCGTTGAGGTAGTACTCCTTCTGGGCGCGCTCCATCTGCCGCTTCACGCGGCCCTGGATGGTGCGGTCCATGTTGAGCTTCTCAATCTCAATGTCGAGGACGTCGGCAACGCGCGTCAGCCGCTCGAGGGGGTCGAAGATTTCGAGCAACTGCTGCTTCTCTTCAATGGAGAGCTGCAGGTTGCTGGCGATGGTGTCGCTCAGCCGGCCCACGTCGTCGGTGCGCACGGTGGCGGCAATCGTCTCGTAATTCAGCGACTGGCACAGCTTCACGTACTGCTCAAACAGAGCCGCCACGCGCTGCATCGCCGACTCAACCTGCGGCGTCACTTCCGGCGCGTACTTGACGGTGCGCAGCGTGGCCTCAAAGTAGCCGTCGGTCTCATCGACCTGAAGGGTCTTGCCGCGCTCCAAGCCCTCCACCAGCACCTTGATGTTGCCGTCGGGCAGCTTCAGGTTCTGCACAATGTTGACGATGGTGCCGACCTGGTAGATGTCGCCCGGCTTCGGCTCGTCCACACTGGCATCATGCTGAGTGGCGAGGAATATCTTCTTGTCGGTGGCCAGTGCCTCTTCCAGCGCACGCACGCTCGATTCGCGGCCCACCACGAACGGGGTCATCATGTACGGGAAGATGACGACGTCCCGAATCGGCATCATCGGCAGCTTCCGAGTTTCGAACTTTTCTTTACCGAGGCTCACTCACCCAACTCCTTGGCCCATTTTGAATAGATCATTCCCAATGAAGGATTGACGGGCCTACCACTGTGTTTTTGAAGCCTACTACATCGCCCAAAGGCCAGCAACCAGCGCACGCGATTCGATGGCTCCTGCCCAAAGAACGGTTCCGATGCTGCTGATATTAAGCGGAAAGCCCGCTTCGTTCGAGGAAAGTCGTCACGTTACTCAGCAACTCCATCTCCTCGTTCCGCTTCGGGAAGCACAGAG
Organism: Oryzophilus luti; assembly: GCF_059726245.1. NCBI lineage: Bacteria > Pseudomonadati > Acidobacteriota > Terriglobia > Terriglobales > Koromonadaceae > Oryzophilus > Oryzophilus luti. The sequence continues at coordinate 580,969 of NZ_AP040874.1, forward strand.
ATATCCGCGCTCTCAGCCCTCCCTTACAGTGCACGCAAGGTGCCTGCGATGTGAGGAAACACTGAGGAAGCGGAAACGTTCCGCACTGTTATCAGGTTGTTAAAAGAGTCCTGCGTATTAGACGCATCAGGCGGCAAAATGAAGCGCCCGGCCGAAGCCGGGCGCGTTCTGAATACCAACCGGGTTTAGCTGGCCTGCTTCTCGATCAGCGGAGAAACCACTTCGCGCTTCTCCACCATCTCGCGCGTCACCTCGAACTCCTTCAATTTCTTCTGGCTCGGCAGGTGATACATCAGGTCCAGCATCAGCTCTTCCAGGATCATGCGCAGGCCGCGCGCGCCGACTTTGCGGTGCAGGGCCTCGCGGGCGATGGCGCTCAGCGCCTCCTGGTTGAACTGCAGTTTCACGTTCTCGAACTCGAACAGCCGCTGGTACTGCTTGACGATGGCGTTGCGCGGACGGGTCAGAATCTCGACCAGCGCGGCTTCGTCCAGGTCATTCAGGATGCCGATGACTGGCAGGCGTCCGACAAATTCCGGGATCAGCCCGAACTTGATCAGGTCCTGCGGCTCGGCGGCCTGCAGCAGCTCGTTGTCGCGCTTGTTGTTGGTCAGCGCTTCCTTCTCTTCGGCCGAACCGAAGCCGATGGCGCGCTTGCCGATGCGGCGCCCGACCACGCGCTCCAGGCCCACGAACGCGCCACCACAGATGAACAGGATGTTCGTGGTGTCGACCGGCGTGAATTCCTGGTGCGGGTGCTTGCGTCCGCCTTGCGGCGGAACGTTGGCCACGGTGCCTTCGAGAATCTTCAGCAGCGCCTGCTGCACGCCCTCGCCCGAAACGTCGCGGGTGATGGACGGGTTCTCGTCCTTGCGGCCGATCTTGTCGATCTCGTCGATGTAGATGATGCCGGTCTGCGCGCGGGCCACGTCACCGTCGGCCGCCTGCAGCAGCTTCAGAATGATGTTCTCCACGTCCTCGCCGACGTAGCCGGCTTCGGTCAGCGTGGTGGCGTCCACAATGGCGAACGGCACGTCGAGCATCTTGGCCAGCGTCTGCGCCAGCAGGGTCTTGCCCGTGCCGGTGGGGCCAATCAGCAGGATGTTCGACTTCGACAGCTCCACTTCGCTGTTGCGCTGGCGGTTCATGTAAATGCGCTTGTAGTGGTTGTAGACCGCCACCGCCAGCTTCTTCTTTGTCTGCTCCTGCCCGATGACGTACTCGTCGAGGAACGTCTTGACCTCGGCAGGCTTGGGCAGGTGGTTGGGACCGGCCGCAGTCTGCGTCTCGGTGCGGTCGTCTTCCAAAATGCTGTTGCAGACGGCCACGCACTCATCGCAGATGTAGGCGCGGGGGTAATCGCTGGGTGAAGAAATCAGCTTTGCGACCGCATCCTGCGACTTGTGGCAGAACGAACAGCGCAACACTTCTTCGGTTCCCGACCTTGATCTCACGCTTAACTCCTGTATGGCTGGTCTCTGCGCCAGCTTGTAACTCGTGCCCGCTTCCCGCATGCCTTCCGGCGGAACCCTCGCGCGGAAAGCGGCTCAAAAATCCGCTGCCTCGCCGGGGCCTCTCTCACCGCCAACCGCACTGCCTTCTCTGGAACCGGGATGCTTCTATTTTCCCCTTAATCGCCATCCAGCGTAAAGGGAAGCGGGAGGCATTTTTCGCCTCCCGTCAATCTGCAGTAACCCCCTCCCGTGTACCTATCTGTTTATTACCCAAACAGATGCGGCGCGCAGGTGAGGTCTTACTTGTGCTTGTAAATAATGTCGTCGACGATGCCGTATTCCTTGGCCTGCTGGGAGCTCATGATGAAATCGCGCTCCACGTCGCGCTCCACCTTTTCCAGCAGTTGTCCGCTGTGCTTGGAGAGCAACTGGCTGGTGATCTCGCGCATGCGCAGGATCTCGCGGGCATGAATGTCGATATCGGTGGCCTGTCCACTCAATCCGCTCATCAACGGCTGATGGATGAGGATGCGCGAGGTGGGCAGGGCATAACGCTTGCCCGGATGTCCCGCCGTCAGCAGCAGGGCCGCCATGCTCGCCGCCTGGCCAATGCAGATGGTCGACACGTCGTTCTTGATGAACTGCATGGTGTCATAAATGGCCATGCCGGCCGTGATGGAGCCGCCCGGCGAGTTGATGTACAGCGAAATGTCTTTTTCCGGGTCCTCAGCGGCCAGGAACAGCAATTGGGCAATGACAAGGTTGGCGACGTTGTCGTCGATTGGCGTACCCAGAAAGATGATGTTGTCCCGCAGCAGGCGTGAGTAGATGTCGTAGGAACGTTCCCCACGGCTGGTCTGTTCAATCACCATCGGCACTAGCATCGTTGTGCTCCTTCGATCATAGGCGGCCAGTTGCCGCCGTTTGCCCGCGTCACTGCCGGGTGCTTCACAACCTTTTGCCGGGACAGGGCCCGGTGTGGTGGCCCGCCGGGGCATTCCCGGCGGACCCGTCACAACACTACTGCTGATAGAGAAAGTCGAGGGCCTTGTCGTGCAGCAGGCTGTCGCGCATGCGCTCGACTCCGCCGTTCTTCTCCAACTGCGCGCGCACCGCTTCCGGCGCCTGCCGGGCCTGCAGGGCGAGCATCTGGATCTGCTTGTCCAGCTCCTCGTCGGTGATCTCCAGCTTTTCGGCCTCGGCGATCTTGCCCAGCACCAGGGAAGCCTTCACTTCCTTGGTGGCCTGGTCGCGCTGACCATCACGCAGGTGGCTCAGGTCGAGGTTCTTCATGTCCTGTGGGCGAAGGCCCTGGGCGGCAAGGGCGCGCAGGCCGCGCTCCAGGCGCGTGTCGATCGCCTGCTCGATGAGCACCTGCGGAACCGGGAAGCTGAACTTCTCGGCCAGCGCGTCCACCAGCTTGTCCTTGGACTTGTGCTCGGCCTCGTGCTCGCGCTCCTTGGTCATGTTCTCCTTGATGCGGGCGCGCAGTTCGTCGACGGTCTTGAACTCGTCGTTCTGCGCGAACTGCTTGACGAACTCGTCGTCCAGCTCCGGCATCACCTTCTTCTTGATGGCCAGCACCTTCACGTCGTAGCGCAGGGTCTTGCCGGCCAGGCGCTTCTCAGGGAAGTCTTCACCGTAGGTCACGTCAAAGCTGCGGTCCTCGTTGACCTTGGCTCCGCGCAGGTTCTCGGTGAATTCCTTGACGGTGTTCGAGTCGCCGACATGCACCAGCACGTCGTTCATCTCGACCGGCTCGGAGCCTTCTTCGCCGCTGGTGCTCTTGAAGCTGATCTGCGCAAAGTCGCCATCGGCCAGCGCGCGGTCGGCTTCTTCAATCGGCTCAAAGGTCGAGCTCTGCTCGCGCAGTTCGTCGAGCGCCTTCTGCACGTCCTCGTCGGTGACGGCGACGGCTTCCTTCTCGGCCTTCACGTCCTTGTAGCCGTTGACGTCGATCTCCGGCATCACCTCGAAGGTGGCCTTGAAGCGCAGCGGCTGTCCTTCTTCGAGGCTCAGGTCGGTGACCTGCGGATTGCTGATGGGCGTCAGCTTCTGCTTGGCCGTCTCCTCGCGCAGATAGCGCGGGAGCAGGTGCTCGACGACTTCGCTCTTGATGTCATTGGCAAAGCGCTGACGCACGATGGAGGCCGGGACCTTGCCCTTGCGGAAGCCTGGAAGGCGGGCAACCTTCGTAAACTGGTTCACGGTGTTCTGCCAGATCTCAGTGACGGTTTCAACCGGCACTTCCACGCTGATTTCGCGCTGACAGGGATTGACGACTGCTTCGGTATTGGTCTCGGAGTTCAAGAAATTGCCTTTGCGTCAGAAAATTGGCGCCGCGCGGATGACGTTGCACGTGACGTCCCCGGGCTGCCCGTGCCGGACACGTTGCCGTGTCCGTAACCCTCTAAGTCTATGAGCTTGCGAGGCGGCGGTCAAACGCCCGCAGGCGGTGGAAAAACTGGCTCTCCAAAACGGTCTTGCTTCCGCCTTGGGCATTTGCAGCCGCCCTGCCCGCCGGAGCCTCTATTGTGAACTGACTGATACGGCTTAGATGCAATGACGGCGGGCAACGGTGCGGAGCGCGGGGGCAAAAGAAAGAGGCGGCCGGGTTTGCCAGCCGCCTCGCTTCACAACCTCTTTTTCTTCCTAGTAGCGGTAGGTCTCGGCCTTGAACGGGCCTTCCACCGGCACGCCGAGGTAGTCGGCCTGCTTCTCCGAGAGCGTGGTCAGCTTGGCGCCGATCTTCTCCAGATGCAGGCGGGCCACTTCCTCGTCCAGCTTCTTGGGCAGCGTGTAAACGCCCGGCTTGTAGGTCTCGCGGTTCTTCCACAGGTCAAGCTGCGCCAGCGTCTGGTTGGAGAAGCTGTTGGACATCACGAAGCTAGGGTGACCGGTGGCGCAGCCCAGGTTCACCAGGCGGCCTTCGGCCAGCAGGAAGATGCTGTGACCTTCGGGGAAGGTGTAGCGGTCCACCTGCGGCTTGATGTTGGTGCGCGTGGCGGCCTTCGTCAGGCGGTCAACCTGGATTTCGTTGTCAAAGTGACCGATGTTGCAGACGATGGCCTGGTCCTTCATGCGCTGCATGTGCTCAAGCGTGATGATGTCCACGTTGCCGGTGCAGGTCACGTAGATGTCGCCGAGGCCGAGCGTGTCCTCGACCGTCGCCACCTGGTAGCCTTCCATGGCCGCCTGCAGCGCGTTGATCGGGTCGATTTCGGTGACGATGACGCGCGCGCCCATGCCGCGCAGAGACTGCGCCGAGCCCTTGCCCACATCGCCGTAGCCGCAAATGACCGCAACCTTGCCCGCCACCATCACGTCCGTGGCGCGCTTGATGCCGTCGGCCAGCGATTCGCGGCAGCCATACAGGTTGTCGAACTTCGACTTGGTCACCGAGTCATTGACGTTGATGGCCGGAATCAGCAGAGAGCCTTCCTGCGCCATGCGGTACAGGCGGTGAACGCCGGTCGTGGTCTCCTCGGAGACGCCGACCCAGCCGGCGACCACGTTGTGCCAGTGCTGCTTGTCCTCGGCGTAAACCTTCTTCAGCAGCGCCTTGATGACGCTCTCTTCGTGCGATTCCGACGGAGTGTTGACCCAGTCGCTGCCGTTCTCCAGCTCATAGCCCTTGTGGATGAGCAGGGTGGCGTCGCCGCCATCGTCCACGATGAGTTGCGGGCCCTTGCCCTCCGGATGCGTCAGTGCCTGATAGGTGCACCACCAGTAGTCTTCCAGCGTCTCGCCCTTCCAGGCAAAGACCGGAACGCCCGCGGCGGCAATGGCTGCGGCGGCGTGGTCCTGCGTGGAGAAGATGTTGCAGCTGGCCCAGCGCACGCTCGCGCCCAGCGCCGCCAGCGTCTCAATCAGCACGGCGGTCTGGATTGTCATGTGCAGCGAGCCGGTCACGCGCACGCCCGCCAGCGGCTTGGCCGGGGCGTACTTTTCACGAATGGCCATCAGGCCGGGCATCTCGTGCTCGGCAATGTCAATCTCCTTGCGGCCCCAATCGGCCAGCGAAAGATCGGCAACTTTGTACTCGTTCGTCACAGCTTTTGTAGTGCTCAATGGAAGCTCCGTTTGTGGCTTGAGAATCGGGCCGAAAGATGCGGTGAACCGTAACGCGGAAATCTCGGAGAAACTGGGCGCAACCAGCGCGGCTCTGTCTTGGCCGCATGCTCGGATCAGCAGTCTCAGGCCATCCTGTTCAATCATTGGAAGTGTATGGTTGCGGACACGCGCCGGTCAAATGCTTCCGGCCCGTTTCCACGTGTTTGGCCGCTTGCGGAAAGCAGCGGCTCGCTCGTTCCGCAACCGGGCCTCGTACCTCGTAACACTGGCTTCGATGATTGGTACCAAGGTGCGGGTTCCTGTGCGTTGGCGGGGCGTTTCCCCGTCGGGCAATTCCTCTTCCGGAGAAAGCCAACGTATAATGCCGCCATGATCGCCATCGTTTGGGAGTTTCAGGTGCAGCGCGAGAAGATCGCGCGCTTCGAGCAGACCTATTCCAGCAAAGGCGCTTGGGCGGAGCTGTTCCGCCGTTCCTCGGCCTACGTGGATACCACCCTTTTGTGCGACTCCGTCTTTCCGGCACGCTACCTCATCATCGACCGCTGGGAGAGCCGCGAGGATTTTGACCGCTTCAAGCGCGACTTCGCCGACGAATACAACCGGCTTGACCAGGAGTGCGAGGAACTGACTCGCAGCGAAAAGCTCCTCGGCATCTTCGACGCGCAGTAAGCCACGGGCAGGCGAGGAGAGCTCTCGATGCAGACTCAACCGATGAGCTGGCTTGAAAAACTTGGGGTCGTCATCTCCGGTTTCCTGCTGGGGCTTGCCACCGCTGTCGGAGTGTTCTTGCTTGGTGTCCTGCTGAACCTCGCAACCATCTATTTATTCGTCTGGCTTGTGCCGGGGATGAACGATCACAGGGATTTCCCCGCCATGTTCGGTACGGCGCTCGGCCTGATTGGCGGCCTTGCCGCCGGCATCGCGGTCTGGGTTCGCTTCTGCTGGATACGCCTGCGCGCGCCGCAAGCCGGAAACGAGACGGACTGATGTTAGCGAACGATTGGCCGCCAAATATTTGCCGGGTGCCCCAGGTTCGCGCCTTCGGTCGGCGCTAACCTGGGAATCGAGAAACTTCATGTCCACCATACGCATTGCGCTGGCCAACATTCGTTACGCTGAGTCGCCCGAGGACTCCATCGTCCGCGCCGAGCAGTGGATTGCGCGCGCCGGTGCCCTGGGCGCGGAGATTGTCTGCTTCCCGGAGGCCTACGTGCCCGGCTATCGCGGCTGCGGACACATGCCTCCGCCGCCGGATGAGGCGTTTCTTGAGCGCGCGTGGCAGCGTGCCGCCGACGCCGCGCATGACGCCCGGGTCGCCGTCATCCTCGGCACCGAGCGCATCCGCGAAGGCCGCCTCTACATCACCTCGCTGGTCCTGACGCAGTACGGCACTATCGCCGGCTTTCAGGACAAGGTGCAGCTCGATCCCTCCGAGGATGCGCTGTTCACCCCGGCCGAGGAGCGCAGCGTCTTCCAGTGTGGCGAGATGAAGTTCGGCATCAGCATCTGCCACGAGGGCTGGCGCTACCCAGAGACCGTGCGCTGGGCTGCCCGCCACGGCGCGCAGGTCGTCTTCCACCCGCACCTGCATGAGGCCGAGCCGGGCGACTTTGCGCCCACCAGCTTTGCCGACCCGCGCAACAGCTTCCACGAGAAGGCCATGCTGTGCCGCGCGGCGGAGAACACCATCTACTTCGCTTCGGTGAACTACGCCAGCGCCAACTCGCCGACCACCTCGGCCATCGTGCGTCCGGATGGCACGGTGCTGGCCTGGCAGCCTTACGGGGAAGAGGGCCTGCTCGTCGCCGACCTCGACCTGACGCAGGCAACCGGCTGGCTGGCCTCGCGCTGCCGGTCGTAAGCCGGTTCCCGGTTCTCCGTTCCCAGTTCCCGGCTCCAAGCCCCGCGTTCGCGATTCTCCGTTTTGCAGAAGATAGGCTTCGCCGATGGTCCGTGCCCCACATCTGCCCGTAGTTGGCAGATGTGGGCATGTGTGAGTCCGGCAGAGCCGATCACTCCTCGGTCTCATCCCACTCACAATTCATTCGCTTTGATCGTTCGCGGCGGTTAGTCTGGTGCGCGAAGGGTATGCGGTTCTCACATTTGCGAACACCGCGCAAATGTGGGCCACCCGCGGCTCCGCCGAAAGCAGCCGGTTGGTGCTTGATGATAATTCCGGGTTATTTTGAAACTGGGAACGGTTGTACCGAATGAGGCAACTCGTTAAGAAGATGCTAAAGCTGTCATGTCTCGGCAAGGGTATGGTCGCAGTTGGATGTACGCTGATGGTTCTGAGCGTGCTTCCATCCGTATATCTCCTGTGGCTCACACAATGTCACAATGCGTTCGCACTTTCCATGCCAATCTCGCTTGGTCAAGGGAGTTATAGCTCTCATTTTTTCACGACTGATTACGATGAGATGGAAGTTGGGCTTACGCACGTTGGACTTTCTCGACCATGCCCAGAACACATGGAGTGGCATCAGTGTAAGGGACCAGAGAAGACGCTCGATCTGGATTGGAAAATCGTGGATGATCGCGGCAAAGTGATTAAGGATGGTCATTTTAGCGACACTACTATCTCCGGCTACGACATTTTGCTCGGATATTACACCTCAAAACATCTCCCAAGACAGCGAGTAATCCTTACAGTTAAGAAAGGGGTACCAGAGTACGATATTGCGCATCCAGTCCTGGAGGTTCGCGGACGCCCGAAGTACGTTGAATTTCTGCCCGAGCGGTGGATTGTCGCAATGATCATCGTTGTAGTGGGAAACATAGCCGCTTTGCTGTTGTTTTGCTTTGCGGCATTCTCTCGACAGAAGGTACTGACCGAGGGATAAAGTTAATGACCTGTTGGAATAGTCCAGAGATCCGGTTCCATTTTACGAACAGTACTTGTTGCCCATCAGCGAAAGTGGGGCCGTTGAGACAGACAAGTTAAGCCACAGGCGGGGGGCGCAGCCTTTCGGAAATGAATGATTCGGGGGCCCCATTCTTCAGCCTTCGGTTGGCGGAGGGTGGGGGAGTGAGAAGCTGGAACAAACGAAATGAGCGCATCGCAACACAGTTCATTCGCGTTGCCCCGCTGAGGCGATTAGTCTGTTGCGCGTAGGGCATGGCTTCCCCACATTTGCGAATACCGCGCAAATGTGGGCCACCCGCCATTTCCTGTCAACCCGAACATTCCGGGGTTGCCTGTCCCTGGGTTGGGCCCGGTATTTGGACCCGAACCGGTGTTCGCACCGTTGTAGCCAAAAACGCAACTTTTTTGAGGATCATCAGATGAGGTTTCCAGCGCGACAGTTAAAGCCCTATGCAGAGCCCGTCATAGACAGCGAATTGGAAGTTGGGAAGGTCTATTTCGCGGTTAGCTATCTGGATGAAGCTATGCTGATACCGACAATGGAGACTCTCGTGTTTACCGGCAGGGACTTGGATACTGAGGATCACGGCAAGTTGTACTTCCAAGACGTGCACTCCTATAACGAAGGTATTCGTTTTGGAGTGGGGGTAGCAGACACGAGCGCGAGCTTCTATCAGGTCACAGTAGGTGAGGCCAGCTATATTTTTCCGTTTGAATCCGCTCTTGATGAGTTGTTGAAGTGCGCTTTGAGGCGCACGGGGGATGCTAGCTAAAGTGCGCGCCGCACTGGTTTTGCTGGTGCGGCGTAGTTGTTTCTGGGGAGAAAATCGTCCATGCCTTCGGCATGGGGTGTTGGGGGTGACACGCCACCCCAGAATGGGCGCTGCAGAGCAGACGCAGGTTGCTATATAGGAACCGCTGCAAAATCAAGCGGCTAAAAAGAAAGCAGAGGAACCCGGTTGCTATCGAGCAACCGGGACGGGTGGCCCACAGTTGGCGTATTTCCAACTGTGGGAGGACAGGTAACCGTGAGTTGTCGATGATCGGGTGGGCGGGTGGCGCAGCCTTTCGGAAATGAATATTTGGGTGCCCAATCTTTCTCGCGGAATGAGAGGGTGGGGAGTTAGCAGTTTCATGGGTAATGCAGGTTTCGCGATGGACAGGTGATTCTTGTGCCTTGGTCACTGGAGCGATTCCAGCAAACAAGACAGTTCCACTTCGTCACGTTCAGTTGCTATCGGCGTCAACCGTTCTTGGTGGAACCAAGCGTTCGTCGAAGTTTCGAGCAACAACTGGAGCGAGTTCAGAAGCAGGCGGGTGGCACACCCTTTCAGAAGCGAAGTTTTTGGGGGGTGCCCTACCCTTCTTGCGAAGCAAGAGGGTGGGGCAGTTCAAATGTCTGATGAATAGAGAATGAAGACTGCGCACACAATTCCGGCCCGGGCAGAACCAATTGATGGACACGCCGACAACGTCGTTCAGCTGCGACCGCAATGGCAGTCCTCTAAGCGGATTCTTGTTCGGGCAGTGAAGGGCTGGGGCGGGTGGCTCAGCCTTTCGGAAATGAATGATTTGGGTGCCCCCCGCCGGGTATTCCAGAGCTGTTCCTCCGCTTGTCGAGGGGGCGCATGCTCAGGGAAGTGAACCTGCGGGGCGACTCTGCAAAAGCTGCCACCCCGCGTTTCTGCTACCGTAGTTGGCATGGCGAAGCCCACACCTGTTCGTCTTCCGAAAATTCTGCAGGAGCTTGAGAGCGAGATCATCGTCTGCCGGCGGTGTCCGCGGCTGGTGGAGCACCGCGAGCGCATGGGCCGCGAGAAGCGCCGCGCCTATGCCGACTGCGACTACTGGGCGCGTCCCGTGCCCGGCTTTGGAGACCCGCACGCGCGCATTGTGCTGCTGGGCCTTGCGCCCGGCGCGCACGGCAGCAACCGCACCGGCCGCATGTTCACCGGTGACGCCAGCGGCAACTTCATGTTTCCCGTGCTGCACCGGGCCGGGCTGGCCTCGCAGCCAAACGCGCTCGACCGTGACGACGGCATGCAGCTCATCGACTGCTGGATCACCGCCGCCGGGCGCTGCGCTCCGCCGGACAACAAGCCCACGCCCGCCGAGCTGGCCAACTGCGCGCCATTCCTCGACCGTGAACTGGCCGCGCTGAAGGAGATGCAGGTGATGGTCGCGCTCGGCAAGGTCGGCTTCGATGCCTACCTCTCGCACCTGGCGCGCAACGGTCACACGCTCCGCCGCGCCGACTACAAGTTCGCGCATCTGGCGGAGTACCGCATGCCGAACCGCGTCACGCTGCTGGCCAGCTACCATCCCAGCAACCAGAACACCGCCACCGGCAAGCTGACGGAGAAGATGTTCTTCTCGGTTTTTGAGCGCGCCAAGGCGTTGCTGCGCGGATAACTCCGCGCAACAGCCACCGGCTTGAAACTCAACTTATGGGTGCAGACGTATGCCGCTGTGGGGCGCGTGCTGTGGCGTGGCCGCGTGCGTGCCCGGCGGTATGCCCGTGATTTCCGCCTGCTCTTCCTGCCCCACATGGCGGGCTGCGCCAAAGCCGTAGAAGTAGGCTTCACAGACCGGGCACAGGCCATCAGCGCGCGCCGCGCCGGAAGCGAGCAACTGCGGCACCCAGTCCCAGTGCCCGTGCGCCGCGTGGAACGCCCTGCGGCAGTGGCAGCAAAGGCTGGCCATGCCGTTCCGTGTGTACTCGGAAACCGGATGCGCGGAAACCTTGCGGCGGTGCGGCGACTCCAGAATAAGAGAATGCGTGACCACGATGCCGTCGCCCTGCCCGAGCGGATGCAGCGTGGTGCGATAGAGGCGGTAGAGTTGCGGCGTGGAGCACTCGATCTCAAAGTGGACGGGCTGACGCTCGCGACGGCAGAGTTCAAAGGTCTCGCGGTAAAACGGCCGCAACGGAGCAGGCAGGTCATTCAGCAGGTTCCGCCCCAGCATCTGCTGCCCCGTGCGTGCGGTGGAGCCGGTCAGAATGTTCGGCTCGGCAGACTCATCACAATGGCGTACGCAAAAGTTCTTGTCCAGAACGTAGAAGGAATGGGAGTCGAGCGCGTTACGGCGGACTTCTGATTCCCACGACTGCGGTTGATAGACCATGGCGCCCTCCTCACGTGAGTAGCCTCACAGCCGCATCATGCCACTGTTGCTTTGGAATGGCGTTTACTTTCTCGTAAATTCAGACCTCGGGTTTCCAGAATGGACATTGAGAAAAGAATGCCCTGTCCAATTCGGACAGGGCGTTTCGATTCATCGCATTGTTGCCACAAAAGTTAACGGATTCTAACGAACCTGGAACGGAAAATTCGCTGTCGCCACGCCGCCGTGGCCGTCATGAACGGCCACAAAAATGCGATAGGCGCCGGGGGTTTTTGGCGCGCGGAACTCCGCCTGCGCTGCATCGGATTTCACCAGCAGTTCCGGGTGCGCAGGGGGAATCGCTTCGGCATCGCCACCCTCGCGTGGATCGTGCGTCTCCTCGCGCAACTCCCAGGAGTAGCGGAGCGTGTCGTTCTCCGGATCGGAGGCTTCAACCGTGGCGGTGAATGTTCCACCTGCCGGGATCGTTTTCTCCGCCGCTGCCGATTTCAGCGCCGCAATTTGCGGCGAGCGATTGGCAGGCCACCGGCCCGTCCATTCGTGCGCCAGCGCGTCCACCGCGTCGGTCTTCTCAAATGTGCGGTTCGCGTCCGGCACCAGCAGCCCGAACCAGGTCTGCGTGCGCTCCTGCTTGGCGCCCCACACAAAGGCGTAGCTGCCCAGGCAGAGGTTGCCAGCACCCTTGATGGAGTGCTCGTAGGCCTTGCGATACGTCTCGGCCTTCTGCGTGCTGGTGTGCTCCAGCGGCGCGCCCCATTCGGTCTTGGGGCTCTCCCACCATCCCACCGGGCCAAACTCGGTGACGATGTACGGCCGGTCGAGCTGAACACTCTTCACATCCTCAAGCAGGTGCATCATGCTGCCATAGGAGTTGATGCCGACGATGTCCACCTCGGGGCAGTAGCGCATAATCTGCCGGAGCTTGCTGCCATCTTTGCCCGGCCCGGCGATGACGGTCATGGTCGGATGGTTCGGGTCGCGGCGGTGGATTTCGCGGGCAATGTCGTTGATCGCCTGCCATATCTTTGGGTTCGTGCCCTCGGCCTCCATCTCATTGCCAATGCCCCAGGCCAGCACCGTCGGTTCGTTCTTGTACTTCTCCACGGCGGCGATGGCGCGGTCGAATTGCGCCTTCACGGCTTTGGCATCGTCATAGCTGAAGCCGTGGCGCTCGTGTTCCAGCACCAGTCCGACGGTGACAGTCATGCCAAGCCGCCCGGCCTCAGGCAGCAGGCGCTGCATCATCGGCGGTTCCGGCCCCCAGGTGCGCATGGAGTTGCCGCCCACGTCATGCAGCAGTTGCAGCGGACCTCCGCCACCGGCGCCCTGCACATAGTAAGGCTGGCCTCCGCGCAGCAGTTGCCAGCCGTTGGGCAGCTTCTTGAGTTCGACTTTCACAGGGCCTTTTGCGGACGAGGCCGGTAAGGGAAGAGCGAGCGCTAGCATCACGAGCATGCAGAAGACAGACTTCATCAAAGGCACCTCACTGCGATTTTGCGTTCAAGAACCATGCAGGCGGCAGCGCCGCCAGATCTTATCGCCGGGACGCCAACACTCTCGGCGTCAGCTCACATTCCGGCGCGGTCATCAACTTTGCGTTGCGGATTCGCGGCATCTCGATGATGGCAGCCCACTCCACGCCCATCGTCTGCTGCCAGGTCACGGTGCCGCCCAGCATGGCGGCAATCGAGGCGGGCTTCATGTCCTGGTGGTAGTCGAAGTAGCGCTCCTGCAGGCGTCGCCAGCCAGGGAAGGCCCGCGAGAGCGCCTCGCCCGCGATGGTGCTTGGAGGCTCGTACTTGGACGAGAAGGCGAGCACAAGATCAAAGGTCTCGGCCTGCGAGCGTGCCGCCAGCATCTGCTCGGGCGTGAAGTTCTCCACGTGCACCACGGTGATGGGCCGCGAGACATAGCCGAGGAACGGGCGGTTCAATTCGTCGGACGCAGGCCAGGCCGTCAGCACCGTTGTGCTCTTGTAGTGCTGCTCAATCTGCTGCGCCGCCTTCTGGTGGAGCACGACGAAATCGCGGTAGCAAAGGTTGTCTTCCGGCGCGATGCCCCACGGCGGCGTGGTCACCAGCGCCAGCAGGAACATGGCGGCACAGGCCGCGCACCACCACAACCAACCTTTCACGCGCTGCCAGATCGGTGCCACCGCCAGCAGTACCACCAGCGGATACATCGGCGTCATATAGCGGGCCAGCAGCGCGCCGCCCAGCACGCTGAACTCCACGGCGTGCGCGGCAATGATGAGCGCCAGCACCAGTTGCACGCGGCGGTCGATGCCGACGCGTGCCTTGCCCGCATCCTCGCGCGGAGCCAGCCGCAGCGCCAGCAGAGCCGCGCCGGTCAGCACAAACAGGTTCATGTAGCCGACCGTGTGCCACGCGCGCATGAAGAATGCGGTGGCAATGCGCAGCGGCGTCACCGTGGCGGATAGGTTGTAGCGCAGGTACTCCGGGTTGCCGAAGACGTGTCCCGTGCGATGGAAGTGGTAGGCATACCAGCCGACGAGCGGCAGCAGCGCCAGCAACTCCGCAAACGTTGCGCGCCAGCTTTTGTGCAGATGCAGGCACCAGCGTTCGGCCAGCTCCGGCTGCCAGCGGGCGTAGAGCTTGGAGGCGGCTTCAAAGGCGAACAGCGCCAGCGGCACCACGATGGCGGTCTCTTTCGCCACGCACGCCAGTGCCAAGCAGGCAATGCTGGCGGCGCGGTGGTCCGTCACGTGGAAGTAGACGGCCCACAAGGTCAGGCAGAGCGTGCCCACATCAAGCTGCGCCAGCGAGCTTTGCGCAAAGACCACGGGATGCAGCGCGGCCAGCACCACGGCGGCGGTCGCCACTTTCTCGTTGGCCACACGGCGCGCCAGCTTGTAGAGGGCGGTCAGTCCGGCGGAAGCCAGAGCCAGTGCAGCCAGTCGTGTCACCAGCGGGCTGTATCCCGCGAGCTTCCACCACAGAGCCAGCCACGCCATCACCAGCGGCGGATGCGCGTTGGTGAGCGTGGTGCGGGCGATCGGGTCGCCGGTGAGCAGCAGGTCGCGCGCCGCCGGAATGAAATAGCCGGCCTCGTCCCAGAAGTAAGGCAGCCGCAGCAACGCGCCGTGGGCGGCCACCAACGCGGCGTAAATGGCCGCAAAGACGGCGAAGGCCTCGCGGGTGTCGTGGGCGACTGGTCTCGAAGCTGGCTTGCGCGTGGTCACAGACGATTAGTGAACCGGACCGCCGCCGAATTGCGGGTCGAGCTTGACTTCTCCGAAGGCCTGCTCGTAGTTGGCCACATTCTGCTGCAGCATGATGGCCAGCGCTTTGGCCTGCTGCGGGCTCAGGTAGATTCCCTGGAAATTGCGCACGTTGATCTTGGCGTTCTCGGTCGGCTGCAGGGTGCCGAAGGCGAGGAAGAAGTCCCACACGCTCATGCGCACCTGCACGCTGTTGGAGTAGTTGTCGCGATAGTCGTCCGTCTCTGTGATGACCAGCTCAGGCTGTTGCGGAAAGGTTTCCATGCCGGGTCCTCAATTCTTTCCTTGATAAATGTCGACAGTGTGCACGCTACCGGAAGCAGGGGGGCAGGGTCAAACCAAAGCCGGACGCACTCCAGATTTCGCAGCTCTGCACGATTGTGTGGTAACACTCTGTCTGTAACAAAAGTACTCGGAACACAGCGAAAAGTCGTAAGTTCCTGATGATTTCGCAGTTTTCTCGCATAAGATTGGGCTGATCGTTAGTAAGAATGAGGTCCCAATTTGCGGCGGAACGTCCCCGTTGTCGTGTGGCTGGCGACATTGCTCCTGATAGGGCAGGTGGGGCTCATTCTCGCGCCTGCGAATCATATCCTGTCGTACTTCGGGGCCGCTTCGATCTTTGCCATCGCGCTGGTGGCTTGCGCCGCCTGCCTGAGTGCGGCGAGCCGTGCCAGCAATTCCGTCCGCTCCTCCTGGCAGGCAGTTGGAATCTCCTTCGCACTGTGGGCCTGTGCGGGCATCATTCAGCTGCTGCACGCCTGGCTGCTTCCCCACGACCACGCCGGAGTTCTGCTGGCGCAATCGCTCTTCTTTTTCAGCCTGACGCCAATCTTCGCCGCCGTGCTCGGTCTGCTCTCGCCAAGCAAGCAGGACTTCCGCTGGGGCAGCCTCGCTGACTTTCTGCAATTGATGCTGGTGCTGCTGGCCGTCTTTCTCATCCTGGTGGTGACGCCGACGATGATCGTCGGTGAGAAGCGCGCGGCACAATACTGGGTGACGGCGTTTACGCTGCGCAACCTGGCGTTGCTGGCGGCCTTCGCCGCTCGTCTGGTGGCAGACCGGCAGAGCGCAACCTGGAAAAACCTTGGGTCGGGCGTGGTGGCCGTGCTGCTGTACACGGTGCTCACCTATCAGAGCCAGCGCATTGAGATGTTGCCGTACTTCCTCGCCAAGGACGCCTACATCCTGATCTGGACGGTTCCGCTGGCGATTGTCGCCATCTGGGCGGGATTCTGGAAGGCGGAGCCCCTGCTGGCTGCGCGCGGCAGCCATCCGTCGCCCTCGCGCATGCTCTGGCTCTATGTGCCGTCGGCTTGCCTGCCGTTGTTGCTGCTCTCCATGCATGAGGATATTGCCTGGCAGCAGATTCTGGTCGGCATGTTGACGGTCTTTGTTTCGGTGGTGCTATTTGGCGTGCGCGTGGCGATGCTCTACCGTCAGCAGGAGAAGGTAACCGAGGAATTGAGGCGTTCGGAGGACCGCTATCGCTCGCTGTTCGAGCGGAACCTGGCGGGTGTCTACCGGTCCACGCTCGATGGGCACGTGATCGACTGCAACCAGGCTGCGGCCGACATGCTTGGCTACACGCGCGAGGAACTCAAGCAGGTTTCCTGCGACGTTCTTTACGACGGCACAGCGGAAGAGCGTGCGGCCCGCCTGCGCGAGGGCATTCTGAGCGGGACCAAGCACAGCAAGAACGTCGAGGTGCGCTACCGCCGCAAGGATGGAAGCACTGCCTGGACGCTGCAGAACATCAATCTGGTTTTCGACGAGACGCTCGGCCAGCATGTGCTGGAAGGCACCATCATCGACAACACCGAACGGCGGGCTCTCGAAATGCAACTGCGGCAGGCGCAGAAGATGGAAGCCATCGGCCGGCTGGCCGGCGGCATCGCGCATGACTTCAACAACCTGCTCACCGTGATCTCCGGCTACAGCCAGATGCAGATGGATCAGACGCAGCCGGGCACGGACATGCATGACCACGCCGAGCAGGTGTATGAGGCGGCCAAGCGCGCCGCCCAGCTCACGCGGCAATTGCTGGCCTTCAGCCGCCAGCAGGTGATGCAGCCGCAGACCGTGAGCCTGAGCAAGGTGGTAGGCAACTTGGAGAAGATGCTGCGGCGCCTCATTGGCGAGGACGTGAATATACAGATTCTGCTGGCTCCGGCCGTCGGGCTGGTCAAGTTGGACGTGGCCCAGATGGAGCAGGTGGTGCTCAACCTTGTAGTGAATGCGCGCGACGCCATGCCGCAAGGCGGAACGTTGACGTTGCGTACAGCCAATGTTCATCTCGACGAGCAACTGGCGCGCGAGATCGGTGACATCGAGCCGGGTGAATACGTGGAGCTAACCGTCACCGATACCGGTGTCGGCATGGACAGCAACGTGGTGGCGCAGATTTTTGAGCCTTTCTTTACCACCAAGGAGGTGGGCAAGGGAACCGGGCTAGGGCTGTCAACCGTCTACGGCATTGTGCGGCAGAGCGGTGGGCAGGTTCTGGTGGATAGCGTGCCGCACAAGGGAACCACCTTCCGTCTGCTCTTTCCGGTGGTGGCGGCGTCGCAGAACAAACCGCTGCCGTCCAAGGCCAAACCGAGCGCTCTGCGCGGGCGGGAAACCCTTCTGGTGGTGGAGGATGACGACAGCCTGCGCGAAGTAACGCGCGCCGTTCTCAGCCTGCAGGGATACCGAGTTCTGGTGGCGGCGCATGCCGGGCAGGTGGAACAGGCGCTGGAGCAGGTGGACGGCGGCTCGGTCGACCTGCTGCTGACCGACATTGTGATGCCACGCACCAACGGCGTGGAAGTGGCACATAAGCTGAAGCAACGCTGGCCGCAGTTGCGCGTGTTGTTCATGTCCGGCTACGCCAATGATCTGCTTTCCCGTGGAATGCTTCCGGAAGGCGCGCACTTCCTTCCCAAGCCCTTCAACCCGGAAACTCTGCTCCGGAAGGTCCGTGAGGTGCTGGATCTGGAGGGTGCTCCGCAGGCCGACGATTCGACGCGAACCACACTCGACACCCGACCGTAACTTGTACCGTAATCAGCATTTTCGATACCTTGGTAACTTTACAGCCTTGACCGAACCGCAAGACGATAGAGGCTGGTAAACAGCCGGTAGCCGGTTTGGGGAATCGGTTTCAGGTGCCGGGGAAGCCCGGTCGTTGATCTTCCACCTCCAAGCACGGCAACCGCAAGATGAGAGAGTTCATGCTGGGATTGGCCCATGCCGTGTCGATGTCTGCACTGCTGGGCGCAGGGCTGCCTGCGCTGGCGGTATTGCAGCGGCTGCGTGTTCCGCAGCCTGACGAACTCTCGCCTGCCCTGAAGAATCTTGTCTCCGCGCTTGGCGCGCGCATTGTCGGCAACGACGAACTGTTAAAGATTACCGGCGTCTACAGCGGTCTTCCTGTAGAGGTTGTGCTGACCGGCGCCGAAGACGATGCGATGCGTCTCAGCATGCGCATCGAGGCCCCTGTCGGATTCCAATTCCGCGTGCAAGCCGCCAAGGAGCCCAAGCCCGAGGGGTTAAGAAAGCTGAAGTGCTCTGACCTGCGCCTGAAGAATGTGGCAGTATGGTCGGACGGCGGCCCGTTTGCAGAGAGCGTTCTGGCCGAGCGCAGCGTCGCCGATGCTCTGGTCAAGCTCTGTGTGTGGGAGACCTTCACGGTGGAGGCCGGGCGCGGTGCCGTGGAACTGCATGGCCTGCTCCGTACGCAGAATGAGAACGCCGTGCTGGAGCGCCTGGCGCATCTGCGGGCGGTTTGCGTGGCGCTGGTGCGAGCTTCCGGCGAGCGTTCCACCGCGTCGCGGGACCACCAGGAGCGGATCAAGTACGCCATCCTGCCGGCGGCCGTAGTGGTAATCGTTCTGGCGGCGGCGGGCGTGTTGTTTGCCTGGAAGCACAGTCAGTCGATGCGGCCGGGAGCCGATACGGCGGATGCCATTTCGGTGGCACAGCAAGGCTGGCGCCGCATGCAGTTGAGCGACACGGATTCTGAATCGGTGGCCTGGATGACAAGCCACAAGCAGGAATTTGGAAACGTGTTGCTGGCGAACCTGGACGGCAAGAATCCTGCCAGCGGCCAGATGGATCTGCTGGTCAATGATGACACCTCGTCCTACCAGGTGGTGATTCACGTCCATGGGCAGAACCAACTGGCGTTCGAGATGCCTCGGATTGCCTTCGTGTTGAAGGTTCCCACCCAGGATCTGGATCAGATTCGCTGGCAGGGTGACAGGCCCAATATCCCAAAGGACCGGGAAGGGTTCCTGGTGGTTGGCAACCGTGCCGATATCGGATCCGCACGGCTGATTGTTTGGGACGGCGCGTCGGCCCGGGTTTATCAACCATCGGACTACCGCAACTTTTAGGACCCTGCGAGGGAGCAGAATGATGCGGCGTGGCACACAACTTAGGTCGAGGCGGACAGCGGGAGCCGTGGGCTTCACCCTGTTGGAATTGTTGTTCGTGATCGCCATCCTTGCGATCATCGCGGCCATGTCCATTCCGTCCTACGTCAGTTACATGCGGAATTACAAGATCCGTAATGACGCCAACAGCATTGCTGGACTGCTTTCGGTGGCGCGTATGCGTGCTGGGGCCAATTTCTCGCGGCTGGCCGTTTCCTGCGATCCCAGCAAGGTGCCCGCCGTTTGCAAGGTCTATTCCCTGAAATATGCCCCCAGCCTGACCACCACGCAAATGTGTGGCACCTCCGCAGCGACGGCGTTCGCCTATTCCGGCTGGACGCAGGAGCCGCAGAGCTATGCACTTTCCTCGGGAGTAAGGTTTTCTATCCCGTCCTCGGCCGCCGTCGGGGTACCTGGGCAGGGCGGCACTACTCCCACCCAGGGGTATACGGGCAATACCGCGACACCCTACATCATCTACTTCAACTCCCGTGGCTGGCCTGTGGATTGTACGGGCAGCAACGTAGTGACCAGCTATGCCCTCTACCTGCAGGACAGTCCAGGCATTTACAGCCTGGCTGTCGGCGTGGACGCCAGCGGGCGTTCCCATGTCTACAGCCTTGGGGGAAGCAGCTATTGGGAGATCAAGGATTAGCGATGAAGCTGCGAAGGACAACTCGCACCCGGCCGGAAAGCGGCCTAACTCTGCTGGAGACCGTGATCGCCGCGGCCATCATGCTGGTGGGTATCGCTGGAATCATGTCGCTGTTCACCGTGGCAGCGATGAAGAACCAGAGCCAGGGCACGCAGGCAACCCGCGCCACCGAGTATGCGCAGGACAAGATGGAACAGTTGATGGCGCTGGCATTTAACGACAATACGGCCGATACCACGCAGGTTCCAACCGACCTGACCAACGCCAGCGGAGTCGGCGCTGGTCTGACCCAGGGCGGCCCCGCGCTGGACAGCACCGGCAAGGGGTTGTCCATGACCGAGGTCAAGAGCGGCACGCAGCAGTACTTTGACTACATTTCGGAAGGAACAGGCAGCGGTAATTCCATTACCACCAGTAGACAGAACAATTCCATTTATATGCGCGTCTGGCGCATTGATAACCCGACCACGGCGGGTGTGACGGATTTCGAGACCAAGGTCATCACGGTGTCGGTGCAGGCACTGAGTACCGCCGATCATGCAACGGCCTCAAATGCTGCGGTCAATGCGCTGGCCCCCAAGACAACCTTGGTGTGCCTGCGCACGAGCTTCTGACGATGAGACGCATGATGAAAATTCGTTGCAGTGACCAGCGTGGTTTTACCCTATTGGAATTAACAGTCAGTCTGGGTGTGTTGCTGGTCCTTTCCGGTGCCATGCTGGGCGGCATGGCGGCCATGCAGAAGAACTTCCGCGCGTCGGAGATTCGAACCGCCTTGAACGATCAGTTGCGCTCCAGCTTGGAACTGATGCAGCAGGAGATTGGACAGGCAGGGCTGGCACCTTCCGGCACGCAGCAAAATGGCGTCTTTCAAGGGGATGCCGGCGCCTTTTCGCTGGTGAAGACAAGCCAAGCTATTGCTGGCGATAAGAATAACGCGCAGACGATCTACGTCACGTTCTACAACGGAAGCAACACGACTTCCAATCCGCTGACCGGAATGATCACCTATCTTCCCCAGGGCTCAGCCCCTGCGGGAGGGTATCCTTCGGTCATCATCGATTCCGGAGCTAACAGCGAAATCATTACGTTGACGGATGTGCAGTCATCCACGACGCCAGGCTCCGGCCAGATCACGGCAGTATTCCGGAAGGACCACAGCAGCGGCGCCAGAATTTACTGGCACGGGGTGTACCCGCAAGGGGTGGTGTCGCCGGAGGTTAATCCCTACAGTGACCATTCGCTGCGCTTGTTTGGCGATATCGACGGGAACAATTCGCTGGTGCTTATCGCATATCGTTGCCCCGCCGCGGGCGACTCAGGCCTGACGACTGACAGCGACGGCTCACAATGGGGACCGCTGACGCGCACGGAATACGTTTACTCGTCCGCCTCCGATTCGTTCGTGCCCAAAGGGGGGAGCGCCAGCACCGCCACCACCACCATGCTGGAAAATGTGCGCGTGGCCACAACTGCTTCGCCAACAGCCGCGGATGGCTGCCGCTTTGATTATTACGACCCCCATTCCAATTCGTATGACAGCATGGTGGTAAGTGTCAGCATCACGCTGGTTGCGCGGTCCCTGCACGTCGACCCGGCCACCAACAAGCCAATTGTCGTCACCAAGTCGTTCATGAACATACAGCCGCGTAACATTCTTGCGGCCTATAACATCGTGCAATCGGGTATGAGTGACCGATCCAGTTTCCTGGCTATTCCCCAGCAGTTGTTTGATGCGTTTGACAGCTTGGGAGAGTAAAGAGAGTGCCCAATGAAAATGCGTAGATGGAGTCCTCCCGTTCGCGGCCGCCGCGTTCCTCGTAATGCGGAGAGTGGCGCTGCGCTCATTATTGCCTTGTTCTCATTGTTGATTCTTTCAACACTGGCGGCGGGGCTCATGTACTCCACGCAGTCCCAGATATGGAGTTCGGCAAACTACCGTGCCACCTCGCAGGCGCGGTACCTGGCGGAGGCCGGTGCACAACGGGCAGTGTACTGGCTGAAGATGAATATGCAACCGGGCACTTCGGATGCGCTGACGCCAGTGTGGAATGGAAGTAGGTTCGATCTCACCACATTTCCAGTGACGTTTTACCCGACCGGTGTGGGTGTGGGCGTGGGTACTTGCGCAGACAACGCTGCTCACTGCGTTGTCTTGGCGCCCAATTCCACGAGTACAAACCCTGGAATCAGTGGTGTAACCGATACCTTCGCCGCGATTGATAGCTTGGCCGGTACGAATTACGATTCGCAGTTCGCAGCCCTGAGCAACGTTACCTCGCTGTTTTCCGCCGTGCCAAACAACCCAACCTACCGGGTGGCGGCGCAGTTGCTCACTGCAACGTATGACGCGTCACTTCTGGGATCATCACAGTGGGTCACTTCCTGGAAGATCATCTCGCAGGGCAGCGTCGGCGGAGTCAAACAGGCCAACGTGCAGGTGGTGTTGACGGTGGCGAATAAGGAAGTTTCTAGTACATCATCTACTCCCCCCGCGACTAGCACCACGACTGTTCCAATCAACGCTCAGTACAATTTTGGCGCTTTTGCAAACAGCAAGGGGTGTAATGCCATTGAGCTTTCCGGAGGCTCCAGCACCGCGAGCTACAACTCCAGCTCGCAGGCGGGCGTGGCCAGCCCGACCCTGAGCTACACCAACGGCGACATCGGTACGCTGGGCAATGTGTATCAGCACAACAGCATGATGGTCTATGGCAATATCTACGCGCCCAACTATAATCTCGGCGATCCGAGCGCGGGGAACTGCTCCAAGAAGGGCAGTTGCACCAGCACGTACTATCCCTACGGCGTTTCCGGCGGCCCGACCTGGCCGTATTGGAACGCGAACAACGCCGTCGCCGAGGCGTGCAGCTCCACTTGGCCTTACGCCGTGAACATGGATAACTCCGGCAGCAATGGTTTCGGTTGCACCACCGCCGGCAGCACTGCGAGTTGCTCAGATAAGGTCTCTCAGTTGCCTGCTACGTATGGCAGCTCCACCTATCCTTCCGCAGTACTGCCGTCCACGGCACCCACGGTGAACAATACCAGCGCATGCAGCTATAACGGCGGATGCAACGGTGTGTGGGCCACGGGCGGCGCTTTTACCCTGCCTCCCAGTAACGTCAGTTATGGGCAGGTTACGTTCGCGTCTTCCACGCAGGTGACACTGCAACCCGGCGTCTACTACTTCGACACGTTCACCATGACGGCCGGCGCCTCCATTACCATCAGCCCGGCGGGCCCGGTGCAGATTTACATTCTGAATGGCTCCGGCTCCACGACGCCGATCAACTTCACCGGCGGCACCAAGACCAACCAGGGCGGTGACCCAAACAACCTGACGTTCATCTACAACGGGACGAAGACGGTTCACATTGGCAGCATTTCCAGCAACGCGGTGTTTGCCACCATCTACGCGCCCAATGCGCCGATTAAATTTGATGGCAACGGCAACATTTACGGCGCCGTCATCGGAAACACGGTCGGCATCACCGGCGGCGGTCATATCAATTACGACACGAACCTGCGTAACCAGGGTTCACACATTGTGACGGGCACCACGACCATAACAAATCCCACCAGTTCGACGCAGGCCACACTGTCGTCGTTCTACATCAACGAGTTCAGTTGGAGCGCCTTCTAGCGCACGGCGGGACGCTTAACAATTTGTTACAGGAAACGGCTGGCGCCATGCCAGCCGTTCTTTTTGAGTGCAGGTTCCTTCACACGTGCGAAAAAAACGCCACCTCCGCTGTTGGTTCGGCGCATTCTTCAGCGTAGAATTCTCGCATTCATGAGTGCGCGTTATTGTTCTCATCCAGTTGCATAAGACGTTTTTATCTGCTCGCGGTCTAACAGTGAAAGCCGGAAGGGAAGTTGATACGCAGCCGTCCTCCGGCGCATCAAAAAGCAAGCCAACACCGTTTTCGCGCCTTGAGCGCGGCTTACTGCATGGAGAACCGCCAATGTCTTCAAGTCCCGACCACCGCATCGCCCTTTCCCGTCAGGCCCTCGTGTTTGTTCTGGTTCTGATGCTTGGCTTGGGCGCAGCCTTTGCCCAGAGCCCGCAGAAACGCATCACCAGCGCCATTGTTGACAGCCAGCGCGTGACCCTCACAGGCCATCGATTCCCGCTGGCGCGCGATCAATACGACCAGGGAGCACTGGACGACTCCGCCGAGACCGGCACCATCATGCTGCTGCTCTCGCGTACCGATGCGCAGGAGCAGGCGCTGCAGAAGCTGCTCGCCGAACAGCAGGACTCGACCTCCGCCAACTATCACAAGTGGCTGACTCCGGCGGAATTTGGCGAGAAGTTCGGCGCCAGCGACAGTGACATTGCCGCCATCCGTTCCTGGCTCACGAGCAAGGGCTTCACGGTCGGCGCGGCCTCCAACAGCCGCATGCTGATTCCGTTCTCCGGCACCACCGCCCAGTTGCGCAGCGCCTTCAACATCTCACTGCATAACTACAAGGTGGGAAGCACGAAGTTTGTCGCCAACACGGGCGACCCGCAGATTCCGGTGGCAATGGCCGGAGTGGTTCAGAGCTTCGTTTCGCTGAACAACTATCCTCGGCGAAATCATTCGCATTTGATCGGCCCGGCAGACGAGAATTCTCAAGGGATCAAAGCGTCGTACTACAACGCAAGTAGCGGGCGAAACCGCCTTGGGCCAGGAGATTTCTCCATTATCTATGGGTCCAAACCGCTGCTGGCCAGCGGCGTCACCGGTTCGGGCGTCAAAATCGGCATCGTTGGACGTTCCAACATCACCCAGTCCGACGTTACTAATTTTCGCACTTACTTCGGTCTGAATACCGTTGATAGCGGCGGCAATTTCAATTATGTGACGGTTGGAACGACTGATCCCGGCATCGTCTCCGGGGATGTTGTGGAATCGACGCTCGATGTTGAGTGGTCCAGTGCCGTTGCGCCGGGCGCGAGCGTCACCCTGTATTCCGCAAGCAGCACCAACACCGCGGATGGCGTGGACATCTCTGCGCAGTACATTGTCGACAATGACCTGGCCGACATTATGAGCGAGAGCTACGGCAGCTGCGAGCCGTGGGTCACAAATAGCTTCTTCAATTCTCTATGGCAGCAGGCGGCGGCGCAGGGCATTACCGTCATCGTCTCGGCTGGTGACAACGGCTCGGCTGGCTGCACCGATCCGAGCAGCGAGTACTACTCTGACTCGGCGACCAACGGTGATGGCGGTCTGGCTGTCAGCGGTCTGGCTTCGACGCCTTATAACGTCGCAGTGGGCGGCACGGACTTTCAGGCTCTGAGCAGCAATACCACCTATTGGAATGCCAGCAACAGCACCGATAGCACGGGACTGAAGTATGTTTCCGCACTCAGCTACATTCCCGAGATGACTTGGAATGATTCCTGTGCCTACCAGGCGGCCACCGGCAGCCTCACCGTTTGCGCCAGCGCCGTACAACACACGCAGTACACGCTAGTCTACGGAGACCTTGAGTTGTGGGCTGGCTCCGGTGGACGGAGTAACTGCGCCACCTGGACAATTTCCGGTAATTACGTCAATTGCACTGCTGGGTACAGCAAGCCGAGCTGGCAGACGGGAACTGGTGTGCCGAGCGACGGTGTCCGCGATGTTCCGGATGTTTCATTCCTCGCAGAGTCCTCGACTTCAACATCCACTACCGGTTACATGATTTATTATTCGCCATCCGGGAGCACTCCGGGGCTATGGGTAACTGGCGGTACTTCGGCGGCAGCCCCTGCCTTTGCCGGCGCGCTTGCTTTGGTGAGCCAGAAAGCTGGCACCCAGCGTTTTGGCAACGTCAACTACCTGCTTTACAAGTTGGCTTCCATCAGCGGCAATCGCTGCACCTCGTCGCTCTCGTCCAGCGAGACCACGGGTTGCATCTTCCATGACGTGGTGACCGGCAACAACTCTGTGCCTTGCACGGCAGGCAGCGACAATTGCAGCCTCACCAGCGGCAGCACCTATGGCGTGCTGGCCAGCAGTGGCACTCCGGCGTTCACCACCACCACGGGCTACGACCTGGCGACAGGCCTGGGCTCGGTGAACATCACCAACTTTGCGGCAGCGGTGGCCAACCTTGCAGTGCCCGTGGTTTCGGCGCCAACGGCCTCCACCAACCCGGTGCAGCCAAATAACACCACCACGCTTTCGGTAACGGTGACCGGCAACAGCACCCTCGGTACCCCGAGCGGCACCATCACCTTCTACAACGGCAGCACGCTGCTGGGTACGGCAACCACCAGCAGCAACTCCTCCACCTACGCGCTGACCGGCACTTTGAGCTACACGCCGACCGTCGCGGGCACGGTGACCGTCACCGCCCACTACAGCGGCGACAATTACTACATTGCCGGCGTCAGCTCGCCGCTGGAAGTTACGGTGAGCACCAGCGCGCTGCCCAGCCCGACAATCAGCACGCCGACGGTGGGCACCACGCCGCTCAAGGTGGACAATGCGACCACGCTTTCCGTGACGGTGACGGGCAACACTGCGGTGGGTACGGCTCCGAGCGGCACCATCACCTTCTATGACGGCAGTACGGCACTGGGTACGGCCACCACCAGCACCAGCGGCTTGGTGCTGAGCGGCAGCTACACCTACACGCCGTCCACGGTCGGCACGCAGAGCATCATCGCCATCTACGGCGGTGACACGAATTACGCGGCGGCGACTTCGACTTCCACGGCGCTGCTGGTTTACAGCGGCACCCCGAACGTCGCTGCGCCCACCGCAACGTCGAATCCGGTTTCGCTGGGGAATTCGACCACGCTGAGCGTGGCCGTGACGGGAACCAGCGGAGTTGGCGCTCCGACCGGCGCCATCACCTTCTACAAGAGCGGAGTTGCTCTGAGCACGGCCACCACCAGCACGAGCGGTGTGGTGCTGACCGGCACCTACAGCTACACTCCCACGGCTTCCGGCACGCAGAGTATTACGGCGACCTACGCGGGGGACAGCAAGTACTCCTCGGCGAGCAGCAGCGTGCTTTCACTGACGGTGACCGCGGCTGCGCCGACCATCTCGACGCCGACGGCGGCTTCGACGACCGTGGCGGCCGGCACCTCGACCACGCTGAGCGTGAACGTGACCGGCAACAGCACGGTGGGCACGGCTCCGACCGGCGTCATCACCTTCTACGATGGATCGACCTCCATCGGCAGCGCCACCACCAGCACCAGCGGCTTGGTGCTGACGGGCACGGTGAGCTACACGCCCACCACCACCGGCAGCCACAGCATTACGGCGCAGTACGCCGGGGATGCGAACTACGGCTCCGGTACTTCGGCGGCACTGACCGTGACGGCAAGCGCCGCCTTTACGGCGGCACCCACGTCCTCTGCGGTGACCTTGAACGGCGGCGGCACCGGCACCACCAGCATCATCTTTACGCCGGGCAACGGCTTCACGGGAACCGTCACCTACTACTGCACGTCGAACTCGACCGCAGCAAGCTGCACGCCGACCTCAACCAGCACCGGCAGCGTCTCGCTGGCTTCGGGCGCGGCAAGCGGCAGCATCAGCTACACCATTCCGACGCGCAGCACTTCGGCAAACCACGCGCCGGCGGTGCCCTGGAAGACGACGGGCGGCATCATGCTCGGCGGAGTGTTCCTCTTCTCGCTGGGTGGGGTGCGGCGCCGCACGCGTGCGGCCCTGTTGCTCTGCTTGATGGCGGCGGCCCTGGCCGTGATGTCCGGTTGCAGCGGAGGCAGCGGTAGCACCCCTACCCCAAGCTCCAGCTACAGCTTCACGGTAACTTCCACGGCCACGGTCAACAGCGTGGTTACCACCCAGTCCACGGTCTTTACTGTGAGCAACTAGCACGGTATCTGGCACATACCAGAGGGAGGCCTTCGGGCCTCCCTTTACTTTTGTAAAGAGGTGCCTGCGGAAGGCGTTCCCGAGGAACTTGCCGCACCGGGGCGGGTTCATGCCTGTGTGGTCGGACAGAGAGTATGATTCCTGTCCGGGAGGGGATTATGAAATCACGTTGGTTGATGCTTACCGCATTCAGTCTGATCCTGCCCGTCTCGATGTGGGCGCAGCGAGGCCAGGAAGGGCATCGCGATCAGGGGCAGAGCCAAGGACGCGCGCCGCAGGCGGCACCGCAGCAGCAGCGCAACATGGGCGGTGATCGCGCCATGCCCCGCGCAAATCAGGGACGCATTCCGCAGGCTCCACAAGCGCGCCCGCAGAAGATGCGTCCGGAGAAGGAGCAACAGCCTGATCGGCGTTGGGTAAACAACACGCCGCATGTTTCGAATGACCGCTGGTACGGACACGATCGCCCGAACGATCGCCGCTTCCGTCTGGATCGCCCGTATCAGCATGGCCGCTTCGAGCACTTTGGGCCGCAGTATCGCTATAACGTGGTGCGCTACGACCTCGGCATGCACCGCTTCTGGTTTAACGGCGGCTTCTTCTTTGAGGTTGCAGCGTGGGATTGGCCGCTGGCATCGGATTGGTGCTGGAGCTGTGGCGAGGACTTCGTCGTCTACGACGACCCGGACCATCCGGGATGGTACCTGGTCTACAACATCTACACCGGCCAGTACGTTCACGCGCAGTATATGGGCTACTAAGCCCGGTTTGAGCGCAAATGAAAGCCCCACGCTTCGAGCGTGAGGCTTTTCATTTCAGGCACGCGAATGACGGCTACTGCGCGGCGGATTGCTGTGCCTCGCCCTGCTTTTCCTCGTGATACTCGGACTCGGTGTTGATCTTCCAGAGGTTCTCCTTGCTGGTGATGCCGGCGGCGATGTTATCGACGGCGGTCATGGCCGTGAGCATGGAGTGGTCCTGGTTGTTGTATTTGTGCATGCCGTTGCGGCCCACCAGGTACAGGTTCTCAAAGGTGTTCACGTAGTCCTTGATGGTGTCGAAGCGGTCGTAAGTGCCGAAGTACGCCGGGTAGGTCTTGGGCACGTGCACCACGTGGCTGTCGAGCACGTCCTCAGCCTTCAGGATGCCAATCTTCGCCACTTCACTGATGGCAAACTTCGCCATGTCAGCCTCGGGCAGCTTCCAGATCGGGTCCGTCTCGTAGCAGAAGTACTCCAGCCCAATCCAGACCTTGTCGGGATCGGCGAGCATGTACGGGCTCCAGTTGTTGAAGATCTGCAAACGTCCCACGGTGACATCCGGCTCCTGAATGTAGATCCAGGTGTCCTTGAGCAGCGCCCCGTCCTTCTCCTTGACCGAGAGCTTGTTCACCAGCAGTCCGACGGTGATGAAGTCGCGGTAGAGCAGCCCATCGCTGACCTCCTTCACGTCGGCGGGAACCGGGCAGTCAAGCGACTGCATGAGTTCTCGAATCGGCATGGTAGAGAAGAAGTAATCGCCTGTGAAGGTGCGCGTCTCGCCCTTGTCGCTGAGGGCTTCCACGGAGACAACGCGGTTGCCTTCGACGTGCAGACGCGTCACACGCCAGCCCTTCAGCACCTCGCCACCCTGTTCCACAACCTTGTCGGCCACATGCTCCCAAAGCTGGCCGGGGCCGTACTTCGGGTAAAGGAACTTCTCAATCAGCGAGGTCTCCGTGCCCTTCTGGCCGATGCCGCCGCTCTGTTTGGGACCGAAGGTCTTCTTCAAAAAGTGTGCGATGGCCTTGGTGAGCGAAAGGCCTTTGACGCGCTGTGCGCCCCACTCCGCGCTGATCTCCTCGCACGGTACGCCCCACACCTTTTCCGTGTAGGACTTGAAGAACGTGCGGTAAAGCTCCACGCCGAAGCGGTTGATAAAGAAGTCCTGCAGCGACTTTTCCTGCTTGATGGGGAACAGGCGCGTCCAGATGTAGCTGACGCCGACCTTGACGGTACGCACCAGACCGAGGTTGCCGAGCGTCTGCGCCGAGAGCGTGACGGGATAATCGAAAAACTTACGCAGGAAGTAGATGCGGCTCTTGCGCGGGCGGACGAGCATCACGATGTCGTCGGTCTTCGGATCGAGTCCGTGGCTGCCGCCTTCGAGCGTGCGCTGCTGATTGTGGTACCGCAAAGCGTGCTCGGTATCGGCCGTGGCTTCCGGCGGCATGATCTCCAGCCACCAGTTCATCACGCGGTCGCTTTTGGAGAAGAAGCGATGCCCGCCAATGTCCATGCGGTTGCCCTTGTACTGCACGGTGCGGGAGATGCCGCCAATCTCGTGGCTGGCTTCCAGAACGATGGGCTTGACGCCGGTGCGGCGGAGGAATTCCAAAGCGGCGGTCAGGCCCGCGGGGCCTGCGCCGATGATGATTGCAGTCTTCTCTGTGCTCACATCTGCTCCCGGCGCGTGGCAGGCGCCGCGCCCAGGCAAGGTCCAACGCTGGAGATTGCCCCACTGCGTGTTGCGAGTCTTCCTGCCGTCAGGAATAAGAACGGGAGCGCGGCGCATCGGCGCGGCTCCTTCCTTCTCCTCAATCTAACATGCGTAGGAAGCGTTCACCAGCAAGGCAGGCAATTCCGCAGACACTTTCGTACTACGTCAATGAATATGGAAGGGCTGCGCGGTGTTTTCGATCAACTACGCGGTGACTGTGTCCGTCGTTCTCATCGCCGGGCAACGATGCGCGGCTTCTTCACGAACAGACCCTCCGCGAATCCGGGTTAGCGCAGCCCCACGGCGTTCAGCGCTCCACAGCAGGCCACCGACCAGTCGACGGCGCGGATGAACACATTGGGGAAAACGCCGATCAGCACCGTGGCCGCCGCGGTCAGCCACAGCGCGAAGCCAAGCGTCAGCGGGGTGCTGGGGGCTTCGGCGTCCACCGCCGGGCGCATGAACATGGCGTTGGCGATCTTCAGGTAGTAATAAAGGCCGAGCACGGCGAACAGCACCGCCACAGTTGCCAGCGCGTAGTGGCCCGTCTCCACCAGCGCCAGGAAGATGAAGTACTTGCCGTAGAAGCCTGCCAGCGGCGGAATTCCCGCCAGCGAGAGCAGGAAGATGAGCATGAGCATTGCCTCGCGCGGGGCCTTCTGCATCAGTCCGGAGATGTCTTCGAGGCTGTCTCCGATGATGTTGCGCCGCCGCAGCGAGGTGATGACCGTGAACGCGCCCAGGTTCATGAAGGTGTAAACGAGCAGGTAGAAAAGAATGCCCTTGATGCCGGTGCGGTTCGCCAGTCCGTCGCTGGCCACAAGGCCCAGCAGCATGTAGCCCACATGCGAGATCGACGAATAGGCCAGCAGACGCTTGGTGTTGGTCTGCGTCAGCGCCGCCAGGTTGCCCACCACCAGCGTCGCCACGGCGGTGACCACGATGATGGGTACATACAATGCGCGCAGCGGCGCCATGCCGTCCAGCAGCAAGCGCAGCATCAGCGCAAAGGCCGCGGCCTTCACCGAGACCGACAGGAAGCCGGTCACGCTGGTTGGCGCGCCTTCATACACATCGGGCGCCCACATGTGGAAGGGCGCGGCTGCGACCTTGAACAGCAGTCCTGCCAGCGTGGTCAGCAGAGCAAGGACCACCAACGGGTCCTTGGGATTCACGGCCACGCGCGCGGCCAGTGCCCGGGAGATTTCCGGCAGGCTGGTGGAGCCGCTCACGCCGTAGAGAATCGACAGGCCGTAGGCGAAGATGGCCGAGGAGAACGCGCCGAGCAGCAGGTACTTCAGTGAGGCTTCGTTCGAGCGTTTGTCGCTGCGCAGGAAGCCCACGAGGATGTACGACGAAATCGCCATCAGCTCCAGCCCGATGAACAGCAGCACCAGGTCGGCGCCCGCAGCCAGGCACATCATGCCAATGACTGTGAACAGCACCAGAGCATAAAACTCGCCGTGGTTTTCGCCTTCAATCTCCAAATAGCGAACAGAGATCAGCACGGAGATGGCTGCTCCCGCCAGAAACAGGTAGAAGAAGTAGACCGCGAACGGGTCGAGCACCAGACAGCCAAAGAATGCGCGCAGCGGTTCGCCGCTGGCGGGCAGCACGCACTGGATGCGCCATGTCGAGTAGGCGGCAGCGGCCAGCCCCAGCAGCGCCGGAGCCGCGCTCCACTGCTTGCGCTCGCGCGGCAGAAACAGGTCGAAACACAGGATACCGAGCGAGAAGATGGTCAGCACAATCATCGGCCCGCCCAGGCGATAGTCGTGTGCACTGAACGGCACCAACGCGGTGGCGAAGAGTCCGGCCGAGGTCATCGCTTATTTCGCCCCCGAGTTGGTTTGTGCGGTCTGCGCGGTGGAAACCACCACCTGCGCGTTTACCGGAGCCGCTGGCTTGATCGGCACCGGCGGCTGCTCAATCTGCTTCACAATGGCCGTCACCGGCTGGTCCAGAATGGCGAAGAACGGCTTCGGATAGAGACCAATCCAGAAGGCCAACGCGATCAGCGGCAGGAAGGTTGCCCACTCGCGCGGCGTCAGGTCGGCCAGGTGCTCATTTTTCGGGTTCTCCACCTTGCCGAAGAAGACGCGCTGGTAGAGCCACAGCAGGTACGCTGCAGCCAGCACCACGCCGGGCACGGCCCACGCCGCCCAGCGCCAATTGGCGATATATGCCGCCTGCAGAATGGTGAACTCGCCGACAAAGCCGTTGAGCAGCGGCAGACCCATCGATGACAGGAACATGATGAGCGCCACCGTCGCGTAGCCGGGCATCACGTTGGAGATGCCGCCGTACTCGCTGATTTCGCGCGTGTGACGCCGCTCGTACAAGATGCCGACGATGAGGAACAGCGCGCCGGTGGAGATGCCGTGGTTGATCTGCTGCAGCACCGAGCCAGCCAGCCCTGGCCCGTTCAGGGCGAAGATGCCGAGCGTGCAGAAGCCGAGGTGGCTGACCGAAGAGTAGGCCACTAGCTTCTTCATGTCCTTTTGCACCAGCGAAACCAGCGCGCCGTAGAGGATGCCGATGATGGAGAGCGCGACCAGCAGGCCGCGCACACGCGGCTCATGCACCACGCTGGGGAAGAAGGGCAGCGAGAAGCGGATCAATCCGTAGGTTCCCATCTTTAGCAGCACGCCGGCCAGAATAACCGAGCCTGCCGTGGGCGCTTCCACGTGCGCGTCCGGCAGCCAGGTGTGGAAGGGGAACATGGGCACCTTGATGGCGAAGGCCAGGAAGAAGCCGAAGAACAGGATGGTGGCCAGTCCGCCGCCATAGACCTGCGGAATAAGCGGCGCGCTCTTGTACAGCTCCGGAATGCTGAAGGTCCACACGCCCGTCTGCGAGTGGTGGAAGTAGTACAGGAAGATCATGCCGATCAGCATCAGCACGGAGCCGGCCAGCGTGTAGAGGAAGAATTTGATGGCCGCGTAGAGCCTGCGCGGGCCGCCCCAGATGCCGATCAGCAGATACATCGGCACCAGCATCGCCTCCCAGAAGACGAAGAACAGGAAGAAGTCGAGCGACATGAAGACGCCGAGCATGCCCGTCTGCAGCACCAGGAACCATGCGTAGTATTCCTTGGTGCGATCCTGAATCGCCGTCCACGAGGAGAGGATGGAGATGGCCCCGAGCAGCGTGGTCAGCATGATCAGCAGGAACGAGATGCCGTCGATGCCAAGGTAATAGCCCGCGCCGATTGTGGGGATCCAGTTGCCCGGCGCGCCTTCCACAAACTGGAAGCCCGCAAGGTCCTTGCGCGCCCAGAACCACGGCACCAGCGGCAGCGAGACCACAAAGCCAAGCATGCCAAACAGGTTCGCAGTCCAGCGAACGGCGGCACGATTTGTGCCAGGCACCAGCAGCAGCACGGCTGCGCCCACCAACGGCGTAAACAAGATGATCGAGAGAATGTGGTTATACATTTTCTGTTCGTTCCTGCGGAGTTCTCCGCTCGCAATCCCATTCACTTCAACAACAGAGTTCGTGCCAGCCTTCCGGCATCAGTGCCGAAGGCAACGGGCTAATGCAGCAGGTAGTACCAGAGCACCGTGGCCACGCCAAACACCATCACCAGCGCGTACCACTGCAACAGGCCCCACTGCAGCCAACGCACCGGATACGACAATGCGCGCGCCACATAGGCAGGGCCGTTCACGCATAGCCCATCGATAATCCACTTGTCCCACAGCGACGAGAGCGAGCCGAACATGCGCGTCAGCCAGCCGGTCAGGTTCACTGAGCCATCGACCACGTTGGCGTCGAACTTCCATAGCGCCTCGCCCGCTCCAATCGCTCCCAGCCGCACATCGCCTGCGACTTCCGCGCGGCCCGTGAACGCCACATCGTAGAACTCGTCCACGTAATACTTGTTGAGCAGCGTGCGATAGACAGGCGGCGCGGCAATGGCAATCGGTTCGCGCACCGGGTCGCTCGCATTGGCGTAGGCGCGTCGCGCGGACCACCACCCGGCACCGGCTGCCGCCACCGAAAGCGCCATCAGCAGGTACTCGGCGGCAGAGCTTTCCTCCTTCGGCTCGGCGGGCGTTGCGTGTTCGCCTGCGGCTTCCGCAGTTTTCGCCACGGTTGCGTGCTCGGCCGTGTTTTCAAACACCGGCGCAAGGAAGGCTTCAAACTTGTTGGTCTCACCGTGAATGCCGACCAGCCGCGCAATGCTGGGCGAGACGCCGAGATATCCGGCAAAGACCGAGCAGATGGCCAGCACCACCAGCGGCACGGTCATCGAGCGCGGCGACTCATGCACGTGGTGCTCCACCTCGTGCGACATGCGCGCCGTGCCGAAGAACGTGAGGTAGATGAGCCGGAACATGTAGAAGGCCGTCATCAGCGCTGTGATGAACGCGACGTACCACAGCGCGCGGAAGCCGCCATCATGCGCCGACCATGCCTGCCACAGAATTTCGTCCTTGCTGAAGAACCCGGCCAGGCCCGGAATGCCCGCGATGGCCAGCGTGCCGATGAGCATGGTGCGGAAGGTCACGGGGATCTTGCCGCGCAGGTTGCCCATCAGCCGCATGTCCTGCTCGCCGCTCATGGCGTGTATGACGGAGCCGGAGCCGAGGAAGAGCAGCGCCTTGAAGAACGCGTGCGTGAAGACGTGGAAGACTCCAGCGGTGAAGGCCCCCACACCGAGCGCCAGGAACATGTAGCCAAGTTGCGAGACCGTGGAGTAGGCGAGCACGCGCTTGATGTCGTTCTGCACCAGGCCGATGGAGGCTGCGAAAATCGCGGTCAGCGCGCCAACAATGGCCACCACCTTCATCGTCTGCGGCGCCAGCACAAACAGAGCATTCGAGCGCGCCACCATGTAGACGCCCGCGGTCACCATGGTGGCCGCGTGGATGAGGGCGGAGACCGGCGTGGGACCTTCCATCGCGTCCGGCAGCCACACGTAGAGCGGCAGTTGCGCGCTCTTGCCGCAGGCTCCCACGAACAGCGCCAGCGTGGCGCAGGTGATGATGGCCGTGCCCGCCAGCGTGGCGGATTGCGCCCGCGCCAGCTCGGTCACCTTCACAAAGTCAAAGGTGCCAAAGAGCCAGAAGATCGTCATCGAGCCGAGCAGCACGCCCGCATCGCCAATGCGGTTGGTGATGAATGCCTTGTTTGCTGCCGTCGAGGCCGAGTGTTTGTGGAAGTAGAAGCCGATGAGCAGGTACGAGCACAGTCCCACGCCCTCCCACCCGACGAACATGACGAGATAGTTGTTCGCCAGGATCAGCGTGAGCATGGAGAACATGAACAGGTTCAGGTAGCCGAAGAAGCGGTAGTAGCCGCCCTCATGCGCCATGTAGCCCGTGCTGTAAATGTGGATGAGCAATCCGACGCCGGTGACGAACAGCAGCCAGATCGCGCTCAGCGGATCGAGCAGTACGCCGGCGTCGACCACGAACTGCGCTGCGCCTCCGCCGTAGAGCGGGAAGGCCAGCCGGCCTGCGCCCGAGCCGAGCCACGTGAACAGCACCTGCTCAAAGCGCGGCTGCCTGCTGTGCGTGAACTGCCACACGGCAGCGGCGCTCCACAGAAAGGCCACGGCCACCGCGCCCACGCAAATGGCGTTCACCAGCGGCTTGGCGAGTCTTCGTCCAAACAGCAGCATGCAGGCCGAGCCGAGCGCGGGTAGCAGCGGGACGATCCAGAGATGTTCGAGAAAGACCATGGTTGCTCTCGTCTCGGTTACCACTTCAGCAAATCAACTTCGTCCATGTTGACCGTGGCGCGGTTGCGGAAGAAGGCGATGAGGATGCCCAGTCCCACGGCGGCTTCGGCGGCGGCGTCCGCCGCAATGAACAGCGCGAACACCTGCCCGTGCAGCCCGTAGAGCCGCGAAAACGCCAGCAGGTTCAGGTTCACCGCGTTCAGCATCAGCTCAATGGACATGAAGATGATGACCACGTTGCGCCGCGTGATGACGCCCACCATTCCGATGAGGAATAGCAGCGCCGCCACCACCAGGTAATGCGTCACGCCTATCTCCATCATCGTCACACCCTCCTCTTGGCCATCACCACGGCCCCGACCACAGCCACCAGCATCAGCACGCTGGCAATTTCAAACGGAAAGACGTAGTAGCCCGTGGTGCGCCCGTAGAGCAGCAGCGCCAGGTCCTGCACGTTCGTCTGTTCGGGGTAAGTCGAGGGCAACGCGCCGAGTGTGCGTGCGCCGCGCAGCAGCGCCACCAGAGTCAGCACGGAGAACGCCACGGTGCCAATCAGTCCCACGATCCACTGCCGGTTCAGCATCTTCTCTATGTAGAGGTGCTCAATGTTGACCAGCATCATCACGAACAGGAACATGACGAGGATGCCGCCGGCGTAGAGCACAATCTGCACCGCCGCCATGAACGGCGCGTAAAGCATCAGGTAAAGTCCGGCGGTGGCCAGCAGCGTCACAATCAGCGCCAGCGCCGAGTGCACCGGGTTCACCTTGGTGACCATGATGATGGCGCCGATGACCGCAATGGCCGACAGCGCGTAAAAGAAGAACGGAGTTGCAACCGGGGTCATTTTTCGTAGACCTTCTTTTCGATTCCGTTTTCCATCTGCTCGCGGTGGATCTTCATGCCCTCACGTTCGTAAATAGCCAGTTCGAACTCAGGAGTCAGATCCAGCGCGTTGCTCGGGCAGGCTTCCTCGCATAGGCCGCAGAACATGCAGCGGCTCATGTCGAAGTCGAACTCGGTCAGAACCTTCTTCTTCGTTTCCGGATCGCGCACGCTGCCCACCTTGATGAGCTTTTCCGGGCAAGCCAGCGCGCAGGCTCCGCAGGCGGTGCACAGCGTCTTGCCGTCGGCATCCTTGCGCAGGTGCGGCTGCCCGCGGTAGCGCTCGGCCACCTGCGGACGCTGCATCGGATACTGCTCGGTGATGAGCTGGTCCGGATGCTGATGGCGGAACGTCACCGCCAGCCCCTTGATCAGGTCCACGAGAAAGACTTTTCGCAAAAACTCACCGAACGCCATGCGCTACCTCCACAACATTGCCCACAGTTCCTGGCGCACGCCGATCAGCGCCGTCACGATCACCACTCCGATTGAAACCGGCAGCAGCACCTTCCAGCCCACGCGCATCAACTGGTCAAAGCGATAGCGCGGGAAGGTGGTGCGGCACCAGACGTAGAAGTACATGAAGACCAGGATTTTCGAGATGAACCAGAAGATGTCCTGCACACGCGAGCGCACCGGCGGCAGCAGCACAATCAGCCCGATGAGTGCGAGCGTGCCGCCAAAACCCGCCAGCCCGAGCGCGTCCGCCCGCATGCTGGTGATGCCCGGCATGCGGCGATACTCATAGAAGCACCAGATGGCGAGCGCGAAGAACGTCAGGCCCGGCACAAAACTGAACGCCGTCTCCCACGCGTGGCTGCCGAGCGCGTTCGGGAACGGACGCAGCCATCCTCCAAACCACAGTGTGACGGCAATGGCACTGACGGCCATCATGCTGGTGTATTCGGCCAGGAAGAACAGCGACCAGCGGAAGCCGCTGTACTCGGTCATGAAGCCCGCCACCAATTCGCTCTCGGCTTCAGGCAGGTCAAAGGGCGCGCGGTTCGTCTCCGCCACCATGGCGACGGCGAAGATGATCATCGCCACCAGCCCGATGGGGAAGAACTCAAACAAAAACCATGTGTGCTGCTGTTGCTGCGCTTCCACAATGCGGATCATGCTCAGCGTGCCGGTTCCGGTCTGCATGCTGGTCATCATCACCGCCGAGAGCACGCTCATGCACATGGCAGTCTCGTAGCTGACCATCTGCGCGCCCGAGCGCAGGCTGCCCATCAGCGAGTAGTGCGAGTTCGACGCCCACCCGGCCATGATGACCCCGAGCACGCCGAGCGAGCTGACGCCCAGCATGAACAGCAGTCCAATATTCATGTCCGTGATGGCGTGCGTGCGGCCGAAGGGCACCACGATGAAGGTGCAGAAGGCGGTCATGACCACGCAGACGGGCGCGAACCAGAAGACAATCTTGTCGGCCGTGGCCGGCATCAGGTCTTCCTTGATGATGAGCTTCAAGGCGTCCGCCACCGGCTGCAACATGCCGTGCGGGCCCACGCGCATGGGGCCGATGCGAACCTGCATGTGCGCCATCACCTTGCGCTCAAACCAGTTCATAAAGATGACGCCGACTGAAACGCCGGCAAACACCAGCAGCACGTAAACGACGATCCAGAACAGATTGCCGGCCTCTCCCGGCGTCACGTCACTGGTCAGGTAGCTGAGGATGGAGTTGATCACCGGTCCACCTCTCCGAGCACGATATCGAGCGTTCCAATCATGGCCACCACGTCGGCCACCAGGCTGCCAATGGCCATTTTGCGCAGCGATTGCAGGTTGATGAATGATGGCGGGCGCACGCGCACGCGGTAGGGTTGCGGGCCACCGTCGCTGACAAGAAAATATCCAAGCTCGCCCTTTGGCGCCTCGGTGCTCACGTAGACCTCGCCCGCCGGTGGCTTCAGCACCTTGGGCACGCGCGCGATGATCGGCCCTTCCGGCAGGCCTTCCATCGCCTGGCGAATGATGCGGATCGACTGGCGCATCTCTTCCAAGCGCACCATGTAGCGGTCAAAGGTGTCGCCGGCCTCGCCGAGCGGCACATTGAATTCAAATTCTTCGTAAGAGGAGTAGGGCGCGGCCTTGCGCACGTCGTAATTCACGCCGCTTCCGCGCAGCACGGGTCCGGTAATGGCCAGCCCGATGCAATCCTGCGCGCTCAGCTTGCCAATGCCTTTGGTGCGTTGCAGCCAGATGCGGTTGCCCGTCACCAGATCACCGTATTCGTCGAGCTTCGGCAGCAGGTCATCGCACAGATGCAGCACCTCTCGCTGCATGCCCTCATAGGCGTCCCAGCGGCAGCCGCCAATGCGGAACGAGTGCGTGGTCATGCGCGCGCCGCAGTAGCGCTCAAAAATCTTCAGCACGTCTTCGCGGTCGCGGAAGGCGTAGAACAGCGGCGTCACCGCGCCGATATCGAGTACGTGAGTCCCCAGCCACACCTGGTGGCTGGCGAGGCGGCACAACTCGGTCAGGATCACGCGCAGATACTGGCCGCGCTTTGGGACTTCGATTCCCGTCAGCTTTTCCACTGCCAGGCAGTAGCCCAGGTTATTGGCCACGGCCGCCGTGTAATCAAAGCGGTCGACGTAAGGCGCATAGCCTGCCCATGTGCGATTTTCGCCAAGTTTTTCAATGCCACGGTGCAGATAACCGATCTCGCATTCGAGGTCGTTGACCTTCTCGCCGTCGAGTTTCAGGATCACGCGCAGCACGCCGTGCGTCGACGGATGCTGCGGGCCCATGTTCAGCACCAACTCGTTGGAATCCAGGAATGTGTGGCCGGGTTCAACTTCGTTCAACGGCTCGTAGAAGCTGTCATCTCTCATTGGCCGCTCTCAATTCCCAGGTTCTTCCGCACCCACTGCTGGTCCTGTTGTTTCAGCCCGTAGTCCTTGCGCAACGGGTAACCTTCCCACTGTTCCGGCATCAGGATGCGCCGCAGGTCGGGATGGCCCGCGAAGCGGATGCCGAACATGTCGAAGACCTCGCGCTCCAGCCAGTCGGCGCCCGGCCACAACTTTGTGAGGCTCGGCACCTCGTCACTCTCGGCGTAGCGGGCCTTCACGCGCAGCCGCTCGCACGTCTCCGGTGCGTAGAAAATCCACACCATCTCAAAGGGCAGTTCGTCCTTCGGGTAGTGGACCGTGGAGATGTCGGTGAGGAACGTGTAGCCGTGGTGGCTGCGCAGGTCTTCAATCACCGCGAGGCTCTCGCTGCGGTCGATGACCAGGTAGTTCTGGCCCATATAGCTGAGGGCCTGCTGAAGGTGCTCGCCGTGCGCCGCGCGCAGCGCGTCCACCAGCGTGCCCTCCCACGCCACGGGAGCGGGCTTGGGCGGCACGGCAGCAGCGGCAGCGGGCGTTGCGGGAGCCTTATCGGCTTCCGGCGCGGGCAGGTTGCCTTCCGGTACTTCGGGCATGGTTCACCCCGTCGTTGATAGTTCCGTACGTTGCCTTCGTACTGCTTTCACTTGTCGCCGCCGTCCCGGACATTGCGCGTTCCGGGCGGTCAGTCAGTTCACTGGCGCGCGCAAAGGAGCGCGGCTAAATCCACTCCAGCGCACCCT
Source organism: Oryzophilus luti (assembly GCF_059726245.1). Lineage (NCBI taxonomy): Bacteria > Pseudomonadati > Acidobacteriota > Terriglobia > Terriglobales > Koromonadaceae > Oryzophilus > Oryzophilus luti. The sequence continues at coordinate 621,273 of NZ_AP040874.1, forward strand.
TTTTCCATACCCATACGTAGCCCAGCACCAGAATCCCCAGGAAGACGAGCATCTCGAGGAAGCCGAAGGCTCCGAGATGCTTGAACTGTACCGCCCAGGGATAGAGGAAGATGGTTTCCACGTCAAAGACCACGAACAGAATGGCGACGATGTAGAAGCGCACCGTGTAGCGCTGGCGCGCATTGTCCACCGGCTCAATGCCGCATTCGTACGCCATGGATTTGATCTTTTCAGGGTTACGGGGACGCACCAGTGTGGCGACAACCAACGTGCCGGCCGCCACCAGGAAGGCGACAAGTAGAAAGACGAAGATAGGAAGATAGTTCTGTGGCATAAGCCCCCGCACCCCACGCGGAACGACTGCCAGTCCAGCGAACCACTGTGTCCAACCAGAAGTTGTTTGGCTGAACTCACGTTTATATCCGGAACCGTACGTTGCGACTGTGACTTGCGTCACACATCTGCCGTACATTGTGAACAGCGCACATCTTCGCCCGGCGGCTGGCGCTGGCCGCGCCTCCGGCGGTAGCATGAGTGCGCCGGTATCGATAAATTTTGATGAGGTCATGCCATGTATGACGCCAAGCAGCAGTTGCGCACCGAGTTCAACCAGTGGGCCGCCGAAGGCCGCGGCGAGGAGATGGAGTCGCACCACAGCAGCATTGCCGCACAGACCGTTGAGCGCATGGCGCTGGCGGCTGGCGAGCGCGTGCTCGACCTTGGCTGCGGTGCTGGTTGGGCCACGCGCCTGCTGGCCCATGCCGTCGAGGGCGGGGAAGGCATGGCGGTTGGCCTCGACATCTCCGACGAGATGATTGCGCGCGCCCGCGCCGCCTCGCGCGAGTTGGAGAACGTTATGTTCGTTGCCGCCCCGGCCGACGAAATTCCCTGGCGCGACGATTACTTCGACAAGATCCTCTCCATTGAGAGCTTCTATTACTACCCCGACCAGCGTGCCGTGCTGCGCGAGCTGGCGCGTGTGATGGCTTCCGGCGGCGGGCTCTACATCCTCATCAATCTCTACAAGGAAAACCCGTACTCACTACGCTGGGTGGAGGAGCTAAATGTGCCGGTGCACGCGCTGAGCGAGCGCGAATACGAAGAAATGTTGCAAGAAGCCGGTTTCGTCGACGTAGAGCTTGTGCACGTTCCCGACCTGACGCCGACCGAGGACGACTACACCGGCAAGTGGTTCGCCAACGCCGCCGAACTGCGCGAGTTCAAACGTCTTGGTGCGCTACTGCTTGTTGCACGCAAGGCGTAGGCGCTCTTCGGGCATAACTGTTTTTCATTGCCAACGTGAACGAGCCGCGCAGATCGCGGCGTCAGCGCTATTTTGCGCGGCGCTATTCGGAGGAGCCTGTTTTGCACGCGATGCATGCATCGGCTGACATGGCTTTCTTTACGCGCAGTTCCAACAGCAGATCCTTCGCTGCGCTCAGGATGACGCAACGAAGATAAAAATGCGGCGTAGATAGAAACGCGCCTAAGCTTGCGCCCTGCCGTACCCCATTCTGGAAATAATTTTCGACCGACCCGGCTGGTTGTGATGTAAGTCACCGACGCTCGGCCCACCCTTCCACCACACTGTGTGGTCAATTGAGGATGGCATGAGCTGGATTGAAGATCGGTTCGAAAAGAACTTTGTCATCAGTACCGTTGACTACGTCTTTAACTGGGCGCGCAAGTCGGCCATCTGGCCTATGACGTTCGGCCTGGCCTGCTGCGCCATTGAGATGATTGCCTCGTCCACCGCGCGCTTTGATATTGCGCGCTTTGGCTCCGAGGTCTTTCGTCCCAGCCCGCGGCAGAGCGATCTGATGATCGTGGCCGGCACCGTGACGCTGAAGATGGCGCCCGTGGTGCAGCGCATCTACGCGCAGATGCCCGATCCCAAGTGGGTCATCGCCATGGGCGGCTGCGCCTGCGCCGGCGGTCCGTTCGATACTTACAGTGTGCTGCAGGGCGTCGACAAGATCGTGCCCGTCGATGTCTATGTGGTCGGCTGTCCGCCGCGTCCGGAGAACCTCTTCTACGGCCTGCTCAAGCTGCAGGACAAGATCGACCAGATGTCCATTGCGCGCCGGCCCACCGAGGTCCGCCTGAAGCCGGAGATGGCCGATGAGTTCGCGCGCCAGGTGCAGGTCACGCAGGCATTGCGCGATGGCACCTTGCATCTGCAGCAACCTCAATCGCAACAGCAGTCGCACGATTCATAAGCTCGAGCCCCGCCCTGCGGGGCTTTTTATATGGCCGGCGCGCGGACCTGCAGTGCACGCCCCTCTTGGTCCCCGGCAACGGCCCGCATTGGTTGTTCATAAATGTAGGAGGAACCATGGCCCGGGGAACTGTTTCCATCGTGGTCGAGCGATGCAAAGCCTGCGGTTTTTGCGTTGAGTTCTGCCCGTCCAAAGTGCTTTCGCTGTCCAGCGCCTTCAACTCCAAGGGGTATCACCCTCCGCATGTGATTCAGCCGGATAAGTGCAGCGGCTGCGATCTGTGCGGCATGTATTGTCCCGACTTCGCCATTCACGGCTATCGCACGGACAAATCCGCCAAGGCCGCCGAGCCCGAGACGGTGAAGGAGGCCGAATGACGCACGCTGATCCGCGCGGCGTACTCACCGGCGCGCACTTCCTTGATGGCGATCACGCGGCCTGTGAAGGCGCCATCGCCGCCGGTGCGCGCTTCTGCGCCGGCTATCCCATCACGCCTTCCACGGAAATTGTCGAGCGGTACTCGGGGCGCGCGCCCAAGATCGGCGCCACCTTCATCCAGATGGAGGATGAACTGGCGGCCTCCATCGCCATCCTCGGTGCGGCCTGGGGTGGTGTAAAGTCATTCACCGTCACCAGCGGTCCCGGCTTCTCGCTGATGATGGAACACATCGGCTATGCCGCCATGACCGAGACGCCGTGCGTCTTCATTGACGTGCAGCGCGGCGGCCCTTCCACCGGCCTGCCCACGCTGCCCGCGCAGGCTGACATGATGCAGGTGAAGTGGGGCTCGCATGGCGATTACGAAATCATCGCGCTCTGCCCCAACTCGCCGCAGGAGTGCTTCGACCTCACCATCAAGGCCTTCAACCTGAGCGAGCACTATCGCGTGCCCGTCTTCGTCATGATGGATGAAGTGGTGGGTCACATGACGGAGAAGGTCGTCATTCCCTCTGCCGACCAGATTGAAGTTGAGCCGCGCCACTTCACGCGCAAGGAGAAGGGCGGCTTCCGCCTCTACGAGCCGTGCGGCGACGAGCAGACGCCGGAAATGACCAAGGCGGGCGACGGCTATAAAGTGCATGTCACCGGCCTGACGCACGACGAGCGCGGCTACCCGAACATGACGCCCGCCGTGCAGGATCAGCTCATTCATCGCCTGGTAAGCAAGATCCGCGACAACGCCCCGAAAATCTGCATGGTTGAAGCGCAGCAGGTCGAGGGTGCCGACGCCATCGTCATCAGTTACGGAATCACCTCGCGCGTGGCGCAGAAGGCGATTGAGATGGCGCGCGCCAAGGGCCTCAAGGTCGGCAGCCTGCGCCTGATCACCGCCTGGCCGTTCCCCGACCACATCATTCGTCCGCTGGCGCAGAAGGTGAAGGGGCTTGTGGTGCCCGAGCTGAACCTGGGCCAGATGGTGCGCGAGGTCGAGCGCAGCGCCGCCGGCCACTGCCGCGTCATTCCCGTCACGCATGCCGGAGGCACCGTTCACCAGCCCTCCGCCATTCTTGCCGCCATTGAGGAGGCCGCGCGATGAGCACCGAACCTACTGTTTTGCAGAATGCTCCCGCCAATCCGGTGGAAGACTTTTTGCGCACCGACCGTATGCCGCACATCTGGTGTCCGGGCTGCGGCATTGGCACCACGGTCAACTGCTTCAGCCGCGCGCTGCTGGATTCCAAAGCCGATTTGAGCAAGATCGCCGTGGTCAGCGGCATTGGCTGTACCGGACGTGTCGCCGGCTACGTCAATCTCGACTCGTTCCACACCACGCATGGCCGCGCGCTGCCTTTTGCCACCGGTCTCAAGCTGGCGAACCCCGAACTGACCGTCGTGGTCTACAGCGGCGACGGCGACCTGTTCGCCATCGGCGGCAATCACCTGATTCATGCTGCCCGCCGCAACATCGACCTGAAGGTCATCTGCGTCAACAACCTGACCTACGCCATGACCGGCGGCCAGACGGCGCCAACTACGCCGCAGGACGTCATCACCGCCACGGCGCCCTACGGCACCTACGATCCGGCCTTCAATCTGCCGTATCTGGTGGAAGCCGCCGGTGCCGTTTTTGTCGCGCGCTGGACCACCTTCCATGTCACGCAGCTTGCGCGCTCCATGCGTGAAATGTTTGCCAAGAAGGGCTTCGGCTTTATCGAGGTCGTCTCTCCCTGTCCGACGCTCTACCAGCGCCGCAACAAGATGGGCGATTCGCTCGACACCATGAAGTACTACAAGCAGGCGTCGAAGATCCGCAACGGCGCGCCCACCAGCGAGGTCGCTCTCACCAAGGCGGGCGAAATCATCGTCGGCAAGTTTGTGGACCGCGAGCGTCCGGACTTTGCCACCATGATGAAGGAGCACATGCAGCACGAGCTTGGTGACCGGTACGTTCCGGCGGAGGTTCCAACATGCAGCTAACCGAACTTCGCATCGCAGGCTTTGGCGGGCAGGGCGTCATCATGTGCGCCAGCGTCATCGGCCGCGCCGCCTCCATTGTGGAGAACGGCTACGCCACCATGACGCAGAACTTCGGCCCCGAGGCGCGCGGCGGAGCCTGCTCGGCGCAGCTCATCCTGTCGCCGACGCCGGTGCTCTATCCCTACGTCTCCAAGCCGGACATGATGGTGCTCATGTCGCAGGAGGCGTACTCGAAATTCGCCTCCGGCATCAAGCCTGGCGGCACGCTCATCATCGAGCGCGACTTGGTGCGCATTCAGGGGCTTGCCGGTTCCAACACCAAGGTCTACGGCATTCCCTCCACGCGCATTGCCGAGGACCTGGGCAAGCGCATGGTCTCCAACATTGTGATGACCGGCTTTTTCGGCGCCATCAGCGGCCTGCTTCCGCGCGAATCTCTGCGCAAGGCCGTGGAGGACTCCGTGCCCGCGGCCTTTGCCGAGCTGAACTTGAAGGCCTTTGATGCCGGATACGAATACGGCCTCAAGCACCTGGCCAGCGGAGCTATGGAGCTTGGCGAGTTCGACGAGGAGGCCATCGCCGAAACCTACTGAGCCGTCCAGCGGACGCCTGTCGTTCTCTCAACGGCTCAAATTGAATTGCTCAAATGAAGGCCTCCCGCGTGGGAGGCCTTCGTTCTGGCTATCACTCTGCATCGTGAACTGTCTTCATTGCCTGGTTGCTGTGACGGCCGGATGGTGCTGCGGTGGCAGCCACGCCGGAGCCGCCGCTTCCAAGTCTTCGTTCTCCTGACTGGTTTTGAATTCCGAGACGGCTTGTTGCAGCATGAGCGCGACGTCGGAGAGTTCGTGGCAGGCTTCCGCCGACTGCTTGGCGCCATCGGCAGTCTCCTCCGCCATCTCTGAAATCCTCTGCATGCCGTCTGTGACCAGGTTGGCGGCCGAGGACTGCTGGGTCACAGCCGAGGCGATCTGCGTCACCATCTCCTCCACCTTTTCCGCCTGCTCGATGATGGCTTCCAGCGATTCCTCTGCGCTGTGGACGCTCGTCACGCCATCCTCCACGCGCTTGGTAGAGGACTCCATGCTCTTGACCGCCTCGGAGGTCTCCTTCTGCATGGAGGAGATCATGCCCGCAATTTCCTTGGTGGCGGAGGTGGTGCGCTCGGCAAGTTTGCGAACTTCATCGGCAACCACGGCAAAGCCGCGTCCTTGCTCGCCGGCGCGGGCGGCCTCAATGGCGGCGTTGAGGGCGAGCAGGTTGGTCTGGTCGGCAATGTCGTCAATCACGTTGGCGATCTTGCCAATCTCATCGCTGCGGGTGCCCACCCCGTTGATCTTCGCGCTAGTTTCGCGGGAAGAGTCCGCCAGCGCGTTCACAACACCCAGGGTGTGCTTCATTACGTTTCCGCCGGAGACCGCAATGTCGCGTGCGCCGCGTGCTCCTTCGGCGGCCTGCTGCGAATTTCCGCTGACTTCGTTGATGGTCACGTTCATTTCGTGCATGGCGGTGGCCACCTGCGTGGAGTGCTGCTGATGCAGCGTGATGTTCCGCGCCGCGCGGCTGGCGTTGCTGGAGATCTGTTCGCTGGCGGTGGCCACACGGGTGGCGGAGGCAGCCGCGTTGCGCACCAGCGTTTCCACCTTGGCCACAAAGTTGTTGAAGGCCCGGGCAATGGCGGCAACCTCATCCTTTCCTTGAACATCGAGACGCACCGTGAGGTCGTTATGGTCACCGGCAATGCCGAGTCTTTCGGAGGCCTTCACGAGAGGATTGGAAATCCGGCGGGCAAGGAAGCTCCCGAACAGGATGGAAAGCGCCAGCCCGGCGAACAGGCTGATGGCAACCAGTCGGCTGGAGTCACGGTACAGTTCTTCTCCCGACTGTGCGGCCGTTGCGGCATTTTTCTGGCTGGTCTCGGCCATGCTGCTCAATACGCGTGCGGCTGCCGTAAATGTCTGGAAGCCCTCGCCCTGCATGAGCAGGAAGGCTTCCGTGTCCTTCTGTTGACGCGAAAGCTGAACCACGCGCTGATGCAGTTGGGTGTAGTGCTGCCACTCCTGCTGAAATGCCTCGAACTGAGCGCGCTCCTCGGAGGTGCGCACCAGCGGCGAGAACTCGCGCAGAAGGTCGCTGATCTTCTCCTCGGAGGTCGCCATCATGCCCTCGTAGAGCTGCCAGTCTCTTTCGCTGCTGGAGAGAATGTGCGCCAGTTCCTGCCGGCGTATTGCCGAGACTTCGTTCTCCAGTTGCAGCGTCAATCGAACCGAGGGCAGCAATGAAAATGCAATTTCGTGTGACGAACGGTTGATTTTCGACGTGCGGGTCATGGAAAAGACGGCAACCATCCCCATCAGGAGCGTGGGTATCACGACGGCGATGGAAATCTTGGTGATGAGCTTTACGTTGGCAAGCTGGAACATGGGGCGACCTTTCTTGCTTAAACTCGCGGTGAACTGCCAAGCACGCAGAACCCAGCGTTGTGCTGAGGCCCCTGACGCGCAGGCCGCAACGGAGCCCTACACTTGGGGAGTCTCTAATGGGGATTTCGGCCGCAGGCTGTGGGAGCTTAATGGTTTCCACGCCAAACAGAGCGGGCCAGTTTCATCGGGGAACTGCCTCATGCGGGGAAAGGGGAGGTTACCGGAGTTTAGCTTCGTGAAATAATCAATTCGTGTACGAACTGCGTGAATACCGGAAAAGTGATTTTGATGAGTTGTGGCGGATCGACCAGAAGTGCTTCGACCGCGACATCGCCTTCAGCCGTCCTGAACTGTCCAGCTACATTGAGCGCCGCCACAGCTTCACCATCGTGGCGGAGGTCGTTTCGGAAGTGGTCGCGGAGGTAGCTGCGGAGGCTGCGCCAGATGCTCCTGCTTCAGTTGAGGGGCAGGACATCGCCGCCACCGCGGAGGCCCCGGCTGGGGAGAAGAAGCATAAGGGGGGACGCATTCCGCCGCCGCCCCCGAGGCCCATTGCGGGCTTCATCACCATTGAGATGAACAAGCAGGCTTACGGCCACATCATTACCATTGATGTGCTGCCGGAGCATCGCCGCCACGGCCTCGGCTCGCGTCTGCTGGAAGCGGCAGAGAAGCGCGTCGGCAAGCTGAACGGCTTCATGATCGTGCTGGAGGTGGCGGTGAACAACGCCGCCGCGCGCGCCTTCTATGACCGCCACGGCTTCAAGGTCATCAAGCCGCTGCCGCGCTACTACGGCGGCAAGCTCGACGGCCTGTTCCTGACCAAACGTTTGTAGTGTTCGATATTGCGGTGCCCCAGGTTCGGCGTGTCGTTGCTTGGCGCGGCTAACCTGGGATGCCGCAACCTAGAACTTCACCACCAAGCCCACCTGCGGAACAATGTTGTCCTGCGCGCCCAGGCCTTTCAGGCCCACCAGATCGGGCGAACCGGTGCGAAAGTCGCGGATTTCCGCCCGCATGCTGACGTGCGGCGCCACCTTCCAGTCAATGCCGCCGCCAATGTCCCACACGCCCTTGAGCGAACTGTCGCTGCCAATGGCCGTTCCGCCGCTCGCCTGCGACGAGTTGTGGTAGCGCGCAAAGCCCACGCCGGTGGCCACGTAGAACGACATCGGCGCTTCAGGCGCCAGCTTCAGCTTCAGACCCGGCGTTACAAATACCGACGAGTAGTTGAACGTCGCGGGTGTCGCGCGCAGTCCGTTGTTGCTGGCCACCACCAGCGGAACCTCGAAGTAGAGCGCCGCCAGCGGCATCTTGGCAATCCGCGAGGCGTAGTAGCCACCGTAGGCGAATGAGGCCTTCTTGTTGAAGTCGCTGTTGCCTGTGGCGAAGTTTGCGCCCAGGGTCAGGCCGAGTTCATATTGCTGCGCCACGGCCGCCACCGAGGCTGCCGCCATCAGGATCATCACCAGCAGAACGCGCGTTTTCATGCCTATCCCTCCAGAACGGCCGGTCGTCGGCCGATACACTGCTTGCCTGTTTCGAGCATGGGCTGTTCCGGCCCATTTGTGAATGACGGCGCTGGTTCGCATCCGTTGTTGCCAGCGGGGCAGTCTTGGACTAGAATCCGCCGCGTCCAAGGAAGCACCGGATTTTTTGACGTCTAAATCCGACACAGGGAAGCCGCCAATGTGGTGATTTGCAGCAATCCGGTGACTGTTTTTCCAGAGGGTTGAATTAAAGGCGTAATATTTTCAATAATTTCCGCTCGAGTTGCATCTTTGCAGTTGCGATCCTCATCAAAGTTGAGTAAGTTGCACTCAAGGAGTTTCCATGGCGAACGAAACCCGTAATCTTGACACGATGCCAGCTGTTGGCTCGCCGGAGAAGCGTACCCTGCCCCTTTTGCCGGTGCGCGACACCGTGTTGTTCCCCCATGCTGTCCTGCCGCTGACGGTGGGACGCGAAAGTTCCGTGCAGTTGATCAACTCGCTGGGCGAGGACAAGACCATTATTGTGGTGGCGCAGCGTGAAGCGCGCGTCGATGCCCCGCAGCCGGTTGATCTCTACACCATCGGTTCGCTCGCGGTTGTGCACAAGGTAGTCAAGATGCCCAACCAGAGCCTGTTCGTCTTTGCCGAGGGCCTGGAGCGCGTGCGCGTCGATGAATACACGCAGCTGGCGCCCTACATGAAGGCGACGGTCTCCACTATTGAGGAGCAGCAGCCGCAGCGCAATCCGGAAGTGGAAGCCGTGATGCGCAACGTGCTCACCCTCTTCCAGCAGATTGTGGCCAGTTCGCCCACCCTGAGCGACGAACTCAGCACGGTGGCCATGAACATTGAAGAGCCGGGTCGCCTTGTCGATTTCATCGCCTCGTCGCTGCCTTCGCTCTCCACCAAGGACAAGCAGGAAGTGCTGGAGACCAGCGACGTTCGCGTGCGCCTGGACAAGATCAACCAGCACCTGGCCAAGGAGCTTGAGGTTCAGCAGCTCCGCAACAAGATTCAGAGCGAAGTGCAGGACCGCGTGCAGCAGACGCAGCGCGAATACTACCTGCGCGAACAGATGAAGGCCATCCAGAAGGAACTGGGTGAGCAGGACGACGCCAGCCGCGACGTCGAGGAGTTCAAGGAAAAGATTGGGCAGAGCGGCATGCCCGAGGAAGTGAAGAAGGAAGCCATGAAGGAGCTGACGCGCCTCTCGCGCATGTCCCCCATGGCGGCCGACTACTCGGTGACGCGCAACTACCTTGAATGGCTGGTGGTGCTGCCCTGGGTCAAGGCCAGCGGCGGGGAAGTCGATATCACCAAGGCCAAGGAGATTCTTGACGCCGACCACTACGACCTGCAGAAGGTGAAGGACCGCATTCTGGACTATCTGAGCGTGCGCCGCCTGAACCCGAAGATGAAGGGGCCGATCCTGTGCTTCTTCGGACCTCCGGGCGTGGGCAAGACCTCGCTGGGCAAGTCGATTGCACGCTCGCTGGGCCGCAAGTTCGTGCGCATGTCGCTGGGCGGCGTGCATGACGAGGCGGAAATCCGTGGCCATCGCCGCACGTACATTGGCGCCATGCCCGGCCAGATCATTCAGGGCATCCGTCGCGCCGAGACCAACGACCCGGTTTACATGCTCGACGAGATTGACAAGGTGGGCCGCGATTTCCGTGGCGACCCGACGGCCGCGCTGCTGGAGGCACTCGACCCGGAGCAGAACTCCACGTTCCGCGATAACTACCTGGACGTGACGTTCGACCTCTCGAAGGTGCTGTTCATTACGACGGCCAACCAGCTCGACACGATTCCCGAGCCGCTGCGTGACCGCATGGAGATCATTGACCTGCACGGGTACACCGAGGAGGACAAGGTTCACATTGCCTTCCAGTACCTCATCAAGCGGCAGACCGAGGAGAACGGCATCACGCCCGAGCAGATCGAGTTCAGCGAGGATGCCGTGCGCTTCCTGATCCGCCACTACACGCGCGAGGCTGGCGTGCGCGGCTTGGAGCGCCAGATCGGCACCATCTGCCGCAAGCAGGCACGCCGCATTGCCGAAGGCAAGCTGGAAAAGCTCTCCGTGACGCGCGAGGTGATTCAAGAGATGCTGGGCGGCATCAAGGTCCGTGTCGACACCGAAATTGCCGAGCGCACCAAGCGCCCCGGCGTGGTGGTCGGCCTGGCCTGGACCCCGGTTGGCGGTGACATTCTGTTCGTCGAAGCCAGCAAGATGAAGGGCAAGGGCGACCTGAAGATCACCGGTCAGATTCAGGACGTGATGCGCGAATCCATGCAGGCCGCGCTGACCTGGGTGCGCTCCAACGCCGCGCATCTGGGCATTGACGAGGACTTCCTCAGCAAGGTGGACCTGCACATCCATGTGCCCGAGGGCGCCGTGCCCAAGGACGGCCCGTCGGCGGGCGTGACCATCTCGACCGCGCTGGTCTCCCTGTTGAAGGAAGTTCCGGTGCGTCCGCTGCTGGCCATGACCGGCGAGATCACGCTGAGCGGCAACGTGCTGCCCATAGGCGGCGTGAAGGAGAAGTTCCTGGCGGCCAAGCGGGCCGGCGTCAAGGACATCATCTTCCCGGCCGACAACGAGCAGAACGTGAAGGAAGACGTGCTGCCCGAGCAGTTGGAAGGCATCACCGTGCACTACGTCAAAACCATTGACGACGTGCTCGCCATTGCCATCCCCTCCTGCCCGGCCGAGGCCAAGCAGGACGCCGAAACCCGCGAGCAGGTCTGCGCCAAGTAAGCGCGGCCTGTGCAGCTTCAGTCCGTATGAATCAAGCCCCATCGGCAACGGTGGGGCTTTTTGTTTCCTAGCTCCAAATCTTTTCGACTTGTCATCCTGAGCGCAGCGAAGGATCCCTTGGCACTTTGCGGATCACAGCAAAATTGACGAGTCTTCCTCGCGCGTCTGCGCGCAATGAGCGCCGCACGCAGGAGCGTGCCTATGGCACAGGCGGGGAAGTGCGGAGCGGTCCTTCGCGCGGCACAGGATGACATTTGGAGGACGACGATGCGGCGGAATGAGCATCTTCCGCGCATTTGCTGGTAAAATAAAACAGTAACGAGTCGCGAGTACCCCTCCTGCAACTCAATCCCACATCCGGCGCGCATGGCGCGCGCCAAGGCACAGGTTTCGGCAACGCATGATTTCTGTCAGTAACGTATCCATGCGCTACGGCGCAAAAGTTTTGTTTGAAGAAGTGTCGACCACCTTCACGGCGGGCCGCCGTTACGGCCTCACCGGCCCCAACGGCGCGGGCAAGTCGACGTTCATGAAGATTCTTGCCGGCGAAATGGACCCGCAGAAGGGCACGGTTGTGCGCCCGAAGAAGATGGGCATCCTCCGCCAGGACCAGTACGCCTTTGACGCCTACCGCGTCATCGACACGGTCATCATGGGCAACAAGGCGTTGTGGGCCGCGCTCGAAGAGCGTGAAGTGATCTACGCCAAGCCGGAGCTGACCGACGACGACGGCATCCGCCTGGGTGAGTTGGAAGGCATTGTCGGTGACGAGGACGGCTACACCGCCGAGAGCGACGCCGCCATCCTGCTTCAAGGCCTCGACATTCCCGATTCTCTGCATGAGCGCAAGATGAGCGAGCTGCAGGGCGGCCAGAAGGTGCGCGTGCTGCTGGCGCAGGCCCTCTTCGGACATCCGCAGGCGCTGCTGCTCGACGAGCCTACGAACTCGCTCGATCTCGACTCCATTCACTGGCTGCAGGATTTTCTCAGCCGCTACGAAGGCACGCTCATCACCATCTCGCACGATCGCCACTTCCTGAACGCGATCTGCACCCACATCGCCGACATCGACTACGAAACGATCATCACCTATACCGGCGGTTATGACGACATGGTGCTGCAGAAGACGCAGATCCGCTCGCGTCTGGAGGCGGAGAACGAGCAGCGCGAGAAGAAGATTGCGCAGCTCAATGAGTTCATTGCGCGCTTCTCGGCCGGTACGCGCTCCAGCCAGGTGATGAGCCGCAAGAAGGAAGTGGAGCGGCTGCAGACGAGCGACCTGGCAAAGTCGAACATTGCGCGGCCCTACATCCGCTTCGATCAGGAGCGCCCGAGCGGCAAGCATGTGCTTGAGTTCGAGGGCGTCAGCAAGGCTTACGGCGAGCACAAGGTCATCGAGAACTTTACCGGATCGGTTATCCGCGGCGAAAAGATCGCGCTTGTGGGCCGCAACGGTGCAGGCAAGACCACGCTTGTCCGCGCACTGCTGGCCAGCGCCGAGGGCGTCATGCTTGGCGCGGACGCGATTGACTCCGGCAGCGTGAAGTGGGGCCACGAGGCGCAGATTGGCTACTTTGCGCAGGACCACACCGGCACCATCGAGCACGGGCAGTCGGCCGCCGACTGGCTCCGCCAGTTCGATGAGAAGGCCACCAGCGAGGACATTCGCGGGCTGCTCGGGCAGATGCTGTTCAGCGGTGAAGAAGGCCTGAAGCCGACCTCCGCGCTCAGCGGCGGGGAGGCTGCGCGCCTCATTTTCTGCCGCCTGATGATGCAGAAGCCGAACATCCTCGTGCTCGACGAGCCGACCAACCACCTCGATCTGGAATCGATCAACGCGCTGAATCAGGCGTTGCAGCGTTACCCCGGCACGGTGCTGCTGGTCACGCATGACCACGACCTCATTGAGGAAGTGGCCACGCGCATCTGGCACTTTGACGAAAACGGCATCGAGGACTTCAAGGGGCCTTACGAGGAATATCTTGTGGCCTCGGCCGCGAAATAAGCGGCTTGCGCAGATCGTAATTTGCAGGAGAAACAAAACGGGCGATCCTTGCGGATCGCCCGTTTGAACTTTGGTGCGGAAGAGGGGACTTGAACCCCTATGGGTTACCCCGCCAGCTCCTAAGGCTGGTGCGTCTGCCAATTTCGCCACTTCCGCATGCCGGAGCTTACAGTGTGCTGAGCGCTCCGATGCTTTCTCATTGTGCCATGCCGTGCCGTGGCAGTTCCAGCGGAACACGCTGTGGCTGTTGTTGAATCAGGTAGCCGCGCTTCGATATGAGCGTCGGGTGCCCCAGGTTCGCGCCCTGTTTTGGCGCTAACCTGGGAATGAAAGTTAGCTTGGGTTCACCAGCTCGACCGTGCGCTTCAGTTGTCCGCAGGCGGCATAGATGTCGCGTCCTCGCGGGCGGCGGATGAAGGCCGGGATACCCGCATCGATCAGGGTCTTCTGGAAGCGTTCGACCGCTTCGCGCTCCGGCATCTGGAAGGGAATCTCCGGGCCGGGGTTGAGCGCGATGAGGTTGACCTTGGCGTTGAGTCCGCGCAGCAGCTCCACCACTTCACGCGCGTTCTGCTCCGCGTCATTCACGCCCGCCAGCAGCACATATTCAAACGTCAGCCGCTCCTTGGGACGCAGCGGAAACGCGCGCAGCGTGTTGATCAGCGTCAGCAGGTCCCATTTGCGGTTGATCGGCATCACCGACCCGCGCACCACGTCATTGGAGCCGTTGAGCGAGATGGCCAGCTTCGGGCGGATGGGCTCGGCGGCGAACTCCGCAATCCGCGGCACAATGCCGGAGGTTGAAACCGTCATGCGCGACTCCGCGATGCCCACTTCGTTCACCAGCAGGCGCACGGCGCGCATGAAGTTTTCGTAATTCAAGAACGGCTCGCCCTGTCCCATAAAGACAAGGTTTACCCGTCGCCGCTCAATTTCCACCTGATGATCGTTGAGTACGGCGAGTATCTGGCCGACAATCTCTCCAGCAGTCAGGTTCCGTACCGCGCCCAACTGGGCCGTCATGCAGAAGCGGCAGTTCACCGCGCAGCCCACCTGAGAGGAAACGCAGATGGTGGCTCGCTGCCATGCGCCGTTTGTTTTTCCAGTGTTCGCCGCAAAGTTGTTCGCAGCAACGTCGTCGTCGCCGGCCTCGGAGCCGTCGCCGCACTCGCCGCCATCGCCCTCCGGCATCCAGACGGTCTCCACCGTCTGCCCGTCGGAGAAGCGGAACAGGTAGCGCACGGTGCCGTCCACGCTCACAAAGCGGCGGTCGATGATGGGCATGCCCACGCTGTAGCCGTCGGCGGTTAGGCGTTGCCGCAGTGCTAACGGCAGAGTGGAAATTTCGTCGATGGATGTAACACGCTCGCGGTAGAGCGCATGGGCCAGCTGGCGGGCCCGGTAGCCGGGTAATCCGTAACTTTCGCCAAGGGCTGCAAGCTGTTGAGAATCAAGCCCTAAAAGTTCGGATTGTGGGGCGCTTGTCATGCATCCAATAACCGACTGTGAGATTGCGGAACCGAACCGGAGTGGTTCGCCGTACTAGCCTGATTGATTGTATCGTGGAGAGAGGCGCGTGTCTGGGCAGGAGGCGCCGCGACCGAAATCCTGTACGTTTGCGCAGACCCAAACGTCCCTAACCGTGCAGCCTGACCGGGGGAAAGTATGAAAATCGAAATTCAGAGAGATCATGCGCTGAGCACGGTTCATCGCACCGTTCTGGAGAACGGGCTGATAGTTGTCAGCGAGCAGATGCCGCATATCCGTTCGGTCTCCATGGGGATATGGATCCGCACGGGCTCGCGCCATGAGCAGGCCGAGCAGAACGGCATTTCACACTTTGTGGAACACATGGTGTTCAAAGGCACCGCCACGCGCACGGCGGAGGATATTGCCCGCCAGGTGGATTCGCTCGGCGGCAACCTTGATGCCTTCACCGCCAAGGAATGCACCTGCTTCAACGTGAAGGTGCTCGACGAGCATGTGGAAACCGCCTTCGATGTCCTCAGCGATATCGTGCTCCATCCGACCTTCCATGAGAAAGACATCCACAAGGAGCGCGGCGTCATCCTCGAAGAGATCAAGATTGACGAGGACAACCCGGACTACCTTGTGCACGAGATCTTTGTGCAGAACTTCTGGAAGGACCACCCGCTGGGGCGGCCCATTCTGGGTACGCGCGAGACGGTGAAGCACTTTGAGCGCTCCGCCATCTCCAATTTCTACCGGTCGCGCTTTGTGCCGGGGAACATGGTCGTCTCGGCTGCCGGAAACGTGGAGCACGAGAAGTTTGTTGCACTGGTGCAGGCGCGCTTTGCCGACCTGGAGCCGCTGCCGCCGGGTGCGATCGAGGCCCCGCCCAAGCCGGCGGCGCGCATCAGCATGCGGAACAAGAAGTCGCTGGAACAGGTGCAGATCTGCATTGGCGTGCCGTCCTACAGCATCTCGCACCAGAACCGCTATGCGTCGTTTCTGCTGAACACGCTGCTTGGCGGCGGCATGAGTTCGCGGCTGTTCCAGAACATTCGCGAGCGCCAAGGGCTGGTGTATTCGATCTTCAGCGAGCTGAATCCGTTCCGCGATGCCGGTTGCCTGGCGGTTTACGCCGGTACCTCACGCGACTCGGCTCCCAAGGTCGTCAAATCCGTGGTTGAGGAGTTCCGCGCGCTCAAGCAGCAGGCCGTTCCGGAGGAAGAACTCACTCGGGCAAAGTCGCAGCTGAAGGGAAGCCTGATGCTCAGCCTGGAGTCATCCTCGGCCCGCATGTCCAACCTGGCGCGTCAGGAGATGTACTATGACCGCTTCTTCGGGATGGACGAGATCATCCGCCGGATCGACGCCGTAACTCAGGAGGACGTGCAGCGCGTCGCCCAGGACTTCTTCCTGCAGGATTCCATCGCCGTAACGATGCTCGGCAACCTCTCAGGGTTGAAGCTCTCGCGTGATCAGCTTGCCTGCTGAAGAGCCAACGTAAGCAGCCGTTTGCTGCGATCATTTATGGCACCTTCATCGAAGCTCGATAGTTTCTTAACTAACTGAAACGACTGTGGATGATGTCACTCTTCAACGAAGAGTGACATTTTTTTGCCTCCATGATTGACAAAATATGGCAATCCACATGTCTGAATCCTCTATCTCCTTGAAATATCTGTCGAGAACGGCGTTATTTAGAGCCTATTTTCCCTTAATTTTCAACAACATCACGAAAGTACAGGGCTATTTAGGATAGTGTCCCTCCCGGCTTGGCTCTTCGCATGCATTGAGATCAGGCATGTCGGGAAGTCCAGATCAAGGGTTGCCCCAGACTATTCGAGAGAAGAGAGAGAGCAAAATGCGTAAACAGAAGGGTTTTTCGCTGATTGAATTGTTGATTGTGGTTGCGATCATCCTGATCATCGCCGCCATTGCCATCCCCAACCTGTTGAAGTCGCGCATCGCGGCGAACGAGTCGTCTGCGGTGGGTTCGGTCCGCTCGATCAACACGGCGGAAGTGACGTATGCAGCGACGTATCCTGAGATTGGCTTTGCGCCGGTTCTGGCGAACCTCGGCCCCGGCTCTGGCACGGTGAGCTCGGCGACGGCCGGCCTGCTGGACAACGTTCTGGCGAACGGCAGCAAGAGCGGCTATTCGTTCGTGGCGACCGCGACGACGAGCGGCACCAGCACGTTGTATACGACCTACGAGGTGACGGCAGGTCCACTGACGCGCGGCACGACCGGTCAGCGTTCGTTCTTCTCTGACCAGAGCGGCGTGATCCGCTACAACCAGAGCTCGACTGCCAACAGCGGCGACAACGCCCTGCAGTAACATAGAAACAGGTTTGGCGAAGTACCTGGGGAGGGTACAAGCCGAGGGAGCGCCGATACGTCGGCGCTCTTTCTCTTTTTGTCGGCGATGTTGCGTATTCTGTTGGAGCATCCGAGACTGGAGAGCTTATGCATGCGGCGGCAGGCCTGCGGCCACGGTGGTTACGAAAGGTGCATGTAGTATCTGTCCCACCGTACAGTAATAGGAGGTTACCATTTACGGAAAGATTGACCGTAAGTGTCCTTCAAGACTTGACACTTTCTGTCAGGAGTTCGGGAATCTGTAGTCAAAAGCTAGGCATCGGAGCCTCCCCTCGCGTCCCTGGCGAAGATTGCTGGCAGCATCAAAACTACATTGCGAATCAGTCGGATAAAGGAAGTTTCGCGCGATGGCGGCGGGATGCAAAAGTGCTGGCTGGCACCAATTTGGAACCTCAAGTGCACTCGGTACTCCCGTAATACCAACATCAAGATTCAAAAATGGAGCACTAGCCCGATGCGTAAACAGAAAGGTTTTTCGCTGATTGAATTGTTGATTGTGGTTGCGATCATCCTGATCATCGCCGCCATTGCCATCCCCAACCTGTTGAAGTCGCGCATCGCGGCGAACGAGTCGTCTGCGGTGGGTTCGGTCCGCTCGATCAACACGGCGGAAGTGACGTATGCAGCGACGTATCCTGAGATTGGCTTTGCGCCGGTTCTGGCGAACCTTGGCCCCGGCTCTGGCACGGTGAGCTCGGCGACGGCCGGCCTGCTGGACAACGTTCTGGCGAACGGCAGCAAGAGCGGCTATTCGTTCGTGGCGACCGCGACGACGAGCGGCACCAGCACGTTGTATACGACCTACGAGGTGACGGCAGGTCCACTGACGCGCGGCACGACCGGTCAGCGTTCGTTCTTCTCTGACCAGAGCGGCGTGATCCGCTACAACCAGAGCTCGACTGCCAACAGCGGCGACAACGCCCTGCAGTAACATTCGATCTTGCTTGTACAAGGGGGCATCCTTAGGATGCCCCCTTACCTTTTGGGACGTAATTGTCTGGTGCATTACACCTTGGGACCGATCATCCGGGGCATGGCCTGGCGAACGCGTCAAAGATGTGCGGCTTCGGCGTGAAATAGCCAGAATTCCCAGTGAAAATTTGTCTAGATTAGGTGCGCGTGGCCAGTAACGTGCATAAGAAAGTTCATTGCCCTGGGTGCGTTCAAGGAGCGTGCTCAGCGCCGGGTCCGAACCGTGGAATTGGGAGCCAATAAGGAGGCACGGGCCGTGCGCAGACAAAGAGGTTTTTCGCTGATTGAACTGTTGATCGTGGTTGGAATCATCCTGGTGATTGCGGCGTTGGCTGTGCCCAACCTCACCAAGTCCAAGATTGCGGCCAATGAATCTTCCGCAGTGGCTAGCATTCACACGATCAATCGCGGCATGGTCGCTTACAGTGCCACCTACCCGGATCTGGGTTTTTCTCCCGATCTGACGCGCCTTGGCCCCGGTTCCAGCGGCATTACAGACTCGAACGCCGCCGGGTTGATCGACAATGTGCTCTCCACGGGGAGCAAGAGCGGGTACACGTTCCTCATCAGTGCCGATGCCAGCACCACGCCGGTGTCGCAGTACGAGGTGAACGCCAACCCGATTCAGCCGGAAGTTACCGGACACCGGTATTTCTTTTCCGAGCCGACCGGCGTCATTCGCGCCAATGCCAACGGGGCGCCGGCGACCGTCACCGACTCTCCCATCTAGAGACGGCGAGCGATAGTTAACGCGGGAGCTACGGCTCCCGCATTTTCATGCGAAATCAGTTTGCCGGGGCGGCGGAAGTCCTTAGACTGAAAGTGCAATGTCGAGTTCCGAAAGCGCACTCCAGCCTACGCGTCCGGCGTGGTGGCGCCGCCATCCCGCGCTGGCGGTGGCTGCGGTAGGATTCCTGTTGCGCGTGGCCGTCATCTTCTTGTTTCAGACCTACCATTTTCCGAACTTGGATCGCAGCCCATACGCATTCGGCTTTGAGACTGGATCGGTAGCGGCCTCACTGGCGCAGGGCGCAGGTTTCAGCTCGCCGTTCGGCGTACTGAGTGGGCCGACGACCTGGGTGCCGCCCCTCTATCCCTACCTGCTCTCCTGGATCTTCCGTTGGCTGGGTGTGTGCAGCGTTGCCTCCGCAGCGGCCGTGCTGGTGATGAATTCGCTGTTCGCGGGCATCAACTGCGGGTTGCTCTACCTGCTCGGAGAGGAGCTTTGGGGGCGTGCCGTGGGGCTGCTCGGCAGCTGGGGCTTTGCCGTGATCCCGTTCTTCATGCACTGGCCCACCAAGTGGGCGTGGGAGCCGCCTTTGTCGGCATGCCTGCTGACCGCGCTGCTGCTGTTGACGGTGCGCTGGCGCATTCTGTCTCCGGCGGAGTGGGTGGGCTACGGTGTGTTGTGGGGCGTGGCGCTGCTGGCCAATCCGGCGCTGCTGACGATCATGGCGGTGTGCCTCTGCTATCTGCTCTTCGCAGGACGCCGGGAGGTTGTGGTGCGGCTGGCCGCCGTGGTGATTGCCGCCGTGCTGGTGCTGCTGCCGTGGGTGCTGCGGAATCGATCGGTGATGGGGCAGTGGATTTTTGTGCGGGGCAACTTTGGTGCTGAGTTCTACATCGGCAACTATGCGTATAGCCCCGGGGTACCGTTCGCGGGATTGCATCCGGCGGGCAACGCGCGGCTGATGGCGGAGTACAAGCGCTTGGGAGAGGTGGAATACTGCCGCCAGCGGATGGCTGACGCGAAGGCCTGGGTGGCTGCACATCCGGAGTCCTTTGCCCAAACCACGCTGAAGCGTATCACCGACTTCTGGGATGGAAACGAGATGCTGGTGGAGCCGCCGGAGAAGTATCTCCGCCCGTGGATGTACCTGCTGACCAGCCTCCTGGGTTTCGGCGGAGTGCTGGCGCTGTTTGTGCGGCAGGAGCGGGCACGCTGGCTGATGGCATGCACTCTGATGGTCTATCCGTTGCCGTATTACATCACTAGCACCACGCCGCGGTTCCGCCATCTGGTAGAGCCGGAGCTGACGCTGCTGACAGCTTATTTGCTATGGGTGTTGTGGAGTGAGTTTCGCCTGCGCAGGGCGTAACGGACGGGCTGAAGTTTTGACTATAATTTGTTGTGCGACAAGGTTTTTGCGTGCCAGAGCGCGATTTGTGCGCGCGGCGCTTTGGGGATTGCTCGACTGATGGCTGCGATTGAGACTTTCGGGTTGGAAAAGACATATCGTGTCGGCTTCTGGAAGGCGACCAAGAAGCTCGCGCTGAAGCCGCTGACGCTGGCGGTGGAGGAAGGCGAGGTGTTCGGCTTCCTGGGGCCGAACGGCGCGGGCAAGACGACGACGCTTCGTCTGCTGATGGGGCTGGTGTTTCCCACGGGCGGCAGTGCGCACATTCTGGGCTGCGAGCTGGACAACATGGCGATGAAGCGCCAGATCGGCTTCCTGCCCGAACAGCCATATTTCTACGATCACCTGACGGCTTACGAACTGCTCGACTATTACGGGCGGCTGAGCGGCATCGCTGGGCGTGAGCGCTCGCAGCGCGTGGAGCGCGTGCTGGGACGCGTGGGGCTTGGCGACGTGAGCCGCAAGACACAGCTCCGCAAGTTCAGCAAGGGCATGTTGCAGCGCGTGGGCATCGCGCAGGCCATCATTCATGAGCCCAAGGTACTGATCTTTGACGAGCCGATGAGCGGGCTGGACCCCATCGGACGCCGCGAGGTCCGCGACCTGATGCAGGAGCTGAACGAAGAGGGCAAGACGATCTTCTTTAGCACGCACATTCTCTCGGACGCCGAGTCGCTGTGCGACCGCGTGGCGGTGCTGAACCTGGGCGAGCTGCGCGGCATCAGCGCCGTGGCAGACATTGCGCACGAGGTCAGCGGCAAGTGCGAACTGCTGTGGACGGGCGCGAGCGCCGTGGTTGATATCTCAGCTCTGGGCGGCGTGTGCCACGCCACCGGCGAGACGGTGCGCGCGGTGCTTGACGAACGGCAACTTGACGCTGCGCTCGACGCGCTACGGCTCCACTCCGCGCATCTGGTCTCGGTAACGCCGGTGCGGGCCACGCTGGAGGATTACTTCCTGGCCAAGCTCGGCGTGACCAGGCCGCAGGAGGTGCGGGCGTGAGTTCGATCCTGACCATTGCGCGCAACACCTTCCGCGAAGCCGTGCGCGACCGCGTGCTTTACAACCTGATTGTCTTTGCCGTGCTGATGATTGGCGCCGCGTTGCTTGTGGGGCAGGCCTCCATCGGCATCGAGCGGCTGGCACTCGTCAACCTTGGCCTGACGTCGATTTCGCTGTTTGGCATCCTCATTTCCATCTTCATCGGCATCGGGCTGGTCTCCAAGGAGATTGAAAAGCGCACGCTGTACACGGTGCTAGCGGCGCGCCCGGTGCGGCGCTGGGAGTTCATCGCCGGCAAGTGGGCTGGGCTGGTGATGACCGTGACGGTGAACGCGCTGATGATGAGCGTGGCGCTGTTTGCGGCCCTGTATTACGTGGGGCATGGCTTCAGCGCGCAGGACGCGGCGGTGGTGACGGCCATTTACCTGATCCTGCTGCAATACGTGCTGATGATCTCGCTGGCGCTGTTGTGCTCCACGTTCACCACACCGCTGATGTCGGCCATCTTCTCGTTCGCCGTATTCGTGATTGGCAGTTACGCGGAAGACCTGCGCGGTTTTGCCTCCATGGCCAGCGGAGCGGCCAAGTGGATTGCGTACGGCCTCAGCTACGTGGTGCCGAACTTTGCGGCTTTGAACGTGATGCTGCAGGCCGCGCATGGCGTGGCGATTCCGTCGCGGCTGGTGCTGCTGGACACGCTGTACGTTGCGGTCTACTCGCTGCTGTGCCTGAGCGCAGCGGCTCTGATCTTCGAGAGGCGCAACCTGAAATGACGGGCGAAGCCAAGGCGGGGATCCGTCCTGTGCGGCTGGTGGCGGCCATGCTCATGCTGGCCAGCCTGTGCGCAACGGTGGCCGTGAGCCGCCAGTTGGAGCACGAACGCGAGGGCGCAACGCTTGAGGAAGTGATGTACCTTCCGTCGGCAAAGGCGGTGAAGACCGTCAGCCTGGGCTACAACGGATTGATGGCCGACCTTTACTGGACGCGCGTGGTGCAGTACTTCGGCGGGCATCACCATGCACACTCCATGCAGTACAAGCTGCTGGCACCGTTGCTGGACATCACCACCGAGTGCGACCCGCAGTTGATGACGGCCTACGAATTCGGGTCGATCTTCCTGGCGCAGGCTCCGCCGGAAGGAGCCGGCGACCCGCAGGCGGCGGCCCGGCTGGTGCAGAAGGGAATCGACCGTAATCCCGAGGCGTGGCGGCTCTACTATCACCTGGCCTACATTCAGTGGGTTGAACTGCACGATCCGGCAACCGCCAGCAAGACCTTCGAGAAAGGTTCGGAGATTAAGGGGGCGCTGCCGTGGATGCGGGTGATGGCCGCGGCGCTTGCGCAGCATGCCGGCGAGTACCAGACGGCGCGCTATCTGTGGATCAACATACACAACAGCACGGACGACCCAAACATACGGTCCTCGGCGGAAAAGCGCCTGCTTTCACTGCGCGCGGACGAGGAAATCCGCGAGCTCGACGAGCACATTGGCAAGTTTGAGACGGCGATGGGGCATGCCCCCGCCAACTGGGCGGAACTGCTCTCCACCGGGTGGATGCGGGCGATTCCCAATGATCCGGTCGGCAACCCTTACCGGCTGGTGCGCGGGCACATTGAGGTGGCGCAGCCGGAGAAGATGCCGTTCCTTACGCGCGGCGTGCCGGAGAGCAAGAAGAACACCATGCTGCCGGTGATCGCCGACCCGGCTTCCATGAGGCCCACGGCTAAGTGAGTGGACGGTAAACCATCGGCGTCCCCCAACGTCTAAATGTTTTAAGGACTTGAAAATGAATTTTATAAAAGCCAGCACCCTTGTTGCGGTTGTGTGGTTGGCAGGTGCACTGGCCCATGCACAGGACGTGCGCGCCGTTGCCGACGCCGTCGACAAGCATTACAACAATCTGCGCTCCATGCAGGCAGGGTTTACGGAGAGCTACGAAGGCGGCGGAATGCGCCGGGTGGAGAGCGGCACACTGTGGATACAGAAGCCGGGCCGCATGCGCTGGGAGTATACGCACCCGCGGGCCAAGCTGTTTGTCACCGACGGCAAGACGGCATGGTTCTATGTGCCGGGCGAAAAGCAGGCCCGGCGAGCGCAGCTGAAGCAGATGGATGACTTCCGCAGCCCGCTGCGCTACCTGCTGGGCCGCACCAAGCTGGCGAAGGAGTTCAAGGGCTTGTCGGTGGCGCAGGACGTGAAGCCTTCGGCGGGAGGCAGCCTGGTGCTGCGCGGCGTGCCCAACGGCATGCAGGATCGCATCAGCCAGGTGCTGCTGGAGATTGCCGGCCAGAAACTGGTGCGCATCAGCATTGAAGAGCTTGATGGCTCGCGGACGGTCTTCGATCTGCGTGGCGAGGTCGATAACCCTTCCGTCGGGGAGGAAAAATTCCACTTCCAGCCGCCAGCGGGAGTGGAAGTGATGAAGGCGACGGAGTTGCAGCCCTAGGAACCAGCCGCCAGCCTCTTCCCGCGCCGGAACCAATGCGCGGAAGGTGCGGAAAATGTTGTTCCGACGGGTGATACACTGGCAGGATTGTGGCGCGGTGGCGCGGTCCGGATAGAGGGAGCGATGGCCGAGTTTGTCATACGAATGGCGGATGATCGCGGCCGGGTGGTCGAGCAGGTGGAGGCCGGCTATTCGGCGGACGAAGTGCGCGACCGCTTTGCGCAGCTTGGCTTCCTTGTCTACTGGGTGCGTCCACGAGGGCTGGTGGGGGCACAGGGCTTGCGCCTGGGCCGCAAGAAGGTTTCACTCGAGCAGTTCGTCATCTTCAACCAGCAGTTCGTGACCCTGATCCACGCGGGCCTGCCCATTGTGCAGGCGCTGGACCTGCTGGCGCGCCGCCAGAAGAGTGAGTTCTTTCGCGGCCTGCTGGAGAACGTGCGCGACCGCGTCAAGGGTGGAGAGCTGCTCTCGGACTCATTCGAGGCGCAGGGCGCCTTCCCGAAGATTTATTCGACCACGCTGCTGGCGGGCGAAAAGAGCGGCAACCTGGAAGAAGTGCTGACCCGCTATATCAGCTTCCAGCGCATGTCGCTGACCTTCCGTAAGAAGCTGCTCGCTTCGCTGATTTATCCGACGCTGCTGGTGAGCGGTGTGGTCATCCTGCTCAGCGTGCTGATGACCTACGTGGTGCCGAAGTTTGCGCTGCTCTACAAGGACCTTGGTCGCCCGCTGCCTCCGGTTACGTTGTTCACCATCTCGATTGCGATGGGCATCAAGGACTACATCCCTTACATCGCACTGGTTGTGTTCGGCGGCGGATTCGCGCTCTGGCGCTGGTCAAAGACATCTCAGGGGGGCGAACTGCTGGATCGCGGACGGCTGAAGATTCCTCTGTATGGCACCATCTGGATCCGCTTCCAGGTGGCAATGTTCTCGCGCATGCTTTCCACGCTGCTTTCGGGCGGACTGCCGCTGGTTCCGGCGCTGGAGACGGCCTCGCTCTCCATGCAGAGCCGGCTGGTGAGCAACACGGTGAACAGCGCACGCGAGCAGGTTCGGCAGGGCCAGCCGCTGGCGCGCAGCCTGGAAGACACGAAGGTCTTTCCGGAGCTGGCAATTGAAATGGTCGAGGTTGGCGAATCGACCGGCGCACTGCCGACGATGCTGATCTCGGTGGCTGAGTTCTACGAAGAGGATGTGCAGAACGCGTTGGCCGCGGCCATGGCGCTGATTGAGCCGGTGATTCTGATCTTCATGGGATTGGTGGTCGGCTTCATTATGATTTCGCTCTACATGCCGATCTTCAACATCGGCGCCAGCGGCGCGTTCTAAAGACGTAAAAGGGGATTCATGGCAGAACTGTTTGTACCGACGACATCAGGAAGTGACGAGCCGGAACGCGCGCGGGAACTGGCGCGGCGCTACCGCTGCGAGTTCGTCGACCTGAAGAATTACAAGATTCAGCACGACTTGTTCAAGAAGATTCCGGTCGACCTGATGTTCCGCGACAACTTCATTCCCCTGGAAGAACTGCCCGACGGACGGCTGGCCATCGCCATTGCCGACCCCAGCCAGCTGATGACGATCGACGAGATCAGCCTGCTGCTGGGCCGCCGCGTGGTGCCGCGCGTGGCCACGCTGGCGCAGATCAATGATCTTCTAAAGAAAACGGACCAGTCGCAGCGCGTGCTGGAAGAAGCGGGCGAGACCTTCACGCTCGACGTCATCCGCGAGGATGAAAGCGGCGAAGAGACAATCTCCATCGAGAAGCTGACCGCCGAGAGCGACGGCAGCCCGATCATACGCCTGGTGGACACCACGATCTTTACCGCCCTGCAGCGGCGTGCCAGCGACATCCACATTGAGACGCGCGACGACTCGGTGGTCATCAAGTACCGCATTGACGGCGTGCTGCAGGAGGCGATGAAGCCGATCGCCAAGGAGCACCACTCGACGATCATCTCGCGCATCAAGGTCATGAGCGAACTGGACATTGCCGAGCGCCGCGTGCCGCAGGACGGCCGCTTCCGCGTGCGTTACAACGGCCGCTACATCGACTTCCGCGTCTCGATCATGCCCAGCATCCACGGCGAGGACGCCGTGCTGCGCGTGCTCGACAAGGAGTCGATGAGTGAGAAGTTCAAGAGCCTGACGCTCGACGTGGTGGGCTTCGACCCGGAGACGCTGCGCCGCTTCCGCCGCTACATCGCCGAGCCGTACGGCATGGTGCTGGTGACGGGGCCGACCGGCTCCGGCAAAACCACCACGCTCTACGCCGCGCTGAACGAAATCAAGACCGACGAAGACAAGATCATCACCATCGAAGACCCGGTCGAGTACCAGATTCGCGGCATCACGCAGATTCCGGTGAACGAGAAGAAGGGCCTGACCTTCGCGCGAGGTCTGCGCTCGATTCTGCGCCACGACCCGGACAAGATCATGGTCGGCGAAATCCGCGACACCGAGACGGCGCAGATTGCCATCAACTCGGCGTTGACCGGCCACCTGGTGTTCACCACCGTGCACGCCAACAACGTGGTCGACGTGCTCGGCCGATTCCTGAACATGGGCGTGGAGGCCTACAACTTTGTCTCCGCGTTGAATTGCATTCTGGCGCAGCGGCTGGTGCGCGTGATTTGCGAGCACTGCAAGCACGAGATTCAGTTGACCGACCGGCAGTTGGAAGTCAACGGCCTGCCGCCTGATGAGTGGCGCGACGTTCCGCTTTATGAAGGGCAGGGCTGCATCGAATGCGGAGGCACCGGTTACCGCGGACGAACCGCCATCCACGAACTGCTGGAACTGACCGATCCGATCCGCGACATGATTCTGGCGAAGCGGCCCAGCTCGGAGATTCGCAAGGCGGCGCGGCAGGAGGGCATGCACTTCCTGCGTGAATCGGCGCTGGCGCGAGTGAGAAATGGTGTTACGACCGTGAAGGAGATCAACAAGGTCACCTTCATTGAGACAACGCGATGACAAAGGCAGAACAGAACCGGATTGCACGGCCTCATGTGGCCTGCGAGCTGCAAACGGCGGGCGTGGCCGCTGCGCGGGTGAACGCCAGCGGGCAACTGGAGGCGATGCACACGCGGTCGCTGCCAGCCGGGGCGCTCGTGCCTTCGCTGACGGCGCAGAACATCCTCGACGAGGCCGCCGTGCGGGAGGCCATCCGCGACACGGTGCTGGCCGCCGCCGGACGCACGCACGAAGTGACGGCCGTGCTGCCGGATACCGCCGCGCGCGTGGTGCTGCTGGATTTCGATACGCTGCCCAGCCGTGCTACGGAGGCTGATGCCGCCGTACGCTTCCGCCTGCGCAAGAGCCTGCCGTTTGACGCCGAAGAAGCTGTTCTCAGCTATCACGTGCAGCGCAGCGAGCAGGACGTGCGTGTGGTTGTCGCCGTCATGCAGCGCGCCGTGCGCGACGAGTATGAACTAGCCTTCCGCGAGGCCGGCTGCGCTCCCGGAGTGGTGTTGCCCTCGACGCTGGCGGCGCTCGGGTTGGTGGATGCCTCCGAGCCGTCGCTGCTGGTGAAGGTGGATGCCAGTGCCACCAGCGTTGCCATTGTGAATGAAGGCCGCCTGCTGCTGCTGCGCACGCTGGAAGGCGCGGCGGCCGACAAGCTGACGCCTGCACAACTGGCCGACGACGTTTATCCCTCGCTGGTCTATTTCCAGGATACGTTCGGAACCAGCGTGAAGCGCATTCTGCTGGCGGGAGCGGGCAACCTGCGCGAACTGGCCCCGGCGCTGTCCGCGCAGGCGGAGGCTCCGGTGGAGGAATTGATCGGCGCGTCGCTGGCGAACTCCGGCGGACGCGCGGATTTTGCAGGCGCGCTGGGCGCGCTTTACTAGCAGGAATTCATGCCGGAAGGGCACAGGCCCGGTCCGGTGCGAGCAGGAATCGAATGCGGCTCAACATCAATCTCGCTTCGCAGCCCTACCAGGACGTCCGGCGCTTCTTTCTGCGCTGGGGCGCGCTCACCGCAGTGCTGGCGCTGTGCTCGGTGGTGCTGCTGACCTACACGGTCAGCAGCTATCATCGCTCGCGCGATGTCAACGCGCAGATCAACTGGCTGCGCGAGGAGACACGCCAGCTCCAGCAGCAGCACAATGACGCCATGACCATGCTGAACCTGCCGGAGAACCGCGACACGGTGGAGGCTTCGCAGTTCTTCAACCAGGTGATTGCGCAGAAGTCGTTTTCCTGGACCGAAGTGTTCATGCAACTGGAACGGGTGATGCCGCCGCACCTGCACGTGGTGTCAGCGCTCCCGGAATTCGACAAGCGGCGCGTGCTCACGCTCCACCTGATGGTGGCGGGCAACAGCCGCGATCGCGCGGTGGAACTGGTGCAGCACATGGAAACCTCGCCGGCATTCCACAACGCAGAGCTGGTGAGCGAGATGGAAATCGATCCGGAGCGCAGCTCCTTCGGCCCCGGCGGAGCGGCGGGGCCCGGCGACACGGTGCGTTTTGAGATCAAGGCGGAGTACGTGCCACAGGGCTTCAGCTACTCCACGGCGGAGAGCGATGCGCCCGCGCAAGACAAGGCCAAGGACTCGGCCAGGATGATGCCGGTCAGCAATGGGAGGCGCAAATGACGCTGCGATTCGCGCGGAATATTCTGCTGACCATTTGCGGCGTCCTGGTGGTGCTCGACCTTGCCGCTGTCGGCGTGCTGCTCTCTCCGGTGGGGCGTTCGCGCGAGGCGCGCGAGCAGGAGTACAACACACTGCGCGCCCAGGTGATGGAGCAGCGCAAGGTGGCGTTGCCTGCACGCGACATGGATAAGAAGCTGGTGGAGGCGCGCGGACAGGTCACCGAGTTCTACCGCAGACGCCTGCCTTCGCGGTATTCGGAAGTTTCGCAGGCGCTGAACAAGCTGGGGAATGAGAGTCATGTGCAGGTGGTCGGCGTGAAGTATGAGACGCACGATTCCGGCCTTCCCGGCGTGCAAAAGCTTTCCATGGCGGCCATTGTGCGTGGCAACTACACCGCGCAAATGGAATTTCTGAATGCGCTCGAGCGCAACCCGTCGCTGTACATTGTGGATGGAGTGGCGTTTGGCGGCGCTCAGCCGAACGATGTGTTGATGGTGCAGTTGAAGCTCACCACCTATCTGCGCAACGCAGGACTGGGAGGCGGCTATGAAGCTGGGCACTGAGAACCGCCTGAAGACAGGAGCTGCCGCCGTGCTGGGGGTGCTGGCACTGTTCACGGTCTGGCATGGCTTCCTCGGCAAGCCGGAAACGCCTGCTGCGGCGCCTGCGGCGAAGGCATCAGCACCAGCCAAGGAGAAGAAGGCCGCGATGTTGAGCGACTCGATCGACCCGCGCCTGCGGCTGGACCTGCTGGCAGCCAGCGAGCAGGTTCGCTACAAGGGTGCGGGCCGCAACATATTCCGGGCCGAGCCGGAGCCGCCGAAGATTGAGCCGGTGAAGCAGAAGCCGTTCCCGATGTCTCAGGCCAAAGCCGCGCCGGTGGTCAACACGCCTCCTCCCCCGCCGCCGATCCCGCTGAAGTTCTTCGGCATGGCCAGTAAACCGGGCGAGAAGCCAAGCATCTTTCTGTCGCAGGGTGAGGATGTGTTTGTGGCGCGCGAGGGAGACATCGTCAACCGCCGCTACAAGATCGTGCGCATCATGCCCACACAGGTTGAGATTGAGGACATGCTCTACAACAACCGCCAGAACGTGACGCTCTCGCAAGGATAGTCGCGGATGAAGCTGCTTGTTCCAACAACGGCGCGCAAGGGCGAGCGGGGCTATGTCCTGATCGTGATGCTGCTGTTTGTGGCGCTGATGGCCATTGCGCTGGCCGGCTACGTGGACAACTTTGCCGCCCAGGTGAAGCACGAGCGCGAGGACGAGATGATCCACCGCGGCGTGCAATACGAGCGCGCTGTCCGCAAGTTCTACAAGAAGTTCGGTCGCTACCCGACCACGATTCAGCAACTTGAGGAAACCAATAAGTACCGCTCACTGCGCAAGCAGTATTCCGACCCGATGTCGCTTACGGGGAAGTGGCGGCTGCTGCATCAGCAGGAGGTGGCGATGTCTGGGATGACCGGCGGCAGCGCTATCTTTGGCAGCGGCGGAGTTCTGCCGAATATTCCGGGCCTTACAAGCGGGGTGAACTCCACTCTTGGCGGCAGCAACTCCGGGAGCGGCGGCTTCAATCTGTTCGGCGGCAGCTCGGGGCAGTCGGGTACTTCTTCGGGGGGAAGCACTGGCTTCGGATCGGGCACCACGGACGCCAGCGGAACGGGAACCGCCTCCAGCAAGGACTCCGAGGATAGCAATGGGATGGGCGGGAAGTACGAGACGGTTGGCGGGACCGATAGCTCAAAGAGCGCGTTCGGCATGGATTTGAAGATGGGAACCACGAGCGGCGCCGGGGGCGCAATTTTTGGCGTTTCCAGCCTGGCGCGCGGCAAGGGCTTCCATATCTTCGCGCGCAAGGAAAATTATCGCGACTGGCAGTTTGTCTATGTCGTGACCCAGGATCGCGGAAGGGTGCCCGTGGGTCCGTACGATCCGAATGCCACCAACAACACACTCGGTTCGTCCACCAGTACCACCGGGCTGCCAACCAGCAGTTCAGGAAGCTCCAGCAGCAGTGGCAGTTCCGGCGGTGCGGCCAACAAGAACTGACAGGCGCGAGAAGACAATGCGCAACGAAAAGCCCCGCCGAAGCGGGGCTTTTGAATTTTCGGACGGGTGACGGACTACACGCTGAAGGAGGAGCCGCAGCCGCAGGTGCTCTTCACATTCGGGTTATCGAACTTGAAGCCCGCGCCTTCGAGCGTCTCCACATAGTCAACGCTGGCGCCCTGCAGGTACATGACCGAGGTGGCATCCACGAAGACCTTCAGGCCGTCGAACTCAAACGTCTTGTCCATGGCGCCGGCAGCATTTTCAAACTGCATGCTGTAGGAAAAGCCGGAGCATCCGCCGCCCACAACGCCCACGCGCAGGCCTGCGGGAACTGGGTCCTGCTGGGACATGATCTCCTTGACCTTTGCAATGGCCGTAGGAGTCAGGGTCAGCGGGGCCTTCTTGACTTCAGGGGTTGTAGGTGTGGTGGTCGACATTTGTTCTCCTTGAAACTCCAGATTATAGCAGAGAGTCCGCCGTCGCCCACACGCGGGTGCAGGCGACAATCCACCCGGACAGGACCCTGTCGCAGCCACGACCATCCCCACCGGCGGCCGGAATATCCGGCGAACTCTCAAGGAATTTGATGAGGAGGGGGCGGGGGAAGTCGCAAAAGCCGGAATGGACCAAAAAATAGGCGTCCGGCCGGGACGGAACCGTACTAAAATTCCGGCCAGCCCGGGCTGCGGCGTGGGGCCGCGGACCGTACTCCACGGGGTGCGCCATGGAACTGATGGAGATTCTCTGGGGCCTTTGGTTTCTGTTCACCGCGGCATTCGTCGTTTTGCTGATCTACCGCGGGACGCTGGGCATGCATGAGGATGACCAGTTGTTCCTGGACCAGGCCGAATCACAGATGGCCCAGGAGCAGACGGCTCTCCAGCGCCGGATGGCGCGGTTGCGCCCTCTCACCGGTCTGGCTGGAAGCGCCAGTCTCGTGCTCATCCTTGCGATTGCGGTGCTTTGGGGCTGGCGAGCCTGGCACCGCATGTAGGAGCTTTTACTTCCCAAAGTCCTCGAATACAAGTGGGTTGGCACGCTTGACGTTGCCGACACGCACCACGCGTTTTCCCTCCAGGAAGCCCAGCAGCGGGCCGGAGAGGATTTCTCCGCGCCATCCTTCAAGCACGGACGGCTTGGGATTATCGTCGGGAGCCAGGAACCAGCGCACGCAGGCCTGCAGGTCGGCGGTCGTTGCCAACTGCGCCGGGTCCACATCAAACTGCGCGGCCAGCCCGTTGGAAGCCACCGAAAGCAGTTTGGCCAGCACGGCCACCTGCGGCGGATCTTCGCGGCGCTCATTGTTCGGCAGTTCGGCTTCAGGAATCTCTTTGCCCCGCTTCACGGCCTCCACAATCTCATGTTCAGAGTTGCGGAAGATTCGGCGGTCGAGTCCCCGGATGGCGAACAGGTCTTCCACCGTGGCAGGGCTGCGCTGCGCCACTTCGATCAGCATGGAGTCTCCCAGCACGCGGGAGGCGGGGATGTTGGCGTTGCGGGCGGCGCGGTCGCGCCAGCGCCACACTTCGCGCAGCACGCCAAGCTGGCGGCGGCCCATGCGGGCGCTGCCGGAGACGCGCCACTTTTCCTCTTCGCGCATGACGGTGGCCACCAGGTCGGAGCACTCGCCGTGCACCCAGTCGGTGCGGCCCATCTTGTCGGCACGCTGCAGCAGCTTCTTGCGCATGTCGAGCAGGTAGCGCACGTCGTCGGCGGCGTACTTGAGTTGCAATTGGGTGAGCGGGCGCTTCTTCCAGTCGGTAAAGCTCTCGCCGCCATGCACGCGCGTGTTGAGCAGGCGCATGACCATGTTGGTGTGGCTGAGTGGATAGCCGAAGCCGAGCAGTCCGGCGGCCACCTGCAGGTCGAGCACGCGGGCCGGAGCGCGTCCGGCGCCCTTGGCGCAGAAGCGAATCTCCTGGCGGGCGGCGACCGTTACCAGCTCGCGGCCGGATTCGGTGAGCACATGCCAGAAGTCGGCGAGGTCGCGGACGGCGAGCGGGTCCACAATCCAGAGGCCCTCCGCCGTGGATATCTGAGTCAGGCAAAGCGCGGGCTCGTAGCGGCCCTCGGAGATGAATTCGGTATCAAGGCCCACAGCGGGCTGTGTGCGAAGGTGGTCGACCAGGGTTGCAAGCTTGGCCTGTGTGTCTACATATTGTGCGGGCGCGTTTTCCATTCCGCTCCATTGTAAATGCTTGGTTACTTGCCGCGAAGGGTATCAGCGCGATACCCCGGGGCAGGCCGGTACAATACTGGCGATGGCATGCCTGATTGGAACCCGGCAATGGGAGTTCTTGCGGCGCGAAGCCGAGCGGACGCCGCTGGAAGAGTGCTGCGGCGTGTTGCTGACGCGCCGTGAGCCGGACGGGGAAGACGAGCCGCCACGGGCGATCCATGCGGTTGTGCGCTGCGCGAATGTGGCAACGAACCGTCGCACGGGCTACGCGCTGGCACCGGAGGAGCTATTCCACGCGCAGCGGCTGGCGCGGGCGTTCGGCATGCGCATCGCAGGCTTCTACCATTCGCACCCGGAGCATGAGGCTCGATGGTCGGAGCGTGACCTGCGCGAGGCCTTCTGGCCCAACTGCCTGTACGTGATTACCTCGGTGCGGGCGGGCAGGGCTGCGGAGACGCTTGGTTGGCGGCTGGAACAGGATGAGGCAGGGAAGCGGTTCAGGGAGTGGAGTCTGGTGCTTGGCCAGAAGGAATAGTAGAGAGACGCAGGCCGCCTAGAGACAAAAAGAGCCAGCCCAAGGCTGGCTCTTTGCGGCTTGCTTGATTCTCAGTCGTAGAACGATGGCCCCGTGTAGCCGGGATCGCTTGTGGGAGCCGTGTGGTTCGGGTCATAACAACCAGCGATGCTGTTCACGCTGAAACTGCCGATTGCAGTCTGCCCCTCGTAGGTCGCGGTGATGGTAAAGGGATGGTAGCCATAGGTGAAGCTGGTAGTTTTACCTGTGGAGTCAGTGACCGGATTCCAATTCCAAGTGCAGATGCCGCCAATCACTTGAACCTGGTTGGCTAACCCAGGAGTCAGACGGACCCTGGACAGGAGAGCCTGCTGGTCGCTGCTGGAAGAATCGGATGGTGCAGCCAACGCCCACGTTACCTTGGTCGTCACATCTTCCGTGCTGCCGTTGGAGAGCTGCGCTTTAACTGCGAAGGTTCCATAGGCGGACATGCCGTAGAGCGCGTTGTAGGACGGACTCATCACAATGGATTGCAGGTGGTACGTCTGTCCGCAACTGGTCATGAACATTACGGCGCACATCAAGAGGGCCGCACAAGAAATCATTTTCTGGATCTTCAAGAAGAAACCTCCCCGAGTCTTCCCGCTTCGTTAAGAATTCTTACAGCCAACGAAAAGCGATCACAAGTCTATTTGCAGGTACCTGGCAAGAATTCATCGGCGCGGAACCGGTAAGCCGCAGGCGTGGAATCTGCGTGCTGAGCGCTCCGGATTTCTGGTATGTTCATCCTATGAAAGTGCGGATTGTGTGTTTCGGAAGTGTTCGCGAGACGGTGGGCAGCTCCTCGCTTGAGATGGAACTGGCCGCCGGTGCCACCGCCGGAGACGCCTGGGCGGAAGTCCTGAAGCGTTATGCCGGATTGCAGAAATATGAACGTTCGGTGGCCGTCGCGGTCAACCAGTCGTTTGCTTCGCCCTCCACGGCGTTGAAAGACGGGGACGAAGTGGGCCTGCTGCCGCCGGTAAGCGGCGGAGCGCCCGACGACCTTCCGCTGGAGTCCGAACACGCACGCCTGCAGCGCGAACCGATTGTGACTCACGAGGTCACCGACCGGCTGCGCCACCCGGAGAATGGCTCGCTGGTGGTGTTTGACGGCGTGGTGCGCAACAACACGCGCGGCCGCCGCACGCTGTACCTGGAATATGAAGCCTACCCGGCGATGGCCGTGCAGGAGATGGAAAACCTGGCAACGACGGCGCTGAAGCAGTTCGCCATCCGCGACGTGCGCATTGTGCACCGCGTGGGCCGCCAGGAAATTGGCGACACCACCGTGACCATCGTGGTCGCCAGCGGACACCGCTCCGCCGCCTTTGAGGCCTGCCGTTGGATCATCGACACGCTGAAGAAGCGCGTGCCGGTCTGGAAGAAGGAGTTCTTCGAGGACGGAGCAGTCTGGGCCGATGGCGAGGACTTCCCGGACGAAGTGAAGACGCTGTAGTGAACCTTGCGCAATCCGCATGGCGTGATTGCGCAAGATTCCGGAGCCTTCGCCGATGCCTTACGCGGCTTCGGGCGCAACCGCCTCTGGCATACGTGGCGAGTATGCAAAGCGGGTCTTCAGCCGCAGGAAGTGTCTTTCAATCAGGTTCCACGAGATCACCGCGCATACAAATGCTGCCAGCAGGCAGAGCAACATGAACGGCAGCGAAAACAGCAGCGGATATCTTCTGAAATAGACCGCCATCGCGCTCCGCGGCAATGCAGGGTAGACAATCATCCTCATTGCGCCGCGGGCAGCCAGATGCCATACATACATTCCATAGCTGTAGCGTCCCAGCGTCTGGAGCACCCCGCTCCTTGTGACCCGGCAGAGCCAGTGAGACGAACCGCTCTCGGCCACACAGACCAGCACGGCACATCCGAACATCGCGGCCGTTGCGGTGTAACCCACGGTTAGTGCAAGTTGCGGGCTGATCAGCGGGAGCAGAATGAATGCCGCGCATGATGCAGGGGCAACGAGCCGAACCCACTTCAGGGCTTCCTGCTGCCAATCGGCATTGCGCGCGATGAGGGCAATCAGCGCTCCAACCGCCAACGTGTCCAGACGGGTGATGGTGGCCCGGTGAATCCATTCTTCCAGCAGCTCCGGGCGAACCAGGTGGCCAAACACAATCGCAGTCCGTATCGCGCACGGGACGGCGATCAGGGCCAGGCAGACCTTGCCCAGAGCGCGGCTCGGGCAGAGCAGCACAAGCACTGGCCAGATCAGGTAAAACTGCTCCTCGATTGCCAGCGACCAGAAGTGGATCAACGGGTCAATGATATGACCGGAAACGTCGCGCCAATTCTGCAGGAAGAACCAGTACCAGATCTGCTCGCCTGAATGGATCTCCAGCAATGCGCCGGATCGATGGAAGGCAGGCAGCGTGAGGCAGAACAGCGCGATCAAGGCGCAGGCATAGACGGGGAGTATGCGCAACACGCGGCGAACATAGAACGTGCGGAAGTAATGCTCGGAGCCGCGGGAATCCACCAGGATTCCGGTGATCAGAAAGCCACTCAGCACGAAGAACAGATCCACGCCTGACGGACCCAGGTTGAATACTCCGTGCAGAAACGGCAGAGGCTGGTAGTACTCCGGTCCCCCTGGCATCGCATGGAAGAGAACAACTGTCAGAATCGCGATGCCTCGCAAACCGTCCAGTTCTGGAAGGTGGGTAGCACTTTTCATTTCCGGGAAAGACTATGGAAGCTTGAGCGTTTGTGCGGTGACTCGCATCACAATAAGCTCCATCCTCTCGATGAAATCAGTTCCATTTTCACGGGATTGGCAGGTATCTGGATGCACGGCGCAAGGTAGGCCAGAATGTCAGAGCTTGCTGCACGGCGACGCAGACCAGGATGTCCACCACTTCCAGACCAGTGACCAAGCCTCGCCGTGGGCGTCTATATAATCGGATGACGATGAACCGGGGGCAGGCTTTCGCGGCAGTACTGATGGCATTCGCGGCGCTGGCGGGGCCGTGCGCCGTGGCGCAGGATTCCACCACCAACCAGCATGTGGTGCATCGTCCGCCGCGCCCGGGCGACCCGGCGCAGGCCTCCACCACTCCGGCCCAGAAGAAAGAGGAGCCTTCGACGACCTTCCGCTCGGAGGTGAAGCTGGTGAACGTCTTTGCCACGGTCACCGATGAGCATGGCGCGCCGGTCGGCGGGCTGACCAAGGATGACTTCCGGGTTTATGAGGACGGAGAGGAGCAGAAGATCGCCGTCTTCGACCGCGAGAGCGAGATGCCGCTCTCGATCGTCATGGGCATTGATGCCTCACTGAGCACGCGCAAGGACCTGCCGCTTGAACTGGAGTCGGCACGGCGTTTTGCAAATGCCATCCTGCGCCCGCAGGACGCGATTTCGTTGTATCAATTCAGTGAGATCGTGACTGAAATGCGCGGCTTCACCAACGACCGCAAGGCCATCGACAGCGCCATCGGCCGCGTGCGTTCCGGCTCGGCCACGGCGCTCTATGACGCCATCTTCCTCGGCTCGGATGCGTTGATTCCGCGCAAGGGCCGCAAGGTCATGGTGCTCATCACCGATGGCGGCGATACGGCCAGCCGCACGAATTATGAGGAAGCACTGCGCGCAGCGCAGACTGCCGAAGCCATCATCTACCCGGTCATCATGGTGCCGATTGAGGCCAACGCCGGACGCGACCTCGGCGGAGAGCACGCGCTCATTCAGCTTTCCATGGACACCGGCGGCAAGTACTACTACGCTACCTCGCTCGGCGAGCTGGACCGTGCCTTCCGGCAGATCAGCGACGAGCTGCGCACGCAATACCTGGTGGGCTACTACCCGAGCCGCCGGGTGGCCAACGAGTTCCGCAAGATCGACGTGAAGGCTGCCGGCGGCGAGCGCAAGCTTGTGGTCCGCCACCGTGCCGGTTACTACACCAGCAAGCTGCACTGATCTGGAGCGGCACCCGGTCTTGATGGCGACAAATGTAAAAGATTTGTAATAGCTCCACCTTCGCGGAATCCGCGTGGTGGTTTCTGCTACGGCCACGGGGATTCAGTCATTTACAATCGGCGTCGTATGTTTTATAGCCGATTCCTGGAATCTGTAGAGCGCTGGCCGGACCTGCTTGCCATTGAAATTCAACGGCAGCCGGGTGCCACCGCTTCTCATATTGGCGCCAGCGAAGTTGTTACCACCGCCGACGGTCATATTCTCGAACGTTATACCTACAGGCAGTTGCGCGCGGTCACGGACCAGATAGCCGCCTGGCTCAGCCAGCAGCAGTTGGCCCCCGGCTCGCGTTGCGTCATTCTGGCTGCCAACAGCCCGCGCTGGGTGGCCACACAGGTCGCCATCCTTGGCTGCGGCTACACGGCGGTTCCGCTGGACACGGCCTTCCACGCCGACCAGATTGCCAAGCTGCTGGATGATTCTGGCGCCGTCGTGATGTTTACCGACACGCGCAACTTGGCCAACGCGCGCACGGCCATCGCCGACCGCAAGGTGCGGGTGGTGCTGATAGACGAGCACAGCGACGAGATGCCGAACCTGGAAGACCTGCTGGCGGCTCCGGCTGTTCCGTTCACGCCCGTGCAACTCGGGCCGGAAGCGATCGCCTGCATCTTCTACACCTCCGGCACCACGGCCGACCCGAAGGGCGTCGTCATCACCCACGAGAATTTGGTGGAGGAGATGCGCGCGGCGGGGACCTTTGTGAACCTGTCGCCGAAGGAATGCCTGCTGGGCGTGCTGCCGCTGTTCCACGTGCTGGCACAGATGGTGAACATCATGTTCCCGCTGGCGTTCGGCTGCCGCGTGGTCTTCATCGACTCGCTCTCCAGTTCGGAGCTGATGCTGGCGCTGCAGGAGCGCGAGATCACCATTTTTGCCTGCGTGCCGCAGTTCTTCTACCTGATTCACGAGCGCGTCTTCGGCGAAGTGGCCAAGAAGGGCCGCCCCATCGTGGCGCTGTTCCGCATGATGATGGGCATCACCAAGTTCTGCCGGCGGTTCGGACTGAACCCGGGCAAGGTATTCTTCGGTAAGGTTCACAAGACGCTGGGGCCGAAGATTCGCTTCTTCCTGACCGGCGGCTCGCGCTTTGACGCGCAGATTGGCCGCGACTTCCACGCCTTGGGCTTCGACATCATTCAGGCCTACGGTTTGACGGAGACCACCAGCGGCTGCACGGCCACGCCGCTGAATGACAACGTCATCGGCTCCATTGGCCGCCCGCTGTGCAACGTGAAGATGAAGGTGCGCGACCCGAAGCCGGACGAGAATGGCAACTTGGTCGGCGAAATTTGCGTCGCAGGTCCGACGGTGATGAAGGGCTACTACAACCGTCCGGACGCCAACAAGGCCTCCTTCGATGGTGAGTGGTTCCTGACCGGCGACCTTGGCTACGTGGACCAGAAGGGCAACTACTTCATCACTGGCCGCGCCAAGGATGTGATCGTGCTCAGCTCGGGCAAGAACATTTACCCCGAGGAGATCGAGGCCTATTACCTGCGCTCGCCGTTCATCAAGGAAATCTGCGTGCTGGGCCTGGAGAGCAAGCCGGGCGAGCCGATGAGCGAGCGCCTGCACGGCATCATCGTGCCGAACTTTGAGGTGCTGCGCCAGCGCAAGGTGGTGAATACGCGCGAGGTCATCCGGTATGACGTGGAGAGTGTGAGCGCCACGCTGCCGAGCACCAAGCGCATCTTGAGCTACGACATCTGGCAGGAGGACCTGCCGCGCACCACCACGCGCAAGCTGCGCCGCAATGAGATTGAGCGCATGGCGCGCGAAAAGCACGCGCGTGGCGAGCGCGAACTGGATGAGACGGAAGTCCGCACGCTGACCGACGAGGAACAGGAGTGGATGACCATTCCCGAGGTGGAGCGCGCCGTCGCCGTGATTGCCAAGTCGGCCAAGAACTCGGCGCAGCCGGTGCATCCGCGTGACAACCTCGAACTTGATCTCGGACTGGATTCGATGGAGCGCGTGGAACTGCTGGTTGCGCTGGAGCACGCGCTGAAGGCGGACGTGGATGACTCGTCGGCCGCCGAGGTTTACACCGTGCGCGAGATGGTGGACCTTGTCCGCAAGCACGCGGGCAAGACCGAAGGCAACGGTGTGGGATGGGAGGCGCTGCTTTCCTCGGAGACGGATGATCCGGAGATGCGCCGGCTCGACAAGGGCTTCTCGCTGCCGATATTCTTCTGGTACCTGGTGGGCCGGCTGGTCTACACGGTTTCGCGAATCTTCTTCCGCATGGAAGTGAAGGGCATGGAGAAGCTGCCGAAGGAAGGCGCGTTCCTGCTGTGCCCGAATCACCAGAGTTATATGGACGCGCCGGTGCTGGCGGCCTGCATCCCGCTGAAGATGTTCCCGCGTGTCTTCTACATCGGCACCAGTGAAATCTTCGGCGAAGGGCTGGTGAAATCAATCGCGCTCTCGTTCCACCTGTTCCCGGTGGACCCAGACGCGAACCTTGTGCCAGCCATGCGCGTGGGCGCCTACGGCCTGCGCCGCGGCAATATCCTCGTACTTTATCCGGAAGGCGAACGCTCGATCAGCGGCGCGCCCAAGGTGTTCAAGAAGGGCGCGGCGATTTTGTCGCAGACGCTGAACGTGCCGATTGTGCCGGTGGCGCAGCAGGGCTTCTACGAAATCATGCCCCGCGGACACAATTTCCAGGGCTTCCACAAGATGAAGATTCAGATTGGCGATCCGATTTATCCCAATCCGAACGAAGCACCCGAGCAGGCCTATGACCGGCTGACGGCCGAGGTGAAGGCCAGCGTGGTGAAGATGTGGGAGGAACTGGGCGGCGTGGATGAAGAGCGCCGCGACAACCTGAAGATCAAAGCCAAGAAGGTTTAGCCTTCCGGCTGCGAATCTGACGCCCCGTCCGGCGAACCCGGGCGGGGCTTTTGTTTGCCGTTGAGGCGGCGCCGGAGATTTCATCGGTGGCGCACCGGGGGCAGGGTAGAATAGCCCCATGCCTTTCCAGCAGAATCCCCTCAACTCGACGGCGCGGAAGGGAAAGATTCCGCCGCCAGAGGAAACACACGAAGAAGCGGCGTACCTGAAGTCGCTCGGTGAAAAGCAGAAGCCCGTCTCCATCCGTCTGGTGGGAGGCGAAATTGTGCGCGGCTGGGTGGAATACTACGACCGCGACATGATTCGACTGACCCGCGAAGGCGAACCGAACCTGTTTATCTTCAAGCACGAAATCCTTTACATCTGCGAAGGCGTCCTGAAGGAGCCAGCGCGCAAAACCAAGGCCACACGCGCCAAGCAGCCTGCCGCAGAAGCGGCGGAGGTGGCGGAGTAACGATGAGCGCGAGCGCGAATACCGTTTACCTGCCGCAGGTCACTTCCATTGCACGCCAGGCCGGTGCCATCCTGATGGATTACTATGCGCGCGGCATTGGCTACACCTATAAGGGCGACGTAGACCTGGTGACGGAGGCCGACCGCGCCTCGGAGAAATTCATCGTCAGCCGCCTGCGGGAACTGTGGCCGGGGTATGACCTGATTGGCGAGGAAGGCTCGCGCGACGAGCGCGGCAGCGAATATCGCTGGTATGTGGATCCGCTCGACGGCACCACGAACTTTGCGCACGGCTATCCGGTATTCTGCGTCTCAATCGGCCTGGAAAAGAATGGAGAGCTGATCGCGGGGGTGCTCTATGACCCGACGCGTGATGAAATGTTTGCCGCCGAAAAGGGCACGGGCGCGACCTTGAACGAGAAGCCGATCCACGTCTCCACCACTGCGCGGCTGGCGGAGGCGATCACCGGTACGGGCTTCCCGAGCAAGAAGCGGCACAAGAACCCGAACATCCATTTCTATTACCAGATCACGCTGCGCAGCCACGGAGTGCGCCGGGCAGGCTCGGCGGCGCTGGACTTGGCCAACGTGGCCAGTGGCCGCTACGACGGCTTCTGGGAGTTCAACCTGAATCCGTGGGACACCTCGGCGGGCGCGCTGCTGGTGCAGGAGGCTGGCGGCAAGGTTACGCGCTTTGATGGCTCGCCCTTCCGCCTCGACAGCCGCGAGACCCTGGCCAGCAACGGCCTGCTGCATGAAGAACTAATGCGGAATTTCGCGGAGATCATGGCCGGACGCGGGCTGGAGGAGCCGCCTTCGGCGGTGGACTACGCCGCGCAGCGCGAGAAGTAAGCGCAAGCTGGCATAACCGTTTTGATTTGCTACAATTTCCGCAACGCGGGAACAGCGAGTGCATCTAACTAACAAAGGAAGCTGACACAAATGGCATACGTCATCGCAGAACCCTGCATCGGAACCAAGGACACAGCGTGTGTGGACGCCTGTCCGGTTGACTGTATTCACCCCAAGAAGGACGAGGCCGCGCACGCCACCG
Source organism: Oryzophilus luti (assembly GCF_059726245.1). NCBI lineage: Bacteria > Pseudomonadati > Acidobacteriota > Terriglobia > Terriglobales > Koromonadaceae > Oryzophilus > Oryzophilus luti. Next base: position 662,749 of record NZ_AP040874.1, read on the forward strand.
AAGAGATGCTCTACATCGATCCGGCTGAGTGCATCGATTGCGGTGCCTGCGTCCCGGTTTGCCCCGTCTCGGCCATCTTCGCCCTCGACGACCTTCCGGAGAAGTGGAAGCAGTACGCCGAGCGCAACGCGAAGTATTACGGCCGTTAACGGAAGTTGAGATTTGAGTGAGAGGCGCGTCCTGCGGGGCGCGCCTTTTCACGTTCTTTGCGAGTGCCAGACCGGGAGTCTTCTCGCGTCCCAGGTTAACCTCGCGTTGCTCGGCGAACCTGGGGCACCCGGCACTCGGCGAACCCTTCGACAGGCTCAGGGGCACCCAAGGCCTTGCAGGCCCTGCGTTCTATCTGTTAATCCCTAACCGCTAGCCCCTAATCCCTGTTTTTCACTGCTTTGCTTTTCACTTGGCGGCGGCTCCGCTAGAATGAATTGATTGCGAGACGGTTGCGTTTTTGCGCGCTGGAAGCTGGTGTGACGCGCACGCAATCGCGGGTCGACGATGGCGCTCAAGCAGTCCGAAGCGATTGTGTTGCGCACCTGGCCGCTGCGCGAGGCGGACCTTCTGGTCACGCTATTTACCCGCGCCGAAGGCAAGGTGAAGGGCATTGCGAAGTCGGCAAAGAAGAGCCGCCGCCGCTTTGGGGGTGCTCTGGAGCCGCTGACGCGCGTGCGCGCCACATGGGACGACCGCGAGCGGCAGGAGCTGGCAAGGCTTGACTCCTGCGAGGTGCTCAGTTCGCCGCTGGCCGACGCCGTCGATTATCCGCGAGCCGTGGCCCTGGGCCATGTGGCGGAGATGCTCGACGAGATGCTCCCCGACCGCGAGGCCAACGACGCCGTCTTTCGCCTGAGCTGGAACGTCGTAGAGGCGCTTCGCTCCGGCGGCATCTGGATGCCGCTGACGTACTTTGATCTTTGGATGGTCCGCCTGATGGGCTTTCTGCCGGAGCTGGATGCCTGCATGACCTGCGGGCGCAAGCTCGAAGGGCAGCGCGCGTGGTTCCACGCGATGGCCGACGGGTTGGTGTGCCAGAACGACCGGCGTATCGCCTCCAGCGAGATGTGCGCCGAGTCGCGACAGATCGCGGCGCAGATGTTCCGCGCGCGGCTGGAGACGATTGATGGCAGCCGCTGGACGCGCGAACAGGGCGCGGACCTCCGCAAGTTTCTGATGCAGATCCTTTCGCGGCATTTGGATCGCCGCCTGGTGACCGCATCGCAGTTGGAAAAGCTGGACTAGGAACGGCAGGCAGACTTGAACTCATCTTCGCAAAGACCGCTCACTTTTCAGGAACTGATCCTGAAGCTGCAGGAATTCTGGGCCAAGCAGGGCTGCGTACTACAGCAGCCGCATGATGTGGAGGTCGGCGCCGGCACCATGTCGCCGGAGACCTTCCTTCGCGTGCTGGGCCCCAAACCGTATGACGTGGCCTACGTGCAGCCTTCGCGCCGCCCGGCCGACGGACGTTACGGCGAGAACCCGAACCGCCTCTACAAGCACACGCAATATCAGGTGATTTTGAAGCCACCCCGCCAGGACGTGCAGGAGCTTTACCTGCAGTCGCTGGCCGCCATCGGCATCGACCTGAGCAAGCACGACGTGAAGTTTGAAGAAGACAACTGGGAGTCTCCGACGCTGGGTGCCTGGGGCGTGGGCTGGCAGGTGATGCTCGACGGTCTGGAGATCACGCAGTTCACCTACTTCCAGCAGTGCGGCGGCATCGACCTGGACCCGATGTGCTCGGAGCTGACCTACGGACTGGAGCGCATTGCGGCCTTCCTGCAGGATGTCGATTCGATTTATGACATCGTGTGGGTCTACGCGCCGGATGGCCGCCCCATCAAGTACGGCGACGTGCGCCTGGCCGATGAGGAGCAGTACTCCACCTACAACTTTGAATACGCCGACGTGGACAAGCTGTGGGCTCACCTGAACGCCTACGAGGCCGAGTGCCAGGCGCTGGTGGATGTTTACGCCAAGGGCGCATACGTGAAGAAGCCGAAGAAGGGCGAGCCTGCGGATGACGCGCCGAAGTTTGCGCCGCTCGAACGCCGCCGCTTCCCGCTGCTGGCGGCCTACGACCTGTGCCTGAAGTGCTCGCACCTGTTCAACCTGCTCGACGCGCGTGGCGCCATCAGCGTGACCGAGCGCGTGGGCGTGATTGCGCGCATCCGCAACCTGGCGGTGGCGGTGGCCAAGGCCTTTACCGACCAGCAGGCCGCGCAGAGCGAAGCGCACGAGGCGGAAGCCAAGGCGTAGGCAGCGCGCGTGCCGCGTGCATGCGCCAGTTGAGATTGCAGATTCATCCGGTTCGCCCGCAGAGAAGCGCGAACCGAGAACGGGTTGGAAATGCCAGATTTTCTGCTAGAAATCGGTACCGATGAAATTCCGGCGCGCATGATTGACGCCGCCAGCGAAGAGCTTGCGCGCCGCGTGCGCGAGCTGCTGGAGCGCGAGCATCTCTCCGCCGCGCCCGAAATTGAAGCCTACTCGACGCCGCGCCGCCTGGCGGTCATTGCGCACAACGTCAGCCTCTCGCAGCCGGACATGGAAGAACAGCTCCAGGGACCGGCCGTGAAGGTGGCCTACAAGGACGGGCAGCCGACGCCCGCCGCGCATGCCTTTGCCAAGAAGGCCGGTGTGGAACTTGACCAGATTGAGCGCATGACCACGCCGAAGGGCGAGTACCTTTCCGCCAAGGTGGTGAAGAAGGGGCGTCCGGCGAAAGAGCTGCTGACCGAGCTGCTGCCCAAGGAAATTGCGGGCATTTACTGGGCGAAGAACATGTACTGGCGCCTGGGCAAGCCAGAGCGTTTTGTGCGTCCGGTGCGCTGGATGGTCGCGCTGCTCGACAACGAAGTGGTGCCGGTGGAGTTTGCGGGCATCACGGCAGGCAAGGTCTCGCGTGGACATCGCGTGCTCTCCAAAGGTGAAGTTGTGCTGAATGCTCCGAGCGAGTATCCGGCGGCGATGGAGAAGGCCTCGGTGATTGCCGACCGCGCCAAGCGCGAGTACCGCATTCGCAAGGCACTCGACGCGGCGACGCGCACAGTCCCCGGCGCGCGCTGGCGCGAGGACACGCCGCTGCTCGCCAAGGTCACGAACCTGACGGAGTTTCCGACGGCCATTCTAGGCACCTTTGAGAGCGAGTACCTGACGCTGCCCGAAGAAGTGCTGGTGACCGTGATGCGCGACCACCAGAATTACTTTGCCATTGAAGACGCGCAGGGTAAGCTGGCACCGCACTTTCTGGCGGTGTTGAACACGCAGGCCGATAAGGAAGGCGCGGAGATCATCCGCCACGGCAACGCCCGCGTGCTGCGCGCCCGCTTCAATGACGCGCGCTTCTTCTGGAACACCGACCAGAAGCACACGCTGCGTGATCGCGTGGAGTGGCTCAAGAGCGTCACGTTCCAGAAGGAACTGGGCAGCTACTACGAGAAGGCAATCCGCACGCAGCACCTGGCGAGCCTGATTTCGGCGCGCGTGAAGGAGCTGCAGCCGGAATTCCGTCCGGGCATTGTGCACAAGGCCGCGCTGCTGGCCAAGACCGACCTGACGACCGAGCTGGTGAAGGAATTCACCGAGTTGCAGGGCGTGATTGGCGGCCTGTACGCCACGGCGCAGGGCTTGGATGCCGCCATCGGCACCGCCATCTACGATCACTACAAGCCGACGAGCATGGAAGACAGCGTGCCTCGCACGCTGGAAGGCGCGGTGCTGGCCGTGGCCGACAAGGCTGACACCATCGCCGGCATGTTTGCCCTCGGCATGGTGCCATCCGGCTCCAAGGACCCGTTTGCGCTGCGCCGCGCCGCCAACGGCATCGTCAAGATTCTGGCCGAGCACAACCTGACTCTGAGCCTTGTGAAGCTGATGGAGCACGCGCTGGTGCAGTACACCACGGCGATTGACGTGCTGCCAGATACGAAGCCGATGGAGCTGACGGCGGAGCAGAAGGCGAAGTACACGGAGAATATTCGCGCGTTCTTCCACGAGCGGCTGGAGTTCTACCTGCGTGACGCGCGCGGCTTTGCCTATGACGTGGTGAACGCCGTGCTCGCCAGCGGGGCGGATAATGTGCCCGACGCGGTGCGCCGCGCCGAGGCCGTCGCCGAGGTTCGCGGCACGGAAGATTTCGACGCCATCGCCGCCAGCTTCAAGCGCATCAAGAACATTCTGAAGCAGGCGGAAGAGAAGCAGTTGCTGGCGGATGTGGCTGCGGATTTCGCGGCGGAATTTGCCGCCGTGGAAGCCAAGCTGGCGGAGTACGAGGCCGGCAGCGAGCGCATGCTGGCCGAGCAGGGCGTAGCCGTGGCGAAGTTCATCCACGAGAACCGCGCCGACTACGCCGCGTCTCTGGCGAAAGTGGCAACCCTGCGGGCTCCGCTCGACAAGTTCTTTGACGACGTGATGGTGATGGTGGACGATGAGCAGGTGCGGAAACGCCGGCTCAGCCTGCTGCACCTGCTATTCGGGAGCGTGAGCGGCATCGCTGATTTCAGCGAGATCGTTACCGAAAGGAAGTCATCGTAGTTCCAAACGCCGGGCTGAGTGCCCGGCGTTTTTTTGTGGAACGCCGCTGCCACCTTGAGACGCAAGACAGGGTCCTGATTCCGGCGGCGGAGGAATACAATGTTCGGTGGCTCGCGCCGAGACATTTCGTGCGTTGAGCAGACAGACCCTGTGGTTGCAGTGATTGATCGCGGTACTGCTGTTTGCATTCGTAATTCGTCATATCGCAGTTGGTAAACGCATCGAAGCTCTATTCCATGTTCGATGAGAAGAAGAGACCCATAGAGCGGTCGTGTGCGCCGTCTGCTGCTGGCAGCGCGCGCGGGCGCAAACAAGAGAGCGATGACCATGTCAACTTCTAGTGCGAATGTCGTGAAGTATGTGTACTTCTTCGGTGGCGGCTCGGCCGAAGGCAACGGAAGCATGAAGGACGTGCTGGGCGGCAAGGGCGCCGGACTGGCCGAGATGACCAACGCCGGGTTGCCCGTCCCTCCGGGCTTCACCATCCAGACCGACGCCTGCCGTGAATACATGCACGGCAAGCTTTCCAGCGAAGTGGATGCGCAGATGGATGCCGCGCTGGCCCGCCTTGAACAGTTGCAGGGCCAGAAGCTCGGCGCCGGCGAGAATCCGCTGCTGGTTTCGGTGCGCTCGGGCGCCAAGTTCTCCATGCCCGGCATGATGGACACGATCCTGAACCTTGGCCTGAACGACGAGTCGGTGGAGGCCCTGAAGGCGCGCACGCAGAATCCGCGCTTTGCCTACGACAGCTATCGCCGCCTCATCCAGATGTTCGGCAACGTGGTGCTCGACATTGAAAAGTCGCATTTCGAGGAAGTGTTCGACAAGAAGAAGGCACAGAAGAAGGTCAAGCTCGATACCGAACTCGACGCCAAGGCGCTGCAGGAAGTCATCGCCGAGTACAAGAAGGTCGTCAAGAAGTTTGCCAAAATTGATTTTCCGCAGAGCCCGCGTGAGCAGCTTGTGATGGCCCGTGACGCCGTGTTCCGCAGCTGGCAGAATGACCGCGCCAAGGTCTATCGCCGCATGAACAACATTGACGACATGCTGGGCACGGCGGTCAACGTGCAGGCCATGGTCTTCGGCAACATGGGCGAGACAAGCGGCACGGGCGTGGGTTTCACGCGCAACCCGGCTACCGGCGCCAAGGAGTTCTGGGGCGAGTTCCTGATGAACGCGCAGGGCGAGGACGTCGTCAGCGGCGTACGCACGCCGGTCAACATCGGCGAGTTGAACAAGATCATGCCGGACGTCTACAAGCAGCTGCATGAGATCACCTCGCGCATGGAAAAGCACTACCGCGACATGCAGGACTTCGAATTCACCATTCAGGACGGCCGCCTGTACATGCTGCAGACCCGCAACGGCAAGCGCACCGGCCTGGCGGCGGTCCGCGTCGCCATCGATATGGTGAGCGAAGGCCTCATCACGAAGGAGGAAGCCATCCTCCGCGTGGAGCCGAACCAGGTGGTCGAGTTCCTCTTCCCGCGCATCGACGACAAGTCGCTGGGCAAGGACGCGGTGCTGACCAAGGGCCTGCCGGCGTCGCCGGGCGCGGCCGTTGGTCAGATCGTCTTTACCGCCGATGAAGCCGTGGCCATGGTGCACAAGGGCAAGATGAAGAAGGTCATCCTCGTCCGTGGCGAAACCACGCCGGAAGACATTCACGGCATGGAAGTGGCGGCCGGCATTCTGACCTCGCGCGGCGGCATGAGCTCGCACGCGGCGGTGGTCACGCGTGGCATGGGCAAGTGCTGCGTGGCCGGCGCGGGCGATGTGAAGGTGGATGAGAAGAAGAAGGAAATGCGCGTGGCCGGCAAGGTCTTCCATGAAGGCGACTGGCTCTCGCTCGACGGCTCCACCGGCCGCGTGATTGCCGGGCAGGCCGCCATGCTGCCGGGCGATCCGAAGGACCCGAAGCTGGTTCAGTTCATGGGCTGGGCCGATGAGCACCGCACCATGAAGGTCCGCACCAACGCCGACATTCCGCGCGACGCCAAGGCCGCGCAGGCCTTCGGCGCCGAAGGCATTGGCCTGTGCCGCACCGAGCACATGTTCTTTGCCGAAGACCGCCTGCCGCACATGCGCGCCATGATTTTGGCGGACAACGAGAAGGACCGTCGCATCGCCCTGAAGAAGCTGCTGCCCATGCAGCGCAAGGACTTCGAAGGCTTGTTCAAGGCGATGGACGGATACGGCGTCACCATCCGCACCATTGACCCGCCGCTGCACGAGTTCCTGCCCAGCCGCGAGTCGCTGATGGTGGAGATTGCGAAGCTGGAAATCCTGAAGCCGAAGTCTCCGAAGCTGAAGGAGCTGCGCAAGCTGCTGGAGCGCGTGGAAGAGCTGCACGAGCTGAACCCGATGCTCGGCCACCGCGGCTGCCGTTTGGGTATCACCTATCCGGAGATCACCGAGATGCAGGCGCGCGCCATTCTTGAGGCCGCCGTCAACGTCAGCAAAAAGGGCGTGAAGGTGATGCCGGAGATCATGATCCCGCTGACCGGCTCGCTGAAGGAACTGCGCCACCAGACGACGATTGTCCGCCGTGTGGCTGACGAAGTCTTCAAGGAGAAGGGCACGAAGATCGACTACCTCGTCGGAACCATGATCGAGCTGCCGCGCGCTGCGCTGATGGCCGACCAGATCGCCGAGGAGGCCGAGTTCTTCAGCTTCGGCACCAATGACCTGACGCAGACGACGTTCGGCTTCTCGCGCGACGACGTCAACAAGATCCTTCCCATCTACATGAAGGAAGGCATCCTGAAGCAGGACCCGTTCGCTGTGCTGGATCAGGAAGGCGTGGGCCAGCTGGTAAAGATGGCTGCCGAGAAGGGCCGCAAGACCCGCCCGACAATCAAGCTGGGCATCTGCGGCGAACACGGCGGCGAGCCGGAGTCGGTGAAGTTCTGCCACCGCACCGGACTCAACTACGTTTCCTGCTCGCCGTTCCGCGTGCTGACCGCGCGGCTGGCGGCGGCGCAGGCGGCGCTGGAAGAGAAGAAGGGAATGACCGGCGGAGCCACCAAGTAGCACGGTTCGGCCGCAAAAACTTCGGGCGGGATGCATTGCATCCCGCCCGTTCTGTTTGCAGTCTCGAAGTGAAGCGCGAAGCTGTTTCTCTGTGGTCGAGCGCGCTAGCGAATGCCGGCGGCGTGGAGCGATTCGGCGTATTTGCGGTCGGTCTCCATGATGTGCTTTTCCAGCCAGTCGCGGAGGAAGTAGAGCACTTCCATGGACATGTTTCTGCTTCCGGCCTCGTATTCGTCGAGAAATTTTTCGACTTCGTGCGTCAGCTTTACGTGCTCGGCAATGTGCTCGGCGGTCTCCGGGTAGCCGGCCATCCGCATGGCGGAGACTTCGGCTGCGAAGTGATTGCGCGTGTAGGCCAGCAGTTGCTGCAGTACGCGGCCAATCACGAGGCGCCCCTGGCCGGCACACATGGCCTCGTTCAATTCATTGATCAGGGCAAACAGCACCTTGTGTTCTGCATCAAAGCGTGAGACGGAGACGCTGTATTCCTGCTTCCACTCAAAAAGTACTTGCATTTCGGAATCCCAAAGGCGCGTGAGAGCGCCGGATGAAGTCGAGTGCTGAGTAAAAGTATAGGGGCTGCGCCGTGTGTTTCGGAAGCAGACAGGCTTGCGAAGCATGAAAATTGCATAAATCGCAGCCGCGCGCAAATCTCTGCTATCGTTCTTGCATGAATCGGTGGCTGAGCCTGATGTTCTCCAAGGTTGAACGGGAGGCTTGGGTGCGCTTTCTCGTGGCATTGGGCGGGCTGGCGCTCGCCTTTGCCGCAGCGCTGCTCTCCACCGCCAGCGCCGAACGTGGAGACTTGATTTCAACCGCCGTGCTGGCTACTTCCGCACTGGTGCTGGCCGCCATGGTCGGCCTGTTAACTGTGCCGTACCTGGCGCGGCGCGTGGCCGCCGGACGCCTGCATGAAGCGCTGAACTACGAGGTGACCCGCGAAGGCGTCATCTACCTCGTCCTTACTATCCTGATCGCAGTGGGCGCGCTCAACACCGGCAACAACCTGCTGTTCATCGTGGTGGCGGTCATGCTCGGCGCCGTGCTGGTCAGCGGCATTGCCTCCGCCGCGGTGCTGAAAGGGCTTGAGGTGGAGCTGGTGTTGCCGCCGCACATCTTCGCGCAGCGCGGTTACTCCGGCAGTGTGCAGGTGCGGAATCCGCGGCGATGGCTGCCATCGTTCTCCATCAGCGTGGTGCCTCCGCCGGAGAAGAAGAAGGTGGAATACCGCTGGCGCCGGTCAACTTTTGTGTATCCGTCGCCACGCACCGGGCGCAAACCCATCTTGCGCTGGCCGGATGTCGTGATTGACCGCATCCCAATACCGCCAGGATTGCCACCCATCTTCGAGGGACGCATCTACCTGCCCTACCTGCCAGCGCGACAGACCATCACCAGTGAACTGGACCTGAACTTTCCTCGCCGTGGACGCTATCGCCAGCAGGGACTCGGACTCTCCACGCGCTTTCCGTTCTCGTTCCTGGTGAAGACGCGCGTGGTGCCGCTCACGGAGGATGTGCTGGTGTTTCCGGCGGTGGAGACCACGGCGGAGTTTTTTGCCGTATTGCCCACCATCACCGGAGAGCTGGAGAGCTACGTACGCGGGCGAGGCAACGACCTCTACCTTATTCGCGACTACCAGCCGGAGGATTCAGCGCGCCATGTCGACTGGAAGTCCACGGCCAAGAGCAACGCTCTGAAGGTGCGAGAGTTCACGCGCGAGGACGAGCGCAAGCTGCGCATTGTTTTTGACAATCCACGCCCGGAGCAACTCTCTGCGGAAGAGTATGAAGAGGCCATTTCGCTGGCGGCTTCGCTGGCATGGCACTTTGCCGCGGATAGCAGCGAGATCAGCTTCCTCTCGAACGCCTATGTCGCCGACGCGGATGTTTTTCACTTTCTGGAATACCTTGCGGAACTGGGGCCAGCCGAGTCTCCATCGGTCATCAACAGCATTCCTTTGAGCGGCGACTACAACATCCTTCTCACCACCGCCGCGCGCGGCTCCATTCCAACCGCGCTGTGGGAGTGCAGCTACGTCATCTTTCTGGGCAAGGATTAGAGCGGGAAAACAGGCGTGAACACTCGGCTTCCGGAGCGCGCAAAGTTTTTCCACACAGAAAATCCAGCGCGCGATTGACGCCGTGCGCCAAGGCTGGTTACAATCGGTTCATACAATTTGGAAGCGGCGATCAACCATCGCCCGCACAATACTCCTCAGTAGCTCAATGGCAGAGCATCCGGCTGTTAACCGGAGGGTTGTAGGTTCGAGTCCTACCTGAGGAGCCATTCTTTTGTCCGCTTTTCGTCCCTCCCGGCGTTGGCAGTGTCTTCATCGTTTATCTCCAAGTGCTAAGTAAATCAAACGGTTGGCGGTATTCGACGGTCAGTTTCCCGTCGCTTCCTGGCCGATGCAAGTGGCACTATTCCAATGCCTAGCAGTATGGCGCTTTCCGCATCCGGCTCGTGACTGCCAACGTAGCCGATTCAACTACCTGCCCCGCTTCGCATTGGCTGGAGCCGTCATCTATTGGATATTTCTTGCCATAGTATTGTTCTCTGCGCAGCAGGTGTTTGCGGCAGCTATGTACATCTTTGCTGCGGAGGGACGAGTGTCAGAAGGATTCTCGGCTTCCAACTTTCAGTTTGTATGGTAATGCCAAGTGCGGCGCCTGCCAGATATGCCGTTCGTTAGCCTCAGGCCTACCTGAGCCATGTTGGCACCGCTGCTGATCGGCTCTTGGATGGATGCGTCTCGTTGAAATTGATCGCTTGAGAATCCGGCGCAATTATCGACCTCGGGCCCAGTGGAAAGCTGCGGAGTGTTCACCGCACCGCTGGTAGGGGGGCTTGCATCGACCAGGGTGGTGCCGCTATCCTAAGGCAACTCTTTTTCCGAAGCAGACTCACCAAACAAGCAGCCTGAGGCGGAGAGCACTAGTTCATGACGAAGAATCCCGCAATTCGAATGACCATGGCCATGTGTTGCCCAAGCGGCAACCGGCCAGCTTCGGATTTGTGAGTTCGTTCGCAATCTCCAGCTTGGCGGCCGCCTGGGACATACTCCGGCGGCAATGTTGTTTCTGAACTCCAACGAATTCAGCCTGGGAGATTGCATTTCGTGTCCACGAAAGATTGGAAGACTTCAACGGTAGCCATCCACGGCGGCCGCACGCTTGATTCACACGCCAGCTCCATTCTGTTCCCGCTCTATCAGACCAGCACGTTTGTCCACGACGCAGTCGGAGTCGACAAGGGCTTCAGCTATTCGCGCGTTGCCAACCCCACGGTAGATGCGCTCGAAAAGGCGCTGGGCGCGCTGGAAGATGCGCCGCAGACCGTGTGTTTCCGCACAGGAATGGCCGCGGTCACAACCTTGTTTCTCTCGGTGCTGAAGGCGGGCGACCACGTGGTGTTGACCGATGTGGTCTACGGCGGAACCATGCGGCTGTTTCGTGAAGTGCTGGATAACCTGGCGGTCACATCGTCGTTCGTGGATAGCTCGGATACCCGCAATGTGGAAGCCGCCATCCGTCCGGAGACCAAGATCATCTTTGTCGAATCGCCAGGCAACCCAACGCTCAAGCTCACGGACATTGCGGCCTGCGCGGTGATTGCCAAGCGTCACGGCCTGCTGCTCGCCGTCGACAACACCTTTATGACGCCGGTGCTGCAACGCCCGCTCGATCTGGGCGCGGACATCACCGTAATGTCGACCACAAAGTACATTGATGGCCACAATGCGACCGTGGGGGGCTCGCTGGCCTCGCGGGATGAGACGCTGCTGGAACGCTTCCGGCTGATCCGCAAGACGCTGGGCACGACGCAGGCTCCGTTTGAAGCCTGGCTGCTGCTGCAGGGGATGAAGACCCTGCCGGCACGTATGAAGCTGCACTGCGAAAACGCGCAGAAGATTGCCGCGTGGCTGTTGCAGAACCCGGCGGTGGAGCGCGTGTACTATCCGGGGCTGTGTTCGGCGGCGGAGAAGGAACTGGCGGAACGTCAGCAGAAGTCACCGGGCGGCATGATTGCCTTTGAACTGAAGGCGGGCTTTGACGCGACGGTGCGCATGCTGAACGCGGTGCAGCTTTGTTCGCGCGCAGAGAGCTTGGGCGGTCTGGAAACGCTCATCACGCATCCGCCTTCCACCACGCACGCAGACGTGGAGCCGGAGGTGCGCCGCAAGTTGGGCATTGCGGATGGCCTAGTGCGGCTTTCGGTCGGACTGGAGGATGCCGACGACATCATTGCCGACCTTGAGCAGGCATTTAACGCCGCGGGGTGTTGACGGCAGCGAGCGGTTGTTTGCTTTGGCGTATTTTGGGGAACGTCGACAGCGGCGTGCAGATGCGATCAGCAGTCTCAATCAGGCTGTACCAGACGCACCTGTGGAGTGCGTGAGAGGAGAGGCCGTGAGCAAGACGCGTAGGGAATTTCTGGCAGTGGCGTCGGCGGGGCTGGCAGGAGCAGCCTTGTCACCAAAGGCGGCGGCGCAGGAGCCGCAGGCAACGCAGCAGACACCGGGCGCGCCTCCGGCGTGGGGCGCCGGGCCACAGGTGGGGCCGGAGGTTTCGGCAACCACGTTGCGAGAGGCAGAAAAGCTGGTGCAAACGCACATGACCGACGCGGAGCTTTCGCAGGCGGCGGCAAGTTGGCGCGCCAACATGGGCGCCTTGCCCGAGCGCCGCAACGGTCCGCGCAAGGTTGCGCTGCCTGATTCGGTGACTCCGGCGACCGAGTGGAATCCGATGCTGCCGCAGGTGAAGGCGATGGCGCTTGCTGATCGCTTTGTACGCAGCGATGGCGATGCTGGACCGCTTCCTGCAAACGACGCCGACATCGCATTCGCCCCTGTCTCCCAGCTCTCCCGCTGGATTGAGCGGCGCCAACTCAGCTCCACGCGGCTCACAGAAATCTATCTCAAACGCATTGCGCAATTCGATTCAAAGCTGCGCTGCGTCATCACCGTGACGGCCGAGCATGCGCGGGCACAGGCGAAGCAGGCGGATGCGGAGATTGCTGCGGGCCACTATCGTGGGCCGTTGCACGGCATTCCGTATGGAGTGAAAGACCTGCTCGACACCGCGGGCATCGCCACCACCTACGGTGCCGAGCCATTCCGCAACCGCGTACCGCAGCAAAATAGCGCGGTGGTTCGCAAACTGAATGAAGCCGGAGCGGTGCTGAGCGCGAAGCTGAGCCTTGGAGCCTTGGCGCTGAATGACGTTTGGTTCGGCGGGCAGACGATGAATCCGTGGTGTCTGGAAGAAGGCGCTTCCGGTTCGAGCGCGGGGCCGGGCGCGGCAACCGCCGCGGGGCTGGTGGCATTCGCAATCGGCAGCGAAACCGAAGGCAGCATCATTAGCCCCTCAATGCGCTGCGGACTCACCGGGCTGCGTCCCACATTCGGGCGCGTGCCGCGCACTGGCGCAATGACCCTCTGCTGGTCGCTCGACAAGCTGGGGCCAATGACGCGCTCGGTGGAAGACACGCTGTTGGTGCTGCGGGCCATTGCGGGGCGTGATGCCGGCGACCTTGCTAGTAAGGATGCTCCATTGCACTTTGACGCGAAGGCCAGCGTGGCCGGACTGCGCGTGGGGTATTTCCCTCGTTGGATGAAGGAGCCGCCCGCGACGGAGGTGGATCGCGCAGCGCTGAAGGCCGCGGAAACAGCGGGGATGAAGCTGGTAGAGGTCTCCCTGCCGGATTGGCCGTATGGTTCGCTGAACACAATTCTGTTCGCGGAGGCCGCAGCGGCCTTCGAGGAGATTACGCTGGATGGTCGCGTGGGAGAGCTGAAGATGCAGGTTGCGGACGCGTGGCCGAACATCTTCCGGCAAGCACGTTTCCTCTCCGCCGTGGACTTTGTGCAGGCCGACCGCCTGCGTCGCCGGGTGGCGGAAGAGATGGCCCGCATCATGAACGAGGTCGATCTGCTGCTCGTGCCTTCACTGCGCGACGAGATGATGACCATTGCGAACTTCACGGGGCATCCGTCGCTGACGCTGCGTGCGGGCTTTGTCGAGGTCAGCGAAGCGCGTAGCGATTGGGCGCCGGATGCGAAACGTCCGCTGCCGAAGTTCTCGCCCGCGCGGCGCGTGCCGCACGGCGTCACGCTGATCGGGCGGCTGTTTGACGAGGGCACGCTCGGCAGCGCGGGGCTGGCGCTGGAAAAGCAATTCAATGTGGCGGGCGAACGTCCGCAGGGGTTCTAGTCAACAAACATGCCGCAGACAAGTCTTCGTACCCAGAGCTTCACCGAGTCCGTCATTCGACGCATGACGCGCGTCGCCAACGAATACGGTGCCATTAATCTCTCGCAGGGATTTCCGGATTTCGACCCGCCGGAGGCAGTGCTCAAAGCCGCAGAACGCGCGGCGCGGATGGGACCGCACCAGTACGCGGTGACCTGGGGTGCGGCTCCGCTGCGTGAGGCGCTGGCACGCAAGCAGTCGCGCTTCATGGGGCTTCCCGTCGACGCCGACGAGAACATCGTGGTCACTTGTGGCAGCACGGAAGCCATGATGGCGGCGATGATGACCGCCTGCAATCCGGGTGACAAGGTCATCGTATTCTCGCCTTTCTACGAGAATTATGCGGCCGACGCGATCCTGACCGGATGCGAGCCGATCTATGTCGAACTGCATCCCCCGGAGTTCGGCTTTGATCCGGCGGAGTTGCGCAGGGCGTTTGAACAGCGGCCGAAGGCGCTGGTCCTGTGCAACCCGGCGAACCCGTCGGGCAAGGTCTTTACGCGAGAGGAACTGCTTTACATTGCGGAACTGGCGGAGGAGTTCGATACCTGGGTGCTGACTGACGAGGTGTATGAGCACATCGTCTACGCGCCGCACAAGCACACCTACTTTGCGTCGCTGCCGGGGATGTTCGAGCGCACGATCTCGTGTAGCTCGCTATCAAAGACCTATTCCATCACCGGGTGGAGGCTCGGATACATCATTGCCAGCGGCGCCGTGGTGCGCGAGGCTCGCAAGGTGCACGATTTTCTGACGGTGGGCGCTGCGGCTCCGCTGCAAGCCGCTGCCGTGGCGGGCCTGGAGCTGCCGGACAGCTATTACGACGAGTTACTTGAGATCTATACCGCCAAGCGCGACCTGTTTCTCGGCCGACTTGACGCTGCGGGGCTGAAATACTCGCGGCCGCAGGGTGCGTATTACGTCATGGTGGATATTTCCGAGTTCGGCTGGCCCGATGATGTTTCGTTCTGCGAATGGATGGCGCGCGAGGTCGGCGTGGCCGCTGTGCCCGGCTCCAGCTTCTTCCATGAGCCGGTGAATCATCTTGTGCGCTTCCACTTTGCCAAGACGGAGGCGACGCTGCAGGCTGCGGGGGAATGCCTTCAGACACTACGGGAGAAGGCGAGCCGGGCGGCGAAAGACCTGTAGAGAATTGGCACGCGCATAGACGAGCAGCAGCCTGCGCGAGAGCCTCGCTTCGACTGACACTTCCTTACAAACAACCGGGGCCGTGCTGGGTTAGAACGGGAGTGTTACAAAATCACGCTCAAGGACTGACCCATGAGAATTCGATTCGCTGCCCTCGGAGTGCTACTGGTCACGCTGCTCGCTGGAACGGCGTTGCTGGCGCAGGAGGAAGGCAAGCCTGCGCTGCCATCGCCCGAGCAGGTAACCAACATGCTTGCTGAAAAGCTGAACCTGTCCGACGACCAGGTACAAAAGATTCAGCCGGTCATTGCCGACCGCCAGCAGCAGTTGCTGACATTGCGTAATGATGGCTCACTGCGCCCGTTCCAGAAGGCGAGCCGGATGAAGGGCATCTTTGCGGAGAGCGACAAGAAGATCAACGCCGTGCTGAATGACGACCAGAAGAAGCAGTATGCGGAGATTGAGAAGCAGATGCGGGAAGCAGCGCGCGAACGCCGCGCACGCTGATTGTCAAAGTATCCCCCGCACAGGGCCGTCCGAGAGGCGGCCCTAACCTTTGTGTAGGTGCTGCGTCTCATGAAGGGAGCTGCCGGGGAGGAGAAGTTTCCGCATCCCCTTGGCGCAAATGGGAATCGAAGTATACTGGCTGTGACTGGAACCACAGCTTCGGTGCCGGGTTCCTGCCTAGGATTGAACACATGCGAGTGACGCACAAACTGGTTGCGGCTTTGGTGATGGCGGTGGTGCTGCTCTCGCCTGCGATGACGTTTGCGCTCACAACGTGCGGCCCCATGACGATGGGCGGGAAAGTGATGCACTGCCCGCCGGGTTGCCCCATGATGGCCAAAATGCTGAAGCGGCTGCAAGGTGTGCAGGCCCGCTCCAACAGCCTGCCGCCGTGCTGCAAAGTGGAAAGCGCGCGTCCACAGCCTCCCAGCGAGACGAAAACAGTTGTCACCACCGTAGCGCCGCAGAGCGCGCTGGTTGAGACCGCGACCGTGGTAAAGCCTCAGTCCCGCGAAGCTCTGATTGAGGCCGTCAATACCCCACCTCCACTGGCGGAGCCTCAAGCCAGACTCTGTACCTTCCAAATCTAGTTACCTCTTTCGTCGACTGACGTACGAAGGCCTCTGCGCCTTCGCGTACCTGTATTCAGTTTTCTGACGAGAGAAGGGCCATGTTACGAAACATTCTGATGGCGCTGCTGCTTTCGGCGGCAGCCTTGGCGCAGACGCCTAATGTAGGTGATACGAAGCCTGCGGAGGCGGGTACTGCGCGGTTGAAACTCGATGACGTTGTGCGCGAGGTGCTGGCAGATCATCCGGCGCTGACCAGCGTGCAGCAGACAATCAAGGCACGGGAGCGTGCGGTGGGGGTTGCGGGGCAGTTGCCTGACCCGACCGTGGGCGTCTCCTACATGGGGTCGGCGGTGCCGTTCAAGGTGATGGACAGCGATCCGTCGAGCTATCGCGGCATAACGGCCATGCAGATGCTGCCGCTGGGCGGCAAGCGGGAACTGCGCCGCGAGATGGCGCGTGCGGAAGTGAATGTGAGCCGGTCCGATGAAACGGCGGTGCGCCGCCGCCTGACCGCAGACGCCCGGAGCGCCTATTACGAATACGCCTACGCGAGCAGGGCGCTGGAGATTACCACGCTGACGCGGGCTCGGCTGAACCAATTGGCGGAGATTACCGAAGCGCGCTACAGGGTGGGCAAGGCCGCACAGTCGGACGTGTTGCGCGCGCAACTGGAGATCACCATGCTGCTGCAGAAGACGGTTGGCCTAGAGCAGCAGCGCGAGGTGGCCGTTGCGCGGCTGAACACACTGATGGGACGCGCGGCGGATTCTCCGCTGGCGCCGCCGGATGAGCTGGTGCAAGAGCCGCTGCCACAGATGGCAGAGCTTTCGACGGCGGCAGAGACGGGCGACCCAATGCTGGCGCGCGAGCAGAGCATGATCGCGCGGGAGAAGGTAGCGGTTGCAATGGCCCGCAAGGAATACACGCCGGACCTCTCCGTGGGATACATGTATCAGCAGCGCGCGGGCATGCCGGATATGTACGGCATGCAATTCACGGCCAACATTCCCATCTTCTACAAGACGAAGCAACGCGAGCAGGTGGAGCAGGCGAAGCTGGAGTTGGCGGCCGCCGAGAAGAGCCACGAGGCGCGGCATCGCGAGCTGGCGTTTGAGCTGAAGCAGGCCTACACCGTGGCCGCGAGCGCCGACCGCATGATGCAGCTTTACGACTCCACGGTAATTCCGCAGGCAGAGCTGACACTGGAATCCACGCAGGCGTCGTACTCGACCGGGCAAGCCGACCTGCTCTCGGTGGTCACGAACCTGACGGCCATTCACGGATACCGCATTGATTATCAGCGGCAGCTTGCTGACTACGAGTCGGCGTTGGCGCGCATGCAGGCCCTGACCGGCGACCTCCGCCAGTCCGAAATGGAGGCGAAGTAATGAAAGCGAATGTAATTCTTCGCACGCTGGCGGTGGTGGCCATTGCTGCGCTAGTGCTGGCGGTGGTCTTCAGCAGAAGCCTGATCAGCAGCCGCCTGCTGCACCTGGGCGGACAGCAGAGCTCGGCGTCGCAGCCGGGGGAACGCAAGGTTCTGTACTGGTATGACGCGATGAACCCCGAGCACCACTTCGACAAGCCCGGCAAGGCTCCGGATGGCATGGATTTGGTGCCGAAATACGCAGACGACGCGAATGCCGGTGCGACGGCAGCCGGCAAGAAGGTTCTCTACTGGTATGACCCGATGCATCCGAATTACAAGTCGGACAAGCCGGGCATTGCGCCCGACTGCGGCATGGACCTGGTGCCGATGTACGAAGGGCAGGGGAGCGTTGAGGACGGCATGATCACTGTCTCGCCGGAGCGGCAGCGCACGCTGGGCGTGACGCTGACGCAGGTGGACGAGAAAGATGTAACGCGCACGCTGCGCACTTCAGGCGTGGTTGCTGCGGATGAGACGCGCATCAGCCACGTACACGTGAAGACCGCCGGCTGGATTGAGCAGGTGTATGCAGACTTCGTCGGGCAGATGGTGAAGCGCGGCCAGCCGCTGTTCACCTTCTACAGTCCCGACCTTGTGGCGACGCAGGATGAATACCTCATCGCGAGGCGCGGCGTGCAGTCGCTTGGCAACTCGCAGTTCAAGGACGTGGCGCACAACTCGCAGGCATTGCTGGAGTCGGCACGCGAGCGCTTGAAGCTGTGGGACCTGACGGACGAGCAGATTCGTCATCTTGACCAGACCGGGCAGACGCAACGCACCATCACCATCTACTCGCCGGTGACGGGCTACATCACGGATCGCAAGGCCTATCCACACATCTCGGTTGACGGCACAACGGACATCTACACCATCACCGACCTCTCTCGGGTGTGGATGATGGCCGACGTTTACGAGGCCGACCTACCGTATGTGAAGGTGGGGCAGCACGCAAGCATCAAGCTGACCTTTGCCCCGGGCAAGGAATACGAAGGGCGCGTGACCTACAACTACCCGGTCATGGACCCGCAGACGCACACGGCGAAGGTCCGCATCGACGTGCCGAACCGTGGCGCTCTGCTGAAGCCCAACATGTTTGCCGACGTTGAGATGCAGGTTCGCTACGGCAAGCACCTGGTGGTGCCGGAGGGTGCGGTGCTCAACAGCGGCACCCGGCAGATAGTGTTCGTCGCGCACGAGAACGGCAAGTTCGAGCCGCGTGAAGTGACGGTAGGTCCAACGGTGGACGGACTGACAGTGATCGAGTTCGGACTGGAAAAGGGCGAGACCGTAGTTAGCTCCGGCAACTTCCTGCTCGATTCCGAAAGCCGCCTGAAGAGCGGTGGACGCTAGGAGGCGCGCGTGATTGACCACATCATTGAATTCAGCGCGCGCCACAAGTTCCTGGTGCTGATGCTGGTGGCAATCGCCGCCGTCTTCGGCTGGCACGCCATGCGCAACACCAAACTGGACGCCATTCCCGACCTGAGCGACACGCAGGTGATCGTTTACGCCAAGTGGGACCGCAGCCCCGACATCATCGAAGATCAGGTGTCGTATCCGATCACTTCGGCACTGCTCGGCATGCCGAAGGTGAAGGATATCCGTGCCTTCTCCGACTTCGGCTATTCGTACATCTACATCATTTTTGACGAGGGCACGGACATTTACTGGGCGCGCTCGCGCACGCTCGAATACCTGAACTCCGTCACGCCGAAACTGCCCAAGGGCGTGAATGTTGAGCTGGCGAAGGATGCGACCGCCGTCGGTTGGGTGTACCAGTACGCGCTGGTGGACGACAGCGGCCAATACAGTCTGGACCAGATGCGCAGCTATCAGGATTGGTATCTGCGGTACGCGCTGCAATCGGTGCCGGGTGTGGCGGAGGTCGCACCCGTAGGCGGCTTCGTTCGTGAATACCAGGTCAGCGTCGATCCCAACCGGCTGCTGGCCTACCGCATTCCCATCCAGATGGTGACGGATGCGATACAGAAATCGAACAACGAGATTGGCGCGCGGCTGGTGGAGTTCTCCGGGCGCGAGTACATGGTGCGCGGCAAGGGCTACCTGCGCTCGCTCGACGACATACGCAACATTGTGGTGATGGCCAACACGCAGACGGGCACGCCTATCCGCGTGCGCGACCTTGCCTCCGTCAGCTTTGGGCCGGAGATGCGGCGCGGTGTTGCGGAACTGGACGGTCGTGGCGAAGCAGTGGGCGGCGTGGTCATCATGCGCTTTGGCGAGAACGCAGAGAAGGTCATTGAGCGCGTGAAGGCCAAGATCACCGAAGTACAGCCGTCGCTGCCCAAGGGGCTGAGGATCGTCACCACCTACGACCGCTCGGAGCTGATCGACCGATCGATCGACAACCTGAAGCACACGCTGATGGAAGAACTCATCATCGTCAGTCTGGTGATTCTGATCTTCCTCTGGCACTTCCCGAGCGCGGCCATCCCGATTATCACCATTCCGGTGACGGTGCTGATTGCCTTCATTCCCATGCAGCTTTCGGGCATGACGGCCAACATCATGTCACTGGGCGGTATCGCCGTTGCTATTGGCGCCATGGTGGACGCCGCCGTGGTGGTGGTGGAGCAGACGCACAAGAAGCTCGAACACTGGGAGCAGAGCGGGCGCAAGGAAGACTACCACTCGGTCATCATCGCCGCCGTCAAGGAAGTTGGCGGGCCGAGCTTCTTTGCGCTGCTGGTGATTGCCGTTTCATTCCTGCCGGTGTTTGCCTTGGAAGCGCAGGAGGGCCGCCTGTTCAAGCCGCTGGCCTTCACCAAGAACATGGCCATGGCTATTGCGGCGGTGCTTGCCATCACGCTGGATCCGGCGATGCGCCTGTTGTTCACGCACATGAAGGAGTACAGCTTCCGTCCGCGGTGGCTGGCGCGCGTGGTGAACGCGGTACTCGTCGGCAAGATTCACAGCGAGGAGACGCATCCCATCAGCCGTCCGCTGATGAAGCTTTACCAGCCGGTGGTGGAGTTTGCGCTGGAGTATCGCTGGCTGACGATTGCGGCCGCCATTGCAATGATGGCGGCGACCGTTCCGGTCTTCAACAAGCTCGGATCGGAGTTCATGCCGCCGCTCGATGAAGGCACGCTGCTCTATATGCCGACAACGCTGCCGGGTGTCTCCGTGGCAGAGGCAACGCACATCCTTCAGGAGCAGGACAAGGCGCTCAGTGCATTTCCGGAGGTGGAGCGCGTGTTTGGCAAGGCGGGGCGCGCAGAGAGCGCGACTGACCCTGCGCCGTACTCGATGATGGAGACGACCATCGTCCTGAAGCCGCAGAGCGAGTGGCCGAAGAAGAAGCGCTGGTACAGCGACCACGCGCCGGAGTGGGTGCAGCGCATGCTGCGGCGCGCATGGCCCGATCACATCTCCACCGACGAGCTGATTTACGGCCCCGGCGGACTGAACGCGGCGGTGACATTCCCCGGCGTGGCCAACGCATGGACCATGCCGATCAAGGCGCGCATCGACATGCTGAGCACAGGCATCCGCACGCCGGTTGGCATCAAGGTGATGGGGAGCGATCTCGGGGAGATTGAGCGGATTGGCCGCGATGTTGAAGCGGCGCTCAAGGATGTACCGGGCACGGCAAGCGCCTTTGCCGAGCGCACCACCGGCGGCTACTTCCTCGACTTTGACTTGAAGCGCAATGAACTGGCCCGCTACGGGCTGACCGTGGACGACGCGCAGAACGTGCTGATGAGCGCGGTGGGCGGCGAGCCGGTGACCACCACCGTGGAGGGCCGCGAACGCTACCCGGTGAACGTGCGCTACTACCGCGACTTCCGCAGTGACATTGACACGCTCAGCCGCGTGCTGGTGACGACGCCCTCCGGCGCGCAGGTGCCGCTCGGGCAGATTGCGACCATCAGCATGCGCAGCGGCCCGGGCATGATCCGCGACGAAAACGGACGGCTGAGCGGCTACGTGTTTGTCGACGTTACAGGGCGCGATGTGGGCAGCTACGTGGACGAGGCGCGGCGCATTGTGGCCGACAAAGTAAAGGTGCCGACCGGCTACCAGCTCGTATGGAGCGGGCAGTTTGAGTCCATGCAGCGCGTGCGCGAGCGGTTGAAGCTGGTGCTGCCGATCACGCTGTTCCTGGTCTTTCTGCTGCTGTATGCGAATACGGGCTCGGCGGTGAAGACCTGCATCATCCTGCTGGCGGTGCCGTTCTCGGCTATCGGTGCCGTGTGGCTGTTGCACTGGCTCGGCTACAACATGAGCGTTGCCGTGTGGGTGGGCCTCATCGCGCTGATGGGCGTGGACGCTGAAACCGCAGTGTTCATGCTGTTGTATCTCGACCTCGCTTACCACGAGGCACGCGACGCGGGACGGCTGAAGAGCTGGCATGACCTGCGCGAAGCCATCGAACACGGTGCGGTCAAGCGCCTGCGTCCGAAGGTGATGACCGTGGCCTGCATGCTGTTCGGCCTGCTGCCGATCATGTGGTCTGCGGGCACGGGTGCCGACGTGATGAAGCGCATTGCCGCGCCGATGATTGGCGGCATTGTGACGAGTTTCGTGATGGAGCTGATCGTCTATCCGCCGGTCTTCGCCATCTGGAAGTGGAATTGGGAGGTGAAGCCCGCGCTGCGGCGCGAGCAGCTTCCTCAGGCTGAAACCGGAAATTAGGACTTAACCGATAAGGAGAATTGAAATGAAGAAGATGATTGCGACTGTTGCGTTGCTGTTCACCATGGCGCTGCCCGCGCTGGCTTCCACCACCATCAGCGGAGTGCTGACCGACGACATGTGCACCAAGAAGCACATGATCGCTGGCAAGTCGAACGCCGAGTGCGTGCGCGAGTGCATCAAGCACGGCGCCAAGTATGCGGTAGTTGCCGAAGGCAAGGTGTACTTGGTCAGCGGTGACGCGAAGAAGTTCGACGAGCTGGCCGGCAAGAAGGTGAAGGTCACGGGCGAAATGAAGGGCAAGACGTTCGTCGTCTCCTCAATCGAGGCCGTCCAGTAACTCGGGTCAAAGTCCATGCGCGGGCGCACAGGCAGCAGTGCTGCCGGGCGCCTGCGCATACGTTTGTTGTGAACCAGAGCCACTGCTAGAATGGGCGCACATTGAGCGAGCAATCGGCACATTCAGAGCGTGTTGCGACAGTCGGCCTCGGGTCTGCGTCATTTTGTCCTGCCGTTGATGAGCAATGGCCGTCGCCAGTTATTGGCCGCACGATTGTTGCTGGCACGTCATTCCTCTTTCTCTACCTGCACTTATTTATCTGGCCGTTGGTTCCCATCTGGCGCGACGGCGACCAGGCCATGTACCTCGTCAACGCCGAGCGCATGCTGCACGGGGAAGTTCTCTACCGCGATCTGTTCCAGTTCAACCTGCCCGGAACCGAGTGGTTCTACTATGCCTGCATGCGCGCGGTGGGGCCTGCGATCTGGCTGCCGCAGGTTGCAGTGTTGCTGGCAGGCGTGCTGACGGTGGTGCTCACATACGAACTGTCCCGCAGAGTGTTAAGCGGATGGGCGGCTCTGCTGCCGCCTTTGATGCTTCTCACCTTGAGTCTGCGAATTCATCTCGACGGTAGCCATCACGCGTACAGCATCGTGCTGGTGCTGTTGACGGTGCTCGTCTTCGGAGAAGGCGAGAGCACCTGGCGGGCTGCTGCGGCCGGGGTGCTGCTTTCCGCCGCAAGCGTGTTCACCTCGAGCCGTGGTCTGGCGGTGCTGCTGGGATGCATCGGCTTCCTTGTCTGGAGTTACGGGCTGCGCAGCGCATGGAAGCGAATCGTCGCATTACTCGTGTCGTTCGTGGCACCGCTGGTGGTGATCCTCGCGTATCTGGCTCACGCGGCGGGGGCGCGCACTCTATGGGAGAGTGTTGTGGTCTTCCCTCTGCGATATTACCCGCTCGACGGGGCGAACAACTTCCACGCATTTGCCGAGGAGTTGCGGGAACTGCATTTCACGTCGATCCGCGCATGGGCCGCTGTCGCTATATGGGCTGTCATCAAGTTGGCGCTGCCGTTGTTCGTGCTCGCGTTTGCGGCGGTGGTGTGCCGGGGTTCGCAACGCTGGCGGGAGCGGCCGCATGGGCGCCAACTCGCACTTTATGCTTTCACAGGGGCGGTGCTGGTGCTCTCCGTTGCGTCGGCACCAACGCCCGGCCGGCTGATGGGCGCGGCGGTGCCCGCGTTCATTCTTGCGACATGGCTTCTAAGTGTGATGGTGTCGCGACGTGCATTGAGAGTGCTTACGTGCCTGCTGGTGCTGTTGTACGGCGCAGAAATGTCATCAATGGTGTTTCGCTGGAAAGGAATCGTAAGCGGGCCTCGCGGTGCGTTCGCGGTCTTGCAGCCGTGGGAGTACGAGCAGTCCTGCGAGATTGCGAAGCGGGTTCGTCCGGGTGATGCGCTGTTTGGAAGCTCAAATCTGCAATACCAGTTCGGGCTTCGCAATCCTGCGAGCGTGCCATACTTCACCTCCAACGGGTACACGCGCCCGGAGCAGGTGCAGACGGCCATCGCGGGCATGGAGCGGGAGCAGGCCCGCTTCGTGATAGGAAGTTTCTCGAACGAGGCATCGGACGCTCTAGGGAACAGCCTCGCGCCGTTTCTCCGCTACCTGCGGGATCACTACGCCGTAGTCCATACGTTTGAGGATGAGGTGCAGTTGTACGAGCGCGTGCCCGGCCGATAGCATGACTCGGGTTTTCGCGCAATGCTCTTTTGCGTCGTCTGTGAGAACTACGGCAGGTCACGTTCTCGTTTGACCTGCATCACAGCCCTCCGGTACATCGTGCCGCACAATGAGAACGCCCGAAAGGACTCATTGAATGGACACAGTTACCGCCCCTCCGGCGCATTCCATGCGCACGCTCCCCGGCGATGCAGTCCGCCAGATCCAGTGGCGATTTGCCGATCGCTTTGACCTTCAAATGCTCGTTCAATCCGCACGTTCCGTAGCGCGCGGCCCCGTCGCCCGGCTGGTTGCCAGCGGGGAACGCAATCACCACGAATGGACCGAAGCGAAGAACGAGATGCTGGCGGCCTTCGATCAGGCCGGTATCACGGCGGCCTTCATGGAACCCGAAGAGGGCGGCTTCATCTCCGGCCCCAAGAACCTGGCGCTGGCGTTGGCAGCCTTTGAACTGGCGTGGGTGGATGGCGGTTCGGCCACGGCAAGCCTCGCGGGCTTCCTTGCGCTGGCGCCAATCCACGAGCGCGGAACGGCTGAGCAGCAGCAGAAATACATGAGCCTTGCGGCGCCTCCGCAGCCTGGCGAAGACCGCAAGCCGTGGCGCGGCGCGTTTGCGCTCACCGAACCTATCCCCTACGTCGGCGTGGATACCGGCATGCTCAGCGGCAAGCTGAGCGTGGCTGAGTGGAAGGATGGCGAAGAGCCGATGCTGCAGGTCGACAAGCGCGGCCGCTTCATTACCAATATTGGTTTTGCCAACTTCGTCACCGCCGCCGTAGATTCCGCCGATCCGCGCATCAAGGGCAGCTGTATGGTCATCCTTGAAGAAGGAGATGAAGGCATCTACGACCGCGGCACGGTGACCAAGAAGATGGTGCACCAGCTTTCATCGACCGGCGACCCAATCTTCAACCTCAAGGTTCCGGCCAACCGCATCATCGGCGGCTATACGGTGAAGGACGGCGTGATTGTCCCGAACTTCAATCATAGCGAAGTGATCGAGGCGGTCTTCCGCCGCACGCGCGTGACCGTGGGCGTAATGACCTCTGCCAAGCTGCTCTCCGCTGTTGAGCCGGTCATCCGCTATCAGCGCAGCCGCTTCCGCGGGGCTGAAATGGCCACGCCCGGCAGCCTGCGTTATGAGATGGGCATTCAGCAGCGGGAAGACGCGCTGCACCGGCTCATTGATATATGGGCTTCGGGCGAGGCGAGCGCTGCGCTGGGCTTCGCCGCCGCAAGGTTGTTTGACGACCTTGATCCGGTGGAGAAGCAGAAGACGGCGATCCTCAAGGAGCGCGGCATTCAGGGCGGACGCGCCGAAATGAAGGCGCTACGTGAGGCCGAGGCGCGCGCCAAGGAGTTGGCGGCCCTGCCGGAGAACAGCGACCGCCGTGCCGAGCTTGAGGCTGATCCGCTGGTGAAGTATGTGCTGCTTGATGCCGAGGCGAACGTGCTGTGCCCGGCAACCAAGCTGTGGAACACGGGCGTCGGCTCCATTATGATGCGCGAGGCTGTCAGCCTGATGGGTGGCTACGGCATCACCGAGGATTGCCCCGGCTTCCTGGCGAACAAGTGGATGGACTCGCAACTGGAGGCGACCTACGAAGGCCCGGAGGCCGTGCAGCGCCGCCAGCTCACCGTCACCATGACAAGTGAAGTATTCCTCGCTCAGTTTGCGCGCTGGATTGTGGACATGCGGCGCATTGCCAGCGAGCGGCCGGGCACCGGTGCCTGCACGCTGGCCACGGCCATGACCATGTGGCTGTGGACCTACCATCATCTGCAGAAGGCCACCGACGCCGATGGCAAAAAGCTCTACCACGGGCCGCGGCAGGGCGTGACGTTTGCGCTGGCGGACGCGCTCTGCTGGCTGCTGGCCGCGCGCTGCCAGATTCTGGACCTGCTGGAACTGGAAAAGAACGGCCCGCAGAACGACATTGTTGCTGAAGACCTGCCGGGCACGTTGCAGTTCCTTTCCGACCTGTGCCACGTGCAGTCGGCGCGTGCTGCCGGGGAAGTCTCGCGCATCTGCGCCGAACTCAACTACGGCTACAACCGCCATCCGGCATGGGACGCCGAGGGCTACAAGGCGTGCTTCCTCAGCGATGAACTCGACGAGTACGAGAGCATCATGGCGGGCATCGCCTCGGCGGCGACCGATGTCATTGCCAAGGGAGCGCATCCCTCGAAGGCCGGCCCGTGCGCAGGCTGCGCGGGTTCCGCGGATTTCCTGCATCTGCAGAACCAACTCGCAATGTGCCTGACTGGCTCGCGCTTGGCCAAGGACCGCGCTGCGGATGTGGTCTCGAAGGTTATGATTCCTGAAGCGCTGGACTACCCCGCATGAGCGGCGAGGAGTTGAGCACCGCACAACCACAGGTGGAAGTGGAACGTCAGGAGATGGCCGTCGACATTGCATGCGTGGGCTTTGGCCCGGCGGCGGGCGGCTTTCTGACGACACTTTCGCGCGCGCTTGCCGCCGACACCGAGGGCAAGCTGCAAAGCACGGCCATGCCCGGCATGCCGCTGCAGGTCATCTGTTATGAACGCGCAGATGATCTCGGCTTCGGCGTGAGCGGCGTGGTGACCGGCGCGAAGGCAATCCGCGAGAGCTTCCCCGATCTGAACGTTGCGGAAATTCCGATGGCCGCGCAGGTGCGCAGTGAGAAGCTGCTCTACCTGCTCGACCCCGTCGGCGCCAGCCGCCGCTCCGCCACGTTGCGCATGGGAGACGCGCTGTTGCGCGCGCTTGCGCTGCCGAAGAAGCATGCTTACGAGTTGCCTTACACACCGGAGTTCTTGAACAAGCACAACGGTCTGGTGATGTCGCTCGGGCAGTTCAACCAGTGGGTGGGCGCGCAGATCATGGGCTCCGGGCTGGTGCAGATATGGCCTGCGACCCCGGTGGCTGCTCCGCTGTTTGAGGAGCAGAAAGTTGCCGGTGTGCAACTGTGCGATCAGGGCGTGGATAAGACGGGTGCGCCGGAGGCGGGCTACATGGCGGGCATGAATGTCCGTGCCGCGCTCACCGTTGTTGGCGATGGTCCCGTCGGGCCGATTGGCCGCGCCATTGATGCGAAGCTCGGCATGCCCGACGATCACTCCGTGCGCGAGTGGGCCGTGGGCATGAAGATGGTGGTGGAGCTGCCGGAGAGCTGCACGCTCGAACCCGGCACCGTTCTGCACACCTTCGGCTATCCGGAGCCGGAAATCTTCGGCTTCCTCTATGTGCATCCGGATCGGCTCGCTTCGGTCGGAATCTTCATCCCGTCATGGCTGGCGAATCCGGCGCGCACGTCGTATCGATACCTGCAGCACTTTGTTCAGCATCCGTATCTGTGGCAATACCTCAAGGGCGGCACCATGCGCTCGTGGGGAGCGAAGTCCCTGCAGGAATCGGGCAAGCATGGTGAGCCGTATCTCGCGGGCGACGGATACGCACGCATCGGCGAAGGCTCCGGGAGCACGAACATTCTCACCAACTCCGGCGTGGATGAAGCGTGGGCGACAGGCGTTCAACTGGCGGAGGCTGTGATGGAGCTTGCGCAGGCCGGCAAGCCCTTTACGAAGGAGAACCTTGACGCCGCTTACGTCTCACGCCGTCGTGCCAGCAGCGTGGAATGTGGCGCCTCCGAAGCGGAACACGCGCGCGATGGCTTCCACTGCGGACTTGTGCGCGGCCTCATCGGCATGGCGCTGGCGGGGCTGACGCATGGAAGGTTCTCTCTGAAGCAGAATGTTCCAACGGCGCCGGAGCAGATTGGCTCGCTCGCGAATTACTACGCGGGCCGCCTGACGCCGCAACAGATTGACGATGTGGCGCGTGAAGCGGCCGCTAACCATCGTCCGGTGCACGACGCGCTGATGACCGCCGCGGGCTGGCCGGAGATTGAGTTCGACGGCAAGCTGCTCGTCTCGCAGCAGGACGCGCTGCTGATGGGCGGCAAGGTGCAGGCCACGCCGGGCTTTGCCGACCACGTCGTTTTCCGCGACTTGGCGCTGTGCGAGCATTGTGGCGAGAAGATCTGCGTCGCCATGTGCTCGGGGCAGGCCATCACGCAGGGCGAGGCCTCGGTGCCCATCTTTGACCGCGAAAAATGCGTGCACTGCGGCGCCTGCCTGTGGAACTGCAAGGGCGACGGCCATCAGACCAACATTGAATTCCGCGCCGGTGCCGGCGGACTGCATTCGGCGGAGAACTGATTTCTTACCAACACAAAATCGAATTCTTGGATTTGAGAAGACAGGAAGCATTCATGCCAAACATGTTTCACATCGTAGTGTGTGCCAGCATTGTGCCCGACCCTTTGCAGACGCTGGAACCCATGCCGGGAGCGAATCCTCCGGTGCTGAAGAACGAAATGATGTTGCCCTCGGTGCTGGACCCGTGGGGTGCGTGCGCGCTGTTTGAGGCCGCCAGCCTTACGGCGAAGAATCCGGGCAGCAAGGTCTACCTGGTGAGCCTGGGGCCGAAGGCCAAGCTGCAGCAGGTGATGATGACTGTGGCGCAGAAGGTGCCGTTTGAGCTGGTGCCGGTTGACGGCCCGCTCGGCGGCTTTACCGACGCGCAGGCGACGGCCGCAGCACTGGCTGCCGCAATCGAGACGATTCCGGGCCTTGACCGCTCGCGGTTGCTTCTGTTCGGCGGATGGGAGTCTGCAACACGCGGCGCGGGAGCCACGTTGCAGATCGTGGGCGAGCGTCTCGGAATCACCGAGCAGTTCCAGGGCGTCGATGAAATCAAGGTCAACGATGATGGCTCCTTTGAGGTGCTCGAGCGCATCGAAGGCGGCCGCCATCAGGCGTCGGTTTGCTCTGCCGCACCGGCCGTGCTTGGCTGGGCCACGGGCAACCTGCCCGAGCCGCGCAACAACCCACAGGTTGGAATGCTGAACATGCGCGGCATCATGCCCGCTTTGCAGAAGGCGAAGAGTGTGAAGCTCAGCGAAGGGGGACTGACGTATTCCTCTGTCAGCCTTCCCAAGCAGCAGCGCGAGACGCGGATCGTGAAAGACACATCCGAGGATGAGATCGCACGCGAAATTGTGGACTGGATTCTGGCGGAGTAGAGGCGAGCATGGAAAACATTCTTGTATTGACGCATGTGGATGAATCGGGCGCGGCCCTGCCAAAAGCCGCGTTGGAAGCGGTTGCCGCCGGGGTAGAACTGTCGAAGACCACGGGAGCTGCGCTGGTGATTGGCGTTGTGGGCGAGCAGGTGCAGACGGTGGCCAACAGCATCGCCGGCACAGGGGCAAAGATTCTGGGAGCCTCCGGTGCTGAGTTCGCGCAGCCTCGCTATGCAACGGATGCCGCGGCCTGCGAGGCCCTTTGCCGCGCGACCGGGGCCACACTTGTGTTGGCACCTTCCACCTCGCGCTTTGCGCGCGTGCTGCCTGGCGTGGCGCACCGCTTGGGTGGCGCCGTGGATACCCACATCACCGCGATCTCATCGGCAAACGGCGTGGAAGTGACGCGCTGGTTCTATCGTCAGCGTGTGGAGGCCGTGCTTACGCGCACCACGCGGCCTTGGGTGCTGTTGCTCGATGCCGGCACGCGCGCGGCATGGTCAGGCGAAGCGGCGGTTGCAACCGTTGAGAACGTAACGGTCAGCGCTCCTCAAACACGAACCAAGGTTCTGGGCATTCGTGCGCCAAAGCAGGACGAGCAGACCATTCGTCCGGATGCGAAGCTGCTGTTTGTAGCGGGTGCCGGATGGACAAAGAAACAAGGCGACGGGCAGGTTCACGCCGCCGAAGCCGAACGACTCATTCTCGGGTTCCTGCATAACACATCCTCGTCGCTCGGCAGCAGCAAATCGCTGGTCGATCAGGGAAGCGAAAATGGTGAGGTGCTGAAGTTCATGTCGCACATGAAC
The DNA here is from genome assembly GCF_059726245.1 of Oryzophilus luti. Taxonomy (NCBI): domain Bacteria; kingdom Pseudomonadati; phylum Acidobacteriota; class Terriglobia; order Terriglobales; family Koromonadaceae; genus Oryzophilus; species Oryzophilus luti. The sequence continues at coordinate 692,788 of NZ_AP040874.1, forward strand.
CAGGTGGGGCAGACTGGCTCGACGCCGCGTCATCCCAAGGGGCTTTCCACCTGCTGCCATGGAGAGGAGCCGCACGTGGTCGGCTGGCGCTTCATCAACGAGCGGAGAGCGATCAACCTGGATGCCAACTGCGGGTGGGCTCGCGGCAAGGCTGATGTTCTCTATGTGGCTGATGCCTTCAAGGTGATGCCCAAGGTGAACGCGTTGCTTGCGGAGAGTGGCGGAAAATAGTTGCGAGAGACAATTAAAATAGCCCGGTAACGGAATATTTACCGGACTGCAACGCTGCGCGCGGGATTGGCACTGAGGTGCGGTCCCGCGCGTTTCTTTATCCGTTAGAATTAACCCCATACTCATGACGAAACAAATGTTGCGTACATTTTTTGCCGCCACGCTATTCATGTGTCTTGCCGCCACGATGGCCTTCGCGCAGGGCGGTCCGCCAATGCTGACCGACGATCCCGGCACGCCGGGCAATCACAACTGGGAGATCAATACCGGCTTCACAATCGACCATCGCACGGGCGAGACCGAGTTTGAGACGCCGATCATCGACATGAACTACGGCGTGGGCGACCGGCTGCAGTTGAAATTTGAAATCCCATGGGTAGTGCAGCATGACGATGAACTGCATCATAACGGGCTGGGCAATTCGTTAATGGGCGTTAAATGGCGCTTCTTTGACAACAAGAAGCTCGACCTTCAGATTTCCACTTACCCGCAATTGGAATTGAACAACCCGGATGATTCCCTGAAGCGCGGACTGGTCGACAAGGCTCCAGCTTTCCTGCTGCCGATCGAGGTGACGAAGAAAGTAGGCCCCCTCGATTGGAATGTCGAAGGCGGATACTGGTTTGAGCAGCACACTTCGCGCCGCTGGATTGGCGGCCTTGCGGTGGGCCACGAGTTTGGTGAAGCGCTGGAGGCCCTCGCCGAGGTACACAGCATCGGCACCGACGAGGGCCGCGACAAAACCTGGGGCGTGGGTGCGCGCGTGCGGCTTACGCAGCAGGTGCGATTGCTGCTGATGTCCGGCCGTCGCTTCGATAGCGACCACACGCAGCCAAGCTACATCGGCTACTTCGGGCTGCAGTTCCTCTTTCCGAAGCGCGAAAAATAGGGCCGCGCATGGCGGCCCTGCTTCCTTTTTCTGAATCTGCCTACTCGTTTGTTTTGGCCTTCACCGCGGAGTCATCCTGCGGGTAGGCCAACGTGCCTTCGACTTCGGCGATCTTCTGTTTCGAGTAGTCAGGGAAAGGCACCTGCTTCAGCTCTTTCCACTGCTGCATGCGCCGCTCGGCATCGGCTGTGCGCGCCGCGTCGTTGGCCTGGTCGCGCGTAAGGTAAACCGTGCTTGAAGGGAAGGCCAGTCCGGTACCGCAGTCGGTGATGATCTTCATGACGCGCAGCAGCACATCCTCGCGGATACCGAGAAACTCGTTGTAGTCGCTGGTGAGCGCGTATGCGTAGAGCTCCAGCGTCAGGCTGCTATCGCCGAAGCCGATCAGCCGGATTCGCGCCGACTCGGTTTCAATCTTCTGGTGCGCGTAGAGCATGGCGCGTACATCGGCCAGCAGCACCTGCAACTGAGCGGGCGTTGTCTCATAGCGCACGCCAACGTTCATCTTGATCAGCAGCTTTTCCCGCACGGCATAGTTCTCCACCAGCATGGTGGAGAGCGACCCGTTGGGGATGGAGACCTGCGTGCGCTCCAGGGTGCGGATGCGTGTGGAGCGCAGGCCGATGTCCTCGACAGTTCCGGTGCAGTCGCCGATCTTGCAGTAGTCGCCCACGCGGATGACGCGGTCGGTGAGGATGGAGACGCCGCCGAAGAGATTTTCGATGGTTTTCTGCGCGGCCAGGGCGATGGCGATACCGCCGAGTCCGAGGCCTGCGAGTGCGGTCGTCAGGTTCACGCCGACATTGGCAAGCGCTCCCAGCGCGGCCACCATGACGATGGCGGCCTTGAGTACGCGATGGCCGAGCAGCACCAGCGAGAGCGTGCCACGGTCGACCGGTTCGCAGAGTTGCGTCCGTGTGCGGCGCGTCCAAGCTGAAACCAGATCCCACAGCAGCCACGCGGCGGCGATGATCAGCACCGTCTGCAGCACGCGCCCGTAATAGATGCGGAATAGTAGCGGCGTGCGGACCCGCGACATGACAAAGACGTGCGCGAAGGCCGTGGCAAACAGCACGATCGGCGGACGGACCGTCTCCCACGTCAGCGACTCGGCGGCCTTGTGCTTGAGCTTGCGCAGCACCCATGCCGGCGCTCGAATGACACGCACTGCCGTCCATCCGGCAAGCAGCGCAATGGGGACAGCCGCCAGGAATGCGCACCAGACCCACAGCGGCAGGTCGAAGATCGTGTAGTCGACCAGCACGGAAGGAAGGTGCCGTTCAATTTCGTGGGCTTGCACCTCGGTGGCCATGTCGCTGATCTGCGAGAGCGTGGTCCACGAGATCAGCCAGACGTGTCCGTCGGAATCATCGACCCGCACCAGCAGCAGGTCGAGCGACTTGCCTTGCACAACGAAGTTGGCGGCTCGCTCGTAATTGGCAGGCAGCAGGGAACTATACGATGGATCGGGCGAATCGCTGACCTGCGTGACTCTTCCGGTCCAGGCGCGGTCCAGCATCAGGCGCAGGTCCTGCACCAGCTTTTCGCTTTCCGAAGCGCGCTGGCGAGGAATCTGCAGGTATTCGATGGCGCGTGCGGTGTCACCCTTCTGCGCTGCCTGCATGAAGCCCAACAGCGCACCGCGCGGCGTGTTGCGGCCCAGCGGGTCCACAGGGGCGGCTGGCGCAGCGGTCGACTTGGTGGCAGTCAAGGATTTTACGGATGCTGCGAGTTGTGCCTGTGCCGGCGTTGCCGCCAGCAGGCAGGCGAGCGCCAACAGTAACATCCAGCGTCGGAGAGCAGAGGTGTGCACGTTGTTAGGGTACCCTGTTCGACGCAAGGATTCCAGAGGCGCGTCGGCGTATGGCATTCGCGCATGGGCCGAGGGCGCAAATGGGAAGGGCCTCCGTTGGGGAGGCCCTTTATATGCAATGGGTAGAGCGTTGCGGTCGCTTACGCCTGCGGTTTCCAACGCAACACCGGCTTGCGCGCGGCGGCCACTTCATCCAGGCGCGAAACCCGCGTGTGGTGCGGCGCGTCGTGGATCAGCTCCGGCGACTGCTCGGCTTCGGCGGCGATGGCCTTCATCGCGTCGATGAACTCGTCGAGCTCTTCTTTCGATTCACTCTCCGTCGGTTCGATCATCAGCGCGCCGTGCACGATCAGCGGGAACGAGACCGTGTACGGGTGGAAGCCATAGTCGATGAGCCGCTTGGCGATGTCGCCGGTCTTGATGCCGTTCTTCTGCTGCAGCTTGTCGCTGAAGACGACCTCGTGCATGCTCGGCGTCGAGTAGGGCAGGTCATAAACGCCTTCAAGCTGCTTGCGGATGTAGTTGGCGTTCAGCACTGCGTCTTCGGTGGTCTGGCGCAGGCCGTCCGGCCCGTTGGCCATGATGTAGGCCAGCGCCCGCACCAGCATGCCGAAGTTGCCGTAGAACATGCGCACGCGCCCCAGGGACTGCGGACGGTCGTAGTCGAGACAGAGCGTGCCGTCTGCGTTTTCCTTCACCACAGGCACCGGCAGGAACGGTTCCAGAATCTTCTTGCACGCGACCGGGCCGGAGCCCGGGCCGCCGCCGCCGTGTGGGGTGGAGAACGTCTTGTGCAGGTTCAGGTGCATCACGTCCACGCCGAAGTCGCCTGGCCGCGCCTTGCCCACCAAGGCGTTCATGTTCGCGCCGTCCATGTAGAGCAGGCCGCCCTTGGCGTGCAGAATCTCGGCAATCTTCGCAATCTGCTTGTCAAAGACGCCGAGCGTGTTCGGGTTGGTCAGCATCAGCCCGGCCACGTCCTCGTTCATCTGCGCTTCCAGCGCTGCCAGGTCCACCATGCCGTCTTCGTTTGACTTCAGGTTCTCGACCGCGTAGCCGGCAATCGCCGCTGTCGCCGGGTTGGTGCCGTGCGCGGAATCCGGAATCAGTATCTTCTTGCGCGGGTTGCCGTGCGCCTCGTGGTAGGCGCGGATGAGCATGATGCCCGTGAGTTCGCCGTGCGCGCCCGCCGCAGGCTGCAGGGTGATGGCGTCCATGCCGGTGATTTCGATGAGCTGCTCGCTCAGGGTCTTGATGACCTTCAGCGCACCCTGCGTCACCGCTTCCGGCTGGTAGGGATGCACGCCCGCCAGGCCTTCTATGCGCGAGACCACTTCATTCACACGGGCGTTGTACTTCATCGTGCACGAACCCAGCGGGTACATGCCAAAGTCAACCGCGTAATTCCACGTTGAGAGCCGCGTGAAGTGGCGGATGATCTCAATCTCGCTCACTTCTGGCAGTGCCGCGGATTCCTTTCGCGCCGCCGCGCCAAGCTCGGCCGCAACGTCCACTTCCGGCACGTCGAGCGGGTCCAGCCGGTAGGCCTTCTTGCCGGGCGACGACTTCTCGAAAATCAAACCTTCATTCAGGCTCAGGTGTGTGGTTGCCTTCTTGATGTCCTGTTCGGCCATGGCTACTTCACCTCCTGCGCCGCGGCGTCAATCTGCTCGCGCGTGTTCAGCTCCGTGCAGCACCAGACTGCGGCGTTGCCCAGTTCGGGGTAGAAACGCTTAAGCGGGAAGCCGCCGATGATCTTCTTCTTCGCCAGCTCATCGGAGAGCGCATTTACATCTTCCGCGCCCTGCACCACAAACTCGTTGAAGCGTGGCGCGCCGTCGAACAAAACCTTCGCGTTCTTTGCGAACTGCTTGCGCGCATACGCGGCCTTCGCCAGGTTCTGCTGGGCCAACTCGCGCAATCCCTCACGTCCGTAGACCGTCAGGTAGATGTTCGCCATCAGCGCGATCAGCGCCTGGTTGGTGCAGATGTTTGAGGTGGCCTTTTCGCGGCGGATGTGCTGTTCGCGCGTGGAGAGCGTGAGCACGTAACCGCGCTTGCCGTTGCGGTCCTTGGTTTCGCCCACCAGGCGGCCCGGAATCTGCCGCACGTACTTTTCGCGCGTGGCCAGCACGCCCACGTAGGGGCCGCCAAAGCTGAGCGGCACGCCGAACGACTGTGCTTCGAGCGAAACGATGTCGGCTTCCACAGGGGGCTTCACCACGCCGAGCGAGAGCGCCTCGGCAATGGAGACCACCAGCAGTGCGCCCTTCTTGTGCGCGATCTCCGCGATGGCTGCAACGTCCTCAATGGTGCCGAAAAAGTTCGGCGACTGGATGAGCACGCAGGCCGTCTTGTCGGTGACGGCAGACTCAAGCGCGACAAGGTCCACGCGCCCGTTCGCGGTATAGCCGACTTCGCTCAGCGGCATGTCCTGGTAGTGGGCGTAGGTGCGGATGACCTCGCGATACTCGGGGTGCACCGTGCGCGCGATGACCGCGTTGTCGCGTCCGGTGATGCGCATGGCCATCATCATGGCCTCGGCCGCGCCGGTCGAGCCGTCATACATCGAGGCGTTGGCGACCTCCATGCCGGTCAGCTCGCAGATCATCGTCTGGAATTCGAAGATCGACTGCAACGTGCCTTGCGCAATTTCCGGCTGGTAAGGCGTGTAGGCCGTGAACCATTCGCCGCGCGAGACGAGCGAATCAATCGCCACCGGGCGGTAGTGGTTGTAGGCTCCGGCGCCGAGGAAGATGGCGTTGTCCGTGCCGTTCTCTTCGGCGCGTGCGCGGAACCACGAGATAATCTCGCGCTCCGACATCTGGCGCGGAATCGCCAGGTCACGCTTGAGCTGGAACTGCTCGGGAATTTGTGAGAACAATTCGTCCACGCTGCCGGCGCCGATTTCGCGCAGCATTTGTTCGCGGTCGGATGGAGATTTCGGAAGATAGCGCATAGCGTCCCTGCAAGAATGCGGTTTGGCGTCCAAAGCGATGCGGCTGCCGCAGCAGCCGCACAGGATGTCGTGTGCCGGGTTAGCTTTCCTCGGCGACGAACTTCTCGTAGTCGGCGGCGGAGAGCAGCGCGGTCAACTCGGCGGGGTCCTTCAGCGCGACCTTCACCATCCAGGTCGTGTGCGGCTCGGTGTTCACCTTCTCCGGCGAGCCAGCCAGCTCCTCGTTGACGGCCGTGACCGTGCCGGTGACCGGCGCAAACAGGTCGCTGACGGCCTTGACCGATTCCACCGTGCCAAAGCTTTCGCCGGCCTTCAGCTCAGCGCCGACCTTCGGCAGTTCCACAAAGACGATGTCGCCCAGCGAATTCTGCGCATAGTCCGTGATGCCGATGGTTCCGGTTGTGCCTTCCACCTGGAGCCACTCGTGTTCTTTCGTGTACTTGTAATCGGCGGGATACGCCATCGGTTGTCTCCCTCATGCTCCTGGCGGAGCGGAACTTTTGTAGCGGCGAATGCGCGCCGCACGCCTGCTTCAATTCTAATGCCTGCTAGGCTTTTTTCGGACGCTTATAGAACGGCGACGGCACAACCTTGCACTTCACCAGTTGGCCGCGGATTTCGACCGCAACCTCGGTCTCCAGCGCGGCCAGCTCCACCGGCACATACGCCAGCGCAATGTTCTTCTTCAGAAACGGCGCGGGCGAGCCGCTGGTGACGTAGCCAATCTGCTTGCCCGCCAAGTCGCAAACCTTGTAACCGTCGCGCGGAATGCCGCGCTCAACGGCCTCCAGTGCCACGAGCTTGCGCGTCAGGCCCTCGGCCTGCTGCTTCAACAGGGCATCGCGGCCGGTAAAGTCGCCCTTCTCCAGCTTGAGGAAGCGCGTCAGACCGGCTTCCAGCGCGGTGATGGTGTCGGAAATTTCGTGTCCGTAGAGCGAGAGCGCGCCTTCAAGCCTCAGCGTGTTGCGCGCGCCCAGGCCGCAGGGGGCCACGCCGAACTCGGCGCCGGCCTCCATCAAGGCGTTCCACACGCGCTCGCTGGTCGCCACGTCGCTCGGCACGTAGATTTCAAAGCCGTCCTCGGCGGTGTAGCCGGTGCGCGCAAGCAGCGTGTTCGGCAGCCCGCAGACGGTGCCATGCGTGAACCAGTAGAACTTCACCTGAGTCAGGTCCACGTCGGTCAGCTTTTGCAGCACGCGCCAGCCGTTCGGACCTTGAATCGCGATCTGTGTATAGAGGTCGCTGAGGTTCTCCACCGTGCAATTAAAGCCGGCGGCCTGCGTGCGCACCCACTCGTAATCCTTCTCGCGGGTGCCGGCGTTGATCACCAGCAGGTAATCGTCCTCGCCCAGCCGGTGCACAATCACGTCATCGACAAACGTCCCCTGCGGGTAGAGCAGGGCAGAGTATTGCGCCTGTCCGATGGCGAGCTTGGCGGCGTCGTTCATCGACATTTTCTGTACGGCGGCCAGCGCCTCCGGCCCATGCACACGAATGTCGCCCATGTGGCTGACGTCGAACAGGCCCACGCTCTGGCGCACGGCCATGTGCTCGGCCACCAGGCCGCCCGTCTTGCGCTGGGCGTTCGCCGGATACTCCACCGGCATATCCCAGCCGTTGAAGTCGACCATTTTGGCGCCCATCTGGCGATGAAGTTGATTGAGTGCGGTTTTGCGGACGTGCGAAGTGGCTACATTCTCAGACACAGCTCAAATTTCTCCGGGGAACCCCAAGATTCTATCGATGATCGACTGGGAACCCCTCAAGTTAACACGCTCAATCCGCAGGGTCAACCGCGCAGAAGCCGATTGCGCGGCGCGGGGAAAACGTCTACATTGGCGGCTATGGCGAAGGAAAAGCGTTTCCGCTGTGCCGTGTGTGAACGCTCCGAGGACGAGTGCGATTGCGACAAGTATTGCAGCCTCTGCATGGGGTTTGACGACGTGCGTCTGGTGCAGGATGGCCACTACTACTGCCTCGCCTGCCGTGAGGTCTGCGAATACTATCCCGAAGACTAGGCCACGGCGTCAAAAGCTCTGTCTGAATTTCCGCAATGAAAAAGCCCCGCCAGTGCGGGGCTTCTGCTTTTTAAGTGCAGAACGCTAGAACGAGAAGGCGACTCCGCCGCGAATCGAGCGCGCTGTCTGCACCAGATAAACCGTCTGACCGTCCGGGCCAAGCACCGGCTGGTAGCCCTGCTCCAGCAGGTTGCGCACATCCACCAGCACCTCCACGCCATCGGGCAGGAAGCGCCACGCCGGAATTGGCTGGCGGATGAACAGGTTCAAATACGGGTCGGTCTGTCCGGCAGAGGCGTTGAAGATGTCGACCGGCGTCAGCGCGCCTTCGCCACTCAGCCACTTGTAGCTGGTCAGAATCTTTGTCTTGCTGCCCGGCAACACGCCCGCGATCTTGATGGCTCCGCTATGCTGCTTGCGCACCACCAGGTTGTTGCGGACCGCGTTCAGCTGTGCGATTTCCTTCGGCAGCGTCAGCACGCCGCCAAAGCCGTAGTCGAACGTGCTCGTTAGGCCAAGAATCTTGCGCTGATAAACGGCTCGGACACCATCGGTCTGGAAGTCTCCTCCGTTGAGCAGGAACATGCCGCTGGCAGCGTCCGGCACAAACTCGGAGCCATAGCCGAACTCGCTGCCTACGCCGTTCAACGCCACGCTGCGGACACGGTCCTTGTAGAGCGCAACCTGGAAGGTGTTCTTGCCAACCTTCTGCGAAATGGAGAATTCGTGGTGCTGTGCGCGCTCCACCTGCTGGCGTCCGCCGAGCAGCGAAATACGCGGGCCGCTCTCACTCAGGTCCGCCGGAGCCGTATCGAAGCCCTTGGCGTAGCGCATGTTCGGCGCGCTGGTTGCCATGCGGTATTCCAGCATGGTGTTGCGGCCCAGGTGGTAGTCGGCGGTGGCGAACGGACGGAAGGCCGTGGCGTGCTGCGTGAACTGGATCGATTGCATTTCGCCGCCGTAGCGCACTTCCAGCGGGCCGCTCACCACGGAGTTTGCCACTCCCACGCTCAGCGCCTGCAGTGCAATATCGTGGTCCGCCATGCCGCGCGTGGAAACCCGCTTGGCCGTCAGCGTCACTTCCGGCTTGGTGCCGTTGCCCAACTCGTGCGCGTAGCTGGCGCTTACCACGGCATTGGGCGACGTTGCGTTGTAGCCCACGTTTCCGTTAAAGCGCCATTGCCCGTTGCCGAAGACCGATTGCTGCACCAGAAAGGCGGTGCTCATCTCCGAGTTGCCCAGCGCCTCGCCTTCCGAACCGGCCAGGAACGCCAGCTTGCCGTGCGGCACATCGTTTTTGCGTTCCTTCTGGACGATGGCGACGCTGCCATCCTTGTCAAAGCGCAGCACCGGGCGATTGGACATGGAGCGCAGCGTCCAGCGCCAATCGTCATTGTCCTGCGCGTTGTGCGAATGGTGCGGCTTCAGCTTCATGGCTTGGAAGAGCGTATTCAGCGTGATGTGCAGCACCAGATTCGCGCCCGGCTGCAAGCCGATCTGTTCGCGAACGGTAGGGAGGAAGGAAGGCGCGCTCACCCGCAGCGTGTACATGCCGGGGAGCAGGCCGCGCAGGCTGAAGAAGCCGCGCACGTCGGTGTAAGCCGTCATGGAAGGCGCTGCCGCGGAGGTCAGCACCTCAACCATCGCGCCCATCTGCGGAACGCCGGTGGCGTCCTTGACAAAGCCCGTAATGGCGCCCGGGTTCGCGGCCGCCAGCGTCGGGGCCCAGAAGGCGACATACAACAGAAGCCATCCGAATTTTCGACTCATACACACCCCCACGTTCTCAGGTGGCCTCGCTGGACAACTGCCCGCAGGCAGCCGCAGCCGTTTCGTGGAAATGTAAAACCAGTGTCACGCCCGTAGCCTGACGCTGGAGCCGGAGCGGTGCCCGAAGTCCGCTCAATCCACTGCGGGCAGGGCCGGAAAGGCCCTGCCCCAGATGTGCGAAATATTATAGTCCCCGGTGCAAGTTATTGGACCATGAATCGGGCTGTCTGGTTCACCGACTGCTTGCCGTTGTTATCGTTCACGGTTACGGTCAGCTTGTAAACGCCCGGATCCAGACTGCTCAGCGCCATGCTCTTTTCGATCGTGATCTGCTCGCCGACCTTGGAGAAGTCGTCCGAAGGCTGATCCACCTTGAGCACGGACTTGTGCGACTGTATGTTCTCGATCTCGTAGGACACAACCGCCGAGGGCTTCTTGGTCTTCTCGTCCAGGGCCAGGTTGTAGACCTGCATCCAAAGGTTCAGACGCTGATCGCGCTTGAAGGTAATCGGCTTTCCGTCCGCGGGTGGCACGCGCGGGCGAACCTTGGTGTCGCCGATGACGAAGTTGCCGCTGACGATCTGGCTGCGCGGCACCTTCTCCAGCACGTCGGCCAGAATCAGCGACGAGGTTGCCAGTTTGTCTTCGTCGTAGGTCGGAACCTGAAGCCCTTTTTCGTCCTTGCCCACCTTATCGCCGTTCACGTCCTTGACGGCAATAGTCAGCTTGTAGCGCGAGGGCGTGGTGCGCAGTGGAATCGCCTTCCAGTAGACCGAGGAGCTTTCCAGCGTGCGCTCAAACAGGGACTCCGGCACGTCGATGCCGACGGTGTCCTCGAAGGTCTGCACCACTTTGCCGGTGATGGTGGTGATGCGGCCGAGGATGTTGATGCTGGCGCGCCGCACCCCATTCTTGTTGGAGAAGGTGACGTCCTTGTTCTTCACGGAGATCGTGATGGGCACCAGCACGGTGTCGCTCGTCACGCGCACGAAGTCATAGCGGTAGTCGAACGGCAGCAGGTTGTAGCGCACCGTCGAGGTCACCTTTTCAAGCATGTCGGTGAACTTGATGGGCGGCGGAGCCAGCACCTTGGCCATGCGCTCCAGGTCGTCAAACTGCTTGCTGGTGTTTCCGTTGCCCGTGGTGCCCACGCCGGAGCGGTTGACGCCCGTGATGCGGTCGGCCTTGGAGGACTGGCCCATTTCCTCGGCCGTCGTCATGCCTGCATTCGGCGTGTGCAGCAGTGCATCTTTCTCGTTCGGGTCGATGGTCAGGCGGTACTCGCCGCACATGCAGCTATCGACAAATTCGAGGATGACTTCGGTGCCGATGCCTTCCAGGTAACGGTAGCGCCAGCGCTCGAACGGGTACGTCGAGGTCGAGCCGCCGCCTTCGTTGTAGTCACGCTGGTAGGTGCCGCCCGAAGGGTGGGACTCGATTTCGTCCGGCGCGCCCCATGCAATGTAGATGTGTCCGCGGTCGGTCTTCCAGCCGGGAATGCCGGCGGCAAAATGCTCGTTGGCGTAGGCCATGCGGCGGTAGTGCTCGTCGCGGAATTCGTTTTCCACCGTGTCCGGCGTTGGGTCGCGGCGATACCAGAAGTTTTCAATGAACTGGTCGCGTTCCTCGTCGGTGGCCAGCAACTTGAAGGCCTGTTCTTCTTCGCCGCTGATGATCCAGCGCACGTCCTGGTCCACCCAGCTCTTGTAGGACTTGCTGACTTCGTCCCAACGCTTGCGGGCTTCCTTCTGCTTCTGTTTCTCCGCGTTGGCTTGGGCGCGCGCCTCGTTGCGCGCAGCCTTCTTGTCCACCACCTCGTCCTTGCCGGAGTCGGTGGCCGGGGCCTGTGCCATCAGGAATGTCGTGCTCAAAAGCGCGCCAGCCAACATGGCGCCGGTGAAGGTACGGGCGAATGAAAACCGCATGGGCATAAGCTCCTGCAATCCGCGTAAGACTGGAGAAGATTGTAAGTTCTTGCCTGCGGCAAGGCAAGGCCATCGAAATCCTAACCTCGCATTATCAGCAACTTGCGATTGTCTCCCCGTGGCCCAATCGGGGCCAGCGGCGGCCGCTTTCCCCTCAGTCCGGGCACTGGGCAACCGCGTATTTTGTGGAGGAGGGTGAACAGCTATAATGCCGTGCGGAAGTATCCCGCCCGGTTGGGTGCTGGTTATGGTGGGGCGGAATTCATGGATGTTGATGAAGTCAGGAACTTTTCATTGCATGGCTGCGTAGCATAGCAAGTGCAACCGGCTGGCATTTTTTCGTTCGGCCGCCGGTGCAAGCGGCAATTCCGGCCAAGCCCCGAATCAGGATGGGGAACGAGGACTGATGAAAACCTGGAAGAAAATTGCGATTGGCGTGGGTATCGTGGTGGTGGTCGCCGCGGTGATCGGCTTCAGTGTGTTGCAGAGCCGCAAGGGCGTGGTGCAGGTGCAGACGGGCAAGGTCGTGCGGCAGGACCTGGCTTCGCAGGTGACTGCCTCGGGCGAAATCAAGCCCAAAACGTATGTCAACGTCGGTGCCAACGCCTTCGGCAAGATCGTGAAGATCTACGTGAAGGAAGGCGACCACGTGAAGAAGGGCCAGACGCTGGCCCAGCTCGAAAACGTGCAGGCCGAGTCCGACGTTCAGGCCACGAAGGCTGCCATGAACGCCGCGCAGACCGACTACACCGCCTCGCAGGAAGCCTACAACACGGCCGTCGCCGACCTGGAGCGCGCCAAGGCCGACCGCGAGCAGAAGGCTCTGGACTGGCAGCGCGGACAGAAGCTCTACCAGCAGCAGTTGATTCCCAAGAGCGACTACGACACCCGCAAGGCCAGCTATGAGGCTTCCGATTCTGGCTTGATCCAGGCAAAGACCAAGATCCTCCAGGCCAAGGCACAGGCTGAAGGCGCGCAGAAGCGCATCTCGCAGCAGAAGTACACGCTGCGCCGCTATGACGATGTGCTGAGCAAGACGGTCTACACTGCTCCGTTTGACGGCGTGGTGACCAACCTGCCGGTGCGCGAGGGCGAAACCGTCGTCGTCGGCATCCAGAACTCGCCGGGCTCCACGCTGATGACGCTGGCCGACAATTCGGTCATCACCGCCGAGGTGAAGGTCGACGAAACCGATATCGTCAACGTCAAGCTGGGGCAGACGGCCGAGATCACCATCGACGCCATACCGAAGAAGAAGTTCAAGGGCATCGTCACCGAGATCGGCAACAACGCGCTGCTGCGCTCCACCGGCGTGGCCACCTCGCAGACCACCTCGAGCAGCCAGGAGGCCAAGGACTTCAAGGTCGTCATCACCCTGCAGGATCCGCCGGAGAACCTGCGCCCGGGCCTTTCGACCACGGCCAAGATCACCACGGCCACCAAGCCTGGGGCACTGTCGATTCCGATCCAGTCGCTGACTGTGCGCCAGCGCGCCGACCTGCAGCCGGAGCAGAAGGGCAAGAAGAAGGCCAGCGTGCAGGCCGCCGCTCCCAAGAGCAAGGAAGACCAGGCCAAGGATAAGGAAGAACTGCAGGGCGTCTTCGTGGTTCGCAACGGCAAGGCCGAGTTTGTGCAGGTGGATACCGGCGTGACCGGCACCACCGACATCGAAGTGACCAACGGGCTCAAGGAAGGCGATGAGATTGTGACCGGCAGCTACAAGGTGCTGCGCACGCTGAAGAACGGTGCCAGCATCAAGGTCGATAATTCCGCGCCGAAGAAGGAAGAGAAGAGCTAGCCCTCTTCCGTGCTGAATTCCGGGCGGCGCGCCGCGTGTGCGCCGCCTCATCTGAACCCGGTTCCCAAGCATTCAGGAGAGACGAGGAATGGCAACCCAGGCAGCAGGCGCGGCGCAGGCCGTCAACAATCCGCCCAAAGACAGCGTGATCTTCGCCCACAATCTGTGGAAGACCTACGACATGGGCTCGGAGCAGCAGGTGCACGCGCTGTGCGGCGTCAATCTTGACATCAAGCGCAACGAGTACGTCGCCATCATGGGCCCCTCCGGTTCCGGCAAGTCCACGCTGATGAACTTGATCGGCTGCCTGGACACGCCGAGCCAGGGCGATTACTGGCTGAACCAGCAGTTGGTCAGCTCGCTGGACGATGATGAACTGGCGCACATTCGCAACAAGGAAATCGGCTTCGTCTTCCAGACCTTCAACCTGCTGGCCCGTGCCAGCGCGCTCCACAATGTGGAACTGCCACTGATCTACGCAGGCGTTCCCGCCGAGGAGCGCCGCACGCGTGCCGAGCAGGCCCTGGCGGCCGTGGGCATGGAAGAGCGCATGAACCACAAGCCGAATGAACTCTCCGGCGGCCAGCGCCAGCGCGTGGCCATTGCCCGCGCGCTCATCAACCGGCCCTCCATCATTCTGGCCGACGAGCCGACCGGCAACCTCGACAGCAAGACCAGCGTGGAAATCATGGCGCTGTTCGACCACCTGCACGCCGAGGGCAACACCATCGTCCTCGTCACCCACGAGCACGACATTGCCGAGTTCGCGCACCGCATTGTCATGATCCGCGACGGCATGATTGCCGGCGACGAGAAGACCAAGCGCGTAACCGGAAACTGATGCTTCTTCCAGAACACCGAACGAGGGGCACGCGCCCCTCGTTTCCTTTTGCCCTATAAGTTCTAGATAGGTCGCCCTGCGAGCACCTCGGCCCTGCGCTCCAGATACGGCGTTCATTGCCCCATCGTGCAATGAAGTTTCACCCCACAGCTTGCGGCTGCGGCTGAGCGCCTGTACGCTGATACGGGACCAATGCCTATGTCGCGTTTCATTCGCTATCTTCTGCTGCTCTCCGCACTGCTTCTGCCGCTGGCGGCCACCGCGCAAACTGCGGCGACTCCGCTGAAGCGTCCGGCCAAGTGGCGCAGCTACGAGGAACTCTATACGGAGCAGCGCCGCGTCGTGCTCGGCTACTGCCGCGAAGACTTCAGTGGCGCGCGCCTCACGGCCAATGGCTTCCAGCGGATCAAGCCCTTTGTCAGCTACCGCGAGAACCCTGATTTCACGCACTTCACGGTGGTCTCACGCTTTGACGTGCCCATTCCCGAGCAGCCCTCCGATTACATGGCCGTGACCTACAAAGTCCTTGGCGAGTGGGAGAACGGCGTGGGCTGGCTGCCGCGCGAATCCATGCGCTCCGTCACCTTTGCACTGGTGGACCGCGAGGGCATCCTCATCAATGAAGTTATTCCGGCGGTGCCAAACGTCTCCGTGCGTGCAGCGCTGGCCTACCTGCGCCAGCAGTTAATCGCCGCCAAAACCGATGGCGACCGCGCCATGGCGCAGAAGGGAATTGACGCCCTGAACGCAGAGTTGAATGCCGCCAAGGCCCCGGCTGCGTCGCCTGCAGAGAAGCCATAGCCCAGTTGCAGAAGCAACGGCTCGTGGGCACGGCTTCGGCCGTGCCTTTGCTTTTGCCCGGTTCGCCATTCCGCCACGCAGCATCTAACATGAAGACATGAGCGTATTCGACGAGAAGCAGGAAGAGATTGAAGCGCACGAATTTCAGATGGGCGTTCCGCGCGGACGCCTTGCGGTGGCGCTCGATTCGCTGACCGACGCGCTGGTGATGGTGGGCCAGCACGGCGTCTATTGCCAGAGTGCGCGCCAGCCCGGCAAGCCCACTATGGATATCCAGATTGTTCTGAAGTCTCTGACCGACGCGAAAGAACTGGTCAGCAGCGTGATGGAAGAGCTTCGCCGCCAGCGCGAGGCAGAGCGCAAAGCGAACGCCTAGAATTGGCCGGAACGAGCAAGAAGAAAGGCGCGGGAAGCTCCCGCGCCTTTTGCAATGCAAGGAACAAGCATCCGCTATCCGGCCACGTACTTGCCCGCGTCGAGCACGCGCGCCGCAACCGCTTCCTGAGCGGCAATCACGTTGATCGGCTCGGCCTTGGCTAGCCGCTTCAGGATCGATGCCTGTGTGCGCAACATGTCGCCCTCGGCCACGTCGGCGATGACCTTCTTCGCCGAGGCTTCAATGCGCGACATTGCTCCAGTGAAGTAGACGCGCGTCATCGCGACGGCCACGTCAGCGGCCTTCTCGCCCTGCGTCTCACGCAGCTTGAGCGTGCGCGCCAGCATGGTGTCCATGGTGTAGGCCTCAATCACCACATCGGCGATGGCAGCCATCACCTCCTGGTGGTCACCGAGCTTCATCATGTATTTCTGCGAGGCGGCGCCAGCGATGAACATGCCGATCTTCTTGGCATTTGCCACCAGAGCGCGCTCGGCGGCCAGCGCCCGCTCATCTTCTTCGCCGAAGCTGGGGCCTTCCATCACTTCGTCCATCAACTTCTTGATGGCGGGCAGCAGTGCAAGTTGTCCGCTCATGGCGCGCTTCATCAGCCAGCCGGTGATGATGAGCCGGTTGATTTCGTTCGTGCCCTCGAAGATGCGGTTGATGCGCGCATCGCGGTAGGCGCGCTCGGCCGGATACTCTTCAACGAAGCCGTAGCCCGCGAATATCTGCATGGTGTTGTCGACCACGGCATCAAGCATCTCGCTGGCCCACACCTTCACAATCGAGCACTCGACCGCGTATTCCTCGATGCCTGCGCGGATCTTCTTTGCCGCCTCGGGATCGTCCTTCGCAATCTCGCCCAGCGCCACGTCCATGGCGCCGACTGTGCGGTAGACGAGCGATTCACCGGCGTAGATCATCGCCGCCGACTGCGCAATCATCTCGCGCACCAGGCCGAAATCGCTGATGGTTTTGCCGAAGGCCTTGCGTTCCTTGGCCCACTTGATGGCGTGCGCGAGCGAGGTGCGTCCGCCGCCGATGGCCGCTGCGCCCAGTTTGAAGCGCCCGACGTTCAGGATGTTGAAAGCGATGATGTGGCCTTTGCCGATTTCGCCGAGCACGTTCTCCACCGGCACCTGGCAGTCGTTGAGAATCAGCGGGCAGGTGGAGCTGCCGCGGATGCCGAGCTTGTGCTCCTCGGCGCCGACGCTGAAGCCGGGAAAGGTGCGCTCGATGAGGAACGCCGTGAACTTTTCGCCGTCGATCTTGGCAAAGACCACGAACAGGTCGGCAAAGCCCGCATTGGTGATCCACATCTTCTCGCCATTGAGGATGTAGTGCTTGCCGTCGGGGGAGAGCACGGCCTTGGTGCGCGCGTTCAACGCGTCGGAGCCGGAAGAACTCTCCGAGAGCGCATAGGCGCCTACCCACTCGCCGCTCGCCAGCTTCGGCAGGTATTTCTGCTTCTGCTCCTCGGTGCCAAAGTAGACGATGGGCAGCGTGCCAATGCCGACGTGCGCGCTAAACGAGACGGCGAAGCTGCCGTACTTGGCGATCTTGTCGGCGATGATGGCCGAGCTGACCTTGTCCATCTCGATGCCGCCGTACGCCTCGGGAATATCGACCGAGGTCAGGCCCAGTTCGCCCAGCTTGCGGATCAGCTCGCGCGTCACCGCGAATTCCTTGTTCTCAATGCGGTCGGCCACGGGCAGAATTTCGTTGTTGGCGAAGTCCTCGGCCGTCTTGGCTATCTGTTGATGTTCGTCCGTGAAGTCTTCCGGCGTGAACACCTCGCGCGGGTTGGTCTCCTCCAGCAGGAAGCTGCCGCCCGCAATCTTGCGCTTTTCAAAGGTCGAAACCGTGGTAGCCATCCCAAACCTCCATTTTCGAATTTGAGAATTTCAATATTTTCGAATTTGAAAGCCGCTCTCACCCATCAGCAGTTCCATTCGAAAATTTGAAAATTCAACAATTCGAAAATCAGTCTTGTTGTTGAACTCTACGCAATGTTCTCGAAGATTCCCGCCGCGCCCATGCCTCCGCCCACGCACATGGTGACCATGCCGTAGCGGTGGCTGGCGCGCTTCATCTCGCGCAGCACCGTCGCCGTCAACTTGGCCCCGGTGCAGCCCAACGGATGCCCGAGAGCGATTGCGCCGCCATTGGGGTTCACCCGCGCCGGATCAATACCGCCCTCCTTGAGCACGGCCAGCGACTGCGCCGCGAACGCCTCATTCAGCTCAAAGACGCCGATGTCTTCGAGCTTCAGCCCTGCCAGCTTCAACGCCTTCGGAATCGCATAGACCGGGCCGATGCCCATCTCCTCCGGCTTACAGCCGGCGGTGGCAAAGGCCACAAAGCGTGCCAGCGGCTTGATGCCAAGCTGCTGCGCGCGCTCGGCGCTCATCACCACCGCCGCGGCCGCGCCATCGCTCATCTGCGACGAGTTGCCGGCGGTGACCGTGCCCTTGGCGTGGAAGGCGGGCTTCAACTGCGCGAGGGCCTCGATCGTGGTGTCCGCGCGCGGGCCTTCATCAACCTTGAAGTGAATCTCTTCGGTCGCGCACTTCACCTTGCCCTTGGAGCCGTTTGCGGGCGTCGTGAAGGTCACCGGCACCTCGACGGTTTCATCCGCGAAGTTGCCGCTGGCGATTGCCTTCAGCGCCTTCTGGTGGCTCTGGTAGCTGAACTCATCCATCTGCTCGCGCGTGATGCCGTAGCGCCGCGCCACGTTTTCGGCGGTCAGGCCCATGCTCAGGTAGGAGTCCGGATAGTTGCCCACCAGCCACGGGTTGCAGCTCACCTTGTTGCCGCCCATTGGGATCATGGTCATCGACTCGGTGCCACCGGCGACGATCACCTCCGCGCCACCGGCCATGATGCGTTCGGCGGCCATGGCGATGGATTGTAGCCCGGAAGAGCAGAAGCGGTTGATGGTCAGCGCGGAGACCTCAATGGGCAGTCCCGCGCGCAGGCTGGCAATGCGGGCCACGTTCATGCCCTGTTCGGCCTCGGGCATGGCGCAGCCGAGGATGACGTCCTCGATTTCGCGCAGATCCAGTTGCGGCAGCCGTTCGAGCGCGCCCTTGATGGCCACCGCCGCCAGATCGTCTGGACGCGTGGCGCGCAGTGTCCCCTTGTATGCTTTGCCGACCGGCGTGCGGACGGCGCTTGCGATCACAACTTCACGCATAGTCAGTTCCTAGTTCTCCGTTCCCAGTGGAACCGGGGCAGGTGCGTGATTCTCGGCTTCGAAGTCCGGGGCGCAGCATCCGAGCGGCTTACTGTCACTCGGCAACTGATTCTCAAATTCGAAGATTCGAAAATCCGCAAATTCAAAAATCCAGTTAGTTTCTCAGCGGCTTGCCGGTCTTCAGCATCACCTGGATGCGTTCCTGCGTCTTGCGCTCACCGCACAAGCTCTTGAAGGCTTCGCGCTCCAGGTCAAGCAGGTACTGTTCGCTCACCGGCGTGCCGGGTGTGACCGCGCCACCGCAGAGAACCTCTGCGATCTTGCCCGCGATCTTCACCTCGTGATCGGTGATGAACTCGCCCTGCCGCAACAGATGCACGCCGAGCTTCAGAGTTGCCAGAACGTTCTCCCCCGGAGCTGGGACGTCGGTGCGCATGGCCGGAGCCTTGTAGCCGCTGCGCGCCATCTCCAGCGCGCGCGCCTTGGCGTCGGTCAGCACCCGCTCGCGATTCATGGTGATGGCGTCGCCCTTGGCGAGGAAGCCGAGGCTGCGCGCCTCGCTGGCGCTCATGGAGACCTTCGCCATCGCGATGGTCTCGAAGGCCTTCTTCATCGCCTCCATCAGCTCCACGCTCTCGCCACGGCCGTCGGGACGCAGGCTCTGCGCGGCATCCACCGCACGGAGCGTCATCTCCTTGCAGCCGCCGCCGCCGGGCAGCAGCCCCACGCCGACCTCCACCAGACCCATGTAGAGCTCCGCGTGTGGTTGTCGCACCGGCGCATGCAGGTTCACTTCGCAGCCGCCGCCCAATGCCATGCCGAACGGCGCGGTCACCACCGGCTTGGCGCTGAACTTGATGGCCTGCGTCATGTTCTGGAACTGGCGCACCGCCATGTCGACCTCGTCCCACTCGCCTTCCTGGATCGACATGAGCAGCATCATGATGTTGGCGCCGACGGAGAAGTTCGCGGCGTCATTGGTGATGACGAAGGCGTCGAAGTTCTCGCCCGCGCCGCCCGGCTTCAGCGCCTGCTGCACAAGCTGAAGGATGTCGCCGCCGAGCGAATTCATCTTGGAGTGGAATTCGATGCAGCCAACGCCATCGCCCAGGTCAATGAGCGATGCGCCTGCATTCTCCTTCACCACGCCGTTCGATTTCTTCGCCACCGTCACCGACCAGACGCCCTCCGGCACCTCTACCGGTTTGTAAGAGGCAGTCGCAAGGTCGAAGTACTCGCGGCCGCTCTTGGTGCCCTTGGCCTCCTGGTACCAGCCTTTGGCTCCGCTTGCCAGCAGCTTCTCCACGTTGGCCGCTACGGGCTTGCCTTCGGCCTTCATGCGCGCCACGGTGGCTTCCACTCCGGCGGCGTCCCACAGCTCAAAGGGGCCCATCTCCCAGTTGAAGCCCATCTTCATGCCGCGGTCGATCTCCACGACCGTGTCGCTGATCTCGGGCAGGCGGTTGGCCGCATAGGTCCACAGCTCGCTCAGCGCGGTCCACAGAAACTGCCCGGCCTTGTCGAGCTTGCCGCCCTCGCTGCCGATGAGCATACGAACGCGCTCGCCAAGGCTCTCCATGTTCTTCGCCATCTCAAGGGCGGGGAACTTGGGTCGCGAGGCAGGCTTGTATTCGAGCGTCTTCCAGTCGAGCGCGAAGCGCTTGTCACCCTCGGCGGATTTTTCCTTCTTGTAGAAGCCGCCCTTGGTCTTGTCGCCAAGCCAGCGCTTCATCAGCATCTCGCGGCAGAAGTCGGGCAGGCGCAGGTCGGCGCGTTCGTCGCCCGGCGTCTTGGCAAGGTTCGCCACCACATGCCCCAGCACGTCGAGTCCGACCATGTCCGCTGTGCGGTAGGTGGCCGACTTCGGCCATCCCACGGCGCTGCCGGTGAGGGCGTCCACTTCCTCAATGCTGAGGTCCAGCTCCTGCATCAGCCGCATGACGTTCAGCATGCTGAAGACGCCGATGCGGTTGGCGATGAAGTTGGGCGTGTCCTTGGCCCACACCACACCTTTGCCCAGCCGCACATCGCAGAAGTGCGCAATGGCCTGCATCGCCGCCGGGTCGCTCTCCGGTGTGGGGATGATCTCCAGCAGGCGCATGTAGCGCGGTGGGTTGAAGAAGTGTGTGCCGAACCAGTTGCGGCGGAACTCCGGCAGAAAGCCCTCGGCAATGTGCGCCACGGGCAGGCCGCTGGTGTTGGTGGTGACGATGGTTCCGGGCTTGACGACCGAGGCCACGCGCTCCAGCAGGGCGCGCTTGATGCCGAGATCTTCCACCACGGCCTCAATCACCCAATCGCAGGTGGCGAGCTGGCCAAGGTCGTCTTCAAAGTTTCCAATGGTGATAAGCCGCGCGAGCGCGGACTCATAGAATGCTGCGGGTTTGGACTTCTTCGCCCCCTCGAGTCCGGCGGCGGCGAACTTGTTCCGCTCAGCGCCCTCGGCGCCAGGGGGAACAATATCGAGCAGCAGGGAGGGGACGCCAGCGTTGGCTAAGTGGGCGGCGATACGGGATCCCATGGTTCCCGCACCGAGGACTGCAACCTTCTCGATCCGCTTGTGCATCGTGCGTGCTTCTCCGGGGTACGTAAAACAAATGCGTAAGGAAGCCACGAGCCTGTGCCGCCACGGAGAGGCGCAACTCTCCGCAACGGAGATACACGTCAGTTGTTTGCACTGCTATTCGACTGATTGGGAAACGAACTGTAACCGATGAGACTGTCTGGACATACTCCACACCCCCGTGGAACTTATCCGATCCGTAAACGGTCTTGCTCAAACTGCTTGCTTGGAAAATGCCCCGTAAAAACAGAAGTGGCGCGCGCCGAAAATGTGGGGTGAGGATGGCAACGACGCGCGCCTTATTAAGTTGAACTGAGTGTACTGAATGAGCCGTCATTCAGTCAAGCAGAATTTTTCAATCTGCTTGTGGATTTCCGCTTATGAGATCCAGCGGGCGATCATGAAGGCCGCCGCCGCCGCCACTCCGCCGATCACGGTGGTCTGCAGCGCGCCCTTCAGCGGGTTCATGCCGGTGAACTTGCCCTTGATGTAGCCAAAGCAGAACAGGGCTGCCAGGGTGACCGCCACGGAGTAATAGAGCGCCTGGTGGGCGCTGGGCAGAAGGATGTAAGGCGATAGTGGAATGAAGCCGCCCGCGATGTAGCTCCCGGCGATGGTCATGGCGCTCTGCAGGGCGCGCTTCGGGTCGGGCGTCTCCAGCCCCAGCTCGAACTTCATCATGAAGTCCACCCACTGCTTGGGCTTCTTGCTCAACGACTCCACGACTCCGCGGCTCTCTTCGCTGGTGACTCCGTATTCCTGGAAGATGTCGTAGATTTCGTCGCTCTCTTCTTCCGGAATTTCGACGACCTCGCGCGCCTCGCGGTCGCGTTCGCTGGCAAAGTGCTCGGCATCTCCACGCGCGGCCAGGTAGCCGCCCAGCCCCATGGCAATCGAGCCTGCGGCAATTTCGGCCAGTCCGGCCACCACCACCACATGCGTGGTGTCAACGGCGCCGGTCAGGCCGGCGGCCAGCGCAAAGGGCACGGTCAGGCCGTCGGACATGCCGATGACGATATCGCGCAGCACCTCGCTCGACGTGAAATGCTTCTCCCTGTGCTGGTGATGCGGAATGATCGACATCGTTTGCCTCCTGGCTAGAGTTCGTCCCAATGTTCGCGCACGTAGCGCTGCGCCAGCCGCGCCACTTCGCGCTCGCCGGCATAGGTCAGCTTGCGGTGCGCCTCGTTCAGCGGCACCCAGAAGGCGCGTCGAACCTCGTCGCGCATCTCCGGCGGAATCTGTCCGAGCCGTCCGCTGAGGTAGCGGCAGAGATAGAAGTTCACGACCTTGAAGACCTTCTCGCGTCCGCCCCAGGAGCGCACGTAGACATAGCGCGTATCCGTCAGCTTGTGGATGGCCTCGGCCTCCACGCCGGTTTCTTCGCGGATTTCGCGCGTGGCGCTCTGGATGGCGGTCTCGCCGGCGTCGATGGCGCCCTTGGGCAGGGCAAATACGGTGCCGTCCGGGCGCGAACGGGCGCGGCGCGTGACGGTGTCGGCGTTGATCGTGTTGGGTTCAATGATGGCGATATGCCAGATGCCGCGCATCATGCGCAGCACCACGCCGCCTGCCGAAAACTCGCGAACTGTCTTCCTGGGTGCAGGGTCCTGGGCCATCATTCATCCAACTCGTGGAATACCGTCATGTTCTCAAAATCTGGCAACTGCCTGCAAGCGCCTCGGATGGTTCCCCCCTGTTTCACGATGCAAACGGCGCAAATTCCGTTAGACTATTGCCACGCACGCAAAACTCAGGCCCACGCACTATTCCCGCGGCCTCGGACCATCTAGTTCAGGAGAAGTGATGAAGCAACTGGCAGCACTGCTGTTGGCGTTCTCTCTATTTTCAAACCCCACCTTTGCGCAACAGGCTCCCACGGCTCCTGCGCCGCCGATCACGGGCTTCACCAACTCCGCGCCACAGCACGTCCTGGAGCAGAAGTTCCTGGCAGTGCCGGATGCGAAGCTGGCTGAGGAGCATCTGCGGGTATTGACCGCCGAGCCGCACATCGCCGGTTCTCCCGAGGACTACAAGACCGCCCAGTACGTGGCGCAGAAGTTCCGCGAGGCCGGTCTTGAGACGCGCATCGACGAATACAAGGTGTGGCTGAACTTCCCCAAGCAGATTCTAGTGGAGACCACGGCTCCGGCTGACGTGAAGATGCACGGCCCCACGCGCGAGCACGTTGATGGCGACCCATTTCAGGACGATCCCCGCGTGGTGACGCCCTACAACGGCGGCTCGCCCAGCGGTGAGGCCGAGGCCGAGGTCGTCTACGCCAACTACGGCACGCCCGAGGACTTTGCGCGGCTGGCCGCGATGGGCGTGGACGTGAAGGGCAAGATCGTCGTCGTGCGTTATGGCCAGAATTTCCGCGGCGTAAAGGCACTGGTGGCGCAGGAGAAGGGTGCCGCCGGGCTGCTGATCTACTCCGATCCGATCGACGATGGCTACTTCAAGGGCGATATGTATCCAAAGGGGCCGTACCGCCCGGAGACCGGCGTGCAGCGCGGCTCGGTGCAGTTCATGTTCGAGTATCCGGGCGACCCGACGACGCCCGGCGTGGCCTCCACGCCCGACCTGCCCGCCAGCAAGCGCATTGACCCGAAGACCGCCACGAGCCTGCCCAGGATTCCAACCACGCCGCTTTCCTACGCGGACATCACGCCGATTCTGAAGAACCTTGGCGGCAATGAGTCTCCGCGTGACTGGCAGGGCGCGCTGCCGTTCACCTATCACGTTGGCCCCGGCCCGGTGAAGGTGCACATGAAGCTCGAACAGGACTGGCACCTGACCACCATCTGGAACGTCATCGGCACCATTCGCGGCACGGAGCAGCCCGAGTCGCTCGTGGTGGCCGGCAACCATCGTGACGCGTGGGTTTACGGCGCGGTGGACCCGAACAGCGGCTCGGCCGCCATGCTGGAGACCGTGCATGGCGTGGGTGAGCTGCTCAAATCCGGCTGGCGCCCCAAGCGCACCATCGTATTTGCCAGTTGGGACGCGGAAGAGGAAGGGCTCGTCGGCTCCACCGAATACACCAAGCAGTACGCGGCGCAGCTGAGCAAGGCGGTTGGCTACTTCAACATGGACGTTGCCGTCTGCGGCCCGAACTTTGGCGCGGCCAGCGTGCCGAGCCTGAAGAACTTCATCCGCGAGATCACGCGCGAGGTGCCCAGCCCCAAGGGTGGCACCGTGTACGACGCATGGAAGGTGTCTCCGCGCGGCCGCCGCGCTCCGGCCGCCGGCGCTGATTTGGATGCTCCGGTTGGCGACCTGGGCAGCGGCAGCGACTATACGGCCTTCATCCAGCACCTGGGCGTGCCCTCCACGGACATCGGCTCCGGCGGGCCTTACGGCGTCTACCACTCGGCGTTCGACAACTTCGCGTGGTTCAAGAAGTTCGCCGACCCAACCTTCGTCTACGAGCAGCAGATGGCGCGCGTCTTTGGCCTGCAGGTGCTCCGCATGGCGCAGACCGACGTGCTGCCCTACGACTATGAGACCTACGGCAAGGAGATTCACGAGTACGTGGATGCCGCGAAGAAGCGGTCGGACGGTGCGGCGTGGAAGTCGTCGCCGGACTTTGCGCCCGCTCTGGCTGCCGCCGACCGCTTCACTGCCGCAGGCAAGTCCGTGGCCGCAAAGCAGGCCAAGGCCACCGGCTCGGAGGCCGTGAAGCTGAACTCCGCGCTGCTGGGAGCGGAACACGCGCTGCTGACCGAACACGGCCTGCCGCATCGCGACTTCTTCCGCCATGCCATCTACGCGCCCGGCGAATACACCGGCTATGCGGCCGTCGTCATTCCCGGCGTCAGCGAAGCCATCGACAAGGACGATGCCGAACTGGCCCGCACGCAACTTGCGGCGCTCACCGCAGCGCTCAACAAGGCTGCCGAAACGCTGGAGCACGCAGGCCAGTAGTCTCGTTCCGTCCGGAAACAGAAAGGCCACGCTTCGCGCGTGGCCTTTCGCATTTCTGCCTGCGGCAGTCTACTTGATCGTCACCAGCTTGTTCACCAGCTCGGAGTAGTCTGCTTTGTCCAGTCCGTGCACCTGCTTGTTGTACTCGTCCACCTTCGACGAGTAGTTCATGGAGCAGAACTTGGGGCCGCACATGGAACAGAACGCCGCTTCCTTGTAGAAGTTATCCGGCAGCGTCTCGTCGTGCATGGCGCGGGCGGTCTCCGGGTCGAGCGAGAGCGCGAACTGCGACTCCCAGTCGAACTTGTAGCGCGCCGCGCTGAGCGCGTTGTCGCGGTCCTGCACGCCGGGGCGGTGCCGCGCCAGGTCGGCCGCATGCGCCGCAATCTTGTAGGCGATGATGCCGTCCTTCACGTCCTTCTCATTGGGCAGGCCCAGGTGCTCCTTGGGTGTGACGTAGCAGAGCATGGCCGCGCCGTACCAGCCGATCATGGCCGCGCCAATGGCCGACGTGATGTGGTCGTAGCCCGGTGCAATGTCCGTGACCAGCGGCCCGAGCGTGTAGAACGGCGCGCCGTCGCACCACTCCACTTCCTTGTCTACCTGCTCCTTGATCTTGTCGATGGGCACGTGGCCGGGGCCCTCGATCATCACCTGCACGTCGTGCTTCCAGGCGATCTTGGTCAGCTCGCCGAGCGTTTTCAGCTCCGCGAACTGCGCCTCGTCGCTGGCGTCCGCAATGCAGCCGGGGCGCAGGCCGTCACCGAGTGAGAATGCGACGTCGTACTTCGCCATGATCTTGCAGATGTCCTCAAAGTGCTCGTAGAGGAAGTTCTGCTTGTGGTGGTGCGTCATCCATTGCGCCAGAATGGCGCCGCCGCGGCTGACGATGCCGGTGATGCGCTTGGCCACCATCGGAATGTACTGGATGAGCAGCCCGGAGTGGATGGTCATGTAGTCCACGCCCTGCTGCGCCTGTTCTTCAATCACTTCCAGCATCAGCTCCGGCGTCAGGTCTTCAATGCGGCGCACGCGGGCCACGGCCTCGTAGATGGGCACGGTGCCCATGGGCACGGGGCAGTGCCGCAGCAGCGTCTCGCGCAGCGCATGAATGTCGCCGCCGGTGGAGAGGTCCATCACCGTGTCGGCGCCGTAGTGCACGCTGGTGTGCATCTTCTTCAGCTCTTCCGCCACGTTGCTGGTCACCGACGAATTGCCGATGTTGGCGTTGATCTTGCACAGCGTTGCCACGCCGATGGCCATCGGCTGCAGCTCCGGATGTTTGATGTTGGCCGGGATGATGAGCCGGCCGGCGGCCAACTCCGAGCGCACCAGCTCGGGCGCGAGCTTTTCCTGCTCCGCCACGTAGAGCATTTCTTCCGTCACGATGCCTTTGCGCGCAAAGTGCATCTGCGTCATGTTGCTGTCGCCGATCCGCTCGCCTTCGCGCTGCCGCCGCTCAATCCACTCCGCGCGCAGTTGGGGAAGGTTCTGGGGAATGTGGTGTTCGTTACCGTCGTGGTTCTGTACTTCACTCATGTCCGGGAACCTCTCTGCCTAAAACCCACCAATTATAGCGGCTTTGATGTGCAAATCCAGATCGGGACGCAGACGATTTCTCTCGTTCCTGCGGCTCACACCAGGCGGAGTGCCATGCAAAGCCGACTTGACCGCCCGGGCGCGGCCCTTTACTCTCTCTTCCACGTGAGGGTGAGCGTTTTTGTGCAGCCTGGGGGCTGGCAGAAACATCTTTTAACCGTATGGCCAAGAAGAAGAACAACATCGTGCGCTTTGGCGTGCCCATCGTCATCATCCTGCTCGGACTCGGTTACTTGGCCTTTACGGGCGTCGAGGAGAGCAAGAGCTATTACGTTACGCTGGAAGAGCTGGCGAAGATGGGCAACAGCGCCCACAGCAAGCGCCTCCGCGTGGCTGGCAACGTGCAACCCGGCTCCATCAAGCGGCAGGGAACGCACGTGGAATTCGTGCTAATGGAGGAAGGCCGCACGCTGCCCGTGGTCTATAACGGCAGCGAGGCCCCGCCGGACACCTTCAAGGACGATTCGCAGGCTCTTGCCGAAGGTTCCTACGGCAAGGACGGCGTCTTCCGCGCCAAGCAACTCCAGGCCAAGTGCGCCAGCAAGTACGCGCCCAAGCCCAACGACCCCAATGCGGCTCCGGCCACTTCTGCGCCGATGCAGAAGGCGGAGGCGTCGGCCCCGGCCCCGGCGATGGGCCAATAGGGTCCCAGGTGAACACGAACGCCCCCATCGTCGAACTGAAGGGCATCGTCCGCCATTTCGGGCGCTTTGCCGCGCTCCGCGGCATCACCGCCGAATTCACTCCCGGCAGGCTCTACGTCATTCTTGGCGAGAACGGCGCGGGCAAGAGTACGCTGCTGCGCATCATCGCCGGGCTTCTGCGGCCCACGCGCGGAACGGTCAGCGTGTTGGGCACGGATGACATCCACGAGGTCGCTCCCCGCGTCGGCTACATGGGCCACGCGCCGCTGCTCTATGACGAGTTGAGCGCCATGGAGAACCTGCGCTACTTCTCCGGCCTGTACGCCATGCAGGACGACAAGGCCTGTGAGCGTGCGATTGAGTTGGTCGGCCTCGATCCGTCGCTCCAGCGCCGCGTGGGCCAGTACTCGCAGGGCATGCGGCAGCGCATTTCGCTCGCGCGTTCGATTGTGCACGGGCCGGAGTTACTGCTGCTCGATGAACCGTTCTCGAACGTCGACCTGTCGTCGGCGCGCGCGATGACGCAACTGCTGGCACGCATGCGCGACGAGGGCCGCACCATCTTCGTGGTCACGCACCAGGCGGCGCTCATGCAGCCGGTCGCCGACGAGTGCGTAGTCATCAACCGTGGCCTCATCGAAACCCGTGAGCAGGGAATTCCCGAGCGGCTGCTTTCTCCTTGGACGGCCGACGAGCCGCAGGTGAAGGAGGGCGCATGGCAACAAGCGTAAGCCGCCCATCGTTCGCCTTCATCGCGCGCACCACGCTTGCCAAAGACCTGCGGCTGGAGTGGCGCTCGAAGGACGCGCTCAACAGCATGCTGTTCTTCTCGCTGCTGGTGGTGGTCATCTTCAGCTTCGCCTTTGACCCCACGGCCGAGGAGTCGCGCGTCATCGCCGCCGGACTGATCTGGGTGGCGTTTCTATTCGCCGCCGTGGTGGCCTTGAACCAGACCTGGGCGCGCGAGCTTCGCAATCAGGTGCTCGATGGCTACCGCGTTTCGCCCGCTCCGGCAGCGGCGCTGTTCTCGGCCAAGGCTGTCGGCAACTTCCTGTTCGTGGCGGTGCTGGAGTGCGCGATGGCGCCGCTGTTCATCGTCTTCTACAACCTGCGCGCGGTGGGTCCGGCTGGATGGTTGGTTGCGGTGGCGGCCCTCGGTACGTGGGCACTGGTGGTGAACGGCACGTTCTTTGCCGCGCTCAGCCTGCGCACGCGCAGCCGCGAGGTGATGCTGCCGCTGCTGCTGTTCCCCATCTCGATCCCCGCGATTCTCGCCATGGTCGAATCCACGCGCATCATCCTCACCGGCGATGGCCTTGACGGTCTCGCCTTCTGGATACGGCTGCTCGCGATCTACGACGTGGTCTTTACAACGGTTTGTTTGAGCTTGTTTGAAACGGTGTTGAACGCAGAATGAAAGCCAAACTGATCTTCTTCAGCGTAATTACGGCCCTGCTGCTTGGCTACGGCTACTGCCAGGCCATGTACATTGCTCCCACGGAAGCCACAATGGGCAATGTGCAGCGCATTTTCTACTATCACCTGCCCTCGGCGTGGATTGCATTCCTCATGTTCTTCGTGAACTTCCTCGCCTCGGTGTGGTACCTCATCAGGCGCAGGCCGGGCGCGGACGCGCTGGCGCAGACCGCTGCCGAAGTCGGCGTCGTCTTCTGCACTGTGGTGCTCATCAGCGGGCCGCTGTGGGCCAAACCGATCTGGGGCATCTGGTGGACGTGGGACGTGCGGCTGACCAGCACGCTCGTGCTCTGGCTCATCTACGTCAGCTATTTGATCCTGCGGCGTTATTCGCCTGACGGCACCGTGGAGGCCGCCGTGCTCGCCATCTTCGGCTTCCTTGACGTGCCGTTGGTCTACATGGCTATCCGCTGGTTCCGCACGCAGCATCCGCAGCCGGTGATTGGCGGCGGCAAGGGAAGCGGTCTTGATGCGCACATGTGGACGGCCGTGCTCTGGAACCTGGTCGCGTTCCTGGCGTTGGCGCTCATCATCAGCTGGCAGCGCTACCGCCTGGTGATGGAAGAGAAGCGGCTGGAAGCCGCGCATGCAGAAATGTCTTTGACGGAAGAAATGAGGGCCGAACGATGAACTATCTCTACGCTGCTTATGCCGTCACGTGGTTGATCCACGCCGCCTATATCGTTTTTCTTGTGAACCGCCATCGCCGCCTGAAGCTGGAGAAGGCCGAGCTGGAGCGCAACTAGCATGCCCAGTCGCGGAGCCATGCAGGCCGTGGGCATTGCCTGCCTGCTGTTTGCCATTGGCACCCTGGCGCTGGCCGCGCCCATCTTCTACGTGCAGTATTCGCTGCTGCAGAGCTGGCAGGCGGCCGATGCCATTGTGCGCAAGAGCGAGGTGGTGGAGTTGACTATGGCCGGTACCAAGCTCTATGCCACGCGCTTTGAGTTCGGCGTGCTGACGCCGGGGCTTGGCGAACGCCCGGTGCAGGTGAATTCCTTCCGCCAGAGTTCAGACTACAAGATGGTGGCGCGGGAGGTGGAGCGCTTCCCCGTGGGCAAGCAGGTGCTGGTGCGGGTGAACCCGAACAACCCGTTTGAGCTGAAGCTGGATACCGACCAGCCTCGCCGCTATTTTGTGCTGCCGCTCTCACTGGCGATCACCGCCGGCATCTTTCTCATCACGTCCATTGCGGTGCTGATCTTTGCCCGCTACCTCGACTGAAATTGCGGATGGAAAATGAAATGGGGCGCGATCATCGCGCCCCGTTTCACATTGTGCTCAGCTTTTCGCGCTATTGAACTTCCAGCGGGTCGCCCGTCTTGCGCTCCGTGATCTGGTACTTGAGATACTGATGGATAGCTTCCTGCGCCGCTGGATTAATGGTCAGCATGCGCAGCGACCAGCCGTTGTCGCTGGTGCCGGCGGAGAACGTGATCTCGTCGCGCAGCTTCTTCAACTGCGGCAGATTGTCGGGAGGCTTGCTCAGTCCTTCGTTTTCGGCGTCGAAATCGCCCTTCTCGAACTGCTTGCTCACGGCCGTCACGTACTTCTGCAGCGCAGCATCGGTTTCCGGCGCGCAGGGTGCGGTGCAGGCAAACTCAATCACGCCGCCATTCTTCAGCAGCCAGTAGTGGCGCTGGTACTTTGCGGCATCCGGCAGCGGAGCCTTGTCCTCATTCTTGTTTTTGCCTGGATTCCCCACAGCCACGGCGCCCAGCAAGATCAGCGCCGCCATCAAAAAAGAAATGCGTCTCATGCAGTGGTCTCCCTCATGAAGTCTCCACTCCTGCTGCGCCGGACTCTGAAGAATTGGCCGGCGCCTCCGTTCCCTGAGTTGTACTTTGCAGAGAGTCTCGCGGACTTCAACCTGTTGAAACTTACGATACGGCCTTAAGGTGCCGGACGCAAGAGGAAGGTGTCGCATCGGGAAGGACATGCCCGGAGGCGTGCAATAGGAGAGGGAATTGCGGTCCGCCAAGCATCTGGCGAACCGCAGCAATCGTGCGCGTGGCCCTTAGTCGAGTCCCGCCTTCTTTTCCAGCACGCGGATGGTAGCGATGTAGTCCAGGTCCTTCGAGCCATCGGCGGTCGCCTGCTGGTAGACCTTCTCAATGGCTTCCAGGCCTGGCATGTCGACGCCCGCGGATTTGGCGGCTTCCAGGTTCAGGCGCAGGTCCTTGTGCATCAGACGCAGCGGGAAGTTCGGCTCATAGTTGTGGTCGATGATGTACTGCGCCTTGAAGTCGATGATGCCGGAGCGCACAAACGAATTCTGTATCAGCTCCACCATCTTCTTCGGCTCCACGCCGAGCTTGCGCGCCAGCGTCAGGCCCTCGCCAAAGCCTTCCACGATCATCGCGTTCATCATGTTCAGCGCGATCTTGGCTGACGAGCCGGTGCCGGTGGCGCCGATGTGTATGACCTTCTTGCCCATGGCCTGGAAGAGCGGATCGAGCGTGTCGATCACTGCCGCGTCGCCGCCGACCATGAAGGTCAGCGTGCCCTGCTCGGCGCCGACCTTGGAGCCCGTGACCGGCGCATCCACAAAGTGCGCGCCCTTGGCCTCAATCTGCTTGGCAAACCGCATGCTGCCCTCGGGAAGAATGGTGCTTGAATCGGCAACGATCATGCCCGGCGTCAGCGCTTCGGCCACGCCGTTCTTGCCGAACAAAACGTCTTCCACCGCTTTGGTATCGGCCACGCAGATCCACACCACCTGTTGACCTTTGGCGGCTTCGGCGGCCGTGGCGGCCGTGCGGGCGCCTGCCACGCTCTGGCCCGCCGTGCGGTTCCACACCGTCACCTCGTGCCCGGCTTTGACAAGGTTCGCCGCCATGCCGCGGCCCATAATGCCCAATCCCAGAAATGCAACCTTCATCGTCTCTCCCTCATTCGAACCTACGATTAAAAACCATGCGCGGAACAGGTGCAAGTTTCGGTGGGCAATTGCAAGGCAAATTCCGGGGTTTTCAACTCTGCACGCAGACCGCGCCAGAATCTACGGCTTTGCGACCGATTCCGCGCGCGCGCGTCTAAACTATTGGTGATGTTGCGAACTAATATTCGGCGCAAGGCCGGACAACTCGGCAGCCTGGTCCGTCACTCGGCATTCACGCGCCGCACCGGCGTTACGCGCAGCCCTCTGCTGGTGGAGCCGGAACAATCGGCGGTGACCTTCGTCGGGCATTCGAGCTTCTTCGTGCAAATTGGCGGCAAGAACATCCTCATCGACCCGAACTGGGCGCCGTGGCTGTTCGTGCTCAAGCGCCTGCGCCGCCCCGGTCTTCGCATCAAAGACCTTCCGCCCATCGATGCCGTGCTGGTCAGCCACGCACACTTTGACCATCTGCACCGGCCGTCCCTGCGGGCAATTGCGCGGCACACCTACCGCGTGGCCCGGCGCAGGCCCATCATCATCGTTCCGCCAAACCTTCGTGACCTGGTCTTCGATCTCGGTTACGAGGAAGTGTTCGAGCTGAACTGGTGGAACACGCTCACGCTCGGCTCGGCTACCATCACGGCTACTCCTGCCAAGCACTGGGGAGCCCGCGTGCTGCATGACGGACACCGCGGCTACTGCGGCTTTGTGTTGCGCGCGCCCGGCTGCTCCATCTACCACTCCGGAGACACCGCCTACTTCGACGGCTTCCACGAAATTGGCGAGCGGCTGAAGCCGGAGGTTGCACTGCTGCCCATCGGCGCCTATCACCCGCCATCCTTCCGCAACGTGCACATGTCGCCCGAGGACGCCACGCAGGCCTTTGTCGACCTGGGTTCGCAGGTCATGATCCCCATGCACTACGGCACCTTCAAGCTCTCACAGGAGCCCGTGGAGGAGCCAGTGGAGCGGCTATTGGCCGATGCCGAAGCCCGCGAGATCACGAACCGTGTGAAAGTGCTGGAAGAGGGCGTGACCGCAATTCTCTCCACCGATGGCAGCGGAAGAGATTAACTACCACCCCGTTGCGTCATCCTGAGGAGCAAAGCGACGAGGGATTTGCTTCTTGCTCCGCGCGTCGAGACACTTGTGCTACCACGCCAGCAGCACGCGCAGGTCGCGCACGTTCGTTCCTGTGGGGCCGGTGACGATGCTATCGCCGAGCGCTGTAAAGAGCGGCTCGGTGTCAAAGCGCGCAAGCGCGCCCTCCACGCGGAAGCCCGTCTGCCTGGCGCGCACAACAGTTGTACTGTCTGCGACAGCTCCGGCCGCATCGCTCGCGCCGTCAATGCCATCGGTGCCCGCGCTCAGAACCGTGATGTTCTCATCTGCAATCTGCGTGGCGCACCAGGCGGCAAATTGCTGGTTGCGCCCGCCGCATCCAGCTTCGCTCTCGATGGTCACCGTGACTTCGCCGCCGTTCATCAGACACACCGGCGTATTGCTGGCCGCACGCAGCTCGCGCAGCTTCGCCAATAGATATTCGGCGGCCTTGCGATAGTCCCAGTCGTCGCAGGTGTTGTCGATGTGCACGCTGAATCCTGCCTTTGCCGCCCGTTCTTTTGCCGCCTGCACCGCAGACTCATTCGAGAGCACGCTCCACCAGCGCGAGTTCACAAACTCCGCATCCAGCGCCTTGGGCGTCTCGTCCAGTTCGCGCCGCTCGAAGATCTCGCGCACACTTGCCGGAAATCGCGCCAGCATTCCGTACTTTTCAGCAATCGCGTAGCACTCTGAGACAGTGCTCGTGTCCGGCATGGTGGGGCCGCTGGCCAATGAGTCGAGCGCGTTCTCCGGCACGTCGCTGATGAGAATGGAGAGCTGGTGAGCGGGTGCGGCGGCGCAGGCCAGCCGTCCGCCCTTCACGGATGAGAGGTGCTTGCGAACCGCATTGATCTCCGCAATGGGCGCGCCCGAATGCACCAGCACGCGATAACTGGCGATGAGGTCATCGAGCGAGATGTCTTCGGAGATAGGCCGTTCCACCAGCGCGGAGCCTCCGCCGCTGATCATGAAGATCACCAGCGTGTTTTCCGGTAGGTGGTGCAGCGCGCGCAGGGTCGCTTCGGCGGCGCGGACGCTCTCGGCATTCGGCATGGGGTGGCCGCCGGTGAAGTAGCGGAAGCCGAACATCTGCGACGGCGGCTCCACCGGGCCGCACGCAATGCCGGTGACGCCCGCCCCAGCGCCCAGCCGCTTCATCAGCGCCTCCACCATGGCATGTGCCGCCTTGCCAATGCTGACCACGAAGACCTTGCTGAAGCTGGTGAGGTCGTAGAGGTCTTCACGCACGCGCAGGATGCCGCGCTCATAGGCGATGTGCTGATCGAAGGCGTACTCGATGCTCGAGCGCTTCAGCGCGTGAAGAAAAATCTCGCGTGCGGTCTCGCGCATGGCTTCGGCGCGAAAGTCCGGGCTGCTGGCGTCGGCGGTCATCGCGGGAATTATACGGTGTGCGGCGGCTCGTTCAGAACTGTTGTGCGCACCCACTCGGTCAGCGCCGAGCGCATGGCTTCCAAATGGCCGGTAAAGAAGTGGTCGGCGCCGGGGATGAAGATCAACTCCTTCGGCTCGGCGGCGCGCTCCACCGTCTCTCGCAGCTTTGCGGCCTCCGCGTACTGGTCATGGTCGCCGCTCAGAAACAGCTTGGGCTGGTGGCACTCACGAAGCAGGGAATAGGTGTACTGGCGGCCTTCGGCCTCAATCGGTGTTCCGAGCAGAGCCAGGGCCACCACGCCCGCGTCATTGCAGGCGGCGCGCAGGCCCGTGGCGGCGCCAAAGGAGAAGCCGGCAAAGACGATTGGAAGATCGTACTCGCGCTTCATCCATGCAATTGCCGTGCGCACATCGTCAATCTCGCCACGTCCATAGTCGTGCTCGCCCGCGCTGGTGCCCACGCCGCGGAAGTTGAAGCGCAGCACCGGAAAGCCAAAGTGGCTGAGCGCCTTCATGGCGTGGAAGACGACTTTGTTGTGCATGGTTCCGCCGTAGAGCGGGTGCGGATGGGCGACAACAGCGGCATAGCGGGCCTCCGGCGCGCCGAGGTTTACCAGCGCTTCCAGCGGGCCCGCCTTGCCTTCCAGGTGCAGCGAACGGATGCGGTTCTCGCTCACTTCTTCTTCAGCTTCAGGGAGTCGAGGACCTCGACGGCGGTCTTGCCTTCGCGCGCCGTCAGCGGCCAGTGCGAGTTGCAGGTCGCCAGCAGCAGCGTGTCTCCGTTGGAGACAAACACCACCTGCCAGTGATCGCCCTCAGGATCTTTGAAGCGCGCCGCGGCCTTGGCCTTGGTGCCCGCCAGCGGTGTGGCGCGGCCCTTGCGTGGGGCCGTCTCAAGAAAATGCTTCAGGTAGTCGCGCGAGTCGAGCGAAGCGTAGTCGGCGTTGCGCTGGTAGGCATTCACCACGATGGAGGTGTGTCCGCTGGGCGCGTCAAGTTCAAGGTCTTCGTTGGTCTGGCGCAGCGTCCAGAAAGTGGGCAGCGCAATGCTGACGTTGCCGCGCGGAACTACATAAGTGCCCGGAAGAAACTTGTGTCCGGCTTTCGGAGCGGCCTTCGCAGCCGGCTTCTTTGCAATCGGTTTCTTGTTGGGGGACTTTGCGGGCGATTTCTGAGTGGAGCTCTTCTTGGTAGCCAAAATAGTCTCCTTGCTTCGTTCTACTCTACCGCAAGCTCTTGTGCAGCGCTTGTGCCAACTGTGCCGCGTCAGTCACCGGAGGCTGGCAACTGGTTCCCGAACATAACACCGCGCAGGGGCCTCCGCCAAGTTGCGCAAGGCCGCGCACGGTCTCCGCCAGCGCAGTCGACAAGGACGCGGACATCGCGGCGTTCACGCGCAGCACCGTCTTGTTCAGAGAGAAGCCGCGCACGGCCTCTGAGTAAAGCGCATCGGCCTCCGCGCCTTCGCCGCTCAGCAGCACCTGCGCCTGCGGTGCCGACAGCATGGCGGCCGCAATGCCGTAGGTTCCGGCGTAGATGCCGAACTGCTCGGCCACACCGCCGAAGACCTCCAGCGTCTCCTGCGCCTTTTCACGGTATTCATCGGCGTGGGTGAATGCGTAGAGCCGCAGCAGCGCCACCGCCGCCGAGGAGTTGCCCGCCGGTGTGGGCGAATCCTGAAACGGCTTGCGCTGCGCCGTCATCGCGCCAATCGCGCTGCTGACCGGTTCGGCATCGAAGAAGCCATCGCCGGTCGCATCCCAGAAGCGCGCAATCATCTGCCGAGCTACCTGTTCCGCGCGTTCCAGCCAATGTCCGTTGGAGGTGCTCTCAAAAGCCTCCAGCAGCGCCAGCGTGGTGTAGGCATAGTCATCGAGCATGCCCGGCATGTGCGTCTTCGGTGCCTCACCGTCGCCATAGGCAATCACGTGCGAGAGCCCTTGCTCGCCATGCCAAGCGTTTGCCCAGAGCCGTTCCGCCGAGCGCAGCGCGAAGGCCTCCGCCTCCTGCATCTTCGGCTTCCACTCGGTCTGCGTGCCCAGTACTCGAGCGGCCTGCAAATACGCGGCAATGCAGAGCGCGTTCCAGTTCGTGTACATCGTCTTGTCTACGTACGGAATGGGCCGCTGCTCGCGGGCGTGCTCCATCTTTGCCCGCGCGGATTCAATCAGCGCGGCAACCTGCTCGCGTGTGCGCCCGGTGCGAGCGGCAATTTCATCTTCGGTCAGGGCCACCCAGAGCACGTTCTTCGCCGGGTTGTGGTGCATCTCACCCTGCTCGCCAATGTCCCAGCGCAGAGCAGCCACCTCAAACTCATCGTCCGTCAGCACGGCGCGGGCCTCGTCGCGCGTCCAGGTAAAGTGGTCGCCATCGTCGTGCAGGTTGATGTCGGCATCCTGCGAGGAGTAAAAGCCACCGCGCTCGCGGTCGCTGAGCCAGCGGTCCATCCAGCGCATGATGTCCATGGCAACCTCGGCAAAGAAGCGGTTGCCTGTCACCTGCCAGCCGTGCACGTAGTTCTTCAGTAGTTCGGAGTTGTCGTAGGCCATCTTCTCGAAGTGCGGCACGCACCAGCGTTCGTCCACCGAGTAGCGATGGAAGCCGCCCGCCACCTGGTCATAGACGCCGCCACGCGCCATCTTCTCCAGTGTGGTCGTCACCATCTCACCCACCAGCGGTTCGGCGGTGCGCGCGTACCAGTCCATCAGCAGGTCGAGCGAGGCCGGGTGCGCGAACTTGGGCGCGTCGCCAAAGCCGCCATTTACGCGGTCAAACTTGCTCAGCCCGGATTGCACCATCTGCTCCACAATGCGTGGCGAGAAGCTCGCCGAGCGGCCCAGCAGTCCTTCGGCGTGCGAGACGGCGTGCATCACCTCGTCGGCCTGCTTGTCCACGTTGGCGCGGTCATCGCGGAAGGCCGCCGCGATGGAGTGCAGAATTTTTGCGAACGACGGAATGTTGAAGCGGTCGACCGGCGGAAAGTAGGTGCCACCGTAGAACGGCTTGCCCTCGGGCGTGAGAAACACCGTCAGCGGCCATCCGCCGCGGCCGGTGAGCGCCGCCACCGCCGTCTGGTAGCGTGCATCCACCTCGGGACGCTCGTCGCGGTCCACCTTCACGCACACGTAGAACTCGTTCAGTATCTCTGCCGTCTCCGCCGATTCGTACGACTCGCGGTCCATGACGTGGCACCAGTGGCACCACACCGCACCAATGTCGAGCAGTACGGGCTTGTTCTGCGCCGCCGCCAGCGCAAACGGCTCCTCGCCCCACTCATGCCACTGCACCGGCTGATGCATGGCGGAACGAAGATAGGCGGAAGAGGACTGGGAGAGGGAATTGGAGTGGCCGGTGGTCATGCTTATGGGATGAGCCGGTGGCCGCGTGCGGTGCGAAGAAAGCGCGCAGAACTTACCG
This sequence comes from Oryzophilus luti, assembly GCF_059726245.1. NCBI lineage: Bacteria > Pseudomonadati > Acidobacteriota > Terriglobia > Terriglobales > Koromonadaceae > Oryzophilus > Oryzophilus luti. Next base: position 730,411 of record NZ_AP040874.1, read on the forward strand.
TGCGCGAGACGGTCTTCGGGTTAGCGTGCACCGGGTGCCCCGGGTTCGCCGAGCAGAGCGAGGCTAACCCGGGATGCGAAAACTCTGTCGCCCCGGAGTCTGCCCCCGGGACGGCCTTCTTCTGGTGCGAACCCGTGACGCGCGACACTCAGTTGTTCAGCAGATACTTTGCCATCTTTACGTACAACTCCACGGCGTCCACCAGCTCCTGCTTGCGCACAAATTCATCCTTGGTGTGCGCCACGTGGATGTTGCCGGGGCCGAGCAGCAGTGGCTCGCCCCAGTGCGTCAGCTTGGGAATGTCCGTGGTAAAGGCCGCCGTCATGGTCGGGATGCCGGGCACGGTGCGGAAGCGCATGTAAGGAATTTCGAGCACATAGGCAACGTCTGCCAGCCCCTTGCACGCGTGGTCAATCTGCGGGCGAAGGCCGGTCGAGGGTGCCACCAGCCGGACGAGAATCTGCGCCTTGGCAAAGTCAGGGATGACGTTGGTGGCGCGCCCGCCCTCAATCAGTCCGATGTTCAGCGTGGTCGGGCCGACCTCGGGATTGTCGAGTAGGGGAATGGCGCGCACGTTCTGCAGCGCGTCCAGCAGCTTGTCGATGGCGGATTCACCCAGTTCCGGGTAGGCCGAGTGCGCGGCGCGTCCGTGCGCGGTGATCTCCACGCGCAGCGCGCCCTTGCTTGCCAGCGCCACGCGGTTGTCCGTGGGTTCGCCGTTGATCAGAAACTTCGATCCGCGCGCGTTGCGGTTGGCCACCGTCGCGCCCAGCGAATCACGCTCCTCTCCGGCGACGAACAGCAGCCCGGCGTAGACGCCCTGCTTGCGCAGTTCGAGTGCGGCGGCCACCTGCGCCGCCAGAATGCCCTTGGCGTCGCACGCACCGCGGCCGTAAATGTTCTGCGGGTCTTCACTGGAGCCGAACCACGGCGGAACCACGTCCGTGTGCGTGGAGAAGAACAGTGCCGGTTGCGGATGTTTCGGATCGGTGGCAACCAAGTTGAAGCGCTCGCCTTCCACCGGCATGCGCTCCACGGCAAAGCCCTCCTGCGCCAGAACCCCGGCGAGGAACTCCGAAACCGGGCCTTCATTTCCGGTGACGGATTCAACGTCAATCAATTGTCGTGTGAGCCCGAACAGATCCATGGCGAAAGAATAGCAGTGAGGAATTGCAAGAGCCAGTGCAGTGTTTCGAAAAGTTAGTTGGATTCTGGAGGATTTCCTCGAGTCTTCAACTTCGATTCCTCAAGCATACTGAATGCCCCCATGAGGAGGCTCATGAAAATGGAATAGAGAATTCTCTCCAGAAAGCTCCTCGTCGACGGGCTCCGGCTGGCAATTGCAAGTGCATTCTCGAGGCAAGTGAAAGAGAAAACGGCCACGAAGAGAAGGGAAGAAATCACCACAAACCGCGTAGTTCCACGAGCGAGTCTTTGTATGCGATTGCGAAATGCGAACGTCAGGGAGGCCCACGCAAGCAGTCCCAGCGCGGGCAATGTTCCATGCTCAATTAGATTTGAGCGTTGTATGGGATCGCCCCAAATCGAGAGTGTCTTGCGTCCAGCAACGATAATGCCCCAACTCACCAGGAGGATGACCACAGTGTTGAACGTGATCAGATTAATTCGCTCCAAGAGTGTTGGTTCCTGAATGTCGGGATGCTCGTCTGGACCGGGTCCGCTCATACGGAGATTTCTATCCCTTCTTTTCGCCGCCAGCAAATGAATTCTGAGCCAGCAGACAAAAGCGCCGGCCCATGGGACCGGCGCTCTGCATTGCTTGGAGGATACTGCCTAGTTTTCCGCCTTGGCTCCGGCGATGCGCATGCCGTAGAACGAGCGCCAGACGAAGAACATGGAGACGAGGAAAAAGACCAACGCGAGGACCAAGGTCACCGTCTGGTTTTCGCCCGCCATCTTTTCCGCCAGCGAAGCCGCCAGCAGTCCGAACAGCGTGGTGAACTTGATGACCGGGTTCATGGCCACCGACGAGGTGTCCTTGAACGGGTCGCCGACGGTGTCGCCCACAACGCAGGCGTCATGCAGCGGCGTGCCCTTGGCCTTCAGTTCGGTTTCCACGATCTTCTTGGCGTTGTCCCACGCGCCGCCGGCGTTGGCCATAAAGATGGCCTGGTACAAGCCGAAGATCGCGATGGAGAGCAGGTAGCCGATGAAGAAGAAGCGGTCGACGAAGGCGAACGCCAGGGCGCCGAAGAAGACGCCGAGGAAGATGTTGAACATGCCCTTCTGCGCGTACTGGGTGCAGATGGCAACCACCTTCTTCGAGTCCGTCACGCTGGCTTTCTCAACGCCTTCCAGCTTTATGTTTTCCTTGATGAATTCAACCGCGCGGTAAGCGCCGGTCGAAACCGCCTGGGTGGCCGCGCCGGTGAACCAGTAGATGATGGCGCCGCCGGTGATCAAGCCGAGGACGAACGGAGCGTGCAGCAGCGAGAGGTTCTGCACCTTCTCGGCGATGAACTGTCCGTTGACTGCCGTCAGCGAGATGATGATCGAGAAGATCATCGTCGTCGCGCCCACGACGGCCGTGCCGATCAGCACCGGCTTGGCCGTGGCCTTGAAGGTGTTGCCGGCGCCGTCGTTCTCTTCCAGCAGGTCCTTGGCGCGGTCAAAGTTGACCGTGATGCCGAAGTCCTTCTTGATCTCGGCTTCGACGTTCGGAACCTGCTCGATGAGCGACAGTTCGTAGACCGACTGCGCGTTGTCCGTGACCGGACCGTAGCTGTCGACCGCGATGGTGACCGGGCCCATGCCGAGGAAGCCGAAGGCCACCAGGCCGAAGGCGAACACGGCGGGCACAACCATCAGGTTGCTCAAGCCCATCAGCGAGATGCCATAGGCAATCGCCATCAGGCCGACCATCGCCAATCCAATCCAGTAGCCGGAGAAGTTGCCGGCCACGAAGCCGGAGAGGATGTTCAGCGAAGCGCCGCCCTCTTCCGAGCTGGTGACCACTTCCTTCACGTGTCCGCTGTTGGTGGAGGTGAACGCCTTCACCAGTTCGGGGATGATGGCGCCGGCCAGCGTGCCGCAGCTGATGATCGTCGCCAGCTTCCACCACAACGAACCGTCGCCGCCCAGTTCCGGCAGCATCAGCATGCTGACGATGTAGGTCAGGACGATGGAGACAATCGAGGTGATCCAGACCAGCGAAGTCAGCGGAGCCTCAAAGTTCATCTTTTCGCTGTTGGCGTAGCGCGCCTTGGCGATGATCTGGTTGATGAAGTAGGAGCCCACGCTGGCGAACAGCATGGTCACGCGCATCACAAAGATCCAGACCATCAACTGCACCTGAACCTTGGGCTCATGCACGCCGAGGAGGATGAACGTGATCAGCGCGACGCCGGTGACGCCGTAGGTCTCGAAGCCGTCGGCCGAGGGGCCAACCGAGTCGCCTGCGTTGTCGCCCGTGCAGTCGGCAATGACGCCCGGGTTACGCGCGTCGTCTTCCTTGATCTTGAAGACGATCTTCATCAAGTCGGAGCCGATGTCGGCGATCTTGGTGAAGATGCCGCCGGCGATACGCAGCGCAGCCGCACCCAGCGACTCGCCGATGGCGAAGCCGATGAAGCACGGGCCGGCAAACTCGCCGGGGATGAACAGCAGAATGCCGAGCATGATCAGCAGCTCGACCGAGATCAGCATCATGCCGATGCTCATGCCGGCCTTGAGCGGGATCTCATAGCACGGGAACGCCCGGCCTTCGAGCCCGGCAAACGCCGTGCGCGAGTTGGCAAAGGTGTTCACGCGGATGCCGAACCAGGCCACGCCGTAGCTGCCCAGGATGCCCACTACGCTGAAGGCCAGAATGATCAGGACGCGCCCGGCTTCCATCTTCTCCAGGAAGCCAAAGTACAGAACGATAATGGCGGCGATGAAGACCCACAGGATGGCCAGGAACTTGCCCTGTGTCTGGAGGTAGGTTTTGCAGGTTTCGTAGATCAGCTCGCTGATCTCGCGCATGGCGCGGTGCACCGGCAGGTTCTTGAGCTGCATGTAAATCACCAGACCGAAGACCAGTCCGAACAGGCTCAGGAGGGCGCCGATGCCCAGCAGATAGTGACCGTTGATGGCGTTATTGAAGAAGCTGACCGAATCCAGAGGAGGGAGCTTCAGGCTGGCTTCGCCGCCGGCCGGTTCGGCCAGAGCGGTGCCGCTCAGGAATAGCAGGGTTAAGACAGTTGTTGCGCACAGCGCAAGACGGCGCGCAGCCACGGTAAACAGACGGCTCATTTCGAGCCACGGTTTCATACGGATCTCCTCCGAGGTTTGACTCGTTGCGGGTCTCCCATGCCCACTTTCGCAGGGGAGTTCATTGGGATATAACCGCGTATCTCAACCGGCCGCAGAAATAGACACAGGGGAAGCGATAAGGCATCCGGAGGCCCAGACCTGCTAGACCAGTACCCGGAACGCGCTTCCACTTCAGAATGGCGAGGCTTGGCCGCGTTGGGGCTTTGCACTGCACGGTGCCTCCGTTATCCGGAGCCGCCGCTCCCGAGACCTTTCGGCCACAGGATGACTACAAAGCACGCATTTATAACACTTTGCTGACCCGGATTCAACACTTTTACGCTGTGAATTGTTGGTTTCAATCCGAAGAATCAGCAAGTTGCCGGGGAATAGAGGGTTCGGGCATCGCTGTGGGGAGGAGGTGTCTGGACGCAAAAAGGCCGACCGCGTGCGGCCGGCCTTCGCAATAGAACGATGACTTACTTCAGGGTCTTCACGTGAGCGGCGATCGCCTTGGCCTGCGCAGCATCTGCGACCATGCCCTTGGCGTGCGGGCCCTTCTTGCCACCCTTCTCCAGGATCGTGGCAACGTCAGCCGTGGTGCCCTTCAGAGCCGGGCCCATCTTGCCTTCGCCAGCGGCGCCGTGGCAACCGGCGCACTTCGCCTTGTACAGAGCCGCGCCATCTTCCGCCGCGAGCATACCAGTGGCAATCACAAACAGGGCAGCCATCGTAAACAAACGCTTCATTTCGTATTCTCCTTCTGCAAGCCGGTATTCCGGCAACTGATGAGGACTGGCGGAAACCGCAGGGACAGAACCCACACGCGTGGGAGCCAGTCCGACACCCCACGTCTGGCATTGTACTCCGCCAACGCCCCGTCCTTCTGTGTCCCGTGCGCGGCAGCCCGGAAACCTTTGGCAGCCTTCCGCCTGCCGCGCCCGCCCGGAGCCGGTTTCCAAGGGCTGCTGCCGTGGTTCCGGTGCTTGCCCCGTTTCCCTTCATTCTCCGGGTGTTTCGGTAGCATGAACGCTGCTGGCGGGAAAAACTCTCGCATATATTTATTTAAGTCGATGCGCAACTTTGTCTCCGGCAACGTGTAACGCAAGCGGTTCGGCGCCGCAGCAACCCATACCGCACGCTGAAATTGTTGTGGATTTCCTCATTTCATTGGCAATTAACTCCAATTCCAAACTGGCCTGCATTCCCATTCCCGAATCGGCGGGAACCCGTCTGCCCTCTTCGTAATACTCCTCAAGCGGTCAACAATCTGGAGTAGTTTGTTGCGAGCAGCCGAATTGCTTCCGGCATGGCAGGGGCGGAGCCGCGGCTGTTGTTTGTGCAAGAGACCGTTCATCGAATCGAGGTGGAAGTTCTGCTGATGCACAGAAAAGAAATGGAACTCAGGAACAGCCTGCTCGTTACCCTCAACCGAGATCATCAGAAGATGGAGAACCAGAGGCTGCGATTGCAGGCGGCCATTGTGCGTGGGCTCGACACGCAGACAATTGAGCGTGCCCTGGTGGAGCTTTGGGAAACTACCTTTGTTCTCCTTGAAGCCGAAGACGCCGCGATGCGCAGGACCCACTATCCTCACTATGCGCGGCATCGGGAGGATCACAAACGAATTCTGGAGGATCTCCAGGCAGTTGCCTCTGCACTAGCACACGAACGCCGGTGGATGTTGGCGGCGATTCTTCTGCTGCTGGAAGAGAAAAGCACGGAGCATTACCTTTTAGAGGATCGTCACTTGTCCGAGTACTTGTCCCGTCCCAGCCCGGTGCAGCAGGACCGGCTCTTCGGTATGACGGTCGAGGAACCGGCGCTGGCGTCTTGCTGAGGCGTTCGCCCGCTGTTGATTTCAAGCCTCGCCGCTGTTTGCCGATAGAGGTCATAACAACTTCTGAGGCGAATCTTCATGCAGCGATCGAGTGGTGACGGTTTCGACAGCCGGCAGTTTGAGGGCGTGTTGCGCGCGCTCGATGCCTGGGAGCGCGGCATGGTGAATGGCTCCAGCCTGCAGGCGTCAGTGGAGCGTGCCCGCTGCCTGCTGCTGTCGCTCCAAGCCAGCTTTGCGGAGGAGACGGCCTCCATGTCGCGCTCGGCCTACCCCGAGCGGACTCCCCACCAGCAGGAGCACGAACGCGTCCTCGGAACCGCCGAACTGCTTCAGGCGGAGCTTCGGCAGAACAAGCTTTGGACCGCCCTGGAGCTGGGGAAGGAGCTGCGTTTGCTGCTTCAATCACACCATGCAGGAGCCGATTGCAGCTTCAAGCAATACTTGAACAATGTCTCCGATCCATCTTTCTTTCAAGGTGGCACGCTGCGTACAGGTTCCTGAGAGGGGCTTCCTCACAGCGAGCGCACGCGCCTCTCCAGATCCTGCGCAATCGAGCTCGGATTCTCGTCCGGCTGGTAGCGCACTGGCGCGCCAACGCGGACGGTGATCTCCCCGGCTCGGAGGAAGTGCCGGTGCGACTGTGCGGCCTCCCAGAGTCCGTCCAGGCGGATGGGAACCACCGGCAGCGCCAACTTGTTGGCTAGAACGCCCACCCCGGCCTGGAAGGCGGCCATCTCTCCGGACTGCGTACGGTGTCCCTCGGGGAAGATCAGCACGCTGTACCCCTCGTCGGCGGCGCGGCCAGCAAATTCAAAGCTGCGGCGGAAACCCATTCCCTGCGGCAGGGGGAAGACGTTGAACAGCCCGATCACGAGTATGTAGCTTAGGCGTTCAAGCTTCCGGCGCAGCCAGCTCATTGTTTTCGGTGGGTGGCGCATCTGCATCAGCAGGTCGGCGCGCATGGCTACCGCCAGCCGCGAGCGCAGCCGGTGAGGCAGCGCATGCAGCACAAAACCCACGTCGATGAAGGTGACGTGGGTGGCCACCACCAATAACGGTCCCGTGACGCCTCGCAGGTTTTCCGCGCCAATCACTCGTGGGCGGGCCATCCAGCGCGTGGCCGGCCGGGTGAGCGCGTAGTAGACGACCGTGCGCAAAGCTCGCATGGCAGGCGTCAGCGGCCACGAGGGGTAGACAACCTCCTCGGCCTCCGCAGTCGATTCGCGCAACTGCCGCTCGATCTCGCCGACCGTGCTGGCTGAGGCGAACGCCTGCTCCGGCAACTCCACCTGGTAGCGCTCCTCCAGCGCCGCCATCAACTCCACCTTGTCCATTGAACTGAGGTTGAGCGCGTCGAGCGTCAGGTCATTGCCCAGTTCCGGGGGGTGGCCGCCACGCAGACGCGCCAGCACCGAGCCCAGCACCGTGGCGTGGCTCTCGTGCTGCCCGCCTGCGCGCGCAAAGGCCTCAATCTCACCAAGTCGTGTTTTCTGCGTCGGCGTGCGCGGAAAGTCCTGCTCCGGCCACACGCGCCACTGGCGGATCTTCTGGTGCTCGGCGAGCGTGGCGTTGGCGGCGGCAACCAGTGGCGCGGCCTCCGCCCCTGAGGCCAGCAGAAGCACCGCGCAGGGCTCCATATCGCTACCCAAGGGCACGCCCACCACCACGGCGTCACGCACGCCCGGCTGCGTGCGCAGGGCGGCCTCCAAGTCCTCCGGGTGCACGTTCATGCCGGAGGCGGTGACGATCACGCTCTTCTTCCGCCCCTTGAAGTAGAGGTTGCCTGCGGCATCAAACTCGCCAAGGTCGCCGGTGTGGAGCCAGCCATCGTCGCTGGCGGCTGGGTGCGCCGCGCCATTCTGCCAGTAGGAGCGGGCAATGTTCTCACCGCGTACAAGAATTTCTCCATCCGCCGCCAGCCTGACTTCGTGCCCCGGCATCAGTTTTCCAATGGAGCGCCGCCCCATCTTGAAGGGGTGATTCACGCTGACCAGCGAAGTCGTCTCCGTCATGCCGTAACCCTGCACCACGGCAAAGGCCATCCGCGACCAGAACTGCTCGGTTGGCTCGTCCAGCGCCGCACCGCCGCAGATGAACGCCCAGAACTTCCATCCGAAGAGGTTATGCACGCGGCGGAAGCGCCACCAGCGCAATAAGAAGTGCCTGCCTTCGGTCTGCGCCATGCTGCGGCGGAGCCACTCGCCGCGTCCGGCGCGCTCCAGTTGCGTCTCCACTTCATGGCGTAGCGATTGCAGCATGCGCGGCACGGCAATGCAGGCCGAAACGTGCTCGCGCCGGATGAGACGGATGATCTCCGCCGGATTTAGCGAGTCATGAAAGACGACTGTGGCGGCGAGCGCCTGCGGCACAAACAGCCCCAGAAATTGTCCGAAGACATGGCTGAGCGGCAGCAGGTTCAGTAGGCGCAGCGGATGCACGCAGCGCTCCCAGCACAGATATTTCGCAATTTCGCGTTCGAGCGGCTCCAGGTTGGCGAGCACGTTTCCGTGGGTGATGACCACGCCGCGCGGCTCGCTGGTGGTGCCGGAGGTGAAGATGATCTCCAGCGTGTCGTTACGGTGCGCGGGATATGGCGTGTACTCCGCCGGATGGGCCGCGATGCGCTCGCGCAACTCTTCCAGAACCAGGTGGGGAAGCCCCGGGAGCGAATGCCTGCGCCCGCCGACAACGAGCTTGGCCTCAACCTCGCGGGCCACTCGCTGGGCAAAGTCGTGGGCCGCTCCGTCGTCCATGGGCACGGCTACCGCTCCGCGCAGGACGCAGCCGAAGAACGCGGCCACCCATTCAGGAGAGTTCGCGCCCCAGAGCAGGACGCGCTCGCCCGGTTGCACCCCGCGCGCTTGCAACTCGTGGGCAAAGCGGCGGGCACAGGCCGTCAGATCGCCGTAGCTCCAGCGCTCGGTGCGCAGGCCGCAGCGCGCCACGCAGGCCGGCTCGGAGCCAAGCGCGGCAAAGCGTTCCACCAGCTCGGAGATGGACTCTCTCGGCATGGGGCCAACATTCTAGCGCCGGTTGCTCAAACCGCGTCCGTGGAAACACGCGCAAGTTGACTCAAAAGCACGAAAAAACAAGTGGATCTGCCAGCGATCAATGCCTGCGAAGTCTGGAGGGGAAGATTGCCGAACGGAAAGGAAAGTTCAATGGTGCGCCCGGAGAGATTCGAACTCCCGACCTAATGCTCCGGAGGCATTCGCTCTATCCAGCTGAGCTACGGGCGCACACTGCAATGAATTATAACCTGTTCCCGCCCGGGATGTTCCACAGGCTGTTCCCGGTCGAATATAGTTGCCGCTGATTGCCGATTGCGCGGCCGCCGGAGCGGGTGTAGAACAGGGAATCACGAGCGGGCCCGAGGTCCCATTGCATGCGTACCAGGCTCATCTTCTGCGTGCTGCTGCTGTTGCTGGCGGCCACTGCGGCGCAGGAACCGGTTGCGGTTCCCCCGCAGGGGAAACCTGCCACGCCTGCGGAAGTGAGTGCCCCTGCCGCCACTATGCCCGTAAGTCCTCAGCGCAAGCAATTCCAGGATGACACCGCCCGGCTGCTCCAACTGGCCACCGACCTGAAGCAGCAAGTCGACCGCTCGAACGAGGGCGTGCTCTCGCTCGGCATGATGCGGAAGGCCGAGGCCATTGAAAAGCTCACGCATGAGATGCGTGGCCGGGCGCGGGGGCAGCAATGACCCGCTGGCACAAACCGTTGCAGTGGTGCTCGGCGTGCCTGGTTGCTGTGCTGGCGCTGGCAACGCTCGGCGGCTCTCAGGTGCAGGTGCCTCATGGACGTCCGCCGGGATGGGGAGACACAGGTCCGGATGAGCGCCAGTTGCATGAAATGGCCGTGGAGCGCCAGAAGCGCCGCTACAAGGAGATCCGGAGCGAGAGCCAGCGGCTGCTGGAGCTGGCCACCGAACTAAAGCGAAGCGCTGATGGCAGCGCGGAGCTTAACCCGGCCGACACCGAGCACAAGCTGGAGCAGATTGAGAAGCTGGCCCACTCGGTGAAGATGAAGATGCGCGGCGAGTACTGAGCGCCTGCGCAGGCCTCCTGCGTGACTCATGCGGCGTGTACCCGGTTGGTCATTGTCCGCGCCTCAGGCGCTTGCCATACTGTCCTCGTGGCTGTTCGAGACAACCCGCAGGTGCTGGCCCGCTTTCGAGATTATCTGAAGGTGGAGAAGGGGCTGGCCACGCTCTCCATCCAGAGCTATGAGCGCGACCTTGCGCATTTTGCTGAGTTCCTCGCCCTGCGGCATCGCGTTCTTATGACGGCGGAACGCCAGGATGTGCGCGACTTTCTCGACCACCTCTTCAGCCATCCCAACGAGAAGACAGGCAAGGTCTACGATGGCCGCAGCGTGGCGCGCAAGCTGAGCGCCCTGCGCCAGCTCTACCGCTACCTGCTGCTCGACCGCTACCTTGAACACGACCCCACGCTGAACCTTGAGACGCCAAAGCAGTGGAAGGTCTTGCCGAAATCTCTGGCGCAGCCCGAGGTGGAGAAAATGTTGAGCGCGGCTGAACACCGCGCCGAGGCCGGGCGGGCAGCTACGCGCAAGGCCGACAAGGTGACAGCGGCGATTGCCATGCGTGACCGCGCCATGCTGGAGGTCTTCTACGCCGGGGCGTTGCGCGTGAGCGAACTGGCTGGCGTGCGCATTACGGACACCAAGCTCGACCAGGGCTACATGATGGTGCGCGGCAAGGGCGACAAGGAGCGCATTGTGCCGCTGGGGCGCGCCGCCGTCGAGGCCGTGAGCGAATACCTGCAGACCGCGCGGCCGCTGCTGGCCGGGCCGCACGTTTCGCCCTATTTGTTTCTTCCGCGCGGCGGGGAGAAGCTGACCCGCGAGCGGCTGTGGCAGATTGTCAACGCCGCCTCGGAGGCGGCAGGCCGCCATGCCAGCCCGCACATGCTGCGGCACTCGGCGGCCACGCATATGGTGGAGCACGGCGCCGACCTGCGCACGGTGCAGACCATCCTCGGGCACTCGGACATTTCAACCACGCAGGTCTATACGCACCTCGCGCTCGACCGGCTTACCAGCGTCTACCGCTTGCACCATCCGCGCGCGCAGCGGCGTCCGCAGATTGCTGACGAGGGCAAGGAATGAGCCGCGTAGGGGACAAGACGAAGGCCGGTAACGCCACGCCCGTAAAAGCCACGGCTGCAAAACAGCCGGAGACTCCAGCGGAAAAGCTGGTGCAGCGCTTCCTGCGTTCGCTGGTGGAGCGCAATGCCTCGGAGCACACAATCAAGGCCTACACGCTCGACCTGGAGGGCTTCACCAACTTCATCGGCACGGAGAAGTTGAGTGATGTGGATCACGTCCGCATCCGCTCATTTCTCGCCGAACTGTATGAACGCGGTTTGAGCAAGCCTTCCGTGGCGCGCGCGCTGGCCGCTGTGCGCTCGCTTTACAAGTGGCTGGCCCGCGAGAACCTTGTGCAGAAGAATCCGGCCTCGCTGGTGGCCACGCCCAAGCTGCCCAAGAAGCTGCCGCGCGTGCCAACCGAGGAGGAGATCAACCGCGTGCTGGATGCCGCGATGCCGGAAGTCGCGGCCTTTCCCCAGCGTGACCGCGTCATCTTCGAGCTGCTCTACGGCTGCGGTATGCGTAACTCCGAGCTGATCGGCATCAACCTCGGCGACATCCACTGGGCGCGCGAGGCCATCAAGGTTCGCGGCAAAGGGAAGAAAGAGCGCTACGTTCTGTTCGGAGACGCGGCGGCCCAGGCCCTGCGTGCCTATCTTCCGCGCCGTGCAGAGTTGCTGGCGGAGAAAAAGAAGTCCGACACGGCGGCGCTCATCCTGAACCAGCGCGGCGAGCGGCTGACCACGCGCAGCGTCGGACGCATTGTGAAGGCCATTGCCATCGCACGCGGCCTGCCGCCAGACGTGCATCCGCACACTCTGCGTCACGCTTTCGGCACGCACATGCTGGAGGAGGGTGCCGACCTGCGCGCCATACAGGAGATGCTCGGCCACGAGCGCCTCTCCACCACCCAGCGCTATACACAGCTCACCACCCGCCAGGTTCTGGACGTCTACGACCAGACGCATCCGCGCGCAAAGTAACGCGGGCCGTCTACGCCACAAAAGGGAAGGGCGCCCACGCGGGGCGCCCGGAGACCAATCAGAAAAACCTGTTAGATACGGCGTCCGCCGTGCGACTCGCCGCCGCTGGAGCGCGGAGCCGGGGCACTGTGTTGCGCCGGGGCACTGGGCGTGCTGCGTACTGAAGGCGCGCTGGAACTGCGTCCTCCGCCATACGAAGAGGATGGCGCAGAGTAGTTGCCGCGGCTGCCGTAGGAAGGCGCCGTGGCATTGCTGCGTCCACCGTAATTGCCGCTGTAGTTCCCACCATAGGAAGGCGACGCGCTGCGCCTGCCACCGTAGTAGCTCTGGCTGTCGCTACGCCCACTGTAGTAGCCGTTGTTGGACGGAGCTGGATAGCTGCTGCGTCCGCCGTAGCTCGGACTTTCACGATAGGTGGAAGCCGGTGCATAGTCGCGGCTGCCTCTAGAGTACGAAGGGGCGCCATAGGCGCCCCTGTTGTTTGCATCCGCGGAGTAGCTTCGCCCATAACTGCTGCCCCCGCCGTCGTAATAGGAGGAGCGTTTCGGCTCCTCCTTCGGATGGGATTCCTGCTTGGGTTTGCTGCCCTCTGCCGGACGGTGCACTTGGCCGCCGCCCTGCGGACGCTGCTGCTGTTCGTAGCGAGCACCGCCCTGGTTGCTCTGAGGCTGCTGGCTCGGCTGCTGCTGGCGGCTCGGAGTGCTGCTCTGTGGAGCGCTGTACTGCGGGCGCTGCACGTTGGGCTGGCTCTGCGGGGCCGTGTTCTGCTGCCGCTGCTGCTCCGCCTGAGGAGCGTTGTACTGCGGACGCTGCACATTCGGATTGGCAGTGTTGCCAGCCGGAGCATTGCCCTGGCGGTTCTGCTGCTGCGTATTGCTCGGCGTGCCTTCCATGGTATAGGTGCGCGAGCCGGAGGTGCTGGACGGAGCCTGACGTGCGCCCTGCCCGCCCTGGTAGTTCGGCTGCGAACCGGAAGGCTGCTGCTGTTGCTGCGCCGGCTGTCCACCGGCCGCCGGAGGCCGCGGCACGTACCGTGGCTGGCGTCCGCTATCCGTGGACGGCTGGTTGCCCATGTTCTGGTTGCCGCGCTGGTACCCCTGGTTCCCCTGCCCCTGGTTGCCCTGGGGCTGCTGCGTCGGGACACCCTGGCCTTCATTGGTCCACACACGAGATCCCGAACCGGGGGCTGCCGTTCCGCGGTTGCCAGGCGTCACCTGGCCCGGAGTCTGGCGTCCCTGCTGATTCATATTCGGGGTCGTGCCCGTGCTGGCTCCCGGAGCGTTGCCGCCCTGGCGCGTCAGCGGAGCATTGTTCGTGTTCGTCTGAACCGGTCCGCCCATGATCCGCGGACGCGTGATGGTCGGTGCCGGCTGCTGCCGGAATACCCTGCGATCCACGGCGCGGCTCGGAGGCACGGCCGAAGGTGCGCCGGCACGAGGGCCAAGCACGCTGTTGCGCTGCGCCTCAACGCCCGGATTCTGCATGACGCCTGCCGAGCGCATCTGGTTCTGGTTGAGCGCGATGGAGTGGTTGCCCACCGGGCGCGCGTTCGTCATGGTGTCGCGCGCCACCACCGTCATGGCGCCATTCACGTTGCGGTTGGCGTAGTTCATCGGTGCCATGCGCGGATGGCCGCCGTTATAGTCGCGCACCACGTTGTTCACGTTCACAATGCGCGTGTTGGTGATGTTGACGTTGGTGATGTACCGATTGCTCACGCGGTATGACGGGTAATACGGCTCACGCCAGCCCAGCGGGAACCATCCCACCGCCGGTCCGCCAATGCCTACGCTGACGCCCCAATTGCTGCCGCCGACCCACGCCACCAGTGCCGGGGAATAGATCGGGCGCGGATGATGCCATCCGCCGCCGCTGCCGTAGTACGGGCCGGGGCACCAGCCCCAGCGGTTGCCAATGTAGGCCCAGCGTCCGTAGTGGAAGGGCGCAAAGCCCCACGGCGAATCGTCAACCCAGGTCCAGCCCCACGGATAGATATAGACCCAGTGTCCGTAGTGGTACGGAGCCCAGCCCACGGCCACCTGCGGATACCACACCGGGCCGTAGTCGCCCACAACCGACCAGGAACCGTAATCGTCCAAATCCTCGGCGCCGATGGTGCCGGGCGGAACATACTGCGAGGAAGCGCTGCTGCTCTCGCGCTGGTCGCGCACTGAACACCACTGGTCGAACGGGTCTTCATACGGCGCACGCTCGCGCGAATTCGCCATGGTGGTGCCGCTGCGGAAGCGAACCTGCTGGTCGTGCGTGACTTTTACGGAGGGGCCGTCGCCGGTGGCAACGCCCTCGCCGTGGCGCACCGTCACCCAGGTCTCGTCAGCCTCATTCAGCACGTCAAAGCGGTAGACGCCGGCCTTGTTGATGGTGAAGGCGATGTTCGGCGTATCGATCTCGTAGATTTCACCCTGGTACAGACGGGTGATGGTCAGCTCCAGCACGCCCTGATCGAGTTCGATCTGGGTGGTGTTGTCGCTGACGTTGGTGAAGGTCAGGCTGGTTTCGCTGTTCATGCGCAGGGAGCCGGAATCCAGCGTCATCTCCGTGCGCGCGCCCTTGTCGGTCCAGACGCGGTCGCTGGTGGTCAGCGGACGATTCTGTGTCGCCTCTACCCAATCATTGACCCCGCCCGGTTGCAGGCTCACAGACCCTTGCAGGTAGCGCAAGCGCACCACGCGCGAAGGCGGGTCCTGCGAATTCTGCGCCTGCTGGTCGTCATACGGAACCTGATCCTGCGCCAGAGCCATACCCGTCAGCAGCAGAATGCCCAGTACCGTAAGCCAGAGCGGCTGAGTTGCTTTCATTGCTTTCATGGTCTCGTAGACCTCCCTCCGGTAATCCTGGCTTCCCAAGGGCCGGCTACCGGAACACCGTCTCACAAACCTTAAACCCACCCGCACAATTTCCGTTGCGCGAAATCGTAAAGAATTTGAAAAACAGGCGGTTAGGCCGCCTTGGAACACGGTTCCTCTGCAAAAACGAAGGGCGAAGCCGTTGGCCTCGCCCTTTGCACCACTGGAATCCGGAAGCCAGCCTACTGGCCCGCTCCGTGGCACTTCTTGTACTTTTTGCCGCTGCCGCAAGGGCAGGGATCGTTGCGGCCGATCTTTTCTCCACGGATGACCTGCTGCACCTGCTCCGGCTCGTTCTGACCGGCCATGCGCGCCTGCTCCAGTTCGCGGCGCTTGCGGCGCTGGAACTGCTCTTCGTCGTCCTTGCTCATCTGCGCCCGCTGCGGCTCGTGGCTGGCCACGGGCACGGCGCGCAGAATCGGCTCCGAGTGCGGGCCGTACTGGATGGGCTGGCCCACCTCATCGATGATCGGCATCAGGAACAGGTCGCGGACGGTCTGCTCCTCGAAGCTCTGCATCATCTGCTCGAACATCTCGAAGGACTCCTTCTTGTACTCCACCAGCGGGTCGTGCTGGCCGTAGCCGCGCAGACCGATGCCTTCCTTCAGGTGGTCCATGCCAAGCAGGTGGTCCTTCCAGAGCGTATCCAGCGCGCGGAGCATGAAGAAGCGCTCCTTGCCGCGGATCTGCTCGGGTCCGGCCAGCTTTTCCTTGGCCTCGTAGCGGTCCACCAGGCACTTGTAGATGGCGTCGCCAAGCTCGGTGCGGTTCAGCTCCTCGGGCTTTACGCCGTCGAGCTTGAAGTCCACGCCAAAGCTGCCGAGAACCTCTTTGCGCAGGCTGGCAATGTCCCAGTTCTCCGGGTGCACATGCTCACCGGCATATTTATCGAGCATGGTGGCGAGCATGTCGCGCACGTAGTCGTCGAGGATCAGCTCCTTCTGGTCGATTCCTTCGAGCAACTGGCGGCGCAGGCCATAGACGGCCTCGCGCTGCTTGTTCATCACGTCGTCGTACTCGATCAGGTGTTTGCGCGATTCAAAGTTCTGGGCTTCCACCGCCCGCTGCGCCTTCTCAATGCGGTTGGTGATCATGCGGCTTTCGATGGGCACGCCTTCTTCCATGCCCAGCCGCTGCAGCAGCGTGCTCACCCACTCCTTGGCGAAGATGCGCATCAGGTCGTCTTCGAGCGAGAGGTAGAAGCGCGAAGCGCCCGGGTCGCCCTGACGTCCGGCGCGTCCGCGAAGCTGGTTGTCAATGCGTCGTGCTTCGTGGCGCTCGGTGCCGAGAATGAACAGGCCGCCCGCCTCAATGACCTTGGCGTGCTCGGAGTCCGTGAGGGCTTTGTGCCTAGCCAGGACTTCGTTCCACTGCTCGGTGGGTACGAGGAATTCCTGCCCCTGGTAGTACCAGTAGGTCGTGGTCGGGTCGTCGGGCTGGGTTTCCAGCGCGCCTTCTGCGGCCTTTACGGGCTGCGCTACGCCCTTCTTTACGCACTCCTGCTTGGCCATGAAGTCCGGGTTGCCGCCCAGCAGAATATCAGTGCCGCGGCCGGCCATGTTGGTGGCAATGGTGACCATGCCGAAGCGACCGGCCTGCGCCACGATCTCAGCTTCACGCTCGTGGTACTTGGCGTTCAGCACCACGTGGTCCACGCCCTTCTTCTTCAGCAGCTCGCTCAGGCGCTCGCTCTTCTCAATGGACGTGGTGCCCACCAGCGCGGGCTGGCCCTTCTCGTGAATCTGCTGAATCTCGTCAGCCACCGCAAAGTATTTCTCGTGCTCCGTGCGGTAGACAACGTCGGGGTACTCAATGCGCGCCAGTGAACGGTTGGTCGGAATGACGACCACTTCCAGCTTGTAAATCTTGTCGAATTCGGCGGCTTCCGTCTCGGCCGTACCGGTCATGCCGGCCAGCTTGTTGTACATGCGGAAGTAATTCTGGAAGGTGATGGTGGCCAGCGTCTGGTTCTCACGCTCCACCTTGACGCCTTCCTTGGCTTCCACGGCCTGGTGCAGGCCATCGGACCAGCGGCGGCCCGGCATCAGGCGACCGGTGAACTCGTCGACGATGATGACCTCGCCATCCTTCACCACGTACTCAACGTCGAGCCGGTAGAGGTTGTGCGCCTTCACCGCGACTTCCACGTGGTGCTTCAGCTCCCAGTTTTCCGGGGCCGCAATGTTGGTGATGCCGAGCATCTTCTCGACCTTCTCCCAGCCCTGCTCGGTCACCGTGGCGTTCTTGTGCTTCTCGTCGACGACAAAGTCGCCGGTCATGATCTTGGTCTGCGGATCGGGGCCGGGCAGCTCTTCGCCGCGCTCCAGGCGGGGAATGATCTTGTTCACCCGTTCGTACTTGTCGGTCGATTCCTCGCTGGCGCCGCTGATGATGAGCGGCGTGCGGGCTTCGTCGATGAGGATCGAGTCGACTTCATCGACAATGCCGAAGTTGTGCTCGCGCTGCACCAGTTCGCTCAGGTCGAACTTCATGTTGTCGCGCAGGTAGTCGAAGCCGAACTCGTTGTTGGTGCCGTAGGTGATGTCGGAGCCGTAGGCAACGCGGCGCTGCTCGTCACTCAGGTCATGCACAATCACGCCGACGCTCAACCCGAGGAAGCGGTACAGCTTGCCCATCCACTCGGAGTCGCGCTTGGCAAGGTAGTCGTTCACGGTGACGACGTGCACACCGCGTCCCGGCAGGGCGTTCAGGTAGACGGGCAGCGTGGCCACCAGCGTCTTGCCTTCGCCGGTCTTCATCTCGGCGATTTTGCCCTGGTGCAGCACCATGCCGCCAATCAACTGCACGTCAAAGTGGCGCATGTTGAGCACGCGGCGTCCGGCCTCGCGGACGACGGCGAAGGCCTCTTCCAGAATCTGGTCGAGCACTTCGGCAATGGCCGCCTGGCGCTCCTTCTCGAACTGCTTCTGGCGGTCGGCATCGGCGTCCGGGTCGTCTTGAATCTGCGCCAGACGGTCGGCGATGCGCTTGCGGAATTCGTCGGTCTTGGCCCGCAACTGCTCGTCCGTGAGCTTCTTGATCTCCGGTTCCAGCGCGTTAATGCGCTCGACGCGCGGCATCAGCTTCTTGACTTCGCGCTCGTTCTGGGTCCCAAACACCTTGGCAATCAGGCTGTTAATCAATGTGGCAAGTCCTTTTCGCGGCGCGCGCCGGCAGCGATCTCGGCGCGGCGGCTTTCATCTGCAGAAACTTTTGGATAAATGCCTGTGCGTTCGTCCGAGGAAAGCCCACTTTCTCTCCTCTCATCAGACGACACACCCATGAAAAGGCTATCACATTGCCGGGGTGCGCGTGGCCCGCCGCAGACGCATTCATCAACGTGTAAAGCGTGAGGAATGAGGAGCAAACGGTAGGGATCGGGAAACAGGGATTAGGGGGTAGGGACTAGGGCTTAGAGGAAAGAGAACAGGGGACAGGAATTGAATGTCATTTGTGTGCGCCACGGCTTATCGGGTGTCCCAGGTTCGGCGCCTTCCGTTAGCGGCTAACCGGGGATACGCTTCCGCCCACGCTTCAATAATGAGCGCCAAAACTTGAAACCTGAAACTCGAAACCTGAAACTGGCAAATCAAGTTCCTCCCCTCGCTTGCAACCGCACCCCGCCTGTGCCTACAATCCCCCTCTCAAGCAGGGGAGCGTCATGATTCCTGATCTGCCGCCGCTGGTGTTGACCGTGCGCTTCACGGAGGCGGTGGAGTATGCCCGGCGACACCACACGGAGCATCGCAAGGGAACCAGTGTCCCTTACATGGCGCACCTGATCGGCGTGGCGGCCCTCGTCATGGGCGAGCATGGCTACGTGGAATTCCCCGTCACCGAGGAGATGGTGCTGGCCGCCGTGCTGCATGACGTGGCCGAAGACCACGGCGGGCGCGTGCGGCTCGAGGAGATTACCGTGCAGTTTGGCGGGGAAGTCTCGCGCATGGTGGAGGGGCTGAGCGACAGCCTTGTGGCCGCCGACGAGCGCAAGGCCCCCTGGCACGAGCGCAAGTCAGCGTATCTTGAGCGGCTGAAGTCCGAGCCTCCGCAGGTGCGGCTTATCTCTGCGGCCGACAAGCTCTACAACGCGCGCGCCACGCTGGAAGACTTCCGGCTGGTGGGTCCGGCGGTGTGGGCGCGCTTCAAGCGTCCGGCCGAGGACCAGATGCGCTACTTCCGCGCCCTGCGCGAGGAGTTCGAGCGCACCGGCGGCAACCGCCTCACGCGCGAGTTTGGCCGCGTGCTGCTGGAACTGGAGCGCCTCAGCCTGAAGACCGCAAAGTAGAGAAGCCGCTGACAACGAGGAATGCACCGTGCAACCAGAGGGAACGCGGGTGCCTTAGCAGCGGCCAGGTGCCCCAGGTTTGCCGCGCCTGTATTCGGCGCGGTTAACCTGAGATGCGATCCCTCCCACACTTGAAACTTGAAACTCGAAACTCGTCCTACTTCTTCACCCGGGGCTTCCGGGTGCCGCACTCGCGGAAGGTCATGTTCTGCGCCGTGCTCTTCGTCTGCTGCTTCCAGGCCAGGAACAGCGCAGCGTAACTGTCGGTGATGTAGTCGTCAAGCCGCACGCCAAGCTTCTTTGCCGTCTGGTCAATCCATCGGGGAGAGCCTTCAATCTCCGCCACGTTGCCGATTGGCGTTTGGTCGATCACAACCTCGCCGCGTCCATCTCTCCACTCGCTGCGGAACTTCTCATAGACGAACGCGGGCTGGTAGCCGAGCGCTTCGAGGATGCTCGCCATGCGCGCGCCGTCGGCCACCGCCGTTTCGTGCTCGGTGCGTGTTTTGTGCCGCGCGGCCACGCCCTTGGACTTGTGCGTGAGCCGCCACTGGTCGCCGTAACGGCGCAGGCGCAGCACCTCGCGCTTGCGCCGCAGCATGCCGTCGGGAAGGTCATAGAGCGTGTTGTGCTCGAGCGTCGGCGGCGTCTCGAGGGTGAAGCCGCTGGCAGCTAGCGCCTGCTCCAGGGCCTTCATGTCGGGGACCAGAAACTTGATTTCCACTTCCTTGTGGCGAGCCATGCCTGCGATTGTAGAGCACCGGCGGATTCGCCGCCGGGCGCGCGCTCCGGTAAAATGGCCGACGGGGTGTGTGCCCCGGGGAGCGTCCTTCAACCGTGCCTTTCATTCGTAGCCTGGCTCACAATACCGGCGTCACGCTGGAAATGATCAAGTGGGAACACTCGTTCCTGACCCTTCCGTTTGGACTGACCGGCATGGTGCTGGCCGCGCAAGGCTTTCCGCCGCTGCGCCAACTGGGCTGGATTCTTGTCGCGCTGGTTGCCGCGCGCTCGGCGGCCATGGCCTTCAACCGCTGGGCGGACGCGGAAATCGACGTGCACAACCCGCGCACGCGCACCCGCGCGCTGCCCGCCGGGTTGCTCTCGCGTGGCTTTGTCGTGGGCTTCACGGTGGCCACGGCGGCCATCATGATCTTTGCGGCATGGCGGCTGAACCCGCTCTCGTTCTACCTTTCTCCGGCGGCGCTCATCATCATCTGCGGCTACAGCTACACCAAGCGCTTCACGCGCTGGGCGCACCTGTTTCTCGGCCTGGCCATGGGCATTGCGCCCACGGCAGCCTGGATCGCCGTTCGCGGCTCGTTTGATGCGCGCACGCTGATTGTGA
Organism: Oryzophilus luti; assembly: GCF_059726245.1. Lineage (NCBI taxonomy): Bacteria > Pseudomonadati > Acidobacteriota > Terriglobia > Terriglobales > Koromonadaceae > Oryzophilus > Oryzophilus luti. Next base: position 751,100 of record NZ_AP040874.1, read on the forward strand.
CGGCGGCGGTCATGTTCTGGGGAGCGGGCTTTGACGTGCTCTATGCCTGCCAGGACTACGAGTCCGACGTAAAGTACGGCGTTAACTCCGTGCCGCAGTATTTCGGCATTGCCGTGGCGCTGCGCATTGCGCGTGTCTTCCACGTCATCGCCTACGTCTTCTTCGCCTGGATGGTGGTGGCCTTCCACTTCGGCCCCGTGGGCATCGCGGGCGTGGTCATCACCGGACTGCTGCTCATTTATGAGCACTCTCTGCTGAAGTCCAACGACCTGAGCCGGATGAACGCCGCGTTCTTCACCACCAATGGCCTGATCAGCGTGGCGCTGCTCGGCTTTGTGCTGGTGGACGTGTATCTGCGCCGCTAGAAAAACAGACCTGCACCGGACGTGACTTCACGGAATCCTCCCCGCGGTGGAGCCGTGTGCCATCTGTGGGGGCATTGCCGTCGTTTTGTGCACGGCTCTCACGCCGGAGCTTGCGCATTCTACCGGCGACAATTGCCTCAAATCAGCGTAGAATGAATCTATCGCAGCAGGTTCGCTCCATCCTCTTCCGCCCTGTTGCCTCACGTAAGTCTTTCCCGGCCAAAGAGCAGAGACCGTCGTCCAGCCGTTCTGGCTGTGGGCCATGTCTTTTGCCTTTTTCCCCTCAAAGGAGCCACCATGTCCGCTATTTCCGGAGATAAGTCCCGTTTCAATCGCTTGCGGAAACAGAAACTGTTGCGTCGTAAACGCGCACAGGAGCGCAAACAGGCTGCGGCCGCCGCCCAATCTGGCGTGGCGCAGGCTGAGACCCCGGCCAGCCGCGGCTAGGCCGGATTGACCGCGCATGGCCGTGAGGCATGCGCATGGAGGTAATTGATGGCAACCCATCCACAGAACAAGTACCACTTGAAAGATCTTCACCAGGAAATCTCTCTGTACGACCGCAAGATTTCCTACTGCCAGACCTTGGAGAAGTTTGATACCGAGGAAGCCCGTGGCAAGGAACTGAAGCGCCTGAACACGCGTCGCTCATCGTTGGTCAAAGTGGCGGCCGCCATGGTCGAAAACGGGATCGAGTACAAGCCCGAGGATCTCCCCCGCTCGTTGCAGAACGCGGAGTCGCAGACGTCCGCGTAGAAAGCAGGCCACATGTCAGGTGGAATCTGTAAGTGTGGGCACGAAAAGCGCGACCATCGGGCGCTTCCGGCTCGCATGGGCGTCCATGGAGCGTGCCGGATTTGCCTTTGCAATGCTTACGCAGCTCCGGCGGGCGTACTCCCCAAGGTAAATGCCTCCGCCATGGACTGGGTGCTGGAGCGTTTGACGGCCAAGCATTGTCCGCAGGGATTGCATGTAATGGCTGAGGAGTTGCACTGGATGGGGCTGCCGGGAATGACCTACGAAAAGCTCTCGCAGGCCGTCAGGGCCGAGTTGGATAGGCAGAATCCGCGCATCTACTGTGTGACCGAAGGTGTGTTCTGGTTCGCTGACCGCAGCACTCCCGTCGGCTGGAATATGTACTCGGATGCGCGCATGTTGCCCTGCTTCTATCGCCGCTACCCCCCAGCCATTCCGTGGGACGAACTGGATACGCCGGACAACATTCTTCCCAGGCCCTCCACTCTGGGCCAACCGTAGCCAGCCCGGACGGCTGCACGCCCGCAGGGAACAGCTCTGAACGTTCCCTCCGGACGCCGCGGCCGGCGTTCTTCCTGCCCGTCCGAACCACGGATTGCGATATCATCTTCTGTGATGTCGAAAACCGTTGCCGAACAGTACCCCGTCACTGCGCCGCGTCATCCGTTCCAGACGGACGATCCGCGGCTTGAGTCCATCTACCAGAAGGTCATGGCGCACGAGCGTCTCGATGCCGACGACGCGCTGGCGCTGTACCGCACCGGAGACGTCCTGGCCCTGGGCTGGATGGCGAACTACGTGCGAGAGCGCATGTGGGGCAATGTGGCGTACTTCAACGTCAATCGCCACATCAACCACACCAACGTCTGCGTGGCCGCCTGCCGCCTGTGCGCCTTTGGACGCAAGAAGGGTGAGCCTGGCGCCTACACCATGGCGCTCGATGACATCTGGAAGTCCGCGGCCAGCGGCTACACCGAAGCCGTGACCGAGTTTCACCTCGTCGGCGGCCTGCACCCGGAACTGCCGTTCGAGTACTTCCTCGACATTGTGCGCGGACTCAAGCAGCGCTATCCGCAGGTGCACGTCAAGGCCTTCACCATGGTGGAGATTTCCTTCTTCGCCAAGCTCTACAAGATGGGTGTGCGTGAGGTGCTGGAGAAGCTGAAGGAAGCAGGGCTGGATTCGATGCCTGGCGGCGGCGCGGAGATCTTCGCCGAGCGCGTGCGGGCCATCATCTGCGACCACAAGATCAACGGCAGCGAGTGGATCGACATTGCGCGCGTGGCGCATCAGGTCGGCTTCAAGACCAACGCCACCATGCTCTACGGGCACATTGAGAACGATGAGGACCGCGTCGACCACCTGCTCAAACTGCGCTCGCTGCAGGATGAGACCGGCGGCTTCAACACGTTTATCGCGCTCTCCTTCCACCCGGACCACACCGTGCTGGAGCACCTGCCGTGGACGACCGGCATGAGCGACATCAAACAGATTGCCGTGGCGCGCCTGGTGCTCGACAACTTTCCGCACATCAAGGCCTACTGGCAGATGCTGACGCCGAAGATTGCGCAGATTGCGCTGCGCTTTGGCGCCGACGACATTGACGGCACGGTGGTGGAAGAAAAGATTTATCACGATGCCGGAGCCACCACGCCGCAGGGCCTCTCGCGGCAGGACCTCATACGGCTTATCACCGAGGCGGGCCGCGTGCCGTTCGAGCGCGACACGCTCTACCATCCGGTGATCCGCAGCGAGGATGGCGTGACCGTGCAGGTTTAGGAGTCAGGCTGTAATGGAACTGTGAAGGCCGTCGCCCCCGGGTGGCGGCTTTTGCTTTTGCACGCAGGGTGAGAGAATCATCCGCATTTCCGCCCGCGACTTTTGTGGAACGAGGTTCTCCCCGGCGGAGTGAAGTGCACGACAGAAGCAGGAGCAACGCTGATGCTGAAAATTTTCCGTCGCGGGATGCACTACCTGGCCGTGCTGGCGCTGCTGGCGGTCGCAATGCCGGCGGCGATGGCGCAGAGCACTGCGCCCGATCTTTGCGTGCGTCTGCAGCAGGCGTTTGATGCGCTGCCCGCGACCGGCGGTGTCATAGACCTGCACGCCTATGACGGAGCGCAAAGCTGCTCGGCCACCGTGCGCATCACGGGCAAGCCGGTGACCGTGCTGCTCGGGCCGGTACTGTGGACGAGCCACGTCCTGCCCATGATTCAGGTGAGCGGCTACGACAAGGCCACCAAATTCAATCTCCTGTGTGACCACCCGTTGTCGGCGACGATGAAGGCCGCCGCGCCCACCACCGGCACCGGCACCGCGCTGCTGCAACTGGGAGACCTGGCGGGCGACGGCTCGCACACGAACACGATCTGGGGGCGGGTGGAAGGCTGCGGCTTTGATGGCGGAGGTGTGGCCGACGGCATTGCCCTCAATAGCTACACGGCGGGTGAACTCTCAAGGCTTTCCATCTACAACTACGCGCACAATGGTGTCGTGCTCCGGCACGCGTGGAACACGCTTCTGCGCGCACTGAACCTGAATCAGGGCGCGGCTGGTTCGCGCGCGGCGCTCACGCTCGATGACGCCAGCAACACCGTGCTGGAGGCGAGCCAATGCTATGCCGGGCGGGCCAGAGGCGCGGCCTGCGTCTGGCTGGAGGGCACTGCCTCAAGCAACGTGGCGTTGCGCAATGTGGATTGCGGCGATGACGCCGTGTGTGTGGTGCTGCCACGGCTCGCGCAGCCCATCAGCGGCTTTGCCTTCGACCATGTTTACTTTGAAAACCAAGGCTCGCCGGTTTCCATTGGAGAGCAGGGCAAAGGGCAGGCGCCGCGCAACGTCATCTTCCTCGGCGGGAGCGTGGCGGCCAATCCGGCTAGTGGTGCCCTGGCCATTGCTGAGGCCTCCGGCGTCACTCTCAGCAACATGACGCTGCAGCAGGCGATTTTTGGCGCGGGTGTCAACGGGCTGCGGCTTGACGGCAACAGTTACGTCAACGGAAAGACGAACCACGCACAGAGCTACATTGACTGCGATACCTTCGGGCACTGCATTTTCAGCGGCGGAACGGAGACGGCGCACCCGTAGCGCGAAGATCGTGTCTCTTTTGAAGCCGCCACATTGCGGGCGCGCCATTTCTTCCTTCGTGCGGAATCCGCGAAGGACGCTGCTTCGCCCTTGGCGTATGGTGGTATCCTCAGCAGCAAGTCTTTCTATCCTCACCCACATTGCTATTGGAGGAACTCATGGGGTTTTCCCGGCGTGATTTTCTGGCGACCGCGGCGCTCAGCTCTGCGTCACTGGCGCTGCATGCGCAAACCAAGGCCACTGCGGAGAACAAGCCCGCAGAGAGCAAGAAGTCGAACCGCGCGTGGAAGCGTCCGGTCATTATCTGTGCGGGCAACGGGTATGAATACCTGGACCGTGCCCACAAGCTGCTGCGCGAGGGCGGCGACACGCTCGATGCGGTGATCGAAGTCATTCGCGGGCCGGAAGAGGATCCGAACGATACCAGCGTGGGTTACGGCGGCCTTCCGAATGAAGAGGGCGTGGTTGAGCTTGATGCCTGCTGCATGCATGGGCCGTCGCGCCGCGCCGGTTCAGTGGCTGGTGTGCACAACATCAAGAACGTGGCGCGGCTGGCCAAGACCGTGATGGAGCGCACCGGACACGTGATGCTGGTGGGCGAAGGCGCCGAGCGCTTTGCCTACGCGCACGGCTTCCCCAAGGAGAACCTGCTCACCGACGAGTCGCGCAAGACCTGGTTGCTGTGGAAAGAGACGATGAGCACGCAGGATTGGTGGGGCCCCGGCTTGGCCGATCCGAACTACAAGTTTCCGGACGAGGAGACGCACGCGAGCCTACAGGAGCGCCGCGTGAAGCGGCTGAATGAAGTCGCCGCCGATCTCGGCATTTCGCCCGAGCTGCGCGCGCGTGCCATTGACCACGTGCTCAATCCTCCGACCGGCACCATCAATTGCTCGGCCATCAACACCAAAGGCGAGATGAGCAGCGCCACCACCACCAGCGGCCTGGCGTGGAAGATTCCCGGTCGCGCCGGAGACTCGCCGATCATCGGCGCCGGCTGCTACTGCGATCAGGACACCGGCTCGGCCGGAGCCACCGGCAACGGGGAAGAGAACATCAAGGTCTGTGGTGCGCACACTATTGTGGAGAACATGCGCCACGGCATGGACCCGGCTGAGGCCGGTCTGGACGCGATGCGCCGCATTGCCCGCAACTACAACAATGACATGCGCAAGCTGCGCTACATCCAGATGATCTTCTACGTGCTGCGCAACGATGGCGCCTACGCGGGCGTCTCCATGTGGAGCCACAGCAGCAGCGGCGCGCGCCGCCGCTTTGCCGTGCATGACGGCGAAAAGCGTTACGAAGAGTGCGTGTCGCTGTTCGACGGCACGCCGCTGAACTTCCCGCCGATTCCCAAGCGGTAGTTTGGAAGGCTCATGAAGGGAGAAGGCCGCGGAGCAATCTGCGGCCTTTGTTATTTTGCGGACTCGCGGGGAGCCATACGGTTCTGTGCCAGCGGCAGCAGGACTTCAAAGCTGGTTCCGTGTCCCTGCGCCGACCCCACGCGGATGGCTCCCTCGTATTGCTTGACGATGGTGAGCACCGTGGAAAGGCCCAGTCCCGTGCCCTTGCCTCCGGCCTTGGTGGTGTAGAAGGTCTCGAAGATGTGCGTGAGCATCTCTTCCGGCATGCCGCAGCCGGTGTCCGAGACGGTCAGCATGGCGTAGTCACCGGGCAGCGCCACGGTCTGGTTCACTGTGAGCATTTCATCCAGATGGCAAGGCTCGGTGGAGATCGTGATGTTGCCGCCTTCGGGCATGGCGTCGCGGGCGTTGATGCAGAGGTTCAGGAGCATCTGCATCAGTTGGCCGGGATCGCAACGGACGGGAGCCAGCTCAGCGGCTGGATGAAAAATGAGTGCGACGGTGGAGGGAACCACGCCGTTGACGACCGCGAGCGATTCGCGGATGCACTGGTTCAGGTCGATGGCGTCCGGGCCGATGGCGGCGCTGCGGCTCTCTTCCAGCAGCGTGCGGAGGATGGTGGTTCCGCGCTGCGCAGCCTGGCGAACTTCTTCGATGGCCGGGCGGTTGCGATCACGCGCCGTCATCTGCTCCAGAGCCAACTCGCTGAAGCTTGTCACCACCATCAGCACGTTGCTGAAGTCATGGGCAATGCTGCTGGTCAGCCGGGCAAGCGTCTGCTTCTCGCGCGCCTGGGCGGCATCGCCCGCAGAGGCATCGATCATCTCCCGGACCATCACCAGAATTTCACCGGCTTCCGGCAGGAAGCGGGCGACAAATTGCACCGGGATGGTGGAGTCGTCTCCACGGAGCAGGCGCGTTTGGCGTGTAAGGGTCGGCTGCCGGGCCGAAGGCAACTGCCACGTGGGGTCGGTGCAGAGCGTGGCCAGGCGGAGGCCAGCCAGTGCAGGCATCTCATAACCGCCCAGGCGGCAGAAGGTCTCGTTGGCGGAGAGAACCTGTCCTGTGGCAGAGGCGCGCAGGATACCAAGCAGCGGATTTTGCAGCAGTTCTTCGGCAAGTTCCGCCAGCGCGGAGGCCGAAGCCGGAGCCTGTGTGTTAGTCATGGTCAGCTCGTGAACCCGGTGCCGGGGGCTTCCACTTTGCGATTCTTGGGCACGTGCTGTTCGTACTCCATGAGCTTGCGGTAGAGCGTGGTCCGCCCGATGCCGAGCGCCCGCGCCGCCTTCAACTTGTCGCCACGGAGCCGCTCGATTGTGTTCAGGATGCAGTCGCGCTCAACTTCCGCGAGCGTCGGAATATGTTCTTCATGCGACAGGTCCACGGGCGGCTGCCAACGGGAGAGCGTGAAGGGAAGGTCGAACATGCGTATCTGCTCCGAGGCCGCAACGGTGCAGGCGTGCGTCATGCAGGCTTCGAGTTCCGCCACGTTGCCGGGCCACTCGTAATCCATCAGACGGTCGACCACGCTTTCGGCCAGCGCATGATGCCGCCCGGTGCGCTCGAAGTTATCGGCCAGGAACTGGCGCGCCAGCACGGGGATGTCGTCCCGGCGTTCGCGTAGCGGTGGAATGTTGATGCTGACTACGCCCAGCCGGTAATACAAGTCCTGGCGGAATTGGCCTGCGGCCACCACCTGATCGAGATTGGCGCAGGAGGCTGCCAGTACCCGTGACCGCAGTGGCACCGGCTTGGGTGCGCCCGCAGGCAGGAACTCGTGCTCCTGCAAGGCCCTCAGAAGACGCGTCTGCATCTCCAGCGAAAGCAGCTCGATCTGCTTGAGCAGAACGGTGCCGCCCTGGGCCGCCTCAAGGAGCCCTTCATGGGAGCCTCCGGAATTGTGGCCTGCGGCCTTGCTGCAACCGAACAGTTCCCACTCAAGTGTCTCCGGGGCCACCGCGCCGCAGTCCAGCCAGAGAAATGGCTGGGAGCGGTTGGCAGAGTGGAGGTGGATGGCCTGAGCCAGCCGCTGACGGCCGGTGCCGGGCTCTCCATGAATGAGCACCGGATGCGAGCTTTGCGCGGCGCGAGCCGATACCCGGAACAACCGCTGCATCTCCGGGGTGCGCCCAACCATGCCGGAAAATCCAGCTTCACCACTCATCTGGCGGCTGAGATGGCGGCTGTCCACGTCCTGCTTCAGGTGCCGGGAGACTCGGCGGAGCAGAGTTCTCAGCTCTTCGACATGAAATGGTTTAGTGATGTAGTCGTAGGCGCCCTTCTTCATGGCCGCCACGGCCGAGGTGACCGAGCCATAGCCGGTCATGATGATGACGACCAGTTCCGGATGGCGCACGCTGACGGCTTCGAGCACGTCAAGCCCCCCGAGGCCGGGCATGCGTATGTCCAGCAGCAACACCTCAAAGGGGCTGGCCTCCAGCATACGAAGCGCCTGATCGCCCGCCTCGGTGGCGGCGGTCTCAAAACCGACGCTTTGCGCGATCGTCTCACAGGCGATCCGGATGGGGCGATCATCGTCGACAATGAGCAGGTGAGGCACAGGCTCAGGTTTGCTGCCCGTGCTGGTCCCCTGCAACGGGGAGCCGTTGGGGCTCATGGAAGCGGGCCGGATTCGATGGGCCATTGCTGTGGCAGATTCGGACGACATAACAGGCTTATTCATTCGTCACTTTGACCGACGTGGGATGCCTTGCGCCTTGCATGGTTCCGCGCGAGCGAAAGTTAAGAATATCGTTCGGTATTCCGGAACAGTACATCTTTCGCATTTCTGGTCTGTTCTAAGACGAAACACTGCTTTCCAAAATGGAACCATTTTGGGAATCAAGTTGAATATAGGGCAAAGCGGGCGTGTCCGGGGGAGAAATGTGGCTCTAGGATGCTGATTTCATTGCCAATGAACAAATAGAGAGTGAAAAGTCCAGTTTTGGAACGCGCCAGAGCGGCGGCGTACCCGGAAGATGCTACATCACGGCCTGCCAGCCATCGTTGGAGTCGCGTGTGGAATGCGCGGGAATGGAAGGGCCGCTGCGAAGGGCCGAGCAGAGTGTCTGCCATCCGGAACCGGCAGCGTCATTAGCGCGGGTGCGGATTCCGTCCCAGGTTTCCGGCGGGATGTGAAGGAAGATGTCCGCCAGGCAGGGGTCGAATTGGCGTCCGGCACAGCGTTTCACCTCGGCGTAGGCCTGCTCGAAGCTGAGTGCGCGGCGGTAAGGCCGGTCGCTGGTCATGGCGTCCACGGTGTCGACAATGGAGAAGATGCGTGCTGCGAGGGGGATCTCTTCGCCCGCGATACCGTTGGGATAGCCGGTGCCGTCGTAGTTCTCATGGTGGTTGAGCACGATGGGAATGGCGAGGCGCAGGGAGGGCACTCGCTCCAGAATGCGTACCCCCTTGGTGACGTGCGTCTTCATCACTTCAAATTCATCCGGAGTGAGGCGGCCCGGCTTGCAGAGGATCGAGGGCGGGATGCCGATCTTTCCAATGTCATGTAGCAGGGAGGCGTGGCTGAGCTGGGGCAGTTGTTCTGCGGGTAGGCCCGCCATGCGGGCCAGGTGGAAGCAGAAGTCGCGCACCCTCATGGAGTGGGAACACGTCTCATGTTCGCAGGCATCGAGCGCCGCCACCAGGGTCTCCAGTTGCACATGCTCGGACCCCGGCACATCTTCCAGCGAGATGAGGCGCCTCCGGCTGCTGAGTTCGGCACTGGCGCGCGTGACGGCCATGCGCAGCTCCTCGCGGGAAAACGGTTTTAGAAGGAAGTCGAAGGCCCGCAGCTGCACGCCCTTGAGCGCGTCATTCAGGTTGGGGTTGCCGGAGACGATGACGACCGCCGGGTCATTGCCATGTCGCGCGGCGTGCTCCAGCAGAGCGGTGCCGCGTTCGCCGGGCATGCAAAGGTCGGTTACCACCACATCGACCGGTTCACGTTGCAGCACGGACATGGCCTCATCCACCTGCCGCGCGCCGAGCACTTCGGCACAGACGGGCTGAAGAATATCCATCATCGTCTGCAGCAGCGGAGCATCGTCATCCACCACCAGAACCTTGGGACCGTCACACAGCATGGGGCGCACCTCGAGGGCCTCCTATTGAATCCGCGGGCCGGACTTGACCAGCTTGCTTGGGCGTCTCACCGTCCGTTGGGGTACGGGACGGGGTTTCAGACGCTGGCGCAGCCGTGCCACCGCGCGGGCGTGGATCTGCGAAACGCGCGACTCGGTTCGCTGAATTTCCTGGGCAATAGCTTCCATTGTCCAGCTGCAGTAATAGTAGAGGAACATGACGGCCCGTTCGTCTCGCGGAAGCTTATCGATGGCCTCGCGAAGCTGGTCGCGTTCCTCATTCTGAAAGAAGACCGCATCGGGAGCATTTTCTGGGTCAGCGGCCAATTGCTCGCGCACGGAGTACTGTTCCTCGGTGGGTTCGGCGTCGATCTCCACGCGCTGCAATTCCTGCACGGTGGTGGCGAACTCATAAAAGCTGTCCAGATCCATGCCCATGGCCTCGGCCAGTTCCTCGGAGTTTGCCGAGCGTCCGAGCCGGGTTTCCAGCATGGCCGAGGTCGTTTCCAGCTTCTGCTGGCGGGTGCGCATGTAGCGCGAAGCCCAGTCGAGTTCGCGCAGGCTGTCAAAGATGGCGCCGGTGATGCGGATGCGCGCGTACTGGCGGAAGAGCATTTCGCGGTTGCGGTCGTAGCGCTGGGCGGCGTCGATGAGGCCGAGTGTACCGGCCTGGATCAGGTCTTCAAGCTGCACGCTGGCTGGCAGACGCCGCACAATACCGCGCGCAACCTGCTTTACGTCTTCCATGTGAGCCAGAATGAGCGCCTCGCGCTCAGCGGCATCCAGCAGCGGGGGGCGTTGTTCGCCTTCCTCGAGGAGCGGCGACGGCGGTGGCAATGGCTCACAGGGGAGCGGGCTGGGGAGCATCGCCTCCGGCGGTACCCGGAAAGCTTCATTCAGCGCGGGGCTCAGCATGCGCGGCTCCTTTCGCGGAAGGTCAGGTCCACGCCTCCCATCAGAAAATTTCGTTGAGAAGATCTGCCTGGCCGATCAAGAACGAGAGGGCAGCGCCGCACCAATCCGTTTCCCCGCGTGACGAACAGAGTTGACATGGATAGAAAGTGAACGCCGGCGCCAAGAGTACGGACAGGGGCCTTCTGCGCGGTCTGGTACTGCGTGTGTGTGGGCTTCGGACTGTCCATTGGGGCCTCCCTGTTCACAACAGTTCATCGGCAAAAACGTCCTGTACTTGATTCATTCGTGCTACGACCTAGTGGAGAATCCGGTTAAAAGATGCTGAGAATCGGCCAATCCAGAGGACGATTACCTGCTGGCAAGTTGTTGAGTCCGGGCCGGAGTCGCTTTTCCGGGAAGGATGCGGGGTGAACAGGGAGCTTGCAAACGACAAAGCCCCGCTCGGTAGAGCGGGGCTGGTGCAGATGTGTGAAGCCGGATGCGCTACTCGAGGGCCATGCGGCGTGAGGGCAGCATGGCCACCGGCAGGGCCTTGGAGCGGCCGGGATCGCTGAGAGAGGTGGCAATGATGTTGCCGGTGCAACCGCTCGGACGCTTCTCCGGGGCGTGGTAGACCACGCTGGTGTCGGTGACGTTCGTCAGCTTGCCGCAGTCGTTATCGAGCTGCCAGCTGACGCCCTTGTGCGCCGTGTCGTACTGCGCTTCGGCGGAGAGGTCAAAGACCGTACCCGAAGCCACCAGCTCCGGCTGCTTGGGGGTGAAGGCGATCTCGATGGCCGGAACCATGACGGTGATCGACAGTGACTGCGAGGGGGCGGTGATCGAGGTGGCCGTGATGGTGGCCGTGCAGCTCTCATGCACCGATTGTGCCGGTGCCAGGAAGCTGACGCCCTGCGCCGTCTGGTTGGCGAGCGCGCCGCAGTTCTGAGGCAAGAGCGACCAGCGGACACCGGCATTAGCGTGGTCGTTGAGCACTCCGGCGGTGAAGTCCATCTGTCCGCCCGGACCGAGCACGCGCTGCACGCGCGAATAGGGCGAGATGGTCAAAGCGATAGGTTTGGGTGTGAACCAGTTGCAACTGCAGGTGAAGATTGTGCTCGCGGCCAACAGGCACACGAGCAGGCGAGTGCGGCAGATCATGAGATGACTCCGTAAGTTGTCCAGCAAATAAGTTGTGTGGCAGTACGCCGGTCGAACGGGCTGCCGCCCCGTCCAAGCTGTTGCACGGAGTGTCCGGCGATAGAAGAACACTACCACCTTCCTGGCGGGGAGGGGGAGTCATTTCCAAAACATAAAAATTGTTGCAACGAATATCGTGATGGTGTATCTAAGAGGGTATAGAAAGGAAAAGGATAAAGAACATGAGCACAGCAGCCACCACACAGACCGCAGTCAGCACCTGGACCATCGACCCCGCGCACACCGTTGCCGAGTTCAAAGTGAAGCACATGATGATCTCCAACGTGAAGGGACAGTTCGCCGGCGTTTCCGGCACCCTGAAGCTGGATGAAGAAGATGTCACGAAGTCGAGCATTGAAGCCGCCGTTGAGGTTTCCACCGTGGATACCCGCGAGCCGCAGCGCGACGCGCACCTGAAGAGCGCCGACTTCTTTGACGCGGAAAAGTTCCCGACTTTGAGCTTCAAGTCGACCAAGGTGACCAGGAAGGGCGATGACGAACTGGCGGTGGAAGGCGAGTTGACCATGCACGGCATTACCCGCACCGTGACCTTCGCAGTGGAAGGCCCGAGCGCTCCCGGCAAGGACCCCTGGGGTAACCTGCGCGTCGCGCTCAGTGGCGTCACCAAGGTCAACCGCAAGGACTACGGCCTGAACTGGAACGCCGCGCTGGAGACCGGCGGCATCCTGGTGGGCGAGGAAGTGACAATCACGCTGGACGTGCAGTTCATCAAAGCCGCCTGATGGTGGGGAAACGGCGGTGGCCCGCGCAGGCTCCAAGGCTTGCGCGGGTTTTGCTTTGCGAGCACATTTCAGGGCAATCAAAAAGGGGGACCTTGCGGTCCCCCTTTGATGTTTTGAGGAGTAAAGCTGCTTAGTCGGTGGCCGTCTTCCAGCCGCGTCCGGCGCGGTCGAGCGTGATCGAGGCCTTGACCGGGCCAGCGTGATAGAAGGCCACGCCATGCTTGTCGATCAGTTTGGAGCGGTCCCAGTTGTTGAAGCCCTTGACCAGGTCGCTGGAGGCGTCGAATTTGTCGCCCAGCGCGTTGGTGGCCCACTCCCAGGTGTAGTCGATCTCAAAGCGGTTTGGGTTGACCTTATTGATCTTGTCGATGGAGACCAGCTTGCGGCTGGCCAGCGGCACGGTGTAGGCGATGGAGTCGTCGGCTTCGGTCTTCTTCATCACGCCGGGGAGCGAGGCGAGCATCTTTTCGCCATCGGGCGTCATCGTCACCTTCAGCTTGTTGCTCTTCTTGTCCTTGGCGGTCTTGATGATGCCGGCCTTCTCCAGCAGCCGGTAGTGCGGGTCATCGGGGTTATCCGCAACGCTGGAAACGACGGTCCCGGTGTGGAACAGGACAGTGGACGATCCCTGCTTGGCGAGCATTGAGGAAACCACCGGGGTTGCCTGCTCAGACGTAAGGGTCTGACGGTTCTGGTAAACGAGGAAGCCTGCACCTCCAACGAGCAAGGCTGCGAGCAAGACGATAATGATGAGGGGGCCGAACGACGAACCTTCTTTTTTCTCTAACTCCAGTTCCTCTTCAAACATGGTGGTTTCCCTCCGCTGAGAGCTACCGAATCGTGCCGCGGTGAAGCGCAATTCTCCGCAGCCGGAAATCATAGCCCCAACCCGGACGCGTGGATACTGGTTTTTTGGCAAAAACAGCCGGGTTCAGGTACCAAAGGAACCACTGTCCCGCAGACAGAAAAATGCGCCGCACGGTGATGACGATCACTGCGCGACGCATTTGGAGATCAGGAAAAGTTTCGGCTCGGTTAGGCTTTGGCGTCCGCCGGGGCCTGCACCACGTCGAGCGTGATGGTGGGCGGCTGGAGCAGCGTGTTGTGGATGAGGCAGTGGTGCACGGCGTCTTCCACGCCCTTCTTGTGCTGCTCGGTCAGCTCAATGGGCACGGTCACGGTGATGCGGAAATTGTCGAGCCTCGCGGGCGGCTTCACCTTGTCGGCGGTCACGTGGACGCGGGTGCCGGTGGTGGCCAGCTTGTGCTTCTTCAGGTAGGCGGCGGCGTAGAAGCCGGCGCAGGAGCCGAGCGAGGCCAGCATCAGCTCGGGTGGCGTCATGCCCTCGTCGTAGCCACCGTTCTCGGGCGGCTGGTCGCTGAGCACGGTGTGCTGCCGTGCCTTGATCTCAAACTGCACGTCTCCCAAGTGTTCGACAATAATTTCCATGATCACTCCAGTGCGGTCCGGTGCGTTCCGTCTTCCGCTAACTGTTAAATGCAGCCAGCCCATGAAACGTTACAGCCCGGCAAAGGAAAATGCAAAGCGCCCGCCAGCCGTCTGACGCCGAGCTTTGGCAGCGTCCAACAATTCATTCGCACCGGAAGGCTGCGGCGAGTAGTCTGTTGCGCGGAAGAACGACGTTGCTTCATTTGTGGTACTTCAAAGCGAGGTGAAAAGGTGAACAGACGAAACGGGACCGTTATCACTTGCGTTTTGTTGGTAACATTTTTTGCCTCGGCGCAAGAGCGGGTTGTCCCAAGGTTCGAGGTTGGAGCGCAATACACTGCAAATTCGCATATTCAGACAACCAGTTCGTGCCTTGGGTGTGACGTAACCAAGTCTGGGGTGGGAGTTCGCGGGACATATAACGCAGGGCGTTTTGTCGGAATAGAAGCCGAGTGGAACATCTTTCCTGAGGGCACAGGAAGCAGCGCTACGAACCTGTATGGCGGGCGTGCAACCCAAGCTCTTTTCGGCGTTAAAGCAGGGTGGAGATCCCGTCGAGCAGGCATTCTTGTAAGAACGGCTCCAGGCTATCTTAGCTTTGGGCGAGCGATTACCGGCATGAATAGTGCAACCTATGAGTTTCGCTACGGAAGGGTGTTTCACTTTACGCAGTACTTCGGAATCGTCGGAGAATACTACCCCGTCCGGAACGTCGCATTAAGGCTTGATGTTGGTCAGACTCTTACGCGATACAAGGGGAGCGACCTTCCTAACAGCACAGATTGGCGTCGAAATGGCCAAATTGGAACCGGTATCTCGTACCGTTTCTGATCTCCTCCCGCCGGAAGCCCGGTGAGTTGGCGCAGTTCCAATTCACGGGCTGTCGTGAATGCAGTCAGCAGCCTGAGAGTTGCAAGCCGCGCGCAAGAACAGGCCGCCCGCCGGAGAAGACACCTCCTCTAAACTGGAGCCATGGCAAACATTGCCCCGCGCACAGAACGCTACGGACCACTTAACTCCCACGAAGGGGATCTGTATCTCCCTGCCGCGTCCCACCCGCCCGTGGTATGTCTTCTGCATGGAGGATTCTGGCGAATGCCGTATGGCCGCGGACAGATGGCGGCGGTTGCGCAGGACCTTGCTCTGCGAAGCTTTGCGGTATGGAACCTGGAGTATAGCCGTCTGGGAGAGCCTTCCGGTGGTTGGCCCGGCACGCTTGACGATGTTGCGCTGGGCATCGGGCATCTAGCGGAGCTAGCCGCCAGAGGCGTCGACCTTGACCTGACTCGTGTCATCGCCATCGGTCACTCTGCGGGAGGCCAGCTTGCCCTGTGGGCGGCGGCGCGTTTGGGTGCGCGCGGGGCAGGCAGCGCGGAACCCCGCGTCCGGCTTGCCGCCGTGGTTGCGCAGGCAGCGGTTGTGGACCTTGCGCGCGCCTTTGAGTTGGAGCTGGGCGGTGGCGCGGTTGCGGAACTGCTGGGTGGCACGCCCGAAGAACAGCCGTCACGGTACAAGCTGGCCTCGCCCCGGGAACTGGTGCCGCTGGGCATCCCGCAGCTTGTCATCCACGGTAGGCAGGATGATGCGGTTCCGGTCGAGATGGCCCGCGCATACGTCCGCGCCGCCAGGGACGCCGGCGACATGGTCGAGTTCGAGGAGTTGTCAGCGGCGGGACACATGGACTACCTCGACCCATCGAGCGAAGCACACGCCGCGCTGTGCGCGTGGCTGGCCCGCCAGTAGACGAGCGAGCGCGAGGCCGAGGGGCTTGATTCGGAGAGGACGCTCACTCGCGGGCGTGACTGTCTTCGCGTGGATTGGCGGTGGCAAGAGGAGGTTTTACTTTGCAGGTGACATTTGATACGCAAGTTTGGACGAGGATGGTTTTTCCAGAGCGATACCTAGACGACCCAAAGTATGCGGCGTATAGGAAGATCAACAACTCAATACGGAGCGGGCTTGTCCGGGGATTCATCTGCGAAAGTTTTGGGACAGTAGAAGCCATAAAGAAAACGAATAGGGCAAAATTTCTTGCACAGAACACACCGGAAGTTGAGGTGACAAGCCAGCCTGTGGGGAATGGGATGATCTGCATGGCTATCAACCTCAAAACTCGGCACAGTCTTCACCCGGGCCTGGGTAGAGAATTTGAAGAGCAATTGAGCCAAGCCAAGTCGATTGGGATGAAATTGCTGACTGCTCCCTATATCGGAGTTCCTATTCCGCCGCCTCTGTTTAATGCCCCCGAAAGTTATGCTCCGGAGGTTTTTGCAACCGCAGACTACAATGAGAAATTTGGAAGCGTTGTCAGCAACATCGAATCAAGAGGTGTAGGTAGTGGAATGCTAGTAGTACTAGCGAAAGAATTTACCGACCGGCTCAGCACAGAGCGTCCAGAGGGACTATCTGATGCTGCACTCATCGATGGTGTGTATGAACACGCGCGCAAATCAAATCTCAAGAAAGAGATGCGACGAATTGAGAAGGCCTTTGCAGAATCTGCCGATGGCGACGTGGTGGCGGCACACATTGCTTTTGGAAATGATTATTTCTGTACTGAAGATTATGGGCGATCCGCAATGGGACGCTCGATATTTGATGATGATAATCGAGCTTGGCTGAAAGAGACCTACCGCGTCGACATGCTGACTGCGCAGCAACTAGCGGATCTGCTCTGAGTTTGTGGACACATTGCGCGGTGGCATGGGAGCTCACTTCATATTCTGCCCGCTTGAGCCGAGGCTGCGCTCGCGGATAGAATTCCGACATTGGCGGCCGGGGCCGTGGTGGGGGCGCGAGCGGGTGGGAGGCAGAGAGTTCTGCGTCTTCCCGGCGCAAGCAAGCATCTAAATTGAAAGCAGTTGCGCCTTTTCCGGGCGCACTCCAGCGTGGACGGGTGCCCACCATCCGCCGCGACCATGCCGCACCGCAATGGAGTTGTGGAAATCGTATTTCCCTTGCCATCATCGCCGGGCTGGGACTATACCTTCCGCGATTTGGGTCTTACACTATTCCGTTCGAGCAGATCGTTCGACGACGCCATTCTTCAGAAACAAAGTAAAGGGACGCCCAGTGAACAATACGGATCAGCGTGACGCAGGCCTGGAAGTACTGGAAACACGCGAGTGGCTCGACTCCTTGGATTACGTGCTGGAGCAGGGAGGAGGCCCGGAGAGGGCCGGCCGTCTGCTGCAACAGCTCGAACTCCACACCGCCCGCGCCGGGTACCGCCTGCCTTTCTCCGCAACCACGCCCTACCAGAACACGATTCCCTCCACCAAGCAGCCTCCGTTCCCCGGCAGCCAGGAGCTCGAACGCCGCATCAAGAGCCTGGTGCGCTGGAACGCGCTGGCCATGGTGATGAAGGCGAACAAGCTCAGCGAAGGCATTGGCGGACACATCTCGACGTTTGCCTCGGCGGCCACGCTCTATGAAGTCGGCTTCAACCACTTCTTCCGCGCGCGCACCGAGGACGGCGACCGCGACATGGTGTACTTTCAGGGGCATGCCGCGCCGGGCATCTACTCGCGCGCTTTTCTGGAAGGCCGCCTGACGCAGCAGCAGCTTGAGGACTTCCGGCATGAGACGCGCCCGAGCGGCGGCCTCTCGTCGTATCCGCACCCGTGGCTAATGCCCGAATTCTGGGAGTTTCCGACGGTCTCGATGGGCCTCGGCCCCATCCAGGCCATCTATCAGGCGCGCTTCAACCGGTATCTCGAAAACCGCGGCCTCAAGAAGCCGACGCAGGGCAAGGTATGGGCCTTCCTTGGCGACGGCGAGACGGACGAGCCGGAATCGCTGGGCGCCATCACCCTGGCCTCGCGCGAAAAGCTCGACAACCTGATCTTCGTGGTGAACTGCAACCTGCAGCGGCTTGACGGCCCGGTGCGCGGCAACGGCAAGATCATTCAGGAACTGGAAGCGGCCTTCCGTGGCGCGGGCTGGAACGTCATCAAGGTCATCTGGGGTAGCGACTGGGACCCGCTCATTCAGCGCGACCGCGACGGCCTGCTGGTGAAGCGGCTGGGCGAGATCACCGACGGCCAGTACCAGAAATACTTTGTCGAGAGCGGCGCCTACTTCCGCCAGCACCTGTTCGGCACCGATCCACGTCTGCTGAAGATGGTGGAGCACCTGAGCGACGAGCAGCTGGCTCGCATGCGGCTTGGCGGACACGACCCCATCAAGGTCTACGCGGCCTACAAGGCGGCCATGGAGCACACCGGCTCGCCGACCGTCATTCTGGCCAAGACCATCAAGGGCTATGGCTTGGGCGAGAGCGGCGAAGGCAAGAACATCACGCACCAGCAGAAGAAGATTAACGACGAAGAGCTGCGCATCTTCCGCTCGCGTTTCGGCATCCCGATTCCGGACGAGGAACTGCATGATGCGCCGTTCTACCGTCCGCCGGACGGCAGCCAGGAAATTGCCTACATGCAGGAGCGCCGCAAGCTGCTTGGCGGCTACATGCCGCAGCGCAAGGTGCGGGCAGAGAAACTCCAGCCGGTCGACCACGAGCTGTTCGACGAGTTCAACAAGGGCACCGAGGGCCGCAAGGTCTCCACGACAATGGTGCTGGTGCGCATGATTGCCAAGATGCTGCGCGACCCGCAGATCGGCAAGCTCATCGTGCCGGTGGTTCCGGACGAGGCGCGCACCTTCGGCATGGAGGCGCTGTTCCGCCAGGTCGGCATCTACAGCAGCGTGGGCCAGCTCTATGAGCCGGTGGACATGGATACGCTGCTCTACTACAAGGAAGCCAAGGACGGGCAGATTCTGGAAGAAGGCATCACGGAAGCCGGCTCGATGTCATCGTTCATCGCCGCCGGAACCGCGTATTCGCTGCACGGGATTAACACCATCCCGTTTTTCATCTACTACTCCATGTTCGGCCTGCAGCGCGTGGGCGACCTTGTGTGGGCCGCCGGAGATCAGCGCGCGCACGGTTTCATGTGCGGCGGCACCAGCGGCCGCACCACGCTCGCGGGCGAGGGGTTGCAGCATCAGGACGGGCACAGCCACCTGCTGACCTATCCGGTGCCGAACCTGCTCTCCTACGATCCGGCGTTCGCCTTCGAGATTGCGACCATCGTGGAGGAAGGCATTCGCCGCATGTACGTGGAGCAGGAAGACATCTTCTATTACCTGACGGTGATGAACGAGCCGTGGGAGCAGCCGCCGATGCCCGAGGGCAAGAGCGTCCGCGAGGGCGTGCTGCGCGGCATGTATCGCTTCAAGGCTTCGGAGAAGAAGCAGACGAAGAAGCACGAAGCGCTACGGGCGAACCTGTTCGGCTCCGGCGCCATCATGCTTGAGGTGCTGAAAGCCGCGGAAATTCTGGAAGAAAAGTTCAACGTGGCCACCGACATCTGGAGCGTGACGAGCTACAAGGAGCTCTACAAGGACGGCAACGCCTGCGAGCGCTGGAATATGCTGCATCCGGCGGAGAAGGCGCGGGTGCCGTTTGTGAGCGAGAGCCTGAAGGATGTGCACGGTGTCTTTGTTGCGGCCTCTGACTACGTGAAAGCCATGCCGGAATCGATCTCGCAATGGGTGCCCGGCGGCCAGCTTGTGGCGCTCGGCACAGACGGCTTTGGACGCAGCGAGGATCGGGCGGCTCTGCGCGACCACTTCGAGGTGGACGCCAAGCACATTGTGCTGGCCACGCTCTCGGCGCTGATGCGCGCCGGGCACGTGAAGCCCGCCGAGGTGCAAAAGGCGATCACCGAGCTGGGCATCAACCCCGACAAGCGCGATCCGTTCACGGCGTAAGCATTGGCACTGGGTGCGCCCAAGGCGGCGCACCCGCTTCATACATGCACTGCTGAAAGGGACATCCTGTGGCATCCGAATTCAAGCTGCCCGAGTTGGGCGAGAACATTGAAACCGGCGACGTGGTGCGCGTGGCCGTTGCACCGGGCGAGGCCGTGAAGAACGGCCAGACGGTGCTGGAGCTGGAAACCGACAAGGCTGTAATTGAAGTGCCCGCCAGCGTTGAGGGCACGGTGAAAGAGATTCACGCCAAGCAGGGCCAGAAGCTGCGCGTGGGCGACGTGGTATTCACCTATGAGGGCAGCGCGGCTGCGCCTGCCGTTGAGCCGCCGGCCCCAAAGCAAGAAGACGTGCCTGTTGCGCAGGCCGCTGCGCCAGTTGCCGCGCCGGAAAGAACTGCGGCTCCCGCGGCTGCAACCTCTACTTTAAGTTCTGCTCCCACGCTATTGGGTTCCACGCAGTTTCTGCTGCCTGAATTGGGCGAGAACCTTGAGACCGGCGACGTGGTTCGCGTGGCCGTGCAGCCGGGCGATACCATCCGCGAAGGCCAGACCGTGCTGGAGTTGGAGACCGACAAGGCCGTCATTGAGGTGCCGTCGACTGTCAGCGGCAAGGTCAGCGACGTGAAGGTGAAGCAGGGCCAGAAGCTGCGTGTAGGTGACGTGGTGCTGACCCTTGAAGGCGCGTCCATTGAGCCGGTGCAGAAGTCGGCTCCGGCCATCACTCCGGCACACGACGCCAGCAGCACCAGCATCGCGCGCGAGATGTACCATGCGGCGCGCGTGGTGGAGGGCAAGGCCGAGCATCAGGCGTTCCCCACCGACGCTCCGCCCGCGCCGGTGCATCCGCCGATTCCGCCGCAGCTCACCAAGGACGCCGGCGCCGAGCACCGCACGCCGGTGGCGGCCTCGCCGACGGTGCGCCGTCTGGCGCGTGAGTTGGGCATCGACATCTACGAGGTGAAGGGCAGCGGCCCCGGCGGACGCATCTCCGAGGCCGACGTAAAGGCCTACGCCAAGGCCATCATCACGACGCCGGTGGCGGCTGCGCCTGCGGTTGTTGCAGGCCGCGTGGAGCCGGAGCTTCCGGACTTCTCCAAGTGGGGCGCGATTGAGAAGGTCTCCCTGCGTGCCGTGCGCCGCAAGACGGCCGAGCACCTGGCGCAGGCGTGGAACATCATTCCGCATGTGACGCAGCACGACAAGGCCGACGTGACCGAGTTGGAGGAACTGCGCAAGCGCTTTGCACCCAAGGCCGAGCTGGCGGGCGGCAAGATGACGATGACGGCCATTGCGCTGAAGGTCGTGGCTTCGGCGCTGAAGACCTTCCCGCAGTTCAACGCCTCGATTGACATGAAGCGCGAGGAGATCATCTACAAGCGCTACGTCAACATCGGCGTGGCGGTCGATACCGACCGCGGCCTGCTGGTGCCGGTCATCCGCGACGTGGACCACAAGAACATTGTGGAACTGGCGGCCGAGCTGGCGACGATCAGCCGGAAGGCTCGCGACAAGAAGCTGACCCCGGCGGACATGGAAGGCGGCACGTTCACCATCACGAACCTGGGCGGCATTGGCGGCACGGCCTTCACGCCGATCGTCAACCACCCGGAGGTCGCCATCCTGGGCATGTCGCGCAGCCGCATTGAGCCGCTGTGGACGGGCAAGGCGTTTGAGCCGCGGCTGATGCTGCCGCTCTCGCTCAGCTACGACCACCGCATCATCGACGGCGCCGACGCCGCGCGCTTTGTGCGCTGGGTGGTGGAGGCCCTGGAGCAGCCCTTCCTGCTGAGTGTGCAAGGATAGAGACGCAGGGTTTAGGGGCTAGGGATTAGGGATTAAGAGCTTTGAACCACGCAGATGTTGACTGCGCGAAGCCGAATTTACATTCCACCCAGTCGTGAATCACTGGGAACTGGGAACGAGGAACTGGGAACAAGACATGTCTGACACGAACTTGAACGTAGCGGTGATTGGTGGCGGGCCGGGCGGCTATGCGGCGGCGTTTCTGGCTGCGGACCTCGGCATGACGGTGACGCTGATTGACCTTGAGAAGCATCCGGGCGGCGTGTGCCTGTACCGTGGATGCATTCCCTCGAAGGCGCTGCTGCATGTGGCGGCGCTGATTGAGGAGTCGAAGCACGCGGCGTCGTGGGGCGTGGAATTTGCCGAGCCGAAGATTGACGTGGCAAAGCTGCGCGGCTTCAAGGAAGGCGTGGTCACCAAGCTGACCGGCGGCCTGGGCCAGATTGCCAAGGCGCGCAAGGTGAAGTTCGTGCAGGGCCGCGCGAGCTTTGTGAACTCGACGACCTTGAAGGTGGAGAAGACGGCGGGCGGCGAAGAGACGCTCACGTTCGACAAGATCATCATCGCCACCGGATCGGAGCCGGCACGTCCGGGGCCGCTGAAGACCGCCTCGCCGCGCATCTGGGATTCGACCGGCGCGCTCGCCATGCAGGAGGTTCCGAAGACGCTGCTGGTGGTCGGCGGCGGGTACATCGGGCTGGAGCTTGGCTCGGTTTACGCCGCGCTGGGCACGAAGGTGAGCGTGGTGGAAATGACTCCGGCACTGCTGCCGGGCGCGGACCGCGACCTGGTGGCTCCGTTGCAGAAGCGGCTGGCCAAGTCATTCGAGGCCATCATGCTGAACACCTCGGTCACCTCGCTGAAGGACGAATTGAACGGCGTGCGCGTCACGTTTGAGGGCGCCGACGTGAAGGAGAAAGAGAAGGTCTACGACCGCGTGCTTGTCTCCGTGGGTCGCCGCCCGAACTCGAAGATTCCGGGGCTGGAGAACACGAAGGTCACGGTCAACCAGCGCGGCTTCATTGACGTGAACGCGCAGGCGCAGACCGCCGACCCCACGATTTACGCCATTGGCGACGTGGCCGGCGACCCGATGCTGGCGCACAAGGCCGCGCACCAGGGCCGCGTGGCCGTAGAGCACATTGCGGGACACAAGGTGGCCTTTGAGCCTGCGGCGATTCCAGCCGTGGTCTTCACCGATCCGGAAATTGCATGGGCGGGCCTGACGACCGCCGAGGCCGAGGCGAAGAACCTCGACGTTGAGATCCTGAAGTTCCCGTGGGCAGCCAGCGGACGCGCGGTGACCTTGGATCGCACCGAGGGACTGACCAAGCTGATCATCGACAGGAAGACGGAGCGCGTGCTGGGCGGAGCGGTTGTCGGCCCCGGCGCGGGCGAGATGATTGCCGGGATTGTGCACGCCATTGAAATGGCCTCGACCGCCTACGACGTGGCGCACACCATCCACCCGCACCCGACGCTGAGCGAGACCATCATGGAGGCCGCCGAGATGTTCTACGGCACCTCGACCGACATGTATCGCCCGAAGAAGAAGTAAGCGAGTTTCACTCGGAATGCGAAGGGCTGCCTGCGGGCAGCCCTTTTTCGCGTGCGCAGGCATCAACTGTGCCATCCCCTGGAAATGTCATGTTGAGCGAAGCGTGGCGGAAGCCGCGCGAAGTCGCAACACCTTGTGTTTTGAAGTGCACGAATTTTCCGGGGAATACAAAAGGTTCCTCGACTGCGGCTGCGCACGCGGGCGCGTGCACAGGCTTCGCTCGGAATGACATTCGGGAGGCGGAGCTGTTAGCTGTTGAACGCCGTGGTCAGGTTGAAGGTGCCGGTGAAGGGAATCTTCTGGCCGTCATAGTGGCGCTCGAGCGCCTCCAGCACCTGGCGGTCGCGTTCGGCGCGCTGCTGCTCGGTGCCCAGCGCCAGCAACTCGCGTAGCGGAATGGTCACCGACTGGAAGTACTCCCAGAACTGCGCGGGGGTGCCGAACCACGTCCAGGGCACGGTGTGCATCTGCTCTTCAATCGCGGTGAACCCGGCGGCGGCGAGCATGTCGCGCAGGCGTCCGACGGCGCCGAACTGGAACATCTTGCGCGCGGCCTCGGGCAACTCCGCATTGTGGAACATGCGTTGTACCACACCGGCGGTGCTGTCGAAGTAAGGCTGCTCGAAGGGGCCCCAGCAGGCAAAGGCCACGCGTCCGCCGGGCTTGAGCACGCGGTGGAAGCCGGCGAGAGCCTTGGGGACGTCGGGCAGGAACATGAGCCCGAGGCGGCAGGTGACGAGGTCGAACGAAGCGTCCGGAAAGCTGAGCGCGAGCGCGTTCATCTGCTCAAAGCGCACGTTGTGCAGGTCGCGTTCGGCGGCGCGTCCGCGGGCCACTTCCAGCGGGTCGGCGGAGATGTCTATGCCAACGACTTCGCCGCCGGGCTCCAGCTCGGTGGCCAGCGAGATGGCGGGCTCGCCGCTGCCGCACGCCACATCGAGAATGTGCATGCCCTGACGAGGCGCAGCCACGCGCACCAGCGTGCGCGTCAACTCCACGCCCATCATGGCCGACTGGCGGCGCCATTTCTCCATGGCGTTCGTGCGTCCGAAGCTGTTCCAATCCTGTGTGGTGCTCACGGCCTATAAGTATGCCCGCGAACGGCGGCGAGCGCGAGTCAATTCCGGCACAGTACAATCGTTCACTTATGGATACTTCGCCATACCGGGGCAGGCTGGCGCCGTCGCCGACCGGGCTGCTGCACCTGGGCCACGCGCACACCTTCTGGACGGCCTATGAGCGGTGCCGCGCCGCCGGGGGCACGCTGGTGATGCGCGACGAAGACCTGGACCCGCAGCGCTCGCGTCCGGACTACGCACAGGCCATGCTGGAGGACCTGCACTGGCTCGGCATCGAATGGCAGGAAGGCCCCGACGTGGGCGGTCCTTGCGCGCCTTACCGGCAAAGCGAACGTCGCGAGTTCTACCGAAGCGCGTGGCGCAAGCTGCTGGCAGGCGGATTCATCTACCCCTGTACCTGCTCGCGCAAAGACCTTGCGAATTCGGCGCGCGCGCCGCATGACGCCGACGATGAGCCGATCTATCCAGGCACCTGCCGGGGCAGGTATCTCGACGCGGAGTCTCCGGCGGGCGTGAACTGGCGCTTCCGCGTGCCGGACGGAGAGCGCATCCGCTTTACCGACGTGCGGCTCGGAGCGCAGACGTTTATCGCGGGCGAGGACTTTGGCGACTTTGTGGTGTGGCGCCGCGATGACGTGCCCTCGTATCAGCTTGCGGTGGTGGTTGACGATGCGTCGATGAAGATTACGGAAGTTGTGCGCGGCGAGGACCTGCTGCGTTCCACGGCGCGCCAACTGCTGCTGCAACGGGCGCTCGGGCTGCCCACGCCCGCCTATTACCACTGCGGGTTGGTGCGCGATGAGCATGGCGAGCGGCTGGCCAAGCGCTGCGACGCCTTGAGTCTGCGCGCGCTGCGCGAACAGGGCAAAAGTGCGGCGGAAATACGACAAGAACTGTCGGAGATGGCCGGTGAAGCACATCACAACCGGTGAGTGACATAGGTCACGGCCTGTGTGTGCGGCCATTGTTAGGCTGATTGCTGAAGGCCCCAGAGGGCGACGAGGTCCGCAGACAGGGAACGGGCCCGCGAGGAGACAAAGATGGCATACGTGATCACTGACAGCTGTGTGAAGGACAACCTTTGTTTTGATTCCTGCCCCAACGGCAGCATCGGCCCCGATCCTTCCGATCCGGCCTACCAGACCACCACACAGCTTTTCATCAACCCCGAGGAGTGCCTGGACTGCGGCGCGTGCAGCGCAGCGTGCCCGACCAGCTCGATTTTTCCGGCTGACGAACTGCCGGAAGACAAAAAGGAATTTGCCGCCAAGAACGCCGCCTTCTTCGGCAAGTAGAGTTTCCAACGGGCGTGGCTCTCTTGCGCCGCGCGCGAAATTGAAGCCCCGCATGTTCCACTGGATTGGAAGATGCGGGGCTTCGTGTTTTTTCACGAAAAATCTTGGTGAAACCTTGAGCGACCGCTTGCCAGAGCGTCGTCAGGCTTTATCATGTGGTCGAGAAATCATTCGCAAGACCGCTTGCTTCGCGCTGCCCTCGCGGCTTGGCGTCAGCGGCGGAGTATAGATCGGCAAGCCTGAATTCAGGAGCACTCCTTTGAACTATCCCGTATGGCAGCTCGGCTTTCCGGGCGGCATGCTGATTGCGGTGGTGGCCATTCTGCACGTCTTCGTCTCGCACTTTGCGGTGGGCGGGGGCGCGTTCCTGGTGGTCACCGAGCATCAGGCGCGCAAGCGCAGTGATGATGCGCTGCTGGCGTACGTGCGCCGCCACTCCAACTTTTTCGCCCTGCTCACGCTCGTCTTCGGCGCGCTGAGCGGCGTCGGCATCTGGTTCACCATCGGCCTGGTGAGTCCGGAAGGCACCTCGACCCTCATTCACAGCTTCGTCTGGGGATGGGCCATCGAGTGGGTTTTCTTCTTCGTCGAGATTGCGGCGGCCATCATCTACGCCAAGGCGTGGGACAAACTCGATGCCCGCTCGCACCTGATCGTCGGCTGGATATACTTCATTGCTGCCTACATGAGCCTGGTCGTCATCAACGGCATCATCACCTTCATGCTCACGCCGGGCCAGTGGACGCAGACGCACAACTTCTGGGACGGCTTCTTCAACCCGACCTACTGGCCCTCGCTGGTGGTACGCAGCGCCATGTGCGCACTGCTGGCCGGTGTGTGGGGCCTGGTGACGGTGGGCCGCAGCGCGGCGCGCGAGCGCATTGTGCGCTGGGCCGGACTGTGGATCGTCGCCGGTTCCGTGGTGATGCCGCTGGGCCTGTGGTGGTACTTCGCCAAGGTTCCGGCGCTGGCCAAAGCAACGGCGGTCTCCGCCAACTCGGTGGCAATCCTGCATGGAATGCGCGGCGGCGTGGGCTTTGGCGCGGTGGTGTTGCTGCTGGCGTTGATCTTCGCCGTCCTCAAGCCTCGCTGGATGAACGTGCCGGTGATGGTGGTGATGATCGTTTGCGCGCTCGGCTACATGGGCGCTGGTGAATACATGCGCGAGTTCGTCCGCAAGCCGTGGGTGGTGACCGACTACATCTACGCCAACGACCTGCGCGCCGCCGACATCGATGCCATCAGCAAGGCGGGCGTTCGCCAGACGGCCAATTTCCTCATCAGCGACTCCGCCAAGGATGAACGCTACGGACACGACCTGTTCGTTCTGCAATGCTCAAGCTGCCACGGCGTGACCGGCTACCGCAGCATGAAGGCGCGCGTGGTGGGCTGGGACGCCGACTTTGCCGCCGACATGGTCTCGCACATCCACATGCTGCGCGGAGCCATGCCGCGCTTTGCCGGTAATGACGAGGACCGCGCCGCGCTGGGCAGGTACTTGGCCTCGCTGAATGCGCCGGTGAACTTTGGCGCAATCACTCCGGCCAACAAAATGGCGGTCGGCGAGCAGGTCTTCGCCATCCGCTGCGGACACTGCCACACCATCAACGGTAAGGTTCGGCCGCTGCGCGGAGCGTTTGAAAACGCGCAGGCCGAGCAGGTGAGCGCCATGTTCCCGGTGCTCGATTCCATGAGTCCCAACATGCCGAAGTTCACCGCGCCGGACGATCAGGCGCAGGCGCTGGCGGAATACATTGCGCACGAGGCCAACCGTCCGCTGACGGTGAAAGAGAAGACCGAAGTGCGCCTCCCGGGGGTGAAGTAATGGCACAGGTTCCCAGAGTTGACGTTATGCCGCTGCCCGGCCCGGTGTGGTTGTTTACCGCGCTGTTGCTGGTCACTTTCACCCTGCACGTGCTGGCCATGAACGCCGCGGTGGGCGGCGGGTTGTGGACGGTGTGGAACTACTTCCGCGGACGCAACGCCGCGCATCCGTACTCGCAGCGGCTGGCCAAAGAGCTGGCCAAGATGCTGCCCGTGCTGCTGGCCTTCACGGTCACGCTGGGCGTGGCGGCGCTGCTGTTTGTGCAGGTGCTGTTCGGCAACTTCTTGTATGCCAGCTCCATCCTTATCGGCTCGCTGTGGCTGGCGGTGATTCCGCTGGTGATGCTGGCCTACTACGGCTACTACTACACGGCGAACACCGTGGAGCGCGGTTCCAGCACGACCGGTGTTGTGGCCCTGTGCAGCGTGCTCATTCTGCTCTGTGTCGGCTTCATCTACAGCAACAACATGACGCTGATGCTCGTGCCCTCGCGCTGGCTTGAGATGTACCGCGCGCACCCGAATGGCTGGAACCTGAACCTGGGCGAGCCTCTGCTGTGGCCGCGTTACCTGCACATCATGAACGGCGCGGTGGCCGTGTTCTCCGCCATTCTGGCGCACATGGGCATGCGCACCCTCAAGAAGGACTTCGAGTACGGACGCTGGATGGTTCGCAAGGGAGCGGCGGTATTCGCCATCTGCAGCGGACTCCAGTTCCTGCTCGGGCTGTGGCTGTTGCTCAGCATTCCGCGCGAAATCGTGCTGGCTTTCATGCGTGATCCCGCTGCTGGTGCGGTACTCGGCCTCGGGCTGCTGGCGGTGATCGCCGCCGTGGTCTGCATGATGGTGGGCGCCATGGCCGAGCGTCCGACGAAGATGGTCAACGCCGGTTTCGGCATGATGGTGATCACGCTGGCCTCGATGGTTGGCCTGCGCCATCTGCTGCGGGCCTCCTACCTGGCGAACTACGCGCACCTCGATGCGCTGCATGTTCAGCCTCAGGTGGGCGTCATCGCCATCTTCTTAATCCTGTTTGTCGGCGGCCTGGCGACGGTGGGTTACATGCTCGCTTTGCTGGTGAAATCCAGCAAGCGGGAGAAGAGCGCCGAAGCCGCGTAAACACTGGGTATTTCATTACTCGGGGCGGCGCTCAGCGCCGCCCTTTAATTTTCTGCGAGCTTTCCACAGGTTTGTTGGCCGTTTGGGTTGACGCGTGCATAATGCGTGCTGCATAATTATTCATGTTTATGCATTAATATGCTGTATAGGAGGCGCTGCCCCCGGGGCAGCGCTTTACTTATGACCAAATTGTCACGCCAGAGCCTGATCCTCGAACTCGTGAAGCAGGAGACCGTCTCCAACCAGGAGCAGCTCCGCCGCCTGTTGTTGAAGCGCGGGTGCGATGTGACGCAGGCGACGCTTTCGCGCGATATCCGCGAACTGGGGCTGGTGAAGAACTCCGACGGCTACGCGGTGGCGCACGGGGAAGTGGCTTCCGACCTGGTGCTGCCGGCGGCGCTGCGGCTCATCCGCGGTTTCGTCCGCGAAGTGCGCCTGGCGCAGAACCTGTTGGTCATCAAGACCTCAGCCGGCTCGGCGCAGCCGGTGGCGGCTGCCATCGACGCCGAGGGCTGGCCGGAGATCGTGGGCACCGTCGGCGGCGACGACACGATCCTTGTGATTTCGCAGAACCGCCGCAGCGCGCAGCGCATTGCCGTGCGCGTGAGGAGTATGCAGGCGTGAGTGAGAAGAAATTGAAGACGGCGGTGCTGGGCGCCACGGGCTATGCAGGGTTTGAGCTGACGCGGCTGTTGCTGCGGCACTCGAAGCTGGCGCGTCCGCTGGTGCTAACCCGCGAGGCCGCTGCGCAGGCGCAGTTGAGCACGATCTACCCGCAGTTGGCGCATGAAGACCTGCCGATGGAGCCGTTCAGCTTTGAACTGCTGGCCGAGCGTGGAATCGACGTGCTCTTTCTGGCGACGCCGCATGAGCTTTCGCGCGAGCTGCTGATGCATCCGATGGCAAACCGCTTCCGCATCATCGATCTGAGCGGCGCGTGGCGGCTGAAGAGCGCGGCGCATCGCGCGGTGTACGGCTTTGCCGATAAGGATGCGGCGCTGGCCGCGAAGCTCGACGCCGAGGCAGTGTACGGGCTGCCGGAACTGCATCGCGAGGAGATCCGCAAGGCGCGGCTGGTGGCAAACCCCGGCTGCTACGCCACATCGATCATCTGTGCGCTGACGCCGCTGGCTCGCGCCGGCGTGATTAACGAAGAGCACGGCATCATCTGCGACGCAAAGTCGGGTGTTTCCGGCGCGGGCAAAAAGCCGACGCAGAAGACGCACTTCTGTGAGGCGGCCGACAATCTTTCGGCGTACAGCGTCTTCGGGCACCGGCACACCGGCGAGATTCTGGAGCAGACGGGACTGAAGGCGGAGGACGTGACGTTTACGCCGCATCTGCTGCCGATTCCGCGCGGCATTCTTTCCACGATTTATCTGCGCCTGAAGCAGCCCTCGACGGCCGCGGCGGTGCATGAGATTTTCCGCAGCTTTTATGCGGATGCCAGGTGGGTGCGCGTGTTTGCGCCGGGCGCCCTGCCGCAGATTCAGTACTCGGTGCATACGAATTTTTGCGATGTGGGGTTCACGCTTGCCGCAGACAGCAAGCGGCTTGTGCTCGTCAGTTGCCTGGACAATCTGTTGAAGGGCGCGGCGGGGCAGGCGCTCCAGAACCTGAATGTGATGCAGGGCTGGGATGAACGGGAGGGATTGCAGTGAAACTTGTGGTGAAGATTGGCGGCGCGGCGCTTGAGGATCTCACGCTGCGCAAGAAGTGCGCACACGCCGTCAGCGAGCTTGCGGCCGAAGGCCACAAGGTTGTGGTGGTGCATGGCGGCGGAGCGGCGTTGACGCGCATGCTTACGCAGGTTGGCAAGAAGTCGGAGTTCGTCAACGGACTGCGCGTGACCGACGCGGAGACCCGCGACTTGGCGCTGATGGTGCTCGGCGGACTGGTGAACAAGCAACTGGTCGCAGCCATTGCGGCCGAGGGTAAGCCTGCGGTCGGCCTTTGCGGTGGTGATGGTTTCGGCTTCCTGGCGCGCAAGAAGCAGACGGCGGATGGCGACCTTGGCTTCGTGGGCGAGATCAGCGCGGTCGATCCGAAGTGGATCGAAGCGGTCTGGGCCAACGGCGGCATTCCTGTCATGTCGAGCATTGCGCTCGGCTCCGACGGCGAATACTACAACGTGAACGCCGACCAGATGGCTTCGGCCTGCGCCACGGGCTGCAAGGCCGATGCGCTCATCTTCCTGACCGACGTGGCCGGGGTGAAGGGCGCCGACGGTTCGGTGATCCGGTGGCTGGCCGTCAGCGAGATTGCGCAGCTGGTTGAGACCTCGGTGATCCGGGGCGGCATGCTGCCAAAGTTGCAGGCCTGCCAGGACGCATTGCGCTCGGGCGTGGGCCGCGTGCGTATTCTGCCGGCCGCCGAAGCCTCGACGCTGCCGGAGTTTTACTACTCGAAGATTGAATCTGGGACGGAGGTAATGGCGTCGTGAAGCTCGCGCAAGTTCAGAAGCTGGAATCGCAATTTGTGTTGCACACCTATGACCGCAATCCGGTGCTGCTGACGCACGGCAAGGGCCCGTACGTTTATGACGCGGACGGAAAGAAGTACCTTGATTTTCTGAGCGGCATCGGCGTGAACGCGCTGGGCTACGCGCATCCGGCGGTGACCAGAACGATTCGCGAGCAGGCAGGGAAGCTGCTGCACACGTCGAACCTGTTCTTCCACCCGTACCAGGGCATGCTGGCCAAGGAACTGGTGAAGATCAGCGGCATGGATCGCGCGTTCTTCTGCAACAGCGGCGCGGAAGCCTGGGAGGGCGCGCTGAAGTTCGCCCGCGCCTACGCCACGGCGAAGGGCAACAAGAAGTTCCGCTTCCTGGCCCTCGAGCACTCGTTCCACGGACGCACCTTCGGCGCGGTGGCCACGACGCACACCAAAAAGTATCGCGACCCATTCGAGCCGGTGATGCCGGGCGTGAAGTTTGCGAAGTTCAACGACGTCGAGGATCTGAAGAAGCAGTTTGACGACTCGATCTGCGCCATCTGCCTGGAGCCCGTGCAGGGCGAGGGCGGCGTTCATCCGGTCAGCGCGGAGTTCATCAAGGCCGCGCGCGAACTGGCGACCAAGCACGGCGCGCTGCTGCTGGCCGACGAGATCCAGTGCGGTCTGGGCCGCACCGGAAAGTGGTTCGCGTTCCAGCACTTCAAGATTCAGCCGGACATCGTGACCCTGGCCAAGCCGATCGCCAACGGTCTGCCGATGGGCGCAATTCTAGTGAACGCCGCGGTGGCTGAGTCCATTCATCCGGGCATGCACGGCACCACATTCGGCGGAGGCCCGCTGGCCTGCGCCACCGCGCTCACCGTGCTCGACGTAATGAAGAAGGAGAAGGTACTGGCGCATGTGAAGGAGGTGGGCAACCACTTTCTGACCTTGCTGCACCGGCTCGACGCGCGCCACGGCTCGATTGTGGACGTGCGCGGCGCGGGCCTGATGGCTGGCGTCGAACTCGATTCAGCCGATCTCGCGAAGCAGGTTGTGAAGGACCTGCTTGCCAAGGGAATCATCATCAACCGCACGCACGAGACAACGCTGCGGTTCCTGCCGCCGTTCATTGTGACCAAGCGGCAGGTGGAAGAAGTTGTCGCAGCTCTCGATGAAGCACTGTCCTCCTCCGCGCACACCGGCGACGCTCCTAAGGCCCTCGCCGGAGGCTCCAAAAAGGCAGCACCGCGTGGGCGCAAATGAAGAAGCAGGAGGACCACATGGCCACAACTCCAATGGAGGAGACGTGCGTGCCTGAGTTTCACACGGAATACACCGCCCCGCGGGCGCGCGATATGGTTTCGATCACAGACCTTTCGCCGCAGGAGCATCGCGAACTGCTCGGCCTGTGCGCGCGCCTGAAGGCGCGTCCGGAGGCGTTCAACACGGCGCTGAAGGGCAAGCAGATTGTCCTGTTCTTTGAGAAGCCGTCACTGCGCACGCGCATTACGTTTGAAGCCGGCATGGGGCAGCTCGGCGGGCAGTCGTACTTCTTTGACCAGACGGCGAGTCGCCTGGGCGCGCGTGAGCCGCTCAGCGACGTGGCGCACAATCTGGAACGCTGGGTCAACGGCATTGTGCTGCGCACCTTCGAGCACGGCACCGTGACGGGCATGGCGGAGAACGCCTCCATCCCGGTCATCAATGCGCTCAGCGACCTTGAGCATCCGTGCCAGGCGTTGGCCGACTACTTCACGCTCACCGAGCACCTCGGCGATCTGCACCACGTGACGCTCAGCTACGTGGGTGACGGTGGCAACAACATGGCGCACTCGCTGATGCTGGCCGCAGCTTCGCTGGGCAGTCACATCCGCATCGGCACGCCGCAGGGGTTTGAGCCGAACCAGTTGCTGCTGGCGCGCGCCAAGGCCATTGCCAGCACCACCGGCGGCAGCGTCGCTGTCTTCCATGATCCGGCCGAGGCCGTGGCGGGCTCCAACGCGGTTTATACCGACGTGTGGGCCAGCATGGGCCAGGAAGACGAGGCGGAAGAGCGCCGCGGCATCTTCCTGCCGTTCCAGGTGAACCCAACTCTCATGTCTCACGCGGCCGAGGGCGCGCTGTTCATGCATTGCCTGCCCGCGCATCGTGGAGAAGAAGTGGATGCGGCGGTGATCGATTCGCCCGCTTCCGTGGTTTTCGATCAGGCGGAAAATCGCCTGCATATTCAAAAAGCCATCATGCTGTCGCTGATGGGCGGCCAAGGCCGCACGCAAGGAGTGTAAATGTCTAATAAAGTCGTTCTCGCTTATTCGGGAGGCCTCGATACCTCCATCATCATCCCGTGGCTCAAGGAGAACTACGGTTCCGAAGTGATCGCTTTTGTGGCCGACGTGGGCCAGGGCGATGACATGCAGGCCGTGGCGGAAAAGGCCATCAAGACCGGAGCCTCCAAGGTTGTGGTGAAGGACCTGCGCGAGGAGTTCTGTACCGAATACGTGTGGAAGGCACTGCGTGCAGGAGCCGTTTACGAGCACAAGTACATGCTCGGCACCTCGCTGGCGCGCCCCATCATCGCCAAGTACCAGGTGCAGATCGCGCTCGAGGAAGGCGCGGACGCGCTGGCGCACGGCTGCACCGGCAAGGGCAACGACCAGGTTCGCTTTGAGCATGCCTTCCAGGCCATTGCTCCGCAGTTGAAGATCATCGCTCCGTGGCGCGAGTGGGACCTGAAGTCGCGCGAAGACTGCATCGACTACGCCGAAAAGCGCAACATTCCCATCACCGCCAGCAAGACCAAGATTCACTCGCGCGACAAGAACCTGTGGCACCTTTCGCATGAAGGCGGCGAGCTGGAAGACCCGGCGAATCCGCCGCTGGACACCACCTGGCAGATTTCCAACTCCCCCAAGACCGCGCCGGATGCGGTTGAGGAAGTCGAAATCGGCTTCGTGGATGGAACTCCGGTTTCGGTGAACGGCAAGAAGCTGCCGGCGCACGAGATTGTGGCCGTGCTGAATGAGATTGGCGGACGCAACGCCATCGGCCGCATCGACCTGGTGGAGAACCGCTTCGTCGGCATGAAGTCGCGCGGCGCCTATGAGACGCCGGGTGGCACGCTGCTGCTGTTCGCGCTGCGTGAGCTGGAAGCGCTCTGCCTCGACCGCGAGGTCGCACACTTCAAGCAGCACATCGCGCTCAAGTACGCCGAGATTGTCTACAACGGCCTGTGGTTCACGCCGCTGCGCGAGTCGCTCGATGCGTTTGTCGACAAGACCGAGGAGCACGTGACCGGCAGCATCAAGCTGGCGCTCTACAAGGGCAACATCGGCATCGCAACCCGCAAGTCGGACTTCTCGCTGTTCAACACTGACCTGTCGTCGTTCACCATGGGCGAAAGCTACGACCAGAAGGACGCCGAAGGCTTCATTAAAATCCTTGCGCTGCCCGCGCGTGCGCGTGTCATCGCCAAGGCCAAGCAAGGGGTCACGAAGTGAAGATGTGGTCCGGGCGGTTCCGCGAACCGCTCAACGCCGAGTTCGAGCGCTGGCAACGGTCGTTTCCGTTTGACCAGCGCCTGCTCGCCCAGGAAATAGCGGCCAGCGGCGCACACGCGAAAGCGTTGTTCGCCGCTGGCGTGCTTTCCGAGGATGAGTTGCGCTCCATCCTCTCCGGCCTGGCCGCGATTGGCAGCCATGCCGGTGAAACCCTCGTCGACGACGAGGCGGAAGACGTTCACCATTTTGTGGAGAAGCAACTGGTTGCCGCCATTGGCGAGACCGGCAAGAAGCTCCACACCGGCCGCAGCCGCAACGAGCAGATTGCGACCGACCTGCGCCTGTTTGTGCGCGCAAATTGCGACACGCTGGTGGCGCAACTGGCGGAGCTGTGCGGCGTGATTGTGGAGCGTGCGAAGCAGGCGGGCGAAGCGCCCATGCCGTCGTATACGCACCTGCAGCGCGCCGAGCCTGTGCTGGCCGCACATTGGCTGCTGGCTTACTGCGAGATGTTCCTGCGCGATGCTTCGCGCCTGCAGGATTGCCGCGCGCGGCTGAACTATTGCCCGCTTGGTTCCGGCGCGATTGCCGGCGCTACGCTCAAGCTCGACCGCGAATCGGTTGCGCGCGAGTTGAAGTTTACGGCTCCCACGCCGAACAGCATGGATTCCACCAGCGACCGCGATTTCGCCATCGAGTTCGCACAGGTGCTGTCGATTGTTGCCGTGCACCTGAGCCGCTGGGCGGAGGAGTTCATCCTGTTCTCCACGCTTGAATACGGATTCATCAGCCTGCCGGAGAGCTATTCCACCGGTTCGAGCGCGATGCCGCAGAAGCAGAACCCGGATTCGCTCGAGCTGATCCGAGGCAAGGCCGGGCGCGTGATTGGTGCGGCGCAGCAGTTGCTTGTGACCGTGAAGGGCCTGGCGCTGGCTTACAACAAAGACATGCAGGAGACGCAGGAGCCTGTCTTTGAAGTGGCCTCGACGGTGAAGATGATGCTGACGGTGGCCACGGGCTTTATGCGTGCCGTCACCTTCAACTTCGACCGCATGGCCAAGGCCGCGACTACGGGCTACATGGACGCGATGGCTGCCGCCACGTATCTCTCGTCAAAGGGCGTGCCGTTCCGCCATGCGCATGAAATTATCGGCGCGGCGGTTCGTTCGGGCATCGAAAAGGGTTGCGAGTTGCGCGACCTTCCGCTGGCCGAGCTGAAGGCGATTGCGCCGGAGTTCGAGCAGGACTTCTACGCGGCGATTACCGTGGAGGCCGTGCTCGATTGCCACGATGTGTTGGGCGGCACCGCGCGCAAACAGGTGGCTGCGGCGCTCGGGCGCACGGCCGAGCGGGTTGCGAAACTCAAGGGAGCTGTCGATGCAGGTGCGTAGGGCCCTTTTGCCGGATGTTCCGGCAATTTACGAGTTGATCCGCAACTACTCGCAGGCGAACGGAGACCTGATTCCCCGCGACGTCGCGGAGCTGTGTGAGAACGTGCGCGACTTTGTGGTGGTCGAGGACGAAAGCGGTGTCTTCGGTTGCGGCGCGTTGCACCTGTACGGGGTGCATCTCGCCGAGGTGCGTTCCATCTGCGTGAAGCCGAGCGCTTCGCGCAAGGGCGGCGGCGGGCTGCTGCTGAATGCGCTGATCGAGGAGGCGCGCCGGCATTCGGTCGGATGCGTCTGCCTGTTCACGCGCGTGCCGGAGTTCTTTGCCCATTTCGGATTCAAGGAAGTGGACCGCAACGAACTGCCCGACAAGATTTACAAGGATTGCGTAAACTGTCCGAAACTGGAGGCCTGTGACGAAGTGGCGATGTATCGCGGCGAACTGCCGCACGTCGCCTTCCTGGAGGCCCCGGTGGAGACCGAACTGAGAATTTTGAGAGAACGGATCAAGCCGAAGAAATGACTGTACACGGACCCGATCAAACGTTGTTCATTCCGAGAGGCTACCTTTTTGCCGCCGCTACGGCAGGCATCAAGGCGAGCGGCAAGCCCGACCTCGCGCTGGCGGAAGCCCCTCTGGGCGCCGCTGCCGCCGCGGTCTACACGCGCAACCGCGTAGTGGCCGCGCCGGTCACGGTCGATAAGGAAAACCTGGCGAAGACCACCGGCCGCGTGCGCGCCGTGGTGGTCAACAGCGGCAACGCCAACTGTGCCACCGGCAAGCCGGGCATCAAGGCGGCCAAGGCTGTCTGTGCCGCGCTGGGGCAGGCGCTGGAAGCCGCGCCGGAATTCATCTTCCCGTCGTCGACGGGCATCATCGGCGTGCAGATGCCGGTGGAGAAGGTGACCGCCGCAGTGCCGCAACTGGCTGCCGCGCGCGCAGAAGGCGAAGAGGCTTTCCGAACCTTCGCGCAGGCCATTATGACCACCGACACGCAGGTGAAGATTGCCAGCACCGTGCTGAAAGATGGCAAGCGCGAAGTGCGCATCACCGCTGCCTGCAAGGGCTCGGGCATGATTCATCCGAACCTGGCGACCATGCTGGTCTACGTCTTTACCGATCTGGAGGCGACGCCCGCGCAGCTCGACAAGGCGCTGCGCTCAGCCGTCGAGGTCAGCTTCAACGCCATGTCGGTCGATGGGGACACCTCGACGAACGACACGGTGCTGCTGCTCGCCAGCGGTGAGAGTGGCGTCAAGTTCGGCAAGGTGGCCAAGAAGTTCCAGCAGGCGTTGACCGAGGTGTGCCAATCGCTGGCCGCGCAGATCATCCGCGACGGCGAGGGTGCAAAGCACCTCATCCGCCTGCATATTGAGCAGGCAAAGAGCGTGGCGGAGGCGCGGCAGGTTGCGTGCTCCATCGCCAACTCTCCGCTGGTGAAGACCGCGTGGGCGGGATGCGACCCCAACTGGGGACGCATCCTGTCGTCAGTCGGCAAGTCGGGCATCGACGTCGCGCCCGAGAAGGTGAACATCTACATTGGCCGGCAGCAGGTGTGCAAGGCGGGTATGGTCGGCAAGTTCGACCCCAACGCCGCGCACGAACTGATGAAGGAGCGCGAGTATGACATCCGCGTGCAGCTTGGGCGCGGCAAGTCCGCGCTGACCTTCCTGACCTGCGACCTGACCACCGAGTACGTGCACATCAACGCTGATTACTCGACATAGTTTCACCGCTGCGGACGCTCGTGCACGGGGCGTCCGCAGCAAGGGACCCACGGCCCCAAGCAGTGCAATTCTCCAAGGAGGATGCATGAGCTTCGTCTTACATCTCGATTCCTACGTAAATGGCCATCTTTCCGGTGGAGTGCGCCGCGCGATGTTGCGCGGGCTGCTGCCGGTCTCCGCCGAAGAGGCGGAGAGCAACCTTTGGCAACTGCAATATGGCCGCCAGCTCTGCACGCTGGAGCTGACGCCCTCGGCCTACGACCTGAACACGCTTCCCAGCCTGTGTCTGCGCGGCTTCAGCAATGAACCGGAATTCTGGGCGGCGGTGCTGAAGGTGATGCAGCGCGACCACTACGTCGGCACCAACGGGCATGAGAGCTTCATTGCCACCGAGGCGGTGCGCGCCGAGCTTCCGGCGGAGCTGCGCGAAGCCGCGCGTCTGGTCCCGACCGCCGAAGCGCTGATGAGCGCCGTGCTCGGAGACGACACGGCGGAAATGCCGGCTGCCAGCTAACCGCTTGCAATCACCTTCGCTGCGGCCCATCCTTGCGTGCCCCCACACGCCCCGCATCCTCGCGGTCATCTTCCGCCGTGCGCCGCTTCGTGCGATAAACACTCTATGACTCACGCGCGACTGGTGGAGCTGGCGACGGAATGGCTGCGGCGTGCGCGGTGCGGCATCGTGCTCAGCGAGCAGGGCTGCTCCAGCGGCGAAATGCCGGACGCCATCGGCTGGAAGGGCAAGTGCCACTCCATTGTGATTGAGTGCAAGGTGAGCCGCGCGGACTTCCTGGCCGATGCCGCCAAGCCCTGGCGCACGGACGCATCCATCGCGCTCGGCTGCGAACGCTACTTCCTCGCTCCAAAAGAGATGATCAAGGCTGCGGAGTTGCCCGCCGGATGGGGGCTGCTTGAGGTTTACCAGCGCAAGGTGACCGTGGCGGTGAAGAGCAAGCGCAAGCTGCGCCAACCCGAAGGCCTGATGAACGAGATGAACCTGCTGCTGGCGAGCCTGCGCCGCGTCGAGGTTCGCATTGAGCCCACCACCATCACCGACTACCTGAAGTGGAAGAACCGACTGGCCGACTACAACGGCGGCTCGCTGCCGGAAGGCGTGGTGCCCGAGGCGGAGGAAGAGAACTCGCACCGGGTGTAGGTCACGGGCGCGGTGAGTGTGTCTGTCCTTCTCATTGCTAGGCAAGAAGTCCGGCTCCTCTGTGGCGATGCCTTTCGCGAATCCGGCGTAGAACCTCTTCTGTCATGTGGCCGCCGTGCTCCGGCCTGCGCCGCGCCCGGCAATTCCGGTACAATCGCAAACGTCTATGTTTGCACGCATTCAACGCATACATTTTGTCGGCATTGGCGGAATCGGCATGAGCGGTATCGCCGAGGTGCTGCTCACGCTTGGCTACGGAGTCTCCGGCTCGGACCTGCGCGAATCGGCGGTGACCGAGCGCCTGCGCAAGCTGGGCGCCACCATCTTCATCGGGCACGCTGCGGAGAACGTGCACGGCGCGGAAGTCGTCGTCACCAGTTCGGCCATCAACAAGCAGAATCCCGAGGTGGCCGAGGCCTTCCGCCTCAAGCTGCCCGTCATTCAGCGCGCGGAGATGCTGGCGGAACTGATGCGCCTGAAGTACGGCATTGCCGTGGCCGGCATGCATGGCAAAACCACGACAACCAGCATGGTTGCCGCCGTGCTCGCTGCCGGTGGCCTGGACCCGACGGTGGTTGTTGGCGGACGCGTGGACTTTCTTGGTTCCAACGCACGGCTGGGGACCTCGCAGTATCTGGTGGCGGAGGCCGACGAGAGCGACCGCTCGTTCCTGAAGCTTTCGCCCATCGTGAGCGTGGTCACCAACATTGACCGCGAGCACATGGACACCTATCGCGACATGGACGATGTGGAGGACACGTTCGTTGAGTTCATGGATAGCGTGCCGTTCTACGGCACGGTCGTCGCCTGCCATGACAACGAGCTATTGCGCGGCGTGCTGCCGCGCGTGCGTCGCCGCGTGGTCACCTACGGCGAGAGTGAAGGCTCCGACTTCCGCATTGTGCAGCTTGCCAGCGTGGCCGCCGAGCACGGCGCGGAGCAGCATTGGCACGTGCTCTATCAGGGAGAAGACCTCGGCGCATTCAAGCTCTACGTGCCGGGGCACCACAACGTGCTGAACGCCACGGCCGCCATCGCCACCGGCATCGGGTTGGAAATTCCGGCGGAGAAGATTCGCGAAGGCCTCGAACAGTTCCGCGGCGTCGATCGCCGCTTCCAGATCAAGGGCACCGAGGCGGGTGTTACCGTCATTGACGACTACGGACATCACCCCACGGAGATCAAGGCGACGCTGGCGGCGGCCAAGCAATGGTGCGCCGGGCGGGGCAGGGTGCACGTCATCTTCCAGCCGCACCGTTACACGCGCACCTACCTGCTGATGGATGAGTTCTCCTCGGCGTTCGTGGATGCAGACCGCGTGCTGGTGCTCGACATCTACGCGGCCAGCGAGCAGCCCATTGCGGGCGTCACAGGCTTGGCGCTCTCGAAGAAGATTCAGTGCGTGGGCGAGGCTCCGGCGGAGTTCGCGGCTTCCTTCGAGGCCGCCATTGATGCTGTGGTAGCGCAGGTAAAGCCCGGCGATCTGGTGATGACGCTCGGCGCGGGAAGCGTCTCGCAGCTTGGCCCCAGAATTCTGGAGAAGCTGAAGCAGGAGCGGTAGCCGCTCCACGGAGGACGCTGGCAATGCCTCCGAAAACGCCGGACGAAGACGCAATTCGAGATGGAAGCGCCCCGCTTCCTGTGCAGTTTCACCAGCGGACTCGCCCCTTGGCGAACTGGTTTCCTGCGCGGGAATTCAGGGTCGCGCAGCCGCCGTGAAAGCGGTTATAGTTGGGCCAGAGGACCATGGCGCGCACGCGAGAACCCAATCAGCCTGAAGACGAGGGCCAGTTCTATCGTCGTGGGGGTGACGACAGTCGCCGCTCGACGCGGACGGCTGAGGACTCGTCTGCCCTGGACGCGCGCCTGCTCGACATCGACGACGAAGAGGAGGAGGAGTCTCCATTCCTCCGCGCGCAAAAGCGCGTACCCGTGCGTCGCGGAGGCATGGCGAAGAAGACTCGCGGACGCGTGCTGCTGGCTATTGCCGCCGTGGCCGCAGTGCTGATCTTCGCCGCCGCTGTTTATGCCGTTTCCCACTATGCCAAGAGCGCGGCGCGCTTCCGCATTGAATCCAGCGACAACATTGAACTCGACGGCACGGCGCACGTTTCGCGCGCGGAAATTCTTTCGGCCATTGCCGGTGACGATATCGGGCGCAACATCTTCCGGATTTCGCTGGAGGAAAACCGGCACAAGCTGATGGCGATTCCGTGGGTGGAGTCGGCGACCGTGATGCGGCTGCTCCCCAATCATCTGCGCGTTATCGTCAAGGAGCGCACGCCGGTGGCCTCGGTGAACCTGAATGGCCGCGTGATGCTGATTGATGCGCACGGCGTGTTGATGGACATCTCCGCCAGCGACAA
The DNA here is from genome assembly GCF_059726245.1 of Oryzophilus luti. NCBI lineage: Bacteria > Pseudomonadati > Acidobacteriota > Terriglobia > Terriglobales > Koromonadaceae > Oryzophilus > Oryzophilus luti. Next base: position 792,069 of record NZ_AP040874.1, read on the forward strand.
GCAGGTCTATTCCTTCCCGGTCATCCTCGGCATGACTGAGAATGACCCGCTTTCCATGCGGCTGGCGCGCATCGGCACCTACATGGCGCTGATGAAGGAACTCGATTCCGGCGGCGCCAATTATTCACACGACGTGAATGAAGTGGACGTCAGCGATCCGGACGATGCGCAGATCACGGTGGCCGACTCCAACGGTGCCGTGCTCATACATCTTGGCCACGAGCACTGGCTCGAGCGCTACAAGCTCTACATTTCGAAGGTGCAGGAGATTCGCGCGCAGGTGCAACGGCTGGATTCGGTCGATCTCCGCTACGAAGGGGAATTGGTAGTGAATCCGGATCATCGCGCTGCGCCTGAGTCAGCCGCGACCGCAACGGAGACGCCTGTGCCGGTTGACTCCGCCACGCCCGCGCAGAAGCCCGCAGCACCGAAGCCGGAAGCCAAGCCCGAGCATAAGGCCGTAGCGCATAAGGCAGAGGCCAAGAAGGACGCGAAGGCTGTCGCGGCCAAGAAGCACAAGCCCACGCACTGATCTGCTCTCGCGCCGTAGCTTTTCAGCACAAGAAAATTCAGCTTCGCGATTCTTGTTCGCTGAGCACATGCGCAGCTACGCCGCACCTGCTCAGCGCGGAATGTGGCTGCATCACTCCGGGTTTTGAGTGAGATATTCACAAGCCGCGCGTGAGAAGATGGAATGTGGCGCGCAAAGACGCTCCGGCGGCGGGGGAACCTAATGAGTTACCCGCATGGCATGAGGCTTCATCCGGGGGCGAACAGGCGCGGGGAGATAATGTGCGTTACGCGCGGCAGGCGCGGCGCGCAGCAATTCATACATGGCAAAACGCTCGCAAAACCTTATCACCGTGATCGATATCGGCAGCGCGAAGACCGTGGTGCTGGCGGCCGAGGCGACCGAAGCTGGTTTGCGCTATCGCGGACACGGCGTGGCTGAATGCCGCGGCACGCGCCGCGGCGTCATCGTGGATCTGGAGAAGACCGTTCGTTCCATTCAGACGGCGGTGGAAGAAGCCGAACGCACGGCGGAAGCTTCGCTGGACACGGCCGTCATCGGCGTCAGCGGACCGCACATTCGCGCCGTCAACAGCCAGGGCGGTGTCACCCTCGGCACGCGCGCCAAAGAGATCAGCCGCGACGATGTGAAGATGGCGGTGGAGAAGGCGCGCAGCATTGTCTCGCTGCCGGACGACCGCGAGCTGCTGCACCTGCTGTATTCCGATTTCATTCTCGACGAGCAGCCCGGCATCCGCGATCCCAAGGGCATGATGGGCCGCACGCTGGAAGTGCGCCTGCACCTGATTACCTCGTCGCAGGGCGCCACGCAGACCATCGTCAACGCCGTGAACAAGGCGAGCGTGCAGGTGAGCGACAAGATTTACGAGGGCCTGGCGTGCAGTGATGCCGTGCTGACCAGCGACGAGAAGGAGCATGGCGCGGCGCTGGTGGATATCGGTGCCGGATCGACCAATGTGCTGGTGCGCTACTCCGAGGCCGCCGTACACACGGCGGTGCTGCCCATCGGCGGCGATCATTTTACCAACGACGTGGCGGCTCTGCTGCCCACGCCGGTGAGCGAAGCCGAGCGCATCAAGCGGCAGTTCGGCTGCGCCGTGGCCTTCGGCATTCCGGAAGCCAATGAGATTGAAGTGCCGTCGATTGGCGAGCGCCCGTCGCGATTGATGTCGCAGCGCAAGCTGGCGGAGATTCTCGAGCCGCGCGCGCGCGAACTGATGGAGATGCTGCTGGAGAACCTGCGTTCGGCCGGCGTTTACGACCTGCTGGGGCAGGGCGTGGTCTTCACCGGCGGCGGCGCCAAACTGCACTCGATTCTGGAAATTGCCGAAGACGTGCTGCGTAAGCCGTGCCGGATGGGGCTTCCGCTGGGCATGAACCGCATGCCCGCCGAATTGCAGGAGCCGGAGTTCGCCACCGCGATCGGCATGGTGTATTACGCGCACCGCATGCGCGTGATGCGCAACAGGGAAGAACAGGGGCTTGGAGCAAGGCTGCGCGCATTGTTTTCGCGTGGCGGGGCCGAAACAGTTTAGACCGGAGCCGCGGACGATGTGTCCGGCGGTGAGTAGGACCGGCAGAGTTCTCCGGGGGCACTCCCGGTGCGAAAGGAATTTCGCGAGGTAGCAATGGCGGAAGACAAGGACATTCGCATTCAGTTCAACGAAGACCCACGCAACAACGCCAAGATCAAGGTCATCGGCGTCGGCGGCGGTGGCGGCAACGCCGTCAACCGCATGATTGACGCGGGCGTGGAAGGCGTGGAGTTCATCGCGGCCAACACCGACCTGCAGGCGTTGCAGCTCAGCAAGGCGCCGGTGAAGATACAGCTCGGCGTGAAGCTCACCAACGGCCTCGGCGCGGGAGCCAATCCCGAAGTCGGCGAAAAGGCCGCGCTCGAAGACGAAGAGAAGATCTTTGAGGTGCTGGAAGGCGCGGACATGGTCTTTGTGACCACCGGCCTCGGCGGCGGCACCGGCACCGGCGCAGCGCCGGTCATTGCCTCGCTGGCCAGCACCATGGGCGCGCTGACGGTTGCGGTTGTGACCAAGCCGTTTGCCTTCGAGGGCAAGCGCCGCATGCTGCAGGCCGAGCGCGGCCTGGCAAAGCTGAGCGAAGCTGTCGATACCGTCATCGTCATTCCGAACGAGAAGCTGCTCGCGGTGGCGCAGGACGCGGGATTCTTCGAGTCATTCCGCGTGGCCGACGACATTCTCCGTCAGGGCGTGCAGGGCATCTCGGACATCATCACCATCCCCGGCATCATCAACCGCGACTTCGCCGACGTGAAGGCCATCATGGCCGGCATGGGCTACGCCGTGATGGGCACCGCCTCCGGGCGTGGTGAGCGCCGCACCATGGAGGCCGCGCAGCGCGCCATCGCTTCGCCGCTGCTGGAAGCTGGCGCCATCGACGGCGCACGCGGCATCCTCATCAACATCACCGGCTCCACTTCGCTCAAGCTCGCGGAGGTCAACGAGGCCTCCACGATCATCCAGAGCGCGGCGCACGAGGACGCCAACATCATCTTCGGCGCGGTGCTGGACGAGAAGATGAAGGACGAAGTGAAGATCACGGTCATCGCCACCGGCTTCCGCAATGAGAGCGTGGTGAAGATGCGAGAGAGCGTGCAGTCGCAGCCGTTCGATCACTCGCGTTTTGTCCGTCCGGCGTCGGAGCCCGCCATCATTCCGCGCGAGGATCGTCCGTATGAGGTGCAGGAAGATGAGCCGGAGCCGGCAGCCGAGCCGGCGCGTGAGGTTCTGATGCGCGAGGCCGCCCAGGCCGTGAAGACCGAGGAAGCGCCGGAGCCTGTTCCCGCGCCTCAGCCCATATCGCATGAGCCGATGGCCCGCGAGCCGGAGCCGCAGCGTGCGTGGAGCATGCCGCAGGCGCAAGCTCAGCCGCAGCAGGTTCGTCCGCGCGTGCCGGAGCCGCCTCAGCCGCCAACACCCTACACGCCGCCGTCGGCGGAGTTCGAGCAGGACGACCTGGACGTTCCGGCCTACCTGCGCAAGCAGCGCGGAGATCAGTAGCCGCTGTCCGCGACATGGATCGAAGGCAGGGGCCACCGCTCCTGCCTTTTATTTTGCAAGTCATAACGGCCCGGTGGATTCGTGCTGTGTGCGCTCCGCTGGATAGAATTGAGTCTTGATGGAAGTTCCGCAGAATTCGAAATGCCCGCTGTGCGAGCGGGAGTTTGTGCCGCAGGTGCCGGGGCAGGAGATGTGCGCCGAGTGCTACATGCAACTGGAGGCGATGCCCGCGCCTACGCCGCAGCCGACAACGATGCAGCGCCTGCGCCAGTCGCCCACGTTCTACATTGTGCTGCTGAATGTCGCGGTGTTCTTTGCCATGGTGGCGAACGGTGCCAGCCTGCTCGACCCCGACGTGAAGACCTTGATGGCGTGGGGCGCGAATTCCGGTGGCTACACCGCCGACGGACAATGGTGGCGGCTGCTGACCTGCACCTTCCTGCACGGCGGCCTCGAACACCTTGCGGTGAACATGTGGTCGCTGCTGAACCTGGGCCTGCTGGCGGAGTTGCTCTTCGGCACATGGGCGTTCACGGGCATCTACTTCGCGTGCGCCCTGTGCGGCTCGCTGGCGTCCTTGTGCTGGCGTAGCGAGGCGGTTTCGGTCGGAGCCAGTGGGGCCATCTTCGGCATTGCCGGGGCGCTCATCTCGGTGATGCTGCTGAACCGCAACGCGCGCCTGCGCCGTGCGCTGCGCTGGCCGCTGATTTCAATTGTTGTTTTCGTGGCCTATAACCTGGCCTACGCCGGGCGCTCCGGTTCCATTGACAATGCGGCGCACGTTGGCGGCCTGCTGTGCGGGCTTGTGCTGGGAGCGCTGCTGCCGGAGTCGAGCGGCTTGGCGCACGTCAGCGCACGTACCCGTCGCGCGCGCTACGCCGTGGCCGTAGCGGCGGCGGTGTTCATGGTGGGCATGGGTTCGGTGCTGGCCGCACAACGCGGACAGGCCACTGTGACTCTGCGCCACGCTACTCAGGCCGCCGAGGCCGAGCACTTTGACGAGGCGCTGCAACTGGCGCAGAAGGCTGCGCAGCAGGCTCCCACGAGCGCGCGTGCGCACTACCTGATCGGCACTGTCTACCTGAACCAGGACCAGCCGGAAAAGGCTGTGGTGCCGTTGGAGCGAGCCACGCAGTTGAAGCCTGAGTGGGCAATGGCATTCCGGCAGTTGTGTCTGGCGCAGGGGCAGACGCGGCGCACGCAACAGGCACTCCAGAGTTGCCTGCGTGCCACCTCGCTCGACAAGGATGACTACACCGGCTTTGTTCTCCTTGGCATTACCTACCGCACGCTGCATCAGCCGCAGCAGGCGCTTGAGGCCTTCCAGCGCGCGGTGCAGTTGAAGCCTGGTGAGCAGGAGACAAACTACTACTACGGCTTTGCGCTGCTGGAGGCCGGACGCGCCGACGAGGCCGCGCAGCAGTTGACCAAGACGCTGCGCATGGACCCCAAGGACCGCTCGACCCGCCAGGCGCTGGTGCGCGCGCTCATCCTCAGCGGCAAGCAGGAAGAAGCGTGGGCTGTGCTCGAAGGGAAGAACCCGTAGGAGTAATGCACTCGCGTGGTCGTGCATGAGCATAAAGGCTGTCGCGTTATAGTGAACCTATGAAGATTGAAGAGAAGATTCCACTGGCGCCACTGACGACGCTGGGCGTGGGCGGTGCGGCGCGGTGGTTCGCGCGCGTGACCAGCGAAGACGAAATCCTGGCGGCCTTGAAGCTGGCGCGCGAGCGCGGCTGGAAGGTCTTTGTGCTCGGCGGCGGCAGCAATCTCGTTGTCTCCGACGCAGGCTTTGATGGCCTTGTGCTGCACATCGCGCTCAAAGGCATCCGCCATTATGACCACGATGGCCACGTGCGCTTTGTGGGCGCGGCCGGGGAAGACTGGGACGAGTTTGTGGCCGCCACCGTCGCCGAAAATTGCGGCGGCCTTGAGTGTCTGAGCGGCATTCCCGGCACCGTGGGCGCAACGCCCGTGCAGAACGTGGGCGCCTACGGACAGGAAGTTTCCGGGGCGATTGTGCGCGTGCGCGCGCTCGACCTGCGCACCTTCGAGTTCCGCGAATTCACCAACGCCGAGTGCGAATTCAGCTACCGGCATTCGTTCTTCAATTCGCGCGAGCCGGGCCAGTGGCTGCTCACCGAAGTTGAGTACGAACTGACGCGCGGTGAGATGCCGAAGACGCTCTATCCCGATCTGCAGCGGCACTTCGGCGAGAGCGGCGTCAAGTCTCTGGCAGAGCTGCGCAGCGCGGTGCGCGAAATCCGCGCGCGGAAGTCCATGCTGCTGACCGAGGGTGACCCCGACGCGCGCAGCGCGGGCTCATTCTTCCGCAACCCCATCGTAAGCCGCGAACGCTTTGCCGAGGTCGAGAAGATGGCATCGGCACGCGGTTTAAAGGCGCCGTCTTATGCGGCAGGCGACGAAGTGAAGATTCCTGCCGCATGGCTCATCGAGCAGTCAGGCGTGCACAAAGGCTTCGTGCTTGGTGCGGCAGGCATCTCCAGCAAGCACACGCTGGCGATCATCAACCGCGGCGGCGCCACCGCGCGTGACATCGTCGCCATGAAAGAGCATGTGCAGCAAAAGGTGCGCGAGAGCTTTGGCGTTGAGTTGCAGCCGGAGCCGGTATTTCTCGGTTTTTAAGTTGTGCCAGTGCGTTTGCGAATGCAATGGGCCGCCCGCAGGCGGCCCTTCGTATTGCTCAGGTGTCGCCGCCGCTAACGCAGGGGATGGCACGAGTGCGTCTTGATGATCAGCCACACGGCCTGGTCGACACTCAAGTGCAGTTCGCTGGCAGCGCTGCGCGTGACGTGTACAAGAAAATGCACGCCGCTGCACTTCACGTCGACCTCCACGAACTCCGGCCCTTGATGAATTGCGGCAATGGTCCCCGCGAGGCGGTTGCGCGCGCTCAGGCCATGCAGTTCATGCAGGCTGAGCAGAATGTCTCCGGCGCGGATGCCGATGCGCAGATTGTCGCCGGGAGCGAAGGTTCCCAGCGGGCACTCCAGCCGCAGCCCGGAACCCGCAACGCAGCAGGTGGTACTGCCGGTTTCTTCGTGCAAGCTGTCCACGCGCGCTTCCAGCACGTTCTCGATTCCGGCCAGTTGCGCCATGGCGGCCGTGCGCGGTGCGTGCAGCACCTGCGCGGGGACGCCTTCGGCCGCAATGCGTCCGCGCTCCAGGATGAGCACATGCTCGCCCAGGGCAAAGACCTCGGCGCGGTCATGCGTAACGTAGAGGATCGGAATGCGCTGCTCGCCCTGGTTCCACTCGTAGAGGTCGTTGATGATGTGCTGCTTGGTGGGCACGTCGAGCGCGCTCAACGGCTCGTCCAGCAGCAGCAGACGCGGCTGGCAAGCCAGCGCACGCGCCAGGGCCACGCGTTGCCGTTCGCCGCCGCTGATCTGGCGCGGGTAGTGCTTGGCCAGGTGATCGACGCGGAAGCGCCGCAGCATCTCCATCGCAATCTGCTTGCGCTCCGGGTGCGAAGGCAGCCCATAGGCCACGTTCTGTGCGGCCGTCAGGTGCGGGAACAGCGCGAGATCCTGAAGCACATACCCGACCTTGCGTTTATGCGCCGGCACAAAGACGCGCGCATCGCTCGCAAACAGCCTGTTTCCGGCAAGGGTGATCTCGCCTTCGGCGGGCTTTGTCAGTCCGGCCAATGCATTCAGCAGCGTCGTCTTGCCGGAGCCCGAAGCACCGAACAGCATGGTTACGCCGGGCGGGACATTCACATCCACATCCAGATCAAACTGGCTGAGCGGCACACGCAGGCGCGCGTGCAGAGAGCGGGTGTCGAGAGCGCCGGAGATGTTGGTCATCGCATCCCCCAGTTGCGCTGCCCGCGGTTGAGCGCGTAAATGGCCGTCAGCAGCACGAACGAGATGATGAGCAGGATCACCGCGTCATGATTGGCGGCCGCGTAGTCCAGCGCCTGCACGTTGTCGTAAATGGCGATAGAGGCTGTGCGCGTTTCGCCCTCGATATTGCCGCCCAGCATCAGTACAACTCCGAACTCGCCGAGGGTGTGCGCGAAGGTCAACCCCACGCCGCTGAGAATGCCCGTAAGCGAGAGTGGCACGGTGATGGTGCGGAAGACGCGCCAGCGCGAAGCGCCCAAGGTCGAGGCCGCCTGTAGCAGTGTGCGGTCCACCGAGGCGAAGGCCGACATGAATGGCTGCACCGCGAACGGAAAGCTGTAAACCAGCGAGCCCAGCACAAGGCCGGGGAAGGTGAACGCCAGCGGATGGCCGGTCCAGCGCATCCAGAACTGTCCAAGCGCTCCGCGCGAGCCCATCATCAGCAGCAGGTAAAAGCCGAGCACCGTCGGAGGCAGCACCAGCGGCAGCGCCACCACGGCCTCCACCAGGAAACTCCAGCGGCGCCTGGAGAAGGCGAGCCAGTAGGCAACCGGCAGGCCGAGCACCAGCAGAATTCCGGCGACAAAGGTGGCCAGCTTCAGGCTGAGCAGCAGGGGGGCGGTCACTGGCGCGGCCTTGCTGTCACGTAAAAATGACTTATGTAGTGCATGGAACTCTTATTTTAAAGCAAGGGGGCAGCAGGCAGAAGCAGGATCTGAATGGGGAGGGACTTTGCGGACCGGAGCAGAACTGCAAGGGGTGGCAGCCGGTGCATGCTGCGCACGGTCAGGATGCACCGGCGCCTTGAACGGGAAAGCGGCTAGTCGCGATGCTGCGCGTCAAACTCGCGTTCCGCACGCAGTTCCTTGCGCACGGCGCTGACGGCGAGCACGCCCATCACGATGAAGATCACGAGGCAGACAACGGCAATCACCAGAACTGGCATGGCACTTCTCCTCTGCCAAATATCATCCCGCGCCTGGCTGTGGACTGGCAATGATTTCAGTCACAAACTCCGGTGTGGAGAGGCACAAAAGGGAACACCCGCAGTGCGCAGGCCAATGTCCAGAGGGCGGAGGAACTGGCGGGCCGGTTTCCTGCGCGTGTGTTACTTGCGCAGGACGAGGAAGAACAGAATTGCGAAGTAGTGGAAGACGCTTCCGGCGAGCACAAACACATGCCAGACCGTGTGGAAATACTTGCGGTCCATGGCAAAGAAGATGACGCCGATGGTGTAGGCCAGTCCGCCGGCCAGCAGCCACGCAAAACCGCTGACGCCGAGGTAGGCAAACAGCGGGCGGATGCAGGCCATCGCCGCCCAGCCCATCAGGATGTAGATGGCAACGCGCAGCTTCTCATGGGACTGGTTGCTTACCGAGCGCAGCACAATGCCGCCGATAGCCAGCGTCCAGACAAAGGCCAGCAGCGTCCAGCCCCGCCAGTCGCGCAATCCCACCAGCACAAACGGTGTGTAGGTTCCGGCAATCAGCAGGTAGATGGCGCAATGGTCAAAAACGCTGAAGACGCGCTTGACCCGCGGCCACTGGAAGGAATGGTAAAGCGTTGAAGACAGGTAGAGCAGGATGAGGGTTGCGCCGTAGATGCTGCATCCGACGACGGCCCACACGGAGTGCCGCAACGCGGCAAACACCACCAGTATCACCAGTCCGGCGATGCTGAGCGCGGCGCCCAGCCCGTGCGTGATGGCGTTGGCAATCTCCTCGCCGATGTGTACAGCTCGCTCGACCCGTTTGCGGTCCATCGCTAGGAAAGAGAATTTAACGCAGTCTGCAGGTGCTCCACCTCGGCGGAGAGCATCTGGCGATAGCGCTCGTTCGTGGTGCGCTCCATCTGCTCGTGAATCCGCGCCAGGTTCATCTTCAGCGCCTGCTGCTTGCGGGCCAAAACCGCTTTCTCGCGCTGAGCCTTGGCTTCCAGTTGTTCTTTGGTCAGTGTCTCTTCGGGCTGCTGCTGTTGTTGATCTTCCACGGACTTACTTTCCCAACCTCTCGCCATGACCTGATTATAGAGGATTTTGGGCGGGACAGGGAAGCGCGCACGCCCCCATTGCCGCCGCAAGGGCGCGGGCGCTACACTTAGGGTTTCTGTCAGGGGTCGCGGAATGCTGATTCGGATGCAGGCAAAGGCCAGCGAGCGGGAGATTCGCGGCGTTTGCGAACAACTGGAACTGCTTGGCTTTGAGGCGCACGCGTTGCATACCTCGTCAGGCGCCGTGGTGGCCGCCGTGGGTAAGTCCAAGGTGCGTGAGACTCCCACGTTGGAGTCTCTGCCGGGCGTGCAGCAGGTTATTGTCGCCAAGCACCCCTATCAGTTGGCCAGCCGCGACGCCAATCCAGAAGGTTCCCGCATCGCGGTGCCAGGCACCAGCGCCATCTTCGGTTCGGAAGAACTTGTCATCATGGCCGGTCCCTGCGCGGTTGAGAGCCGCGAGCAGACCTTCGCCGTGGCCGAGCACGTCGCCGCACAGGGCGCGCAGGTGCTCCGCGGAGGAGCCTTCAAACCTCGCACCTCGCCCTACTCGTTTCAAGGGCTGGGACTGGAGGGCTTGAAGATTCTGGCCGAGGCGGGGCGGCGCTACGGCTTGGCTGTTGTCACCGAGGCCATCGATCACGAAGTCGTGGACGACGTGGAAGAGTATGCGGACATCATCCAGATTGGCTCGCGCAACATGCAGAACTTCTCTCTGCTGAAGCGCGCCGGACGGGCGAAGAAGCCTGTACTGCTCAAGCGCGGCATGAGCGCCACGCTCGACGAGTTCCTGATGGCGGCCGAATACATTCTCAGCGCCGGCAACGCGCAGGTCATCCTGTGCGAGCGCGGCGTCCGCACCTTTAACGACCACTCGCGCAACACGCTCGATTTGAACATCATCCCCATCGTCAAACGGCTCAGCCACCTGCCCATTGTGGTGGACCCGAGCCACGGCACGGGCAACGCCGCCAACGTGCTGCCCCTGGCCCTGGCCGGGGTGGCCGCCGGTTGCGATGGCCTGATCGTGGAAGTGCACGGCTCGCCTGCCGAGGCACTCTCCGACGGCGACCAGTCGCTCACTCCCACACAGTTTGCAACTCTCATGGCGCAGCTTCGCCGCGTCGCACCGGCGCTTGATCGCCGCATTCCACTTGCGCAGCCGGTTTCGGCTGCTGCCGCCATTGCCCAGTGAAGAACTATCGTCTGCTTTCGCTCGTCCCGTGTTTTGCCGCCCTGTTTCTGCTTTCCGCCTGCCCGCGCAAGGTGGCGGAGCAGCCCCGCTCATTTGCCTACGTGGCCAACGCTAAGTCCGGCACAGTCACGGTCATTGATCTGCAAACGCTGAAGCCATCGACGACCCTCGCGGTCGGCGCCGATGCCACCGGCCTTGCCACCAACCCGGTCAGCAATGACGTGTACGCGGTCTCCAGCGGCGCAGGCACGGTCTCCGTCATCGACTCGAATACCAACCGCATCGCGGGCACCATCAAGGTTGGCAGCACGCCGCGTTTCATCTCGGTTGCCGAGGATGGCAAGCGCGGCTACGTCGCCAACTCCGGCTCTAACACGGTTTCGGTGCTCGATCTTGAGAATCATCGCGCACTGGCGACCATCAGCGTGGGACAGCAGCCGGGCGTGGCGCGCGTTTCGCCCGACGGCAAGACGGTTGTCGCCGTCAACCGTGGCAGCAACAGCGTCAGCATCATCGACGCCGAGCGCGGCACGGTGCGCGGTACCGTCTCGGTCTGCGATACGCCGGAAGACACCCGCATCCTGCCTGACAGCAGCAAGGCCTTTGTCTCCTGCTCCGCCTCCAAGCAGGTGGCGGCCGTCGATCTCAAGCGCGGCATCGTGCTCTCGCTGCTGAAGGTGGGCGGCACGCCGGTGGCGCTTACGCTCAAACCCGATGGCGGCGAGCTGTTCGTCTCCAACTTTGAGTCGCAGACCATCTCGGCCATCAACACCGGTGCCGACGAAGTGGAAGAGACCTTCCTCGCTGGAGATGCGCCGGTCAGCGCCACCATCAACGCCGACAGCTCCACGCTGTTCATCTCCAACTTCCGCAGCAACACCGTCGCGGTCTTCGACATCACCACGCGCAGGCTGATCGCCTCGGTCGCTGCCGGGAACGGTCCCGACGCGCTGGTGCTCGCACCCGGAGAGACCATGCTGCTGGTTGCCAACAGCAACTCCGGCGACGTTGCGGTCATCCGGCTCGACAAGCGCCAGGACAAGAAGATCACCCGTCCTCCGCAGCGCCTATTCACCATGATTCCCGCCGGAGATAAGCCGGTACAGATTGTGGTCAAGGTGCCAAAGGCATAGGCCGGCAGAATTTTCCCGACGCATGAATTGCGGAGCCGCGGCTCCGCAATTTTCGTGAGCTTCAAATGAGCAGAAACGGAGCCGATTCGTTTCTGTCCGCACCTGCATCAAAAAGCCATACAGGACTCAAGCTGGTTATTCGGCCTGACGTTAAGTACGTGGTAAACCTTCTTTAAGAAGAGGCTCGCCGGTAATTTTCCGGGCATCTTCTTCGAGAGGGAAGCGGCGGCGCTCGCGCACGATTGCGAAAGTGCAATGCGGATGCTCCGCGGGCCATGGACTTGGGTGTGGCGTGCAGTGAGGTCTGTGCTTGTGTACGCAGAGTGGGCTGGATACACTCGCGCCAAGTACCCTCCCGCAGCACAGGCCAAAGACACGCGGAGAACTTTCGCAAGCGTGCAGTGTTACCACAGGGGTTAAGGAGACGATGTTGAGGGCAGTTCGCGTACTGACGGCAATCATGTTGGCGATGGTGCTGGCCATCGCGGCGGACGCGGCCACCGTGTCGCGCCACTATTCACGTGCAAAGTCGAAGGTCAGCGAAAGTGCTTCGGCGCAGCGGCGCAAGGCCCAGCTCTCGCACAGCCGCAGCCTGGCCAAGGCGCCGGTGGCGAAGAAGGGCGGCAAGTCCGCGCGGACGGCACGCAGCGCAAGAAGATCGAAGGCCGCCCGTGCACCGCGTGCGGAAGCCGCGGTTGCCGATAGCCGCACTCTGCGTGGCGCGCGCTTGAAGCGCGTGAGCCGCAGGATGCCGGCCCGCGTCTACGGCGGAGAGCGCTTTACCGCCAGCTCGTTCGCGAGCGAATCGTCGCAGACTGCCGGTGACATCACGGCCGGTGAAGATCCCGTCGTTCGCAAGGCCGCCATTGAGGCGCTCGGCAACATGAATGGCACGGTCGTCGCCATCGATCCGAGCGATGGACGCGTGCTCGCCATGGTCAACCAGAAGCTGGCACTCTCCAGCGGCGCGCAGCCGTGTTCCACCATCAAGGTTGCCGTGGCGCTCGCCGCGCTCGATGAAGGCGTGGTGACCAAGGACACGCCGGTGGCGCTGGGCAAGCAGTGGAGCATGGACATGACCACGGCTCTGGCCCACTCCAACAACGCATATTTTGAAGAACTCGGCCGCCGCATGGGCTTCCAGAAGGTACGCGCGCACGCGCACGAGTACGGCTTGGGCGAGCTGGCTGGCTACAACATTCCGGGCGAACACCTCGGCGTTTATCCGGACACGGAGCTGCCCGCGAAGCTGGGCGGTGTGGGCAAGATGTGCTCGTTCGGCGAAAGCATCAGCATGACGCCGCTGCAACTGGGCGCGCTGATGGCCTCGGTTGCCAACGGCGGCACGCTCTACTACCTCCAGCATCCGCGCACGCCGGAGGAAGTCGCTGCCTTCCGGCCGAAGGTGAAGCGTTATCTGAACATCAGTCCGCTCATTCCGGAGATCAACCAGGGCATGGCCGGAGCCGTGCAGTACGGCACCGCGCGGCGCCTGCGTGAGAACTTTACCGAGGCACAGGTCCTCGGCAAGACCGGCACCTGCTCCAAGGCGGGCACCCGCTACGGATGGTTCGCTTCGTACGCGAATACGCAGCACGGCCGCATTGTGACCGTGGTCTTCCTCGAAGGAGGTCGCCCGACCTTCGGTCCAAAGGCCGCGGAATTGACCGGCAAGTTCTATCGTGAGCTCTACGACCACGATTACTTCGTCGGACGCGGTGCGGCGCCCTCCAGCGTGCGCTCGGTGGTGCAGAGCCGTTAATCGAGTTTCAATTCACACGCTGCCGGGCGGAGCAATCCGCCCGGTTTGCTTTTGCGCGCGGGAAGCTGCGGGCGTGAAGCCCCGCAGGGAACCGGTGCGGCGGCGCGTGCGTATCGGACTCCGTGAGGGTCTCTCTCTGATTACGTCAGAGTGATGAAGTGACGGTCTTGTGGAAAAATCTCTGCTCACCTAAATTCCGGTTCTCCGTCTGATTGTGTGGGGACAAGTAAGTACTTGCACACAACAAAATGCATCGTAAATGCTGTGTACAACGTCAAATATTTGTTGCGAACAAGTTTTCAACAGAAACTTGTTCCCCGCTTCCGGGTTTCCCGGAAGAACAAGCCAGACGCGCCAGGGACCTCGGGCAATAGGGCCTGCGGCCGGGCGTAGGGCGCGCACATGGCAGTGAATCGGAGGATTCAAAATGCGTAAGCTTTCCAGTGTGTTGATGGTTTTGGTTGCGTTCAGCGCATTCGCTCTGGCACAGGAGGCGCCGAAGAACGAGGTGTTCGTCGGCTATTCCTACCTGCATGCCAACACGAGTGCCGTGGCCACGGATAACGTGAGCCTGAATGGATGGAATGCGTCGGTGACGCGCTTCCTCAACAAGAATGTCGGCGTGACGGCCGATTTCAGTGGCGCCTACGGTGCGCCGAGCGCGTTGAATTCCTACAACGCCAATGCCCACAACTTCCTGTTCGGACCGACCGTGGCCATTGCCCGCGACCAGAAGGTAAGCGGCTTTGCGCATGTGCTGGTTGGCGCCTCGCACACCCACGTGGGCACCATCGACTACAATGACACCGCCTTCGGCATGGCCATTGGCGGCGGCGTGGATGCCAACATCAATAAGCATTGGGCGGTTCGTGTGGCCCAGGTCGACTACCTCTACACGAACTTCAAGGAAGACAACCAGAACAACTTCCGGTATTCCGGCGGCTTGGTCTTCAAGTTCTAAGCGGCAGCCAAGTTGATTGAGGTCGAGCGGCGCGTCCGGGTGGGCGTGCCGCTCCTGTTTTGTGGAGACATTCCACAAACGAGTGGGAGACACAAAGGGCAGCGCTGGCTTAAGATATTGCAAGCCTTCTCCCGATTACGGGAAATGGCGGCTATCGTCTAAGCTAGAGATGAGCGCCGCGGCAGGTGGTGTGCACGGGCAGGTGCCTGGGCAACGCGCGGCTGGAATCGTTTCCGGGTAGGCCCGGAGAAGCGACTCGTGAACGCGTTGCGCCTGGCTGCGACGATGGGCGCGCGGGGCGCGAATTATCCTGGAGGTTCTCACATTGCGTAAGCTCTCGATCCTGGTGGTCTTCCTGTGTGCAACGGCACTGTCGGCGATGGCGCAGTATGATCTGCCCAAGTATGAAGTCTTCGCCGGCTACAGCTGGTTCCGCATGGATGCGACATCGTTCAACTACACCGGCCATGCTTCCTTCCAAGGCGGCGAGGTTTCGGCCACCCGCTATTTTGGCGACAACCTGGGCCTGAAGCTCGATGTGGGCGGCTATGCCGGCAAGCCCAAGGCGCTGGAACAGTACTCCACCAAGACCTTCAGCTTCATGGCCGGCCCGGTCTATGCCTTCCGCCGCGATGAGAAGCTGAGCGCCTATGTTCACGGCATGGTGGGCATCGTCAAGTTCAGCATCGGCGACAATCAGGATTACTCGGACCGTTCGATCGCCGAGGCTGTCGGCGGCGGCATCGACTACAACATGACCGATCACTGGACGGTTCGCGTGGCCCAGATCGACTACATGCACACCGACTACCTGAACGAGAACCAGCACCACGTTCGCGCTTCGGCCGGTCTGGTCTACCGCTTCTAACGCAAGCGCAGAAGAAACTCCAGGGGCCGCCCCGCGTGGGCGGCCCTTCTGTTTGTGCGGCACGAGGCTCGCATGGGCGGCGCAATGGCTGTAGACTGTCGCACATGACTTACACGCCTCGCACGCTGACCTTGCTGGTTGCCTTCACGTTGCTGCTTGCCGCTTTTTGCGCCGCACAGGCGCCCGCGGCTCCTCCGGCGGCCCCTGCCGGTGTCTCGGCTGTCACCGACGACCTGAGCACCCCGGAATCGACCGTAGCCGCCGTCTACGCGGCCATCAGCGGCCCGGCTGGCGAGCGCGACTGGGCGCGGCTGCGTGCCATCTGCCTGCCGGAAACGCACTTCATCGTCACCGGCAAGGACAAGCAGGGCGTGGCCTTCCACCGCGTGCTCACCCTCGACGACTACCAGCAGCACGCCGCGCCCGTCATGCGCAAGGAAGGCTTCTTCGAGCGCGGCATTGCGCAGCGCACCGTGCGCTACGGACACATCGCGCACGTCTTCACCACCTACGAGTCCCGCCACGCGCTGGACGAGAAGCCCTTTGCGCGCGGCATCAACAGCATGCAACTGCTCTGGGACGGCCAGCGCTGGTACGTCGTCAACATCCTCTGGGACAGCGAAACCCCCGGTCAGCCCATCCCGGAAGAGTTTTTGAAGTAGCGAAGGAAAGACACGAATCCACCTGTGCGCCGGGCCTCTACGGAGCAACTGGCTGTGACTTCGTTCAGCCGTGTCATTCTGCGGAGCCAGCCTTGGGCGACGAAGAATCGGCTGTTGCCTCCTCTTTCGAAGAAATACAGGTGCCCGGTTCAAGCAGATCCTTCGCTGCGCTCAGGATGACGCCTGTTTCACATGCGCAGTTGGATGTGTTCCTGTGGGAAGAGACGGGCGGCCGTGTCAGACATGCCCAGCAGCAAAACGCCCTCTCCGTGGAGAGGGCGTTTCCATTGACAGGAATGAATGCTATTTCTTCGCCTGGGCGGGAGCCTGCGGCTGCGCCGGCTGCTGGTCCGGCAGCATGTAGACGCGCTCGCCCGGCTTGACGTAGTGAAGCTGTTCGCGCGCGACCTTCTCAATGGCCTGCGGGTTGGTCTTCAGGTCGTTGATGTGCTTTTCCACCCTCTGGTTGTCCTGCTGCAGATCCTTCACTTCCTGTTGGAGTTGCTGATATTCGATCTTCTTCTGGCGGTAGGCCATCCAGCCGTTGGAGCCGAACATGACGTGGAAGCCGACGACGGCGCAGACGGCGATGACGCCGACGCTGGCCACAAGGGCCTTCCAGCGGAACACGGATTCGGGGATGTTCTCCAGCAGCTTCAAGCGGTTCTCCAACTACTCCTGCACCCAGTCGCGCGCGGCCTCGCTAAGCTTGCCCAGGCCTTTCTCGCTGCGCGCCTCGGTGTAAACGCGCACCACCGGCTCGGTGCCGCTCAACCGGTAGCAGACCCACGAGCCGTCGGCCAGCACCAGTTTCAGTCCGTCCTTGCGAACGACCTCTGATACCTTGTGCCCGGCAAAATCCGTGGGATCATGCTTCAACTTCTCAGTGAACTTCGCTTTGACTTCCTCCGTCAAGTGGAAGTTCTGTCTTTCCGGGTAAAACGAACCAACTTTGCTAAATATCACTTGAAGTTGTGCACCAAGCGACGTGCCGCGCCGCGCCACCATCTCGCAGATCAGCAGCCCGGCCAGCACGCCATCCTTCTCCGGCGTGTGGTGGCGGATGGAAAGCCCCGCGCTCTCTTCGCCTCCGATGGCGATCTTGTCCTGCTTGATCAGCTCGCCAATGTACTTGAAGCCCACGGGCGTCTCATGCAGCTCCACCTTGTGATAGTCGGCCAGCGCGTTGATCAGGTTGGTGGTGGCCACGCTCTTGGCTACGCCGTTGCGCCAGCCGCGCGTCTCCACCAGGTAGTCGAAGAGCAGGGCGATGATGTGGTTCGGCGAAATGAAGGTGCCGTCCTCATCCACAATGCCGAAGCGGTCGGCGTCGCCGTCGCAGGCAATGCCAATGCGCGCGCCGGTCTGCTTCATCGCCGAGCGCAGATCGCCGAGCAGGTGGTCGTCCGGCTCCGGAGCATGACCGCCAAACAGCACGTCGCGCGTGTCATGCACCGTCGCGCAGTCAATGCCGTTCTCGCGCAGGAGCTGGTCGCTGTATCCGCGTGATGCGCCCCACATCGGGTCGAAGGCCACCTTCAGCCCGGATTTCTTGATGGCCGCAAAGTCGATCACGTCCTGCAGCCGTTCCAGATACATCGACTTCACTTCAATCTCGCGCCGCTTGGCCGGAAGGGGGCCCACGGGAGGCGCGCCGCCATCGGCGTCCGCAGCCAACACGGCGGCCTCCACCTGGCTGGTATATTCCGGCAAGGCCGGAGCGCCGTCGGGCGTGGAGAACTTGATGCCGTTGTACTGCGGGGGATTGTGCGAAGCGGTGAAGTTGATTGCGCCGTCGGTCTTCTGGCGCATCACCTCCCAGGCAAGGGCAGGCGTCGGCGCGGGATCGGTGACCACCAGCGGCTCGATGCCGTATTGCTCAAGGATGCCGGCGGCGATGTCCACGAAGGTCTCGCCCATGTAGCGTGGGTCGCGGCCCACCACCAGCCTCGGCTGCCCCGTGGAGGCCGAACGCACGTAGCGCGCGATGCCGGTGATGGCGCGCCGGACATTCTGAAAGGTGAATTCATCGGCCACTACCGCACGCCAGCCGGAGGTCCCGAACTTGATCCTGGTCGCCATGAGTTCTTTGCTCTCCCGATGTGTTGGAACGGCTCGTTTCGAATTCTAACCAATTCATGCGGCATCGGCGATGAAGCGTTGCGGGATTTCAGCCGTAGGCACACATTTCATTCCGCTTGCCGCCGTGCGCGTTCCGCAGTAGGCTCTTGCGCATGACCGACAAGCGCCTGCTGCTGACCACCACCGATTCGCGCGACAAGGCGCAGAAGCTTGCTTTTGAGCTGGTGTCGCGGCGGCTGGCAGCGTGCGTCAACGTCGTAGGCCCCATCCAATCCACCTACCGCTGGAAGGGCTCGGTCGAATCCACAGAGGAATACTTGCTGGTCATCAAGAGCACCGCCGCACAGTTTGCCGCCATCCGCGACGCGCTGCTCGAACTGCACAGCTACGACCTGCCCGAGCTGGTGCAGTTGCCCATTGAAACCGGGCTCGAAGCCTACCTGGAATGGATTGGCGACTCCGTGGGCGAGTGAACACCACCCTCATCTTGTGATTAAAACAATGATGTGTAAATAACTGAATTAGTGAGAGATTAGTGCGTGGGCATCCGGTGCACGCATCCAAAATGGGCAAGGCTTTCCGGTTGGGACTTATGTGCTAGCAAGATTTTGGACTTGTCCTTTAGTAATCTGCGAACTCCTCCGTATGGCTGTGTGAGGACGGCGGTGCCGTATTCTTGCCCCGCTTTTGTCTGAGGAGTTACCACCATGCTTTATCGAGATTGGGACGAATCCTTCACACTCGGTTATCCGTCCCTTGACCGGGAACATCAGCGCATCTTCGATCTCATCCGGCAATTGGAAGCCATGCTGGATGGAGAGCCTTCTGTGGGGACCTTTCGTGCGGTGCTCGAGCAGCTGATCGAGTATCGAGAGGACGACTTGCATGCCATGTTCCCAACCGCCGCGTCGTATTCCCAGGAGCAGGCAACCTGGCTTCAGCAGCACCGCAGCGAGCATCGCTACCTGGCGGATCGCGCGCGCTGTTTCCTTGCCTTCGGCGGCGGAGACGAGCGCAGCCGCATCAACGACCTTCTCTTCTTCCTCAAGCGCTGGATCACCGATCACATTGACTCGAACCGCAAGACGCTTATTGATGCCTGCGGCAGCGGGTGCATTCACTAGGCAAAATAGGTTTCGAGCAGGACGCCCCACCCGCGAAAGCTCGCGGCTGGGGCTTTTTGTTGCTCAGGATGGAGCGGCGCAATTTCTCGGCACGGAACGCGTGGAAATGCGTCGGCGAGCCGAAGCCGGGTGCTACGGCCTATGGGCATGCACGTTCAGGCGGACGTAATCGAGCGTGAAGGGAGGCGCATCGTGGGCGCTCTGGGACAAAGTGGTGGCTAGGAATTCATCCTCCATGCCCTCAGGCAGCCGCGAGACAATCTGGTGCGCGTTCACCGTGCGTACAAAACGGGTCATCGCTGCCTGGTCGGGGAACTGTATGGGAGAGGCGAACAACGTGCTTTCAACCTCTGCGAAGCCTGCGGCGGTCAGCCGATCGTGCGTGCTGGCTTCATCCTCAAAATGAACGTTTTCACTCCAGCCGCTCAAGTAAGGCTTGAACTGTTCCAGAGCGGCGGTGGCCAGCAGGCGGCTGCGTAGACGGCTCAGGTTTCCGTGGCCTCCGAACTGCGCCAGCAGCCAGCCGCCGGGCTTGAGCGCGCGGAACAGGCTGCGGAAGAGGGCCTCGTGGTCGGGCACCCAGTGGAAGACGGCGTTGCTGAAGATGCCGTCAACCTCGCGCACCAAGGGCAGGTCGGCGAGGTCGGCATGGAGGAAGGAGAGCCGGTAGCTTTCGCCGCCCAGCCGCTCGTGGGCCGTGCGCAGCATGTTCTCGGAGCTATCGACGGCGATGACGCGGCCGTGGGGCAGGCGCTTGAGGAGCTCGGCGGTCAGGCGTCCGCTGCCGCATCCGGCGTCCATCACGGTCTCGTCTCCGCGCAGCTCCACGCGCTCCAAGACCTTCATGCCCCAGTTGAATTGTGGGTTGCTAACCTCGTCGTAAGTGTCGGAATCCCATTCGATGTGCTTCTGGTCGGCCATGCAAGGATTCTAGCCCCTGCATAGATCCAAAGCTCGCAACGCGGCGTTCTTCCAGACAGAGAAAAGCCCGGGAGCGCCCGGGCTTTTCGGCAAAAGGCTATCGCGTTATTTCTGCGAGGAGGGCTGCGGTGTTCCGGCATAGTAGCCGCTGCGCGTGCGTACCTGCAGGCGCTTGTGATCCTTGTCCTTGGCTACAACCTTCACGGTGCGGTAGGCCGTGTCATTCTTCTTCACGGGAGGTTTGTACCCAATTGTGTATTGGTTGCGAATGTCATGGGCGACCTGCCGCGTGATGGCATCAACCTCTGCCAAATCCTTTGGAAAGAATGCGATGCCACCGGTTTCTTCAGCCATCAGTTTGAGCGCGCGCTTGGCCTTTTTGGCGCCGCTGTCATTGTCGAGAATGCCGATGGTGTAAATGGTGGGGCCACCGTCGACCGCCAGTTTGCGGATGGCCTGCTCCATGGTGGGGCAGGAGACGCTGGCGTTATCCTCGCCATCGGTGATGACCAGCAGCACCTTTTTCTGGAGACGGCCGTTCTTTACCAGGTGGTCGGAGGAGGCAACAACTGCGTCAAACAGCGCGGTGCTGCCGCGGGCTTCAATGCGTTCCAGCGCATCGCGCAACAGGGTCAGGCTGCCGGTGAAGTCCTGGTCAAGGTAGAAATCCTGGTTGAAGTTGACGACGAATACCTCGTCCTGCTGGTTGCTGGCGCGGACAAAGTTGAGCGCCGCCTGGTTGACCTTGGGACGCTTTTCGCGCATGGAGCCGGAATTGTCGATGACAATGCCGACGGCGATCGGTATGTCTTCGTGGCGGAAGCTGGAGATGGGCTGCGCCACGCCGTCTTCGTAGACGGTAAAGGCATCCCGCCCGAGCGAAGTGACCAGATGGTCCTTATCGTCCACCACGGTGGCGTGCAGGGTGACTTCACGCACTTGCGTGCGGATGGTGAAGGTCCCAGCCTCAGACTGCGCGGCTTCTCCGGCGGGCACCTGGACGGTGTCGCCGGGGGCCGCAGGCTTCTGAGACTCGTTGGAGTCTGCGGGCTGTTGCGGGGCGTTGGCCGGGGCTTGCGGTTCCTGTTGCGGGGCCGTGGGCGCCTGTGCCCAGACTGCCGCGCAGGCAAGCGCCAGCAGCAGGGGAATAGCCATCCATTTCCTACTGGTTCGGAGCATAGTATCCCGTTTTCGCGTAGACCGACATTTGCGGCAGGTTGAACTCCTTCGGCGGATTCAACCGTACACGAATCTTGCGCCACTTGCCGTCATGCGCCTTGCTGGTTGGACGATAGCCGAGCACATATTGGTTGCGCAGCTCCAGGCCAATCTTGTTGGTCACATCGGCAAGTTCGGTTACACGCTCAATGGTAAACGTTCGGCCGCCAGTTACGTCTGTGACTTCCGCCAGCAGATGCGGTCCCGTGCGTTCTTCCTCCGTGGAGGGGAAGGGACTGAAGATGCCGATGGCGAAAATCTGTACGTCGGCCTCCTTCACCACGGAGATCACGTCGTTCTCGCGGTAGCGGCTGTGGTTGTCGCCGCCGTCGCTGATGATGAGCAGCGCTTTGCGCTGATGGCGCGCCTGCTTCATCTTGGCCACGCCAAGGTAAATGGCATCCAGCAGCGCAGTGCGTCCGCGCGGCACGGTAAACGCCAGGTCGCCCTGTATCTGCTCCACCGACTGGGTGAAGTCGGTGACCAGATCCGGCTTCTCGTTGAAGGCGATGAGGAAGAACTCGTCGTCCGGGTTGGCGGACTTGAAGAACTGCACCACGGCCTCGCGCGCCTTTTCAATCTTGTCGCTCATGGAGCCGCTCATGTCAAAGATGACGCCGAGCGAGAGCGGCGCGTCCTCGTTGGAGAAATGCCGGATCTCCTGGCGCTGGCCGTTGTCGGTGAGAATGAAGTTCTCCTTGTCCAGTCCGGTGACCAGCCGGTTCATCGTGTCCGTGACCGTCACCGGCACCAGCACCAGGTCGACATCGACCTTGATGGGCTTGGGATGGTTCTTGAGCTTCGGGCTCTCCTCGGAACTGGCGGCGACCTTCGAGGAATCGGTGGGCTGCGATGCGTCGGGTTTTTCCGGGGCCGTGCGCGGCGTGATGTGTACCTCGCCGTAGTCGCTCTCCACGGGCTGCGCGTCGGGCTTGGCGGCTGCGGGTGCGGTCGGTTGCGTGGCCTGTTGTGCCGTCGGCTGTGTAGGCGCGCTTTCGGGAGTCTGCTGTGCAGGGGACGTCGAGGCCAGTAACAGGCAGGCGATGGTCAGCAGCCCGAGCTTGGTCAACGGCCGCAGAATCTTTGCGACGTGCCTGCGGAATGCACCCTCGAATTCGCAGACCATGACTCCCTCCCACATCACGGTATCCGGATAGCGCCTTGCGCTAGTGATTATGACGCGCCACAAGGCCCGAAGTTGCGCGAAATCATAGCATCTCCCTCGCGCCAACTCAGGAAAGGGGGCAGTACTACTGTTACAATCCGCAGAGACAGCCCGAAGGTGACGATCCGGGGACCGTGCGGCGATGACGATACTCCCATTTCATGCCAGAAGAACAGAGTGTTCCGCAGAAGACTTGCGGCAGCTCTGCGAGCTTTCCGTGCCGGAAGTTGTGTCCCCGGCGGAGAAGCTCCGCACGCTGGCACGGAAGATCGAGTCACTGCCTGCGGCCGCCGATGCTGCCCCCGCAATTTATACCTACGAGCATCTTGTGGATGGCGAGTTGCTGCGCGGCGTCCTCTGCCTGCTGGAGCCGGGCGCGCGCTCCATGCTGCGTTCGCCGCAGCCGGTAGACCCGGATTTGCGCGCGGAGGCCGCAGAAGTGCTCGCCTCCGGAATCGGACAACTCGCGCCCGTGGTCGCCCTCTATGACGCGGTGCCGCTCTCCGGCATTGAAGCGGCGTTTACGGCCGAGGACCGGCAAAGCATCCAGTTCGGGGAGAATGACTCCGTGAGCGTGGGAGCCATCACGGACGAGGCGCTGGTGACTGAGTTCGGCGCATGGCTGGCGGAGACTCCGCTGACCGTAATTCACGGGCAGGAGTGGCTGCAGCGCGATGACAGCCCTTTGCTGGTGCTGCTGGTAAACGTAGCGCGGCAGATTCCGGCGCTCGCTCCTGTGCACCGCTACGTGCGCTGGCGCGCTGAGGAGCACGCCGGTGAGATGGTTCGTCTGGGGCGAGGGCACTTCTACTTCTTCGATATTTCTCGCTGGATGCCGGAGCTGGAAGGCGACGGCCCACACTACTTCCGTCCCACCATTTTTGAGCAGTTGATGCCGAAGCAGGATGGCGAGCATGTTGTTGTCTCCATCAGCCCGCACCACAGCTTCCGCTGCCATTGCCTGTCCGGATGGGCGGACAAGGTACTGTCCTACCGGATGGCTGAAGAGCGCGATTGTGACAGTGTCCTGTTGCACAATGTCCTGTTCCCGATTGCTCTGATCCTGGAGCCGGGAAGCGATGCCGAACGCGAGCGTTTGCGGTACAGTCTTTCCATGGACGAAGCCGTGGAGATGGTTCGCCGTGAGCCGGGTACGGCTTTCCTGATGAATCCGCCGTCCATTCCGCAGGTGTGCGAGGTCGCGCTCAGCGGCGGCAGTCTGCCGCTGCATGCGTTCACCATGCGCCGTCCGCCCCTGCCGGGGGTGATCCTGCATGCGGGCTTCTAGCGCGGGCAGAACACGGGGTGTCGCCGTCTGGCTGCTGATGGCGGCCGTGCTTCTGGCTGGCCCGATTCTTGCCCAGGCGCAGAACAAGCGCGTCACCATCTACTCGCCCGGCACCACGTTCTCCATCGACGTTGTCAGCGTGGGCGGCAAGGACTATGTCGGAATCGTGGACCTGCTGGAGCCGCTGGGACGCATTGAGTCGCGGCTCGACGGACAGAAGTTCAAGGTCAAGTTCAATAGCTACGAGTGCGAGTTCCAGAGCGGGCAGGCGAGCGGGCGCGTGCGCGGCAAAGGCTTCGATATGTCCGCACCGTTCACGGTCACCGCGCAGCATGGCTATCTGCCGCTCGGCGCCGTGCCGGGGCTGCTGGCGCGGCTGACCGATCAAGCACCGGAGTACCACGCCAACGCACGGCGGCTGTTCATGGGCGTCTCCGCGGTGCGCTTCAAAGCTGAGCTGCAGCGCTCGCCGTCGCGGCTGGTGCTGACCTTCCCGATGGCGGTTGCACCCAACGTCAGCGTGCAGCCCGGCCACGTGCGGCTGACCTTCCTGCGCGAGCCGCTGAGCGGCTTGGGCAATGAGAGCGCCACCTACGGTGACCCGCTGGTTTCCAGCACGAGCTTTTCGGAGTTGAACGGCGCGACGGTCTTTGTGGCCAACGTGGCGCAGCCCGCCACGGTCAGCTTTGCCGAGGGCAACCGGCAGATCATCATCTCGCAGGCCGCAAACGGGCAGAAGCCGCAACCGGCTCCGGCCAAGGTTGCCGAAACGCCGCTGCCTCCGCCGAAGTTCGACCGGCCCGCCGCAAAGCGATTCGTGGTTGTGATTGACGCGAGCCACGGCGGCACCGACACCGGCGACGCGATTACGCCGGATCTGGCGGAAAAGTCCGTGACGCTGGCACTGGCGCGCAAGCTGGCGCGCGACCTGGAAGCACGCGGCATCAGCGTGCAGCAGGTACGCACCACGGATACGGCGATTTCGCTCGATCAGCGCGCGCAGACGGCCAACGCCGCACGTCCGGCGCTCTACGTGGCGCTGCACGCAGCGGGTACGGGCCATGGCGTGCGTGTCTACACGGCTTTGCTGCCCTCGACAGCCACAGCCACCGACCGTCGCAGCTTCCTGCCGTGGGAGACCGCGCAATCCGCCTGGCTGGAGCACAGCGCGGCGGTGGCACGCTCGGTTTACGCCTCCTGCCAGGACAAGCAACTGCCGGTGCGGATATCCTCGGCGCCTGTGCGTCCGCTGAACAACCTGGCCGCTGCGGCCATCGCCGTGGAAGTGGCCGGACTGGATGAGAAGAACACGCTCGGCTCGTCGAAGTATCAGGATGCAATCAGCGCTGCGCTGACGCAGGCGATCTTGAACGCGCGTCAGCAACTGGAGGAGGCGAAATGATCTCCCGCCAGTTGCAGATTGCGATTATTGTGCTGGCGCTGGCAATTCTTGGCGCGGGCATCTACGCCGTCCGGCTGAAGCACCAGGCCGAGCAGTTGCAGAACGCGCACGCCGCCGTGGTGGCGCCACCCAGCACCGGCAACGATGGCGACCTTACGCTGTGGCTCGGCGATGACTCCAACGGCACGCTGTATTCGACGCACAAGATTGTCGCACTGCCGCCCGATGCGGCACAGCGCGCGCAGCAGGCTCTGCACCTGATGTTGAGGCTCGCGACGGAGAAGGACGCGCTGCATCCACTGCCAGCGGGGGCCGACGTGCGCTCCGTCTACCTGCTGAACAACAATTCGGCGGTGGTGGATCTGACGGCTCCCACTGCCGAACAGCACCGCAGCAGCGTGGAGGCCGAGCAGTTGACGGTCTTCAGCATTGTGCGCACGCTGGTTTCGGCGGCTCCGAACATCACGCGCGTGCGCATTCTCATCGACGGCAAGGAGCGCGAGACGCTGGCCGGGCACGTGGACCTGAAAGACTGGCTCGACGTGGCCCGCGTGGTGCAGGCCGGTGAGCAGTTGAGCGGCAATCAGTAGCGCGCCTGCCTTTCGCGTATTTCCACCGTAAAACCTGAGAGCGCAATCTCTTCCTTGTGCCGCCTCGTGCTAGCCTAGAGGGCGCAGGAGAACCCGTTGTCATCATCCATTTCAAAGCGTCCGCGCATTGCTGTGTTTGATTCCGGAGTTGGCGGGCTGACGGTGCTGCGTGCCATTGTGTCGCGCCTGCCGGCCGCCGACTATCTCTACTTTGGCGACACGGCGCGGCTGCCCTACGGAAGCAAGTCGCAGGCGACCGTGGCCCGTTACACCTCGGAGGCTGCACGTTTCCTCGAGGCTCATGGGCCGGACATCCTCGTGATCGGCTGCAACACGGCCAGCGCTCTGGCGCTCTATGACGTGAAGAGCGCCGTCTCCATCCCGGTGATCGGCGTGATTGAGCCGGGTGCCGACGGCGCGGCGCAGGTCAGCCACAGCCGGGAGGCCGTCGTTTTCGCCACCGAGGCCACCGTTGCCAGCCACGCCTACCAGCGCGCGCTCGCCCGCCGCGGATTTGCCACGCATGAAAAAGCCTGTCCGCTGCTGGTGCCGCTGGTGGAGGAAGGCTGGGTGGACCATCCGGTGACCGAGCAGGTGGCGCGCATTTACACCATTGAAGCCCTGCGCACGGCCAGCGTGAACACCGATGTGCTGGTGCTGGGCTGCACGCATTACCCGCTGCTGCGCGACCTGCTGCGCCGCGTGGTGCCGCAGCGCATACAGATTGTG
Source organism: Oryzophilus luti (assembly GCF_059726245.1). NCBI lineage: Bacteria > Pseudomonadati > Acidobacteriota > Terriglobia > Terriglobales > Koromonadaceae > Oryzophilus > Oryzophilus luti. The sequence goes on from NZ_AP040874.1 coordinate 818,593, forward strand.
GACCCGGCCGAGAGCACTGCCGAATTGGTGGAGCGCACGCTCTACGGCGACGAGAAGAGCACGGGCGAGGCGCACAAGGTTCCCGCAGGCACACCGACCTACCAATTCTTCGTCACCGACTCACCCGACAAGTTCCGCCGCATGGCCCCGCTGTTCCTGGGCTTTGAGGTTGCGAACGTCGAGTGGGTTCACATGGACAACTAGGATGACCGAGAAACTCCGCTGCCCGTGGCCGCAGAACGAGCTTGCACGCCGCTATCACGACGAAGAGTGGGGACGCCCGGTGCACGATGACCGCGTCTTCTTTGAGTTCCTGCTGCTGGAGGGCGTGCAGGCCGGTCTCAGTTGGGACACCATCCTGGCCAAGCGCGAGAACTACCGCCGCGCCTTTGCCGCCTTCGATCCGGTGAAGGTGGCAACGTTTGATGATGAGAAGATTGCCGTGCTGCTGCTTGACGCCGGACTGGTTCGCAACCGCTTGAAGATGCACTCGGCGGTGGTGAATGCCAAGGCGTTCCTTGCCGTGCAGAAGGAGTTTGGCTCGTTCGAAAAGTATGTGTGGAGCTTTGTCGGCGGGCGTCCGAAGCGCAATGGCTGGCGCACGATGAAGGAGGTTCCGGCCTCCACGCCGGAATCCGATGCGCTCAGCCGGGACCTGAAGAAGCGCGGCTTCAAGTTTGTGGGCACCACCATCATCTACGCATTCATGCAAGCCACCGGACTGGTGAACGACCACGTGGAAGGCTGCTTCCGCGCGCCAAAGAAGTAGGCATGGCGTCCCAGGTTAAGCCCCAACGGCGGGCGCTGAACCTGGGGCACCCCGCGTTTCGGATACGGTTGCTCCGCGCGGCTTTCAAGCTCAGAACGTGCGCAGAGAAACGGGATGAAGTGAACCATTGCGGGTAGCACCGGGCTTTAGCCCGGTGGTCGACCGACGAAACTGTCAGAGGCTTTAGCCTCTGAGGGAGGGACTCACCCCCAGCGGCTGAAGCCGCACGCCGCTTGTCTCCAGTTACGCCGGGCTGAAGCCCGGCGCTACCCATCTATCACCTGTTTCTTTGATCGCGGCCTTTTCGCGGCTCTGGGGAAGGCGCATATGCCTTCGGCTGTGGTCCTCTCACCGGAGCCCATGCGTATTCCGCTCCTGTCGCTGGCCTGCTTCGCAGCCCCATTCCCGCATCTCCCGCGCATTGCAGTAAAATTACTTTTTACCCTGAACGCACAGAAGACAATCGACATGCCTGAAAATACCAAGCCGAGCTCCACTCCGCAGAAGCGCCCCGAGTACGCAGAAGACAACGATCCGTTCCGCTACAACCCGCACGAGATTGAACCGCGCTGGGCTGCCCTCTGGAACGCCAACCCCGCGTTTTACGCGCCTGAGCCGGAGTCGGCGGGGAAGAAGAAGTTCTACTGCGTCGAGATGCTGCCGTATCCGAGCGGCGCGCTGCACATGGGCCACGTGCGCAATTACTCCATTGGAGATGCGCTCGCCCGCTTCATGTGGATGAACGGCTATAACGTGCTGCACCCCATGGGCTGGGACAGCTTCGGCCTGCCCGCCGAGAACGCGGCCATCAAGAACAAGCGCCAGCCGAAGGAGTGGACGCTCTCCAACATCGCCAACATGCGCGAGCAGATGAAGCGCATCGGTTTCAGCTATGACTGGTCGCGCGAAGTCACCACCTGCCTGCCCGAGTACTACCGCTGGAACCAGTGGTTCTTCCTCAAACTGTATGAGAAGGGGCTGGCTTACAAGAAGTCGAGCAAGCTGAACTGGTGTCCCGAATGCCAGACCGTGCTGGCGAACGAGCAGGTGGTGGGCGGCTGCTGCTGGCGGCATGAGACGACGCCGGTGGAGACCCGCGAGCTGGATCAGTGGTTCGTGCGCATCACCAACTACGCCGACGAGCTGCTGAAGGACCTGACCAAACTCGAGGGCTGGCCGGAAAAAGTCCGCACCATGCAGCGCAACTGGATTGGCCGCAGTGAAGGCGCGGAGGTCATCTTCAAGGTGGAAGGCTCGAACGAGCCGATCACGGTCTTTACCACGCGCATTGACACCATCTTCGGCGCCACCTCGTTGCAGCTCTCGCCCGATCACGCCATCGTGAAGCAGTTGATTGGCGCCGACGCCGCTCGCAACGCCTCACTGGAGGAGATGATTGCCGACCAGCGCGCCGCCAAGCAGACGGGCGACCTGGGCACCATGGAGAAGAAGGGTTTCTTCACCGGCGCCTACGCCACCAACCCGTTCAACGGCACCCGCGTGCCCATATGGGTGGCCAACTACATTCTGAGCGACTACGGCACGGGCGCCATCATGAGCGTGCCCGCGCACGACGAGCGCGACTACGAGTTTGCGAAGAAGTACGGCATCGAGATCCGGCAGGTTGTTTCGCCCAAGACGCCCGCAGCGGACTTCGACCCTGCGGCGCTCTACACGGGCGAAGACGAGAGTGTGCTGGTCAACAGCGGCCCATACACGGGGCTGGCAGTGGAAGAGGCGCAGAAGAAGATGGCCGCCTACGCCGCCGAGCACAGCTTCGGTAAGCCGACGGTGACCTTCCGCATCAAGGATTGGGGCATCTCGCGCCAGCGCTACTGGGGCACGCCCATTCCCATCATCTATTGCGAGAAGTGCGGTGTGGTGCCGGTGCCGGACGAGCAGCTTCCGGTGACGCTGCCGGAGAACGTGGAGATCACGCTGGCTGGCGGTTCGCCGCTGGGCCGCGTGCCGGAGTTCGTCAATGTGAAGTGCCCCAAGTGCGGAGCCGCGGCACGCCGCGAGACCGACACCATGGACACCTTCGTGGATTCGAGCTGGTACTTCTACCGCTACACCAGCCCGATTGCGACCGCACCGTTCGACACCGGCATTGCGAACTACTGGTTCCAGATCGACCAGTACATCGGCGGCGTCGAGCACGCGATTCTGCACCTGATCTATTCGCGCTTCTGGACGAAGTTCATGCGAGACCTCGGCCTGATCAAGAATGACGAGCCTGCCACGCGCCTGTTCACGCAGGGCATGGTCATCAAGGACGGCTCGAAGATGTCAAAGTCGAAGGGCAACGTGGTTTCGCCCGACGATATGATCTCGCGCTATGGAGCGGATGCCACGCGCATGTACGCCCTGTTTGCCGCGCCGCCCGACCGCGACCTCGACTGGCAGGAGGATGGCGTCGCGGGCATCAGCCGCTTCCTCGGCCGCGTCTACGCGCTGTTCGCGCAGTCGCTGCCGGCCACGGCCAGCGCTACTGGTACGCCGTCGCCGGAGGCCGCCAAGGCCGCCCGCACCCTGCAACGCAAGCTGCATCAGACCATTGCCAAGGTGACGCAGGACTTTGACGGACGCTGGCACTTCAACACATGCATCTCGGCCGTGATGGAGCTGGTGCGCACCTTCAGCGAACAGCAGACGGCGCTCACCGGGCCGAACGGCGATGCCAAGGTCTGGCGCGAGTCGCTGAAGACGCTGGTGCTGCTGCTGGCGCCGTTTGCACCGTATTTCGCTGCCGAACTGTGGCAGCAGCTTGGCGAGACCGGCAACCTGCTGCGCGCCGCGTGGCCGGTGGCCGATCCCGAGCTGGCCAAGGAAGATGAGCTGGAGATTCCGGTGCAGATCAACGGCAAGCTGCGCACGGTCATCCTCGTGCCCGTCGACGCTACGCAGGACGTGATTCAGGCCACAGCTCTGGCCGACGAGAAGATCAAGGCCGGCGTGGAAGGGAAGAACGTCGTCAAGGTCATCGTCGTCAAAGGCAAGCTGGTGAACTTGGTGGTGAAGTAGTTCGCTTGGGTTGACGCATCGTAAGGAAAAGCCCCGCCGCGAGCGGGGCTTTTCTATTGCCAAGGAAATGCAGGGAGTCCCGCGTAAACAGAAAGGCCACGGTCGAAGCCGTGGCCTTGGATGATTCCGATGGATGCCGATTACAGCGTTTCGGGGATTTCGACCCAATCGAGCTTCGGCAGGTTCGGGATGATGCCTTTGTCGTGGCCCATGGTCAGCATCTTCTCGACGGCGGCGCGGCCATCCGCACCGTAGTCGATGGTGCGCTCGTTGACGTACATGCCCACGAACTGGTCGGCCGACTGGCGGTCGAGGTCGCGCGCGAACTGCATGGCGTACTCAAGCGCTTCCTCGCGGTGGTCAAGCGCGTACTGAATGCTGTCCTTCACCGCCTTGGTCACCTTGATCATGTTTTCCATGCCCAGCGAACGCTTCACCACGTTGCCGCCCAGGGGCAGCACCGTGCCGAACTGCTGTTCACGCCACCACTTGCCCAGGTCCAGAATGCGGTGCAGGCCGCTCTTGCCGTAGGTGAGCTGGCCCTCGTGGATGATGAGACCGGCTTCGTACTTTCCGGCCAGCACCTCGGGAATGATCTGGTCGAAGGGCACCACTTCGGTCTGGCAATCGGGAGCAAACAGCTTCAGTCCCAGGTAGGCGGTGGTCAGCGTGCCGGGGACGGCGATCTTCACGTTCTTGACTTCGTCGAGCGTCATGGCGCGAGGCGAAACGATCATCGGGCCGTAGCCTTCGCCCACGCTGCCGCCGCAGGGCATCAACGCGTAGTTGTCCTGCAGGTAGGGGTAGGCGTGGAAGCTGATGGCCGTCACATCGTAGTAGGCCTCGAACGCCTTGCGGTTCAGGGTCTCAATGTCGGTGAGCGTATGGGTGAACTTCAGCCCCGGAACGCGCACCTTGTTGGTGGCGAGGCCATAGAACATGAACGCGTCGTCCGAGTCCGGACTGTGCGCAACTTTGATTTCAAGCGGTTCAGCAACACTGGTCATAATGGTTTTGTAGTCCAAGTCCAAACGGTGAAAAGGCGCCGAAATGCCTCGCGGCGCCGATGTGCACAATTAACGGCTGGAGGCGCGATAGAAGCGTCCGGCAACGGCCGACGCCATCAATACCTTCGCAACTTCTCCAAACACGAACGGGTAAACGCTGAACATCACCGCCTGCCGAAGCGAGGCGTGGGTCAGCGCCATGAACCAGGCCGCGCCGGAGGCAAACAGCACCAGCTCAGCGGCCACAGCGGCCAGCGTACGGACCGCAAAAGTCTTTGCGCCATGCTCGGCAATCCAGCCGGCAACGAACGCAACCACAGGGTAGGCGACTAGGAAGCCACCGGCCGGGCCAAGCATCTGCGCTGGACCACCGGGGCCACCAAAGGCGAAGACCGGCATGCCCGCGGCACCGAGCGTCAAAAACAGCGCGCTGGCGGCAAAGCCGCGGCGGCTGCCAAGGGTCAGGCCCACGGCCAGAACCGCAAAGCTGGCCATGGAGAGCGGTACCGGGGTGAAGGGCAGCGGCAGGCTCAGGCGCGAGCAGAAGGCAATCACCAGGCTGGCGCAAATGACCAGCGCAGCGTTGCGAGTAAGCGCGTAAGTGCTTGCAGATTCGATAGTTGCGGCGGCTGTCTTCATCCTCATGCCTGGCTTCCTTCCTTGGCCGGCAGCGCTGTTTCGGCTGGCTCGGCTGGTGTTGCGGAGTCCAACTTCGCAACCTGTTCGGAGTGCGGCTTGGCTAAGTGCTGGCGGATTCGTAGATAGATGCTTCCGGCTACCCCAAGAAGGGCAACGGTGCATACGACCAGCAGCACATACGCAGCCTTGATCATCACAGTCTCTAGCATACCAAACCCGAGGCCCTCAGCGGCGGTTCTCGTTGCCCAACCGGGCACTACTTGCCCATGGCGGCTTCAATTTCCTCGGCGGTGTGCGGCAGCGGAGCGGTCAAGCGCACCAATTTGCCGTCCTTATCCACCAGGTACAGGTCCTCAATGCGGACACCGATCTTCTCCTCCGGGATATAAAGGCCGGGTTCCAAGGTAAAGATGGAGCCGGGGCCGAGCGGCAGCTCGGGCGTGCCGTAGGTGCCCACGTCGTGAACCTCCAGCCCCACCGGGTGGCCGAGGCCGTGGATGAAGTACTGTCCGAGCGGCTGGCCGTGCAGGTCCTTGCCGTGGGCGTTGAAGTAGTCGACCACGACCTTGTAGAGCGACTCAGGGCTTTGCCCGCGCAGCAGGCTCTTGCCGGAGACAAACGCCTTCTCGGCGGCCTGCTGTGCGCCGAGCACGATGTTGTAGATCTCGCGCTGGCGGGCGGTGAAGTGTCCGTTGGCGGGGGCCGTACGCGTGATGTCGCTGGCGTAAAGGCCATATTCTCCAGCCACATCCATCACGATCAGGTCGCCGTCATGAATCTGCGCCGTGTTGTCAGAGTAGTGCAGCACGGTTGAGTTCAGCCCGGTGCCGACGATGGGGGCATAGGCCGGGCGCTCGCAGCCCAGGTACTCGAACTCACCCTTCATGATGGCCGCGATCTGGTACTCGTAAAGGCCGGGCTTGATGGCCTTCAGCGCCTTCTGGTGGGCGGCAATGCTGGCGTCGGTGGCGTGGCGGATGCGCTCAATCTCGCCCGCGTCCTTATAGGTGCGCAGGGGGAGGAGCAGCGGCTTCACGTCGCGCACGCTCAGCTCAGGCACGCCGGTGGCGCGGGCAATCCACTGGAGGGGGCGCGTAGCGGCCGTTTCATTCGGCTCCTCGGAGGTGTCCGACAAAATGGCCCCGGCGTTCAGCTTGTTCAGCTCCTCTGCAAGATCGTCGAGCGGCAGCACCTTGTCAAAGCCGGTCAGCTCCGATGCCTTGGGATCGTCGGCGCCCAGCTTGGGGCCGGTCCAGCGCTCGCGTCGCAGGTTGCGCAGCGGCAGAAACAGAATCTCCGTGTAGGGGTGGCCGGGCATGGTGGCCGTGGACTTCACTTCCGGGGCGACGAGGAGCGCGGCACCCGGCTCGGCCCATCCGGAGAGGTAGAAGAAGTCATTGTCCTGGCGGAAGGGGGTAAGGCCTTCGGGGCTTTCCTCGGCGGCGAACAGCACCACGGGCAAACCGTTGGTCTTGGCCGCCAGCGCCACGCGGCGGGCATGATAGTCGGCGCTGGCCTGCCGGTCAACGGCAAAGCCCATCGACGAGACGGAAAGCAGAAATGCGAAGGCGAGCAGAAGGCGCGAAAACTTCCGTGCAGGCTGTGCGGTCATGGTTCCCCCGGAAAGAAGTGTGAAAAGCATACCACCCGGGGATGCGGACAAAGAGTCGTTTCAACGCGAAGCGGAAGTCGGGCGGACCAGCCGCGGGGATAGCGGATGGCGGGGTCGTCTTCCTAGAAGAGGGCGTCGAAGATGCGGTCGAGGACCTTGCCAACCGCGCCCTCGCGGTCGAGCGAAGGATCGAAAGCAGCCTCCAAGGCGAGCGCTGAAATGATGGGCTGAATGAGCCGGACCGTCTGGCGGCGGGGAAGGGCGTTCTTGCCGCGGCCGTCGCGCCCGAGAATCCGGGCATAGCGTTCTTCCTGCCCCGGAGGAATCATCTTCTGGAAATAGCTCTCCAGTTGCTCCTTGGCCTCGGGATGGCGGATGGAGAAGAGTTTGAACTCCAGCATCAGCAGCACCCACGAGCGATCATCCAGCAAAGAAAACAAAAAACGGCGCATTGCCTGACGGTTCTGCTCGATTCCGGAGGAGTTGGCGAGAGCCTCCTCCATCTGCGTTCTGGCGCGCTGGCCGTGGTCCTCAATGAGCGCCAGAAAGATGTCTTCCTTGCTCTTGAAGTGCGCGTAGATGGCGCCCTTGGTGCGCCCGGCGAGGGCGGCAATCTCGCCCAGTTCGGCACCCTCGTAGCCATCGCGGACAAAGATCTCTTCTGCGGCCTTCAGCAGGCGTTCGCGGGTCTCACGGGTGCGGAGCTGGTGTTTGTTGAGTGCTTCTTCGGGCATATGGGCAACAGTATAAGCGCGGGGTGCGGCGGCTGGGCTTGACAAGCGGGCTTTCTCTCAAATTAAATACCAACTAGTACGTATTTAATTTCAGCCGCAGGCTGAAAGCCAACCCCATCGAGGAGAGAACCGAATGAAGCAGTGGATGAACCGAATGGTCCTCGTGCTGGCCCTGTGCGGGGCCGCCGTCGCGCAGGAAGCAAAACAGCAGGTCACGGTGCTGGGCAGCGGCGTGATTACCCGCAAGGCCACCAGCCAGGGCATTACCTATGAGCCCAGCAAGTCCGGCGGAATTTCCGCCGGCTACCGATACAACTTCACCCGCTGGCTGGGCGTGGAGGCCGGCTATGACTTCTTCCGCGACAGCCAAAAGTACGGCACGGGCGGCTCGATGGTGGCGCTCCCGGCGAATGTGAACGCCGTCAGTGCCTCGGCGGCCATTGCCATTCCGAATCCTCTGACCAAGAAGATGAAGTCGTTTCTCCTAGTTGGAGGAGGGGCGCTGCGTTTCTCTCCGCGGGATTCCTCGTTCAGCGAGACACAGACGCGAGCGGCGCTCCTGATTGGCGGTGGCAGCGACATCACAGTCGCCAAGCATGTGGCCATCCGCTTGGCCGCCAAGAGCTATGTCTACAAGGTGCCGACGCTGGCGGGGAACGGCCTCAAGGTCGACAAGATGGCGCAGACGATGATTCCTTCCGCAGGAATCGTCTTTACCTTCTAAATAGTTCGTCGAGAGCGGGCCGGCCGGGTGCCGGTCCCGCTACTTCACTTCCAGCCAGCGCTCCATGCGGCGCAGGGTGTCGGCGTTTTCGCCCACCAGGAAGACGGTGATGTAGTAGTCTCCGCGCCGGATGAGCGTCATGCGCAGGGAAAGCCTCCGCAGCAGCATCTCATCGCTGACCTCATAGGCTTTCGTGCCCTCCAGCGAGAAGCTTAGCTGGTTGCTGTTGCGCTCCCAATGCCCGCGGTCAAAGCGTGTCATCTCGGTGGCGCGCACCAGAGTCGATGCCAGCAGGTCGAGCGCGGGCTGGTCATCGCCATTGGCGGGAATCTGCAGGTCGGGCATGCAGTCCGCGCGGAGCATGCCGACGACCATGGTGGGCGCGATGCTGGGGGTGATCATGTGGGCGGTATCGGCCACGGCGGCCAGCGTGCGCGAGCAGGCGCGCCACAGTTCTCCCCGGCGGTCCGGCGTTTCCAGCTTCACGTCCGGGTCGGAGCCCCAGGCGAGCACATGCACGGCCGAGCGCTCTGTCATGCGGGAGGTGCCCTTCGGCAGCTTCAGGGTGATTCCCGCCGGCTTGTTCTCGTAGACCATCCCGCTCCATGCTCCGGCATCCAGAGCACGGCGGGGCTCCTCGCGCAGCTTGCGGTCCACAAAATTGCTGAACAACGAGGGGCCGTTGTAGGGCTCCGCGCCGGGACCGGCCAACTCGGTGGTTTTCTCCGGCGCCAGAGGCAGAGGGTGAAACTCTATCTGTTCGACGGCGGCATCCAAGGCCTTGCCGTAGGCGTCCTCGCTGGTATCCAGGTCGATCTGCAGCACGTAGCCGCGGGTCTCAATGAACCAGGTGGTGGAGCGTATGAATGTGTAGCCGTTGGCGCCCAACTCAATCCGCCAGGCCTCGCGCCCGCCAATCCGGCGAAACTCCGGCCCGCGCCAGGTCGGGTTCGTCATGCGGAGCTGCTGCAGGCGCGCCCGCGTGAACTCCTCCAGCGTGGCGCCCTCTTCAAAGCTGGGAACCAGCGCTCGGACCACCAGCTTGCTGGTGCGGTCGGCAGCGCCGGTGCGCAGTGCCAGCAGGGCATAAGTGCCGGAAGGCTGGAGCGTGGCGCGCAGCAGGCGCAGGTGCTCGGAGTTGGGAGGCAGTTCCAGCGTGAATCCGAAATAAAGCGACGTGTAGCGGGTGCGGGAGAGCAGCCCGGATTCCGGTTCGGCCGCGGATTGCCCCGTTGTGGATACAGCCGGAGCGGCCGGGATCGTGCTGGCGTCGATCGTTTTCGACACCGGAGCGGAGGCAGCGGCAGGCGCCTGCGCCGGTGGCTCGTGAACCTGTTCCAGTTGCTGGGCTGCGGCGGGTGACAGCGCAAGTGGCAGGGCTGCCAGTGCGGTGCTCAGCGTTCGAAGAAGCCATCTCCGGGGACGATTCATCACAAACGAAATCCTAAATGACGGCGGCCTGGCAAAGGAACCCTGTTCTGGCTGCGAAATTTTCCCGCCGCTTCGAGTACAATCGTTTCTTTCGGGACTCAAACGACACCCATGAATCTATTTTTGAGTATTCATACTGCGGCACTGTTCCTCCTGAGCGCGCCACGCCAGAGCGCGTTCCAGAAGTTTGTTGAGCGCGCCACCAACACGGACTTCAAGGGGCTGTACCAGCTCAACGCCTTCGATCTGGCGCTGCTGATTCCATACTTTGTCACCCTGATCATCCTGGCCAGCTACGGCTTCCACCGCTACACGATGGTCTACCAGTACTACAAGAACAAGAAGAACAAGGTGACCGAGCCGAAGCAGCTCTGGGACAAGCTGCCGCGCGTCACCATCCAACTGCCGATCTTCAACGAGCAGTTTGTGGTCGACCGCCTGGTGGATGCCATCTGCAAGCTGGAGTACCCGCGCGAACTGCTCGACATACAGTTGCTGGACGACTCGACCGACGAGACGCAGCAGGTGGCCAAGGACATTGTCGACCGCTACCGCGCCATGGGCCACGACATCACCTACATCCACCGTACCGATCGCACGGGCTTCAAGGCCGGCGCGCTCGATAACGGCCTGAAAATCTGCAAGGGCGAGTTTGTCGCCATCTTCGACGCCGACTTCATGCCCTCGCCGGACTGGATTCAGAAGGTCATCCACCACTTTACCGATCCGAAGGTCGGCATGGTGCAGACGCGCTGGACGCACATCAACCGGCACTACTCGCTGATGACCGAGGTGGAGGCCATCATGCTCGACGGGCACTTCATCGTCGAGCACGGAGCGCGCTCGCGCGCCGGAGTGTTCTTCAACTTCAACGGCACGGCGGGCATGTGGCGCAAGTGCACCATTGGCGACGCCGGTGGCTGGCAGCATGACACGCTGACCGAGGACACCGACCTGAGCTACCGCGCGCAGGTCAAAGGCTGGAAGTTTATTTACCTGCAGGACGTGGAGTGTCCGGCTGAGCTGCCGATTGAAATGACGGCCTTCAAGACGCAGCAGGCGCGCTGGGCCAAGGGCCTCAGCCAGTGTTCCATCAAGTGCCTGCCGCCACTGTTCCGGGCCAACATTTCGCGGCGCGAGAAAATCGAGGCCTGGTACCACCTGACCGCCAATTTCAGCTACCCGCTGATGATCATCTTCAGCGTGCTGATGATGCCGGCGATGATCATCCGCTTCTACCAGGGCTGGTTCCAGATGATCTACATCGACCTGCCTCTGTTTGTGGCCTCCACGTTCTCGATTTCGAGCTTCTACTTCATCGCGGAAAAAGAGCTGTTCCCGAAGCAGTGGTATCGCAGCCTGTGGTATCTGCCGGCGCTGATGTCGCTCGGCATTGGCTTGACGATCACCAACACCAAGGCCGTGATGGAGGCCGTCTTCAAGCACCAGACGGCATTTGCGCGCACGCCGAAGTATCGCGTGGGCGCCACGGGCGAGAAGTCGGCGGCCGCGAAGAAGTACCGCAAGCGCCTCGGCGTCGTGCCGCTGATCGAGCTGGCGGTGGGGACGTACTTCGCATTGACGGTCTGGTACGCCATGGTGAATGAAAACTACTTCACCGTGCCATTCCTGATCCTGTTCGTCTTCGGCTACTGGTACACGGCGCTGATGTCGATCTTCCAGGGACGTTTCGACAGCCTGCTGCGTCCGCGCTCGGCCAACGAAGAGGAGCACGCCAAGCCGTTCCCGGTGGGAATCTAAAGCGTTTCCGAATTTTGACACGCTCAAAGCGTGCAATCACCGCCCCCGGAGCATTCTCCGGGGGCTTTTCCATTGCCATTCCGAAACGTAAGGATTGGTAAAGATTGCCGCTGACAGCCCTGCGCTCACGCCACCTCATGAAATACTTTAGGTGTGGATGCAGGACTCCCGGCTGGGAGTGGGCATCGTTTCGCTATGAGCAAGAATCAGAAATCTCGCAGTGTGGAGCGCCCGCGGGCGATGCGCTGGTGGCGTGCGCCGCTGGCATTGTTGATTGGCGTGCTGGCCATGGCCGTGATGATGGGCAACCGTCCCAACCAGGTGGTGCGCTCGGTGTTTACGGAAGTTGAAATCTCGGCACCGCCCGAACGCGTGTGGCAGGAGCTGACCGATTTCGGCGCCTACCCGCAGTGGAACCCGATGTTCCGCGTGCATGGGACGGCCGAGCAGGGCAAGTGGCTTTACGTGCGCTCCGGCGGGCTGGTCTTCTTCCCCAAGGTGGTGGCCGCCACGCCGGGCAAGGAGTTGCGCTGGGTGGGGCACGCCATCATTCCTGGCCTTTTTGACGGAGAACACCGCTTCGAGTTGGAGCCGATGCCCAACGGCGGTACGCGGCTTATCCAGCGCGAGAGCTTCCGCGGCTCTCTGGTGGAGCCCATGTGGAAGCAGGTTGCCGCCTCTACGACCGACCGCTTCCGCGCCATGAACGAGGCGCTGAAAGCTCGGGCAGAGAAGCCTGCCACGCACTAGGCAAGCACTTTCAATTTGGTTCACAGCAAGAAGAAAGCCCCACTTCATCGTTGATGGAGTGGGGCTTTGAACTGTTGCCGCGCGTTGTTGCCGCCGCAGCTAGTTGAGGAAGTATGTGCGGTAGAGCGTGTCGCGCTGCACGGGGCGGAATCCGGCGTCGCGGATGATGCGGCGCAATTCCTCCTCAGTGGTGCAGTTGCTGGTGCCAGCAGCCTTCACCACGTTCTCCTCGATCATCACCGAACCCACGTCGTTGCCGCCAAAGCGCAGGCCCATCTGGAGCACCTTGAGGCCCTGTGTCACCCAACTGGCCTGCACGTTCTCAATGTTCTGCAGGTAGAGGCGCGAGATGGCCAGGGTCTTCAGGTATTCGACCGAGGTGGCCTCGTTCCAGCCGCGTCCGCCGAGCGCGGTGTGCTTGGGCTGGAAGGTCCAGGGGATGAACGCCGTGAAGCCGCCGGTCTCTTCCTGCAGGCGGCGGATGTGCTCAAAGTGATTGATGCGCTGCTCGAAGGTTTCGCCCACGCCGAACATCATGGTGGCCGTGGTGCGCATGCCGAGCTTGTGCGCAATGCGGTGTACGGAGAGCCACTCCTCGGTGCGGCACTTCAGGCGGGCAATCTTGAAGCGCACGTCGTCGTCGAGAATCTCCGCGCCGCCGCCGGGGATCGAATCCAGGCCGGCGTCCCGCAGGCGGCGGATGGTGTCCTCCACGCTGATGTTGCTGTACTCGGCGATGGCCAGAATTTCCGAGGCGGAGAAGCAGTGCAGGTGAACCTGCGGGAAGCGCTGCTTGATGCCCGACATCATCTGCTCAAAGTATTCAATCTTGAGGTCGGGGTGCAGGCCGCCCTGCATGAGCACGCCGGTGCCGCCCAGTTCCACGGTCTCGCGCACCTTGTCGTAAATGGTCTCGAAGTCGAGGACGTAGCCCTGCCCGGCGAGCGGTCCCTTCAGCGGCTTGTAGAAGGCGCAGAAGGTGCAGTACTCGGTGCAGTAGTTGGTGTAGTTGATGTTGCGGTCGATGATGTAGGTCACGACGCCTTCAGGGTGCAGGCGACGGCGCACGGCGTCGGCTTCCATGCCGATGCCGATCAGATCATCGGAGCGGAACATGTCGAGTGCTTGCTCGCGGGTCAGTGTCATCACAAATACCTGTGACGTATTGTAGCGGGGGCGGCGGCGCGGGGCAAAGGGGCGGAGCGCGGTTGGCGCGCTCCGCATGGGATTGGCCTATTTCTTGTCCGGCTTGGCGGCGGGGTCATCCATCGGCTTCATCCGCGGATGGCTGGTGGGTTTCTGGTCGGCTTTGGCTTTCACGGTGCGTCCGCCGTGGGCGATGATCTGCTCCTTCACCTTGTCATAGGTGGCCTGCGGAACAATGTTTTTCTTCACCAGATCGAGCTTGGTGGCATAAGGACGACCGGCGATGATTTTGTCGGCGTATGCGTCGCCGATGCCGGGGATGGTCTTCAACTGGTCCTTGGTCGCGGAGTTGATGTCGATCTTCTCCGCCGCAGCGGGCTTGGTGGCTGCCGGCTTGGCCGGAGCGGAACCGGTGGCGGGCTTGGCTTGCGCCATCAGCGTGGCGCAACCTAGGGCAAGCAGTGTGCAGAGCGCAAACGTGCGTAGCAGGAAACTCCTCTTCATCAGAAAACTCCTCTCAAGGGTGGTTTGAGGCCGGGGGACAAACGCGGCAGCACTCTAACATGCGGGGGCGGAGAGGGGAAGCGTGGCGTCTGTTCAGCCATGCCACCGTCTTCACGATGGCGTCATCCTGAGGAGCGTAGCGACGAAGGATCTGCTTTTGGCGGGCCTGTGCGCGGAAGCACGATGCCCCACTCGATCGTCTGAAAGTCAGGCGATACGAGTTGGGCAACAGCGATCGGAGTCTTGCTGGCCCGGCTACAGGAACGCGAGCTGCGGAGCCTTGGGGATCAGCTCGAACTGTTCGGCGTAGCGGAAGAACTGGCCGAGGCCGTCGAGGCAGGCAGTGTCGAGTTGGTAGTGGATGTTCTCGGTCAGGTAGTGGCGGATGTTCTCCGGCGTCAGGCCGAGCTTGGCCGACCACTCCTGCTGGATGACGTCGAGCGAGGAGGGCAGCAGGCCGTGGTCGCGCGAGCGCTGGAAGATGCCAGCGACGTCCAGACCCGGCTTCATCTCGCTCAACGCCTGGCGGCGGATCGTCCAGACGGCAAAGACGAACGGCTTGCCGGTGTGCTGGCGCCAGAGTTCCGCGAGGTCGTAGGCGTAGTAGCCCTCGGTGTTCACCAGCAGCGCGGGGTCGCCGATGATGAGTCCGGCGTCGGCGGCTTCCAGCATCGGTGCGAGTTTGGGCGCCATGGGAACCAGTTCGCGCTTGCCGCCGTAGAAGGCCGCCAGCAGCACCTGCAGCAGATTGACCGAGCTGCGCGAACTGGTGTCGACCGCGACTCGGCGGATCTGCTCGATAGGCACCTTGCTCACCAGCAGAATGGAGCGCACCTGGTTGAGCGCGGCGATGGTGATGCCGGGGATCACCAGAAGGTCGGGAATGGTGGCCGTGGTGAAGACCGGGATGATGCCAATATCGGCGCGGCCTTCACGCAGAGCCTGCGCGCAGGTGCTGGGCACGTCGTATTGGAAGGTGAAGTTCTCCTGCACCTCCTGCGAGGGGTTGTGATAGAAGTCCCACATCAGCGGTGCGGTGTTCAGAAACGAGATGGCGGAGATTCGAAGCGGACGCATAGAAGTTGTCATGAACCGATAAGCAACTTGTCATTGTACCCTGTGCGGAGCCGGGGTAGGATGGCGGCGCAACAAACAGGCAACAGAACGGGCAGGGCTGAGCAGTGGCGGGCACGCATGGCGTACGGGGAGGCACGCGATGGGGGCTGCGGAAGAACTCGGTCTGAAGTGGCATGAGCGCGAATGGCTGGCGCTGGCGTTGACGCCGGGGCTGGGTCCTACGCGCACGCGCAAGCTGCTGCAATACTTCCACGGGGTACAGCAGGTGTTCCGCGCGCCGCTGACGGAGCTGGAAGCCTCCGGCATTCCGGCGGCATCGGCGCAGAGCATCTTTGACGGAAGCTCGCTGCGGCTGGCCGACGAAGAGCTTGAGAAAGTCGCGGCGGCCAAAACGGTGCGGCTGATTGCGCTGGACACTCCCGAATATCCCGAACGGCTGAAGCAGATTTACGATCCGCCGCTGGTGCTGTACGTGCGCGGCGACGTGGCGGTGCTGAATGAAGTTGGCATCGCCATGGTGGGCACGCGGCACCCAACGCCCTACGGCATTGGCATGGCCGGACGGCTCGCCTGCGACCTTTCCGTCCGTGGCGTCATCATTATTAGTGGACTGGCTCGGGGGGTGGATGCCTTCAGCCACCGCGGAGCCATCGAAGGCAAAGGGCGGACGGTCGGCGTGCTTGGCACGGGCGTTGACGTCATCTATCCGCGCGAAAACCGCAAGCTCGCCGATCAGATTCTTGAAACCGGCGGCGCCATCATCAGCGAATTCGTGATGGGCACCATTCCAACGCCGCAGAATTTCCCCATACGCAATCGCATCATCAGCGGCCTGAGCTGTGGCGTGCTGGTGGTGGAGGCTGGTGAATACAGCGGCACGCGCATTACATCGCGGCTGGCGCTGGAGCAGTGCCGCGAAGTCTTTGCCGTGCCCGGCAACGTGACCAACCGCAACAGTTGGGGGCCAAACACGTTAATAAAACAGGGCGCAATTCTGGTGGCGACCTGGGAAGACGTGATGGAGGCGCTACCCAGTGAGCTGCGTCTGCGTCTACAACCCGTGGAGATCAAGGCCGAGGCGAAGACCGGGGATTTATTCGCCGAGGCTTCTGAGGCAAACGAAGAGAAGAAGGAAGCCGGCGCGGCCGAGCGCAAGCTGTATGCGCTCATCAAGGCCGATGAGTCCGTGCACATTGACACGCTGATGGAAAAGCTCGATGGGCAGTTGTCGTCGTCGGAGGTTTTCACGGCGTTGTTTGAATTGGAAATGTCGGGCCGAATCCGTCAGTTACCGGGCAAAAGTTACGTGCGAGTCTTCTGAGGGATTGGGCAAGAGGGCATGGAATCCTGTAGTATCACCGCCGGAGATTTCCTCGCGAACGGAGATCCGGGCGGCGAAGGTGGATTTGGGCAATCAGCGCCGTCCGTGCTAGCTTCAATTGGCAGTTGAGGAAAGGTAAGAGGTTACTTTGGCAAAAGGGTTGGTCATCGTCGAATCGCCGGCCAAGGCAAAGACGATTCAGAAATATCTTGGCAAAGGTTATGAGGTCGAAGCCTCTCTGGGCCACATCAAGGACCTTCCGAAGAAGGGTCTCGGCGTGGATGTTGAGAACAACTTCGAGACCGAGTACGAAGTCATTCCGGGCAAGGAAAAGGTTGTTGCCAAGCTGAAGAAGCTGGCCAAGGACGCCGATGCTGTCTACCTGGCGCCTGACCCTGACCGCGAGGGCGAAGCAATTGCCGCGCATCTGGCCGAAGAACTTGGCGCTGGCTCAAAGAAGAAGTCCGCCAAGCCCATCTTCCGCGTCACCTTCAACGAGATTACGAAGAAGGCCGTGCAGGAGGCTTTCAAGAAGCCGCGCGACATCGACTGGAACCTCGTCGACGCGCAGCAGACCCGCCGTGTGCTCGACCGCCTCGTGGGCTTCCAGGTTTCCCCGCTGCTTTGGGACAAGGTGCGCCGTGGCCTGAGTGCGGGCCGCGTGCAGACCGTGGCGCTGCGGCTGATCGTCGAGCGCGAACGCGAAATCAAGGCGTTTGTTCCGGTCGAATACTGGTCGCTGGATGCGCGGCTGGCCGCGAAGACCCCCCCGGCCTTTGACGCCAAGCTGGCGGGCACCAACCCGAAGGACAATGCGCTGCCCACGGGCGAGGCCGCCGAGGAGTTGCGCAAGAAGCTGGAGAAGGCGACCTGGACGGTTGCCTCGGTGGACAAGCGCGAACGCCGCCGCAATCCCATGGCGCCGTTCACCACCTCAAAGTTCCAACAGGATGCCTCGCGCAAGCTGGGCATGAGCGTGAAGCGCGCCATGATGCTGGCGCAGCGTTTGTATGAAGGCGTGGAACTGGGCGACGAGGGCACGGTCGGCCTCATCACCTATATGCGTACTGACTCCGTGCGCGTCAGCAATGACGCCATCACAGAGGTGCGCGAACTGATTCCGCGCGAGTACGGCGCCCCCTATCTTCCGGAAAGTCCGAACGCGTACAAGAGCAAGCAGCAGAACGCGCAGGAAGCGCACGAAGCCATCCGTCCAACCTCGGTGATGCGCACGCCGGAGAGCGTGGCAAAGTATCTGCAGGACGACGAGATGAAGGTCTACAAGCTGATCTGGCAGCGCTTCGTGGCCTCACAGATGACGTCCGCGGTTTTTGACCAGACGAACGTGGTGATCAACGCTGCGACCGATGGCAAGAGCTACGAATACCGCGTCACCGGTTCGGTGCTCAAGTTCGACGGCTTCCTCAAGGTTTATGAGGAGTCAAAGGACGCGAAGGACGAAGAAGACGAGGAGCTGAAGCACAAGCTGCCGGGGCTGGCCGTGGGCCAGGCGTTGACGCTCAAGGAACTGAAGCCGGAACAGCACTTCACCGAGCCGCCTCCGCGTTACAACGAAGCGTCGCTGGTGAAAGAGCTGGAAGAGCGCGGCATCGGCCGCCCGTCGACCTACGCGGCCATCATCAGCACCATTCAGGAGCGCCAGTACGTGCAGAAGACGCCCGGCCGCGGCGGCAAGTTCTTCCCGACCGAGATCGGCTTTGTGGTGGCGGACCTGCTGGTGGCGAACCTCAAGGACATCTTCGACACGCAGTTCACGGCGAAGATGGAAGAGGACCTCGACGAGGTCGAGGACGGCAAGCGCAAGTGGACCGATGCGCTGCGGGAGTTCTACGAAAAGTTTGAGCGGGACTTGGACTATGCGCAGAAGCACATGGAAAACATCAAGCGCATGGAAAAGCCCACGGACGAGAAGTGCGAGCGCTGCGGTTCGCCGCTGGTCATCAAGTGGGGCAAGCACGGCTCGTTCTACGCCTGCTCGGCCTACGACAAGAGCGACCCGAACAGCTGCACCTTCACCAAGGAAAACCCGATCGACCTTCCGGACCTCGACACGGCCGACGTGCAGGAGACCTCGCAGGAAGAGTATTGCGAGAACTGCGGCCGCCCGATGGTGCTCAAGCGCGGACGCTTTGGCCAGTTCATGGCCTGCACCGGCTACCCGGATTGCAAGACTACGCGCCGGCTCGACCAGGCCAAGAAGGCGCCGGATGTTCCGCTCGACGAGAAGTGCCCGCAGTGCGGCCGCCAGTTGCTGCTGCGCCACGGACGCTTCGGCGAGTTCATCTCCTGCTCCGGCTACCCGGAATGCAAGTGGGTGAAGCAGAACTTCATCGGCATGAAGTGTCCCGATTGCAAGACCGGCGAGATTGCGGAGAAGAAGGCGCGCAAGGGCAACATCTTCTACGGCTGCTCGAACTACCCGGACTGCACCTTCACTTCGGCCTACAAGCCGGTGGCGCAGGAGTGTCCGGAGTGCCACAGCCCGTACCTGATGGAGAAAACCACGAAGGAAGGCACGTTCCTCATCTGCCCGAACTCGCGCGGCAACGCCGCGGGCAAGGCCAAAGCCGCAAAGGGCAAGGCTGCGAAGGGCAAGAAGAAGGAAGCTCCCGCGGCGGAAACGCCAACCTGCACGTTCAGCAAGCAGATCGCCGGTCCGGCCGAAGAGCAGGGGCCGGAGCAGGCAACCGTCGCGTAACGCTCCAACTTCAACTGACCATCAAGGCCCTCCCGCGCGGAGGGCCTTTGTTATTGCGGTGCAGCACGGTGGGTGAGCGGCAGGGATGAGCCACACACTCTCCGGGCACCTTTGCGTTGCTGCGCAATGCCCGGCCGTGCGCTATGCTTTCCGGCGGAGGATTGAAATGATGAGTGCCCTTGCAAGCCAAGCTGATGCCGAACTGATTCTGAAGCTGTATGACCTGCGCCGCGAGCCGGTGATGCGCGAAGCGCGCAAGTATGTCTCGCAAATGCCGGTGACCAGCGCCGACGATGTGCTCAAGGTGATGAACGCCTTTGGCACGCAGGAAAACGCCTACTTCCGGCAGGCAACCAGCTTCTGGGAAATGGCCGCCACGCTGGTGCTGCACGGCGCGCTGCATGAGCATCTGTTCCTGGATAACGCAGGAGAAATGTTCTTCCTCTTTGCCAAGTTCTCACCCTACATGGCGGATATCCGCAAGGTTGCCGGGCCGCAGTTCATGGCCAACTCGGAAAAGCTGATTCACCGTACCGCCGAAGCCGAGGCTAAGCTGGCCGGCATGATCGCCCGCCAGAAGGCGATGGCCGAGCGCCGCGCGGCGGCTGCCGCAAGATAATTGCCGACCGGCGAGTCGTGTGACTCCCGCTTCCGCCCGCAACGGCGGAGGCGGGGCACGGCACTCGTTCTCGCGGACGGCACGAAATCAGGAAAAATGGTGCGGAAGCTGACCCCTCACTCCCGATTGTGAGTTAGGTCACAGCCGTTTTGTGCATGGGCGGCTGTAATGTTCGGTGATCGGAAAACTGCGGCGAATTTTGCACCGGAACGTCTCCGGCTGCGAGGGGTGGCCGCCAGCACAGGCGCTGCAAAAAGATGGCAATGCGCGGCGCGGGAAAACGGACAACATGATGCGAGAAAAAGTGACCATTGACGGCAACGAGGCAGCCGCCTATGTTGCGCACAAAGTGAATGAAGTCATCGCGATTTACCCCATCACTCCGAGCTCGCCGATGGGCGAGTGGAGCGACCAGTGGTCGAGCGACGGCAAGCCGAACATATGGGGCACGGTCCCTTCCGTGATTGAGATGCAGAGCGAAGCCGGTGCGGCGGGTGCGCTGCACGGCGCGTTGCAGGGTGGCACGCTGGCCACCACCTTCACCTCGTCGCAGGGCCTTCTGCTGATGATCCCGAACATGTACAAGATCGCCGGCGAGTTGACCTCGTGCGTGATGCACGTGGCCGCGCGCGCCGTGGCCGCGCAGGCACTGTCGATCTTCGGCGACCACCAGGACGTGATGGCTGTCCGCCAGACCGGGTGGGCGCTGCTGGCGTCAAACTCCGTGCAGGAAGTGATGGACACGGCGCTGATAGCTCAGGCCTCGACGCTCGAAGCTCGCGTGCCGTTCGTCCATTTCTTCGACGGCTTCCGCACTTCGCATGAGGTTGCCAAGGTCGAACAGCTCCTCATCGACGACATGAAGGCGATGATCCCGCTGGAACTGGTGGAAGCGCACCGCAAGCGCGCCCTCTCGCCGGATCATCCCATTCTGCGCGGCACCGCGCAGAACCCCGACGTTTACTTCCAGGCGCGCGAGACGGTGAACCCCTACTACCTCGCGGTGCCGACGATCGTGCAGAACGCGATGGACAAGTTTGCCGCGCTCACCGGCCGCCAGTACAAGCTCTACGAGTACCACGGTGCGCCGGACGCCGAGCACGTGGTGGTCGTCATGGGCTCCGGCGCCGAAGTGGCGCAGGAGACGGTGGAACACCTGCTGGCGAAGGGCGAAAAGGTTGGCGTGCTGAAGGTGCGCCTGTATCGTCCGTTTGCCGCCGAGTTGTTTGTGGATGCACTGCCCAAGACGGTGAAGGCGATTGCGGTGCTCGACCGCACGAAGGAGCCGGGCGCGACAGGCGAACCGCTTTACGTTGACTGCGTGACAGCCTTTGCCGAGGCGCAGGCGGCGGGCACGCTGCCGTTTGCGATGCCGAAAGTTGTGGGCGGACGCTACGGCCTGTCGTCAAAGGAGTTCACGCCCGCGATGGTGAAGGGCGTCTTCGACAACCTGTCGGCTGCGAAGTCGAAGAACCACTTCACGGTTGGCATTGTCGACGACGTGACGCACACCTCGCTCGACTACAACGCGGCGTTCTCCACCGAGGATGCCAAGACCGTGCGCGCGCTCTTCTATGGACTGGGCGCCGACGGTACGGTGGGCGCGAACAAGAACTCGATCAAGATCATCGGCGAAGACACGCCGAACAACGCACAGGGCTACTTCGTCTACGATTCGAAGAAGTCCGGCTCGGTCACCACCTCGCATCTGCGCTTTGGCCCCAAGCCGATTCACAGCAGCTACCTCATCACGCGCGCGAACTTTGTGGCCTGCCACCAGTTCAACTTCCTTGAGCGCATTGACGTGCTCAAGTATGCGGACGAGGGCGCAGTCTTCCTGCTGAACAGTCCGTTCGGCCCGAATGATGTCTGGAACGAGCTGCCGCTGACGGTGCAGAAGCAGATCATCGCCAAGAAGCTGAAGTTCTACGTCATCGACGGCTACCACGTGGCGCGTGAGACCGGCATGGGCGGCCGCATCAACACCATCATGCAGACGTGCTTCTTCGCCATCAGCGGTGTGCTGCCGCGTGAAGAGGCGATTGAGGCCATCAAGCATGCCATCAAGAAGACCTATGGCAAGCGCGGTGATGTTGTGGTGCAGAAGAACTACGCCGCCGTTGACCACGCGCTCGGCAACCTGTTTGAAGTGAAGGTTCCGTCCTCGGCCACGGCCACCCGCGACGTGCGCCCGCCGGTTCCGGCGCAGGCACCGGAGTTTGTGAAGGACGTGCTCGGCGCCATGATTCTGGGCAACGGCGACGACCTGCCGGTGAGCAAGCTGCCGGTGGATGGCACCTACCCCACGGGCACCGCGCAGTGGGAGAAGCGCAACATCGCCTTGGAGATTCCGCAGTGGGATGAGGCCCTCTGTATCCAGTGCGGCAAATGCGTGCTGGTGTGCCCGCACGCGGTCATCCGCGCCAAGGTGTATGACGCGGAACTGCTGAAGGGCGCGCCTGAGACCTTCAAGTCAGCCGAGGCGAAGTGGAAGAACTTCCCGAGCCAGAAGTACACGCTGCAGGTTGCGCCTGAGGATTGCACGGGCTGCGCGCTGTGCGTGGAAGCCTGCCCGGCGAAGTCGAAGACCGAGGTAAAGCACAAGGCCATCAACATGGTGCCACAGCCGGCGCTGCGCGAGAGCGAAGCGAAGAACTGGGACTTCTTCCTGGAACTGCCGGAGGTGGACCGCACGGCCCTCAGCTTCGGCCAGGTGAAAGACGTGCAACTGCTGCAGCCTCTGTTTGAGTTCAGCGGCGCGTGCTCGGGTTGCGGTGAAACGCCGTACATCAAGCTGCTGACGCAGTTGACCGGCGACCGCTCGGTGATTGGCAACGCCACTGGCTGCTCCTCCATCTACGGCGGCAACCTGCCGACCACGCCTTACACGCAGAACAAGGACGGGCGCGGCGTGGCATGGTCAAACTCGCTGTTTGAAGACAACGCGGAGTTCGGCCTGGGCATCCGGCTTTCCATCGACAAGCAGACCGAATACGCCCGCGAGCTGCTGGTGCGCCTGAACAAGGTGCTGCCGGAGGCGCTGGTGGAGGCACTGCTCAACGCGGATCAGTCGACCGAGGCGGGGCTGCGCGAGCAGCGCCAGCGTGTGGCCGACCTGAAGAAGGTGCTGGTCTCGCTCTCGCTGCCGGAAGCGAAGGAACTGTTCACGGTCGCCGACAAGCTGGTGAAGAAGGCGGTGTGGATCCTGGGCGGCGACGGCTGGGCCTACGATATCGGCTACGGCGGCCTGGATCACGTGCTGGCCTCAGGCCGCAATGTGAACATCCTCGTGCTCGATACGGAGGTCTACTCGAACACCGGCGGGCAGATGTCCAAGAGCACGCCGCGTGGCGCGGTGGCCAAGTTTGCGGCCGCTGGCAAGCATGCGCCGAAGAAGGACCTGGCGCTGATGGCGATGCACTACGGCACGGCCTACGTGGCGCGCGTGGCCATGGGGTCGAGCGACATGCACACGCTCAAGACGTTCCTGGAGGCGGAAGCCTTCCAAGGCCCGTCGATCATCATCGCCTACTCACACTGCATTGCGCACGGTTATGACCTGGTGCACGGGCTCGACCAGCAGAAGCTGGCCGTGCAGTCCGGACACTGGCCGTTGTTCCGTTACAACCCGGCTCTCATTGAGCAGGGCAAGAATCCGTTCCAGCTCGACTCCAAGGCGCCGACCGTGCCGCTGGAGAAGTACATCTACAACGAGACCCGCTACACCATGCTGCGGCAGAGCAATCCGACGGCCGCGGCCGAGTTACTGGTGGAGGCGCAGCGCGACGTGGAACTGCGCTGGAAGACCTACGAATACCTGGCGCAGCAGCCGGCGGCCAGCATTGCCGCGGCGTTGCAGGCGGTGGTGGCCGGTGAAGGCGCCAAGGGGGCGAATAATGATTGATCTCTCGACAAGCTACTGCGGACTGAAGCTGAAGACGCCGGTGGTGGTTTCGGCCTCGCCGCTCTGCCGCGAAATCGACAACCTGCGCAAGATGGAAGAGGAAGGCGCTGGCGCCATCGTGCTGCACTCGCTCTTCGAGGAGCAGATCAACCTGGAGTCCAACGCACTGGATGACTACCTGTGGCAGGGCTCCGACGTTTCACCCGAGGCGACCAACTACTATCCAGACCTGGGCAACTACAACCTCGGCCCGCAGGAGTACCTCGAGCACATCCGCAAGGCCAAGGCGGCGGTCAGTGTGCCGGTCTTCGGCAGCCTGAACGGTGTGAGCGAAGGCGGCTGGGTGGAATATGCCAAGCTGATGGAGGACGCGGGCGCCGACGGCCTCGAACTGAATGTCTATTTTGTGGCCAACAACTTCACGCAGGACAGCCTCACCATCGAGCATCAGTATCTGCACCTAGTGCAGGCCGTGCGCGCGCGGGTGAAGATTCCCGTCGCGGTGAAGATCGGCCCGTACTTCAGTTCGGTGGCCAATTTCAGCAAGCGCATGGAGCAGATGGGCGCCAACGCCCTGGTGCTCTTCAATCGCTTCTATCAGCCGGATTTCGACCTAGAAGCGCTGGAAGTAGTGCCGAACCTCGCGCTCAGCCGTTCGAGCGAGCTGACGCTGCGCCTGCACTGGGCGGCCGTGCTCTTCGGACGCGTGAAGATGGACCTGGCCATCACCGGTGGCGTACACACTCCGGCGGACGTGATCAAGTCCATGCTGGCGGGCGGGCGCGTGGCCATGACGACCTCGTCGCTGCTGGAAAAGGGCATCGGCCACATCCGCACGCTGGTGGACGGCGCGGCCAAGTGGGCCGAGGAGCACGAGTACGAGTCACTGGCGCAGATGCAGGGCAGCATGAGCCAGAAGAACGTGGCGAATCCGGCGGCCTTTGAACGCGGCAATTACATGAAGGTGCTGAGCAGCTACGTACTGCCGAAATAAGCAGTGAGTTTGCAGGTGGGGAAGAAGCCCGGGTGCGAACCCGGGCTTTTTCATGCGCGGATTCCGCGACGGGTAACGATGCTTCGCTCTGCCGGCCGCTGGCGCTGGGTAACGGTGCTGCGCACCTGCCGGCTGCTGGCGCTGGGCGGGTAACGCGGTTGCACCGCTTCCGGCCGCTGGCGCGTGGGGCGTGCTTTATAGCGCCTTGGTGTTGTACGATGGCGTGTTTGCTTTGGCAGGAATCGCCTGCCGGGCAACCTTCCCTGAACCATGCAAGGCGCTCGCGGAAGGCGGGCGCGGAATTCAGAAACGGAGATACGTATGCAACAACGTTTCCTGGCAGCGCTCGCGATCCTGTGCCTGTTCACCGGGATGGCAGCGGCCGACGAAGGCATGTGGCTGTTCAACAAGACACCGAAAGACCGCATCAAGGCCAAGTACGGCTTTGAACTGACCGACAAGTGGCTCCATCACGTTCAGACCGGCTCGGTGCGCTTCAACAACGGCGGTTCGGGCTCGCTGGTGTCGGCTGACGGACTGGTTTTCACCAACCATCACGTGGGCCGCGTCTGTCTGCAGCAGCTTTCCACCTCGGAGAAGGACTACATCAAGCAGGGCTTCTACGCGCCGTCGCAGGCCGAGGAAGGCAAGTGTCCTGACCTCGAACTGAACGTACTGATGGCGATCGACGACGTGACCGCCAAGGTGCAGGGCGCGGCCAAGCCGGGCATGAGCGTGGCCGAGCAGGGGCAGGCCATCCGCGCCGAGCAGTCGCAGTTGGAGACTGAGTGCGCCAAGGAAACCGGCATGCGTTGCGACGTGGTGACGCTCTATGCCGGCGGACTCTACCACCTCTACAAGTACAAGAAGTACACGGACGTGCGCGTGGTCTTTGCGCCCGAGGGCCAGATGGCCTTCTACGGCGGCGACCCTGACAACTTCGAGTACCCGCGCTACGACCTCGATATCACCTTCTTCCGCGTCTATGAGAACGACAAGCCGGTACACATCGATAACTTCCTCCAGTTCTCGCACGCGGGCATGAATGCCGGGGACCTGGTGTTTGTCTCCGGGCACCCGGGCGGCACCGAGCGCCTGCTGACCATGGCACAGCTTGAGTACCTGCGCGACGTGGCCACGCCGATCACACTCGATCGTCTGGAGCAGATGGACAAGGCACTGCATGAGTTCTCCGCCAAGTCGACGGAGAACGCGCGCGTCGCGGCCGACGACATCTTCGGCATTGAGAACTCGCTGAAGGCCTACAAGGGACGCCGCTGGGGCCTGAATGACAAGGAACTGATGGACGGCAAGCGCGCGGCTGAGAACAAGCTGCGCAAGTCCGTTGATGCCGACGCGAAGCTGAAGGCCGAGTACGGCGACGTGTGGGACAAGATCGCCGGGGCCGTCAGCAAGCAGCGCGAGCTGATGATGCCTTACACGCTGCTGGAGCGCCGCGCCGGTTTCTCCGGCGACCTGGCGGGCTACGCGCGCACGCTGGTGCGCGTCACGGCCGAGAAGCAGAAGCCGAGCAACAAGCGGATGCGCGAATACAGCGACTCCCGCCTGCCTTCGCTCGAACAGGGCCTGTTCTCCACGGCGCCAGTTTACAAGGCGCTGGATGAGGAGATGCTCACCAACTCGCTGCAGTTCATGGTGGGCAAGCTGGGCGCGGACAACGCGACGGTGAAGCAGGTGCTGAACGGCAAGACCCCGGCGGAGTTCGCGCACGAGGCCATTTCCAACTCGAAGCTCGACGATCCGGCGGTACGCAAACAGCTCTACGAGGGCGGCCCTGCGGCCGTGGAAGCCAGCAACGATCCGCTGATCGCGGTGATGCGCGCCATCGACCCTGAGGCCCGCAAGCTGCGTCAGCAGTGGGATGACGAAGTGCAGGCCGTGCTGGTGCAGAACAGCACCCGTCTGGCCAAGGCGCGCTTCGCTGTCGAGGGCGCCAACTCCTATCCGGATGCGACCTTCACGCTGCGCCTGAGCTACGGCACCATCAAGGGCTATGTGGACGACGGGCAGGGCACGGTGCCGAAGGGCACCAAGCTGGAGCCGTTCACGCACATGGGCGAAGTCTACGGCTACGCCGAAAAGCACGGCAACAAGGGTGACTACGAGCTGCCCAAGAGCTGGATTGCGGCCAAGTCGAAGATCAACCCGAAGACGCCGTTCAACTACGTCTCCACCGCCGATATCATCGGCGGCAACTCCGGCTCGCCGACCGTGGACAAGAAGGGCGAAGTGGTGGGCATCATCTTCGACGGCAACATTCAGTCGCTGCCCTGGGACTTCGCGTTTGAAGACCGCATCGGCCGCGCCGTGCACGTGGACGTGCGCGCCATCTTCGAGTCGCTGCGCAAGGTCTACGGCGCGGACGGGCTGGCCAACGAACTGTGGAACGGCGGATTGAAGAAGTAGTTTCCGCCGGGACCTCAAAGGGCCTTCTCCGGGAGGCCCTTTTTTGTGAGTTTATGTTTCGTATTTTGTTCGCTATACGCTAGGATAATTAGCGTGCAACTCGGAGGCTTCAATAGAAGCCTCGTTTTCGTTGAGTCAGTTGGGGCTTCGTTATGCCTGTGCGTAGGGTGTTGGTGTTATGCGGTTGCAGTCGGAGAATATCGCGGTGATCTTACGAACAATCCTTCGGGCGATTGCGGCGGCAGGTAAAGCTGTCGATGGTGTTTTCTTCGGATGGCTGTATTGGATATTGCAGAAGCGTGCGAATGAAGGATTGGCGCTGGACGTGTTGAATAGTTTCTACTTCATGTCTCCCAAACCACTTCGAGTGAAACAGGCAACCAGAGTGCTGCCGTTCGACTATGCCGAAGCCTCGATACTGTACGGGAACATTTGTCTGACATTCACGCGAGGGCGGAATGAGGTCAATGTTTCTGTCTCCCCGCGCAACAGGATTCGAGATGTCCATCCCCTGGAATGCGTGATTCCCGCAATGGAGGCGCGTCACATTACCTCGGACGACAGGAGCACGACACTTCTGGAAGCTGTGGGGCTCATACGGCCACGTTTGCAGGCCCTCAACGAGGCGTTTTCAGAAGAGTCTTACGCAGACTTGCAGCAGAGGCTGTAGTTGCGCATGTATCACTTGTTTTGATGTACCGCAGATTATCGTGATTTCAAAACGTTGAGTTGTTGCACTACGCCGACTCGACTTTATGGGCGCAGGAGAAGGCGATGCTCAACCGTACGTATTTCCATGTCGATATGGACGCCTTCTTCGTTTCGGTGGAGGAGCTGTTTGATCCTTCGCTGAAGGGCAAGCCCGTGGTGGTGGGCGGTCGCTCCACGGAGCGCGGCGTGGTGGCTGCGGCCAGCTACGCGGCGCGCAAGTTCGGGGTGCATTCGGCCATGCCGCTGCGGCAGGCCGCCAAGCTCTGCCCGCAGGCCATCTTTGTGGAGGGCCACCCGGAGCGCTACCGCGAGTGCTCGCACAAGGTGTATGAGGTGCTGCAACAGTTCTCGCCGCTGGTGGAAATGGCCTCGATCGACGAGGCGTACCTGGACGTGACGGGAACGGAGCGGCTCATCGGGCCTCCGCTGGTGGCGGCACACAAGCTGCACGCGCGCATGAAGGAGGCGACCGGGCTGAATTGCTCGATCGGGATCGCAGGCTCACGCGTGGTGGCCAAGGTCTGCTCCGATCAGGCCAAGCCGAACGGCATCCTGTATGTGCTGCCGGGCATGGAGGCCGCAGTGCTGGCGCCATTGGAGGTGAAGCGGCTGCCCGGCGTGGGCGAGGTCACCGAGCGGCGTCTGCACGAGATGGGCATTACAAAGCTTGGCCAACTGGCGAAGCTCGACGGGCAGGGGGTGTGGGCTTCGCTGGCAGGGAAGGCGCGCGGCGTTGACTCCGGCGGCTGGTATGACGAGGAGATTGGCGAGAGCGGCGACCCGAAGTCGATCAGCCACGAGCACACCTTCACCCGCGATGAAAGTGACCAGGCGGCGTTGGAGACCATGCTGGCGCGGCTGACGGAGATGGTCTGCCGGCGTCTGCGCGAGCACCAACTCCACGCGCGCACCGTGCAGCTCAAGCTTCGCTACAAGGATTTCACCACCATCACGCGCGCGCGCACGCTGGAGGCAGCCACGCAGCTCGACACCGACGTGTACGCCGCCATCCGCGAGCTGTTCCGCAAGAACTGGCGCAAGGGCGTCGAGGTGCGCCTGCTGGGCGTGCATGTCTCCGGCTTTGAGGGGGCTTCCGAGCAGATGCTGCTATTGCCGGACGCTCCGGCGAATCGCATGCGGCAGGCGCTGGGCGCGGTGGACAAGCTCCGCGACCGCTTCGGTGAGCGCGCCGTTTCGCTGGCCAGCGGCATGAAGGCAACCTTCCGCGAACGCATCCATGAGAACCCTGCGGCTCTGCCGGGCAAGGCTCCGGGCAAACCGCAGGGCAACGGGAAAGAGAAGAACTAGAGGTCCGCCTGCGCCAGCAGGTGCCCGACCCAATCCTGCGCCTCGGCCTGGTAGTGGAAGGCCTGTTGCTCGGTGCACTGCGCCTGCTCGCAGAGCATGGAAAGCGCCGACCAGTCTCCGCGCTCGCAGGCCACGGCCAGCCGCAGCGCCAGCCCGGAGGCGTTGCCGCCGCCGGTGAGCGCCTGCTTGCATTCGGGCGCGAGCGGGAGTTGTTCCAGCACTACGCGCATCGGCCGGTCGAGAATTGCATCCAGCAGCGAGAGCAGGCCGACGAGGAAGAGGTTGTGACCGGCCTCATCCACGTGCAGATGCATCTGCTCGCAGAAGCGGGCGCGCGTCAGCGCCAGCCGGATCAGCTCCGCCGGGCGTGTGCCGCCCATGCTCACGGCGGCCACCACGGAGACCCATTTGCGGATCTCGTTCTGCCCGAGCAGGCTCAGCGCGTGGCGTATGGACTTGACCGGAAACAGACCGAAGGCCGCTGAATTCAGGTAGCGCAGCAGCCGGTAGCAGAGCGACGGCTCGCGCAGGATGGCCTCCTCCACTTTCAGCAGGTCGAAGGTTGGCTCAAAGACCGTCTGAAGGATTTGCAGGTAGGCCATCTGCATGCATGGAATGTCATGCGCGCTGATCGTGGTGGGCCGGCAGAAGTAGTAGCCTTGAAAGAGCGTGTAACCGAGGCTCCTCAGGTGCTCGTACTGCTCGCGAGTTTCCACCTTTTCGGCCAGCAGTTGCAGGCCGCGCGGCAGGGCACGCTGGGCGATGCGAGCGCGTTCGGTTTCTGTCGTGCCTAGCACGTCGACCTTGAGAATGTCTGCCAGCGGCAGCAGCGCGCTGCGGTCGGTGGTGGAGATCACGTCGTCGAGCGCGATGACGTACCCGGCGGTCTTCAGCCCTTCAAGCGCGTCGATGATTTCATCGTCGACTGTGATGTCTTCGAGCACCTCCAGCACAACGGACTCGCGCGGCAGCAGCGTCACCGTGCCTTTCACGAGCAACTCCCGCGTGCAGTTGATGTAGGCGCGATGGCCGCCTGTCAGTTGGTAGGAGCCGAGAAAGAGCGAAAGATCAATGGTGGAGGCGCAGGCCAGCTCTCGGTCCACGTTCGGGAAGAAGTCGGTCAGGCCGTCACGAAAGAGCAGTTCATAGCCCACCACGCGCTCGTTGCGGTCGAGAATGGGCTGGCGCGCGATGAAGCGCACGCATTCGTCGGGCGGCGGCGGGGCGGCATTCTGGGGCGAAGTGTGTGAGCTGGCCGACACACCAATATCTTGGGGCAATCCGCTTTGCGCCAGACGCGCGCCACGCGCGGAAAGCGTGCCTGCTTCCTGTACTGGGCGCGCATGCGGCTTCGGGAATCACCGTGTGACTTAGGAGACTGCCTCGCGGGGAGGTTAGAATTCTGCAATGCAAATCAAATCAGAAGATGCCGTGATTTCTTGCCGTGAGCTGGGGCGCGGGCCGGATGTGGTCTTCGCGCATCCGTTTCCCTCGTCGCATGAATTCTGGTTGCCGGTGGCCGAGCACCTGGCCGACGAATACCACTGCGTGCTGGTGGACCTGCGCGGCATGGGGCAGTCGGAGACCGGGGAAGGCCCGGCGACGATGCGCCGACATGCGCAGGATATTCTGCGCGTCTGCGAGGAATTGGGCGTAAAGCGCGCAGCCTTCGCGGGCTGCTCCATCGGCGGCTACGTCGTGTTTGAGTTGTGGCGGCAGGCGCACGACCGCTTCCGGGCGATGGTGCTGGCAGACACGAAGTCCTCGGCCGACACGGATACCGAACGCGTCAACCGCCTGAAGATGGCCGACCGCGCCGAGCAGGAAGGACCGGAGCCGATTGTGGAGGCTATGATGCCGAAGCTGGTAGGTGAGAGCACGCTGCGCAATCGTCCGGACATTGTGGCCGCTGTGCGAGCTACCACCGCGCGCAGCACTGGGCACGGGCTGGCGGCGAACCTGCGCGGCATGGCCGAACGCGAGGACTCAACGCCCACGCTCGCGACAGTCGACGTGCCCACGCTGGTGATTGGCGGCGCGGAGGATGTGCCGAGCCCGCGCACGGAGCTCGAACGCATGGCGCGTGGCATACGCGGCGCGGAGTTGAAGATTCTTGAGCGCTGTGGCCATTTCGCGGCCTTTGAACAGCCAGAGGAGTTCACGGCCATCCTGCGCGACTTTCTGCGCCGGAGCGCGCGCTGAGCCGGGTACGCAGAGATGGCTTAGCAGTGATAGCGGCTGCGGTTAGAATAGTGCGAGCGTTCGCACAGGCAGCCTCAACCCAAGACACGGGCCCACGGTTCCTGGAAAGAGAGTTCACAGGTGAGCAGCAGAAAGTTGCACCCGGCAGCGTCGGTGGCGGGCAGTGTGCGCCCCGGCGGAGACAAGTCGATTTCGCACCGTTACGCCATGATGGCCGCCATTGCGGAAGGCACCACGAAGCTGGAGAACTTTTCCTCCGCCGCCGACTGCGCCAGCACGCTCGGCTGTGTGGCTGCCGTTGGCGCCAAGGTTCGCCGCAACGGAAATGCGGTTGAGATCGATGGCACGGCGGGCAACTTCACCGCGCCATCGGCAGAGCTTGACTGCGGCAATTCCGGCTCGACCATGCGCATGCTCTCGGGCATTCTGGCGGCGCAGCCGTTCACCAGCGTCATGACCGGGGACGACTCTTTGCGGCGTCGCCCGATGAAGCGCGTGATGGACCCGCTGGCGCAGATGGGAGCGCGCTTTGACTCGAGCGAGGGCCGCGCGCCGCTGACCATCCACGGCACAAAGCTGCACGCCATCGACTACGTGCTGCCGGTGGCGAGCGCGCAGGTGAAGAGCTGCGTGCTGCTGGCCGGGCTGTTTGCCGAAGGTGTGACCACCACCACCGAGCCGCTGGCCACGCGCGACCACACCGAGCTGGCGCTCAAGGCCTTTGGCGTGGAGCTGCAGCGCGAGGGCCTGAAGACCAGCGTGCGCGGTGGGCAGAAGCTGAAGGCCATCGAGGCCTACGTTCCCGGCGACATCTCTTCGGCGACATTTTTCCTCTGTGCTGCTGCGATTTTCCCCGGCTCCAAGCTAGTCCTTGATAACGTGCTGCTGAACCCGACGCGCGCCGTCATCCTCGACGTGATGGCTTCCATGGGGTTGAAGGTGGCTTTCCTGAACGTGCAGGAGCAGCACGGTGAGCTGATCGGCTCCGTGCAGGTGGAAGGCGGAGAGTTGAAGGGCGCGACAATTGCCGGAGCGCAGGCGGCGGCGCTGATTGATGAGCTGCCCGCGATTGCCGCCATTGCGCCTTATACGCGCGACGGCGTTGAAATCCGCGATGCGAAGGAGTTGCGCGTCAAGGAGTCCGACCGCATCAAGGCCGTGGCGCACAACCTGCGCGCCATGGGCGTGGAGTTTGAGGAGCGCGAGGACGGACTGCGCATTCCGGGCCAGCAGAAGCCGCACGGCGGGGAGCTTGAGTCGTTTGACGACCATCGCATCGCCATGGCCTTCAGCGTGGCCGCGCTGAAAGCGGAGGGCGAATCCGTCATGCACTCCAGCGAGGCCGTCGCTGTCAGCTACCCGGAGTTCTATGATGCGCTGGCGGCAGTGACGCGCGGCTGATCTAGCTCAGTGCGATAAGGCGCTGAGGTCCGGCTCCATGATGCGCAGCACAGGCTTGCCATCGACGTTCTGCAATGGCAAGTACACGCGGTGCGTTCCCGGATCAACGCAGATGGTGTGTGCGTGCGTCATGGCAAAGCGGCCAAGGGCGGTCAGCGCCTTGCCGGTTTCGCGGTACATCCACACTTCGCCGGATTCGGCTGCGACATAGACCACGCGCAGGCCGGGATCAAAGGCCAGCACATCGGGATCGCCGCCCACTGGATAGGTGCCAAGCACGGCGTGCGTCGTCAGATCAAAGAGCGCCAGCCGTGCGTTGCCCGCTCCGGCAATGAAGGCGAGGCGGTTCGCCGCGTCCAGCACGATGCCGTGGGCTTCCTTGATGCCGGGCAGGGGATAGCGCGCAACAATCTCCAGGCGAACCGGGTCGATTGCGACCAGCTCGTTGCGGTCGTGCACCGCGACCAGTATCTGGCCGGAGACGGCGTCATAGACCGTGTTGCCCGCGCCGCCGCCGAGCGAAATGCTCTTGAGGAGCTTTGCGGTCTGCGCGTCAAACACCACATCGGCGTCGCCATGCTCATCGGAGACGAACACTCGCTGCGTCTTCGGCTCATAGGCCACGCCATCCGGATACTTCATGCCCCCGCTCTTCGCCAGCGTCTTCAACGTACCGGCCTCCACAATCGCCAGCGCGTGCTCGCCGGTGACGGAGGCAAACACGCGGTCCACCTGCGGCACGGCCAGCACGCCGTGCACGTTGCTGAAGCCCGCGAGGTTCGCCAGCACCTTGTCCTGCCGCGCGTCAAAGACGATGAGATGGTCGTCATTCATGTGCGCAATGTAGAGGCGTG
The DNA here is from genome assembly GCF_059726245.1 of Oryzophilus luti. NCBI lineage: Bacteria > Pseudomonadati > Acidobacteriota > Terriglobia > Terriglobales > Koromonadaceae > Oryzophilus > Oryzophilus luti. The sequence goes on from NZ_AP040874.1 coordinate 852,231, forward strand.
AATTCACCGCATCAAAGCTCTGGTAGTCAAAGCGCACGGCGCGTCCGGGCAGGGGAATGTCGGCGGCGGTCTTGAGCGGGGCGGTGTTGGTGCGCGTCTGCGCGGAATTGCAGGCGGTGAGAAGCAACAGGCTCAGCAGGGCGGCGGCGAGAGGACGCATAGGCAGATGATTGTGCGGGAGCGGTGCCGGGCCGTCAATCCTGCCAAGGTGGGGTTTCGGCGGGCATAGCCAAAGGGGAGCCGCAGCTCCCCTTTGGAATCTTCCAGGTAAAAGCTATTGCGGGTCGAGTGCGGCGCGGGTGTTGCTATGCGCGCTGGCGGGCCGGTTCAATTCGGCAATAATCTCCAGCGAGGTGGGCACCACCATCTCGTGACGCTTGATCAGCGCGTGTCCGCCGCTGATGGCCGCGCCCGAACCGGCCCCAACCAGCATGCCGACCGGCCCGGCGACAATCACGCCGGCAACCGCGCCGGTGCCGCTCAGTGCAACGGTCTCCACGTTCTGTAACCCGTGCACGCCCGGTCCCTTGATGCGGCCTTCATCGGTCACCTTGTAGCGGCCCGGATCGGCTGTGTCCACAATCACCGCCGTGATGTTGATGACCGTACCGTCGGTCATCACGATGCTCTCCGGGCGCAGTCCGATGGAAGAGTGTCCGGCGTATCGGCGCGGCTCCTGCGTGTTCAGCACCGTGCCGTTCAGGCTGGCTCCGGCCGGGACCACCACGATTCCGTTGACGAGCACGGGGCGGCTCAGACGCGCGATGAACGTGTCGCCGGGCTTGTTGCCGCGGGTGGAAACCACGCGCTCCAGGCGGAAATAGAGTGCCGTGCCGGAGGGCAGCAGTGCGTTGGGCGAAGCCTTGCGCGCACCTAGTTGCGGGGCCTGTTCATCGGCGTAGCGGGGGCCCGCGAGCTCATCCGTGGAATCCGTCCGGGCGGCAGAGGGCTTGGAGCTTTGCGCAACGGCGGCGCAGCTCATCAGCATCAGCAGCAAAAACACACCAAGTTTCTTCACAAAGCCTCCTGCGGCGCGGCCGGCCACGCGCCGGAATTGGCGCGGCAGCGGCATGCGCGGGCGAAAGACGTCGAACGCCCTCATGCAAACTGTATTCGACCGGGCGCAGCGAAACAATCGCCAGGAAGGGGGAAGAATCAGCGAAGGAAACAGGCACGGAGCGGCTCCGGAACACTCGGAGGCAGGCGATTGAGCGCACGAAGTATAGGTGGAAAGCGGTGGGCAGAGGCGTGGCGGGGGCACGCGCAGCCCCCGCCTAAAGCCGCTACTGCGGAACCTCGGTGAGTGGCAGGTCCCAGTGCGCCAGCAGAATCTCAAAGCGGCGCTGTTCCTCCTGCCGGAAAGTCGTCTGGTCGGGGAAGAGTTGCTTCTGCAACGCCGCCTCGTCGAAGGCCGAGTTGGCGACGGTGGCGTTCTTGAAGACCAGCGTCACGCGGTAGTCCCAGCGCGCGTCCTCGGTCATGTGGTTTGAGGGCGTCTCAATCTTGACCGAGACGAGACGGCCCATCTCCATTTCCTTCTTCAGCAGTGGCAGGTGGTTCTTCTTGAAGAGCGCAAGGAACTCTTCCTGGTGCCCCCAGCGAACCTTGTAGTAGTACTCCATCACGTAGGGCGCGTCGGCGGCATTCTTGGGCGGGGCCGACTGCGCCACGGCAGGCAGCGCCAACATCAGCAGATACACGGCGAGCAGGGCGGCGGGAAGCAGTTTGCGCATGTGTCTCTCCTCGGAGGAAATGGTGGAGGGGATGATAGCGCAACGCTGATAAGGCGGGAAGCCCTCCCGTCCAGGCGCCAATGCCAACGGAGCATAAACAGCACTCCCCGCGTCGTGTGGCGCGGGGAGTGGGCTTGCCGTGATGCGTTTCTTGCCGGCTTACTTCTTCATCAGCGAAGGCTTGAAGCGCCGTGCGCCGAGCAGTTCGTCGGCCAGCGGGTTGGCGTTGTAGATCTTGCGCAGCGCCTCAATGATGCCGCGCGAATCGGTCAGCACCGAGCGGCCCACCTGGTCGTCAAAGTAGAAGTTCCACGGCAGCGACTGGATGTTGCCGTCGAACAGGATGCCGATGACTTCGCCTTCGGTGTTCACCGCGGGCGAGCCCGAGTTGCCGCCGATGCTGTCGGCGGTGTTGGCCGTGTCGAGCACGGTCTTCATGTCGAGCTTGTCCTTGGCCTTGTGGTAGCTGTCGGGCAGCTTGTAGGGAGCCTTGCCGCCGTTGGCCGCCTCATGCGCGAAGGCGCCGCCGAAGGTGGTGAAGAAGGGAACCTTCTTGCCGTTCTCCGTGTACCCCTTCACCTGTCCGTAGCTCAGGCGCAGCGTGCCGGTGGCGTCCGGCGCAACCTCGGTGCCGTAGAGCTTGAAGCGGGCCTTGGCGATGAGCGCGCCGTTCTTGCGAACCACGGAATCCACGTGGTCCTCAACATCCTTACGAACGGCGCGGTTCTCGGCGTCGATCTGCTTGATGAGTGCGATCATCGGGTCGACCGTGGCGTCCACGGCCACCTTGCCGCCCTCCCAAAGCTCCTTGCGGAAGGCCTCGTCGCCAAGGTGCGAACCGGCGACCAACTCCTTGGCCCGCTCCGCCGGAGTCTTGCCGGCCAGCACGGTCTTCAGGTACGGATCGTCGGCGGGCAGACCGGCGGCCATCAGCTTCAGGCCTTCGGTGAGCTGCATCTGTTCCAGTTCCGGAGAGTAGGGCACGGCCGCGAAGAGGTTGGCCTTCACGGCCGGGAGGCTCTTCTCCCGGTAGGCGCGTTCGCGCTTCTCGTCCGGCTTTGTGCGCTCCTCGGCGGAGCGAACCAGCACGCGGGCCATCTGGGCCAGACGTCCGGGGATGGCGCCCTCGCCCTTATACGTGATGCGGGCAAAGTTCTGGCGCTGCCACTGGTAGGCGGCGGCAATGGCGTCCCAGGCGCCGGAGGCGTCGGCCAGCTTGGGGTCCTTTGCCACGGCGTCACGCAGCTTGCGTTCGGCGGCGGCCTTCTCGGCCATCACGCGCTTGTCGGTCAGGCCGGAGTTGTAGCCGGTGATGGCCTTGTAGCTGTTCTGAGCGCCAAACAGCACGCGTTCGGAGACGCGGGCGTTCTCGGGGCTGCTGGCTCCGAAGGAGAGCAGAGCGTCAATATTTGTCTTGAGCGTGTGCAGGCGCGCCGGGTAGGCCACGTCGCGCAGATACTCAAGCTGCGCCATGGTCTGCAGGCGGCCGGTGGAGCCGGGGTGCCCGGAGACGAAGATCAGGTCGCCTTCCTTCACGCCCGAGACGCTCCACTGCAAGTAGTCTTCAATCGGCGCCGGGCGGTCGTTCTCGTAGGCGCGCAGGAAGGTGATGTCGAGGTCGTAGCGTGGATAGGTGAAGTTGTCGGGGTCTCCGCCGAAGAAGGCGGCGTCGAACTCGGGAGCCATCACCAGGCGCACATCGTTGTAAAGCTTGTAGCGGTAGAGCTGGTACATGCCGCCGGAGTAGAGCGTGACCACGTCGCAGCGTTGGTGCTGCGCGGGGTTGCTGCACTCGCGGGCCAGCGATTCGGACATGGTGCGCTGTGCGGCACCGGCTTCGGCGTCACTCATGCCCGGCTTGGCCGCGCCTTCTACTTCCTTGGTGATGTCGCGGATCTCGACCAGGTTCTGCACCTCGAGGCCGGGGCATTTGGGCTCCTGCTCGCGGGTGGGAGCATAGAAGCCTTCCTTCATGTAGTCGTGCTCGGCGGTGGAGATGTTGTGCACGCAGCCGGCGGCGACGTGGTGATTGGTGAAGATCAGCCCGTCGGCCGAGACAAAGCTGCCGCTGGCTCCACCCGGCTTTACCGAAGCCTTGCGGAGATGATCCAGAAACTGCTGCGAGGGGGAAAACTTGTATTTGGCCTTCACTTTGGCCGAGGGAAAGGCGTTATACAGCCACATGCCTTCATCGGCCATGGCCGAGGCAGAGGCGAGCAGCAGGGCGGCCATTCCACAGAGGATCCAGCGCGATTTCATGGGTGCTCCAGAGGGGCCGCAGCTCCGGCCCGGGGAAATAAGAAAGTATGGGTGTTTATACAGCGAGGCACACCCGGTGGGCAAACATCCGCTGCCGGGAAGGCTTCCGCGTTGTGTGGCAACAAGCAATTGTTTCCGGAGACGGATGGGTGTATAAAAAATCGTTTCGTACGTGATAAGCATCTATACGAGCAGTAACAGGCAGCGGTACGCGCGGGGTGCGCGGACCGTTCGAAGCGGCCAAATCCATACTTTGGATTCGTAGATTCTGTTCTCCAGAGAGGGGACCATGTCCACCAGTACGAGCACCACCGCCCCGAACACCGGCTTGGAAGATGTCGTAGCCGGAACTTCAAGCATCTGTTACATCGATGGCGACGCGGGCATCCTCGCCTACCGCGGCATCGACATTCACGAACTGGCCGATAATTCCACCTTCGAAGAAGTCTGCTACCTGCTGTGGTATGGCCGCCTGCCAACCCGCGCCGAGCTGTTTGAGTTCAATCTGCAGCTGGTGCGCGAGCGCAAGCTGGACGCGCAGATTGTGAGCCTGTTGCGCCAGGCGCCCAAGCATGCCACCCCCATGGCCGTGCTGCGCACCATCGTCTCCGCGCTGTCGTTCTTTGACCCCGAGGAGAAGGCGAACGATCCGGCCGCGAACCAGCGCAAGGCCATTCGCATGACCTCGCAGATTTCGATGATCGTCGCGGCCTATGACCGCATCCGCAAGGGCAAGCCGCTCATTGAGCCGGACCGCTCGCTGTCGCTGGCGGGCAACTTCCTGCTGATGCTGAACGGCGAGCTGCCCAGCGAGACGGCCACCCGCGCGCTCGACATCGCGCTCATCCTCCAGGCCGATCACGAATTGAATGCTTCCACCTTCGCCGCCCGCGTCACGGCCGGCACCCTGAGCGACATGCACTCGGCGGTGACCAGCGCCATCGGCGCCCTCAAGGGGCCGCTGCACGGCGGTGCCAACGAGGCGGTCTTCAAGATTCTGGTGGAGATTGACCGCGACGGCGCCGACCCGGTCGACTACGTGAAGGGCATGCTGGCCCAGAAGAAGAAGGTGCCCGGCTTTGGCCACCGCGTTTACACCACCGAGGACCCGCGCGCCACGCACCTGCGCCAGATGTCGCGTGACTTGGGCTACTCCAGCGGCAACATCCGCTGGTTCGAGTACTCGCAGAAGATCGAGGAATACATCAAGGGCGAGAAGAAGCTCAACGCCAATGTTGACTTCTACGCCGCCTCGACCTATCACACGCTGGGCATTGACGTGGACCTGTTCACCTGCATCTTTGCCATGTCGCGCATCTCCGGCTGGACCGCGCACATCATGGAGCAGTTGAGCCACAACCGCCTCATCCGTCCACGCGCCGACTACATCGGGCCGAAATACCCGCAACACTGGCTGCCGATGGATATGCGCGAGCCGCAGTAGGCAGTTACGAAGTGACGAGCCCGGGCCGCGCGCCCGGGCTTTATTTTTGTTCGGAATAGAGGAGGACGCCGAGCCCGATGACCCCGATGGCGGCAACGCCGAACAGTACAGCATCCGGCGATACAAGAGTATCCACGGGGAGAAGGGTGCGGGCGTTCATTCCGAACAGGTGCAGGTGGGTGCACACCAGCAGCCCTACGGAGAGCACAAGCAGCCCCCAGAAGAAGTAGTGGCGACGGGTTCGGAAAAGTTGCATTCCCATAACTTTATTAGACGCCTTGGGGCGCCATTTGGTTCCCCGCGGCGGGGTATCATTGAGTGAAGGCCGCCATGCAGCACATTTATCTGGACAACAACGCGACCACGCCGATCCTGCCCGAAGTCTTTGAGGCCATGCGCCCTCTTTACTTCGACCACTTTGGCAACGCCTCGTCCATACACCAGCAGGGCCAGCAGGCCCGCGCCGCCGTGGAGCGTGCGCGCGAGCAGGTGGCGGCGCTCATTGGTGCCCGCGCGGCGGAGATTGTCTTCACCAGCGGCGGCACCGAGGGCGATAACCTCGCCATCTTCGGCCTGATGGGCCTGGCCGGAGCCGGAAAGCATATCATCACTTCCGCCGTTGAGCACCACGCCGTGCTCAACGCCTGCAAGCGCCTGGAGCTGGAGGGCGTGGCCGTCACGTATGTTCCGGTGGATTCCAACGGGGTGGTGAATCCTGACGATGTGCGCAGGGCTTTGCGTCCGGAGACCGCGCTGATTTCCGTGATGATGGCCAACAACGAGACGGGCGTGCTGGAGCCGGTGCGCGAGATTGGCCGCATTGCCGCCGAAGCCGACATCTGGTTCCACACCGACGCCGTGCAGGCCGCGGGCAAGGTGCCGATTGACGTCAACGAGATTGGCTGCGACCTGCTGACCATTGCCGGACACAAGATGCACGCGCCGCAGGGAACCGGAGCGCTCTACGTGCGCCGGGGAACGCTGCTGAAGTCGCAACTGGTTGGCGGAAGGCATGAGCGGTCGCGGCGGGCAGGCACGGAGAACCTTCCGGGTATCGTGGGTTTGGGCCGGGCCGCCGAACTGGCGCGGGAATGGTTTGCCTCGGGCGGCGACCGGAAGATGTCCGCACTGCGCGATAAACTGGAGCAGGGAATTCTGGCGCTGGCCGAGCGTGTCCGCGTCAACAGCGGCGCGGTGGCGCGCACGCCAAACACGACCAACATCCTGTTTGAGTGCATCGAGGGCGAAGCGTTCGTGATCGCGATGGACCTGAAGGGGATTGCGGTCTCCACCGGCGCGGCGTGCTCCTCAGGGGCCATTGAGCCTTCCCACGTGCTGCTGGCCATGGGGCTTCCGCCGGATCAGGCGCGCGGCTCCATACGGTTCTCTCTGGGCAAGCAGAATACGGAAGAAGACATTGACGCGGTGCTCGCCGTGCTGCCTGAGGTGCTGGGCAAGCTGCGCGAGCTGAGCCCGCAGTGGAAGCAGGCAATTACAAAGTGAAGATGGGGACCATGGGCAAGAAGATCGTAATACTGGCGTTGTGCGTGACGGTGTTGACCTTTGCGGCGTGCAAGCGCAAGGCTTCGCAGCAGGCGGACTCACAGACCAACAGCACCACGGCAGCGGCACCGGTGTTTGGTACCGCGGCGCCGACCAGCGACCAGCAGGCCGAGGCCGCGCGCAAATTTGTGCAGGATTTTTATGGCTGGTATCTGGGAGCCAAGGTGCGAAGCGAGAAGCTGGGCCCGGAATCCGATACTCCGGCGGAGATTGTATTGAAACAGAAGCGGGCCATGCTGGCGCCGGAGTTGCTGAAGCAGTTGGACGCCTTGGCAACCGCCGCCGTGAAGAATCCCGACGATCATCCGCGGCTCGGCTTTGATCCCTACCTGAACGCTCAGGACTATGGCGAGCGCTACACGGCGGGCAAGGTCAGTGTGAAGGGCAACGCCTACGGCGTCGAGGTTTACAGCTTCTGGGACAAGAAGCGGCACGAGGACTTGACCGCCGAAGTGGAGCAGGTGAACGGCCAGTGGCGCTTCGTCAACTTCCACTATCTCGCGAACGGCAGACAGACCGACCTGCTCACGATTCTCGGAAAGTTGAACGCGCGCGGCAAGAAGTAGCGCAGCGACATTGCAATACGCGAAGGGCGTGCAGCCCTTCCGTGAAACTCGAAACTGGAAACTTGAAACTGGTGTTTGAGACTTTGACTCCCATGCCCCCCACCGAAACCATCGCCGTCGCCATGTCCGGAGGAGTGGACAGCTCTACCGTGGCGGCCCTGCTGCGCGCGGAGGGCTACAACCTCATCGGACTGACGATGCAGTTGTGGAACCAGCGCAGGCTGGCGGGCGAAGCTGGCGAAGAGGCCAAGGCCGGGCGTTGCTGCTCCATTGACGATGTGTACGACGCGCGGCGCGTAGCCGAGCGGCTTGGCATTCCGTACTACGTGGTGAACCAGGAAGAGCGCTTCGAGCGCGACGTGGTGCGGCCCTTCGTCGCCGACTACCTCGGCGGACGGACGCCGATTCCGTGCTCGCTTTGCAACAACCATCTCAAGTTCGATCAGTTGCTGCGCACGGCGCGGCAGATTGGCGCCGACAAGATCGCCACCGGGCACTACGCGCGTTGCGAGTTCGACGCGCAGCGCGGACGCTGGCTGCTCCGGCGTCCGTTTGACCGCGCCAAGGACCAGACGTATTTCCTCTTCGGACTCACGCAGGAACAACTCAGCCGCACGCTGTTTCCGCTGGGCGGCATGTGCAAGCCGGAGGTGCGCGAGACCGCGCGCGCCAAGGGGTTGACGGTGCTGGCGGACAAGCCTGACTCGCAGGAAATCTGCTTCATCCCCAACGGCGATTACAAGCAGTTTCTTGATGCCTACCTGGCCGAACAGGGCGAGCCGCTGCCGGATACCTCGGGCAACATCGTCTCCGTCTCGGGCAAAGTGCTGGGCCACCACGCGGGCATTCACAACTTCACAATTGGCCAGCGCAAGGGCCTCGGCCTGGCCACCGGCGCGCCGCTCTACGTGGTCGCCATCCGTGGCGACCGGCATGAAGTTGTTGTCGGCGGCGCGGAGAACCTGATGTCGCGCACCCTGCACGCACATGACATGAACTGGATCGCGATCGACACGCTGCGCGAACCACTGCGCGTGGAGGCCAAGATTCGCCACCGGCACCAGGCTGCACCGGCCACGGTCGAGCCGGCGGAAGATGGCCGCGTGCTCGTCACCTTCGACGAGCCGCAGCGTTCCATCACGCCCGGGCAGGCCGTCGTGCTTTACCAGGAAGACTTGGTGCTTGGCGGAGGATGGATCGAGTAAGAGGCCGCTCCAGGCGAGTCTCTTATTCCCCAGTCTGAGCGCTAATTGCGTTCCGGCAAGTCGATGGCTCGCTGAAACGTCTTCTTGTGGTGGTTGCGCCAGACGTATTTGCAGCGGGCGCTGTTGACCGGTTCATCCCAGCGGGTTCCGTCTTCAAATAGAACGCTGGTGAGAACGAAGGCGCCGCCACCCCCATGTTCAAAGTCCAGATCGACGCGGCTCCAGGTGAGCTTCTTCGATTGGCTCGGCTTGATTTCGCGGTTCCACCCGAAGTCGTGGAGCGGCCGAGTTGTATCGAAGTCCCAATGCAGCCATTTCCAGTGTTCAGCAGGGTCTGCCAGCGCAACGTTGAATACGAGCCCTGTGATCTTCTTCGCGGTAACGTTCTTGATTCTCACGGAGACACCGGAAGGATCGAAGCTTTCAAATTGCACGGGACATCCCGGCGCTTCCTGCTCGCCTGATGGCTGCGCCCACAGAGCGCCTCCACTCATGGCGGTGATTACAACTGCGACGACTGCAATGAAAGTTCTGAGGCACTTCATCGTGCACCTCCTCGGGGTAGCCGTGTCATTCTGAGCAGCGATGTTGAACTTTTGCATGAATCGCTCGGAGCTGTCCTTAGCGGGGGATTCCGTGGCGATGTTCTTACGCGGCCAAGCTTAGCACCAGCGTGGAAAGGAGTTGCCACCCCCAACGTAAAGAATTGTTGGGGGTGGCGGCTTTGAAAGCTGTCAGGAGCAAGCCGTGCTACCGCGCGGCGCGTGCGTACTGCTTGGGCCATGCAATTTCCGCGTGTACCTCGCGCGCGGCGTGCAGCGGCCAGTAGGGATCGCGCAGCATCTCGCGGGCCAGCAACACCACGTCGGCCTGGCCGTTGGAGACAATCTGCGCGGCCTGCATGGGAGAGGTGATGAGCCCCACCGAGCCGGTTGCGATTTCCGCCTCGCGGCGTACGCGCTCGGCGAACGGCACCTGGTAACCGGCGGCGACAGGAATCTTCGCCTTCGGGCTGATGCCGCCCGTTGAGCAGTCGATGAGGTCGACGCCCAAGGGCTTCAACAGCCGAGCCAGCGCCACCGAGTCTTCCACCGTCCAGCCGCCTTCCACCCAGTCGCTGGCGCTGATGCGCACCCACACTGGCAGCCGTTCGGGCCACACCTTGCGCACCGCTTCCACAACTTCGCGCAGCAGACGCGTGCGATTTTCAAAGCTGCCGCCGTAGGCGTCCGTGCGCTTGTTGGTGAGCGGCGAGAGGAATTCATGCAGCAGGTAGCCATGCGCGGCGTGGATCTCCACCAGCTCAAAGCCCGCGTTGAGCGAGCGCACCGCAGCATTGGCAAAACTCTCGATGACCTTCGCGATTCCGGCTTGGTCGAGCGGCAGTGGAACTGCGTAGCCAGGCGCAAACGGCTCTGCGCTTGGCCCGTACACTGGACGCCATCCGCCTTCGCTCTCCGGCACCGCCGGGCCGTTGCTCGGCGGAGGAGGCATGCTGGCCTTGAAGCCCGCGTGCGCCAGTTGCGTTCCAGCCACTGCGCCGTGCTGCTTCAGAAAGCGCACGATGCGTGCGAGGCCTTCAACGTGTTCGTCCTTCCAGATGCCGAGATCCTGCGGGCTGATGCGGCCCTCGGGCGTGACGGCGATTGCCTCGGTCAGGATGATGCCCGCGCCACCCACGGCGCGCGAGCCGAGGTGAACCATGTGCCAGTCATTGGCGAAGCCGTCGGTGCTGGAATACATGCACATGGGCGAGACGGCGATGCGGTTGCGGAAGGTGACTCCGCGCTGCTGAAATGCGTCAAACAATTGCATGGAAATTCTGGCCCTCGTCTGCGAAAGGAATTCGTGTCTACACCGGATATGGATGAGCGCAGGCGGAGAACGATGCAGGGTGCGCGTGCGCAGCGCCGGATTGGCGCCTGCTGCATGCGCACCCGCCGTTTGAGTGCTACGTCAGATACCATCCGCCGTTGACGCTGATGGTCTGTCCGGTCATGTAGTTGTTGGTGGCCAGCATCACGGCCACGGAGGCCACATCGTTCACATTTCCGAAGTGCCCCATGGGGATGAGGTCGGGTGAGGCGTTCAGGTTGGTGGTGACCATGTCGGTCTCAATCAGCGCGGGCGCAATGGCGTTGCATGTAACGCCCTGCTTCACATGGTTGCGTGCCACCCAGCGCGTCAGGCCCAGCATGCCGGCCTTTGATGCTGCGTAGTGCGGGCCCACGGCACCGCCTACTTGTGCCGCCACCGAAGAGACGTTGATGATGCGTCCGAAGCCGCGTTCCACCATGCCGCCAAGCACGGCCTTGGTGACCAGAAACGCCGACTTCAGGTTGATGTCCATCGTGCGGTCCCAGTCTTCTTCGCTCAGTTCGAGCAGCGGCGCTGGTTCGGCGATGCCTGCGTTGTTCACCAGTATGTCGACGGGACCCAGCGCAGCTTCAGTTTCGTCGATGAGTTCGGCAACCTCACTGGCGCGGGAAACATCCGCACGCAGGATGATGGCGCTGCGTCCGAGCGCGCCGATTTCGGCGCAAACCTCGCGGGCAGCGTCTTCGCGCGTGGCATAGTTGAGGGCGACATCGGCGCCGGCACGGGCAAAGGCCACGGCAATGGCGCGTCCAATGCCACGGCTGGCGCCAGTGACCAGCGCCACGCGGTGGGCAAGCGGTTGAGAGGAGTTCATTCGCGCATTGTAGCTGCTCCGGCGGCGCCGCAGATGCCAATATCGCTGATCGTCCAGAAATTGCAAAACGTCTAGAGTTGTTTTGCGTGCATTGAGGGACTAAGATGCCCCTTTCCTAAAGAAATCAATCTGTTGAATCTGCAATACGGAGTGGACTAACAGATGCGGACTTCGTTTCGAGGCTATTACCGTCCAACTGACGCAGAATTTGAACAAATGTGGAAGTCTTGCATTTTTGTTCTGGACGCGAATGTACTACTGAATCTATATCGCTACACGCGTGAGACCCAAAAAAAGCTCGTCGAAATCCTGGAGCACCTGGAGACACACCTATGGGTGCCGTACCAAGTCGCACTGGAATTTCAGCGCAATCGTCTGGACGTCATTTCCAAACAGCGGCACGCTTACGGAGAAATCAAAGAATCTCTCAAGAAATACAAATCCGAACTAGAAAACACGCTCCGCGCGTATGCACGGCATCCTCTCATCGATATTCAATCGATGGCGAAAGCTTTTGAGGCTGTATTTAGCGAACAAGAAAAGTATCTGGATAAAATAAGTTGCCAACATCCCAATCATGGGACGACTGACCCAGTGTTTGAAGAAGTTACAAAGTTGCTTGAGGGTAGGATCGGCCCTCGTCCCGACTCGGAGTGCATGCTTAAGTTACACAAAGAAGCAGAACAGCGATATGCGAATTACGTCCCACCTGGATATTTGGATGCGAAATCGAAGAGCGGCAATCAACAATACGGAGATTACATACTCTGGCGCCAAATGCTGGATAAAGCAGGGCTAGAGAAGAAAGCTCTAATACTGGTTACAGATGATGCAAAAGAAGACTGGTGGTGGAAGCATGAGGGGAAAACCATTGGGCCGCGTCCCGAACTTGTAGATGAGGCGTATTTGGTGGCAGGGGTGGCCTTCTATATGTATCGCTCTGATCAGTTTATGGAGCAAGCGCAGAAGGTCCTGAGGAAGCCGGCCGACAAAGCCGCTATGGATGAGGTTCGTTCTGTCCGTAACATGGATGATGCGAGACGAATGGAAATGGAGGAATTTGTCCATGCAAGAGTACTAAGAGAAGCCCTCGAGGCTAGAGAAGCTAAGCTTGATGCCGAGATATCCTCGACGAAGCACGAACTCGACTCTATTTTACGATTGATCGATGGTCTTCAGAATAGCGATTCTCCTGTAGATGGGAGTGATGCAGAAGCTGTTAAGCGATATTCGGATAGGTGCGATTTCTTGAGCCAGCGATTGAACATCCTTTGGTCCAAGAAAGAAGAAGTAGGCGAGAGAATTAGAGACGAGAAACTTTTCTGGGGTGGAGGATTGGACTCGCGACAACTGCTGGCAAGTTCGGGCTTCTCTCGTCTGAGAGCTTTGGCGGAGGATGACGCGTCCCTGCGGTCTTTACGCAGGCGCAAGAAGGAATCTGAGTGAGGAGGTTACGTGGTCGCGTAATCTTCCGGCGCAATTGCGTTGGAACACGGCGGCGGTATATATTCAAACTTCGCCGGGCGTGGGGCTTGGCGGTTGTCGCAGTGAGCGGGAGTAGTTCAGTGGTAGAACGTCAGCTTCCCAAGCTGAATGTCGCCGGTTCGATCCCGGTCTCCCGCTCCATTTCTTCTCCCCATCGGAAACATCCGTTCATGAGCAGTCGGGGGCGAGTCGTCGGCGTGATTTCAGACACGCACGGTTTGCTGCGCCCGGAAGCCGTAAAGGCGCTGCGCGGCTGCGATCTCATTCTGCATGCGGGCGATATCGGCTCGCCGGAGATTCTTCCGGCGTTGCGTTGCATTGCGCCCGTGGTGGCCGTGCGCGGCAACGCCGATGGCGCGGAGGCCTCGCGCAAGATTCATCTCACAGAGGTGGCGGAGATCGAAGGACTGAGCCTCTACATGCTGCACAACCTGCGCATGCTTGACCTTGATCCGCACGCCGCGGGCTTTGCCGCCGTCATCAGCGGACACAGCCACCAGCCGGAATTTCATTTTGAGAGCAGGAACGGGAGCGAGGTGCTCTACCTCAACCCTGGCAGCGCCGGGCCGAAACGCTTCAGCCTGCCCATTACGCTGGCCCGCGTGCGCATACAGGGCGGCAAGCTGCTTCCTGAGATCGTGGAGCTGGTTCCCGCGAAGTAAGAACGAGCGACTGCCCTAACGCCAGCAATCGGCCAGCAGGGCAGGGCAGAAGAAGATCACCCAATATCCAACGGAGCGCTGCATCGTGGCACTCAACCCTTCTTTTCCGCGCCGGAGTTTTTGAAGACCTGCGCGGCCAGCAGTGCCACGGCGGTCGCCAGCAGCCATTCAATGCGCCAGGTCTGGACGGCCTGCCACTCGCTCAGCGTGGTGGATTTATAGATGATGCCGGTGAAGGCCGCTCCGATCAGACAGAGCGCGGCAATAGTTACGCAGATGAGCGAAACCACGGAGCCGCCAAAGACCGTGCGCAGCGCCGAGACGTTGACCGTGTCCAGCCAGTGCGAGAGCAGCGGGTGTGGCATGGCTCCCCGGCGTACCGTTCCGCAGACGTGGCAGAACCGTGCGCCCAGCGTGAACTGCGCGCCGCAGTGGGTGCAGTAGCCGGACTTTACATTCGTGGCCGCTCCCACGGAGGTTTGCTGGGCGGGCTTCCAAAAGCCCTGGGTATTCTCTTTGCTCATGAAGTCGTCCTGCATTACAGAATCCTCCTGCCTGTCTGGAATGCAAGCTGTGTGCCAAAGGCAATCCATTGAAAATGAAAGGTATTTCGGCGGGCATTTTTCGAGGGGAGGAAGAATTTACCCGCCAGTGGGAAAGAAGCTCCGGTGCTTTCCGGCATGGCATGAACAGCCTATGGAGACAAACCTGCTGCGGTCTTCTCGCCATGCGGCAGGGAATGCGTGGGGCTGGCCGGGGTCAGCGGACGAAGTAATGAACGATGGCGAAGAGGATGACAATCCACATCAGCAGGGCAGCAGGCGCCGCATAGAGCAGACCACGAAATGCACGGTCGCTGCATGGCTCAACCGACACCGTGTGCGGTGGCTCCGCCGGTTCGGGCGCATCTTCAGCAGGCTGCTCCAGATGGGGCAGTGCTGCCGGCGGGGGGAACGGATAGCTGGCGGAGTTGTGCAGATCCATTTCCATTCTGTGAGGGTCGCATCGGAAGCAATGGGGAGCAATCGGAAACCGGGCGAATGACCGAGAAGATCGTCTCGAAAATTCCCTCGCCGGGAGAGTGTCGAAACGGGAGGTATGGTGCGGCCATTTGCAAACATGCCTCTGGCAATCAAGGCAACGTGGTGAAGGTGCCGAGGCGCGGCCGCTAGTCGGGGAAGGGCTGATTGTGAAGCAGTGCGGCGGGGTTCTCCTGCACCAGTTTCTGCGCGGCGGCGGGGCCGACGATGCGGCCGGCTGCATCGCGCGCTTCGGAGAGGACGGGCTTGCGGCGGCTGGTTCCGTGTGCGTCGGAGGCAATGACGCGAACCATGCCTTCCTTGAGCAGCGCGGTGCAGTATTTCTGTGGCTCCTTGCCCCACCAGCCGGTCAGGCTGTTGGCCGTGATCTGCACGCAGGCACCCGTCCGAACCATCTCCTTGAGCCGCTCCGGATGCTTGAGAAGGATGGGGTTGCGTTCCGGGTGGGTGATGACCAGGCGGTGGTTGCACTCCTGCAGTTCCGCAAAGATGTGCAGCACGTTGGGAGGAATGTTGAAGTCACTGAACTCGATGAGCAATGCGCGGCTGCTGCCGATGTTGTAGCGGCCCGGATGGGTGAGGGCATCCTCCACATTCTCAAAGGACAGGTGAAAATCACAGCCCAAATGTAGACGAAGTTCAGGGACTTTCGTTTGCAGGGATTCCAGCAACTTCTGATGGTTCTCGCGGTTATAACTGTAGGTGTAGCTTGCGTGCGGCGTGGCTACCAGGTCGGTGATCCCGTCGGCAGCCGCCATGCGGCACATGGCAATCGCGGTCTCTTCGGTCTTGGCGCCGTCATCAACCCCGGGCAGAACGTGGCAATGCAGATCAACCATTTGAGTTTCCCCGGACAGTATAGCAATCGGTGAAAAGACGACTTTTCGAGCAATTGGAAGGCGAGGTGAAGGGACTCCGTTGGGTGCGGCGGAGGGGAAAAGCAGCCTCTATTTTAACGGACATTTCATCCCCCGGAGTCGCCAAAACGGAACAGTTTGCGCAATGCATGGTGAAAGGTTAAGTTTCGGCGTTTGTGAAGGTTCCATGCAGGTACAAGGGTATGTTACGGAGGTGTCCTGCAGGCGGAACAAGTCTGGACGCTGCACTAGGTAGCAGCTAGAATCATTATCATATTCAAACACGCGCTGCCCACGCAGCCGGGGCTGGAACCGGCCTCCTGTCTGGGATCATACGGCCCTGATAAGTAACGGGTGGAGAGCCGTTTGCGGGTGCACGATCCTTTGCGGAGACAATTGTTTGGAGAGCAATAGAAATTTGGGGCAGAAGCCCACAGACTGGGCTACGACCCCGCAAGCGACCCTGGAAGACGGAGTGCCGGAGTTTTCCGTTCGCGACCTTTGGCGCTTTTTGCTGCGCCGAAGGATCGTGCTGGTCTCGACCCTTGTGCTCGCCATGGTTGCGGGAACCTTCCTCACGGCACGTGCGCCCCGGCGCTATGAAGCCGTAGCCCGCCTGGAGTATGTGGCCGATAGCGGCAGCAATGTGCTCGAACTGGACCGCATTGTCACCGGCGGCGGCGATACCGACGAAAAACTGGAAACACAACTGCGCATTCTTGCCAGCAATAGCGTGATCTGGGACACGATCCGCATGCTCCGCTTGGACCAGAAGCCACAGTTTGCCGGCCCGGCGCTGGCGGCGCAGCAGGTGAAGAAGCCCAATCTCGATGGCATTGATGCGGCTACAAAAGAATCGTTGATCGGCGCTTTCAGCGGCTCGTTGAGCATCGCGCGCGTTCCCAAGACCAACCTGATCGATGTCAGGTTCCGTTCCACCGACCCGAAGCTGGCGGCGGAAGTGGTCAACATGCTGATCGCCTGCTATACCGAGCGCAATTTCCGCGTCCACTATGAAGCGACCAAGGCGCAATCGGACTGGCTCGGCAAGCAACTGGAAGATTTGAAGAGCCAGGCGGAAGTTTCGCAGCAGAAGTTTGCGGATTTCCAGCGCAGGACCGGAATTCTCATTACCGACGAGCAGCATAGCCTGGTCGCCCAGGAGTTGGGCGATCTGTCGCACGGGGTGGCCTCCGCAGAGGCGGACCGCATCGTCAAGGAAGCGCGTTACCGGACCGTGCAATCCGCCACGCCCTCGGATGCCACCGCTCTGAGTTCGGAGACGATGCAGCGCTTGCGGAGCGAAGAGACTGCGCTGGTGGAGCGCCAGAAGAGCCTGGAAACCCGCTTCGGCCCCAAGTATCCCGAGTTGCAGCAGGTGGCGACGCAGTTGCAGATCATCCGCACGGAAATTGCACGGGAGCAGAAGAACATCGCGACACGGGCCCGGGGCGAGTACGAGGCCAGCCTGCAGGCGGAAAAGACGCTGGATGGCAAGCTGAACCAGAAGAAGCAGGAAGTGCTCGCGATGAACGAGGACGCCCTGCAATACGCGATGCTGCAGAAAGAGGTTGAGTCCAGCCGCCTGCTCTATCAGGACCTGCTGAAAGCACTGAAGACCGCCGGCATCAGCTCCAGCATGCGGAACAACTCCACCGAAGTCGTCGATTACGCGACGGTTCCTACCGCGGCGGTGGAGCCACGGCTGCGGCTGAACCTGATTGTGAGCCTTCTGATTGGCGTGCTGCTGGGCGTGACGCTGGCCTGGGTGCAGGAGAACATGGACTCCACGCTCAAGAGCCCGGATGACATTGAAATGCGCGTCGGCATTCCGGCGCTGGGCATGATTCCGACTGTGGAGGCCCGCACCATGGGGCTCGACGAAGGAACCCGCGTCCGCCGCTCGGTGCTCTCCATGCAGGAGACCAACAGCAGCTTCATGGAAGCGCTGCTGGCTCTGCGCACTTCCGTGCTGCTCTCGGCGTCAGAGATCTCGCTCAAAGTTCTGGTGGTTGCCAGCGCCATGCCAGCCGAAGGCAAGTCAACCATTTCGGTGAACCTGGCGATGACTCTGGCGAAGAAGGGACTGAAGGTGCTGCTGATCGATGCCGATCTACGGCGTCCGTCCATTCATCGCCTGCTGGACATGCCGATGGAGCCTGGACTCAGCAACCTTCTGACGGGAGTGAACGCGCCGGAGAGCTACTACACGCCGGTGCCTTCGCTGCCGAATCTGAAAGTCCTTCCCTCTGGCATGCGTCCGGCGAATCCGGCGGAAGCACTGGGATCCAATGAATTGATGCGCCTGTTGCAGCGGTGCCGCACGGAGTTCGACATGATCGTGCTGGATACGCCGCCGGTGCTTGCGGTGACCGATGCGACGGTGCTCTCCACGATGGCCGACGGCTGCCTGCTGGTGTGCCGCGCTTCGCGCACTGACATCGGTACGTTCCGCCGCGCCGTTGGATTGCTGCAACGCGCGCGCGCCACGGTGCTGGGCGCGGTGGTCAATGACCTGAACCCAAACAGCTCCGGCTACCACAACTACTACGGCTATGCGGGCTACTCCAATTACTACTACACGAACGACGAGCCTCAGGGGCAGAACTCGAAAGGCGGTGCCAATGCGGACAAAGCTTAGCGCAATCGTGATCGCAGGCTTTCTGTTGGTGTTCGCCGGGAGTATGACCGCGCAGCAGGATTCGCGTTTTGTGAAGCGGGACCAGCCTGCGCCGGAGGCAAACGGTGCGCCGACGATGCCAACGGGAGCGGGAACGCCGCAGTTGGTTGACATTGTGCGCGCCGGCGACCTGGTGCAGGTCTCTGTGTTTATGAGCGCCGAATTTTCCGGCGTGCAGAGGGTGGAAGCGGACGGCACGATTCTGCTGCCGATGGTGGGACGCCTGCCTGTGGCGGGATTGACTCCGGAGCAGGCACGCCTCGCAATTCAGAAGGCGTTGAAAGACGCAGAACTGATCCGCGATCCGCAGGTGTCAGTGGCGGTGCTGGAGTCGGTTGGCGCGGGGATATCCCTGGCGGGAGAGTTCAAGCACCCGGGCACCTATCCGTTCGTTCCGAACCAGCGTCTGCAGGCCTATCTGGACAAGGTGGACGGGCTGAACAGCTCCGCGTCGGCGCAGGTAAAGCTCTACCATCGCGATCATCCGGAGGCCCCCGAAGTGCTGACGGTGGAAAGCGGACGCGCGGAGGACAACCCTGTGCTGCGGCCTGGGGACCGCCTGGTTGCCGCGCGTCTAGGCGTGATCTATGTGGTTGGAGAAGTCGTGCGCCCGGGAGGATATCTGCTGGATCGCACGGACTCCACCACCGCGGTGAAGGCCGTTGGAATGGCGCAGGGTACCAAGCAGGATGCCAAGGTCAACCACGCAGTCCTGATCCGCATGGTGAATGGCAAACGCGAGACGCAGGAACTGGCGCTGACCCGGATGATGAAGGCCGAACTGCCTGATGTGGAACTGAAGGATGGCGACATTGTGTATGTTCCGCACAGCGTGGGGCGTACGGTGCTGCGGCGCGGAATCGAGAACGCGATCGCATTGGCCTCGGCCGTAGTGGTCTACAACCGCTATTAGCGGGAGGGAGCGTAGAAGAGCTGGTGCAGGCGACAACACCGATTTTAGGAATCTCGGAGCGTCCTCTCGGGGGGGCGGCGGCGGTTGCTTCCGGAACACCCTGGCGTGCTCTGCTGCGGCAGACCGCGCGCGGGCTTCTGGACTTCGGATTCATCTTCATCAGCGGCTTGATTTCGCTGGTGCCGGTGCAGATGTTCTTCCATCGCGGCGCCGGGCTGAATTGGGCGGGGAACAGCTCGCTCATCGGGTTCATGGCGATTTACGCCCTGATCTCGGTGCTGATGATGAGCAACCGCCGGCTCTATTCGCACGTGGTGAAGCGTTCGTTCACGCGCGAGATGCGCGCCGTGAGCATCTGTCTGGTGGCCGCAACGTTCGTGATGGCCGGCTTCCTCTACATGGTGCCGGGCCTGCATGTAAACCGCTCCATTCTGCTCTCGACACCCATCATCTCGTTCCTTGGTTGCATCGGCTGGCGCTATGCTGCCTGGAGCAAGTTGCGTCACGACGTAACCCAGGGGAGGGCCGGACTGCGCGTCCTGATCGTGGGTGCCGGCCCCGCGGCGGTGCGCTACCGCGACTACCTTCGCATGCACGGCGAATTCGGTTACTCGGTGCACGGCATTATCGGGGAAGAGCGTGGGGGAGTCGTCACCGGCACCTACCACGAGTTGGACATGATCGTGCGCTCGGAGTTCATCGACGAACTGGTGCTGGCCGGGACCCTGTCCTCGGACGCCAATCGGCTGGTCATGAGTTATGCCAGCGCCAACCAGCTCGACGTGCGAGTGTTGCCGGATGGGCTGGATTCAATGCTTCGTCAGGCGCGCGTGGAGTACATTGGCCTGCTGCCAACGCTGACGCTGCGCCGCCATACCATCAGCCAGGCGCAGGAGATCGGCAAGCGCCTGATCGATCTTGTCGGTTCGGCGGCGTTGCTGCTCTTCCTGGCCCCAGTCCTGCTGCTGATCGCCGTTCTCATCAAGCTGGACTCGCGGGGGCCTGTTCTGTTCGGCTCCACCCGAATCGGGCGGAAGGGCGAGTCGTTCAACTGCCTGAAGTTCCGCACGATGGTGAAGAACGCGGAGGCGCTGAAGGAGAAGTTGCAGGCGCTCAACGAACGCGACCGCATCCTGTTCAAGATTGACGACGATCCGCGAGTGACTCGCCTGGGATCGTTTCTGCGCAAGTACAGCCTGGATGAACTGCCGCAGTTCGTGAACGTGCTGCTCGGGCACATGAGCCTTGTGGGGCCGCGCCCTCCGCTGCCCGGCGAGTTTGCCCAGTACGAGCTCGACCACCTCAAGCGTTTCCACGTTCCTCCCGGCATCACGGGCCTCTGGCAGGTGAAGGCGAGGCAGTGTCCCTCGTTCTCCACCTACATCCGCTACGACAATTTTTATGTCGATCACTGGTCGCTTGGACTCGATCTGAAGATTCTGCTGGAAACATTCAGGGTCGTGATTCGAGGTACGGGAAGATAGACCGGCCAACCAGGGGCTGCTGCGCACCACCCGGCGCACGGGAGAAGAATGTCAGGAGCAGTTCGAAAGCGATTGTTTCGTGCAATGGGGGCGACCGCCCTCGGGCCAGTTGTCACCGCCATCATCCAGCTGGTGTGCGTGCCCGTCTTCCTGCATGGATGGGGAACCCGCCTTTACGGGGAGTGGTTGATTATCAGTGCCATTCCCGGCTATCTGAGCTTGACGGACTTTGGATTCGGCGCGGTCGCTGGCTCCGACATGACCATGGCCGTTGCCGGCGGCGACCGCGACGGAACCCGCAAGACGTTTCAAAGTGTGTGGCTGCTTTCGACCGGCCTGGCGGTGAGCATCCTGATCTGCGGCGCGGCGGTGGTGTTCTTTCTGCCGCTGCGGCATTGGCTGAGTATCACCATTCTGAGTGAATCGCACGTGCGCTGGATCATCGTGCTACTTGCGATCCAAGTGGTGATCGGCATGCAAGGCTCGATGCACACGGCGGCATTCCGCTGTGCCGGGCAATTTGCCACGGGAATGTTCTGGGGAAATCTGTCGCGGCTATTGGAATCGGTGGCCCAGATTGCGGCGGTGCTGCTGGGCGCAAAGCCGCTGGTGGCGGCCGCCGTGATGGTCTTCACGCGAGGCGCGACCATCGCAGTATCGGCGATCCTGATGCACAGGGCTGCGCCGTGGCTGGAGTTCGGGGCGAAGTACGCGACCTGGTCCGAAATCCGCCGCCTCTCCAAGCCCGCGTTTGCCTACATGGCGTTTCCGGCCGGCAATGCTTTCAGTTTCCAGGGAAGCGTGCTGGTGGTTGGGCATTTTCTTGGGGCGGGACCGGTGGTGGTCTTCTCCACGTTGCGCACCATGTCGCGTGTGGCGCAGCAGGCGTCGGCGGTCATCGCGCATTCGACGCAGCCGGAAATTTCCATCTCCTATGGCGCGGGCGATTTGCCACTGACACGCAAGCTGCATCGGTACGCATGTATGTCGACGCTTTGGATCAGCATGATTCTCTGTCTGGGGTTGCTCGCCAGCGGGCAATGGCTCCTGAATCACTGGACGCATGGGCGTGTGCAGATGGACTGGATGTTGTTTGTGCTGTTGCTGGCGGTCTCCGTGGTGAATTCGCTGTGGAACATGAGCTATATCGCGCTCAGTGCGCTCAATCTGCACTCCAGAGTTTCGGTGTATTACGTGGGCGTCATGTTCGTTTCGCTGCTGTGTTCGATCGGATTCATCAAGCTGTGGGGGTTGCCGGGGATGGGTGTTGCGCTCTTGTCGACCGAGATCATCCTCTGGCTGATGGTGGTGCGCCGCACACTGGCCGCGCTCGCGGAGCGGGCGAATGACTACCTGGCTGGTTTGCTGCGCGTGGACGTGCTGCCGAAGCTGCTGCTCCATCGTGGGGGAGCGCGGGCATGAAGGTGGTTCTGGCCACGCACGGGCGCTTCCACACGTTTGACCTGGCTCGCCAGCTTCTCAGCCGTGGTGTGGATGTTCGCGTCTTCAGCGGATACCCGCGTTTCAAGCTCCGGAATGAGCGGATTCCGGACAGCCGCCTACAGACCTTCGGATGGTACAAGCTGCTGTTGATGGGGCCGGCAGGCCGCTACCTGGGGGAGAGCGTGAAGCAGGGGCTTCTGGCGCTCGAGCGCAACGCGCTGGATCGCTGGATGTGCCGGAAGATTCCGGAGTGCGATTTGTTCATGGGCCTTTCGGGATGCTGCACGCAAACATCGGCGGTGGCAAAGTCGCGCGGCGCAAAGTTCATTCTGGACCGCGGCTCATCGCACATACGCTATCAGAATGAAATCCTGCGGGAAGAGTACGCGAGCTGGAAGATCCCGTATCGTGAGATTGACCCGAGAACCATCGCGCGGGAAGAGGAAGAATATGCGCGCGCCGACGCCATCACGGTGCCGTCGAGTTTTGCCCTGCGTAGTTTTGTGCAGCAAGGGGTAGCGCTCCAAAAGCTGAAGAGACTGCCTTACGGTGTCGATCTGAGCCGCTTCCACGTGGTTGAAGAAGCACGCGCACAGCGCGACGGATTTCACGTCCTGTTTGTCGGCGCTGTCAGCGTGCGCAAGGGGATTGGATATCTCGTGGACGCCTTCCGGCGCCTGCGCTACAGCAGGAAGAAGCTGACCATCGTTGGAAGCTTGAGTGACGAACTGCGCGACTATGTGCGCGGCATCGCCGGGGACCAGATTGAGATCACTGGGCCTCTGCCGCAACCTGAATTGAAGCGCTGGATGAGCCGTGCCCATGTGATGGTGCTTCCCAGCATTGAGGAGGGGCTGGCGCTGGTGCAGGGGCAGGCCCTGGCCTGCGGATGCCCTGTGATCGGCACCACGAACACGGGCGCCGAGGACCTGCTTACGGACGGCGTGGAAGGCTTTGTGGTTCCCATACGCGACGTACAGGCAATTGCCGACCGGTTGCAGTTGCTGGCCGATGATCCTGAGCGCCAGCAGCAGATGAGCGCGGCGGCCCTGGCGCGCACGCAGGAGCTTGGCGGCTGGGACAGCTATGGCGAACAGGCGCTGGAGTTGATGGAATCACTGCTCAGCGGTAAGGAAGGGCAGTTCATGGAAGCGAGGGGCTGAGGGTGAGGATCTTCTACATTGGGCCGTGGTCCGGCACATGCAAGCTGCGTGGCAAGGCCCTGCAGCGCCTCGGCCATGAGATTGTCCAATTCGACCCCATCCAGGTGTTCCCCCCTTCGCGTGTGCTGTCGTTCTGGCGCTTCCATACGGGAAGCCTGGGGATGCTTGGCGCAGTGCGGAAAGAACTGGAGCGGCGCCTTCACGGAGAGCGCTTTGATCTCGCGTGGGTGGACTGCGGCGAACTGATCGGGCGTGATGAGGTTCGCCTGCTGAAGCACCACTGCGGCAAGGTATTGGCAATCAATTACGATGACCCGTTTGGCCAGCGCGACGGAGCGCGCTGGCGCGCATTCAGGCAGGGTCTCGCTGAATATGATCTGCTGGTGGTGGTGCGTCCGGAAAACATCGCAGAAGCGGAAAAGTATGGAGTCCGTGCGGTGATGATGGTTCACCATACCGCCGACGAGGTGGCGAATGCGCCTCGCGAGCTATCGCCAGAAGAGACGCAGCGCTTCTCAAGCAAAGTTGTGTTTGTGGGAACCTGGATGGAGCAGAGGGGACGCTTTATGCAGCGCCTGCTTGAACTGGGTGTGCCGCTGAGCATCTGGGGAGGACGCTGGGATCGTGCTCCGGAGTGGGACCAGCTCCGTAGCGTCTGGAGGGGAGGCGCGCTCGACGCGTCGCGGGAATATCCGGCGGCAGTGCTGGGTGCAAAGCTCTGCATTGGAATGCTCTCAAAAGGGAATCGCGACCAGTTCACGCATCGTTCGGTGGAGGTCCCCTATCTGGGAAGGGTGCTTTGCGCCCAGAGAACGCCCGAACATATGCGGATGTACAAGGACGGGGAAGAGGCTGTGTTCTGGGACGATGCCGAAGAGTGCGCGGAACAGTGCCGTCGTCTGCTGGCCGACGATGAACTGCGCGAGCGGATCGCTGCCCGCGGGCGCCTGCGTTGTATTGCCAACGGCACGCTCAATGAAGTGGCTCTGGGGCGGGTTCTGGACAAGGTGATGTCTTGATTTCGCTACGGCGGATGAATGCGGCGTCGCAAGTGCCGACTGGGCCGCAAACGTGGAATTCTGTTGAGAAAGGTGTCTGTCTGCTGGTACTGCCGTACCGACAGGCCGACGGAGAGAAAGGAACCGTGGCGTGAAAATTCTTCACGTGATTGGATCGGTGGACCTCAGGCGTGGCGGTCCGATCGAGGGTATTCTGCAGCGCGCGGCAGTTCTGGAGCGGCTGGGGCACACCGTGGAGATTGTGTCGTTGGATTCCCCGGAAGATCCCTGCGTACGGGCGTGTCCGCAGCTGGTGTATGCCGCCGGACCTGGAGCCACGAAGCTCCGCTACGCGCCGAAACTGGTTACGTGGCTGAAGGAACATTGCTTCGAATACGATGGCGTGATTGCCGAAGGTCTCTGGATGTACGTCGGCTGGGCAGTTCGCGATGCGCTGAAGGGAACGGACGTTCCGTATTACGTTTTTGTGCACGGCATGCTCGACCCCTGGTTCAGGCATACCTATCCGCTCAAGCACCTGAAGAAGTGGGCTTATTGGCTCGCCGTTGAGTATCGCGTTGTGCGCGACGCCAGCGCTGTGCTGTTCACCACAGAGACGGAGAAGATACT
The DNA here is from genome assembly GCF_059726245.1 of Oryzophilus luti. NCBI lineage: Bacteria > Pseudomonadati > Acidobacteriota > Terriglobia > Terriglobales > Koromonadaceae > Oryzophilus > Oryzophilus luti. The sequence continues at coordinate 877,048 of NZ_AP040874.1, forward strand.
GGCGCGCGAGAGCTTCTGGCTCTATCGCGCGAATGAGGTCGTGTTGAATTACGGGACGGCCGGACCCAAAGGCGATCTCCGGGAGCCGCGGCAGGTGTTTGCGGAGCGTTTTCCCGAGACACAAGGCAAGCGGAACATCCTGTTCCTTGGGCGTCTCCACCCGAAGAAGGCCTGTGATTACGTGATTGAGTCGTTTGCGCGCGTCTTTGCCTCCGACGAGCGCTATCACCTGATCATGGCCGGGCCTGACCAGGTGGGCTGGCGGGCGGAGCTGGAGCGCATTGCGCAACAGCTGGGCGTGGCGGAAAAGATTACGTGGACGGGGCACCTGGAAGGCGCGATGAAGTGGGGTGCATATCTGAGTGCTGAGGCGTTCGCGATTCCGTCGCACCAGGAGAATTTTGGAATCGTGGTGGCGGAGGCGCTGGCCTGCGGAGTTCCAGCCTTGCTGTCGGACAAAGTGAACATCTGGCGCGAAGTGGAAGCCGATGGCGCGGGGTTGGTGGCACCGGACACGCTGGACGGCACGTTCGCGAACTTCCGCCGCTGGGCGGCGCTCGATGACTCGCAGAAGACCGCAATGGGCGCGCGGGCGCGGCAATGCTTTGAGCAGCGCTTTGAGGTTGAGAAATCGGCCGAGAGCATGCTGAAACTGGTTGAAACCATCCGGTGATGAGGAATGCCGCCGCCGTTGAGGCGGACGAGAGAGAACGATGCCAAACGAAACTTATACGCACCAGCTCCGGTCACGAATCGATTCTCCGTGGACGTTGCGCGAACGGATCGCCATGCAGCTGTGGGAGTGGGCGTGGGGGCTGTTCTGCCGCTGGACTCCGAAGCCATTGCATCGGTGGCGTGTCTTGTGGCTGAAGTTGTTTGGCGCCCGGGTGGAGGGAACGGTTTACGTTCACCAACGCGCGCGCATCAACATTCCCTGGCATCTTGACCTGCGGCATGGCTGCGCCGTTGGAGATCGCGCCAACCTGTACGCACTCGGGCCCATCACGCTGGGGCGGGGCTGCTGCATTTCGCAGGAGGCCTACTTGTGCACCGGGACGCATGACTTCGGGGAGTCCACCACGCCGCTGGTGACGGCTCCCATTGTGATTGGCGACGCCGCATTCATCGCGGCCCGTGCCTTCGTCATGCCGGGGGTGACGGTTGGAGAAGGTGCAATGGTTGGCGCCTGCTCCCTGGTGAACAAGGATGTGCCGGAGTGGACGGTGTGGGCCGGCGTTCCGGCGAAGAAGCTTCGCGACCGTGAGCGCTTGGTGCTGGATTTGCCAAAACTGTAAGCCGGGTGACCGATGATTTCCGTATTGATTTTGACCAGGAACGAAGAGCGTGACCTGCCGGGCTGCCTGGAGTCTGTGAGCTGGAGCGACGACGTGCATGTCTTCGACTCGATGAGCACGGACCGCACGGTGGAGATTGCGCGTGCCGCGGGCGCTACCGTGACGCAGCGGCCTTTCGACAACTGGAGCGCGCACCAGAACTGGGGCCTGAAGAATATCCCCTTCAAGCACGAATGGGTTTACTACAGCGACGCTGATGAGCGCGTGACGCCGGAGCTGGTGACGGCCATGCAGCAGGCTGTGCGCTCCGCGGGCGACAAGGTTGCCTTCCGCTGCCTGCGGCGCGATTACCTGAACGGTACATGGCTGAAGCACGTGGCCCCATCCCCGTTCAATATCCGGCTGTTCCGCAAGGACAAGATGCGTTACGAGCGGCTGGTGAATCCGCTGGTTCTGCCGCAGGGGCCTGTAGGGGATCTGCCGCAACATTTCGATCATTTTCCGTTCAGCAAGGGCATGAGCCACTGGCTCACCAAGCACAATGCGTACAGCACCCTGGAAGCGGAACAGATTGTGGCCAACCGGCGCGCAGGGCGCGGATTCAGCCTGTGGCAGGCACTCACCAACAGGGACCGCAACGAGCGCCGCTATCACCAGAAGGAATTGTTCTATCGCCTGCCGTTGCGTCCAGTGGTGAAGTTTCTGCTGCTCTACGTGGGCAAGCGCGGGTTTCTGGACGGGCAGGCGGGACTGACTTACGCGATGCTGCAATCGCTCTATGAGTACATGATCGTGCTCAAGGTGCGCGAGCTGGAGCGCGCGGCGGCAGAGAACGGGCAATAGGGAATCGAATGCATATCTGTTTTGTCAGCATCAATTACTGGCCGGAGGATACCGGCATTGCCGCCTTTAACGTGTGGAGGGCGGAGTTTCTCGCCTCGCGCGGACACGAAGTCACGGTCTGCACGGGATTCCCGTATTACCCGGCGTGGAAGATCGCCGAGGACTATCGTGGCAAGGTGTGGCAGCAGGAGGAGCACAACGGTGTGCGCATCCTGCGCTCGTGGCTCTGGGTGCCGGAAAAGGTGACGTCCAAAGCCCGCATTTTGCATGAGGCCTCGTTCATCACCTCGTCGCTGTTGCGCACGATGAGCGCGAAACGTCCGGATTTGTTCTATGTGATTTCGCCTCCGCTGGGGCTGGGGGCCACGGCAACCGTGCTGCAGAAGCTGCGCGACGTGCCCTACGCCTTCGACGTTGAGGACCTGCAACCGGACGCCGCTGCCGAACTTGGGATGCTGCGCAACCAGCGGCTGCTGAAGTTTCTCTACGGCGTGGAGCGCATGGCCTACAACAACGCGGCGCTGGTCACCACGCTGACCGAGGGCGTCCGCGCGCGCATTCTTGCGAAGGGCATTGCGCCGGAGAAGGTGGTGCTGGCTCCGATCCGTGCCAGCGCGGAATACCTGCAAGTTGGGCGCACGCACACGGGGCAGGCCTTCCGGAAGAAGTATGGGCTGGAAGGCAAGTTTACGGTGGTGCACTCCGGCAACATGGGCGTCAAGCAGGGGCTGGGAGTGATTCTGCGGACGGCGGACCGTTGCCGCGATTTGGCGGATGTGGAGTTTCTGATTGTGGGCGACGGCGCTGACCGGCGGAACCTGGAGGCGCAGGCGGAGCGGATGCAACTGCGGAATCTGCGCTTTGTGCCGCTGCTGCCGGAGGAGGAATTCCTCGACATGCTCGGCGCGGTGGACCTGGCATTGATCACGCAACTGCGCACGGTTTCAGACATTGCGTTTCCGTCGAAGACGGCGACGCTGCTCTCGTCGGGCTGCCCGGTCGTCGCGAGCGTCTCCTCAAGCAGCGAAGTATCGCGCGTGGTCAGCGAAAGCGGCGGTGGCGTTGTGACGGAGCCTGAGAATGACGCCGAACTGGAACGCGAGATTCGCCGGTTGCATTCGGATGACGCCACACGGCGCACCATGAGCGAAACAGGACGCGCTTACGCTGTCCGGCGCTGGCATGATCGCGAAAACCTGCTGGAGTTTGAGCGGAACCTGATGCGAGCAGCCGGCAAATTACAGTGATCGGCGGTGCATGCGAGGGCGGTTGCGCGGCGGATGTTGGCCTCCGATGAAGGTTGTGTTTCATTCGCGTAAAGAGCTGTGCTGCCCTGTACTTGCGTGTCTTGTTGGCGGCGATGGGCGCAGCTATGATGAATTCAACTGGGGCGTATTTTCGCTTCCTGTCAGTAGGAGACTCCGCGCACAACACACGGTTCAAAGGAGTTGGCGCATGCAATCGGGAGTGGCTTGGTGAAGATTTGCGTGATCGGTTCCGGGTATGTCGGGTTGGTTGCATCTGCGTGTTTTGCGGAACTTGGGCATGAAGTTGTGACGGTCGACAACGACCGCTCCAAGGTTGAGACTCTGCGCGCTGGCGGCATTCCCATCCACGAGGCTGGATTGGCGGAGCTGCTGCATCGGCAGCGCGAGAGCGGGCGCATCGTATTCAGCGACGACCTTAAGTCGGCGATGCGTGGCGCGAAGGCTATCTTTGTTGCGGTTGGCACACCGCAGTCCTCCAATGGCGAAGCGGACCTCTCGCACGTGGAAGCCGTTGTGCAGGAGATCGCGGCCGAGCTGCGTGAGTATACGGTGATCGTGGAGAAGAGCACGGTTCCGGTGCTTACCAACCAGGCCATTTCCCGCATCCTGCGGCTGAATGGCGCCAACCCGGTGAATTTCGACGTAGCCTCGAATCCGGAATTTCTGCGCGAAGGGTGCGCCATTGAGGACTTCCTGTTCCCCGACCGGATTGTGGTTGGAGCGGAAAGCGAACGTGCCCGCGCCGTGCTGCGTGAAGTCTACGAGCCGCTGATTTCAGGCTCGTACTACGCAAAGGCCGATCGCGTGAAGGGGCGGCTGGAGCATCCCGGCCCGGCGCGTTACATTGAGACCACCGCCGAAAGTGCGGAGCTGATCAAGCATGCGTCGAATGCTTTTCTGGCGCTGAAGATTTCGTTCGTCAACATGGTCTCCACGCTGTGCGAGTCGGTAGGCTCCAATGTCAAGGAAGTGGCGGCCGGTATCGGCGCGGATCGAAGGATTGGCGATGCGTTTCTGTATGCGGGCATCGGTTATGGCGGGTCGTGTTTCCCCAAGGACATTCGCGCGTTCCAGCACATCGGTGAACTGAATGGATGTGACTTTGGACTCCTGAAGCAGGTGGAGGACATCAACAGCCGCCAGCGTTCGCGCTTCCTGACCAAGGTGACCGACGCATTGTGGACCCTGAAAGGGAAGCGGCTGGCGGTGCTGGGCCTCGCCTTCAAGGGCGGCACGGATGACATACGCGAATCACCGGCAATTGCAATTGTGCAGGAGTTGCTGAAAGAAGGATGCCTGGTGCAGGCGTATGACCCGGCGGCAATGGAGAAGGCGCGTGCCGTGCTGCCTGAGTCAGAGCAGATGCGGTACGTTTCAGACGCCTATGAAGCCGCGCGTGATGCGCACGCCGTGCTGATCCTGACGGAATGGCCTGAGTTTGGCCGTCTAAACCTTTCGCAGCTGCGGAGTGCCTTGAAATATCCGATTATGGTGGACGGAAGAAATTTGTACGAGCCTGCCGCAGTTGCCGAACGGGGGCTGCACTACTACAGCATCGGGCGGCCGGACGCAGTGGCGGCAAGAGTGCCCAATGCCGTTGACACGCTGATGGGATAGAGAACAGGAAAGGTTGCGGGACGTGAGCCCGCGAACGCGCCGGCAGGCGCGACGAGCGAGATTTATGGCGAAGAAGAAAGCACTGATCACAGGTATTACCGGGCAGGATGGCGCCTATCTGGCGGAGATGCTGCTGAACAAAGGGTACGAGGTACACGGCATCAAGCGGCGCACCTCACTGTTCAACACCAATCGCATCGACCATCTTTACCAGGATCCGCATGATCCTGAGCAGAAGTTTGTGCTGCATTACGGCGACCTGTCGGATTCCTGCAGCCTGATTCACGTGGTGGAAAAGACGCAGCCGGACGAGATCTACAACTTGGCGGCGCAGAGCCACGTCGCGGTCAGCTTTGAGCAGCCCGAATACACCGCCAACGTGGACGGTATCGGCACGCTGCGCCTGCTGGAAGCGATGCGCATCCTCGGTCTGGAGAAGAAGACGCGCTTCTACCAGGCGTCGACCTCGGAGCTTTACGGATTGGTTCGTGAAATTCCGCAGACGGAGCACACGCCGTTTTATCCGCGCTCGCCCTACGCGGTGGCCAAGCTTTACGCCTACTGGATTACGGTGAACTACCGCGAGGCCTACGGTATGTATGCCTGCAACGGCATCCTGTTCAACCATGAGTCTCCGGTGCGTGGCGAAACCTTTGTGACGCGCAAGATCACACGCGGGCTGGCGCGCATCAAGCTCGGACTGCAGGAGTGCCTGTACCTGGGCAACCTGAGCGCCAAGCGCGATTGGGGGCACGCACGGGATTACGTGGAAATGCAGTGGCTGATGCTGCAGCAGGAAAAGCCGGAGGATTTTGTGATCGCCACCGGCGAGCAGCACAGCGTGCGCGAGTTTGTGGAGCGCGCCGCCGCCGAGCTGGACCTGCGCATCACGTGGCAGGGAAGCGGCAAAGAGGAGAAGGGCGTTGACCAGAACGGCCGCACCATTGTGGCCATCGATCCGCGCTACTTCCGTCCGTCCGAGGTGGAGACGTTGCTGGGCGACGCAACCAACGCTGCCACCAAGCTGGGGTGGAAGCCGCGTACGACTTTCGCGGAACTGGTGAAGGAAATGGTCAAGGCCGACCTGCGGATTGCCGAGCGCGATCAACTGGTGAAGAAGAACGGGTACAGGGCATACGAGTTCAATGAATAAGGCATTGGCGGAATCCAAGGTTTACGTTGCAGGGCACAGGGGCCTGGCGGGATCGGCGCTGGTGCGCGCTCTGCAGGCGGCGGGTTGCAGGCAGATTGTGACGCGTACTCATGCGGAGCTGGACCTGCTTGACCGCAACGCCGTGCGCAGTTTCTTCGACAGCGAGCGGCCAGAGGTGGTCTTCTTGGCTGCGGCCAAGGTCGGCGGAATTCTCGCCAATCGAGATTTCCCGGCGGAGTTCATCTACCAGAATCTCGTAATCGAGACAAATGTGATTGACGAGGCGTACCGGCACGGCGTGAAGCAGCTGTTATTCCTCGGCTCCAGTTGCATCTATCCGCGTGAGTGCCCGCAGCCCATGCGGGAGGATGCGCTGTTGACTGGTCCGCTTGAAGGCACGAACCGGCCCTATGCAGTGGCCAAGATTGCTGGTATAGAAATGTGTTGGAGCTACAACCGGCAATACGGCACGGAATACGTGGCTGCCATGCCCACCAACCTGTACGGGCCAAATGACAACTACGATCTGATCAGTTCGCATGTGCTGCCGGCGCTGCTGCGCAAGATGCATGAAGCGAAGGTGAGCGGCGCGCATCAGGTGCAGGTGTGGGGCACGGGAAAGGTGCTCCGCGAGTTTCTACACGCGGACGACATGGCGGCAGCCTGTCTGCATTTATTGTCGCTGCCGCAGGAAAAGATTGAGGCAATTGCGCGTGATCCGCACACCCCGCCGTTGTTCAACGTCGGATGTGGTGAGGACCTTTCGATCCGCGCCTTGGCTGAATTGGTGGCCGAGGTCGTCGGATTTCATGGGGAGCTGGTCTTCGACGCCAGCAAGCCCGATGGCACGCCGCGCAAGTTGCTTGATATTTCCCGGCTTCGCGCTCTGGGATGGGCGCCACGCATCGGCCTGCGCGAAGGTTTAAGCAGTGTTTACGCGGATTTGAAACAGAACGACTGGCGGCAATTCACCGCACGGGCACATTAGGCGCCCGTCCCCGCAAGGCGGGGCAAAGGGGGCAAATGCACGTTGTTGTCACGGGGGGAGCCGGATTCATCGGGTCGCACTTGTGTGATCGCCTGCTGAGCGGCGGTCACAGCGTCCTGTGTGTTGACAACCTCAGCACCGGCTCACGGACCAATATCCAGCACTTGCTCGGCACGTCCGGGTTTGAGTTTCTGGAGCACGACATCTGCGATGCCTTTGATCCAGGGGCGTTCGATTTCCTCTTCAATTTTGCCTCTCCTGCCAGCCCCGTCGACTATATGCGCCTGGGGCTGGAGACGCTCAGGGCCGGTTCGACCGGCACGCGCAACTGCCTGGACCTGTGCCAGAAGTATGGAGCCAGATTTCTGTTGGCGTCGACGTCCGAGTGTTACGGCGATCCGCTGGTGCATCCGCAGACGGAGGACTACTGGGGGCATGTGAACCCGATTGGTCCCCGCTCGGTCTACGATGAGGCCAAGCGGTTCAGCGAGGCGTTGACGATGGCCTACCATCGTTACCGCGGGGTGGATACGCGCATCGTGCGTATCTTCAATACCTATGGCCCGCGCCTGCAGAAGAATGACGGCCGGGTGATTTCAAACATGATGATGCAGGCGTTGCGCGGCGAGCCTCTCGTAGTCTACGGAGATGGCTCGCAGACGCGCAGCTTCTGCTACATCTCCGACCAGTTGGATGGCATCCTGAAGCTGGCCAGCAGCAGTGAACATCTTCCGGTCAATATCGGCAGCCCTGTAGAGTTCACCATCCTGGAATGTGCCAAGTGCGTGCGGGAGTTGACGGGGGCGAGCAGCCCGATTCACTTTTCCGATCTGCCAGCCGACGACCCGAAGCAGCGCAGGCCGGACATTACGCGGGCGCGCACCCTGCTGGGATGGACCCCGACGATAGACTTGAGAACCGGATTACGGCTGTCGCTGGATTACTTCAAGCAATGCCTGGAGGAAGAGCGGGCGCAGGCTGGTGTCAAAGGCTAGGAGATGATTCCACGGAATGAAAAAATGCCGCTCAAAGGCGGCATTTTTCATTTCATCCAATACTTCTTTTAGCGGTCGCCGAAGTGATAAGAAATTCCGACGATGCCGCGGGCGTACTTGTTGCCAAAACCATTGGTGGAGTTGTTGTCGCCCACGACGTCTACACCGCCGCGGACAAACCACTGCGAATCAGGCCGGATGCGGTAATCCGCACCGATGCCACCGAGGATCGAAACACCAGAGTGATACACGCGAGGTCCGGGGAAGATATCGCCCTTAGCGCGCGCATACCCTACCAGCAATTCGGCATGCGGCTGAAGGCGCTGATTGGGACGGAAGCGGTAGGCCGCGCCGGCGCGTACGCCATATTCGCGGTAGCCCCACGTGCTCATCCTTTCGATATCACCCTCTGCCCGGAAGCCCCAGTGCTTGCTGAAATATTTGGTGTACGTGAGATCGGCACCCTCATAGCCCACCACAAAATCGGTGGACTTTACCATGAGCATGTAGCTGAGCGTCAGATCGCTCCCATTGGTGCCAGCCAGCGGTGCTACCGGCGCCTTCTGTGCAGCCGCCGCACCTGCCATTCCCAAAACCAGGACGAACAACAGAGAATTACGCAAGAAACCCATCTTGCCTCCGGACAAGAAAAAACGCCAGTTGTTCAAGCTAGCTGTGAACTTGCGCTGTCCACGAGCGTTTGTTATTTAGACTAACAAATGCGCGAGAGGTTTCAAGTCAAAATCGGGAAAATGATGATTCTGTGTGTTCCTTGCCACAGAGGTGCAGCGCTGGTGACAGTCCCGTCGGGGACTGTATAGTAGTTTTGACAGCAAAGTGGGATGATGGCAGACAGCACTCCATTCACGGGGCCCATGACGCAGGAATCTCCGGAACATCCGTTCTGTATAACGACGCGCGACGAACAGCACGAACGTGGGCTGCGCACCATCGCGCTGGTTGAGCTGGTCAAGGGCCTGGTGGTCCTGGTCGGCGCCGTGGCGGTCATCGCGCTGCTTAAGCGCGAATTCGACCTTGAGGAAGGCGCGCAGAACCTGCTCTATCTGCTGCGAATCGACCCGGAGAAGCGCCTGTCGCTGATCTTTGTCGATGCTGCTGGCCGCGTGCAGGACGCCAACCTGATGCTTGTCGGCGCGGCGGCCTGCCTGTACTGCCTGATGCGCTTCATCGAGGCCTATGGTCTGTGGGGCAAGCGAGTGTGGGCCGAATGGTTCGCGTTGCTCTCCGGGCTGGCGTATCTTCCGCTTGAAATCCGTGAACTGATTCTGGGCGCCACCGGCTTCAAGTGGCTTGTGCTGTTTACCAACATTGCTATTGTCGGCTATATAGGCTATCTGCGCTGGCGCGCGCACAAGGCATGTCGCCGGCAGGGAGCGCAGGAAGGCTCGGACGCGAGCTGACTCCCTTTGCCATCAGATGAAATAAAAAAGCCCGGCTTAGAGCCGGGCTTCGTGTTCTATGCAGAATCTCTGTTTAGGCGGGAGGCTCTTGCCGCGAACTGCCGTCCGGCGGCAGGGGAGCGTCACCCGCGGGGAGTTCTGAACCTGAGTTTGTGCTGGCCTGCAATGGTGTCTCCGCAGCATTGGCGGGGGCAGTCGCAGGTGTTTCCGGGGCCGGAGATGGGTTTGGTTGCGGCGCGGGCACCGGCTCGAAGGTGAGCGGGATGGCGTGTGCCGCCTCGTACTTCTTGTACCAGAGCATGGTGGTAGCGCGCTGCCACAGACGCGTGCCCAGCAGCATCAGCGTCGTCAGTTCCAGCACCAGCACGTTGGCGAAGAGGCGATCATGCGGCAGGCGCAGCCAGACGCACACTCCGCAAGCGATGGCCACGGCACCGAACAGCGTGATGAGGACGTAATAGCCGACCAGGCGTGGCAGGTTGCGCAGCGCCAGGACGAACGAGCGGAAGGTGAGCATGACCATGCCCTGCTCGTAGTCGCATACGGTGCGCGTCTGAGCGAGGTCAAACCATGCGCGCACGAACAACGCCAGCAGCAACGGCAGCACGCCCAGTGCAAGCTGCACGCGGAAGCCGACGGCCGGATTCAGTTCGTCGGAGGCGAGGTCGCCGAGGGCGCTGATCGCGATTGCCGCTCCCACAACGCACAGGTACGGGATGATGGAGCAGGCGAGCAGCCGCAGCATGCGCCAGAAGAAGCGTCCGGCGCTCTTGAAGAAGCGTCCGCGGGTGAGCTTGCGGTCGTCGCGGTAGACGGCCAGCACGCCGCCGGAGATGAACAACATGTAGACGACGAACAACAGCGAGAAGCCGACGGATTCTCCCGCCAGCGGACGAAGCTGAATATCAGGCTTCAACATCAGCGCGCCCAGCGTGCCGAGGTCGAAACGCGAAACAAAGTCCTGGGCGAGCAGGCTGCGGTTGTTGCCGAGAGCACCGCCAAACATCACGCGCGGGCCAACACAGGCCAGCCAGCCAAGGATGAGGTTTACGAAAAAGATCCACCACAGCAGGCGCTGGTGGCGCCAGACCAATGTTGCACCATCACGAAGAGGTCGGTTCATGTCGTCTGCCCCCTAGACCAGCCAGCTCAGCATTTGCGAAAACCACTGGGTTGCGAGCATCCAGTAGGCTGCCATTTTGTTCACGGCGCGGCGGTCGCCATGCTCGGTCCAACTGTTGTTGAAGCGGTCGGCGTCAAGCCAGATGCGGTGTTCCGGATCGATCTCGGCGGATATGACCTTTGCCTTGCGTGTCCACTGGAAGCGGTGCCAGCGATCGCGTCCGTCCCAGGTTTCGCGCACGGTCTCGCCGTTGTCGAACTTCACCAGCAGCGTCACGGGGAAGATGAAATCTCCACGGCGATGCACTACCACGGAGTTCAGGTATTCGTGTGGCGTGTGGTCCTTGCGGTCGCGCCAAGGCGAAGATGTCTGCTTGTCCGCCCAGTCGGTGCGCTCGCTGGTGACGCTGAGAATGCGGTAGTCGAGAAGCTGCGTGCCGTAGACAGCCTGCTGCCAGTACCAGTCGAGGTTCTGCCCTGAGACCTCATTTACCGCGCGGGTGAAGTCCTCGGGCGATGGATGCTGGAAGCGGTAGCGCTCAAAGTAAGCTCGCTGCGCCCTGCGCACGGTGTCTTCACCGACGAGTTGCTCCAGCGTCAGCAGCATGGCCGCCGTTTTGCCATAGGTGATGCCGCCATAACTGCCCATGCCGAGGAACTGCCAGCCGTTGCGTGCGAGCGGGTCCATTTCGGCGTAGCCTCGGTATTGCAGGAAAGCCACTGCATGCTCGCCCATCGTGCCCAGCCGTCCGCTGATGTTGCTGGTGCGCTCGCCATAGAGCGCGTCCATCACCTTCACCTCGGAGTACTGGTTGATACCTTCGTCCATCCAGGCGTTTTCAAACTCGTTGGTGGCCACCATGCCGTACCAGTACTGGTGGCCGAACTCATGTTCCACGACCACCTCGGGCATCAGCAGCCACTCCGGCATGTACCAATTTGTGTCGGCGGTGATGAAGGTGGGGTACTCCATGCCGCCCGCGGCCGAGCCGCCCGGCGGAGGATCGACGACGGTGATCTGCGCGTAGGGATAGGCGCCATACCAGTCATCAAACTTCTTCATCGTGCCCTTCAGCGCCTGTATGTAGCGTGCGGTGCTGGAGAGGTTGGCGCGCTGCATCAGCACGCGAATCTTCACCGTGCCGCTGCTGAGCGTGACCGTGTCCTCAACGACCTTGGTGGTGGGATCGGCGGTCCAGGCAAAGTCGTGCACGTCCTCGGCGCGGAAGCGGAGGGTCTTGGTGCCGTCGGAGTTGTGCGTCTCGCCCACCTGTACGCCGGTGGCGCCCACGTTGAAGTTCACGGGCAGCGTCAGATTCACGTCGTAAGTTCCGAAGTCGGCGAAAAACTCCGTGGTGGCGTGGAACTGGTGGCAATTCCATGCATCTTTCCACCACACGCCCAGCTTGGGGAACCACTGGCCCGCCAGCAGAAAGTCGCGCTTGTAGCCCGTGCGCGCCTGCACCTCGGGAAACTGGTCGTGAAAGGTGATGTGGAAGGTGACGCTCTGGTTGGGTGCAATGGGACGTGGCAGCTTCACTTCAACAACCGTGCGGTCGTCCGCGTTGTCGTCGTCGGGGTGAATGAAGCGCATCTGCGCCGTCAGGTCTCCGAAGCCTTCCACTTCGAGTTTCTTCACCTCATTGGAGCCGGTGTGTTTCGGGTCCCAGCCATCGCCGGCCTTCACGTCGCGCGTGCCGCTCAGGTGCGCCTCGCGCGTAAACGTGCTCTTGGGCTGGAAGGCGTTGAGGTAAAGATGGAAGGGGAAGCGGTCCTGCGGACGGCCGGTGTGGTTCGTCCAGGTAAGCGTCTCCGTGGCGTCGAGCGAGTGTGTCTTCGCGTCATAGCGCGCGTCAATCTTGTAGGCCACAACCCGGTCGGAGAGCGGCCCCTTCTGCGAGGCCAGCAGCGGATTGGGCTGCGCTGACAGCATGGCGCCCGCGCAGAAGAGGAAGAGCAGGACCGGACCCAGCGTCCGGCGCACGGCATGAATCATGGTTGCCCCTCGAATGGAGACTACGGCAAAGGCGAAAAAACGTTGTGAGCGGAGGGTACCGTTCACGAGAAGGAAAGTCAATGTGTGCGCTGTCCCCGCGGCCCGGATTCGAGTACACTCGGCGTGATGCGAGTGATGGGAATTGATTGCGGCGGCGAATACACGGGCTTTGGCGTGGTGGAGCACGGTGCGGGCAACACGCTTGTCTACCGCACGGCGGGAGCTGTGAAGCTTTCCACGCGCGAGCCGCTTGAAGTGCGCCTGCGCAGGATTTTTGAGCGACTGACCGAAATCATCCACGAGTACAACCCCGACATTGTTGCCATCGAGGACGTTTTTTACGCCGCGAATGCCAAGTCGGCGCTGAAGCTCGGACATGTGCGCGGCGTAGCCATGCTGGCGGCCTCCAGTTGCAATCTCAGTGTGGCCACCTACGCGCCACTGGCGATCAAGAGTGCCGTGGTTGGCTACGGCAAGGCTGAAAAGCAGCAGGTGCAGGTGATGGTGGCGCGGCTGCTGAAGCTGGACAAGCCTCCGGAGCCACCAGACGCGGCCGACGCGCTGGCAATTGCCATCTGCCATCTGAATACGGCAGCTACCATCGAACGCCAGCACTTGGCGAGGCGGTGACGCGCAATGACGACGCGGCTGCGCTGGCTTCTGCCCCTGATGATGCTGGTTGCAAGCACCATTGGCTGCGCACAGAGCAGCCCTGTGGCCAACGCATCCGATGAACCAAGCGTGCGGTTCGAGCTGAACTGGCCGGAGGGCATGCCTCCCGAGTACGAAATTGTGCTGGATGCTGCGGGGCACGCGACCTATCGCGAGCAGCCGAAAACGATCCCTGGCGAAGAAGCAGCCGACCCTTACATTTTCCGGTTCGCGGCGTCGGCACAGACAACCGCGCGGGTCTTCGAACTGGCGGCACAGCTCAATTACTTTGAGGGAAGCTTTGACGATCTGGGCAGGAAGGTGGCGCAGACCGGCCGCAAGACGCTGTGTTATACGGCGAGCGGCGAGGGCCACTGCACCGTCTACAATGCCTCCACCAACACGAAGCTGACGGAATTGACTGGGCTGTTCCAGGGCATGTCCACGACCTTTGAACTGGCTCGACAATTGTCGGCAAGGCATCGCTTTGACAAGCTGGGATTGAATGCGCTGCTGGCGAGGATGGAAGAGTTGCAGCAGAGCGGGCTGCTGGGAGAGTTGCAGGCCATTGCGCCAACTTTGGAGAAGATTGCCAATGATCCGGCCGTGATGAACGTGGCGCGTCAGCGCGCGCGGCATTTATTGGCGGAAGCCGCGAAGTAGTCCTCTGTTTCGCGCAAAAGAAGAAGCGCCGGAGAGAATGCCTTCGGCGCTTTCGTTTCTCGTTAGTCTGTGACTCAGCTACTCAGCGGCCTGCGGTGTGCCGCCGTTGCCGCGCACGCGGTTCTTCAGGTGATTGCGCACGAACCACACGATGCCTGCCACCAGCACCAGCACAATCAGCGCGTCAAAGCGATGCAGCCACTGCTTCAGGCGCGGATCGGTCTCCCACTGTTCGCCCAGCTTCATGCCGACATAGGCCAGAGCGTAGCACCACGGAAATGAGCCGATGAAGGTGTAAAGGTGGAAGCGCAGACGCGGCATGCGCGCCACGCCCGCCGGCAACGCAATGAACGTGCGGATGACCGGCAGCAGCCGCCCGATGAAGACCGTGATGCTGCCATACTTCTTAAAGAAGTTCTCGGCGGTTTCCAGATCGTGGCGGTTCATCAGGATGTAGCGGCCGTAGCGCTCGATGAGCGGGCGTCCGCCGAATGCGCCAACCTCGTAGGCCAGCACCGAGCCGAGGTTGCAGCCGATGGCGCCGAGCAGCGCCACCATCCACAGCGAGCTAAAGCGTCCGGTGTAAACCAGGTAGCCGGCGAAGGGCATGATGACCTCCGACGGCAGGGGAATGCACGCCGACTCAATGCCCATCAGCACCGCAATGCCCGGCAGTCCGAGCGAGGAGATGACGTTCTTGATGAACTCGGCGAGGACTAACAGAATGTTTGTGATCATGCCTTATCTCTGCGAAGTGCTCCAGACGCGGTCGCCGGGCAGATGCGTTGGTGTGAAAACCGCCGGGAACAACACTCCGGCGGCGTCCATGAATACATCTGCGGCAGCCGCGCGCTAGAACTGCTCGTTGGAATCCTGCGTAAAGGTGTAACCCGGCAGGCCAACGCCTTCGCCAGTTTTCTGAACTTTTACGCGACGGGTCTCGGTGGTTGCGGCCGTCGAATCCGCAGGCCGCAACATGGCCCACTGCGAGAAGACTTCGTTATACAGCTTGGTGACCAGAAAATTCTGGCCGGTTTCATCGTGGCGCCAAACCTGCCCGAGTTGGAGCGATTTCACTGCCATAGGTTTCGCCTGTCTCCTGTTAGCGCGCTTCCGCCGCAAAGGTGCCGTCGAGCAACTGCCCGATCTGTGCCGCCGGGCAGCGCAGGCCCAGGTAGAACTGTCCGAAGTTGGAATAGACGCCACTGACCTCGTCGAAGCGCATTTCGTAGATGAGGTGCTTGAAGACGTTGGGATCGTTGCCGAACAGGTCCACGCCCCACTCCCAGTCGTCAAAGCCGATGGAGCCGGTGATGATCTGCTGCACCTTTCCGGCGTAGCGGCGGCCCACCTGCCCGTGCTGGTCCATCTGGCGCTGGCGCTCTTCAATCGGCAGCACGTACCAGTTCTTCAACTCGCCGCGCTTGCGGTCCATGGGGTAAAAGCAGACGAATTTGGCTTCCGGAACCTTGGGGTACAGGCGCGGACGCATGGCGTTGCGCTGCCGCTCCATCATCTCCTCAGCGGCGGCGTTCCACTCCGCGCTGTGCGGGGCAACACCCTTGGCGGTCAGCTCGCGGTAGAGCTTGACGCTGGATTCATACAGTCCCAGCTCGACGACGGAAACGTAGGAAGTCGTCGGTTCCAGCAGGTCGCTGATGCGCAGTTTGGCCAAAGCCTGCTGCGCGGCGTTCAGAGCCTCAAAAGTTTCGCGGAAATGCACGAACAGGAGGTCTCCCTTGTGTCCGTAGAGCGAAAAAACGGCGCTCCCGGCGGCTTCCATCGCCTCCAGCGCGGAGGCGGCTTCCTGCAGAATGTCGGCGCGCTCTTTCTCGCCAAGCGCACGCCACGCGCTGCGGCGCAGGCGCATCATCTGGTGCAAAACGGCCGAACCTTCCAGCGTCAGCGGTACAGCGGGCAGTGCGGAGGCTTCAGTCGGTGTCGCGTCAGGGTTGTTCATCGCGCTCCTTCAGGACGGAATAGCTCTATTCTAAATCAAGCGGTTGCGGCTTGCGCCAAGGGCAGGCGGGGCCGTACATTGAACGCCACCGGCCCGGGCGCACAGCCCGCAGGCCGCTACGGGAGAACACACGATGGTACACGGAGCGGGGCCTCGGCAGCCCTCAAAGGTAGGACGGCACACAAAGGTTGCAAAGGCACGCGGGGCGGAGAAGCCGCTGAGCGTGAAGGGCGGCCGGAGTATTTCGCTGCCGAAGGCGAAGGCCACGCCCAAGGCAAAAGCTGTCAAGGCGACGAAGAATGCTGTCGTGGCGAAGCCGGTCGCCCCAGCCAAGCCTGCCGTGAAGCGTGCAGGCAAACTGGCGTACAACCCGCTCGCGCCGGAGCGTGTGAAGGCCATTCTGTCGGCACTCGACGAGCTTTACCCCAACGTGCGCTGTGCGCTCACGCATTCCAGCGCGTGGGAGCTGGTGGTGGCCACCATCCTTTCCGCGCAGTGCACGGATGCGCGCGTGAACATGGTGACGCCCGCGTTGTTTAGGAAGTATCCGACGCCGCAGGACATTGCGGCTCTGACGCCGGAAGAACTGGAGCCGGAGATCAAATCGACGGGTTTCTTTCGCAACAAGGCCAAGTCGATTGTCGGCGCGGCCAAGCGGCTGGTGAACGAGTTTGGCGGCGAGGTGCCCACCGATTTTGACAAGCTGCTGACGCTGCCGGGCGTGGCGCGCAAGACCGCCAACGTCGTGCTCGGCTCGTGGTTCGGCATCGCTGAGGGTGTGGTGGTGGATACGCACGTACACCGCATTTCGCGCCGCCTGGAGCTGACCACGAACGACGATCCGGTGCGGATCGAGCAGGACCTGATGAAGATCATTCCGCGCGAAAAGTGGATCGACTTCTCGCACCAGATCATCCATCACGGGCGCTCGCTGTGCGTGGCGCGCAAGCCGCTCTGCGCCGAATGCAAGCTGGAGCCGCTCTGCCACGCCGGGGACAAAACCTGGTCTACCGTGGAGCAGAACCAGGAAGCGTGCTAGGCCAGCTTCGCGAAAGGCATGTCTGGGAAGTAGCGCAGGACGGACACAGTCACCGCGAAATGGATCCAACGCGTTTCCGCTACACTAGTCAGTTCACACTTCGCACGAGAGAGGCCGCCGTGTTTCGTCGCATCTGCCTGCTCGCAAGTATCGTTCTTGGAATCATGACCATGACTTTGGCACAAACGCTTCCCGCACCGCACGCTGTCACCGACCCGACGCAGTTGCAGTCGACGCCGGTGGAGAATCTTCAGAAGTTCACCATCGACCAGCTCTACCGCACGCGCTCCATAGGGCCGGGCGCATGGTCGGCAGACGGCAAACAGATCGTCTTCGTCAGCAACATCAGCGGCCGCAGCAACCTGTGGCTGATGCCCAGCGTGGGCGGCTGGCCCACGCAGCTCACCATCAGCGATCAGCGGCAGACTTCGCCCGCATGGTCACCGAGCGGCGAGTGGATCGCCTACATGAGCGACTACGATGGCGACGAGATGTGGGACATCTTCCTCGTGTCTCCGTTGAGCGGGGAAGTGCTGAATCTGACGGCCTCGCGTAACTCCGACGATGAGGAGCCGGCGTGGTCGCCGGACGGCAAGCAACTCGCCTACATCACGCGCGCGAAGACTTCGCCGAGCTTTGAGATTGATGTCATCGACCTGGAATCGCGGCGCACGAAGCACATCACGCGCAACACCGCCGCGCAGCTCACCAACATGCACCCCATCTGGTCGCGCGACGGCAAGCAACTGGTCTTTACGCAGTCGCACTCGAGCGGCAAGGATTCGAACATCTTTGTCGCGGACATTACGACAGGCACGCTGACCAACCTGACCGAGCACAAGGGCGAGCAGGTGTGGGACGCCGCCGCGATTTCTCCGGACGGCAAGCAGGTGCTGGCTGCCTCCGACGCTGCGAATGGCTACGTCAACGTTGCGCTCATAGACGTGGCGACAAAGAAGGTCGCGTGGCTCACGCAGGACAAGTGGGAGATTCAACCGGCGGACTTCTCGCGCGATGGCCGCTCGGTGCTGTGGTCGGCGAACGTCGATGGCAACGAGGACCTGTACACCTACGAGCTGGCGGCGAAGAAGCTGGAGAAGCTGCCGCTGGCCGCAGGGTTGAACGCGGCGAGCGGTGCGGAGTCCGTCTACAGCCCGGATGGCTCGAAGCTGCTGTTTGAGCACTCCGGCGCGAACGCACCTTACGACCTGTGGATGTGGGACACCAAGTCGCGCACGGCCACGCAGCTCACGCACTCGTTCGTCGGCGGGCTGCGCGCGTCGGACATGGTGGACGCCACGCTGGTGCATTATCCGAGCCGCGACGGACGTTTCACCATCTCCGCGCTGGCCTACGTTCCGCACAACATCCTGCGCAACCAGAAATTCCCGGCCATTGTCTACATCCACGGCGGGCCGGTCTCGCAGACGGTGAACGGCTTCAACCGCTTTATCCAGTACATTGCCAACCAGGGCTACGTGGTCATCGCGCCCAACTACCGCGGCGGCTCCGGCTTCGGCAAGGAGTTCCAGGAGGGCAACCGCATGGACGCCGGCGGGCAGGAGCTGAATGACGTGCTCGATGCCGCCGAATTCATCAAGAAGTCCGGGTTTGTGGACCCGCAGAAGCTCATCGTCATGGGAGGCAGCTATGGCGGATACCTCTCCATGATGGCCGTGACCAAGGCCCCGGAGATGTGGGCCGCAGGCGTGCCGATTGTGCCGTTCGTCAACTGGTTCACGGAATTTGCCAATGAGGACCCGCAGTTGCAGGAGTCTGACCGTCTCTTTATGGGCGACCCGGTGAAGGACAAGGCGCTGTGGGAGGATCGCTCGCCCATCAACTTCATCGACCGCGTGAAGGCCCCGCTGCTGCTGCTGGCCGGAGCCAACGACCCGCGCTGCCCCAAGAGCGAGGCGCAGCAGGTGGCCGACGCCATCAAAGCTCGCGGCGGCTATGTGCAGTTGAAGATTTATGACAACGAGGGACACGGCTTTGCGCGCGTTGAGAACCAGATTGATGCCTACAAGCGCGTCTCCGACTTCCTAAAGGTGCGCGTGCCGTCGCCGGGGTGTGGACGCTCGGCGTGCGCCGTCACCGAGTAGGCAGGTTGCAGGCAAGAAGAAGCGCGGGCGTCATGGCCCGCGCTTTTCCTTTATTCGTAAAGATGCGCCGCGCTACTTCAAGAATTTGTTCGGCTTGCCCTCGTCCCACGGGTGGTAGCTGAGTGAGAAGCGTACGCGGCTGGCGATGTCCGGATGGTCGTAGGTCCACCAGACGTAGAGCGGGTTCGGTGTGGGATAAGAGTAGCCTTTTTCGCCGAGCTTCTGGAACGACTGCGCCGCCACCTGGGAGCTGATGGCCGGGTTCAACGCATGCGTTACCTCCAGCCCGTAGATGTCGGCATCGTGCTCCATGCTGCGGCTGACGGCGGAATTGACCGGCTCGCTCACGAACGAAAAGATGCTCAGCACCAGCAGCAGCACGGGCAGCGCGGCGTAGTCGTTCAGCCCACGCAGGCCCCAGCGCTCTCCCCAGCGAGCCACCGCCGCGAGCGCGACTTTGCGCGCCAGCCACAGGGAGATGAACATGCCGATGATGCCAAAGGCCACACCGCGATAGACATGGTTCAGAACGTAGTGGCCCTGCTCGTGTCCGAAGATGAACTGCGTCTGCGGAATCGTCATGTCGCGCGCCGTGTTGTCCCATACCACCACGCGCTTGCTTGAGCCGAGGCCGGTGACGTAGGCATTGTAGGTGGTCACCTTCTCGCTTGCCTTCATCTCAAACATGCGGCTGCGCGGAATGTTGAGCCCGCCCCTCTGCGCCACGGCTTCCAGCGGCGCAATCAGTTGCGGCTGGCGCTTCTCAAGCGAATCGAACTTGTTGAAGATTGGGTCAAGCACCACGGGCGCGGCCCACACGATCAAGATGATGACCGGGATGCTGACCAGCCAGAACTGGAACCACCAGCGCTCCGGGCTGCGGCGTATGCGCCAGAAGAGGAACCAAACGGCGAGGATGCCGAAGACGAGCGAGATGGCCTCGCCCTTCGCAAGGTCTGCAAACCATGAGCCCCAGCCTTGCACGGAGAGCCCGTAGGCCACGCTGAGATGGTGATGATAGGCGCCAAGTGGCAGGTCAATCGCGTCCATGGTGAGCATGAATAGCGGAACGAAGATGGCGGCCTGCCAGAAGCTGCGGGAGCTGACGCGCTCGGCCAGAGTGCGGTAACGGGGCGCAATTTTCAATTGCAGCACCGCAATCAACACCACAAAGCCGAAGATCAACTCGGTGCCCCACAGAATGAGGCGCGTCTTGTACAGCGCGGTGGCCTTGGCCATCAGCGCGGGCGGCAGCTTGTATTCGGTGATGGCGGGCTGGCTCGCTGTGTCCTGCGCAGTGCTTGCGGATGGTGTGCCAGTGCCTGCTTGCGGGGCAGATTGCGGCTGTGCCTGCTCCGGTCCGGAACCGACGGGCGCCGGGTCGCCGCCTCCTGCAAATCCGAACGTGCTACACATGGTCAGAACGATCAGCAAGAGGACGGCAGTGCGAAGCGTAAGAGTGCGAAACACAGGCTCCTCCAGAGCATCAGCGGTTATTGAGAAAGCAGGGTAGCAGATGGCTCCGCGTGGCTCAATGCTCGCCTTTGGCATGACGGGCAATCAGCTTCTCAAAGCTGCGCCAGGGCAGCAGACTCTTGAGCGCAAAGGCGATCTTAGCGTCGCGTCCGACGAGGTAGCGCAGCCGTGGGTTGGGCTGCTCGCACACCTCGGCAATCAGCCGGGAGACCTCCGACGGGTCGGCCTTGGGCGAGCTTCGCACGTGCTCGCGCATCTTCAGTGCGCTCGCATAGTTCGGAGACTCCGGCGACGTCATCGCCTCGGCAACGTGCGCGCCGCGCTCCCAGATGTTGGTGGCGAAAGCTCCAGGTTCGACGAGCACCACGCGCAGCCCGAGCGCCTGTGTCTCCAGCCGTAAGGATTCCGCGTAGCCCTCGATGGCATGCTTGCTGGCTGCGTAGGCGCCGATTCCGGGGAAGCCCATGCGCCCGGAGATGGAGGAGACGAAGACGATGTGCCCCGCACCCTGCTTGCGCATGGCAGGCAATACGGCGTGCGTGACCGCCACATGGGCAAAGAAGTTCGTCTCAAACTGCTTGCGCATTTCGGCCACGGAGAGGTCTTCGGCAAAGCCTGCCATGGCAAAGCCTGCGTTGTTGATCAGCGCATCGATGTGCCCATAGTCCTGCAATACGCGGGCAACAACGCGTGGAATGGCCTCAAAGTCGGTCACGTCGAGCTGGCGCACGTCAATCTGGCCGCTGAGGCCGGCCTCGGCTGCGGCCTGCTGGAGGCGTGATCCGCGCGCAAGATCGCGCATGGTGGCCACTACACGCCAGCCGCGCCGGGCCAGCTCCAGGGTGGTCAAAAGACCGAAGCCGCTGGAGGCTCCGGTTAGAAAGGCGACTTTTGGCTGCATTTGGCTGTTCATTGGCCTCCGTTCGACCCGGAAAAAGCACATCTTAATGCGTGCACCTGCAATCCACCAGCGCGGAAGCGCATAAAAACACAAGAGGATTGCATCGACTCAGTGGTTTACGAGAAAATTAGAGAGTTTGCTGCGACACTTATTCGACTAAGGAAGTGATCCATCCGAAATGGCGACAGGACAAGATAAGTCCCCAAAGCAAGTAATTGAAGCTCCCAAGGGTAAGCTCGGTGTCATGATTCCGGGCATGGGAGCCGTGGCCACCACCTTTATCGCGGGCGTTGAAGCGGTCCGGCGCGGTATCGCGCAACCGATCGGCTCCCTGACCCAGATGGGTACCATCCGGCTGGGCAAGCGTACCGAAGGCCGCTCGCCAAAGATCAAAGATTTTCTTCCTCTCGCAGACCTGAATGATCTGGTCTTCACCGGCTGGGACATCTTTGAAGACAACGCGTACGAAGCCGCTTACAAGGCCGGCGTGCTCGAGAAGGATCTGCTCAACCAGATCAAGCCGTTCCTCGAGTCCATCAAGCCGATGCCCGCCGTGTTCGACCACGAGTATGTGAAGAACATCACGGGTCCGAACATGAAGAAGGGCAAGAACAAGGCCGACCTCGCCGAGCAGGTTCGCCAGGACATCCGGAACTTCAAGAAGGAGCACAACCTCGACCGCATCGTGATGATCTGGTGCGGCTCGACCGAGAGCTTCATCACTGCGGGTCCGGCGCACCAGTCCATTGAGGCCTTTGAGAAGGCCCTGGAAGCCAGCGATCCGACGATTGCGCCTTCCATGATCTACGCCTACGCCGCGCTGAAGGAAGGCGTGCCGTACATCAACGGCGCACCGAACCTCACCACCGACATTCCGGCGCTGCTCGAGCTGTCGAAGAAGAACAACGCGCCTGTTGCCGGCAAGGACTACAAGACCGGTCAGACGCTGATGAAGACCGTGCTGGCTCCGGGCTTCAAGGCCCGCATGCTGGGCGTGCACGGCTGGTTCTCCACCAACATCCTCGGCAACCGCGATGGCGAAGTGCTCGACGATCCGGGCTCCTTCAAGACCAAGGAAGAGTCGAAGCTGTCGGTGCTGGAGCACATCCTCCAGCCGGATCTGTATCCGGAACTTTATGGAAAGATCTTCCACAAGGTCCGCATCAACTACTATCCGCCGCGTGGCGACAACAAGGAAGGCTGGGACAACATCGACATCTTCGGCTGGCTCGGCTATCCGATGCAGATCAAGGTCGATTTCCTCTGCCGCGACTCCATCCTTGCCGCCCCGATTGTGCTCGACGTCGTCCTGCTCATGGACCTGGCGAAGCGCACGCCGTGCCTGCAGGGCCTCGGCATCCAGGAGTGGTTGAGCTTCTACTTCAAGAGCCCGATGACGGTCCCCGGCTTGTATCCGGAGCATGACCTGTTCATCCAGTCGATGAAGATGAAGAACACGATGCGCTACATCATGGGCGAGGCGCTCATCACCCACCTCGGCCTGGAGTACTACGACTAAGCAATAGGGTTTTCGCAGCAAGGGCGCGGCTTCGGCCGCGCCTTTTCTGTTTGCGCGCGGCTTCGGCACGGAATGTTTGCCCGTGACGCCTCGTGAGGCTAAGATTCTTTGATCGAGTTGCAAGGGGGAAACAATGCCGACTGAAACCGCCAAGGGCGAACGTGTTTACACACCGGTGAAGGCACCGCGCGGCACCACGCTGAGTTGCAAGGGCTGGGCGCAGGAAGCCGCCATGCGCATGCTGATGAACAACCTCGACGAAGAGGTGGCCGAGCGTCCGCGCGACCTCGTCATTTACGGCGGAACCGGCCGCGCCGCACGCAGCTGGCAGTGCTATGACGCCATCGTGCGCTCGCTGCAGTCGCTCGACAATGACGAGACTCTGCTGGTGCAGTCGGGCAAGCCGGTCGGCATCTTCCGCACCCATGAGTACGCGCCGCGCGTGCTCATCTGCAACTCGAACCTCGTGGGTCACTGGTCGAACTGGGAGAAGTTCAACGAGATGGAGCGCGCCGGCCTGATGATGTACGGCCAGATGACCGCGGGCTCGTGGATCTACATCGGCTCGCAGGGCATCATCCAGGGCACGTATGAGACGTTTGCCGCCGCAGGCAACAAGCACTACGGCGGCGACCTTTCCGGCAAACTTATCGTTAGCGGCGGCATGGGCGGCATGAGCGGAGCCCAGCCGCTGGCGGCCACCATGACGGGCGCCTGCTTCCTCGGCATTGACGTGGACGCCGACCGCATCAAGAAGCGACTGAAGACCGGTTACTGCGACTTCATGGTCAACTCGCTCGACGAGGCGCTGCGCATTTTGAAGAACGCTTTGCGCAAGAAGGAGAACATCTCGGTCGGATTGGTAGGCAACTGCGCGGACGTGATTCCGGAGCTGGCGGAGCGCGGCGTGGTGCCTGACATTCTGACCGACCAGACCAGCGCGCACGACCCGCTGAACGGCTACGTGCCCAACGGCATGAGCTATGAGGATGCACTGGCGCTGCGCAAGAGCGATCCCAAGGCCTACCTGGAGCGCTCTCTGGACGCGATGGCGCGCCACGTGGAGGGCATGCTCAAACTCCAGAAGATGGGCGCGGTCACCTTCGACTACGGCAACAACATCCGCACCTTCGCCTACGAGCGCGGCGTCAAGAACGCCTACGATTTTCCCGGCTTTGTGCCCGCCTACATTCGCCCGTTGTTCTGCGAAGGCCGCGGCCCGTTCCGCTGGGCGGCGCTTTCGGGCGACCCGCAGGACATTGCCGTGACCGACGAACTGGTGCTGCAGATGTACCCGCAGAACGTCATGCTGAGCCGCTGGATTGATCTGGCGCGCAAGCGCATCAAGTTCCAGGGGCTGCCCTCGCGAATCTGCTGGCTGGGCTATGGCGAGCGCGCAGAGTTCGGGCTGGCCATCAACGATTTGGTGAAGAAGGGCAAGATCAAGGCTCCAATTGTCATTGGCCGCGACCATCTCGACTGCGGCTCGGTGGCTTCGCCGTTCCGCGAGACCGAGGCGATGAAGGATGGCTCTGATGCGGTGGCCGACTGGCCGCTGCTGAATGCGCTGCTCAACACGGCTTCCGGCGCCTCGTGGGTTTCCATACACAACGGCGGCGGCGTAGGCATTGGCTACTCGCAGCACGCGGGGCAGGTGACGGTGGCCGATGGCACCGACGAGATGGCCAAGCGTATCGAACGCGTGCTGACCAACGACCCTGGCATCGGCGTGGCGCGCCACGTAGACGCTGGCTACGACGAGGCAAAGAGCTTTGCCGAAAAAGCCGGCGTAAAGATTCCGATGAAATAGCGATGAGAAAGGCGGACGCTGTGGCGCAGAGAAAGACGACGCGGAAGGTTGTGCAACCCAAAGCTGTGAACGTCAAAGTGGAGACGGAACCGGCGGTGCTGATGCACAACATCGGCCAACTGGTGACCATGCGCGGGGCGGACGATGGTCCGCGCCGCGGCATGACGCTGGGCGAGATCGGGTTGGTCGAGAACGGCGCGCTGCTCATCAGCGGCGGCAAAATTGTGGCCGTCGGCACCACGCGTGAGCTGCTGAAAGACACGTGGGTGAAGCAGCATCGCCGCGAGCTGATCGAACTCGACTGCGGCGGGCGCCTCGTTGTTCCGGGCTTTGTCGATTCTCACACGCATCCGGTCTTTCTGGGGGCGCGACTCATCGACTTCGAGCGGCGGCTTGCGGGCGAAACCTACGCGCAGATTGCAGCCAAGGGCGGCGGCATCCGCGCCAGCATGGAGCCGGTGCGCAAAGCGAGCGAATCCGTTCTCGCCGAAGTCACGCTCGACGCGCTCCGCGAGATGGCCGCGCATGGCACAACGACGGTCGAGGCCAAGTCTGGGTACGGGCTGAGTTCGGCGGCGGAGTTGAAGTCGCTGAAGGCGATCCGCACGGCGGCCGGGCAGTGGCAGGGCACCGTGTGCCCCACGCTGCTGGCCGCGCACGTGGTTCCGCCGGAGTTTCAGAAGAATCCCGACGGCTACGTGGACGAAATCTGCGAGGAGCTGATTCCGAAGGTCGCGCGGCAGAAGCTGGCGCAGTTTGTGGATGTCTTCATCGAGCGCGGGGCATTCACGGCTGAGCAGGCTGAGCGCGTTCTGGCCGCTTCCGCCGAGCATCGTCTGCGCTCGCGCGTGCATGCAGGGCAACTGGCGCGCACTGACCTGGCGCCGATCCTCAATCTGGGGGTGTTCTCGGTCGACCACGCCGACTGCCTGAGCGACGGAGACATAGAGGAACTGGCGCGCACCCGCACGGTCACCACGCTGCTGCCGGGCGCAAACTACTTCCTCGGACACGCGCCGACAAACGCGCGCAAGCTCATCGCGTCGGGAGTTTCCGTGGCGCTGGCCACCGACTACAACCCGGGCAGTGCGCCCACTGCGTCCATGCCGATGGTGCTCTCACTGGCCACGACGCAGATGCGTATGAGTCCCGCCGAAGCGCTTTCGGCGGCGACAATCAACGGCGCTTACGCGCTTGGCCTGCAGGAGCGCAAGGGCAGCCTGGAGCCGGGCAAGGACGCCGATCTGGCGGTCTTCGAGCTGGACGACTACCGCGAGCTTGCCTACTGGTTCGGGACCAACCACTGCACGGCCACCATGATGGCCGGCCACTTCTTTGAGTAAGCGCGGATGACGCGGCGTGCGGCGATGGTTGCAGGCTTGGTATGTGCGGTGTTGCTGGCGCTGCTCGCGGGCACAGGTTGGGCGGCTCGTGCTTCGCGGCAGGT
Organism: Oryzophilus luti; assembly: GCF_059726245.1. Classification (NCBI taxonomy): domain Bacteria; kingdom Pseudomonadati; phylum Acidobacteriota; class Terriglobia; order Terriglobales; family Koromonadaceae; genus Oryzophilus; species Oryzophilus luti. The sequence goes on from NZ_AP040874.1 coordinate 903,317, forward strand.
GATCGAACGCGCATCTGCGGGCCGCGTCTTTGATGCTGTCAGCGACGTGCCGCATCGCAAGGTGGCGCTGGTGTTGGGCTGCGCACCGCGCTTCGGCCGCTACCCGAATCCGTTTTTCACCGCACGCATCGACGCCGCAGTTGCGTTGTTCCGTGCGGGCAAGGCGGATTATCTGCTGGTGAGCGGAGACAATCGGCGTGCGGATTACGATGAGCCGACCGCGATGAAGGCGGCGCTGATGGCCGCCGGTGTGCCGGAGCCGCGCATCTACTGCGACTACGCGGGCCGCCGAACGTTGGACTCCGTTGTGCGTGCCAAGGAAGTCTTCGGACAGAGCCAGTTCATCATCGTCTCACAGAAGTTCCATAACCAGCGCGCCGTATTCATCGCCTCACATCGGGGCATCGATGCGGTGGGCTTCAATGCTGCGGACGTGAATTCACGCTGGACTGCCGCAGTGATGGCGCGCGAGGCGGGCGCGCGCATGAAGGCGGTGTTTGACATCTACGTTTTGCAGCGGCAGCCGCACTTTCTCGGCGTGCATGTGGAAATCGGCGAAAAGAAATAGCAGAAAAGGGTTTGCGGGCGCTTTGCTCGAGCAGATGCGTTTGCTATAATTCAATACGTCGCGTGATGTTAGCGATCCCTTCCGTAGCGCACTTCCACAGTGCAAGCAAGGAATGGCCAGGTAGCTCAGCTGGTAGAGCAGCGGACTGAAAATCCGCGTGTCGGCGGTTCGATCCCGTCCCTGGCCACCATCTTCTCCCTTCAAGAGTGAAACAGGTGTGGTCGTGGCAGAGCTTCCCGCAACGCCTTAAGTTTTGTTAAAGTGGTCGGCCGCAATGAGCGGATTCCACTGCTTTTGCGTGATACTGAATTGCCGATGAACGCAGTTGGACTCAAAGACGCAAACCAGCCGAGCGAGCAGGGAACCCTGCTGCTGATCGACGACGACGTCGAGTTGTGCTCGCTGATGACCGAGTATTTTTCCGAGAAGGGCTACTCCGTGGACGCCGTCAACGACGGACGCGCCGGACTGGCCCGTGCTCTCGAAGGCAAGCACGATCTCGTCATTCTGGACGGCATGCTGCCCGTCCTCGATGGCTTCGAGGTGCTTCGCCAGCTTCGCAAACGCAGCGCGGTGCCGGTCATCATGCTGACGGCGCGCACCCATGAGCGAGACCGCATCACGGGGCTGGACGCCGGCGCTGACGACTATCTTCCCAAGCCATTCGGGCCCGATGAGCTGCTGGCTCGCATCCGTGCTGTGCTGCGCCGCTATCATGTGCAACCCCAGGGCGGGGAAGTGTTGCAGGTTGGTCCGATTGAGCTGAACACGGAAACCCACATGGCCAAGCGCGGCGACGAACTGCTGACGCTGACCTCGGTGGAGTTCCAGGTGTTGGAGCTGCTGATGCGCGCAGCCGGGCGCGTGGTTTCGCGGGATGAGATTGCCGCAGTGCTCTACCAGCGAGAAGCCACACCATACGAGCGCTCGCTGGATGTTCACGTCAGCCATCTGCGCCGCAAGATCGAGCGTGGCGAAGTGACGCTGATCCGCACCGTGCGCGGCGCAGGCTACGTTATGACTCCGGGGGAGGAGTAGTTGATGCGCACGCTCACCGCCCGGGTCGCCATCGGGTTCTCCATCGCGCTGCTTTTCTGCGTGGTCAGCTTTTCGTGGGTTTCGGCGCGCATCAACCACATCACGGTCGGCAAGTACTTTCACAAGACTGTGCATCTGGAACTGGCACAGGCAATCCGCGCCTACGAAAAGGGCGGCAAGCCTGCACTCAAGGAATCTCTGGACGAGATGGATGATGCCATCGGTGGCCAGCGCTACTTGATTGATGGCAACGGACGCGACGTAGTCTCGGGAGAAGATCGCTCCTGGATGCACTCGTACCACCCAACATGGATGGGCATTCCGACCGGGAAGCGCGAGAACTTTACCCTCGTGGTGCGCGAGCACGACCGCCCATACGCAATGGTGCTGGTGGCGCCGCCGCCGATTGGCCCTGCGCTGTTCATCCCCTATTTTGTGATCGTGGCGCTGATTACCGGATCACTGGGATGGGGTTTTTCTGCGGGCATTGTGGCTCCTCTGTTGAAGGTGGCAAACACCGTGGAGCGCTTCGGGCGCGGCGATCTCTCGGCACGTATCACCACCACGCGCACCGATGAAATTGGCAAGGTGGCGGTGGCGTTCAACAGCATGGCGGACCGCATCGAGACCCTGCTGACGGCCGAACGCCGCCTGCTGCAGGACGTTTCGCATGAACTGCGTTCTCCGCTGGCGCGGCTGAGCTTTGCCGCGGAGTTGATGAAGAGTTCCTCGGACCGCGATGCCGCCGCGGCGCGGCTGCGGAGAGAAGTGGAGCGCCTGACGCGGTTGGTGTCCTCGCTGGTTGAGATGGTCAGCGCCGAGGGAGACCCTGAATCGCGCACACGGCAGCGCGTGCTGCTGGGGCCGCTCGTCCGGGAGATTGTGGATGACTGCGGGATTGAAGCCGAAAAGCGCGCCCTTACCTTGAACACTGAGATTGAGGGCGAGGTCCCCGTGGAGGGCGATCAGGAACTGCTGCGCCGCGCCGTGGAGAACGTGCTGCGCAACGCCATTCGCTACTCCCCAACGGGGGCGACCATCAACGTGCGCCTGGCGGAGCAGGCAGGAAACATCTCCGTCACCATTCGCGACGAAGGGCCGGGCGTGCCCGAAGATCAACTCGCGCGCATCTTCGATCCATTCTTCCGCGTGGATGAGTCGCGTGACTCGGCGAGCGGCGGCGTGGGGCTTGGCCTGTCCATCGCGCGGCGTGCGGTCTCCGTGCATCATGGCGAAATCTATGCGCGTAACGCGCATCCGGGGCTTGAGACCACCATCGTAATTCCCTCGGCCCTCTAGCACCGCATCTTCCTCCACGTGCCCCTATGAGGCATAAAGAACACTGATTGGACACCTTTGGGTCCCCACGGCATCATAAGCATGTGGGGATCATTCTATTTTGGTTTGGTGTTGTGTTGGCCCTGAGCGGGAAACTGAGCGCTCCGCTTGCTCTGGGCTTGGGGCTGTGCTTTGGCTTGACGATGACGCATCCGTACGCATCGCAATCAAAGCGGGCATCGTCGCGCTTGCTGCAGGCATCGGTTGTGGCGCTTGGTTTTGGCATGAACCTGACAGAGGTTGTGCGTGCCGGGCGCAGCGGCGTCTGGGTAACCGCTATCAGCATTGCCACGGTTCTTGCGCTGGGCATATTGCTGGGACGTTGGCTGGGGGTTGAGCGCAAGCCCGCGTACCTGATTTCGGCGGGCACGGCCATTTGCGGAGGCAGCGCCATTGCCGCCGTCGGGCCGGTGGTGGAGGCGAGCGAAGAAGAGATGGCTGTCTCGTTGGCCACGGTCTTCGTGCTCAACTCCGTTGCGTTGATCGTCTTCCCGCCCATCGGGCTCTGGGCGCATCTCTCGCCGCAGCAGTTCGGACTGTGGGCGGCGCTGGCCATCCACGACACAAGTTCCGTGGTTGGTGCGGCTGCGCGTTTTGGCGGTGGTGCCTTGGCGCTGGCTACGACCGTGAAGCTGGTGCGGGCGTTGTGGATCATGCCCGTGGGGCTGGTTACCGCGGCGGCCCGCAAGCGCTCTGCCAAGGTGCGCGTGCAGTGGTTCATCGTGCTGTTCATCGTCGCCTGCATCTGCAATACGTACCTTCCGCGTCTGGCACCGGGATTCCACCTGCTGCGGCAGGCAGGTATCATCGGCCTGACCCTGACGCTCTACCTCATTGGCACGGGCATCTCGCGTGAGACGCTGAAGCGCGTTGGGCACAAGCCGCTGCTGCAGGGCGTGCTGCTTTGGATCATCGTGGCTTCATCCACGCTGGCGCTGATCCGCCACGGCTGGCTGCATCCATAGCTGTTCCGCTGCACTGTCACCAGAAGGCCGCTGCATGCGGCCTTTTCGTATCTTCTGAAGCGATTGCAATCTGATTTGCATCCGATGAATTTTGTGCGCAGAATGGAACCGCACAACTTCGAGGAAAGGCAGAGCAACGTGAGCATCAGCAAGATTCAGCCGCCCCAGAGACTTTTGTTTGGCCCCGGTCCCACGCAGGTGGCTCCAAGCGTCTATGAGGCGATGAGCCAGACCATCGTCAGTCATCTTGATCCGTACTTCTTCCAGGTCAGCGAAGGCGTGCAGGAGATGTTGCGCGCGGTCTTCGGCACGCAGAACAAGCTGACCTTCGCCATCTCCGGCACCGGCAGCGCCGGTATGGAGACGGCAATCACGAATTTCGTAGAGCAGGGAACGAAGGTCGGCGTGCTCGCCAACGGCTTCTTCTGCGACCGCATGACGGAGATGGCGAAGCGGCAGGGCGCGAACGTGGTCCGCCTGGAAAAGGCGTGGGGCGAGGTCTTCTCTGATGCCGAGGCCGCTGAGTTCATCCACCGCGAGAAGCCGCAGGTCGTGATGTACGTGCAGGCGGAGACCTCGACGGGCGCTTATCAGGAGGGCAAGGCGATCTGCGCGGCTGCGCACGAGGTCGGTGCCGTGGTCATCACAGACGTTGTGACCTCACTTGGCGCCATGCCGGTCAAGGTGGATGAGACGGGCATCGACATCGCCTACAGTTGCACGCAAAAGGGCCTGAGCTGCGTACCGGGCCTTGCGCCCATCACGGTTTCACCGCGCGCGATGGAAGTGCTCGAAGCGCGGCAGTCGGTCAACCGCAGCTGGTACTTTGACCTGAAGCTGCTGAACGACTACTACAAGGTTTCGCACCGCTACCACCACACAGCTTCGGCCACGCTCTTCTACGCGCTGCATGAGGCGTTGCGGCTGATTATGGAGGAGGGCGTGGAGGCGCGTTGGGCGCGGCATCGCCAGTGTCACGCCCAGTTCGTGAAGGGAATGGCTGCGCTCGGCCTCGAGATGCACGTCGCGCCCGAGCACCAGATCATGAACCTGAACACGCCGCGCGTGCCCGAAGGCGTGGACGAGCCAAAGCTGCGCAAGCTGCTGATGGACGAGCACGGCATCGAGATTCTCGGCGGTTTTGGACAGCTCGCGGGCAAGGTCTTCCGCATTGGCGTCATGGGGCCGCTGGCAACCAAGGAGAATGTTGAGATGTTCCTCAAGGCATTCGCCAGCGCGCTGGGGCGTTCGCGCACAGCGGTCGCGAAGTAGCAATAGTCAAGATGCGGCAATAGGAAGGGCGGCCCGGCGGCCGCCCTTTTGCTTTGCCTGCTGATTGTCTACGCGGAATAGCCTTTCGCCAGTGCGCCCAGAAGGCGCTCTTTCGTCGCGTCGTCCACGAATGCGGCGCGGGCCGCCATCTGGTTGGTGAGCAGGAATTGCTCGCGTCCCCAGCCGAAGTGCTCCTGCAACTTCGCGTATTCGCGATTGAGCGTGGTGGGCGTAAGCGTGCGGCTGTCGCAGTTCACGTTGAGCGCCACTCCCGCTCGCAGCAGGCGGTCAATGGGATGCTGCGGCCAACAGTGGATTGACTCGATGATCTGCACGTTTGCCGAAGGGCAGACTTCCAGATGAATGCGATTCTGGCGCAGGTGTTCCACGAGCGCGGGGTCTTCAATGCTGCGTACGCCGTGGCCGATACGGTCTGGTTGCAACTCTCGCAGGGTCTCCCAGATACTCTCCGGCCCGCGTGCTTCTCCGGCATGAGCGGTCAGGAAGCACCCTGCCTCACGCGCATGGCGGAAGGCCGCAATGTGCGCGTCGAGAGGGAAGCCCGCTTCATCCGCTGCCAGGTCCAGCGCTGCCACGTGCGAGCCTTTAAACTGCGAGACCAGCCGCGCGGTGTGCAGGCTCTGCTCCGGCGTGTAATGTCGCAGGGCGCAGAGGATGACGCGGGCTCCGATGCCGCTCGCCTGGCTCATGCGCTCCACCGCACGCTCGACAATGGAGACGACCTGCTCGGGCTGAAGCCCACGCTCAAGGTGCAGCAGCGGCGCAAAGCGGATTTCCGCATGGATCACATGGTCTACTTCGAGTTGCTCGAAGAGGTCTTCCACAACGAGTTCGAGCGCGCTTTCTGTCTGCATCAGCCGGATGCCGCTCGGCGCGCAACTCAGAAACTCCGCCAGGTTAGAGCACTGCTCCGGTGCGGCGTAATGATGTGCGTACTCTTCGCGCGTGGTTCCGGGCGCGAGCCGCGCCACGGCCTTGTAGCTGAGTGAGCAGTCAAGGTGGAGATGCAATTCAATCTTTGGCAGCGTCTTCATCGCGTTCCAGTGTAACCGCTGCAGCAGCTCAGTGCAGGAGTGCCCGGGGAGCGAGCCAGTAATTCGCGCAAAGGAAAACGCCCGCCGTACGTGACGGCGGGCGTGTGATTGATGTCCAGGAACTAGAACTTCAACTTGATCGCAAGCTGCATCTGTCGAGGATCGCCGACGCCCTTGCGGAGGAAGCCGTTGAAGTCGAACAGGGCAGGTGCGCCCAAGGTGTTCACGTTGTTCTTGGAGTTGAAGGTGTTGAACATCTCCGCCGTCGGAATCAGTTCGAAGCGTTCGTGGATGTGGAACGGACGAGCGATGCGCCAATCGACGGAGGTGTAGGCGTTGTCTTTGCGTGCGCTGTTGCGCGGCAGCAGCGGGTTGCCAAAGGCATCAGTGAGCCAGACGGGCTGTGCCGAGTGCGCCTGGAAGCGCAGGTCGGCGTCAAAGCCCCACGGCAGACGGCCAATCACGAAGGCGTTGAACTTGTGGCGCATGTCGCGGTTGGACGGTGCATACAGGGCGCGCAGGTTGTAGGTCGGGTCCGGCGAAACCGTGATGTCCGTGAACGGATCACGCTCGTTGGAGTCCGTGTCTGAGTCCTGCGAGTAGACGTAGTTGGCCTCGAACTGCAGGCCCTTGCTCAAGTGGCGGCGCGCACCAACGGTGATGCCGCGGTAGAGCGAGTTGGCGCGGCTGCTGGTGACCATGGTTTCACCCAGGGTCGGGAACGGCGTGCCGCGGTCCGAGCGGTTGTAGTTGAGGAAGTTGGTGAGGAAGACTCCCTTGGACCAGGTCAGATCGACGTAGACCGTGGTTCCGGCGGCCACCTGCTGCTCGTACTGGAAGTTGCCGGTGTAGATGCGCGGGTTCTTGTAGTTCTTGTCGAAGACGCGCACGCCCGCGCCGCTGGCTGCGCCCGTCGGGGTCAACAGTTGCAGGTAGGTCGGATTGCCGTAGCCGGAGAACTCCGTCAGCGTCTGCTGGAACACGCCGTTCGTGGTGATGGAGCCAACCTGCGAGAGCATGTTCTGGTGTCCGTTGTAGATGCCGGCGCTGACGCGGAAGACCGACTTGCCGTTACCGCGTGCATCCCAGGCCAGTCCCACGCGCGGCTGGAATTCCTTCCACTGGCTCGGAATCTTGCCATTGGACGGGAAGGCCGCGGTGCCAATATACGGCGCGTAGGCCGTCTGCGACGGAGCAATGACCGGGTCAGGCAGCACTTGGGCTTCCCAGCGCAGACCGTAGTTGAGCGTGAGGTTGCGGGTCACCTGGTACTTGTCCTGAACGAACAGGGCCAGGTCTTCATTCTTGATGTTGGAGTAGCCGGCTGCATCGGTGGCCGGGCCGTTCAGCCCAGCGCCTTGCAGGTAGAGCCACAGCGGCGAATTCGGCGTGGAGTCGTCACCGCAAGCGCCCGTGGAGGTCCAGGTGCCGTCAGCACACTGTGCCGCGTTCGGGCCAAAGCCGTTACCGGTGGAGGCCGGCGTGGCGTAATGCAGGAAGCCCACCGTGTTGCCAAAGATGTAGCGTCCCTGGAAGAAGCCGCGGAAGACCTGCCCGTTGCGGCTGTGAACCCACTCGGCGCCGGTCTTGACGGTGTGCTTGCCCTTTACCCAGGTCAGGTTGTCACGGAGTTGTCCGCGCCAGAAGATCTCATCCACGTTCGGGCCGAGGAAGAACGGATGGCCGAAGCGGAAGGTCACCTGCGAGTCGGATGTGCCGATGGCTGTGTCCGAGATGATGGGCGACTTGGTGGCCTCGCGCGGGCGGTTCTCACGCGTGAAGCCGATGTGCGCTTCATTCACCACGCTCGACGAGAGCGTGCTATAGGCGTTCAGGTTGATGGCGTTGATCTTCGACGCGCCTTCTTCACCATTCGCGCTGGTGCCGTAGGTGGCCACGTCAAAAGTCTGGTTCAGGTTGTCCGAGTAGTCAAAGTTGTAGGACGCCGACAGCTTATTGTTGGCGTTCATGTTCCAGTCCAGCTTGCCCAGCACCGCCGTGTTGCGGATCTGGTGGTTGATGGGCTTCGACTCATCGTCGCTGTACTGCGACTTGTAGAAGTTGATGAGCGCCAGGCGCTGGCAGTCAATGTTGCTGGAGATCAGCGCCTCGTTGGCGAGGATGGTGGGTGCCGTCACAGGGCAGGCGGTGTCGCCCACCTGCTGTCCAAGGTTGGCGCGCTTCAGGTTCTCGCGGATGTGCTCCACGGCACCGAAGAAGAACAGCTTGTCCTTCTTGATTGGCCCGCCGAGCGTGCCGCCGAACTGGTTACGCAGGAAGCCATCGAGCGGCTTGCCGTCACTGGTGTTGCTGGTCAGTGCTTCATGGCGGAAGAACTCGAAGGCCGAGCCGTGCAGGTCGTTGGTGCCGCTCTTGGTAATGACGTTGACCACGCCACCGGCGGTGCGTCCGAATTCGGCGCTGGCGCCGCTGGCCACTACCTGGAATTCACCGATGGCGTCGAGCGTGATGTCAACCGCAGCGCGCTGGCCGCCAAGCTGCTCGCCAAAGAAGCCGTTGTTGTAGTCGCCGCCGTCGAGGCTGATGTTGTTGAAGATGCCGCGCTGGCCGCTGAAGTTGATTTCGTCGCCGTCCGGGCCCTGCGAAATGCTGACGCCCGGAGTCAGGGTAAGAAGGTCTTCAAACTTGCGTCCGAGGACCGGCAGAGTGCTCACCGCATCATTGCCGATGCTGGTGCTGGATTCGGTCTTAACCAGGTCGATGGTGGCGGTGGTGTTGACCTCCACCTGCTCCTGCTGTGCCGCAACCTTCAGCATCACGTTGAAGGTGACATTCTGGCCCACGCTCAGCGAGAGCGAGCCGGTGACCGTGTTAAAGCCCTTCACTCCGGCAACCACAACCTTGTACGGTCCCGGAGGAAGCCCGGCCAGCGTGTAGCGCCCGTCGGCATCGGTCTTCACTGTGCGGATGGCGTTCGTGTCGGTGGACTTGGCTTGCACGCTGGCACCCGGAATTACCGCGCCCGATTGTTCGGAGACGATGCCCGAAATGGTGCCGGTAGTGATTTGCTGGGCCAGACAGAGAGTGGAAGCGAAGAGCAGCAGCACAGAAACGGTGAGTCTCAGTAGCTTCATTCGATTCTCCAACTGCTTCACGGAGGCTGGTCAATTCACTGCCAGGTCCGCATGCAGTTCATGATTTGTGTAGATAGCTTAAGTATAGAGATTTATGAATATAGTTCCTCCGGCAAAAAGGTGGGAATTGTTACAGATTGATGAAATATTCAGCGCGGTCCTGTGAATATCTGGTCATAATTTCGCAAAAATCCCCGGAAAGTGCCGGTGCAAGCGAATTTCATGCAGTGAAAGTGCTATTCCGCCTTCGGCTTGTAGATGACGCCGCTGCTGGTTTTGCCGTTCATCACGACGGTCAACGGATGGTCAAAGTGCAACAGGCGCACACACTCGCTCTCGTCTTCAGCGGGGTGGGCAGCAAGCCACGACCAATCGACGAATCCCTCGCCCGCGTCAGGATTCACCGTGAAGTAGCCCACCTGGAAGGCGGTCAGGTTCTGAAAGAAGTGGCTGCCCTGAGAGGGAGTGACGCGGAAGTCGCGGAAGCCCGCTTCCACGATGACGCGTGCGCCTGAGACTTGATCCCACTCGACAGGGATGCCGAGCCACGGATCATTCGACCCCCAGCGACCGACGCCGATGAGAATGTAAGGCGCGTTGGCTGCGCTCAATTCGGCGTTGAAGGCTGCCACGCGTTCCGCCACTTGCTGACTGCGTCCACGCTCGAAGCGGTGGAAGTCGACCACCACCACATCCTGAAGGTTCTTGATGCATCCGTGGCCGAGTACGCGGTTGCTCTGGCAGACAAGTTCCGACGGCGGAACGGTGCCTATCTCCACCTCTTCCTCTTCACGCGAGAGTGCGAGAGGACGCATTTGCAGGAATCCGACTTCGACAGGCTGGCCTTCGCGCAGCGGAAAGCTGACGGCGAATTCAATCTCCACCGGACGCCCCTGCGCTTCTTCTCCTGTTTGCATCAGGTGGTCGAGCAGTTGCGGCAGCGGGAAGATGCCGTACTTGAGGATGGGCGCAAAGCTGACAATGCGTACGCCTGGACGGCTCATGCCGTCGTAGACCATCTCGTTCTCGGCGGAATACGTGGAGGCCACGCGGTGCAGGGTGCCATCGCGCTCGGCGAGCGTGAGGTCATAGCTGCGCTCGCGCAGGTCGCGCACCGGGTCCTGCAGGTGTCCGGCGTGGCTCAGGTCGAGGGCAAAGAACTCTGTCTGCGAGTTCTGCAGAATGTCGTCGACCGAGGAGAACTGCACGATGTGCTGCGGATGGCGCGGGCTGAAAGTGAGAGCCTTGCCGCCATCCACCACCGCGCAGCCGAGTCCGAGCGCGACGGTGGCAATGCCGTCTTCCACACGCATGGGCGGCACAGGATAGAAGTTGTGCGAACGCACCACGCCGGAGAAATCCGGATAAAAGCGATTTTCGTGCTCGGCGCCCACCAGCTTCTGGATCATGACCGCCATCTTCTCCTCTTCCAGCCGGTAGGGCGTGGCGCGCACGTAGGCCTTGGCGTGCTGGCGGAAGGTGGAGGCGTAGACGAGTTTGATGGCCTGTATCAACTGCTGGAGCCGCTCGTCCTCGCTGGCGCGGTTCACCAGCATGTAGGTTTCATAGACGCCGGTGAACGGCTGGTACTGCGAGTCCTCCAGCAGAGACGACGAGCGCACGGCGAGCGGGTAGTGCGCCTGTGCCAGGAAGGCGCGCAAGTTCTGCTCGAGAGAGGCGGGCAGCGAGGCTTGCAGAAAGCGCTCCTCCACATCGCGGTCACTGGAGCAGTGCATTGCAAAAGTAAACAGGTCGTTCTCCGCCAGGAACTGATCGAAGACGGCCGTTGCCAGCACCAGCGTGGGAGGCACGGCAATGCGTATGCCAGCAAAACGCTCATGGCTGCGCATGCGGTAGAGCACGTGGCGCACAAAAGCCAGGCCGCGAGCTTTGCCACCGAGTGAGCCGCCGCCGATACGCAGGAAGAAATCGTCACCGCCGCGGAAGGTATCGCCATGAAAGTCGCCAATGAGCATCTGACTTTGCTCGTGGCGGTATTCGGCAATGGAGGCGATCAGGTCGTGGCGCAGCGACGCGATGGAGGCGAAGTCGGAGATTTTGCGCGGACGCAGTTTTAATGCGAGCGCAAACTCCGTACGCGCCCTCAGCCAGTGCGAGAAATGATTGCGTTCGGCGTGGTAGGCCAGCGACTCGTCCGGGATGGACTTGAGCATCTCTTCAAGCTCGACCAGATCTCTTGCACGTCCGACCTCGTTGCCGTTGGGCAGCCGGAAGACGAAGTCTCCGAAGGCCACCTGCTCCACCAGAAACTTGCGCAGGTCGGCCAGCAGGGAAGGCGAGCGCTTCTGCAAAAAACTGAAGCCTTCTTCGTAAGCGCGGCGCATGAACTGCTCAGTGCGGCTGGAGTGCAGCACGATGGGCACGTCCGGATAGGTCTCACGCACCTGCCAGGCCAGCGCGAAACCGGCCTCCTTCATCATCGCGCCATCGCGCGGGAACTCCACGTCCGAGATGACGCCGAGCAGGTATTCGCCATACTGCTTCACGGCCTCCTGTGCTTCTTCATAGCTGGAGCACAGCAGAATCTTCGGGCGCGCGCGCATGCGCATCAGCTTGTGCGCCATGTTCAGCCCTTCGCTGATGACGCGCCGCGTCTGCTCAATCATCTCGGTATAGATCATCGGCAGGAACGCCGAGTAATAGCGGATGTTGTCCTCGACGACGAGCATGACCGGCACGCCGATGGTGCTGGTGTCATGCGCGGCGTTGCGCTTGTCCTCCACGTACTTGACGATGGCGATGAGGATGCGCACGTTGCCCTGCCAGAGGAAGATGCGCTCAATGTCCGTGACCGGATTGCGTGCGCGGAAGTTCTTGATCTCGCGATAGTCGTAGGCCAGCACCACCACCGGCACGTCGAGCCCGGCCTCCTTCACTTTGCGCGCCAGTTGCGCGGCATCCATGTCCGGCAGGCTCAGGTTGGTGACGATCAGGTTGTAGCGCGGCTGCTTCCTGGCCAGCGCCAGCGCCTCGGTGCCAGTGCGCACGTGACGTATGCCAGGAATCTGCTGCAGATGCAGCTCGACGGATTCGCCCGCCAGCAGTTCGTTCAGGCGTCCATCTTCGCGCAGAATGAACGAATCATAGAGCGAGGAGACGAGCAGGATGTCCTGCACGCGGAAGGACATGAGGTCTTCAAAGCTCTCAAAGGGCCGCTGGTTGTCGTCGAGGGGAAGCGCGTTGGGTTCGGTCATGTTTGTCCACTTGTGGGTACCGAAATGCCGACGAGACAGTGTAGTTCAACTTGTGCAATGCCAACAGAGGTCTCATGCAGGAGAGGTTCAGGCGTGATCGTTCGTGCCGTCTTTGTGGGAGATTGCGGTTTTGCCGGCGCGGCGGCTTGCGCTATAGTGTCAGGGACTTCCCCCCAAAGCGAATCTCAATCCGCATTCAAACAGGAGCGTTTTACAGATGCAGCAGCGGAGTGTGCAGGCAGGGAGCACTTTGGCGTGTGCAGGAGTCCCAGAACCAAGACATATGGCGTATCTGGATGCGCTGCGTGGCTGGGCCGTTCTCGGAGTGGTTCTGGTTCATTGCACCATCCTCTCGCTTCAGAACAATCCGCAGTGGGAGATTGGATTCGCCGGGCAGCGCGGAGTGCAGCTGTTCTATCTGGTCAGCGCGTTCACGCTGTTTTACACGATGGACGGGCGTTCCGGGGAGCGGTTCCGCTGGTCGAACTTCTATATCCGGCGCTTTTTCCGTATCGCGCCAATGTACTATGCCGTGATGGTGGTGAACCGCCTCGTCTTTCATGGCGTGGTCGGCGTGGTGCCCGTCGTCAGGCTTGGGGCAGTGGATTATCTGCTGGGCCTTCTGATGATGCATGGACTGAGTGCAAAAGCCTCCGCAGGCCTGGTGCCGGGTGGATGGTCCGTGGGAGTGGAGGCACTCTTCTACCTCACGTTTCCCGCAGTCTTTGCCTGCATCCATAAAGTGACACATGCCGTCATCATGTGCGTTGGCAGCGCACTCGTCTGTGGCGTGACGTGCTGGACCGTGGCCCGGCACCTGGCGGACAAGCGGTTGCAGGAAGTGATCGTCTTCACTTCGTTCCCCATTCAATTTCCCGTGTTCATGATGGGCGTGCTCGCTTACTTCCTCTGGAAGCAGCATTTGCGCGTGGCATTCGAGAGTGAGTCATTCAAGGCGCACAGCAGGGAACTGTCACTGGTGCTGCTGCTGTTCAGCGCGGTGTTGTTTGCGTCTCAATTCCCCATGCGCAATTCCAAGCTCTACGCCGCGTCGTTTGCGTTTCTTCCCTTTCTCCTGGCGCTGGCCATCCATCCGTGGCGCATCTTTGTAAATCGGGTGACCGTATTTCTGGGAAAGATATCCTATAGTCTCTATCTCGTGCACTGTCTGATAGCAGCCATCGTGGAGCACTACTTCAACTGGCTGGATGTGAAGACGAACTCGCTCCTGGGCGTGCTGCTCAATGATCGTGTGCCGGGGCTCGTGCTCACCCTCATGCTCATGCTTGCGATCTGTGTTCCGATCAGCTGGCTTACGTGGAGATGGATTGAGCAGCCGGCAATACGAGCGGGGCGCCGTTGGGTTGCCTGGCGCGAACGGAAAGCAACACTGGTGCAGGAGCGCCAATCTCTTGCGGCGGAGTCTCTCTAAGGTATCTGCAGGAGGGAGATCAGTCCGGCGCGACCCAAAGGAAAGCGGGGTGGCTGGTTGACCACCCCGCGAGGGTAACTCCAGGTTCGAAGTTACGCGAACTGTTTCCTCGGGCAGACCTGCCGGGCATGCGCCATTCGCGGGCGCTCCGGCTGGCCGCGCCTGTTACACCAAGCCCTGGTCGAGCATCGAGTTGGCGACCTTGACGAAGCCGGCGATGTTGGCGCCGTTGACGAGGTTGCCCGGCGTGCCGTACTTCTCGGCCGTCTCGAAGCAGTTCTTGTGGATGGCGATCATGATCTTGTGCAGACGATCGTCGACTTCCTCGCGCGTCCAGGCCAGCCGCATCGAGTTCTGGCTCATCTCCAGGCCGCTGGTGGCAACGCCGCCGGCGTTGGCTGCCTTGGCCGGGCCGTACATGATGCCAGCCTCAAGGAACAGGCGGGTGGCGTCGAGCGTCGAAGGCATGTTGGCGCCTTCCGACACCAGCTTCACACCGTTCTTCAGCAGGTTCGCTGCGTCCTTGGCGTTGATTTCGTTCTGTGTGGCGCTCGGGAAAGCGCAATCGGCCTTAATGTTCCAGATCGGGTTGCAGTCGCCCTTGCCGTCCACTGGCATGTAGATGGCCTTCTTGAACTTCTCCGCATACTGCTGGATGCGGCCGCGGCGGACGTTCTTCAACTCGAGGATGAACGCCAGTTTTTCGCGGTCAATGCCATCCGGATCGAAGATGGCGCCGTTGGAGTCGGAGCAGGTGACCGGCTTGGCGCCGAGGTCGAGCAGCTTCTCCAGCGTGTACTGCGAAACGTTGCCGCTGCCGCTGACGAGGCAGACCTTGCCTTCGAGCGTGTCCTTGCGGGTCTTCAGCATTTCCTGCGCAAAGTAAACGCAGCCGTAGCCGGTGGCCTCGGGACGAATGAGGGAGCCGCCCCAGTTCAGGCCCTTGCCGGTGAGCACGCCGCTGAACTCATTGCGCAGGCGCTTGTACTGTCCGAAGAGGAAGCCGATTTCACGGCCGCCCACGCCGATGTCGCCGGCCGGGACGTCGGTGTCCGGACCGATGTGGCGCGCCAGTTCGGTCATGAAGCTCTGGCAGAAGCGCATCACTTCGTTATCGCTCTTGCCCTTGGGATCGAAGTCGCTGCCGCCCTTTCCGCCGCCCATGGGCAGGGTTGTCAGCGAGTTCTTGAAGACCTGCTCAAAGGCGAGGAACTTCAGGATGCCGAGGTTCACCGAGGGATGGAAGCGCAGGCCGCCCTTGTAAGGGCCGATGGCGCTGTTCATCTCAATGCGGAAGCCGCGGTTGATCTGCATATTGCCCTGGTCGTCAAACCAGGGAACGCGGAACATGAGCACGCGCTCGGGCTCCACAATGCGCTCAAGGATGTGGTTCGAGATGTATTCGGGATGACGCTCGAGAACCAGACGCAGGGAGTCGAACACTTCCTGCACGGCCTGGTGAAATTCGGGCTCGGCGGGGTTCTTCGCCTTCACCTGGGCCATTACGTCAGCAATGTATTCAGTCGGGGTTTTGATGGCGGGCGGGTACATCGTTCCAAGACTCATAAGCGAGCTCTCCTCGGAGCGTTCTGTTGAAGTGCATCCCGGTTCGTTGCCCGGTGAGCACTTTCACTGCTATGCGCCCAGGGCCTCGACCCCAGGTCGCCGTTACCGCTGGTCACCCTCCAGGGAAGAGGGAAACCCTACTCAGGCAAACGCACCATTTAAGGCCCGGTCGTGCATTTGCGCGGTGACGATTATCACCCCGCGCAGTGATGGCGACGGTACGGGAATCCTCGTAGTTACGGACGGAAGGTTTCAGTTCGGGACAGCCGGGTACTTCCGTGTCCCAGTTCCCATTTGCCGCTTCAGCTACGCGCCCTCATTGCCGATGTGCAAAACAGGGAATTGCTGCACACAAAAGGGACAAGCCATGTCACTGGAACAGTTGAGCCTGAAGTCAAAACTGAAAATGCTGGTCGGGCTGGCGGCCGCCACGGTGCTGGGCATCGCCGTTTGCTGGCTGTGGTCGGAGCACCAGGTCATTCTTGCGCAGAAGAAGGCGCACACGCGTCAACTGGTGCAGTTGCCGCTCTCCATTGTGGAGAAGTATCGCGGGCAGGAACGGCAGGGCACGCTGAGCCGCGAAGATGCGCAGAAGAAAGCTTTGGCCGAGATTGCCGCGCTGCGCTACGACGGTGCGAATTACTTCTGGATCAACGACCTCAACCTGCGCATGGTCATGCATCCCATCAAGAGCAGCATGAATGGCAGCGATCTTTCCGGTTACAAGGATCCGAACGGCAAGCTGCTGTTTGTCGAGATGGTGGCTGCCGTCAAGGCGCAGGGCGAAGGCTATGTTCGCTACCAGTGGCCGCGCCCCGGTGCCGATAAGCCGGTCGACAAACTTTCCTACGTGCGTGGTGTGCCCGAGTGGAACTGGGTGATTGGTACCGGCATTTACATTGACGATGTGACGGCTGCCTGGCAGAAGACCGCCGCCGGCGCGGCAACCTATGTGTTCATCGCCTGCGTCGTGCTGTTCGCAATTTCGTCGATGCTGTATCGGTCGGTGTTCCGCGAGCTTGGCGGCGAGCCTGCCAGCGCCACCCGAACCATGCGCGAGATCGCTCACGGACGCCTTGCGGAGCCGGTCACGGTTGAGCCGGGGGATAGTGACAGCCTGATGGCCTGCCTGGAGAAGATGCGCGTAAGCCTGCACGACCTGCTGCGGCACATTGCGGGTGACGTGGGGCGGCTGGCTGCCTCCAACGAGCAGATTTCGCGCGGGGCCGCACGCGTGGCGCATGGTGCCGACGAGCAACGGCAGGGACTCTCTGAAAGCTCGAGCCTGATGAATGCCATCGTTTCCGACATTGGCTCAGTCTCGCAGCACGCGCAGGAGGCAGCGCAGGCCGCCGAGGAGACGACGCGCATTGCGCGTACCGGGGGAGAAGTGGTGACCGGCGCTTCCGACTGCATGTCCGCCATCGCGGACTCGGTACAGAAGACCGAGGCCGACGTGCGCGAACTCAAGGATCGCGCCGCACGTATCGGAGAAATTCTCGAGACGATCGACGGACTTGCCGACCAGACCAACCTACTGGCCCTCAACGCTGCCATTGAGGCTGCACGCGCGGGCGAGCAGGGCCGTGGCTTTGCCGTGGTGGCCGACGAAGTCCGCAAGCTGGCCGAGCGCACCACGGCCGCCACGCATGAAATCGCCAGTACCCTGCAGACCGTGCAGGATTCCAGCGTGAAGGCTGCGCAGGAGATGCAGGAGAACGCGCAGTTAGTCGAAAAGGGATTGAAGATGACGAAGGACTCCGGCTCCGCGCTGGAGGAGATCATCCGCTGCGCAGAGCGCACGCAGTCCATGATTCTGCAAATTGCCGAGGCTGCCGACCATCAGCATGGCGATGCCGAACGGGTTCGCGGTCAGCTCGACCGGGTGGTGGAGATTGCCTCCGGCTCGGCGGCGGATTCCGAACAGGCCTCGCATGCCTGCGGCGAACTAAATGAAATTGCGTCGAGCCTGACGCAGATCACCACCACGTTTGAAACCACCGGGGAAAGCTCGACGCGTAGCGACGGCGAGCAGTGGAGAGGCGCGGCGCTGCCGGTGGTGCGATCTCCAGGCGCGAGCCAGTGGGCACAATAGTCGAAGCAGGCGCGGCTTGGGCTAAGATGGGTGCGTGGCTGAATCGACTCTTACTGAACATGTGCGCGTGGTGCTGGTTTCTCCGCGCAATCCGCTGAACATCGGTGCCGTGGCGCGGGCCATGGCGAATTTCGGCGTCCATGACCTGCGCGTGGTGGCGCCCTATGAGCTTGCCTTTCGCGATGCGCAGTCGGCCGTGGGCGCCGCCGAACTGATGCAGTCGGCGCGGGTCTTTGAGAGCGTTGGGGAGGCCGTGGCCGATTGTTCGCTGGTGGTGGGCACCACCGCCGGACGTTACCGCGAGCTGCATCAACCGCTGTTTCCGTTGCCGGAAGGGATGAAGAAGTTCCGCCGTCATGCCCTGCGCGCCAATGCCGCATTGCTGCTCGGTTGCGAGAAGCGCGGGCTGGCGAACGAAGACCTCGCTTACTGCCACTGGCTGCTCACCATCCCCACCACGCCTGAGACCCCGTCGATGAACCTGGGGCAGGCGGCTGCCGTCTGCCTGTGGGAGCTTGTGAGGGCCGGTGTTGACCTCAAGGTGCCTGCCCCTCGCCACGCGCCCGCCGAGGCCGCCGACGAGGAGCGCATGACCGAGGTGCTGATGAGCGCGCTGCGAACGAGCGGCTATGTTCAGCCGAAGTCGGAGGCCGTGACAGCCCTGAAGCTGCGCCGCTTGATCCGCCGCACAAAGATGAGCGCCGAGGACGCGCGACTCTGGCTGGGAATGCTGCGCCAGTTGCTGTGGAAGCTGGAAGCGACGCGCGGCGAGTAGCGCAAAAGCTGGATTGAAAACTCGATGGCAAAGAAAAACGGCAGCGCCATGCGACGCTGCCGTTGCTGTTTCCAGTTGAGTTTAGAAGTGGTACGAGATGCCCATGCCAACCTGGTGGCGAGCCTTGAGGTCCGGCAGAAACGGGGAGACATTGCCGGCAGCCTGCACCACGCCGAGATCGACCTGCAGCGGGGTGTTCTTCAGGTTCGGGACCACACGGACAAAGTAGCTCAGCGAGGTCGGAATGTTGACGCCTTCGCCAATGTACTCGAGGTACTTGGGCTGCTGAACCGCTTCCGAACCGAAGATCAGAGTCGACTTCTTGGGTCCCTTCACCACGAAGGCGGCGGCGCCGAACAGGCGACCCTGCCAACGGTTTTCACCATTCTTGCTGCCAGCCGCGCCGGCAATGCCGAGGATGGAGGCGTTGGTGATCTTTTCGCCGAAGCTCAGAACGATCGGCAGGCCCTTGATCTGCGTGATGGTCTTGGTGCCCACAACGTAGAAGTCCGCATTCTTGGTGCGTGCGTCACCGATGATGCCCGGTTCAGCAACCAAGGTCGAGTGGACGAGATTATAGGCTCCGCGGCCGTCATCAAAGCGGCCGGTTGCGCCCACGGCGATAGCCGGAATCCACTTGGTCTTGCCGGCGTTCTCCGGAACCACGGTGAACTTGCCGTGGAAGGTGGTGTAGCCGCCTGCGAAGAGGACGGAATACGCATTGTCGCTCGTCGAGCTGAGCGACTGGGTCAGGCCGATTTCAAAACGCTTGCCAACGCCCTCGGTAACCGAGAACTGGTAGAAGTTGCCGAGCACCGAACCACCGTTCAGGTAGTGGAAGGCGACTTCAGGCTTGCCGAGCTTGCCTGCCGGAGCGCTCGCCGTGTAGGCGAAGGGGGTCAGCAGGGCGCCGGTCTGTCCATCCCAGTTCAAGCCCTGAGCGGACGCAAACGTGGCCAGAAGGGCCACCGCCGCCAGGGTCAGCACAAAACGCGAAATCAGTTTCATTGTTTTACTTTCTCCTTAGCGCAATCGAACAACAAAAATTGCAATCACCTTGAACTTGCGGTACCGCCACGCTTGCGTCCCGGGCAGAGAACCCCGGTCACCGCGCGTACAGTTCGCAGTCCTGCCTTCGAGGTCGTCAGAAATCCTCGAAACCGTAGTGTTCAATGATGTTCTTTGTGAAAGCAGGAGAAAGGCAGACGAGTGAGGCCTTCAGACGCACCATCCCCTTTGTCCTTGCCCACGGATTGAATTCTAAGAAAGGGATTAAAAATTATGATGTGATATAGATCACCGCGAGATGGGTAATGGTGCCGGGAAAGTAACGGGTTATCGCGCCGGATATGCGGCACAGGGCCTGAAATCGCACCTGCCAAGCGCACCGGGGAATATCCACAGGTTATCTTGCGGGCTGAGTGCAGTGCGGACGAATTCACTCGGAATCTGGAGCGTCTCACTCGGAATCGCCGCAACCTGCGTCGTGCTCCGCGGCCGCTTCCGCAAATTACAATAGACGCGGACTTCCGATGCCCTCCCGCAACGCGCACGAACCCGAAACGCATGATCCACTCGCGCGGTTTCATCCCGCCGTGCGCGAGTGGTTCACCAGCGTTTTTGCCGCGCCCACGCGTCCGCAGCAGTTGGGTTGGCCGGCCATCTCCTCTGGGGGCAACAGCCTGATTCTGGCTCCCACGGGCACTGGCAAGACTCTGACGGCGTTTCTCTGGTGCATTGACCGTCTCATGTTCCGGCCGGTACCGCCGGAAGCGGAGCGCTGCCGCGTTGTCTACATTTCACCCATCAAGGCGCTCACTGTGGATGTGGAGCGCAACCTGAACGCGCCGCTCGTGGGCATTGCGCGCATCAGCGAGCAGATGGGCATTGATCATCACGTTCCGACCGTTGCGCTGCGCACTGGCGACACGCCCTCGCGCGAGCGCGCCCGCTTCCGCCGCCATCCGTCGGACATCCTGATCACCACGCCGGAATCGCTCTACCTGATGCTGACCTCCAACGTGCGCGAGGCGTTGCGCCACGTCGAGACCGTCATCGTCGATGAGATCCACGCGATGGTGCCGGGCAAGCGCGGTTCGCACCTAGCGCTTACGCTCGAGCGGCTGGAGCACCTTTGCGGGCACCCGTTGCAGCGCATCGGCCTCTCGGCCACGCAGCGCCCGCTGGATGAGGTGGCGCGCTTCCTCGGAGGCGCGGCGCAGCCTGCCGAGGGCCACGCGGAGGCCGCCGAAGAAGATGCGGCACACGAGTTCGAGAGCGGCGCGCGCGGGCCGGTCTATCGCCCGGTCACCGTTGTTGACGCCTCCGAGAAGAAGACGCTGGAGCTGCGCGTGGAAGTGCCCGTGGAGGACATGGCGCGGCTCGATCAGATTGACCCGCTGCCCAGCGGCCCGGCCTCAGCGCCGCCCGCGCGTCCGTCCATCTGGAGCGCGATTCACCCGCAACTGCTCGAATTGGTGCGGTCGCATCGTTCCACGCTCATCTTCGTCAACAGCCGCAGGCTGGCCGAGCGCATCTCCGGCGCGCTGAATGAACTCGCGGGCGAGGTGCTGGTGCGCGCGCACCACGGCAGCCTGGCCATGCCGCAGCGGCGTGAAATTGAAGATCGCCTGAAGATGGGAACCCTGCGCGGTCTGGTTGCCACCTCGTCACTGGAGCTTGGCATCGACATGGGCGCCATTGACCTGGTGGTGCAGGTGGAGTCGCCGCCCTCCGTGGCCAGCGGCATGCAGCGTGTGGGCCGCGCCGGTCACAGCGTCGGCGCCGTCAGCACCGCCACCGTGTTTCCCAAGTTTCGCGCCGACCTGCTGGCCTGCGCCGCCATCACGCGCGCCATGTATGACGGCAAGGTGGAGAGCGTTCACTACCCGCGCAATCCGCTCGACGTGCTGGCGCAGCAGATTGTCGCCATGGTCTCGCTTGAGCCGTGGAAGGTGGAGGAGCTGTTTGCCGTGGTGCGCCACGCCGCGCCGTTCGCCGCGCTCTCCCGCGAGCTGTTTGAGGGCGTGCTCGACATGCTTGCCGGTCGCTACCCGTCGGATGAATTTGCGGAGTTGCGTCCACGCCTCACCTGGGACCGCGTGAATGCCATGTTGCTGCCGCGCGAGGGCGCCCGCAGCATTGCCATCATCAACGGCGGCACCATTCCCGACCGCGGGCTTTATGGCGTGTTTCTCGCCGGAGCCGCTCGCGGTGGCGCGCGGGTTGGCGAACTCGACGAAGAGATGGTCTTCGAGAGCCGCACCGGCGACACCATCGTGCTCGGCGCCAGCACGTGGCGGATTGAAGAGATTACGCATGACCGCGTGGTGGTTTCACCCGCGCCCGGCGAGCCGGGCAAGATGCCTTTCTGGCATGGAGACGATCCGGGGCGTCCGGCGGAGTTTGGCGAAAAGATTGGCCAGCTCGCGCGCGAACTCGTCCGCATGCCGCGCCCCGTGGCCTACACCAAACTGGTGGAGGAGCACAGCCTGGATGGCAATGCGGCAGAGAACCTGCTGCGCTTCCTGGAGGACCAGGCTCTGGCCACCGGCCGCGTGCCGAGCGACGAAGACATTGTTGTAGAGCGCTGCCGCGACGAGCTTGGCGACTGGCGCATCTGCGTGCTCACGCCTTTCGGTGCGCGCGTCCACACTCCGTGGTGCATGGCCGTGGCGGCCCAGTTGCAGCATGAGCGCGGCCTGCAGCCGGAGACCATGTGGACCGACGACGGCTTTGTGCTGCGCCTGCCGGACAGCGATGAGACGCTCGACACGGATTTGCTGTTCCCGCGTGCGAGCGAAGTGCGCGAGCTGCTGCTGCGGCAGTTGCCCACGACGGCTGTGTTTGCCGCGCGCTTCCGCGAGTCGGCGGCGCGCGCATTGCTGCTGCCGCGCAAGCGGCCCAATGGGCGCACGCCGCTGTGGCAGCAGCGTAAACGCTCGGCGGATCTGCTGAATGTTGCCGCGCGCTATCCGTCGTTTCCAATTCTGCTGGAGTCTTACCGCGAATGCCTGCGGGATGTCTTCGACCTGCAGGCGCTTGGCGACGTGCTGACAAAGATTCAGAAGGGCGCCATCCGCGTGACGAGCGTGGAGTCGCAGACGCCTTCGCCGTTCGCCTCGTCGCTGCTCTTTGGTTACGTCGCCAACTACATCTACGACGGCGATGCGCCGCTGGCGGAACGCCGCGCGCAGGCCCTGGCCATTGACCAGTCGAAGCTCGAGGAACTACTCGGCGACAACGATCTGCGCGAGTTGCTCGATGCCGCTGCCATCGACGAGGTGGAGACGCAGTTGCAGTCGCTCGCCGAGGGCTATCGCGCCCGTCACATGGATGGCGTGCATGATCTCCTGCTGCGTCTGGGAGACCTGAGCGAGGCGGAGCTCGCTGCGCGTTGTGAGAGCGCGGAGGTTGCGTGCTCGGTGGAAAAGCTTGTACAGGCGCGTCGCGTGGTGCGTGTACGGATCGGGGCGGAACAACGCTTCATCGCCGTGGAGGACGCGGCGCGTTACCGCGATGCGCTCGGTGTGCCGTTGCCGCCGGGGCTGGCGGAAGCCTACTTGGTACGCGCAGCAGAGCCGCTGCTCTCGCTGTTGCGTCGCTTTGCGCGCACGCATGGGCCATTCAACACGCGGCAGGCGGCAGCGCGCTTCAGCGTGGCAGAGGCACAGGCCGAGCTTGTGCTGCGTACGCTGCATGGAGAAGGACGTCTGCTGGAGGGCGAGTTCCGGCCGGGTGGCGCGGGGCGCGAGTGGTGTGAGCCGGAGGTGCTGCGCTCGATCCGCCGAAAGACGCTGGCAAAGCTGCGCCGCGAGATCGAACCGGTGGAGGAGCGCACGTTTGCGCGGCTGGTAACGCGCTGGCAGGGCATCACCGCGCCACGCCGTGGCATGGAGGCATTGCTCGACGCGATTGAACAGCTACAGGGCGCGGCACTGCCTGCCTCGGAGCTTGAGCGCGAAATTCTTCCGGCACGCGTGCAGGGGTACAAGCCAGGAGACCTCGACGTGTTGATGTCTGCGGGCGAGGTAGCCTGGGTTGGGGTGGAGCGGCTGGGCGAACACGATGGCCGCGTTGCGTTGTACCTGACGGGGGCGTTGCCTTCGTTGCTGCCTCCGGCACAGCCGGAGCCGCAGTTGAGCGAGCGCGCGCAACAGGTGCGCGAGCTGCTTGCCGCGCGCGGCGCACTGTTTTTCCCTGAGCTGCAATCGCTCGCTGGCGGCTTCCCGGGAGATACGCTGGAAGCGCTGTGGGAGCTGGTGTGGGCGGGCATGGCGACCAATGACAGTCTGCAGCCGCTGCGCGGGCTGCTGCGTCCGGAGAAGGACCGGCGGGCCCGTGCGCATCGCGACGATCCCCGCCCAGGCTCTCCCGAATTTCTGCGGCGCTTCCGCTCGCGTAGTACCGGCACGGTGGCCGCGCAGGGGCGCTGGTCGCTTATGGCGCAGCGCGTGGGCTCGGTGGATGCGGTGCAACATGCTGCGGAATTGGGAAACGGTGCTGGGCACCTGCCAGCCGCAGGCGCGGAGATGGGTAACGCGCTTTCCGCGCTTGCAGCTGTGGGCGCAAGGGCGGCAGAGTGGTCGGCAGCCGTGGCGCAGCAGTTGTTGGCAAGGTATGGAATTGTGATGCGCGAGACGGCGGTGAGCGAGGGCATTCCGGGCGGGTACAGTTCGATCTATCCCGCGTTGAGAACGATGGAGGACAGCGGCTGGGTGCGACGCGGAATGTTTGTCGCCGGGCTGGGTGCAGCGCAGTTCGCCACCCCGGCAGCGGTGGATATGCTGCGGTCACTGCGCGCGGAGCCGGACACACCCGAGGCCATTTATCTAGCCGCCGACGATCCCGCAAACCCCTATGGCGCACTGCTGCCGTGGCCACGGCCGGAAGAGGAGACGTCGCACGGCATGGCGCGTGCCGCCGGAGCCAGCGTGATCATGGTCAATGGTGCGCTCGCGGCATTCCTGCGCCGGCGCAACACCTCCATTCGTGTCTTCCTGCCCGAAGACGAGCCGGAGCGCACGCGTTATGCGGAGGCGCTGGCTCGAAAGCTCGCCGATGTGGCGATTGCCCATCAGACCTTGCGAACGGGGCTGATGATCGAGCAGATCAACGATGCGCCTGCGCGCGAGCACTTCCTTGCGGAGTTCCTCGTGCGCTGCGGTTTTGTTGCCACCGCGTTGGGCTTCCAGATGAGGAGAATTTCGCACAACGCAGCGCAATCGCTCGAGCCGGAAGATGACGCCGAGGACCTTGACTGATGCCGGAGGGCGATACCATCTTCCGCACGGCGCGCACTCTTCAGCGTGCGCTTGCGAATCAGGTGGTGACCGGTTTTGAGACCATGTTGCCCAAGTTGGCGCGCGTGGATGAAGACGCGCCGCTGTGTGGCCGGACAATCACGGAGGTTTCCGCGCGCGGCAAGTGGGTGGTCATGGAATTCAGCGGCGACCTGATTCTGCTGACCCACATGCTGATGAGCGGCAGCTGGCACATCTACCGTCCGGGCGAGCGCTGGCGGTTGGCTCACTCCTCCATGCGCATCGTCATCTCCACGGAGACCATCGTTGCCGTCTGCTTCAGCGTGCAGGTGGCGGAGTTCCACACCGCTCGCACACTGGAGCGCCGGCGGGGCCTTTCGCAACTTGGGCCGGACCTGCTGACGCCAGAATTCGACGCCACGCAGGCGTTGCGCAATCTGCGTGGGCATTCGGAGCTGGAAGTTGGAGATGCGCTGCTGCGGCAATCGCTGATGGCGGGCGTCGGCAACGTCTTCAAGTCGGAAGTGTGCTTCGGCACGCGCATCAATCCGTTCCGCACGGTGGACAGCCTCAGCATCGAAGAGTTGCGCGCGTTGGTGGAAACATCACGGCAGTATCTCGGCGCGAACGTTGTCAGTGAAGGCCAGGATCACATCATCACCTACAACGGCTATCGCCGCACCACCGGTCGCGGCAATCCGTCGGAGAGCCTGTGGGTCTACGGACGCGCAGGCGAGCCGTGCCGCGTGTGCGGCACTCTGATTCAAGTTCGGAAGCAAAAGCCCGATGCGCGTGTAACCTTCTGGTGTCCAGTGTGCCAGCCAATGAGGTAGTCCCGCCGAAAAAGCGCCGGGCCTTGCGACCCGGCAAGCGCTGCAAAGAGAAGACGAGTTAAACCACAGGCTGCGCGAGGCCGTTGACTGTCCGTGGCGCCGCTGCGCCTGTGATTCCGAGTTGAGACCGGTAGGTCTCATAGACCGAGTCGAAGACGGAGTCCCAAGATGCGCGCAAGGCTGCCTCACGCGCGGCCATCGACATGCGGCGGCGCAGGTTCGCATCACGCGCAAGCTCAATGAGTCGCGTGGAGAATTGTTCGGCATCCGTGGCGATGAACCCTGTATGCCCATCTTTAACAATGAATTTTGGCCCGCCTGCATCGGTAACGACGGCGGGCACGCCGCAGGCAAGCGCTTCCAGAACGACGTTGCCGAAGGTGTCCGTGCGGGAGGGGAAGGCGAAGATGTCGAAGTCTGCGTACTGGTGCGCGAGCTCCGCGCCACGATGCACACCGGCCATCACCGCATTGGGCACGTTGGCGGCAAGCCACTGCTGCTCGCTGCCCTGACCGACAAAGACGAAGCGGAAGTTCGCGATGCCCGCTGCTTCCAGCGCACTCCCGAACCGCGCAAAGTCGCGCACGCTCTTTTCCGTGGTCAGCCGTCCAACATAGCCGATGACGACCTCTCCATCCTCGTTGCGATCGCGGAAGCTCGGCGCAAATGCTTCGGTATCCACTCCGCGCGACATGAGAAAGCACGGCTTGCCGGTTGCCGCACTTAACTGGTCCATCAGCTCCTGATTGGGTGCAAAGAGCACGCGGGCAATCTTGTAATAGCGGGCAGTGAGCGCGAAGCTCGCCTCCTGCACGGTGCCGGAGACCACCTCGTTGCCGCCGCTGAGCATCGCCATGCGTCGCGCGGCGTATTCGTGAATGTTCGTGTGCCAACTGGCGGCGACCGGGATGCCCAGTTCATGCGCCGCCGTCATTCCGGCGATGCCGACATCGCTCGGCCCCGTTACGTGCACCACGTCGGGCGCGAACGCACTCAGTGCGTCGAGAATTGCGCCGTAGTGACGCAGGAATGCCAGATCGAAGCGGAGGTCCTTGTCGAGTCCGAAGGAGAGCCGTCCGCGCCGGAATTCGCAGCGGGTCACGCTGCCATCTTCGACGCGGCGTGTTTGTTCGCCTCCACAGATCAGCAGCATGGGCAACTCGTGCGAGCGGGCATAGCCCTCAAAGCGGCGCACCGTGTTGGCCACGCCGTTGACCTCATGGTAGGAGTCGGGAAACAGCGCCACGCGAATGCCGTTAGTCATAAGCCGCCTCCGTGTGGTTGCTCAGCCGGAGCGTCAACTGCTTGCGTCCGGCCTGTGCCAGGTAGCGGAGGGCGGGTCCGTGTTCCAGCAGGGAAGCGGTGGCGAACAGATGCTGAAGAAACCGGGGCGGCGCGGACCACAACGCCGAGAGCGGACGGATCTCGCCGTTGGTATCAGGATGAAAAACGCGGTCGTCCCAGTTCTGCGCGCCCGGAGGCATGTCGGGGTTGTGGCGAATCACATCCAGAAACGTCTGAAAGCAGCGCGCGGCAAACGGGTCTGCATACTGCGGCATGAACAGAATGTGACTTACGCGCCGTACGCGTATTTCCTGCGCGAATTCCGCGAAGCTGGTCGTGTTGGTCAGGTTCAGGTTTGCATTTGGTTCGCAGCCGTGCCGGTCGCCGCCACTGATAAGAATCTGGTTCCAGTGCCCGGCCAGTTCTGCCACCTGCTGGTTCTCGCGCCAGGTGCGCAGCCCATTCAGCTCGAAGGCATGAATGCACTGGGAGTGGCTCGCGAGAAAGTCCTTCAGCAAATAGTGAAAGCGCTCATCCGGCAGGCCGTAGAGGTTCCACATCGGATGATTGAGGATGACGAGCACGTCGTCGAGAGCGTGAAGGTCGCAGAGGATGGCCCGCAGCCGCGCCGGATCGGGCTGCGCAGTGTAGGCCGCCAGCCGGTTCATCCAAAGTTCAGCGTGCGCGGCGGGAAGGTTGTGCACGCCCAGATGAAATGCTCCTTCTGCATAGGGCAGCGTCCACTCCACGGAGATGGGCGTGTCGCGGTGTTGTTCCACCACTCGGAGCAGCTTGGGAGCAGCAATGCTGTCGTGGTCGCTGAGGGAGACAATCGCGCGCAGGCCAAGTTTGTTCTCAATTTGTCCGGCTTCAAGACGATGCGCAAGCAGCGCATTCAGCGGCGGTGTCCAGTACCCACGAGCAAGGTCCATTTTGATCGTGGAGCACCGGCCGGCACGTGCCTGCTGCGCATTCAGAATCCATCGCAGCGGCGCACATTTGCGAGCCAGCACCCATAAGAACTGAAGGGATTCACGCGACTGGTTGGTGTGGCTGTGCAGAGAAATCGCGGTGTGGTAACGGCGGCAGACGCCCGCCTCGCTCCAGTAGTAAGAGACGTTGCTCCGCAATCGAACCTCCTTGGATACTTACAGCTCCGCCTTCGGCCTTGGCACTACGGCTGCCGTTGGACCCCATGAATGTGCCGTTTGATGGAGATAGTCTGCGTTCCAAAGGTAAACAGCGTGTGAGTGCTGAAAGAGAGTTCGATGAAAATGTCTTCACCAGCTTTTTACATCGCGTTGCAGCGCCGGTTCCTATACTGGCTGGAGATGGCTGAAGTTCTGGACAATCCACACTCTCACAGCATCACCGTCGCCGCGGCACTGGCAGACCTGGCGCGTCATCCAGCACGCACGCTCGTCGTGCAGTGGAATTGGAAGTCCGCCCTGTTGAGCGCCATCATTCGCGGCTTCATCTTCCTGCTGGCGACCATCAAGCGCGGCTGGTGGGACATTTCCATTGCGGTCGCGGTGGAGGCCGTGTTCAGTGCGCTGGTCTCCGGCGTTTACGGCTCCTTCACGCAGGCGCTACGCTTCTCCAAGCCGGAGTGGCTCTCCCGGGTCATCTTCGCCGGGGTGCTTCCAGCGGGACTGCTGACGCTCGATTGCGCCGTGCACTACTACACTGGCATGCGGAGGCTTACCATCAGCCTCATCATGTCGGGTGTCTTCTCCACGCTTTCCTCGCTGTTCAATCTCTACATCATGCGGCGTGGCGCGCTCCTTACGGGTGGCGAAGGCGACACGCTGGGGCGCGACATGGCGCGCATGCCGCGACTGGTCGCTGGCTTTCTCAGTGCAGCTCCCATGTGGCTCTGGGTACGAATGTCAGCGGTGCTGCGCCGTACGGCGGAAACAGAAGCCTGATCATCTGGATGTCTTCTCCGCGGCACAACACTGCCAGTGCCATCGCCTAGAATGGTGCCGGAGCACACTCATGACCCATGCAATCGACGAATCGCCTCTGGTGCTGGCTTGGCGGCGGCACAATGAGATCAACCTCTACCTGCTGGAGAAGATTCCGGACGCCGGTCTGGAGGCGCTGCCTCTGCTGAAGAACGGCCAGCCCTCGCGCGGGCGCACCGTCCGCCGCAACTTTGCCCACCTGCACAATGCGCGCTTTGAGCACATGACCGGCCCGCTGCGGCGGTATCAGGAAGGGATGGTTCTGTTCGCGAAGGACGCCGAGCCAAGCCGCAGGGAACTGGCACAGGCGCTTCGAGCCTCCTCGCGGGCGGTGGAGAAGATGATTGCGGAGGCGGAGCAGGCAGGCACTCTGCTGCGCAAGCAGCCGCCGGCTGTCTACGCCGCCATGCTGATCGCGCACGAGTCCCATCATCGGGGCCAGATGATGCTGGCACTGAAGCAGAGCGGCATCGCGCTCGATGACGTGGTGAAGTTCGAGATCTGGACGCGCTGGCTCAAGTAGGCAAGCTCCACTTAGCGCGAGCCTCATTTTCATACGCAGATAGATGACTCCATGCACAGAAGGACGGTCGCGGGCATGACCTTCCGGTGCACAGGCAGGTTCTTCCCGATTGAGGCTGCGCGGCGCAAGCGGCAGAATGGAAGCGTGGCACGCAGCAGCGGGCATGGCAGGAAGGGTGGAGAATGCTGCTCCCAATCGGGCATGAAAATATGGAGGCGCGGCGGTGGCCTGTGGTCACCATCGGCCTCATCGTCGCAAACGTTCTGATCTTTGTTTTGTCTTACGGAAGCCTGCAGCAGAAGGACTCGCCGGATGTTCGCGAGCTGCGCGGGCACATCGTCATGCTTGCGGCCGGGCATCCGGAGCTGACGATTCCTCCCAACGTCCAGCCGATGCTGGATGACGTGAAGCGGCATAAGCCTGAGGTGTGGAAGCAGGCGTCGAACCCGAACCGCGAGGTTGAGGATGCGTGGGACGCCAAGATCCGCCTGATGGAAGATACCGGCCAGTTGCAGGCGGAGATGGACTTTCTGGCCAGCCAATTCAAAGAGGCCGCCGACAGCTCGCCGCTTGAGAAATACGCCTACGTTCCGGCGCATCCAACGTGGTATTCGCTCATCACCGCCAGCTTCCTCCACGGAGGCATTCTGCATCTGCTCGGGAACATGTGGTTCCTGTGGCTGGCCGGAATCGTGATGGAAGAGGCGTGGGGGCGCTGGCTCTATGCCGCCATGTATGTGGTCGGCGGTGCCGCCGGGTTCCTCGTCCACGGCATGTTCAACGCGGGCAGCATCACGCCCACCCTCGGCGCCAGTGCCTCCATTGCCGCGCTGATGGGCGCCTTCCTCATCCGTTTCCCGAAGGTCAAGATCCGGATGATGTGGATGTTCGGCATCACCCGGATGATCCTCTACCGCAGCGTGGGCCGCACCTTCTCGCTGGAAGCCTTCTGGCTGCTGCCGCTCTGGGTGCTGCTGGAGGTGTTCTACGGCCTTCTGGGCGGAAGCTCCAGCGGCACGGCCCACTGGGCGCACGTTGGCGGCTTTGCCTTCGGTATGGCGGCGGCTTACGCCATCTACAAGTCCGGTCTGGAGCACCGGATCAACGACGAGATCGAGACGCAGCTCAACCCGGACCGCAATCCGGCGCTGGAGCAGGCGCAGGAACTGATGGCGCAGAGCAAGCCGGAGGAGGCCCTGGCCGCGATTGATCAGTATGCCGCCGAGCATCCCGGCTCGGAGCAGGCGCTGGTGGCCCGCCGCGACGTGCTCTGGATGCAGAGCAAGATTCCGGATTACCTGGCAGCTACGGTTGCCCTGTGCGACTTCCACGGCGCAAACCGCGACTTTGCCGCCGTCCTCAAGGATTACGACGACTACCTCAACGCCGGTGGCGAGCGCCTGCCGCTCTCCACCTGGCTCTACGTCTGCCGCGGTCTGGAGGAGCGGGGAGACTTTGAGCCGGCGCTCAGCGAGTATCAGCAGGCGGCGGAGAACTGGCCGGAGGAGCGCGAGTCGCTCACGGCGCTGATGTCGGCCGCACGGCTGGCGTTGCGCAAGGTTCACCGCCCGCAGCAGGCTCTGGCGCTCTACCGCGCGGTGGAACGGTCTCCATTGCCGCATCTTGATCTGGAGGACGCGGTCGCGATTGGCATGAAAGAGGCCAGCGCCGCGCTGACGTCGCCTCCCGGAGGGGCTGCCATCGTTCCTGCCGGTTGACGCCAGACCGGGTCACGCCATAAGCTGTCTTCTTCTTTCTTTTGAAATTACCTCATACGAACAGAAGGCACTAATATGTCTACGACTCCGTGCACCACCAATCGTGTACTCAATAAGGAACTGCAGGGCCGCATCATGAGCGCCAAGGAGGCTGCCGCGCTGATCAAGCACGGCGACCAGATTGGCATGAGCGGCTTCACCGGCTCCGGTTATCCCAAGGAAATTCCTCTCAACCTGGCGGCGCGCATTGCAGAGATGCAGGTGCGCGGCGAGAAATTCCAGGTCAGCGTCTTCACCGGCGCCTCCACCGGCCCTGAGCTGGATGGCGCACTGGCGCGCTCCGGCGGCGTGCAGCTTCGGCTGCCCTATCAGTCCGACCCGGAGACCCGCAAGCGCATCAACGCCGGTGAAATGGACTACATGGACGTCCACCTGAGCCATGTGGCGCAGATGGTCGAGTATGGCTTCCTTGGCAAGCTCGATTTTGCGGTTCTGGAAGTTACCGCCATTCTTGAAGACGGACGCCTGGTGCCGTCGACTTCGCTTGGCAACAACAAGGCGTGGCTCGACTGTGCCGAGAAGGTCATCCTTGAGGTCAACTCGTGGCAGGGAATGGATATCGAAGGCATGCACGATATCTATTACGGGCTGGATGCGCCGCCGCATCGCAAGCCGGTACCGCTGGTCTCCGCCGGGCAGCGCATTGGCGAGCCTTACCTGCGTGTGCCGCTCGACAAAGTGGTGGCCGTGGTGCCCACCAACTCGCCCGACCGCAGCTCGGCCTTCAAGGAAGCCGACGAAGGCTCGGCGCAGATCGCCGGGCACATCCTCGAGTTCCTTGACTGGGAAGTGAAGAAGGGCCGCCTGCCGGAGAATCTGCTGCCGTTGCAGTCGGGCGTCGGCAACATTGCCAACGCCGTGCTCTACGGCCTGCAGGTCGGCAAGTTTGAGAACCTAACCGCCTACACCGAGGTGATTCAGGACGGCATGGTCGGGCTGCTCGACAGCGGCAAGATGGTGTCGGCTTCCGCCACGGCCTTCTCGCTCGGGCCGGAGATGCTCGACAAGGTCCGCAAGAACATGTCGGAATACCGCAAGAAGATTGTGCTCCGCACGCAGGACATCTCGAACAACCCGGGCATCATCCGCCGCCTCGGCGTTATCTGCATGAACGGCATGATCGAGGCCGATATTTACGGCAACGTGAACTCAACGCACATCATGGGTTCACGCATCATGAACGGCATTGGCGGCTCGGGCGACTTCGCCCGCAACGGCTACATCTCCATCTTCATGGCTCCATCGCTGGCGCAGAAGGGCAATATCTCGACCATCGTGCCCATGGTTTCGCACGTGGACCACACCGAGCATGACGTTCAGGTGCTGGTCAGCGAGCAGGGCTTGGCCGACTTGCGTGGTCTTTCGCCGAAGGAGCGTGCCAAGCTGGTGATTGAGAAATGCGCGCACCCGGACTACCGTCCGCTGCTGAAGGATTACCTGAAGCGCGCGACCGACCTGGCTTACGGCAAGCACACGCCGCATCTGCTGGGCGAGGCCTTGAGCTGGCATGAGCGCTACCTGCGTACCGGCCGTATGATGCCGCAGCGCGATTAGGCGAATCTGCAATACGAGAAAGCCCCGGATACGTCCGGGGCTTTTGTTTTGCAGTCACAGGAAGGCACCGCCCGCAGCCCATAGAGCCAGTGGCGGTGCCTCCAGTTGCGCGCTCAGGAAGCGCTAACCTTGAAAATGCAGGCCGGGGGAGCCGCTGCGCCAGGTTCTGCAGCAGCGGCAATGCCGGCCTGACCGTTTACTGAACGGTAGAAGGATCGGTGGCCGAGACCACTTCCGAGTCGGTCATCAGGCGGTCAAGGTCAAGCAGCAGCAGCAGGCGCGAATCCAGCTTGCCCACGCCCGCAATGTAGTCGCGTTCCACTTTGCCGAGGCGCGGCGTTGGCTCCACCGTGTCCTGGTGGATGCGTAACACCTCGCTGACCGAATCGACCACGAAGCCGAGCACCTGTCCGTGTACGTCCACCACCACGATGCGCGTCTTCTTGTCGGCGTTGACCGGGTTAAGGCCAAGCCGTTTGCGCAGGCCTATGACGGGGATGACTTTGCCGCGCAGGTTGATGACGCCGTCAATGAATTCCGGGAGATTGGGCACGCGCGTCAGTTGCTGGGTACGGATGATTTCCTGCACGCGCAGTATGTCGAGGCCGAACTCCTCTTCGCCCACGTGAAAGCTCACGAGCTGAAGCAGCTCCGCCGGGTTGTTTGTGGTCACAGAGGTCTGTGCCATCGTCTCCCTCCATCAGTCGAACTTGGATTTCTTCTTCCCGCATCGCGCTCGGGGCGCACTGCGGGCGGCCGGTTCTCCGGGGACGTGCCACACGGCAACCGCTTCCACTTATCTCTTCGGCAGATTGGCGCGCGGGGTGAATCGTGACGCTGCGAATGGCGCTGGCTGGTTCCTGAATGGGCATGGGCGTGCGTGTGTTCGATTGCGGGAAGTGCCTCGAAACGACATCATCACCGTGCGGTTCATCGCGCCTCACCCTGCCCTGTGACTCCACTCACCGACACGGTGGTCACGAAAGTACGATGCTCATAATGGCCTAGGAGGCGTGCCCTCTCGGATTGTCTGTGCCATTGTCCGCTGCCCGCCTGCTCCCCGCCGTTGGAGACGCAAGACCATGAGACGCGTACTGATTCTCGGTGCTGCCGGTCGCGACTTCCACAATTTCAACGTGCTGTTCCGCCATAATCCCAATGAGCAGGTGGTGGCGTTTACCGCCACCCAGGTGCCTAATATCGCCGGGCGTATCTACCCCTACAAGCTGGCCGGCTGCATGTACCCGTCGGGCATTCCCATCCTCGACGAGAAGAACCTCGAAGGTATCATCCACGACCTCAAAGTGGATGAGGCGGTGTTCTCCTACAGCGACGTTTCGTACGACGAGTTGATGCATCTGGCTTCGCGCGTACTGTGCACCGGGGCGGACTTCCGGCTGGTTGCTCCGCAACGCACGCAGTTGATCTCGCGCGTTCCCGTCATTTCGGTTTGCGCAGTCCGTACCGGCTGCGGCAAAAGCCCGGTTTCGCGCCGCGTTGTACGCGGCTTGCGGCGGTTGGGGCTGCATCCGGTGGTGGTGCGCCATCCCATGCCTTATGGAGACCTTGTCGCGCAGCAATGCCAGCGCTTCAGCACCCTGGAGGATCTGGACCGCAAGCAATGCACGCTAGAGGAGCGCGAAGAGAACGAGCAGCACATCGTCGACGGCACCGTGGTTTATGCCGGTGTTGACTACCAAGCGATCCTCTCGCACGCCGAGCAGGAGGCCGACATCATCGTCTGGGATGGCGGCAACAACGATACCTGCTTCTTTGCGCCCGATCTTCAAATCGTTGTAGTTGATCCGCTCCGTGCGGGACACGAGGTGGCCTACTATCCGGGCGAGATCAATCTACGCAGCGCCGACGTGCTCATCGTCAACCGGGTGGACAGCGCCAGCCCGGAGCAGCTTGCGCGCGTTCATGAGAACATCCGTCGCTACGCGCCCAACGCGCGGCTCATTGAAACCGTCAGCCGCCTCAGCGTGCGTATGCCGTCGGACATTGCTGGGAAGCGTGTGCTGGTGGTGGAAGACGGAGCGACGCTCACGCACGGTGGCATGCCCGAAGGGGCCGGTGCTGCGGCCGCGCGCATGCATGGGGCCGCCGAACTGATTGATCCCCGGTCGTATGCGGTCGGCAGCATCGCCGACCTCTATCAGCAGTATCCGCATCTGGGGCCGGTGCTGCCCGCGATGGGCTACGGCACTCAGCAGACGCAGGAGATGGAAGAGACGATCGCGCGTATCCCCTGCGACCTTGTGCTGGTGGCCACGCCGGTCGAGTTGCAGAAGGTGATTCGCATCGCGCAGCCGAGCATGCGTGTGTTCTACGACGTGGAAGAAGTCTCGCCGTTCAATCTGACCCAGGTGATCGAGGAGTTCAGCCACCGTTGCGAGCTGAACAGTGAGATGTCCTCGATGACTACCGAGGCACCCTAAGGACCCAGCCATGACCAGTGCGAAGCAGATGACCAGTGCGTTGCTTTGCAAGCCAACCTACTTTGATGTTCTGGAAGTAAAGAACCCATTCATGCGCGGCCTGCAGAAAGTGGACCGCGCGCGTGCCGAATCGCAATGGCAGGCCCTGCGCCTGGCCTTCGAGCAGGCAGGCGTGAAAGTTCATGTGCTCGACCCGGTGCCGGGGCTGGAGGATATGTGTTTTGCCGCCAACCAGAGTTTTGTGGGCGTGGACCGCGACGATCGCACGTTCATGGTTCCCAGCGCCATGCTGCATGAGTCGCGCCGCCCCGAGGTGCAGTATTACGCACAATGGTTCGAGCGCAACGGCTACCGCATTCTCGACCTTGGGCTGGATGAATGCGACTTTCTGGAAGGCGGCGGAGACCTGCTCTGGAACCTCGATTACGAGCGAATCTGGGCCGGTTATGGGCATCGCTCCACGTTGGGTGGGGTGGAGACCTTCGCCAGCATGATGCGCGAGCTGGAAATCAACGTGACCATGCTCGAGTTGATCAATCCCACCTTCTTCCACCTGGATACCTGCCTGTGCCCGCTGGCTCCGGACTGTGTGCTGCTCTATCCGGGGGCCATCGCCACGGAATCTCTGCGCGAGTTGCGCAGCCGCGTGCGCACCCATGAGGTAACGAGGGAAGAAGCGCTGCGTTTTGTCTGCAACGGTGTGGCCATCAACGGACGCTACCTGACGCCTGCGCTCACCCCAAGCCTTGAACGCGCGCTCGCTGCCGAGCATCTGGAACCTGTGCTGGTGGAGACTTCGGAGTTTGAAAAATCAGGCGGCTCAATCTCGTGCCTGAAGACGATGCTGCCCTGAGCTTGCTAAACCTTTACCACGGCCTGCGCCTTGGCCGCGCACGCCGGGCAGAAAGTGTACTCCTTGATGTCGATCCATTCCACCGAGTGCGAACTGGCCATGACGCAGCTGTAGTCGGAGCAATGCGTCAGCTCAAAGGTGTGCCCCAGTTCGTGCACGGACTCCACCAGCAACCTGCGCGAGAGCAGGTTCATGTCCGCCGGAAGGCCGTAAAACTCCTGCATTAGCCTGTGGTAGCTCACCAGCGCGCACTTGCCGCCCATCTGCGCTTCACCAAACACAAACGTCAGCACCGGCACGTAAAGGTCTACCTGCGTGACGCCGAGGATGCGCCAGGTGTTCCAGTTCACATAGCCCTGCATGCGCTGCAGCAGCTCGCTGGAGTGGTACTGGCCGCGCTCGGGATGGAAGCTAAGATTCGGCTGGAGCGCCGGCCCTACGATTTCACAAGGCACGCGGAAGGCCGTTCCCAGCTCGGCGGCAAGCCATTCGAGCAGGGGACGATGCGGAGCGCCAATCGGCAGTAGTTGAATGCCCTTCATCCGGCCCGGGACCTTCCTTCACACTAGGCCAGTGTGCCCGATTTCGTCCAGCCGTACTTTTTCAGCTTGTGGTGGAGCGTGACGCGGTCAATGTCGAGCACTTCGGCGGCGCGCGTCTGGTTGCCTCCGCATTCTTCCAGCACGCG
Organism: Oryzophilus luti; assembly: GCF_059726245.1. Classification (NCBI taxonomy): domain Bacteria; kingdom Pseudomonadati; phylum Acidobacteriota; class Terriglobia; order Terriglobales; family Koromonadaceae; genus Oryzophilus; species Oryzophilus luti. The sequence goes on from NZ_AP040874.1 coordinate 939,915, forward strand.
GATGATGTGCGCCTTCTCAATGTCGTCCAGCGTCTTGCCGTCCACCGCGGCCGGCCCCAGCACCTGGGCGCTGGCACGAAGGCTGAAGTCCTGCTCGCGGATCTCCGGTTCCTGCGCCACAACCATGGCGCGCTCCACGGCGTTTTCCAACTCGCGCACGTTCCCCGGCCAGTCGTACTGCTGCAGAATGTCCATGGCGTGCACGTTCACGCGAGTAATGCGCTTGCTCATCTCGCGGCTGAACTTGCGCACAAAGGCGTTGACCAGCAGCGGAATGTCCTCGCGGCGGTCGCGTAACGGCGGCAGCTCGATGCGGAAGACATTGAGGCGGTAGAACAGGTCGGGCCGGAACTTGCCTTCGTCGATCATCTGCTCCAGCGGGCGGTTGGTGGCGGCCACGCAGCGGAAGTCGACTTTGATGGTCTGGTTGCCGCCCACGCGCGTGATCTCGCGTTCCTGCAGCACGCGCAGCATGTCGGTCTGCGTCTTCAGGCTGATGTCGCCAATTTCATCCAGGAAGATGGTGCCGCCTTCGGCGATCTCGAACTTGCCCTTCTTGCGGTACTGCGCCCCGGTGAATGCGCCCTTCTCGTGGCCGAACAGTTCGCTCTCCAGCAGTGTCTCCGTGAGCGCACCGCAGTGCACGGCCACCAGCGGGTGGAAGCGGCGCGGGCTGGCGTAATGTATGGCGCGCGCCACAAGTTCCTTGCCGGTACCGCTCTCGCCGGTAATGAGCACGGTTGCATCCGTGGGGCCGACGGTCTCGATCGCATCAAACACCTTCTTCATTGCCGTGCTCTGGCCAATCATCTCGTTCGGCCGAGTGGCTTCTTCAAGGTGCTCTTTCAGGCGCACGTTCTCTTCCTTCGTGTGCCGGTGAGACATGGCGTTGGCCACCAGGTGCGAAATCTCGTCCGGGTCGAGCGGCTTCGTCACGTAGTCATACGCGCCGTTCTTCAGCGCCGCCACCGCAGTCTCCACCGAGGCGTAGCCGGTCATCATGATGCAGATCATCTCCGCGTCAAGTTCGTGCATGCGCTTCTGCAACTCAATGCCGTCGGTGCCGCGCATTTTGATGTCGAGCAGCGCGCAGTCCCAACGGCGCTCGGCCATGCGCAGCAGCGCTTCGCTGGCGCTGTCAGCGGTGCAGACGTCGTAGCCTTCCTCGCGGAACCATTTGCCCAGCGAGTCGCGTACACTCAGCTCATCATCCACAATCAGCAATGAACCTTTGGATTCGCTCATAGCTCGCCCCTTGTTCTCATTGACCCGCCGGCGGCTCCTCCTGGAGCCTTGCTTCCAGCGGGAGATAGATGCGGAACGTGGTGCCCACTCCCAGTTCGGAGTCGACCTCAATGCGTCCGCCGTGGCGCTCCACCACGCCCTTGGCGATGGCCAGTCCAAGCCCAACGCCTTTGCCCACTTCCTTTGTGGTGGTGAACGGCTCGAAGATCTTGTTCATCAGCTCGGGCGGAATGCCCGTGCCGTCGTCGCGCACCTGCAGCTCGACCTCGCCGCCGAGCAGCCGCGTGCTTACCCACAGGTTGCCGCCTCGCGGCATGGCGTCGAGGGCGTTCATGATCAGTGCCAGCAGCACCTGTTCCACCTGCGCGGCGTCGCACAGAATGGCCGGAAGGTTGCTGCCATAGTCGGCAACCATCACCACCGACTGCGTCTCCGCCTTGTGCTGTACCAGCTTGGTGCAGCGCACCACAATCAGGTTGATGTCCGTCCTCTCCAGGTTGATGGGAGAGGTCCGCGAAAAGGTCAACAGGTTCTTCACCAGGTCGCCACAGCGGCGGCTCTCGCTGGCAATCAGGTCAAGGCAGTCGACGGCTTCCTTCTTTTTTTCGTCGGTCTTGATGCCTTGCTCAATCCATTTCTTCAGCAGCTTGGCATAGGTCAAAATACCGGCCAGCGGGTTGTTGATCTCATGCGCGACCACGGCTGCCAGCTTGCCGATGGAGACCATGCGCTCCACTTTCAGCATCTGGTCGTGAGCGCGGCGCAGCTCGCCGGTCTTCTGCTCCACGCGCTGCTCCAGCGTGTGCGTCCAGCTGGTAATCTCGCGTCTCGCATCGAGCAGCTGGCTGCTCATGCTGTTGAAGCTTGCCGCAAGTTGGCCAACCTCGTCGTTCTCCGAGCCGACTTCGATCTGGTAACCGAGCTCTCCCATTGCCAGCCGCTCCGTGCCCGCTCGCAGGATGGAGAGCGGCTTGTGCAGCACCTTGCGAACCGCGTACCAGATGAGAATGGTGATGAACAGAATTCCGCAGACCGTATAGATGGCGAAGGTGCGGTTGGTCTCGGCCAGGCTGGCATCGGCATATTGCAGAGACATCTCCGTATCGAGGATGCCGAGTATCCGCTGATTTGCCGGATGTGCGTGGCAGGCCGCGTTGCTGCAGGAAGGCTCGTTTTCAATCGGCGAAATAGTGCCGATGACCCGCACGCCGTCGTCGTTGAAGATGCGGAAACGCTCGTCGCCGCCAATCGAGGCCTTCTGCACGCCATCACGGTGGCAGGCAATGCAAGCCGGGTCCTGCTTGCTGATGACGGCATCGATTTCTTTCGGCTCCGTCGAGTAACTGATGCGGCCGTCGGGAGCCATGATGCGGATGCGCACCACGCCGGGTTGATCGGCAATGGTGTTCATCATCTCGTAAAGGCCCTCGCGGTCATTGCGCATCATGTAATACGACGTGCTGCGCTTGATGACGTCGGCGATGTTGGCCGCCGCGCGCAGGGTGCTCTGCTGCAGATGGCGTCCATGCACGCGCACGTTCAGATAGCCGATCGCCACCAGCGTCACCGAGAGCAGCACCACCAGCAGCACAATCAGCTTGGTGGCAACGTGCCGGATCGGCGGACGCAACCGGTAGCGGTGCTGGCGCTTGCCGGCGTCGACAATCGGCTTGAAGGTCGATTGATGCGCCACCGGCAGCACCGCCGGATGCGAGGGTGCACCGGGGCGGAAGTCGGCGCTGGCGTGGGTATGCGCCGCGCTCTCTTCCGCTCCAGAACTGCCGGGGCGCTCCCGCGGTTCGTCGCCGCGGGAGTCCGGGTTGTTGTTGCTAATTGACATGGCTCAGCACAGGTTCTTCATGCTTCGGCAACGGTACGTGCTTTGGCACAGGCGGCGCCTGGTGGTGTCCATCCTCGAAGATCGGCAGGAATTTCACCGCCATCGAGAACAGGAAAAAGCCCATGGCGCAGATCATCAGCGTGATGCTGAACTCCGTCCACTTGGGGAAGAAGTGCTGTCCCGCCCAGGTCTCCAGGCCGGTCACGCTGACGTTCAGGCGGTTGGTCACAAACCCCAACAGCGAGCTGAGTGCCACGTAGTACAGCAGATCCGGGTTCAGACGGACCTTCTTAAAGCTGAGCATCGTGATCGGGATGATGAAGGCCAGCAGCAACTCCGCCCACAGGAAGTAGGCCTCGTAGCTCGGCTTGAAGATCATGCCGAAGACGCCGCGGTGGAAGTAGTCCTGCATGCGCAGCAGGAAGTTGACCCACAGCGCGACGAGCAGTGCGCCGCCCAGTTCCACCACCACCGGAGTCTCCAGAGAGCGGCCAAAGGCGCGCGCGCTCACCGTGGACTCGAAGATCGTCATGGCAATGCCCACGCAGATAGCCGAGCCGAAGAAGAAGAACGGCAGTGCCGGCGAATACCAGAAGGGATGCAGCTTCTCGGGTAGGATCAGATACAGTGAGCCGAGCGAGCTCTGGTGCAACGTGGAGAGCAGGATGCCCGCCACCACCAGCACCGGGTAAATGAACTTCACCAGCTTCATTCCGAGCTTCCAGTTGAACCGCTCAAACACGTTGGGCAGGAACTCGAAGAACAGAACGGTGGTGTAGGTCATCACGCACATGCCCACTTCAAACATCGGCGAGTGCAGGTTCTGGTACAGGAAGAAGTGCCAGATGAACCACGGACGTCCGAGGTCGAACAGCAGGCCGACGATGAACAGGCAGTAGCCGAGGAACGCGGTCAGGATGGTGGGCCGCACGATCGAGTGCAGCCGCTCCACGCCGAACAGGTACACGGCGCCCGTTACGCAGAAGCCGCCGGCGGCCAGCATGATGCCGCACAGGCAGTCGAAGCCAATCCACAGGCCCCACGGGAACGCGTCGCTCATGTTGGAGACCGCGCCCAGTCCCCGGAAGTAGCGGACGTAGGTCGAGTAGATCCCCAGCATCATGATGACGACGAAGATGGCACGCCAGACGGTCAGTTTGGGCATCTCGAACTTCATCGCGCACCTCCGTTCATCTTTTCCTCCGCCTCGGCAACGGCCACTTCCTGGCGGCGGTTGCAGACCCAGTAGATGCCGCCCAGAATCAACGCCCAGAGCGGAATGAAGTCGGGCATCAGATTCATGACACGGCCGGTGTAGAAGGGAAGCGGCGTTTCGCCGAGCTTCTCCGGCTTGGGATAGCCGTACTCAACGGGCGACTGCGCGGAGAGGATGAACACCGAGCCTCCGCCCAGTTCCTTCTCGCCGTAAACGGTGGGCTGGTATTGCGTCGGGTTCTTCTGGATGCGTTCCTTGGCTTCGGCCAGCAGCGCAGCGCGCTCACCAAACTTGGTGGCGCCCGTCGGGCAGGCTTCCGCGCAGGCCGTGGGCTTACCGGCGGCCACGCGGTCCGGGCACATGATGCACTTGCGGACCCGCGGATTCAGCGAACCCCATTCGTACTTTGGCTGCGAATAGGCGCAGGCCAGCATGCAGTAGCGGCAGCCAATGCATTTCCAGAGGTCATAAACTACCGGGCCTTCCTTGGTCTTGTGGAAGGCGCCGACGGGGCAGACCGAGGCGCAGGCCGGTTCTTCGCAATGCATGCAGAGCCGGCGCATGAACTTGTCTTCTTTTTGCAGCACAACGGTGAATTTGTGATCGGACTGCACCGGTTCGGCTGCGACCTTGTCGTTATAAGGCAGCTTGTTCTGCTGCGCGCAGGCGTCCTCGCACTGTTTGCAACCGATGCAGAGTGTGGCGTCATACAGAATCGCCTTGCTCATACGCTCTCCTGACCCGTGGAGCCCTTTTCGCCAAGCACGCTGGAATCCACGGTACGGCCGGAGTTGTTCCGGCCAAGAATTTTTCAAATTCCCGGAAGAATGAGGTCGCAGTTCCTTACCACTGGCCGGGCGGCTGAGCCCTTCGCTCACTCGCCCTGGGTGTGCTGTCGCGTTTCCCCTGCCTGGCGGCTTGGGGTGCAGGCGGCGCGCCGTGAAATCCCGGCCACGAAACTTGGCCGCAACTTCCACAACTTGCCCTCGCGGAACCTCCGCGATTGCTTGCACATCCGGCTCCGCTGCGTGCGCGGAACCGCCGGAGATCCTTCGGGTGCTTTTCAGAAGTCCCGCCGGACGCCGTCGCGCCTCGGCTTGCACCCTGCTCCGGGCTAGCTTCGGCCCAACTGCTTTACATAAACGGCAAGCCGGACGGCATCCTCTGGGGTGACGCCCTTTCTGGCGAACCGGTGGGAAGAGAGCTTTTCCGGCCCCCCACTCACAATCCAGTCCGCAATTGCTTGCTCGTTGCTGTTTTGAAACTCCGGTGAGGCGAATGACCGCAGGTTGTACTTCCTTGCAAAGGGAGTATCCGCCCGGCCCGTGGGGCCGTGGCATCCCGCGCAGTGTTCGGCATAAACACCGGAGACTGGTGGCGCCGCCTGTAAAAAGGATGGCAAATTACAAACAAAGAGAAAGAGCGCAGACCATAAGAAGAACCGGAAAGTGCGTCCGGTCTGGCTGGCTCGGACTAAAAGTGCATTGCGCACAGTAGCACCAGCGTCAGGCCTTCCGTGCAGGCCCGCACGCGTTTCAGGTCACTACCGATGGAGTCTTCGAACACTCCATCTGCGCGAACTATGGTCTCTAAGCAGGAATGCGAATGTGACGCAGGTCACGGGAGGAAGTGCCCCACGGGCATGGCGGATGTACAACTGTTGAGAATCGCAACTCCCCAAAAGTGGTGATTCTCCGCGACTGTTGCGGGTTGCAACAGTGCTCCGGGGTGCTCTCAGAATTACAAAACGCACCGTTCAGAAAAAATCCCGAATTGGGAATCGGGCTAAATATCTTGATTGACAAGTAGTGATTCACAACAGCGATGCGTTATGAGCCGACTAGCCGCTCCAGTGCCGGCTTGTTGCGGATCATCAACGTTGAGCCTTTCAACACCGCAATCTGTTTCTTGCGGAAGTCTGCCAGCGTGCGTGTAACGGTCTCGCGCGAGGTGCCAATGATCTGTGCAATCTCTTCGTGCGTCAACGCGACTTTAATGCGCATGCCTTGCTCGTCTGCGCCTTCTCCGGCGCTCCATTCCAGCAGGAGGCGCGCCAGGCGCTCCGGGGCAGAGTGCGAGAGGCCGAGCGAGCGTATCTGCTGATAGGCCGACTGGCAATCGCGGCTCAGGTGTTGTGCTGCCTTCAGGCAGGCATCGCCGTGCGTCTGCAGGAAGCGCAGAAAATCTTCGCGCTTGATGAAGTTCAACTGGCAGGGCTGGCCGGTTTCGGCGGTGATTTCGTAAGGGGTTCCGCTGACGGTGGCGTGCAGGCCCAGCACTTCGCCGGGCTGGGCGATCTTCAGGATCAGCGTCTTTCCGTCTGAGGAGGTGGTGGAGAGCTTCACGCGGCCTTTGCAGAGCATGTAAATGCCGCGCGGAGACTGGCCTTCCACGAACAGCACGGCACCCGCAGGATAGGCTGCCGTGAACTTGATCTTCTCAAAGGCATCCATCGACGCCTTCGGCAGTCCACAAAAGAAACTATCGGTGCGCAGCTTGCAAATTACGCAATTTTCTACCAGTTCCAAGCCGTAAGGTGATCCCACGACTCCCTCCCCGTTACTACTATGTGACTACGAACAGTTGCGAAACGATGCAAATGTTCAGGACCCGCCGGTTTTCGCCATTGCAAGCGAACGTGGCGATGACCGCCGTGCGGTCGGCCGGAGTCGCTTTCCCGGTTGTGAGGCCGCAGGAGTTCCTAACGTGACTTATATCACAAAATCATTGTGATACGAATTACAGACTTTCACAATCCCCAGGTGCAAACTACGGGCAATTGATCAGGGGCGTTTCGCGCTCAGGTCCTTACTTGGCGAGACGCGCACGGTGAAGCGCAGGATCACCCTCCACACCACCCAACCTGCGTGGAACCAGTTGCTTCGCCTTGCGAAGCCGGCGCGTTGAATGTCGAGATTAGACCATCCCATCCCCATGCGCGAACCGCCCCTTGTCTTTTTGCTACACCTTTCTGATTCCTGGCTGATCCTACTCAACACCACACCACGCCTTCACTGGCGCGGGTGGCCGGCAAGCACCTGCGTAAGTATTTTGTCGAGCGGCGAACTGCCGGTTCGTATTAGCGAACCGTGCACTGGTTGAAGGTGAAGCCTTCCCACCCGTCATCATTCTCTTGAATGTCCACACGGCTTGGAATTTCATGGTTGCCGATGCGCTGATACCCAAAGTTCAGTAGGACGTGCGTGTACTTTTCCTTGGGCAGGTTCGTCGGGGCCAACGTTGTTTCCACGGCATCGAGGAGCAGTCCGTTCTCGGTGTGGTGGAAGTGGGGCAAAATGGTGGTCACCCCATCCTTTGATGTCGACTGGACCTGCGTCAATATCCGATTGGAATCGAACAGCGCAACCGAGTTCGCAGGAGCCCTGTTTGGGGCGGAATCGAATGATTGAACCTTCATCCCGGTGGGAAGTGGAGTCAGCTTCAGATCTTTCGTGTCTTTCGGCGCTATCGTTTCGCCGTAATAGGACTGTAGGAACAATGCTGCGCCGTAGAGCATTTGGTTCGCATGGGTCGCAAGCTTCTCCACCTTGGAGAGCTGGGACTCTGTGACGTCGAGGTCTTTCGGAATGTTCCATTTCAACTTGACCTCTGGATCTCCCACACGCACTGAGACCGTTACATTGATTCGATTGAGGGACGCGAGGAATGGATCGTCCGCCGAAACCGGCTTGCCCGGAGAGGCCTGGGCCAATAGCGATTCCCATCGGGGATGCACGGTGCACTCGTAGCTAATCATCTTCTGCCGGGTGGGGGAGTAGTACAGAGCGGCGGTGCGTGCGATCCATTCAGCGTCGGACTCTTTCTTGCGGGCCGGGGCCTGTGCCAGAGCCATCGGGAAGAGGGTGAGTGCAAGAAGCGTTGCAACTGCAAACTGCCGGAAGCGCGGAGTGCGCATCGGTGGTCTCCTTGTGGTTGAGTCCCGTAGCCCTTGAAACGCCGTCTGGCCCGGGCGGTGTTTCGTTCACGGCCATGCATCGGTCAAATCTGTCCCGCTACATCGTCGGCTTCAAAAGTCTGCTCATGTCCTTCAGCGAGGATGCTGCGTGAATGCTGCGGCACAGAGCCGTCCTGTGCGCGGCGCCCGCCGGTCCATGGCCGCCAAACGTCTGCGCTAGTTCGGTGCTGAAATCTTGAGTTGCCTGCGGGCACCCTCCCGCAGGTCAACAAGTTACAGAATTGCCTTATGGCAACGGAGTGTACCTGAGCCCGCCTATTGCGTCCAATGGATTTCGCGGCGAGACGTCGTCGCCTGGATCTCGCCTTCACGGAGGGGCAAAACGACAGAGGGGATTGGAGACCGTTTTGGCTCTGCGTGAAAATTCCGTAAGAAAAGTGTTTGCGTTCCGCAAGAGTTGAAGTATGCTTCCGCGCACTTTCTGTCCCGGGGTGGGGTCCCCGGGGCGGTCTACGCAGTCGTCGATCCATCATGGGCCAGCCGTTGGGCTTCACCAGTTGTGGGTTGTGCACGGACTGAAGGGAATCCAAGCCAGGAAATCGCCGGTGCGATTGTGCTGCCAGCACACGCGCCCGCGGGTGCAGTGAACCGTGGAAGCAAGTGAGAGCGGAGGCGCACCGCCGTGTCCGCTGGAGGAAGGCAAAGGATGGCAACGGTCACGAAGATGGAGGAGCCGCCCGTGGTCAAAAGCAATTGGGACCGCGTTGCGGAGATGGATGAATTTCGCCTGCTGCTGCTGGCGAAGAAAGAGTTTGTGATTCCGGCGACGGTGTTCTTCGTCGTCTACTACTTCCTGCTGCCGGTACTGGTCGGCTACGCGCCGAACTTCATGGCCACGCGAGTGTGGGGGTCGGTGAACCTTGCGTATCTGTTCGCACTCTCCCAGTTCTTTGTGGCCTGGGGAATTGCCGCTGCCTACGTGCAGGCGGCCAAGAAGTTTGACACCTACGGCGAACACATCATGCAACACCTGAAGAAGGAAGGGCTGCTGAAAGACGATCAAGGAGACCGCGCTGCATGAACACCACCCTGCTGCTGTTCCTCTCCTTCATTGCCGTCACCCTCGGCATCACCTTCTGGGCCTCGCGGCGCTCGTCGTCGTCAGCCTCCTACTTCGCGGCTGGCCGCCGCATCACTGCCTGGCAGAACGGCGTGGCCGTTGCCGGCGACTACATGAGCGCGGCGTCGTTCCTGGGCATCGCGGGCCTCATTGCCTTCTTCGGCTATGACGGCTTCATGTACTCGGTGGGCTGGCTGGTGGCCTATCTCACCGTGCTGCTGATTGTGGCCGAGCCTCTGCGCAACACCGGCAAGTACACCATGGCCGACGTGCTTGCCTACCGCCTGAACCCGCGTCCGGTGCGTGCCATGGCTTCGCTGAGCACGCTGACGGTCAGCACCTTCTACATGATCGCGCAGATGGTCGGCGCCGGCGCCCTCGTGGCGCTGCTGCTCAAGGAAAGTCACATTCCGTTCCACTGGGCGGTCATCGGCGTCGGTATATTGATGATCGTCTATGTTGTCTTTGGCGGAATGATCGCCACCACATGGGTGCAGATCATCAAGGCCGTACTGCTGATTGCCGGAACCGTGCTGCTGTCCATTCTGGTGATGGCGCACTTCCACTTCAGCTTCTATGAGTTCTTTGACGCCGTCAGCAAGGTGACCTACACCGAGAAGGGCGTGCAGGTCACCAAGGACTTCATGACGCCCGGTCTGCGCTTCAAGCCGCCGAACGGGCCGCTGGAGCTGATCTCGCTGGGCATGGCGCTCATCTTTGGCACCGCCGGTCTGCCGCACATTCTGGTGCGCTTCTACACGGTGCCGGACGCCAAGACCGCGCGCCACTCCGTGGTGTGGGCCATGGTGCTCATCGGCGCCTTCTATATCATGACCACGTTCCTCGGTTTTGGCGCGGCCACCATCGTCGGCCGTGACTTCATCGTCAAGAACGGCGGCACCAACATGAGTGCCCCACTGCTGGCCAAGGTGATCGCCGGAGACGTGTTCTTCGCCTTCATCTGCGCCATCGCGTTTGCCACTATTCTCGCGGTCGTTGCCGGGCTGACGATCTCGGCCTCCACCTCGTTTGCGCACGACGTCTGGACGAACATCATCCGCGACGGGCGCGAATCGCATCCGGGTGAGGAACGGCGTGTGGCCCGCATTGCGGCCTTCGTCGTCGGAGCCATCTCCATGGCGATTGCCATTGCGCTTGGCCCCACGGCCAACGTGGCCTTCCTTGTGGCATTGGCCTTTGCCGTCGCGGCCTCGGCGAACCTGCCGGTTATCGTGATGTCGATCTTCTGGAAGCGCTTCAATACCGCCGGTGCGGTTTGCGGCCTCGGCGCAGGACTGGTTGCCTCCATCGTGCTCATCTTCATCGGACCGAGCGTGATGGGCATCGACACGGCAGCCACGGCGGCAGCGGCGCGCCACATGATTCAACATGCGCCCATCTTCCCGCTGGAAAACCCCGGCATCCTCAGCATCCCCATTGGCTTTGCCGGGGCATGGCTGGGAACCATGCTGGGCCGGCACAATGAAGCCAGCGAAGAGAAGTGGGTGGAGCTGGAAGTGCGCGCCAACACCGGCCTCGGGGCAGAGAAGGCCACCGCGCACTAAGCATCGCGGGGCGGGCGCGGGCAGGCTTTCTCGCTGCTCGCGCCCAGGAACGCGACACGTCAATTGTGCTTTGTCCGGCGGGTGGGCAGCCCGCCGGGCGAGGTGATTCACCTGCCGCCACGGCAGGCCGGGTGATGCCTTTTCTTCGCGTCTCATTTTTCTCGCGCACCCACAAGGATTTGAATTATGATTCCGCGGTCATGCCGCAGGTGGCTCCGGGGAGGATGGCAAGGGAGCCGGGCGGCGGCAGCCTCGGGGTGAGGCTGCATGGTCGTCAACGCAGTCCATAACTTCATCGGTTACACCACACTCGGAGCAACACCGCATGAGCAGCCCTACGCATGCCGTCAGCCAGGAGCCGGGCGTTTACGAGCACGAGACCGGCTACGACGCCCCTAGCATCGTCAGCGAAAACGCATTGCTGCGCGACTTCGCCTCGGAGTACAAACGCAGTATTGAAGAAAATGACCTGTTCTGGAGCCTGCAGGCGGAAAAGTTTGCCTGGAGCCGCAAGTGGCAGAAGGTGTGCGAGTGGGACGGCGTGAACCACAAGTGGTTTACCGGCGCGCGCACCAACATTACCATCAACGCCCTCGACCGCCACGCCAAGAGCGACCGCTTCAACCGCGTCGCCTATATCTGGCTTGGTGAGGACGGCACCGAGCGCGTCGTCACCTACGGCCAGCTTTACCGCATGGTCTGCCGCTTCGCCAACGGCCTCAAGTCCATTGACGTGCGCAAGGGCGACCGCGTCATCATCTACATGCCGCTGACCATTGAAGGCGTGGTGGCCATGCTGGCGTGCGCGCGCATCGGCGCCATTCACTCGGTGGTCTACGCCGGACTGGGGCACACCGCGCTGCGCGACCGCATTCTCGATGCCGAAGCCAAGGTCGTCATTGCCGGTGAATACGGCGTGCGCCGCGGCAAGCCCGTGCCGCTCAAGCCCATTGTCGACCAGGCCATCGACGGCCTTGAGATGGTGGAGCATGTCATTGTTTACCCGCGCAGTGGCGGCGAGTGGAAGCCGGCCAGTTCGCGCGAGCTGAACTTCTACGATCTGATGAAGTTCTCCTCCGAGTGTCCAGCGGAGGAGATGGATTCGGAGGATCCGCTGTTCATCCTCTACACCAGCGGCACCACCGGCAAGCCCAAGGGCGTGGTCCATGTGCACGGCGGCTACATGGTCGGCACCGCGTACCATATGCAGGCGTTTCTCGACGTCAGCCCGCGCGACATCTTCTGGTGCACCTCCGACATCGGCTGGATCGTTGGCCACAGCTACATCGTTTACGGGCCGCTCGTCACCGGCTGCACCACGCTCTTCCGCGAGGGCGCCATCGACTGGCCAAACCCCGGCGTGGCCTGGGAGATTGTGGAGCGCTATGGCGTGAGCAAGATGTTTACCGCGCCCACGGCCATCCGCATGTTCATGCGCTACGGCGAACAGCTTCCCAGTTCGCATGACCTGAGCACGCTACGCGTCATCGCCTGCGCGGGCGAGCCGCTCAACCCTGAAGCCTGGCGCTGGGCGCAGACGTATCTTGCGGGCGATGGCAAGTGGGGCTATGTGGTCGACAACTGGTGGCAGACCGAACTCGCCGGGCCGACGCTCGGCACGCCCATCACCATGCCGGTTTACGCGGGTAAGGCCGGTGTGGCGCTGCCCGGCGTGGAAGCCGATGTGGTGGATAACGAAGGCAAGCCCGTGGGGGCCAACATTCGCGGAAGGCTGGTGCTCAAACGTCCGTTCCCGCACATGATGCGCACCGCTTGGAAAGACCCCGCGCGCTACGAGCGCGACTGGAAGCAGATACCCGGCATGTACGTCACGGGCGACGTGGCCATCAAGGATGAGAACGGCTACATTGCCGTGCTGGGCCGCGCCGACGACGTGCTGAACGTGGCCGGTCACCGTATCGGCACTGCCGAAGTGGAGAGCGCACTGGTCTCGCACCCCGCAGTGGGCGAGGCCGCTGCCATCGGCATCCCCGACGCACTCAAGGGCGAGACCATCAAGTGTTTCGTCATGCTGCGTGCCGGGCACAACCCCAGTGACACACTGGCCGCCACACTGACCGAGCATGTGCGCCGCGAGCTTGGCCCGATCGCAACACCTTCGGCCATCGAGTTCGTGACCGCGCTGCCCAAGACTCGTTCCGGCAAGATCATGCGCCGCTATCTCAAGGCCAAAGAGACCGGCCAGGAGATCGGCGACATTTCAACCCTGGAACAATAAGCAACCGAAACGCTTTTTGTGCGTCCAATCTCGGAGCGGGAGCGCGTGGGGCCTCCCGCTTCGGAAGGTTAAAGAAGCTGGGAGCACCCGAACACGAAAGTTCAGGCGCTGCATGCTCAGAAAGTTGGGTGCCCCAGGTTCGGCTCGCGTAGCGAGGCTAACCTGGGATGCGAAGGCCCCCAGCACGATCACAGGCTTCACAAGTCAAGGCCTTCCATCGGCGCTCACTTGGAAAGCCGAACACTCTCAGATCTCCGCGGCCCAACCCGGCCGCAGCCACGTCCTTTCCGTGCAGGCCCGAACCCCTCCTGCACGGCGTAACCGGCAACACCGGCGAGCAATTACCAATTGGAGGAAGACCTCGGATGGCAAGCATACCGGGCGCAGCCCAAGCGAACATCGATTCCGTACTGCACGAGAACCGCGTATTTCCCCCGCCAGCGGAGTTCGCTGCCTCGGCGCACATCAAGAGCGTGGAAGAGTACGAGCGCGTCTACAAGGAGTCCATTGAGAACCCTGAGAAGTTCTGGGGCGAGATCGCCAAGGAACTTCACTGGTTCCACCCGTGGCAGAAGGTGCTGGAGTGGGATGCGCCGTGGGCGAAGTGGTTTGTCGGCGGCAAAATCAATCTCTCCTACAACTGTCTGGACCGTCACGTTGCCACCTGGCGCCGCAACAAGGCCGCTCTCATCTGGGAGGGCGAGCCGGGCGACTCGCGCACGTTGACCTACCAGCAACTGCTCACCGAGGTCGAAAAGTTCTCGAACGTGCTCAAGGGGCTTGGCATTAAGAAGGGCGACCGCGTGGCCGTCTACATGGGCATGGTGCCGGAGCTGCCGGTAGCGATGCTGGCCTGTGCGCGCATTGGCGCGGTGCACTCGGTCATCTTCGGCGGCTTCTCGGCCAATGCCATTGTCGACCGCGTAAATGACCAGGAAGCCGTGGCCATCATCACACAGGATGGCGGCTTCCGCCGTGGCGCCGAGGTCAAGCTGAAAGCCACCGTCGACGAGGCGGTGGAGAAGTGCCCGACCGTCAAGCACGTCATCGTCTACAAGCGCACGGGCAGTGAAGTGACCATGCACCCGGGCCGTGACCACTGGTGGCATGAGCTGATGGCCAACGCCGCGCCTTCGTGCCCGGCCGAGCAACTCGACTCCGAAGATCCGCTGTACATCCTTTACACCAGTGGCACCACGGGCAAGCCGAAGGGCATCGTCCACACCACGGGCGGCTATTCGGTCGGCACCTACCTCACCGCCAAGTGGGTCTTCGACCTCCGCGACGAGGATGTTTACTGGTGCACCGCCGACATCGGCTGGGTCACCGGACACAGCTACATCGTCTACGGGCCGCTGCAGAACGGCGCCACCGCGCTGATGTATGAAGGCGCGCCGAACTTCCCGGACCTCGACCGCTTCTGGGCGATCATCGAGAAGTACCGTGTCAACGTCTTCTACACCGCGCCCACCGCCATCCGCACGTTCATCAAGTGGGGCGAGCAGTATCCCAACCGCCATGACCTCAGCAGCCTGCGCCTGCTCGGCTCGGTGGGTGAGCCCATCAACCCCGAGGCGTGGATGTGGTATCGCGAGGTTATCGGCAAGGAGCGCTGTCCCATCGTGGACACCTGGTGGCAGACCGAGACGGGCGCCATCATGATCACGCCGCTGCCCGGCGCCATTGCCACCAAGCCCGGTTCGGCCACGCGCCCGTTCCCCGGCATTGCCGCCGAGGTCGTCACCCGTGAGGGCGAACGCGTGCCGCTCGGCTCCGGCGGATACCTCATCGTGCGCAAGCCGTGGCCTTCCATGCTGCGCACCATCTGGGGCGATCCCGACCGCTTTAAAAAGCAGTACTGGAGCGACATCCCCGGCGTCTACTTTACCGGAGACGGCGCTCGCATCGACCAGGATGGCTACTTCTGGGTGATGGGCCGCGTCGATGACGTGCTCAACGTCAGCGGGCATCGCCTGTCCACCATGGAAATCGAGTCGGCGCTGGTCGCCCACCCGAAGGTGGCGGAAGCCGCTGTTGTGGGCCGTCCCGACGATTTGAAGGGACAGGCCGTGGCCGCCTTCGTTACACTGGAGAGCGGCTACGCGCCGGGCAAGGAATTGAAAGATGAGTTGCGCGCCTGGGTGGCAAAGGAAATCGGCGCGATGGCGAAGCCGGACGATATCCGCTTCACCGATCAGCTGCCCAAAACGCGCAGCGGCAAGATCATGCGGCGACTGCTCCGTGAGTTGGCGAGCGGCGGCGACGTGAAAGGCGATACCACCACGCTCGAAGATTTCGGCGTGCTGGCAAAGCTGAAAGAGAGCGACGAGTAGGCTCCGGCCGGGTTGCCGAACGTCCGAAATGTCGGAGGTTGGCAGCCGGCGATGAGATGGGTGCAGGGTCCCTCCTGCCCCAGCGAGCGGTAACACGCACCGCGCTTTGAAAGGGAACGGCTTTAGCCGTGCCGCAAGGAGCGGAATGAGCCGGGGGCTTCAGCCCCTGCGGGAGTCAGTGACTCCGCCATCTGCGTGTACTAGGTTCGCAGCCTGTTCAGTCGCCAGTCACCTGCAAAACAATTGCGCCCAAGAAAAGGAACGCCGCTCGCAAGAGCGGCGTTCTTGTGTCTGGGAACCATTGTCTGGGAGCCGGGAACTGAAAACAGGGAACAGTTTCGCTACGCCCAGCGGCGGAAGAACAATGCCTGCCGCGCGATGGGTTCGGTGCGCTCGCTGAGTGAGGCCATCTGCTGCTCACTGAGCGGGGTGAACTCGTGCGCCAGCTTCACGTTCTCCTCCAGTTGCGCAATCGAATCGCAGCCGATGATGACTGTGCTGACTGGCAGTGAGAGCGTGTAATACATGGCCTCGCGCATGTTCAGCACGCCGGGCTTCGGCCCCGCGCCCTCCCACGGATTGGTTGGCGTCGTCGTCGGCTTCCACGACGAGAGGATGCGTCCGCGCGCCGGAATCTTCATGCCGATGATGCCCATCTGCTTCTCCACCGCCAGCGGCAGCAGCTTCTGGCGGAAGCTGAGTTTATGCGGGTCGGCGGCATTGACGGCCATCAGGATCTGATTGAACGGGAAGCGCTCGATGCACTGGATGAGCAGGTCGGGGTCGGTGTGGCCGGTCACGCCGGCAAAGCGCACCATCTTCTGGTCGAGCGCCTGCTGCATGGCCTCGATGGCGCCGCCCTTGGCGAAGATCTGGTCCACGTCCGACTGCGTGGTGATGTGGTGGAGCTGCCATGCGTCGAGGTGGTCGGTGTTCAGCAGCTTCAAGGTTTCTTCCAGCAGACGCAGTGAGCCGTCGCGCGAGCGGTCGTGCGTCTTGCTCGCCAGGTAGACCTCGTTGCGGCGCGTCTTCATCACCTGGCCAATGTATTTCTGCGACCAGCGGTCGGCGCCGCCGTACTGAGCAGCTGTGTCAATGTAGTTCACGCCCAGATCAATGGCGCGCTCCACAATCGGCACCGCCACGTCGGCGTTGTTTGGCTGCTCAATGGCGGCCTGCCCGCCCAACGAGAAGATGCCGACGCGGTAGCCGGTCTTGCCCAGGTTGCGCGTGGGCATGGCTTGCTGCGTGCGCGGATTCTGCGGCATTGGAGGCAGCTTGCTGGCAGCCTGCCCGGTAACGCTGGAAACAACCAGTCCGGCCGTGACGGCGCCGCTGGCCTTCAGAAATTGACGACGGGAATTCGTTTCGCTCATTTCGTTTTCCACCCCCGAAAGACGATGCCAACGATACTACCCGCGCGCCGGGAAGCGGGCAAGCGCGAGAGCGGGCGATTGTGGGTGGAGGTGTCAGCGTGCGATTGCCGCGCAGTGCAGGGAATCGGCTGAAGTTCTACTTAACGGGCTTCCGGTGTTTTGCGTGCGCGCTTGGGGTGCTCCGGCACGCGCATCGGAGAATCATCGGGCAGGATGCCGTCGAGCCACAGATCCACCACCTGGCGCGCCACGTTCTCGGGTGTGTGGTCCAGGTGGCGGTCTCCGGCAAACAGGTCATGCAGCAGGATGTAGTGGGTCATCATGCCGAAGAACGAGCGGGACATGATCTCCGGGTTGCCCTTGCGCACATCGCCGCGCTTCATGGCCGCCCGCAGAAACTCCGCCAGCTTCAGGATTGACTGCGTCATGTAGGAGCGCATGAAGCCCGTGGAAAGCTCGTGGCCTTCGAGCGCGCTGTAAAGGAACAGGCGCGTCAGCTCCGGGTCGGCCGTGCGCGAGCGCAGCATCAGCGTGGTGACTTCCGTCAGCCGCGCGCGTACATCGTCTCCGCGCTGCAGAATGCCGACAATCTGCGGAGCCAGGCCGCATTCTGCCGTCTTCTTTTCCAGCACTGCGCGGTAGAGCTGTTCCTTGCTGGGGAAGTGGCGGAAGATGATGGCTTCATTGACCCCGGCGCGGGCCGCAATGGCGCGCGTGGTGGTGCCGTCAAAACCCTGGCGGGCAAACAGCTCACCGGCCACTTCCAATACCTGGTTGCGGCGGTCTTCGGCGCAGATGCGGTGCAGGCACTTCATGTAAGTGATTACTTACTTTATCACAAAATTCCTATTCGTCAATGCCTTGGCGCATTTCTGCCGAATCTTCCGGCAGTTTCGGCGAATCAAACTCGTGTAAGCTCAATTATGGCACCCAGACGACCCCATGTAGTTATCGTAGGCGGCGGATTTGCAGGACTCTACGCCGCACGCACGCTGGCCGCGCACGAGTTTGATATCACCATCGTCGACCGCCGCAATCATCACACATTCCAGCCGTTGCTCTACCAGGTGGCCAGCGCCGGCCTCAACCCGGCCGATATAGCCGTGCCCATCCGCGCCATTTTCAAGGAGTACGAGAACGTTGAAGTGCTTCTGGAGGAGGTGACCGGCTTTGATCTGGTGAAGCGCCGGGTCATCATGGACGATGACTCGATCGGCTTCGATTACCTCATCGTTGCCTCCGGCGCTACGCACGCCTACTTCGGACACAACGAATGGGCGCCGCTCGCGCCGGGCCTCAAGACGCTGGAAGATGCGATTGAAATTCGCCGCCGCGTGCTGCTGGCCTTTGAGATTGCCGAACGCGATAAGCGCCTGGGCAAGGTCACGCCGCCGCTGAATCTCGTGGTCGTGGGTGGAGGCCCAACGGGCGTGGAGCTGGCAGGCGCGCTGGCGGAAATCGCCAACCAGGTCATCGCCGACGACTTCCGAGCCATCGACCCGGCGGCCTCGCGTGTGCTACTCATCGAAGGTAGTCCGCGCATTCTGCACACCTATCCGGAGAAGCTCTCCAAGAGCGCCGTGGAGCAGTTGCAGAAGATCGGCGTCGAGGTCTTCACCGGAGTGCCGGTCACGGCCATCGCGCCGGACCACATCATGCTCGGCGACCGCAAGGTTCCGGCCAGTGTGGTGCTGTGGGCCGCGGGCGTGGCGGCCTCTCCGCTGGGCGCCAAGCTGGGCGTGCCCGTCGACCGCGCCGGACGCGTCAAGGTCAATCCCGACCTGAGCATTCCCGGCCATCCCAACGTTTTCGTTCTCGGCGACCTCGCCTCCATCATGCAGGCCAGTGGGCAGCCCGTGCCGGGCGTTGCTCCTGCCGCCATCCAGATGGGCCAGTTCGCCGGACGCACCATTCTCTCCGACCAGCGCAACGCGCCGCGCCGTCCGTTCCGCTACTGGGACAAGGGAAGCCTTGCCACCATCGGCCGCTCGGCCGCCGTCGGAGCCTATGGCAACTTCGGCTTCTCAGGCTTCACCGCGTGGCTGGCCTGGCTGCTCATCCACATCTACTTCCTCATCGGCTTCAAGAACCGGCTGATGGTGTTGTTGCAGTGGCTGTGGTCGTACATGCGCTTCACGCGCGGCGCGCGACTCATCACCGGGCAGAGCCGCTCGGTCACGCCCATGCGCAAGGGAGAGATTCACGAAGCCAACTCGAGCGCCGAGGAGTTGCAGATCGCCATGGAAGCCGAGATGGAGCGCGACCCGGAGTGAGTGCAGCCGGGTGCGAACTTTGAAAGGGCACAGATTCAGACGTGCCGGTGTATTGCGAGTACAAAACAGAAAAGCGGCGCGAAGTTCGCGCCGCTTTCGCTTGCATTGCTGAAAGTCTAGATGAACATCTCGTCGCGGGGTACGGCGTTGCGGGCGTGCTGCACCTTGCGTCCGGCGGTGTATTCGCCAAAGCCGGCCACAATGCCGGTCAGCACGGCGGAGAGCTTGCGCACGGGCGAGAGCACGGTGTGCTGCACATGCGCGGCCGTCTCCTCCACGCGTTCAATGGTGCGCGAGACCACTTCGTCGGCATGCATCACCTGCAGCCGTGTGCGGTCCACAATGTCGTCCACCGTGGCCGAAAGCCGCTCAATCTGCGTGCGGAAGATGGTGGTGGTCACCAGCGTGTTTTCCATCACGGCATTCAGCTTCTCGGTGTTGGCCTTGATGAGTTCGTGCGCCTGCTTCACGGCGGGGATCACGTCCTCTTCCAGGTGCCGCGACAGGGCAGAGACCTCCTGCGCCATCTTGCGCGCAGAGAGCGCCAGTGCGATCAGGCAGACCATCTGCAGGATGACGGCGACCGAGGTGACGCCGATGAAGAAGGTAAGCAAGGTTGAGTTCATGAAGTCTCTCTCGGCGCGGAGCTGCTGAGGGCGCCGCACGCGGTATGCCGGAGAGAACGCTTGCGCGCGCCCTCCGGCCGGATCGAATGTCGAAAGTTAGCTCTTTGCTTCTTCGGTTGCGGCCGGCACGTTGGCTTCGCGGTAGGCGGCGCGCCCGGCTTCAAAGGCATTGCGGAGCTGGTCCTTCTGCTGCTCCATCGCCTCCTTGCCGCGCTCCATCCACTGTCCGGCCTGGTCGCGATACTGGCGGGCGCGGTCACGCACGAACTCCGAGCCTTCCTCGGCAGCCGTCATGATCGCTTCGCGCGTCTCCTTGCCCGACTTGGGCGCGTACAGAACACCCAGTGCCGCACCCACTCCGAGCCCGGCGAGAAACCACAAGATTCCGCTGCTGTTATCTTCAGCCATAAGTCTCCTCCATGGAGTACCAAAGCTCGAATGCTAGCACTGCGCCTGAGCCGGGGCAAGTCGCAGGCGGTGGATTCCGCCGCAAAAATGCAGGGCCGGACGGCTCGAAACAGGGGCCTTCAAGCCGCCTTGACAGTCCCTCCAGCAGGCGGATACTGCCTTGCTGATTTTCCTTGCCGACAAAACTTGCGCGAGGGTGCGCCGCTCCCTATAATCGCAATTTCAGCGTGCTGTAACGTATGCGGTGGTGGTGCCGTCCGTCGTTCAGTCGTTGGTGTGACGATCGTCCCTGACGCGGCAACTGGCTTGGCCAAATTTGTGCGCCTGGCAGGGGAATTCTCGACATCTGCAGTGTTCTAAGGAGCCTTCGAATGAAGAAGTCGCTACTCACCTTTCTGATTGCGTCATTGGTTCTGTCGGCCTATTCGTTTGCCCAATCGCCTGCCGCGGGCGCGCCAGCGCAAGAACAGAAAAAAGTGATCAAGGATCCGGCCGAGTACAACGCTTACATGGCCGCCACTGGTGCTGCGGACGCTACACAGCGCGCCGCCCAGCTGGAAAGCTTCCTCACCACCTACCCCAACACTGTGATGAAGGTAGAGTCCCTGGAGACCCTGGTGAACACCTACGTGCAGACGCAGAATGTTCCCAAGGTGCTCGATGCCGGCAAGCGCTGCCTGGCGGCGGACCCGAACAACCTGACTTCGCTGGCGTTTGTCAGCTACCTGGAGCGCACCGCCGCGCAGCAGAATGCGGGCGCACCGGAGTCCGCGCAGCAACTCGCCGATGCCGGCGCGCTGGCGCAGCGCGGCCTCAAGCTGCTGGAGACCGTCAAGAAGCCTGAAGGCATCTCCGACGCCGACTGGAACACCAAGAAGAACACCTTCCGTTACACCATGTTCGACTGGTCGGTGGCCCTGGCCGCCATCTCGGTGAAGGATTATCCGACGGCGCAGCCCGCGTTGATGGACCTGGTGAAAGCCCAGCCCGCCGACGCCTATGCCACCTACTATCTGGCCATCAGCTACCTTGAGCCGAAGCCGATTCAGGTGGAAGGCCTGTTCTGGATCGCCCGCGCCATCAACCTGGCTCCGGCCGCCGCGCAGGCGGAATGGAAGCGCTACGGCCATTACAAGTACGTTCGCTACCATGGCGGCGAAGATGGCTGGGATGCGCTGATTGCTTCCTCGAAGGATCAGACGGCGGTTCCGGCTGACTTCAAGGTTGCCCCGGCTCCGTCGCCCGCCGATCAGGCGCACGAGATGCTGTCGAAGAAGTCTCCTGACAAGATGGCCTTTGCCGAGTGGCAGTTCATCCTTGAGTACGGCACGGAAGCCGACGTGAACGCTGTCTGGACCGCCGCCAAGGGCAAGCCGATTCAGGCGCAAGCCCGCGTCATCAGCGCCACCACCAAGGTTCTGATGCTGGCCGGCAGCGAAGACTCCATCAACGACAAGAAGGCGGATATCGAATTGACGATGACCGCTCCGATCTCGGCTGCGAAGGCCGCCAAGATCGTCGGCACCGACATCACCTTCCAAGGCGTTCCGACCGAATACACCAGCGACCAGAAGGCCACCCCGACCGTCTTCCTGATGAAGATGAGCGATGGCCAGTTGATCGGCAAGTCGGCCGTGGAAGAGCCTGCAAAGAAAGCTCCGGCGGCCCACCCCGCCGCCAAGAAGCCGGCAAAGTAGACGCAATCGAGTATGCGACGAGGGCGGCCTTCGGGCCGCCCTTTTCTTGTCTTCAGAATTGCTAGTTGAAAGTGAAAGAGACGGCGTCATCCTGAGGAGCGCAGCGACGAAGGATCTGCTGTTCAGCCGCGAGCGGTAACGACGGTGTGCCGTGCAATGCAAAGAGGCAGCCCTTGGGCTGCCTCTCGTGTATCTTGAAATGCCTCTGCCCATGCGGCAGGGAAGCGCTCTAGCGGGCGATCTTCTTCTCCATCACCAGAGGCTGCGCGCTGCGCGGCGGACGCCGCGTGCCGGTGCGGATGGCCCGCACGTCCAGCTTCAGCTCGGCAATGGTGCGGCTGAGCGTGTTGCGGTGCATGCCCAACTGGCGCGCCGCCTTACACTGGTTGCCGTTGTTCTGCTCCAGCACGGTGATGATGAACCGCTTCTTGAATTCGCGAACCGCTTCCGAATAGAGAATTCCGCTCTGGTACATCTGCGATACAAGTGCTTCCAACTGTTCTTTCACCGTGCGCCTCGTTTCCCTTTCTTTCCAGGGAGCCCCGTCCCAGGGAAAGCTCGTAAGAATTCAATCTACAGAACAACAGAGTGAAGCTGTCTCTCTCCGGCCGCTACGTCGTGTGCGGCAGGTTTTCCAGCGCCCGCAGGCCGTCCTGGTAATGGTGGCGAAGCTCGCCCGGTCCAACCCAGGTGAAGCCCCGCGCCACGGTCAGGAAGAACGGTGCGATCCGTGACTTGGCAACCGACTCCGGATGCAGTCCGAAACTCGTCATCCCCAGCAGCAGCACAACCACGATCATTGCGCCCCGCAGGAGGCCGAAGCCCATGCCGAGCAGGCGATCCATCCAGCTTACGCCAACCTGCTTCAGCACCCACTGCACCACACGCGCCACCACGCCGGCCACAATCAGCACGCCGACAAAGATGACGATAAAGCCGAATCCGCTCGCCAGCCAGTCACTGTTCACATACGGCCGGAACCACTGTGCCGCGCGAGGGTAGTTCCACGCCGCCAGCAGGTAGCCGAGAACGGCTCCTGCCAGCGAAATCACTTCCATCACGAAGCCGCGTGACGCCGCCAGCAGCGTGGAGACAACCAGAATCACCGCGATCAGCCAATCAAGGCCGTTCATGCTAGCCCTGCGGCAGTTCGCGCCCGGTCAGCAGGCGGTACGCTTCCACGTACTTGGCGGTCGTGTTGCGCTGCACTTCTTCCGGCAGCGACGGCACGGGAGGCTTCTTCTCCCATTTGATCGCTTCCAGGTAGTCGCGGACGTATTGCTTGTCGTAGCTATCCTGCGCGCGGCCCGGCGCGTACTTATCGGCGGGCCAGAAGCGCGAGGAGTCCGGCGTCAGCACTTCATCGGCAAGCACAAGACCCTTGTCGGTGACGCCGAATTCAAACTTGGTGTCAGCAATGATGATGCCCTTGGTGGCCGCATAATCGGCGCACGTCTGGTAGACCTTCAACGTCAGGTCACGCAGTTTGGTGGCGTCGGCCTCGCCGACAACCTTCACCATCGCCTCAAACGAAATATTCTCGTCGTGCCCGGTCTCCGCCTTGGTCGAAGGCGTAAAGATCGGCTGCGGAAGCTTGCTGCTTTCCTGCAGCCCTTCCGGCAGCTTGATGCCGCAGACCGTGCCCAGTTTCTTGTATTCCTTCCATCCGGAGCCGGCCAGGTAGCCGCGCACCACGCACTCGATGGGGAACATCTTGGCGCGCTTCACCAGCATGGAGCGGCCGCGCAGCGCGTCGGCGTACTTCTGCAGTTTCGCCGGGTACTCCTCCACCTTGGCGGTCACCAGGTGGTTGGGCACAACGTCCTTCAGCAATTCGAACCAGAAGAGCGAGAGCTGCGTCAGTACGCGGCCCTTCTGCGGAATGCCGCTGCCCAGCACGTAGTCGAAGGCCGAGATGCGGTCGGTGGCCACAAACAGCAGGTGCTGGTCGTCAACCCGATAAACGTCGCGGACCTTGCCGCTGGCGTGCAACTCAAGATCAGGAAAGTCGGTATGCAACAGGACGTTGTCGGATGTCGTGTTCACGGGCCTCTCTTCTTGGAAGTGTGATTCCAAACCAGTGCCTCTATTTTGTCAACGATTGATGCGATTCGTAAAGTCCGGGCCGGAAGCGGCCAGGAGGAAGTTGCTTGACAAACCCTGGTAAATCGCGGAACCCGCATGAATAGCGGCTTTGCGATATGCCTGATTTCTCGGCGTCTCGAAAGGGAATTCAGGCGGAGGAAGAAAAACCGTAATCACGGATAAATGGGATCGCGCAAGTGTTCGGAGGTGCACCGTGGGAGGGTGTCCGAAAAAACACTTGCGTGGTTACTTGCGGAGAAGCTCAAACAGTGGCCGCCGCACGGGGCGACGGCCACTCACTTCTTACGCGGTGGCAGCCTTCGGCTGGCTGTCCTCGCCAAAGCGAACCGAGACAATCTTCGAGACGCCCGGCTCCTGCATGGTCACGCCGTACATCACCGGCGCCGCCGACATCGTGCGCTTGTGGTGCGTGATCAGGATGAACTGCGTCTGCACGCTCATCTCGCGCACCAGGTCGGTGAAGCGGCCAACGTTCGTTTCATCCAGCGGTGCGTCCACCTCGTCCAGAATGCAGAACGGGCTGGGTGCGTACTGGAAGATACCAACCAGCAGGCTGAGCGCGGTGAGCGCCTTCTCTCCGCCGGAGAGCAGCAGCACGTTTTGCAGCTTCTTGCCCGGAGGCGAGGCCACGATGTCGATGCCGCTTTCGGCCGAGTTCTCCTGGTCGGTGAGCCGCATGAAGCCCTGCCCGCCGCCGAACAGCTTGCGGAACGTGACCTGGAAGTTCTCGTTGATGATGTTGAAGGCTTCCTCGAACTTCTGCCGCGAGATGGTGTCGATCTCCTTGATCGTGTTCTGCGTGTTCTCGATCGACTCCAGCAGGTCCTTGCGCTGCGTCTCCAGGAAGCCGTGGCGCTCCGCCGTCTCCTGGTACTCTTCGAGCGCCATCATGTTCACCGGGCCCATGTTTTCGAGCTTGGTGCGCATCTCGCGATAGGCCGCGTCTTCGGCGATCAGTTCGTCTCCGCCGACATGGACAATCGTCTCGTCCGCCATCAGCTCTTCGCGCTGCAGGCTCAACTCCTGCACGCACGTTTCGCTCATGTGCTCCACGTCGCTGGCTACCTTGGCGGCCTGCGCGGAAAGCTCTCCGCGACGGTCGCGCAACTGGTCCAGCGTTTCGCGTGCGGACTTCAACTCCTGCTCGATCTCCGCAATGCGCGCGCGCACCTGCTCGGATTCCGCCTGAAGTTCCTTCTCCTTCGCCTGAAGCTGCTCGCGCTCGGCCGTCCAGTTTTCAAGCTGTACGGTCAGCGATTCGTTCTCACGCTGGCGCTGCTGCGTTTCGGCGGCGGCGGCATCAAGCTGCGAGCGCAGGCTGTGCACGCGGTTGCCAACCTCGGCAACCATGGACTGGATTCGCGCCAGCGATGCGGCGGCAGCGCGACGGCGCTCCTCCAGTCCAGCGACGCGGGCCATGACTTCGCTCGCTGCATGGGCGGCGGCGTCACGGGCCGAGCGTAAACCTGCAAGTTCATCCTGGCCGGTCGTCATCGCGGCCTCCAACTCGGCGCGGCGCGCTTCGTGCGCGGCCAGCTCCGCCTGGCGGTCTTCGATGAAGCGCTGGCGATCCTGCTTCTCCACATCCAGCCGCTGCAATTCGCGGTCGAACTGGGTCAGGTGCTCGCGCGTGCGGCTGATGTCGGCATCCAACTGGCGCAGGCTGTGGCCGCTGGTGATGGCCTGCTTTTCGGCCTCGCGGCGATCGGTCTCCAGGTGATCGAGCAGCGTGGTCAGTTCGCTGATCTCTCGCGCGATCAGTTGCACGGCGGCTTCCTTGTCGCGCATGGCGATCTCAAGCTCGCCCATCTGCCGCTGCACTTCGCGCAGTTCGCGCTTCATGGCCAGCGGGCCTTCGGTGCGCTGGCGTCCGCCGGTCACGGTCACGTTGTGGAAGCATTCGCCCGTCTGCGAGAGGAAGTAGGCGTCGGGATTCTCGTTGGCCAGCGTGCGGCCAATGGCGGCGTCCGGCACAAGGTAGCCCTTGCCGAGCTTCGGCAGAATCACCTCAAGCGAGCGGCCAAAGCCGTTCAGCACGCGGATGCAATTCTTCAGCGGCGTCACGCCGGTCACGCCGTGCGCCATCACTGCGGTGTCTTCACCCACAAAGGGGAAGCGCTGCTGGAAGTCGTTCTCGTGAACCAGGAACGTGGCGCGTCCTTCGGTGGCGTCCGTGCGGAGCAGGTTCAGGCCCTCGCCCGCCGACTCCCACGACTTCACCACCACGTAGTTCAGCTCTTCGCGCAGGAACTCGTCGACGACCTGCTCAAAGCGGTCTTCGACTTCGATGTAGTCGGCCAGCACGCCGCTCGGCGCGTGTCCGCCCTGCAACTGCCCGGAGCGCAGCAGGCGGCGAACGCTGTCGGTGGAGTAGCCGTGCTCGCGGATGACCGCCTCGAGCGAGGCGCGCTTGCCCTGCAAGGTTGCGAACTCCGCCCGCATTGAATCCAAGTGGCGCTTGCCGTCGGTCTCCGACTGCCGCTTGGCGGCGATGGTCTGCCGGGTCTCGGCAATCTGCGCCGCAATCGACGTGACCTTCTGCGTCGCCGTTTCGTACTCGCCCTGCAGCACACCACGCTGGCTGCTGAAGGTTTCAATCTGCTGGTTGGCCGCCTCGGCTTCGGACTTCAGCCGGTTGGCTTCGCGCTCCAGTGCCGCAATGCGCTCTTCCGCCTGCGTGATGCGGTTGCGCACGGCCGAAGCCATGTTGATGGCGTCGAGCACCGAGCGGCGGCGCTGCTCCAGCTGGTTCTCCATGTTGCTGAGCGTCTGCGTGGCGGTCTGGGCTTCCTGCTGGCGCTGGCGTTGTTCGTTCTGCGCTCCGGCAACCTCGGCCGCGGCGCTCTCCAGCACCTGCTGGTTGCTCGCCAGTTCCGACTGCAGGCTCTCCAACTGCTGCTGCGTGTTGGCAATCTCGGCTTCGGCTCCGGCCGAGCGCGCAGAAAGCTCTGCGCAACGTTCCTGGTTGGTGCGGATGCGGGCCGTGGCGCGGTCGCTCTCCATCGCCACCTGGTTCAGGCGGTCATGCGTCAGGCGCAGATCGTTGTCAATGGCGTAGCCGCGCTGCGTGCGCTCGGCATGCTCGCCATCCATCGCTTGCACGGCCTCACCGCGCGTTTGCAGGTCGGCCACCAGCGTGGTCAGCTCACCGTCGAGCTGCTCCTTCTGCTGGTGCAACTCGGCAAAGCGGCTGGAGAGCACCACGCGCAGTTTGCCGCGCATTTCGTCGCGCAGCTTGGCGTAGCGCTCGGCCTTGGCCGCCTGACGCTTCAGGCTGTTCATCTGCCGCGTCACTTCGTCGAAGATGTCATTGATGCGCGAGAGGTTCTGCTTGGCATCTGCCAGGCGCGCCTCCGCCAGACGCTTGCGCGTCTTGAACTTCGTGATGCCGGCGGCCTCCTCGATGATGTTGCGGCGGTCGGTCGGCTTCGACGACAGAATCTGCCCGATGCGGCCCTGCTCGATGAGCGCGTAGCTCTCCGGGCCAAGGCCGGTGCCCATGAAGATGTCATGCACGTCGCGCAGGCGGCAGATTTTGCCATTCAGCAGGTATTCGCTGTCGCCCGAACGGAACAGGCGGCGCGTCACCACAATCTCGCCCTTCTTGAAGGTACGGTTGAACTTGCGGCGGCGAATCTTAAGTACTACTTGAGGTCCCGCGGTGGAGGCGGCAGCGGCGGCTGCGCCTCCCTCCGAGGTTTCCCCGTCGCTTGCGGAGGGCGACGGGGCAGCAGACGGCTCCGCGGGCGCGGCGCCGTCTGTGGCGGCGGAAACCTG
The DNA here is from genome assembly GCF_059726245.1 of Oryzophilus luti. NCBI lineage: Bacteria > Pseudomonadati > Acidobacteriota > Terriglobia > Terriglobales > Koromonadaceae > Oryzophilus > Oryzophilus luti. The sequence goes on from NZ_AP040874.1 coordinate 967,652, forward strand.
ACCTTCCGGTGCCGGGATCTCATCGCTCTGTCCCGGACGCACCTCTTCGGTGTATTCGTCCACTTCCTTTTCGCGGGCCGCGCTCAGGCTGGCTTCGTCCCAGTCGTCGGGCATCTCGTCGCGAATCTCAATCTCCGGCTCCACCACCTCGGCGCCTTCGTAGACGGAAGGGTCGATGAGATGCAGCGTCACTTCCGCCATGCCGGTGGGCTTGCGGTCGCGTGTCCCGGCGAAAATCACGTCGGTCATGCTGCCGCCGCGCAGAGTCTTCGCACTCTGCTCGCCCAGCACCCAGGCAATGGCATCGGAGATGTTGGATTTGCCGCAGCCGTTCGGCCCCACGATGGCAGCAATGCCTTCGCCGGGGAACTTCAACTCGGTGCGGTCACAAAAGGACTTGAAGCCCAGAATCTGGAGCTTTTTTAGTTTCAGCAAGTGGACTCCTTGCGTACTCGCGCTGCGCCATACCCGGCACAGCAACTGCGAGAGCGAATTCTGCGGTGCCGCACCCTCTGGAGTACCGCCGCGCGTTCACGCGGCTTCTGCCCGGGATGTACTTTCCGCGAATCCGGTCTAAAGGACGTTGCGCCTGCCGTGCGCGCAAACATCACTGGTCAATACACTCTGTTCCGCCACGGGCCGCCGCAGGGAACTGCTCCTGCTGCTGCGCGGTGCAGATTGGGACCCTTAACAAACAGTCCCCGGTGCCACAGAGCTACCGGTGTTTGCCCCTCTGCCAGATGGGGCGCCCTTGCGTCATCGGTCTCCTTCATGGAGGGCTGGTCCGTGACGCGTGTGTGCGAGTGGTGGCTGGTGCCGGACGGTGGATTCACATCCCGGCGCTCCCTGTTGCGCTTCAACCCGACGGCTGGTCGAGTTGACTTGCTCAGAGACCCGCCTCGCAAGTTAAGGAAAGGGTATAGCCCGTCCTGAGGCAGCGTCAAGGAACAAAACACCAGATTTTGGGGTGCTCTGTGCAAAACGGCTACTAATTGCACTCCAATTGTATCAACCGGCATCACTGGTCACCCTAAGCCTCATGATATGCACTATTTATGGTGCAACCATTCAACTGCTGCATGCAGTCGGAGCCGGGCACAGCAACACTCTCGCACAGCCGCCAACGAAGGCCGGTTAAGCCTTCGTGAAACTCACACACTTGTCGCTGGGGATTGTTCAATCGCGAACGGAGAACCGCCAGAAGCAAACTCAGCCTAGCGCGAACAGAGGGCGAAAGGCAAGGCGGCAGAAGGACACGGATCGGGTGCGAATCCGCGTCAGCCCTGTGGCCGCTTGGGCATCGGCTGGATGAACGCGAAGCCTTGTCATCTAAACCGGCTACGACTGTTTCTTCAGGAAGCGCGTGTGGTGCTTGTTGTGCCAGGGCTGGGGCATGTCGCTGACGCGCAGCATGCTGATGGAGCCATCGACCTCCAGCACCGCGAGCGAGACCTCCTTGACGCTGGGGATGCCGTGTTCGCGCAGGGCGCGGTCAATCTCGTCGACCGTGACGTGCTCACGTGCCATGTGCGGCAGAATCATCTCGCCGTTGTGGATGAGCAGCGAGGGCTGGCCCTGAATGATGCGCCGGAAGCGGCGGTTGGTGCCGCTCAACTCCGCTACAAAGTAATTGAGCAGCAGCAGCGTGACGGCTGCCACCGCGCCGCCAGCCAGCGAGTTGTCCGGGCCGGTCATGGCATTCTGGACCGAGTTGCTCAACAGCAGCAGCAGCGTCAGGTCGAAGGGCGTCATCTGCCCGACCTCGCGTTTGCCGGTCAGGCGCACGCCCAGCAGCACCAGCAGGTAAACGACGGTTGTACGTCCCACGATGTTCAGTAGCACGACCCAGCTTGTCAGCATTCGTTCGGTTCTCCCCGGCAAGCCGCGGTGGCAGGGCTTGCGCTTTGCTTTGAAGAAACATCATACAAAATGGAAAAGGCCCGGCGTGTGCCGGGCCAATGCCTTTCTGGTTGAGAGCAGAGGTTATTTCGGTGTTGAGAGGTAGCCGGTAACGGCTTCCTTGTCGACGCCGAAGATGACCAGCTCATAGAGACGGTGGTCGCGGCCCGTGTAGAACTGCAGCGGCTCGGCGGCGGTGCGGTCCTTCTTCTCGATCGTCTTGTCGTCGGCCATCACGTTGAGTGTGAACTTGCTTTTCTTCGGGTCGGTCTTCTTCAGTTCCAGCGCAATGTTGGAGACGGCCTGCTTCTGCTTCTTGCGCAGGGTGAACTCGTAGTAGTTGCGGTCGCCCCTGTGCTTCAGAACCTCCAGCTCGTCATGGTTGCGGGCAACCAGGCCGCTCTGCACGCCAAGGTCGCCAATAGTCTTTTCCAGTTTGGCGTTGGTGGCATCCAGGTCGGTGCGCGTCTTGGCAATGTCGCCCCGGGCGCCGCCCAGCTCGGTCTTCACGGCACCCACTTCGCCGCTCACGCCGCTTAATGCCTGGTTGGTCTTCTGCTGCTCCGCGGTCAGCTTGCTGGCGGAAGCTTCCTGCTGGCGCTTCAATTCGGCGGCGCGCGTGCTCAGCTCCTGCTGCGTCATGCCCACCTTGTTGCCCAGTTCTTCAGAGGTCTCATGCAGCGCGGTGTTGGTGATGTGGAGCTTTTCATCCAGTTGCTTGATGGAGGCCACGACGGCCTTGTTCTGGCCCTCCAACTCGGCAACCCGCCCGCGCAGGTCAACCACAAGGTAGATCAGCAGAACAGCGATCAGCGTCAGGACCGCGAGAATAATCTTTTGAAATAGGTCCCATGTTCCGGACTGAGAGTGAACCTGCGTTTCCTCGGTCATTGCATGACTCCTTTTCTCGTACAAACCCGGCTCGGGCCGTAAGGCTTTGAAAAGAGTAACACCTGGATTTTGCAGTGCAGGGAACTGGGTGTCAATCAGAACCCGCTGCGCGCCCTGTCCGCACGTACTTCTCCAGAATGGTTGGACGGAGCAGATGGCGCTTGAGTGGGATTACTTTTGACTCTGTTCGTTCAATCGACCGCTATCGTCCCTTTAGGCCTTGCGGGAACGTCCGGGGCAGTGCAATCTTTCATAAAACGTTTCAACAAATGGAGAGGCGGAGTTCTATGTCTACGCTGGCCGCACGAGCCGGCGCCTGGTTCCTGCGGGCGCGTGCGGGGTATTTGGTCTGTGCGCTGTGCACTATTCTGCTGGTTGGCGTGTTCGATCACCTGCTCGATTACAACGTGGAGAGCAGGATTGGAGACCCGGTCATGCAGCTGGTCCTGCCCCCGGTTGCTGTTGGTATGGCTGGCGCAATCGCCAGTTGCTTCCTGCTGGGAATGATGCGCCGCCTGCGCCGCCGCGTGCAGGCCGAGCACGAACGCGCCGCCAACCTCAACCACATCATCCGCAACTCGCTGGAAGTGATTGCGCTGGTGCATCACCTGGAGTGTACCGAGGAGCATCGCGCGATGGTTTCCGAGAGCGTGAGCAAGATCGACCGCGCGCTGAAAGAGCTGTTCCCGGTTCAGTCAATCCCGGCCAGCCAGAAGGTCCCTTTGGAATAGCCGAATCTCTGCCGGGAGTAGCTTCCTCTGCAGACCATCCGGCGTGTTCCAACCCGCACCCACTTTCAAAACGGTCTACAATCTCCAAGAACATGAGCGAGCCGCGTAGCTGGGATGTAGCCATTATCGGGGCCGGGGTCATAGGCGTTTCGCTGGCCTTGGAGTTGAACCGCGCAGGGATGAGCGTGCTGGTGCTGGAGCGGAGCGAGCCGGGGCAGGAGGCCTCGCACGCCGCAGCCGGCATGGTCGCCTATCTGGACCCTGTCACGGTCAAGGAATTGCTGCCGCTGGCGAACATCGCCGCTAGCATTTATCCGGAGTATGTGCAGCAACTCGAAGCCGAGTCGGGCTGCAAAGTGGATTTTCGCCGCGAAGGCGTCCTCCAGCTTACCTACCAGCCGCTTGAGGCCTATCTCACCGATACCGGCCTGGTGCGCCAGCTCGAGCCGGGCGAACTTGCGCAGCTTGAGCCGGAGGTGAGCTTCCGCTCGCTGGCCTATTTCGCCAAGGAAGACTGCCTGGACCCGCGCACGCTGATGTCGGCCCTGCTGGCGGCGGCAAAGAATAAGGGCATTGAGATTGTCACGCATTCGCCGGTGCTGGAAGTGCTGCACGAGCACGGCCGCGCCACCGGCGTCCGCACGGCCAGCGCGAGCTATCCGGCTGGAATCGTAGTCAACAGTGCCGGAGCCTGGGCCGCACAGGTTGCACCGCTCAACATTCCGACGGTTCCGGCCCGCGGACACATGCTGGCGCTGATGGAGCCGGAGGCAGAGTTGGGCAAGGCCGCGCCATTCCTGCGCCATGTTGTGCGCACGCCGGATTGCTACATGGTGCCGCGCACCGATGGCCGTGTTGTGATTGGCTCCACGCTGGAGCCAGCCGGTTTTGATAAGACGGTGGACCCGCGCCGCATTCAGCGGCTTCGTCAAGCCGCGCAGAAGTTCGTTCCAGCTGTCAGCCGCATGAAGCTGCACGAGGCCTGGACAGGGCTGCGCCCCGGTACGCCGGACGGCCTTCCGGTTCTGGGTGAGACGCGCCTGCACGGCTACTATGCATGCACCGGGCACTACCGCGACGGCATCCTGCTGACGCCGGTGACGGCGCGCGTGATGAGTGAGCTGATCCGCACGGGGAAGACCTCGGTGGACCTCTCGCGTTTTGCTCCGCACCGCTTTGGCGCCTGAGCCCCTCAGTGCGGATACAATGCCAATGAATCGCAAAGCCCCCGGAACCGAGGCCGACTCCGTTGACGACGAAACCCGCTAGCCTGAAGGAATGCACTGCGGAGCGCACATCGCTGTTGTCCGCAGACGCTGAAACCTGGTTGTTGCGGCTGGCGTTGTTCGGCACGCTTGCCGTCTACCTGCAAACGATCAATTTCAGCTTCGTCTTCGACGACTTTCCGCTGATCGTGCTGAACCCGTGGCTGGAGAGCTGGCGTGGCATCCTTGCGATGTTCGCGCACCATTCATTCGCCTTCTCGGATACGCCCATGCCGGAGCGTCATTACCGCCCGATCTTTATGTTGTGGGTGTGGTGCGTGCGGAACACAGGGGGCGCTCTGCCGGGATGGTTTCACCTGTGTGCACTGGTCACGCATCTGGTGGCCGTCTACCTGTGTTATCGGGTGGCTCGCGTGCTGCTTGGCAGCGGTCTGTACGCTGCGGTAGCGACGGTGTTCTATGCCGCGCATCCGAGCAAGGCGGAGAGTGTTGGCTGGATTGCTTCCGCCACCGAAGCGCTGGTGTCGGTATTCCTGTTCGCATCGTTGCTGGCGTATTTCCGCTGGCGTGGCTCGCAGGGACGGCGCTGGCCGTGGTTGTTGCTGTCGCTGCTGTTTGCCGCGCTGGGGCTTCTCTCGAAAGAGACGGCAATCTTCCTGCCCGTGCTGGTGGCGGCCTACGAATGGTGGTATGGCGAAGGACGAAGACCGGAGCGGTTTCGCCGAGTGCTGGCCGGGGCTGCGCCATTCCTGCTTGTGGCTGTGATCTTCATGTTCGTGCGCATGCTAGTCCTGCATGGCAGTGGAGACCACCTGCTGCCGGCGCATCCGGCGGAGCTTCGCGCCGCCCTGCTGACGATGCCCGCTGGCTTATGCCTCTACCTGCGTCAGCTAGCGTGGCCCGTGAACATCAGCGCCTTCTACTCGCCAGTGGTCGTTTCCCACGTCACGTTGACGGGCTTTGTGATTCCCGCATTCGGAGTGCTGGTGCTGGCCGTGCTGTACATCCGCTGGGCCTGGCATGAGGCGGCCTTGAAGTTCGCCGCCGTCTGGTATGTGCTGACGCTGGCTCCGGTGCTCGCTGGCTTCTGGTGGATCACCCTGCATGACCGCCATCTGCATGTGCCGTCCTTCGGTGTGGCGCTCATGCTGGCCGTGGCGGTGCGTCAGCTCTCGGAACGAGTGCCGCAGAAGTCGGTGCTGTGCGGCGTGGCGGCTCTCGGCGTGCTGCTGTTTGCCTTGAGCGCGTGGCAGGTGCGCTGGTGGAGCGACGAGTTGACCATGTTCGGGCATGCAGTGGATGTGGCGCCCGACAATACAGAGGCCGTCGATTTTCTTTCGCAGGCGCAGTCCTCAAGTGGTCATCCGGAGCTGGTGGAGCAGACGCTGTTCAACGGTCTGCGGGTGCACCCGGACTCCATCCGACTCAAATTGGCCTTGGCAGGCCACTATTCCGCCGCAAAACAGAAGGATCGCGCCGCGATCTTGCTGGAAGAAGTTCTTCCTCGTCTGGTGGGCGACGCGGATCGGCATTCCTTCGTCTGCTACCAGCTTATGGGCATTGAGCGCGAGCGCGGAAACCTGGCTGCGGCCGAGCGCTACGCCCGTTGCGCCGTTCAGGATGCGCCCGGCGTTCCCGGCTACCGGAGAACCCTGGAGAACATTCAGCGCGAACGCGCGGCGCAACAGCACTGAGCTGGCCCTCCGCCGCAGGCAGCGACGCTCGCGCGCGGTGTATACTGCGCTGTTTGGAACTGCACAAACACGAAAGGAAATCGCATGGCAGCTTCGGCTGTATCGTTCGCCAAGCAGAATCAGCAACGCTTTCTGGATGAGTTGAAATCCCTGCTCCGCATTCCCAGCGTGAGCACGCTGCCCGAGCACAAGGAAGACATGCTCAAGGCGGCCACCTTCATTGCCGACGAGTTGAAGCGCATCGGCTTCGAGCACGTGGAACTGGTGCCGACGGCGGGCAATCCGCTGGTCTACGCCGACTGGCTCCATGCGGCGGGCAAGCCGACCGCGCTCTGCTATGCGCACTATGACGTGCAGCCGGCCGAGCCGCTCGACGAGTGGAAGACTCCGCCCTTTGAGCCTACCGAGCGCGACGGCAACCTCTACGCACGCGGGGCCGCCGACGACAAAGGCCAGCTCTGGATGCAGGTGAAGGCATTTGAGGCACTCATGGCCGGCAACGGCGGCAAGTTGCCCATCAACGTGCGCGTGATCTACGAAGGCGAGGAAGAGGTTGGTGGCGAGTCGATCGAGAAGTTCGTGCACGAGCATCCCGAACGCCTGAAGAGCGATTTCGCTCTCATCTGCGATACCGAATTGTTTGCGCCTGACCTGCCGACGCTTTGCGTGGGCCTGCGCGGACTGGTGTACACCGAGATTGAAGCGCAGGGCGCCACGCTCGACCTGCACTCGGGCGTTTATGGCGGTGCCGCGCCGAACCCGCTGTTTGCGCTGGTGGAGATCATCAGCAAGTTGAAGGACTCGAACGGCCACATCCTTATCCCCGGCTTCTACGACGCGGTGACCAAACCGACGGACGCGGAGCTGGCGGCATGGAAGGCGCTGCCGTTCGACGAGGAGCACTACCGCAAGACCGAAGTCGGCTCCACGGAACTGACCGGCGAGCCGGAATACCCGGTGCTCTACCGCACCTGGGCGCGTCCGACGCTCGAAGTTCACGGTATCCCCGGAGGCTTCGTGGGAGCAGGTGCCAAGACGGTAATTCCGGCGCGCGCTTCGGCCAAGGTCTCCATGCGGCTGGTGCCGGCGCAGAACGCCGACGACATCTATGGCAAGTTCACCAAGTACGTGATGTCGTTGTGCCCGAAGGGCGTCAAGCTGAACATCAAGTGCCACTCCAAGGGGCCGGCCTCGGTCGTCAGCACAGACAACAAGTACATTCACGCGGCCAACGAAGCGCTGCATGAGGTCTTCCAGAAGCAGACGGTCTACATGCGTTCGGGCGGCTCCATTCCGATCGTCACGCAGTTCAACGAGGACCTCGGCATTCCCTCGGTGATGATGGGCCTGGGCCTGCCGGACGACCAGATCCACGCGCCGAACGAGAAGTTCCACATTGCCAACTACACGCGCGGCGTTGAATCCGTGGTGCGCTTCTTCACCATCCTCGGCAAGTAGGCGAGCGTCGCAGCAGATCACAGCCAAAAGCCCCACCTTGTCAGCAGAAATCAGGACAAGGTGGGGCTTGGTGTTTTTGGGTGCCGCCAGTACCGTCAACTGCTCTGGAGGCGGCCCTCCGGAGCGCGGCTACCAGTGCTACTTCCGCAGAATGATCGGCTTGTGGTCAAAGAAGTTGACCGTGACCTCCATGCCGCTGCGGGCGGACACGTCTCCCTTGGTGAGCGGCAGGTTCACAATGGCCACGCCGTTGAGCGTGCCCTTGGGCGGAATCCGCTCCTCGCGCATGAAGACGTGTGTGCCGCCGGTCTCCAGTTCAGGGAACATCTTGGCGTAGCGCTGTACATCCACGGCGGGCAGGAATTCGTCGCTCGATTCTCCCCACGCTCCATGCAGTGCCACTACCACGTTCTTGATGACAAGCGGGCGCTCGGTGGTGTTTGTCAGCGTCAATGGCACGCTGACAAACGAGGAATGCTGCTTGGTAACTTCAACAGCGGAAACGTCGCCAATGCTGCCTTGTGCGACCGGTTTGGCGCGCCAGAAAAACGCCACCACGGTCAGTACCACGGCCACCAGCACAAGCGAGCCGATGACCGGGATGGTGCCCGGCATGGTGTACTTTGCGCTGTCGATTTCTTCGCTGAGGGGGACGTGACCGGCATCGGGCTCGGGGGTGATTTTGGGCGTTGCCATGGCTGCCTCCCGTGGGCGCGCGAGGCTGGGGTGCGGGTGCCCGCGGCCCATCTTAGCCGTGAAGTGTACTGCGGAAGCGGTAAAAGGGGGAGTAAATTCGGCAGACTATTTGGACAATAAGCGAAATGGCCAGCGGAATGGAGTTCACTGAGGAGCTGGAAACTGTTGCTCCTGGTGGAAGTTCCCAGCTCATTCTCCGAGTGCCCACAGCGCCGGGTCAGTCCTTTAGGCCGTTTTGAGTGCTGTTGCGGGCAAAACAAGCCTTCCACGCAGTTTTCAAAGCTCGCCCTGTGGCTCGCGCCGCGAGTGCCAGGCCGTTCGAGGTCTGTTCGTTCGCCACATCCAACGCCGCCCCTGTGTGTTGCGCGCCTGAAAATGCACCGTCCACAACCGCGTCGCTGCCTCGGATGGTTCCGCGAACGGAACTGTTGCCGCGAACGGTGATGACCGTGTCGTTGGAGGTTGCATCTAGGCGAACCAGCACCTCAGGGAGAAAGTCGCTATCCATGCGGTCAGACAATACCCATTTGGACGAGGCGATCCACTGCGCACCATTGGCGGGAGCGTTGAGTTCGCCCAGGTTCACAACCGGGCCACTGCGCGCCAACTCCGCATTCCCCGCGCATAAGTCTGCGCCGCAACCGCTCTGGCACATGGCCTGATTGAGATAGAGCGCGTGCTTGCCTGCCGAACTCCACACCTGCGGACCGTGGTGTTGCGCGGAGAGGCGTGTGGAGCGCGCGCCACTGCTGATGTCGCAGACAGTCTTCTCGTGCGCGCCGGCATACCAATACAATGCCGTCCACTCGCCCGCCTCGTTGGAGAGCAGCACGGCCACGTGTTCCGCATCCAGCGGGTGGGAGTTGCGACCGCAGTCGCGATCCCAGAGCGTGTAGTAGTGGACTTCAATGCGTCCGTTCGCTACGGGAAAAACCTGTCCGTAGATTGTGCCGTCGGGGGAAATCGCCTCCGGCTCCGGCTGTGCCGCCCGGAACCTTGATGGCCTTACTGCGCAGTCTGTCGCGCTGACCATGAACGTGGGCCGGAACTTTTCGAGCAGTGTCTGCTCGAACTCGTCGGAGAGACCATCGTGATCGCTATCGGTCTGTGAGCCTGTTGTCTGTGCCAATGCGCAACAGGCACAGCCCAGTAGAAACGCTACGCTCAGCAGGGAAGTTCTACGCCAATCGGCGTGTGGCATTTGCTCTCCATGTCAGGCGGATGGCCACATCTCCCGTTTGGGAAGACGTTGGCTACATCATACCGAAGGCTGTTTTCTGCAATGGACCCTGCCCGTCCCCACGCAGCAAAACTTCGCATCATTGCAGAGCCGGGCAGGTTCTCTACTTCTTTTTCGGTGCCCAGGTGGAGAGGAACTTGCTCACTTCCTGAGTGCTGTAGCCACGGCCCTGCTCCAGCGGGCTGGTTGGCTGCGAGTGCAGGAACTTGCCGTCGGAGTCGAGCACGAACAGGTGCGGGTAGCCGGGGACCTTCGGATACTGTCCGAGGAACGCGGCATTTTCATTGTCCTTGCTGAAGTTGACGCGCACGACCACAAAGTTCTCGTCGCGATACTGGCGCAGCGTGGCATTGGTCTCAAAGAACTGGTCCAGATACTTGCACCAGACGCACCACTCGCCGCCCACGTCGAGCAGAATGCGGCGATGCGTGCGGGTGGCCTCGGCGACGGCGGCCTTTAAGTCCTTGGCCGGATCGCGCTTGGAGTCGAATTTTGGTGCGGATTTGCTGGATGCGACAGAAGGCGTTGTGGTCTCCGTCGGCTTGGGACCTTGCGCGAAAACGGTCGCGCTCAGGCCCAGCACGGCAAGGCACAGGAAGAAATTGCGCAAATTCAAATGACGAACTCCTGAATGGGTTGGCGAGATTATATCTGGAGTGGACACTCGTGCCGCGCGGAATTGCCGCCGCTTCCGATTACGTTGGTATCAATTTGCCGCCGGGGAGGGCAACGGCACGTTACTCCAGCGGGTAGCCCAACTTCTTCCAGGCGTGGAAGCCGCCGGCCAGCGGGCGCACGTTCTTCTTGCCGAGCTTGCGGAGTTCAAGCGCCGCACGGGCGCTGGAGGCTTCGTTTGGTCAAGTGCAGTAGAGGATGACCTCGGCGTCGTCGGGGATTTCGGCGTGCCGCTCGGTCAGTTCGTGCGGCTCCATGCGCAGCGCGCCGGGGATGGTGCGCGGATCGGGCAGGGAATCAAGCGCGTGGCGAAGATCGACAACAATCAATTCATGCCCCTCGTCCATGCGCTGCTTCAATTCTTCGGGGGAAATGCGGTCGGCCACCAGCGAGCGCAGGAAGGCCCGCCGGTCATGCCACTTGTAAGCCACATACGAGACCGCCGCCGCAGCCATCAGAATCAGCAGCCACTCGCCAAAGCGGCTGGCGTAGTCAAGCACCAGCTCCAACTGGTTGCTGAACGCCCATCCGAGCGCAAGGAAGCTGCCGGACCAGATTGCCGCCGCCGCCGTCGAATAGGAGAGAAAGGTGCCCCGCTCCAGGCCGAAGATACCCGCCACTGGCGGAGCCACGGTGTTCAGCCCGGGAATGAACTTGGCGAACAGCAGCACACGCGGCCCAAGGTTGGTGTAGCGGTCCTCGGTCTGGCGAACGCAGGAGTCAGGCTCCAGCGAGATGCGGCAGAGCCATTCGAGCACCTGCGCGCCGCGTCTGCGGCCCAGCTCGTACCATGCGTTGTCCGCCAGCGTGGCGGCCACCACGCATAGCAGCAACGCTCCCCAGAGGCTCAACCGGCCCTGCCCGGCCAGCGCACCCGCCGCCAGCAGAATAGGTGTGGCGGGCATAGGCGCCCCAAGCTGCACGGCCAGAACCCAGCCAAACAGCAGCACGTAGCCGTGCCTCGCCAGAAATTGTAGGGTCTCGTGCAATCGGGGCTCCCGGAGAGAGTGGTGCAATCTTTAAAGTGTCACTTTACTAGATGCGCTGCCGCCGGGCGCAGATGCGCATGCGGGCGAAAATAGTTGTTCCTGCAAAATAACGTTTCTTCAGTGATTCACTGATCGGGGAATGGACGAGGCCGATGCCATCCGTGGAGCAACGGCCTCGCCGGAGTTTGAGAGTGTTCGAGGTGGCTAATTGGAGTTTGCCGCCGCCTTTGCCTTGTACCGCCATAGGGAGGCCTGATCGCGCGCGGCTTGTGCGTCCTTGGCGTCGGGCATCAGTTCCAGGTAGTTCTGCATGTGGTCGGCTGCATCCGAGTAGTAGGCAAGCTCACCGGCCAGCACGGCGGCGTTGTACCAGCCCACGGCCCAGGTCGGGTCGGCTTCCAGCCCCAACTCGTACTGGTTGAGCGCCTCGTAAGGCTTCTGGCGTTTCATGGCGTCTTCAGCCATCAGGCGATGAACATTGACGTCCTCAGAGAGCGGTGGCTTGGCGGCCAAGCCGCGCCATGCTTCTGCCTTCTGGTGAAACTCCGCGTCTGTGGTGACCGGCTGAGGTGCTACGCGAAGGCGGTTCAGCGCCGCAGGGAGCCATGTATACGACTGCTCGCACTCCGGTGTCTTACGGTCCGCAGCCAGCTCCTTGCAATTAAGGGATCCATCCTTTCTAGACAACTCGTAGCCAACATCCAAATAGCAGTCCTTATGTTCCTCCTCCACCTTGATCTGAAAAGGTCGGCCTTCGGGAGAATTGTGGGTCCAAACAAAGCAATCTCCGCTTGGATTGCATTTTGAGATATAAGGCCCGGCATCCTGTAGATGGGCACGCAGGTGGACTGTTTTGCCTTTCGAGTTTTTGGCAATTCCGACAAATTCGCCCGAAGTGAGTTGAAAACTGCCAGGAGTGACCGCGTAGTAATAGAAACCGCTCCAGCCGCTCCAGCACCGGGCCACGGCATACTTGCTGGCCGTCACAAGGGCTCGCTGCACCTGCCAGTGGCTGGCCTCAAAGGAGGTGCCGGACGACGGCGCTTGTCCAAACAGGAAAGGCGATGAAAGCGAGGTGAGAAGAAGTGCAAAGGCGAAAACGGGTGCCTTCAAGATGTGCTTCACGGGGAATATCCTCCGACCTGCGTTCTGAACTTCGGAAGACTGCAAACGGAACCAACGTATCGTAGCGCACGATGAAATGTAGGTGCTAGGTAATTGCTGCCTGCAAGTGCGGTAGGCGTTGCGCTGGTGCGCAGAGAGACGATTCCTTGTCACCTCGCTGCCAACTCCGTGTGTAAAGCATAAAGAAAGCCCCGCCGTTTTCAGCGGGGCTTGAATACTACTTGAATCGCTTTCACGCTTGCGCGCCGGGTACGCGCCAACTGACGGCGCTCCGGCTCGCGGCGCGTGCTTAGTACATGCCGCCCATGCCACCGCCGCCCGGCATAGGAGCTTCCTTCTTCTCCTCCGGAATTTCAGCGATGAGCGCTTCGGTGGTCAGCATCAGCGCGGAGATCGAACCCGCGTTCTGCAGAGCCGTGCGGGTCACCTTGGTCGGGTCGATAACGCCAGCCTTGACCAGGTCGGTGAACTCGCCGTTCTGCGCGTTGTAGCCGAAGCCCTTGTCCTTGTGCTCGCGGATCTTGCCGATCACAACCGCACCCTCTTCGCCGGCGTTGCCGACGATCTGGCGCAGCGGCTCTTCCAGAGCGCGCTTCACAATGTTGGCGCCGATCTGCTCGTCGCCTTCCAGCTTCAGGGCCTCAACGGCCGCGATGCAGCGGATGAGGGCAACACCGCCGCCCGGGACGATGCCTTCCTCGACCGCGGCGCGGGTGGCGTGCATGGCGTCTTCCACACGAGCCTTCTTTTCCTTCATCTCGGTCTCGGTGGCAGCGCCGACCTTGATCACCGCAACGCCGCCGACGAGCTTCGCCAGGCGTTCCTGGAGCTTCTCGCGGTCGTAGTCGCTGGTGGTCTTTTCGATCTGGGCGCGAATTTCCTTCACGCGGCCCTGGATCTCGCTGGCCTTGCCTGCACCCTCGACGATGGTCGTGTTGTCCTTGTCGACGGTGATCTTCTTGGCCTGGCCCAGGTCGTTCATGGTGATGCTTTCCAGCTTCAGGCCGAGGTCCTCGGTGAGGGCGCGGCCGCCGGTCAGGATAGCGATATCCTGCAGCATGGCCTTGCGGCGATCGCCGAAGCCCGGAGCCTTGACGGCGCAGATGTTCAGCGTGCCGCGCAGCTTGTTCAGCACCAGGGTGGCCAGCGCTTCGCCGTCCACATCCTCAGCAATGATCAGCATCGGGCGGCCGCTCTTGGCAACCTGCTCGAGCAGGGGAACCAGGTCCTTCATGGAGCTGATCTTCTTCTCGTGGATGAGGATCAGCGCGTTGTCCATGACGGCTTCCATGCGCTCGGCGTCGGTCACAAAGTACGGCGACAGGTAGCCGCGGTCGAACTGCATGCCCTCGACAACCTCAAGCAGCGTCTCCATGGTCTTGGCTTCTTCCACGGTGATGACGCCGTCCTTGCCGACCTTCTTCATCGCTTCGGCGATGATGTGGCCGATGGTCTCGTCGTTGTTGGCCGAGATGGTGCCCACCTGGGCAATCAGCTCTTCGCGGTCCACCGGCTTGCTCAGCTTGTCGAGCGCGCCCGCGGTGCGGTTGCCTTCCTTGTCCACGCTGCCGTTGACGGCGGCAATGGCCTTCTCAATGCCGCGCTTCAGGGCCATCGGGTTGGCACCGGCAGCCACGGTCTTCACGCCTTCGCGGAAGATGGCCTGGGCCAGAACGGTGGCAGTGGTGGTGCCGTCGCCGGCCACGTCGCTGGTCTTGCTGGCGACTTCCTTCACCATCTGCGCGCCCATGTTCTCGAGCGGGTCCTTCAGCTCAATTTCCTTGGCGACGGTGACGCCGTCCTTGGTGATGAGCGGGGAACCGAACTTCTTTTCGATGACGACATTGCGGCCCTTGGGGCCGAGCGTTACCTTCACAGCATCGGCGAGCACGTTGACACCGCGCAGGACGGCCTGGCGGGACTCCTCACCGTGAACAATCTGCTTTGCCATTTCAAAGCTCCTTCAGAATTTTGTCCGCGCAAAGCGCGGGAAACTCGATCGGGCGCAAGCCCGGAAACTCAGCGGCGCAATTAGGCGAGAATGCCGAGGACTTCTTCCTCGCGCATGATGATGAACTCTTCGCCGTCCAGTTTGATTTCGGTGCCGGCATACTTGCCGAAGAGGATGCGGTCGCCCGCCTTCACATCGAGGGGGAACACCTTGCCTTCGTCATTGCTCTTGCCGCGGCCTGCGGCGATCACTTCGCCTTCCTGCGGCTTGTCCTTGGCGCTGTCGGGGATGAGGATGCCGCCACGGGTGGTCTCAGCCGCTTCCACGCGGCGAACCAGAATACGATCGTGCAGCGGAGTAAACTTAGCTGCCATTGGTAAAGCTCCTTTCAATCGATGCAGATTGAGGTTTTCTTGCCGGACGGCCACCGGGCCGTGCACGGCGGGAAATTCTTAGAAGAGTGCGGAACCGAGCTGCTAGCACTCTTTTAACGCGAGTGCTAATTTACGCTTCTGTCGAGCCCGATGTCAAGCCTGACATGAGTTAAACTCACTCAACTTTTCGCACACTTCGAGCACTCGAACAACCGGCTCCATTCTTCGCCCATACTCCAGTTGTAGGCGCCGGAAAGTCCTTCTACTGCATTGTTATATGAGGTATTACATCGTTCAGCGACGGTTTCTGCGGGCGGCAAAGTGCCATGAGCCTGCCCCCAGCCACTTTCGTGTTTTTCTGGAGACGCCACGCGACCCGCTGCGTACAATGGGGTTCACATCCTAGGGAGGCGTGGCATGCGTGGGATCCGGATTGCGTTGCTGCTGGTAATGGCCTTGGCGCTGGTGAGCGTCTGCGCGGCGGACAAGAAGAAGGAAAAGGAACCGGTGACTCTCCGCATGGCGACCGTTACGGTCGTGGTGGTGAAGGACACCAACGGCAAACCGGTGAAGAATGCCAGCGTGATTCTGCGTCCGCTGGACCCGAGCTTCAAGCTGGGGGCGGCGCAATTGAAGACCAGCACCGAGGGCAAGGTTGTGATGGAGCTGGTTCCGTTCGGCGGTCTGCGCGTGCAGGTCATTGCTCCGGGCATGCAGACCTTTGGCGACGACTTCAAGGTGACCGAGGAGCAGCAGCAGATCACCATCCGGCTGAAGCCTCCCGCCGAGCAATATTCCATCTACAAGTAGAGTTCGGAAGCTCCGTATGAGCCGGGCAGTGCCGGAGCACGGACGCTACGGGCGAGGCTTTGCGGCGACTGCCGCTCCACGCGGCTATCATATCCGTTGTCCTGAACCGGCGTGAAGGTGATGGCTGCGGCCGTAAATAGCAGGCCGACGAACAGTATCCCAATCATCAGCAGCAGACGAAAGATCACCGTAACGTGCATGTGGCTTTGACGCGCCAGCCGCCGCTGTGCGCGGGAGTTAGCCTTCGCGCAGAGCGTCGCTCCAGGTATTGTGGCGGCGCATGTAGCTCTCCAGCGCACGCAGCGGGTCGGGCGAAGCCAACGGCTTCTGCGACGAGCGAATCTGCATCACGTCCACCAGCGTTGCGCCGCGCTGGAAGCGGGCGTTGTGCGCGGCTTCGGTGATGACGCGAAAGGTGGCGATGGGGTCGCTGGCGTCCACGGTCAGCGCAGGCACGCCGAACTCGGCGTGATAGGTGCGGAAGTCATAGCGGGCCTTGCCGCGCTCGAAGCGGTTGGCCACCAGGTACAGGACGGGCAGCTTGTGGTCGCCGGCAAATTGCATGGCAGGGCGCAGGTCTTCGTCCGGGCCTAGCTCGCCGCAGCAGACCAGAGCCAGCCGCTCGCGGTCGCCGAATAATGACGAGACAGCCAGCGCGGTTGCCAGCTCAAAGCGCGACTGCGCGGCGTGCGCGCGGGCCGGAACCTTGGCCACGTCGAGAATGTTGCCGCGCACCTGGCGTGCGCCCTGAGCAGTCGAGCAGGCCACTACGGCGTCGCTCTCACGGATGGCGAGCGTGGCCGCGATTTCTGCGACCTCCGTGCCGGTTCGCTCACCGTCGAGTGCGGCAAGGCGGCAGAGGGCGCGGTACATGGCGCGCTGGTCGTCGCCGGGAACCAGGGAAAAGATCTCTTGCGTGTCGGTTGCGGCTTCGGCCGCTGAATTCTGATGGGAGGACATCCGTACTTTCGGCATGATTTGGAGTTGATGCCTGCTCATTGTAACGTAGAGCGCAGGGCACTGCACGGAACGGCGCGTCTTACAATTTGCGTGCCAAGTGTGTGAGAAGGTTTTCAACATGAATGTGGAAATCACCGGTGAAAAGGGGCTGCGCATTCACAGATTCGCAACAATGGCGCGCGTTTCTCCGGTTTGCACACAACGTGGTGCGATAGTAGTCGAAATGATGGAACAGAGAGAGAAATGAAGCTTCGTATCGACAAATTGCTGGTGGAGCGCGGCCTGCTTCCCACGCGTGAACGCGCGCAGGCCATGATTCTTGCCGGGCGCGTGCTGGTGAACGAGCAGAAGGTGACCAAAGCGGGAACCGCCGTGGATGAGGCCTGCGCCATCCGCCTGCTGGGCAACGATTTGAAGTATGTGAGCCGCGGCGGACTCAAACTGGAGCACGCGCTCAAGCACTGGAACATCGATCTGAACGGCGCTGTCTGCATGGACGTGGGCACCTCCACTGGCGGTTTTACCGACTGCATGCTGCAGGCGGGCGCGGCCAGCGTGCTTGCCATTGACACGGGCTATGGGCAGATTGACGCGCGGCTGCGCACCGAGCCCCGGCTGCGATTGCTGGAGAAAACGAACGCCCGTTACCTTGAGCCGCAACAGGTGCCGGAAGCGGTCGAATTCATTGCCATGGATGTTTCGTTCATTTCGGCCACGCTGGTTCTGCCTGCGGTGGTGCGGGCGGCGTTCGAGGGCAAGCAGGCTCCACGGCACGAATTGGTGCTGCTGGTGAAGCCGCAGTTTGAAGTGGGCCGTGAAAACGTGGGGAAGGGCGGCATTGTGCGCGACGAACGCGCGCAGCAGGGCGCAGTGGAGAAGCTTCGCGTGGCCGTTACGGAGTTGGGCGGAGAGATGATCGAGGTGATCGATTCGCCCATTCTTGGTACCGAAGGCAACCGGGAGTTCCTGCTGCACGCCAGCTTCGGGACGCGGTATGCTGGAGAGTGACCTTCTGCGGCGACGCGTACTTGTGAGCGCCGTGGGCCGTCCTCGTGGCGGCCATGAAAGACCGAGGAAGCTTTGAAGCGAGCCGTCATCATCACAAAACCTGGGAAGCCGGAACTGGAGTCGATTGTTCCGGCGCTGTTGAGTTGGTTTGCCGAACACGGTTACACGGTGGCCATCGACGAGAAATCGGCGGCCTACGGCAAGTGCGACACGGTGATGCCCCGCAAGGATCTGCCGCAGTTCAAGCCGGACTTTGCGCTGGTGCTGGGCGGCGACGGCACGCTGCTCTCGGCGGCGCGTGCGATCTCACAGGCCGGTGTGCCCATCCTGGCCGTGAACCTTGGCTCGCTCGGCTTCCTGACCGAGGTGAAGCTGCCGGACATGTATGAGACGCTGGCGGCGGTCGACGCGGGCACCTGCCCGGTCGAGGAGCGCGCGGTCATCGAGTGCCACCTGATGCGCGGCGAGCAGCAGGTGGGCCACTACTTCGCGCTGAATGACGTGGTGCTCAAGTCGCAACAGGCGCGCCTCATCCACTTTGCGCTGCGGGTCAACACCACGCTTGCGGTCGACTACAAGGCCGACGGTCTCATCATCTCCACGCCCACCGGCTCCACCGCGTATTCACTGGCGGCGGGCGGCCCCATCCTGACTCCGCAGGTGAATGCCTGGGTCATCACGCCGGTGTGCCCGCATGCGTTGACCTACCGGCCCGTGGTGGTGCAGGACGAAGCTTGCGTGAAGTTGGAACTGCTGGCCGACGGCGCCAACGGCGTGCTGAGCATCGACGGGCAGGTGAGCGAAACCATGCTGCCCGGCGACCGCGTGGAATGCCAGCGCGCAGCGCACAACGTCAAGCTGCTGCGCCAGCACAAGCCGTTCTTTGACGTGCTACGCGCCAAGCTGAAGTGGGGATAGGTTTCTTCGAAAGAGAGTAGAGGCCGCTTAAAGCTGGCTGCTGTCTTCGGCGTCGCGCTTGTAGACGATGACGGAGTTGAACTGGTCGAGCAGCCAGATGCGGGCCTTGCTCTCGCAGGCGCGGGAGCAGAACATATCGGGCGTCAGTGCCTTGCTGGCGCGCAGCGCGTAACTCGCGTTACACCACACACAGTGCTGCTCGGACCGCGAACTGAGACTTCTGTACGGCATTCTGT
Organism: Oryzophilus luti; assembly: GCF_059726245.1. NCBI lineage: Bacteria > Pseudomonadati > Acidobacteriota > Terriglobia > Terriglobales > Koromonadaceae > Oryzophilus > Oryzophilus luti. Next base: position 986,533 of record NZ_AP040874.1, read on the forward strand.
TACCACCATAGGCGAGCGCGCGGAGGATTGCAAACCCCGAGCGCACCGCCGGCTGTGACGCGTTCATCCGGTGTTCATGCGCGGGCTTCAAGCGCTGGTTGTATGCTCATGCGCGAGGGGCTGAGAACAAAGACCTTCGCTTGATGAGGTACCCACTTCTGCCAGAGGCGGGCAGAAGTGGGACACGGCCGCACGGCCGAAGTCGAATCCACTTTGAGCAGAAGACGGCCGAAGGCGCATGCGTAGCGTTCGAGAGTAACGATCCTCGCAAAATGAAAAAACCCACCTTCGCCGATCGGGCGAAAGTGGGTTTCAGAGTTCTACAACAGAACTGTTGGCTAGAGCTCGTTACGCAACAGGTCGTCAATGGTCTCGCGGCGGCGGATGAGGCGCGTGCGCTTGCCGTCGACAAGGACTTCGGCAGCACGGGGCCGCGTGTTGTAGTTCGAGGAGAGCGACATGCCGTAGGCTCCGGCGTCGAGTACGGCCAGCAGGTCGCCAGGGGCGACGCACGCCAGTTCGCGGTCGCGTCCGAGGAAGTCGCCGGTCTCGCAGATGGGGCCGACGATGTCCATGGTACCGGCGATGGCTCCGGCGGGCAGCGTCTTCGCGGCCTTGCGCGGAGTGACAGCCACAATGTCATGCCGCGCGCCGTAGAGCGCGGGACGGATGAGGTCGTTCATGGCGCCGTCGACGATGAGGAACTGTTTTTCGCCGTTCTGCTTGGCGTAGAGCGCGCGCGTGATGAGTGCGCCGGCCGGGGCGACGATGGAGCGGCCCGGCTCCAGCAGCAGATGCAGGTCGGTGCCTGCGAGTGGCGTACGCACGGCCTCGGCGTAGGTGCGCAGCGCGCGCTGGAACTCGGCCAGCGTGCTGCCGTGGTAGTCGATACCGAAGCCGCCGCCAATGTCGATGAAGCGAATGTTCAGCCCGTCGGAGAGCAGCTCATGAACCAGCTTGACAAGGCGGTGAATGGTCTCGCCGAAGGGCGCAACGTCGGTGATCTGCGAGCCGATATGCGCGCTGACACCGGCAGGCTCAAGGTATTCGTAGGAGGCGGCGAGCGCATACAGCTCGCGGGCCTTGGCAATGGGCACGCCGAACTTGTGCTCGCGCAGGCCGGTGGAGATGTACGGGTGCGTTTCGGCCTTCACGTCCGGATTGACGCGGAAGGAGACGCGCGCGGTCTTGCGCAGCGCGGAGGCGCGCGACGCGAGCAGTTCCAGCTCGGCTTCGCTCTCCAGGTTGAAGAGCAGGATGTTGCTGCGCAGCGCCAGGTCGAGTTCGGCGGCCGTTTTGCCCACGCCGCTGAAGACGATGCGGTGCGCGGCGGCGCGGCTGGCCCGCAGCACGCGCTCAATTTCGCCACCGCTCACCACGTCAAAGCCCGAGCCTTCCTTCGCCAGCAGCTTCAGCAGCGAGAGGTTCGAGTTGGCCTTTACCGAGTAGCAGACGGTGTGCGGCTGGTGCGCAAAGCACTTCCCGTAGGCGGCACAGCGTGCGCGCAGCGCGGTGGCCGAATAAACATAGAGCGGCGTTCCGAACTTCTCCGCCAGCTGTGCGAGAGGCACTTGCTCACAGCAAAGCTCTCGGCCGGTTTCGGTGGGGGCATAAACGAAGGCAGGCGGACGTCCCGCCGGGTGCTTGCGCTGGGTCACTTCTTCTTCGGGTCCTTTACCTTCAGGGCGACGACGGTCTGGTCGTCGAAGGCGTCAATGTCGCCGACGAACTCGGCAACGGCGTTGAAGATGGCGCTGACGGCCTGCACGGCGCTGGCGCGGGAATGGTGCTCGATGACCTTGTGCAGGCGCGCAAAGCCGAACTGTTCGCCCTTCCGGTTGGTGGCGTCGGTAATGCCATCGCTGAAGAAGATGAACAGGTCGTCGGGCTTGGCGGGGAGCGTGATTTCGTCGTAGGTGGCGGTGGGGAAGAGGCCGCAGGGAAGGCCCGTGGCTTCGATAATCTCCACCTTGCCGTTGCGACACACCACCGGGCGCGGCAGGCCGGAGTTGGCCACGCGCATGGTCAGGCTCTCGGAATCCCAAAGGGCATAGATCATCGAAACGAACTGGCCGGGGATGGGCCGCTCGGCAAGCGAGTCATTCAGCCCTGCGAGCATCTGGGCAGGGTGCGGTTCCTCCAGCACCAGCGAGCGCATGATGCCGCTGACGAGCGCGGCATAGATGGCCGCCGGTGCACCCTTGCCGCTGACGTCGCCGATGGCGAGCGCGGTCATGGGGCTGCCGCCGTAAGGAATGTAGTCGTAGAGGTCTCCGCCGATGGTGCGTGCCGGGGTGAAGCGCGCGGCAATCTCCGCATGGGCGAAGAGTGGCCGCTTGGGCGGCAGCAGGCGGAGCTGCAACTCGCGGCCGAGCGCAAAGTCCTGCTCCAGCCGGTGCTCCTGATGCGCCAGCTTCTGGTAGAGCGTGGCGTTCTCAATGGCGATGGCGATCTGCGCGGCCAGCGTGGTCAGCAGGCGAACGTGCTCGTCGTTGTAATAGCTGCGGCGCGTGTGCTCCAAATCGAGCACGCCGATGACCTTGTTCTTGTAGACCAGCGGCACGCAGAGTTCGCTGTGCGTCTCCGGGTTGAGCGGAATGTAGCGTGGGTCTTTGCTGACGTCGGGCACCAGCACGGCCTGGTTGCTGCTGGCGGCGTAACCCACAAGGCCGCGGTCGAGCGGAATGTCATGCTTGAGCTGGATGTTCTCGCGGAAGCGCAGCGAAAAGCGGTGCTGAAGTTTCTGGCCGCTCTCGTCGAGCAGAAGGATGGAGAACATCTGGTAGTCGACGATGCGCGCCAGCGAGTCTCCGATGCGGCGCAGCAGCTCGTCGAGGTCGAGAATACTCGTGAGGTCGCGGCTGATTTCATTGAGCAGCGCCAGAGTGCGTGCCTGCCGCTTGATGCGCGTGTAGAGCCGCGCCTTCTCGATGGCGCTGGCAATGCGCGAGGCAAGCAGCGTCAACATGCGCTGGTGGTCTTCGTTGAAGTAGCCGGGGGTGGGCGATTCGAGATCGAGCACGCCGATGGTGTGGCCCTTGACGATAAGCGGCACGGCCAGCTCGCTGCGCGCGCCCACGCCACTGGAGATGAACTCCGGGTGCTCGCTCACGTCGCTGACCAGCAGAGCCTCGCCTCGTGCGGCGGCCACGCCGGTAATGCCTTCTCCGACCTTGACGCGGATGCGCGAGGCAACGTCCGGCGGATGGCCCTTCTGGAAGCGGATGCGCAGGGTTTGTGTGCGCTCATTCAGCAGCAGGATGGCGAAAATGTCATAGCGAATGACGCTCTGCACAATTTCGGCCACGCGGGAGAGCAGCGTATCCAGGTCGAGCGTGGCGTTGAGCACGTCGGTCACTTCCAGAAGGAAGGACTCAAGCGGCTCCCACGCACCGGCGTCGTGTTGTGCGGTCAGTTTGGTTTCCATCGGCTGCGGTGTGAGCGTTCGGGGGGACGACAGCGGAGCACCACCGCTCCGCCGCGAACGCTGCGCGTCTTCGATTCTAGCATTCTAGAGGCTGGTTGATTTGCCAGCTGCGTTGCCGCGCACTATGATTCCTAAGCGCTGCGCGCCAAGGCGGGCGGCTGGAAAGGGGACCTCATCATGGCCGTGGAAATCACCTACCTCGGACACTCCACCTTCACCTTCAAGACGCCGGAGGGGAAGCTGTTCCTCATCGACCCTTGGGTGAAGAACAACCCCGCTTGTCCGCCGGAGAAGAAGAACCTTCCCAAGGTGGACGTGATTCTGTGCACGCACGGCCATTATGACCACATCGGCGACGCGCGCGAGATTATCACCCGCGATCAGCCCAAGGTTGTCGGCATTTTTGAGCTTGTGAGCTGGCTGGCGAAGAAGGGCGCGCACAATATTGCGCCCATGAACAAGGGCGGTACCGTCGAGGTCGAGGGCGTGCGCATCACCATGACGCATGCCGTGCACTCCTGCGGCATCCAAGAAGATGACGGCTCCATCATCTATGGTGGCGAGGCCTGCGGCTTCGTGCTGGAGTTCAGCGATGGCCTGCGCGTTTACCACGCGGGAGACACTGCGGCCTTCAGCGACATGCAGATTATCAGCGATCTTTACGAGCCTGACGTGGCCATGCTGCCCGTGGGCGACCACTTCACCATGGGACCGCGCGAGGCCGCATACGCCATTGACATGCTGCAACCCAGGCTCGTCATCCCCATGCACTACGGCACATTCCCGCTGCTTACCGGCAACCCGGAGGAGCTGGACGCTGCAAGTGAGGAGCTGGACTTTGAAATGGCACTGATGCATCCGGGCGAGACCCGCACGCTCGACGCCGAGGAGCTTGAGGTCGTCGAGGAATAAGCAAGAGGAATAGACAGAAGGCATCAATATTGATATTCACAGATGGGGCCGCGTGAAGAGATTCGCGCGGCCTTCGTTTTTCTGTGCTCGGGAAGGCGAAGCTGGGGACGTGTACTAAAGTACATTGTTGCCGGTGTCCAAAATCTCTATACTCGCTGGCAGGCCGAACACGAGGCCCCCACTCACATGCGCCGATATACATTGTTCCTCTCCGCAGCCGTTCTCTGTCTTGTCTCCGCCGTTTCGGTTCCGTTGTTCGCGCAGGTCTCCGGCGAAAGCCTGGGGGACACCGCGCGCAGGCAGCGCGATGCCACCGAATTTGCCCCGAAAATACGAGCCAACGACGCCAATCAGCTCTTCAAGGAAATGGATTCGATCATGACGTTCGTCAGTCGTGATACGGGCTATGCGCGCCCGGCGAGCGTCAACCGTAAGCTGATCTCGCACGAAGAGCTGTTGAAGTGGAACAGTGCCGCGCTCGATCTCCATCAGGGAGGGCAGGAGCGGCTGATCAATTCCGAGATGGTGTTGAAGAAGTTCGGGCTGCTGCGCCCGGAGTTCGACTTGCCCGGCTTCATGAGAAAGGGCGCACTCGACGAACTCAACGGCTTCTACAGCTTTCAGGACAAGACGATGTACCTGATGGACTGGGTGCCGATGGAGCAACAGCGCGCCGTAATGGCGCACGAGTTGACGCACGCCTTGCAGGACCGCAACTTCGACCTGACGCGCTTCATGAACAATGGCGTGGCGGGCGGCGCCGCGGCGCGGGCATGGGTCGCAGGCGAGGACCCGACGGAGCGCTCGAATGCGCGCCGCGCCGTGATGGAAGGCCAGGCCGCACTGGTGCTGACCGACTATAAGATCCGCGAAATGACCGGCGGCGAAGGGCTGCCGTGGGATAAGTACGAGCAGGCCATCCAGTACGTGCAGCAGAACCTGCTGAACCATGACGAGCGCTACTCGCTGCAGAAGGCGCCCCGCATCCTGGAAGACACCCTGGAATTCCCCTATCGCGAAGGACTGGCGTTCGAGATCGAACTGGCGCGCAAGGATCGCCGCTCGGCTTTCGTCGGAGCCTTTGAACATGCGCCGCGCAACACGCACGAGGTGTTGCAGCCGGAGGCCTACATCAATCGCGACCCCGTGGCGGAGGTGGTTATTCCCGACCTGCGTCCCATCTTCGGCAGTGCGTATGCACCGTATGACAGCGGCGCCATTGGCGAGTGGGACGTGCAGGTGATGGCCCGCGATTTCGGCGTGGAGAACGACATCTATTCGGTGGCCCGTCAGTGGCGGGGCGGTTCTTACGTCGTGGCCCGCCGGGCTCCGGTGAATCCGAAGGCCAAGCCGTTCCTGAACGAACTGGCGCTGCTCTACGTCTCACGCTGGAATACGCCGGAGGCGGCGCGCCGCTTTGCCGAAATCTACCGCAACGGCCTGCTGCGGCACACGTCCATCTCCGAGGAAGTCAACTACGATTCCACCTGCACCGCAGGCGATACGAACTGCAAGGGCATTGAGTGGGGCGTTCGCCTGACGACCAAGGAAGGGCTTGTGAGCATGGAGCTTTGGCCCGGCAACACGCTCATTATCTCGCAGAGCTTTGACTCGGCGATGCTGAGCCAGTTGCGCCGCGCCGTGCTCTCCGTGCAGACGGCCTCGGCCGCCACGCCCGCCGGGGACGAGCTGGGAATGAAGCTCTACGGCACGCCGGAGTTCGCAGCCTTGCAGCAGCGGTATGCCCGCGAGCTGGACCGGCTGCTGACCGAACTGTCTTTGAATTAGTAAAAAACGCTGGGAACCTTGAGGCCGCGCCGAGTGCGCGGCCTTTTCTTGCCTCGACGGCCAGGGGAAAGGGGAAAAGTGCTGCCCGCGCGGGATGCGCGATATTACGAGTTTGTGAATTCGGAGTACCGCATGAATAGCGGGTGTGAACCGTTTTTGCACAGGCGAGGGCGGGCGTTTCGACTTGCTCCCGGAAGTGCCAGAGTCGCAAGTTGATTGTGAAAGCAAGTTTTGACGGTTGCAGAAATCTACGGCAAACATGCGGGCGGGACGCATCTCCGGCGCGCGAAGTGCGCATGGAAAGCGGCTTTGCGGAGAATCAGCAGAAACCTGTTTTGGGGCGGCGTTGCACTGTTTCCTGGCAGCGGCCTGTGGACGAGCTGCACTTGATTGAAAACAAAACGCATAGAGTTTCACGTTTTCCGTTGACTCTGCATACGGCTGGAGTAAAACCACAATCGTTCTTTGACATTTTCTGAAGTTTTCCCGATTGGTGGTGAGTCCGGGGCTCAAACGAGTTCACGGGTACCAACGGGGGACGGAAGTGATTTCAGCAGTTCGGCGGCGGCGGCCGCCGGACAACCAGGGACGGCAGTCCCAGCGACGCGAAACGCGCAAGCGAATCGTGTTTGTGCCGAGACGGCAGTCACGGCACGCGAGCCTGCTTCGCAGCAGGGTTTGCGGGCAACCGCAAATGCTCGAAAGCCGCAAGCCGACGAGCCCCACCCACTGGCCGCAAACCGGTGGAGACCCCAAGGGAGGCATCCCGAGGGGGCGCCAGCCGCAATCTGGCGAGCGCGCGGGCGCAACCCGCGCAGCCAACTTTGCAAGTTGGCACAACGCCGCAAAGGCCGCAACCGATGCGACGCGCTGAAATCGCGACGTCTTTCGCCCGAGTAGCCGAGGGACCGCAAGGGTCTATAGCGAGCTGCTGGTCGAGGAGAACAAGAAAGTGTTAAAGGCAAGATAGAGTCCCGAGGACCTGATCGGTTTACCCGGTTGGTTGGCGAGCCCGGAGCCCAAGCAAATGCCGCGCGCGGCAGCCTGCGAGAGCAGGAAGCAGCGAGAGCAGGCAAAGTGAGGGTCTAACGCAAGCTGCTGGCCGAGGTGAATGGAGCAGACAATCCTCGGGATTCGTATTTGCGCGCAACTCCGCGCGCAAAAGCTCCAGCCTCCGCTGGAACGGAAGCCCCGCTCGCCGGCGGGGCTTTTGCTGTTGGAGGCCGCGGGGGATTTGGCGGTGCGGTTGTTTTTGCTCGCGTGCCCGCCACTCGTCGAGCCTCAAGGTGCACGCGAGGGGAGACGAGAAGCAGATCCTTCGTCGCTGCGCTCCTCAGGATGACGCATCGTAAAGGGGAAGGATGTGGTGGCAGGAAGGGCCGGTGTGGGGAAGAGACGAGCACGGAAGGGGAGGGTGCTGATCGGCGCAAGTTGCGCAACTGGTCTGTGCGGCGGAAACAACAAGGCGCGCCCGAAAGCGCGCCCTGCCTGAAACACGATACTCGAAACTTGAAACCTTACGACACCTTTCTCAACCTCTCGAAGCCTTCCTCTACGGATGCGTCATCGTCTCCGGCTTCAGCGTGGCGTCGAACTCCTCGGCCGTGAGGAAGCCGAGCTTGAGCGCAGCCTCACGCAGGCTGGTGTGCTCCACGTGCGCGGTGTGCGCCACTTTGGCGGCCTTGTCGTAGCCGATCTTCGGTGCCAGCGCGGTCACCAGCATCAGCGAATTCTTCACGTAGTAGTCGATCTTCGCCTTGTCCAGCTCAATGCCTTCGACCATGAACTCAACGAATCCGTGGCAGGCGTCGGAGATCAAGGTGACCGAGTGCAGGAAGTTGTAGATGATGACCGGCTTGAAGACGTTGAGCTCAAAGTTGCCCTGCGAGCCAGCAAAAGCCACAGCGGCGGTAGCGCCGTGCACCTGCGCAGCCACCATCGTCATGGCCTCGCACTGGGTGGGGTTCACCTTGCCGGGCATGATGGAGGAGCCAGGCTCATTCTCCGGCAGCACCAGCTCACCCAGGCCGCAGCGCGGGCCGCTGCCCAGCCAGCGAATGTCGTTGGAGATCTTCATGAGCGAGCAGGCCAGGGTGTTGAGCGCACCCTGCGCGAAGACCAGCTCATCATGCGCGCTGAGCGCGGCAAACTTGTTCGGGTGCGAGCGGAAGGGAAGTCCGGTCAACTCGCTGATCTTCTTCGCCGCGCGCTCGGCAAACTCCGGGTGCGTGTTCAGACCGGTGCCGACGGCGGTGCCGCCAATGGCAAGGTCGTAGAGGCCGTCGAGCACCTGCTCCAGCCGCGTGATGTCGCGGTCAAGCAGGCTGGCCCAGCCGCCGAACTCCTGGCCGACGGTGAGCGGCACAGCGTCCTGCAGATGGGTGCGGCCAATCTTGACGACCGACTCGAACTCCTTGGCCTTGGCCAGCAGGGCGTCACGCACGGTCTTCACCGCCGGGATGAGCACCTCACGCACGCGCTGCGCGGCGGCAATGTGCATGGCCGTGGGGAAGGTGTCATTCGAGGACTGCGACATGTTGACGTGGTCATTGGGGTGGACCGGCTTTTTGGAGCCGAGTTCGCCGCCCGCCAGCGCGATGGCGCGGTTGCTGATGACCTCGTTGACGTTCATGTTGGTCTGGGTGCCACTGCCCGTTTGCCAGATGCGCAGCGGGAACTGGTCATTCAGTTTGCCGGCGATCACTTCGTCGGCGGCGGCGACGATGAGCCTGGCCTTGTCTTCGGGCAGCTTGCCAAGGTCCTGGTTGACGAGCGCGGCGGCCTTTTTCAGGATGGCGAAGGCGCGGATCAACTCGGGCGGCATGGTGTCATGCCCGATGGCGAAGTGGTGCAGTGAGCGCTGGGTCTGCGCTCCCCAGTAGACGTTGGTGGGCACTTCAATCTTGCCCATGCTGTCGGATTCCGTGCGGGTGGGAACGCCTGTCAGATCGGTGTGGCTCATCGTGATCTCCTTATGAGTGCGGGACAGCGGAATGAGAGAACTGCGCAGTGAAGCCGACAGAATTATACATTCGGATTAAGCGGCCGGGGCATTGCCATGCTTGCTATGCTAGGAACATGAATGAAGCGTTTGATGTGCTGGTGATCGGCGCTGGTCCCACGGGACTGGCCTGCGCGATTGAGGCGCAGAAGGCCGGGCTGCGCGCGGTCTGCGTGGAGAAGGGCTGCCTGGTCAACTCCATCTTCCATTTCCCAACGAACATGACGTTCTTCACCACGCCGGAGCTGCTTGAAATTGGCGACCTGCCCTTTGCCAGCGCCAATCAGAAGCCGACGCGGCTGGAGGCCATTGAGTACTACCGCAAAGTGGCCGAGCACTACCGGCTCGATGTGCGGCAGTACACGACGGTGGAGCGCGTCGAAGGCTCCGATGGCGATTTTCTGGTGCATGCCCGCGACCGTCGCGGCGATCATCTCACCTTCCGCGCGCGCAAGCTGGTGGCCTCGACCGGGTATTACGACGTGGCGAACCTGCTGGGAGTTCCGGGCGAAGATTTGCCCAAGGTGGAGCACTACTACACCGAGCCACATCCGTATTACGACCATGACGTGCTGGTGGTGGGCGCGAAGAATTCGGCGGCCATTGCGGCCTTGGAGCTTTGGCGGCACGGCGCGCGGGTCACGCTGGTGCATCGCGGCGAAGGCATTCACCATCACGTGAAGTACTGGGTCAAGCCGGACATTGAGAACCGTATTAAGAACGGCGAGATCAAAGCGTATTTTCATTCGCAGGTTGTGGCCATCACGCCGGAGTCGGTGACGCTGGCGACGCCCGATGGCGAAGTAACGCTGAAGAATGATTTTGTGCTGGCGATGACTGGCTACCGGCCGGACTTCAGCTTTCTGGAGAGCCTTGGCGTGGCCTTCAACGGGCCGGACCACAAGCCGATGGTGGATCCCGATACCTTGGAGAGCAACGTGGCGGGGCTTTACCTCGCAGGCGTGGTGGTGGGCGGCAATCGGACCAACGAGGTCTTCATCGAGAACGGACGCTTCCACGGCAAGCAGATTGCCGAAGACCTGCGGGCCAAGCTGCGGCATGAGGCGGCACAGGCGGTGGCCGTGCCGACGCGGTTGCGCAACGCCGAGTAGGCCGCAGGATTCGCCGCAAACATTCTTAAGAAAAATGCAGATAGCAAGCGACCCCGCCTCGGCGGGGTCTTCAGTCTGCCGGAAGTTCGGCCTGCCGCCGCAGCAGTTCGATCAGCTCCGCCGGATGAATGGGTTTGGCAATCAGTTCAAAGGGGAGCCTCGATGCCCGAGCCTGGTTCACCAGTTCGGCGGTGTAAGCCTGCCCGGAGAACAGAACGATACGGCAGTCAGGCAGCATCTGGTGGACGTGCATGGCGGTTTCGACGCCGTTCATGCCGGACAGAGAAATGTCAGATAGGAACAGATCTGGGGGATTCTTTCTGGCGCGCTCCAGTGCGGCCTCGCCGGAATAGAGGGCAAAGGCATCAAAGCCCGCGTGGCTCAGGATTAATGCAAGGGTGTCCGCAATGATGCGTTCATCATCAACAATCAGAACTTTGGTCTTGCCAGGCTGCAAACTCATCCATCATCCAATGCTGGCGGCAATCTCGGGTCCGCTCAATCAATAGTCGTCTCTAAAATTAAACGCTTGCGGGCAACGAAGGCGCAAGTGCACAGCAACTCTTTGCTGCCGCGCGTGTTTCGACTTGATATGCTGTTGGGAGTAGTGTGTCTGGGTGGAGGTTCCGATGAAACGACTTTGCATCCTTCTGGCCTGTGTGCTGCTGTGGACGTTGGCCGCCGCGGCCCAGGAGCCCCCCGTTCCGCCTCCAGATGCTCCGCCAGCTCCGGAACTAAAGCCGCGCCCTGCGCCCGCCACCGGAGAAACGGAGATTCCCATGGAGAGGCTGCTGGACGCAGGCACGGAGATACGCGCCTCGCTCGACGCGGCGATCTCCAGCAAGACTTCGCAGGCGGGCGACGAATTTACGGCCACGCTGATGGAGCCGCTGCGCAACAAAGACGGCCAGGTGCTGGTGCCGAGCGGTGCGCGCGTTCGCGGACGCATTGCCGGAATCGAGCGCGGCAAGCTGTTCGGCTCCATGCGCAACGCGCGCGCGCGGCTGAACCTTCGCTTTACCGATCTGATGCTTGAGGGCGGGGAATTGCTCCCGATGGAAGCCTCCTTGATCGGCATCAATGAATCTTCCACGCGGGTGAATGCTTCCACCAACGAGTCTGGCGATGTGGATGCCAAGGGCGCGAGTGGCCGTGAGACGGCGCGCGACGTCGGCGTGGGTGCGGGCGGCGGCACGCTTGCCGGACTCATCTTCGGCAGCGCTTTGAAGGGCGCGCTCATCGGCGCCATTGCCGGTGGCGGTTACGTGCTTGCTACCCAGGGACGCGACGTGGAACTTCCGCCAAACACGGGACTGCGCGTGCGTCTCGACCGATATGTTGTGATTCCGGCGGCCAGCCCGAAGCTTTCCGAAGCTCCGGTGACGCCTCCCGCTGCTCCAGTGGAGCGCTGAAACCGATATCGGCGGCATGGGCAGGGCGGAGGATTGTCCCGCTCGTTTTTCTTCGCGCGCGGCGCACCAGATGCTTGCAACTTTTCAGGGAACATCCGAGACTAGGCACATGATGGACGGGAAGGAATTCGAAAAAAAGTCCGACGCTGCGCTGGAGAAGTTGAAGCGCGCGCTCTACAACGCGGAGGATGCCGGCGGTTACGAAGTGGAAGAGCGCGGCGGCGCGCTCCACATGAACTTTGAGGACCCGGCTGGAACCTTCGTCATCTCCCCCAACTCGGCGGTGCAGCAGATATGGATCTCGGCGCTGTCGACCAGCTTCAAGCTCGACTGGGATTTTGCGGCCGGTGACTTCGTCTTTCCGCGTACCGGCGAGCGGCTGAAGGAACTGATGTCGCGCCTGATTGAGCAGCAGAGCGGCGAGACGGTGACGCTATAGGGGAAGGTGTCGGCAGGTTTCGAAAAGTGCGTAAGGTTTCGGAAGGTTGAGAGCCAGAAGACATCTAAAAAGTGAAACGCCCCGCCAATTGCGGGGCGTTTGTGCGTCTGCGGGAGCCGAAAGGCTAAAGCTCGCGGCGTCCTTCGAGCGCCTTCTGCAGCGTGACCTCGTCGGCATACTCAATATCGCTGCCCGCGGGCAGGCCGGTGGCAATGCGCGTGACCTTCACTCCCATCGGGCGCAACATCTTCGCCAGATAGGTCGCGGTGGCCTCGCCCTCGACGGTCGGGTTGGTCGCGAGGATCACTTCATCGGCCGCGCCATCTTCCACCCGTTTTGACAGGTTGCCGATGCGAAGGTGCTCCGGCCCCACGCCGTGGATGGGCGAGAGCGTGCCGTGCAGAACATGGTAAACGCCGTTGTAGTTGTGTCCCTTCTCGATGGCCGCAATGTTTGTCGGCTCCTCCACCACGCAGATGACGCGCTGGTTGCGGGTGGCGCTGGAGCAGTACGAGCAGGGATCGACGTCGGTGATGTTGTTGCACACCGAGCAGAGATGCAGCTTCTGCTTGATCTCGTGGATGGCCGCGGCGAGCGCCTCCGCGTCTTCCTCCGGCGAGCGCAGAATATGGAACGCCAGCCGTTGCGCGTTCTTGGAACCGACGCCCGGCAGCTTCTTCAATTCGTCAATGAGGCGAGCCATCGGCTCGGCAAACTTGGACATAATGGGTAAGTAGCCTTCTATGCGGTTCGCGGCAGAATTTTCGAATTTGAGAATTTCAACAATTTCGAATTGAAACCCTCGTCTGACCGGACCGTAAGAGAAGGTCGGCGACGAAGATAGAAATTCGAAGATTCTCAAATTAACAATTCGAAAATCTAGAACAATCCCGGGGGCAGGCCCATGCCGCCCAGCATTCCGCCGATGGCGCCTTGCGCGGCCTGGTCAACCTTGCGGCCCGCTTCATTGACGGCGGCCATCACAAGGTCCTGCAGCATTTCAACGTCCTGCGTGGCGTCGGGAGCAATGGTGACGCCCAGCACCTGCTTGGTGCCGTTCATCTTCACGGTAACGGCGCCGCCGCCCGCGCTGGCCTCGACCACGGTTTGCGCCAGCTTCTCCTGCATTTGCTGCTGCATCTGCTGCGCGCGCTGCATCATTTCCTGAATCTGATTGGGGTTCATGGTTCCTCCGCCGGGGCTGCCTCGCAGGTCGGCTCGTTTCGATTTTCGCGCTGCCGCAGTACCGCCCGCGTATTTTTGCGCAGCTAATCTCTCGGCTCAATGATGCTGCGAATTTCCGCCTTGAACTTTTCCTGCAGGCGCTTGACCACCGGCTCATCCATGGCGAGCGCGCGCAGGTTGCCGCCGCTCGACTTGCGCGGCGCGCGCGTGGCCTGTGCCACCGGGGCGCCGCTCACCAGCGTGACGTGCACGGTGGTTCCGGCGGCCTTGCAGGCCGACTGGTTTGCGGTGCGCTTCAGTTCTGTGCCGTAGCTGAAGCCGATCATCTGTGCCGACCAGTCGACAACGACGATAGCCTGTGCGCCTTCCGCGCGCCACTCGCCGGCCTCGAGCTTATCGACGAGCGTTTGCTGCCCGGCGCGTTCAAAATCGTTGATCACGGCCTCGCGCACGGCCTCGAGATTCCACGCGCCAGCATTGTTCTGTGAGGTGGGCGCGTGCACGGCCATGTTCGAGCCCATTTGCACCACCTGCGCGCGGGCCGGGGCGGAAGCCGCCGGGAAGGGCGAAGGCGATGCGCCGCCAAAGGTGCGTGGCGAGAACGGGGTAACCTGCGGAGCGGAGGCAGGTGCTTCCGTTGAAGTGCTCATCTCCGTGTTGCCGCCGCTGGGTGGCGTGGACTTACGCTGTCGGTCGGCCTCAAACGGAGAGGTGCGCGGCGCAGCCGGGCGGTATGCCGAGACGCCGCCACCGGGGGCCGAGGGAGCGGGGCGCGTGTTGCTCAAACTGGGCGGCGCGGTGCGTGCGGGTTGCGAGCTATGCGCGGGCGCTGGTGCGTCGAGCTTTGCGTTGCTCAGCAGTTGCTCCAGCGGCAACAGCCGCTGCGCATGCACCAGCTTCAGCAGGCCGAGTTCGAGATGGAAGCGCTGCTCCTGCTTGTAGCTGACGTCGCCGTGCGTGCGCAGCATGATCTGGAGAAAGCGCGTCAGGTCTTCTTCGCTGAACTTTTCGGCCACGCGCGCCACCCGGGCCTTTTCATCGCTTGAAATTTGCAGCAGCGATGTTTCGCTGCCGCCCACCTTGGCCACCAGCGCATTGCGCAGGAAGCGCACCATCTGGCGCGCAAAGTGCGTGGGGCTCTGGCCTTCCACCAACAGCTTGTCGATGATGCGCAGCACGTCCTCGCTGGAATTGCGCGAGACGGCGTCGAGCACCTGTTCCATCACGTCGCTGGCCACGCTGCCGATGAGGCCGCGCACGTCCTGCTCGGAGAGGGTGGTGCCGCAGCAGGCAATGGCCTGGTCCATGATGCTGAGTGCGTCGCGCATGGAGCCGTCGCCGGCCTCGGCCAGCAGCGCCAGCGCGCCATCGTCGACGGTCAGGTGCTCGGCCTCGGAGATGTGCCGGAGCTGGCTCATGATGTCGTCGAATTTGACGGCGTGAAACGAGAAGTGCTGGCAGCGCGAGCGGATGGTCTGCGGAATATCCTCAGGCTGCGTGGTGGCCATCATGAAGACGACCCACTCGGGCGGCTCTTCCAGGGTCTTCAGCAGCGCGTTAAAGGCGGCGTCGGTGACCTGGTGCGCTTCGTCGAGGATGAAGATGCGGTAGCGGTCGCGCGCAGGCTCGGCGGTGGCGGTGGCGATGAGGCCGCGCACCTCCTCGATGCCGCGATTGGTGGCCGCATCGATTTCGATGACGTCCATTGCGCCGACCGAACCCTCGCGGATCTCGCGGCAGCTCTCGCAGACGCCGCACGGTTCGGACACGGGGCGGTCGCTCGACTTGCAGTTGAGCGCCATGGCGAGAATGCGCGCGATGGTGGTTTTGCCGATGCCGCGGTGTCCGCTGAAGATGTAGCCGTGGGCAATGCGCTGCTGTTCCAGCGCGTTCTTCAGGGTGCGCGTCACGTGCTCCTGGCCAATGACGTCGGCGAACTTCTGCGGGCGGTACTTGCGTGCGAGGACCGTGTAGCTCATGGACGGCTCCATTATAAGGGAAGCCGCCGGAGGCGTAGACACGCATTCGACGGGAAATGTTTCCGGGGCGGGGAACCATGAGGGATTCCCTGCGTATTAGGTCATATGAGCCGCAAAATGGCGCGGATTGCGGAGGGTTGCCAACCGCTGATGAACGCTGTATTGTGGCACTACGGTTTTTTGACTAAGGGTGGAGCTGACTATGGAATTGAAGATTAGCGACCGTGTAGTGGATGGAGTGCTGGTACTGGACCTCAGCGGACGCCTGGTATTCGGCGACGAATCCGGCATGCTGCGGGACAAGGTGAAGGTGCTCATCAGCGAAGGCACCAAGAAGATCGTGCTCAACCTGCGCGACGTGACCTACATCGACAGCGGTGGCCTGGGAACTCTGGTCGGCTTGTACAGCTCGGCAAAGAATGCCGGTGCGGAGATCAAGCTGGCAGAGGTGGCTTCGCGCGTCAACCAGTTGCTGCAGGTGACCAAGCTGCTGACCGTCTTCGACGTGAAGGATACCGTGGAAGTGGCCGCCGGCTCCTTCAAATAGCCCTCGGATTTTCAGTAAAACGAAATGCCTGCACTCCGGTGCAGGCATTTTTGCGTTTGAGCCCGACAAAAAACTACTTTGCGGCGGCCTGCTTCTTCGCCTGCCGGGTGAGGCGGCGCTTGCGGGCGGCAGCCCTCTTCTTGCGCTCAGCGGCCTTCTTGGCGCGTTCGCGCTTCTTCAATTCCTTGGGAGAGTACATGGTGCCGCGGCACTTCTTTGCGCCGCAGGTGCAGGGGGCCTCACCTTCGCCGTCATAGAGAAAGTAGTCATAGACCAACTCCTCGCCCGGCTCAATGTTGCGCGTGGCCACAATCCAGACGCGCTCGTCTTCGTCCTCTTCGGTCTCGCAATTGGGCGCGCAGGAGTGGTTCAGGTACATCGACATGCCGAAGCCGTCAATGACGTTGGTGCCGTCGCCGACGCCGAACAGGTAGGTGTAAGGCCGCTCCTTGTAGAGTTCGTCGGCCAGGTCGTGCTTGATGCGCTCGCCCGTGTACTCGACAACGCGCGTGCCCTTGGGGATGCGGTCGAGCGTGAAGACACCGGCCGCGTGGATCTCGGAAGAACGGATGATCAATCGCATGGGAATGCCTGATGATAGCAAAGCTGGCGCGGCGTGTGCGCTGTGCCAGTGCGTGGAAATTGTGGTCCCGGCCTACCAGAACTGGTAATAGCCGTTGTGCTCGACGGGTTCGATGGTGTCGCCATAGGCGGCGGAGAGGTTTTCGCGGGTGAGCACCTCGGGCTTGCTGCCGTCGCGGAAGACCTGCCCATCCTTGAGCAGCACCACGCGCGTGATTTCCGGAATGATCTCGTGCAGATGGTGCGTCACAAGGATGATGGAGACGCCCTGCTGGGCAAGTGTGCGGAGATTCCGTTGCAGTGCCTTGAGCGCCGCCAGATCAAGGCTGTCGCTCGGCTCGTCGAGAATGAGCGCGCTTGGACGGTGCACCAACGCGCGGCCCAGTACGAGCCGCTTGCGCTCGCCGCTGGAGAGCTCGCGGTAGCGTTTAGCGGCAAGTTTTGCCGCGCCCAACAGCTCGAGCACCTCGGTGGCGCGCTGCTCCATCTCCGCGGTGACGACCATGTGAGACCACAGCCCGAAGCTGGCGAAAAAGCCGGAGAGCACCATTTCGCGGCCCGTCGGATTGGCCCAGCTTTGCGCAAACAGGTCATTGGTGATGATGCCGAGCTGCTGGCGCATTTCAGCCGTCACCCAGCGGTCGCGCCCGAAGATGAGCGCGTGTGAATCCGGAGTGGATACCGGGTAGAGTTCGCGCGTGATGGTCTTCAGCAGCGTGGATTTGCCGCAGCCGTTTGGCCCGATGATGGCAACGTTTTCGCGCGGGCCTATACGCAGGGAAAACTGGTTGAGCGCGCGAGTTGCTCCGCGCATCACCGTGACATTGTGAAAATCAATCAAAGCAGGCAGGTTTTCAACATCCATCTTGGCCGTTTCTATTTATACTTTTCAAATGGAAACCGATTGTAGCGCAGCTCTGGATGTGTCGCGCAGTCTCAGCAGCAAAGATGTGCAACGGAGCTTTGTGAGCACGCAATCTTTCCGTATCCCATGCAGCGGGTAAGACCGCGACTCTGATTTGGGGACCTTCCCAAAATACAACTTCAACCGAATTCTTATTTAACTGTCGTGATGCGGCGCACAAGCCGGTTTCCGATGTGCATCATAACCTTTTGCCGTCCGCGCCGTGCATGGAAGCGCGGGGCAGTATCAGGGCAGTGATTAAACAAGTTCGAGGTGGACATGGATCGCTCTAAAACAACAATTTGGGAGGCGATGCAGGCCAAGGGGTACAGCCGCCGCGATTTTCTGCAGTTCTGCTCGATGGCCGCAGTCGTCGCCGGGCTGGAAGGCAGCGCAGTCGCCAAGGTGGCAGAGGTTTTTGAGAAGCAGGCCCGCCCGCCCATCATCTGGCTTCATTTTCAGGAATGCACCTGCTGCAGCGAGTCGTTCATTCGTTCTTCGCACCCGCTGGCGGCAGACATCATTCTCGACACCGTCTCGCTCAACTACACGGAGACGCTGCAGGCCGCTTCCGGCTTCCAGGCGGAAAAGTGCCTGCAGGACACGCTGAAGCGCTTCCCGGGCAAATACATTCTGATGGTGGAAGGCGCCATTCCGACCGCTGACGGCGGCGTTTACTGCATGATCGGCGGACGTACCGCCGAGGACATTCTGAAGGAATGCGCCAAGGACGCGCAGGTTGTCATCGCGTGGGGCTCCTGCGCCAGCAACGGCTGCGTGCAGGCTGCCAATCCGAACCCGACCGGCGCCACGCCGGTTCACAAACTGATTGATCAGCCGGTGATCAACGTGCCGGGCTGTCCGCCGATTGCCGACGTGATGACCGCCGTGGTGACGCATCTGCTTGTCAACGGCCGCGCACCGGCCTTGGACAGCCTCGGACGCCCGAAGGAGTTTTACGGACGCCGCGTGCATGACACCTGCTACCGCCGCCCGAACTACGACGCCGGATTGTTCGTCGAGAGCTGGGACGACGAGAACGCTCGCAAGGGCTATTGCCTTTACAAAATGGGCTGCCGCGGCCCCATTACCTACAACGCCTGTTCGGTGGTGAAGTGGAACGAAGGCGTCAGCTACCCGATTCAGTCGGGCCATGGCTGCATTGGCTGCTCCGAGGCCGGATTCTGGGATAACGGGCCGTTCTACCAGCACCTGCGTTCGTTCCCGGGCTTTGGCATTGAGAGCACGGCCGACACGGTCGGCACCGCCGTCGGGCTGGTGACGCTGGCCGGCATCGCCGGACACGCCATCACCACCAACATCCGCAAACAGAAGCTGATTGCTGAGATTCACGCTGAAGGCACTGAAAGCCAGGAGAACAAGGAGAAGGCCGAATGACCCGCGTAATTGTTGATCCCGTTACCCGCATCGAGGGCCACCTCCGCGTTGAGGCCGTGGTCGAAAACGGCATAATCAAGGACGCCTTCAGCTCCGGCACCATGGTGCGCGGGCTGGAGATCATCCTGCGCGACCGCGATCCGCGCGACGCGTGGGCCATCGTCGGCCGCGTCTGCGGAGTCTGCACCAGCTGCCACTCGCTAACCAGCGTGCGCGCCGTGGAAGACGCGCTCGGCATCGTGGTTCCGCGCACCGCCGAGCTGATCCGCAACCTGATGGAGTGCACCATTCAGCTCCATGACCATGTGGTGCACTTCTACCACCTGCACGCGCTCGACTGGGTTGATGTGGTGAGTGTGCTGAAGGCCGATCCGGTGAAGACGGCGGCCATCGCGCAGTCGATCTCGAAGTACCCGAAGAGCAGCGCGGCCTACTTCAGCGAGGTGCAGCAGCGCATCAAGAAGTTCGTCGACGGCGGCGAACTGGGCATCTTCGCCAATGGCTACTGGGGGCATCCGCAGTTCAAGCTGCCGCCGGAGGTCAACCTGCTGGGCGTGGCGCACTACCTTGAGGCACTCGAGTGGCAGAAGGAGATTGTGAAGGTTCACGCCATCTTTGGCGGCAAGAACCCGCATCCGAACTTCCTCGTCGGCGGCGTGCCGTGCTCCATCAACGTGGACGAAGTGAACGCCATCAACACCGAGCGCTTGAACTTCGTGGGCAAGCTCATCAACCAGGCCATGGAGTTTATCGAGCAGGTGTATGTGCCCGACGTCATCGCCATCGCCGGTTTCTACAAGGACTGGGCAGGCATCGGCGGCGGTCTGCAGAATTACCTCGCCTATGGCGACCTGCCGACGCGCGGCTACGGACATCCGGAGTATTACAAGTTCCCGCGCGGCGTGGTGTTGAACCGCGACCTCTCGACGGTCCACCCGGTCAACGCCAAGAACGTTGACGAGATCAAGGAATACATCTCCAGCTCCTGGTACACCTATCAGGAGGGCGATGGCGTAGGCGTGCATCCCTCGAAGGGCGAGACCAAGCTGCACTACACGGGGCCGAAGCCTCCATTCAAGACCCTGGAGGGCAGCCAGAAGTATTCGTTCATCAAGACTCCGCGCTGGAAGGACCACCCGATGGAAGTGGGCCCGCTGGCGCGCATGGTGGTGGCCATGGCCAGCGGCAACACGGACGTGAAGGAAGTTGCAGGCGAGCTGACCAGCAAGCTGAACGTGCCGTTCGAGGCCATGTATTCGACGCTGGGCCGCACGGCGGCGCGTGCTCTCGAGGCGAAGATGGTGGTCCACTACATGAAGGAGTTCTACAACGAGCTGCTGGAGCAGGTGAAGACCAACGAGACCTCCACCTTCAACGGCGAGAAGTGGGACCCGAGCACGTGGCCGAAGGAGGCCGAAGGCGTGGGCCTGACCGAGGCTCCGCGCGGCGCGCTGGCCCACTACATCAAGATCAAGGACGGCAAGATCCTCAATTACCAGATGGTGGTGCCGACCACATGGAACGGTTCTCCGCGCGACGGCAACAACCAGCACTCGGCGTTTGAGGCGTCGCTGATCGGCAGCCCCGTGGCGAACCTGGAACAGCCGCTGGAGATCATCCGCACGCTGCACTCGTTCGACCCGTGCCTGGCCTGCTCGGTGCACCTCTTCGATCCCGAAGGACGGCACCTGAGCCAGTGCCATGTGGAGTGATGAGATGAGCGCGCCTGGAGCAGGATTCCTTGCCAACGCCGCTACCGCGCAGAGTCCGGCCGAATACCATCGCGTATACGTCTGGGAGCTGCCGGTGCGCGTCTTCCACTGGGTCAACGCGGCGTGCATTGCCGTGCTGTGCGTCACCGGCTTTCTCATCGGTGCGCCCATGCACATGTTCTACGCCTCGGAGGCCTATCAACAGTATTGGTTCGGGACGGTGCGCTTCCTGCACTTCCTGTTCGCGTTTCTGTTCATCTTCAATCTCGTGTTCCGCGTCTACTGGGGGCTTGTGGGCAACCAGTATTCGCGGCTCAAGCGCTTTCTGCCGCTGAAGAAGTGGCAGCAGCGCGAGATTGTGGAAGTGCTGAAGGCGGACGTGTTGCAGACGAAGCTGCACGGCCCGATCTCCACCGGTCACAACGCGCTGGCGGCGCTGATTTACGTCGGCCTGTTCGTTGCCTCGGTTACCACCATCCTCACCGGACTCCAGCTCTATTCGAGCATGAGCCTGGCGTTGTTGCCGCAGGGCTTCAAGTGGGTGGTAAAGCTGTTTGGCAGCGAATTCGACGTGCGCTTTCTGCACCATCTGCTGATGTGGTTCTACATTCTGTTCATTCCGGTGCACGTGTACCTGTCCTTCTACCACGACTACATTGAAGGACGCGGCACGGTCTCGGCCATCATCGGCGGATGGAAGTTCGAAAGGCGCAACAATGACTAGGCGGGAAGGGAAGCTGCTGGTGATGGGCATCGGCAACCTGCTGATGGGCGACGAGGGCGTTGGCGTCCACGTCGTCCAGCGGCTGGAGAAGATGCCGCTGCCCGCGCATGTGGAGTTGCTTGACGGCGGCACCGGCAGCTTTTACCTGCTGGAGCCGATGCAGCAGGCCGCGCGCGTCGTCCTCATCGACGCCGCTGCCTCCGACGATCCGGTGGGCACCGTGCGGGTGCTCTCTCCAAAATACTCGAAGGACTACCCGCGCACGCTGACCGCGCACGATATCGGCCTGAAGGACCTCATCGACAGCTTTTACCTGATGGGGACCCCGGCCGACGTGCGGCTGATTGCCATCACCATCGACCCCAATCAGACGCTCGGCATCGGACTCTCCGCAGAAGTGGAGAAGGCCGCGCAGGAGGCAATCGCGCTCACGCTCGATGAGGTGAATGCCTTTGCCGCCGAGGCCACCGCAAGCTAGCGCGCTATTCCATCTCAAACTGCAAAGGCCGCCAGCAATGGCGGCCTTCTTCTTGCGAAATTCAGTGCGCTACTTCTTCGCGTAGTGCGATTCCACGTACTCGTTGAGGATGGTCATGAACTCCTCGGCGATGTGGTCGCCCTTCAAGGTCAGCGAGAGCTTGCCGTCGATGTAGACCGGGGCCTTCGGCTCCTCAAACGTGCCAGGCAGCGAGATGCCGATGTTGGCGTGCTTGCTTTCGCCGGGGCCGTTGACGACGCAGCCCATCACGGCCAACTTCATCTCTTCCACGCCCGCATAGCGCGTCTTCCACTCCGGCATCTGCTCGCGGATGTAGCCTTGCACCTTCTGCGCGAGATGCTGGAAGTAGCTCGATGTGGTGCGTCCGCAACCGGGGCAGGCCGTAACCTGCGGGGCAAAGCTGCGCATGCCGAGCGACTGCAGAATCTGCTGCGCCACGTGAACTTCTTCGGTGCGGTCGCCGCCGGGTTGCGGCGTCAGCGAGACGCGGATGGTGTCGCCGATGCCTTCCTCCAACAGAATGGCCAGCGCGGCCGAGGAGGCCACGATGCCCTTGGCGCCCATGCCGGCTTCGGTCAGGCCCAGGTGCAGCGGATACTGGCAGCGCGCCGCCAGCTTGCGATAGACGTCGACCAGATCCTGCACGCCGCTGACTTTGGCGCTCAGGATGATGCGATCCGCTGGAAGGCCGTAGCTCTGCGCCAGCTCCGCCGAATGCAGCGCGCTCTGGATCATCGCTTCCTGCATCACGGTGTTGCCGTCGAGCGGCTTGGCGGTCTTCGCGTTTTCGTCCATTAGCCGGACGAGCATCTGCTGGTCAAGCGAGCCCCAGTTGACGCCGATGCGGACGGGCTTGCCGTTCTCAATGGCGCACTCAATCATGGTGCGGAAGTTGTCGTCGTCCTTGCGGCCGATGCTGACGTTGCCGGGGTTGATGCGGTACTTGGCCAGGGCGCGCGCGCAGGCAGGGAACTGCTTGAGCAGCTTGTGGCCGTTGTAGTGGAAGTCGCCGACAATGGGGACGTCAAAGCCGCGTGCCGCCAGCTCTTCCACAATGTGCGGCACCGCCTCGGCGGCCTTCTCGTTGTTCACCGTCACGCGGACAACTTCGGAGCCGGCGCGGGCCAGGGCCGCTACCTGCTCAACCGTCGCGGCAATATCGGCGGTGTCCGTGTTGGTCATCGACTGCACCATTACTGGCGCGCCGGAACCTACGCGAACGTGTCCAATCTGAGTTGTATAGGTCTTTCTGCGCTGAATCGTAGCCATGGCTAGAACACTTCAAGTTTAGCACGCGGAGCGGGGCTTCCCCGGCGTGTTCGGTGCACAGAGCATTCGGCGAGAGCGTGCGACTTTCCACAACTTTGTGACGAGAAAGTGCGCCGAGAGGCTCTGGAACGGTTGACGCCGCCGCATAGTGTCCGTAGAATCAAAATGTTGATGCGTTCCAGCAATAGCTACCGAGCGCTCATGTGCTGCCCCCTCGTTCAATGGTAGGACAGCCGCCTCTGGAGCGGCATATCGGGGTTCGAATCCCTGGGGGGCAGCCAAACTGTTTGTAACCGAAGACCCTCGAATCACATTCACTCGAAAATCATTCAGGAATTAGCAGTCAAGCTGCCCCGCGAGGGAAACGAGTGGTTGTGACTCTGCTGCCTAAGCGATAAGCCAGGATTTGATTTCGTCTTCGTTGGGCACGCGCCCGGCGAGTTTCACCGTGCCGTCGATCGCGACGGCCGGAGTCATGAGTACGCCCGCCTTTGCCATCTCGGCAAAGTCTGTGGCATGGGTCACGTTGGCCTGCACTCCAGTCTGCTCAACGACATTGCGCACCCGCTTCTCAGTTTCCTTGCACTTGGCACAACCGGGTCCGTAGACCGTTATGTTGATCATGAGTTCTCCTTTACATGATTGAATTGAAAATGTAGCCCACAATCAGAATGCCCACGGCAACTACCCCGACGAATGCGGCAATCAATTGCGGGCGCAGGACCTTCCGCAGAATTACCGTCTCAGGCAAAGACAGGCCGATGACAGACATCATGAAGGCCAGAACCGTTCCTAGCGCGGCACCTTTTCCGAGCAAGGCTTGAACGATTGGGATGATCCCCGCCGCGTTGGAATACATGGGCACTCCAATGAGTACGGCGACCGGAACCGACCACCACGCCGCTTTGCCCATGATGTGGGCCATGAAATTTTCTGGAACGTAGCCGTGGATGCCCGCACCAATGGCGATGCCCGCAATGACGTATGGCCAGACCTTGCCGACAATGTCACGGACGGCATCGGCACCAAGGCGAACACGGTGAGACCAGGTTATGGTCTCGTCCTGCTCAAGACTGCCAGTTTTCGTGGCGTATACCCAGGACTCGACGTAGCGTTCCATTCGCAGCCGTCCAATGATCCAGCCGGAGAGCATGGCAATTATCAGTCCCGTGCCAGCGTAGATCGCGGCGGTTCGCCATCCGAATAGTCCGAATAACAGGACCAGTGCGACCTCATTGATCATGGGCGCAGCCACAAGAAACGAAAATGTGACACCGAGCGGAACACCGGCGGTGACGAATCCGATGAACAGAGGAACCGCAGAACACGAGCAGAACGGAGTTACGATTCCGAGCAGAGCCGCGAGCACGTTGCCGATGGACTCCCGCTGACCAGCGAGAATAGCCCGTGTCCTTTCCGGGGTGAAAAAGGACCGGACAATGCCGACGCCGAATACGACAATCGTAAGCAGCATCAGCACCTTCGGAGTTTCGAAGATGAAGAACTGTGCCGCGGAGCCGATTCGAGTGGCCTTGGAAAGTCCGAAGACCTGGAACGACAGCCAATCAGCAAACCGCTCCAAATGCGTATAGAGAAGCCACCACACAGCGAGTCCGAGCACTCCAGTTGCGTAGCGCGCAAGCAGCGTGGACATTAGCGGTTTCGACGCCTCAGGAATGGTGGTCAGTGAACTTTGTTCTTCGCAACAGGGTTTATCAGGCATCGGATCTTCTCTCTGGTTCATGGAAGAAATGCGTTTTCATCGCACTTCATTACGAAATGGTTCATGCAGGCGCAGCCGCAACTGACGAAAACGCTGCGCTGGATTCAGAGAACTGTCTTCATTTCAGTTTGTCCTGAACCGGTTGAGCTTTGGAGTGGAGCAAGTCCATCGTCAGCGCCGAGTAAGGCTTCCATTTGCGAGCGTTGCTGGCTCCTGTTTCGATCGCCCGCTTCAGCTTCTTCGCGTCGGACGAGAGTGACGGGGAGGTTTGAAACGCCTCTTTCAAAAAGGCAAAGAGCAGCTTGTGGACGCCCTCGGCTGGCTGAGCCAGGCGGTAATAGATCCGCGTGCCCTCACGCCGGTCAAGAATCAGCCCGGAGTTCTTCAGATAGGTAAGGTGGCGCGACACATTGGGCTGAGCCGATTCCAGCACGAGCTGTATATCGCACACACACAGCTCACCGTGAATCAGAAGGTTAAGAATTCGGAGGCGGGTCTGATCCGCGAGGCCTCGAAAGATTTGGTCCAACTCTCTCATCACAGAATCTCCTACGCGGAGCCATAATATCACATATATACGCATAGACGTATGCATGAATACCCCGGCAGTGTCAAAACTGGATGTAGATGCAATTTGCGAAGGGCGCCCATGCGATGGTCTTGGTCTGCATGCGGGGACGATATCGGGCGATTCCTGCGCGGCGGTGAATATAATCACCTGGCGGAAGCGGTCGACAATGTCATCCATCTGCGTGGAATTCTGGAGTGCCTTGCACAATGGTGGCGGCGGAGCAGGGGGAGTCGTGCCGGGAAAAATAAATTCACGGCTGCAAGACAGGAAGGTAAGTACTACGGAGAACTGATTTTTGCCCGGCAATCACGAAGTGTGAATTTAGGTGAAGCGAGGTTTTCCGCTTCCGGCGGGACGCTCCGTGTTTGATAATAGATGTAATGTCGTGGCGTGAATTAAGTTCTCAACTTCGTCTCGGAGGGGACGAGCAGGTTCCCTCTGTTCTCATGCTAGGAGAGCAGACGGAGGATTTCCGTAAGGCCTGGATGTATCTGGCCGCGCGTGGCTACATCGTGCACAAGGCCGGCGCGATGGAAGATGCCTGCCGCATTCTGAAGGAATCCTGCATTGATATTGTGATTCTCGACAGCCTGATGCCGGGCTGGAGCCTGCCGGAGCTATTGGAGGGCATTCAGGAATCGCATCGCCGCACGGCGATTGTAGTGCGTGCCTCGCTGGCCAACGAACATGGCGACATCGTTCCCGATGGCAAATACTTCTCTTTGACCGCCTGCTCGGAACTCGTATTGCTTCTCGAGGGGCGCCGTCCGCATCTGCACGATGAGTCCGAAATGGACGGTGTGAAGTAGTCTGCACCGGGTGCAGGGCAATTCAAGCTTTACACTTTCGCCCTCAATATGTTAGCCTCTCAGTTGTTACAGGATTGAGACAAAGAGCAGGAGCGCGTCAGTTTCAGTGTTAGCCCGAGAGCAGAAATCCAACGTCATCTCGCAGTTCCAGACCCACGCAACCGATACCGGCAGCCCAGAAGTGCAGATCGCTCTGTTGAGCGAGCGCATCGGTCAGTTGACCGATCATTTCCGGGCCAACAAGAAGGACCACGCCTCGCGCCGCGGTCTTCTGATGATGGTCAGCAAGCGTCGAAGCTTGCTTGATTATCTGAAGAAGTACGACACCGAGCGCTACAAGGTGGTCATCGCGAAGCTCGGTATCCGCAAGTAACCAGGTTTGGCTTCCGGGGCGCGCAAGCGTCCCGGTCGCGTTTGTGCCGAGTTCCGGCCAGGTGAACTGCATCTCCGCCAGAGTGGTCTTTGGCGGAACGACGTGCAGGCTGAATTCGCAGCCCGGCCGTCGCATCCGGATCAAGAATCCGGCGGTGACTGCTATCTATAAGGCGGCGCATTCACTCCGCGGTTTCGCACGAGTTGACCCAGACCGATCCCATCCTGTGGCCTCGCGAAAGCCTGTTGCGACGGGCAGGGCATTGCTGTATGCAGCGCCCGAGTTTCGCGGGGGACCCCCACATTGTGACGGCGCGTTCCGTAGACAAGGAAGATCATGAAACAAGAAGTCAGCGTTACTCTCAGCGGCGGCAAAACGATTTCGTTTGAGACCGGCAAGGTCGCCAAGCAGGCGCACGGCTCCTGCGTGGTCCGCATCGCAGACAACGTCGTTCTGGCCACGGCCTGCGCCAACGCAGAGCCTCGCGCGGGAATCGACTTTTTCCCGCTCACGGTCGACTACCGTGAATACACTTATGCCGGCGGACGCATCCCCGGCGGCTTCATCAAGCGCGAAGGGCGCCCGAGCGAGCGTGAAATTCTCACCAGCCGCCAGATCGACCGCCCCATCCGTCCGCTGTTCCCCGAAGGCTTCCGCTGCGAAACGCAGGTCATCGCCTTTGTCCTTTCGGCTGACACCGAGAATGATCCGGACGTTGCCGCCATTAACGGCGCCTCGGCCGCGCTGAGCATCTCCGACATTCCGTTCTGCGGCCCCATCGGCGCCGTGCGCGTCGGCCTGGTGAATGACCAGTTCGTGGTCAATCCGACCTATGCCGAGATGCACGAGTCAAAGCTGAACATCATGGTCGTCGGCACCGCCGAAGGCATCGTGATGATTGAAGCCGGCGCCAACGAAGTGCTCGAAGACCGCGTGGTGGATGCCATCGAGTTCGCGCACGAAGAGATCAAGAAGATCTGCGCGGCCATCAACGAACTGGCGGCCAAGGCAGGCAAGACCAAGCGCGTGGTGGCGGCTCCGGTCGTTGACGAGGAATACCTCGGCGCGCTGCGCGCCAAGATTGGCGAGCGCCTGACCGACGCGTTGAACACCGAGAAGTATCCGAAGCTGGAAAGCTACGCCAAGGTCAAGGAGATCAAGGACGAGCTGAAGAAGGAACTGGCCGAGGATGACGATGAAGGCCGCGCCAAGCTCGGCAAGTACTACGAGATGCTGCGCGAGCATATCTTCCGCGAGCAGGTCACCAATGACCGCCGCCGTCCGGATGGACGCGCGTTCGACCAGATCCGCCCGATCTGGATCGAAGCCGGCGTGCTGCCCCGCACCCACGGTTCGGCCATCTTCACCCGCGGCGAAACCCAGGCGCTGGTCACCACCACGCTGGGCACGGGCGAAGACATGCAGCGCCTGGAACGCTTTGAAGGCGAGACCAAGAAGCGCTTCATGCTGCACTACAACTTCCCGCCGTTCTCCGTCGGCGAAGTCAGCTTCCTGCGTGGCGCCGGTCGCCGCGAGATCGGCCACGGCGCTCTTGCCGAGCGCGCTCTGACGGCCGTTCTTCCGCCGGAAGATGAGTGCCCCTACGCGATGCGCGTGGTCAGCGACATTCTTGAATCCAACGGTTCGTCCTCGATGGCGACCGTCTGCGGCGGCTCGCTGAGCCTGATGGACGCCGGCGTTCCGCTTCGCGCTCCGGTTGCGGGCGTGGCCATGGGCCTGGTGAAGGAAGGCGAGAAGTACGCCATCCTGACCGACATCGCCGGTGCCGAGGACCACTACGGCGACATGGACTTCAAGGTTGCCGGTACCAGCGACGGCATCACCGCGCTGCAGATGGACATCAAGATCATGGGCATCACCCCGCAGATCATGCGCGAAGCTCTCGCGCAGGCCAAGCAGGGACGCCTGTTCATCCTCGGCAAGATGAACGAGGTCATCACCCAGGGTCGTGAGAAGGTCAGCGAATTTGCTCCGCGCTTCTACAACCTGAAGATCCCGGTAGACAAGATCCGCGATCTGATCGGACCCGGCGGCAAGATCATCCGCGGCATCGTCGATGCCACGGGCGTCAAGATCGACGTCGAGGACGATGGCAGCGTGCGCGTGGCTTCCAGCGACGCGGCAGCCGCCGAGAAGGCTCTGCAGATGATCGGCGAGATCACCGCCGTGCCTGAGGTTGGCAAGACCTACCTCGGCAAGGTGACCCGTCTGGCCGAGTTCGGCGCCTTCGTCGAGATTCTGCCGGGCACCGATGGCCTGCTGCACATCTCGGAAGTGGCCGAGCACCGTATTAAGGACGTAAAGGACGAGCTGAAGGAAGGCGACCAGATTCTGGTCAAGGTCCTGGCCGTTGAAGGCAACCGCATCAAGTTGTCGCGCAAGGCCATCCTGAAGGAGCAGCGTGCGAAGCTCGCGGCCCAGCAGGGCGGTAGCCCGGCTCCGGCCGAGGCGGAAGAGCACGAGACGAGCGAAGAGCCTTCGGCTGAGTCCGTCACCTTCGAGGGCGGCGCCGATGACGCCGATACCGAAGAGGAAGGCGGCGAGGAGACGAACTTCAACCGCGAAGGAATGGCGGTTGAGGCTCAGGGCGAACGCCGTCCGCACAGCGCCAACAATAACAACCGTCGCCGCCGTCGCGGTCGCGGACCCCGTCCGGGTGGAGACCGTGGCCCCCGCAGCTAGCGGAGCCTCGGAAGCCGGACAGTAAAGTAATGGCCGGTTGTTCCAGACGGAGCAATCCGGCGGTAGCAGGATGCAGGGCCACGCTTCGGCGTGGCCTTCTTCTTTTGCGTCACGTTCGTTTGTAACGGGCCGGTGCTACAATCTCGCAAGCCGCGCGCCCCCTTCTGCGGCAGGACTACGCCGATGCCCGAACTCAGACACCTGTTCGATCTCAGTCTTCATCCGCAGGCAGCCACCTTTGTCACGCAGGTGTTGCTGCGGCTGTTGCTGTCGACAGTGCTGGGCGGCGCCATCGGACTGGAGCGCGCGCTGCATCATCGCCCGGCCGGGCTGCGCACCAATATCTGCATCTGCTTTGGCGCGGCCATGTTCACCATTCTCTCCGTGGCGCTGGCGGGCACCCCCGCGGATAGCGCGCGCATTGCCGCGCAGATCATTCCGGGCATCGGCTTCATCGGCGCAGGCTCCATTCTGCATTCGCGCGGCAACGTGCTGGGGCTGACCACGGCGGCGACCCTGTTCGTGGTGGCATCGATCGGCATGGCATGTGGCGGCGGGCACCTTCTGGTGGCCGTGGTGGCCACCGTGCTCATCCTGCTTGTGCTGGAAGGCCTGGGCAGCATGGAAAAGCGCTGGATACCGCAGCCCGTGAGCTGGGTCTACCAGTTCTCGACGGAGACGCCGGAGCCGGTATTGGAGCACATCAATGGCGTGCTCAGCCGCGAGGGCTTGGAGATGCGCTCCCTGCAGATGCAGT
Organism: Oryzophilus luti; assembly: GCF_059726245.1. NCBI lineage: Bacteria > Pseudomonadati > Acidobacteriota > Terriglobia > Terriglobales > Koromonadaceae > Oryzophilus > Oryzophilus luti. The sequence goes on from NZ_AP040874.1 coordinate 1,016,359, forward strand.
ATCACGGCGAACTCGCCGAATTTGCGTTTACACTCGAAGCAGACGAAAAGCAGCACGAACGGCTTCGCCGGCAGCTCCAGGCGGAGGATTTCATTCATCAGCTCCGGTCGTTTTCCGTGACCGAGCAGGAGTAGGAACGTGTTCGATAATTTTCAGGGAAAACGTCTTCCTTTTGTAAAGGCCAGCGCGTGCGGCAATGACTTTCTCATCATCGACGGACGGCACGCTCCGTCCGATGCGGCCGAGTTGAGCCGCCAGCTTTGCGATCGCAACAACGGCGTGGGCGCCGATGGCGTGGAGTGGCTCTACAACGATGAGAGCGCCGACGGGCAGATTCACCTCATCAACGCCGACGGCTCCAAGGCCGAACTGAGCGGCAATGGCACGCGCTGCGTGGCCGCTTACCTGGCCGCCACCAGCGGCAAAACGCGGCTGAACATTGCAACCGACGCGGGCGAAAAGCTCTGCCTGCTGCGCCGCCGCGAGGGCGCGACGTTCTTCTTCCGTACCGAGATGGGCACGCCGCAGGTGGGCGAAGAGTTTGCGCTCAAGCTGAACCGCAGCATTGTGCGAGGCACGCCTGTTTCCACAGGGAACCCGCACTACGTCATCTTCGTCAACGAGTTTCCGCAGGACTGGCAGCGGATCGCCACCGAAGTGCAGCGGCAGGAGCAGGCTTTCCATGAGGGCGTGAACGTGGAGTTCGTGACCGTGACCGGCGCGAGCGAAATCACGATTCGCATCTTTGAGCGCGGCGCGGGCGAAACCATGTCATCCGGCACGGGCACCTCGGCCACGGCAGCCGCAGCGCTGGCTGCGGGCAAAGTGCAGGGGCCGGTGGTGACCGTGCATTCCCCGGGCGGCACGCAGACCGTGGAGTGGGAGGGCGGCAGCTCCGCTCTCGCGCTGGAAGGCCCGGCCGTGCTCGTCTGCAAAGGTGACTACTTTGTGTAAGCTCGAATGCAGCGCAGGCGAGCCGCATGCGTGCGGCTCGCTTTGCATTGCGTGTGTGCCAGAGGAGCACGCGCGATGAGCGGGGCGTCCATTCTTCCGCGCGCGCTGCGCCCCGGCGCGAGGCTTGGCATTGTTGCCCCGGCCAGTCCGGTGGAAGAAGCGAAGCTGCGTGCCAACCTTGAAGCCTTACGCGCGCTTGGCTATGAGACTGTCCTGGGCGAGGCGGTGCTGGCGCGCGATGGCTACTTTGCCGGTGCAGCAGAGGCTCGCTCGCGCGACCTGGTCTCGATGTTCGAGCGCGACGACATAGACGCCATCCTCTGCGCGCGGGGCGGCTACGGCTGCAACTACCTGCTGCCGGTGCTCGACTCCATCGATTTCACCGCGCATGCCAAGCCTTTCCTCGGCTACAGCGATGTGACCGTGCTGTTGACCCGCATGGTTGACCGCGGATTCGTGGGCTTTCACGGGCCGATGGCGGCCTGCGACTTCGCCAACGGAGCCGCAGATATGGCGTCATTCCGCTCTGCGCTGGGTGGGGAAGCGCTGACCCTGAACCTGCCGACCGATGCACAGGTCGCAACGCTCGCCCCCGGCGCGGCCAGCGGTATCTTCTACGGCGGGTGCCTGTCACTGCTGGTCTCCACGCTCGGCACGCCGTACGAGATTCAGACCGAGGGCAAAGTGCTCTTCCTTGAGGACGTGGGCGAACCCGCCTACCGCATCGACCGCATGTTGCGGCAACTGCTGCTGGCGGGCAAGTTCAACGGCGTGCGAGCCATCGTTTTCGGAGAGATGAAGGGCTGCAATGCGGACGACCCGACGGTGCCTACCGTGTGGAGCGTCATCGAGCGCCTGCTCGTGCCGCTCGGTGTGCCCATCGCCTACGGGGTCCCCAGCGGACACGTCACAGGCCGCAATCTAACCCTCCCGCTGGGTGTCTCCTCGGATGTCGAGTTCACCGCTCAGTCCGTGCGCCTGGCCTTTGCGCCCGCAACGCGATAGCCCGTGGCGGTCGTAACGCCCGATGCGTTAGTGTAGAAGGATGCAGCCACGCAAGATTCACCTGATCGGCATCTGCGGCACAGCCATGGCGTCGCTGGCCGGAATGTTGCAGAAGCGCGGGTATGAAGTCCGCGGCTCGGACGCCGCCGCCTACCCGCCCATGTCCGACATGCTCGCCTCGCTCGGCATCCCCGTGATGCAGCCCTTTGCCGCCTCCAACTTTGACTGGAAGCCCGACCTCATCGTGGTCGGCAACGCAATTTCGCGCGGCAACGTGGAGCTGGAACACGTGCTGGACCAGCGCCTGCCATTCACCTCGATGGCGCAACTTGTGCATGACGAATTCATTCGCGGGCATCAGTCGCTGGTGGTCGCCGGCACGCACGGCAAAACCACAACGACCTCCATGCTGGCGTGGATCTTTGCCAGCGCCGGGCGCAATCCGTCGTTTCTCATTGGCGGCGTAGCGGAGAACTTCGGCTCAAGCTTTGCTGTTACCGAGGGGCGCGAGTTCATCATCGAAGGTGACGAGTACGACACCTGCTTCTTCGATAAGGGGCCAAAGTTCTGGCACTACTTCCCGGACGCTGTGGCGCTGACAGCCGTCGAGTTCGATCACGCCGACATCTACCGCGACCTTGAGGCTGTGAAGTTCGCCTTCAAGCGGCTGGTGAATCTTGTTCCGCAGCGCGGCATCATTGTGGCCTGGGACGGCAGCGCGAACGTGAGCGAGTGCGTGGAGCGCGCCTTCTGCAAGGTGGAGCGCTACGGCTTTGCCGCGGATTCCACCTGGCGCGTGGTCGATATTGAGCATGACGCTGACGGCACCTCGTGGCGCGTGCTCCGCGACGGCGAGCCTTGGGCGGCATTCCGCTTTGCGCTGGCCGGAGACTACAACGTGCTGAACGCGACGGCCGCCGCCGCAATCGCCTCGCACTACGGAATCGCTACGGATGCCATCGTGAAGGCGCTGGCAGAGTTCAAGAGCGTGAAGCGCCGGTTGGAAGTGAAGGCCGAACTGCACGGCATCACCATCATCGACGATTTTGCGCACCACCCCACGGCCATTGCCGCCACGCTCGGCGCGCTGCGTTCGCGCTACAACGGACGCCGTTTGGTGGCGGTGCTGGAGCCGCGCTCGAATACCCTGCGCCGCAACGTGTTTCAGCAGGAGCTGATTGAGAGCCTCGCCAAGGCCGATGAAGTGGTGCTGTCGAGCGTCTTCTTCAAGACCACGGATTCGCTGCGTCCGGAGGAGCGGCTGGACGTGGCGGCGATCGTCGATGCGCTCAAGGCGCGCGGCATTCCTGCCCGCCAATGCACCACACCCGATGAGATTGCCTCGCAGCTTGGCTCCGAGCTTCGCGCGGGAGACGTGGTCGCGCTACTTTCGAATGGCGGTTTTGGCGGCATCTATGAGAAGCTGCCTGCAAGCATCAAGGCCCAGCACAAAGGGGAATAGTTTGGCTCGCAGAATGTTGAAGCTCCTGGCGGTGTTGTTGGCGCTGTGCGCGGCAGCCGCGGCGCAAACGCAGATGTGGTGTCCGGCGACGGGCGTGGCCTATGGCGTCTCGCTCAAGCGCGCGAACGAACACATCGTCCACGTGGATGCTGTGGCACACACGCCGGCCGGGGAGTTTCAACTGCCGGTGTGGAACGCCCTCTACCGCGTGCGTGACTTCTCGCAGTACATGACGCATGTGGAGGCCACGGGCGGCGTGCCGCGCTGGATGTGCTCGCGCTGCGACCTGACCGATGCGCACGTGCGCGCCGTCGACAAAACGACTTGGAGCGTTGAGGTCGAAAGCGAGCACCCCTGCGTCACCTTCAGCTATGACATTTATGTTGATGAAGCCGGGCCGTTCGGCGCGGAGGCCGATGCGCACCACGCATTCTTCAATTGGGCGGAGGTGCTCGTCTATCGCCCGGAGCATCGTAACGAGCCGGTCTCGGTAAAGCTGCTGGATGTGCCCGGAGGCTGGCGAGTGCGCGATACCGGCGTCTTTGGCGGGCTTTCACCGGAAGACGCGCAGAACGCGCGGGCAGAAGCCCCGACCTATGACCGCTTGGTTGATACGCCGATTGAGATGGGGCGCTTTGCCGAGACGCAGTACGAGCAGAACGGCGCCACGTATCACGTTGCGGTGGATGCCGACCCCGGAGATTACGACCTCGCTGCCGTGCGCGGCGTGCTGCAGAAGATTACGGCGGCCGCTACCGACTGGATGCAGGACCGCCCGTTCGACGACTACACGTTCCTCTATCATTTTCCGCGCGGCCCCGCCGGAGGCGGCATGGAGCACGCCTACGGCACGGCCATTGATGTGAGCGCCGAGCGCGTGCAACGCGATGCCATGGGCCTTGCCGGCGTGAGCGCGCATGAGTTCTTTCACCTGTGGAACGTCAAGCGCATTCGTCCGCGCTCGCTGGAGCCGGTGGATTACACGCGCGAGCAGTACACGCGCGCTCTCTGGTTCAGCGAAGGTGTGGACAGCACGGCGGCGGCGCACATTCTGGTGCGTGCCGGGCTGATGGATGACAAGCGCTTTCTGTCGCAACTGTCGCAGCAGATTGGTGTACTGGAGTCGCGCCCGGCGCGGCAGTGGCAGTCGGTGGAAGAGTCGAGCCTGACGACGTGGTACGACAAGTACGCGTTCTATGGCTCGCCGCAGCGCTCCATCAACTACTACAACAAGGGCGAGATCGTGGGCGTGCTGCTCGACCTTGAATTGCGTCGCGTGAGCCACGGACGCCGCTCATTGCGTGACTTGTTTCAGTATATGAATGCCCGCTGGGCCAAGCAGGGCGAGTTCTTCGATGACTCCGAGAGCGTCCGGCTTGCCTGCGAAGTGCTTACCGGCAGCGACTTCCGCGAGTTCTTCCGCCGCTACGTCGCGGGCACGGATGAGATTCCGTATGACGAGTTCTTTGCAACCGTTGGCCTTCGGCTTTCGCATCATCAGGGCACTGCGGCCGCTGCTGGCATGAGCACCACGCGCCTGCGTTCGGGCGGCGCCACGGTCACGCGCGTGGAACCTCGCGGTCCAGCCGAGCAGCAGGGAATTCGCACCGGAGACATTGTGGTGGAAGTGGATGGCCGCCCGCTGATGGGCGAGTTGAGCGCACAACTCAATCGCCGCAACCCGGGTGAAGTCGTGCGGCTCAAGCTGCGCAGCGGGGAGCAGGAGCGCGAGGTGGAGCTGACGCTTGCTGGCCGCAAGTATGATGAGTACGCGCTGGAGGATGTGGCGCAGGTCACGGGCGCGCAACTGCAACGCCGTGCCGCCTGGATTCACGGAGAAAGCGAGACGGAGACCACGCATTGATTCGTCTGTTGTTATTTGTCGGCTTTCTCGCGCTCTATACGCCGCCGGCGTCGCTGGTGGCGCTGGTGCTCGTTTTCATCACCGGAGACGGCGAGATCCTGTGGCGATGGGGAATTGTGGCCGCCCGGATTGCGGTGCGGCTGGCCGGCGTGCGAGTGGTGGTGGAAGGCCGCGAGCAGCTTGACCCGAAGGCCGCCTACATCTTCATGGCGAACCACGTCTCCAACCTTGACCCGCCAATTGTGGTGCCGCCAATCTATCGCCCGATGTCAATTCTGGCGAAGGACGAACTGTTCCGTATTCCGATTCTTGGCATGGTCTTCCGCAAGGGCAACATGGTGCCCGTCAACCGCCGCCATCGCGAAGCCGCGATTGAGAGCGTACGCAAGGCCGTCGAGGTTCTGCGCGCGGGGCGCAGCATGGTGGTCTTTCCGGAAGGAACCCGCTCGCGCACGGGGCGCATGCTGCCGTTCAAGAAAGGGCCGTTTCACATGGCGATGGAGGCCGGTGTGGCGGTGGTGCCCATCACCGTCAGCGGCACGTATGAAGCGTGGCCGAAAGGTTCATTCCGCATCAAGCCCGGCGTGGTGACCGTGCGCTGCCACGCGCCGGTGGACCCCGCGAAGTTTGCCAACCGCGAAGAGCTGTTGCAGCACGTCTGGTGGATCATCAACGATGCGTTGCCAGAGCCACACCGCACTCCCCATCAGAACTAGCTGGCGATTGCTAACAGGTTATTTCGCGCCTTGCAGGTGGAAGAGGCCTTCCTGTCCGTAGGTAAAGCGGATGGCCTCGGGGCAGTTTCGTCCAAGGTCGAAGTTCTGCGTCTGCTGGCGTCCGTTGAGCCCGTCAAAGTGCACAATGAGTTTGCAGGGCGAGGCCTCGACAATCTGCCGCTGAAAGCTCTGGCCCGTTTTCAGCATGCTGAAACCAAAAACGCCGCCGGGATAGTCAACTTCCACGTTGTTCAACATGCGCGTGCTCTGGTTGGTCACCGAGAGGGTTAGGTTGCGCTTCTGGTAGTGGCAGGCGGAGGCAACTAGCGCGGTGGAGAGAAGGGCAGCGGTCAGCAAACGGGACGTGCGCGTCATGCGCACCATTGTACAGAGAGTGGGCGGCGCACCGTGTAGTTACGCAAGCGCACCGCCCGTTGGACTCTACTCTTCGTTGTGCGAGAGCTTGCGCAGCGCGCGAGCCAGCTCCGGCAGCCGGTTGAAGACCGCCACGGCCTTCAGCCACTGACGGTTCTCAATTGCCGGATAGCCGCTGACCATCGCGCCGGCAGGCACGTCGGATGGAATGCCGGTCTGCGCCGTGGCAATCGCTCCATCGCCGATGGTGAGGTGCCCGGCGGCACCGACCTGGCCCGCAAGAATCACGTTCTTGCCCACGCGCGTGGAGCCGGAAAGGCCCGTCTGCGAGCAGATCATGGTGGCGTCGCCGACGGTGCAGCCGTGTCCCACCTGAACAAGGTTGTCGATCTTCACCTGCTCACCCACGCGGGTCTCGCCGATGGTGGCGCGGTCCACGGTCGAATTGGCTTGAACCTCCACGCGGTTGCCGAGCACGGTGCGTCCGCTCTGAACAATCTTGTGCCAGTTGGCGCCGTCGCGGGCAAAGCCAAAGCCATCGGCACCGATGATGACACCGTTCTGCAGGCGCACGTCGTCGCCCAACTGGCAGAACTCGCGGATGGTGACGCCGGAGTGCAGGAAGACGCGGTTGCCGAGCTGCACGCCCTGGTAGAGCACCACGTGCGCTAGAAGCACAGCGTCGTCGCCGATGATCACATCGCGGTCGATCACCACGTAGGGGCCAATGTGGGCGCGGGCACCAATCTTCGCCGTCGGGTCAATCACGGCCGTGGGGTGGACGCCCGGAGCGTATTGTGGCGGCTGATAGAAAGTCTCCAGCGCGCGCGCAAAATCCAGGTAAGGATTGCTGGAGCGCAGCAGCGCATGACCGTCAGCGTGGTACTTCGGGTCCACGATGATGGCGGCCGCCTTGGTCTCCTTCATCTGGGCGGCATACTTCTTGTTGGTGAAGAACGAAATCTGGCTTTCGCTGGCGTCTTCCAGCGTGGCCACCCCGGTGATCTCCGGGTCGCTCGTGGCGCCTTCAAGCGTCAGATTCAGCTTTGCGGCAAGTTGCGAGAGCTTCATACAAACAGTCCTGTTTCTGCGAGGGGTAATTCGCTTGGCCTGCGGTGACGGGGAACCGGCCCGTCCGCGTTACGGTTCAAACAGCAACGGCGTTTGCGGCTCCGGTGTGGCCGCTTTGCGCTTGCGGGCGTTGGCGCCGATCACGGCCAGCACGCTCAGCTCGGCAATGGCCTGACGCGGCACAAAGATACGCTGCGTGTTGCCGCGCGTGTCCGGCGGATTCAGGAAGAAGCCGTCGGCGCCGATCTGCGTCAGGTCGTTGGGCATCAGCCCTTCCAATGTCTCATTATCGCGGAAGCGCAGCCGCACCCAGAGGCCTTCCACCCGTGGACGTGTGGTGAAAGTCTTGCGCGTAAGTCCTTCGGAGTCAGTAAACTCCCGGACAAAGTAAACGCCTTTTACCTCGCGCAGGTCGATCTGCACCACGTTGCCGGCGGTGTTCATCATCTCCAGCTTGCCGCCGGAGAGGAAGTCGGCCGCCGCAACGTAGCCGTTGACGCTGTCGCGGTCCAGCTTGCGGACGATCACCTTCTTGTGAGTCGAGGACATGGCGCGCTTCCAGAACCCTTCTTGCAACCACTTCCCATTGTACCCGCCGGGAAGCCTGTGCAAGCCTTTGGGGGAATCCGTGACGGTACAACGATTGCCCGAAGTTCAAAGAAAATCAAGAGCTTATGAATGATGGTAGCCAAGAGGGTTACGCTTGTGGTATCGTCTGTGGTTTGAAGCGGATTTGTGGCAATTCCACGTAAGTTACTGTGGAGGATGGACTTAATAGCTGGCAAGGCGACCGCTGTTCTGCCCTTTGGGCAGTACGAAGGAATCCATGCCAGTCTCACGGGCGCCCAGAGGGCCCCGCGGTCTTAAAGCCAATGGCAGACTACATTTACACCATGGAAACCCGGCTGACGCCTGAGCAGATGAAGGCGGTCAAGCTGGTTCAGGAAACTGCGCGCAACCTGGGAATGAACCTGTACCTGACCGGGGGCGCAATCCGCGATATCCTCACTGGCTTTCCTATCCGGGATCTTGATTTTACGGTTCAGGGAAATGCTCTTAAGCTCCAGAAAGAACTGGAGAAAGCTGGCGGCAAGGTCGATCTGGTCGATGACGCGCTGCGCGTGATCCACGTGGTCTTTCCGGGCAATGTGCGCGCGGAGATCAACATGGCGCGCCAGGAGACCTATGACAAGCCGGGAAAGCCCCCGGCGGTCGCGCCCGCCACCATCGTGGAAGATTTGCGGCGACGGGACTTCACGGTCAACGCCATGGCGCTCTCGCTCAACGAGGGCTCGATGGGCCTGTTGCTGGACCCGTGGAACGGCCAGGCGGACGTTGAGGCCAAGCTTATCCGGCTGATCGACAACTATGGCTTCCTGAATGAGCCGTCGCGGCTGATCCGCGCCACGCGCTTCTGCGCCCGCTTCCACTGGGAGCTGGATGACCGCACCCAGGCCCGTTTTGAGTCGGCCAAGGAAGGCGAGTACATCCAGTACCTCGGCAAGGCTGCCATCGGCTATGAGATTGAGCAGCTGGCGCATGAGGAAGACCCCATCGGGGTGGCCAAGGCCCTCGAGAAAGAGGGCTGGCTGAAGGTTTTGCATGCCAAATGGGCGGTGGCGAAAATTGAGACGCCCGAGCTGCACTCGCTCATCAAGGTCCGCCAGCAGATGCTGGAGATCGGCCTCTCGCCGGACGCTTCGGCGGCAACCATCCACTTCCTGACCTTCAAGCTGGGCGAAAAGGAAGTGCACGACATTCAGCGCCAGATTCCGCACAAGGAACTTGTGGCGTCGTGGAAGCGTCTGGATGAGGACGCCAAGGAACTCTCCAAGAAGCTGCAATCGAAGGACGCGAACCTGCCTTCGGGTGCGTGGAAGATTCTGAGTGAAGCCAAGCAGGAGGCGTTGCTCTATCTTGCGGCCACCGTTCGCAGCAGCGCCGTTGAAACGAAGATTGAGAACTTCTTTGGCAAGTGGCGGCAGGTGCAGAGCAAGCTGCCGTTCGAGGAGATGGCTGAGCTGCGCATCACCAATGTGCTGCCGGAGTATCCGCAGATCATGCAGGAAGCCTTCTTGCAGCTCATCGACGGCAAGCTGCGCAGCAAGGGCGAGATCATGCGCTTCCTGAAGCCGTTTGAGCCGCCGCCACCGCCTCCTCCTCCGGCACCGGCCGGACGCCGCGGACGCCGTGGCGAGGCCGCAGCCAAGAAGGTTGCTGCACCGGCTCCGGCTGCGGTTGAAGTTGCGGCACAGGCTGCGGAAGCGGCTCCTGCTGCGAAGGCTTCCAAAGCGAAGCCTGTTGCCGAGAAGGCTGCGAAGCCGGAGAAGGAAGCCAAGGCAGTGAAGGCCGCAGAGAAACCGGCGAAGAACGCGAAGCCGGAGGCCAAGCCAGCAAAGTCGGTGGCGAAGGTTCCGGAGAAGAAGGCTGTGAAGACGGCGAAAGCTCCAGCGTCTGCAAAGGCTGTGGTGAAAGCCAAGCCTACGGCGAAGCCAAAGCCAGCGGCCAAGGGCAAGAGCGCGCAAAAGCCCGCAGCGAAGAAGGTTGCTGCGAAACCGGCCGCGAAGCACAGCGCTCCGAAGCCAAGCGGGAAGAAGGTTCCTGCAAAACCCGTGGCAAAGAAGGCCGCGCCGAAGAAGGCGGCTCCGAAGCCAAAAGCAAAGCCGAAGAAGAAGTAAGGACTGCTTCAGCGTCAGAGTTGTGAAGGGCGTGGCGATGGCCGCGCCCTTCGCATTTGTGCGGTGTTGGCTGCGGCAGGAGACTGACCAATCGTCTGTACTTGTGGGAAAGAGGAAAGCGTCTTCCTACGTTCGTATTTCCACAGAGAATCTGCGGGTGCGCTTGAGCCGGAGGGCGGAGACTGTTACTATGTCTTTGGCGCGGTTTCCGCGCTCCCACAACCAGAGTGGGGCTATAGCTCAGCTGGGAGAGCGCCTCGTTCGCAACGAGGAGGTCGTCGGTTCGAGCCCGACTAGCTCCACCAAATTCTTCCAATCGAATTCTCATAGCAAGCTCCCGTGTCTGTGCTCAGATGCGGCAGGGAAGTCTGCGACTTTTTCTTGCCGCCGGCATCTGATAAGCAGATAGTTGTTGCAACGATTATCTGAAAGAGGACCATATGAGCACGCAGCAGGCCGCAGGAGCCATCCGCAGTCAGAGCGAAGCACAAACAGGCAGGGAGACGGGGAGCACGCGTATGCCAGCCATTTATGTACCGCACGGCGGCGGGCCATGCTTCTTCATGGAGTGGGACCCTCCACATGCCTGGGACAAGCTGCGCGGCTTCTTTGAGCAGTTGCCGCAGTTGCTGCCGGAGCCGCCCACGGCGATTCTGCTGGTGTCGGCGCATTGGGAGACGCGCGGATTCCGCGTGACCGGGGCGCAGCAGCCGGGCTTGCTTTACGACTATTCGGGCTTCCCAGAGCACACCTACCAGTTGCGCTATGACGCGCCGGGCGCGCCGGAGCTGGCGACGAAAGTGAACCAGTTGCTGGCGAATGCGGGGCTGGCGTCGCAGGTGGATCTGCGGCGCGACTGGGACCACGGCGTGTTTGTGCCGCTGAAGGTGATTTACCCGGAGGCGAAGATTCCGGTGGTGGAACTTTCGATCGAGGCAAACTTCTCGCCGGAGCTGCACTTGAAAGTTGGCGAGGCATTGGCTCCGCTACGCAATGAAGGCGTGCTGATTCTGGGCAGCGGCATGAGCTACCACAACATGCGCGGACTCTTCGGCATGGGCAACATTGCGCTCTCGAACCAGTTCGACGCATGGCTGACGAAGGCCGTGGAGTCTGCGCCGGAAGAACGCGCGAAGCTGCTGGCGGACTGGGAACAGGCACCGGGTGCGCGTGAGGCGCAACCACGCGAAGATCACCTGATTCCGCTGATGACAGTGGCGGGCGCGGGTGGCAAGGGGAAGAAGGTGTTCGAGGACCGTCCGATGGGCGGACACCTGATTTCGGCGTACATGTTCGAGTAAGGAGAGAATCCGAGCGGGTAGAGTAGCTTGCTCATGAGTTGCAATCCGGCGCGTGCGCGCCGGGCAGCGAAGTGGTGCTGCGCGAAAGGCCCTGCTTCCGCAAAACAAGGCGGAGGTGGGGCCTTTCTATCTTCGGGAGACGGCTGATGCTACGAAAGAGCGCGCGGTGAGCGCGTCGATTAATTTGAGGAATCTGCGGGCGGTGCTGGGGGCGTGCTGCCACCACAGATGAACAGCGCGACGGAGACGAAGAGATAGCTCAACGCGGCAGTGACGCTGAAGACGCCGAGCATGATGGCGGCGAGGATGCCGACACGGCCAATGTTGAAGCCGAACCAATCCTGCGCCACACTGCCCGCGAGCGGGGCCAGCAGCATGGCAATGCCCATGGAGATTGGTGACGTCAGGGCAAAGGTATACGCAGCGGTCTTTGCTTCGCGCGCGGAGTACGTCAGACGGAGCGTGCGGAAGAGCCACACGGAGGCCAGAAACACAACGACGACGTAGATGAGAGTCCCGGCCAATCCCTGCGGGAGCCGGCTTGCGGAGTTGGCTCGGCCCAGCAGAAAGACAGCAGGCAACATCATGGCGAACAGCAGCGCCGTCGCAATGGCTGAAGTTGTGATGACCGCGCCGAGAAGTTTTGTGCTCATCCTGTCCCTCTCTGGCACTGCTACTTCGTGTTTAGCGCCCGGAGCGTCTCATACACAACATCGCCAACAATCTGGAGGCTCTGCGGGCTGAGCTTGTCGAGAGTGTCCTCGGTGCTGTGGTGGTACAGGTTGTTAAAGCCGTAGCTGAGGTCGATGATGTCGGCCACGGGGATGCCCACCTTTTTGAAGGGCAGATGATCGTCCTCGACCGCGCTCTGCGTGGTGTTGAAGTAGCGGCCGTAGCCCAGACGGGAGGCGGAGCGCTCGACGACCTGCACGAGCCACTCGGTGGAGTTCAGTTCGTGCCAGACGGTGAGGTCCTTGTCGCCGATCATGTCGAGCAGCAGGAATGCCTGAATCTTCTTCGCGGTGCCGTCCTGTGCCCAGCGCGCGGCCAGGTGCTTGGCGCCGTAAACGCTGTCTTCGTCCGACCAGTCCTTGGTGGCCTCTTCGCCATCGGTGAAGACGAACCAGACGCTATAGCCGTCATTGGGGCGCGACTTCATCTCGTTGGCCATTTGCAGCATCAGGCCGACGTTTGAACCGCCGTCGTTGGCGCCGACGAACTTGGTGCCCTTGAGCGGCAGGTTCGTATCGTAGTGCCCGGCAATGACGATGATGCCGTCCTTCTTGCCCGGAATCTTGGCGATGATGTTGCGCATGGCGAATGGCCCGGCGGCAGTCTGCGCGGTGAATGCGTCATCCTCCACGGTCAGGCCCGCCAGGTGCGCATGGATGAAGTCTTCTGCCTTCTTGTGGCCGTCGGTGCCGAGCGGGCGAGGTCCCTGGTTGACGAAGTCGGCGCAGAGCTTGAAGGCGGCCTTGCCGTCTACCTTGGGCGCAGCCGGTGCAGAGGCCGGCGGATCGAAGTCGGCCGCATTGCGGTTGACCGGCTCGATGGCGGCAGGCGCAGCGGAAGTCGTGGCTTCGGGCTTCTTATCGTCCTTGCAGGCCATCAGCGAGAGGCTGCTGAAAACAACGAGGACCGCAATCGCGGTCCTCGCATTCCATTCCGTGTTACGCATTATTCGGTTTCCTTGGCCGCTTCTTTGGCCGCCTTGTCTGCGGCGCGCTTCTTGCGGCGTTCGGGATGCACATACCAGGCAATGCCGATACTGATGATGTAAAGGAAGATCATCGGCGCGGCGAAGATGCACATGTTCATCACGTCCGGCGTGGGGCAGATGATGCCGGCGATGATGAAGATGATCAGGATGGCGTAGCGGAAGTTCTTGACCATGAACTTCGCCGAGATAAGGCCGAACAACGCCAGGAAGAAGATGACGACCGGAATTTCAAACACCACGCCGAGGCCGAGCATGATGGTCATGAACAGGTTGGTGTACTCGTTCATGGTGATCATGGGCTTCAGGTTCTGGTAACCGGCGCCGTACTTGATGAAGAACTCAAGGGCGGCCGGGTAGACGACCACGTAGCCGAAGGCTCCGCCGGCGGCGAACAGGCCGATGGTGGAGACCATGAACGGCAGCACGTAGTGGCGTTCGTTCTTATAAAGGCCCGGCGCGATGAAGGCCCACACCTGGTAGAGCAGGAAGGGCGATGCCAGGAAGATTCCGGCGACCATGCCGATCCGGATCGACATGTTGAAGGTGTCGAGCGGATTGGTATAGACGATGGAGACGTCCATTTTGGCCGAGCGCAAGGCGTCGACGATGGGCTTCTCCATCAGGTTGAAGATTTCGCGCGACCAGAACATGCAGAGTGCGAAGGCCGCAGCGATGAAATATGCCGAGAAAATAATGCGGCGACGAAGCTCCTCGAGATGCTCGAGGAAGGCCATCGCGGGCAGTTCAGATTTAGGTTTGGAAGGGGTTGACGCGGTATCTGCCATCTGGTCCCTGCTTAACTAACGTGCTCTCTCAGTTCGCATGTTCACTGGAGGGCTGCGATGAATTTTCAGACCCAGCCACGGGGGCTTCGGTCTTGGTTTCCGGTGTGGCCGATGAGGGCGCTTCGCCCGAGTTGGTCAGAACGGTGGTGGGAACGGCTTCAGCTGCGCCCTTTTCGCCCATCTGCTGGGCTTGGTAGGCCAGCCGCATGGCGTCACGCTGGGAATCGGTCAACTCCACCGGCTGCTTGGGCAGTTCGGCAATGCTGGGCCGTTCCTCGGTCGTAACCGCGTTTTTGACGTCGCTTTCGGTGGCACGGACCTCCGACTCCAACTGGTTCTGGAACTCGTTGCTGGCGCGCTTGAATTCGGCAAGCATCTTTCCCACCTGCCGTGCGATCTCTGGAAGCCGCTTCGGTCCAAAGACCACCAGGGCCAGGAAGAAAAGAAAAATCATTTCGCCGGTGCTCATAAGTGCCATTCTACACGGGGAATGGGGGGAGCCGTCATTCCAAATCGGCTGTGGAAAGTCGGCGGAGAGGATGGCGCGCTCACGGGCGGCGCGCAGAGCCGTCTGAAAGAATACGGGGCGCAGCAAAAACGAACCATTGCAGGCGTTATCTGCATCTGAAATAGCAGGTTCGGGCAGGTGCGGACGTGCCGGGGAGGGTACTCCGGCGGAGCCGTCGGCCCTGCTATACTCAGCACAATCGCCCGCGGGGGAGCATTCCGCCGCATGGGCCTGTCTGGCAATTCCGCCTGGAGCCAAAGGAAGAGAAATGGCCGGTCGTACAAATCGTTCCCTCGTGGTGGTGTTCATTGTTCTGCTGATCTGCGGGTGCCTGGGCACCGTGTTCGGGCAGCGTCTGGGAGTGGCTACGGCCGCCAATGACGCGCAGGTCAACGACTCCCTCCGCTCGTTCTCCGAGGTTTACAGCGTGGTGGAGCAGAACTATGCCGACAAGGTCGACCCTGACAAGGCGATCTTCAACGGCGCCATCCCGGGCATGCTCCGGGTGCTGGACCCGCACTCGAATTTCTTTGATCCCAAGTCGTATTCGCAACTGCGCGAAGAGCAGCGCGGCAAGTATTACGGCGTGGGCATGCAGGTGGGACCGCGCAACAACAAGGTCATTGTGATTGCGCCGTTCGCGGGCGCACCGGCCTACCGCGCGGGCATCCGGCCGGGCGACATTATTGTGGCCGTGGACGGCAAGCCGACCGACAACATGACCACCAGCGACGTAGCCGAGATGTTGAAGGGGCCGAAGGGCACCACCGTCCGCATCGGAATCCTGCGCGAGGGCAACGACAAGCCGATGGAGTTCGCCGTGATCCGCGACGAGATTCCGCGCTACTCGGTGGACCTGCACTTCATGATCCGGCCGGGCATCGGCTATCTGCACGTCACCGGCTTCCAGGAGACGACGGAAGATGAAGTGACCGCCGCGCTCGACCAGATGGGCGAGTTGAAGGGCCTGGTGCTCGATCTGCGCCAGAACCCTGGCGGCCTGCTGAACGAGGGCGTTGGAGTGGCCGACAAGTTTCTGAAGAAGGGACAGGTCATCGTCAGCCATCACGGACGCAATTCGCCGGAGCGTGTTTACCGCGCGCCGCGTGGCAATGGCGGCAAGGAATATCCGCTGGTGGTGCTGGTCAACCGCGGCACGGCTTCGGCGGCTGAGATTGTTTCGGGCGCCATACAGGACCACGACCGCGGCCTGATTGTGGGTGAGACCACGTTCGGCAAGGGGCTGGTGCAGACCGTCTATCAGCTTTCGGAGAACACCGGCCTGGCGCTGACCACGGCGCGCTACTACACGCCGAGCGGACGACTGATTCAGCGCGACTACAACGGCCTCTCGCTGTACGACTACTACTACAACCGCGAGGACGGCGACGATCAGGGCAAGTCTGCGCAGCCCGAGGCGAACCGCGAAGTGAAGCTCACGGACAGCGGACGCACGGTTTACGGTGGCGGAGGCATAACGCCCGACGTGAAGCTGCCCCCGGTGAAGGGCAACAAGTTCCAGGATGCGCTGGTGCTCAAATACGCATTCTTCAACTTCGCCAAGCACTACATGGTCAACCACAAGGTGACCAAGGAGGTGCAGGTGGACGACGCGGTGATGCAGGAGTTCCGCAAGTTTGTGGACGAGCAGAAAGTGACCTATGCCGACGCTGACTGGAAGGCAAACGACGCCTGGATGCGCTACAACATCAAGGCTGAGCTGTTCGTGAGCGCCTTTGGCCAGCAGGAAGGCCTGCGCGTCTATGCCGAGAACGATCCGGCGGTGCTGAAGGCTCTGGAACTGATGCCGCAGGCAAAGCAGCTGGCGGATAACGCCCGCCGCACCATCGCCCAGCGCGAGAGCGGACACCTGGCCCAGAAGTAGAAGGCAAGGCTGAAAACCAAGGCCGCGTCCGGAAAATGGACGCGGCTTTTGCTTGCGACAAGAAATTCCACTGATTTTCCTGTGAGATGGCTTACCGCCACCAAGGTGGCAAGGTAGAATTCTGAGTGATGCCTGAGAATTGGGTTTTCTGGTTGCTGTTTCACGTCTTCGTCTTCAGCGCGCTGGCGCTGGACCTTGGCGTGTTCAACCGCAAGGCGCACACGGTGGGCTTTGCGGAGGCCGTCAAGACTACGGGCGTGTGGATCGCCTCGGCGGCGGTGTTTGCCGTGCTGCTGTACTTCTTCGGCCACCGCATGGCGGCCGATGGCGCGCATTCGAATGCGACGCTTTCGCTGGAATTCATCACCGGCTACCTGGTGGAAGAATCGATGTCGGTGGACAACCTGTTTGTCTTCCTGCTGATCTTCCGTTTCTTCCAGGTGCCGCATCACCTGCATCACCGCGTGCTGTTCTGGGGCGTGGTGGGCGCGCTGATTGCGCGTGCGGCGTTCATTTTCGCGGGCGTGGCGCTGATCGAGCGCTTCCACTGGGTTGTCTACATCTTCGGGGCATTCCTCGTCTATGCAGGCTTCGGGCTGTTCCGCAGCAGCAAGGCTGTGGACCCAGGACACAACCCGATCATCAAGCTGGTGCGCAACCACATGCGTGTGACCAACGATTTCGGCAGCGATGGCCAGTTCTTTGTCCGGCGCGATGGCGTGCGCTGGGCCACGCAGCTGTTCCTGGTATTGCTGGTGGTGGAGACCACGGACATCATCTTCGCCGTTGATTCCATCCCGGCGGTGCTCGCCATCTCGCGCAATCCGTTTATCGTCTACACGTCGAACGTCTTCGCCATTCTCGGCCTTCGCTCGCTGTACTTTGCACTGGCTGGGACCATGCAGCGCTTCCACCTGCTGCACTTCGGGCTAGCGGTGATTCTGATCTTTGTTGGCGTAAAGATGCTGATTGCCGAATGGGTTGAACTGCCGGCCATTGCCGCTTTGGGTTTCATCGTGGTCGTGCTGGCGGCGTCGGTGGCGCTCTCGCTGTGGTACCCCAAGCAGGACGAGGCCTAACCGCCAAGCGCGGAGCACGCAGGAAAAACGAAAGCCCGGATTGAAATCCGGGCTTTATCTTTTGGTGCGCAGGCTGGCTACTCGAAGCGGATTTGATCTCCGGTGACGATCGAGTGCTTGAGGAAGTTCACGTCGTCGTGGTCGGGGTAGTCGGTGCGGTAATGTGCGCCACGGCTCTCCAGCCGCGCAATGGCCGAGCGGGTGATGATACGGGCCGTGGTGAGCATGTTGTTGGCCTCCCACGAGCGTCGGGTGCAGGGCTTGGGTGCGGTTTTCGTCAGCTCGGTCAGCCGCGTGAGGGCAGACTTCAGGTGGTTGCCCTTGCGCACGATGCCCACGTCATTCCACATCAACTGCTGCACATGCTGGATGAACTTCTCGGTTTCCGGCTCAGGCTGGCCGTCTACTTTTGCGGCGGCGGGGAGCTTGGCAGCCGGAGCGGGCTCGCCCATCTCGCGTGCCATGTTCTCCGCAGCGCGCGCGCCGTAGACAAGGCCTTCGAGCAGGGAATTGCTGGCCAGGCGGTTGGCGCCGTGGACGCCGGTGCAGGCAGCTTCGCCCGCGGCAAACAGACCGTCAAGCGAGGTGCGTCCGTCGAGGTCTGTGGCCACGCCGCCCATGGAGTAGTGCGCGGCCGGGCGGATGGGCACCAGCTCGGAGGTGATGTCCACGTTGTACTGCATGCAGGTGCTGTAGATGCGCGGGAAGCGCACGCGTAGCTTGGCAGCGTCGAGATGCGTCAGGTCGAGATAGACGACCGGCTCGGGCTGCCCGCTGGTCTCAAGCTCATGCGCGATGGCGCGGGCAACAACGTCGCGCGGCGCAAGCTCGGCCAGTTCGTGATACTTGGGCATGAAGCGCTGCAACTGCATGTTGCGCAGGTAGGCGCCTTCCCCGCGCAGGGCCTCGCTCAGCAGGAAGCGGGGCGCGCCCTTGACGTAGAGCGCGGTGGGGTGGAACTGGATGAACTCCATGTCGGAGATATCGGCCCCGGCGCGGAACGCCATGGCGACGCCGTCCCCGGTGGCGACCGAAGGATTGGTGGTGTTGCCGAAGATCTCGCCGAGTCCGCCGGTAGCGAGCAGAACCGACGAAGCGCGAAGCTCCATGGTGCTGCCATCCTCGTTCAGCACGCGCACTCCGGTCACGCGGCCGCCTTCCACAAGCAGGTCGGTGGTATAGCCAAACTCGCGGAAGGTGATGTTCTTGATGGCGGCGGCGCGGTGGTAGAGGGCGCGGCCAATCTCGCGTCCGGTGGAGTCTCCGTGGGCGTGCAGCACGCGGTTGCGGCTGTGCGCGGCCTCGCGGGTGAAGGCCAGCTTGGTGCCCTGGCGATCGAACTCGGTGCCCCATTGCAGCAGCTCTTCAATGCGCTTGGGGCCTTCCTCCACGAGGACGTGCGTGGCCTCGGGGTCGCAAAGACCGGCACCGGCAACGAGCGTGTCCTGATAGTGCAGGCCGATCTCGTCCTCGTCGCTGAGTGCGACGGCGATGCCGCCCTGCGCGTAATTGGTGTTGCTCTCGGTGACTTCGCGCTTGGCAAGGCAGAGAACGTGCCCGTAATTGGAGAGCGTGATGCAGGCGCGGAGGCCCGCAATACCGGAGCCGACGACGATGAAATCGGTATGATATGCGTTCTTCACAGCCCACAGAGCATATCACCAACCGAGGGGCGACGGCAGTGAAGGGAATGCGTGTGTGCGGCTGTGTTCCGAAATTGAGCAGCGGCCAACGGGCTGGGCGATGCAGTATGATGGAAGCTTGATCCGCATACATGTAAAAACCGCATCGAATGACTACGCCGCGCTGATTGAACACGGCATGCTGCGCTCCTCGGCCAGCTACATTCGCGAGCTGCTGCCGGAAGGCAAGAAATACTTCATCATCACCGTGCCGCCGGTGCGGAAACACTGGGGCGAAGTGCTGAGCGACGCATTTTCTCAGGCCGGCATGGAGCACCAGTTTCTGGAGATACAGGACGGCGAGCGCCACAAGAACCTGAAGACCGTGGAAGAGCTTTGCGGCAAGCTGGTTCGCCTGGGTGCCGACCGCGGCAGCGTAGTGGTGGCGCTGGGCGGAGGCGTGGTCGGCGACATCTCCGGCTTTGCGGCCTCCATCTACATGCGCGGCATCCGCTTTCTGCAGGTGCCAACGACCTTTCTGGCGCAGATTGATTCCTCCGTGGGCGGCAAGACCGGCGTGAACCTGACCGAAGGCAAGAATCTGGTTGGGACCTTCAACCAGCCGGAGCTGGTGCTGATTGATCCGGAGACGCTGAAGACACTACCGGATCGCGAATTCCGCTCCGGACTGTTTGAGGCGCTGAAGACGGGCATCATCCGCAGCCCGAAGATTTACACGTTCATGGAAGACAACCGCGAACGGATTCTAGAGCGCGATGCAGGCTCGCTGGAGTGGCTGATTGGCGAGTGCGTGCGCGTGAAGGCCGACGTGGTGAGCCACGACGAGCGCGAACAGGGCGTGCGGAGAATCCTGAACTTTGGACACACGGTCGGGCATGCGCTGGAATCAGAGACCGGCTACAAGCACTTCCTGCATGGCGAGGGCGTGGCCTGGGGCATGGTGGCCGCGTCCATGATCGCCGCTGGCATGGAGATGATTACGCCGGAGCTGGCGCAGCGCATGATCAGCACCATCATGGCGTATGCCCCGCTGCCCAAGGTGGAAGTGAAGCCGCGCTCGATTCTGCGGCGGCTGACCAACGACAAGAAGACCATCGACGGCAAGGTGCACTTCATCCTGCCGACAGAAATTGGCAAGGTCAAGATTGTGACCGACGTGCCGGAAAAGGCTGTGCTGCAGGCCGTGGAAGAGCTGCGGCACCTTTCGCGGGCGTAGAGGCCGCGAACAGACGGGATTGATACCGATGAGTGAAGTGACCAAGACGTCCGGGGCGCGCACCGCCACGGACCAGAACACCGAAGCCGCCGCGCAGGCGGTGGAGCAGATGTTCTCCTCCATTGCACCGAAGTATGACCTGCTGAACCATGTGTTGAGCATGAACGTGGACCGCTGGTGGTGGTGGCGCACCGCAAGGCGCTTCCGCCCGACTCTGCGGCAGAGCGGCGCGCGCGTGCTGGACCTGTGCTGCGGCACCGGCGACATGACCTTTGCGTTGCTGAAGCAGGCTGGAGCGAACGGCGCGCAGTTGACGGGCGCGGATTTCTCTCGCGCGATGCTGGCCCGGGCAAAGGAAAAGAGCAAGGGCCGCCCCGTGGAGTGGGTGGAGGCCGACGCACTGCACATGCCGTTTGCCGAGGCGAGCTTCGACCTGGTGACCTCGGCGTTCGGCTTCCGCAACCTGGCCGATTACGATGCCGGACTGCGCGAGATTGCGCGCGTGCTCAACGAGCACGGCGAGATCGGCATCCTCGATTTCGGCGAACCGAAAGGGCTGCTGGGCAAGTTCTATCGCTTCTACTTCAGCAGCGTGCTGCCAAAGATCGGCACGATGATCTCCGGCGTGACGGGGCCGTACGCCTACCTGCCAGCCTCTGTAGCGCGTTTTCCGGAGCCGCCCGAGATGTTGGAGCGCATGAAGGCTGCAGGCTTCAAGGAAGTCTCATATAAGCCCTACACGTTCGGGATTGCCGGGCTGTATTGGGGAAAGAAGTAGAGCGCGACCAGAAATTTGAGAGTGCAAAAGGGCACGGCTTCGGCCGTGCCCTTTGCGCTGAAAGCCGGAGATCAGGCGGTCAGGTCGTGCTCGTGAAGCTGGAAGCTGTCAGCCAGCGCCTCCCGCACCGTGTAATGGATGAGCCGCTCATAATCGGCACCAAGGAATTTGCGAAGCCGGTCGGTATTCATGGTGTAGGAGCCGATCATGTACGGATAGGCGTCGGGCGGAATCGTCGCGGTCTGCGAGTTCCACAGATAGTTGAGCACCTTCTGGCAGAGCGAGCGCGAGGGCAGGCGGCGAATGCGCGCGTGAGCGATTTCAGCGGCTTGCGCAATGGTGACCGGCTCGCCGCGGCCGGCGAGGTTGAAGACCTGCGCAGGCTGGCCCGGCACATGCGGCCGGGCGACGAAGTGCGCCATCACGCGCGCCACGTCATCCACATGCACAAACTGGAAGAGCTTTTCCGGATACTCCTTGCCGTAAGGCAGCAGCAGCGGCAGCTTCCAACCCTTGCGGCGCAGACGCTGGCCCCAGTGTCCACTGCCATAGGCCGTGCCGCGCAGGGAATCAACGAGATAATTCTTCATGCTGGCGCCGGTGAAGATATGCGGGCGCAGGATGGTGGTGTTGCAGTCGCCCATGGTGGTGGCGCGGTCGCGTGCCACTGCGTCGCATTCGCGCTTGTGCAGCGCGTAGGTGAGCGTGTGCGCGTTCTGCGGCGCATTCTCATCCACAGGTCCCGGCGTCTCAGGGCCATAGACGGCCACGCTGCTGGGGTAGATGAAGCGCTCCACGGTGAAGGCAAGCCGGTTGACGGTGGCGACGGCCTCCATGACGCGCGCAGTGCCTGCCACGTTGATCTGCCACATGCGGTCCTGCTCGAGCACACCGGTCGCGGTCGGATCGATGACGAAGGCCAGATGGACGATGGTCGTGGGGCGCTCCTGCCAGATCAGGTCAATCAGCGAGCGGCAACTCTCCTCGCGGCCCAGATCCATGGAGACAAAGTGTGCGAGGTTGGCGCCGAACGGCTCCCGGAAATCGACGCCGATGACGCGGTAGCCGTCGAGAAGGGGAAGAAGGCGGCGTCCGAGATTGCCGGAAACGCCGGTGACAAGCACGGTCTTCTGGTTGGCACTCACTTGCGTTGTACTCCTTTAGAACGCTTGGACCCTGCAATGCGGTTTGATGCCGGAAGGGAGCGAACGAATCGTAACACGGGCAGGAACCCGTCTGCATGTTTTACACTGCTTTGGTGGCGTTTTGCGCCCGTGGAGACCCCTGAGTCATGGAACCGGCTACCGGCATTGACCTGGAATTGATGCGCGCGGAGAAACAGAAGGTCGCGCAGAACTCGGTTTACGCCGCGATACTGATTACGAGTCTGAAGTTCATCGTCGGCACCATGACGATGTCGCTGGGCATTCTGTCGGAGGCGCTGCACTCCTCGCTGGACCTCGTGGCCGCACTGGTCACGCTGTTTTCCGTGCGCGTGAGCGACAAGCCCGCCGATGCCGATCACCAGTACGGCCACGGCAAGGTCGAAAACTTTTCGGCCTTCATCGAGACAAGCCTGCTGCTGATCACCTGCATCTGGATCGTCTACGAGGCGTTCAAGCGGCTGTTCTTCAGCTCCGTGGAGATCGAGCCGAGCATCTGGGCGTTCTTCGTGATGTTCGTCTCCATCGGAACGGACTGGTGGCGCTCGCACGCGCTCAAGCGCATTGCGGACAAGTACAACAGCCAGGCGCTGCACGCCGACGCGCTGCACTTTGCCACCGACATCTGGTCGAGTTCGGTGGTCATTCTCGGACTCGCGGTGGTGTGGTTTGGCCGGCACCTTGAACTGCCGTGGCTGATGAAGGCCGACCCGCTGGCGGCGCTGGGCGTGGCCGGAATTGTGGTGCAGGTGAGCTGGCGCATGGCGCGGCAAACTGTCGACGGACTGCTGGACGCGGCCCCGGCGGGCGTGCGCGCGCAGATCATTGACGAAGTGGAGCACGTGCCCGGTGTGGTGGAGATTGAGCGCGTGCGAATCCGCAAGGCGGGCAACCGCTACTTCGTGGATGTGGCCGTGGGGCTGGCGCGCAATGTCACCTTCCAGGCTTCCGACCAGGTGGTGGCCGACGTGACCACCTGCATACACCATCTGCTGGGCGAGGCCGATGTGCTGGTGACGGCCGTGCCGCGCGCGTTGAACACCGAGAGCATCTTCGATCGCATCCGTGCCGCCGCGCTGCAAAGCAACATCATGATCCACGACGTGAGCGTGCAGTTTGTGGAAGGCCGCCTGCACGTGGAGCTTCATGTCGAGCTGGATGAGCGGCTCACGTTGATTGAAGCGCACGACCTTGTGACCTCGCTCGAAAACGATATCCGCGGCAGCGTGAAGGAAATCGACTCCATCCTGACGCACATTGAGAGCGAGCCTGCAACGATTGAGAAAGCGTCGGCCGTGCTCTCTGACGTGGAGATGGAAAACGAACTGCGGAAGATTGTGGCGGAATTCCCCGAAGTGATTGACGTTCACGAGATTGTGCTGCGACGCTTCAATGACCGGCTGTTCCTCTCCTGCCATGTAACCATGCAGGACGAACTGCCTCTGGCGCGCGTGCATGATTTGCAGACTGAACTTGAGGGGCAGTTCCGCGCTGCTGCGCCACAGTTGTTCCGCGTGCTGATTCATCCGGAGCCCAGGACGGACAACCGCCGCTAAGAGATTTTGCGCAGCCTGCATGAGCGAGGCTGTGCAGCCGGAAGGAGTGTATCCATGAAGGCCAGTGCAAACTGGACGGAAGACGAACGGTTTGTCGGGGTGGCTGAGAGCGGCCACGCGCTGGTGATGGACGCCAGCAGCGAGAAGCAGGCGAGCAGTCCGCTGGAGTTGGTGCTGATCGGCCTGTGCGGCTGCACGGGCAGCGACGTGGTGGGGATTCTCCGCAAGAAGCGTGAGCCGTTTACGAGTGTCCGCGTGAGCGCCACGGCGGAGCGCGCGCCGGAGGTACCGAAGGTGTTCACGGTTATCCGTGTGCGTTATGAAGTGGGCGGCAAGGTGACGCGCAAGGCGGTGGAAGACGCCGTGCGGCTGAGCGAGAGCAAGTATTGCTCCGTGGGACAGATGCTCTCGAAGACCGCGAAGATTGTGACGGAAATTGTGCTGCCCGACGTGGACAACGCGACGGAGATGAAGTGAGCGTGGGTGAACAGGAATGCGCGCAGGGCCGCGTGAGAGGCTATCTCTGCATCGCGGCGGCCACGCTGTTCTGGGGAATTTCCGCAACGCTGGGACGCGCCGTTTTCACCGGTCAGCTTCGGCTGGGGGGCGCGGTAGTGCCGTTGATTCCGCCGGAGATGCTGGCGCAGAGTCGCACCTCCATCGCGGCGCTGGCGCTGATCGTCTGGCTGCTGGCCACGCGGGGACGCCGCGCGCTGTGCATGCCGCGACGTGACGTGCGTGACTCCGTGCTGATCGGCGTGCTCGGCATTGCTGGCTCCAACTATTTCTACTACTACGCCATTCAACAGACGACGGTGGCGACGGCCATCATCCTGCAATATCTCGCGCCGGTGTTTGTGCTGCTGTACATGGTCGCGCGCAAATTGCAGCGGGCCACGGCCGCACGCGTCTTCGGCGTGGTGGCGGCCGTGGCGGGCAGCGTGCTCGCCATCGGAGTGATTCATGGGCATACGCACTTCCCGTGGCTGACGGTAGGCACCGAGTCGCTGAAGTACAACACGGCGGGCGTGGCCGCGGCGTTGACGGCGGCGGTGGCGTTCGCGTTCTATAACGTCTTTGGGCGCGACCTGATGGTGCGCAACGAGCGCTGGAGGGTGCTGACCGCGGCTCTGACGGGCGCAGGCATCTTCTGGCTGCTCATCAATCCGCCGTGGAAGATTGTGGCTGCGCATTACACGGGCGCGCAGTGGGCGTTCATGTGCGTCTTCTCCGTGACGTCGATCCTCATCCCATTTTCACTGTACTTCGCGGGCTTGCACTACCTCGACGCGACGCGTGCTATTGTAACCAGTTGCCTGGAGCCGGTGTTTTCCATTGCGATTGCGGCGGCGGCACTGGGTGAGCTGGTGAGCGGCGTGCAGGTTGCCGGAATCTTCGTGGTGCTGGCTGCGACTGTCGTGGTCCAGATGCCGGAGCGCAAGGACGAGCCTGCGGAACTGATGGTGGAGCCGATGGAGTAGGGAAGTTCCAAACGTCGAATTGCAGATTTCAGACAAAAAGCAGAAGGGCGCGGCGTGGACCGTGCCCTTTTTGTTTTAAGCGATGGAATTTGCTGCTACTACTTCAGGGCGCGGATGTACTTCACCATGTCGTTCACGCCTTTTGCACCAAGGCCCGTGCCATAGGGCGGCATCTTGCCCTTGCCCTTGGAGATGATTGTCTTCAGCTCTGCGTCGGGGGTCTTCTTCACCTTGGCAGAGGTCAGGTCGACGGCTCCAATGTTCTTGGCCATGGGGCCGGTGGCGTGGCCGTCCGCGCCGTGGCAGAGCGCGCAGTTCTTCTTGAAGGCCGAAGCGGAATCCTGCGCAAAGCAGGTGGCGGAAAACAGCACGAGGGTGAGAAATACGGTTTTCTTCATGATGTCCTCGTCGCCATCCTAGCAGCGGGCAACAGAAAAGGCACGGCCTCAGCCGTGCCCTCTCGGAGGAACACCAAACCTACTTAAGGGTCTTGATGTACTTGGCCAGGCCCTTGGCGTCGAGGCTGGCATAAGCCGGCATCTTCGGAGCCTTGCCCTTGGCGATGATTTCGGCGATCTGAGCTTCCGACTTCGCCTTGGTCCCGGCGACGAGGTCCGTGTTGGCCATGGCGGGCTTGCCCTTGCCATCGGCGCCGTGGCACATAGCGCACTTTGCCTTGAAAGTGGCGGCAGCGTCATCAGCAAAAGCCGGCACGCTCACGGCAGAAACCATGGCAGCCAGAACGGTCAACACAACCATGCGGCGGATATTCATTGATTCTCTCCTTGTGCCCCGGTGAGGCAAGCAACGGAGGGCGCAAAAATGCGCACCCGCTCCGTAAGACCCCACTCTTCGAAGCGAAGCCAATATAGCACCAGCCGTGCTTGAGTTCACTGAAAATCAATCACACGGAGGCAGGCGGAGCGGACAGTGGCGCCGCGCGAGCTGAAAATAACGCAACGCGCGCTTCACGTCGTAGCCAATCTGCTCCTTGAGCGCCTCGGGCGAGGGAAAGCGTTTCTCCTCGCGTAAACGCTTGAGGAATGCCAGTTCAATCGGCGTTGCAGGCGTCAGTTCGAGTGGATGAAAGCCGATCAAGTGCGACTCGACGGCAAATGAATCCTCGCCGAAGGTGGGGCGATTCCCCACGTTCGTGACAGCGTCGAACCACTCATCCGCCACCCGCATGCGCGTGACGTAGACGCCATTGGCGGGGAGCAGCTCGTTGTAAGGGCTCAGATTGATGGTTGGCACCGTATAGCGGCTGCCAAAGCCGCGGCCGTGCGCAGGTGTGGAGCGCAGCGCGAACGGGCGGCCCAGCAAGCGGCGCGCGCCATCCATGTTGCCAGCCTGAACAAGCTTGCGAATCTGGCTGCTTGAGACAATGTGTCCGCGAAGCTTGAGCGGCGGATAGACAGTTACATCGAAGCCAAGAGTGGTGCCAAGCTCGCGCAGCAGTTCGGTATCGCCTTCGGCGCGGTGCCCAAAGCGGAAGTTGAAGCCCTCATGCACCTCGACGGCGTGCACACCTTCGGCAAGGATGGTGCGCGCAAACTGCTCGGGAGGCATGGCGGCCAGCTCGGGCGTGAAGGTCAACATCAGCGTGGCGTCCAGCCCGGTCTTCCGCAGCAGGTCTAGCCGATGCTCAAGCGGCGTAATCAGCTTGGGCGGACGTCCGGGGCGAAGCAGGCACAGCGGATGCGGATCGAAGGTGATGAGCATGCTGCGGCCGTGCAACTGGCGCGCGCGCTCCACGGCGCCGTCGAGCAGGGCGCGGTGCGCCAGGTGTATGCCGTCGAAGTTGCCGATGGTGACAACCGTGGGCCCGAAGGAGGCGGGGATTTCGGCCAGTGTCCGGAACAACTGCATGCTAGATCTCAAACTCCAGTTTCATTCCGTCGTAGCAAAGCTCGACGCCTGCGGGCAGCCTGCGGTTGGTCCCCTCGTGGCCCAGGTCATGGCAAATGTGCGTGAAGAATGTGCGGCGCGGCTTCACGCGCTGAGAAATGGCCAACGACTTCTCGACCGTCGAGTGCGTCGGGTGCGGTCGATGGCGCAGCGCATCGAGGAAGAGCACATCGAGGTCCTGCAGCAGTTCGTAGGAAGCCTCGGGCAGCTCGCTCAGGTCGGTGAGATACGCCATGTTGCCGATGCGGTAGCCGGTGATCTCGTTCTCCCCGTGCATGACGGGGACGGGAACCACCTGCGCTCCGTGGAACTCGAACGGCGAGGTGAACTCGTTCAGCTCCACCTGTGCAATGCCGCCGTATTTGTAGTTGTTTTCAAAGATGTAGCGGAAGACCGAACGCATGATGCGCGCGGTGTGCGGCTGCGCGTAAAGCGGCAGCTTGGCTCCGCCGGTGACGCGTTCGTAGGTCAGCGGGCGCAGATCGTCGAGGCCGAGAATATGGTCGGCGTGGCCGTGGGTGTAGAAGACGGCATCGATGTGGCGCACCTTCTCGCGCAGCATCTGCTTGCGGAGGTCCGGGCCGCTGTCGATGAGTACGCGGCGCTCGCCCCACTCCAGCATTACGGAGGGGCGGAGGCGGCGATCGCGCGGATCGCTGGAGGTGCAGACCGGGCAGTCACATCCTATGGTGGGCACGCCCATGGACGTGCCGCTTCCCAATACCGTCAGAGTCGCTTTCATTTTCCGGCGGGGCCGCTTCCCGGAGGCACCGTGCCGCCCGCGGGGGGCTGTGCGATGGTGCTTGTCATTTCAACGTAGGCCATGCGCAGCTCATACAGGCAGTTGTTGATCATGGTCTGCTCGACCTCGGTGAGATTCCCCTTGGTCTTTTCGCTGAGCACTTGAATGGTGTCGATGGTCTGGCGCGCGCCGATCAAGTCCACGCGGGGCTGCGCGGTCTGCTGGTGCACCAGCCCGAGCTGCATGAGCGCCGTCATGTAGAGCGAGGCAACCAGCTTTTCGAAGGTCATCTCAAAATCGCTGGCCTTGCGGGGGTCGCCGTGCGCCTTGAGCTGCTTTTCCAACTCGGCATCCAGGTCGCGCGAGCGCTCGTTGTAGCGGTCGACGGACTTGGCGTGCTCTTCCGGCGTGGGCGTGGGCAGCGGCTTCTCCTGCGCGCCCTCGGCGGGCTGCACAAGCTGCGGACCCGCATTTTCAGCGGGTGCCGGGGCTTCCGGCGCGACCGGTTCGGGCTTCGGGGCGGAGTCCGCCGGTTCGTCTTCCAGAAACGCCTTGCGGCGGTCGTTCACTACGAACAGCGGTTTCTTTTCATCCGACATGGTGTTGTGTCCTTGTATGAATCAAAAACGTACGTCTGACCCTTTGGTCAGCTTACAGCGAAAACGGCAGCGCGGCGACCTTGCCTTGCTGCGCACCGGCGGAAATCTCTGTGCCCGGCGCAGCGTACTCGCGGCGCAGGTAGCCGAGTGCGAGTTTGTGTGTTGTGCCTTTTACGGTCACTTCGCGCACAGAGGTGATCTCGCCCGCTTCCTTGTCTCCGATTAGAACCTTGTCGCCGGGGGCGGGCAGTGGCGCCTCAAATTCAAAGCCACATAGCTGGCGATGCACGGCTCCGCGTGAATGCACGCGCTCCACAATTTCCTGGCCGAGGTAGCAGCCCTTGGAGTGATGCAGCGCCTGCGTCTGGCCGGTCTCCTGCGCCAGTTCGCGCTCGCGAATATCCACCCCGATGCGCGGGATGCCCATCAGCACGCGATGCGATTCGATGGCCGAAGCCCCGACGGGCGTGGCGCCGGCGGTGTGCAGGGCGTCCCAGATGGCTTGCGCGCTCTGTGGCGCGCACCAAATCTCGTAGCTCTCAAAACGCTCCTCTGGCATACGTGCGACGGAGCAGCCAATTTCGCCGAGATAGACGTCGGCCATTTCACCCGGCTGCAGCGCGGGCACGGCAAGGCCAGCCTTCGTCAACACGGCGAGGCTCTGCGGCCCGATGACGGCCAGCGTGGCAAGGCGGTCGCTGATGTCCGTGAGTTCAACGTCGTCCATGATGATGTAGCGGTCGAAGAACTCGGTCAGCCCGGTAAGCTGCGCGGCCTCGGTCTCAAGCATGTAGATCTCGCCGCGGTTCCACGCTGTGAGGTCAAACTGGATGCGCCCCTGCGCGTTGAGCACAAAGTTGTAATTGCCGTGGTTCGGAGCGAGGTCGCGCGTGTTGTTGGTGACCATGCCGTTGAGCCAGCGCGAGCGATCCTCGCCGCTGACCACCAGGCGGGCTCGCCAACTGAGCGCCGCAACACCAGCGGATTCCAGCAGGGCGGACAGTTCCGCCTGCGGCTGTCCGAAGCTGGCAACGGCGGGCGAGCCGGCATATTCGCCACGGGTTGTGTTGGCGCCAAAGCTTTCCATCAGAACAGAACTCGTCATATCCAGAATCTTGATTATAGCGAACCGGCGCGGGCATCGGCAGAGGTGGCAGGGGCTTCCGTGGTATCTTCAACTTTTCGTGCTGGGCGCGCTTGCAAAGACGCGCGGAACACGCCAGCCGGAGGGAGCCAAGGTGCGCGCAGGGGAACAGGCAACAATGCTGGCAGTCGGATTTATGGAAGCCTTTGCAGATGACGTACGGAAGCAAGCGAGACGCGTACGGCACGGTCTTTTGCTTGTGCTGGTTCTGGCGCTTGTGCTGGGCAGCGCCGTCGCGCAGGCCCCTGTGGAGCCGCCGTCGAAGCCGGAGCAGGTGGCCCCGGCGCAGCCAGACGAGCACATCATCACCAAGGCCGAGGCCGACGAACTGTTCCGCTCGGTCGACGAGATTCTGCAGTTTGCCAGCAAGGACACGGGCCTGCCGATCAAGCACGCGGTGAAGCGCCGCCTGGTGAGCCGCGACGATGTGCTCAAGTTCCTGAAAGACCGCATGGCCGAGGACAAGGACTCGCAGCGGCTGGAGCGTTCGGCGATTTCGATGAAGAAGCTCGGCATTGTGCCGCGCGACTTTGACTTGCGCAGCTACATGCTCGGATTGCTGCAGGAGCAAGTGGCAGGCTTCTACGACGCAAAGACCAAGACCGTGAACCTGCTGAACTGGCTTGGAGCCGATGCGCAGAAGCCCGTGTTGGCGCATGAGCTGACGCACGCGCTCCAGGACCAGAACTTCCAGATCGACAAGTGGGGGGAGATCAAGAAGAAGCCCGCGAACGACGAGGAGGACTGGCAGCTTGAGGATGCGCGCACCGCGCGGCAGGCCGTTACCGAAGGGCAGGCGATGCTGGTGCTGATGGACTACATGCTGGCCCCGGCCGGGCGCACCATCGCCGACGCGCCGGAATTGGCGGAAGCCATGCGCGCGGAGATGAAGTCCGGTGGGGATTCGCCAATGTATACCCACGCGCCGCTGTATTTGCGCGAGTCGCTGATCTTCCCCTATGACTACGGAACAGGCTTTGAGTTGGCGCTATTGAAGAAGGGCGGCAAGGCGGCAGCGTTCACAGGCGCGCTGCAGAATCCTCCGGCCGACACGCGGCAGATCATGCATCCGGAGGCCTACTTCGCGCATGAGAGCTTTCCTTCGATGGCGTTCGCGCCGCTCGGCAAAGTTCTGGGCAGGGGCTGGCAGCGCATCGATGGCGGAACCTTTGGAGAGATCGACCTGCTGCTGATGCTCCAGCAGTGGAGCGACAAGACGACCGCGGCAAAGATTGCTCCAAGCCTGCGCGCCGGATACTACCTGACCTTCCAGCCGAAGGGCGCAAAGACCGAGCAGGGCTGGGTGGCGATGGCCTTGCGCATGGCGACCGCGCAGGATGCGGAGGCCGTCGCAAAGGTCTACGGCGAGACGCTGGCGAAGCGCTACAAGAGCGTGAAGGCCGTTGGCCCCGGCGAGTGGGAGACCGAAGAAGGATTGGTGAAGGTCTCCACCGATGGCGAGCTGCTGCTGGCTACGGAATCATTTGACCGCGAGACTTCGGCAAAGCTGCTTGAGAGCATGCGGAGCACCGCCCGGGCCTCCGTTCCGGCGAAGTGAGAGATGTAGGGGGCCACATCTTTGGTTTATACCCACGGCGGGCAATGCGTGGTAAAACTGTGTGCTTGCGGAAACCTTCCGCACGGAGAGCCGCGCGGTGAATGATGCGCCCAGGGTCGAGCCGGAGCCGAATGTGCCCAAGACTCCTGAGCCTGTGACGGCGCTGCGGCCCCCGGCGTGGATGCGCTTTGTCATCGCGAGCGTATTTGTCTACATTGCCACGCGCGTGACCTGGGTGATTGTGGCGCCTGTCGACGTCCGCCACCCGCTTCTGGCCGACCTGTTCTCCCCGCTACTGGGCTGCCTGTTTGTCATCACCGGCTACTTTCTGATGCTGCGCGTGCTCGACG
Source organism: Oryzophilus luti (assembly GCF_059726245.1). Lineage (NCBI taxonomy): Bacteria > Pseudomonadati > Acidobacteriota > Terriglobia > Terriglobales > Koromonadaceae > Oryzophilus > Oryzophilus luti. The sequence goes on from NZ_AP040874.1 coordinate 1,047,900, forward strand.
AGAACGACGAGCCGCTGGCGAAGGCCCTCACGCTGCCTCTGAACATGCGCGCCTTGGCTCACTGCGTTCAAGGCTTCTTCTTTGGCGGCCTGCTTATTTCAGTCGACATCTTCATCATCTCGCTGCGGGGCAGCGTGAACGTGCACGGGCATGCCACGCCGCGGGCAGTGCTGCGCGTGCTTGTGGTCTTCCTTGTGCTGTTGCTCGGCGCACTGCTGGAGGAGTTGAGCTTCCGGGGATACCCGTTCCAGAAGCTGCTGGAGTCGATAGGGCCGGTGGGGGCGGTGGTGGTGCTGTCGGCGCTGTTCAGCGCGGTGCACTTCAACAACCCGTCGAACGGAGGCCTGCGAAGTTGGGCCTTTGTGAACACCGTGGTGGTAGGTGCGCTGTTCGCCGTGGCATTCCTGCGTACGCGCACGTTGTGGCTGCCGGTTGGCATGCACTTTGGCTGGAACTTTTTTCAGGGCGTGGTCTTCGGGCTGCCTGTCAGCGGATTGCGCGACTTCAACGTGCTGGCGCGGGCCACCGCGCAAGGCCCTAGTGTGCTGACCGGCGGCACGTATGGGCCAGAGGGCAGCGCCACCTGCGCCGCCGTGCTGGTTGTGGGCTTTCCGCTGTTGTGGCTGCTGACGCGCCCAGCAAAGTTGCGCAATCGAATTTCTTAACTGCCTTCCTGCGCCCGTCGTGATCGTCGAAACGGGCATATAATGCTCGCCATCGCCGACCTGTTCCGGAGGCCCGCCGTGAGATTCCAGCGCCTGCTAGCAATCGTTATCTGCCTGATCCTGGGCTGCGCTTGGGCGTGCGCGGATGAGCGATCCAAGCTCACCGATGACGAGCGCAAGGAATTGATCCGCGCCTTCCTGGCCGAGAGCTGCTACGTCCACCGCATCTTTCCCATGGGTAAGACCGGCCTTACGCTCAACAAGGGAGCCGTGACGCCCTCAGAGATGGAGGTGCGGCAACTTGCGGCACAGCATGGCGCTGCCGCGCGCCCCGGAGACCGCGCCAAGATCACGGAGATCAAATTCCTGCGCAACGGTATTGTCTTTGAGATCAATGGCGGGCCGGTGAAGCGCAAGAAGTGGTACGAGCGACTTGAGATTGGCAGCATTGGCGGCGTCGGCGTCAGCCCGACAGGCAAGCCCGTGGACCCTTCCGAGGTGGACAACAACGCACAAGGCTCCTACGTGCTGCTGCGCTTTGAAGGCGGCATCCCCTCGCTGACTGCCGAGCAGGTAAAGGAGATGCTGGTCCCGGTCTTCGACTTCAAAGCAAAGTCGATGGCGGAGGCCTACCAGAAGTCACTGCCACCGTTCCTGCAGGAAGCCGTGAAGCGCCATGAGGCGCTGGTGGGCATGGACAAGGAGATGGTCATCTACGCGCTTGGACGCCCGCCGCGCCGCACGCGCGAGAGCGATGAAAAGGGCGAGTACGAGGAGTGGATTTACGGTGCACCCCCCAAGGAAGTTGAATTCATCCGCTTCCACGGCGAAGTAGCCACGCGCATCGAGACCATGCGCGTCGACGGGCAGAAGGTGATCCGCACGGAGAATGAGGTTGGCGACCTGGGCGAGATCATGTCGGCAATGGCGAAGAAGGATGAGGCCGCAGCCGGGCATGTGGCAGAAGAAGCGACGCGGCCCGCGCCGTCGCTGATGCGCCCGGGAGAAAAGCCCGCAGAGGCCACTCCGGCAGGGCGCAACAAGCAGCCTCCTATGGCCGACCAGAGCAGCCCGCAATAGCCACTGCGCGGTTTTCCAACGCGCGCGGGGAATCACGCGTGGCTTTCGATTACACTGGTTCTGTGAAGATCGCGCTTGCGCAAATCAATCCCACGGTCGGCGACTTCAGCGGCAACGCGCGGAAGATTGTCGAATATGCCTCGCGTGCGCGCGAGCAGGGCGCCTCTCTGGTGCTGTTTCCCGAACTTTCCATCTGCGGCTATCCGCCACGCGACCTTGTTGAGCGTGCGGCGTTCGTCGAGCGCAACGGGCAGGTTGCGGCGGAGATTGCGCAGGAGACTCGCGGTATCGACGTTGTTGTCGGCCTTGTGACTCCGGCGAAGGCTGAGACCGGCAAGCGCGTGATGAATTCCGCAGCGCTGCTGCGCGACGGCCAGATCGCATTCGTGCAGTCCAAACGCCTGCTGCCTACCTACGATGTCTTTGACGAAATGCGCAACTTCGCCCCCGCAGAGCGGCAGGAACTGTTCGTTGCTGACGGGCGGAACATTGCGCTCACCATCTGTGAAGATGCCTGGAATGACAAGAGCTTCTGGGAGCGTCCGCTGTACAAGGCCGACCCGGTCGCGGAGTTGGCGGCAGCCGGCGGACAACTGCTGCTGAATATTTCGGCATCGCCGTTCCATGTGGGCAAGCAGGAGTTGCGCGAACGCATGCTGGGCGCGCTGGCCCGCCACCACAACATGCCGGTGGCAATGTGCAATCAGGTGGGCGGCAACGACAGCCTGGTGTTTGACGGCGCCAGCGTAGCCATTGCCCCAAATGGCGAGGTTATTGCGCGTGCGAAGTCCTTTGAGGAAGACCTCATCTGCTTCGATAGCGAAGCACTTGCGGGCGACGTGCGCGACGCGATGCCAGGAGAAGAGGAGAGTGCCTTCCAGGCGCTTGTGCTCGGCACGCGTGACTACGTCCGTAAGTGTGGTTTCCGTAAGGCGATTGTCGGCCTGAGCGGAGGTATTGATTCGGCATTGACGGCGGTTGTGGCGGCTAATGCGCTGGGTGCGGAGAACGTGATCGGCGTCGGCATGCCGAGCCAGTACTCCTCCGAGGGCAGCGTGGCCGACGCGCAGCAGCTCGCGCAGAGCCTCGGCATACGCTTTGAGATCGTGCCCATCCGCGAGATGTTCGAGAGCTATCGCAAGGCGCTGGCGGGCGTGTTTGCCGGGCTGAAGGAAGATGTGACGGAAGAGAACATACAGGCGCGCATCCGAGGCACGCTGCTGATGGCTCTCTCCAACAAGTTCAACGCGCTGGTGCTGACCACGGGCAACAAGAGCGAACTGGGTGTTGGCTACTGCACACTTTATGGAGACATGGTGGGCGGCCTGGCGGTCATCTCCGATGTGCCCAAGACGCTGGTGTACCGCATCAGCCGGTGGATCAACCGGGAGCGCGAGGTGATTCCGGCGGCGACGATCACCAAAGAGCCTTCGGCCGAGCTGCGCCCGAACCAGAAGGACAGCGACTCGCTGCCCGATTACGCGGTGCTCGACGCCATCCTCGAGGATTACGTTGAGGAGATGCTGAGCGCGGCGAAGATTGCAGAGAAGCGCGGCTTGGATCCTGAGCTGGTGCGGTCGGTGGTGCGCATGATCGATCGCAACGAGTACAAACGCCAGCAGGCCGCGCCGGGCATTCGCATTTCGCAGAAGGCGTTCGGCGTGGGACGGCGCTTCCCGATCGCAGCTCGCCACGAGGTGTAGCAGACCGATTTGAGATTGGTACACTGTTTCGGATTCATTGAACGGATGGATTGCGTGACCAAGAGAGGATGCATGCGGAAATTCCTGACCCTGACGACCCTTGTGCTGCTGCTTGCGGCCTGCGCGCTGGCGCAGGCGGGCAAAGCGAAGACCCCCAAGACGGCAACTCCGACGCCTGCAGTGCCCGCGCCCGCTAAGGCTGCGAGCGCCGAGGGCGGCCCGACGGTGGCGCAGGTGGATGCGTACTTCAAGCGCATGTTCGGCTTCGAGACCAATCTGCGCTTCCAAGTTGCGAAGGTGGAACCCGCGCAAATGCCCGGCATGTGGGATGCGATCGTGGTGCTGACCACGCCGGAAGGGCAGCAGTTGACGCACTGGTACGTCAGCAGTGACCTGCAGTCGATTGTGACGGGCGAGGTGTTTCCGTACGGCAAGGACCCATTTGGCGGGCCGCGGGAGATCCTGAACAAGAAGGCATTCGGGCCATACAAGGGCGACAAGGACTCCAAGATTCTGCTGGTGGAGTTTGCCGACCTGGAGTGCCCGGCCTGCCGCGTGGCGCAGCAGACCATGGAGAAGCTGCAACAGGATTTTCCGAACGTGAAGTTCGTCTTCCAGAGCTTCCCGATTGAGACGCTGCATCCGTGGGCGTTTACGGCGGCCAAGTATTTGGACTGCCTGGAGCGTGGCAGCAACGAACAGGCGTGGACCTTCCTGGGAGCCGTCTACACGCACCAGCAGGAGATTGAACAGGGCGTGCGGACTCCGGCCGGTACGGTGGATGAAAAATCCGTAGTTGAGCGCATGAACAAATACGTCAGCATGGCTGGCGCCAATGTGGAGAAGATCGCCGCGTGTGCCACGCAGCCCGAGGCGGCACTGCACGTGCGCAACAGCATCGCGCTCGGCAACGAAGTGAAGATCAATGCCACGCCGACGCTGTTCATCAACGGGCGCATCATCAACACTCCCGGACAGCAGCCCTACGAGACGCTGAAGACGATTATCCAGTACGAGATCGATCAGGCTGGCAAGTAAGAGGAAAGATTCCGATCTAGAGAGCGCCGCGCTTGCGGCGCTTTTCTATTTGCGGCGCCCCCTACTTGGTGTTCGGTACGGGGATGAGCGGAGAGAGCTGCGGCGGATTACTGGTGAGAACCTGCGGCGTAATCACCACCAGAAGCTCGTCGTCATCCTTCTGGCGCGAGCGCGTGCCAAGCGCGTTACCTGTCAGCGAAGAGACGATCGGGAAGCCGGAGAGGCTCTTGGAATCGCTGCTGCTCAGGTAGCTGGCGATGACGATGGACTCGCCCTTCTGGCAGGAAATATCCCCGTTGTACTCGCGGTTGTTGATGATCGGAATGCCGATGGAGTTGGAAGCGCCGAGCGTGCGAAGCTGCATCTCAAAGCTGAGGACCACGTTGCCGCTGCGCTCGATGTGCGGCGTTGCCTTCAAACTCAGTCCGATGTCCTCGAACTGAAACGAAGGATAGGGATTTCCCGAGGAGGTGCTGGAGGTGCCGAGGTACTGCGAGAGCAGGCTTGAGGTGATTGCCGAGGAGTAGGTGGCGGTGATAATTGGATAGCGCTCTCCGATCTTCAGTATCGCGGGATTGCCCTGCGAGGCGCGCAGGCTCACATCCTGGAGCGTCTTGACGTCGGACTTGCTTTCCGCGAGGTTGAACGACCCGGCGGAGAATGCGATGCCCGTCATGGTGAGGCCGCCGCCAAAGGTCATGAACGGGCTCAGAAGCAGGGAGCTCTGGCTGCTGCCCTGCGCCAGAAGCGCCAGTGCCGCGGCGCTTGAACTGGAACTGAGTGTGCCGCTCTGCAGTTCGCTCAGAATCTGGGAAAGGGTCTGGTCGCCAAGAAGCTTGCGGGCCTCGGTCACCAGGTTGAACGCGGTAAATGAGGTTGGCAGGTCTGCGCCGAACTTGCGCACAAAGGTGTGCGAAACCTGAAAGACGCGGATGTTGAGCATTACCTGCGCCCGGTCCTGATCAAGGTCTTCCATGAACGCGCTGAGGGCATCCAGCGTGGCGACGGGAGCGCGCACGGTGATCGTCTGCGAGGTCTGATTCTGCAGCAGCGTCTTGAGGTCGAACAGAGTGCGCATGGTGCCGACCAGTTCGCTGAATTCCTGCTGCGTGCTGATGCCGCCAACGTAATACGTGCGTATGGCCATCGGCTCCAACTGGTTCCGGTTCTCGTTGGTGTTGTCTACAAACAGCACCTGGCGCGAGGAAAGCGGAATCGCCAGCGTGTGCGTCATGCGGGTGACAATCAGCAGCGCCTGCGACCAATCCGCTTCGTCGAGATTTACTTTCAGGTTCCGGTTCAGTACGCCATCTTCCACCACGGCGGTGAGGCCGTACGTCTGCGCTAGCTGCGCCAGCAACTCGCGGCTGTAACCACGGAAATGCAGCGACGCGGTACCGGGTTTGGCCTCAAGCTCGATATTGGAGGCAAGTGGTTCTTCGCGAACGGCACCTTTGCGCGGCACGGCAGGCAGGGCGGCTCGAAGTTGCTGCAACGCGTATTCGTTGTGCGGGTCGATGGTGAGCGCCTGCCGGAAAGCGCCCATGGCCTCAACCGGATGATTCTCCATCGTTGCTTTATTGGCGTGCTCAAGCGTCTTGTAGACGAGCTTCTGACGAACCATTTCGCGGGCGGTCACCAGGTCAACGTCCCGCGGCGCAAGATCGGTTGCCTCGGTCAGCCGCGCCAGGGCCTGTTCATACTTTTCGTCGCCCGCCAGCTTCAGCCCCTGCTCATATTTCCGCAGGGCGTGCTTCTTTTGGTCGCCTTTCAAAGGGCAGGAGGGAAATTCCGTGCGCGTCATCGAGCAATACTGCTGTTTGAGTTGCTGTTCCACGGATTGCTGCGTGGAGGCAGGCGGAGTCGCCGCGGCGCTCTGCGCAGGAGCAGGCGCAGCCTGCGCCCAACCGGCGAGCGGGAAGAGCAGCACGGTGATCAGAAGAGACCGGCGCATACGTTTGGCATTCTACCGGAGCAGCGCACTCCGCGGGCGATTAGAGCAATGTTTCCGTCAGGGCGTCGAGGCTGCGAAGGCAGAGCTCCGGGCCGTGCTCAGCTAGTTCTTCCACGGTAAAGATTCCGGTTGCCACGGCGATGACGGGCGCGCCGACTGCGTGCGCCGCCTCCACGTCCGACGGAGTATCGCCCACAAAGCATAGACGCGCCTGCGGGCTGAGCGTTTCACGAACATGTGCTGCGCCATGCTGGAAGATTTCGCAGCGGGTCTCCCGCAGGTCGCTGAACGAGCCGAAGGCGAAGTATTCCCGCAGATGAGCCGCGCGCAGCTTGGCCCAGCCGATGGCTTCCAGGTTGCCGCTGGTCACGCCAAGCAAGCGCCCTTCCGCGTTTAGCGTGCGCAGAAGCTCGTGGACGCTCGGGCAGAGTTCCGGACGAAGCAGGCTCTCTTTCGCGCTGACTTCAACGCACATCTGTGCGGTTGCGTCGGGGAGGCAGGCGGAGATGCGCTCGTCACTGACACCGGCCAGCCGCAGCGCGTCGCGCATGATGCGCGGGTCGGTAGAGCCTTGCACCTGGACGCCGCTAATGCTGCATGCGATGCCGAAGACATCGTTCATCGCATGCAGATACGCCTGATAGTGAACGGCGTCGCGTGAATTCAGAAGGGTTCCGTCAATGTCGAACAGATAGGCGTCGCAGCCGCGCCAGTCGAACTGGGAGCGATCAGTCATTGCGTATCGCGCAGCATGATGCGTTCGATGGCTGTCGCTCGTCCGGTGGCGGGGTCGCAGTCAATCTGCACCGCACAGAGCTGCACACCGTTGCTGGCGGCCTCAAAGCGCGAAGGCATGCCGGTGAGGAAGCGCTGCACGATGGCCTCCTTCTGCACGCCAATGACGCTGTCGTAGGGGCCGGTCATGCCCACGTCGGTCTGATAGGCCGTGCCGTTGTGCAGCAGCCGCTCGTCGGCCGTGGGAATGTGCGTGTGCGTGCCAACGACGGCGGTGACGCGGCCGTCGAGATACCAGCCGAGCGCGACCTTCTCGCTGGTGGCCTCGGCGTGCATGTCCACAAAAATGACTTTGGCCTTGGTCTGTGCCAGAAACTGGTCGGCGGAACGGAACGGGTCGTCGATGTTGGTCATGAAGACGCGCCCCTGAAGGTTGAGGACCGCGTAGGGCACGTTGCCGCGCGTGGTGCCCTCGTAATAGCCGATGCCGGGAGTGCCCGCCGGGTAGTTGGCGGGGCGTAGCACGCGTCGCGCGGGGCTGTACGGCTCGTTGACGCCGCCGTTGATGTAATCGATCAGCTCGCGCTTGTCCCACACGTGGTTGCCGGTGGTGATGACGTCGACGCCGATGTCGAAAAACTCTTCGGCAATCTGCGGCGTCAGCCCAAAACCGCCGGCGGCGTTCTCGGCGTTGGCAATCAACAGATCGACGCCGCGCTCCCGCACCAGGGCAGGCAGCCGGTCAAAGACGATGGTTCGCCCGGGACGCCCGAAAATGTCGCCAACAAAGAGAATTCTCACGAGTAGTCAGCCCTTGAAAACGCAAAGTACCAATGCTTGATGGTAACACGCGGAAGTGTGCGGTTCGACGGGCGCGGGAAGGGCGTGAGGAGCCGGTCTTGCATAGCGTACCGGGCAAGAAGGAGGCGATTCCTTGCGCCAAAAACGAAAGCCCCAGCTCGAATGAACCGGGGCTTTCGGGGAGAGTTGGACGGGTTTACAGGTTTGCTTTCTTCTCTGAGCCGAGGACTTCGAGCACATCAACGGCGGCGGAGAATTTGCCGAACGGGGCACTGACTTGAGCGCCCTGCACCATGCCGCAGACCTCGTGCAGCATTTCGCGCGCGATGGCCACGCCTTCGGCGCGAGCGGCGTCGGCATTAGCGGCCTTGCCCATGCGCTCAATGATCTGGTCCGGCACGCTGACGCGCAGCTCGTTCTTCATGAACTCCGCGTTGCGCGCGCTGGTGAGCGGCCAGATGCCGGCCAGCACGGGAATGCGGAACTGCTCAACGCGTTTCAGAAACTGCTCAAGCAGCTTCAGGTCAAAGACCGGCTGGGTTACGGCGTAGTCGGCACCGGCTTCTACCTTGAATGCGAAGCGGCGAACCTCCTCGTCGATATTGGGCAGGCCCGGGTTGGCACCCACGCCGATGACGAAGCGGGTGGCCGCGCCAATAGCGTTTCCGCCGAGATCAACACCGTGGTTCAGGTTGTTAACCAGGTTCACAAGGCCGATGGAATCGACGTCAAAGACGGCCGTCGCGTCCGGATAATTGCCGAGCTTTGGCGGGTCTCCGGTGATGCAGATAATGTCATGCAGCCCGAGCGCGCAGGCTCCCAGCAGGTCGCTCTGCATGCTGAGCACGTTGCGGTCACGGCAGGTGTAGTGCAGGATCGGCGTGATGCCGACCTCGCGCTGGATGAGCGTGCACAGCGCCTGGTTGCTCATGCGGGCCGAGGCGCGCGGGCTGTCCGGAATGTTGACGGCGTCGACGCCCACTGATTTCAGATAGCGCGCGGCGTCAAGTTCCTTGGCCGGATTGATGCCCTTGGGCGGTACCACCTCAACCATGGTGACGAACTCGCGTGCGGCCAGCTTGCGGCCCAGTTCGGTGCGCTTGGCCAACGGCGTGGATTCCACCTTGTGGTCGGCGCTGACGCTGGCCACCGGATAGCTGGAAACACGCGCGTCGCCGGCGCGCAGTGCGGACTTCATGGCGCGGATGTGCTCGGGGGTGGTGCCGCAGCAGCCGCCCACCAGCGTGGCGCCGGCGGCAATGAACTTGCGCGCGTAGCTCGCCATGTATTCCGGCGAGCAGAGATAGATGTTGCGGCCTTCCACGTTGCGCGGCATGCCGGCATTGGGCTGCGCGGCAATCGGCAGATGAGTAGCGTGGCTGATGCGTTCCACCGCGTCCAGCATGGCCACCGGCCCGACCGAGCAATTGCAGCCAAGCACGTCAACGCCGAAGCCGGAGATGCGTGCGGCGTACTGCTCGGGTTCGCTGCCGTCAAGACAGTTGCCCTCGTCGTCAATGGTGACCTGCGCGACGATAGGGAGCTGCGGGGCAACGTCCTTGGCCGCCAGCACAGCCTGCTGCAACTCGTTGACGTGGCCAAAGGTTTCAAGGATCAGCAGGTCGACGCCACCTTCGGCAAGGGCCTTGATCTGCTGGGCAAAAATCGCGCGGGCTTCGTCGCGGCCAATCTTTCCCAGAGGCTCAATGCGTGTGCCGAGCGGGCCAACCGAACCGGCGACGAAAATGTCTTCGCCTGCGGCCTGCCGGGCTAGTTGCGCTCCGGCGCGGTTGATTTCTTCAACCTTGTCGAGGAAGCCGTGGCGTCCGAGGCGAACGGCGTTGGCGCCGAAGGTGTTGGTCTCGATAATCTCGGCACCGGCCTTCACATATTCCTGGTGCAGATCGAGAATCAACTCCGGTTGCGACAGGTTCAGCTCGTCGTAACATCGGTTGATGAAGACGCCCTTGGCATAAAGCAGGGTGCCCATGGCTCCATCGCAAAGAATGGGGCCCTTCTTAAGTCGCGCTTTGAAATCGCGTGTCATGGTAAATTGCTGCCGCCACAAGTGGTTTGCAAGCACAATAGCACATTGCGGTAAACGGGGGCGCACACGCCTCGCCGGATGTTATACTCGGTTGATTCCATATGACTTGTTCTGTCGGTTCCGGAGCCAGTGTGAAGAAATTTGTCGTTGCGTTCCTCGTGTCGGCTGCCGCTCTGCTCAGCGGCTGCGGTAATAGCAGCAGCAGTTCCAGTAGTTCGGCCAGCCTGAAGAACCGTGTGTTCGTCAGCAACTACTACTACGGAGTCATGGACGTCATCGACTCCAAGAATGACAAGATCTCTTCCAGCACCATTTCCACGTCGACCAACCCTGAGCAGCTCTACAGCTCGGCGGACGGAAACCTGACGATGGTTTACAACTACGGCAGCCCGGGCGTGACCGTAATTGTGAACAAGACGCAGGCCGTGAACCTGACGGTGTCGTTCTCTCACTGGACCGACAGCATCGCCTTTGCGGGTGACAACCGGACCGGCTTTGCCGCCATCCGGAACCAGTCGATGCCAAACAGCCGTCCGGATGGTGCGGTGCGAGTGTTCAACTACAACGACAACTCGATCTCCACCTTTATTCCGGTGGCCGCCGCCCGCTATGTGGCCGTGGACCATACCGGCAAGCACCTGATGATCTTCAGCGACCAGCCCAACAACACCGGCTCGACGCCGCTGAAGTGGGACGCCTACTGGGTGGACCTGACCACGGTTGATTACACGCAGACCGTTGAGGACAAGGCGACCAAGCTGGCGATGGTTGACTCCGGCAGCAACGCGGTTTCGCTCAACGCGCCTGTGGACGCCATCTTCTCCGCCGATGACAGTAAGGTTTACATCCTGAACTGCGGCACTGAGTGCGGCGGCAGCAGTGCGGCGAGCGTAGTGGAGTATACGGTTGCCACCGGTGTGGCTCGCACGTTGCTCTCGGGTGGCGCATGGGGCGCACGCAAGGGCCTGCTGTATGACTCGAACACGCTGTGGCTGGTCGGTTCGCCGAACGGCACCAGCGCGGCGGGTGTTGCTGTACCGATCGATCTTTCCACCTTTACCGCGGGCACGCCGCTCGCGATCAGTGGTGGTAACAAGGTGATGCTGCGCAACCTGAACAACAAGATATTTGTCGGCTCCACCAGCTGCCTGTCCACGGACACGAGCTGCCTGGCGGTCATCGACCCGACGACCAAGACCGTCACATTCGGCACGCCACTGGCGAGCCTGGTGACAACGCCTCCGGGCGACGTGACGGGTGCAACCTACCTGCCGTCGCGCGGCATGTACTACGTCATCGAAAACGGGCAGCTCTGCCTGTACAACGCGAGCTTCCAGCAGCAGTACGTGGAGAACTTCGACATCGTCGGCAAGCTCTACGACGCGCTCTGGGTGAAGGACGCGGACGCCGACCAGTAAACGGTGCGGCGGTTTTAGATACAGCAAGGGCGGCCATGCGGCCGCCCTTCGCATTTGCCTTCACGCTGCGCGAATCAGCGCGGCTGAAGCACCAGTCTGTGCATTGCGGATTTCTGCACCGCAGCGTCCGACCACGGCAGGCGGAAGGTCGTGCCCTTGTACCACGCGCTCCACTGGTCGTTGAAGTTGGGGCTATCGACAGCACCGGACTGTCCGTTGACGATGTTCAGCGTGCTCTGGTCGAAGTTCGCGAAGTCGATGGTCATGCGCTCGGAGGGGCCAAAGCTGCGGCCCACCTGCTTGACCGTCAGGCCGTCGCCCGACTGCGGCTGCTCGCCGGTGGAGAACCAATGGCGCAGCAGCGGCAGGCTGCCGAATATCTGGTGAGAGACCTTGACCTTGAAGACATCGCCGTACTTCCACGCGGCCAGGTTCTTAGGCGCGGGCTGGAGTGCGCTTTCAACGGCGGCTGTCAGCAGCGCGTCCCAGTTGGGGTAGCCCGGCGGCAGCCAGTTGGCCGGGCGGTCCTTGAAGAGATGCTCCTGCCACGCGGCTTCCATGTACCAGTGGTATTGCTTTGCGCCGTCCGGGCCAAGCTTGGCCTCCAGCACCATGCGCCGCAGTTCGCGCCGGGCGGAGTACTCAATGGCCGCGGCCGTGGAGTTGGTTGTCATGCGTCCGTCAAAGCGCCGCAAGTACTCGACGGCGCGTCGGGCGCGGTCGGAGGCCGCTGGCGTGCGCTCAATGGCATAGGCAAACTGCTTGGCCGCCAGTTGATCGAGCGCCGAATAGACATCCGTCTGGAGTGCCAGCATGTCCTCGCGGGTCAGCTTCTTGCCTTGGTGCAGCACGTCATAAATGCGCTGAGTGCGGTTGCCGGATCCCCAAGACTTCGTGATGAGGTACGGATAGCTCTCGGGGATGACGCGTCCGTTCGCGGTACCGATGACGCCGGAGGGCGGGTTGAAGACGCGCGGCATCTCGTCGAAGGGGAGATAGCCGGTCCATTCGTGCGCGTCGTCTGTGCCGCTGACGGGCAGGGTGCCGTCGCCAGCCTTGCGGATGGGAACAAAGCCGGTGGCCTGATATCCGATGTTGCCATCCACGTCGGCGTAGACCACGTTCTGCCCCGGCGCGCCAAAGTGCGAGAACGCTGTACGGAACTCCTGCCAGTTGGCGGCGCGGTTCACGTCGAAGAAGACCCAGTTGACCACGTTGCCGTCGTGCGCGCTCCAGCGCAAAGCAAGCTGACGCGTTTCGCCCTTCAGAATGGGAGTGATGATGGGGCCGTGGCGCGTCTCCAACACGTCGAGCATGACGTCTTTGTGCTTTTTGACGTGGATGACCTCGTGGCGGACCGTGGGCTTCTGCCAGCCGGTGGGTGTGCGGTATTCGCCTTGCGCGTTGAACTCTTCGATGTAGAGGTCTTCAACATCTGGGCCAAGGTTCGTGAAGCCCCACGCGATGCGGTCATTGTGTCCCACGATAACGCCGGGCATGCCGGGCAGGGTGACGCCCGCCACGTTGTAGCCGCCGCCGCTCAACTTGGCCTCGTACCAGGTGTTCGGAATGGAGAGCGGCAGGTGCATGTCATTGGCCAGCAGCGGACGCCCGCTGGCAGTCTGCGCGCCGCTCACCACCCAGTTGTTGGAGCCGGGGCGCAAGGCCATGTCGTCCTGCGCGAAGGCAGTTTTGTGGACGGCGGCTTCGGTCGGGCCAAACGCAGCGCCGAGCGGCAGGTGCTTCACCTGTGGCGGGACGGGGCGGGCAACCGGGTGCGGCGAGAGAGTCTTGGGAATTTCCTGCTTCCTGTAGCGCTCAACGTCTGATCCAGGCGGGATATCCCGGTCGGAGCGCTCTGGGTAGAGGTCGGCGGTCAACTCCGGCCCGAGGCGCGAGGAGACGTATTCACGGCTCAACTCGGTCTCGTACTCGCCGTCGTTGAGCATCTGAACCATGACGGCCGCCACAAGGAATGAATCCTCAACCGTCCAGGCGCGAGGGAAGTAGCGAAGCACGCGGAACTCGAGCGGCAGCGTGTAGTGGTGCTCCTCGATGTAGGCATTCACGCCGCGTGCGTAAGCCTCAAAGTAGGCGCGGTCGCGGTCGCTCAGGTGAGCCACGGCGCCGTCGGCAATTTTGCGGAGGCCGAGGATGCGCTGTTTCTTGTCGAGCGCGAGCATCTGCGCTGGAGTGTCGCCGGGCAGGTCGCCAAGGGCGGCGGAAAGTTCACCGGCGGCGTAACGGCGCAGCATGTCCATCTGCCAGAGGCGGTCCTGCGCGGTCACGTAGCCCTGGGCGAAGAACAGGTCCTCGGCGGATTGTGCCTTCATGTACGGCACGCCCTGCTGGTCGCGCAGAACCTCCACGGGGGCCTTCAGGCCGGAGAGCGAGAGGGAGCCATCGATCTGTGGCAGGGCCACCAGCGCGGCGTTGCGGGCCCAGAAGACGCCTGCCGCAGCCACGAGCACCGCGATCACCAGCACGGCAAGCAGCGTGCGCCAGACCCAGCGCCAGCCGGAGCGAGCCGGCTTGGCCATTGCGGAAGGGGGAAGTGTCGATTCGTTCATGTCCGTCATGGGTGCCCGAATTGTACAACCCTCACGCCTGCCGGGACATAGCTTCTCCGCGCGCGCGTGGGTTGGGCCGCTTGACTCTGCCGGACGCAGAATTTACGCTGACTATTCGGACTGTAATCCAGAGACTAGGCGCGCCGTTGCGGCGCGCGCGAGGTGAATTGTGAACAACTGCCACGGTAACGCTGACGGCTCCGGCATCGAACGCGAGCTGCACGATCCGATTTCCGACAAGCTCGTTGCGCTTGAACCCCTTGACCTGAGCAAGGTCATCACCATTGACGACCTGGTGCGCGCCATGGGCCGCACGGCCTTTACTGGCCGCCAGGTTGGCATTGCCGCCGACGTGCTGGAAGCGATGGCCCGCGATAAGGATTGCTTCGTCGTGATGACGCTCTCCGGCGCCATGACGGTGGCCAAGCAGGGCCTGATTGTGACCGAGCTGGTCGACCGAGGCATCGTCAAGGCCATCGTCTCCACCGGCGCGCTGATGGCGCACGGACTGGTGGAGGCCGCAGGCAAGTCTCACTTTGTGTGGGACGAGAAGCTGGATGACGTGGAACTGTACGAGGCGGGCTACAACCGCGTGTATGACACGCTGGAGCCGGAGACGAACCTGAACTTCGTCGAGGGCATCGTGGCCGAGATCCTTGAGCAGTGGGACGCCACCGAGATTGTCTGCTCCTACAAGATCAACCAGCGCATCGGCAAATACCTGAGCGAGCACATTGACGGACGGGGTATCCTGCGTTCGGCCTACGAGAAGAACGTGCCGGTATTCGTGCCCGCCTTCACGGACAGCGAACTCGGTCTGGACGTGGCACTGCACAACCGCAAGCGCGCCAAGCAGGGCCGCCAGCTTCTGCAGTTCAACCCATTCCTCGACCTGGAGCACTTCACCGAGACCCTGCTGCCGCAGGAGCGCCTGGGCATCTTCACTCTGGGCGGCGGCGTGCCGCGCAACTGGGCGCAGCAGTTCGGCCCGTACATCGAACTTCGCCACCGTCGCGGCGGGGAGGAACTGCCGCTGAAGCGCTACCACTACGGCCTGCGCATCTGTCCGGAGCCTGTGCAGTGGGGCGGCCTGAGCGGCTGCCCGTACTCGGAAGGCGTCTCCTGGGGCAAGTTCGTTCCGCCGGAGGAAGGCGGCAAGTACGGCGAGCTGCTGCTGGACGCCACCGTGGGCCTGCCGCTGGTGGCTGGCGCGGTGCTCGAGCGCCTGAATAAGAATCCCGCAAAGTAATACGGTTACGCTTGGAAAAGAGGGCTGTCATTCATGGGCAGCCCTCTTTTAATTTTCCACTCCAAGGGAAGAACTCAACCTCGGAGGCCCAAAGGATCGTCATGCGTCATGTTCCGTCCCTTGATTCATTGCGGGGAATCGCTGTTCTTCTGGTTATGGTTCACCATTTTGTAGGGAACAGCCAAGGGACGCTGATCGACACCATCGCCAGTAACTTCGCGGAGGTTGGGTGGACGGGGGTGGAGCTGTTCTTTGTGCTCTCCGGCTATCTCATCACCAGCATTCTTTGGGACACCAAGGGAACTTCCCGCTTCTTTCTGAATTTCTACGGACGGCGGACGGTCCGAATCTTCCCCTTGTATTACGGGTTCCTCTGCATCTTCCTTGTATTGCTTCCCGCGCTGCACCTGCCGCAATTGCAGAAGCTCAACGTGCTCCAACAGAATCAGGTGTGGCTCTGGACCTATTGCTCGAACCTGCTTGTGAGCTTCACGAATGATTGGCAGGGGCTGCGTCCGATCACACACATCTGGTCGCTGGCCATTGAAGAGCAGTTCTACTTGGTCTGGCCACTGTTGGTGTTCCTGCTGGACCGCAAGTGGCTGATTCGCGTTTGCCTGTTTCTGATGGTTTTCTGCCCGCTGCTACGTGCCGGGATGACCGCCACGACGGCCTATGTCTTTACCCCGGCCCGGCTTGATTCGCTGGCGCTAGGGGCGTTGCTGGCGCTTCTGCCGCGTGAATACTTCGTTCGTTTTTGGAAGCCCCTGGCAATTCTGGCAGCCGCCGCGCTGGTAGCCATCGTTGCCTGGCGATCCCATCTAGCGAACTCGGATCTCATGATCGTGGCCTTCGCCATCACACCGCTGTCGATGCTGTTCGCGACCGCTGTGGGCTGTGCCGTTCATCTTCCGGCCGCTTCCCAAAAGCTTGATATTGCATGGCTGCGCTTCTTCGGCAAATACAGCTACGGACTGTACATTTTCCATATGCCAGTCTCGATTGTTCTGAACGAGAAGCTTTCCCGTTGGCATCTTCATGCAGGTCCGGTGGCGTTGCCGCTGGGAATCGTACGGTTCGCGATTGGCACAGGGATCACGGTCGTGCTGGCACTGCTCAGCTATCACCTGTATGAGAAGCACTGGCTCGCTCTGAAGCGTTACTTCGAACCCCAGCGCTTGCAGGCTCCGGCAGAGAGCCTGGCGGACTGACCGCATCGCTTCTGAGAACTGCGCACGCGCATAGCAAAAGCCCCGGAAGGCTCCGGGGCTTTGTGAACTTCAGGGGTGCCCAGCGACTATTCGAAAATGAAGATGGCTGCGGCGATGGTGGTCGTCCACAGGCCCTTCTTGTCGCCTACGGCGCTCTGCGTGATGTTCGCGGTGCGCACGATCTTGTTCGAGAGCCGATAGACTTCTTTCTTTTCGTCCCAGCTCTTGTCGGGGTCAAATTCCACGTCAAGCGTGGTTGCGAGCATTTCGGCTGCAAGTTCCTCAGCATAATCGCCGGCGACTTTTTCAACCTCGCCGAAGCTGTGGTGTTCGCTGAGGTAGCCGTAGGTGGTGCGGTCCGCCGGCAATGCCACGCCGATGCTGGAAGCGATCAGGCGATGCGGCTCGCGGGTGGAGTTTTCCGCCACGACGGCGAAGACAACTTCACCGGGGGCTAGAAATTTGTGGCCCTCGGCTCGGGGAATGAGCTTGCAGTTGGGCGGGAAGATGGACGAAACCCGCACCAGGTTGTGGGCGGCGATGCCGGCGTCCCGCAACGCCAGCTCAAACGATGTCAGGCGCTCCTTGTGCCTCCCCACCCCTTTGGTGAGGAAGATGCGCTTGGGGACCATGTCTTTGGCCAATTCTTTTCAGTCCTCCAGACAGAGAAAAACGCACCAATCTGAATTTTGGCGGCAATAGAAAAAGTAAATGAAAATCACCCTCGACGCAATCCGGTTTTGGGTAAAACTTTTCGACCGGGCGGGGCTGGCTCAGGATTGGGAAGCAGCGGCCTTCGGCGTCTTGAGCTTGACTGTGATGTCGATGAAGGTGAGCGCGGCCCGGCTGAGTGCCTTATCCTTGCGGAAGACCAGCGCGAGATCGCGACGGACGTTGACGCCCACTGGATGCAGACGCACGATCATACCCAGTTTTACGTCGCTTTCCGCATTGCTGCTGGCAATGAAGCCGACGCCGACGTCAGCGCTGACGAAAGCTTTCAGCAGTTCGCTGGAGTCCAACTCCATCGAGACATTCGGGCGCAGGTTTTCGTCCTCGAATAGTTTGTTGATCGAATCGCGCGTGCGGCCCAGCTTGGGGAGCAGCACGGGATATTTCACGATGTCGGTCATGCGCACCTTGTCGAGCTTGGTGAGCGGATGGTTGGGCGCCACAATCAGCGCCAGCTCGTCGCGATGGATGAGGACCGTGGAGAGGCGCTTGTCATTCACCGGCAGGGCCACCACGCCGAAGTCGGCCGTGTTGTCGTTGATCGCTTCCAGCACCTCGCGCGATTCCGACCTCTGCACGGTGATGGCGACCTCGGGGTAGGCCTTCTTGAATTCTGCGAACACTTCGGGCAGTACGTGCAGGCAGGTACCTTCGTTGGCGGCCACCACAATTTCACCGCGGGGCACGCGCTCCATCTCCTGCATGCTGTTCAGCACCTGGCGGCGCGCATCCAGCGTTTCCTCGCAGTAGGCGACAAAGACTTTGCCCGGAGCCGTGACGCTCACCTTGCCGCCGGTGCGATCCAGCAGGCGCACGCCCACTTCTTCTTCCAGTGCTCGAATCTGGGCGGAAATCGCCGGCTGCGTGCGGAACCTGCGTTCAGCCGCGCGCGAGAAGCTCAGGTGACGGGCAACTTCGAGAAATGTCTCCAACTGATCGAAATCCATCGCTTCAACCCGGACACGGAATGACGGCTAGGAGAACACCATACCACGCGCCGTGCCTCTGTGCTGCCCAGCGCACCTACTTGTTCACGGAATGTTCAGTGTACCCCCACAAAGAGCGCGTGAAAATCGCTTTTCCACTCGCGGATTGGTGCACAATGGTCTATCTTCGTCAGTCGAGCCACACGGCAATTCGCATTCAGCCCACGCGGCAACAGGAGCAGCTATGAGCACCAATGGCAAGGGCGATCCCAAGGCAGTTCTGGAGTTCGCCAAGCAGAACGGCGTGCAGATGGTCGATGTCCGCTTCACGGACCTTCCCGGCCTTCAGCACCACGTGTCCTACCCCATCAGCCAGTTGAGCGAAGATTCCTTCACCGACGGGTTCGGCATGGACGGCTCCTCGATTCGCGGCTGGGCCGCCATCCACGAGAGCGACATGCTCCTCATCCCCGACCCGGCCACCTACGCGATGGACCCGTTCGCGGAAATTCCGACCATGATTATCACCGCCGAGGTGATTGACCCGGTCACCAAGCAGCGCTATGACCGCGATCCGCGCTACATCGCCAAGAAGGCCGAGCTGTACCTGAACTCCACCGGGTTGGCGGACACCGCGTACTTCGGCGCCGAGGCCGAGTTCTTCATCTTCGACAACATCCGCTTTGACCAGACGCCGAACCACGGCTTCTACTTCATCGACGCCGAGGAAGGGCGCTGGAACTCCGGCCGCAAGGAAGAGAACCTCGGCTACCGCCCGCGCTACAAGGAAGGCTACTTCCCGGTGCCGCCCACCGACCACTACCAGGACCTGCGCAGCGAGATGGTGATGACCATGCAGGCGTGCGGGCTGGAGGTGGAGTGCCACCATCACGAAGTGGCCACCGGCGGACAGACCGAAATCGATCTCAAATACAACTCGCTGGTGCGCTCGGCGGACGCGATGATGCTTTACAAATACATCGTCAAGAACACCGCGAACCAGTACGGCAAGACCGTGACCTTCATGCCCAAGCCGCTCTTCCAGGACAATGGCAGCGGCATGCACTGCCATCAGTCTTTGTGGAAGGATGGCAAGCCTCTGTTTGCAGGCGACCTCTATGCGGGGCTGTCGCAGATGGCGCTCTGGTACATCGGCGGACTGATCAAGCACGGGCCAGCGCTCTCGGCGCTGATTGCACCCACCACGAACAGCTACAAGCGCCTTGTGCCGGGTTTTGAAGCGCCGGTGAACCTGGCGTACTCGCGGCGCAACCGCTCGGCTGCGTGCCGTATCCCGATGTATTCGGCCTCGCCCAAGGCCAAGCGTGTAGAGTTCCGTCCGCCGGACCCGAGCTGCAACCCGTACCTGGCCTTCGCGGCCATGCTGATGGCGGGCTTGGACGGCATCGAGAACAAAATTGATCCCGGCCAGCCGCTCGACAAGGACATCTACGACCTGGCGCCGGAGGAATTGCGCAAGGTGCCGTCGATGCCCGGCTCGCTGGAGGGTGCGCTGGACGCGCTCGACGCCGACCACCAGTTCCTGCTCAAAGGGGACGTCTTCACCGAAGACTTGCTCTCCACCTACATTGAGTACAAACGTGAGAAGGAAGTGGACGCATTGCGTCTGCGTCCGCACCCATACGAGTTCCACATGTACTACGACATCTAGGCAGGCGCGGCCTGCTTATGCCATGAATGACGAAGCCCCGTGCAGACGCGCGGGGCTTCGCATTTGGCAGGGAATCCGGTCGCGAGAATGAGCTGGCGTGCTGCTCGCGATGCGTCGCGCTGAGCGAAGCCTCTGCTTCCAACTCGCGTTTCTTATTCCTATGACTAGTAACTAACTTGAGTCATGAAATCTGGAGTGAGTAGGAGAGTAAGTTGCCATTTGTGGGCATTCGTTCCGTGGAGAGGGAAGCGCAGTGTATGGCAGCGGGCGTCCGAGTGTGGATTCCTGGCGTTGATCGAGAGTGAATGGACGAGAAAGCGCGCCAAATGTGGTTACTGACGTAACCCGGTTCAACGCAGAGTTAAGGGAGAAACGCTTGCAGAAAGAGACGGCGGGCAGGCGGCGGAGAGCTTCATGCGCCTGCCAATTGGTTAGTTGTAGTGGAGCAGATAGCCAGGTTCGAGAGGGAGCTTGCCGTCGATTTTGGCAACCGAGACTGAGCTGCTGATCGAGTAGACGTCCACGATGCCGAGAGCGTTCGGCGTGGAGGCCACGATGCGCAGCACTTCGGCGTCACTGCCGACCACGATCACGGAACGTTTGGCGTGCGCTTCGTTCAGGAACTCCGCGCTCTGCCCCAGCACTTTGCTGGCGAAAACACGGGCTTCGGCGGCATTCGCCGACTTCACAACCAGGACCACGTCCATTTCGCCGATCTTTGCGGGAAGGGTCTTGAACGCTTTGGAGAGAGTCGCCGACTGGAGCGAGCCGAGTTTCGAATTTTTCGAAACCACGACGGCGACGTCCTTCGCGTAGAGCGTAGCGGACGCGGCAATCATCAAAATGAAAACTGCACAAATCTTGAGCAGTGACTTCATGTATAGGCCGCCAAAACTTCTCACAACGGAGTTAAGCACAGAAGTAACGTATCAGACAAGGAAGAATTGTTCACCTGACCGAAGTAATCTGCTACTCTCGCTTCCGTCATGCGAAAACTGTCTCTCATCTTTTTGCTGCTGTGCGCGCTGGTAACAGGTGTGTTCGCGCAGAACGGCAGTGCCCCCCGTTCGCCTCAGGCCGTCCGTCTTTACACCGAAGGACTGCGCCTGCAGCAGGACCGCCGCAGCTATGAGGCCATGCAGAAATGGCGCGAGGCCGTGAAGCTCGATCCGGACCTTGCCCTGGCATGGGCGATGCTGTCGGTGGTTGATCCGGATACGCAGGGCGCTCGTGCCGCGCGCGAGAAGGCCCGCCTGCTGATTGAGAACAAGCCGCAGGTGAATGCCGACGATCTGCTGATCCGCTGGATCATCAGCCGCTCGGAGACCGACATGATGTATTCGATCTCCGTGGCCAATGACCTGGTGACCAAGAATCCGGAGCAGCCGCGCATCCTGTGGACCATCGGATCGTGGTACGGCTTCCAGCTGCACCAGTATTCGCGCGATGCCTCTCTGCAGGAGATGGCGCTGAAGGCGGACCCGAAGTTTGCGCCCGCGCAAGCCGAGCTGGCTTTTTCGTATGCGCATCTGCAGCTTTATGAGCGGGCCGTGAAGGCCAGCACGCGTTATGCGGAGATGCTGCCGAACCAGCCTAACGCCGAAGACGTGCATGCAGAAGTGCTGCGCATGGCCGGCCGCTACGACGAAGCTCTTGCGCACTACCGCAATGCGCTGAAGATTCTGCCGTCGTTTGACTCCGCGCAGCTGGGCATTGCGGACACCTACGCGCTCAAAGGCGACCAGAATGCCGCTCGCACTGAGTATGCGAAGTGCAGCACGTCGCCTTCCTTGAGCACGCGCCTTACCTGCCAGAAGATGGCCATCTACACCTACATCCGCGAGGACAATCTGGCGGAGGCCACAACGCAGCTCAAGGCGTTCAACGAGAAGATGAAGCAGATGAAGCGCATCTCCATGGAAGTGGAAAGCTTCATCACACTGGGGCTGATCAGCAAGGATGCTGACAGCGCCGTGCAGCACTTTGATCAGGCAATCGCCGCTGCGCGAGCCAGCAAGACACTGCCGTCCGCAGACAAGGAAGAAGTCATCGCCCGTACGTTGGCCTACAAGGTGCGCGTAGCTTCCGCCGCGGGGAAGATGGACGTTGCCGCAAAGGCGCAGGCTGAGCTTGATTCCATCGGCTCCAATTCCAAGGACCTGAATGTGGACGCCGCGATGCATGGTGGCCGTGGCGCCCTGCTGGTCTCGCAGAAGAAATATGAGGACGCAACCGCCGAGTTGCAGGAGGACCTGAAGGACGTGTTCTCCATGTCGCTGCTGGTTCACTGTTTTGAAAAGCAGGGACTGAATGACGCGGCGCAGGTGGTTGCCGCGCTTATCCAGAAGCAGCATGGCACTGAAATTTCGTTGTCGATGGTGCAGAAGGAATTCCGGGCCCAGCAGGTGAGCGGTCTGCGGTAGCAGGCCATAAAGCACAGACTGGGACCATTGGGTCGACGGACGCCGCAGTGACACAGAGAGCGTCCGCGAAGTGAAGAAGAGTCGCATCAGGAGTCAGGATGAAATTCCAAGCAAGCCCGAGGCAGTGTAGCGCCTGGGCACTCGCAATCTTACTGATCGTAGCGGCCGCTGGAACGGCCTTGGCGTCGGAGAAGGACAAAGCCGCGTCTCCACAGCAGGGTGCCGTGGGAGTGGCGGGCGCCAAGTACGTTGGCTCGGACCAGTGCAAGATCTGCCACGAAGACCAGGCGCGCATGATGCAGAGCACGCCGCACTACCGCATCTTCAGCGGCGGTGCAGGCACGGTGGGTGCCGAAGGCTGCGAGCACTGCCACGGTGCCGGTTCGGCGCACATCGATGGCGGTGGCGACCGCTCGAAGATCTCCCGCCTCGGCGGAGTGAGGGCGGAAGACATTTCCGCCATCTGCCTGAACTGCCACAAGGACCGCCCAGGCCTGACGAGCTATGCGCGGAGCATGCACTCGCACGCCGGCGTGGCCTGCACGGATTGCCATAAAGTTCACCGCGCAAAGGCCGAGCCGTTGCTCGCCGCGCAGGAGCCGTACGTTTGCTACACCTGCCACCAGGAAGTGAGGGCTGACTTCAACAAGCCGTTCCATCATCGCGTGGAAGAGGGCCTGGTGCGCTGCTCGGATTGCCACAACGTACACGGTTCCAGCGAAAAGCAGCTGCGCAGTGCGCGCAACAAGGATCGCGTCTGCTACCAGTGCCACAGCGACAAGCGCGGGCCGTTTGTCTACGAGCACGAGCCGGTGCGCTCCGAAGGCTGCTCCACCTGCCACACGCCGCACGGCAGCGCCAATGCACACCAGTTGACGCGCTCCAACGTGAACGCCGTTTGCCTGGAGTGCCACAACAACCTTCCGTCGGGGCCGCACCCGCAGAACACTTACCGCCAAAGCTGCACGCTGTGCCATGTTCAGATTCATGGCTCCAACGCCAGCTCGACGTTCATGAAGTAGAGAGGAGGATTGGTGATGAAGAACTGCAAACACACTACGCGCCAAGGCCTCCTGCAGGCTGCCCTCTGGTGCATGGCATCGATGACGGTTCTGGCGGGCTGCGCCGTGGCGCAGATTGAACAGAACGGCCAGGTCTTCGGCAATTACAAATTGCAGCAGACGGTGGAGGTTGGAGGCCGCGTCACGGACGCGAGCGGCAACGGCTCCACCTACAACACGCTGGTGAACCTCCACGACGGGTTGCGCGTGCTGGACCAGAGCCTCTACATGCGCTCGCTCAAGCACAACTCCAACGCTCTGATTGACGAGCTGTACCTGAACAGCTTCGGCTACGGCGGCGACCCGGCGGCGGGCTCGCGGCTGCGCATGAGCAAGAACCGCTGGTATGACCTGAAGGCGGATTTCCGCACCAGCAAATTCTGGTGGGACTACAACACGATGGATCAGCCCTTCAATACAACGGGCGGAACGTTCGTGTGGAACCGCTCTTTACACGCACAGTATCTTCGCCGCAATATGGGAGGCTTTGACCTGACTCTGGCTCCGCAGCACACGTTCTCGCTGCGCCTTGGTTACACGGGCACCAGCACCTCGGGCGAAGCGGATTCGACGCTGCACCAGTACGGCGATCACCCGATCACGCGAGAGGGAGAGTCGCGCCAGGATGAGTACCGCGCTGGCGTCGACTGGCGAGTAGCGCCGCGTACCTTCCTGCGCCTGGACCAGGCCTACGTGCACAATCGGCAGGATTACACGTGGGCATCGTCGTATGTGAGTTTGTATTCGGTGAACACCGCCGCCAGCGGCGGCACGGCTGTTCTTGGCACAGGCGTGCTGAATCCTGGGCTTGCCTACGACCCGAAGTACAACTATCCGTGCAATTCAATCCTGTCCGGCGGTGTGCTGCAGATCGCTAATTGCACAAGTTCGAACGGCGCTTTGCTCAGCTCCTACACCAGTCGCCAGCCGACGACGACGAACATTCCGACCACGGAGCTGTCGTTTACTTCCAACTACTGGGAGAAGCTCGACATTTCGGCTTCGGCGGCCTATACGGACGCGATCAACCGCATGCGCAATAACAACGACACGGCCGTGCCGTACTACCTGCCTACGCAGGTGAAGGCATCGCAGTTGAGCGGCCCTGCCACGATCCATCAGAAGACGGCGAACGCCGAGTTGGGCGCTACGTATCACATTGATGAGGCTTGGAGCGTCACGCAGGAATTTCGTTTCCTGCGCTGGCGTATTCCGGCGGAAGCACTGATGAACACCACGACGTGCTTCGCCAACGGCATCGTCAGCACGCCGACCGATTACGTAAACGCTGGTATTGGCAGCCCTGATGGCAGCGGTACCTGCGGTACGTTGGTAGCGAGCGGGGCCGCGTACGCGGGAACCAGCACCACTGCGGATCTGCGTGCCGTCGGTTCGTATCGCTTCCTGGGCGAGAGCGAGATGGAAGAGAAGACTGCGGTGAGTTGGGAGCCGACCCATCGCGTGGCCGTGCACCTCGGGTACAAGTATGGCAACCGCAAGCTAGAGGCCGAGAGCATGGACACAACGACCTCGACCACGTTCGCGGACAACAGTTCCTCGCGCACGGCAGGCACCTCGGTTGCGGTGACCACGCCGGATACCAAGGACAGCAAGTCGCTGCACGAGCACACCCTGCTGTTGGGCACTGAACTGCGCCCATCGAAAGACTGGCGTGTGAACATGAACTACGACATGACCTATGCGTCGAACAACTTTGTTGCCACGACGCCGAAGGAAGTGCACAAGTTCAAGCTGCGCACCACCTATTCGCTGGAGAAGTACGGCACCCTGGCGGCGAGCGTAAACCTGACCGACAGACAGAATGACACGGTCGCCAGTATCGATGGCGTCAGCGTGTTTCCGTCGGGGGTGACCTCGCCCAAGCACAAGGACTACACCCGCTACTACAGCCTCAGCTATACGGCACAGCCGGTGCATGGCACCAGCCTTGATCTTGGCTGGACGTACAACGACATCTACTCCAAGTCCGGTAACTGCATGCCGCTGACGGCTGGCGTGGTTCCGGATGCGGGGACCATCACCTCATCGAATCCCTACGGCTATGCGGGATGTGTGTACAGCGGCGTCACGCAGACGTCGGTGATGCCTGTGGTCCTCAAGTATCGCCAGATCACCAACACCGCGTATGTGAAGTTGCAGTGGAGGCCGATCCGCCAGTTGCTGTTGATGGGCGGTTACGACATCAGCTCGGGCCAAGGCTATGACCTGTGGACTCGTCCGGATAACGGCGCGCCGCTGCTGGTGCCTGTGGACTCGACGGGGCTGAACGTGATCACAAGCACGACTGGTACCGTGGCCGGCTACGCGCTGGGCCCGAATCCGCGTGTGCCGCTTGGGTCGCTGAACACGATCTGGCAGCGGCCGATGGCGGGCGTGGAGTATGCGTTTACGCGTCAGGTCAGCTTCCGCGGAATCTTCAACAACTACCTCTATCACGACAAGGCCCCGGCGGGCACGCTCGTTGCCCCGCGCGAATTCCGCGTGAACACCGGCACGCTTTCCTTGCTCTATTCGTTCTGATGAAAAGGGAAGTGGAAAGGAAACGGGGCGGCTGCGGCCGCCCCTGTTATTTACGCCTAATTGAGTTTGCGGACGACGACCGCCGTGCCGTAGGCCAGAACCTCGGTGACGCCCTGCATGAGTTCCGTTGCATCATAACGCGCGCCAATCACAGCATTGGCGCCAACTTGCGCGGCGTGTGCGGTCATCAGCTCGAAGGCATCCGAGCGCGTCTTCTCGCAGAGGTTGGTCAGCAGCGTGATGTTGCCGCCGAGCAGCGTCTGCAAGCCTGCTCCAATGGTTCCGAAGATGGAGCGTGAACGCACGATAATGCCTCGTACCACGCCGAGCGTGCGCACAATTTCGTAGCCGTCGATTTCAAAGGCCGTGGTTACCATGTCGGGCGCAACGCGCGAGCCCAGAGAAGAAGTAGTAGCCATGGAGGATTGCCCCTTTCTTTGCCTGAGAAGGATACGCTGGTATCCGTTGCAGGCAAAGGGAAAGGTGTGAGCGAACCTCGGCGGTTATCGAGCGGCGGAAGGGTGCAGCACCTGGCGCGCGGCGCACTCCAACTCGCCGGTAAGCGTTGCGACATTCTCTTCGCGGCTCAGGTAGCTGATGACCATCAGGCGCAGCACGCTCTCTCCGCGCACATGCGTATGCGAGAACCATACGCGGCCACTGCGCGTAGCGGCCTCAAGAATCGCCAGATGCGCGGCCTCTCGCTCTCGCTCGGTGAACTGTCCCTTTACGCGGAAGTTGAGGATCGGCAGGCGGTGGGGCGCGGCCATCTCAAAGTGTTCGGAGGCGCTGATCCACGCGGCGATCGTGTCCGCAAGCGTTAGCTGATGGTCGATCATCTCTTCGTAGGCCAGCCGCCCATGCACGCGCAGCGTCAGCCAGAACTTCAGAGAATTCATGCGCCGCGACCACTGCGCGCCAATCTTGAAGTTGTCGATGATGTTCGTGTTTTTCACCTTGGGCATGTACGGCGTGGTCACGCCGAAGACGTGCTGTAGGAGTTCGATGTGGCGCGTCAGCAGCACTCCGGCGGCAAAGGGCATGGCCAGCCACTTGTGCGGATCAATGGTGATGGAGTCAGCCAGTTCAATGCCGTCGACAAGTTGCCGGTGCTTGTCGGAGAAGACCGCAGCGGCACCATATGCGCCATCTACGTGCAGCCACAGGCCGTATTGCCGTGCAACAGCCGCGAGCGCGCGCAGGTCATCAATGGCGCCGGAATTGGTGGTGCCAGCCGTGGCGACGATGCACAGGGGCTGGAAGCCAGCGGCAAGATCTTCCTCAATGCGCTGCGTGAGACGCGCGGGGTCCATCTGCAGGCGGCCGTTGAGGGCGATGCGGCGCAGAGCCTTGCGCCCCAGTCCGAGCAGGCCTACGGATTTATCAAGCGAGTGGTGCGACTCGGCGGAGGCATAGAGCACGGGCCGCGCGCCAATCGAGGCCACGCCGTCGTCGACCACGTCGGGATAGCGGGCGGAGAGTGCCAACGCCAGCGCGGTAAAGTTTGCTTCGTTGCCGCCGCTGGTGAAGGTGCCATCACAGGCCGGGTGCGCTGCATCAGCGACAGCCGGATGCTTGGCCCAGCCAACCCGCGAGGCGATCCAGCGAATGGTCTCTGCCTCAATGCTGCTGGCGAACTGTGAGCGCGCCAGCGAAGCCAGTTGCGGGTTCATCGCAGAGACCAGCGCTTCGGCCAGCACTGCCATGTAGGTCGGCGTTGGATTCATCAGTCCGAAATAGTTGGCGCTGGGAACGTGGAATCCCTTCTGCTCCATCTCCGTGCAAAGCGTGTCGAGCACCTGCGCGGCGTCCTGCGGAAGCTCGGGTATCGCGTCTCTCAATTCGGCAATGCGTCGGGTTTCGAGAGGCTGCTGGACCGGATGGTCGGGAAGGGAAGAAAAGTAACGGTCAATGCGGTCGATGAGCTTGTAGCCAAGCTCGCGGCGTTGCTCACTGCTGAAGTCAAATCCCATCTGGGTACTCGCTTCGTAGGCCTGCTTGCGGCCCTTGCGCTCGTGCGGCGGGTGTCCGCTCCGGATCGGTAGCGGTCGCCGTGAATTCAGATGCTGCGCACGAGCGAAGGGCGCAAATAGTTTTGAATTGCTTCGCGGCCGACCAGCCTAGAGGGTCAACGCGAAGGAGACTCCGAATAGCGCGACGGAGAGCACAATGCCGTGCTTGCAATAGCGCAGCAGGTACCACAGCGCGTCGCGGCCAAACAGTTCCTGGTAAACGCCAAGCAGCCGCGCGTCGGAGTCAAAGAAACGCGCGCGGAAGCCCCGGCGAGCCTTCAGCCGTTGCGCGCAGATGGCGCGCAGCAACAGCCGCAGAAAGAAGAAGAACAGCAGCGCGACGAACGCGCCGTCCGCAATCAGTTCCAGCCTCATTCGGCGCTGGCGCCCTCGGCTTCGCCTTCTTCCTCGCCTTCCTTCGCGGGACGCAGCAGCGGGAACAGCACCACGTCGCGGATGGAGGACGAGCCGCTCAACATCATCACCAGGCGGTCAATGCCAATGCCTTCGCCGCCCGTCGGCGGCATGCCGAAGGAGAGCGCTCGGACATAATCCTCGTCCATCTGATGTGCTTCGTCGTCGCCGCGCTCGCGTTCGGCCAGTTGCATCTCAAAGCGGCGGCGCTGCTCTTCGGGGTCGTTTAGCTCGCTGAAGGCGTTGCCCAACTCCATGCCCGCCACGAAGATCTCGTAGCGCTCCACCCAGCCTTCCTCATCGCGCTTCACCTTGCTGAGCGGGCTGACGGCGACCGGATAGTCGTAGATGAAGGTCGGGTTCCACAGATGCTCTTCGCCAACAGCCTCAAACATGTCGCTGATGGCGCGGCCCGCAGGCTCGTTCGGATCGTAAGCGATATCAATCTTCGCCTTCTGCAGGCGGCGGACCAGCTCACCGACCTTGGCGGCATCGGCAAAGTCTGTCATGACGGGCGCGGCACCGGCGGCTTCCGGCCAGAACTTGATGATGGCCTCGCGCATGGAGAGCTTCTCAAACTTGCTCCAGTCGATCTCGCGGCCTTCGTAGGTCGAAGTCAGCGAGCCGTTCACATCCTGCGCAATGGTCTGGATCATCTTCTCGGTGAAGGCCATCAGGTCGTGATAATCCGCATACGCCATGTAGAACTCGAGCATGGTGAACTCGGGGTTGTGCTGGCGGTCGATGCCTTCATTGCGGAAGTTGCGATTGATCTCGTACACGCGATCCAACCCGCCAACCACAAGGCGCTTCAGGTAAAGCTCGGGCGCAATGCGAAGGTACAGGTCCATGTCCAGCGTGTTGTGGTGCGTGATGAACGGACGCGCGGCGGCGCCGCCGGCCAGCGGCTGCATCATCGGCGTTTCGACCTCGATGAAGCCATTGGCGTCGAGGAAGTGGCGCATCGACTGCACGATCCGTGCGCGCTTCACAAACGTCTCGCGAACCTCGGGGTTCATCACCAGGTCGACGTAGCGCTGGCGGTAACGCAGTTCCACGTCCTGCAGGCCGTGCCACTTCTCCGGAAGCGGCAGCAGGTCCTTGCTGAGGAAGGTGATTGCCTCCACGTGCACGCTGAGCTCGTTGGTGCGGGTGCGGAACAGGTAGCCACGCACGCCGATGTGGTCGCCAATGTCGAGCAGCTTCCACAGGGCAAAGCCCTCGTCGCCGACTGCGTCCTTCTTGATGTAGATCTGAAGCTGCTTTCCGCCCTGCTGCAGGTGCGCGAAGCCGGCCTTGCCCATGAGGCGCATGGCCATCATGCGGCCGCTGACACGCACTTCGACCTTGTTGGCCTCCAGTGCTTCGCCCGTCGTCTCCGCGTAGGCGGCAACAATCTCGGGGATCTGGTGAGTGGGGTTGAATCCGTAGGGGTAGGCGCGATGGCCGAGGGCCTCAATTTGCGCAAGCTTCGCCTTGCGCTGCTCGTAAATCGTCTGTTCGAGTGACACGTCAGGGTTCCTTCGTCTGAGCCCGGTCCGAAGCGGCACGTGGCCGCGCAAAGGGGAAGATGGAGCCTGTAAGCTCCCCGGGCGATGCTGCAATTATATAGGACTCTCGCCGCAGGCTCGGTCGTTTCAGTCCGGCGCGCAAAATGCTAACCTTGTGGCATGGCGAAGGACGGCGAAGACCGCAACGGCTGGGCAGAGGTTGCACGCTACACCGAGATGGGCTTCATCATTCCGTCGTCGGTTATTGTTGGCTACCTGCTCGGGCTGCTGCTTGACTACCTCTGCCACACGCACTGGATCTACATCCCCGGACTCATCTTTGGCGCCATTCTCGGCTTTGTGCAGATGATCCGCCGCGCCATGCGCATGACGGACGAGAAATGAACGACGAGCTGCAACAGCCAACGCCAGCTTCAGAGAGTGCTGCTCCCGAAGAGCCTCGCGAGCTTCTGCCCGCTCCGCCGGAGAATCCCGCCTCCATCGCCTTCTACTCGGCAGCCGTGCCACGCATCAAGCGCTTGATCGTTGCGTGCGGTGTGGTGGCTGCCGCGGTTTGCTTTCTGCCGTGGAGTTGGGCTGGGGCGTTGGGAGTGCTGCTGGGGGCCGCGCTGGCTTGGTACAGCTTCGCTTCGCTGGCACGTGCGGTGGAGGGAGTTGGCGACCGGATTGTCAACACCAGCAGCAGTGAGCGGGGCGGACGGCTTGTCTTTCGCTTCTTAGGCCGTATCTTCTTGATAGCATTAGCTGGATATGCTACATTCAATCTTTCCGTGAGGGGCTTTTATGGCTTGATGGTGGGGTTGGCTGTCCCTGTCCCGGCCATGTTGTGCGAAGCCGCTTACGAAACCTACGCCGCCTTCCGGCGCGGACTTTAATCAGGCATCGAATAAGGACCCATGCTGCCTTTTACAAAGCTGCTGAACGCTCTGCTGCACGCGCCTGTCATGGCGCTGTTGAACTCCCTCCACCTGACACCGAAGAACCCGGCAGCGCCCATTCCGGATTACATCGCGATGCAGGTACTCGTATTCCTGCTGCTGGTGCTGTTCTTCGTCATCGTGCGCACGCGTCTTTCGGTGGAAAAGCCGGGCTCGCTGCAGCAGATCATGGAGGGCATCTACGGATTTATTGACGCGCAGAGCGAAGAGATCATCGGACATCACAACAAGATGTACCTGTCCTATCTGATCCCGCTCGGCCTGTTCATCCTGTGCAGCAACCTTATCGGCTTGGTGCCGTTGCACGAGACGCCAACCGGCACGCCCAGCGTCCCGCTCGGCTGCGCGCTGGTGACCTGGTTCTTCTACCAGATCCATGGCTTCAAGGCGAATGGCCCCGGCTACATCAAGCACTTCATGGGCCCAGTCTGGTGGCTGGCCCCGCTGATGTTCGTCATCGAAGTTTGCAGCCATCTGGCCCGCATTCTCTCGCTCACCATCCGTCTGTTCGCCAACATGTTTGCCGGCGACATGGTGACGCTGGTGTTCTTCTCCATGCTTCCCATTGTGCTGCCGATCCCGTTCATGGTTCTGCACATGGGCGTTGCTGTCATCCAGACATACATCTTCGTTCTGCTGGCGATGGTGTACCTGGGCGAAGCCACAGCGCACGAGCACTAGAACGAGCTTTCGAGCGGAGCGGCGGTTGCGCTCCGGGCGAATGTCAAACAAGTTTTGTAGTACCGTTGTACCCGCAAGCGTGAGGGCCGTCTCTCCCCGGAGACCCAGCCAACCACCCACTGGCGGAATTCAAACAAGGAGCATCACCATGAAGAAGTTCATGTTCGTTATGCTGGCCGTTCTGGCCGTCTGCATGTTCACCACCCCGGTCTTCGCTCAGGAAGCTGGCGCGCACGCCGCTGCCGGCCCGAACTGGGTTGCCATCACCTCGGGCTTCGCAATGGCCTTCGCCGTTGCACTCGCTGCCCTCGGACAGGGCAAGGTTGCCAGCGCCGCCTGCGAAGGTCTGGCCCGCAACCCTGCTGCCCGCGCCGGCATCCAGCTTGCGATGATTCTGGGCCTCGCCTTCATCGAGTCCCTCGTGCTCTTCACGCTGGTCATCATCTTCGTGAAGGTTGCGTAAGTTCGCGCTCTGCGCAAAGGCCTCCGCTGCGGCGGAGGCCTTCTTATTTGTGCGCGCTCGGACCTGCAATGGCACGCGGTGTAACGGCATCAGCCTTAGTGGGCTGACGCCTGTATCGGAAGGTGAAGCGGCGTATCACTCCGGATGGGGGACGGGGACTTTAGCGCACAGCAAAGGCTGGCGCATGGCCAGCCCTTGCTGAAGAGTTGGAATCAAGTATCACGCTGTGTCGTTCCAGAGTGCAGTTCGATGCGGAGACGACTAGTGGATCAGCCCTGCCACCGAGTTTCGCGCGAACTCCAGCACATAGTTCGGCGCCACGCCGAGCCACAGCGTGCCAATCAGGCTGAGCGTGAGCGCAAAGCCCATGCCTGCGGAAACCGGTGCGACCTCCGCCTCCACCTTCGGCTCGCGCATGTACATCATCACAATCACCCGCAGGTAGTAGTAGGCGCCAATCGCGCTGTTCACCACGCCGATGATGGTCAGCCAGATGAGGTGCGAGCTGAGCGCGGCGCTGAAGACGTAGAACTTGGCAAGGAAGCCGCCGGTGATGGGGATGCCGATCAGCGAGAGCAGGAAGACCGTGAGCACGGCAGCCAGCAATGGCGAGCGCCGTCCGAGACCGGCGTAATCGTCAATCGAGGTGTACTTCTCACCCTGTCCGGCGATGTGGCTGATGACCGCGAACGCGCCCACGTTCATGGCCGCGTAGGATGCGGTGTAGAACATGGCAGCCGAGACCGCCAGCTCCTTGTGGCTGGTAGCGACAAAGGCCACGAGCAGGTATCCGGCGTGCGCAATGGACGAGTAGGCCAGCATGCGCTTGATGTTCGACTGCATAAGCGCGCCCAGGTTGCCGAGCGTCATGCTGAGAGCCGCAGCGACCCACACCAGCCAGAACCAGCCCGGCGCCCAGGTGGCAAACAGCACGCGCAGCAGTACGGCAAATGCGGCCGCCTTCGGGCCGGTGGACATCAAGGCCGTAACTGGTGATGGCGCGCCTTCGTACACATCCGGCGTCCAGACCTGGAACGGTGCGGCTGCAACCTTGAAGCCCAGTCCTACGAACATCAGCGCCACCGACATGTACATCAGTGGCGAGGCATGCACCTTGAGCACTGCGGCTATGGCGTCCACATTTGTGGAGCCGGTCGCACCGAACATCAAGGCCACGCCGTAGAGGAAGAACGCCGTGGCAAATGAGCCGAGCAGGAAGTATTTCAGAGAAGATTCAGCACTCTCCGCCGCGCGCCGCCGGAAGCCCGCCAGCACATAGCTCGCAATCGAGGAGATTTCCAAGGCGACGAAGATCAGCACCAGCTCGATGGCCGATGACATCAGGCACATGCCCACGGCGCCCAGCAGGATCAGCGCATAATACTCGCCCTGCCGTATGTTCTGTGTCGACAGGTATTCAATCGACATCAGGATGGTGGCCAGCGCGATGAGCAGCACGACGACGTGGAAGAAGATGCTGAACTGGTCCACGCGCACCATGTTGAAGAAGCCGGTGCGGCCCAGAATCTCGTGTGTCGGGTCCTGTGCCTGATAGAGGGTGGCGAACAGCGCGCTGATGACGCCAAGTGCGCTCACCATGCCAAGCAGCTTGCGGTCATTGCGCTCGTTGAAGAGCGGGTCAAGCACCATCACCACCATGCCGAAGATGGTGAGCACGAGTTCGGGAAGGATGCGGAGATAGTCAATTGCCGGAATCACTGCGCACCTCCCGCGTGAACCTGTGACATGGTTTGCACGATTGGTGGAGGCGGAGTCAGCGCTCGCGCCACGGCCGGGTCAATTGACTTCAGCCACAGCGAGGGCAGAACGCCCATCACCAGCGCGGCCACCACAAGCGGCACAAGGCTGGTGCGCTCGCGCGCGTCAAGATCGTGCAGGTGGTTATTCACCTCGTTCTTCACCGTGCCGTAAAAGACCCGCTGGTAGAGCCACAACATGTAGCACGCGCTCCAGATGACGCCCGTTGCGGCCAGCACTCCCCACAGCGCTTTGGCCTGGAACGAGCCGCTCAACACCAGGAACTCACCGACGAAGCCGTTCATCAGCGGCAGGCCGATGGACGACAGCGTAATGAGCAGGAAGAACGTGGCGTAGATGGGCATGGGAGTGGCCAGCCCGCCGTATTCCTTGATCTCGTAGGTGTGCCGCCGCTCGTAGATCATGCCGAGCAACATGAACAGCGCGCCGGTGGAGATGCCGTGATTGAGCATCTGGTAGACAGCGCCTTCTGCGCCAAGCTGCGTGAGACTGAAGATACCAAGCACGCAGAAGCCCAGGTGGCTGACCGACGAATACGCGATCAGCTTCTTCATGTTCGGCTGCACCATGGCGACCAGCGCGCCGTAGATGATGCCGATGATCGCCAGCGTGATGATCCAGCCTTGGTTGGCGCGTGATTCAGCAGGGAACAGCCCGACGTTGAAGCGCAGCAGGCCGTAGGTGCCCATCTTCAGCAGCACGCCTGCCAGCAGCACGGAGCCTGCGGTCGGGGCTTCCACGTGCGCGTCCGGCAGCCATGTGTGCAGCGGAAACAGAGGCACTTTGACGGCAAAGGCGACGAAGAAGCCAAGGAAGAGCCAGAAAGCCTCACGCGAGCCGAGCACCAGCGTGCCGGATGCGAGCATGGAGCGGATGACAACGAAGTCGAACGATCCTGAGCGTGCGTAGAGCCAGATGATGGCCGCCAGCATGAAGACCGAGGCGATCATCGTGTAGAGGAAGAACTTGACAGCGGCGTAGATGCGCCGTTCGTGTCCGTACATTCCGATGAGCAGCGCCATCGGAATCAGCGTGGCTTCCCAGAAGAAGTAGAACAGGAACAGGTCAAGCGCGATGAAGACGCCGATCATGGCCGTCTCTAGCACCAGCAGGAGAATGAAAAACTCCTTCACGCGGTCGCGGATCGATTTCCAACTGATGAGCACGCTGAGCGGCACCAGAAAGGTGGTCAGCAGCACCAGCCACATGGAGATGCCATCGACGCCGACGTGGTAGTGGATGTTCGGCACCGAGATCCACGGATGATCGAGCTCGTAGGCGAAGTTCGTGCTCGACTGCGCGTGCGCAAAGTGTACGGGCAGATGCAGAGAGAGCAGGAACGTGACGACCGAGACGCCGAGGGCGAACCAGCGTATGTCGCGGTCGCGGCGCGGAAACAGCACAAGCAGCAGCGCGCCCGCCGCCGGCACAAAGGCGACGATCGTCAGAATGGATGGATTGAAACAGGTCGCGTTCATCGAGTCCCCGTCCAGATCATGTACAGAACCACCAGCCCGGCGCCGAGCGCAATCCACGCGGCGTAGGAGCGCACGTTGCCCGATTGCTGATGCCGCAGCACGCCGCTGGCATCCTGCACCATGCGCGCGCCGTTGTTCACAGAGTTGTCAATGAAGAGCATGTCCACGCCGCGCCACAGCGCGTAGCGCGAGAAGTTGATGATCGGCCGTATCACAGCCGCTGAATAGAACTCATCAACAAAGTACTTATTGAGCACCGTGTTGTAGAGTCCGCCGAGCGCGGCTGCGTACTTCTCCGGCAGGTCGCGCCGCTTGACGTAGAACAACCACGCCAGCCCCGCGCCGGAAAGCGCGATGAGCACGGAGACGGCCATCAACGTGTACTCGGTGCCTTCGCCGTACTTGCTTTCCTCATGCGTCGGAGCGGCGGCGCCAGTCATCTGCATGTGCTGCTCGTCTTCGGACTGCGCGTGCTGCATCAGGGCGAGCATGTGGCGCTGCTGATCGTCGAGCAGCGCGCTGGGTGCAATCTTCTGCGCGGGCTGCTCGTGCTTGGCTTCAAACACCGGCGAGAGGAAGTGCTCGAAGCGTCCGCCAATGCCGATCCAGCCGCCGCAGATGCTGAGCGCGGCCAGGATGCAGAGCGGAGCGAGCATCATCCACGGGCTTTCATGCGGTCCGTGATGCGCGTGCACATCGTGTCCGCCATGCTGTTCCGCTGTGGCCTCCCCGCGATACTCGCCGAAGAAGGTCATGAAGATCAGTCGGAACATGTAGAAGCTGGTCATGAAGGCCGAGAGGGCGCCGAGCAGCCAGAAGATCCAGTGTCCATGCGGGCTGCTGAACGCCTGCCAGAGAATCTCGTCCTTGGAGAAGAATCCGGCGAAGGGCGGAATGCCCGTGATGGCTATGGTCGCGATCAGCATGGTCCAGAAGGTGACGGGCATGTACTTCCGCAGGCCGCCCATCTTGCGCATGTCCTGCTCACCGCCGATGCCGTGGATGACCGCGCCGGCCGCGAGGAAGAGCAGCGCCTTGAAGAATGCGTGCGTCATCAGGTGGAAGATGGCGGCGGAGTAGGCTGCCACCCCGGCGGCCATGAACATGTAGCCCAACTGCGAAACCGTTGAGTAGGCCAGCACGCGCTTGATGTCCGTCTGCGTGATGCCGATGGTGGCGGCGAAGAACGCGGTCAGCGAGCCGATGATGGCCACGGCCAGCAGCGCCGTGGGCGCGTGGCTGAAGACAGCGTTCGAGCGGCAGACCATGTAGACACCGGCGGTGACCATGGTGGCAGCGTGGATGAGGGCCGAAACCGGCGTGGGGCCTTCCATCGCGTCCGGCAGCCAGATGTAGAGCGGAATCTGCGCGCTCTTGCCTGTAGCTCCCAGCAGCATGCAGAGGCCGATGATGGTCAGCAAGCCGAGTCCGGCTTCCACCGGCATGTGAGCCATCTTGGCGAAAACTTCGCTGTACTGCACCGAGCCAAAGTACTTGATGAGCAGGAACAGCGCGATCAGGAAGCCGAAGTCGCCCACGCGGTTGGTGAGGAACGCCTTCTTGCCGGCGTTCGCCGCCGAGTCACGCAGGAAGTAGAAGCCGATGAGAAGGTAGCTCGCCAGGCCCACGCCCTCCCAGCCCACAAACATGAGCAGGTAGTTGTTGGCCAGCACCAAGGTGAGCATGAAGAACATGAACAGATTCAGGTAGCAGAAGAAGCGGTAGTAGCCACCCTCGTTGTGCATGTAGCTTGCGGCGTAAATGTGAATCAGGAAGCCGACGCCGGTGACGACCAGTACCATCACCAGGGAAAGGTGATCGAGCAGGAAGCCGTATTCCACCCGGAAGCTTCCGGCCTGGAACCACGTTCCCAGCGATTCGACGTAGGACTCCTGTCCGCTTGCAATCAAGCGGCAGGCCGCACTGGCGGCCACCAGCAATGACGCGGCGGGGAAGGCCAACGCAACGCTCGCCACCATCTTCTCGGACCAGCGCTTGCCGAACAGCCCGTTGATGGCCGCGCCCACGAGGGGCAATATCGGGATGAGCCACAGATACAGGTTCATAGCTTCAGCAGGTTCACGCGATCCACGTTCAACGTCTCACGCGTGCGGTAAACAGAAATGATGATTGCCAAGCCGACGGCGGCTTCGGCGGCAGCCACCACCATCACAAAGAAGACGAAGATGTGTCCGTTGAGCGTGTGCAGCGCGGTGGCAAAGGCCACGAACGACAGGTTCACCGCGTTCAGCATCAGCTCAATGGACATGAAGATGGTGATGATGTTGCGCTTGATCAGAAAGCCGATCACGCCGCAGGCGAACAGGATCGCGCTCAGGATCAAGTAATAGTTCAAGGGGATCATCGAACGCCTCCCACGAGCAGGCGAAATCGCATCTGGCAGATGCCGGCCGGGCGGATCATCGTTCACCTCGCTGGGCCAGTACCACGGCCCCCATGATGGCGATCAGGATCAGCACGGACGTGACTTCAAAGGGCAACAGAAACTCCTTGAAGAGCAGGCGGCCTACGGCGTCGGCCGGGCCGGGCAGTTGTCCAAGGGATATCTGCTGGGTCGTGTGCTCGTCATGCAGCAGCACGTAGACGCCCGCGGCGGAGCCACTGAGCAACCCGATGGTGCCGACAATGGGCATCAACTGTCCGGTGCGCAGCTTCTCCTCCGTCCCCGCGTTCAGCAGCATGATGACGAAGATGAACAGCACCATGATGGCGCCCGCGTAGACGATGAGCTGCACAATGGAGACGAATTCCGCGCCCATCAGCAGATAGATGAGCGCCAGCGAACCCATCACCACAATCAGCGACAGCGCGCTGTTGATGGGGTGGCTCTGGATGAGCAGGTTGATGGCCCCGCCCACGCACAGCGCTCCGAAGATCACAAACAGTACAAGGTGCAACATTCGCTTTGCCCCCTCCAGCCGCCACGGCCGGAGCTGTGAACTGCTACGACCGCAACGCCACCACCAGCGCCGTGACCACAACATTGGCCAGCGCCAGCGGGAACAGGAACTTCCAGCCGAACGACATCAACTGGTCATAGCGGAAGCGCGGCAGCGTGCCGCGAATCCATATGTAGAGGAACAGAAAGCCGAAAATCTTGGACGTGAACCAGATCAGCGGCAGGAACGCCTGCACCGCCTGCGGCAGGAAGGGCATCGGAGGCCCGCTCCATCCGCCGAGGAACAGCACCGAGGCGACGCACGCAACGCTGACCATGTTCGCGTATTCCGCCATGAAGAACATGGCGAACTTCATTGCCGAATATTCCGTGTGGTACCCGGCAACCAGCTCGGTCTCTGCTTCCGGCAGATCGAACGGCACGCGGTTGGTCTCGGCAAAGGCCGCCGTCAGGTAGATGAAGAAGGCGACAATCTGTCCCTGGAAGATGTACCACTTGGGCACCACGCCCCACCACGCGCTCACCTGCTGGCTCACAATGCCCTGCAGGCTCAGCGTGCCGGACATGATGAGCACGCCGACCAGCGAAAGCCCGAGCGACAGCTCGTAGCTCACCATCTGCGCCGAGGCACGCAGCGAGCCAAGTAGCGAATACTTGCTGTTCGAGGACCATCCGGCGAGCGCGATGCCGTAGACACCGAGCGACGTGATGCCGAGGATGATCAGCACGCCGACGTTGATGTCCGCCGCCTGGCCATTGGGGCCTGCAACACCCGTGATCTGCACCGGCGTGGAGATGCCGAACAGGTGAATCACCGGGCCGATCGGAATCAGCGCAATGGTTGTAAGCGCCATGGTGAGCGCCAGCACCGGAGCAAGCATGTAGAGATGCTTGTTCACGTAGGGCGGCACAAGGTCTTCCTTCAGGATGAACTTGATGCCGTCTGCCAGCGGCTGCAGCAGGCCGAAAGGCCCGACGCGCTGGGGTCCCCAGCGGTTCTGCATGTGGCCCACCACCTTGCGCTCAAGCCACACCGTGTAAGCCACCACGGTGAGGAGCACAAAAATCGTGATGGCGATTTTGATGACCGCAACGAGAATGAATGTGAGTGCGCTCATGTGCCTGTTGTCTGCCTAGTCGGCCATTGCTTCCTGCGGCTGCCGGTGCTGGTTCTCCATCACCGAGTTCAAGGTCTTTGAGTAGCGTCCGAGAGTGCCGCTGGTGTACAGCGTGTCGTGCGCCGAAGCCACCAGTTCGGGCTTGGACGGCGCGGCGGCATTCGTGATCTGCACCAGCTCGGTCGGCACGTCGTTGCCCGCCAGCAGGTTCAACCGCGAGACCGCGTAGCCCGGAACGATGCGCTCGATCTCATCGAGCATCGCCATCGGGTCGAGAGGCGAAACCTTTGGCTCCATGTTGTTGGCCTTGAGCCACACGGCGTGACGGTCGGCCTCACCGCTCTGTGCGCCACGCGACTGGCCCATGTCCGCGCGCGTGGCGCCCGCAAAGGGCACCAGGTCGTGCACGTCATAGCCCATACGTTCCGCAATCCGCACAATAATCTCGAAATCGCTCTTGGTGCCTGCCACCTCGCCGGCCTTCTTCAGCAGTTGCAGATCGCCTGCCGTGTTGGTGAATGTGCCAGACTTCTCGTACGCATTCGCGACGGGCAGAATGACGTCGGCAGCCTGTGCCGTTTCGGTCAGGAACATCTCCTGCACAACAACAAACGTGTCCGCGAGCGAGGCGGGAGCGAGGTCATAGCGCGCCACCGGGTTGGAGCCGACGACGTAGAGTGCCTGCAAGCGCCCGGCCTGCGCGGCCTCCATCATCTGCGGCAGGTCCAGGCCCGGTGAGGTCGGCACCAGCCCGCTCCATTCCTTGTGATAGATAGTGTTTGTCGTCAGCGGCTCATAGCCCGGCAGAATGTCGGGGAACAGGCCCATGTCGGCGGCGCCGCGCGAGTTCGCGTAATCCGCCAGTGCCATCACCTTCGCGTTCTGCTTGGCGGCGAAGGCGACCAGCGTCTCGATGGCCGCACCGCGCAACTCGGAGCCAAAGACTATGACAAGGTCCTGCTCGGCGCGGACGGCGTCCACCAAACTCTGGAGCGCGTCCGTCGTGGCTTTTCCACCGGCCAGCATCGAAACCAGCGCTGCCTCCTCGCCCTCCGCCAGCTTGGCGAACTGTGTCGCCTGCCGCTTCAGCTTGATCTCCTGCGCGTTGGCCACGTAGAACTTGGCGTGGTGCAGGCGGATGTTCGTGCGAATCTGCCACGCAACCAGCGGATGCTGCTCGGTCGGATCGTTGCCGATCAGCAGAATGGCCGGGGCGTTGCCCAGGTCACGCATGGTGGCCGTCTGTGCCTTGTGCGTGGAGACAGCCTTCACAAAAGCAGGGAAGTCGGCGGTGCGGTGGTGGTCGATGTTGTTGGTGCCCAGCACCGTGCGCGCGAACTTCTGCAGCAGGTAGTTCTCTTCGTTCGTAGTGCGGTTGCTGCCGATCACGCCGATGGCCTGCGGTCCGTTCGCCTCCAGCACTTCCTTGAAGCGGCTGGCAACGGTGTCGAGCGCCTCCATCCAGGTGACCTCGACGAACTCGCCCTCGCGCTTCACCAGCGGACGCGTGATGCGTTCCGAGTGGTTGGCAAAGTCGAAGCCGTAGCGGCCCTTCACGCAGAGGAAATCCCCGTTGATGCCGCCGCGGTCGCGGTTGTCGCACCGGACAATCTCCATTCCGGTCTCGCTGCGCCGCACGCCCACGGTGGTGAGGCAGCCGTCGCCGCAATGCGTGCACACGGTGCCCACGTGGTTTATCTCCCACGGACGCGTCTTGTAGCGGTAGCTGCCGCTGGTGAGCGCGCCGACCGGGCAGATGTCGATGCACATGCCGCACTCTTCGCACTCCAGGTGGTCTTGCTTATTCGGCGCGATGACGCCGCTCTGGCCGCGGCCCTGAACGCCGAGGGCCCACACGTCCATGCCCTCGCCGCAGACTCGCACGCAGCGGTAGCACATGATGCAGCGCGGGCGGTCGTAAAACACCACGGGCGACCACTGTTGTTCGTCGCGGTGGCTCTTGATGTCGATGTACTTCGACTCGGCCGCGCCGTACTTAAACGTCATGTCCTGCAGTTCGCACTCGCCGCCCGCGTCGCACACGGGGCAATCGAGCGGGTGGTTGGCAAGCAGCAGTTCGAGCATCGCCTTGCGCGACTGCACGACCTTCTCGCTCTCGGTCTGCACCACCATGCCCTCGGTGATGGGCGTGGTGCAGGCGGTCTGAAGCTTCGGCATCTTCTCAATTTCCACCAGGCACATGCGGCAGGCGCCCTGCAGCGAGAGCCCGGGGTAGTAGCAGAAGGCCGGAATTTCAATGCCCGCCTGCTTGCAGGCCTCAATGAGCAGCGTGCCCGCAGGGGCCTTGATGGTCTTGCCGTTCACCGTGATCGTAACGTCAGCCATGTGTGTGTCGCCCTTACTCGTTGCGCGTTACCGCGCTGTCAATTGCGTCGCCACTTCCCGCATCTGGTCCAGGTGGCGCAAGCCGTGCAGCGCAATGATGTGAAACAGTTGATACCCGTCGGCAATGCCGAGCACGCGGTGGGAGACCGTCTTGCCGCGCAGATCCTCGGGAGCGAGATCGCGCACAACCGCCATCGTGCGTCCACGCACGGTCACAAAGTGCTCCAGCGCGTCGGCGAGCGAGTGCGTGTCCACATGCGGTTCCATGGTCTC
Organism: Oryzophilus luti; assembly: GCF_059726245.1. Classification (NCBI taxonomy): domain Bacteria; kingdom Pseudomonadati; phylum Acidobacteriota; class Terriglobia; order Terriglobales; family Koromonadaceae; genus Oryzophilus; species Oryzophilus luti. The sequence goes on from NZ_AP040874.1 coordinate 1,089,659, forward strand.
CACCGCCACACGCGGATACGATTTGCGATCCAGCACGAGAGGCTTCAGCCGCTCGTCGTTGGCGCGGTCGGCCACTCCGGGTTTTGCTTCGTCGAGCCAGCGCTTCAGAATCACTTCCTCCGCGACGGCCATGTGTTCCAGTGTCTGCAGAATGGACCAGCGTCCTTCGCCCGGAACCGCCTCAACATCGGAGTGCGCCAGTTCGCGGACGGCGGAGATGACTTGTGTACGCGTTTGTTCCAGCAGAGCAAGTACCTCTGCCTTCTCTTCGGCCGCCGACTTCGTGTTTGCTGTCATAACAACTCCTAACGGCTAAGCACCGGCAACTGTGAGATGGTATGCGCCTCGAACGGGCAGGGACGCCCGTCAAGGTGCGCTTCGAACTCTTCTCTGAATTTCTTGACGAAGCCGATCATCGGCATGGCCGCCGCATCGCCCAGCGGGCAGAAGGTGCGGCCCAGCATGTTCTCGGCCAGGTAACGCAGGTTGTCGATGTCCTTGCTCACGCCGCCGCCGGCGTGGAAGCGGTGCATCGTTTTGTTGAGCCAGTCGGTTCCTTCGCGGCAGGGAATGCACCAGCCGCAGCTTTCGTGGCGATAGAACTGAATGGTTCGCAGCGCGAACTTCACAATGCAGGTCTGGTCGTCGATGACGCAGACGCCGCCGGAGCCGAGCATGGTTCCGGCGCGCATCATCGAATCGAAGTCGAGCGCCACGTCCAACTCTTCGGCGGTCAGGCACGGTGTCGAGCTTCCGCCCGGAACCACGGCCTTCAGCTTGCGTCCGCCACGCACGCCGCCCGCAACTTCGTAAATCAGCTTCTTCAGGTTGTAGCCCAGCGGCATTTCATAAACGCCCGGCCGCTCCACGTGTCCGCTGAGCGAGAACAGGCGGGTTCCGCCGTTGCGCGGCACACCCACGTTGGCGTAGGCCTCGCCGCCCATCATCAGCACGTGCGGCACGGTCGCGAGAGTTTCCGCGTTGTTGATGACGGTCGGTCCGCCCCAGAGCCCTACGACGGCAGGGAACGGTGGACGGATGCGCGGCACGCCGCGCTTGCCTTCCAGCGATTCCATCAGCGCGCTCTCTTCTCCCACTTCGTAGGCGCCCGCGCCGCCGTGCCAGTAAATGTCAAGATCGTAGCCGGAGCCGAAGATGTTCTTGCCCAGGAAGCCCTTGGCATAGGCGTCGGCAATCGCCTTCTGCATGATCTCCAGCAGGTAGCGGTACTCGCCGCGAATGTAGATGTAGCCCTTGTGCGCGCCGGTGGCAATTGCGGCAATCATCACGCCCTCGATGACCGAGTGCGGATCGTGCTCGAAGATCAGCCGGTCCTTGCAGGTGCCCGGCTCGCTCTCGTCGCCGTTGCAGAGCACGTACTTCGGCTTCTCGCTCTGCTTGGGCACGAAGGACCACTTCATGCCCGTGGGGAAGCCCGCGCCGCCGCGTCCGCGGAGGTTGCTGGCCTTCATCTCGGCAATAATGCCGTCCACGCCCAGCGCCAGCGCCTTCTGCACGGCCTTGTAGCCGTCCAGTTCCAGGTAGCGGTCGATGTTGGCGGCTCCCATGCCAAAGCGCCGGGAGACGATCTTCACCTCATCGGGATGTGAAACCAAAGTCGCCATAGCTTTGAATTCGTGAATTGTCGAATTTCAATATCTTCGAATTTCAAATGCGCCAGCAGTATGGCCAAACTTCAATTCGAAAATGTTGCAATCCGAAAATTCGAAAATCTAGTGCTCCGCCTTCTTGCGATATTCGTCCAGAATCTGATCGATCTTTTCCGGCGTCAGGTTCTCGTGGAAGTCATAGTTGACCTGCATGGCGGGCGCCCAACTGCACGCTCCAATGCACTCAACTTCCTCCACGCTGAACATGCCATCCTCCGTGACGCCCTTGTTCACCGCCACGCCCAGCTTTTCGCGCACGTGTTTCAGCATCTCTTCGCCACCGCGCAGCAGGCAGCAGATGTTGGTGCACACCTGCACGTTGTATTTGCCCGCCGGCTTGGTGCGCAGCATGGAGTAGTAGCTGATGACGTTGCGCACGTCGAGGCTGGTGATCTCCAGCCGCTGCGCGATTTCGTCAATGGCCTCGTCAGTCAGGTAGCCAAGTTCGTCCTGCACGTAGAGCAGGAACGGCACCAGCAGCGAGCGCTTGGTCGGGTAGTGCGTTGCCATGTCGGCAAAGCGGGCTTCGAGTTGCTCCGAAAAGTTCATGGTCGGTCGGGTCTCACTGGCGGACTGCACGCGGTCCGCACGAATCAGAAACTCAATTGCCGGGGAGGGCCTTAGCGGTCCACGTCTCCCAGCACAATGTCGATGCTGCCAATAGCCGCCACCACATCGGCCAGCAGCCCGCCTTCGCACATCACGGGTATGGCGTTCAGGTTCGCGAACGAAGGGCTGCGCATATGCACACGGTACGGCTTGGCCGTGCCGTCGCTGTTGACGTAGTAGCCCATCTCGCCGCGTGGCGATTCCACGCCTTGGTAAACCTCGCCGGGCGGAACCGTAAAGCCTTCCGTGATGATCTTGAAGTGATGGATCAGCGACTCCATCTGCGTCTTCATCTTCTCTCGGTCGGGCAGCACAACCTTGGGCGCGTCGGCCTTGATTGCGCCTTCCGGCAGCCCTTCGAGCGCCTGCTTCACAATGCCGATGGACTCGCGCATCTCAGCCACGCGCACCTTGTAACGCGCGTAAACGTCGCCTTCGGTTGCCACCTGAACCTTGAATTTGAAATTCTCGTAACCGGAGTACGGCATGTCGCGCCGCAGGTCCCAGTCAATGCCGCTGCCGCGCGCCGTGGGGCCGCTCAGCAGCAGGGCAAACGCATCTTCCGTAGTGATTTTCGCCACACCCTGCGTGCGTTCTTTCCAGATGGGGTTCTCGGTCAGCAGGTTCTCGTACTCGTCCACGCAGGCAGGGAAGCGGTCAACGAACTTCTTCAACTCCTCGGTGAAGCCGAGCGGAAGATCGAGGCTCACGCCGCCGATGCGGAAATACGAGGTCATCATGCGCTGCCCCGTCAGCTTCTCGAAGAAGGTGAGAATGGTTTCGCGTTCGCGGAAGCAGTAGAGGAACACCGTCATCGCGCCAATGTCCAGAGCGTGCGTTCCGAGCCAGACCAGGTGTGAAGCCACGCGCGTCAGCTCGTTCATCATCACGCGGATCCACTGCGCGCGCGGCGGAATCTCCAGCCCCAGCAGCTTCTCCACGGCCAGCACGTAGGTCAGATTATTGGTCATCGGGCACAGGTAGTCGATGCGGTCGGTCATCGGCACCACCTGCTGGTAGAACTTGGCTTCGCAGGTCTTCTCAATACCCGTGTGCAGGTAGCCAATATCAGGCCGGACGCGCACGACGGTTTCGCCGTCGATCTCAAGCACCAGACGCAACACGCCGTGGGTTGAAGGATGCTGCGGGCCCATGTTCAGGATCATCGTCTGGTCGGAGCCGATGCGGGTCGCGGGCACAATCGGAATGAAGTTCAGGGTCGACATTAGCGGTAGCCCTCAACCGGGAAGTCCTTGCGCAACGGATTGCCCTCAAAGTCCTCAGGTAAAAGGATGCGTCGCAGGTCCGGATGGTTCTGGAATCGTATGCCCATCAGGTCGAACACTTCGCGCTCAAACGGGCTGGCGCCCGGCCACAAGTTGGTCAGTGACTCAATATTCGGGTCCTGTCCGGGGAGCTTCACCTTCAACCGAATCCGCTCCTTCAGCTTGTGTGAGACCAGAGAGTAAATCACCTCAAAGCGCGGCTCGGCCGGATACCAGTCAACCGAGGTGATGTCTGCGAGGAAGATGAACCGTGTTGTGTCGTCATCGCGCAGGCGACGGCAGGCGTCACGCAGCTCAATCGGGTCAATCCAGATGGTGAGTTCGTCGCGGTCCCACTTGGCGCCCTGCACGGCCTCAGGCTTCCACGCCAGCAGGCATGCCAGCGCGGGACGGGTCTTCAATTGCTCCAGATCGGTGACAGCCGGCTCCAGTGCCATTTACAGGACCTCATGGCGCGCCGACTTGTTCCAGTCCAGCACGCCCTTCTTCCAGATGTAGAAGAACCCCACGAGCACGATGCCGATATACACAAGCATCTCCCAGAAACCGAACATTTTCAGTTCGCGCAACAGGATGGCCCACGGGTACATGAAGATCGCTTCCACGTCGAACAGGATGAACAGCATGGCCACCAGATAGAACTTGACGGAAAAGCGGCCGCGGACGTCGCCAATGGGCTCAACGCCACACTCGTAGGGGGACATTTTGGCCTTGTTGGCCTTGTGCTGCCCAACCAGGTACGAGAGCGTGACGATGGCTATGGCGATCGTTGCTGCCACCACCGTATGCATCAGCAACGGGAGGTACCGCGCAAAGTAGTTATCGACCATAGAGAGTTGTAGTGCTTCCGCCCATCCTCAAAGGGGAACAGGCAATATTATTGTCGAGGGAAAGCAGTGTCAAGATGTAGAATCCACAGGCCGTGCGGGCGCTTTCTCTGTGGTATTGAGAAGCGGGTGAGCGAGGCCATTCCTGCCGGGCAGTGCATGCAGAACCCGCCGGGAGAGGCACGAGCGAGCAGGTACTTTCGGCCACTGTCCTTCTGGGCTGAGACTTCGGAATCTCCACTTGCCGCAAAATGCCACGACGGGGGAAAATAGCCTGTCCACTTGGAACCAACCTGCGTACTCCCCGCGCGCGGTCCAGCGGTGGGGTTAGTGTCTCTATGATCTTTGGGTTCAACACCGATATTCGCGTCGGCAGCAACGTGGTGCATGTGCAGAGCGAGGCGCGCCTCCAGGAGCGGCTTCTGGAGACGCAGGTCTTTGTGCATGGGCATTGCATTGGCAAGCGCGTGGTCCCCTATGAGCCGGACCACGACGAGAATGTGCAGGAGCTGTTGCGCGCGCAGCACAAGTGGATCATCGAATCGGCCCGCGACGGTTTTCTCGAAGATGCGTTGATGCTGAACGCCCCCCTGACGGAATTGAGCGAGACGGGTGCTTCACATCCGGCTGCCCAGGCTGAGGCTGTTTCCACCAGTGATTGGGCCGCGACTCTTGCCACCAGCGAAGCGCCTGCGCCGCAGCGTCCCGCGAAAGGCAAGCTGAGCGCAGAGCCGTGCGAGCGTCCGATGCATGTGCAGGTAGAGACCAAGGCCCCGGCCTCCCGTCCGCGGCAGGTTGCCACGCCCAAGATCGAAGTTCTTCCCAGCCTGCGTATCGAATTCCTCGGCGCACCGCGTATGGAGCGCGGCATGGTCGTACTCCAGTTCTGCATCTTCCTTGGCCCTCAAAGAGCTTCGGATGTGGAGATTTCCGCAGCTTGGAGCGATGAGCCGAACCGCGTTGTGGCGCGCAGTTCTTCGGGCTCCGATGGCGTGGGCACCATGCGTGTGCCGTACAGCTCGGCAGCGGAAACCACCACGCTGGCCGTTACGGCCCACTCCGGGGACAGCAGCCTGACCAAGCGCTTCCGCATCCGCTTCGAGCACCAGTGATGCGTGCGGCATCCCCGGCGCTCTCCCTTTACGCTTTTTAGCGTCCAATCAGCAGCCCGGCTGGTTCTGGCGGGTTACAATCGCCCTATGAAACGTCTGCTGCCCCTGCTCCTGCTCTTGTGCGCCTGCGCCGCGTTTGTGTCCGCGCAGGAAGGCCCGCTGCCCGACGGTACTGAAAAGCCCGTCTCGACCACGCCGTCCAAGGCCAAGAAGACGAAGAAGCAGCCGTCCACCGAGAGTTCCAGCAAGCAGACGCAGGTCGACCTGCGCGCGCCCTCCGGCGACGTGAGCCGTCATCCGAATTCCCAGATTCCGGACGTGTATGAGACGCAGCGTTGGGACCCAATGAAGGCCATGAAGAGCGTGGAAGTGGGCAACTACTACATGCGCGAGAAGAACTACAAGGCCGCTCTGAGCCGCTTCTGCGAAGCGCTGCTCTACAAGGAAAAAGACGCTCAGGCAACCTACGGCCTCGGTGCTTCCCTGGAAAAGTTGGGCCAGAAGGCGGAAGCCCGCAAGGCTTTCGAGCAATACTTGAGTATTCTTCCGGATGGTCCTGACGCAAAAGAAGTTCACAAGGCACTGGATCGCCTGAAAGACGTCAAGGCCGCCGAGTCCGATCCGATGGCGAGCTGTCCCACCGGACTGCTTGATCCTCCGGCGATCAAGCTGACCGGCACAAGCATTGGCGCTGACGACGAGGTGCCCGAGGGCGGACGCCGCCCGGGTGCAGAGAACGGTTCCGGGCAACAGCATCCTCAAGAAAAGAATTAGGCAAGTTTAAGGTTCATCGATGAGCGGGAGGAGCTTCCTCCCGCTTTTTGCTGCGCGGAAAGCGGGGGAGGTTCAGGCTCTCAGCGCACGCCGGGCTTGGATCTGTCGGAGGTGGTGCATGCCGTGAACGGTGTGGAAGCGCCTCCATTGTGCGGCCGTGAGAGGGCCGAGAATCGGGTGCATGGAAAGCGGTCCTTGCCCCCAGGTTCGCTCGGCGTTGCTCAATGAGCGTTCCAGCCGGTCGAGGTTCTCACGCAGGCGCCGCAATGCTTCCTCGGCCGGTAGCCCTTTGGGGCGCACCGCCTCAGGCGCGGAGAGTCCGGGCGGAAGCCATCCCACTGTCACAACTACAAACTGTGCGACTCGTTGCCGAAGTGTTGCCGGGACCAACGGCGGATGCTCTCCAGCCTCCAGCGCCAGCTCCAGGAGGCGAGCGGTGCCTCCGTAGGCGCGCGCCAGGTGTTCGGCGATTTCCGCCGCAGACCACTTGCCGGATGGGGCACGGAGCCAGTCTTCGGCGGTCATGCCAGCCACGGTCTTCTCGATCATCCGTCGGAGTTGGGGAATCTCGTCTGGCAGAGGGTGCTCCTTGGGACATGCGCTGCTGCGAACGCATTGTTCTTCGACCTGGGGGATGTCTGCAAGGTAAATGTGGGGTAGTGCAGCAAAAGAAGAAAGGCATGGCGTTGGGCCATGCCTTTCAACCCGTAGTGGGGTGGGGGGCTAACGGACGCCTGCGCGAGCAGCGCGTTCCTCGATATCCGCGAGTCGTGCACGTTCGTCGGTCAGTTGCTGCAGGGAAGTGTCGAGTGCGTTCTTGACTCCGGCGGCGGCTGCGATGTCGGCATCCTTGTTGCTGCTGTTCTGCGCGGCCATCACGCGATACTTCAGTTCATCCTGAAGCTGCGTCGCGCGCTTTTCCATGTCAGCGACGCGGGCTCTCTGCGCGGCGAGTTTCTCATTCCATTCGGAAGCCGCGGCTTTGGGCGCGGGTGCTGCTGCCGCCGGGGCCGCGCTGGAGGCGGCGTCCTTTGCGTCCTTTGCATCTTTCTCGTCGGCAGCCTTGGGCGCGGCGATAGGTTCAGGAGCCGTAAGGTCTTCGGTCGTGTAGACGCGTTTTGACTTCGCGCGCGAAGCCGACTGCTGCTGGCGTGCCAGATCTCCAAGAGGAGCGGACTCCTGCGTGTTCGCCGCCTCAGGAGGCCGTTGATTGCTGGTTGCGCTCGTTGTCGACTGCGCGGACACACATAAGGGCATGAACATTGCCAATGCCATCACTGCCAGCGCCTTGTATGAGGAAGGTACAGTGGTTATCTTCATCATCTCCACCTGCACGCATTGTAGCCCGAATTTTCGTTGCCGCATTGCGAGGAGGAACCGCAGGGGTTACTTGGGTGCATAAGCGGGGAACGCCCACATGGAAAAAACGGCACTGCGAGCAAGTTTGTCGCAAATGTTACGAATTCCTAAGTCTCCGCAACCCGACACGCGATAAGCCACAAGATCAGGCGGCAATGTGGAACAGAGTCAGGTAGGCGTGAATGATCCAGTCGCCGAAAAACAGCGACAGCAAGGCAGCGGTCCCCAGAAACACGCCGAAGGGAATGGGGAGATAGCGAAGAGCCAGGGTGGACGCGCGCCAGGCACGGGTGCTGGCGGCCGTGCTTGAGAGCTTTCTCGCATAGCGCTTCCGGCGCTGGAGGAAGATGGCACAGAGTACCACGATGCCATAGAAGGCGGCGGCCACGCAGGCGAGCATCAACGTCAATGCGGTGTTCCCCGGCCCGAGAAACGCGCCTACCATAGCCATCAGTTTTACATCGCCAAAGCCCATGCCCTCTCCGCCGCGGATCAGCTTGTAGGCCCATCCCGCAAAATAGATGAAGCCAGCTCCAACCGCGGCGCCCAGCACGGAATTTCCGAACCAGGCTAGGCGTAGACGCCAATCCGGAGTCTCGGATTGTACAAACAGGGTGAAGACACCGGGCACGACCGTGAACCAACTGTAAGCCAGAGCGAATGCGAGACCGTTGAGTGTCAGCTTATCGGGCAGGAGCTGCGTTTCGGCGTCAGTGAAAATGAGTCCCACGATGAGGAAGCAGAAGACGGCGTCGCGGATGGCTGGCAGAACGATGCCAAGCTCCAGATAAAAAGACATCACGAAGAGCAGTGCCACCAGCAGCTCCACCATCCAGTAGCGCGGGGTGATGCGCATGTGGCAGCGGCGGCAGCGTCCGCGCAGGATGAACCAGCTGAACAGCGGAATATTGTCGTAAGGCGCGATCGGCTTGCGGCATCCGGGGCACATGGAGCCGGGATGCACCACCGAAATTCCGCGTGGCATCCGGTAGATGCACACGTTGAGAAAGCTGCCAAAACAGAGGCCCAGAATGAAGGCCATGAAGACGCCGACCATGAAGTATTCGTAGATCATCCGCGTGTAGGTGTGACATTCGGATTATACGGGCACAGCAGCCCGGCGCAATGTGGCAGCCTGGGTACCCCCCGGCACGAAAAGCGCCGAACGCCGGGTCCTTGTCACCGAAGCCAGCCGGGGAACGGGTACATTCGGCGTGAACATGAGAAAAGGCGCAGCCGAAGCCGCGCCTTCGATTGCGTTCGTGAAGGCTACTCGTTCAGCTTCTGGCGGCCGCTGTTGCGGTCGGTCGCTGGTGAGGGCTGCACGGTCACCGGAGCATGCAATTGGAAGGTCAGCATGGTCTCCGGGGCCAGGCGAACTTGCTCGCCGCGCGTAGCGCCCTGCGCCGCAGTTCCGGCTCCGGCACCAACCACGCCGCCAATGGCCGCGCCTTTACCGCCGCCGGCAATGGCTCCAATGATGGAACCCAGCGCCGCGCCGCCGCCAATCTTCACCGCGCTGTTCTTGCCGCGCGCTTTGCCCTGGCGGGACCATGCGTTGGTCTGAACGGTGTAGGTGTGGCCGTTGTAGCTCACTTTGGTCAACTCCAGCGTGAGCGCGGACTGGCCGCTAAAGTGAGCGGCGTTCTTGGCCTCCACCACGCGGCCCTGCAAGTCGGCATCGGCAGGAATGGCGACGTGGCCGTTGATGATCACCGGGGAATTCAGTGTGGCGCGGAAGCTGTCGCCATCGTGGTTGCGCTCGGTATCGAGAGCATCAATGAGGCGAACGGCGAGCGTGGTGCCCTCGGGAATGGTGATCCGCTGTGGAGCCTGAGGCGCAGGCTGAGCGGCCGCCGGTGCCGGGGTGTATGTGCTGACAGGAACCGTGTCATACGGCACGTTGTTCTGCGCGTACTGCGTCTGCCCCTGACTGCTGCTGCCTTTCACGCCCTGGCGGGGATTGCGGGCCGCAGCGGGCTTGCTGCTGGCAACCGGCGTGCTCGCCTGCGCGGGCTGTGGCTCGGCGGGCGGCTGGGAGACGGCCGTCTCCTGCTGCGCGGGCGCGGAACCTGGCTGTACCTGTACGTTGTTGACCACCGTGCGAACGCCGTCCACCGTGGCTGCGTCATTGGCGGCCGCGTTGCGCGCGGCATCGGAATCCACCACGCCACTTAGGGTCACAACGCCATTGGCGGCCTGCACGCTGACGGTCTTGTTCTGCAATGCCGGGTCGGCGGAAACTTTCTTCTGGACGTCCATGCTGATCTGGTCGTCGCTGCGCTGCTTGCTCTTGCATCCCACGGCGGAGAGCAACAGAGCCACAGCGCCAATGACCAGCACGAAATAGAACCAACGCTTCATAACCATTCTCCTTGCGGACGATTGGGGCAAGAACCCCGTGGAAACGGATGCTTATCTTGAGTGAACCCTTTCGGGGCTTGAAAGTTGCTGCTTCTGCTCACAGCCCTCCGAACAGGGAACGGGCACGGGAGCAACACGGGAGATCAGTGCAGAGAGCCGGGTACGATTGCGTGAAACCAGCCGGTACACCCATGGCCCCGCCCAGGTGAAGGGTGGCAACGCCATCACCGAGGCGGCGCGCTTCCATCGAGGGAGCACGGCGAGAATCTTGACGATGGCCGCGTAGCCCGAGTGCCACTGGCCGCCGGTGTCAAAGCAATGCAGCGCGCCAAACAGCTCCGAGGCTGGGATGGAGGCGTCCTCACAGGAACGAAAATCCATGAACTCCATTTGTCCCGCCAGATCGCGGCGGGCGGCGAAGTCGCGCGCCCAGCGACAGAACTCACACTGCGAGTCGTAATAAACGAGCAGAAAGCGGCGGCCTTGTTCCACAAATGTCTCCTCTCGATATTAGACGCGCCAAGCCGCGCTTTGTTGCGGAAACAGGTTACGCCACAGGTACATGCGCCGCAACTTATCCGCGCCGGCTATGCCGTGTACCATAGCGCTGTGGGCGATTGGGCGGCCCTTTCAAAGTGCGAGGCTTTGCGCAGTGAGTCAGGAGAGAGGAACGATGGCCGGTAACACAATCGGTGAGCCTCAGGCGGTCCCTTATATCGAGTTTCAGCACGTCTCCAAGGCTTTTGGCGAAAAGGTCGTACTCAACGACGTGAGCTTTGACGTGCGCACCGGCGAGACCGTCTGCATCCTTGGACGCAGCGGCGTGGGCAAGTCCGTCTCGCTGCATCACATCATGGGCTTCCTCAAGCCGGATTCGGGCCGCGTCATTGTCGCCTATGAAGACATTACCGATTACACCGAGGAGCAACTGGAGGTCATCCGCAAGAAGGTCACCATGGTCTTCCAGAACGGCGCGCTCTTTGATTCGCTGACCGTGGGCGAGAATGTGGCATTTCCTCTGCGCGAACGCGGCGGTTTGAGCGAGGAAGAGATCTACCAGATTGTGGATGGGCTGCTGGAGATGGTGAATGTGGGCAAGTATCGCGACCACCTTCCGTCCGACCTCTCAACCGGCATGAAGCGTTCGGTGGCGATTGCGCGTGCCCTGGCCGCGCAGCCGGAGTGCATCCTCTACGACGAGCCGACAACGATGGTGGACCCGCTGATGGCGCAATTGCTCGGAGACCTCATCAAGAAGCTGAAAGTGCAGTTGAAGCTGACCAGCATTGTGGTGACGCACGACATGGCGCTGGCCCGCAAAGTCGGCGACCGCATCCTATTCCTGCACGAGGCGAAGGTTGTGTTCTTTGGCACTCCAACGGAAATGGAGCAGTCGGAGATTCCGATTGTGCGGGAATTTCTGGAATTGGATGCGCTGAAGCTGGAACCGGGCAAGTAAGAAGAACATTCGAGTGCCGCAACGAGCAATCAGGGATAGGTGATGAAGACGGGGGAGAAGCTGGAGCAGACAGAGCAGTTGGCAGATCGCTCGCCGTGGGCGCAGTTGGCGGAGTCGCACTGGGTGAAGATCGCGGTGCTGGCTCTCATCCTGTGCTGGTTTCCGCTGCAATACATGCACTTTGCCAGCGTAGATGACCCCGACGTGTGGTGGCACATGCGCACGGGCGAGTGGATTATGCAGCATCACGCGGTACCGCACGCCGACGTCTTCTCCGCGCCGACACTGGGGCGCCCGTGGGTTGCCTATAGCTGGCTCTGCGAGCTGCTGCTGTATGCGATGGCCCAGGCCTGGGACCTGCTTGGCATTGTTGCCTACCAGGTGATGATGTGCGTGGCGGTGCTGGCGGCGGTGTTCGTGTCGCTGCGCGAGGCGTGCGGGCGCTTCTGGCCCGCTGCGGGGCTGACGTTGCTGGCGAGCATGGCCACCGCCCGCAACTATGCGCCACGTCCAGGCGTGTTCTCGTTGTTGTTCTTTGCGCTCCTGCTGCTGCTGCTCCAACGCGCACAGCGGAGAAACGCACCACGGATGCTATGGCTGCTGCCGCCGCTGTTCATCCTGTGGGCGAACCTGCACATACAGTTTGTTTACGGCTTGTTCGCCGTGGGAGTCTTTGCCGCGGCTCCGTTGCTGGAACGCATACTGGGGCGTCGCGATGACGATGTGCTTCCGGTGCCGCTCCGCTGGATGGTGCTTGCCGCGTGCGCGATCGGCACGCTCATCACACCGTACGGTGCGGAGATCTATCGCGTGATCTTTACCTACGGCAGCCAGCCTGCGCAGCTGGCCGTGGAGACGCAGCCGCCCGACCCGCATTACTGGCTGAACTGGATCGCCTTCGGGCTGGCAGCATTTGCCATGGTGAGCCTGCTGCGCATGGCGCGGGCGAGGGTGCAGTGGGCGGCCCTGCTGGCCTGGGCGCTGGGTTTCGGGCTGCGCTCGCAGCGGGACTTGTGGACGCTGGTGATCGTGTCCTGCGCCATCATTGCCACGGCATTGCGCCGTCAGGACGCAGAAGATGAGATGCTTCCGAGAGAGCACCGGATTGCCTTGGGCGGCGCAGTCGCGCTGCTGCTCGCGCTTGGATTTACCTGCATTGCACCGACGAGCCGTGAGCTTCTGCAACGCACGGCGCGCATTCTGCCGCTGGGAGCGGTGGCGGCCATTCACGAGCACCATCTCCAAGGCCCAATCTTCAACGACTTCAACTGGGGCGGCTTCCTGATCTACGCCGTGCCGGACATTCCGGTGGCGATGGATGGCCGCACGAACGTGCACACAGCCAGAGAGATCGAGCGCTCTTGGGACACTTGGAACCTTGTGCCGGGCGCGCAGTATGATCCGCAACTGGCCTCGGCCCGCATGGTTCTGGGAGCGCCTGACCGTGCGCTGACGCAGGCGCTGGAGCGCGATCCGCGCTATCAGGTCGTCTTCCGCGATAGCGTGGCGGTGCTGCTGGTTCGGCGCTAAACCACAGGATCGACATTCCTCGATACAGGCGGACTGAGTTGGCGTGTTGGCCCGGGCACGGCTATCCTAGAAAAAGGGATGAGATCCGTTCGTTACATTGCGGCCCGAGCACAGCGCCTTCCGGGGCTGCGCTATGGCCTGCGTATCCTGATGGGCGGCGCGCTGGCCTGGCTCCTGCTGGAGCGCGTGGGGCGCACCGATCCTCTTTGGGCCATGATCAGCGTGGTGGTGGTCACCGACCGGGAGGTGGACGCCGCTGTGCGCGCCTTCCGCTCCCGCCTGATGAACACGCTGATTGGCTGCGGCGTAGGTTTGACCATGCTGTTCTGCTTCGGCCGCTCCATCTTCACCATCCTGTTTGCCATGGCCGCTGCGGTTGTCATCTCCAGCGACGTTGTGAAGGTTCCGGTGAGCTGGCGCATTGCGCCCATCACGGTGGCTATCGTCATGGTTCCGGCCGTGATGAACAACTCTGCAAAGGTGGCTGAATACAACGCGCTGATGCGCACCGGAGAAGTCTTATTGGGCAGCGCCATCGCGGTCTTTGTCACCTACGCCACAAGTTGGGCCTTCCACCACTTTGACCTGCGCAAGTCCGGCGGCGATGACGAGCCTGAGCCTCCGGTCGACGCGCAGAACATCGACGAATAGCACCCCGCCGCGCTGTGAAGCGCGGATTCGCTGAGCCAAATTAAGAATGAAAATCTAGACGATGTCGTCCGAGTAGGGATCGCGCAGGTAACCCTCGACGGCGAAGTCGTCACCGTGGCGATGCAGCGCGATGTTGTGCAGAGTGAGATTATCGGCCAGCGTGTAGCCGCCGGGGCCGTCAAGCCACGGCACTGTTCCGCTCGGTCCGAAGATTTTGGGCGCGTAGAACAGGTGGAGCTTATCGACCATGCTGGAGCGCAGGAAGGCCCAGTTGACGATGGCGCCGCCTTCCACCAGCAGGGAAGTCATCTTCATTTCGCCGAGCGCGTGAAGCACGGAACCAAGGTGTGGACGGCCTTCGTGCGGGCCCGGCTCTCCGCCGAGATTGCCCGCAGCCAGCGGCACCTGCACCACCTGTACGCCGAAGTCCTCCAGCGCGCGCCGCTTGTTCTCCTCGGCAAAGGAGCAGAAAACGACAACGTCTTCATTCGCGGTGCTTACCACGCGGCTCTCCAGCGGCAGCCGGAGCTGCGAATCCAGGATCACGCGCGTCAGCGGACGGCGCCGCGGCAGGCCGCTGCGGTCGGTGAGCAGAGGGTTGTCGGCGATGACCGTGCCCACGCCGACAAGGATGGAGTCCGAGGCGTGACGCAGACGGTGAACCTCCGCCAGCGCGGGCTCCGAGGTGATGTAGCTGGTGGAGGCCTGCGAGGGCGCGCCTAGCACGTGCACATTTGGGTCCGCCGGACGCGCGGCAATCTTGCCATCGAGCGACATCGCGGCCTTCAGCGTGACCAACGGACGCTGGCAGCGAATGTAGACCGCGAAGGCCTCATTCAGCTTGCGGGCTTCCTCATTCAGACGTCCCTCCGCCACTTCCACTTCAATGCCCGCCGCGCGCAGCCGCGCAATGCCTTGCCCGGCAACCAGCGGGTTCGGGTCCACCATGCCGCAGACCACACGTGCAATGCCAGCCTTGATCACGGCGTCGGCACAGGGACCAGTGCGGCCGGTGTGGCAGCAGGGCTCCAGCGAAACGTAGAGGGTATTGCCGCGAGCCTTGTCTCCGGCTTCTTCAATCGCCCAGATTTCCGCGTGCTTCTTCTCTTCGTAGCGATGCGTGCCACGGCCGAGAATGCGGCCCAATTCGTCGACAATGACGGCGCCGACACACGGGTTCGGAGAAGCCAGACCGACACCCGCGCGTGCGAGTTCGATCGCTTGTTCCAGGAAGATTTCGTCGGCAGAGCGGGCCATGATCCTCGATGTGAAGCGCAAAACCTAGTTGAACAGAGATTCCACGAAGTCCGTGGGGTTGAACGGCAGCAGGTCGCCGGCTTTCTCGCCCACGCCCACATAGCGCACGGGCAGGCCGAGTTCGCGCGAGATGGCGACGATGACGCCGCCCTTCGCCGTGCCGTCCAGCTTGGTGAGCACGATGCCGGTGACGCCAGCCGACTCGGTGAACAGGCGCGCCTGCTGCAGGCCGTTCTGGCCCGTGGTGGCGTCCATCACCAGGTAGGTTTCATGCGGGGCGTTCGGAATGATGCGTCCGGCGATGCGGCGCATCTTGTCCAGCTCGGCCATCAGGTTGCTCTTGGTGTGCAGGCGTCCGGCGGTATCCACAATCACCACGTCAATGTTGCGCGACTTCGCAGCCTGCAGCGCGTCATAGAGCACGGCCGCCGGGTCTCCGCCCGCCTTGGTCTTAACCACCTCGACGCCGGTGCGTTCGCCCCAAACCTCAAGCTGCTCAATGGCGGCGGCGCGGAAGGTGTCGGCGGCGGCCATCAGCACGCTCTTGCCCTGCTCGCGCAGCGTGTGCGCCAGCTTGCCAATGCTGGTGGTCTTGCCCACGCCGTTCACGCCGACGATCAGAATGACCTCAGGCTCGCCATCCACACGCGCCACGGGGCGCTCGGCGGACTTGGTGAGAATCGCCAGCAATTCTTCCTTCAGCACGCGCTTCAGCTCGGTGACGTCGCCAATCTGCTTGCGCTCCACGCGCTCGCGTACTTTGTCGAGCACTTCCCGCGTGGTGGTGGTGCCGAGATCGGCGCCGATGAGTGTGGCTTCGAGCTCGTCGAGCGTCTCGCGGTCAATCTCCTTGCGGAGGCCGATGGCGCTCTCAATGCGCTCGGAGAGTGACTCGCGCGTGCGCGTGACCGCCTGCTTCATGCGGTCGAAAAACGATTTCTTCTCCGGCTGAGCCGCTTCGGGCTGCTGCTCCGGCTCCTGCTTGCCGCCAAATAAGGACTTGAACATTGCTTGGTCATTATAACGGGCGAGCCGAGCGAGCAACAGGGAACAGACGTGGAGGAAATGACGGAAGGACGAAGTGACGGTGCGGCTGCTGCTTTAGGCTCTACGGCTTCGGAAGAATCGACGGACCGCCGATGGGGTCTCGAGGAAATCGTTTACGGAATAAGCGAGCTAGCCAAGGCAGGGCTATGAACCACTGCAAATAGCCGGTGATAAAGAGGGCTCCCCACAAGAGAAAATATCCTGTACGTGTTACCGGATCGAACTTAAATGCACCTAGAACGATTGCTATCGTGAGATAGCCAGAGGGATACGCAAGTACGAACATGAAAATGAACAGTGCCAAAGAAGCATCGTCAAGCGGTGAGATCAAAAAAATAATAAGCACCGACAGGCATGCCGCTATCCAGATACAACGCAATGCGAGCTGGATATAGCGATGCCTCTCGGTGCTCATAAGTTCGTTAGACACAGTGTTTCTCTACTGCACCAGCGAAATCTCGCTGGTCGAGGGCCGCGTCATCAGTTCGCGGATGGCCTCCATCGGCGCCTTCCCGTTGTGCAGAATCTCGTACATCTGCTCGGTGATAGGCATCTCAACGTTCATCTTCTTCGCCAGTCCCACGGCGGCGTTGCAGGTCAGAACACCTTCTGCGACCATGCCGCGCATGCCAGCGATGATCTCCGGCAGCTTGCGGCCCTTGCCCAGCTCCACGCCCACGGTGCGGTTGCGGGAGAGGCCGCCGGTGCAGGTCAGCACCAGATCGCCCAGCCCGGCCAGGCCCGCCATGGTCTCCAGGCGTCCGCCGCAGGCAACAGTCAGGCGCGTCATCTCGGCCAGTCCGCGCGTGATGAGCGCCGAGGCCGTGTTGTAGCCGAGGCCAAGGCCGTCCACAATGCCGCTGGCGATGGCAATGACGTTCTTGAGCGAGCCGCCAAACTCGGTTCCGATCACGTCCTCGTTACGGTAGACGCGGAAATTCGGGTCGCTGAATTGGCACTGCACGAACTCCGCCAGCTCCGTGTCGGTGGAAGCCACCGTGATGGCCGTCGGGTCGCCCTTGGCCACTTCCTTGGCAAAGGTCGGGCCGCTCAGCGCGGCGAGCCGCGGCGTCAGGCCGGCGGTGGCGGTCACTTCGCGGATGACCTGG
Organism: Oryzophilus luti; assembly: GCF_059726245.1. Lineage (NCBI taxonomy): Bacteria > Pseudomonadati > Acidobacteriota > Terriglobia > Terriglobales > Koromonadaceae > Oryzophilus > Oryzophilus luti. Next base: position 1,106,713 of record NZ_AP040874.1, read on the forward strand.
CTCATGCGCAGCAGCGTGTCGTTCTCAATGCCCTTGGTGGCGGAGACAAACAGCATCTCCGGGCGCAGGTGCGGCAGCATGTCCGTGTAGATGTGGCGCGCGTGGTGCGAAGGCATCACGCTCAGCACCAGCTCGACACCGGCAAGCGCCTCCGCCAGTGAGTTGGTCGGCTTCACGCTGGCAGGAACCTCCAGCCCCGGCAGGAACAGCTCATTGACGCGGCGCAGACGGACGCTCTCGACCACTTCCTTTTCGAAGGCCCACAGGCGAACGTCGTGCGTGCCCTTGCGTCCCAGAACAATTGCCAGTGCCGTACCCCAGGCGCCGGCGCCGATGACAGCGATCTTAGCCATTGCAAACCCCTCTAAAGCGATGCCGCGGTGTGCGGCTTCCGCGCGAACAAGCTATGCCTTGCGGGTACCGAATTTGTTTTCGGTGCCGGTGGCCAGGCGATGAATGTTTTCCTTGTGCCGGTAGACGATGAGAAACGCGGAAACCGCGGCGGCAAGAAATACCGGTATGGTCATGCGCTTGCCCGTCACAGCCCAGAAGACCAGCGGGAACAACCCGGAGGCGACAATGGAGCCGAGCGAGACATAGCGCGTGAACGCAAGAATTGCGATGAAGACGATGAGTACGATTCCAACTGCGGCCGGAGCCAGCGCCAGAAATACGCCCAATCCTGTGGCAACGCCCTTGCCGCCCTTGAAGCCGAGCCACACGGTGAAGATATGCCCGATGACGGCGCACATGGCGGCCACGGCGCGGAAGGTCAGAGCGGTGCGCGCGTCCGGCGCAATGCCGGAGATCATCAAGGCCAGCGCGGGTGCCAGGAATACGGCGACATAGCCCTTCGCGGCGTCGAGCACGAGCGTGGCAATGGCCAGTCCCTTGCGACCGGTGCGCGCGACGTTGGTGGCGCCAATGTTGCCGCTGCCAACGCTGCGGACGTCGGAGCCGGTGAAGAGGCGAACAAGCAGGTACCCGAACGGAATCGAGCCGAGCAGATAAGCAAAAAGAGCGACGAGTATGTAAGTCAGGGTCACGATTCCTTTGTGTCGCTAGCGCAGGGCAAAGCGCTCCAGCTTGGTGTAGGCGGCGCCAGAGGGCGCCAGCCGGCTTTCGTAGAGGATGAACTCCTGAGCCGTCATTGTACCGAACTCGGGGGGCTGGATTGAAGCCAGTGCGCGTTGGAGCTGTTGAAATCCGCCGGGCCGCGCCGGAGCGTGGCGGTTGTGCGGGTTGCCTGAACCGTTGCGCGCCAGGGTCAGGTGCGGCTTGAACGGTGCGCTCTCACGCTGAAATCCGAGTGGTGAAACAGCGAGGTCGATCGCTGCGGCCAACTGCGAAAGCTCCGGGCCAGCTTCAATTCCAGCCCAGAAGACGCGCGCACGCTCGGCGGCGGGGAAGAAGCCTGTCCCGCGGAAGCTCAGCTTGAATGGCGGGGCCTCAACGTTTCGGAGGCGTTCGCGGAGGGCTTCGAGCTTTTCAGTCTCGCCGAGAAACTTGAGCGTGACGTGGTAGCTCGTGTCGGAGACAAAGCGCACGCCGGGCGCTTGCTGCTTGAGCTGGCGCACGAAGGCCGCGATTCGGGAACGAATCTCCGCATCAATATCAAGGGCAACAAAGAGACGCACGTTACACCAGCTTCTGCCGCAGCATCTCCAGCGCCTGCTGCGAGGCAATGTAGCGTATCCGCTGGCGGTCGCCGGGGAAACGCCGCTCGACGACCTCGGTCTTTCCGCCGCCGGCCAGCGCAATGTAGACCAGCCCGACAGGCTTCTCGTCGGTTCCGCCCGTTGGCCCGGCGATGCCCGTGATGCCGATGCCATAGGTCGTCTGGCATTCGTTGCGCACGCCCTCGGCCAGCGCCACAGCCACTTCCTTGCTGACCGCGCCGTTCACGCTGATGAGCAGCGGCGGCACGTTGCAGAAGAGGCTCTTCATCTCGTTGGAATAGACAACCAGCCCGCCGAGAAAGTAGCGCGAGCTTCCGCTGATGCTGGTGAGGCGCTGCGCCACCAGCCCGCCGGTGCAACTCTCGGCGGTGGATACCGTGGCGTTGCGCATCTGCAGGTAGTAGCCAACGATCTGTTCAAGGTTGTCTGGGCCGGTGGAGAAGACCTCGTTCTGGAACTCTTCTTCGAGCTGCTGTGCCACTTCCTCCACGCGAAATTCGGCTTCTTCCTGCGTGGCGGCCTGTGCGCGGAGGTGGAATTGCACCTCTCCGGCGGAGGCCAGAATGGTGGTCTGCACATTCGGGAACTTCTTGTAAATGGCCGCGCCGCGCTGGTCTGCCTGCGACTCCGGAACCATCGCGAGCTTCAGCTGAGCGGTGGCAATGTGCGCCTGCGGCACCGAAGTGCGCAGCCTTGGCAGCGCCTGCTCGGCGAACATCGGCTCCAGCTCCCACGGCGGGCCGGGCAGCAGCACCACAATGCGCAGCGAACCTTCGTGAAGGATCTCTATGTACTGGCCGGGCGCGGTGCCGTTGTTGTTGCGCAGAATTTCCGCGCCGGTGATGACGTCGCACTGCCGTGCGTTGTTCTCCGGCATCTTGGTGCGGCGCGCGGCAAAGCGCGTATAGAGTTCGGTGATGAGCGCGGGGTCGCGTTTCAGGCTCAGGCCGAGCGCTTCGGCCACGCATTCACGCGTCAGGTCGTCCTCGGTGGGGCCGAGCCCGCCGCTGAAGACGACAATATCGGCGCGCGAGAGCGCGATGCGGGCGGCCGCGGTCAGGTGCTCGCGGTTGTCACCCACAATGGTTTTGGCAATGACTTCGACTCCAAGCGAATTAAGCTGGCCGGTCAGGAACAGGGAATTGGTGTCCTGACGAAACGGGGTCAGCATCTCGGAGCCAACGGCTACAATCTCTGCATTCACAGGGGACAGTGTAAATCAGAATGCCCTGCCAACGCGCCTGGGCAGGATGGCTCGTTAGAGTTGTGCGTCGAGGGCCGGAACCGCTTCGGCCCGCCGGGCCTCTCCCCAGCGGACAACGCCGACCGTGATGCAAAGCTGCGCCACGTAGTAGCCGCCCCAGATGAGCACCGCCGCGCCAAAAAAGGTGCCATGAAAATGCGCGATCCCAAAGACGGCATCGGAGAGGCCAAAAATGAGCGCCCCAGTCGCAGCCAGGGTTGGCATGGAGGAGCGCTGAGCGGCAATGGCCGTCAGGGCCAGCGCCGCGGCGTAGATCGTCACAAGAACGCGCAACTTTCCGAGAAGCGGCCAGAGGAAGGCCATCACCAACAGAAACAGGACGCCGATGACGACCATGGAGAAGCGGCGGAATGCCGAGCGGTGCCTCCGCTCCTGGTGCTTGGCGAAGAGCGCAAAATAGCAAACCTGCGTCACCGTGAACGCCACCAGCGCAGTCGCAAAGAGGTAGGTGGCGGGCACGGGAATGATGCCGATCACCCCGAGCGACATGTCTCCGAGGACGCTGAATGAGAGCGCTGCCAGCAGCAGACGCGGCGTTGTGGGGCGCTCGGCGTAAGCCAGCAGCGCGGCCGGGCAGATCAACTCCACGGCCAGGGCCGTGCGCAGCCACCCGGTGAACAGGGCCGGCAGATAGATTGCGGCGCAGACCGCACTCAGCACAAGCAGTGCCATCATCGCGGCAGGCGAGGGCGGTTGAACGGCTCGGCGTTGCGGTTTCAGTGGCGGTGCCAGCTTGGTCGCCGACCACCGGGGTATCGGAAAACTCATTCTTGGGGTCCCCGTGCTATGGCTTTACGGAACTCCGCAAGCGGCAGTGTGTTCAACACGTCGTTGCGTGTAAGCCAGGCACGGCGCGCCTGCCACACGCCGTATTTCAGCATTTCAAAGTGTGCGGTGCTATGCGCATCGCAGTTTATGACGATCTTCAATCCATGCTCGCGGGCCATGCGCAGGTGCACGTCGCACAGGTCCAGGCGATCCGGATAGGCGTTCAGTTCCATGGCGACACGATTCTGCTTGGCCGCCTTGAAGACCGCTTCGAGATCGAACTTGTAAGCCTCGCGCCGCAGCAAGATGCGCCCCGTGGGGTGCCCGAGCGCGGTGACGTACGGATTGCTGACCGCGCGCACCAGCCTTTCGGTCATCTGCTCTGGCGACTGGTGGAACGCCGAGTGCACGCTGGCAATGACGACATCCATCTGTGCCAGCACTTCGTCGTCGAGATCGAGAGAGCCGTCGGCGAGAATGTCGACTTCGGCCCCCGCTAGTATCTCAATGCCTTCCGTCGCCTCGTTCACCCGATGAATGCGCGCAATGTGCTGCACCGCACGCTTTTCATTCAGCCCATTGGCGAAGGCCAGGTTCTTGGTGTGGTCGGTGATGGCGATGTACTTATAGCTGCGTGCGCGGGAGGCCTCGGCCATCTCCTCAATGGTGTTGCGACCGTCGGTCTCCACGGTGTGCATGTGTATCTCACCGTGAATGTCTTCAAGCTCGATCAGCTTTGGCAGCGTGTGCTCATCGGCCGCCTCAATCTCACCATTGTTCTCGCGCAACTCGGGCGGAATCCAATCCAAGCCGAGCTTCTTGTAAATCTCTTCTTCCGTCGTGCTGGCAACCGGCTTGGCGCCGGCAGAGGCCTTGCCGTCATCTCCAGCCCGGAATAATCCATACTCGTTGAGCGTGAAACCCATCTTCTGCGCGCGCTGGCGCAAGGTCACGTTGTGGGACTTCGACCCGGTGAAGTACTGCATGGCTGCGCCGTAGTGGTCCGGCAACAGCAGGCGGACGTCCACCTGCATGCCGCTGCGCAGCTTGAAGCTGACCTTGTTCTCACCCTTTGCCAGCACTTCCACAATGCCGGGGAAGGCCAGAATGCGCTCGATGACCGGCGCACGGCCTTCGCTGGAGGCGCAGCACGGGCCGGTAATCAGCAGGTCCAAGTCGCCGACGGTCTCGCGCCCACGGCGGAAGGAACCGGCCGGCGTGATGCGATCCACGCCCTCCATCCCAGTCAGCCACTCGAGCAGCGTGCTGGCCGTGCGGTCGGCTTCATCCAGATGGAAACGCCCGGAGATGGAGCGGAAGGTCTCAATGGACTGAAGGATCTTCTGCTCTTTCTTTTCACTCATGCGGGGCAGCAGGCGCAGCTTGCCGTCGCGGGCCAGTTGCGCCACACCTTCCGGATCGCTGACTTGGTAGGCATCCCAGATCAGCGCAATCGTCTTCGGCCCCAGGCCGGAGATCTTCAGCAGCTCGAGCATCGAGGGCCGGTACTTCTGCAGCAGGTCCTCATGTACGCCGAGGTGGCCTTCGGTGAAGATCTCCTTCAGGTTGGCAAGCATGCCCTTGCCAATGCCGGGGATCTCCAGCACGGCTTTGGGATCGTCGATGATGGAAGCGATAGGCTGCGTCCAGCCCTCGATGGCCTCGGCCGCGTTGCGGTAGGAGCGTATGCGGAACGAGTCCGCACCGGCCACCTCCAGCAGGTCGGCGGTTTCATACAGAATCGAGGCCAGGGCGCGATTGTCCACGGAAAGATTCTAATCAAGATTTGAAGAGTTCGGCAGGGAGGAGGATCAAGAAGGGCGGTTACTTGAGTACAGTTTGTTCAAAAATAGAAAACCCAGCCGAAGCTGGGCTTTCCTTCCAGAAATTGAGTGTTCACCATCCCCATGGAGCGGGCTGCCTGTGCGTGCATCCCGCTTTGCCACCGGCTAGGCTACCTTGCTTACGTTTCCGGCCTGCGGCCCCTTCGGACCCTCCACGATCTCGAATTCGACCTGATCGCCTTCCTGCAAGCTCTTGTAGCCATCCGACGATATCGCGCTGTAATGGACAAAAACGTCCGGACCATCTTCGCGGCCGATAAAGCCGAAGCCTTTGGCGTTGTTAAACCACTTCACGGTTCCTTTTAGACGTTCCACTTGCCAGTTCCTCCGTACCTTGCATACCGGTGGCTGCCGGCGGTCCAACGGTGTAGGTAAGGATCAGGTTTCGATCAAGCGCTGCTGAGCCCGTACTGCATTCGCGATTGGACCTGCCACGATAGTGTGCCTTGAATCGCTTTCGGATGTCAATGTGACGAACATGTGCAACCCGTTGTTAAGTTACGTAGTTTCACAGAACGTCGCGTCTCCTAATTCGAGACATTTTACGGAAGTTAACACTTCAAGCCCAGCCGTTGCGCCAGCCACAGCACCCCGGCAATGGTCTTGGCGTCGGGAACCTCTCCGTTCATGACCATCTTGACGGCCTTGCGGATCGGAACCAGGCGCGAGGTGATGAATTCGTCCTCTTCGGGCGAAGCCTTCCCCTTTTTGATGTCGCGAGCGAGGAAAAGGACGTGAGTTTCGTCCATAAATCCTGGGCTGGGGTAGTAAAAAAGTACCTGCTTCCACTCCCGGGCGGTGTAGCCAGTCTCTTCCTTCAGCTCGCGCTGGGCGGCCGTCAGGGCATCTTCACCCTCGTCGATGCGTCCGGCGGGCAGTTCCAGCAGTTCACGGTCGGCGGCGTAGCGGTACTGGCGCTCCAGCAGCACGCGCGGCTCCTTGCCGCTTTCGTCGAGGGCGGCAATGACCACCGAGCCGTTGTGACGCATGATGTCGCGATGCACGGTGACGCCGCTAGGCTCGACAAGGTCGTCGCTGGTGACGCGAAACACCTTGTTCTTGAATACAACCTTCGACTTGAGAATCTTGGAGTACTTGGAGGTGGGGGCTGGCTGGGCAGTGGAGGACTTCTTGCGATTCGGCATGGATTCATAGTAGCGCGGGCAGCGGGAATCCCGAAGATGGAAGCGGGAGAATTGGAAATTGAAGAGGGAAGATTGGAAAACGGGACGCAGAGAGTGGGGGGCGTGCCCGCTTGGTAGAGCCATGGCAATCGCCTTGCCTTCGGCAATATTCCTTCTTCCATTTTCAATCTTCAATTCGCTCCTGACGCTGCGCTATCCTGCGGGCGTGAAGAAGCCAACCATTGCAATCGTGGGTGCCGGTGCCTTGGGACAGGCGCTGGCCGTTTTGCTCAAGGCCCAGGGCTACGAAATTGTCAGCGTGCAGTCGCTCCGAGGCCGCAGTGCGCGAGCCTTGGCCGCGCGCGTGGGAGCGAAAGCGTTAGAAGTGGGCGAGCCGCCAAAGGCCGACCTGCTCTGGCTGCTGGTGCCGGATGGGGCGATTGCAGCCTGTGCGCGGCAATTGGCTAAGACCGGCGCGAAGGCGAAGATTGCGCTGCATTCGAGTGGCGCGCTACCTGCCAGGGCGCTGGCTCCGCTCGCAGCGAGGGGGATGAAGATTGCCAGCGCGCATCCGATGATGTCGTTCGTCGCCGGGGAGGCTCCGTCGCTCGCAGGCGTTTTCTGGGCCTTGGAGGGGGAAGCGGCGGCGGTTGCAGCCGCCCGTCGCATCGCGCGGTCGCTTGGCTCGGAGACCTTTGAGATCGAGGCCAAGGACAAGCCCCGGTACCACGCCTTCGGGGCGCTGCTCTCGCCCATGATGGTGAGTGAACTGACGGCAGCCGAGGCCGTCGGTGGCGCGGCGGGGATTCGGGCGGACAAACTGCGGAAGGTGATGCGGCCGATTGTTGAACGTACCCTGGCCAACTACTTTGCGCGGGGCGGGGCAGCAGCTTTCAGCGGGCCGTTGCGGCGTGGTGACGTGGAGACCGTGCGCGAACACCTGAACGCGCTGCGCAAGGTGCCACTGGCGCTCGAAGCTTACCGGGCGCTTTCAAAGAATGCTGTGAAGACGCTGCCGGGGAAGAAAAAGGCCGCGATGCGGAAGGTGCTCGGTTAGGCCGGAGAAAGGAAACAGCAGATCCTTCGCTACGATCAGAATGGCAGCGCAAAGAGGAAAAGAGTGCCTAAGTTCCGGCGCAGGGCAACTTGCGCCTGTTACATCTTTTTGCCGAACAGGTGCCCCATCTTCTCCTGCTTGGTACGCAGATAACGCTTGGCATACTTGCTCGGCTCCACTTCGGCCGAGACGCGCTCGACGACCTTGATACCCGCCTCTTCCACGGCGGCGACTTTCTCCGGGTTGTTCGAGAGCAGGCGAATCTGGGTAAGGCCGAGGGCCTTCATAATGCCGACCGGCAGCTTGTAGTCGCGGCAGTCGCTCTTGAAGCCGAGCTTCAGGTTGGCCTCCACGGTGTCCAACCCCTGGTCCTGCAGGGCGTAGGCCTGCAATTTGGCCATCAGGCCGATGCCACGGCCTTCCTGCCGCTCGTAGATGAGCACACCCGAGCCAAGCTCGGCGATCTTCGTCATGGCCATCTCGAATTGCTGACGGCAGTCGCAGCGGATGGAGCCAAAGACGTCTCCGGTAAGGCACTGCGAGTGGATGCGAACCAGAGGCGCGCCTTTGGAGATGTCGCCCATGACGAGCGCCACCGCGCTCTCCTTGCGCGGCTCCAGGTCGCCACCGCCTTCGGGGAGAAATTCGCCTTCAAACCCGTAGATGCGAAACTGCCCCCACCGCGTCGGGAGGTTGGCTTCCGCAAGCTGTTTGATGCCTTCGTTGCTCACGTCACCATTATAGATGCCGGACGGGGCGCCGGTTGCAGGCTTACCCGGAGGCTTTGGGTGCCGGAATTTCACAGGGTGGGTCGCCCGCTCGAAGTAGAATAGGGTCCGAGCCCATGTCTGACGCACAGTTTGTCCATCTGCATTTGCACACCGACTACTCGATGCTGGACGGCGCCTGCGATACCAAGGTGCTGACCCATCGGGCGAAGGAACTTGGCATGCCCGCCGTTGCCATGACCGACCATGGCAACATCTTTGGCGCCGTGCACTTCTTTAACGACGCCAAGGAAGCTGGCATCAAGCCGATCCTCGGCTGCGAGCTGTATATCTGCAAGAAGGAAGACCACCGCGCGGACCCTTCCGGCGACAGCTACAACCACCTGATCGTGCTGGCGGAGAACCAGGAAGGCTACCGCAACCTGGTGCAGATCTGCTCGGAGGCCTCGCTGAACGGCTTCTACTACAAGCCGCGCATCAGCAAGCGGTTTCTGGCGGAGCATTCCAAGGGGTTGATCGGCATGTCCGCCTGCCTGAAGGGCGAGGTGGCCGAGCGGCTGACGGAAGGCAAGTACGAAGCGGCGCGCGAGGCGGCGTCGACATTCCAGGATATTTTCGGTCGCGGCAACTTCTTCCTCGAAATTCAGGACCAGGGGCTGGAGCTCGAAAAACGCATCCACAAAGACCTGTTCCGGCTGGAAAAGGACCTCGACATTCCGATGGTGGCCAGCAATGACAGCCACTACATTTGCGAGGACGATGCGCTGGCGCAGGACGCCATGGTCTGCATTCAGACCGGCAAGTGCCTGCATGAAACCAACCGCATGAAGTTTGAGACCAACCAGTTCTTCGTCAAGAGCTACGAGGAAATGGCAAACGTCTTCCGCGGTTATGAGCAGGTGCTGACCCGCACGCTCGGCATTGCCGAGCGCTGCAATATGAAGATTGAAAAGCTGCACGATGCCTTCCCGAAGTTCGATGTGCCGGAAGGCGAGACCATCGACAGCTACTTTGAGCACGTGGTGCGCGAGGGCATGAAGCGCCGCATGGTGCTGCTCTCGGAATTGAAGGCGCGCGGCCAGCTACGGCACGAGTTCAAGGATTACCAGGAGCGGCTCGACCGCGAGATCGGCATCATCCGCCAGATGCAGTTCCCGGGCTACTTCCTCATCGTCTGGGACTTCATACGCTACGCCAAGGACAAAGGCATTCCGGTCGGCCCGGGGCGCGGCTCGGCCGCCGGCTCGCTGGTGGGCTACGCTATGGGCATCACTGACGTGGACCCCATTCAGAACGAGCTGCTGTTTGAGCGCTTCCTGAACCCCGAGCGCGTCACCATGCCTGATATCGACGTCGACTTCTGCATGAACCGGCGCGGCGAGGCCATCGACTACGTAACGCAGAAGTATGGTCGCGAGCAGGTGGCCCAGATCATCACCTTCGGCACCATGGCCGCCAAGGCTGCCATCAAGGACGTGGGCCGCGTGCTCGACATGCCTTACGCCGAGGTCGACAAGGTCGCCAAGATGATCCCCGGCACACCGGGCATGACCATCGACAAGGCGATGAAGGAATCGCCGCAGTTCGAGGACGCCTACCAGAACAATCCGGAAACCAAGAACCTTGTGGACACGGCGAAGAAGCTCGAGGGCCTTTGCCGTAACACCGGCGTGCATGCCTCGGCCGTGGTGATTGCGCCGTCGCCGCTGAAGTACATGGTGCCGCTCTACAAGACGAAGAACGACGAAATCGTCACCGCCTATGACATGAAGTCGATCGAGAAGATGGGCCTGCTGAAGATGGACTTCCTCGGGCTCACCACGCTGACAATTCTCGACGACTGTCTCCACATGATCAAGGAAACGCATGGCGAGACGGTGGACCTGCAGACCATCGACCGGCAGGACCCGAAGACCTTTGAGATCGTCTTCCACCAGGGACACACCAGCGGCGTCTTCCAGTTTGAATCCGAGGGCATGCGCGACGTGCTGCGGCGCTATCACCCGGATTCGGTGGAGGACCTGACGGCCTTGAACGCGCTCTACCGCCCCGGCCCGATTCAGGGCGGCATGATCGACGACTTCATCGAGCGCAAGTGGGGACGCAAAAAGGTCGACTACATGCTCCCCGAGCTGGAGAAGATCCTGAAGGAGACGCTCGGCGTCATCGTCTACCAGGAACAGGTGATGCAGATCGCCAACGTGCTGGCGGGATACTCGCTGGGTGAAGCCGACCTGCTGCGCCGCGCCATGGGCAAGAAAATTGCCGAGGAGATGGTGAAACAGCGTGAGCGCTTCATGTCCGGCGCCTCCGAGAAAGGCTTCAACAAGGACAAGGCCGGACACATTTTCGACCTGATGGAGCAGTTCGCCGGATACGGCTTCAATAAATCGCACTCGGCGGCCTACGCCATCGTCGCCTACAACACGGCCTACCTGAAGACGCACTACCCGGTGGAGTTCATGTGCGCGCTGCTAACCTCGGTCACCAGCAACACGGACGACGTGGTGAAGTACATCAGCGAGTGCCGCGACATGGGCATTGAGGTTCTGCCGCCGGACATCAACCAGAGCAAGTCGAACTTTACGCCCGTCAACGGCGCCATCCGCTTCGGCCTGGCCGCGGTCAAGAACGTGGGCCAGAACGCCATTACCTCCATCGTGGCGGCCCGCGAGGAACTCGGCAAGTTCACAAGCATCTACCAGTTCTGCGAGAAGGTGGACCTGCGGCTGCTGAACAAGCGCGTGCTCGAATCGCTGATCAAGGCCGGAGCAATGGACGACCTCGGACGGCGCTCGCAGTTGATGGCCGCCTTGGACAAGGCAATTGAGCAGGCGCAGAAGGCCGCACGCGACCGCGATGCAGGTCAGGAGGGCCTGTTCGGGCTCTTTGAGGACACGGCAGAGGAGGCGGAGCGCCCGCTGCCCAGCACACCCGACTGGGATGAGTACACGCGCCTGTCGGCGGAGAAGGAAGTGCTCGGCTTCTTCGTCAGCGGGCACCCGCTGGAGAAGTACAAGGACAAAATCGCCGACCTGCGCGCGCTGAGCGTGGAGGACCTGCAGAAGTTCAAGCGTTCATCGGGCAAAGGCGAAGAAGTTGCGACGGCGGGCATCCTCGGAACCGCGAAGGTGATGAAGTCTCGCAAGGGCGACTTGTACGCGAACCTTTCGCTTGAGGATATGACTGGCAAGATCGACGCCATCGCTTTTCCGGAGGCCTACAAGCGGCTTGGCGAGAAGCTGAAGCTCGAAGTGCCGGTGTTTGTGAAGGCCAGCGTGCGGGTGGAGGAAGGCTCCACGCCAAAGATCGCCATCAATGAGATTCAGCCGCTCGACGAAGCGAAGCCGAGGCTGGCTCGCGCGTTGCGGCTCCAGATTGACCTGACCAAGGCCACGGTGGAGACCGTCGACGCGCTGCACCACATCTTTACGGAGGCTCCGGGCGAGGCTGCCGTGATGTTTGAGCTGGAGCGCGAAGGGCAGTACGTGGTGGTGATGCAACCCGAAGGCTATAATGTGTTGCCGGATCGTTCTTTCATCAACCGTGTGGAAGAACTGTGCGGACGCGGCAGCGTAAAAGTGGTGGATTAACCCCACGGCCGCGGCGCTCACGGAGCGCCTGCAGGCATAGGTAGAGGTGAATGGCAGACGCAAGCGGCAATACCCAGCAGGAACTGGAACAGATCGAAAAGCAGATCGCGGAACTGGAAGCGGTCGCCGGGGAGAACCAGGCGGCGCGCGCACAGCTGACGGCAATGCACGAACAGGTTGAGACCCTTCGGCGCCAGATGCAGATGCCGCTCGGGGCCTGGCAGCGCACGGAGATTGCGCGCCACAGCAACCGGCCCTACACGCTCGACTACGTGCAGCACATTTTCGGCGACTTCAGTGAAATTCATGGCGACCGCGGCTTTGCCGATGACCCGGCGATCGTCTGCGGCATGGCCGACTTCCACGGCGAGCAGGTGCTCATTGTGGGGCACCAGAAGGGGCGCGACACCAAGCAGAAGGTCTACCGCAACTTCGGCATGCCTAGCCCTGAGGGCTACCGCAAGGCGCTGCGTGCCATGCGCATGGCGGAGAAGTGGGGCCGCCCGATCTTTACCTTTGTGGATACGCCGGGCGCCTATCCGGGCCTTGGTGCCGAAGAGCGCGGACAGGCCGAGGCCATCGCGCGCAACCTGCTGGAGATGGCCCGCATTGAAGTCCCTGTGATTGTGACCGTGACGGGCGAAGGCGGCAGCGGCGGCGCGCTTGGCATTGCCGTGGGCGACCACATCATGATGCTTGAGAACAGCGTCTACTCGGTGATTTCGCCCGAGGGCTGCGCCTCCATCATGTGGCGCGACGCTACCAAGCGCGAGCTGGCGGCGGCGGCAATGAGGATCACCGCGCAGGACCTGATCCAGTTCGGCATCATCGACGAAATTGTGCCGGAGCCGGTGGGCGGCGCGCATACGGACCATGTGGCAATGGCCGCAACACTCGACGCGCGCCTGCAGGCGGCGCTGGCGGATGTTCGCAAGCTCAGCACGCGCCAGATGCTGGACGCGCGCTACAACAAGTTCCGGAACATGGCACGAATCTACAAGGAAGTTTAGGGAACCGTGACCAACGGGCAAGAGCGGACGCTGTTCAAGCGATTTTCGCGCGCAGAGTGGGCCGAACTGCGGCAGAACACACCGTTGTATTTGAGTGACGCCGACCTGGAGCGCCTGCGGGGCATCAATCAGCAGGTGCCCTTGAGCGAGGTGCGCGAGGCCTACCTGCCGCTTTCACGTCTGCTGAACCTGCACGTGGCGGCGGCGCGCAGCCTCGGGCATGTGCGAGATGCCTTTCTCGGCAACCTGACGGTTCATCCGCCGTACATACTCGCCATTGCCGGCAGTGTAGCTGCGGGCAAGAGCACGTTCTCCCGCGTGTTGCAGGCGGTGCTGGCGCGCTGGCCGGACCATCCGCGCGTGGAACTGGTCACCACCGACGGCTTCCTCTATCCGAACAAGGTGCTGCTTGAGAGAAACCTGATGCACCGCAAAGGTTTCCCGGAGAGCTACGACCAGAGCGCAATTATCGATTTCCTCTGGGCAGTGAAGTCGGGCGCCCGCGGCGTGCGCGTGCCGGTCTATTCGCACGAGACCTACGACATCAAGCCGGGCGAATACCGCGATGTAGAGCAGCCCGACATCCTGATATTTGAAGGCCTGAACGTGTTGCAGGTGCCGCCGGGCACGGAGATTGTGGCTTCCGACTTCTTCGACTTCTCCGTCTTTCTCGACGCGAGAGAAGGAGATTTGGAGCACTGGTACCTGGAGCGCGTGGAGCTGTTGCGCCGCACGGCGTTCCAGAAGCCGGAATCGTTCTTCTACGACCGGCGCAACATGTCGGAGCAGGAGACGCACGAATTCGCACTCGGCGTCTGGCGCGAAATCAACCTGGCGAACCTGCGCAGTAACATCCAGCCGACGCGGCAGCGCGCCACGCTGGTCTGGCGCAAGAACAACGACCACACGCTACGCGAAATCTGGCTGCGCAAGACTTAATTCGCTTCCACGTAGTTCCTCTGTACCACTTTCTGCATCTTTAAGATCAGGGCGTTAGCACGGCGCGTGCGCCGTCGGGCAGGGTTTGGTGCCCGGGCTTATAATTGGCGGTTGCGCTCTGAACGCAATGAGGGTGGATCGCGTGCCCATGAACTCGGGCCGCCACACGCTCGCGTGTTCCAAAATTAAGGACGGTATTCGGAATGTCTTCCATGGAAGTGGCCCCCCAAGAGGGTACGAACGCACCGGCTCAGCAGCCGGTCGTAAACGACTTCAGCATACAGGTGGCAACGGTCAACGGATCGGGGTCGCAGACAGCCAATAACGTGCTGCTGCGCACCATTTTCGCCATGGGCGTGCCGGTCAGCGGCAAGAACCTGTTCCCGTCGAACATTGCGGGATTGCCCACCTGGTACACCATCCGCGCCAGCAAACATGGCTACATCGGCAGCCGCAAGGAAGTGGAATTCCTGGTGGCGATGAACGCCGAATCGGCGCAGGAGGACGTCAAGAAACTCTCGCCCGGCGCGGCCGTACTGTTTGACGAACCGCTGAAGCTGAGCGAGACGCGCAACGATCTGCACTTCTACTCCGCGCCTTTTGACAAGATCACCGCCGGCATCTGCCCGGAGGTCAAGCTCCGCAAGCTGGTCAAGAACATGGTGTATGTCGGCGTGGTGGCGCATCTGCTCTCGCTCGACATGAGCGAGATCGAAAAGGCCATCCGCAAGCACTTTGCCAAAAAGGTGAAGGCCGCCGACCTGAACTGGAATGCCGCGAAAGCCGGCTACGAGTGGGCCAGCGCGGAGCTGAAGAAGCAGGACCCGTACAAGATTGAGCCGATGAATGAGACGGCGGGAAAGATCATCATCGACGGCAACACCGCCGCTGCCATTGGCAGCATGTTCGCCGGTGTGACGGTGGTGGCCTGGTACCCGATCACGCCTTCTTCGACCTTGGTGGAAAACCTCACCGATTACTTGAAGGAATACCGCATGTCGCCGGACGGCAAGGCAACCTTCGCGGTTGTGCAGGCTGAGGACGAACTGGCCGCCATGGGCATGGTGCTTGGCGCATCCTGGGCGGGTGCTCGAGCCATGACTGCGACCTCCGGACCGGGCCTTTCGCTGATGGCGGAGTTCACCGGCCTCGGCTACTATGCGGAGATTCCCGCCGTGGTCTGGGACGTGCAGCGCGTTGGGCCTTCGACGGGCCTGCCGACACGCACACAACAGGCAGACCTGCTCTCCACGGCTTACATGTCGCACGGCGACACCAAGCATGTGCTGCTGTTCCCGAACTCGGTGAAGGAATGCTTTGAGTTTGCGGGCGAAGCCTTTGATCTAGCCGAACAACTCCAAACCCCGGTCTTCGTGATGAGCGATCTCGACCTCGGCATGAACCTCTGGATGAGCGACGAGTTTGAGTATCCGACCAAGCCGCTGAAGCGCGGCAAGGTGCTCTCCAAGGATGACCTCGACCGGCTCGGCGGCTTTGGCCGCTACACGGACGTGGACGGTGACGGCATTGGCTACCGCACGCTGCCGGGCAATGGCCACGGCAAGGCCGCGTACTTCACGCGCGGCAGCGGACACAACGCCGTGGCGCATTACAGCGAGCGTCCGGAAGACTACGTGAACAACATGAACCGGCTGGCGCTGAAGTCGAAAACAGCGGCCAAGCTGGCGCCAAAGCCTGTGTTGCAGGGTGAAGGGAACAAGGTCGGCATCATCGCCTACGGCACCTCGCACTGGGCCACGGTGGAAGCCATCGACCAGCTCGCGGCTAAGCAGAAGTTGGCGGTGGACTATCTTCGCGTGCGGGCCTTCCCGTTCGGCGAGGAAGTGGCGGAGTTCGTGAAGACTCACGAGCGCGTTTACGTTATCGACCAGAATCGCGACGGCCAGATGGAGCAGTTGCTGAAGCTGGAACTGCCGGAAACGCTGGTTCCGAGGCTGCGCAGCGTACGCAACTATGACGGTCATCCGCTGTGCGCAAGCACGGTGGCCGAGGCAATTGTGGCGCAGGAAAACGCCGCGCAGGAGGTGAAGTAATGGCAACCACACCGGCGAGCCAGCCCAAGACCAATCGAATCGGATTGACCGTGCTCGACTACCGCGGCGCCAAGAGCACGCTGTGTGCGGGCTGCGGGCATAACGTCATCAGCGAGCGTCTGGTGGAAGCCTTCTACGAGATGGGCGTTACCCCGGAGAAGGTGATGAAGATGAGCGGCATCGGCTGCTCGTCCAAGAGCCCGGCCTACTTCATGGGGCGCGCACATGCCTTCAACGGCGTCCACGGACGCATGCCTGCCGTGGCGACGGGCGCAATCGTGGCCAACCACACGCTGACCACCATCGGCCTGAGCGGCGACGGCGACACGGCCTCCATAGGCATGGGCCAGTTCGTGCACCTGATGCGGCGCAACATGCCGATGATCTACATCGTGGAGGACAACGGCGTCTACGGTCTGACGAAGGGCCAGTTCTCCGCCACCGCCGACCTCGGCTCCAAGCTGAAGAACGGCGTGGTGAACGAGCTGCCGCCCATCGACATCTGCGCGCTGGCCATTGAGCTTGGGGCAACGTTCGTGGCGCGCTCCTTCAGCGGCGACAAGCACCAGTTGGCCGCGATTCTCAAGGCGGCCATCGCGCATCGCGGCACGGTAATGATCGACGTGATTTCTCCGTGCGTGACCTTCAATGACCACGAGGGTTCGACCAAGAGCTTCAAGTTCATGAAGGACCACGAAGAGCCGCTGCACGACGTGAACTTTGTGCCGGCCTTTGCGGATATTGACGTGGACTACGAAGGCTCGACCGAGGTGACGCTGCACGACGGTGGCACGCTCTGCCTGCGCAAGCTGGAAGAGGATTACAACCCGACCAGCAAGCGCGCGGCGCTTGACCGCCTGACGCGCGCCAAGGAGAACCACGAGGTGCTGACCGGCGTCTTCTACGTGGAGACCGGGCGGCCCGACTTCATGGAGCTGCTCAACGTGGGTGAGCTGCCGCTGGGCACTCTGCCGGAGAGCGTCACGCGGCCGCCGAAGAGCGTGCTCGACGAGATCATGGAAGACATGAAGTAGCAGGGAAGCGAAAGCTAAGTGAAATGGGGAAGGGCGCGGTGAGAACCGCGCCATTTCTGTTTATAATCGGGTGTTCCGCATCACGAACGAATACCGAACAATCCCATGAGCGATTGCAATCCGAACGAGGAATGGACGAGGCTGAGCGGTATCTACAGCCAGATGGCCGACGAAGAATTGTTGAAGCTGGCCGCGCAGGAAGGCGAGTTGACGGACGTCGCCCGCGAGGTTCTGCGCGGAGAAATGAACTCGCGCAGCCTGAAGTATGAACCTCCCAAGCCCGTGCGGCGCGCGCGCCATGAGATGGTGCAGGCTGTGCCCGAAGAGCCGGCAGAGCCGAACCTGACGGCGACGCAGATTGCTGCTGACTGCGTTGGCGGATGTTCGTCGGGTTCGTGCGATATGGAAGGCTCCGGTCTGATCCGCTGGGACACCGCCACGAGCCTGGCTGAAGCGCAGCACGTGCGCGAGGTGCTTGCCAATGCGAACATCCCCGTCGTCTTTGGCGAAGAGCGCGTGGACGATCCCGAGGAGATTGAGTCTTACGAGAAGGGCGTGCCGGTCATCATCACGGCCTGGGACCGCCATCGCGCGGATCAAGCGTGGGCGGAGGCAAATCCTGAGGAGTATCGCAAGTCGCTCGAGGAGGCCGCCGTTACTGAGGAGTCGGCTGCGGCGTGCTGTCCGCAATGCCATTCGTTTGAGATTGTGCTGATGGATTTTGAGGGTGAAGGCGAGAACGCGCGTAATTTTCAGTGGCAGTGCGATGCCTGCGGTCATGAGTGGACCGACGATGGCGTTGCTGAGTACCGCGCGTTGCCCGCAGATTCAGATGTGAATGGGGAAGAAGATTCGGAAGACGAGCGGTAGAGCACAAGGCTCTGCCGACTGCACTGCGAAGGAGGCCGCGTGGCCTACAACGATTTACGCGAGTGGATTGCCGCGCTGGAAAAAGCCGGCGAACTGAAGCGTGTGAAGACCGAGGTGGACCCGATTCTTGAGGTCACCGAGATTGTGGACCGCGTGAGCAAGTGGGGCGCGCGCGGCAAGATGGGGCCGGGCGGCCCGGCGCTGCTGTTTGAGAACGTGAAGGGGCATCCGGGGCAGAAGATTCTGGTGAACCAGTTTGGCAGCGAGCACCGCATGAACATGGCGCTCGGGACCGAATCGTTCGACGAGATTGCCGAGCGCATTCGCGGCTTCCTTGACCTGAAGGCACCGCAGGGCCTGTTCGACAAGATGAAGATGCTGCCGATGCTGGCCGAGATGGGCAGCTTCTTTCCAAAGCAGGTGAGCACCGGGCCGTGCAAGGAAGTGATTCTGCGCCAGGGCAGTTTTAACCTCCAGGACTTCCCGGTGCTGCAGTGCTGGCCCGAGGATGGCGGCCGGTTCATCACCCTGCCGTGCGTGATAACGCGCGATCCGCGGTCGGGCAAGCACAACATCGGCATGTACCGCATGCAGGTTTACGATGCGCAGACCACGGGCATGCACTGGCAGCGGCACAAGAACGCCGCTGAGCACTTCCGCGAGCGCATGCGCGAGGCGGTGACGGGTAAGGACACAGTAGGAAAGGCCGCGAGTGTTGACCTGATGGCGCGCACGGCGGGTGGCTCCGTGGCCGTGACTGGCACGCCGCTGAACGGGCGTATGGAGGTCGCGGTAGCCATTGGCACCGATCCGGCGCTGACTTTCGCCGCCGTGGTGCCTGCGCCGCCGGAGATCAGCGAATACATGGTCGCGGGCTTCCTGCGGCAGAAGCCGGTGGAAGTGGTGAAGTGCGAGACCGTTGATCTTGAGGTTCCGGCCTCGGCGGAGATTGTGCTGGAAGGCTACGTGGAACTGAGCGAACTGCGCACGGAAGGCCCGTTTGGCGATCACACTGGCTATTACTCGCTCGAAGATGAATTCCCGGTCTTCCATGTCACGTGTGTAACGCACCGCAAGAATCCGATCTACTCGGCGACGATCGTGGGGCGTCCGCCGCAGGAAGACGCGTACATGGAGAAGGCGATTGCGCGTTGCTTCCTGCCGATGATGAAGATGACCATCCCTGAACTGGTGGACGTGAACCTGCCTGCCGAGGGCGTGGCGCACAACCTGATGATCGTCTCCATCCGCAAGAGCTACGCGGGGCAGGCGCGCAAGGTGATGCACGCCATCTGGTCGCTGGGGCAGGCCATGTTCACCAAGTGCATTGTGGTGGTGGACGAGGATTGCAACGTGCAAGACCTGCGCGAAGTGACCTGGCGCGCGCTGAACAACATTGACCCGGAGCGCGATATACAGTTCACCATGGGGCCGGTGGATACGCTCGACCATGCTTCGCGGCTGCCGAACTATGGCAGCAAGATGGGCGTGGATGCCACGCGCAAGTGGACCGCCGAGGGCTTCCAGCGCCCGTGGCCCGAGGTGCTGACCATGCGCGAGGACGTGAAGCAGAAGGTTGACAGGATCTGGAAGGAGCTTGGCATTGAGTAGCGCGATTGAAAACTTCGCCGCCCTGGCGCGGCAGTACTGCGAGTGGGTGGAAGGCGAGTCGCTGTGGGGATACGAGGAAACCCGGCGGGCGCACACCCTATTAATTCAGCTCATCGGCGCGGCGTTTGAATTGCCCTCCGTGGCTCCGACCGAGCAGCCTCCAGCGCGCGAGAAGGAAGATATCGCCGAGCTGATGACGCGGATGAAGGCACGCTTTGCGGATTTTCCGGTGCAGGAGTATTGGGATGTGACCGATCCGGTGAAAGCCGCGGAAGACGAAGAGGCGCGCAAGCCCTCGGCGCACTACACCTGGGATGGCCTCTCCGACATATACTCCGACCTGAAGGACGGCCTGTGGCTCTACGACAAGGGGCTGGTGAACGATGCCTGCGTGGAGTGGAAGACCGGCTTTGAGACGCACTGGGAGCGCTACGCGCTGAGCGTGCTGCGCGCCATCTGCATCGACACCTGGTAGCGGCAACCGCCTAGTGCTGCGGCTGCCCCGTGGTCTGCGGCGCTGGCTGCGTGGGCGTGTCGGTCTCCGGCGCGCCTTCTTCGAGCGGTTTGAAGACGGTCTCCACGCGGAAGCGCCGGTAGTCGCGCACATGATCGACGAGGTTCACGTGCTTTCCGCTCAGGAAGGCACGTGAGTCAAGGTGAAATTCGCTGTAGCTCGGCAGCCAGATTTCGTTGTTTACCTTCTTCTGCTCCATCACGATGCTCATGCCCTTCTTGATGGAGACAAGAAAGCCGCCGTAGCTGACGTTGTTGATCAGGCGCGCTTCCAGCCGGATGAGCTGCACCGCCTGTTCGTCCACCCAGATGGTTCCCGCCAGGTTCTTCAGAAACTTTTCTCTCGCGTTCTTCGGCTCAAAGTCCCTCTTCGGCGCAAAGTCGAAGATGAGCACGCGATGGCCCTTATAGTTTTCGCGGCGCATGTTCTTGAAGTCGTCGGCGGCGAGGAAGTCGGAGACATTCAGGCTGCTGCCCTGCGCCAGCGGATCGCTGGCCAACCGGTCGAGACTCTGCTCGGCCATGCGCATCATCTTGTCGGATTCCTGCTTGTTCTTCGCAATCTGCTCGGCGGAGAGCGCCTGACCGTTGCGTGCGATCAGCGTGCGCACGCTCCACCCGTAGGTATAGCGAACTTCGTAGGTGTTCGTCTCCACCGTGCGATAGCCGCCGCCCTTCTGCGGTTCCTGCTCCTGTTCGTCCACGACAAAGATGTAGTTCTGGCGGACACGCTCCAACTCCTTCTGGTGCTCGCGCAGGTGGTCAAACAACTGGGAGACGGTCGGGAGAGAGAGATGCTCCTCCTGTTCTTGCGCGGTTGCGGCGGGCGCGACAAAGACGGAGAAGATTGCGAATGCAGCGGTAAGAAGGAATGCCTGCAATTTCATGACGATTCCATCCTAGCGCGAGAGGGGAGTCGCCGTCGCGGTTCCGGTGGCGAGCGCAGATTCGATGAGGGAAATCAGCCGGTCTGTGAAGGAGTCCCAGTTCAACGTCGCCTCATAGCGATCGCGCGCGGCCCGCGCCATAGCCCGATAGCCTGCCATATCGTTTTCGAGCAAGGGAAAAATGCGCTGAACGAATCGTTCGGCCGGAGCGTCGGCAGCTTCCAGAATGCCCGTAACGCCATCAGCGACCACCGATGGCACGGCATGAACAGTGGAGGCAATCACAGGCAGGCCATAAGCCTGGGCCTCCGCAAAGACCAGGCCGAAGCATTCGGCGTGAGTGGGAAGAACGAAGAAGTGTGCCTCCATCAGTAGCTGGTTGAGCTTCTCATTTTCAGCCGGGACATCCCGGTTCAACAGTCCATGAACCGTGCAGAAGGTGTGGTCATCAGCGGTCAGAGGCGGCTTGCAGCCAACAATATCCAGGGTTGCGGGTAGGCCTGCATCGCGCAGCCGCCGAGCGATCCCGATGGCCTGTGGGCCACCTTTCCGCTCCCAGTCCTTGCCAATGAAGAGCAGGCGCAGCCCGGCACTGGAGCGTTGATCCACGGCGCGGAGCAATTCCTCCCGCGAGGCCGTTGGTACGCTATGCGCTCCCATCGGGATGACGTGGAGCCTGCTCTCGTCGACCTTGTACAGCGCCTGGGCCTGGCGTGTGGCCCACTCCGAGGAGAAGATGATGCCATCGCAGGTGCGTGCGGCAGCGGCCTCCTGTGCCGCGAACTTTGCTCCAAGTATCGGCATCTCGTCGAACTGAGCATAGGCGCGCTTCCACGCGAGCCACGGCGCGTCTGAGAACATGAAGCGCGGAA
Source organism: Oryzophilus luti (assembly GCF_059726245.1). NCBI lineage: Bacteria > Pseudomonadati > Acidobacteriota > Terriglobia > Terriglobales > Koromonadaceae > Oryzophilus > Oryzophilus luti. The sequence goes on from NZ_AP040874.1 coordinate 1,128,560, forward strand.
TACCAGGGGGAAGAAAAATCAGCGAGTGGCTCGAAATGGAAAGCAGTGCGTCAGGCTGCTCGCGTCTGATGGCTTCCTGCGTAAGGCGTGCGAATTCGCGCAACGCCGGGTCTGTAAGTACCAGAGGATACCGGGGAGGCGTGCCGCCGTGCCATTTCCGCAGCAATGCGGTGTGCAGCGTACGCTTGGGACGCATCGCGGTCAGCACGGTCAGCTTCTCCAGCCGTTCTTCCAGCTTGTGGCGGAGCGTGTATGGCGTGCCGCTCCACGAGCGGGGATTCTCGCAATTATCGAGGGAGACGAGGAGCAGGTGTTTCAGGAGTCCCATGAAATCCTCACGGCCCGACAGGGAGGGACGCGTCTGGCTCATTCTAGCATCGGCACAAGCTGTGCCTGCGAATTGTTGGCCAAGCCGCCGGTTCGCATATATACTGTCCGGCACGGGTGAGTATGGGGATCATCAACAACATCACCGCCATCGCCAAGGGAATGAGCATCACGTTCAGCGAGATGTTCAAGCCCACCACTGTTGAAAATTACCCGGATGGGCCGGGACCGCTGCGCGGAGCGGTCTTCCAGGAACGTTTCCGCGGTCTGCATGTGCTCCAGCGCGATGAGAATGGGCTGGAGAAGTGCGTGGCCTGCTTCCTTTGCGCCGCCGCCTGCCCCTCGAACTGTATCTACATTGAAGCAGCAGAGAACACCGAGGAGCATCGCGTCAGCGGAGCCGAGCGCTATGCCAAGGTCTATAACATCGACTACAACCGCTGCATCTTCTGCGGCTACTGCGTGGAGGCCTGCCCAACCGATGCAATTACGCACGGTCACGGCTTTGAGCTTGGCACCTTCAATGCCACGAACCTGATCTACCGCAAGGAACAGTTGCTGGCCGCCGCGCCCGCGCATGTGGGCGAGAATGCCGCGTTCAACAACCGCGAGCAGGACAAGCAGGAGATGCTGGCGCGCTGATTCACCGCGCGACGAGCGTTGCGGAAGGCCGGTCGCGCAGACCGGCCTTTCTCTTGCCCCGGTTTGTTGACGCGGAACAAGCGCCGTCAGCCGTCGCAATCATTTATCCTGAACAGATAAGCGCACGACGGTCGATAGAACCGCGGCGAGGCACAAGGAATCTATGTCTGACTTTCTGAAGGCACTGAACGAACGCGTGGTCATCTACGACGGCGCGATGGGCACCAACATACAGTTCCGCAACCCGACGCCCGACGACTACTGGGGCAAGGAGGGCTGCAACGAGCTGCTCGTACTGAGCCGTCCGGACATCATCCGCGACATCCACGCGGAGTATTTTGCCGCCGGCTGCGACGTGGTGGAGACCGACACGTTTGGCAACACACGCGTGGTGCTGGCCGAGTACGGCTTGGAAGACAAGGTCCACGAACTGAACTTGGCGGCTGCCAAGCTGGCCCGATCCGTCGCCGACCAATTCTCCACGCCCGACAAGCCGCGCTTTATCGCCGGGTCTGTCGGCCCGACCACCAAGCTGCCCTCGCTCGGCCATATCAGCTTTGATGACATGGTGGCGCTCTACGTGGAGCAGATGGATGCGCTGCTGGAAGGCGGCGTGGATGTGCTGCTGGTGGAAACCTGTCAGGACATTCTGCAAGCCAAGGCCGGTGTGGTTGCCGCCTTTGACGCCATGAAGAAGGCCGGTCGCCGCGTCCCCGTGCAGGTGCAGGTGACGCTGGAGGCGACGGGCACGATGTTGCTCGGCACGGAGATTGGCGCCGCGTTGACCACGCTGCAGGCGTTCGACGTGGACGTGATCGGCCTGAACTGCGCCACCGGCCCGCGCGAAATGAACGACGCCGTGCGCTACCTGTGCGAGTACTCCGAGAAGCACGTTTCCGTGCTGCCCAACGCAGGCCTGCCGCAGAACGTGGGAGGCCGGGCCGTCTACAAGCTGACTCCGGAGGAACTGGCTGAGTATCATCGCCACTTTGTCCTCGACTATGGCGTGCGCGTGGTTGGCGGCTGCTGCGGCACCACGCCCGCGCACCTGGCGGCGGTGGCAAAGGCTGTCAGCGGTCTTACGCCGAAGCCTCGCAAGGTGAGCAATGCTGCCTCCGTTGCCAGCGCCTATAGCTCCGTGCCGCTTGACCTGGAACCGAAGCCGCTGATCGTGGCCGAGGAGATGAACACCACCACGCGCATGGAGCACTTCCGCAACCTGGTGCGCGCCAAGGACTACGACGGCATTCTGACGCTGGCGAAGAAGCTGGTGAACGAAGGCTCGCACATGCTCGACCTGTGCTGCGCCATCGTTGGCGAGGATGAGAAGGCGCACATCTCCGGTGTGCTGGAAAAGATCGCGACGCGTATTCCCGCGCCAATCGTGGTTGATTCCACCGAAGCCGATGTGATTGAAGAGGCGCTGAAGCGCATCCCCGGCAAGGCCATCATCAACTCCATCAACCTCGAGGATGGGGAGAAGCGCTCCAGCCGCGTGCTGCCTATGGCGCGCCGCTACGGTGCGGCGGTCATCGCGCTCACCATCGACGAAGAGGGCATGGCACTGACGGCGGAGAAGAAGACCGCTATCGCGCACCGCATCCATGGCCTGGCGGTGAACAAGTACGGCGTTGATCCGCGCGACCTGATCTTCGACGCGCTGACGCTGCCGATCTCGACCGGCCAGGAGGACTACCGCACGGCGGGCATTGAGACGCTCAAGGCCGTCGAGCGCATCAAGAAGGAATTGCCCGAGTGCCGCACCGTGCTGGGTGTGTCGAACATCTCGTTCGGCCTGAACACCTATGCGCGGCGCGTGTTGAACTCGGTCTTCCTGAGTGAGGCGGTGGCGCGCGGCCTCGACGTGGCCATCGTCAATTACAGCAAGATTTATCCGCTCTATAAGCTGCCGGAAGCTGAAGTGGAGCTGGCGCGAAAGCTCGTCTTTGCCGACTGGAGCGCAGGCGATCCGCTGCAGAACTACATGAAGCACTTTGAGGCGCGCAAGGGCGTGAAGGAAGTGGTGACAACCGCTCACATCGAACGCCTGACGCTCGAAGACAAGCTGAAGTTCTGCATCATTCAGGGCGAAAAGATGGTGGGCGAGGGAGAGCAGAAGCAGACGCTGGAGCAACTGCTGGAAACTGCGCTCACGCAGGGCTACACGCCTCTCAACCTGATCAACACCGTGCTGCTCGACGCCATGCGGACCGTCGGCGACCTGTTTGGCGCGCGCAAAATGCAGTTGCCTTCAGTGCTTGATTCCGCTGCTGTTATGAAGGCCGCCGTCGCACACCTTGAGCCGAAGATGGAGAAGACGGAGGGCTCGCACAAGGGAACCATGGTGCTGGCCACGGTCAAGGGCGATGTGCATGACATTGGCAAGAACCTCGTCGACATCATTCTGAGCAACAACGGCTTCAAGGTCGTCAACCTCGGCATCAAGCAGCCGGCGGAGACCATCATCGAGTCCGCCAAGGAGCACAACGCTGACGCCATCGGACTCAGTGGCCTGCTCGTGAAGTCGACACTCGAGATGAAGTACGTGGTGCAGGACCTGCAACTGCAGGGGCTGAAGTATCCCGTCATCTGCGGCGGCGCGGCGCTCACGCGCAAGTACGTGGAGGATGATCTTCGCCGGGAGTACCAGTCCGCGGTCTTCTACGCCGAAGACGCGTTCGCCGGTCTGCACGCGATGGAGAAGCTTTGCGGCAGTGAGCGCGAGGCCGCTCTTGCCGAAGGTCACGAGGTGAAGGAGTTCACGCGACCCGTGGCAGAGGAGGTTCCCGACGCTCCGGCGGCTCCGCGTGATGCGATTCCGGAGGCGCCGATACCGCAGCCGCCATTCTGGGGCGTGCGCAAGACCACCGATTTCGAGCTGTCAACGCTGTTCGACTACATCAACGAGACGGCGCTGTTCAAGAACCAGTGGCAGCTCAAGACCGCCGCGCAACACGATTACCTGCGGCTGGTGGAAGAGAAATATCGTCCGGTTCTGCGCGGCCTTGAGAAGGACGTGATCGACGCCGGTTGGTTCACGCCGAAGGTTGTCTACGGCTACTGGCCATGCCAGAGCAACGGCAACGACCTCATCATCTATGAAGCGCGCGAGGGCGTGAAGGCCGGTGCGGCGCTGCCTGCCGACCTGAAGGAAATCCAGCGCATCACGCTGCCGCGCCAGCGCGACGGACGCCGGCTCTGCATTGCAGATTTCTTCCGGCCGCAGTCGTCGGGCGTGGCAGACGTCATCGGCATGAGCGTGGTCACCATTGGCGAGCAGGCCAGCCACGAGACGCAGAAGCTGTTCGAGGGCGGCGAATACACGCGCTATCTCTACATGCACGGCCTGAGCGTGGAGACCGCCGAGGCACTCGCGGAGTACATGCACAAGCGCATCCGCACCGAGCTTGGCATGGCCGGTGACGATGCCGAGCGCATCAGCGACCTCTTCCATCAGAAGTACCGTGGCGCGCGCTACTCGTTTGGCTACCCGGCGTGCCCGAACCTGGAAGATCAGACGAAGCTGTTCGCGCTACTCAAGCCCGAGGAGGCCATCGGCGTGCGCCTCACCTCAACGTATCTTCTGGAGCCCGAGCAGAGCACCTCTGCCATCATCGTGCACCACCCGAACGCCAAGTACTTCGTGGTGTAGCACGGCTCGGAGGTACACAGAAAAGCCCCGCACCTGGCGGGGCTTCTTCTTTTGCGCGCGAGCGGCGCAGCTACTCAATACGCATATCGCTCTCGTAATCGACGACGAGGAAGCGGTCGGTGACGTGCGCCGAGCGCATCTCCAGTTTGTCCAGGCTGACGGGGTAGCCGCTGGTTTCGGTGGACTTCGTCAGCGTCTCGCGCAGCATGGTGGCGGCGTTGATGCTCATGCCGCTGGGGACCTTGTTGCGCAGAAACGGATTGAGGATGAAGTTGATCTCCGAGCTGTCGCTCAGGCGGTCAATGCGCGCATCGGTTACGCCGATGACCTCGCCCTGCGCGGTCGGTGCCAGCGAAATCGTGGTGTTCATGGAGATGGGCACGCCGATGCAGCGGCCCGCGATCTGCTTGCCGTAGTGTCCGGCGGTGTGCACGCGCACCAGAATGCGGTCGCCCGCGAAGGAAAGATGCGGGTCTTCCACGTAGAGGTTGCACGCCGAGTGAGGATCGCCCTTCAGATAGTAGCGGCCATCCGGCGTGTTAAAGACGCGCTGCTTGAGCGTGCGCTCCAGCGAGCCAATGGAAACCTTGAACTGCGCGGCCTGCGCCAGCGGCGCGGCCAGTGAAATCATCAGGAACAGGGAAACGGAAAGAAAAGGAAACCGGATCTTCATGCCTTGCCGGGCCGCCAACGGATTTTGCGCGAAGAGTCCTGCCCGCCGCAAACAGCGGTGCAGCGCATGCGCAATGCAAGGAGGCCCCTCTATCAAGAATACGCCGCATTCAGGATGGCGCGGACGCGAAAGGCCGGTGAACAGTGGAGTGTGCCGGAAAAATCAAAAACCCGCATGAATTGCGGGTTTGTAGATGGCGGAGAGGGAGGGATTTGAACCCCCGATAGGCTTTCACCTATGGCCGCTTTCGAGGCGGCTCGTTTCAACCACTCACGCACCTCTCCGCGTGGTTGCAGGAAGCTATCGCTTCTCGAACAGTGTAACAAAACTGGCGCGTAGCGTCACGGGAGCCGCCCGAAGATCAGTGGAAAACTCGTATTGCCCGCATGGATATCTCGCGGAGAGCGCAGAGCTGCGGGCGTTACAGGCGCTCGCGGCGTGCGCGGAAGAATGCCTGCAGCATCGCCATGGAGCGGGCGGCGAGGACGCCCGGTGTGACCTCCACGCGATGGTTGAGCGCCGGGTGGTTCAGCACCGCGAGCGCGCCACCGACGGCTCCGGCCTTGGGGTCTGCGGCGCCGAAGATGAGCCGCGCAATGCGCGCGTGCGTAATGGCCCCGGCGCACATGGCGCATGGCTCCAGCGTGACGTACAGCTCGCAGCCCGCGAGCCGGTAGTTGCCGAGCGTGCGAGCGGCCTCGCGCAGCGCCACAATCTCCGCATGCCCTGTGGGGTCGCCGGTGGTGATCACCTGGTTCCAGCCGCGCCCGACAATGCGGCCCTCGGAGACGACGACGGCGCCAATTGGCACCTCTCCGGCGGCCTGCGCACGCACGGCCTCACGCAAGGCTTCTTCCATCCAGAGTTCGTCGTGGGGCTGGTTGCTCATCGCATTCATGGTACACGGAGGCCGGTCGCGACCAAAGGCCTGCGGCAATTCCGCGCAAAAGCGAGCAGCCCCGGAAGTCCAGGGCTGCTGAGTCGTATGCGAAGCTCGCAGCTACTTCGGTTGCTGCTGCGTCATGCAGTGGATAGCGCCGAGGCCCCAGATGAGGTCGCCGGAGTAGATGGGGATGACCTTGTGCTTGGGCATCGCCTTCTGGATGATGGTCAGCGCCTTCAGGTCGTTCGCGTCGTTAAAGGTCGGCACCAGCACCACGCCGTTAAAGATGTAGAAATTGGCGTAGCTCGCCGGCACGCGCTGTTCGTCAATGATGACGGGCGCGGGCATGGGCAGCTTGATGACCGTCAGCTTTTTGCCAGCGGCGTCGGTGGCCTTGGAGAGGCGCTCGAAGTTCTCCTTGAGCGGCTTGTGGTTGGCGTCGCGCGGGTTGTCCTCCCAGGCGGCCAGCACCGTGTGCGGAGCCACGAAGCGGGCAATGTCATCCACGTGCCCATGCGTGTCGTCGCCGGTAATGCCGCGCCCGAGCCAGATGACCTTCTTCACGCCAAGCAGGATGTTGAAGACCGCTTCGAGGTCGGCGCGCTTCAGCTCCGGATTGCGCTGCTGCACCTTGCTGAGCAGGCATTCCTCGGTCGTCAGCAGCGTGCCGCGGCCGTCCACGTCAATGCTGCCGCCTTCCAGCACAACGTGGATTGCATCATCGTTGGTGAGCACCACCGGGTCGAAGGCAGGCAGGCCAAGCAATTCGGCAATGTGCGCGGGCAGTTCGTTATCCAACTGCCAGTTCTTGTACTTGGCCCAGGCGTTGAAGCGCCAGTTTGTCAGCGCCACCTCGCCTCGGCGGTTGCGCACGAAGATCGGCCCGGAGTCGCGCGTCCAGCCGCGATTGGTAGGCCAGCGGTGGAAACGAATGTTCTTCTCCGCTGTGGGCAGCACGTTGGCAAAGGCTAGCACCTTGCGCGCGCGGTTCTCGTGGGCTTCGTCATTCACCACAAGTTCCACGCGGCCGGCGAGCGAAAGCTGGCGCACGATTTCGGCGTAGACGTAGGGAATGGGTTCGAACTTGCCCGGCCAGTCGCTGCGGTTGTGCGGCCACACCATCCAGGTGGCGGCCATAGGCTCCCACTCGGCGGGCATGCGGTAGCCGAGCGACTTCAAGGTTCCAGGGACTGCGGGCGCTGCTTGCTTCTTCATCTTGCTCCTCAAATCAACATGCGTTCGGTGATCTGCCCGTAGGCGTCGATGCGGCGGTCGCGCAGGAATGGCCAGTTGCGGCGAATCTCCTCCTGCAGGCGCGGATCGATTTCACCGATCAAAATTTCTTCGCGGTCGTGCGCGGCCTGGGCGATGACGCGGCCAAAGGGATCGGCCAGGAACGAGCCGCCCCAGAATTCAAGTCCTGCGCCCTCGGCCTGGTTGCCGCGGATGTTGCCAGTCTCGTGGCCCACGCGATTCACCCCGGCAACATAGATGCCGTTGGCGATGGCGTGCGCGCGCTGAATGGTGCGCCAGGCGTCGTATTGCGCCTCGCCCCACTCGGCCTTCTCCGCCGGATGCCAGCCAATGGCGGTGGGGTAGAAGAGCACGTGCGCGCCCTGCAGGGCCGTCAGCCGCGCACCCTCCGGGTACCACTGGTCCCAGCAGACGAGCGAGCCGATCTTGCCTACGCCGCTCTCAAAGGCCTTGAAGCCGAGATCGCCGGGCGTGAAGTAGTACTTCTCGTAGTAGAGCGGGTCGTCCGGAATGTGCATTTTCCGGTAGATTCCGGCTACTTCGCCGCGGTTGTCGATCATCACCGAGGTGTTGTGGTACAAGCCGGCGGCGCGGCGCTCAAACAGCGAGACGTTGATGGCAACCTTCAACTCACGCGCCAGGGCCACAAAACGCTGCGACGTGGGGCCGGGGATCGGCTCGGCCAGGTCAAACAGCGCGGTGTCCTCGCGCTGGCAGAAATACTGCGTCCGGAACAGCTCCGGCAGGCAGATGACCTGCGCGCCACGGCGGGCGGCCTCGCGCACATGCTCTACGGCGCGCTCCACGTTATCGTCGGGCTCCGGAGAGCACGACATCTGGATGAGTCCGACTGTGAACTTCTCAGCCAAGGCTTTTCCTCCTGCACACACGAAAGCTCAAGAATAACAAAGTCGGGGCTTACCCGTATGGTGCCGCGCCGCGCAAAGCGGACGAAAAACGTTCGCATGGCAATTGAAGATGATATTCTTTCGCCGAAGCGGAAATTCCGCAGCTTCACCGATCGCAGGATGGCACCGAGCTCACAGAAACGGGTTGATGATCACTCCTCCCTCTCGCGCGAAACCATGCGCGAGGCTGAGACCATATTTCACGACCACCTGAAGCGCGTGGGGCTGAAGCACACCTCGCAGCGCGACGTCATCGTGCGCACCTTCATGGAGACGCGCGATCACCTGTCAACCGACGAACTCTACCGGCTGGTGAAGAAGAAGGACGCGCGCGTGGGCTTCACCACGGTCTACCGCACGCTCAAGCTGCTGGCCGAGTGCGGCCTCGCGAGTGAAGTGGCTTTCCATGACGGCGTGGCGCGTTACGAGCATAAGTACAACCGGCGCACGCATCACCACATGGTCTGCACCGAGTGCGGCAGCTCGGTTGAATTCTTCTCGCCGGAAATTGAAGAGATCGAGCGCGAAATCGGCCGCAAGCACCACTACACCACCACGCGCCACACCTTCCAGATTTACGGAATCTGCGAAGCCTGCCGCAAGAAGATGGCTGCGCGTCCCGCCTAGGTTTCAGACGGTCCCCGGGTCTGGTAAGATAACGGATTCCGCCACAGCGGGTGCGCCACCATGCGCGCCGCACGGCAGGGCACAGGGCCTGACGATGCAGGTCCGGGCAAGGGGAGCCAGTGAACGTTCGCGTTTTCTACCACGACCGGTGTTTCGATGGGAGTTGTTCGGCCTCGCTGTTTTCGCGCTTCTACCGTGAGCGCATCCGCTCCAACGCGGAGTTCCAGTATTCCGGCCTGCTGCATCGCGCCGGCGCGCTGTTCAATGAGGACGACTTCACCGGCGACGAGAACGTCATCGTCGACTTCAAGTACAGCACCTCGCCCAAAATCACCTGGTGGTTTGACCATCACGAGAGCGCGTTCCTGACTCCGGCTGACGCGGAACACTTTGAGCAGCAGTCCAGCAATCGCATGTTCTACGATCCGGACTTCACCTCCTGCACCAAGCTGATTGCCACCGTGGCGCAGACGCGCTTTGGCATGGACTTGAAGCCGGTGGAGGAGATGGTGCACTGGGCCAACATCATCGACGGCGCGCTGTACGAGAACGCCGAGGTCGCCGTCGGGATGAAAGAGCCTGCAATGAAGTTGACAATGGTGATCGAGGCGAGCCAGGACAACGTCTTTGTCCCGCGCCTGATTCCGCTGCTGGCGACGCGGCCGCTGGGAGAAATTCTGGAGGAACCGTTTGTGGCCGAGCGCATTCCGGCCCTGCTGGAGCGTCACCACCGCTCCATCGACATCCTGCGCAAACACACGATCTGCGAGGACCGCACGCTCTACTTTGACGTGACGCAGTACGAACTGGAAGGCTACAACAAGTTCGTGCCTTACTACCTGCATCCGGAGAGCATCTACAGCGTAGGCCTGAGCAAGAGCAGCTTCCGCGTCAAGATCTCCGTAGGCTCCAACCCGTGGACGGAAGTTGACCCGGCCAAGATGGTGAACCTCGCGAAGGTATGCGAGCGCTACGGCGGCGGCGGACACGCCCGCGTCGGTGCCATCAGCTTCCCTCCGGGCGAATGGGACCGCGCCCGCGCCGCGTGCAAGGAAATTGTGGACGAGTTGCAGGCACACGTGCGCGAACACGGCGCATAGGCACTCTCCGCGCTAACGCAGAGCGTTCAGTCTTCCCGTTGAATCAGAATCAGGCGGCGCGGCCGAGATCCTCGGCCGCTTTCGCCGGAACCCTCTGTGCCTGCCCTTCGGCCTTTGGCGGAAGAACCTTCATGCTTTGCCAGTCATACGGAAACTCCTTCCCGCAATCGAGGCATACCACATACATCCCCGTCTGGCGGGCGGCATCCGGAACCGGATGCATACCCCTGGCGGAGATGGGGAAGCTGTAACGCTTGTGCCAGCACCCAAAAACCACGTCGAACAAATTGGCGAGCATAAACTGCCCTTTCAGAGCACTCCTACGACCACCGGCCCCCACGACCGGCATGTGGAGCACTCCTTTACAACAGTTTGATTCCTGGGCGCGTGCACGGATGCAGATTAAGCGGAGGAGGGAGGCTTGCGGGAAGGGAGCAGCCAACCGCGAGGAGAGATAGTTCCGAAGGCCTTCATATGGAATGAGTTAGCAAAAGAGAAGCCGGGCATATAGCCCGGCACCGTGAAACCGTTTGACGTGCAGCCGATTACTTCTTGGGTTCTGCCTTGGCCTCGGCGACAGGCTCCTTCTTGGAGCACGCGCACTTGGAGACGATAGCCGATTGTAGACGCGAACGAAGATCATCGGGGAGTTCGTAGAGTTGCGATCCGCGGTAAATCTCAATGGTCCGCTTGGTTGTATTGCAGACAACGTAGCAGTTGTGGCACCAAGTCAGGTGTTCTTCCAGTTCCGCCTTGGTGCGGGCATCCATCGAGTTGTCGAGGTAGTCGGTCAGCTCGTTGAGAAAGTCAGAGCAAGTCACGGTTGCAACTCTCCATTACTCAGTCACGTCTTTTAAAGTACTTGGTCAAACGCTCCCGCAGTTGCAGGCGCGCCCGCAGCAGTCGGCTTTTGACGGCGGGAACGCTCAGGTTCAGCGCTTCCGCGGTCTCTTCCGTCGACAACCCTTCCACGTCTCGCAGCACGAACACGGTGCGGAAGCTTGCCGGCAGACCCTGGATGGTTTTACCCAGAATCTCCTTCAGCTCCGACTGGTTGTAAAGCTGCTCCGGATTCGGAGACCAGTCCGCGATTTCGCGCGGCATGGAATCTTCTTCCGTCTTCACATCCTCATCCAGAGAGACCATGCGCTCCGGACGACGTCGCCGCAACCGCATCAACGCTTCATTCACGGTGATGCGAACCAGCCACGTATAAAATTTCGACTGGCCCTGGAACTGGGCCAAATTCTGGTATGCCTTCAGGAATGCATCCTGAACCACGTCCTCAGCATCTTCGCGATTCTGCGTAATATGCTGAGCAATGCGGAAGACATTCCGGTCATACCGGCGAACCAGCTTCTCGAACGCCGCTACGTCGCCCGCTCGGGCGGCATCTACCAGCGGCAACTCTTCACTGGTTGGCTCACCTATTTTGGTTTCGATGGCTTCCATGCTTTTGTCGATTCAGAGTTTTCGATTCGCTTACGATTTCTATTGTAAATGCTCAATGGCCGTTCCGAATAGGGGAGGGAATCTGGAGTGACTTTCGTGTGGTGCCAAGTCAGGTTCCTCACGCTCCCTCGATTGACACCATGATGCCTCCCTCGGATAATCCAAAGCCAAGCGGATTTTTCCGCGCAGGCCTGACGTGTCTGATCAGAATGCAATCCGGGATATGGTGGCGCGCATCACGCGCGACGTGCTGGAGTACCACCGCGAGATGATTGAGCGCGGCATTGCCGAACGCTTTGCCGAGGAATACCGGCCACCGCGCGGCACCACCGAGCTGACAGAAGCAGCCGCCTCCATTCGTCGACCGTCCTCACAGGCTGAGATATTGGAAGCGCTCCTGAACGGCGTGGCCAAATTTGCCGAGCGCTGTGGACTTCTGATTGTTCGCGGCAATAACGCCGCGGGTTGGCAAGCGCGCGGATTTGCGATGGACGCATTCCGGCGCTGCGTACTCGACTGTTCTTCCGGAGAGGCCGCCCGCGCGATGCACTCTCATGGGGCCGTCGTTGCCAGCCCGGAGGCGGTCTCAACGGCGATGGCCGCAACGCTTGGCTCCGAGCCGTTGGCCTCTGCGTTGCTGGTGCCAGTCATCATCCGCGACCGCGTGGTGGCACTTGTGTATGCGGAGAATTCCGGAGAGCCGGATACCGCCGCCATCGAATTGCTGGTACACACGGCAGAGATGTGGCTGGAGATTCAGGCATACCGCAAGAACCAGCCTGCGGAAGCTGCTGCTGCAACGCCGGCTCCGACTCATGCCGCGCCCGCACAGGCTTCCATCACACATGCAGTTCCGCCGCAGCCTCGCGGGCAGGTAGCTGCGCCGGTAGTGGCGTCGGTTCCTCACACGCCTGCCCACGCAAGCGCCGTGCCAGCCAATGGCGGCGCACAGAGCCATACGCCTGCTGTTCAGGCTGCTGCCGCAACGGCCCCGGCCGCTACGCAATCACAAGCGAGCCCGGAGTTGCAGGACAAGGCGCGCCGCTTTGCCAAACTGCTTGTGGAGGAGATCAAGCTCTACAACCAGCCGCGCGTGGCCGAAGGGCGTTTGCACCACGATCTGCTCGACCGCCTGAAGGTCGACATTCAGAAGAGCCGCGACGCGTACAACAAACGATTTGGCGCGCTGGTTCCGGAGCCGGACTTTTTCACCGAGGAGATTGTCCGAATTCTCGCCCAGGGCGACCCGGCACTGCTCGGGGGCACCGTTCCGCGTTAAACTATCAGTAACGTCATGCGTCACAAGCTCCTAACTTCCGTAGTGATTGCAGCCGTTCTTGGCTGCACAGTGGTTTCCTGCGCGCAGGAAGCAAGCGAAAACGCGCCTGTAAAACATAAGCAGGCCACCAAAGCCAAGCCCAAAGCCTCTGTAAGAAAGAGCGCCGCAAAGAAGGCTGCGGATAATTCTGCGGAGGAGCCTTCTTCCGTGAAGAAGAAGAGTTCCAGCACGGCAGCGAAGAAAACTGCCAAGGCTCCCGTGATCGCCGCGAAGAAGGGCCCTGCCTCCAAGCAGAAAGCGGCCGGTAAGACAACGACTGTGAAGAGGGTTTCCCCGGCGAAGGCGCAGCGCATGAACCGCGTGTTCGTGGCCTCCAGCGACCTGAAGCCGATGGCCCTGCAGTTGATCGCCGCGCGTACGCCTTCTGCCTACCAGGGCGTGGAGAGCTACGCCGCACGGCACGCCGGGACCGACGCCGGTTCAATGGCGAGCCTGACGCTGGGCTACGCGCACATTCTCGATAAAGACTACGCACGCGCGGTGCCCGAACTGGCCAAGGCCGCCAAACATGCGGGCGAACTCGCCGACTACGTGCGCTACCTGCAGGGCGTTGCCTATGACGGGTTGAACGACAGCGAGAAGGTTGTAATCACGCTGAAGGACTTCGAGCGCAACTTCCCGGAGTCGATCTTCCTGCGCGAGGCCAACGACCTTTACGGTGCGGCGCTGGCGAGCACCGACCCGCAGACCGCCATCAGCGTGCTGGAAGCCCAGAGAGTTCCCGCGCGCGCAGCTACGGAGCTTGCCCTCGGCCGTGCCTATCTGCACGCGGGACAGGCACCGAAGGGCATGGAGATTCTGCGGCATCTCTACTTCAGCATGCCAGCCGCGCCGGAAGCCACAAAGGCTGCAGTGGAAATGCAGGGGCAGGGCAGCACGCTGGCAGGCACGTTGCAGGAACACCGCATGCGCGCGCAGGCCTTGGAGCGTGCCGGACGCTGGGCCGATGCCACTGCCGAGTACCGCGCCACGGTGCCTGAAGCTCCAGAAGAAATGCGCGCCGCGTTGCAGGTTTCACAGGCGGCTGCCATGAAGAAGGCTGGCGACGTCACCCGGAGCCGAATGCTGCTGGAAAGCCTTGCTGCAACCGGCGACACCGAAGCGCAGCGTTTGGTGCTGCTGGCGGAGATTGCGCGCTCGCAGGACAACGACAGCGCGTTCCTTGACTACGTGACACGAGCGAGAGAGGCTTCCGCGAGCAGCCCGGCGATGGAGCCGGCGCTGCTGCTGCTTGGCAATTACTATTTGCTGAAGAAGGATTACGACAACGCCATCGCGGCCTATCGCGAGTCCCAGCAGCGCTTCCCATCGGGCTCACGAGCCAGCTATCTGCACTGGCGCGCGGCTTGGCTTAGCTATCGCATGGGGCGGGTGGCGGACGCGCGCAAGGCCTTCGACGACCAGATTGGCTGGTATCCCGCGACGCTTGAGGTGCCCGCGGCGCTCTACTGGCGCGCCCGCATTGCCGAGAGCGATGGAGACCTGCCGAAGGCCCGGGATTACTACACCAAGCTGGCCACGCGCTTCCGCAATTACTACTATGGCTACATGGCGGGCGTGCGGCTCACGGAACTGCCGCGCACGAATCAGACCTCCACGCATGACATTGCGCTGGATCGCATTCCTCCCACCAGTTCCATTGCGCCGGACGCGATGGAGACCGTTGCTCCGGAAACAGACCTGCGCGTGGAGAAGAGCCGGCTGCTCCTCAATGCCGGGCTGACCGATTTTGCCGTGCGCGAGTTGCAGGCGGCCGGAGGCGGCAATGGTGCCAACTGGGCGACGCTGGCGATTGCGCATCTTTACCAGGATGCCGGGCAGTCACATCGGGCGCTGCAGTTCGTGAAGAAGGCGGTGAGCAACTACTACTCGCTCGACCTGCCTGCGCTGCCGCGTGCCTACTGGGAGATCCTCTTCCCGAAGCCATACTGGAGCGACCTGCGGCGTTATTCGCAGGAGAGCGGGCTTGATCCGTATATGGTGGCGTCGCTCATCCGCCAGGAAAGTGAATTCAACCCCGGAGCGGTTTCTCGCGCCAACGCCTACGGCCTGATGCAACTGCTTCCGGCGGTCGGCAAGGCTGAGGCCAAGCAGGCAGGCGTGAAGCGCTTTACCACCGCAAGCCTGCTGCAACCCACGACCAACCTGCAGCTTGGCACGCGCTACTTCCGCAAGATGGTGGACCAGTTCGAGGGGCAGGTGGAGTACGCACTGGCCGCCTACAATGCGGGCGCTAACCGCGTGGATGACTGGCGTGCCGGTGGGCAGTATCGCGATATTCCGGAGTTCGTCGAGTCCATCCCGTTCACCGAAACGCGCGAATACGTGCAGGCCATTGTGCGCAACGCGCAGGTCTATCGTCGCCTCTATCCGCAGGACGCAATCCGCACGCAAGCGCAGGGCGGACACACCTCAAGCAGCGCTTCCGAATAACACGCGCCTCAATTGCGCAAGAAGAAAGCCGGGCAATCGCCCGGCTTTGTTTTATGCGTCAGTATTCGGGAAGGTCTATTCGGCAGCTTTCTTCGGAAAGATGATCTCAAGCATCAGCAGGCAGGCGCCCACGACAATGGCGCTGTCGGCGACGTTGAAGTCCGGCCAGCTCCAGTTGCCGTAATAGACGTGGAGAAAATCCGTCACGCGCTGCCGCACCACGCGGTCCCACAGGTTGCCAACTGCACCACCCAGCACGAGCGCCAGCGACACGTTGAGCAGGCTCCATTGGCTTCCGACGCGCCAGAGGATGACGCCGATGGCGATCATGGCGACCGACGAGAACGTGACCAGCACGCCCACGCGAACCGCCGCCGGTGCATTCGCCAGCAGGCTGAACGCCGCACCCGTGTTCTCCACATGCGTGAGACTGAACAGGCTGGGGATCACCGGAATCGATCCCCAGTTCAGTTCAATGTGACGCTCCACCCACAGCTTGGTCAGGCGGTCGAGCGCAATGACGAACAGCGAGATGGCATAGAGCCATGCGCGGGTGCGGCCAGCATTCATTACTGCTGCGCTCCGGCCTGTTCCTGTTCAATCACCTTCAGGGCCGCGCTGCAACGCTCGCAGACAGTGGGGTACTTCGTGTCTTCGCCCACGTGCGTCGAGTAGTTCCAGCAGCGTTCGCACTTGGCGCCCGCAGCCTTGGAAGCCTCGGCGGTCACCGTGTCGCCTTCGCCCTGCTTCAGTTCCACGGTGCTGACCACAAACAGCGACGGCAAGTACGCCACGTAACGCTGGAGCAGACCATACGTCGCGCCGCCAGCGGTCAGGGTCACATGTGCCTCAAGGCCGTCATTGATCGTCTTGTTCTTGCGCAGTTCTTCGAGCGCCTTCAGCACGTCTTCACGCACCTTGAAGAGCTGGTCAAAGTCGGCCTCGATGCCAGCCTTCTTTGCCGGGTCGCCAATCTCGCCGGTGAGGTCGTGCTCACTGGGGAACAGTGCCAGATGCACACTCTCCGGACGCGACAGCAACTGCGGCAGGTGCTGCCACACCTCGTCTGCGGTGAAGCTGAGCAGAGGCGCCACCAGTCGCGTGAGGGCCTCGCCAATGCGCCACAGAGCGGTCTGTGCGCTGCGGCGTTCGCGCGAGCTGCGCGGGAAGGTGTAGAGGCGGTCGCGCAAGATGGAGAAGTACGCCGCGCTCAGGTCAACCACTACGAACTCATTCAGCCGCTGGTAGACGCGATGGAAGAGCATCTGGTCATACCAGGCAAGCACTTCCTGCACAAACTTTGAAGTCCGCAGCAGCATGTACTGGTCGATCGGCTCAAGTTCGTCGAACATCAACACGTCATGCGCGGGCACAAATCCGTCAAGGTTGCCGAGGATGTAGCGGAACGTGTTGCGGATCTTGCGGTAATTTTCCGCCACGCGCTGCATCAGGTTCTCGCTGGCAGCCACGTCCTCGCGGAAGTCGACCGACGCGACCCAGAAGCGGACGACTTCTCCGCCCATGCGCTTGGCAATGTCAACGGGGTCTACCGTGTTGCCGAGTGACTTGGACATGGCGCGGCCCTGCTCGTCGAGCGTCCAGCCGTTCGTGGCGACGGCCCTGTAGGGCGAGGCTCCATGCAGGCCCACGGCGCAAAGCAGGGAAGAGTGGAACCAGCCGCGATATTGGTCGCCGCCCTCAAGGTAGAGGTCGCTCGGCCAGCGCAGTTCTGGACGCACGTCGAGCACAGCGGCCTGCGACGAGCCGGACTCGAACCACACGTCGATGATGTCCATTTCCTTGCGGAAGTCGGTGCAGCCGCATTCGCACTTGGTACCCGCCGGCAGAATCTCCGCTGCGCTCTTGGCGTACCAGGAGTCAGCGCCCTCCTTGCGGAACATCTCGACCACGGCGCGGTTGGCATCCTTCGAGTGCAGCACCTTGCCGCACTTCTGGCAGAAGAAGACTGTGATGGGCACGCCCCAGATGCGCTGGCGCGAGATGCACCAATCCGGACGGGTGGCGACCATGTTTGCAATGCGCTCCTCGCCCCACGCCGGGTCCCACTTCACCTTCTTGATCTCATCGAGCGCGACGCTGCGCAGCGTGCCTCCGTCGAGCTTGCCCTCCATCGAGATGAACCACTGCTCGGTGGCGCGGAAGATGACCGGCTTGTGGCAGCGCCAGCAATGCGGGTATGAGTGCGAGATGTTGGCGCGGCCCATGAGCACGCCCCGAGCCTTCAGCATCTCCACAATCGGCTCATTCGCCTCAAAAACCTTCTTGCCCTTGTACTCGTCGAGGCCCACGGTCAGGCGTCCGGCTTCGTCCACATAGCAGGTGGGGTCGATGCCGTATTTCACGCCGGTGTAGAAGTCGTCCGCACCGTGCGAGGGAGCCGTGTGCACCGCGCCGGTGCCCTGGTCCATGGTGACGTAGTCGGCGTTTACGCCAAGAATGACGCGGTCGAGGAACGGGTGCGCAAAGGTCTTGCGCTCCAGCACTGAGCCGGGGAAGCGCGCAATGGTCTTCAGCTCCTCGCCCAATCCGCAGTTCTTTGCCGTCTCGGGCGCAAGCTTTTCGGCCACGATGTACGTCCATTCGCCACAGTCGAGCGCGACGTACTGCTCCACCGGGTTGAAGGCCACGGCCATCGAGGCCGGCAGCGTCCAGGGCGTGGTCGTCCAGATGATGGTGGCGACCTTGCGGCCCTTGAGCGCGGAATCAATCTCTTCCGGCGTGCTGGTCAGCGCGTAGCGCACCCACACGCTCGGCGAGGTGTGGTCGGCGTACTCCACTTCGGCCTCAGCCAGAGCGGTCTTGTCATGGATGCACCAGTAGACCGGCTTCAGGCCCTTGTAGACCATGTCCTTATCAAGGAAGGCGAAGAAGTTCTCCGCCACGCGCGCCTCGTATTCGGGAGTCATGGTCGAGTAGGGATGGTCGAAGTCCCCGAAGACGCCGAGGCGCTTGAACTGCTCGCGCTGCGTGTCCAGAAACTTCTCGGCATACTTGCGGCATTCCGAACGGACGGCCAGCGGGTCCATCTCCAGCTTCTTACGGCCAAGCTTCTCGTCCACCTTGATTTCGATGGGCAGGCCGTGGCAATCCCAGCCGGGGATGTACGGCGAATCAAAGCCGGACATCGTCTTGGACTTGACGATGAAGTCCTTCAAGCACTTGTTGAGCGCGTGGCCGAGGTGAATGGCGCCGTTGGCGTAGGGCGGACCGTCGTGCAGGATGTACTGCGGCTGGCCCTTGCGCGAGGCGCGGATCAGCTCATAAATCTTCAACTCCTCCCAGTGCGCGAGCATTTTGGGCTCGTTGGTGGGCAGGTTGGCTTTCATCGGAAAAGCTGTTTTCGGCAGATTGACGGTTGCCTTCAGTTCCACTTGGGGTTCTCTCTCCAGCGCGAAAAACGCAATCTATATAAACCAACATTATACGGGACGCGGGGCGCCGCGGCATTGACGCTTGCGGTGCGCCGCCACACGTGCAGAGGAATCCACAAACGCAATGGAACTCGCGCGGCTTTCCTCGTCCAACCCGGCAAGACTCTGTTAACTTATCAGTATGCAGGAGGATGGAGGCCGCTGCGCCCAGTGTGGCGGCCGGTTGATGGAAAACGGACTGTGTCCGCAATGCAGCGCACACCAGGAGTGGACGCTGCGTGGGGCTCGTGTTCCTCTTGTCATTCTCACCGTTGTTCTCATCGTTGGGTTCAGTTTCACGCGTTTTATCGTCAACCGCCACATGGCCGGGGTGGATGGCCTCGCACGCAACTGGTACGAGAAGGGAATCGACGCCCTGCGGCAGCAGCATGCGGCGGAGGCCGTCGACGATTTTGAGACGGCGCTTGCCTACAACAAGAATTCCGCGGAGTTTCGCTTGCGCCTCTCGCAGGCGCTGGTGGCCGCCGGACGCGACAAGGAAGCCCGCGCCCGCCTGCTGAATCTCTACGATGAACGCCCCGGCGATGCGCGCGTGAACCTTGAGCTGGCACGTCTGGAAGCCGCCGGGGGCAATATTGATGAGTCCATCCGCTTCTATCAGGGCGCCATCTACGGTGCTTGGCCCGCGCAGATGGACGCCCGCGCTGAGCGCGTCGAAGTTCGCTACGAATTGGCCCGCTGTCTGGCCGCGCGGCAGCAACCGCAGCGTGCCATCTCCGAATTGATTGCGCTTTCCGCCGAGATGCCGCCAAGTCCTGAGGCGCACATGCGTCTGGCGCATGCGTTGTTGAAGGCCGGTGCCGCCGACAGAGCGCTGGACCAGTTCAACGCAGTACGGCAGTTCGATCCGCACAATCCCGAGGCTGAATACGGCGTGGCTGAGGCCGAGTTTGCCCGCAACAATTTTGGCGCTGCACGCCGCATGCTGGAAGAACTGTTGCGCGATCAGCCTCACCACGCAGCAGGCGCGCTGCTCCTGCGACGCTTGAATGCCGTGAACGCCGTGGATCCCTTTGCCGAGGGGCTGAAATGGCCGCAACGCTCCGCGCGTGTTCTGGCCGCGTATGAACAGGCCGTGCGACGCCTGAATGCCTGTGGCGTGCCAATGCAGGGCGACATGCCTGACACATCCGGCCCAGTGGGCAACGCCCCGGCGGAATTCACGGTGCAATGGCAGGGACTCCGGCAATGGGCCGACCAGTTGCGTCCATATATGAATGACAAGCACCTGCGGAAGCACGACGACGTCATCGAAAATGCCATGCGCTTCGTCTTCCAGAGCGAGGGGATTGCTGCGCGATACTGCGGCGAACCACAGGGAAATGACGACGCCCTGATCTTGCTGGCGCGTCGCCGCTGGGGGAGCGAATGAGCCCCGTGCCGCGCATTTCAAAGTTCAGCGACGCGCTGCTTTCTCCGGTACGCCGGAAGTACTTTGACAGCCTGAGCCGCATGCTCGGCTCCACCGGGCTGGCCTCCATGCGCGAGGAGCAATTCTTCCTTGTGCTGGCGATTCTGATCGGCATCGCCTCGGGCCTGTGCGTGGTGCTGTTCCGTGTTGCCATTGAAGGCACGCGCCTGGCGCTGCTCGGCAGTTCGCTGCATCCCTCCGCGCCAAGGGTGTTCCTGGTGCCGGCGCTGGTTGGACTTGTGGTGGCGTTCTTGGTGATCCGCTTCTTCCCGCGCGTACGCGGAAGCGGCATCAACCAGACCAAGGCCGCGCTTTATATCTACGACGGCTACATCGCGCCCGATACGATCATCGGCAAGTTTCTGCTGTCCGCGCTGTCCATCGGCAGCGGGCAGTCGCTTGGCCCCGAGGACCCGTCTTTGCAGATTGGCGCCGGTTTGGCCTCTGCGCTTGGACGCTGGCTGAAACTCTCCCGCGAGCGTCTGCGCCTGATTGCGCCCGTTGGTGCCGCTGCGGGCCTTGCGGCGGCGTTCAACTCGCCGATTACCGCCGTGCTGTTTGTAATTGAGGAAGTGATCGGCCGATGGAGCGCCGGAATTCTGGGCGCGGTCGTGCTGTCTGCCATCTCCAGCGTGGTGGTGGAGCGCTGGTTCCTTGGCGATGAGGCGCTGTTCCGGGTTCCGCAATACCACCTGGCGCACGCCGGAGAATTGCTGGCCTACGCGGCACTCGGACTGGCTGGCGGCATTGCCTCCATCGTCTTCGTCAAGGCCATCCGCGTCATCCGCCCACAGTTGCGCAAGCTGCCTGCGTGGACGTTCTATCTACAGCCCGCGATTGCCGGCCTGATCATTGGACTGATTGGCATCCGTTTTCCGCAGGTGATGGGCGCAGGGTACGAATACATGGACCTGGCCATGCACAGCCGCTACACGTGGGAGCTGCTGGGCATGCTAGCCGGGCTGAAGATCCTCGCCACCTGCCTTTCCTTCGCCAGCGGCTCGCCCGGAGGCCTCTTTGCGCCGTCGCTGTTCATTGGAGCCATGCTGGGCGGGGCAGTCGGTCTGATTACGCAGCAGGTCTTCCCGCAGTTGCAGGTGCCGGTGGGTGCCTATGCGCTGGTGGGCATGGGCACACTGTTCGCCGGGATGCTGCGAGCGCCGCTCACCAGTGTCTTCATGATCCTGGAGATCAGCGGCAATTACTCGATCATTCTGCCTGTCATCATCTCCAACACCATTGCTTACCTTATCTCGCGCTCCATTCAGCCAACGCCGATCTTCGACCTTCTTTCCCGCCAGGACGGTATCGACCTGCCGTCGCTGGAGGAGGAGAGGGAACTGTCCATCCTGCGCGTGGAGGACGCCATGCGCCCGCCCTCAGGGCCGCCGCTGCAAGCCGACGACACCATTCGGCTCGCGCGTGAGATGGTGAACCGAAGCGAGCGAAAGCACTTCTTGGTCAGCCATAATGGCGGACTCTGGAGCGGCCTGACGCGGGAGACGATTCAGGAGAGCACGCTGGACGAGGCGATCCCGGTCAGCTCCTTGTTCGGTCCGCGCCTGCCATACCTGTATGCGGACCAGTCGCTGGATGTTGCACTGAGAATCATGGGAGAGTTTCCACTGCTTCCCGTGGTCCATCGAGCCGATCCAAGACAGCTTGTTGGCGTGGTTTCGCTGCCAGATATTCTGAACGCCTACCGGCGCGAAGAGCAGCCGCGTGGAGAATAGTCTCTCCGGAAGCGCAAGCCGACTTGCGTACGCTAAACCGCTAGATGATATTTAGCCGGCAAGGCATTGATTAATAGGATTATGGAACGATACGGAGACGGTCGATGATCAGGCCCGAGGAGCTTGGAGCTGCGATTCCGGGATCCGGCGTTGTGCATGATTGGTTCGGCGGATGGCCGAACTTCCAGGATGCAGAGGTTGTTCGCCTGAGTTTGGCCCGCCAAGGTGAGTCGGTGATCCAGGTGTATCCGTTCTATCCGGATCGTCCCGCGACGGTGGAGTTCATCCTGAGCGAAATCGTCTCGCTGGAGCTAACTGAATTCAGCCCCCAGAATGTTCTCGGCAGTTTGACCTTGAGCTCAATTCTGACCGCAGGTGGCGAACACGTGTACCGTCTGCGACTCTTCCCATTGCTGGGCATTGGCGGCCGCATCGACGCCCGCCACATTCGCCTGAGAGTCGTACCTGGCCCCTCACCGGATGGCTACAGCCAATGGTAGGGAACGTTTCCAGGAACGTTCCGTCTGCCCGAAGCATTTAGAAACGCAGCGATTCTCTGTATTTCACAGAATATCTGTTATCGGACGTTGCTGCAATTTCTTCCTGCCGCACACCAGTCAGAGATCAGAGAGTGGCTTATCGCTTTAGTGTGCCCGGAGAACGACCTTCGGCTTGAAGAGTGTTCCTGCAAGTCGCTGGCAGATGGCGATCAACTCGCGCTGGCCGTCAAAGACCTTCACCAGAGGCGCATCGGAGAATTCCGCCAGGTTGACTGTGCGGCCGTTGCCCAGGTAGCTCACATCCTGTGGGGTGGCTGTCACTGCGGGCAAGGCCGGCAATGCCCGGCGCGGATGAATCAGCACATCGTCCGGCGCGGCCGCCGCCTCGATTTGCTCCAGCGTGTGGGCGTCGGCCTCGGTAAACTCGGCAAATTGGGTCCGGCGCAGGACCGTCAGGTGCGCGCCACAGCCAAGCGCCCTCCCCATATCGTGAGCAATGGACCGGATGTAGGTGCCGCTGGAGACGTCGATACGGAAGGCGATGCTCTCGCCGTCCCAATCCGCCAGCTCAAAGCTGCGGACCGTAATCTCGACCGGCTTCAGCTCAACCTCAACCTGCTTGCGCGCCAGCTTGTAGGCCGGTGTGCCATTGATCTTCTTGGCGGAAAACGGCGGCGGGGTCTGGAGGATGCTACCGAGAAAGCGCATGGAGGTCTGCTGAATTGCCCCCAGCGTCAGGCTGGAGACATCCTGCGGCTCGCCCACGGGTTCGCCCTCGGCGTCATAGGTGGTGGTGGCAAAGCCGAAGCGTATGCGGCCCGTGTATGTCTTTTCTGAGGCGCCAAAGAACTGCGCCAGACGCGTCCAGCGGCCAAGAACAAGGGGAAGCAGCCCGGTGGCCATAGGGTCAAGGGTTCCAAGGTGTCCAATGCTGCGCTCGCCGGTGATGCGGCGCAGGCGGGCAACCACGTCGTGCGAGGTCCACCCCGCAGGCTTATCGACAATCAGCAATCCGTTCCAATCCACGTTCGTTATCGTCCCTGTTCCAAGCCGGAAGGTCAACCCTTGTCTGTGGAAAGACAGGCACAGGTAAATCCCGTATCATGTTGTTTACAGTCCGGTACCCTGATCGATGATCCCACTCAAAGACGACACACCGCGCCTCTGCACCCCTTTTGTCACGTACTTCCTGATCGTGGCAAACGTGGTCGTCTTTCTGTTTGAGCGCTCGCTGCCTCCACGGGCTGCCGAGGCGTTCGTCTACCAGTTTGGCTGGGCACCTGCGCTGCTGGGCCACGTAGTGCGCAATCGCGAAATCATGTGGAGCACCATCCTGCTGCCGGTGGTGACCTCGATGTTCCTGCACAGCGGCTGGTGGCACCTGCTCTCGAACATGTGGGCGCTTTGGATCTTTGGCGACAACATTGAGGATTACGTGGGGCACACGCTGTATCTGCTGTTCTACCTCTGCGGAGGCATTGCGGCGGCGGTGGTACACACGGTCTTCAACCTCGGCTCGCCGGTGCCGATCGTGGGAGCCAGCGGCGCTATTGCGGCGGTGATGGGAGCCTATTTCGCGCTATATCCGGGCGCGCGCGTGCTCACGCTGGTGCCGTTTATCTTTGTCTTCTTCCTGTGGCTTCCGGCGTGGATCGTGCTCGGCTACTGGTTTGTAGTGCAGTTCCTGAGCGGCGCGGCTACGTCATTATCGGCGGGCGCCGATGGCGGTGGAATCGCCTTCTGGGCACACGTTGGCGGCTTTGTGGCCGGCATGCTGCTCATACACCTGCTGCCGGGACGCACGCGCCGCTACCGCTACGGGCGGCGGTAGGACTTCCCTCTTACATTTCCTGTTTTAGAGTTTCCCTGCCGTTGGTTCGACTGTGATTTCGTCCACTGAGGTTCCAGGCGGCAGCGTTACCGCCGTCAAGATAGTCTCTGCGATGCTCGCGGCGCTCATCATCTTGTTGCGCGGAGCCCCCGGCCAAAATTGATCCCAGATATCCGTTGCCACCGCACCCGGCAATACGGTCATCACACGGATACCGCGCGGTCGAAGCTCCTCGCGCAACACATTGCTGAAGGCTCGTATGCCGCTCTTGGAGGCCGCGTAGGCGCTCATGCCGGGGAACGCCACTTTGGCAGCCACGCTGGCAATGTTGACGATGCTCGCGCCCTCGCTTAGCACGGGCAACGCGGCGTGAGTGACCAGGAAGGTGCCGGTAAGGTTCGTGTCGAGCACCTCACGCCAAGCAGACGCGCTCAGTTCCTCGACGGTTGCCGAGGGGCCAGCCACTCCGGCGTTGTTCACCAACAGATCGAAATGCTCGTAGCGGCTCTTCATTTCCGAAACAAGAGCCGCGACCATCTCCTCGCTGCGAACGTCGCAGACTGCACCTCGCGCGCGTGGGCCGACTACGGCCACGGCCTGGTCGAGCTTCGTGCGGTCACGCCCGGTGATGACCACCTGCGCGCCTTCGCCGGCCAATGCCTGCGCGATGGCCAGCCCGATGCCACGGCCGCCGCCTGTTACCAGCGCGACCTTGCCTTCAAGACGTTTGAACTGCTCGCGCTCGCC
Organism: Oryzophilus luti; assembly: GCF_059726245.1. NCBI lineage: Bacteria > Pseudomonadati > Acidobacteriota > Terriglobia > Terriglobales > Koromonadaceae > Oryzophilus > Oryzophilus luti. Next base: position 1,153,524 of record NZ_AP040874.1, read on the forward strand.
GGGCATTTCAGTATCCATTGCCCTGCCGCTGCCGGATGAGCGAGAGGAATTCGGCGCGCGTGTCGAGATCGCGGAAGACGCCGAGCATGGCGCTCGTAACGGCCGAAGAATGCTGCTTCTCAACGCCGCGCATCATCATGCACAGGTGGCGTGCTTCAATCACCACACCCACGCCCTGCGGCTGAATGGTCTGCATGATGGCCTCGGCGATCTCGGTGGTCAGGCGCTCCTGCACCTGCAACCGGCGCGAGAAGACCTCCACCAGCCGCGGCAGCTTGCTCAGCCCGATGACCTTGCCTTTGGGTATGTACGCGATGTGCACCTTGCCGAAGAACGGCAGCATGTGGTGCTCGCAAAGGCTGAACATCTCAATGTCCTTCACGATCACCATCTCGTCGTAGTCAACGGTGAACAGCGCGTCATTCAGCACGGTGTGCGGATCTTCGTGGTAGCCACGCGTCAGGAACTCCATCGCCTTGGAGACGCGCTCGGGCGTCTTCAGCAGTCCCTCGCGCTCGGGGTCTTCGCCAAGGCGCGCGAGCTGCTCGCGGACAAGTTCCTCATAGCTGGCGTTGCTCAAACCGGGTACGTCAACCGTGCTCTTCATCAAGGTCTCCTTCATTTCCTCTTGGGCGCAGATCACGCATCAGACGTGCCGCGGCTCCGCTTCACCGGCGTACACAAAACTATTGTTCGCCGTCTCTTCAATCCTTACCTGTTCCAGATGCGCCAACGTGAATTCGCGGCGCAGAATCCCGTAGACAACCACGCATAGATTTTCCGTCGTCGGCACCAGCGCGGCAAATTCCTGCATGGTATTCAAATTCATGTGGTCAAAGCGCTCAATCACCGTGCGCTGCACGCACTCGTCAAGCAGAGCAAGGTCGCAGACCATGCCGGTACGCGGATCGACCACGCCGCCCACGGTGACCTCAACGTAATAGTTGTGGCCGTGTCCGTGCGGATTGTTGCACTTGCCGTAAGCCGCGCGATTGACCTCGTCACTCATTGCTTCACAATGCAGACGGTGCGATGCGCTGAAGCGGTAGCGGCGCGTAAGGTAGGCCTTCATCTATTCCCCATAGTAGTCGACAAACAGGTCATCCATCTCGTAGAGGCGCACGCGATAGAGCTTTGCCTGATTCAGGTGTGGTTCCATGCGATGCCAGATGGCGATGGCGATGTTCTCGGTCGTCGGCAGCCGCTTTGCGAATTCCGGCACCTCAAGGTTCAGGTGGCGATGGTCGAGCGCTTCCATCACTTCGTGCTCCAGCACCTGCTTGAGCTCTTTCAGGTCCATCACAAAGCCGGTCTGTGCGTCCACCTCGCCGCGCACGGTGACTTCCAGCGTGTAATTGTGGCCGTGCCCGTTGCGGTTGGCGCACTTGCCGAACAGCCGCTGGTTCTCCGCATCGGAAAGCTCCGGCAGATGGTAGTAATGTGCGGCGGAAAACTCAGCCTTGCGTGTGAGGTAGAGCATACTGAAGAGATGATAATCAGCGCGGACAGATGCGCGAAAGTTTTTCTGTCTGCTCTATAATTTCGCAAACGCCATGACGATCTCCGCCCTCGCCGTCTCCTTGAAGTTCGCAGATGCACTGATGCTGGTGAACCTCATCGTTCTGAGTTCGCTGGCGATTTTTCAGGACCGGTTGCGTGCCTTGGTGTGGCGTCCGCGGCTGCGCGTGCGCGCCAGTGTCGCCCCGCCGGACGCGCATAAGACGCTCTGGAACCACTACGAGGACAGCTGGGACCAGGCGCGTGGCAGCATGCGCCGAACGACCACGAAGGTTCCCTGCTACTACCTGCGAATTCTGATCGAGAACCACGGCAACACCGAAGCCCGAGATGTGGAGGTTTACGCCGCCGGGCTGGAGCGACGCGACGAGAACGGCCACTACGTCCGCGTGGACCGCTTTACGCCCATGAATTTGTTCTGGGCGCACGATCACAAGGTGGTGATGCCGCTGCTCTCACCGCGCATGGCGAAGTATTGCGATCTGGGACACATTCTGCACCCAACGGCGCGCGCCGCCGAGGGCCATGTGCTGCCCGAGGTTCCGCCCGAGCAATTCATCCTCGCGCTCGATCTGCAATCCGAGCCGGAGATGAAGGGGCATCTTGTGGGGCCAGGTACCTACCGCATGGAGTTGCTGGCGGCCGGAAGCAACTGCCCGCCGCATCGTTTCCGGCTGGCCTTTACGCTGAGCGGCCACTGGTATGACGGCGAGGAGTTGATGCTCGGCCGTGGAGTCACTCTGCAGGTGGTGTAGGCCCGTGCGCTTCGCATTCATCACCGCAACACCGCTGAACGTCACCGCCGGAAGCGGCACCTACGTTGGCATCTCCAACCTGCAACGCGGGCTGGAGAGCCGTGGGCATTCCGTGCGCGTTCTCAGCCCGGCCAGCATGTCGCCGAATTTCACGCTCGCGCGATGGACGTTCAACCGGAGCCTTACAAATGCTTCGATAGCCAACGACGAAATCATCGTCGGCTTCGACCTCGATGGCTACCGCATTCCGCGCGGCATGGGTGCTCTGCACATCGCGTCACTGAAAGGTGTGGTGGCGGATGAGGCACGCTTCGAACGCGGCTACACACGCTGGTCCATGAACCTGCAGGCCGGGTGGGAGCGCGAGCATGCCCGGCGGGCAGACATTGTGCTCGCCACGAGTGAACACTCCGCGCAATTCGCGCAGGAGGCCTATGGACTGACCACGCGGCCAGTCGTGGTGCCTGAATCCATTGCGCTCGCCCCTTGGCGCGCGCAGCTTGCCGCAAACCCGGCCGAGCCTTCTCCGGACATGTTCACGGTGCTGAGCGTCTGCCGCTTCTATCGGCGCAAACGCCTGGATGTTCTACTGAAGGCGTTCGCCTTGCTGCGCGGCAGAATTCCGCAGATCCATTTGAGGATCGTCGGTGGTGGCCCGGAGGAAGCCCGACTTCATCGGTTGGCTCGCGACCTTCGTCTCGGCGATTGCATCACCTGGCTGCGCGATATCTCTCAGGCACAGCTGGCTCGCGAATACAATGCGTGTGACTTATTTTGCCTGCCCAGCGTGCAGGAAGGATTCGGTATCGTCTTTCTGGAGGCAATGGCGGCGGGCAAGCCGATTGTTGCGGCGCGCGCTGCGGCCAGTACGGAAGTCGTGCCGCATGCGTTATTCGCCGCTCCCGACAGCGAGGAGTCTCTGGCGCAGACAATCGAGAATGCCTTTCGCAACACGGAATGGCGGCGCTCCTCCGCAGCCGCCGGAGCAGCGCGCGTGGAACTCTATCAGCTTCCACGCGTGACAGATCAATTCCTCGCCATGGTGCAAGACGCGCTGGCACGGCTCTGAGCACAATCCGCCCCGTTTGGAACGCGCCGTTGCGATGAAGTATCATGGCGTTGTGAAACGCCACGTCCTCTTCTTCGGAATGATCCTTTCGGTCCTGCTGTTCGCAGCCGCCTGCCGCAACTCGCAACCCGCACAGGTGGGCAGCCCCGCTCCTGACTTCACGCTCGCCAGCAACGGTCGCAACGTCAGCCTCAGCCAGTTGCGCGGCAAGCCCGTCGTGCTCGTCTTCTGGGCCACTTGGTGCCCGCCGTGCATTGAAGAGACGCCCGCGCTGGTTGCCATGCAGAAGCAGATGGGAGACAAGGTGACGGTCTTCGCCGTTAGCGCCGACGTGGACGATGATGCCTACCAGAAGTTTGTGCAGCGCCGCATGCCCGGCATGCTGACCGCGCGTGACGGCCAGAACCGCTCCAACAGCCTCTACGGCACCTATGCTTTCCCCGAGAGCTTCATCATCGACCGCGAGGGCGTCATCCGCCGCAAGTTCATCGGAGCCGTGGATTGGACCTCTCCGGAGATCATCAACTATCTGTCCAGTATTTAGCTCGTGGCACCTTTCAGTTCGCGAATAGAAAAGGCGAGGGACGCGTCCCTCGCCTTTCTGCATGGTGCGCGTTTCTTACAGCTTGATGCGCCGCAGCCGCAGCGCGTTGCTGATGACCGAAACCGAGCTGAAGCTCATGGCTGCGGCCGCCAGAATCGGGCTGAGCAAGCCGTGGCGCCCCAGGAACGGATAGAGGATTCCGGCCGCGATCGGCACGCCGAGCGAGTTATAGGCAAAGGCGAAGAACAGGTTTTCGCGGATGTTGCGCATGGTTGCCTTGCTCAGGCGGCGCGCACGAAGCAGCGCGCGAAGGTCTCCGCGCAGCAGGGTGATACCGGCCGACTGCATGGCAACGTCGGTGCCTGTGGCCATGGCAATGCCCACCTGTGCCTGCGCCAGCGCTGGTGCATCGTTCACGCCATCACCGGCCATGCCAACCACGTGGCCTTTTTGCTGAAGTTGCCGAACCACTTCCAGCTTGCGCTGTGGCAGCACCTCAGCCTCAAAGTCCTTGATGCCGACTTTTTCGGCCACGGCACGCGCGATGAACGCGTTGTCGCCCGTCAGCATCACCAGGTGGATGCCATCCTCGGTCAACTGCTTCACGGCCAGCGGCGTCTCCGGCTTCAGCGGATCTTCCACGGTGATCAGACCCGCGGCCACTCCGTCGAGCGCCACATGCACCGCGCTTGTCTTGCTCTTGGCGTGCTCTTCCACGGCTGCTGCCGGGAAGTCAATTCCCTGCTCGCGCAGCCAGCGCTCCGTACCCGCAATCAGCGTCCGCCCATCGACAACTCCGCGTACGCCCTTGCCAGGAAATGACTGGAAGCCCGTGGCCGAAGTCAGAGGAATGTCATTGGCGCGGGCGGCCTTCACGATCGCCGACGCGACAGGATGCTCACTGCCCTGCTCGACGCTCGCGGTCAGCCGCATCAACTCAACTTCCGAGAAGCTATCGCAAGGCGTCACCGCCGAAACTTCCGGCTTGCCCTGCGTGAGCGTGCCGGTCTTGTCGATCACCAGCGTGTCAATCTTCTCAAGCGTCTCGAGCGCTTCAGCGTTCTTTACCAGCACGCCCGCCTGTGCGCCGCGTCCAGCGGCCACCATGATGGCCATCGGCGTTGCCAACCCCAGCGCACACGGGCACGCGATGATGAGGACGCTGACAGCGGCGACAATCGCATAGGGCAGCCGCGGCGAAGGTCCCATCACCATCCAGCCCAGGAAGGCCAGCACCGCGATGGAGACGACGCTTGGAACGAAGATGGCTGCAACGTGGTCCGCCAGCCGCTGAATGGGAGCACGGCTGCGCTGCGCCTCGCTGACCATCTTCACGATCTGCGCCAGCACGGTCTCCGAGCCAACGTGCTCGGCACGCATCAAGAAGCTGCCATCACCGTTCATGGTGCCGCCAATGACGTGCTGACCAACTTCCTTGTCGACCGGAAGGCTCTCACCGGTGATCATGCTCTCGTCGATGGTGCTCTCGCCTTCCACGACCACGCCATCGACCGGCACCTTCTCGCCGGGACGCACGCGAAACTTCTGGCCGACTTCGACCTGCGCGAGCGGAATGTCATGCTCGCTGCCGTCAGGCAACACCAGGCGCGCTTCCTGCGGAGAGAGATTCAGCAGCGCGCGAATCGCCGCCGAGGTGCGTCCGCGGGCGCGAAGCTCAAGCACCTGGCCCACCAGGACCAGTGCGATGATGGCCGCCGAAGCCTCAAAGTAAACCTCCGGCTGCCCGTGCGGGCCGCGCAATTCCTCCGGGAAGATGCCCGGAAAGATGGTAGCCACGGCGCTGTACAGGTAGGCAACGCTCACGCCCATGCCGATCAAGGTGAACATGTTCGGCGAGCGGAACTTGAGCGAGGCTACGGCACGCTCGAAGAACGGGCGGCCGCACCACAGGACCACCGGGGTGGCCAGCGCGAACTCAATCCACGTGACCAGTTGCGCGCGGAGCGCGTGTTGCAACGGCCCCATGTGAAGCATGGCCAGCACGATCAACGGCACGCCGAACGCCAGCGACAACTTCAGCCGTCGCGTCATGTCGCGCAGCTCCGGATTCTCTTCTTCGGCGGCGGTCAGCGTGCGCGGCTCCAGCGCCATGCCGCACTTGGGGCACGCGCCGGGCTTGTCGCTCACAACGTCCGGGTCCATCGGGCAGAAGTACTCCACCTTGGCGGGCGCAATCGTCTCCGGCTCCAGGGCCATGCCGCACTTCGGGCACGGCACCGGCGTCTTCTCCCGCACCTCCGGACACATGGGGCAGATGTAGTAAACCTCGGATTCCTCGGAAGATTTCTGCGCTTCCACGGCGGGGGCACCGCCGCAACAAGCTTTCTCTGCGGGAATTGCAGCGGCCTTGATCCCTCCGAGCTGCACCATTCCGCCGCCCATGCCGTGCATGCCCGGCTTGTAGGAGGGATCGAGATACTTCGCCGGATCAGCCTGAAAGCGCTCGTTGCACTTCGGATTGCAGAAATAGTAGGTAACGCCCTGATATTCGAATGAACCGCCGCGCGGCGCGGTGGAATCCACCGTCATGCCGCAGACGGGGTCTTTTGCCACTCCGGCGGGCGAGGCAGACGCAATAGCGGGTTTAATTCCTCCGAGCTGCACCATGCCGCCACCCATGCCGTGCATGCCCGGCTTGTAGGAGGGGTCAAGATACTTCGCCGGATCAGCCTGAAAGCGCTCGTTGCACTTCGGATTACAGAAGCTATAGGTGGTGCCCTGATACTCGAATGAGCCTCCGCGTGGCGCTGTTGGATCCACCATCATGCCGCATACGGGGTCTTTGAATCTTTGATCGTTCACGGGTTCCCCCAAGGTCTTTCGCCGGCCTGTCGGCGGAACGTTGCTCCGCGCGGGTCTGCTGATATAGTAAATCCAGTTGGCGCGGATGTTGTTACAGGTGACATGTACCGCGCTTGTGGGGGACTCAATGACCGCCATCGAAGTCAGCTTCCAATATGGACTTGCGCCCGACGAGGCAGTGGTGCGCGCGCTGGACAGTGTGCGTGAGGTCTACGGCATCCGCCGCCTCACCTTCAACGAAGCGGCACACCTGCTGACCGTGGAATATGACGCCACGCGTCTGAACGAGGACACCGTCAGCAGTCTCCTTCGCCGCAGCGGCCTCGACCTGCAGGAAAAACAAGTCACCGCATAATTGCGCGGTCTCACAAAGAAGCGCCCCGAAGCCGCGGCTCCGCACTGATTACGGGGCTTGCCATGGCTTCGGAGCGCATTTCGTCGCCAACATCTTTGCCGATTACGGGACGGCGAACTCCGCCAGGCCGTCGGGCAGTGTCGGCTTGAATTCCATCAGGTTGCGGTGCAACCGCTCGGCTGCCTCTGGCCCGTTGGCATAGAACACAACCGTGTCCCCACCCAGCACGGTTTTGCTGAGAACGTGCCACTCTCCCACTCGCATCCATCCACGCGGGAGAGACCCGGCCGTGAATCCGGCCATGTAGTCATACACAGCGGCCACTTCCACGTTCTTCTCCTCCACGACGTGCTGAACATGCGGGGCATTTCCGTAGATGTATCTGACATCGCCGTTCCCGGCGATCCCGTCGGCAATCCGCGCGCGTACAATTTCCGGACTGGCCAGGCCAACCATATCCAGCATCGGCCCCTCGCGATAGAAACTCACCGCCCCCACGTCATTGACCGCGATCATGGAATTCGGGTAATAGATGCGGAAGAAGCGGGCCATCTGCAACTGCTGGTGATAAATGTCGCGCATCGCGTCGGGCAGCTGGCTGCTTGACAGGAACGCGCGTGGTATCAACGGCAGGAGCAGAACCGAGAGCGCCGCAGCCAACCACGCTTTCGAGAAGGCTGCCTGATCCGTAAGGGTCGAGAGGCCGAGAGCCACCGAGACCACCCCCAGCACGATCAGATAGCACTCGTAGCGGAAAAACCATCCGTAACTGCCGAGGAAGTTGTGCGCCAGGGCGGAGAGGATGAACACCTTGAGCAGATTGCGGGTGGCGGGCGGTACACTTCGCGCGAAGGCCAGCAACAGGACCGCGGCTCCCTCCAGAGCGTAGAGTTCCGGGCATTGCAGGTCGACTGCGAGAATCTTCGCCAACGTGAACCAGCCGAACGGCGTGTGCTTCAGAATCAACGACTCTGGCAGGAAAAACTGTCCGTGCGCCATACAGTACAAGCCGAACAGAACAAGCGGCGCAGCCCCCGCGAGCGCGATCCACACTCCTGCCATGTAACGTTTTTGAAGCCAGAGCAGCGCCACCACTGCGCAGACCAGGAAGGCGCCTTCATATCGCACCAGTGTGTTTGCCGCGGCCCACAGAAGCATAGGCCAGAGAGGCAGCTTGCCAGATTCCGCGAGATAAAGCGCTGCGCTCCGTGCAAGCCCCAGGGCGACCAGCGCCTGCAGGATGTGCTCCATTCCTACAAATGTCTGCGTCACCAGCGGGGCAAACATGACAACCGATAGGAGTGTGGCAAACACAAACAAAGCCGACCGGACGCCCGCTTCCCCGAACATCTTCCATACCAGCCAGAGCAACGCGAGGGAGAATACGATCTCATAGCCGAACGGCACCCATACCTGCGGCCCCAGGATTTTGAATACGGCAGCTATCAACATGGGCCATGCGAGTGACGATGAACCGGACGCAAACTCGTGCGGAACGATCCCCCAGATTCCGTGTTCGGCAACATTGCGTGAGACCGCCATGTGAATGTAGGTGTCATCCAATGCATAAACCAGACCCCCGCCTGTCTGGGGAAGCATGTCCACCAGCAGTACCACGAGCAGCAGTATGTACAGACCTGCGGCGGCGGCTAGGGAGAAGCTGATGTCTCTGGGCCGAGCTTGCGGCTTTCCGCCCGTTGCCTGCAAATTCACTTCATTCGCTTGAGACTCGATGCTTGTAGGGTGCATGGGGCCGTATGTTGTCTCCACTACAGAATGCAGGGCGTGCGATGGGCGCACGGCTGGGGGGGGAACTTGATGTTAGCACCCTTTCGCGAGCGTTGAGCCTTTCCCTTTTGCGCATGCGTCCACGGGGCGTTACCATGCAGAACGCACTTACACCCCGGCGTGGAGGTCGCACGTGAATGGTGATGTCTCCAACTCGCTGAGTGATTCCCTTCCAAGGAACGCCGTGTTCGTGGAAGTCGACGCCATTCAAGGGCTCTCCGGAGCGGAAGCCTCTGCCCGCCTGAAAGCTGATGGGCCGAACGAACTGCCCTCCGCGCGACCGCGCACCATCTGGGCGATCGCCTGGAACGTGATGCGCGAGCCCATGCTCCTCCTGCTGGTGGCCGCGGGCGTCCTCTATATTCTGCTTGGCGATCTGGAAGAATCTCTGCTTCTCCTGGCGTGCGTCTTCGTCGTCATCGGCATCACGCTCTACCAGGAGCGCAAAACGGAGCGCGCGCTGGAGGCGCTGCGTGACCTCTCCAGCCCCCGGGCGCTCGTCATCCGCGAGGGACGCCGCCAGCGCATTGCCGGACGCGAAGTCGTCTCCGGCGATGTCGTCATCCTCTCGGAGGGAGACCGCGTTCCTGCCGATGCTTGGCTGCTCTCCTCGGTGAACCTTTCAGTGGACGAATCACTGCTTACGGGCGAGTCGGTCCCCGTGCGGAAGAGCGCCACCACAAAGCCTGCGGAAGCTCCGCGTCCCGGCGGCGATGACCTTCCCTTTGTGTACTCAGGAACGCTCGTGGTGCAAGGGCAGGCCATTGCCAGGGTCCAAGCCACCGGACTTCACACTGAGCTTGGCAGGATCGGCAAGGCGCTTCAAACGGTCGAAAGCGAGCAGACCCCGCTGCAAGGCGAGACGCGCAGGGTGGTCACCATCCTCGCCACCGTCGGACTTCTGCTATGCGCGGCGGTCGCGATTCTCTACGGCCTCACACGCGGAAACTGGTTGCACGCGTTGCTGGCCGGCGTGGCACTGGCCATGTCCATGCTGCCGGAGGAATTCCCTGTCGTTCTCACCATATTCCTGGCTCTGGGTGCATGGCGCATCTCTCAGCAGCGCGTGCTTACCCGCCGCATTCCTGCCGTGGAGACGCTTGGCTCTGCCACCGTGTTGTGCGTGGACAAAACTGGCACCATCACGCAGAACCGCATGTCGGTCAGCAAACTCGTAGCCTCGGGCGCGGTCTTCGATCTGGCACATCACACCGCCGATGGCTTTCCCGAGGAGTTTCACCGGGTCATTGAGTTCAGCATCCTGGCGAGCCAGAAGAATCCATTCGACCCGATGGAGGTCGCCTTCAAGGAGTTTGGCGAAAAGTACCTGGCAGGCACCGAGCACTTGCATCCGGCCTGGCATCTGGTGCGCGAGTACCCGCTAACGCGGCAGCAGCTTTCCATTACGCGGGCATGGAACAGCGGCGACGGCTTGCGCTGCGTGGTGGCCGCCAAGGGTGCGCCGGAAGCCATCGCGCGCCTTTGCCGCTTGAACGAAACGCAGAAGGCCGCTCTCGCCGAGGAGGTTCGTGCGATGGCCGCCGAAGGGCTGCGCGTGCTCGCCGTGGCTTCGGCCGCCTGCGACGCGCAGGAGTTGCCTGCCACGCAGGAAGCGTTTGAGTTTGAGTATGTCGGGCTGGTGGCGCTGGCCGACCCGATCCGCCCTGCTGTGCCTGCCGCAATTCGAGAATGCTACAACGCGGGCATTCGTGTCGTGATGATTACGGGCGACTACCCGGTGACGGCGCAGAGCATTGCCGCGCAAATCGGCCTTTCACCGCGCGACCAGATTCTGACCGGTCCCGAGATGGAGCAGATGGACGATGTGCAACTCTGTCATGCCGTGCGCAGCACCAACGTGTTTGCGCGCGTGGTGCCCGAGCAGAAACTGCGGCTGGTGAATGCCCTGAAGGCTGACGGCGAGGTGGTGGCGATGACCGGCGACGGCGTGAACGATGCGCCCGCGTTGAAGGCTGCGCACATCGGCGTCGCCATGGGAGGACGCGGTACGGACGTGGCCCGCGAGGCCGCCTCGCTCGTGCTGCTTGACGACGATTTCTCCTCCATCGTGCGGGCGGTGCGCATGGGGCGGCGCATTTATGACAACCTGAAGAAGGCGATGGCCTACATCCTCGCCATCCATGTTCCCATCGCCGGCATTTCGCTCATCCCCGTGGCGCTCAAGTGGCCGCTGGTACTGTTGCCGGTACACATTGTGTTTCTCGAACTCATTATTGATCCGGCCTGCTCGATCGCATTTGAGGCGGAGCGCGAAGAACCGTCGGTAATGCTGCGTCCGCCGCGTCCGCCCAAGGCACCGCTCTTCAGCCTGCGCACCACACTGATTGCGCTCCTGCAGGGCGCGAGCGCGCTGGTGGTGGTGGTCGGAGTTTTCGCCTGGGCCGTGCATACCCAGCAGGGCGAGGCGCGGGCACGGGCGCTCGCGTTCACCACGCTCATTCTCGTAAACCTGGCCCTGATCTGGACGAACCGGTCGTGGGGCGGCACCATCCTGCAGACGATCCGCGCGCGCAACATGGCTCTCTGGAGCGTCACGGCCGGAGCACTCGGCTTGCTCCTGCTTGTGCTTCGTCTCCAATTTCTGAACAACCTCTTCCGTATTTCCAGGCTTGGAATGGAAGACCTGCTGCGGTGTGCCGCCGCGAGCGCGGCCGCGATCCTGTGGTTTGAAGTCTTGAAGTTCGCGATGCGGCGTGCGCGTGCACACGATGATCGCGCGGCCTGAGCGCAGCCGCCGTGGAAGCCCAAAATGAGGTCCTGGCGGCTCTCGCTTGTTCATTCGGAGGCCGTGCAGCGCTTCTCCGGCTGCGGGGCCTGGCGGCGGCGAGTTTTCCACCGCTCCGGCTTGCCTAATCCATATTTGGCTGTGCTATAGTTATTTCAGTCGTTCGCAAGAACGAACGCGCTGTGCAAGCGCGGTTGCGGTACGCGGGCCCTTAGCTCAGTTGGATAGAGCGACTGACTACGAATCAGTAGGTCGGGAGTTCGAATCTCTCAGGGCCCACCATAATTTCGAGTTTCACCGAAGCGGCCGACCGGCCGCTTTTCTCTTTTCCGCGCACCCTTCTCTTCTTCCCTCGCTGCTCTCACTCCCTGCAACTCTGCTATCGTGAAGCCATGAAGGTATTGATTGCGAGCAGTAATCAGGGAAAGCTGAAGGATTTCTCCGCCGCCGCAGCCTCGCACGGCGTGGAAGTGGCGCTGATGCCGGAGTTCGCCAAGTTGCCGGAAGCGATAGAAGACGGCGAGACCTTCGAGGAAAACGCACGCAAGAAGTCCGAGCACTACAGCCGCCATGCCAAGGGCGTGATGGTGATCGCCGACGACTCCGGCCTGGAGGTTGATGCCCTCGACGGCGCGCCCGGCGTCTTTTCCGCGCGCTACGCGGCCATGCAGGCAGGTACCCTGGGCAACTCCAGTGACGAGGCGAACAACGAGCGTTTGCTGCGCGAACTCGAGAACCTGCCCGAACCGCAGCGCACAGCGCGCTTTGTCTGCGTCATCTCGGTCGCACGCGACGGACACGAACTCGCCTGCTTTCGTGGAGAAGCCGAGGGCGAAGTTCTTACGGCAAAGCGCGGCAAGGGCGGCTTCGGCTACGACCCGCTCTTCTACTTCCCTCACCTGAAGAAGACCTTTGCCGAATTGACGGCGACGGAAAAAGGCAAAGTCAGCCATCGCGGCGCAGCGTTCCGCAAGTTTCTCGACTGGTGCCGGGAGCAGTAGTCTTCATCCATCCGGCCGCGCATGAAGCCTGAGCGCCTCAGCCCTCCGCAAACATTCTTTCGGCTCTCACGAGACTGGGTGCTCGCGGCTCTCCGTCTGAGTCCTCTATGATGGTGGTGGGGATTGCGTCCCCGTCGGACGCGCACACACATGGAGTACACGCCACTTTTCGTGTTTCTGCTATTTCTCGGCGCCTCGGTCGGCGGCTTCTTCGGTGCGCTGCTCGGCATCGGCGGCGGCATGTTCATGGTGCCGATGATGGTGCTGGCCTGCCATCTGCCGATGAAGGTTGCCGTGGCCGTCAGCATCGTCTCGGTCATCGCCACCTCCAATGCCGGCGGCTCCAAGTACGTTGAGCGGCGCATCACCAATCTGCGGCTTTCCATGCTGCTGGAAATTGCCACCACGATTGGCGCATTGATCGGTGCCATTCTGGCGCTGCACCTCGCCGACTGGGTGCTGCTGTTTGTCTTTTCGCTGGTGCTGCTGAACATGGCCTGGAGCAACTTTGCCACCCGCAAGCTCGACGATCAGCGCATTGCCTCCGGCGGCTTTACCCACATCAAGCAGGATGCGCTCTCGCGCTGGTTGGGGCTGCGAGGCAGCTATTACGACGAAGCCAGCCAGAAGCATGTCGACTACCTGATCTCCGGCGTCGGCGCGGGCTCATTCGTCTCGCTGCTGGCAGGCATCGCGAGCGGCATGCTCGGCATCGGCGGCGGCGCACTGAAGGTTTCCGCCATGAACCGCTACATGAACGTGCCCATGAAGGTTGCCGTCGGCAGCAGCAAGCTGATGATCGGCATCACAGCCGCCGTGAGCGCACTGCTGTTCTTCGTGGCGGGCGCCCTGCAATTTACGCTGGTTGGCCCCATCGCGCTCGGAACCACATTCGGCGCTACCGTGGGCACGCGCGTGATGAACCGGCTTCACAGCGCCACGCTCAAGAAGATGTTGATGGTGCTGATGCTCTATATGGCGTACTCCATGATCGCCAAGGGCCTGGAGATTCGCTTCGGTATGCACTTGCCGAACCTGTAGAGGGGAGAGGATATGGCGGAAGACTTGAAGCACTTTGAAGAGAATGCCCCGCGCAGCAACGTCTACAACGGCGTGCACCATGCGCTGACCCTTGGCATGTACATCAGCACGCCACTGTTCGCACTCGGCGTGGTGCTAGCGCTGCTGCACCCCGCAGGACGCCTGCTGACCTCTGCGGAGCTGACGGCTTATTACCACCCCGCGTACTTGTTCTCTCGCCTGGCGCACTTGGATGCCGAGGCCGTCCTGATGCTCGGAACCATCGCCATGATCCTGACGCCAATTTCCCGCGTCATCGTCTCGCTGGTGGCCTTCGCCATCGACGGCGACCGGCGCTTTGTGCTGGTGACGGCGGTCGTACTGGTCACCATCGCACTGGCCATCGTGCTGGGGATCCTCGGTATCGCCTGAGGAATCGGCGCTATAGGTGCGCCGAGATCGCAGCAAGAGCGAAGGGTTCAGCCGCTCTTCCCGTTCACCTCAAGCAGCCTTTCTCCCCTGCTATCTCGCCTGATGAATGAGGCCCGTGGCCTTTGCGCGGTCATTGGCGTTCAGCGGGTAGTAACCAGCACTCTCCACCACAAGCTGTCCCTCGGCGGAGAGCACCCAGTTGGAGATCTTCCGCTGCGCGTCGTTGAGCGGCTGCGCTTCGGCCCAATAGAGATAGCGGGAAAGGAGGTAGCGCCCTGAGCGCACGTTCTCCATGGTGGTCTCCGGGGCACCGCCGTTGGCGCGCTGGATGCGCAGGTAGCGACTGCGGCGCATTGGGATGGGGCCGCCGAAACCGATGCCATGCGGATCGCCTTCCACCGCATCGGCCGTCTGCTTTGCGGTCGCAAACCCGCGCATGGCGCTATCGAACTCCTCGCCGCCCATTACAACCTCATTGAAAAAAACACTGCCACCAACGACGCTCTCGCTCGAGTAGAGATGAATCGGGGCATCGCGTCCGCCTACCTGCCGCCAGTTCGTGACGCGACCGGCGTAGATATCCCGCAGCTGACCGATGGTAAGTTCCGTGATCGGGTTCGACGAGTTTACATAGACGAGGACAGATTCGATTCCAACTGGGAACTCCAGAACCGGATGATGGGTTGCAGCCTCCACGGCATCGCGCTCGCGCGGGGAGAGCTGCCGTGGCAGCTGGGCAATCTGTGCGCGACCGCTGGCCAGCGCCGACGCTCCGCCGGAGGAACCACCTCCATAAACCAGCAACACCGCTGCCGGGAAAATCTGGCGCAGGCGCTGCGACCATCGCTGCCCCAGCAGCACCATGGAATCCGAACCCCGCACTACTACCGCCTGCTGCGCGGCCGCCATGCCCGCCAGCAAAACCAGAACCAGGAAAAACGCAGACTTTTTCATAGGGACGCTGCATTATGGGCAGGAGGTTGTTAACGGCACGCAACACGCCGGTTGCAGTCGCGTGAAATTCAAAGATTTTCGCCCCACAATCTGCATTTCTGGTCCCTAGAAGTTTTTCCAGCCGGATCGCTCCTCCCTGCATCTACCTAAACAACGGCATTTCTGTGGGGACGACGAAAGTTGGATTCAGAGTTCAGATACGGTGCTTTGCAGACCGGCGGCGGCGACCGTGGCGTGCTTCCGCCCATGCCGCACGGTGGCTCCGGTGGCGGTGGTGGCAGTAACGACCGCCCTGGCGATGCCGAGTACTTCCGCGACCGTCTACGCATGTTCCGGCTGGGGCTGAATCTGCTGCTGGGCGGCGTGGGCGTGCTGTTTCTGGTCTTTACCACCGTCTTTGCTGCGCGCAAGCTCGCCGGCGGCTACTACAGTCCGCAACTGCACCGGCGTGTGTCAGATTGGCAGCAAGTGGCGCTTCCGCTGGGCTTGCTCGCCTTCAACACCTTCATTCTCGCCATCAGCTCCTTCACGGCGGAGTGCTCCCGACGCGCGGCCCGCATGGAATCCATTCTGTTCCCGGCATGCAGCATTCCCGGTGTAAGGCTTGAGCGAAGCTGGTCGCTATGGTGGGCGCGAGGAACGGCCCTACTTGGCGTGCTCTTCCTCGCTGGACAGTGGCTGGCGTGGCAGCAGCTTTACAACCACGGCACGCTCGTCAATTCCAACCCGGCGGCGACCTTCTTCTTCCTTGTGACCGGCACGCACGGATTGCATGTCGCAGGCGGCCTGCTGGCGCTGGCGTGGGCTGGCTTTGCCCCTGAATCGCTTCGCTCTGTCGAAGCCCGTTGCATCAACACAGAGATCAGCAGCCGCTACTGGCACTTCATGGGCGCCATGTGGCTCTACGTGCTGGCCGTCATGGTCGCCCTTCACTGATCCTCCGCTTCGCGCTTGCTGCTCATTGAGCCGCCTTGCCGCGCATGGGTATAATTGAAAGATTCATCAGCAGGTTTGCGGCTTGCTGTGCGGGTCTCCTCACAACTGGGTGGGAGGAGCGTTGCCGGCGCCGCCGGGTACCCCATGTCGAATGATGCGATCATCGTGCGCGGCGCGCGCATGCACAACCTGAAGAATATCGACTTCGAAATCCCGCATAACACGTTGACCGTGGTGACGGGCGTTTCGGGATCGGGCAAAAGCTCGCTCGCCTTCGACACCATCTATGCCGAGGGGCAGCGCCGCTACGTCGAATCGCTCTCCGCCTACGCACGCCAGTTTCTGGAGCGCATCGAGAAGCCCGAGGTTGACATCATTGACGGCATCGCACCGGCCGTTGCCATCCGGCAAAAGAACCAGACCCGCAACCCGCGCTCGACCGTGGCCACCGCCACGGAGATTTACGATTACCTTCGCCTGCTCTATGCGCGCATTGGCCGCACGTTCTGCCGCGTCTGCGGCAAGCCGGTCACCAAGGACACTGTCGACGAAGTAGCCTCGCGCATGCTGGGCCTGCCCGAGAGCACGCGTCTGCAGGTGCTCTTTCCCTTGCTGCCGCCTCCTCCTCCGCAGGAACCGGAGAAGAAGCCCCGAGGCCGCAAGAAGAAAGCCGCTCCGCCCGATACCGGCGAGTTGCTGAAAGAGCGCCTCGGCGAACTTCGCAAGCGCGGCTTTAACCGCCTTTATCAGAACGGCGAAATCTTTGAGTTCTCCACGCCTGAGTCGCTGCTGGAGATTGACTTCACCAAGCCCGTCTACATCCTGCTCGACCGCATCATGATCGAGTCGGAGGCGCGCTCGCGGCTGGTGGAGGCCATTGAAAGCGGCTATCGCGAGGCGGGCGAAGTCATCTTTGAGACCGCCCCCCGCGAAGGCACGCCCGAGCGTTTCCGCTTCTCGCAGAACTTCGAGTGCAAGAGCTGCAACATTGCCTACGAGGAGCCTGAGCCGCGCCTGTTCTCCTTCAATAATCCCTACGGCGCGTGCCCGCGTTGCCAGGGCTTTGGCAACACCATCGACTTCGACATGGACCTTGTGATTCCGGACAAATCGAAGTCGTTGAATGAAGGCGCGATTGAGCCTTGGACCAAGCCCAAAGCCCGCCAGCTTGCGACGGAAATGCGCCGCTATGCGCGCAGCGTCGGCATTCCGCTCGACGTACCGTGGAGCGAATTGAGCGAGGAACATCGCGCCATCCTCATCGACGGCAACGACGATTTCTGGGGCGTGCGCGGATTCTTCGAGCATCTGGAGCGCAAGAAGTACAAGCTGCACGTGCGTGTCTTCCTCAGCCGCTACCGCGGTTATTCGCTGTGCTCGGAGTGCCGTGGCGCTCGCCTGCGCTCGGAGGCCCGCCTTGTCCGCATCGGCGGCAAGGACATCTGCTCGCTCTGCAAGCTGACCGTCGAGCAGGCCGCGGAGTTCTTCCGCACGCTCGAACTGTCAAAGCAGGAGCGCGACATCGCCGCCAAGCTGCTCGAAGAGATTCAGATGCGCCTGCGCTTCATGAATGAAGTGGGCCTGGAGTATCTGACACTCGACCGCTTGTCTTCCACCCTGAGCGGCGGAGAGGCACAGCGTATCCAGCTTGCCACTTCGCTCGGCTCGCAGTTGGTCGGGACGCTCTACGTGCTCGACGAGCCGTCGATCGGCCTGCATCCGCGCGACACCGCCAAGCTGGTGAAGATCCTCAAGAGCCTGCGCGACCTTGGCAACACCATCCTCGTCGTCGAGCACGATCCGGAGGTGATGACCGAAGCGGACCGCATCCTTGACCTTGGCCCCGGCGCGGGCGAGCATGGCGGCAAGCTGGTGGCGGAAGGCACCTACGACGAGATCACGAAGAACCCTGTGTCTCTGACCGGCCGTTACCTGGCTGGAGAGCTGCACATTCCCATTCCGCAGAACCGCCGCGCGCGCGGCAAACAGCAACTCAAGCTGGTGGGAGTGCGTGGGCATAACCTGAAAGGCTTTGACCTCTCCATCCCGCTCGGCATGATTGTGGCGATCACCGGCGTCTCCGGCTCCGGCAAAAGCACGCTGGTGCATGAGGTTCTCTATCGCGCACTTTCGGCCGCCAAGCAGCAGACCACCGGCGTGGCCAGCGACGGCAGTGTGCGCGAACTGCACGGCGACCAGTGGGTGGACGAGGTAGTGCTGGTGGATCAGTCGCCCATCGGGCGCACGCCGCGCTCGAACCCCATCACCTATATCAAGGCCTTCGACCAGATCCGCGAACTGTTTGCCGCGCAGCCGGAATCCGTAAGGCACGGCTACGGCGCGGGGCATTTCTCCTTCAACATCCCCGGCGGACGCTGCGAAACCTGCCAGGGTGATGGCACGGTGACGGTCGAAATGCAGTTCCTGGCCGACGTGGAGCTTATCTGCGAAGACTGCAAAGGCACGCGATACAAGCCGGAGATTCTAGCCGTGCGCTACCACGGCAAGAACATTCACGACGTCCTCAACCTGACGGTGAAAGAGGCTCTGCAATTCTTCAGCGGCGTGAACAAGTTGCAGGAGAAACTGCGCGTGCTGGATGAAGTTGGCCTCGGCTATCTGCGGCTCGGCCAGTCGGCCACAACGCTCAGCGGCGGCGAGGCACAGCGCATGAAACTGGCGGCCCACCTGCAACCCATGGCGCGCGAGGTTCGCCGTGTGGACGCCGAGGGCCACGTCATTCGCGGACACAACCACACGCTCTACATCTTCGATGAGCCGACGACAGGCCTGCACTTTGACGATGTGAGCAAGCTGCTGGCATCGTTCCAGCGCCTCATCGATTCGGGTGGCTCCGTGCTGGTCATCGAGCACAATCTCGACGTGATCAAGGTGGCCGACTGGGTGATTGATCTTGGCCCGGAGGGCGGCGACCGCGGCGGTACCATTGTGGCGGAAGGTACCCCGGAGCAGGTTGCGGCGGCGCCCGGTTCCTACACCGGACAGTGGCTGGCTCGTGTGCTTCCGCAGCCGGTGGTGAACGAATAATGCAACGGCTCACGACAACGCTGATCGTGTTCCTGCTGGTTGCTCTGTCCGGCGCCGGGCAGGCTCAGACGCGCAAAGCCCCTCGCACGGAGCAGTCGGCTCCGGCAAGCGGGGCCGCGGCGCACCTGACGCAGGCCGAGGCCGCGATGGACAAGCAGGAGTGGGCGGCAGCCGAAAAGCTGCTCACGGACCTGACAAGCAGTAAGCAGTATGCGGCGCGCGCGTGGTTCGACCTTGGCTACCTTTACCACGCCACCGAGCGCCGCCCGCAGGCCATTGACGCCTACCGCAAGGCAGTGGAGGCCGATCCGAGTGTCTTTGAGGCCAACCTGAATCTGGGCCTGTTGCTGGCTGGCGCGAATGATCCCGAGGCCGCAAAGTTCCTGAAGATTGCCACGGCGCTAAAGCCCACGGCCCATCCTCAACACCAGATGGCTCGCGCATGGATCGCTCTCGGTCAGGTACTCTCCGCCAAGGACAAGGATGCTGCCCGCGATGCGCTGCAACGAGGGCTGGCACTCGATCCCAAGAACGTCTCTGCGCACCTTGAGTTCGGTGACCTGCTTGGCCAGTCCGGCGACTGGGCCGGCGCAGAGAAGGAATTCCAAACGGCCGCCGACCTCGACCCAACATCGGCAGACGCACAGGCCGCGCTCGCCAACGCCTCCATGGAGCAGAAGAAGTTTCCGGCGGCGGAGGCGGCCCTCCGCAAGTTCCTAGCAACCAATGGCACCAGCGTGGTAGCCCACCTGCAACTGGCGCGCGTGCTCTCTGCGCAGGACCGCTACGTGGAGGCCATCCCCGAATACCAGCGTGTTCTGGAGCTGAAAGCTGACGACGGCGATGCCCTGCGCGAACTGGGCGCGATCTATAACATCCGCAAAGAGTTCCCTGCCGCCGAAGATACCTTCCGCAAGGCGCTGGCTGTCAATCCGAAGGACCCGCTCATTCACCACGGACTGGGCTTTGCCCTGATGCACCAGAAGCGCTGGAAGGAAGCGCAGGACGAGCTGCTCAAGACCGTCAACCTTAAGCCAGACTTTGGCAGCGCCTACGGCGACCTTGCATTGGTCTTTGATGAGCAGCAGAATTACCCGGCGGCGCTCAAGGCACTCGACTACCGCGCAAAGTACCTGGAGGAAACGGCCGGAACTTTATTTACGCGCGCGACCTGCTTCGATCATCTAAAGGACTACAAGACGGCATCGGTCTTTTACAAACAGTTTCTTGACGCGGCGGGCGGTCGCTTTCCTGACCAGGAGTGGCAGGCGCGCCACCGCCTGATCGCGATTGATCCGGAAAGCCGCGACAAGGCGCGGAAGAAGTAACGCAATCGCGGAGGCGGCCTCGCTTGGCGGTTTCCGCAACAGTCAGCAGTCTTCTCATTGGGGGCAGGATGAGGGTCTGGTTGGTTGCCGGGTTTGTGGTAGGGCTGGCGCTGGGCACCTGCGCGGCGCAGGATGATGCCGTGCGCCGCCTGGAGCAGATTGCCGACGGCTCCGATGGAAGCGACTGCGCGCGCTACTCGCTGGCCGTTGCCCTGCACACCATCGAAACCGCCAACCATCACTACAATGACGGCGAAGTAGACCAGGCGGAAACGGCCGTGAACCTGACCATGCACTATGCCGAGCGTGGCGCCAAGTGCGCACTCTTCTCCCGCAAACAGCAGCGCGAGACAGAGATCTCTCTCCGTCGTCTCTCCAAGCGCTTCTCCGACATTGAACGGTCCCTCTCCTATGACGACCGCCCCCTGGTGCATGCGCAAATCGATAAAATTGATAACTGGCGCTCGCAGCTCATGGTCGCCATGTTCGGAGGCAAAGCCTCCGAGGCGCTGAAGCCCCGCGAATGAAACGCCTGCCCGCCATTGTCGCCGCACTGATGCTCGCCTTGCCCGTGATGGCGCAGCAGCGCCACGATCCGCTCAACAACAAGGAAATCGACCAGTTGCGCGACACGGCGCAGCAGCCCGAAGACCGCATCAAGCTGCTGGTCAAGTTCGCCCGCGCGCGGCTGGAGCAGGTGGAGAAATTGCGTGCCACGCCGGGCACCTCCGATCCCTCCCTCGCCGCGCAGCTCGATGATTTCACCGATCTGATTGACGAGCTGGACGTGAACCTGGACAGCTACAACCGCAGCAGCGCCGACCTGCGCAAGCCCCTGCATGCCGTGATCGCCGCCGACACGGAGTTCAAGGTCAAGTTGCGCGCCATGGCCCAGGAACTGCCAGAGGGCGTAAAGACAGATTTCGCAATTGCCTTGGAGAGTGCATTGGATTCAGTCACCTCAAGCGGCAGCAGCGCACGCGCCATGCTGGCGCAACAGCTTGAACGCAAGGGCCAGGAGAAGGCGGAGATAAACAAGAAGCCTACGCAGAAGAAACCTGCCGACGTAAAGCCGCCGGAGCCTCCCGCGCCGATGAGTGAGAAGCCGCCCTACTAGGCATTCTGCAACTTCCGCCATGCATCGCGCGCCGCGTTCGCACGCGTGGTACCCTGAAACTGTCTTGACCGAACCGTTGCAGAAGCTGTTGGAAGAGTGCTACCGGGAACTGCGGCCGCGGGCGCCCCTGCCCGAACTGGAGCTACAGTTCTATCCCTTTGCGAACATCAACAACACCATACGGCTGCGCGAGGGCCGGCTGAAGCTGCGCCTGAGCGACCTGCTGGAAGGCGCGCCGGAGACCGTGCTGAAGGCCATCGTGCACATCCTGATGGCGAAGATCTATAAGAAGCCCATCGAGGCCCTGCACGCCACGCGCTACCGCCGATACATCTCCAGCCACGACATGGCGGCCAAGGCGCAGCTTGTGCGCCAGATGCGCGGACGCAAGCACATTGATACCCCCGAAGGCGCCGTCTACAACCTCGAAGCAATTTTCGATGAGTTGAACACGCGATTCTTCTACGGACTGCTGGCGCGTCCGCAGATGACCTGGAGCGCCGAGCGTGCACGCAACATGCTGGGCCACTACGACCCGGCGCACAACACCATCGTCGTCAGCCGCATCTTCGACCACCCGCGCGTGCCGCGCTACGCCATCGACTACCTTGTCTACCACGAGATGCTGCACCTGAAGCACCCCGTGCGGCTGCGCGGCTCGCGGCGCTGCGTGCACGGCAAGGAATTCATGGCCGACGAGAAGCTGTTCCCTGAGTTGGAAGAAGCCAAGGCGTTCCTGAAGACGCTCTAGCGCACACGTGAGTATCAGCAATCAAAAGCCCCGATCATCGTCGGGGCTTCGCTTCTTCATATTCTCGGCTGGCGTTACATCTTGTATTTGCCAAGGTCGTCGTCGCCGAGGTTGTCGAGCCATTTGCGTAGCTCTTCAGCCGTCACCTGGTCGGTGCCGTTGGTGGTGATCTTGACGTGCTTCAGGACGGAATCATCCACATAGATCGGGCAATCCATGCGGAGGGCAAGCGCCAGCGCATCGGAAGGACGAGCGTCGAGCGTGAAGTGCTCGCCGCCGCGTTCCGCCCAGATGGCGGCAAAGAACGTGTCATCGCGCAATTCCGTGACGACCACACGCTCCACGGTCGCACCAAGCCCCACGAAGATATTTTTCAGCAGGTCATGCGTCATCGGGCGCGGCGTGGCAACCTTTTCGATCTCGAGCGCAATGGCATTGGCTTCATAGACGCCTACCCAGATGGGCAGGATGGCATCGGAGGCCATGTCGCGGAGCACGACGATCGGCATGTTCGTCACCGGGTCCATCATCAGTCCGCGAATTTTCATCTCGATTTCCATCGTGCGCTCCTTCCCTTTTGGATGAGGCTACCACGCGAAGGGATTCGATGCGAGCGGGCGACCGCATGCGCAAGAACGGTGCGCCACAAAAGCAAGCAGACGCTTGCCGCCTACTCCACCACCATCTCGCCGGAGAGGCTGTTAGGATGCGTGCGCAGGACGTGTGCGCGCACGTAGGCACCCAGCGCCGGGCGCGACACACCCTCCGGCAGCGTGAAGTTGAAGGTCTTGTTCTGCGAGGTGCGGCCGATGACCTGCGCGCGCTGCTCGTTGTAGCCCTCCACCATCACCTCAATGGTCTGCCCCATGTGGCGCTTGTAGCGCTCGCGCTGGATTTCCTGCTGCTGCGCGTTGAGCAGATGCAGGCGGCGCGTCTTCTCCTCTTCCGCGATGCTGTCCGGCATCTCGATGGCCGGAGTGTTCGGGCGCGGAGAGTACTTAAAGGTGAACGCACCGTCATAGCCCACTTCGCGCATCAGCGACATCGTCTCTTCAAACTCGGCCTCGGTCTCGCCGGGGAAGCCCACGATGATGTCGGTGGTGAGCGAGATGTCGCGCTTCGTGGCCTTCAGCCAGCCGATGCGCTCTAGGTACTGCTCGCGCGTGTACTCGCGGTTCATGGCCGCCAGCACGCGGCTGGAGCCACTCTGCACCGGCAGGTGCACATGGTCGCAGAGCGTGGGAATGGCGTCGATGGCATCCACAATGTCTTTGGTAAAGTGGCGCGGGTGCGAGGTGGTGAAGCGCACACGGCATATGCCGTTGATGAGACCGACTGCCGAGAGCAGGTCGGCAAAGCTCTTCTTGCCAAGTGGATCGGCGTAAGAGTTCACGTTCTGCCCGAGGAGTTGAATGTCCGTATAACCGGCATCGACCATCTGCCGAGCCTCGGCCAGCACGGCCTCTGAACTGCGGCTGCGCTCCTTGCCGCGCGTATAGGGCACCACGCAGTAGGCGCAGAACTTGTCGCAGCCTTCAATGATGGTGATATAGCCGCGGTGCTGGTTGCTGCGCGCGGTGAACGGCGTCTCAAAGGTCTCGCCCGACTGCCGGTCGTCAAGGCCCGTGGCGCGCTCGCCATGCTCGATCTGCACCAGAAGATTCGCCAAATTGCTGTAGCTGGCCGAGCCGGCCACCAGCGAGACGTGCGGCGCCCGCTCGAAGATCTTTTCGCCCTCCTGCTGCGCTACGCAGCCAATGACGGCGAAGCGCTTTCCCTGCTCCTGCAGCCGCTTATAGTCCGTCAGGCGATGGAAGACCTTCTGCTCCGCCTTGTCGCGGATGGAGCAGGTGTTGTAGAGGATCAGATCGGCCTCTTCGACCGACTGGACCTGGCGATAGCCTTCGGAGATGAGCGTTCCAATGACCTTTTCCGAGTCATGGAAGTTCATCTGGCAGCCGAAAGTCTCGATGAAAAATGTCTTCTGCGTGGTGCTCACTGCGGGCGCATCCTCGGCTTTCAGTATACCGAACAGCAGCGCCTTCAGTTGCGGCTCCCCAACGGGCCGGGTGCAAAAGCGAAGGCCCGCAGATTGCTCCGCGGGCCTCTCACCCCTTCCTTCCGTTTACCCAAAGTTCGCTTAATGAGTTCCGATCAATCTGCCTTCCATCTCTTCCAATTCTTCTGCCTCAACCACAGGCTCATCTCCCAGTGGCATCTCGTCGTGCAGCACTTCCCGGATGTCGATCGGGTCGCCGAAACGCCGGTCCTCGTTGTGCAAGTGGAGCCCAAACTGCGTCTTTTTCGTCTGGGTCATTGTCGTGTCCCCTGGCGCTGGCGTGCGCGCCTCAAAGTTAGAAATGAGAAAGAATGCGATGCGGCCGGTGCCGCTCCCGTGCAGTCCGGCCCGATAGGATACCCCCGCCTTCGCCAGGCGCATCCTACCCTCCGAAGAAAGATATTTATCGATTTCAAATTGGTAACGCCCGGAAGCAACTCCGAGGCTGCGCCCGTCATCGAATCACCAGCGGTACCGGAGGATGGGATGGGATTCTATGAGATGAGCGCCCAGCGCAACGACGGCAGCATGCAATCGCTGGCCGATTACAAAGGCAAGGTGGTGCTGGTGGTCAACACGGCCAGCAAGTGCGGGTTTACGCCGCAATACAAGGGCTTACAGCAGCTTTATGAGGTCTTCCACGACCGCGGGCTTGAAATCCTTGCTTTCCCCTGCGACCAGTTCGGGCGTCAGGAGCCCGGCACCGACACCGAGATCAAGGGCTTCTGCGAGCTGAACTACGGCGTCAGTTTTCCGCTCTTCCACAAAGTCGAGGTCAACGGCGACAACACGCACCCGGTCTTCCGCTTCCTCAAGGAACAGAAGGGCGGCCTGCTGGGCAACGCCATCAAGTGGAACTTCACAAAGTTTCTGCTTGACCGCGAGGGCAATGTTGTTGACCGTTATGCCCCCACCACCACGCCCGAGAGCCTGACCGAAGCGATTGAGAAGCTGCTGTAAAGGAAAAGGCACGGCCTCAAAGCCGTGCCTCAACTCTTCTTGAAGGTTCACGACGACTCGCTACGCGACCGCCTGCTTCACCATCTCCACGAACAGCGTATGCACGCGCGGGTCTTCGCTCAACTCGGGATGGAAGGTAGCGGCCAGCGTGTGTCCCTGACGCACCAGCACGGGATGGCCTTCGCGTTCGGCCAGCACCTCAACCGTGGCTCCGGCGGACTCAATGCGCGGAGCACGTATGTAGACCTGCTCCAGTGGCGCGCCGCCCAGCTTGCTTGCGCCGGTCACGATGGAGGAATCCACCTGGCGTCCATAGGCGTTGCGGCGCACCACCACATCGAGCACGCCAAGGCCCTTCTGCGGCGGGTTCTCCACCTCGCGCGCCAGCAGGATGCAGCCTGCACAGGTGCCAAAGGTCGGCTTGCTGCGGACGAAAGCTTCCAGCCGCGCAAAACCCGCTTGTCCCAACAGGTTCAAAAACACCGATGATTCTCCGCCGGGGATCACCAGACCTGCGACCTCGTCGAGTTGCTCCGGCTTACGCACCAGCACGGTCTCCACGCCCAAGTCCTCCAGGCGGCGGCGATGCGCGTCAAAATCACCCTGTAATGCCAGTACCCCAATCTTCATCTTCCTAGACTAGCACCTCCAGAACACGGTAGAGTGCAACTACGCACTCATACCATTCCTGCTGAGGGGCTCCCGATGAGAGTTGTACGCATTACTGTCTGCGTGTTGCTGCTGGCCGTGCTGGCCGCCGCGCAGCCCCACCTGACCGCCTACCAGAAGGAGGCGCTGGACGACCAGTTGCACGAGCTTCTCAGCCGCGAGCATCTGCCCAGCGTCTCCATGGCCGTGATGCGCGACGGGCAACTGATTTACAGTTCGGCGGACGGATGGGCGGAGATTGAGCACCAGAAGAAGGCTACGCCCAAGACTCTCTACCGCCTCGCATCCATTTCCAAGCCGCTCACCGCCGTGGCAGTGCTGCAACTGGCCGGTGCGGGCAAGTTCGATCTGGACCATCCCGTGGAGCAGTACTGCCCAGCCTTTTCCGGACACAAGGAAGTGACGGCGCGCATGCTGCTTGGCCACCGCTCCGGCGTGCACCACTACATGAACGATGCCGCCGCGCACAACACCCGGCACTTCACCGACCTGAGCAGTGCGGTTGCCAACTTCGCCCACGATCCATTGAAGATTCCCGCAGGCAGCGGCTTCCACTACACCAGCTATGGCTACACCGTGCTCGGTTGCGCCATTGAAGGCGCAAGCGGCGAGAACTACGTGCGCTATATGCAGGAGCATGTGTTTGCGCCCGCCGGAATGAAGGACATCGTGGTGGACGACGCCACGAAGGCCGATATTCCGCGCCCCACGTTCTACACGCACAAAGAGGACCAACTACTGGTGGCCACGCCGTTTGACCCGAGCGACCGCCTGCCCGGCGGCGGCTGGTTGAGCACACCCGAGCAACTCGTTCGCTTTGGCGACGCGGTGATGACCCACAAGCTGCTGAACGCCGAGTGGACCACCATGATGTGGAAGGAAACGACCATCCCCAAGGACAACACGCACTACGCGCTTGGCTGGTTCCTGGCGAGCGTGGATGGTCACCACGTGGCCGAACACGCTGGCGGACAGGTGGGCACCAGCACCATCCTCATCGTCATCCCCGACCAGCGGCTGGCCGTGGCGGTCTTTACCAACCGCGACGGCGCCAACATGACCGCCGTGGGTGAACGCATGGCGCATATTCTGCTGCTAATGAAGCCCGAGCCGGAACCGCACGCGAAAGCGCGATAGGCACCTAAAACGATTTCCAAGCAGGAAGCCCGCCGGAGAAATTCACGGCGGGCTTTGTTGTTTCTAGCAGCGTCATTTGCGCTATACGCCGGACGGTTTGCGGCGGGAGGCTTCCAGCATAACCGTGCGGGCTTCTTCCGCAAGGTTGTCGAGCGCAATCGTCGTCTCATGCACCATGTAGACGCAGGCGGAGACCAGGCTGCCGACCGAGGCCACGCCAATACAGAGCGCGAACAGCGCGGTGGCGTGCGCCAGCAGATGAAAGTCGTAGTGCACCATCGTTCCGCCGATGACGGCAGCGAGAGCCTCGGCGGCAAAACCTCCGACGGCCGCGTAGCCAAGCCGTATGGCGCGGCTGAGTTTGAATGTGCGCTGCTTGAGCAGCGTCGCCTGATGCATCAGGAGCTTGTGCAGCTCGGATTCCTTGTCCACGCTGGCCAGCACGGTGGCCACGGCGCGCGTGCGGTCCACCACGCGGGCAATGCGGTTGCCCAGTCCCAGCACCAGTACGGTGGAAGCGTTGGTCAGCAGCGCCGGCGCCGCCACGGCGGTCAGTATGGAAAACGGACTCTCCAGATCAGCCATTCGTCAGTGCCCTTTCTAATGAGATACCACACAGTTACCACGGCAAGAATTGTTCGGCAATGAAGAAGGCGCAGCCGAAGCTGCGCCTGTACCTCTTTGCACACTGTTCCGCTGGCGCTCTCGCACCAAGCGCACCGCAGCTACCAGCCGCGGGTCTGGAGCAGGTCCTTCTCCTCGATGGCGCTGATGGCCAGGCCCTTCATGGAGCCGGTCATCTGCTCGCTCACCTCGGCCAGCACCTTGGGGTCGTTGTAGTGCGTGGTGGCGATGACGATGGCCTTGGCGCGCGATTCAGCCTCTTCGCGCTCCTTCTTGTCGCTCAGGTCGAGCGGCGTGGCGCCCTGCTTCATAAAGATGCCGCTGCCGACAAAGATGGCTTCGGCGCCGAGCTGCATCATCATGGCCGCATCGGCCGGGGTGGCAATGCCGCCGGCGGAGAAGTTCGGCACGGGCAGCTTGCCCGCCTTGGCCACCATGCGCACCAGCTCATAGGGAGCCTGGTGGTTCTTGGCGGCGGCGAACAGCTCTTCCTCGCTCATCACGGTGAGCTGCTTCATTTCCTTCACGATCTGGCGCATGTGCTTGACGGCGTGGATGACGTCGCCGGTGCCGGCCTCGCCCTTGGTGCGGATCATGGCCGCGCCTTCGGCGATGCGGCGAAGCGCCTCACCCAGGTTGCGCGCGCCGCAGACGAACGGCGTCTTGAAGGCGTGCTTGTCGATGTGGTGCTCTTCATCGGCGGGCGTCAGCACTTCGCTCTCGTCGATGTAGTCGACGCCGAGCTCCTGCAGAATCTGCGCCTCGGCAAAGTGTCCGATGCGGGCCTTGGCCATGACCGGGATGTTCACGGTGGCCATGATGGCCTTGATGATCTTGGGCGAGGCCATGCGGCTGACGCCGCCTTCGGCGCGGATGATGGCGGGCACGCGCTCCAGGGCCATGACGGCCGCGGCGCCGGCCTTCTCCGCAATTTCAGCCTGCTCGCGGTTCATCACGTCCATGATGACGCCGCCCTTGAGCATCTCTGCCAGGCCGGTTTTCAAACGCAATCCGTAATTTCCGTTGGTTTCAGACATAGGATTTTTGGCTCCCCCATGCACAAGGCGGCACGCGAACAATCCATTTTGCCGGGTGCAGTCAGGGCCTTGGCGTAGCGACATTCTACCATCGCCCGCCACCTGCGTGCGGGGATGCCACGCCCGGTGATGCCGCCGCGCAAAGTTTCACCAGCCGCCGCAGGATGGAGGTAAGATATTTGGCGCAACGAATTTGTCTCTGTACAACGCAGTTCTTTCATACGCAATCGTTCTCCATCACGGCTGAATGAGGCGTGGCAGCCGCATGCGGGCAATCTGCGTGCGCCTGTGCATCCTCATTCTTGACTTCGCTGTTGGGTGACCATAAACTTTTTCGTTTATCTGCACCTTGCTGGGGTAAGGAGCTACCACACGTGTCTACGCATACCGTACCAACGGGCGTTCCGCCGCTGCGTGCCGGCCAAGGAACCTCGTTCTTCTGGCGTCGCTTACAGTCACTCACAGGCATTGTGCCGGTCGGACTGTTCCTGATCGAGCACTTCATCTCCAACTCGCAAGCGCTTTACGGCCCCGAGCACTACAACGCCGCCGTCCGCTTCCTCACTTCGCTTCCCTTCCGCATCGGCCTTGAGTTCTTCGGCATCTTCATCCCGCTCGCCTTCCACGCCTGCTACGGCGTCTACATCTGGTTGCGCGGCGAGAACAACGTGAGCGATTACCACTGGGCCGGCAACTGGCTGTACACCATCCAGCGCTACACCGGTCTCATCGTCTTCGCCTACGTCTGCTACCACCTGGCCACCCTGCGCTTCGCCGGCTTTGACCTGTCCGGCGCCATGGGACGCGATCCGAACATCGCGTTTGACGAGGTCCAGAAGCAGCTTGCCAGCCCGTTCGCCATCGCCTTCTACTTCGCAGGCATCATTGCCTCGGCGTGGCACTTCGGCTACGGTCTGTTCCTGTTCTCCGCCAAGTGGGGCATTGTGACCGGCAAGAAGGCGCGCTGGAGAGTGCGCGTGATCGGCATTGCTGTCAGCCTGCTGCTGGTGCTGTTGGGCCTGGCCAGCGAATTTGCCTTCATCTCGGCCAACCACTCGAAGACCGAAACCGGCATGGAGCGGACCACGAATGCCCGCCCGGCTGCACAACCGGCCGCAACGGCCGCCGTGCGCTAGGAGGCGGAAGAGAAAACTATGGCGAAAACACCAAAGATTATTGTTGTGGGCGGCGGCCTTGCAGGACTCGGCGCCACCATCAAGATTGCGGAAATGGGCGGCCACGTCGACCTGTTCAGCGTGGTGCCGGTGAAGCGTTCGCACTCCGTGTGCGCGCAGGGCGGCATCAATGCGGCCAAGAACCTGAAGGGCGAAGGCGACTCCACCTGGAACCACTTTGACGACACCGTCTACGGCGGCGACTTCCTCGCCAACCAGCCTTCCGTGAAGGCCATGTGCGAGATGGCTCCGGGCATCATCGACCTGCTCGACCGCATGGGCGTTCCCTTCAACCGCACGGCCGAGGGCCTGCTCGACTTCCGCCGCTTCGGCGGCACGCTCTTCCACCGCACGGCCTTCTCCGGCGCTACCACCGGCCAGCAGCTGCTCTACGCGTTTGACGAGCAGGTTCGCCGCCATGAAGCCGAGGGCAAGGTCAAGAAGTACGAATACTGGGAGTATCTCTCCTCAGTGCTCGACGACAACGGCGTGGCGCGCGGCATCTGCGCCATCAACCTGTCGACGATGGAAGTGAAGACCTTTGCCGCCGACGCCGTGCTACTCGCCACCGGTGGCGTGGGCGCCATCTTCGGCAAGAGCACCAACTCGGTGATCTGCACCGGTTCGGCCGCGTCCTCGCTCTATCAGCAGGGCGCCTACTACGCCAATGGTGAGTTCATACAGGTTCACCCCACCTCGATTCCGGGCGAAGACAAACTGCGCCTGATGTCGGAATCGGCTCGCGGCGAAGGCGGCCGCGTATGGGTGCCCAAGACCGCTGGCGACAAGCGCCACGGCAAGGAAATCCCCGAGAACGAGCGCTTCTACTTCCTCGAAGAGTGGTATCCGAAGTACGGCAACCTCGTTCCGCGTGACGTTGCCACGCGCGCCATCCACAAGGTCATCTTCCAGCTTGGCCTCGGCGTCGACGGCCAGAACATGGTCTACCTCGACCTGACGCACATCGACAAGAAGACGCTCGACATCAAGCTCGGCGGCATCCTCGAAATCTACGAGAAGTTTGTGGGCGACGATCCGCGCGAAGTGCCGATGAAGATCTTCCCCGGCATGCACTACTCGATGGGCGGCCTCTGGGTGGACGACAAGCAGCACACCAACATCCCGGGCGTCTTTGCCGCCGGCGAGTGCGACTATTCGATCCACGGTGCCAACCGCCTCGGTGCGAACTCGCTGCTTTCGGCCATCTACGGCGGATTCATTTCCGGCCCGGAGATGATGAAGTACGCCAAGGAGAACGGCAAGAACGAGGCGCCCAGCGCCGTCTTTGAGGCTGAGAAGAAGCGCCAGGAAGAAAAGAACGCGGCGCTGCTCAACAACCAGGGCACGGAGAATCCGTTCGTGATCTGGCGCGAGATGGGCGACATCATGAGCGCGAACGTCACCGTCAGCCGCTACAACGACAAGCTGAAGGAAACCGACGTCAAGCTGGTGGAGCTGCTCGACCGCTACAAGAACGTGAACCTGAGCGACCGCACGCAGTGGGCCAACAGCACGTTCATCTTCACCCGTCAGCTTTACAACATGCTGCAACTGGCGCGCGTCATCACGCAGGGCGCGCTGCTGCGCGACGAGTCGCGTGGCGCGCACTACAAGCCCGACTTCCCCGAGCGCAATGACGAGAAGTTCCTGAAGACGACGAAGGCACACTACGACGCCAAGCAGGATGCTCCCAGCCTGGAGCTGGAGCCGGTCGATATTTCCCTGATCAAGCCGCGGCCTCGCCGCTATGACTCCAAGTAGAGGATTGAAACTGAAATGGCGAACAAGACAGTCATTATCAAGGTCAAGCGGCAGGACAATCCGAACTCTGCGCCTTACTGGGAGGAGTTCGAAATCCCTTATCGCAAGGGGTTGAACGTCATCTCCTGCATCATGCAAATTGCGGCCAATCCGGTCACGCGCGAGGGCAAGCAGACCACGCCGATCGTCTATGACAGCTCGTGCCTGGAGGAGATCTGCGGCTCCTGTGCCATGCTCATCAACGGACGCGCTCGCATGGCCTGCTCGGCGCTGATTGACAACCTCGAGCAGCCGATCACGCTGGCCCCGTTCTCGAAGTTCCCCGTCATCCGCGACCTGCGCGTGGACCGCTCGGTGCTGTTTGAGAACCTGAAGGCCGTGCAGGCGTGGGTGCCCATCGATGGCACTTACGACCTCGGCTCCGGCCCGCGGCAGTCGCCCGAGGCGCAACAGGTCAACTACCCGCTCTCCAAGTGCATCTCATGCTGCTGTTGCATGGAAGCCTGCCCGCAATTCACGGAGAGCACCGGCTTTGTCGGCGCGGCCACCATCTCGCAGGCACGGCTGTTCAACAACCATCCCACGGGCAAGGAACTCAAAAACGACCGCCTTGCCGCACTGATGGGCGATGGCGGAATTCAGGAGTGCGGCTACGCGCAGAACTGCGTGGAAGTCTGCCCCAAGGAGATTCCGCTGACCGAATCCATCAGCCACGTGGCCAAGGACGTGATGAAGAAGGCGGTACTCGACTTCTTCCGCAGCTAGGCCGGATTCGCGAAAGGTGTGTCCGTGAAGGAGCCGGGCGGCTTCGCCGGGCGGTGAGAAAGGCGGACACACTCATCGCGCAAGTGATCCAGCCCGGATTTTGCGCGACCCGTGCGCGCAATCCACAATCTAACGCTCTGAACCAACGCCGGTGCCCCCACAAGGACGCCGGCGTTACCGTGTACGGGGATTCAGAGGAGACACGCGTGTACGTTCCGTCCGGCTTTGCGACGGTCACGCCTCAGGGGAATGATCTCGGAAGTCGCGGACATGCCCCATGGCGACCGCCAGTGCGGCATCGTCGATCCGGCGGGTAACACTTGGTGGATCTCGCAACGTCTCATTGAGGCTGGGTACTTCTAGCCAGTGCGCGGGCATCTTCCGGCCACTCGGTCCGCAATGGCCAGGTGTTGCTTTCCGGTTACACTTCCGATTCCGTCTATACCCCTATAAACAAGATTTATGTCCTGTTTTGTGACACTTCTGGTTTACACTGAAGTTACAGCCGGACGAAGAGAGGATTGTTTGTGTCATAGCCCCGTGCAGGCCGTGGCGTGCTCTTTGCCGGAGGTGTTCGTCATCATTGAACTTGCAGGGAAACGGGATTGATGCGTCATACACAGACTTCAGTATTTTTGACTTTCGCACTTCTGCTGACCATCGCTTCTCCGTCGTGGGGAGCCAGTATTCGCCCCGTCACGCGCGTCGGCCGCGCGCATCACTCTTCGGCCAAGATTCAAACTCCCGCATCGAGGTCGAGAAGGGTGAACGCACGCCGCAGCCGCCGCGCTGTGGTGGCCTTCGCGCCTGTGCTGCGCGGCTCGCACGAGAGCCTGCTGCGCCAGAATGACGAGATCAACCGCCTGCAGCTTCCCCGCATCGCCAATGACCTCGAACTCCAGGAACTGGAGCTGCGCGAGGAGCTGGTTCCACTGCACGACAGCCTGACCATGCAGGTGGCTCCGAACATTGAGCCGATGCGCCGCTACTGCCGTCCGTGGACGCGCGATTTCGTCGAGGACCTCTCGACCGCCTTCTACGCCAAGTTTCATCATCCGCTCTTTGTCACCAGCGCCGTGCGCACGGTAGAGCAGCAGGCCAAGCTGCGCCGCTCGAATAAGAACGCCGCGCCCATCAACGGTGACACCGCCTCCTCGCACCTTGCGGGCCTGACCATCGACATTGGCAAGTCTGGAATGTCGCGCACCGAAAAGCACTTCATCGACGAGTTTGTGCTGCCCCTGCAGAACGCCGGGCTGGTCGAAGCCGCCGAGGAACATCGCCAGGCTTGTTACCACATCATGGTGAGTGACAGGTATACTGGCTGGCGTGAGGAGCAGCAGCGGCTGGCCAGCACCCATGACGTAACGGCCACCACCGCAGCGACGGTTGCTCCTTAGTTCAGACTTTCCCATCGGAAGCCTGACCCCGGAGCGCAATGAGACTGTCCTCGATCGCTACCGCAGTTCTCCTGTTGTCCCTCTGTGCCTCGGCGCAGAGCAAGCCCACGCCCAAAAAGGCCACGCCGGACGCCGCCAGCATCCATCGCTCGGCCATCGTGATCGACACTCATGCCGACACGCCGGGCCGCTTTGTGGACGAGAATTTCGATCCCGCCACCGATGCCGGTGCCGGACACTGGGACCTTGCCAAGGTCAAGGCTGGCAACCTTGGAGCAGAGTTCTTCTCCATCTGGGTGGACCCCGTAAAGTTCAAGGGCCAGTACGCCCACCGCGCATTCGACATGATCGACTCGGTCTATGAGACCGTGCAGGCGCATCCGGACCGGATGGTGATGGCCTACAGCGTTGCCGACATTGAGGCCGCTCGCAAAGGCCCGCACCCGAAGCTGGCTTCCCTGCTCGGCGTTGAGGGCGGACACGCCATGGAAGGCGACGTGCGCATCCTCCGCGACTTCTACCGGCTCGGCGTGCGCTACATGACGCTGACCTGGGCGAACTCGAATGAACTCGGCCAAAGCTCCGGCGACCTGCCGAAACCCGATCCCCAGACCGGCCGCGTGCGCGATCCGGGCCTGACGCAGTTCGGCCGCGACATGGTGAAGGAGATGAACCGGCTCGGCATGACGGTCGATATTTCCCACGTCAGCGACCGCAGCTTCTACAACGCCATTACCGTGAGCCGTGCGCCGGTCATCGCTTCGCACAGTTCCTCGCGCGCCGTGGCCAACCACCCGCGCAACATGAATGACCAGATGCTGGAGGCTCTCGCGCGCAATGGCGGCGTGGCGCAGGTCAACTTTAACTGCGGCTTCATCAGCAATGACTACATTGCCGCACAGAAGGCTTACGAGGACGCGCACCCGGACGTTCGCAAGCGTATGGAACAACTCTGGAGCGGGCCGGTCACGACCGAGTCCAAGGCTGAGATGGACCACCTGCGCAGCGACTTCAACGCCGCAGTTCCCCGCCCACCGCTTTCGGTGCTCATCGACCACATTGACCACATGGTGAAGGTCGCCGGCATCGATCACGTCGGCATCGGCTCCGACTTTGATGGCGTGGAGTGCCTGCCGGAGGGGATGGACGGCGTGCAGGACCTGCCGAAGATCACCGCTGAACTCGTAAAGCGCGGCTACAGCGCGCAGGACATTCAGAAGATTCTTGGCGGCAACCTGCTGCGCGTCTTCCGCGAGGTGGAGAAGACTGCGCATGAGATGCAGGCCGAAAAAAATTCAGACCCCCGGCAGGAAGTGAAGCTTCCCGCGCCGGAGAAGAAATAAGGAATCAGGAGAACGCATGATGATTCGCAAGACTGCGACACTGTTGTTGACCCTGCTCGCAATGGCCTCGCTGGCCGCGGCACAGGCCGCGCCGGAAGCCGCGCATCACCCCAAGGCGGTCATTAAGACCACGGCGGGCGAGATGCACTGCGATCTGTATCCCGAGGTTGCGCCCATCGGCGCTAAGAACTTTATGGACCTGGCGACGGGCAAGAAGGAATGGAAGGACCCGAAGTCCGGCCAGGCAAAGCACGGCGTGCCGCTCTATGACGGCACCATCTTTCACCGCGTCATTCCGCAGTTCATGATTCAGGGCGGCGACCCGAAGGGCAATGGCGAAGGCGGCCCCGGCTACGAGTTCGTCAACGAGGTCAGCAGCAGCGTGCAGTTTGACCGCCCCGGACGCCTGGCTTATGCCAACTCCGGCCCCAACACCAACGGCTCGCAGTTCTTCATCACCGAGGAGGCCGTGCCGCACCTGAACGGCGGGTACACCATCTTCGGCCAGTGCGACGCTGCCGCTGTCGGTCTGGTGAAGCAGATTGCACGCGAAGCTCGTGACCGCGGCGACCGTCCATACAATCCTTTGGTCATCAAGCACATCGAGATTATTCCCTAAGTAACACTTGAACCTGCTCGCGCCCTTGTGCGCGAGCTTTACTTTGCAGACAGAGGACACCATGGCAGAGAAAACACCCGGACTTTACGCCACGCTGAAGACCAGCGAAGGCGACATCGTTTGCCAGCTCTTTGAGCAGGACGCGCCCATCACCGTAAAGAACTTCGTCGAGCTGGCCGAGGGCAAGCGCGACTGGCAGGACCACGTCAGCGGCAAGAAAGGCCCCGGCCCGCTCTACAGCGGCACCGTCTTCCACCGCGTCATCCCTGAGTTCATGATTCAGGGTGGCGACCCGAGCGGCAGCGGCATGGGCGGCCCGGGCTATCGCTTCCAGGATGAAACCGCCGGCTCCAAGCACCGCTTTGACAAGGCGGGCAAGCTGGCTATGGCCAACGCCGGTCCGAACACCAACGGCTCGCAGTTCTTTGTGACCGTGGCGCCGACGCCGTGGCTCACCGGCAACCACACCATCTTTGGTGAGGTCATTGAAGGCCAGGACATCGCCAACAAGATCAGCAACCTGCCGCGCAACCGCCAGGACCGTCCCAACAAGGACGTGGTGCTGGAGCAGGTTGTGATCGAGCGCGTGTAAGAAAGCAGGGATTAGGGGTTAGCGATCAGCGATTAGGCAATCTCTAAGGCGGGCGCCGGGCGAAGAGTCCGGCGCTTTGCTTTTGCTGCGACTTCATCGCCAATTCCGGTGACGCGCTTCATTTTCCTTGTAGCCCTGCTCCGCCTGCTGCATACTGCCGCCGCTGAGCGGAGGACTCTATGAAACGTGGGCAGACAGCGCTTCTCGTTCTTCTCTTTGCAGTGCTCTCCATCCCCTTGCTTGCGCAGGCACCGCAGCCGGTCACGGTCCGCATTCGCGCCGCGCTGTTCGACCGCGATCTAAACATCAAGCCGGTGCCACGGCTGGCCATCCGCTTGAAGCCGCTGGATAGCTCGGAGGCGGCGCTTGAGTTGCGTACCTCGCTGGACGGCGAGGCCACAGCCGCCGTCGCGCCGGGACGCTACCAACTCACCACCACGTCACCGGCCGAGCTGTTCGGCAAGAACTATCAGTGGGATCTCGCAGTGAACATCACTGCGCCCAACCAGCTCATTGAACTCTCCAACGACAATGCGAAGACCACGGAGGCCGCTGCGCGGAATGCACATGTGGACGAGCTTGTGGAACAGTTCCGGCGCGTGCGCGACAGCGTGGCTACGGTCTTCACCTCGCGGCAGGTGCACGACGGCGTATTAATTGATCCGGCCGGGCTGCTGGTGACCACGCACATTCCCGCCGAACAGCAGAACTGGATCTCCGTGGAGTTTGAAGGCCACAGGGCCGTCAGTGGGCAGGTGGTGGCCGACGACGCGCAGAAGGACATCACCGTGCTGCGTGTGAACTTGGAAGTCATCAAGGATATCCCCATACCGCTGATCTCCTACGACCCCGGAGCGCTGGTGGAGGGCGAGCGCGTCTTCACCGTGGACAACAACCCGCGCATGGGCAAGACCATCCACACGGGCGTCATCAGCAAGGTTTCGAGCGACAGCATCCTTGGTGATACGAAATTCACCGATGCGGGAACGCCGCTGTTCAACTCGAGCGGAACGGTGGTTGCCTACAGCCGCATCGAGGGCAACTCGTTCACGATTGTCCCGCTGATGGCCGTCCGCGAAGTTTTGCGGACCGCGCGGGAGAAGGCGGCGAAGGAGCCTCCACCATCGCCGCGTCTGATTCCTTCGAGCCCCGGTCGCTTTCCTGCCGACGCCCTGCTCTCTCGCCGCGAATCGAAGTATGAAAAGGACCTCTACGACCTGAAGGTTGGCGACTTCACCGTCTTCCTCGGCACGCCGGTCTCGCTCTATCAATGGAACCAGCAGCGCTATCAGGAGATCATGAAGGAGCGCCAGAAGCGGGCCAAGGGCGGCAAGGCCGAGGAACTGAAGGAGCCGACGCACGACTACGACGCGGTGCTCTCCATCTCCGCCACACCGGAGTTGAAGCTGCCCTTCTGGGCGAATATGGGCCGCACGCAGATTCAACCTGTGGTGCTGCGCCCGAAGACGAGTTTTTTGCGGATGCGGCTGCTGTGCGGCGGCAAGGAGGTGGAGCCGATCCGTCCGGGACGCTTCCCCATGGACCCCGGCGACGGCGTGCGCTACCGCGTGGATCAGGACAGCATGCGCGGCCACTACGTGTATCCTCCGGATGCGCTACCGCCAAGCTGCGGGCAGGTAACGCTGGAGCTCTATCCGGCAGAGGCCCCCGATAAGCCACTAACGAAAGTACTCGATTCTAAGATCGTGGAGCGTCTCTGGAGCGACTTTGAGCCGTGGCGGCGGGCGCTCAAAAACAAAGCTCCGCTAGTTCCGGAGGCGCGCTAGGCGAATAGCCGAACACAAGACATATTCGCCGCACGGTTATGCGTGTTGCTCCGTGGCCCGCAGTGTCTTCGCTAATGCACCTTGAATTGCCTCAAGGATTCTCTTTGCGGTTGCGGATGGAAGATTCCTCGCAATAATCACCTTCTGCGCTCCATATTCAAACGCAATATGACAGCACTCGCCATAAGATGTATCCCAGAGTGAAGGGGAAATTACAGAGAGGACGTCCAATTCAAGAATATGTTCGCGTGAATAGCATTGCCGATTAACAATTAATTCAGCCGGAGTGATTTCCAGCACCCCACCCCCATTGTAAAAGCTCCACGCCCACTGCAGCAGTCGAACTGTGCCGAGGTAGAGGAGATACCCGAGCAAGAGCCCGATGAATGCCCCGGCAACGGCACCTATCGGGCCGACCAACAAACCGATTATCGCTCCCGGAATAGTCATTGCAACCGCTGTGCCCATCATCCCAATTCGAACAAGCAGCATGACCTTCGGGCGGTACTCCATATTCCTCTCTGGCAACAGGATAGTGATTCGTCCGGGTTCCTCCTTTAAGGAATATCCGTAGGTGGGCGGTATGCTGGTTGTACTCGTCGCCGCGCATTGAACATTGAGTGTGCCCGCGTTAGGCAAACTCTCGGCCGTCTCATTGAGAACTTGCTTGCCCGGAATCGGTCTACCGCAATTTGAACAAAACGCTGCGCCATCACCCGCTTGAGTGCCACACGCTTCGCAAAACATAGACCACTATGCTCCTCGTTAAGGAATTGCCCTGGAGCTGGCACACGATGCAACCGACACACTTAGCCCGCTCTGTAATGATGCGCAATTATATACACAGGGGAATCGATCCTGTGCAGCACTTATAGGCTCATCATCAAGGGATACTTGAACCTCACAAAGAGTACGTTCACGATTGGGCCATTCAGATTTTGACCCAACCCGTTTCCGACAGGCGCACCGCAATTCAACAAGAAACGCCCGGAGCTTCGGCTCCGGGCGTTTCATTTTGCGGCAAGCGCAAGCTACACGTTGATGACCTTCACCAGTTCGGCGACGGCGTCGGCGCTCTTTTTCAGGGCGGCGGCTTCCTCGGTGGTCAGCTTGATTTCGATGACCTTCTCAAGGCCGTTGGAGCCAAGCTTGGCCGGAACGCCCACGTACAGGCCGTTGATGCCGTACTCGCCTTCAAGATAGACAGCGCAGGGCACGATCTTCTTCTTGTCCTTCAGGATGGCTTCCACCATCTCGACGGCCGAAGCTGAAGGCGCGTAGAAGGCGCTGCCGGTCTTCAGGTACTTCACAATCTCGGCGCCGCCGTCACGGGTGCGCTGGATGAGCGCTTCCAGCTTGGTCGGCTCGATCAGTTCGGTGATCGGGATGCCCGCCACGGTCGAGTAGCGCGCCAGCGGAACCATGGTGTCGCCGTGTCCGCCAAGCACGAAGGCCGTCACGTTCTCCACCGAAACGTCCAGTTCCTGCGCGATGAAGGTACGGAAGCGCGCGGAATCCAGAACGCCGGCCATGCCGATCACGCGGTTGCGCGTGAAGCCGGAGAGCTTGAACGCGGCCTGCGCCATCGCGTCCAGCGGGTTGCTGACGACGATGATGATGCAGTTGGGCGAATACTTGACGACCTTGCCCACCACGTCCTGCATGATCTTGTAGTTGATGCCAAGCAGATCATCACGGCTCATTCCGGGCTTGCGCGGAACGCCGGCAGTGATGACGACGATGTCGGAGTTGGCCGTGTCGGCGTAATCGTTGGTGCCGACGATGGCACAGTCGCGCTTTTCAACCGGCATGGCCTCCGCCAGGTCAAGTCCCTTGCCCTGCGGAACACCTTCCATGATGTCGATGAGAACGACATCGGCCAGCTCTTTCGCGGCAATCCAGTGGGCACAGGTGGCGCCCACGTTTCCAGCTCCTACAATCGTAACCTTCTTGCGCATGTCAGTCCTTTCAAAGACGCGCACACGTGGTGCGCGAAACTAAGAGTACAGTGCCTGCCCAAACATCTTACCCCCAGCAGTTACTTCTTTGCCGCCACAACATCCATGTTGCGGATGATGTGGGAGGCGAACTCGCTGGTGCCGACCTTGGTGGCGCCCTCCATCAGGCGCTCAAAGTCGTAGGTAACGGTTTTGTCGAGGATGGTGCGCTCCATGGCGTGCTCCACGAGGCGCGCAGCCTCGGTCCAGCCCATGTAGTCGAGCATCATTACGCCCGAGAGCATGACGGAGCCGGGGTTGATCACATCCTTGTCCGCATACTTGGGCGCGGTGCCGTGCGTGGCCTCGAAAATCGCGTGCGAATCACCAATGTTGGCGCCCGGCGCGATGCCCAAGCCGCCGACCTGCGCGGCGCAGGCGTCGGAAATGTAGTCGCCATTCAGGTTCGGCGTGGCCAGCACGGAGTACTCGTCGGCGCGCGTCACCACCTGCTGGAAGATCGAATCGGCGATGCGGTCATTGATAAGCAGCTTCTGCTTCCACTGGCCTTTGCCGTGGGTGGCGTAAATGGCGTCGATGACGCCCTTCACTTCCTTGTAGACGCCCTCGCGGAACTCGGGCGGAGCGAACTCCATGCCCGGCTCGATCATGGCGGCGTTGTCTTCCACGCTCAGCTTCGGGTCCTTGTCCAGGTTGCCGAGAATCCAGCTCTCGCGCTCGGTCACCGTCTGGTCGCGGAATTCCTGCGTGGCCACTTCGTAGCCCCACTCGCGGAAGGCGCCCTCGGTGAACTTCTGAATATTGCCCTTGTGCACCAGCGTGACCGACTTGCGTCCATTGGCCAGCGCGTACTTGATGGCCATGCGCACCAGCCGCTTGGTGCCGGTGATGGACATGGGCTTGATGCCTACGCCGGAGTCTTCGCGAACCTTCTTCTTGCCGCCCGCGAGCATCTCGTTGTTCAGGAAGTCGATGAGGCGCTTTGCCTCGGGCGTGCCCTGCCGCCACTCGATGCCGGCATAGACGTCTTCCGTGTTCTCGCGGAAGATGACAATGTCCATGCGCTCAGGGTGCTTCACCGGCGAAGGAATGCCCTGGTAGTACTTCACCGGGCGAACGCAGGCGTAGAGATCGAGCACCTGGCGCAGCGCCACGTTCAGCGAGCGGATGCCGCCGCCGATCGGCGTGGTGAGCGGCCCCTTGATGCCTACGCGCAGATTACGGAAGGCGTCCACCGTGTCATCGGGCAGCCAGGTATTGAACTTCTCCTTGGCCTTTTCGCCCGCGAAAACCTCATACCAGACGATGCGGCGCTTGCCGCCGTAGGCCTTCTCAACGGCGGCATTGAAGACGCGCTCGCTGGCC
This sequence comes from Oryzophilus luti, assembly GCF_059726245.1. Classification (NCBI taxonomy): domain Bacteria; kingdom Pseudomonadati; phylum Acidobacteriota; class Terriglobia; order Terriglobales; family Koromonadaceae; genus Oryzophilus; species Oryzophilus luti. The sequence goes on from NZ_AP040874.1 coordinate 1,194,960, forward strand.
TTCCAGATGTCGCGGCCGGTGCCGTCGCCTTCGATGAAGGGGATGATTGGATTGTCGGGGACCTGTACACGGCCATCTCGGAATTCGATGGCCTGTCCGTCGGCAGGAAGTGGCAAGCCGTTATACGCTACTGCCATTCAGTCGTCCTCCCTGGAGAACCAAGTGTTTTGAATACTGGATGTGTGCTGCCGCCCGCACGAGGCTTGGCGCGATGCCCGGCCTGAACCCCACTGAACAGGACCGACCGCGCGCTGCGGAACAAGCCAGACAGCTTGTGCGGACGTATGTGCGCAACTCAATACCCTACCACCGCGCGGGGTGCTCGGCAACGATTGGAGACCACGCCGCCAGGTTAGCCGTTCAAGGTGGTGAAGAAGCGCCGCCGCACGGTCTTCATCCACTGCCGCAGTTCTTCCTCAAAGGTTCCGTGGAACTTGCGGCCGAGTTGTTTCGACACCAATTCGGCAACGCTGGCGCGCGCGTGGTCGCTGCCCGGCAGAGACTTGCGATTGTGCCCGTCCACCAAACGGACGACGTGCTCCACCGTGCGCAGGAACAATGCTGCCGGGCGCAGTTCGTCGAGCATCTCGCTGCTCAGCGCGCCTAGTTCGTGCAGGGCGTTCATGCGCTCCAGAATGTTCGCCGAGGGCACGCGTTGGCCGCTGCGCACCGCGCAATAACCGGCGATGAAGTCGAGGTCGTAGACGCCGCCCGGAGACAACTTCAAGTTCAACTCCCGGCCCGCCGTGGCCTCCAGACGCGAGCGCATGGCGAACAGTTCGTCCGCAAAGTTAGACTCAGCCTTGAAGCGTGTCAGCATGGCCTCAACGCAGCTTCGCGCATGTGGCGCCAGTGCACGGTCTCCGGCGACGAACCGCAGCTTCTGGTAGCTGATCGCCTCCCACGGGCGCGCCTCGCGCACAAGGTAGTTCTCCAACTGCGACGGCGTAATCACCAGCTCGCCCTGCGAGCCATGCGGCCGCAGCCGCGTATCCACCACGAATGTTGTTCCCTCGCGCGTGTACGAGGCCAGCAGTTCGACAATGCGCGCGGCAGCCCGTGCCGCCTCCTCCGCATCGCTCTGCTCCTCGCGCACAAAGACCAGGTCGGCATCTGAGAGTAGGTCGAACTCGCAAGCGCCCAGCCGCCCAAGGGCGAAGATTCCAAATCCACTCGGCGGCTGCGCGGCCTCCACCGCGGCTGCAAGGACTTCCTCCGCCGCTGCCGTCAACTCGGTCAAGGACTCCCATACCGGGCGCGGCTCACGCAGGTCCTGCGCCGCGCTGACAAAGCTGGCGTGGCGAAACGCTGTGCGCAGCTCGGTCATTACCGCAGCCTGTTCATCCACGTGGGCCAACACGCGCTCGCGCAGCGGTTCGGTAGAGGTCTCTGCGGGCTTTAGCAGACAGATTTCTTCCGGATGCCGTACCAGCAGGTCGATGGCAAAGTCACTGTGCGCGAACAGCGGCTCCGCGCGCAAAACCTCAGCGCTGTGCTCCACCACCGTGCGGAAGCGCGCACTGCTGGTGGTGGCCGCGCCCAGGTAGCGGTACAGATTCTTCCGCAGTGGCGTACCCAGTGGAGCGCGCGTGGCGAACTGTGCCAGCGCCGGAGCCTCGCCCCGCAAGCGCTCCAGCAACTGGATGCTTCCCTGCTCGCCGAAATGCTCAATGGGCGTGCGGTGCGCCTCGGAGATCTCACCGATCTGCGCAATCTCGGTTTCCACGCGCTTCTGCTGGTGCACAATGCGGTTGTAGATTTCGCTGACGGCCATCATGCGCGCGCGCAGCAGTTCCACAAACTCCTCGGTGCTCATGCCTGGCAAGTCCGGCAGCACGGAGCGCTTGAGCGCCATCAGTTGCGACTGATGGGCGGGGAGCCGGTGTGTCTGCTGCCCCACCTTCAACTGCAACCGGTGTTCAATGCGTCGCAAAAAGACGTAGACACTCGTGAGGCGATGGAAGTCGCGGCCAGTAATGTGCTCTTTGTCGTGCAGCTTCTGCAGCGAGAACAACGTGCCGCTGGAGCGCAGCCACGGCTCCGGCCCGCCATAAACGCGCTGCAGGCACTGCACCAGGAATTCAATGTCGCGGATGCCGCCGGAATCAATCTTCACGTCGACCATCGCGGCATCACCGCCGTGGAAGCGCTTGATCTTCTGCAGGCTGACCAGCGCGGTCTTGATTGCCGTGAAGTTCAATTCGCTGGTGTAGACGAGCGGCTGCATTTCGCGGATAAAAGTTCGCGCCAGTTCGTCGTCCCCGGCTGAGCGCCGCGCTTTGAGCAATGCCTGCCACTCCCACGCATGGGCCGTTTTGCGGTAGTAATCCAGCGCGCGTCCCAGCGAAACCGCCGGTGCCCCTTCATGCCCCATCGGACGTAGCCGCAAGTCGATGCGGAAGACTGCCCCCTCCGAGGTCGCTCGACCAAGAATGTCGGTGGTCTCCTGCGCCAGCCGGATGAAGAACTCGCGGGCGCTGATGGAGCACGTTCCTGCGTCCTCACCATCGCCGTAGAGGTACAGCAGGTCGATGTCGGAGCTGTAATTCAGCTCATTGCCGCCCAGTTTCCCGAGCGAAAGCACTGTGAATGGCGTGCTCTCCAGCCGTCCGCGCGCATCCGTGTGCTGCGGCCAGCCATAGCGGTTGCGCAGCGCGCTGGAGGCGGCGATTAGCCCCTGCTCAATCAGCACGTCGCTGAGCGCGGAAATCTCTCCCGTAGTCTCCGCCAGCGTGGCCAGCTTCAGCGCGTCACGCACAAGAATACGGAGGTACTCGCGCCGCTTGAAGCGTGCCAGCAGCAGCGCAACGTCATCCTCGAAGGTGCGGGTGCGGAAGCGCGCCCACGCCTCGCGATAGTCGTCCGCCGAGCGCGCCTGATCGAGGCTGCTCTCGCGCGCCATCTGAAACAACTTGTCGGTGTTGCGGAGAAGCGTCTCACCGAGCCAGTGGCTGTTGCCGAACACGGCGACGGCGTAATGAACGGTCGCAGGGTTCCGGGCCAATAGTCCGCACAACGCGGAGCGAGGTCCGGCATCTTCGATGGAGACAAGCCGCTCAAAACCGTTGACAGCCTGATCAGGGTCAGGCGCATCGGACAGGAAGGCGCACAGACTGTGAAGCACCGCCGAGGGCACAACTCGAGCTATTCGTTCGAGTCCGCGGCGCGCGCATACGGCGTCAGAAAACGGCACGGAACCGAGTCGATCCGTCAGCGCGTCGAGCGCGCCGGTTCCCTGCTCCGTGTTTTCGCCGCTGGCGGCCACTTTAAGCGAGCATAGCAGATGGACCGTGCCGAAGAGCGCAGGCGAAGCTACTTGCAGTTAGCGAGCTACGGTTGAATAACTTCAGAAGAATTAAGGGCGTGGCCTTGAGAAAAGATGGTGAGCGCGCTGGGACTCGAACCCAGGACCCACGCCTTAAAAGGGCGTTGCTCTACCAACTGAGCTACGCGCCCACACACAACTACTTTAGCATGAATTTTCGCAGATCCGCGAAGCCCACGCTCTTCTTTGTACCCGCCATCGCGGCGGACATTCTAATAGAACCGCACTGTTCGGGAATAATCCGATCTTCCCTGCAAAATCCGCGTGGCTCTCGTGCTGAACGTGCGTGGGCAAGGCTCAGTTCTTAGCGTACTCGTTGCTGATGATGACGTCTTCCGGCTCTACGGAAAGATCGACGGAGCCTTCGACCGGCAGCGCGTCCAGCAGCAGCTTGTCACGGTAGAGGGCAAAGCGCAGGTTGACGGTGCTTCCCTGGCTGGCACCAAGCAGTGCCAGCGGCACCTGAAGCTCAAAGATGCTGCCCAACTGAGTATCGCAGCCCTTGGCGTCGGCATCGGTGGCCATCGGAGCGGTATCGCCGTTCGCCACCAGTCGCCAGCCGGCCAACTTGCAGTCGCGCACGGTGCCTTCAAAGCGATAGTTGCGCGCCCTCTCTTCCTCTGTGCCACGCACGGCAAAGAAGACCGCAATGCGCGTCTCCGCCTGCGGCAGCAGCGCGGCAAAATCAAGTCGGCCGTACACATTCGCCTCATCCACACCCGCGTAGATCGCCTCCAGCACAAATTCCTTGCCGTGCATGGAGCCGCCTCGGCGGTCGCTCGAATACATGGCCGCGCCCATCCAGTCGAAGTAGTTCGTTACCTCGCCATCGATCACCGGATGGATGTAGGCGGACTGCGCCACGACGGTAGGCTTGGAGGTCCCGGCGGAAATGGGCCGCGCCAGATACTCAGGCGGCACACCGCCCAGCGCCTGGTAGACGTTTGAGAGGTGCTTGCGATAAAGCTCGTCGAAATCGCGATCATTGGCGGAGTGATGCTCTGGGCCGTACCACCAGTTCCAGTCGCTGCCCTCAGCAATCAGCAGTTCTTCATAGGCCAGCGCGCGCTGCTCCGCACTGGCGTGCTCGGCGTTGGACGTGTAGAAGTCGCGAGCCTCCGAGAGATAATCCCAGGCCTTGTTGTCCTCGGGCGCGCCGATCCAGACGTGGAAATTCGCGTTGATCCACGAGCCGGGCACCAGCTTCTTGAGCTTGCCCACCGTCTCAGGCTTGCTGCGCTCAATGGCTTCGGCCACCGTGACGGTCTCCACCTGCGGGTCACTGCCGAGCAGGTCATAGAGCCTCCGCAGGAACTCGCGTCCCGACTTCGGGTAGGTCTCCCAGGCGTTTTCGCCGTCAAGGATGATGGGTACGACGGCGTCCTTGCCATTCTCCACCAGCGGAGCCGCGTTGGCTCGAATCGAATCGAGCATGTGCCTGGCCGCATCCTGCGCGGGCATTCCGGCATAGACAAAGCCGATCAGGTCGGAGAGACGATGGTCGCGGAAGACCATATTCATCTCCGCCGCTTCGCCTTCGTACTTGTAGACCTTATAGAGGTTCGCTGCGCTCTCCGGGGTCAGCTTCTGCGCGGCATCGCGCGTGAATTCAAAGCCCAGGCTGCGGCCCAGCACGCCCTCGTCGGTGGCCATCCAGCGGACGCCGCACTTGGCGGCCAGCGCAATCGCCTCCTCCGAGACGCTGCCCTCCGACGGCCACATGCCCTGCGGACGCGAACCAAACGTGCGCTCGTGCAAGGCCATCGCTCGCTCAATCTGCACCTGCGCGTCTTCGGGGTGGCGGAAGCGATGGTTCGGCGACGGCATGCCGGGGGAGGAGATGGCTCCCTGATTCGTGTCGCACACCAGCGGCAGAATGGGGTGATAGTAGGGCGTTACAGAGAGTTCGACGCTGCCACGCTCGGCCGCCGCGCGGTAGGCAGGCAGCACAGCCTTCACGATCTCAAGTTCTTTGCGCAGGACGGCCTTCTGATCGTCGAGCGAGAAGCTCTCGCCCTTCTCCACCAGCCGCGCTACTTCGGGGTCATCGAGGAAGAACTCGTCAAACCACGCCAACTGTGACAGCACCTGAAGATCGGTGTAGTCGCGCTGCGTAAAGGTCACTTCCGCTCGCGTCGGCTCGGGGCCTGCGGCGCGTACCTGCTCCCACAGCGTGCGGTAGCGTGGGTAGCGGGCAATCATCTGCTCCGGATGCGCCTGGAACAGGTAGGTGAGCGCGAAAAACTTTTCGGCCTGTCCGAGCTGATTGGCGGGTTTTGCAGCAATCTGGAAAAACGGGTCGCGGAAAGCCCCGGAGACGTAGTCGTTGATCTGCGCTACCAGTGACGGAACAATGTTGAAATTCTGGTGGACGTTGGGAAACTCATCCAGCAGCTTCACCATGCCGTAGTAATCCTTCATGGCATGGAGGCGCACCCAGGGGAGACGATACTCCCCGGTCACCAGATCCTTGTAATAAGGCTGGTGCATGTGCCAGAGCAAAACAACGCGAAGTGTTCCGGTAGCCATAGACAACGTTAAGAGAATTTCCTAAGACGATTTTTTACGATACAGGAAGCGCGTCCGTAATACCACAGCCCGTCATGCTAGACTTCTCTTTTGGCCCTGTTTCCAGCACCTTGGGCGTGGATGATCCGTGAAGATTCTGCAGCGCTACATCCTTGGCGAAGTGATTTCGCACGCGGCGATTGGCGCCGCGCTGTTCACCTTCGTCATCTTTATGCGCGACCTGGGCAAGCTGCTGGAACTGGTGGTCCGTAATAGCGCTCCAATTCCATCCGTTGCCGAAATCTTCTTCCTGACCCTGCCCATGGCGTTCACCATCACCATCCCCATGGGCGTGCTCGTCGGTATTCTTATCGGCCTGAGCCGCCTGGCGGCAGATAGCGAAGTGACGGCCATGCGCGCCAGCGGTCTCGGTGCGGGAATGTTCGTCCGCGCGATTTCCCTTTTTGCCGTCCTGATCTGGCTCTTCGCGCTGGCCAACAGCATGTGGATTGCGCCGACTTCGGCGGCTGCGCTGGCCAAGCTGGAAGACCGGTTGAAGAACACGCAGGCTTCCTTCGAAGTTCAACCGCGCGTCTTCTATGAGGACTTCAAGAACATGGTCCTCTACGTGGAGGACGTGAAGCCCGCCGTGGGCGCTGCCATCTGGCGCGGAGTTTTTCTGGCCGACGTTACCAACTCGAGCGCGCCGCGTATCACAATGGCCGAGCGCGGGGTTGTCATCAATGAAGGTCCCGACCGCATTCGCCTGCACTTGGTGAACGGCTCCACGCAGGAAGTGAACCCGCGCGACCCCGAGCAGTACACCATCAGCAGCTTCCAGGACACGGACATTCCCATCACGCTGCCCGCACCCGACGCGAACGCGAAAGACCTTGTCCCGGTCAGCGAGATGAGCACGCGCGAGCTGTGGTACCGCTCCAATCATCCGGAAGCCAACGTCTCGGCCAAGAAGCGCGACCCGCGCGATACGCCCGAAGTTCGCGCCCGCTGGTATCGCGTGGAGTTCCACCGCCGACTCGCGCTGCCGACCTCCTGCCTTGTGCTGGCGCTGGTCGGCATCCCGCTCGGGTTGAGTTCCAAGAAGGGCGGCAAGGCGATGGGTTTCGTGCTGACCATCGCGCTCGTCTTCCTTTACTACTTCATTTCGTTATCAGGCATATCGCTGGGACGAGGCGGCAAGGTTCCGCCCGGGATCGGCGTGTGGGCGGCGAATATTGTCTTCCTTGTTGCAGGCATTCTGCTGACGCGCAAGGTGGACCGCGCGCCCATCGACCTGTCGGTGCTCTCGCTGCCGTGGCAGCGCGTCATGGCACTGTTCAGCAGCAGCAAGGCCGCCCCGGCACAGGCCAGCGCCCGCGACAATGGCAGCGCCTTCGACCGGGCATTCAACCGCCGGCGCTTGTTCAGCGCGCGCTTCCCGCTCATCATTGACGACTTAATCCTGCGCGATTTTCTGATGTACCTCGGCATGATCCTCGCCAGCTTCCTGATGCTGACGCTGGTATTCACGTTCTTCGAGTTGCTGGGCGACATTGTGCGCAACCGCATCTCGCTCTGGGTGCTGGGCGGCTACTTGCTCAACGTCTCGCCGTCGATGATCTACATCATGACGCCGCTGAGCGTGCTGCTGGCGGTGCTGGTCACCTTCGGCCTGCTGCAGAAGTCGAATGAAATTACCGCGATGAAGGCCACGGGCGTCAGCATCTACCGCGTAGTCTTCCCCGTGATGGTCATCTCGGCGGTGATTGCCGCGGCGCTGTTCACCTTTGACCAGCTCTACATTCCCAAGGCGAATCAGCGGCAGGAAACGCTGCGCAACCAGATCAAGGGCAAGCCGCCGCAAACCTACCTGCGGCCCGATCGCAAGTGGATCTTCGGCGAAAAGGACACGATTTACTACTACGAGTTCTTTGACGCCGACCAGAACCGCTTTGCCAACATCTCGGCCTTCCACCTTGACCCGAAGAACTTTGCGCTGACCGAGCGTGTGTTTGCCGCCCGCGCGCATTGGGGAGACAACCTCAACAAATGGATCTTCGAGCAGGGCTGGCAGCGCAGCTTTGCCTATGGCACCGTGCGCACCTTTGACACCTTCGACGTCAAGACCTTCCCCTACACCGGCGAGCAGCCTTCGTACTTCAAGAAGGAAGTTCACCAGTCGCAGGAGATGAACTTCCAGGAGCTGAGCGCCTACATTGCCGACCTGCAACAGAGCGGCTTTGACGTGGTGCGCCTGAAGGTGCAGTTGCACAAGAAGGTCGCCTACCCGATCATCACCTTCATCATGGCCGTGCTGGCCGTACCCTTCTCGCTCTCCACGGGGCGCAAGGGCGCGCTGACAGGCATTGCCATCGCCATCGGCGTGGCGGCCGTCTACTTTGTCGCCAACGCATTCTTCGAGGCCATGGGCAATTCCAGTCAGTTGCCCGCGGCGCTCGCGGCCTGGGCGCCGGACATTATCTTCGCCATGATTGGCGGCTACCTGGTGCTGAAGGTTCCCACATAAACAGCGGCTTGCATCGCCCGCGTCCGCCCGCTCATCCAATCATCAGCGTCACATTCAGGAGTTACAGCACATGTTCAAGAACCTGCGGCCACTGTTTCCGTACCTTGTGCGGTATTGGAAGAAGCTTGCCGCGGGCCTGCTCTCGGTGCTGCTGAACAACGGCATCTGGGTGCTGTTTCCGCTGGTGCTGCGCAACGCCATCAATGACCTGAACACCGGCGTGACGCACGAGAAGCTCGTCCTTTACGCGGCCGAGATGGTGGCCTGCGCCGCAGGCAAGGGCATCTTCCAGTTTCTGACGCGCTGGGTCATGATCGGCGTTTCGCGCGATATTGAGTACGACATGCGCAACGACCTGTTCCGACACTTGGAGCAGCTCGACTACAACTACTACCAGCGCACCCGCACCGGCGACATCATGGCACGCGCCACCAACGACCTGAACGCCGTACGCAACCTGCTCGGGCCGGGCATCATGTATTCCGCCAACACCATCGCCTTCACCGCCGGGTCGCTGTTCTTCATGCTGAAGATCAGCCCGAAGCTGACGGCGTGGACCTTCCTGCCGCTGCCCATCGCCAGCATCCTGATTCAGTATTTTGGCGCCAAGATTTTCAAGCGCTTCGAGCGCATCCAGGCCACCTTCAGCGAGATCAGCGCCCGCGCGCAGGAGAATTTCTCCGGAGCGCGCGTGGTCCGTGCCTATGCGCAGGAAGATGCTGAGATTGCCAAGTTTGAGCGCGACAACGAGCGCTACATGCGCCGCAGCCTGCCGTTGGCGCGGCTGATGGGCATGCTGTGGCCCACGCTGCAGGCGCTGCTCGGCCTCGCCGTGGTCATCATTCTCTGGCAGGGCGGCCACGAGGTGCTGAACGGCCACATCAACGTCGGCGATTTCAGCGCCTTTGTCACCTACATGCTGCTGCTGACCTGGCCCATCATCGCGCTTGGCTACGTCATCAACCTCTTCCAGCGTGGCGCGGCCTCCATGGGGCGCATCGACGACATTCTGCGCACGAAGGCGGCGATCTTCGACGATCCCGCGCAGATCACAGTCTCGCCTGACGTGGAGATTCGCGGGGAGATTGAATTCCGCAACCTGACTTTTGCCTATCCGCGCGAAAGCCAGCTGCGCGACAGCGCTGCCGCGCCGACTGTGCAGCCGGGCTCACCCATTCTCAAAGAAATCAACTTGAAGGTTCCGGCAGGCACCAGCCTCGCCATCGTCGGCCCCACGGGCAGCGGCAAATCGACGCTGGTAAATCTGATTCCGCGTATCTACGACGCCGAGCCGGGCATGGTGCTCATCGACGGACGCCCCATCCGCGAATATCCGCTGGCACTGCTGCGCCATAACATCGGCTTCGTCCCGCAGGAGACATTCCTGTTCAGCGACACCATCCGTGGCAACATCGCCTTCGGCGTGGAGAACGCGACCGACGAGCAAGTGCACCGCGCCGCCGAAGTCGCCCGCATCGCCGGGGACATCGAGTCGTTCCCCGAGAAATACCAGACGATGGTGGGCGAGCGCGGCCTTACGCTTTCCGGCGGACAGAAGCAGCGCACGGCGATTGCCCGGGCCGTCATTCGCGATCCACGCATTCTGGTGCTCGATGACGCGCTGGCCAGCGTGGACACGCAGACCGAGGAGTACATTCTCAACCACCTGCGCAGCGTCATGCAGGGCCGCACCACCATCTTCATCTCCCACCGTGTTTCCACCGTGCGCAACGCCGACCGCATTGCCGTGCTGCATGACGGCAGGATCGTGGAGTACGGCACGCATGAGGAACTGCTGGCGCTCAACGGCTATTACACCGAGCTGCACAACCGGCAATTGCTGGAAGAAGAGCTGGAAACGGTCTAGCCCTTTGACCGCGTTGACTACCGAATAATCAGCACTTCGTGGATGTTGTCTTTGCCCAGAAAGAATTTGATCGAAGAGTACTGGTGGAAGAGGTTCTCAATGTGGCGGTTGGCGAAGGCCCGCTGCAACTGAAACTGCGCGCCGGTCTGGAGTTCCAGCGTCTCAGTGTCGCGCATGTGGTAGCGCGCATACGGCGCATCGGCGCCCGCGCTCTTTGCGTGGAACAGTCCGAGCAGAATTCCGCCCGGACGAGTCACGGTATAGAGCCGCTCGACCGCTGGTTTCACCAGCAATTCCGGAAGATAGTCGCACAGGTCCCATAGCAGCACGGCGTCGAATGTCTCCGGCTGATACGTCAGGTTCTGTGCGAAGAACGCATCCGAGTCAATCCGCCCGCTGTGTTCGGCCTCGCCGGGTGCCATCAGCCCGGACTCCTTCGCAGCCGTCAGCAGGTCCTCGTTGTAAAGCTTGTGTCCAAGGCCGGTGATGAACTGGATGTTGGTGGGAGAGGTCGGGCCAAGATCGAGAATGCGGCGGCCTTCGCAGCCGAGCGCCACCTGCGCAAATTGCTGCAGGCCGGTGGAACGGCGCGTGATGCGCACTGCCGCGGAATCCTGCGGCGCAGCGGCCACCTCGGCTTGCCCGAACAACTTCCTCCAGAAATTCACCAACCGGTTCTGTCCCCTCAGAGGTAAGGCCGGCGCTCAGCACCGGCCCTCAAGATTCCTGCCTGCTTTACTTGTGCTCCGGCGTTGGGCCGTTGTGCGTGGAAATCGGCGTCGGCGTCAGGTTCAGGCTCGGCGTCACTGCCGGCTTCGGCTCGGACTTGCTTTCCGGAGCCTTCTGAATGTCGATGGCACCCTTGAAGAAAGCGCCATCCTCTATGATGATGCGCTGGGTGAAGATGTCGCCGTTGAGCAGCGCGCTCTTCTTCAGCTCCACCTTGTCGGTGCCGCGCACATTGCCGTCCACCTTGCCGTGGATGATGATTTCCTTGGCATGAACGTTGGCGCGCACGCGTCCGTTCGGCCCGATGACGAGGGCGTGGCCCTTCAGCTCAATGCTGCCCTCGACTTCGCCGTCGAGATACAGGTCTTCACTGCCGCTCAGCTCGCCCTTGACGAGCACTGACTTGCCGATGTGCGCCACATCGGCGCGGAAACTATCCATCTTCGGAGCCTCCATGCGGGGTGTTGCTGCGGGCGCATACTGCGGAACAGGCGCCGGTGGTGGTGTAGGTGGTGTGTACGGCTTCTCGTCCTCTTTACGCGATTTCCACATGGACATGGGCGATCGCTCCCGTCCTTCTCTGGTCTCGGCCAACCAAAACAGCCTAATCCCAGTATTGTACGCTGCATCCGGGATGGTGTTTCGCGGCTATCTCGAACTATAGACGAGCCTTGCGAGGACGGCAACCGCTCTCCTGTTACCACGGTCCAGCCCGTGCATTGGCCGCGTGCCTAACATTCCGGCGGCCATTCCGTCTAAAATTGACATATGCACCGGTCTGTCTATTTTCGGGTCTCCTTTTTGATGTTGGTCTGCCTGCTGTTCGCATCCGCCGCCGTGGCACAGGACGCCGCCGCGCGCGAACTGGTGCGCCGCGCCATCCAGAATGACGCGCGCGATGCCGACGGACACGCCGCCGTGCTCTACGCCTACAAGAGCAAGCTGGAGAAGATCAACCGTCCGGTGACGGTGAAGCAGATTGTCGAGACCCCGGATGGTACGCTCGCCCGGGTTCTCTCGCTCAACGGCCAATTACTGAACGGCCAGCAGGCCACCGATGAGGATGCGCGCGTCAATCGCCTGCTGAACCCCGACGAGATGCGCAAGAAGCGCAAGTCGCAGCAGGAAGATGCCAACCGCGCGATGAAGTTGTTGCGCGCCATTCCCGACGCATTCCTGTTCACGCGCACTGGGGAGGAGAGCACGGCAGACGGACACAAGCTGATCAAGATGCGCTTCACGCCCGATCCGAAGTTCAATCCCCCGTCGCGCGAATGCATCATTCTCCAGGGCATGAGCGGAGAAATCATCGTGGACCAGACCGCCACGCACATGGTCCGGCTCGACGGCACGCTCGCCAAGGACGTAACGATTGGATGGGGCATCATCGGACGCCTCGACAAGGGCGGACGCTTTGTGGCCGAGGCCGGCAACGTGAGCAACGGACACTGGTCCATCACGCGCATGACGCTGAACTTCTCCGGACGCGCGCTCATCTTCAAGAACATCCGCATCCTTGAGACCGAGACCACTTGGGACTACCGCCCGGTCGACCGCATGAGCGTGCCGCAGGCCATCAACTACCTGAAGGCGCAGGAAGCGCAGGCCGCCGCGCACAAGACCGTCGCCAAAAAGTAAACGCGCAACGGGCTGGCCGCTGCGCGTCTCCAATTCCCTGCCAATCCTCTACAGCTTGATCGTCTCCTTGCGGACGGTCAGCTTCTCAATCAGTTCTTCCTTGATGGCAAAGCCGCGCCCAGCAGTCGTCGGCACCGTGATGGTACCCACCACCGAGACCTTCACTTCCGGCTCAATGATGTCTTCCTTCCAGTAGCGCGCGCTGGCGGAAACATCCCCCGGCAGCGAGAATCCCTCCAGGGTCGACATGGCGATGTTGTGCGAGCGGCCGATGCCCGTCTCGAGCATGCCGCCGCACCACACCGGAATGTTGTTGGCACGGCAAACGGCCTCCACGCGCTTTGCCTCCGAGAAGCCGCCGACGCGCCCCAGCTTGATGTTCATGATGCGGCAGGCGCCCATGGCAATGGCCGTCTCGGCGTCGCGATGATGACGGATCGATTCATCCAGGCAGATCGAGGTCTGCAGCTTCTTCTGCAACTCGGCGTGCTCGCGAATGTCGTCGCACCAGAGCGGCTGCTCGATCATCAGCAGGCCGTAATCATCGAAGGTGCGCAGGTGGTCGAGGTCGTCCATGGTGTAGGAGGAGTTGGCATCGCAGCTAAGCAGAATGCGTGGCCAGTGCTCGCGCAGGCGCGCCAGCACCCGCGTGTCCCAGCCCGGCTTCACCTTCACCTTGATGCGCTGGTAGCCGTCGACAATCTCCTTCTCGACCTTGTTCACCAGCTTGTCGATGGTGGGCTGTATGCCGATGGAAACGCCGCACGCAATCTCCTCGCGCGTGCCGCCCACCAGCTTCCAGAGCGGAACATTCTTCTCCTGGGCCTCGGCATCCCACAGGGCGTTTTCGAGCGCGGCCTTGGCCATACGGTTGCCGCGCACGCGCTCCATGGCCTTCTCAGCCTCGGAGCCGGTCGCAAACTCCTTGCCCAGCGTCATCGGCGCAAGGTAGTCGCGCAGAATCAACCACGCCGTATCCTGCGATTCCTCGTTGAAGAACGGGTCTTCGCCCGCCGTCACTTCGCCCCAGCCATCCACGCTGCCGCAGTGCGCCGTCACCAGCACAATGCGGCGCGCGGTCGTCTCTCCAAAGCTGGTGACAAACGGGTGCACCAGCGGCATGCGAATTTCACGGAGTGTAATTGCATCCAGCTTCATTGTCCGGAGGTCTCCCTAGAGTGACAGCGCTTCGTCCCAGCGCCCGAGTTTGAAGGTTCCGTTGCCGTGCTCATCGCGCTCATAGCCGAGCACCGAGAGCCCGTTGGCAAAGTTCTGCTGCAGTTGCTCGCGAATGCGCATCTGCACCTCGGCAGCCTTGCTCCGCATGTGCTCGTCGGCCTTCCAGGCGTAAATCTCCGCCGGCACGTCGACGTTCACATCAGTCTCAACGGCTGGCAACTTGCCCGTCTCCAGAATGCTCATGGTGCGGCGCGAGCGCAGCCACCACTCCGAAACCAGACGGTCCGAAGGCAGGCCGCCCTGCAGCGGCGAGGTGGTGATGCCGTAGTGATTCACGTCATACCGGCGCGCTATGGCACCCAGCCGCTGCATATTAAAGAATGAGTTCTTGATCTCCAGCGGATCGAAGGTCCACTCCATCAGCTCGATGCCTTCTTCCAGGCCGATTTCGCGCTGCCAGAGCTTCATGTGGCGTCCGAGGCCCGAGTTGCGGTACTCCTTGCGCACTCCGAGCATGTGCGAGTGCATGTAGACGCGGCCGTTGCGGAAGCCAGGAATATCGAATGTGAAGGCAACCATCTCGCTGCCGTCGTACGCAGCCAGCACGTGTCCGCCGATGCTCTCTCCCACAACAAAGAACCTGACTGGAACCAGTTCGGCGTCCGTGAAGCCCCATATCTCCTTTTGCAGTGCAAACACCTGCCGGAACTCTCCAACCGTGTGACAACTGCGCAAGGTCAACGCCCCGCACTTCTTTTCCTTTGCCACCTTCTCGCCTTTCTGCGTAGGAGACCCGCACGGGGTTCCCCACGAAGTTCGAACCCGTGAATGCCTGAACTACTTTGTATGTTTTGCCTGCTGCCAGTAGTGCTCCATCTCGTCGAGGCTGGCCTCGTCGAGTGTTTTGCCCTCTGCCCGTAAACTTTGTTCCACGTGTGCGAAGCGCGTGCGGAATTTGCGGTTGGTGCCGCGCAGCGCCGACTCCGGATCGACGTCAAGATAGCGCGCCAGGTTCACCACCACAAACAGCAGATCGCCCACTTCATCCTGTAAGCGCTGCTGCAACTCCGGTGGCACGTTCGCCTCGCGCGCACCGGCCACGCCGCGCCCAATCGGCTGCGGCCCCGGCGGCGGAATCTTCTCAATCTCGCGCTGCAACTCGCCGGCCTCTTCCTTTAGCTTGTCGAAGATGCCATCAATATCCGGCCAGTCAAAGCCCACCTGCGCGGCCTTCTTGCTGAGCTTGGTCCCTTCCAAGAGCGCGGGCATTGCGGGAGAAACTGACGCGAGCATCGACTTTGGCTCCGTGCTCCCCTTGCCCTTTTCGGCGCGCTCCTGCCGCTTGATGGCCTCCCAGTTGCGCAGCACCTCGTCGGAGGTATCGGCTTCCACATTGCCGAAGACATGCGGATGCCGGCGCACGAGCTTGGCGGAGAGCGTGTCCAGCACGTCGTCGATGGAGAAGCGCTCCTCCTCCTTCGCCATCTGAGCGTAGAACAGCACTTGCAGCAGCAGGTCGCCCAGCTCGCCGGTCAGTTCGTCCCAGTCGCGCAGGTCAATCGCTTCCAGGACTTCGTAGGTTTCTTCCAGGGTGTATTGCTTGATGGTGTCGAAGGTTTGCTCGCGGTCCCAGGGGCAGCCCCCCGGCGCACGCAGACGCCGCATGATCTCGACCGCCCGCTCAAACCGCTTTCCCGTATCAGACATTCTCGAATGATAGTGGATTTTCGGCCGCTCCGGTATCCTCCAGCCCAAGGATGGAGAGGCTGCGGCCGTGAAACATCTCGCAAAGCAGTTCGGTGTTGTCCGTCAGAATGCCGTCCGCGCCGTTGCGCGCGCAGCGCTTCATGCCCTTCGCAGTATTCACGGTCCACACCAGAACCTTCTTGCCCGCGCGATGATATTCGTCAATCGACTTGCGGCTGGCGATGCGCCAATAGGGCTTCAGATACTCCACGGGAAGCCGCTTCCAGAGGGCCATGCTGCGCTTGCGGTTGGCAATAAAACCCAGCGGAACTTCCGGCAGCAGGTGGTGGAGCTTTACAAGCACCTTGGGCAGGAAAGACGAGATGATCAGGTTCCTGGGCAGCTCCGGCAGTGAGTGCAGCATCTCCGCCACCTGCGGCTCAATGCCCGGAACTTTGATTTCAATATCGAGAAACGATCGCGTGCCGTACTCGGCAAGCACGTCTTCGAGGCAGCACAATTCCGCGCCCCGGCGCTTGCGCGCGATGAAGCGCCGCGGACGCAGGTGCGCGGTCAGAATTTCGTCGTAGGTGGAACTGTCGATGTGAAGGCCGGCAATCTTCGCGTCATGCCAGATCAGCAGGCGGCCGTCGGAGGTGCGTCGAACGTCGAGTTCGACGCCATCGCAGCCCTGCGCCAATCCGAGATCGAAGGCGGCAAAGGTATTCTCCGGCGCTAGCTTGCGGGCCCCTCTGTGAGCGATCAACAGCATGGGCGGCTCAGTCCAGATCGAAGTCGCGCAGCGGGCGGCCTTCGGACTGGGGCTCTTCCTTCGCGCGGCGGAGCGCATCCTGGAACTTCTTCTCCAGCAGGTCCGCCTTGTTCTTCTCCGCCTCCACCGACTGGCGGAACAGGGATTCCTTATGCACGTCGCGCTCGCGCATGGCGCGCGCGGCCTCTTCCATGTCGGCAAAGGTCTTGGCGGCAGGTTTGGCTTTGTGTGAGATGACGGCGCGCGTCACCGGGTCAATCCGCAGCGTCGCTTCGCAGCAGGGACACAGCACTTCAAACCCAATCTCGGCCGGAGCGTCCTTGTTGTTCTTCTTGCCCATGTAGGAATGGTAGCGCGAAACCCTCGAAGCTCCAACTGTCCGCAGCGGGAGCTTCCGGAAGGACGATTTTCGCGCTCTTGCCTGCTAAATGCGCACCAGTTGATGCACGCCGCTGGCCGCGCCTGCGGCCTCCACCAGCCGGTCAATCAGCTCCGGGCCATGCTTGGCCACGAAGTGGACACCGGGCAGCACGCGCTCCTGCAAGCCCTTGTGCGGGAACAGCTCCGTCAGGATCAGGTCGCAGTCCGTGTTGATCTGCTCGTTGCGCCGCAGTTCCGCGCGGGCGGCCTTGGCCGAGAGCCGTGTGAGCTGGTAGTGCATCTTGCGGCCTGCGTGCTCGGCGGCCTCCACCAGCGTGTGATCCAGATCATCCAGTTCTTCGGTCAGCTCATGCAGCATGGCTTCGAGGTTCGCGTAATTGGCCTCGAACATTCGGCGCACACCCGGCGGCAACACTCGCCCCGCGAGGGTCTCGCGCAAGCTGTCGGCTCCGTGGAAAAGCTCGGGAATCGTAATGTGATAGCGATTGAGCAGCCGCTCCATGCGCGAGTTGATCAGCGTCATGCTCGCGCGCGGCAGCACCGGCGTGCTGTAACCCAGCAGCTTGTCATAAACCACGCTGTTCTGCGCGAAGTACGCCACCTCGGCCGGACCGCCGAGATAAGCCGCCGTTGGGAACAACACATCCTGCGCCACGGGACGCAGCAGCACGTTCGCGCTGAACAGTTCCGGCTGCGCCTTCACGCGCGCAATCAACTCCGCCTGCGGCACCAGACGCGTGCCAATCTTGAAGTTCTCTCCCTCAAGCTGTACCACCTTGCGCGTGCCGTCCTCGAGCGAGAACAGCAGCGTGGAGCTTGCCGTGACCTTCACCTGCTCGTGATAACCGGCGTCACGCAGGCGCTTACCCCGCGCCAGCAACGCGGTATCAATCTCCGACGCACGCTCCAAGGCCTCCGCCATCAGCGGCGCAAACACCTTGTGCAGTTCGGCATCCAGTGGGTCCACCAGGATCAGCCCGTGTTCCGCGAACAGGCGCGCGAAGAGCTTTCCAAAGGCGCTGCCGTAGCTCTCGCCTTCGGCGTAGCACTCGCGGATCATCGCCGCCACATGCACGTCACCGAGCTGCGCGGCGAACTCATCGGCCACCTTTGCAATCTCCGCGCCGAACGCGATGGTGCCCACCGGCTGGTCCGGTTTCCCTGCGCTTTCCGCCAGGAAGCCGCGCAGTTCCTTGTCCGCAGGAAGAACCGTGTGATTGATCTCCGCCAGATCGTGGTCTTCGGTCGCCAGCCAGAAAATCGGCACCGCATCCACGCCCTGCTCGGTCAATTTGTGCGCCAGCGCCACTGCGTGCGCAGCCTTCAGAACGGAATACAGCGGCCCGCCGAACAGGCCCACCTGCTGGCCGCTTAGCACGGCGGCCGCGCCGTTCCGCAGGCGCTCAATCGAGTCAAAGGTCTTCTGCTCGGCGCCAAATGCGCGGTTCTGGCGCGTCAGCGCATCGGCAACCACCGCGCGTCGCTCCGCCGGGAACTCACGGGCCACACGGCGAGCATGCGCAGCCACCGCCGCAAACTGCGGCTCGTGCGCGTAAAACTCATGAACCTTGGCGAAGTCGAAGAGAACGTCCTGGAACAGCCGCGACATGTGCGGAATGGCGGAGAAAGGAAGCGATTCGGTGCTCACCGCACCTCCAATTTCAGGACAACATGGACAATCCGTGGACATTCGACTTCTCCGCTCTGTGCTTGGTAAATTGGTCGCCCGCCGGCCCTGCCAGCAAAGCTGCTGCCGGCCAGCGTTCCGAAACCGTGAAAATCCGGCGCGATACACCTTTGGATGAGCCACGCGCGCACAGGTCGCACGAACTGCCGGGTACACTCCGATTCTATCGCAGCCCGCGGCTGAGGATTTCCCTTCCGCGACCGCGCACCGCTTGTGCTATCGTGCGGCCAACGCAATCCTGAGCAACAGGGAGGCTCTGTGCACCACATTCTTGTCTATGACGTTGTGTCGGACTATCTAGAGCGGCGTGGCGCGTTTCGCGAGGAGCACCTGCGCCTGGCACGCGAAGCCCACGAACGCGGCGAACTCGTCCTGGGTGGAGCGCTGGCCGACCCTGCCGACGCAGCCGTACTCGTTTTCAAGGGTGAAACACCCGATGCGGCCATCGCCTTCGCCAACGCCGATCCCTACGTGCAGAACGGCATCGTCAAGCAGTGGCGCGTGCGCAAATGGGTAACGGTGATCGGGGATAAATAGTTCTGAAGCAAAGTTCCTGCGCAAGGCAGCCTTCGCGCCCCATGCTCTCTCATCGCGCAAGCGCTGCTCCGCCCCGGATTGTGCCCTGCTCTAGCTTGGTTTGCGCGGGATGATCTCGTAATCCCGTATGAAGAACTGCGCGGAGCACTGGTCGGAGCCGCACAGCACGGGCAGCAACCCGGCAATCTGTTTGCGCGTGATCAATCCCAGGGTCCCGCAGCTTGGGCAGGCCATCACGGCCCAGAACGGGTCCTGCTCGTCGCCGATTTCACCGGCATTCTCAAGCACGAAGATCGTGCCCGGGTTCATCTGCTCGGGAATCCACTCGTTCAGGTAATTGATCTCAGCGATCATGCTCTCCACCTTTCAGGGTCATTCCCCAACCGCCTTGGAGCGTCGTGTCCTCCGCGGGATGGGCCTGTGAGTGTCGTGGGCCGCCGGAGCCTTGCGCGGCGCATTGCGCCCGGCTTGCGGCGTGCCCCCGGCTTGCATGCGGGAGATGGTTGCGAGGTCGGCACGAACCTGTTCCAGCGCGTCGCTGAGGCAGACGGCGATGATGGGCTGGCGCGCATTCTTCAGCACGTCCACAACGCCACGGTCCGTGTCCTTCAGGTAGATGCTTCGCCCGTCGGTCAGCAGGTGGAGTTCGCCTCCGGAGGAGACGGTCTCCAACAGACGGCGGCCCAGTTCACGCTGCAGGTAGCGGATCACTTTGCGGATCCGCTGCAGGCTGAAGCCGCGGCGGCGAAGCTCGCAGATGACTGATATTTCAGCTACGTCTTCCGGGGAGTAGAGGCGTCGATGACCTTCGCGGGCGGGCACCACAAGCCCGCGCTCGTCCCACCACTGCAACTGCCGCGCACTCAGGCGCGTCAACTGCGAGACCTGCACGGACGTGAATTTCTGCTCCACCGCCGGCGCTCCCTCGGAAACTGGAAAAGAACATTTCAACACTGAAATGTTTGGAACATCTTACCCGCATCCTGTTGGCTGTCAAGTTAACGTTCTGATTCCGCCAAACAGTGGTCCTCAAGGGGCACGGTCGGAGGATTCAGGTCTTGTCCGTCTCCCTTGGACGCAACGCGCTTTGTCGTGTTAATACGTCTTTTAAACCATACGGTTTCGTCTTGACACGACACACCATTCCGTTCAAAGTGAAGGAGTCGAACGTGATCCCTGACGATTGAATGGAGTGAAACTCTGATTATGAAGAAGTCCTTGTGGATTTTCGCGCTGGCGCTGCTGCTCGGCTCGTTCTCGTTTGCGCAGGAGCTGAACATTGCCGCCGCCGCCGACCTCACCAGCGTTCTGCCCAAGATCACCGCCGAATTTACCAAGCAGACCGGCATCCAAGTGAAGAACACGCTGGGGTCTTCCGGCAACCTGACCACGCAGATTGAGAACGGCGCGCCGTTCGACATTCTGCTCTCCGCCGATATCGAATACCCCAGCCGCCTGATCGACCACAACATGGCTGAGAAGAGCTCGCTTTATGAATACGCAGCAGGCCGCCTGGTGGTCTGGGTGCCCAACAGCAGCAAGCTCGACGTGAGCAAGGGCCTGAAGTCGCTGACCGATCCTTCGGTGAAGAAGATTGCCATTGCCAACCCGGCGCACGCGCCCTATGGCCGCGCCGCCGTCGCCGCGCTGAAGTCGGCGAAGTTGTATGACACGCTGCAGCCCAAGTTCGTTATGGGCGAGAACATTTCGCAGACCGCGCAGTTCGCGCAGTCCGGCGCCGCCGACGTGGGCATCCTTGCTTTGTCGCTGGCGCTGAATCCGGCCACAGCCAACACCGGCCGCTACTCGGTTGTTCCGGCAGAACTGCATCCGCCGCTGCGCCAGGCTGGCGTCATCGTGACCGCCTCCAGGCACAAGGCGGAAGCCGCCAAGTTCATGGCCTTCCTGAAGTCGGCCGAGATCGTGAAGCTGATGAAGAGCTACGGCTTCACCATCCCCGGCAAATAGAGTTCGGAAACTTCCGGTTCTGTACTCGCGCCAAACTTCCTCCGGCGCAAATTGAAACGGCGGGCCTCGTGCCCGCCGTTCTTTTCATGCCTGCGTTTTCTCTCTGGCCGGCTACTTCTTCGGCTCCGCTGGTGCTGCCGGAGCGGCGGCGGGCTTGATCGAAAGCAATTCCACGTCAAAGACAAGCACTGCGTTCGGGCCGATGTCCGGGCCGGAGCCGCGCTCGCCGTAGGCCAGCGCCGACGGGATCACCAGCTGCCACTTGGAGCCAACCGGCATCAGTTGCAGCGCTTCGGTCCATCCTTTGATCACCGCACCCACCGGGAACGTGGCCGGGCCGCCATGCTTGGCCGAGGCATCGAATTCCTTGCCGTCGATGAGCGTGCCGCGATAGTTCACTTCAACCGTATCGCTGGCCGTGGGCTTCGCGCCGGTTCCGGCGGTCAGCACTTTGTACTGCAGACCGCTGGGCAGCGTGACCACGCCTGCTTCCGACTTGTTCTTCGCCAGAAAGGCCTCGCCTTCGGTCTTGTTCTTCGCGGCTTCGGCCTTGTATTTCGCTTCGGCGCGCGCGCGGAGGTCATTCTGGAATTTGGTCAGGACGGCACGCATCTCACCTTCCGACATTGTTCCCTTGCCGTTTTCCAGTCCGTCCTTCAAGCCCTGGAGCACCAGCGCCTGGTCAATTTCCGGTGAGGCGTCCACGCGGTTCAGGTTCATGCCCAGGTTCAGGCCGAGGGCATAGCTCACCTTCTCCTTTTCCGTGGCGAGCGTCTTCGGCTCGGCTTGCTTTGCGGGAGCGGCTTTGCTGGCGGTTGCGGGCTTGGCGGTGGTGGTCTTTTTGGGCGCGGTCTGCGCCGAGGCTGCCACGGCCAGTCCCGCGCTCATAAGGCTGACGAGTGCGATCCGAAATGTGCGGTTGATCATGGGCGAGATTGTTTCACCCCAGCGCGCCGCGGTCAAACACTGCCGCGACTGCAACCGTGTATTCTGGTAGCAGCGCTGCTAATGCTGTTTGCACCGGAGAAACTCCTTGAGCCTGGCCCCATCCTCGTCCCCTGAAAACTTTCTGGAGCTGGTGATTGCCCGCAAGCCCCGGCTGGCCGTTTTTGACTGCGACGGCACGCTCTGGTCCGGCGATGCCGGAGCCGGCTTCTTCTACTGGGAGATCGAGAAGGGGCTGCTGCCCAAGCCGGTGGCCGAGTGGGCGCAGTCGCGCTACGCCGACTACCTGGCTGGCAAGGTGGATGAACTGACCATCTGCGGCGAAATGGTCACCATTCACGATGGAATTTCGCTCGACCTGATTCGCAACTCCGCCAAGGATTTCTTCGCTGCACAGTACGAGCAGCGAATCTTCCCCGAGATGCAACGGCTGGTTCATCTGCTACAGAAAGAAGGCTGCGAGATATGGGCCTGCTCTTCGACCAATGACTGGGTGATCGAGGCCGGCGTTGAATCCTTTGGTATTCCGAAGAATCGGATTCTCGCCGCATCCGTCAAGACACGCGACAACCTGGCCACCGGCGAACTGATCCGCGTTCCCACCGACGAACTGAAGGCGACCGCCATCAACGAGGTGCTGGGAAGTACGCCCGACGCCGTCTTTGGCAACTCGATGCACGACCTCGCGATGCTCGAACTGGCGCGCGATCCTTACGCCATCAATCCGAACACAGCCTTGGAACTGGAAGCATCCGTGCGGGGATGGAGTGTCTACTGGCCTGAGGCCGTGCGGGTGAAGGAGACGGGAAAGTGATGCAGGAACCAACTGCGCGGCAGGTTGTCGCGGCCATAATCACCCGCGAGGGCTCCGGCACCACCGAGATCCTGATTGGACAGCGCCGCCCCGACCAACCCTTCGCCGGACAGTGGGAGTTCCCTGGTGGCAAGGTAGAGCCAGGAGAAACGCTGGCAGAGGCTCTCGCGCGCGAACTTCAGGAAGAACTCGGCATCCGCGCCCGCATTGGCCGCCGAGTGGCCGTGGTGCGTCACACCTACGAGAACGGCAAAGCGGTCGAATTGCACTTTCACCACGTCACGCGCTATGAGGATGAGGTGCAGAACCGCATCTTTGCCCAACTGCTCTGGCAACCTGCCACCACGCTGCGCGAGTTCCGCTTCCTTGAGGCCGATCGTGGCATCGTCACGCAGCTTGCACGCGGAGAGTTGCTCTAGAGGCGGATGACTTACATCCTCCAAGCTCTGTGGCCTGAATCGCTTCATCCACAGGCGGCGGATGGTGTGCGAGGCCTCGACGCAGGCAGCAGCAACTGCCGGAGCTTTCAGGCGTAGCTCAGAGCACGTCAAGCTGCCCCGTGCACGCGGCGAGCGATACTTTCGTGCACACATGAAGAGCCATTCTCTTGCGTCTCCTGCACCCCGGTCATACCCTTGATGAGTCGGTTTCGTGCGGACTCGACTCCGCCCCCGGGAGCAATGCCGCCGCTATGCAGACGATTCTGGTAGCCGAACTCTTTCTACTCGCCTCGTTCCTCATCAGTCTTATTGCGATCGCTGCCACCACGCCCAATCTGCGGCGCGAAACAAGTTTGCTGGCGCTGGCCTATGTTGGTGCCACAATTGCGGTCCTGCTGATGCTGGTCCAGCATGCCCTGCACGCGCCGTGGATCGCTCTCCTTTCCAATTCGCTCACGCTGCTCTGCTACGTTCTGTTCCACCACGCCATTACGAGCGTGGTTGAGCGTCCGGATTGGACTCTTCCCGCGCAAACCGTCCTTTTGATTCTGTGCTTCGCCGGCCTTACTCAATATGCCGTGCTGGAGCCGAATACCTCGGCGCGCGTGATTCTGCTCAGCCTGCTGGTGGCGGCACAGGCCACCATGAGTGGCATTGTGCTCCTGCGGGAGCAACGCCCGGAACTCCGGCCTCCGTGCACCATTACCGGCATCCAGATGCTGCTGGTGGCCGCCTGCATGCTTGGCAGGGCCATCATGACCGCAGTCTCGCGCATTGAAGGTGATTACCTCTCCTCGGAGAGCTATGTGCAAATTGCCGGGCTCATGGTATTCCTCATTTCCAGCGCCTTGATTCCTCTCTGCTTCTTCTGGATGACGACGGCACGTGAACATGCCCGCCTCAATGACGCCGCGCGCCGTGACGCTCTGACCGGTCTGTTGAACCGCCGCGCGCTCCAGACGGAAGTGCCCCGCGAAATCTCGCGCCACACCCGCGCCCGCAAGTGTTTCTCCATCGTCATGTTTGATCTCGACCACTTCAAGCGATTGAACGACACCTACGGCCACGCCGCCGGAGATTGCACCTTGCAAAGCGTGGCACAGGTTCTGCGTAAGCAGGGACGCACCGAAGACCTGTCAGCCCGCGTCGGCGGTGAGGAGTTCCTGATCGTTCTGCCGGACACGCCGTTGCCCGGAGCAATGGCGTTTGCAGAACGGATACGGAAGAATATCGAGCAGATGCGCGTTTCCACCAGGAGCGCAGAGCTGAAGGTTACCGCCAGCTTCGGCATCGCATGTTTTCAGCCCCCCTCTGACACATGGGAAGCAGTGCTGCAACGCTGCGATCAGGCGCTCTATCGGGCGAAGGCTAATGGCAGGAATTGTTTGGTTTTACAGGATGAACCGCAGCCTGTGGAGCACTAGACGCCCGCGCGCAGCGTCCAGAGGTAGGCGCCCGTCAACACGATCACGATGACTGCCGTCGCCCACGCGACAATGTTGAAGAAGCGCGAGTTCACGTACTTGCCCATCAGCTCGCTCTTGTTCACCAGAATCAGCATAGCGATCAGCACGAAGGGCAGCACCGCACCGTTCAGCACCTGCGAAAAGAGGATGACGTCCGCACGGGGAATGCCCGGAATCATCACCACCGCGCCACCGGCCACAATCAGTGCCGTGTAGAGCCAGTAGAAGAACGGCGCATCGCCAAACTTCTTGTCCAGCCCGGATTCAAAGCCGAGGCCTTCGCAGACGGTGTAGGCCGTCGAGATTGGCAGAATGGATGCCGCGAACAGCGAAGCGTTGAAGAACCCGGCGGAGAAGAGGATGTAGGCGTATTTACCCGCCAGCGGCTTCAGCGCCTGTGCGGCCTCGGCCGCCGACTTGATGTCGTGCACACCGTGCACGTAGAGCGTGGCCGCGCAGGCCACCACAATGAACCACGCCACGATATCCGTGAACAGGCAGCCCACAATCACGTCCAGCCGCGACGCGCTGTACTCCTTCGCCGTGATGCCCTTCTCCACAATGCTCGATTGCAGGTAGAACTGCATCCACGGGGCGATGGTGGTACCGACCAGCCCGATGATCATGTAGAGATAGGCCGAATTCTTGAACTCGCCCAGCGACGGCGGCAGCACGGTCTCAATGCCGGCAGCCTTCCATGAGGGATGCGCCATCACGCCCGCGATGAGGTAGGCGAAGTAGATGAATGAGGCGGCGAGGAAGACCTTCTCCACGCTCTGGTAACTGCCCTTCACCACCATCAGCCACACAATCAGCCCGCACACCGGCACACTCACCCACACAGGGATGCCGAACAGCTCCAGGCTGAGCGCGATGCCTTCAAACTCCGTAATGACGTTGCCGAAGTTGGTGATGATCAGGCCGATCATCATGAAGAACGTGATGCGGAAGCCGAACTCTTCGCGGATGAGGTCGCTGAGGCCCTTGCCGGTGACGGCGCCCATGCGCGAACACATCTCCTGCACCACGATGAGCGCCAGGGTCATCGGGAGCATGATCCAGAGCTGCTTGTAGCCGAACTGCGCGCCCGACTGCGAGTAGGTCAGAATGCCGCCCGCGTCGTTATCGACGTTCGCCGTGATGAAGCCGGGACCGACCACGGCAAGGAACATCAACAGACGAATCTTCCAGAGTTTGAGACGGCTGCTCTTCATGGCGCGCGAACTGGACCTTTGTCTACATGGCTTCTAGCGGGAGCGATCCCGAAAGCTCAGAATAAACGCATCGCGCGCTCGCGCCAACCCCGAAGGCAAGATTTCACGGAAATTCATTTGCACAACGTGTCCGCGAAGTCAATCGACGCAGCAGAGGCACCTGACGACACGGCGTCGACAGGCTCAGGCGCTCTGCAATGGGCGAGGCCCGTGCCCTACATCTGCCTGCTTCTGGCAGATGTGGGTACCCTCATCTGGGGCGCACGCGAGACGGTTCAACGGGCAATGAATTCGGCAACTGTAATTGAAATGATTAGAGCTGATCGCGCAGGATGGCAATCACGTCGTCGGCGGTGATGACGCCGGTCAGAGCGCCCTGCTCGTCGACCACGGGCAGCGCCAGCAGGTTGTACTTGTCGAAGATCTCTGCCACTTCCTTTTCGTCGGCGTCACTGGAGCAGGTGATGAGCGGCTCAATCGTCAACTCCTGCAGAGGGGTCTCCGGCGTGGCCAGCAGCAGCTTGGCCAGCGGCACGGCGCCCACCAGCCGGTCGCCTTCCGCCACCAGGTAGATGGTGCTCATGCTCTCCACATCGCCCTCGAACTTGCGCATCAGCGCCACGGCATCGGTCACCCGCGCGGTCGGTGCCAGCGACATGTAGTCGGTGGTCATGCGGCCGGCGGCGGTGTCCTCATCGTAGTCCAGCAGTTCCTGAACGTCCTGCCGCTCCTGCGGCTCCATCTCTTCCAAGATGGCTTCGGAACGCTCTGGTTCGAGGTCGCCGAGCAGGTCGGCCGCGGCGTCCGGGTCCATCTCCTCGACAATGTCCGCCGCGCGGTCGTTGTCCATGGAGTTGACCAGCGAAACCTGCAGCTTCGGGTCGATTTCTTCCAGCGCCTGCGCCGCTACTTCCTCGTCGAGGGCCTGGAAGACGGCCTCGCGCTCGGCTGGCGCCAGTTCTTCGATAATGTCCGCGATATCGGCCGGATGCAGCTTCTCAATGCGCTCGCTGCTGATCTTCAACCGCACGCGCCGCGCCGGATCGGTCTCGATGAGATTGACGAACTCCCACGGAATATTGCGGGCCGGAATGCGCCGCATCAGGTCGGCCAGCGTCGGACGCGGAACCATGCCCTTCAGCAGGCGCCGGACGGCGCCTCGTGCACCGGCATCCACAAAGCCCAGCCGCAGCCCGAACGAGCCGTCGCCGCTCGCCACCTGCACCAACTCAATGTCATTCACGCGCACAACCTTGCGTCCGTGAACATCAATGATCTGCTGGTCGAGCAAGTCGCGCGCCAGCAACAGCATGCCCTCGGAGCTGGTGAACTGGCTCCAGTCCCTGCGGCGCACGCTGCCCATCACCCCGCCGTTGATGTACATGATCTGGCGGGTGGAAAGCAGCCGGTCGCCCTCGGCGGTCTTCACCACCAAGGCGGAAACGTGCGCGGCATCTTCCTGCGGAACGATGGCAATCTCACGCACACGTCCGGCCTTGCCCGCCGGGTCGTAGACCGTCAGGCCAAGCAATTCGGAGAGTGCGAAGGTATTCATGGTGCCAGAATAATCCTCAACTTTCAGGGCTGCCAACTGCATTCGCGCAAATTTCCAGTGAACTTTTCAGATACCTGCCACCGCACCGCAAAGGCGCGTGTTCCTCCGGGCAAAACAAAGGCCGCTCGAACTTGAGCGGCCCTTTGGGAACTCGAAATGAGGCGCGAGACTAGCCCGCGACCTCCTCCATGTCCTTCTCGTCGAAGTCGAAGTTCGAGTAGACGTTCTGCACATCGTCGGAATCTTCGAGCACTTCCATCAAGCGGAGCATGGTCCGGGCAGGCTGGCCCTCAAGCTTGACGTAGTTGGCGGGCAGCATCGTGACCTCGGCGCTCTCGGTGGCAATGTTGGCGGCCTTCAGGGCCTCCACCACGGCTTCGAACACGCTGGGATCGCAGATGATTTCAAAGTTTTCGCCATCGTCCTGCAGGTCATCGGCGCCGGACTCCAGCACGATGTTCATCAGGTCGTCTTCCTTGGCGTTGGCCTTGGGAACGATGATGTCGCCCTTCTTGCTGAACATGTGCGCCACAGAACCGGAGGAACCCATGTTGCCGCCGTTCTTGCCGAAGGCGTGGCGGATTTCACTGACCGTGCGGTTGCGGTTATCGGTCGTGACCTCAACCATGATGGCCGCGCCGCCGGGGCCGAAGCCCTCGAACGTGATCTCTTCGTAGTTGACGCCCGGCAGTTCGCCGGTACCGCGCTGGATGGCCTTCTTGATGTTGTCGCCCGGCATGTTTTCAGCCTTGGCGGCGGCGATGGCACCGCGCAGTCGCGGGTTCTTTTCCGGGTCACCACCGCCCTTGGCGGCCATGGTGATTTCCTTGATCAGGCGGGTAAAAATCTTGCCGCGCTTTGCATCCAGCGCGCCCTTCTTGTGCTTAATT
This sequence comes from Oryzophilus luti, assembly GCF_059726245.1. NCBI lineage: Bacteria > Pseudomonadati > Acidobacteriota > Terriglobia > Terriglobales > Koromonadaceae > Oryzophilus > Oryzophilus luti. The sequence continues at coordinate 1,223,088 of NZ_AP040874.1, forward strand.
GTTGCCCATTTTGAGTGGCCGGACATGCCAGAACCTCACGAGTAAGTAATTTTGGATTTCGAACTTGCGCCGCCGCCGAAGGCCGCAGCTGGATTGCGCCAGCCGGAACCGGCGCAGAACTTGCAGCACAGAAGCCGCGCCGCATCAACTGCTTGGCGCCGCGACGCACAAGGCGTCTCACTCCTGCACACAATTTGTGATTATAGCACGAGCCGGAAGCCCTCACCCGCTCGCATCACGCTCAATTTCAATGCCCTGCGAGCTTTGGCCCCATTGTCCAACAGAACAATCCACCTCGCGCGCTATTTCTTCCACCACGTGTAGCCCAGCGTCCACTGCATGGTGGCGTTCACGCCCGGATTGTGCGCGCCAATGGAGGCATTTGACAGGTGCGCCAGCCGTACATCCCAGGTGATCGCCTCGCCGGGCTTCACAAAGTGGTGCATGCCAAAGCCCGCGCCGGAGAGGAAGTTGTGCTTGGAGGTATCGCCCGCCGGCACGTTCTCATTGGTGTGCATATAGGTGGCGGTGGCGAAGAAGAATGGCACGTTCTTCTTGTGGTGGCCCGTAAAGTTCCACTTCAACATCAGCGGTGAGACGCTGAATCCGTAGACCGTCTGCCGGTTCAGTACGGCATCCACCGGAGAGAACTCCCAGCCGTACTCAAAGGTTCCCCGCGCCCAGCCGCGGCCCATCTCGCCGGTCATCACACGCGAGGCGCGCACGCCCGCCCGGGCGAACTGAACGTCGGTGTTCACGCCCACGCCGGTTCCGCCGCCTGCATAAACCGCACCGCTCCAGTGCTCGCGCTTTACCACAGAGGCCAAGTCATCCTGCGCCCACGCGCAGGCCGTCAACAGCAGAACTGCAACCAGCAGCTTCGTTCTCATCGTTCGGTTCGTCTCCCAGAGGCAAACAGTTTCGCACACCGGAGGAGCACTTGGCGCGTGCAAAAATTTGGCATGCTTGCCGGCGCCGCGTGCCTCTGGTAACCACGTCCCGTGCGCTTGCGATTGACACGCTCCGGTTCGGAATTGCACACTTAGCTCTGGACGCTCCATGCAAGCAGTGTTTGCGTCCGGTTTCCTGACGGATGAACTTGACCCGAGTGAGCTACACGCTGGATTCCACCTTGGACAGCGTGAACAAAGCCGAACAGGCCGCAAGCGATCTTGCCCGAAGGGCTGGCTTCGGAGACGATGAGATCGGGGGCATCTCCATGGCCGTGCGCGAAGCCGCGGTCAATGCCGTGCTGCACGGCAATCACTACGACCCCGCCAAGCGTTTCTACCTCTTCATGGAAAGCAGCCGTGACGCCATGACCGTGAGCGTGCGCGATGAAGGTATTGGGTTCAACGACACGACCGTGCCCGACCCGCTGGCGCCGGAAAACCTGCTCAAGCAGTCCGGCCGCGGCATCTTTCTCATCCGCGCCTTCATGGACGAGGTCAGCTTCCGCCAGCACGAACCCGGCACCGAAATCACCATGATCAAACACCTGCGACGCGCGACGAAAGAGGATAGACAATGACGATGTTGGCCCACTCCCGCCAGGTGGAGGATGTGACCATCGTGGACCTGCAAGGCCGTATCACCCTTGGCGAAGGGTCGGTGGTGCTGCGCGACACGGTGCGCGCTCTGCTGGCCGAGGACCGCAAGAAGCTGCTGCTGAATCTGGCCGACGTTACCTACATCGACAGCAGCGGTATCGGCGAGCTGGTTTCGGCCTTCACCAATGTTCGCGGACAGGGCGGCGACCTCAAACTGCTCCATCTGACCAAGAAGGTCCACGACCTGCTGCAGATCACCAAGCTCTACACAGTCTTTGAAATTCACGATGACGAAGCTGCGGCGATCCAGAGCTTCCGGAAGTAGAGAGAGTTTCGAGTTTTGAGTTTCCAGTGAGCGCGCCTTCGGCGCGCTTTGCTATTTGCCGCAACAGTTGTCATCAGAGGCCCTGCGCATTCCACTTCTTGCAATTCGCAAGGCGTTCCCTCACACTTCATGGTTCCAACAGGAGGTTCCATGCCCCGCATTCCACGGCTTGAGCGTGACGCCGTCGATAAACCGACGCAGGAAATCTACGACCACTTCCAGAAAGAACGCGGCAACGTGCCCAACATGTTCCGCACCGTGGCCCACCGCCCGGAGATTCTCCGCACCATGATTGCCCACTTCCGCGCCGTCATGGAGACTGGCACGCTGCCCGCGAAGATCAAGGAACTGGTCATCGTACGCACTTCGCAAATCAACCAGTGCGCCTATTGACTCGCCTCCCACACCGCCTTGGCAAGGCGGCACGGCTGGAGCGACGAGCAGATTTCCGACCTGAAGAACTTCCGCATCCGCACCGACTTTACCCCCGCCGAGAAGGCCGCGCTGGAGCTGGCCGAGCGCGAGACCCGCGATCCGCACACGGTCGACGACGAATTCTGGACGGAGTTGCGCACGCACTACAGCGAGGGCGAAATCATTGAGCTGGCGGCTGCCATCGGCCTGTTCAACTACTTCAACCGCTTTAATGACGTGCTGAAGATGGAGCCAACCAAGTAGCGGTTGCTCGCTCCGCACACTCTTTCCGTGCGTCATCTTTCGTGCGTCATCCTGAACGAAGCGAAGGATATGCTGTCCGGCCAATCGCAGTGCCCCAGCAGATCCTTTATCGCTGCGCTCCTTGAAGGGCGCGTCGTGTGATGCTCGCGCTTACGCTTCTCCGGACGCCGCGCTTGAAACTCGAAACTTGAAACCCGAAACTTCTTTACAATGTCCTCATGGCAAAGAAGACAAGCATCCACGCAACCCGTCTCGGCTACACCGACCTCCACGCCACCAGCGGGCTGGACGAGAAGTTCCCGGAGATCGAGTGCTGGCCCAACCAGTTCCCCGGATACGAGATTGAGATCGACATTCCGGAGTTCACTTCGGTGTGTCCCAAGACCGGGCTGCCCGACTTCGGCACCATCTGGATCAACTACGTGCCCGACAAGCTCTGCTTCGAGCTGAAGTCGCTGAAGGAATACATCAACCACTACCGCAACCTCGGCATCTTCCAGGAGAACGTGGTCAACCGCATTCTGGAAGACGTGGTGAAGGCCACGAAGCCGAAGTGGGCGCGCATTACCGGTGAGTTCCGTCCGCGCGGCGGCCTGGGCACCAAGGTTGTGGCCGAGTGGCCCCGCAAGCGCAAGTAGTTTGAATTGCGCACCGGATAGACACATGCAGCGGCACGCACTCCGTGCCGCTTCTTCTTTCTGACCTCCCCAGAGTTTCGCTCGCGAAGAATTTGAAATTCGAAGATTCTGAAATCCTGTTATCCTCGCCGCAGATGCCTTCGTCCATGGTCTCCGCAGAAACCTCCGGCTCCACGCACAGCAAGCACGCATGGTGGGCGCTCGCCCTGCTTACGGCGCTTAACTTCATCAATTACATTGACCGCTCGGTGCTCTGGGGCGTGCAGGAGCTGGTGAAGCGGGAGTTCCCCGAGAGCGATGCGCGCTTCGGCCTGCTGACCAGCGTTTTCATCATCTTTTACATGTGCGCCGCGCCTTTCGTGGGCCCGCTGGCCGACCGCTTCCAGCGGCGCATCATCATGTTTGTGGGTGGCCTGCTGTGGAGCGGCGCCACGCTGCTGACGGCCTTTACCACCAGCTTCGACATGCTGCTGTTCCGCCACACCGTGGTCGGCGTGGGCGAAGCTACTTTCGTCGTCATCGCCCCGGCATTCCTCTGCGATCTGTTTCCCGAGCATTGGCGCAACCGCGTCTTCGGCATCTTCTACTTGGCGATTCCGGTCGGAACAGCCATCGGCTATCTGCTCGGCGGACACCTCGCTCAGTATTCGTTCCTCGGTCAGCCGCACTTATCGGGCTGGCGCTTGCCGTTTCTTGTCTGCGCCGCGCCCGGCGTGGTGCTGTCGTTTCTGCTGCTCACCATTCGCGAACCCAAGCGCGGAGCCTCCGATCATCTGCACTCCACGCAGGAGCGCAGCAGCGTGCGCGGCTTGATGCACAATCGCGCCTTCTGGTCGGCGAGCCTTGGCATGGCCGGGCTGACCTTTGCGGTCGGTGGCATGCAGGTCTGGATGCCTACGTTCCTCGCGCGCGTTCGCCACATGGAACTGAGCACGGCCAACTACTACTTCGGCCTGCTGACCGTGGTTGCCGGCATCAGCGCAACGCTCATAGGCCGCTGGCTCGGAGACCGCGCGATTCGCCACCACCGCGGCGGCTATTACATCGTCTCCGCCGTCGGGCTTGCACTCTCCGTGCCCATGGTGCTGCTGGCGGTCTTCCACTCCGGCCCGTTCATGTTCCCCGCCATCTTCCTCGGCGAGTTCTTCATCCTGCTGAACACCGCTCCGCTCAACGCGGCCGTGGTCAACTCCGTGGATGCAGGCATCCGCGCCACCGCCATCTCGGTCAACATCTTCGTCTTCCACGTGCTGGGCGACGCCTGCTCGCCGTGGATCATGGGCGCCATCTCCGACCGCACAAATCTGCAGATCGCCTTCGTTGCCGCCGGTTCGGCCTCCGCCCTCGGCGCGCTGTCGCTGTTCTACGGTGCGCGCTTCGCCCCGGAAGTTGAAATGGGCGACTAGATGTTTTTCACACTCAGTGGAAGGCTTTCCGCTTGTTCTGCGGGCGCCGGTGGCTTACCATCCCTCGCATGACTTCGAGAAGATTCCTGCTTGCTCTTGCTCTGCTCTGCACCGTTGCCTTCGCGCTGCCGCTCTCCGCACAGACACATGCCGCGCAGCCCAACTGGCCCAAGGCATCCACTTTCGGAAATGGCTACTACGTGACCGGACAGATCGCTGCCGAGGACATTCCGGCCATGCACGCCGCTGGCTTTGCCACCGTGATTGACGTTCTGCCCGACGGCGAGCAGCCCGGGCAGGTTCCCTCCGCCGAGGCCGAAAAGCTCGCCAAAGCAAACCACATGAACTTCTTCTATGCGCCGGTCGGACGCGGCCCTGTACCCGATGCCGCGGTTGAGACAACGCTGCATGCCATCAGCACCAGCCGGAAGCCGATTCTTCTTTACTGCCGCAGCGGACACCGCGCCACCAGCGTTCTGGCGCTTGCTCTGGCCTCCATGCCAAACGGCCCGGACGCCGCCAGCATCCTCCAGATGGCGCAGGCCGCCGGTCACCCCGTGGACGCGCTCAAGCCAGAAATCGACCACCGCATTGCGAACCGTGCACCAGCAAAGAAGTAACTGGTTCTACAGGGCGAGAGCACCGCTCTCGCCCTCCAACGTCATTGCCCAACACCCCCTGAGACCATCCGTGCCCCGCTGCGTCTAACTATTTTGTAGATTTACATTTGTCTTTCGCTTGCCAAAGGCCACGGGAGTTTTTACCCTCAATAGTTTGGGGATCTTTCAGGGGAGCGCGAGGGGCACTCTTAAGCGAATGTCGAACGGAAACGAAAAGACCGGATTTTTCAAGGGAATGACGGGCCTCTGGACCGCAGTAATTGTGCTGGTTCTGGTGGCGGCCGTCGGCTCCTACTTGCAGTCGCGGCCGCGCCGCATACGCATCAGCACCACGCACGCGGAGCGCCAGAGCATCAGTAGCAGCATTACCACCAATGGCAAGGCTGAACCGCTGCGCAACTTTGAGGCGCATGCCCCGGCCGCTGCGGCCGTCAAGCGCGTCGCGGTCAAGGCCGGCGACCGCGTGAAGGCCGGCCAGTTGCTTGTGACGCTGGATGACGCCGACGCGCGCGAGCGCCTTGCCAAGGCCGAAACGCTGTTGAGCGGCGCCGAAGCCGACCTGAACAACCTGAAACAGGGCGGCAGCCGCATGGATGTGCTGACCCGCTCGGCCGACCTGAAGAAGGCTACCGACGAGCGCCAGAGCGCCGAGCGCACACTGGCCGCGCTGGAGCGTCTGCAGCAGAAGGGTGCCGCCTCCGCCGACGAAGTGGCCGCTGCGCGCAGCCGAGTTGTCCGCGCCCACGCGCAGGAGTCCGTACTGCAGAGCAACGGTTCGTCGCGCTATTCGCCGCAGGAGTTGAAGCATGCGCAGGACGAGGTGGCCAACGCCCGCTCCTCCGTGACCTCCGCCCGCGAATGGCTGGCACAGTTTGAGGTCCACGCGCCGTTTGACGGCACGGTCTACAACCTTGCAGCCCGCGAAGGCTCCTACGTTGCCAGCAGCGACGTGCTTGTGATGGTCGCCGACCTCGGCAGCATTCAGATACGCGCATTTGTCGACGAGCCGGAGATTGGCAAGCTGCGCAGCGGCCAGCAGGTCCGCATCACCTGGGACGCGCTGCCCAGCCGCACCTGGGAGGGCCAGATCACTACCGTGCCCACCACGGTCGTCAACCGTGGCAGCCGCGTGGTTGGCGAGTTGCTCTGCGCCGTGGACAACCACGATGGCAGCCTGCTGCCGAACACCAACGTTGGCGTGGCCATTGTGCTCAACAACCAGTCCGCGGCGCTCACCATTCCCCGTGAAGCGTTGCACACGGAGAATGGCGCATCGTTCGTCTACGTGGTGAATGAGAACAAACTCCATCGCCGCGACGTGCGCACCGGCGTCAGCAACCTGACGCGCGTGGAAATTGTGCAGGGCCTGACCGGAAGCGAAGTGCTCGGGCTTTCTTCGCTCAGCCCCACGCCCATGACCGACGGCATCACCGTCAAGATCATCGAGAACCCATCGTAATGCGCGTATTTCAGACCATTGCCGCAGCGGTGCTGGCGCTGTCAGCCGCGGCCGCACTCGCCAGCTCTCCCGCGGAGCTTGTGACGCAGGGCCGCACGGATGATGCCGTGCGCGCGTTGCGCTCCGAACTTGCCCGCAACCCGAATGATGCTGCGGCCTACAACCTGCTCTGCCGCGCCTATTACCACGCGGAGGATTTCGGCGCCGCCGTCAGCAATTGCGAGCGTGCCGCGCAGTTGCAGCCCGGCAACAGCTTCTACCTGATGTGGCTGGGCCGTGCCTATGGCGAACGCGCCGACAAGGTTGGTGCTCTCTCTGCCTACGGCCTCGCCCGCAAGTCTCTTGACGCCATGAACCGCGCCTTTGCCGCCGATCCGAAGAACACGGACGCGCGCCGCGACCTGGCTGAGTACCTGACCAACGCTCCCGGCGTGGTGGGCGGCGACCGCGACCGCGCCATGCGCTTGGCTGGAGAAATTGAAAAATCAGATCCATCCAGCGCCGCATGGATCCGCGCCATTGTGGCCGGTGCGCGTGGGAATGAAGCCGAGGCCGAGCGCCAGCACAAGCTCGCCATACAAGCCAGCAGGAATCATCCGTCCACGCTCATGGAGCTGGCGCACTTCTATCGCAAGCACAAGCGCTGGGACGATATGGAGCGCACCATCTCCACGGCTCTGGCCGAGCACAACGTGCGCCCCTATGATCTGTATGACGCTGGCGAGCTGTACCTCACCAGCGGGCGCAACCTGAATGGTGGCATCAGCGCGCTTCGTCGCTATCTCGCTGGTCCCGCCGATGAGGCCGCCCCGGTCTTCCGCATCCACTGGATGCTGGGCCAGTTGCTGGAGCGTACCGGAGATCGCGCCGGAGCCGCCGCCGAATACCGTGCGGCGCTCGCGCTTTACTCCAACTATCGCCCGGCAAAGGATGCGCTGCGCAAGCTCGGAGGTGCGGCGTAATGCACTGCCTCGCTCCGCAGCACACACTCCGCGCATGGTTCCAGCGCGCCACCGCCGTCGCACTCATCGCGCTTGCCGTTTGCGTAGCGGCCTCCGCGCAACAGCCTGTCACTTTCCGTTCCGCGCTGGAGCTGGCGCTCAAACATAGCGGTGCCATGGTGACGGCCACCGCCGATCGCACCAAGGCCGAGCAGGGTTACCGCGAGCAGCGCGCCGCCTACATTCCGAGCGTTGCGCTTGGCTCGCAACTTGGCTACTCCTTCGGCATGCCCGCCACGGGCGATGTGCCCTCCATCTTCAGCATCAGCAGCAACCAGAGCCTCATCAACTTCGCGCAGCGCAGCCTTGTCCGCGCCGCGCGCTCCGATTGGGAGGCCGCGCAGGTTGACTACGCCGACAAGGCCAACGAAGTGCTGCTCAACACTGCCCTGCTCTACCTTGAACTGGACAATGTGACCGTGCGCCTGAAGGCGCTCCGAGAGGAACAGCAGTCGGCCACGCGCGCCACTTACATTGCCAGCCAGCGTGCCGATGAAGGCGTTGACAGCCAGCTTGACCTGAAGCGGGCACAGCTCGCCGCCGCCCGCGTGCAGATGCGTATTACCGAGGCAGAGACTTCCGCCGAAGTGCTGCGCACCAAGCTTGCCCGCCTGATCGGCACAGTGGCGGACACGCTGACCACCGACCACTCTTCCATCCCTGATCTTCCTGCCTCCGCCGTCGAGCGCGACGCGGCCGCACTTGCCGTGGAAACCAGCGCCACGGTGCGCTCCGCCGAGCAGCGCGTGCGCTCCGCCCAGTTCCGCGCGCAGGCCGAGCGGGACCAGATGAAGCCGCAGATGGATTTCTACACGCAATACAAGCGGCTCAGCACCTTCAACAATTACGAGCAGTATTACAAGTCATTCTCCAATGACAGCTTTGCTGTTGGCGGCACCATTCGCATCCCGATCTTCAACTTTGCCGAGCGCGCCCGCATCCGCGCCGCCGACGCTGAAGTGGTCCGCGCGCGCCAGCAGGCCATCGAGACGCGCAGCCAGGTGTCCGATGAAGCACTAAAACTTCAGCGCAGCCTGCGCCAGCTCACCGCAGCCGTCGATGTGGCACGGCTTGAGTACGAAGTGGCTGAGGCCAGCGTCGACTCTGTCGCCGCGCAGATCACCGATGGCAAGGCAAACTCGCGCGACTTGGAGAATGCGCGCATCGACCGAAGCGACCGGCAGGCCAGCTACCTGCAATCGCAGTTTGAGTTGCAGCGCGCGCAACTGCAGTTGCTCCGCCAGACCGGCGAATTGCAGACCTGGGCGCTGCCTGCGTCGAAATAGCCTTTCGTCACTTCTTACCGCAATAAGACAGGGCGCCGCGAAGGCGCCCTGTCTTTTGCAATCAAGCGTCAATTGACTATTCGTACCGCAGCGATTCCGTCGGCTGCAGTTTGGATGCGCGATTCGCGGGCAGGAAACCGAACAGCACGCCCGTGGCGCACGAGACAATGAAGGCCGCCACCACGGAGGCCAGCGAGATCGGAATGCGCAGGTTCAGCTCCGCCGGCAGCAGCGGCTCCACAATCACCTTCACGCTGACGGCGATCAGGATGCCGAGCACGGCTCCCATGCCGCTGATCAGCCCGGCCTCCACAAGAAACTGGTACAGAATCTCCTTGCGGCGCGCGCCCAAGGCCTTCCGCAGGCCGATTTCGCGCGTGCGTTCCGTTACCGTCACCAGCATGATGTTCATGATGCCCACACCGCTGATGACCAGCGCAATGCAGCCCACCAGCAGCAGCACCACGGTCAGCGCCAGCGAAATCTTCCGCGCCGCGTCCAGGATCGACGAAAGGTTCTGCACCGTGTAAATGGCTCCGGCGTGGTGGCGAGAGGTCAGCACGTCGCTCACCTCCTGCGTCACCTGCGGCACATCGGTCGCGGTCGCCGCCTGCGCGTAGAAGGTGCGCATGTAGTCATTGCCCGTGTAGTAGCGGATGAGCGGGAACGGGATCAGCACCGAGCTTGACGTGATCTCCGACTGCCCGAAGGTGGCGACGCGCTCGCGGAAGACGGCGATGACCGTGAAGGTCAGCTCGCCCACGCGAATCTGCCGCCCAACCAGGTTCGGGTTGGAGGGATCAATCTGCTTCGCCAGGTCGTAGGTCACTAGGCACGCCTTTGCCGCCTGCGTCATGTCGCTGCCGTCGAAGAAGCGCCCGTGGAGAATTTGCAGGTTGCGTATGTCCTGGAAGCCTTCGGTCACGCCAATCAGCGCCACCGGCTTCTCAATGCCGTTGACCACGATATTCGACGCCATATCGTAGGTTCCGGCAACCTTGGCCACCTTGGGCTGCGCGGCCACAGCCTCCAGGTCACCCATGGTGATTTCGTCGGACAACGAACGCGCGCCGCCCGAACCCGCCGAACCGCCCTGATAAAAGGCGTAGACGAGGTTCGAGCCGACGCCCTCGATCTGAGTCAGCACATAGGTGCGGCCCAGCGTGGCAATGGTCACCACCAGCACAATGCAGGCGGCGCCAATCATCACGCCAAGCATGGTCAGCGCGGCGCGCACCTTGTTCGCACGCAGCGCGTCCAGCGCCACGCCCACCGTTTCGTGATTGATCTGTATGGCCAAGCGAGTTCCCAGTTCTCAATTCCCGGCCCGCCGCTCAGGCGCTCCGGGCTTCCACAGCCTGTTCAGTATATCGTCTCGCTAACTTTGGGTGGACGATTGAGTTCGCCAGCCGTCGTGCCCCATTTTTCGCAGCCTTTGGCGAATGTGCTTCCATACATTTTCGCGAGTCAGGAACCGCCAGCCTCTGTGCGGTGTCTTTAGGAACATGCGCCATTCCTCTGCTCTGCGCGTGTTCAGCCTCATGATGGCAACAACGCTTTCTGTCGGCGTTGCGGTACTTTTGCTGTCCACTATGTTGACCCCGAGCACGGGATTATCGGTGTGGCTCGGACGCCAACGCCCTTGCTCCCCCTACGTTGCTGATAACAACCGTACAGTTGTACTCAATCTTCAACCAGATGGACTTTACCTGAACAACACGCCTCTGCAACCTGGAGCTCTTCCGGTGGTGTTGCGGCACCTCATGCGCACTCGTGCGGAGAAGGTCCTCTTCTTCTACGCTGAACCCAACGCTGATTTTCAAGAGGCCGCGGCCCTTATCAATCAGGCGCAGAATGCTGTTCCTGACATCCGCATCGCCCTCATCAGCAAGGATCACCTTCTCCCCGGCAAGTGCAGCTTTGCTCTTCCAGAGCCACCGCTGCCCTTCTCTGGGCCTTGGCAATGTGGCAATGGCGCCCTAAAGGGTTCGCCCGATGTATTTCTTCCTGAGGTTCGTTGAGCACCCCACGGTAGCGCGCTTTCCAATTCATCCCTTCGTACTTTCGACATTCCGTCATTCGACAACGCCTTCCGCTCGCCCTTCGCTCTGCCCCGTTCACCACCAAAGGGCTGCCGTTCGCTTCCAAATCGCTGCGAAATGGCCCTTGCAAGATGTTAGGATAATAGGTGCTTATGCCTTTGAAGACGCTGTTTCTGAACCCTCCATCGTTTGAGAACTTTGACGGCGGCGCCAGCTCGCGCTGGCCGGCCACGCGTGAAATCGAGTCCTACTGGTACCCCGTCTGGCTCGCCTACCCCGCCGGCATGCTTGAGGGATCGCGCCTGCTCGACGCCAGCCCGCATCACATCTCGGCCGAGCAGACCATCGAAATCGGCAAGGACTACGAGTTTCTTGTGCTGTTCACCAGCACCCCTGGCTTCCGCGGAGACATGAAGCTGGCCGCGTTGATGAAGCAGGCCAACCCGAAGCTGAAGATCTGCTTCGTGGGTCCGCACGTCACCACGCTGCCCGATGAGGCGCTGAATGACTGCCCGGCCATCGACTTCGTGGTTCGCCGCGAGTTCGACTACGCAACCGTCGAGTACGCCAACGGCAAGCCGCTGAGCGAGATTCTCGGCGTCAGCTACCGCGGCGCCGACGGCAAGGTCATCCACAATCTCGACCGCCCGCCGCTCTCCGGCGAGGAGCTGGACAAGCTGCCCGATGTGGTCGACGTCTACAAGCGCGACCTCGACATCACGCGCTACAACGTGCCCTTCCTGCAGCATCCGTATGTGGCGCTTTACACCACGCGCGGCTGCCCGGCGCAGTGTACCTACTGCCTGTGGCCGCAGCAGTTGAGCGGACACGCATGGCGCAAGCGCTCCACCGACGCCGTGGCCGCTGAAATGGCCAAGGCCAAGAAGCTCTTCCCCGAGGCAAAGGAATTCTTCTTCGACGACGACACGTTCAACATCAACAGCGCGCGCACCATCGAGCTGTGCGCCAAGTTGAAGCCGTTGAAGCTGACCTGGTCGTGCACCTCGCGCGTCACCACCAATTACGAGACGCTGAAGGCGATGAAGGAAGCGGGCTGCCGCCTGCTCATCGTCGGCTTTGAGTCGGGCGACCCGCAGATTCTCAAGAACATCAAGAAGGGCGCCACCATCGAGCGCGCCGAGCAGTTTGTGAAGGACTGCAAGAAGCTGGGCCTGACCGTGCACGGCGACTTCATCCTCGGCCTCCCCGGTGAGACCAAGGAGACGATCCGCCGCACCATCAACTTCGCCAAGAAGTTGAACGTGGAAACCATACAGGTCTCCGTGGCACACGCCTACCCCGGCACCGAGTTCTTCGAGTTCGCGGAAAAGGGCGGCTACATCACCAACTCCGAGGATCTCGTCGATCTGGGCGGACACCAGGTGGCGCACATTGAGTACCCAGGCCTGCCCACTGACTACATCATGGAGATGGTCCACCGCTTCTACGACGAGTACTTCATCTACCGTCCGAAGATGTGGATTCCAATCGTGGCCAAGGCCATGATGAAGAGTGAGGAGCGCAAGCGCCTCTACAAGGAAGCCAAGGAGTTCCTGACCCTGCGCGCCGCACGCAAGCGCGCCGTGGAAGAAGCCCGCGCCAAGAAAGCGGCCGAGGCTCCGGCACACGCCGCCCACAGCTAGCCGCAGGCTTCACAGTCACAAGGTTTCAAGCTGGCCCCGCACCCGCGGGGCCTTTTCTTATCTGCGCGCTGGAATGTCCACCGCGCACTTCCGCCCTGATCGAAGCAACCTCTCCTAATCCCAGGCGTCATCCTGAGGTGGCTTCTTGCGCTGAAGGATCTGCTTTCTCTTCCCTCGTGTCTCATTTCTCCAAGTCGCGACGCACTGCATTCACGCAGCGCTCCCATCGCGCTCATTTCGTCCTTTCGTACTTTCGTCACTCCGTCATTCCATCGCCGCGAAGCTGTTACGATTGAGGCATGACTTTTCGCAAATACATGGTCCTGATGGCCGTCGCTTTGTTCGCCTCCATTGGCGATACGCTGCTCTCGCGCGGCATGAAGGACGTGGGCGCCATCAGCCTCGAGCATCTCGGCGCGGTCATTCTTGCCGTGCTCAATCCGTGGGTTGTCTGCGGAATTCTCCTGCTGCTCTGCTTCTTCGCCGCCATGTCCGCCGCGCTGAGCTGGGCAGACCTGACCTACGTGATGCCCGCCACCGGCATGGGCTACGTTGTCATGGCGCTGACCTCAAAGTTCTTCCTGCACGAACAGATCAGTTCTTCGCGCTGGCTTGGCATCGTGCTCATCACCATCGGCGTTGGCTTTGTCGCCGGCGGTCCCGCGCAGACCGAGCGCGAAGACGCGCCGCAAGCCGCGGAAGCTCACGAGGAGGCACGATGAAGACTCTTTACACCTGGGCCGCCATCCTCGTCGTCACCCTGGCCTCCACCGCAGGAGAATCGCTGCTTGCCTACTCCATGCAGAACATTGGAGACCTTGGCGAGCTTCGCAATCGCGAAGGGCTTGCCGCTTGCGTCCGCCGCGTCTTCTCCACGCCGTCGGTTTTCGTCGCTGTGTTCTTCATGGCCATCGCCTTCTTTAGCCTCTTGTTCGGACTCTCGTGGGCGGATCTGTCCCTTGTCGGCCCTGCGGCTGCCGCGCTGACGTTCATCTCCAACGCATTTGTTGCGAAATTCTTTCTCAAGGAAAACGTCGACCGCCGTCGCTGGATCGCCGCTGTTTTCGTGGGTGCGGGCGTCGCGCTGCTCGCGCGCTAGCGATTCCTGAATCCTTCGCCTCGCCGCTTCAATCAAATCAGATGTTGCACAATCGGGCCGTCCGCGTCACAATAACCAGGACGCGGGCCTCCCGGCCCCATTCAGCAAAATGACGAGCACTTCCTCCATCATCGTCTGCTGTTGTTGTTGTTGCCGCTAACAGGCACCTTTCTGCCTTCTCACATTTCCAGGTTCTAAAGTCGCGGGATCTTTTGATTCCCGCCGCTGACTTTCAACATCCATACAACTGAAAAGAGGACATCGTGACGATTGCAAACGATTTGACCAAGCTCATTGGCAACACGCCTTTAGTGAAGCTCAACCGCCTGTCTGCGGGCCTGAAGGCCACCGTGGCCGTGAAGCTCGAAAGCCGCAATCCGGCCAACAGCGTGAAGGACCGCATCGCGGTCAGCATGATTGAAGAGGCCGAAAAGGCCGGCAAGATCACCCCTGGCAAGACCACCCTGATTGAGCCGACCAGCGGCAACACCGGCATCGGCCTCGCCTGGGTCGCGGCCGTCAAGGGCTACAAATTCATCATCACCATGCCCGACACGATGAGCCTTGAGCGCCGCGTGCTGGTCAAGGCCTTCGGCGCCGAAGTGGTGCTGACCCCGGGCGCAAAGGGCATGAAGGGCGCCATCGCCAAGGCCGAGGAACTCAACAAGAACACGCCCGATAGCTACATCCTTCAGCAGTTCGCCAACCCTGATAATCCGAAGATTCACCGCGAGACCACCGGCCCCGAGATCTGGCGCGACACCGATGGCAAGGTTGATATCGTGGTCGCTGGCGTCGGCACCGGCGGCACCATCACCGGCATTGCGCAGTTCATCAAGCCGAAGAAGGCGGGCTTTAAGGCCGTAGCAGTGGAACCTGCGGAAAGCCCCGTGCTGAGCGGCGGAGCCTCCGGCCCCCACAAGATTCAAGGCATCGGCGCGGGCTTTGTCCCGAGCGTGCTGGATACGACACTCGTCGATGAGATTCTGCCCATCCCGAGCGAGCTTGCCATCCAGACCGCGCGTGACCTGCCCATCAAGGAAGGGTTGCTTGTCGGCATCAGCAGCGGTGCCGCTGTGGCCGCCGCGCTCAAGCTGGCCGAGCGTCCAGAGAATGCGGGCAAACTCATCGTCGCCGTTCTGCCTGACTTCGGCGAGCGCTACCTCAGCACCATCCTCTTCCAGAGCCTGTTTGAAGAAGCCAAAGGCCTGGAGACCGTGCAGATCTAGCACGGCGCAAACAGTACACAGCCTCCTGCACCCCGCTCCACGCGAGCGGGGCTTTTTTTGTGCCCGATGGTTTGCGCGCAGTGCCCGCGCGATGCGACCATACACACATGAAGCACGTCGCCCTCGTCGCGTTCCTGCTGCTCGGCTGCCCTCTCTTTGCACAGACACCCGCTGCCGCTCCCACCTGCCGCCAACTTTCCTGGTCGCTGGCGCGCGGTGAAATTAGCATCGACTACACTGCGCTGCGCCGCCGCTGCCTGCCTCCGCTGGCCGAGTCGATCCCCGAACTGACGACCGAGCAAATGTTCGACGCCATTGACGATGAGGACTACAACACTGCCGTCAAGCTCGCCGAGGACATCTGCGAGCACGATCCCGCGAGCCTTGACGCTCATGCCGCCGCGGCTACGGCCCTGCACCAGCTTGGCAAGACCAAGCGCGAAGAGTTCCACCGCACCGTGATGCATGCGCTGATGGATTCCATCACGCAGAAACGCGACGGTCACTCGCCGGAAACCGCATGGAATGCGGTACTGGTGCACGAGGTGTATTCGATTCTTGCACTGAAGGGTTATCGCGTCCGCTCGGAATCAATGGTGGAAACCGGCGGCCATCGCTACGATGTGCTGAAGGTTGTGCCCGAAGACGACAGCGCGCCCGTCGACATCTATTTCAATATCGACGAGGCGTGGGCGAACGAGCACACGAGCGATAAGCAGACGCCCGCCAAGAATGGACAGGAAAAACAGTAACGATTACGGAAAGAGCTTCATCAAGCCCTGCGGTGCAAGGTCTGCGACAAGAAATTTCGCGTGTTCTCCGCGCGAAGTCACGAGGGCTTCCGCCGAAAGATAGCCGCCGCGAACAGCGCCTTCCATCGTCGCGGGCCAGCCTGTCTCGGTCCAATCACCGCTCAGGAAGATGTTCGGCCACGGGCTCTTCGGCTTGAGCCGCGACGCGTCCGAGCCGGGCGCTGGCACAAACGTCGCGTGGATTTCCTTCACCACGGTAGCCTTCAGCAACCTGGCTTCGCGCACGATGGGGAAGAACTCCGCAAGCTCCCGCAAAGATAATTCAATCACCTCGGCGCGCGACATCGGCACCATCTGCCGCGAAGCGCTCACCACCAGCTCCACGTAGCTGCCCGCGCCTTCCACCGTGCGCTGCTGAATCTTTGACTTCTGGAACATCCACTGAATATTGCGCTCCAGCAGCACCGCATGTTCGAGCGGAGAAATCTCGCGGTCGAACCACAGATGCACGCCGGTGATCGGCGCCGTCTGCAACCGGCTTGTCTCGTGCAGCAGCTTCTCGCTGGCTTCTCCCGGCGGCAGAAGCTTGCACAGTGCATAGAACGGCACCGCGCAGATCAGCGCATCAAACTGCTCTTCCCCGTTCGCCGTGCGGATGAACGCACCATTTGCCGTCGCCCCAATTCCCTCCACCGAACTCCGCAGGCGAACTTCGCCTCCGCGCGCCGTGATGTAATTGGCGGCCACGCCGTAAAGCTCGGAGAGAGGAATTGTCGGCAGGCCCATGCGTCCGGCTTCGGCAGACTTCAGGAACGCGTCGCGGAAGACCAGCCCCGCGTAGCGCACGCTCACCTTGTCCAGTTCTTCGTTGAGCGCGCCCACCAGCACCGGCTGCCAGAACCGGTCGATTGCCCGCTGTGATTGCCCATGTCGCCGCAGCCAGCTTGCGAAGTCGCCCTCTTCCTGCGGCACTCCGTTCAGCACAGCCATCAGCGCACGAGCTACGCCCAGCTTGTCCGCCAGCGAGAGCAACGGGAAGCCCAGAAACTTTGGCGTGGAGTGCAGCGGAGCTGGCAGCCACGACGGCGCAATGACGCCGCTCTTGCCGCCGGGCAGCATGAACGTCAGCTTGGAGTACCAGCGGATCTTGTCGGCGACGCCGAGCCGCTTGTAGAGATCGAGCAGATTGGTACAGCAGCCCAGCAGCGCGTGCTGGCAGTTGTCCACCACCTCGCCCGTGCCGGGATGCTCGTAGGAAGAAGCGCGGCCGCCAAGATAGGGGCGCCGCTCAAACAATGTGACCTTGTATCCAGCCTCCGACAACGCACAGCCAGCGGCGATTCCGGAAAGCCCGCCGCCCACGATGGCCACGCTCGTCTTCCCGCCCGCCATGCTTACGCCCACCAGAGAAGCCGCTTACCGAAGCCTTGCAGCAGCATCTTCACCTTGTCAAAGGTGCTCACGCGCACGCGCTCGGAGTAGACGTCGTAATTGCGCTGCTCAATGCGCTCCAGCAATCCGCGGTAGATTGCGATCAGCACCCACAACGCAGGCTGGCTTGCTTCTTCCACCAGAGGCAGTAATTCGTCGCCGCTCTTGTAGAACTCACGCGCGCGGTCCGCCTCGTACTTCAGCAGCGGAACCAGCTTGTCCGGGTCCTTGCCCGCGCACAACTCCTCAACAGAGACATTGAAGCGCAGCAGGTCCTCCGCCGGCAGGTAGATGCGCCCCATTTCCGCGTCTTCCTTCACGTCGCGCAGAATGTTGGTGAGCTGGAAGGCGACACCGAGCCGCTCCGCCAGCATCTCCGCCTTCTTTTCCGTGTAACCGAAGATGCAGATGCACACCAGGCCGACCACGCTCGCCACGTGGTAGCAGTAGTTGTAAAGCTCGTCGAAGGTCTGGTAGGCAACGATAGGATGCGCGGGATCGTACGGGTGCGTCTCCTCCAGATCCATCGCGGTCCCAGCCACCAGCTTCTCCAGCAGCTCGCTCGGAATGTTGAAGCGCTGCTGCGAATCACGCAGAGCCATCAGCACAGGCTCGTCCGTGCGCTCTCCGGCAGAAGCCCGCCGGAATGCATCGAGGAACACGCCCATCTTTTGGCGACGCTCCTCCACTGAGAGCGTGGGATCGTCGGAGATATCATCGGCGCGGCGCATGAAGGCGTATACCGCGCAGAGTGCATTGCGCCGCCGCGACGGCAGCACCATGAAGCCGTAGTAAAAGTTCTTGGCCTTGCTGCGCGCAATGTGCCGGCACACGCAGTAGGCGGTATCCAGTTGCAGCGCGTTCGCAGGCGTAACCGCGGTGGTGCTCATGCGGACACCTTCCCCGCCAGCGCGCGCAGCAACAGCATGAACTTCTGCGTCTTGGAGACCACCGGGCGCTGCGCCAGCACGTCGTAATTCTGCTTTTCAATCGCGTCCAGAATCGCCAACCCGCCACGGCTGAACAACTCCAGGTCGAGCGCCAGGTGGCGATCAACTTCTTTCACCAGCGGCAATCCGCGCTCAAACCACTGGCGCGCACGCTTCACTTCAAAGCGCATCAACTCGCGGAACTCCGGAGAGAATCGCCGTTCGGCAATCTGCTGCTCCGTCGCGCCAAAGCGCGTGAGGTCTTCGAGCGGCAGATAAACGCGGTCCTTCTCCCAGTCCACGGAAACGTCCTGCCAGAAGTTGGCCAGTTGCAGCGCCGTGCAGGTGAAGTCGCTCAGCAGTTGGCGTCCCGCGTCACGGTAGCCGCACAGATACAGCACCAGGTGCCCCACCGGGTTCGCCGAGTAATGGCAGTAGCCGAGCACGTCGTCAAACGTCTGGTACCGCTTCACGGTCTGGTCCTGCCGGAAGGCCACCAGCAAGTCGCTGAATTCATGCTCGGGAATCTGAAATTCGCGGATGGTATCGGCCAGCGCGACAAATACCGGATGCCGCGACCCTTCCGCCGAAGGATTGCTCAGCTTCGCGTAAGTCGCATCCAGTTCCCGCCCCCACTGATCGAGCAACGCCAGCGAAAGAGCGGTGTCGCCAACCTCATCGCCCAGATCGTCGGAGATGCGGCAGTAGGAATAGACATTGAAGAAGTGCTGATGAAGTCTTCTAGGCAGGAACCACGAGGCCACAGAGAAATTCTCATAGTGGCCGCGCGCCAGCCGCTCGCAGTAGGCGCGCGCCTCCGCCAACGTCGGCGCAGTCTCGGGGATTGCGTAGCTCGCGGGGAGCCGCGAGAAACCTTCGCGCACTGCCTCCGGACGCACCTCACCACTCGGCGGCCCGCCCATCGGGCCGTTGGGATGGATCACTGACATCGTCGTCCTTGTCCGCGCCTACAGCCCGGGTATGATCGCGGTCTTGATTTCACCCTTGCGGTTTGCCATGTGGCGGAGCACCTCGGAAAGTTCCGACAACGGCGCTTCGCCAGTGATGTAGTGCTCCGCCTTGATCTTGTGCTCGGCCACCAGCGCAAACGCGCGCCGCACCGTCTCCGGCGTGTGATGGAACGTCGCCTTCAGCGTGATCTCCGAGTAGTGCAGGCGCTGCGTGTCCAGCCCCACCTGCGTGTCCTTCGGACATCCGCCAAAGAAGTTGACCACACCGCCCTTGCGCACCATCTCAATGGCCCACTCCCATGCTTCGGGACGGCCCACAGCTTCGATCACCACATCAGCGCCTCGGCCTTCCGGCGTCAGATGGCGCACGGCCTGCACGGCATCCACCTTGGTGATCTGCACCACCTCGGCCGCGCCTGCCCGGCGTGCTGCCGCAACCTGCGCATCACGCTTCACCACGGCAATCACGTTGCAGCCCATGATGTGCGCAATCTGCACGAACATCAGGCCAATCGGCCCCATGCCGATGACCACCACCGAGTCGCCAATTTCCACGCCCGTCTCATGCAATCCACGCAACACGCAAGCCAGCGGCTCGGTCAGCGCGGCGTTTTCAAAGGAAACGTCCGGCGGAACCGCCAGCATGTTGGCTTCGACAATGCGCTTGGGAACCTTGATGTACTCGGCATACGCGCCGTTGTTGAACAGTAGATCCTCGCAGAGGTTTTCCTGGTGCTTCTTGCAGTAGAAGCACTGCCCGCACGGCGCGGAGTTCAGCGCCACCACGCGCTGCCCCTTCTTGTATCCGCGGACTCCGGGGCCCAGTTCTTCAATTACGCCTGCAAACTCGTGTCCAAAAAGTGCGGGAGGAACAATCATCTTCGCGTGGTAGCCGCGACGATAGACTTTCAGATCGGTACCGCAGGTCAACGCCGCCTGCACCCGTACCAGTACTTCGCCTTCTTCCAGCTCAGGAATCGGGACTTCTTCAATCTTCACGTCCTCTTTGCCGTAGAGGACCGCTGCGGTCATTTTTCCGTTCACTATGACTTATCCTTCCCAGGCGGTGCCCGGTTGAATGGCAATCTTCATGGTCTCTGGCTGAGGATGCGATGCCAGTTCCAGTGCTTCCAGTGCGCGCTCCAGCGGGAAGCGGTGGCTGAAGAGTCCCTCCAGGTCCATCTCTCCGCTGAAGACGAATTTTGCAACTTCGTCGTTCAGCTCCACCGAAGCGCTGTAGCTGCCCAGCAGTGTCTTCTCGTCCACGCAAACCGACGCAGGATCGAACGTGGCCTGACTGCGGACTGTCTGCGCAAACAACATCACGCGGCCACCCGGCCGCGCCGCGTCAATCGCGGTACGAATCAATGCATCTCCCCCAACGGCCAGCACTACGGCATCCGCGCCGCGTCCGTCCGTCATTTCCCGCAAACGCTCCACCACGTTCACCTGGGAAGCATCAATCGTGTTGTTCAGCCCATAACTCCGGCTTATTGTAAGCCTTTGGGAGAACAAATCGGAAGCCACAACCGTGGCGCCTTTCCGTTTTGCCAGGCAGGCCTGCAACAGTCCGATCGGCCCCTGCCCAATCACCAGCACCGTCTCGTCCGGCTGCGGAGCCAACGTCTCCACGGCCTTCCACACGGTGTTCACCGGCTCAATGTGCGAGGCCTGTTCGTAGCTCACGTTGTCGGGAATAGGAATGACGCCGCCGTTGGCGACGATCCAGTCCATCACGCGAATGTACTCGGAAAAACCGCCACCGCTCGGCTCGCCGAAGCCTGCCGTCGCACCCACTTTCTTGTAGGTGGCGCACTGCGCAAACACCTTCTTGCGGCAGTAGTAGCAGTTCCGGCACGGAATGTGATGAAAGACCATCACCCGGTCGCCTTCGGCAAAGTCCTTTACGCCGGCACCCGCGCGCACAACCACGCCCGTCATCTCGTGCCCAAAGACTCTCGGTGCCGAGTGCGAGCCGGTTGAAACCTTCTTCAAATCCGTGCCGCAGATGCCGCACGTGTGTATGCGCACCAGCAGTTCGCCCGCGCCAATCTCCGGCACCGGCACGGTCTCCATGCGCACGTCGTTCTTGCCGTAGTAGACCGCGGCAAGCATCGTTTTGGGCACCCGCCCAATCACCTTCTGCAGATTTACTTCCGTCGTTACACCCATCTCGTTCACCAGCGCTCTACTGCTTCGCGCTCATTTCCGCCGAGCGGCCATCCGTGGCCTTCGCGGCAAAACCGTCCAGATCCTTCGCCAGCTCGCGCAACGCCGCGCATAATGCCGCGCTCGCCTGCTCGCTGTTGCGCTTCAACCTCGCCACCGCGGGCCAAAGCTGCGGACGCGGCCCAATGTGCTTCAGAAAGCCCGCCATATCGAAGCCTTCGGGCTTCACGAAGGGCGCACTCACCGCCACATCTTCATCGGCCAGCGTGTCGGAAACCGCCTTGACCGCCGCAAACTTCACGCCCTCGGCCTGCGCCGCTTCCGCCACCGCCGAGGCTTCCATGTCCAGCACGCAGGCTCCATACCGCTTTGCCTGCTGCTGCTTCAACTCCTGCGTGGCGACCTCGTGCACGGTGGCCAGCACGCCCGCGCCGAACGCGGTCTCAAAACTCTCATCGCCGTCGCAGACCCTGGCAGGCACCACCACGTCGCCCACCTTCATCTCGGCCGTTGTGGCCCCGGCAAAACCCACGGACACCACCAGCTCCGGCCTCTGCGACTTCAACACTTCCGCCGTAACATAGGCTGCGTTCTCGCGCCCCGGTCCGGCCACAATCACCAGTGCCTCACCTTGCGTAAAGCGAACCCAAGTGCCTTCTGGCAGCGCCCACCGGCCTCGCTTCCAGCCCTTCACCAGCGGCGCAATCTCGCGCTCCAAGGCGGCAATGATGACCACGCGCGCGGCATCAGGCATACGGACACACCGTCCCATAGACCGGCGCGTAGCGGCTCACGACAAACCACTCGGCCGCCCGCCGCAGAGCCTCTTTCGCCGGCCCGTGCGTGTAACCCAGTTCGCGCTCCGCCTTTGACGAGTTCACCCACATGTACTTTTTGCCCATGCGAACCTCGTCGACGGTCGCGCCCGGCGTCTTACCCATCAGCTTGCCCGTAAAGAACTCCGAGAACGCCGCATAGGTCAGCGCCACCGCGTGCGGAACCTTGGCGGTCGGCGACGGCAGTCCGGTGATCTCCGCGAGCAGGTCGAGCATCTGCTTCAGCGTCATGTCCTCGCCGCCGAGAATGTAGCGCTCGCCGCGCCGCCCTTTCTCAAAGGCCAGCACGTGCCCGCGTGCCACGTCATGCACGTCTACAATGTTCAATCCGGTTTCCATGTAGGCGGGAAACTGCTTGCGCAGGAAGCGAAGGACGATCTCTCCAGTCGGCGTCGGCTTGATGTCGCGCTCGCCAATGGGCGCGCTCGGGTTCACCACCACAACTTCCTGCCCTGCGCGTCCGGCCTCCAGCGCCACCTGCTCACCAAGGAACTTGGAGCGCTTATAGTGGCCGATCATCTCGGCCTCGGAGACTGGCGTGTTCTCGTCCACGGCCTTCGGCTCGTAGCCAAAGCCCATGGTCGCCACCGAGCTGCAGCAGACGGTACGCCGCACTCCGGCAGCCTTCGCCGCCGCAAGAATCGCCCGCGTGCCCTCGACATTGGCCTGGTACATCGGCTTCGGATCGGGCGTCCACAGGCGATAGTCGGCCGCCACGTGGAAGACCGCCTCGCAGCCCTCCATGCCCTTGCGAAGGCTGGCCTCGTCGGTCAGGTCGCCCTTCACCAGGTCGCACTTCAATCCCGCAAGATTATCCAGACGGCTGTGCTCGCGCACCAGCAGACGCAACTCCGCGCCCTGCTCGGCCAGCACCTGCGCAACATGCGACCCTATGAACCCCGTAGCCCCAGTGACGAACGCTTTCATTTTGGCCCTTCGCCGGATAGCACTTTCCGGCTATCTTCATCTCTCAAAGCGACAGCCACCGGGCCTCCCCGGTGGCTGCGCCTTGCTTCTGATTTTACTACCCGAACAGCGACCAGTTCATCAGCTTCCAGGTGTCACGGAAGCCGCTGGCCATTGCGGCAGAGGCCTCATAGCCGGAGTGCACCAGGCAGTCCTCGCAGCGCGGGTCCTTGCCATGTCCGTACTTGTCCCACGGCGTGTCTTCAATGAACTCCTTGAAGCTCTCGTGGTGCTTGTCGGTGATGAGGTAGCAGGGGCCTTTCCAGCCCTTGGTGTTGTAGGTCGGGTTGCCCCAGGCCGTGCAGCTCAGCTCGCGGTCGCCCGCCAGGAACTCCACGTAAATCGGCGAATCGCCGATGGGGTACTTCTTCGCCAAGCGCTTGATGTCCTTGAACTTCTCGCGGATTGCCTTGCGGTCGAGGAAGATTTCCTTGGTCTCGACAGCCGAGTACGAGTAGCCCGGCGAGATTACGTGCGAATCCACGCCCAGCGTCTTCAGGTACTCGAACAGCGCCTCAATTTCGTTCATGTCGGTCTCTTCGTAGACCGTCGTGTTGGTCATCACGCGGAAGCCCTTGGCCTTGGCCGCCTTGATGCCCTCAATGGCCGCGTCGAAAACGCCATCGCGCTCCACCG
Source organism: Oryzophilus luti (assembly GCF_059726245.1). Classification (NCBI taxonomy): domain Bacteria; kingdom Pseudomonadati; phylum Acidobacteriota; class Terriglobia; order Terriglobales; family Koromonadaceae; genus Oryzophilus; species Oryzophilus luti. The sequence goes on from NZ_AP040874.1 coordinate 1,246,754, forward strand.
CCAGGTCATGCGACTTGCGCAGACCGTCCAGGTGGATGTTCCAGATGAACCGAAGATCGGGCTTGAACTGGTCGACCTTCTTGGCCAGGTAGACGCCGTTCGTGCAGATGATGACGTGCTTGCCGCGCTTCAGCAGCTCATCGGTCAGCCGGCCGATTTCTTTGTAGATCAGCGGCTCGCCGCCACAGACGGAGACCATTGGCGCGCCGCATTCTTCCACGGCCTTCAAGCACTGCTCCACCGGCACCACTTCCTTGATGGTGTCCTCGTACTCGCGAATGCGTCCGCAACCCGTACAGGTCAGGTTGCAGGCGTGCAGAGGCTCCAGCATCATCACCAGCGGAAAGTGCTTCACACCCTTCAGCTTCTGTCCAATGATGTACTTCGCCAGGTCCATCTGTAGGCGTATCGGATGTATCGGCATCTCGCTCCTAACTACGGCCGCCCCAGTTTCCGCGGCCTGTCTGAACTTCTCAACCCTTGCCTTGCTTCAACTCTTCGCACACCCAGCCTGCCTTCTTCGGCAGACACAGGCGACACAATTCTTGCGTTACGCTCCGGCCTCTTCGGCCTCCATCATGCGTGCGTACTTGCTCAAAGCCATCAGCGGGAAGTACTGGAAGTACATCATGTACTTTAAATAGAACACCCGCGGGAACCCCGTCCCCGTGTAGGGCACCTCAAACCAGCTTCCATCCGGCTTCTGGCGGTCGAGCAGGAACTTGATTCCCGCCGCCAGTGATTCGCTCCGCGTATCGCCCGCCGCCAGCAGTCCCAGCAGCGCCCAAGCCGTTTGCGAACAAGTACTTTCGCCGGTTCCCTTAAGGTTTACATCATCGTAGGAGCCGACCGTCTCGCCCCAGCCGCCATCCGGGTTCTGCACCATGCGCAGCCACTCGGCCGCCTGCTGAACCTCCGGCTCATTGTGATCGTAGCCGATGGCATCCAACCCACGCAGCACGCAGCAGGTTCCGTAGATGTAGTTGACGCCCCAGCGTCCGAACCACGAGCCGTCCGACTCCTGCTCCTTGCGAATGAAGTCGATCGCCCGCTTCACCGGCTTGTCTTCGAGCGTGTAGCCGTGGCTGGCTAGGCACTCGAGAACGCGACCGGTGATATCGACCGTTGCCGGATCGAGCATGGCGTTATGGTCGGCAAACGGAACGTACTGGAAGACCATCCGGTCGTTGTCTTTGTCGAAGGAGGCCCAGCCGCCGTTGCGGCACTGCATCGAAAGCTCCCAGCGCATAGCCCGCTCCACGGACTCTTCCTGGAAGCGTTCGTCGCTGGTATTCACGTGGGTCAGCGCCAGCATAACCTGTGCGCTGTCATCTACATCTGGATAAAACTCATTGTTAAACTCGAAGTACCAGCCACCTGGCTCGGTCTTCGGATTCTTCACTGCCCAGTCGCCCTTTTCGCGGATCTGCTTCTTCAGCATCCACTCGGCGGCCTTGACCATGCGCGGGTCCTGCTTGTCCACGCCGCTCTCGCCCAGGGCAAAGACCGCGTAGGCGGTGTCCCACACGGGAGACATGCAGGGCTGCATGCGGAAGGTATCTTGTTCCTCAATGCCGAGTTTCTCAAACTCGTCGAGTGCGCGGATCACCTGCGGGTCATCCATCGAGTAGCCGAGGCAGCGCATGGCGATGATCGAATTCAGGATGCCCGGATAGATGGCGCCGAGTCCGTCGGACTTCTCCAGCCGCTCCAGCATCCACTTCTCTGCCCGCTTCAAGGCCAGCGAGCGTAGCGGGCGCACATGCACCCGTTCAAAGCCGTGGCAGATGCGGTCCAGCAGCAGGAAGAAGTTGCGCCAGGAGAACAGCTTTTTGTCCCACTTCAGCCGGAGGTCGTCGCCGTAGCGGCCATTCGGGAACAGTTCATCAATGCCCTGCTCGTCCGGAATCTTCTTGAACGGCTTCTTGGCATAGCAGATGGCCAGCGGGATCAGGATGGCACGCGACCACGACGAAATCTCGTAGATGTTGAACCAGAACCAGTTGGGGAACAGCACCAGCTCCGGCGGAATGGCCGGAACGGCGTCATAGTCATACTGGCCGAGCGCACAGAGGTAGACCTTGGTAAAGGTGTTGACCGCCGGCACGCCGCCCTGCGCGAGAATGTACTCGCGGGCCTTGACCATGTGCGGCTGGTCCGGCGTGTGGCCGCACATCTTCAGCGCAAAGTAGGCCTTCACGGCGGCGCTGATGTTCGACGGCCCGCCGCTGTAGATGGGCCAGCCGCCGTCTTCGTTCTGGTAGCGCAGAATCTGCCGCACACACTTCTGGTCGCGCACTTCGTCGCGCGTGCCAAGCACCGTGTGCAGGAAGATGTAGTCGGAGACCAGCGTGGTGTCGGCCTCAAGCTCGCCGCACCAGTAGCCGTCCTCATACTGCTCTGAAAACAGGTAATTCTGCGCGGCGCGGATGGCGGAATCCAGGTGGGTTTTGAGCCCGCCGATCTTGCCAAAGCGTATTTGCGCCGAAGCTGTTTGCTTGTGTTCCATTGGTTCCTTGTCGCCGGTCAAGCGGCGTTAACCCCGCGGAGCGCTGCCAATGGCTTCCACAATCTCCGGCGGAAGCGCAAAGCGCACATGTTCGGGCATGACCTCTACCTCTTCGACGTTTTCAAACCCATGCTGGCGGAGGAAATCGACGGCCTCCTGCACCAGATGTTCCGGGGCCGAGGCACCCGCGGTCAGTGCGACCGTCTTGATGCCCTTCAGCCACTCGGCGTCAATATCCTTGAAGCTGTCGATAAGGTAGCCCTGCGTATTCAGGTTGCGAGAGACTTCCACCAGCCGGTTTGAGTTCGAGCTGTTGGGCGAGCCCACCACCAGCACCAGGTCGGCCTCCTTGGAGACCTTCTTCACCGCTGTCTGGCGGTTCTCCGTGGCGTAGCAGATATCCTGCGCGTGCGGCCCGCGGATGTTCGGGAACTTCTTCTTCAGCGCCTCAATAATGTCGCGCGATTCGTCCAGGCTGAGCGTTGTCTGCGTCAGGTAGGCCACACGGTTCGGGTCCGGCACTTCCAGCGTCGCAACCTGCTCGGCGTTGCTGACCACCTGCGTGACCGCCGGAGCTTCGCCCAGCGTGCCGATAATCTCGTCATGGTTCAGGTGGCCGATCAGGATCAGCGAGGAGCCTTCCTTGGCAAAGCGCACGGCTTCCACGTGAACCTTTGTGACCAGCGGGCAGGTGGCGTCGATGACGCGCAGCCCGCGCTGCTTGGCGGCATCCCGCACGGACGGAGCCACGCCATGCGCGCTGTAAATGACGCGCTCGCCCGAGGGCACTTCATCCAGTTCGTCGACAAAGATGGCGCCCTTGCCCTGCAGCTCTTCCACCACGAACTTGTTGTGCACAATCTCCTTGCGCACGTAGATTGGCGCCCCGAAGGCTTCGAGGGCAATCTTCACAATGTCAATGGCGCGCACCACCCCGGCGCAGAAGCCACGCGGCTTCAACAGAAGAATCGTCTTGGCGTTCGTCGTTTCGCTCATCTCTCTCCAGCGCGGCCTCATCCGGTTCCGCGCCTGCTCAACAGGCGTAAGGGGAAGGCGTTGGCCGCGACCCACGCAAACCCCGCTCGGGTCCGGACGCAGTTCTCCCCGCGCACCCATCACCCAAATCTAGAGTAACCGAAGCAGAGCACCGGCGCGACTCCAACTCATAGAAGGGGTAGGTTTTGCCAGTTTCCGGTGCAAAACCGCCCTCCAACGGAGACGCTTCCTCCGCTACGGGTACCGGTCGCAAGCTGTGGGATTCACTTCGGGGCTGCTCTGCGCCCAGCCTTGCCGCCGGGCGTCGTCACCGGCTGCTAAGCACAAAGCCTTCCGCGAATTCGATCCAGACCGAGAAAAACCTCGTCCGGCAAGGCTGCCCGCCCCGCCACGTTCGGTCCGAGAGGTTTTCTAGGAATGATTTTATCAGGTAGGAGGGCCTGAAATGTGGCCTAAGCGCCCCGTTCGGCACCCCCAATTGGTGCCAGACACCAACGGGTTCTCGTAGTCTCAGGAGTAGCTGGCCGTTCCCGCAGTGGTCGTCTTCGTCAGCATGTTGCCGTTGCGGTCGTAGGTGAATGACGTCGTAGGCGTGCCCATCAGCTGGTTCTGCCAGGAGGCACGAGTTGTGTGTGCAGTCTTCATTCTCTATTCATCAGACATTCGAACTGCCCCACCCTCTCGCTTCGCGAGAAGGATGGGGCACCCCCAAAACTTCGCTTCTGAAAGGGTGTGCCACCCGCCGCGATAATCCGACGTTTCAGCAACGAGTGCTTTCAATTGCATAACTTATTTCGTCTCGTCGATCCGAGTGCCAGCGCAAGCATTTATCACAGAATCGACGAATAGTTCGGGCTCTGCGGGACTAACTATGATCTGTTTCAATATCCCATCCTGCCTCTTTATCAAAACGACCCTTTTCCTATATGCACACCATTTCCAAGAAAAAAAAGCATCGAACCGAAATGAATGACTAAGTGGAATCAATGCTACAAAAGGAACGACTTCGATGCGTTCTATGCACGCTAGCGGAATCTGTTGAACGTCGACGCTAAAAGCTCGAATTACTAGTGTCGAAGCCTTTACTTCATATGTGAGAACACCTCTCAGACAGTACCCGCCACCAAGCAGAGCCAGACAGCCGCTAAGTAGCCCGTACACCGCCGCCATTGCGTCCATGAAACCATTGGCACTCACTTCTTACCTCCACCGAGAACCCCAGTGTTTGTGTTGATGAAGGAGACCATTCCCGATGGGTACGGTATAGGCGAAGCGGTGACCGATAGTGTCACCAACCACGTGCCCCCCGGCCTGTGGCGCAGAGTTGGCGCAGTTCCAACTCTGGGGCTGTGCTTCAGTGCGCTTCACGTTCTCTTGCACGAACCGTCCACTTCGACTCAATCTGCACTCCAACATCGCTGCCAATGAGGGCTGGAACGGGCCACTCGTCTAAACATCCTCGAAGAAAGACACACACGGTGAGCCACTGTCGTCATTGACCTCAACGCGAAACCTCCGGTCCGGATATAGCTGCTGCAATCGCACACTCCACATGTTTGCTAATTGGTTTGCGAGGAGTAGATCATCCCCTTCGGCGTTCTCTTCTGGATGATTTGGGAAGTTGAGGTTGACGTCGAAGTTGTTGACGCTCTTCTCGAGGAGTTGCCTACCGCCAAGATTCTCACGCAGCTTCCGTATCGCGCCCGGCCCTCCCAGGTCCTCTGCAAGATCCTGAAGGAATACCATGCCCTCAACCTCGATGAATTCGGGCCAAAACAGCCTTGTATACAGAAGCGCATTTCCCACAGACCCGAGCGCTCCGACGAAGTCAAGGGCCGTGAACCCGGCTGGCTCCGCGCCAGCATACTTCGCACGATACTGCCCCTCGAATCTCGCCTTGAACAGATTGTCTTCCACTTCGCGCTCCTTAAATGTGCCAGCTTGCAAGCCCGCTGAGCGGACATGCCGCAACGGAATGCCATGCCAAAGCAGGCCAGAGACAGGAGAGCAGATTACTCATCTCCGAATCGAGCCGACACCTGTCCGGCAAAGCGAGACGGCGAGAGAGAATACTGTCAACGCGAATCCACTGACTATGTATGGCTTGTCATAATACTGGCCGTATAGAATATTTGCTCGCTGACTGATGACGACTTCCACCCACACGGGGAACGTGGTGACGCAGGCAATACCACCGGCAATTCTCCCGACCTTTGGCAAAATCATCTGGAGGATGGCCGCACTCAGAAACAGCCATGCCACGACGTCCAGAAGATGCACGTAAATTGACACATCCTTCATCGACTCCGTGGCGAGGAATGTCAGATCTGAACCCCACGCACTCAGGCACAATGCCGTGCAGGCGTATACGATTCCCGCAACGCCACGTAGGACTCCTGTCCGCACACATACAGTCATGATATTTGCCTACCTATAGGGCAGGCGTGTGGCCCATACTTGCGCGCTGTTCGCAAGTGTGGGGCCGTTGCTGTATCCGCCGCCCCCTGCGTTGGAGCAGCGCCAACTCAGAGCCAACTCTCCTCCCCACAGTTGGAAATACGCCAACTGTGGGCCACCAGCCCTTTTTCACCGTTGGAGACGTGGGGCTCCTGCCGCGTTAGTACCTCCGTATCGTTTTCGGCATCTCTCACGCACTATGCCCAAGCATATGAATTTTTCCCGCTTTGCTTATGATCGAGGCAAATAGGGCCTGACCTAGCATCATGAGGCTGCCGATTAGCCAAAACGGACGTAACGCCATCAGCACAGCGATCCGCAACGTATTCATGGGATCGCCAAGAAACCACGCGGCATTAATGCGAGCATGGAAATGTGCGATTGTAGCAGCATAGGCAATTACTGCGGCCCCATAGCCAAACAAGCAGCCGAGCAATCCGCTCATAAGCAGGTTTGTAACTCCGCCTGCGGTACGATATCGAAACCAGGATATGGACAGGAAGAGTAAGACCAGCACCACAAGAAAAACGACCTCAAAGTAGTGATTAAGCTTGCCGTCGCCAATGGCGATCTTGATCTTGAAATAAGGAAACATCAAATAGGCAAACGCAAACACCAAACCAGATATGCAACATGACACCAAGAAATACGCCGATTTCGACATTTCTAGTTCCCCTGATTAGCGAGCATTTGTCGACGGCGTCGGGCGAGCGCTTCCGGCCGGTAATAGTTGCCAAGGCCCTTAAACGGCCCTGTACCATTTAACACTTCTGAGACGGCGTGAGCACACGTGAGCAGGGGCATCCCCTTACCATCTCCTTCGTTTCCAGTTAGATCGTGTATCTTCTTTGCGATTTCCGGCGGGTGGCCCACATTTGCGCGGTGTTCGCAAATGTGGGAGCTCCGCGCCCTACGCGCAACAGACTAATCGCCGCAAGCGTTCAACGCGAATGAATTGTGGACAAAATGAACGAAAGGCGCGGCAGATACGGCCTGAGCGTAGCGCAGATGTCACGTTCAAGCCTTCTTTTGGCTTGCGCGGGGCTGTGGGCTTGCATCGAGAGAACGCCCCACCTCCGCGCAATATGTGCGTGGAGGCTACTCTCTCGCCGAGGCTCCGGCCTTGAGCAACTGTTCGGCGTTCTTGAGTGAGGCTTCGGTAACCTTGGCGCCGCTGAGCATGCGGGCCAGTTCATGGCGGCGCTCGTAGGCGTCCAGCGGACGCACGGTGGTGCGCGTCTTCCCTGCCGCCTCGTGCTTCTCGATGAGGAAGTGCTGGTCGGCAAAGCTGGCGATTTGCGGCAGGTGGGTGATGCAGACGACCTGCTTGTTGCGAGAGAGCGCCTTCAGCTTCTTGCCGACGGAGTCGGCCGCGCGGCCGCCAATGCCGATATCGATTTCGTCGAAGACCAGCGTGCGCTGCGTGTCGGCAGCCTTCTTCGTGCGTCCGGCCTCGACGCTGGCCTTGAGCGCCAGCATCACGCGCGACATTTCGCCGCCCGAGGCGATCTCCTCGATCGGCCCCAGGGGCTGCCCGGCGTTGGTGGAAATAAGGTAGGCCACGCGGTCAAAGCCCGAGGCCGTCCAGTTCTCCGGCTCGTCCGAGCCAGCCACCTCAATGTGGAAGCGCACCTTCATCGAGAGGTCGTTGATCTCGGCCTCGACGGTCTTCTCCAGCTTGCGGGCCGCCTCGTAGCGCTTGCGGCTAAGCGCGCGCGCCTGCTCCAGGTACTGCGCAGCCAGCTTGTCCTGCTGCAGCCGCAGCCCCTTCAGAATTTCATCCTTGTTCTCCACCTCGTTGAGCTTGCGGCGCAGCTCGTCGGCGTAGTGCATCACGTCGTCGATGGATTGGCCGTACTTGCGGCGCAGGCGGTCGAGCGCGGCCAAGCGATCCTCCACCTCGGCAAGGCGCTCGGGCGAGGCGTCGATGGTGTCGGCGTAGTCGCGCAGAGTGTCGCTCACGTCCTCGAGCGTGATGCGGGCGGTATCAAGCTGCTGCACGGTCTCGCGGAACTTCTCGTCAAAGCGCGACAGGTCCTCGACGTGCTTCATGGCCAGGCGCAGGCTGGCCAGAGCGGAACCTGCATTTTCATAGAGGACGTCATGCGCGCTCTGCGCCGAGGAGAACAGACGCTCGGAGTTGGCGAGCACACGCTTTTCCGCCGTCAACTTTTCGTCTTCACCTGGCTCTGGGTGGGCCGCGTCAATTTCCTTGAGCTGGAAGCTCCACAGATCAACGAGCCGCATCTTGTCCTGCTCGCCCTGCTGAAGATCGTCGATGCGGGCACGGATCTCCGACCAAGCCGTGTAGGCCGTGGCGACCGGCGCGAGGTCGTGCCCGGCGGCCAGGTCGAGCAGTTCCAGGCGGGCGGCGGCGTCAAAGGCCACCAGAGACTCATTCTGTGCGTGGATGATGCCCAGCACCGGCGCGAGCTGGCGCAGCACCTTCACCGTGGCCGGCTGGTTGTTGACGAAGACGCGCCCCTTGCCGTTGGCCAGCAATTCGCGGCGCAGGATGATCTCCATGCCCACACCATCCAGCCCATTCTCTTCCAACAGCGGGTCGAGCGAGGCGGCATCGGTCTCAAATACGGCGCTGACCACGGCCTTGTCGGCACCATGACGGATGACATCCGTGTTGGCCTTATCGCCCAGCAGCAATCCTAAGGCGTCAATCAGAATGGATTTGCCAGCGCCGGTCTCACCCGTCAGCAGGTTCAGGCCCGGGCCAAATTGCACGGCGACATTATCGATGACGGCGTAGTTTTCGACCCTTAATTCGCGCAGCACCTAAGCACTCTCAATGCGGGATTCGCCGTGAGAATAGCACACCAACCGGTGGAACGGTGCATGACTTTCGCCATTCCATCGCCCAACCTCCTGAATCCTAGAGGAAATTGCTGGCGAAGCTGATGTACCGGACTCTTCCAACTCGTCACACCCTCCGGTGAGAACCGTCCTAGACGCCCCGTGGCAGCGGAAATAGAGTCTGCGGCCCGGAGAGGAGGATTCCATGCGACTCAATCTGAAACGAACTCTGGCAGTCGGGCTCTGTCTCTTCGCGCTGATCGCAGTCGCCCTCGCTCAGAAGGAAGGCAAGCAGGAAGAGACGAAAAAGGGCGCCACGCCAAAAGTCCTCGCCGGCGTGAAGCTGGTTCAGGTGGAGGCAACCGTTGTGCCCAACCCGGATCAGGTAAAGGAAGAACACGCCGCGAACCAGGTCGCCGACAGCCTGAAGAATTCCCTTCGCTATGCGGATATACAGATCGGCGAGGCCCCCATCCGAGCGCACATTGTGCTCAATGAATTCACGTCCGGCTCAGCCGCCAAACGCTTCCTGGTCGGCATGGGAGCGGGCCGCAGCACGGTCGATTGCCAGCTCATCTTTCAGGATGCCGACGGCAAAGAGCTTTACAACAAGCGCATCCGAGTGCGCGGCAACCTTGCGTTCAGTCCGTACCAGGGAAACAACACGCAGCGCCGGCAGGCCGTCAACAGCCTTGAGCAGCGCTTGATCGAGGAAATTGAAGGCCTGAAATAGAGCGTTCCGTCATCTGGAAACAGAAGGACCCCATCCGCTTTCGCAGAGATGGGGCTCTTTCTTCTGCTGCTGCTCGTTAATACAACCTGCCGGAGGCTTCAGCAGCGCGTGCGCAAATCAGCCGCAGTCTAGAGCGGACCGTCACCGCGCATTACGCCCTTCGCCATGGGGGTGTCCTCAAGGCTGCGAACAGCCGTCGGCGTCTTGGGCAACACCGAGACGCTGAAGACGTTTGATTTGCTCGGGTCGCTAATGGAGGTGGCAACGATCTGTGCCGTACAGAGCGCGGACGGCGAAGCCGGTGCGGTGAAGGTGACGCCCTTCTCCGTTGCCTTGGAAATCTTGCCGCAGTCCTTTGAATCCAGCCTCCAGGTCACGCCGCCCTTGCCTGTGTCATACGACGTCGCCGCCTGCAGATCCAGGGAGGTTCCGGGCATAAGCCCCGGGTCCCGCTCAGGAGTGAACGCCACCTGAATCGCAGGAAGGATGACGGTGGTTGCATAGGACTTGCTTGGATCGGTGATGGAAGTTTCCGTGATGGTGGCCGTACAGCTTTCATGCAGTGAAGTGGCAGGAGCCTGGAAGCTGACGCCGGTCGAGCTTTCATTGCTCAGGCTGCCGCAGCCTGCCGGAGAGAGCGTCCAGCGGACTCCGGCATTCTTCGAGTCATTGGCCACCACGGCCTTGAAGTCAATGCGCTCGCCGGGAGCCATATAGCGCTGCACGCGCGAATACGGAGTGAGGGCCAGCCCAATAGGTTTTTGATTGAAGTTGAATGCAGAACAACCGGACATGCAGAGAACAAAACAAGACGCAATGAAACCCAATAGCAGATAACCTTTTCTCATAATCGACTCCACGGTTACACCTCGGGCTTGTGAGGCCCGCGTTCAGGTGAATAGAGGCGAAGGGGAAGGCAACCGCACGGGTTACAAAGGCTGTGTCCCGACGCAAAACAATCATCCCCACGCATGCCGCGCATGATTCGGCATGCGTGGGGAATTATTACGACTTAAGTGCTACGAACACAGGGAGTCTACCACACCTTGCAAGGCTTGGGACGCACCATTGGTTGCCCCGCTTTGCACTGGAAGGCCGTGGCAAACTCCGGCATGTTGCTGACAATGCCGTTGACGCGATACCGGCCAGGCGAGTGCGGGTTGGTCATGGCAGAAACGCGCAGGTTTTCCGGACGCTCGTTCTCGCAGGCCCACTGCGAATAGCCAATGAAGAAGCGCTGCTCCGGCGTGAAGCCCTCGACCGGCTCCAGCTTCTGGTTCTTCGTCTGCTCCTTCCACGCCAGATAGGCGAGGTAGGTTCCACCAAGGTCGGCTACGTCTTCACCGCTCGTCAGCTTGCTGTTGATCTTGATGTCGTCGACGATCACGTACTGCGCGTACTGGTCGCGGACGCAGTTGATCTGCTCCTCAAAGGCCTCGGCGTCCTTCTTCGTCCACCAGTCCTTGAGGTTGCCCGTGGCGTCGAACTGGCGGCCTTCATCGTCGAAGCCGTGGGTCAGCTCGTGGCCGATGGTGCCGCCGGTGTTGCCGTAGTTCGGAGCGTCGTCGAGCTTCGGGTCAAACAAAGGCGGCTGCAGCACGCCGGCCGGGAAGTTGATGTCATTCATCTGTGGGTTGTAGTAGGCGTTGACGGTCGGCGGCGTCATGCCCCACTCGGTGCGGTCCACCGGCTTGCCAATCTTGTCGATCTGGCGCTTGGTTTCGAACCGGGTGGCGCGCACCACGTTCCCCAGAAAATCTTTGCGCGTCACTTCGACCGAAGAATAGTCGCGCCACTTGTCGGGGTAGCCGATTTTGTTGCGGATGCCCTTCAGCTTGGCCTCGGCCTGCACCTTGGTCGCGTCGGTCATCCACGGCAGCAGCTTGATCTCCTGCTCCATGGCATCTTCAATCTGCTTGGTCATCAGCAGGGTGCGCTGCTTGGTGTCCTCGGTAAAGGTGCGGCGGACAAACTCCTGCCCGAGCGCCTCGCCCAGGTTGTGGTCGGTGTACTGCACGCAACGCTTCCAGCGCGGAGCCAGTTCCTGCGCGCCCCGCAGATATTTGCGATAGAACGCAAAGTTCTCATTTACGAAGGCGCTCGACAGATACTGCGCGCGCGAACGCACAAGCTGCCAGCGCAGATAGGTGCGCCAGGTCTCGATCTTCTCCGACTTCAGAAGCGTCTCAACCTCGGCAAAGAACTTCGGCTGGTCCACGTTCACCTGCTCGAAGGCCGGAAACTTTGAGGCCGCGAAATAGGCCTTCCAGTCGAGATCGGGCGTGATCTTCTGCAACTCGGCCACGCTCATCTTGTGGTAGAGGTTGTAGGGGTCGCGCTTTTCCACGCGCGTCAGCGTGGCCTTGGCCAGTTCGGTCTCAAAGCGCAGCACGTTCTCCGCATCGGCCTTGGCCTGCGCTTCCGACTCGCCCAGCAGTCCGAACATCTTCGCAATGTGCTCAACGTACTTCTGGCGGATCTCCACCGACTTGGCATCGGTCTTGGTGTAGTAATCGCGGTCGGGCAGCCCTAGCCCACCGCCGCCAATGCTCGCAATGACCTGTTCGGCATTGCCGAAGTCCTGATCGCTACCGGCGACGAACAGCGGCCCGCCGTAGTACCAGGCTTCCAGGTTGCGAGAGGCGAGATACGGCACAAGGTCCTTCGTGGTCTTGATGGCGGCGATGGCCTTCAACTGCGGCTTCAACGGTTCGGAGCCGAGCTTCTCAATCTTCGGCTCGTCCATGCAGGCGGCGTAGAAATCGCCGATCTTCTTCTGCACGGGTGTGCGGCTGGCCTGCGGCTTGGCGGAGTCCTCCAGAATGCCCCAGAGGAATTGCTCGTTTTCATCGGTCAGCTTGCCGTAGACGCTCCACCCGGTCTGGTCCGGCGGAATCGGATTTTTCTTCATCCAGCCGCCGCAGACGTACTGATAAAAGTCGGTGCAGGGGTCGGCGGTGCGGTCCATGGAGGTAACGTCGAGGCTCGGAGAATACGGCAAGGCTTGCAGCGGATGCTTCTCTGCCGGTGCGGCGCTTTGGGCGGAAGCCGCCAGCGTGCACGCCAGAATGGCAGGCAGGAGTCGAGCGAGTTGCTTCATCGATCTTCCCTTTCGCAAACAGAAGTACGTGGCCGACAGTGTACAACCCGCGCGCGCATGCGGTCGATGCGCCGACCGGGGTGGGCGGAAACGCGCACACCTACGGCATCGAACCGTTGATACGCGCAAAAATGGCCGGATGTTCCGCGCAGGTGAAAGAGTGTTAATTCCGCGGCTACCCGGGTCGCGATGCACGGCGCATGGTGCTTATAATGAAACGTAGCGCGCCGCAACTGTCGTGTGGAACAGTCCTCCGGCGCAGATTCGAGACACAAGAATGACTTTTTCTTCAGTTCTGGCTTTTGCCATTGGCTCTGAGATCAGCGATCTGATAACGCAGACCGGTCTGGTCGCCAAGCTGGTCCTGGTGCTGCTGCTGTTGTTCAGCCTTTTCTCCTGGACCATCATCGCCTCCAAATGGAGCCTGTTCCGGCGCGCCAGGGTGCAGAGCGCGCGTTTCGTCAAGGCGTTCCGCCGCAGCGGCCGCATGCAGGAAATCGCCGCGGTCAGCGAGCAGTTCAAGCCCAGCCCGCTGGTGCCGGTATTTGACGGCGCGGTGGAAGAGCTTCGCCGGCAGAACGGCATGCCCAAGGTGGCCAATGTGCAGCGCGCCACGCAGATTGCGGCCAGCGAGGAGCTTTCCCGGCTGGAGTCGCGCCTGTCATGGCTGGCAACCACCGGCTCGGTCTCGCCGTTCGTCGGACTGTTCGGCACCGTCTGGGGCATCATCGACGCCTTCCACGGACTCGGCTCCGCCAGTGGCGCCAGCCTGCGCGCCGTGGCACCGGGCATTTCGGAAGCCCTGATTACGACCGCCGCCGGCCTGTTTGCCGCCGTTCCGGCCGTCATTGCCTACAACTATTTCTTGAATGAGATCCGCCAGTTTGGCGCGCGCATGGACGACTTCAGCCTCGAGTTGTTGAACAACATCGAGCGCGGCGTGGACCAGCGCACCAACGGCAACGGGTACGACCAGCGGTAGCGGAGAGCAGCATGGCCTTTACGAATCAACAGGGCCGCACACAGACGTCGCTGGCGGAGATCAACGTCACGCCGTTCGTCGACGTCGTGCTTGTGCTGCTCATCATGTTCATGGTCACCGCGCCGATTCTTCAGTCGGGCATTGAAGTGAACGTGCCCAAGACGAAGACGGTGAAGGAAATCACCGAAGAGCGGCTGGTCATCACCATTGATAAGGACCAGAACGTCTTCCTCGGCAACGACCAGATCAACATCAACGAGGTCGGCGACCGCATCCGCGGCAAAATCCGCGACCCGCAGGGGCAGTCGGTCTTCATCCGCAGCGATGAGAACGTGCCCTTCGGCGCCTTCGCCACCGTCATGGACGCGGTCAAGCAGACTGGCATTACCAACGTGAGCATCGTCACGCAACCCATCGATCAGGGGACGAATGGCTCTCAGCGCTGACATTTACGAAAGTAAGGATTCGCTGCGCGCGCCCTTCACGGCAAGCCTGATCGGGCATGCCGCGCTGGCCGCTGTGATCATCCTGGCCCCGGCCTGGATTGACCATCGCGGAGACAGCTGGGGCGGCAGTGAAATTGGCGGCGGCGAGGCGATGAGCGCCACGCTGGTCAGCAATATTCCCCTGCCCGCCAATCCCAAGGGCACCAACGTCATGGCCGTTGAGAGCAAAGGCATGACGGAGTCGCAGCCCGTCGAGGAGCAGAAGGCTCCCGACGACGCCATCAAGATTCCCTCGCGCAATGCGCGCGAGCAGAAGCCCAAGCCAACCAAGATCGAGACGCAGCCGCAGAAGAAGCCGATTCAGACGGCGACCGCGCAGCAGCCGCAGCGTCTGCCCCAGCGGCAGACGCCTCCGCCACCGCAGGACAATCGCATTCCCTTCGGCCAGGGCGGCCCGGTCAGCGGCCCCTATGGGGTCTTCAACACCAACGGATTCAAGGGCGGCTTCAGCATGGGCGGCGCCGGCGGAGACTTCGGCAGCCGCTATGCCTGGTACGTGGACAACGTGCGCCGCAAGGTTTCGCAAAATTGGTTTGAGTACGAAGCGGGGCCAGGCTCGTCCAATAAACGTAGGGTTTATATCACGTTCGATATCACGCGCTCCGGCGCGCCCACGAACATACGGCTGTCACAGAGCAGCAACATCCCGGCGCTGGACACTTCGGCGCTACGGGCTTTGCAACGCATCGATACCTTCGGCCCCCTGCCCGGCGATTACGGCGGCAGCAGGGTGTCCGTTGAATTTTGGTTCGACCGATAGAGGTCTGGAGATCAAGTGCACCGGAGTGGCGAAGTGAAAACGGGCAAACACACTGGGGCTGTACTCACCATCGTTCTTCTGATTTCAAGCCTTCCTGCCTTGGCGCAGGATTGGATCCGCACCGGCACCGGCCTCGGCGTGGAGCGGATTCGCGTGGCTGCGGCTGACTTTGCCGCGCCTTCCGATCCGCAGACGCTTGTGCTGCGCAACACATTCAACGTGGTGCTGTGGAATGACCTGCAACAGGCGGGCATCTTCGACATGGTGTCCAAGAGCTTCTACCCGCTCGGCAACATTGCTTCGCCTGCGGACGTGAAGCTGCAGGCCTGGGCAACGCCGCCGCCGAACACGGCCATGCTGGCTTTCGGCAACCTGTCGGCCTCCGGCGGTCAGTTGAGCGTGGCCGGGTGGCTGTTTGACGTGCGCAATCCGCAGAACCCGCAGGTTCTGGCCAAACTCTACCGCGAGGCCGCCACCGATGAGAACGCGCGCATCATCGCGCACCGCTTTGCCAACGAGATCATCTTCCGCCTCGGCGGCGGACTGAACGGCATTGCCGAGTCGCGCATCTACTTCTCCAGCACGCGCACGGGCAGCCGCGAAATCTGGTCGATGGACTATGACGGAGCCAATCAGGCGCCGCTGTTCCAACTGCATTCCATCTCGCTGCAGCCGCGCATCTCGCCGGACAATTCCCGCATTGCCTTTGCCTCCTACGCCAAGGGCGGGCTGAACATCCTGATGTACTCGCTGGAACTGAAGCGGCTGGTGAACTTCCCGCACATGGGCGGTGACACCATTACGCCGGCGTGGTCGAGCGACGGCGGACGCCTGGCCTTCTCATCCTCGCGGCGCGGCTTCCCCAACATCTGGGTGAGCGATGCCAGCGGTGGCGGTGCGCGCCAGCTCACCAACGGCAAGGGCCCGGACTCTTCGCCATCGTGGAATCCGAAGACGAACAACCAGATTGCGTTCGTCAGCGGACGCACGGGCTTACCGCAGATTTACGTGATGGATGCCGATGGCTCGAACCTGGCGCGTGTGACCAACGAGGGCTATGCCGTTTCGCCATCGTGGTCCCCAAATGGGCAGTTTCTGGCCTTTGCCTGGATTCGCCACTACGGTCCGGGTGCGCCGGGAGCGCAGGATATCTATATTATGGATGTAGCCAGCCGCAAGTGGGTGCAGTTGACCCACGACGGCGGACGCAATGATTTTCCTTCCTGGTCGCCAGACGGGCGTCACATCGTGTTTCAATCCACCCGCTCCGGACGGGAAGAAATCTGGTCGATGCTGGCTGATGGGAGCCAGCAGAAGCAGTTGACCACCAACGGCGCGAACATGCAGCCGAACTGGAGCTGGAAGTAGTTCGCGCAACGTGGACATGAGTTTTGTTTGGGTGTGTTCAGGTGGTCGCGCCGCTTGCGAGGACGCAGATCACCGGCATCGTGAGTTTTCTCGCAATGGAGGATAGGGTGAAGCAATTTCGCATGAAGTACCTGGTTTTTGTGGCGCTGTTCGCCGCGTTGTTATTTGTTGCCGGCTGTAAGAAGAAGGCCGTTCCGGCCCCGCCGACACCGCCTCCGCCAGCGCCAGCCCCGACCGCTTTGATCTCGGCTGACCGCACGGCCATCACCGAGGGTGACTCGGTTACCTTGAGCTGGCAGACCTCGAACGCCACCAGCGTCAGCATTGACGGCATCGGCACGGTTGAGCCCAACGGCTCCAAGACCGTGACCCCGGCCGCCTCGACCACCTACCGCGTGGTCGCCAAGGGTGAGGGTGGGAGCACCGATTCGTCCGTCCGCATCACGGTGAACCCGAAGCCGGTACCGCCGGCACCGGTCGCCCAGGGCCCGAGCGAAGAGGAGCTGTTTGCGTCCAGCATCAAGGACGTTCACTTTGCCTATGACAGCGCCGCGCTGGACGAAACCGCCAAGTCGGTGGTTGCCGCCAACGCCGCGTTCCTGAAGTCGCATCCGTCGATCACCTTCACCATTGAAGGCCACTGCGACGAGCGCGGCTCGGAAGACTACAACCTGGCGCTGGGCACCAACCGCGCCAACTCCGTGAAGGATGCCATGGCGGCTGCCGGTGTCACCAACTCGATGAACACCATCAGCTATGGCAAGCTGAAGCCGATCTGCAGCGAGAGCACCGAAGCGTGCTGGGCGCAGAACCGCCGCGGCCACTTCGCGTACAAGAAGTAGTCAGGCTGTTAACTTATTCGGGGCGTCCTGTGGGGCGCCCCGAAACCTTTGCCCAGAAACTGCGTTACAATTTTTGAGCCTCCCGTGCGAAAGGCTCTTTTGGGCAGCTGCCGCCGGTTCCGGATATAACACCGGCGCTGTACATCACTTCCGGGCATTACATTGGAACCGCTATGAGACTACAAAAGACAATCGCAGTGCTGACGCTGGGCGCGCTGCTGACCACCCCGACGACTCCCCTTTTCGCCGCTAACCGGGACATGGTTCAGCTTCAGACGCAGGTGCAGATGCTCGCCGACAATATGGCGAAGATGCAGCAGGCTTTCGATGAGCGCATGGGCGTAATGCGCAACCTCATCGAGCAGGATACCGACACGGTCAACAAGCTCTCGGCCTCCATCAACGGCCTGCAGAAGACCCTGGCCTCGCAGAACACGGATTCGGCGGCCAAGGTCGACCAGGTGAGCGGCCAGATCCAGACGCTGAACGACTCCATCGATGAGTTGAAGGCGCGCCTGGCCAAGGTCAGCAAGCAGCTTGACGACCTGCAGAACCAGCAGCAGAACATTCCGGCCAATGCCGCTGCGGCGGCTGCCGGTGCCAACGCCGCCAACGGCGCACCTGCCGCGCAGACGCAGGCTCCGCCGCCGGGCACGCTCTATGACAACGCCCTGCGCGACTACACCGCCGGCCGTTATGACCTGTCCATGCAGCAGTTCGCCGACTACATGAAGTACTACCCGACCACCGACCTGGCCGGGAACGCCCAGTACTACGTGGCCGACATCGAATACAAGCAGGGCAACTTCGAGGGCGCGGTAAAGGACTTCGACAAGGTGCTGGAGCAGTTCCCTGGCGGCAACAAGGCCCCGGCCGCGCAGCTTAAGAAGGGCTATGCACTGCTCGAACTGGGCCAGCGCGACGCCGGTGTCCGCGAGTTGAACGCTCTCATCAACCGCTACCCCAAGACGAACGAGGCCATGCAGGCCCGCGACCGGCTGCACAAGCTCGGAGTGGGTGGCACCACCCGCCGCAAGTAGCCTTCCGGCAGGCAGAAAGTTCAACGGCAGCCCCGGGGCTGCCGTTTTCCGTTGCAGGTCGAAATTGGGCAGACGCTATTCCAGCGTCCAAAGGTGCTCCAGCGGCCCTTTGCCGTGGCCGAGCTTCGGAGCGAGTTCCATGGCGCGCTCCACGTAACGCTTGGCCTCGCGCACTGCCTGCTCCAAGGCCACCCCACGGGCCAGCAGGCAGGCAATGGAGGTCGAGAAGGCGCAGCCGGTGCCGTGGGTGGCATGGGTCTCCACACGCTCACCAACCAGCCGCAGCGAGCGGATGGAGCCATCTTCCCGGCCCCGCACCAGCAGGTCGTCTGGACGCTCCAAATCGCCGCCGGTGATGACCACAGCGCGCGCACCAGCCGCCAGAATCTTTGCCGCCGGGGCTTCCATGCTGTCGAGGCCCCGAATGTCGTCGCCGGTCAGCGCCATCGCCTCCAGGGCGTTTGGCGTCACAATGGTTGCCAGGGGCATGAGGGTATCGCGCACAACCTCCCGGCCCTGCTCATCGAGCAGCTCCGCACCGCTCGACGACCACATGATCGGGTCCACCACCACGTTCGGGAGCTGGAGTGCGTCGAGGCTTTCGGCCACCACCTGGGCGATCTGCCCGTTTCCCAGCATGCCCACCTTCACGGCGGAGATCGGAAAATCCTCGGCCAACCGACGCAGGCTCTCCACGACCAAGGCAGGATCCACGGGCTGCACGGCAAAGACTCCCTGCGTGTTCTGCACGGTCAGGGCGGTAATGACCGAAACGCCATAGCAGCCGTGGGCAGCCATTGTCTTCAGGTCAGCGGTAACGCCAGCCCCGGACGAGGGGTCGAACCCGGCAATGGTGAGCACCACGGGCGGCGCAACATGCGCGTTAGAGGCGGACATAGCGGAACCTTACTCCCTTCGATGCGGGCTGCCAAGCACGGCGGACAGACGCGGTAACTTATTGTTTTTCAGTTGGTTGCCAAGCGTCAAGTGTCACGCAGTGGGAGTTTTCGCCCACTCCGGCAAAGGAGGGCGGGGACGGCCGCACTCGGAGCGGGGTACACACGTGCGATGGCTTCCTGCGCCGCGCCGAATGCGGCTTCCGCAGAGGGGGCACCGTGCGTACCGCGCCAGCATTGGGGGAGCGTCCCATGCCGCTTCCGCGCGAATCTGCCCTGCTTTGCCGAAGGCTTCGATAATCATACTTTGCGAATTCTGACAAGAACTTTTTTAAGAAAATTTGATGAAGGGTTGACCCGGCCGGGCATGGTCTTTAGAATTTCAGAAGTGCCTGGGGAGAACCCCGGGCACATTCAGTGTAACGGGGGCAACAATCCGAGTCTGCGGCCAGCGGTACCGGCCCGGACCACCAACACGAGGTGTACTGAATGCGACGAGTACTGACCCAGCCAACGCTGCTGTTGCTTTTGACATGCAGCTTGGGGGCGGCACCCGGACACAGGGTTCCGGAAACCATCCCGGCTCCCCGTCTGGTGGCCATCAAGGGGCCAGAAACGACGTCCCCAAAGAAGCCGCAGCGGCCCTATCAGGTAGGCCGAGCCTCCTGGTACGGCGCGCTCTTCCACGGGAAATCAACCGCTAGCGGGGAAAGCTATGATATGTATGGCTTTACCGCTGCCCACCTCAAGCTCCCCCTGGGGACTTGGGTGCGCGTCACCAACCTCAAGAACGACCAATCGGTGGTGGTGCGGATTAACGATCGCGGACCGGTCACGCCGGGACGCATCATCGACCTCTCCTATAAGGCCGCGCAGAAAATTGGCCTGAAGGAACACGGAGTGGCAAAGGTACGGCTGGATGTTGTAGCTCTGGCCGATCAGCAGGTGGAGGTCGCAAGTCTCTCCGCCAACTCCCAACCTAACATCCGTTAGCCAGACGGAGGCCGGCCGAGAGGCCCGCTTCCAGTGACAAGGCAGACCGGGGCAACTGCCCCCGCCCCGGTCCAAAAGCCTTCCTCGTGATTCTTCCCCAAAGTCCACCCAGCCTTGCCAAGCTTCTGGCATGTTCAGTACGCTAAGAGAAACTAGAGGAATGGCGGGACGGACAGCAGGTGTCAACGGGTAACCAAGGGAACACAGAGGCCGAGGAACTCCCCATACGCCGGTTCTGGAATGAAAAGTACTTTCCAGCTCTGGACGGATTGCGGGCTATTTGCGTTCTACTGGTCATCTTCAACCATGTACACGTACAGGTTCCCCGTTGGATCATCGGGAAGCTCGGAGTCGATGTCTTTTTTGTTCTGAGCGGGTTCCTGATCTCCACCATCCTGCTTCGCGAACGAGCAAACAATGGCCAAATCTCGTTCAAGGCCTTCTACACACGCCGGTTCTTTCGCATTGTCCCCATTTATCTGGTGGCGATAGCCCTTTATGTGCCAGCGATCATTCTGGCGCACGACCACACGAAAGTTCAGCAATTCAAAGAAGCCCTGCCTTACCTCTTGACCTTCACGCCCGAATACCGCCCCCTGTCCAGCGGCACGATCTTCGGCCACGCCTGGACCCTGGGGATTGAAGAAAAGTTCTACCTCTTGTGGCCGATGCTCCTCGGCCTTGCCTATCCATTCACTCGCAAACGGACCACCTGGCTGCTTGTTCTGGCGAGCGGGTTGCTCGTGCTTCCGGCGCTCTACTGCCGGTCTTACGGCGGGCTTTTCCTTGGAGCACTGCTGGCTGTTGCGCTTTCCCATCAGGCAGGGTGGCGAACTGCCCAGTCCATTCTGAGCGCCCTGCGGCCATCATTGGTGCTCGTTCTGGTAGCGGCCTCCTACTATTTGCTGGCACATCGGCTTCCTGCGCGATTCATCCTGCTCTTTTCAGCCAGCATTGCGCTGCTGGTCGCGCACGTCGTACTGCACGACGGATGGATGCGGCGCGTCCTCTCGCTTAGCCCATTGGTCTACATTGGCCGGCGGAGCTACGCTGTTTATCTGGTTCATGTGCTGGTTCTGAACGCGGTAGAGAAGATATTGCTTCCGCGCGGTGTGACAAGTTGGATTCCGATTGTAGCTGGCACTTACGTGCTTAGCATTGCGCTGGCATCTCTGCTGTTCATTGCGGTTGAGCGTCCCTGTATACGCGTCGGACGGATACTTTCCGCCCAGTTCATCCAGCAGGGCCTTGCCAAGCTCCGGAATTCCGAACTCAATCCGCTTTCAACGGCCACGCCTCCCTGCCCCAAGCAGGCGTAAGCCGGCCGCGAACTGACAATTCCCCAGCCTCGGCACCCTTTCCGCCCAAAAACAGCGATAGGTACACAGGCTCGCATTCCGCTGGGTGAGGTTTCCGCAGCACGCCGCGGAAACTCCGGAACGACGGGCTACGCTTCGTCTGGAACGCGCGGCAGGAACTGCTGCACAAAGTGGGCGGCAATCTGCAGTCCCAATATGCTGGCTGGCCACAGGACGTTGAAGACCTGCGTAAAGGGAGATTCCGCGTAGGAGTGATGATTGGTGAGCACGATGACAAGGTAGAGCATCAGCGAGGTTGAGGCCGCCCGCGAGAAGCGAGGATTCCCAAACCAGATCTTCATCGTCATAAACAGCAGGAATGTAACCAGAACGCTGCCTAGGAAGACAGCAAACAGCCCCATAGCGGAATAAAGTGTTGCCATGAAGCCGAACGACAGCTGTGTCGTGTCGTCCGAGGCGTTGGCATCGCGCGACACCTGGCCAAAGTAGTTTCCCAGGCCGAGATCCGGCTTATCGTGCAGCAGAAACCGGGGGGTTGCATTGGCAAGACCGTAGAGGATCACGTATTTGCCCTCGTGCGGCCCATACGGAGCCATCGCGATCAGGCGGTCCGCTTCTCCCACCATGGCGAAGCGGGTGAGTGACTCAAAGCGGCCGATTCCCCAGTAGGTTGTGATCGTCTGGCCTGAAGTTTCTCCGCCGACTCGATAGGCCTTCTCGCGGTAGTTGCTGTCCGTCAGCACCTTTTCCGCGACCTCCTGCCCGGCCCGGGCCCTCTCCACGATGGTTCCCTCGCGCAGTCCCTCACCTCGGCCGATTTGAGCAAACGGGTAAACAAACCCGATGTAGACGATGAGAATCGGAGCTGCGAGCGCCCAGAACACCTTCTTCCGGAACCCGTAGCGAAGTCCTGCGATAAGGACATAGCTGGCCACAGGCTGCATAATGCCCTGCTTTGAGGCGTCGGCCAGACCACGTATCTCCTGCATGGCGAGCAGGGTCAGCACAAGCGGATGCGTCAGGAAGCGGCGGTTCTGCGAACGCCAGAGATAGAGCATCAGCAACGGAAGCGCTAGCCACGTGATGTTACCTGTCAACAACCAGATGACCTTCTGCGCATAGGACCGTTGCAGATCGACTTGCGAGGCCATCAGCATCAGGAGCGGGCCCAGGATGCCGAATGGAACCACCACAAACGCCAGCGCCTTCAAGAAGGCGGGAGTATCAGGGAAGCGCACAATCTGGATGGGGGGAAATGGCAGGACTCTGTAAAACACGGTTCCAACCAGAACCCCGGCAAACCCAAGTGCCAGGATGGTTGATGTTTCGCGGGGAGCCCAGAGATTCTGGTCGCTCGGCTGCCAGAGCCAGGCTTTCAAAATCAGTGCTACAAGCAGGAACTTCGCAATCAGCAGGAAGTTCAGCATGCCTGCGAAACTGCGCAGGCCTCCGCCCACCACGGTGGAGAGCAGGCCGAACAGAACGGCAAAAGTGAAGCAAGCGGCAACCAGCACCGGGGTTCCGGCGCCGATCTGCGTTACGAGCAACACCAGCGGCAGGATCACAACCCAGACAGGGAAACGCGCCTGCATGTGCAAGGGCCTGAAGTCAGGACTTCCGGCGATCTGCCGCATCGGCTGCACAGCCCACTTCAATGCAGAACTCCTTTGTCGCCGCTGCGACTGCGGTCTCGGGTGGCCCGGCCTTGCTTCGCCAAGGCTTCGGAACAGTTTGAATTCTCGGATGCCCCGGGCACAGCCCACGCCGCCGTTGCAGCTATAATTCTGGGGTCTCTTTATCATACAGCGCACGGGGGAGAGCCTGCGCAAGGAGTGCCAAATTATGCCGAAGCAACAGTTGATTGTCGCCCTCGATGTCTCCGGCGCCGAACCGGCCCGGGCGCTTGTAAATGCCATTGGAAATGGCGTCAGCTTTTACAAGATAGGCAAGCAACTGTTCACCGCCGAAGGCCCCGCTCCGGTGCGCGAGTTGGTAAAGGCAGGCAAGAAGGTCTTTCTCGACCTGAAATTCCACGACATCCCGAACACCGTTGCCGGAGCCGTTCGCTCCGCCTCGGCGTTGGGCGTAAGCATGCTGACCGTGCACGGATGCGGAGGCATGGCCATGCTCAAGGCTGCGGCGGAATCTGCGGCGCAGACCGAAGCCAAGCCGGTTGTGCTGGCCGTGACCGTGCTGACCTCCATGGATGAAGCGGCACTGCATCAGGTGGGGGTCAAGGGAACGCTTCAGGATCAGGTGCTGCGGCTGGCGGATTTGGCCCTGAAGGCCGGATGCGGGGGCGTGGTTGCCTCGGCGCAGGAAGCGGCCCTGCTGCGGCAGGAGTTTGGCCGGGGCTTTGCGATTGTGACGCCGGGAATCCGTCCGGCAGGCAGCGCCGTGGGAGATCAGGCGCGCGTGGTGACGCCGGCGATGGCGTTGAAGTCTGGAGCGACGCATCTGGTGGTGGGTCGCCCGATCACGGCCGCCGCAGAACCGGCGGCGGCGGCAGAGGCGATTCTGGCGGAGATGGCAAAGGCTTAGCCTTCGCTCTGCGCTGGCCGCAGAAACTCCATCAGGCTGCGCAGGTCATCATCCACGTCGGTAATGGCGTCGCCAATCTCTTCCAGGTCCACCTTCATGGAGACGGCCAGTTGACTCAGGCTGTCGCGACTCTCGGGATTCATCTCAAGCAGAAGCGGAAGCGTGTTCTCGGAGAAGGCGCGGCCGAGCACGGAGATTTCTGCCAGGTGACGGGCGATGCGCACGGCTGAGTTGTGGTCGGCGTAGCCCAACTGCTCCAGCCGTGAGAGAACGGCCTGCTGCAACTTCAGAATCTCTTCGGCTTCCTGTTCGCGGCTCATGCGACTCCCCTGTTCGTTCGACGTTGCCGTGCCTTCCTGCGCAGCCACTGACTCATCGAAAACTGTCTTACAAAAGCAACACCCGGCTGTGTGAGCCGGGTGCAGGAATTGGCTGCGTGGTGGGCAGCGCGAGTTACAGCTTCTCGTAGAATTCGCAGGCCGAGCAGGAAATGTAGATTCCGCCCGGGACATTGCGCTCGCGATCCTTCACGCGCTTCACAATGCGGGTCGGCTTGCCACACTTCGGACAGTCAGTGCTCTTCGACGTGTCCATTACCTTCTTACGATCGGCTGTCTTTGCGATCTTTGCCACGGGAACTCTCCTCTGGCCGCCATTGGCGGCGAATTGCTCTGGCAGGGCATGGGAAACCACGGGACGCGAGAGCGCCGAGGGCCTTCTGCCCGGGACCACCCAGGAAGCGTAGAGCTTGCTCCGGAACCGCCACGGCAAGACGACCGTCCGTAGCGGATAGCATTGTTATTGTAAACGGAATTGCCGATTGTGTCAGGCGCGGGAGTTGCTTATCGGGAGTCTATTGTCCCATTTCCCTGTTTCGCCGATGCGCTGCGCGTGTTACACCATCCCCATGCAGACTCCGAGTGAATTACAGTATCCCATAGGCCGCTTTGTGTGGAGCGGCGTGAATACCCCGACCGACCGGCAGCGCATGATCCAGGTGCTGGAACAGCTGCCTGAGCGCTACCGCGCCACGGTCGAAGGCCTCAGCGACGAACAACTCGACACGCCCTACCGGGAAAATGGCTGGACACTGCGCCAGGTGGTGCACCACGTGGCCGACAGCCACATGCAGGCCTATTCGCGCGTGAAGCTGGCACTGACCGAAAGCAATCCGCTCATCAAACCCTATGACGAGGCCGCCTGGGCCGCCCTGCCAGACGCCAAACTGCCGGTTGACGTTTCCCTGCGCCTGATTGCCGACCTGCACCTGCGCTGGACCACGCTGATGCGCAGCTTTACCGATGCCGACTGGGAGCGCACCTTCCGTCATCCCGAGCGCGGGCAGATGTCATTGGATATGGTGCTGGCGCTTTACAACTGGCATGGCGAGCACCACCTGGCGCACTTGGCGATGACGCGCCAGCGCAACAAGTGGTAGAAGACAGTTCCCTGCTCTCAGTTCAAACCCCACTCGCGTGTATCCGCCGGAGTGGGGTTTTGCTATTTGTGCGCCCTCTCACACGGACGCGCCTGCCGCGAAAATCCTTCGACAATGCCGCCCGCGCTTTGATACCCTCGCCAGTTCGTTTCCGAGGGTGACACGATGGCCATCAAGTTCAAGGGCGTGGACTTTCTTGAGTTCGACACGCTGCTGACCGAAGAAGAACTGCTGGTTCGCTCCACGGCGCGGCAGTTCATTGAAGAAAACCTCATCCCCATCATTGAGCAGTGCAACCGCGAAGGCTCATTTCCGCGCCAACTGGTAAAACCGATGGGCGAGCTGGGCTTTTTCGGCGCGGCGCTGAAGGGCTATGGCTGCGCCGAGATGAACAACGTCGAGTATGGGCTGATCATGCAGGAGCTGGAGCGCGGCGATTCCGGCGTGCGCTCATTTGTCAGCGTGCAGAGTGGCCTCGTCATGTATCCGATCTGGGCCTTTGGCAGCGAGGAGCAGAAGCAGCGTTGGCTGCCGGCAATGGCCTCGGGCGAAAAGCTCGGATGCTTTGGCCTGACCGAGCCGGACGCAGGCTCGAACCCCGGAGCCATGCGCACGCGCGCGCGCCGCGAAGGCAACGAGTACGTGATCAGCGGTGAAAAGATGTGGATCACCTCCGGCTCGATTGCCGATGTGGCCGTCATCTGGGCCAAGAGCGAGGAGCACGGCGGCAAGGTTCGCGGCTTCCTTGTGGAGTGCGACCGGCCGGGCTTCAAGGCCGAGGATGTGCACGGCAAATGGTCTCTGCGGGCCTCGGTGACCAGTTCCCTCTCGCTGCAGGATGTTCGGATTCCGGCGGAAAACCTGCTGCCCGGAACCACAGGATTGAAGTCGGCGTTGATGTGCCTGAATCAGGCGCGCTATGGAATTTCCTGGGGCGCGGTGGGCGCAGCCATGGCCTGTTATGACTGCGCGCTGCAATACGCGCAGTTCCGCAAGCAGTTCCGCGAGCAGCCGATTGCCAGCCACCAACTGGTGCAGGAAAAGCTGGTGTGGATGATCAACGAGATCACCAAGGCGCAGCTACTGGTTCTTCAGGTGGGCCGTCTAAAAGACGCAGGCAAGGTAAAACCCGAGCATATTTCGCTCGCCAAGCGTAATAATGTATGGATGGCGTTGGAATGCGCGAGGATGGCACGCGACATTCTGGGCGCCAATGGAATTGCCGACGAGTACCCGGTGTTCCGCCACATGGCGAACCTGGAGTCGGTGAAGACCTACGAAGGCACGCACGATATTCACACGCTCATTGTGGGAGCATCTGTAACCGGATTTGACGCGTTCTGAGCGCGAATTTTCGCCGCTCAGTGGTGGGGCTATTGACGCGTTTTGAAATTGGTAGCAACATAGTTCGCCGTGCCCGCAGCGATTGGAGCGGGCACAACACTTTTCCAGCAGCACAATTTTGAACGACTCGGCGCCTGCGCGCGGAAGGCGGCATGCGTCCTTAGGAGCAATCATGGCAACACAATCACCAACCAAGGTCCACATCGAAGAGAACATCGCAACCAACCTGGAGACCGATCTGGCCTTGGAACTGTTGCGAGTGGTGGAGGGCGCCGCGATTGCTTCGGCGCGGACCATGGGATACGGCGACCGCAAGCACGCCGACCAGGTCGCCACGGAGACCATGCGCCGCATCATGGATTCCGTGCCCATGCAGGGCACCATCGTTATTGGCGAGGGCGAGCGCGACGAGGCTCCCATGCTGTACATCGGCGAAAAGGTGGGCCGCAAGGGTACGGGCAGCGTTCCCTATCCGGAGATTGACATTGCCGTGGACCCGCTGGAAGGCACCAACCTGTGCGCCACCGGCGCGCCCGGCTCCATTTGCGTGCTGGCGGCCAGCGAGCACGGCGGCCTGCTGCACGCCCCGGATTGCTACCTGGAAAAGATTGTGGTCGGCCCGGCCTGCAAGGGCGTGGTGGACCTGGATGCTCCGGTTGAAGAGAACCTGAAAAACATTGCCAACGCGCTGTACCGCGACGTCGAGGACCTAGTCATCATCGTGCTCGACCGCGAACGCCACGTGAAGCTGATTGACGACATCCGCAAGGCGGGCGCGCGCATCAAGCTAATCGGCGACGGCGACCTGGCCCCCGGAATTGCAGCGGCCATGCTGGGCAGCGGCGTTCACGCCGTGATGGGCAGCGGAGGCGCGCCGGAAGGCGTGATCACCGCAGCGGCCATGCGTTGCCTGAACGGCTACATGGTGGGCCGCCTGACCGGCTACACCGACGAGCAGCGCAAGCGCATGGACGGCATGGGAATCATCAATCCGAACAAGATCTATACGGCCGACGAACTGGCGCCGGGCAAGAACATTGTCTTTGCCGCCACGGGCGTCACCGAAGGCGCGTTGCTGCAGGCAGTCCGCTTCTTCGGCGAGGGCGTCCGCACGTCGTCGCTCGTGATGACCAAGGCCAGCGGCAAGGTGCGCTTCATCGACACCATTCACGCCGACCTCTCGGTGGACTACCGCATCCGCGTCAACTAAAATTGAAGTTGACCTGTGGCAAAAGCCTCGCGTCCGCGCGAGGCTTTTCCCTTTGTGCCGCAGAGGTGTATTGCTGGAGAAGAATTTCACGAATGCGAACCGTTGCCCTGCTGACAATTTCCAACGTCTTCATGACCTTTGCCTGGTACGGACACCTGAAGCACCGCGACGCTACACTGTGGAAGGTGATTCTGGTGAGCTGGGGCATCGCGTTCTTCGAGTACTGCTTCCAGGTTCCGGCCAACCGAATCGGTTCCTATGAGTTCTCAGCCGCACAGTTGAAGACCATGCAGGAAGCGATCACGCTCGTCGTCTTCTCCGCATTCAGCGTGTTCTATCTCGGCGACAAGCTGCGCTGGAATTACCTTGCGGGCTTCGCCTGCATCATCGCCGCCGTGTTCTTCATCTTCAAGAAGTGGTAGTCCGTCGGGAAGCATTCCCGCCTCACCCATTACCGCATTTCTCCTACTGAAAGCCGCAGAAAACGAAAAGCCCGCACGCGGCGGGCTTCTCACTGCAAATTTCTGAAAAGCTACTTGTTCACGTTGACGACGCCCATGCCCGCCAGTCCGTTGATGACGAACTGCACGGCCAGCGCGGTCAGCAGCAGGCCCATCATCCGCATCATCACGCGAATGCCGGTCTCGCCGAGCTTCTGGCGAACGGTGTCGCCCGAGGCGAGGATGAGGTAGGCGGCAAAGGCCGTGATGGCGATGGCAAGCAGCACGGGGATGCCGTGCAGCGGGCTTGGGGAGGCGCCCATCAGCACCATGACGGTGGAGATGGCGCCGGGGCCGGCCAGCAGCGGCACGCCCAGCGGCGTGATGCCGACGTCTTCCTTGTGCGAGCCTTCCTCGGTCTCGCTCTGCCCTTCCTGCGTGGAGCGGCGGGCCTGCATCATGTCCAAGCCGATGAGCAAAAGGATGAGGCCACCGGCAATTTCAAAGGCCGCCAGCGTGATGCCGAACATCTTGAAGATGAGCGAACCGGCGAGAGCAAAGGCCGTCAGCACACAGTAGCAGGTCCAAGCGGCCTTTTTGGCCATGCGGCGGCGCGCGGTCGCATCGGCCTCGCTGGTCATGGCCAGAAAGACTGGCACGGCGGCGAAGGGGTCCACCAGGAAGAAGACAGAGCTGATGGCGACCACGGAAAACGAGGTGAAGTCACTGAAGGACGAACTGAAGTGTCCTGCGTCTTGGGGCAGAAATGCGAGCATAGAAATCGAACAGGTCTCCTCTACCAGCCTACCCCAAGCGGGCAAAGTCTCCAAACTCGGCACCGGTAGTGGTGCAGTTTGAAAATTCACAGGGTTGAACTGCTGGCAGGATTCGGCCAAACTGTCTCCATGAATGAAAAGAAGAAACCATCTCCAAAATCGAAGCCCAAACCAGCAGCCAAAAAGAAAAGCCGCGAGGATGTGAACCAAGCGGCTTTCAGGATCGTGCGAGAGGCGACGAAGGACTAGTTCGCTTCGTCTGGGAACGGCAACTCCAACGTATTGCCGCGCTTTGGCATGACCATATCTACCGATTTCAGGAATCGAATCCAGCCGTGTCCTTGCGCAATCGCAAGCCGCTGTAGCATGACTAGCGAATGAAGGTGCTGCGCCAGCATTGGATTCCCGACATCTTCCGTGAGCCATTGATGCAGTTTGTTCTTGCGGTGACCTTTTTCGTTCTTTGGGCTTCGTTGCTCTAGTTCCTCAAGCAGGTTCGGAGCGATCCTCTCATAAACCAGATTTGTCGTGTAGCGGGCAACGACACTGTACCTATTCTTCTGCATTCCTGGCCACGCCCAGCCTTTTAGTTTGTAGATATTCTCGTAGAACTCATCTGGGAATTTCTTCGCCCATGCCGCGAGTTCTTTCCGGATGATCTTCTCCAAATATTTCTCAAGAGCATCACGCGGGCGGATTTCCTGATAGCCGGTAGCCTCATCAATGAGCGCGATGATGCCCACGTGAGCTAGACCGCGCATCAGGATTCTTGCGCGTTCCGCAATGTGCTTCTGTCCGACAGTAAGCGCTCCAGCTTCATCCGCATTCCAGAACACATCGCAGACCTTTGGTAGTAATTCGGCGGGGTATCCAAAGGCGAGATTGCCTTTAAGCGGTTTGAATTCGATTTGGCTGGACGTCACCTCTAACTCTTTTGGAATGAAATCCTTGAGGTTCTTTGCAGTGAGGAATGCCGGTAGGTTGACGTCACCATCGTAATACTGCCTCCCTTTCGCCTGCCGCGCCCGACCGAGCGCTCGCATGACGTCGCTCTGCGTGAGAACTCGCTGTCCGTTCTCAAGCACTGCACAGCGCACAGAGATGCCCCCGAGTTGCAACGCGCCCTCATGCGTCGCTTTCGGAAGCGCCCTATCTCCCCAGCGCATCTCCGCAGCTTTGCGAGCGATTTCCTTCCGCTCCTCTGGTAGCAACTTCTGCGCTCGTGCAAATCCGCCCTTCGCTTTTCCCTTTGGGTCATCTGCGCTCATGCTTGCATCCTTTCTTGAAATAATGCTTGCATTTTATCATGCAAGCATATATTGTCAAGATGCTTGCAAAGGAAAAGCAATGAACGCCTTAAGCACAGAAAAGCGGGTTCAAGTAGTGGCGGCGCTGGTAGAGGGTAACAGCATTAACGCTACGGTTCGCATGACCGGAGTTGCAGAGCACACGATTCTGAACCTGCTTCGCGATCTCGGCCAGTCGTGCGTCGAATACCACCACCGCAATGTCGCAATCTGAAAGTCCGCCGCCTTCAGGCAGACGAAATCTGGTCTTTCGTTGGTGCCAAGAAAAAGAACGCTACGCCAGAGCAGAAGCAAGAAGGCTGGGGCGATGCGTGGACTTGGGTCGGCATCGACGCCGACACGAAGCTGGTTGTTTCCTACCTTGTTGGGCTTCGAGACAAGGGCTGCGCTTACGAGTTCATGCAGGATTGCGCAGACCGCATGACCGGACGCCCGCAGATCACCACGGATGCGCTCAAGTCGTATCCAGACGCAATTGAAGCTGCATTTGGTTCAGAAGTTGATTATGCGCAGTTGCACAAGCTGTACGGCGCTTCCGAGGAACCGGAAGTGCGATACAGCCCTGCACGCTGCATCGGAGCCGACATGAAAGTTGTGAGCGGTAATCCCGATCCCGACCATGTAAGCACGTCTTACGTTGAACGCCAGAACCTAACGATGCGCATGGCAATCCGCCGCTTTACCCGTCTCACCAACGCATTCAGCAAGAAGCTTGATAACCACGGCCACGCCGTTGCGCTGCACTTTATGCACTACAACTTTTGCCGTGTTCACAAGACGCTGAAAAAGTAACGCCAGCAATGGAAGCGGGTTTGACTGACCACGTTTGGACGATTGGAGAACTGTGCAGCATCCTTCCCGAGAAGAAATCGGCTAAGTCCACCATCGAACGAGAGATGCTAGCTAAGGCGCTAGCGGCTGTGGAAAATTAAACTGCACCACTACCGAAAAACCGGCTGATTTCTGTGTGAAAAGTGGCACAGGAGGCGCTTCGGCCTAGGCGGGAAGCTGCACGTCGCTGTGTCCGCGGTCATCTTCGCCCTTGCGCTCCGTCAGCAGCGCCAGCACCAGCAGCAGCACGGCGGAAGCCAGGAAAACGCCGACACATCCGGGCCAGTGCCAGCGCTTCCACGCCCAGGCCGGAAGCACCGAGCCCGCGCTGCCGCCAATGTAGTAGACGGTGACATACAACCCGGCGGCCGTGGAGCGTGCCCGCGTGGCCACGCGGCCTGTCTGTGAGGTAGCCGACGATTGCAGCACGAAGACACCGGAGGAAAGGATGGCCAACCCGAAAATGATGATCCACAGGTTTGCAGCCAGCGTCAGCAACAGCCCCGCGCAGAGCATGGCAATCGAGAGCAGCACGGTGCGCAAAAAGCCTGCATGGTCAAGGAAGCGGCCGGCCATGGGCGTCACCACCAAGCCAAGCAGGTAGACGCAGAAGATGCTGCCGAGTTGCGCGGAGTTCAGCAGGTAGGGCGCTTCCGCGAGATGGAAATTGACGTAAGTGAAGACGCCGACCAGCGCAAACAGTACCATGAAGCCCATGCCGAAAGTGGCGAGCAGCCGCGGGTTCAGCAGGTGTTGGCCCATATCGCGGAACGACGCGCGCAGGTCGGTATTCCTCTTGAAGTGCTCCGCCTTGGGCAGCCACCGGCGCACGCCCCAACCGCCAATGAGCGTGAGCGCACCCAGCAGGATGAACGTCACACGCCACGGCCAATACTGCGCAATGATGCCCGGAATCAAGCGGCCGACGAAGCCACCGGCAACGGTGCCCGTGACGTAGGCAGACATGGCGCGCCCAACGCCGCGCCCAGCGAATTCCTCGTTGATATAGGCGATCATGACGGCGATGATGCCGGGAATGAACAGTCCCTGCATGAAGCGCCACAGGATGAGCATGTGCAGGTTGGGCGATGTGGCAGCCAGGAATGTGGGCACCGCGAGCAGGAAGATGGCCGGAACAACCACTGTCTTGCGACCGATGCTCTCAGAAAACAACCCGATGAAGGGCGCGACCAGCGCGGTACCAAGCGTGGTGGCACCGATGGTCAGGCTGACTTCAAGTTCGCTGGCGTGGTAGATGCGCCGCAAAAACGGCAGCAGAGCCATCGTCGTGTAGACATCGATGAAGGTGGTAAACCCGGCGAGTACACAGGCCAGAATGCTGACGTCGAACGCGCGCCGCGGCGCGGCGTTGCTGCGAAGATTGGATTCAGACGACATTCCCGCGGAAGATCCCACACACCTTTATAGCAGTTTACGAAGAGCGACGTCGCTGACAACGCGGCACGGATGCCCGTTGCGCACGTTGAACCGGGCTTGCGCAACGGGGGAACATGCATGCATGCCTGCCGTCAGTCGAACATCACCTCGCGGAAGGCCTGCAATAGCGGAAAGTAGAGTGCACAGCGAATGGGACGCAGGTCGCGCGCGGCCATTGCATCGCGGTAACGCCGCAGGTCATCGCGATACTTCTTCTCCTGCGCGATAAGAAACGCGTCGAGCCCCGTCCCCTGCCGGTCCGCCGTCTTGTAGTCGATGATCCAGCGGACGCCATCCTCCACAAACGTGCGGTCAATACGCCGTGCGCGCGGCTGGCCTTCGTGCATGGCAGTCAGCGCCAATTCACAGGCGGCATCCTCATGCGCTGAGAGCACCCAGCGGCCGCGCTCATCCTCCAACGTGCGAGCCAGTGCGGCCTGCGCACGTTCCACGCCCTCGGCCAGTTCGGCGGGAGAAACATTTTCGCGCAGCAGCGCAGCTTCAAGCTGTGGACGAGCGTTGGCAATGCGCCCTTCATCCCAGCCTTGCGGCCCTTCCTGCGCAATGCGCTGCAGCACGGCATGCACCACGGTGCCGACCTTCGGCAGCAGGTCGCCCACCCACTCGTAGGTGTGCGCCTCGCTCGGCCCCACGTCAGGGCGTGCAGCCGCCAACGGAGAAGGCGCTGACGGCAGGCTCCAGTCCGTGGGCAGCCGCAGCCACTTTGCCTCTTCCTCTGAGCCCGCCGCTTCCGAAGGCTCCACCGGTGAAAAGATGGAACGGCCCTCGTCCGAGCGCCACAGCATCTCCATCATGGAGCCTTTCGTGGGCTTTTCGGCGGCATCGCCGCAGGCCGTGAGGTAGAGACGCTTCTTCGCGCGGGTGGCAGCCACATAGAGCACGCGCTTCAACTCCTCGGCTTCACGCTCGCCCGCAAGGGTCTTCATGTATTTTGCGAGTGACGCCGTTGCGTTCGTTCCACCGCGCGCGTCCACCGGCGCAAGCAACAGGTTCTCCTCGCCGCCCAGTTCGCGCTCGCGCCAGTAGAGCATCTGGCTCTCCACGCCGCCGGTCTTGCGGTTCAGCGACGGCAGGAAGACCACATCCCACTCCAGGCCCTTCGCGTTATGCACGGTCATCACTTCCACGCGCACGTTCGGGTCGGTCTCTGCCGGGGCGAACAGTGACTCGAATTCGCGCTCGAACTCGTCACCTTCCGGAAGCTCTCCACGCGATTCAAATGTGCGCAACAACGCAAAGTAACTTTCGACTGCCGCCAGTTCCGCCTCATTCACCGAGGCCGCGCCGCCCAGTTGCACCCAGAGGGACTTTACAAAGAGATAAAACGGCATGCGCCCGCGGCTCTGTTCTGCGCGCTCCGCAACGGCAAGCACGCGGGCAGCGCGTTCCCCGCCGTCGGCGCTCAGCTCACTCCGCCGATGCGTCAGCAGTTCCAGCACCGGCGCGGATGGCTGCTCCCAGCAGAGCGTCCACAGGTCCGCCATTGCAAGCCCCACCCACGGCGTGCGCAGCACGGCCAGCCACGCCACGCGATCGCACGGATGCAGCAGCGCACGGCGCAGCGAATCGGCATCCAGCACCGCCTGCACCTCGCTGAGACCTCCGATCTTCACTGCGCGGTAGGCAATTCCATGCTCCTCCAGCGCAGCCAAAACCGCAGGCAGGTGCGTACGCGCGCGAACCAGCACAGCAATGCGGGCACGGCCATCGGCAGCCAACTCTTCGGCCATGCATTCGGCAATATAGTTTCCCTCGGCCTCAAGTTCGTCCTTGGGGAACAGCCTGGCCACCACGGCATCGCCCTCCAACTCCGCGCGTTCGGCTTTTGCCGGCGCGTAGTCAATGGCGGCCGTGCGCTCATCACGCCGGTCAAGAATATGGGGGAAGATGCGGTTGTACCAGTCGATGAGCTTCTGCTGCGAGCGGAAGTTCGAGCTCAGGCGCCGCGCTTCCAAACTTACCGCGCCAAGTCCGCGCGATTCCACCGCGAGGAAGTTCAGCACATCCGCCTGCCGGAAGCCGTAGATCGACTGCATGGGGTCGCCGACGATGAACGCGGTTGCGCCGTCGCCCGGCTCCCAGCTCGCAACCAGCAGTTCCAGCAGAAGCATCTGCGAGCGCGAAGTGTCCTGAAACTCGTCCACCAGCAGGTGACGCAGCCGCTCGCCCTGGAAGAGCGCAAAGTCTGTTGGCAGGCCGTTCTCCCGCAGCGCGCGCTGCGCCGCCAATGAGATCTCTACAAAGTCCACGCTGCCCTGTTCGGCAAAGACAGAGTTGAGCTGCGCCACGGCATACGGCAACAAGGCCAGCATGGCGCTCGTGAACTGCCATTGCTCATCCGTGTAATGCGCGGGCGGCAGCACACGTACCCGCTTGAGTGCCTCCACCACCTGCCCTGCCCACGGCTTCGCCACCAAATCCTTGAACAGCTCGATGCACGCCTTGCGCTCGGCGGCAATCGCCTTCTCCGTACCGGGCATGCCCACGCGGGCATCAAAACTCTTGCGCAGGCCCTTGCTATCGCGCGTCAGCATCCAAGCGGCTACGGCCAGCCAGGCGTCCCGCTGATCGCCAGAAGCTACGGGAAAATCAGTCAGTCCGCGCGCAGCGGCATAATCCGGCACAAAGCCCTGCGCAATGGAGAGGTAACGAAAGATGGCAGCGCGCGTTGCTTCGCTCAGGCACTCCACCAGAGCCCTACGGACGGCCTGCAATTCCTCTTCAACAGCGGCGCGCAGGCTGGCTTCAAATCGCTCGCGCACCAACTGCATCTCGTCCCCACTGAGCGCATCGGCACGCCCCACGAAGCGCAGCCACTGGTCGCGGCGCGCCAGCATCCCGGCGATCAGTTCCGTCGCGGGGCCGATGCGATTGTCCTGCCAGCGGAGAAGTTGTTCCACGCCGTCGGCTACAGGACCGGTGCCGCCAAGCTCCGCAATGCAGCGGCGCGCGGCCTCCTGATAAAGCGGCGCAGAGTTCTCCGTGGTAGCCATCTCCAAACCCAGCGAGGCTGCCAGAGGCACGGCGCGGGCAAGCCCCTCGCAGAAGGAATCCACGGTGCGCACGGCGAGCCGCGAAGGATTCTCCAACAGGTGCCAGCCACGTTCGCGATCCCTCGCCAGAACCTTCTTCGCCAGATCGTGCGCCACACGCTTGTGCACTTCGAGCGCCGCTGCTTCTTCATCGGAACGGGTGGCGGCATCACTCAACGCGCCAAGAATGCGACTGCGCATCTCCGCCGCGGCCTTGCGCGTGAAGGTAATGGCGAGCACGCACTCCGGCTCGGCAACATTGGGTGCGGCCAGCACGCTCAGGTAGCGCTGCATCAGCAGCTCTGTCTTGCCGGAGCCAGCGGGAGCCTGTACGAGGAAGGATTGCGCCGGGTCAAGCACCTCGCGCCGGATGCTCGCATCGCCGGTGATCGCCGTAACGCTACTCATCCGCCGCCTCCTCAGAATCCTCCGCGTCGTCCGTTGCAAGTGGTGCAAGTTCACGCACGCGGCAGAGGCGATAGAGCTTGCAGTCCTGGCAGGTTGAGTTCCCTTTGCCCGGCCAACGCAACGGATCAACCGAGGCTTCGCCCTCCAGAAACGCTGACTGCAAAGCCTCTAGCGCGGGGCGCCAGCTCTTGAGGTGCGCCGCGTAATCGCCATTGCAGTAACGGTCGACGCTGCCCGATCGCGCCCCGAAGATGCCCGCATCCTCGGCGATGCCCGCGAAGCGCGTTTTGCCCCGTTCCACGCGGCCAAAGGCAACGCCCGCCACATGCTCTCCGTCCGACATGAGCTGGGCAGCATAAAACGGCAGTTGCGGTCGCTCGAGGCGTGGAGGCATCCACTGGCCCGGACCATACTTGCTCGAGCCACTCTTGTAGTCGATGACCACCAGGCCCTGGTCCACGTGGTCAATGCGGTCGGCGCGGCCGCTCATCGACTGTCCGGCAAGCACCATCGTCAGCTTCTTCTGGTGTGCCACCACCGTGAATGGAGCGCGCTTCTTCTCCATCTCCAGCCATTCCCGCGCCACCGCCGCAAGCCGCTCGCGTTCGAGCTCAAGATGCTTGCGCGACCAGGCATCCCGCGGACGATTCGGGAACTCGTGCAGGGTGCGATCGAGCGCCCGCTCAATAACGGCATCGAGGTCGGCGGAGGCCAGCGAAGCACTGTCCTTCAGCTCGTCCCACGCATACTTCAGCACGGTCTCCACCAGGTCCCCGCGCTCAATGGGCGTCACACCTTCTGCAGGAGCTTCCAGCACACTGGCTCGCAGGCGCTGCTCGGCAAAGGCACGGAACGGGCAGGTGGACTGCAACTCCAGCAGACGCGTCACACCGCGCAATTCGCTGGGCACCGCGCGCGGAGCCTTCCGCTCCGGCTCCGCTTCCAGCAGCGAAGGGCGTGGAAAACTGCGCAACATTCCGTCTTCTGCGGAGAGCGACAGCTCACTCAGCAGGACCTCCTGCGTCCCCGCCAGCAGCGGAGAGCAGCGAAGTTCGCGGTCCTCCTCACGGCGCGCGCAACTCAACACCACAGGCGCGGCCGAGGCCAGCAGCCTCCGCAACGTGCGTTCGCCCTGCACATGCGTCGCCGTGGCGTCCGTTCCGGGGACACCGGCTGCGCGCTGCACCGAGAGCGGGAGCAGCGCATTGGGACGCGGGGACGCGGGCAGCGCCTCATCGGTCAGGCCGCAGACCCACAGCGCATCGAAGACCGCGCCGCTGGCCTCGCGCGCATCCATCACCTGCACAGGCGCGCCCAGGCTCTCTGGATGAAAGATGGCGGCCTGCGCCGCCCGCCGCAGCTCCGCCACAAACTCCCGGAAGCGCACAGGGTCGCCGACGAGATCGAGCGCGGCGACTTCACCAAGTACCCTGCGCCAACGCTCCGCCGCCTGGTACTCCACACTCCCCAGCGCGCGCTCGCCCGGCCAGCCCATCTGCTTCAGAATGCTCTCGGCCAGTCTGCGCCATTCGCAGAAGGTTGCCTCGGCGTGCGCCGTCCGCAGCAGCGCAAGCACCGCACGCAGGTTTGCGTCGAGCAACGGCGGCGCATCCAATGTCTCCATGGCGTCCAGCAAGCGAGGCATGGTAACGCGAGGCTTCAACTGCTTCCGCAGACGCACCTCGCACTCGGCGCGGCGCCCCCACTCAGTGGCGGCACCGCCCACGTAAGGCGAGCGCAGCAGCACGGAGGCCACACTCCAGTCGGCCTCTCCAGCGCACAGCTCCAGCAACTCGAGCGCGGTGCGCATCATCGGCTGCGCAGCCAGCGGCGAGCCGAGTGAAATTTCAAACGCGGGCTGGGTGCGCCCGCCATAGAAGGTCTCCGGCTCAAGCACCTCGGTGAAGATCTGCTCCACCAGCAGGCGGGACTCCGCAAGACCAAGCACCACGACGCCAATCTGCGTCTGCGGGTCGCGCTCCAGCTGCGCGCGTGCCCAGCGGGCCGCCACGCGCAACTCGGACTCCACGTCATCGGCCCGGAACAGCCGGGCAGAGGCCAGTTCGCCCTGCGCGTCCGCGATGCGCTCCACCGCGCAGCCGTGCGCGCCGAGCGCCTGCAGGAGCCGCTGCTCCTGCGGCGTAAGTTCGTCGAAACCGTAGAGGACAATTTCGGCGGGCACCGTCAGCGAGGGAAGCAGCGCCGCCAATTCGTCGGGAAGTTGTGCACGCGAGACCCAGTGATTATCGGCAAGCTGCTGACGAAAATCGCGCGCCCAGGTAAAGAAGCTGCGGGTTTCTTCCGTGGCGCTCATTGCGGCCGAATCCAGGGCAATGCCGTACTGGTGTGCGAGCGCCCACGCCTGCCCGGCAGCGGCCGCCATGCCCCTCCGCGAACTCGGGAGCACACGCTCCCACAACCGCATCTCCTGCCCGGCGCTAAGCGGCAACAACGGCGTCTTGCCGCTCAACAAGGCGTTGGCAAAGGACGATTCAACCCATGCTGCCAGCGGCATCACCTGCGGAGAGGCCCACATGCTATTCCCTGCACGTTGCTCCGCCTCGCCCACGGCCCGAACCATTAGCCGGGCCGCTCGCGTCGTGGGCGTCAGCACCACGGCACCGGCCCTCGCGCGCTCCACTGCCTGCTCTAATCCCGCTCCTGCCGGAACCGCCCCGACCAAATCCCTCATGGGGCCGTTCTATCACGCCCGGCGGTGGAGAACAATCCGCCAGCCCTCGCAGTTGCAACATTTCATTCACGTGCCGGGGTTCGCGCGGTTGACACACCTTCGCCGGACGCTTAGGCTTCCGCCGAAGCTTATGCGACGCCTCAGACTGCTGCTTGTTTCGCTGCTCCTCGCCCTGCCGCTCGCCGCGCAGACGTCCGCCACTTACGCACGCCTTGGACGCATTGTGAGCAGCCACCCGCTGCCGGACGGTGTGGAGTTCCGCACCGCCGAGGCGCTCGTGCGCGTGACCGCACTCGACAACGATGTGCTGCGCCTGCGGTACACGCGTCAAAGCGAGTTCCCGCGCGATTTCTCCTTCGCCGTGGTCAGCCAGACAGGTTTGAGCGCACCCAAGGTCGCGCCCGTCGACGACCCGCAATTTGTGGGCTTTCGCACCGCCACGCTGACGGTGAAGATCGAGCGGGCAACCGCTCGCGTCGTAATAGAGGACGCCGATGGCAACATGCTCTGCGAGGATCAGCCGCAGCGTCCTGCGGAGTGGAATGGCGAGGAATTCCGGCTTTACAAGGCGATGCCCGCCGACGAGCACTACTTCGGGCTGGGCGACAAGACCTCGCCGCTCGACCGAACCGGCGGCTCCTACACCATGTGGACAACCGACGCGCCCGGCTTCCAGGAGGGCACCGACCCGCTCTACAAGGCCATTCCGTTCTACGTGGCGCTGCGCAAGGGCCGCGCCTATGGCGTGTTCATGGACAACACCTGGCGCTCGAACTTCGACCTCGGCAAGAGCACGCGCGACGTGCTCTCCTTCGGCGCCGAGGGCGGCGAACTGAACTACTACTTTCTGAATGGCCCCGCGCCGCGCCACGTACTGGCGCTCTACGCCGCGTTGACCGGGCACACGGAGCTGCCGCCGCTCTATACGCTCGGCTATCAGCAATCGCGTTGGAGCTACTATCCGCAATCGCGCGTGGAGCAGTTGGCGGCCGAGTTCCGCGCGCGCAAGATTCCGCTCGATGTGATCTATCTCGACATTGACTACCTCGACGGCTACAAGGCCTACGAGATCAACCGCGCGTACTTCCCCACCTTTGAGCAGATGGTGAAGAGGCTGGCGGATGAGGGCGTGAAGCTGGTGGCCATCAGCGACCTGCACATCAAGCGCGAGGCGGGCTACAGCGTCTACGACAGCGGACACGCGGGCAACCACTTTGTGAAGAACCCCGATGGCAGCGAGTACGTGGGCAAGGTCTGGCCCGGCGACAGCGTCTTCCCAGACTTCACGCGCGAAGCCACGCGCCGCTGGTACGGCGCGCTGAACAAGCATTTTCTCGATCTCGGCATCCGGGGCTTCTGGAACGACATGAACGAGCCGGCGGTCTTCCGCTATCCGGAGAAGACGATGCCGCTGGAGACGCGCCACCGCATCGAAGAAGGCGACTACCAGCGCACGGCCACGCATCGTGAGATCCACAACGTGGTGGGCATGGAGAATGTGCGCGCGACGTATGAGGGGCTGCTGGCGCTGCGTCCCAACGAGCGGCCGTTCGTGCTGACGCGCGCGGCCTACGCGGGCACGCAGCGTTTTGCGGCCACCTGGACGGGCGACAACAGCGGCACCTGGCTGCACTACCGGCTCACGCTGCCCACGCTGCTCAGCCTCGGCGTTTCGGGCTATCCGTTCGCGGGCAACGACGTGGGGGGCTTTGACGGCTCGGCGCCGCCCGACCTTGTGACGCGCTGGACCGAACTGGGCGTATTCATGCCCATTTTCCGCAACCACTCAGTCAAGGACTCACTCGACAAGGAGCCTTGGGTTCACGGGCCGGAGCACGAACGAATCCGCCGCAAGTACATTGAGCTTCGCTACCAGCTTCTGCCGTATATCTACACGCAGATGGAAGAGACCTCGCGCACGGCCGTGCCGCTCATGCGGCCGATGTTCATGGACTACGCCAGCGACGAAAAGGTGGCGCTCAACGACAAGGAGTTCCTCTTCGGCAACGACCTGCTGGTGGCGCCCAAACTCGATGAGCGGCTCGACGCCTATAACGCCACGCTGCCCGCCGGAGAGTGGTACGACTTCTGGAGCGGCGAGCGGTTAACGGGCGGCAAGGACGTAAAGCTCACCCCTGCGCTGGATGTGCTGCCGGTCTTTGTGCGCGCCGGTGCCATTCTGCCCATGCAGCCCGTGGTGCAGAACACCGACGAAGTTCCGCAGGGACCACTTACGCTGCGCGTTTATCCTGGAGAGAAGTGTGCCGGTTCCGTCTATGCCGATGACGGCCGTAGCTACGACTACCGTCGCGGCGTCTATTTCCGTCAGCAGTTCCGCTGCGAGCTTCTGCCGAACGGCGTCCGCGTGGTACTGGAGAAGCCTGAAGGAAGTTACAA
Organism: Oryzophilus luti; assembly: GCF_059726245.1. NCBI lineage: Bacteria > Pseudomonadati > Acidobacteriota > Terriglobia > Terriglobales > Koromonadaceae > Oryzophilus > Oryzophilus luti. The sequence goes on from NZ_AP040874.1 coordinate 1,287,937, forward strand.
GCCCTGGTGGAACGGCATCGACATCGTCATCGCCAACGGCGCGCGCTGGACGGGAGGAGCCAAAGCGACCGTGAACAACAACGCGATCCACCGTGAGCAGCACCCGAATGGCGACGTGACGGTGCGCGTCGGTGCCTCGCGCCAGACGACTGAGATTCGCCTGAGCTATTGAGATTGTCTCCGGTGCGAAAGAAAGGCCGAAGCAAGCGCTTCGGCCTTTCTTATTTTGCAGAGAACTCCGTGCGTTGACGCGGCTACTTCTTCAGCAGATCGAGCAGTGCCGTGGTCTCCACCGTGATGGCCGTCTTGATGGTCGGCTCGCGGTCGGGAGCAAAGTAGGCCGAATGCAGCGACGGCAGCGGCGTTCCCTTCTCCCTGGCCTCGGCGAACTTCGCAGGGTTCACTGCGCCCACAAACATCAGCATCACCGGCACGCCGCCGGTCTGGTACTCGCTGAAGTCCTCCGACGCGGTCATCGGCCCGGCATCGTGAATCGCCGCGCCAAGCCGTGTGCGGAGCGCACCGCTCACGCGCCGCACCAACGCCGCATCGTTCTCCACGGAATCCACGCCATCGCTGAAGACCACCAGTGGTTCGCGCGGCGCTCCGGCAGCCTCAGCCTCGGCCTTTGCAATGCGGCGAATGCCTTCCTGGAGCTTCTTGCGCACGTCGCGGTCATAGCTGCGCACGGTGAGTTGCAGCTTCACCTCGTCGGGAATGATGTTGTGCTTGGTGCCGCCGTGGATGGAGCCGACCGTTACGACGGCGGGCGCGAACGGCGATTTCTCGCGCGAAACCAGCGTTTGCAGCCGCAGCACAGTGGCGGCGGCAATCACGATGGGATCAACCGTGGTGTTTGGCGCGGAGCCGTGTCCGCCACGGCCATAGATGGTGATGTCAACCGAATCGGCGGCGGAACTGGCTACGCCACTGACCACGTTCACCGTGCCGGCCGGAATGCCGGAATCATCGTGCACGGCCAGCATGTGATCTGGCTTGGGAAAACGCTTGTAGAGACCGTCGGCAAGCATGGCATGAGCGCCGTTGCCACCTTCTTCGGCGGGCTGCGCCAGCATCACCAGTGTGCCGCTCCAGCGCGCGCGGTTGGCGGCCATCAGGCGAGCCGTGCCCAGCCAGCTCGACATGTGCACATCATGTCCGCAGGCGTGCATCACACCCACGTCCAACCCCGCGTCGTTCTTGGTACGAACCTTGCTTGCATAGGGCAGTCCGGTGGCCTCGGTCACCGGCAGCGCATCCAGCTCCGTTCGCAGAGCCACCACGGGGCCAGGGCCGTTGCGCAGCACGCCCACAACGCCCGTGCCACCCACGCCCGGCGTCACCTCAAAGCCCAGCGCGCGCAGCCCGTCGGCCATTTTGCGCGCAGTCTGCACCTCATGCAGAGAAAGCTCCGGCGATTGATGCAGGTCGAGATAAATCTTTTCGACGTCCGGGTAGATGGCGTTGATCTCGTCGTTGCTGAACTGCGGCCGCGTCTGCGCCGCCAGCGGCAATGCCAGCAGCAACGCCGCGCAACCAATCAGAATCTTTTTCATTCTTCTCTCCCCCGCAACCGTGAACATGGGCCAGAGTACGCGAAAAGCGTGGCACACAGTGTACATCCGCCTTCGCAGGCAGGACGTTGCCAGGCCTCCCCGGACCACGCCCCTGCTTCCCAAACAGCTCCGCACGCATCCAACGGATATGGCGCAGGCGCTCAACATCCCCAGGAACTCACGAGGCAGACAGGTTTCCACACAGCGAAATCCGTCCGCCGCGTTCCGTTTCGTGGGAGAATATAGGCAAGCGGCAGCAACGAGGCCGCAGATTATCGGGCACCGAGCCCCAGACGTATTTGGCGTGACCCTGACTTCGAACATGATTCGTTTTCTGCGCTCGTACTTTATCGTTGCTTTCCTTCTCTGCTGCGCGCTTCCCCTTTTCTCCCAGGCGGGAGATGAGCACCTTCAGCTTCAATTGCTCGCGGAACAGCAGCAGGTCAAGGCCGGCTCCACCGCCACATTGGGTTTGCACTTCAAGATGGCGCCGCACTGGCACATCTACTGGGTGAACCCGGGCGATTCCGGTGAAGCTCCGTCCGCCAAGTGGGAACTGCCGCAGGGCGCGAGCGTCGGCGATTTTCAGTGGCCGGTGCCGAAGCGCTTCCCGCTCAGCACGCTGCTCGATTACGGCTATGAAGACACCGTGACCCTGATGCTGCCGTTGAAGGTTCCGGCCAACGCCACCGGCAAGCTACCCATCAAGGCGCACGTGCGCTGGCTGGTGTGCTCCAACGTGTGCCTGCCGGGCAAAGCCGACGTGTCACTGGAGTTGCCGGTTGGCCCGCGCAGCACAATCAACAGCGCCAATGCCGCAATCTTCGCGCAGGCTCGCGAACGCCTGCCCAAGCCCATGCCAAAAGCGTGGGAGCTGGCGGCCACGCAGAACGCCAAGGAAGTGGAACTGACCTTCCACGCCAGCAACGTGAAGCACGCCGAGTTCTTCCCGCTCGCCGCCGACCAGGTGGATGGCAACGCCAGGACCGAGCCGTTCAACCGCAACGGACAAGTTCACCTTGCTCTAAAGAAGTCAGAGAATCTGCACGGCTCGCTAAAGCAACTGCGCGGCGTGCTGCAGATTGAAGACAAGGCCTACGCAATTGATGTTGCGATCAACGGCACGTCCGATGCCGCCAACACTGAGGCCGCACCGGCGCAGCCTGCGACTGCCGATACAGCGTCTCCCACAGCTACACCGGCTGCGGCCGCCACGCCCGCGAGCACCGCTGTTGACGCACCTGCACAGCCAAACGCTGGAGGCATCAGCAATTCGGCGCTGGCTCTGTTCCTCGCCTTCTGCGGCGGGCTGATTCTCAACTTCATGCCCTGCGTCTTCCCCGTGCTCTCGATCAAGGTGCTCAGCTTTGTGCAGGTGGGCGCCAGCGAACGCGGACGCCTCCGCCGCCAAGGCCTGTTCTACACGCTCGGCATCTTCGTTTCGTTTTGGGCGCTGGTCACGGCGCTGCTCATCCTGCGCGGCGCAGGTCGCCACATTGGATGGGGCTTCCAGTTGCAGTCGCCGGGCTTTGTAGCCATGCTGGCAGCGCTGATGATGATGTTTGGCCTGAACCTGGCGGGACTGTTTGAAGTCGGCTACTCGATGATGGGCGTCGGCTCCGGCCTGGCCCAGCGCGAAGGCGACACCGGCGCGTTCTTTACCGGAGTGCTGGCCACCGTAGTGGCCACGCCGTGCACCGCGCCATTCATGGGCACCGCCGTGGGCTATGCGCTGGCGCAGCCCGCCGTCGTGTGCGTGGCAGTCTTCAGCGCACTTGCGGCAGGACTGGCCGCGCCGTTCCTGCTCCTCGCCTTCCGCCCCGAGTGGGTGCGACTGCTGCCCAAGCCCGGGCGCTGGATGGAGACGATGAAGCAGTTGTTCAGCTTCCCGCTCTTCGCCACCGCCATCTGGCTGGTGTGGGTCTTCGGGCGGCAAACCTCCGTGGACGCGACCGCGCGACTGCTTCTGATGCTACTCGGACTGGCTCTTGGCGGCTGGGTCCTGGGTCACTGGCCCGGCAAGCGCAAGGCCGCCATCTGGGCGCTGGTGCTGATCGTTCTGAGTGGTGCATGGTTCTCGCGCACAGACATGCGCGCCGAAGCCAAGGCTACTGCAACCGACGGCCAGTGGGTTCCCTTCTCCGAGCAGAAGCTGGCAGAAGCCCGCGCCGCCGGGCATCCGGTCTTCGTGGACTTCACCGCCTCCTGGTGCATGACCTGCCAGGTGAACGAGCGCGCCGTGCTCACCAAGCAGCCCTTCCGCAACAAGGTTGCCGAGCGCAACGTGGTGCTGATGAAGGCCGACTGGACCAGCTACGATCCCGAGATCACCAGGGTCCTCGCTTCATTCCATCGCAGCGCCGTGCCGCTCTACGTGGTCTATGACTCGGACGCCTCACACACGGGCACTGTCCTGCCAGAAGGCATTTTGACCATGCAGACGGTGCTGGACGCGCTCGACCGCGCGAAGTAGACAAACTCCTAACTACGAAACGGCGCGAACAGTGATTACTGTCCGCGCCGTTCTCATTATTCCCGCTCTTCTGCTCGAAACTTGAAACCCGAAACTCGAAACTGATTTTCTACAACACCCCTGCCTGCTCCACCAGCGCCTCCACCTTGTACCCCGCATCGGCGGCGGCGCGCAGGCGCTCGTTCAGATCGCGCTCAACTTCGCGCAACCGCTCGCGCAGTTGCTGATGCGTACCAGAGACGAACATCCGTGCGCCTTCCACGGCAGTGGCCGTCGCGTACTCGGCGGAAATCTCCACCAGCACCGGGAGCGCCGTCCACCACAGCAGTTGCGCGAACTGCTCGCGGTTGAAGTAGCTGACGCCCTCATGCTCATGCACGTTGATGAGCCAGCGCACGTCCGGATCGTTGAACCACGAATACGGCGCCTGTGCGGCGGCCGCGGGCTTCGCCTTATGCGTTGAAGCTGCGTGCGCGAACAGGTAGCGCACGCGCGCCGCCTTGCGCCAGCAATCCTCGCCGGCCAGCCCCAGCCGGTTCATGGCCTCGGCAATCAGCGGACGCAGTCGCGCCTCTTCAAACACATTCAGCGCGTAGCGGTCCGGATTCATCGGAGCCACCGTGCGCGCAAACGCCGCAAGCAGCGCCCACGCCACCACCGAGCCCCACACCGCATGCGGCCACTTTGCCTGCTGCGCCGGAAGTACCAGCAACGCTTCGGCCGGCCACTCGGTGCTGAACTCCGCCTCGAGTTCCGGCAACCTGGCGGCTGCGGCCAGTGTCTCGCGGAAGGCCGCCACCGCCTTCGCCACATCCATCTCCACTTCCGGACGCAGCTTACTGGCCTTGTCGTGCGAGAGTTCCTTCAGCACAAACTTCACCAACTGCTCGTAGAAGCCCTCCGCAATCTCAGCCACGCGCTGCGGCTCGCGAGTCCACACCCGCCACGGCTCCGCTGCAAGCTCGGAGGACTTGAGCGCGGCCAGTTCCTCGCTGGTGCGCTCGGGTCCTTCCACGGTGTCTTCCGCACGTCCGGCGGCAGCGGCTTCGGCTTCGGTCATCTCTTCCAGCGCAGGCTCGCCCACGGCCTCCTCGGCTTCTTCCACCTCGACTGGGATCGGCTCCAGCACGTGGCGCAGCGCGTCATGCAATGGACGCAGTTCGAGCACACGCAGCGCCTCGTCGAGGCTGGGCACGCCACGCCCGTTCAGCATGGCGCACAGCTCGCCCCACGGGTGCTCGGCATCTTCGCGCAGGTCGCGCCAATCGAGCAGCACCTTGTACTGGTAGGCGCCGAGTTCAAAGCGCAGGCCCTTCTCCGCAACCTCACGCGAGGCCAGCAGAAATTCCAGGCCGCTGTTGGCGTCACGGTAGGCAACGTAGCAATCGCTCTCCGTGGCCAGGCCGAAGCTCTGTGCGAGTGTGCGCTGCGTCATCGACTTGCTTCCGTCCGCATGCTTGACGGCGAAGCCGCATGAGACGCGCACCCAGCCCGCAGTGTTTCCCCAGCGGTTGTGATAGAGGATTAAGCCGCGCTCGTCGCCCTTGCGGTTCGAATAGGCGTACACGTCCTCGTTCACGTAGCCGTCTTCGGTGAAGAAGTCGTAGAGCAGGAAGTTCGCGACCTCCGCAAACAGCGGGCGGCGGTGCAACAGCGGAGAAATCTCGCGCTCATGGCGGCCCACCAGCCACTCGTCGGGGCGCTCGTCCTTGTAAGCCTTGCGGTACTCCATGCCATAGCGCTCGGCGTAGCCCTCAATCTGGCCGTGTCCGAACATGGGCAGTCCGGGCAGCGTAGCCAGCAGCGTGCAGGTGCCAAAATATTTGTCGCCCTTGCCGAACTGGTCGACCGCCGTGCGCTCGTCGGGATTGTTCATGAAGTTGACGTAGCGCTTCAGCACCTCGGGGTCGAACTCCAGCGTGTTCTTGAGCACGCTGCGGTAGTTGGCGTTCTCCTCGTCGCGCAGCATGTTCATGAACGCCGAGTTGTAGACCCGGTGCATGCCGAGCGTGCGCACAAAGTAGCCTTCCAGCAGCCAGAAAGCCTCGGCCAGCAGCAGCGTGTCCGGGCACTCCTTGGCCACACGGTCCACCACCTCGCGCCAGAACTCGGCGGGCATGGCCCGGTCGAACTCCGGCTTGGTCAACCCATGCTCGGCGCGCGACGGAATGGCCGCGCCCGTCCCCGGCTGCGGATACCACAGCCGCTGATAGTGCTGCTTGGTCAGCGTCATGGCGGCGTCAAAGCGGATGATCGGAAAGCGTCGCGCCACGTGCAGGATGGTTTGGATGACGGCTTCGCGGACCTCGGGGTTCAGGTAGTTGAGCTGCGCCGTGTCATTCCACGGGAAGCTCGTGCCGTCGTTGCCGTGGTAAATGTAGCGCGTATCGCCGCTCCAGCGGTCGGTACGGCGGAAGACCACGGCGGCGTCCGTGCGGTTGTAGTAGTGGTCTTCGAGCTTGATCTCCACGCGGCCGTCCTCGCTCAGGTCCGGCCCATTGAAGCTATAGGACGGAAACGGGCTGTACGGCAGCGAGACGAACCAGTCAGGATGCTCGGTGACCCAGCGCGAGTCGATGCCCATGTGGTTCGGCACCATGTCGCTGGCCAGCCGCAGGCCGCGCGCGCGCGCACGATCCCGCAGGTTCTGGTAGGCGGTCTCCCCGCCCAGATCGTCGGCAATGCGGTAGTCGGCGAGCGAGTAGGCGCTGGCCACCGCCTCGGGATTGCCCATCATCTGCTTCATGCGGCGGGAGGCCTTGCTGCGCTCCCAGATGCCGATAAGCCACAGGGAGTTGAAACCGCGCCGGGCAATCATGTCCAGTTCTTCGTCCGGCACCTGGTCGAGCCGGTAAATATCCCGCCGATATTTCTTGGAGAGCTGGTCGAGCCAGACGTAGACGGTCTTGGCCAGCAGCACGGTGGAAGGCATCCAGTCCACGTCGGGGCTGAAGCGCTCGTACTCCGGCTCCTTCAGGTTGAAGTGCGGAATTGCCGCCGAGGACGAGTCGCCGCCGGTCAGCCAGCCGGCGTTCTTGCCGGTGTGGTCCGCCGCCGGGCCGGGCGGGTTGAACTGCATCCAGATAGCGAGTTCTTCTTCCTTGAGCACGCCGAGCGCGGTCAGTATCTGGCGCAGGATGTCGCCCAGTTCATCGGGCCACTCCTCGCGCAGGAAGGCCAACTGCCCTGCCAGCGATTGTGGCGAGGCCAAGGCGGGCGCGCGCAGCACGTCGAGGAAGTTCTGCCGCCGCTTACCAAACTTCGGACGCGTCTCAAAATACTCGCGCAACGCGCCAGTGATCTCGCGGTAGCCCGTGCGGGCGAGTTGCACCTCGTCAAACAGCTCGGCGTAAGCGCGATAGCCGGGATTCACGTTCGCCAGCCAGAGCATCCACAGCTCTTCCAGGGCTACGGCGCGGTGCGGCGTGCCGCCTGTGGAGCCGTTCAGCCACTCCTCGGCCGTCTGCTCGCCGCGGTAGACCTTGACCACCGGGAACTGCTCGGCAAAAGCCGCCAAAGTCTTTTCCAGCCGTTCGGCACCCAGGCGCTGCCCAAAGAACTTGAGCGCGTCGGTCATCACCAGCGGGTCCTGGCGCAGGCGGTAGTTGGCGACCAGCGCGTGCAGCGCCTCGTCGATGAGGCCCATGGCGTTCAGTTCGCTGGCACGCGCGGCCTTCGCCGGGTTCTTGTCAGCCTCACGCACGCGGTTGATGCGCTCGGCAAACTCGCGCGCAGCCTTTACGTTGGCAAACACTACGTTGCCCGTCAGCGAGAACAGGGTCTCGCTGAACTGGTACTTCGCACGGGCCGAACGGGACACATGGAACTCGTACGTCACGCAGTTTTCCATTGTCGGGAAGTATACCCAATCGTGTCCGTATGCGCTTCCACTTACAGGTGGGCTGGTAAGTGGCACTGCAAATGACGCCATTTGAGCGCCCCCAAAGCGCTATCGGCCTATTCCATATCGATAAGCAGCAGTGAAGCGTCTACGAATTTTTCTTGGACGCACCGACTGTTCCAGTTCGCACGTTGAGCCACAAAAACAGGCGATTCCAGCGGGAAATGCTTGGCAGAATGCGGCGAAAGGTGGATACTTCTTCGTTTATGCCCGTGCACAATTTCCACCTTGTGAGTCTGCGGGAGATTTGTGCGCGTCGCCTGAACCAAGTATTGTGGAAGCTTACTCTTCGCAGCAATGGAGGATCCTTTGCGCGTTGCAATTCTAAAGGAAACCGCCCCTCTTGAGACCAGAGTCGCGCTGATGCCGGAGGCCGTAAAGGGCCTTGTGGCACAGGGTTTGACGGTCACCATTGAAGCCGGAGCCGGAGTCCGGGCCAGCGTGAGCGATGAAGACTACACGCACGCCGGGGCTACCATCTCCGCCGACCGTGATGAGATGTTGGCGAATGCCGACGTGCTTCCCACGGTCAACCTGTTGCCGGAAGCCGACCAGGCCAAGCTCAAGTCGGGCTGCGTCGTCGTAGGCTTCTTGCGTCCGCTGGATGCACCGGCCGAGTTGAACACCGCCGTCTCGCGCGGCGTCACCCTCATCTCCATGGAACTGGTGCCCCGCATCACCCGCGCCCAGTCCATGGACGCGTTGTCCTCGATGGCCACCGTGGCTGGTTACAAGGCGGTCATTACCGCGGCTGAGATGCTGCCGCGCATGTTCCCTCTCCTGATGACCGCTGCCGGAACCGTTCCGCCCGCGCACGTCTTTGTGCTCGGCGCAGGTGTGGCCGGTTTGCAGGCCATCGCCACCGCGCGCCGTCTGGGTGCCGTGGTGGAAGCCTATGACGTGCGCGCCGCAGCCGGCGAGCAGGTCAAGTCGCTCGGCGCCAAGTTCCTGGAAGTGGACCTTGGCGGCATCGACACCGAGGATAAGGGCGGCTATGCCAAGGAGCTGAGTGAGGAAGCGCTCGAGCGTGGACGCCAGCTCATCATCAAGACCGCCAAGACCAGCGACGTCATCATCACCACCGCGCAGGTCCCCGGACGCCACGCACCGCTCATGATCCGCAAGGAAGCGCTCGACGGCATGAAGGCCGGTTCGGTCATCATCGACTTGGCCGCGCCCAACGGCGGCAACTGCGAGCTGACCAAGCCGGGCGAGACCATCGTGGTCAACGGCGTCAGCATTGTGGCCCCGCTGAACCTTGCGGCCACCGTGCCCGTGCACGCCAGCCAGCTCTACTCGCGCAACGTCAATACGTTCCTGGCGCTGCTGCTGAAGAAGGGCGAGCTGACCCTGGACATGAACGACGACATCCTGAAGGGCGCCTGCGTCGCCCATCAGGGCAAGATCGTCAACGAGCGCGTGGCCAAGGCCCTTGCGGCCCACACGGCGTAATCAGGAGGAGAACGGTGGAACCACTAGTTCTGATTGCTTCTTTGTATGTTTTCGCGCTGGCAGCGTTCCTGGGATACCAGGTGATTTCGCGCGTCCCGCCGCTGCTGCACACCCCGCTGATGTCGGCCACCAACGCCATCTCCGGCATTTCGCTGATCGGTTCAATCGTCATCGCCGGCAAGTATGAGTTTGAGTGGACGAAGCTGACGGCGGGCGGGCCGGATTCGCGCGCCTCGATCGTCACCATCCTCGGCACCATTGCCGTGTTCACCGCCATGGTCAACGTGGTCAGCGGCTTCGGCCTCACCGACCGCATGCTCAAGATGTTCCGCCGCGAGATCAAGACGAAGGAGGCCAAGTAAATGGAATCCACCATTGCTCAGTCTCTGCCGCTTTCCCGGTACATTCTTGAGTTCACCTACCTCATCGCGTCCATCCTGTTCGTCTTCGGCCTCAAGAGCCTGAGCCACCCGGACACGGCGCGCAAGGGCATGTTCCTGGCCGAGGCCGGCATGGCCGCCGCCATCATCGGCACGCTCTGCCACCCGGACGTTCACTTCTACGGCTGGATCATCTTCGGCCTCATCACCGGCTCCATGGTCGGCGCGGCCTTCGCCATCTGGGTCCCGATGACGGCCATGCCGCAACGAACCGCGCTGTCGCACGCCTTCGGAGCCATTGCCGCCGCACTGGTCGGCATCTCCGAATTCATCATGCACAGCACGGAGATGACGGCCTTCACGCGCGGCGCACTGGGCTTTGAAGTCATGCTCGGCACGCTGACCACCACCGGTTCGCTGATTGCCTGCGGCAAGCTGCAGGGCGTCATCAAGGGCACCCCGGTCCAGTTCAAGGGCCAGCAGTTCCTGAACCTCGGCATTTTTGCCGCCATGGTCGGCTCGTTCATCTACTCGCTGATCAACCCGGCGGCGAGCGCCTTCTTCTTCCTGATGGTAGGCCTCGGCTTCCTGTTCGGCATCATGCTGGTCATCCCCATTGGCTCGGCCGATATGCCCGTGGTCATGTCGCTGTTGAACAGCTACGCGGGCCTGTCGTCGGCGGCCACCGGCTTCGTGCTCGGCAACAACGTGCTCATCATCGCCGGCACCCTCGACGGATTCAGCGGCTTCATCCTTTCGGTGTTGATGTGCAAGGCCATGAACCGCTCGATCACCAACGTGCTCTTCGGCGGCTTCGGCTCTGTTCAGCATGCTTCCACCGCTGGCGCGCAGGGCATCATGCGCGAAATCAAGATGGACGATGCGGCGATTCAGCTTCGTTACGCCAGCAAGGTCATCTTCGTCCCCGGCTACGGACTGGCGACCGCACAGGCACAGCACGCCGTGCGCGAGCTGGCCAACGTGCTCACCGACTTCGGTGTGACCGTGAAGTACGCCATCCACCCGGTGGCGGGCCGCATGCCCGGACACATGAACGTGCTGCTGGCCGAGGCCAACGTGCCTTACGGCGAGCTGTACGAAATGGACCAGATCAACCCCGAGTTCCCCACCACCGACGTCGCCGTTGTGGTTGGCGCCAACGACGTGGTGAATCCGGACGCGCGCGATAACCCGGGCAGCCCGATCTCCGGCATGCCCATCATCGAGGTCGACAAGGCGAAGTCGGTCATCGTGCTCAAGCGCGGCCAGGGCCGCGGCTTCTCCGGACTGGAGAACCCGCTGTTCTTCAAGCCGGTGACGCACATGCTCTACGGCGACGCCAAGAGCACCCTGACTTCGTTGACCGAGGCCGTGCGCAACGCATAGCAGTGAACGCAGTCTCACGAACCGGGCGGCTTCGGCTGCCCGGTTTCCTTTGCGCCGCACCGCACACCCACTCCAATGCTTTCGCATCTCCCCGGATGTCACGCTGAGCTGTGTCATCCTCAACAAGGCTCGCGCCCGCAAGCCGCCGTGAAGGATCCCCGTTCCCTCGCACTGGCCAGAACTACGCAGAGCTTTCCCGCCGCGACGTCCGCAGCCAGTCACAGGCAAGGCTCTCCGCCACTTTCACGAGAAAACTCTCGATACGCTACGCGAATGAACCTAAGTACGAAGGGATCCTTCGCTGCGCTCAGGATGACAGTGCGAGCAGTACGAACCAAAAGGAAAAGCCCCGCTCGCGCGAGGCTTTTGCACTTTGAAACCTTCCGAAACTTTTCGAAACCTTCTACTAGATCGCCCAGCGGATCAGGCTGGCGCCGCAGGTAAAGCCCGCGCCGACCGCCGCGATCAGAAGGAGGTTGCCCTTCTTGAGCTTGCCTTCGTCGATGGCGGTGCGCATGCCGAGCGGGATGGTGCCGGCCGTGGTGTTGCCAAAGCGGTCGATATTGATGATGACCTTTGCCGGATCCATCTTCAGGCGGTCCGCCGTGGCGGTGATGATGCGCTTGTTGGCCTGGTGCGAGATGAAGCAGTCAACATCCGCGCCGGTGAGCCCCTGCTTGGCCAGCACGGCTTCGGTCATCTCGGCCATCTTGGTCACGGCGTACTTGAAGACCTGGCGGCCGTCCTGATGCACGTAATGCATCTTCTGCTCGATGGTTTCATGCGAAGACGGGTGCAGGCTGCCGCCGCCCGGCATGTAGAGGTACTGCCCGCCGAAGCCTTCGCTGAGGTGCACATAGTCAATAAAGCCGAGATCCTCTTCACCTTCCTCGCAGCGCTCCACCAGCACCGCGCCCGCGCCGTCTCCGAAGAGGATGCAGGTGTTGCGGTCGGTGTAGTCGATCATGGCGGAGTTTACGTCGGCGCCGATGACGAGCACGCGCTTGTGCGCGCCGCTCTCCACCAGCTTCACGCCCACGGTCAGCGAGTAGACAAAGCCCGAGCACCCGGCGGAAACGTCAAAGCCCCACACATTCGGAATGTTCAGCTTGTGCTGCACCAGACAGGCGGTGGAGGGATAGTGCATGTCGGCCGTGACGGTGCCGACCACGATGCACTCGACGGTGTTCAGGTCCACGCCGTAGCGCGCCACCATGTCCTTGCAGGCTTCCACGGCCAGATCGCTGGCGGCTACGCCCTTGTCCACAAGGTGCCGCTCGCGGATTCCGGTACGCTCGATGATCCACTCATTGTTGGTGGCCACCATGGCCTCCAACTGTTTGTTGTCGAGAACGCGGGGAGGGACATAAGTGCCGAGGGCGCTGATCTTGGCGCGGATTGGTTTGGTCAACGGTCTTCTCCGAAAAAAACTATTTTAACAATCACGTGCGGGGTGAGGAAAGAAAACCGCCGAACGGAGCCGGAGAGCGGCTGAAACAGGCGGAAAGCCTGCTGTTCGGAGCCCTTCACGCGAGCAGCGCGCCGGGCCTCCCTGCCCTTTTGCGCGCAAAAAAGCCGGACACCGGTTACTCACTGCACACGCACTATCCCGTTACCGTTGCTTCCTTCCGGACCTGGCGGGGTTGGCGGGGTTGCGTCGCGTAAGACCGATGCCCGACATAGAAATCTTACCACGCCGCGCCCCTTGTCATCCGGCCGGGCTGTGGATTTCGGCTGCGAGCGAGCCGGACTTCCTAAGCCTCCTCAATTCGGATGCCGGCCGCAGCCCAGCCTCGCCGCACTTCCGAAACATCACGTCCTCCGCGAACTGCGCGCTGCCGCCCTCGGCCGCGCGCACTGCGGATACAATGATCTGCATGAGCACCGCCGCCAGCCCGGTTGCACCACCCAGGGAGATTGAGCGCATATTCCAGACCGCTCTCTACCTGATGTTGCTGACCGGCTTTGGCATGCTGGCCAGCACCGGGCGGCTCGACATTGACAGCGTGCTCATCGTCTCCGTGGCCCTGCTCGTGCGCGGCATCCTGCTTGTGCGTGGCAGCCTGTTCCTGCTCTCTGACCGCGTCACCTCATGGCTCGGCCTGGTCTATATCCCGGTCTATCTCGGGGACCTCTATTACGTCTCGCAGAATTTTGTGAACGCCTCGGTGCACCTGGTCATGTTCGGCATGATCGTCAAGCTGTTCAGCGTGCGCCGCGACCGCGATTTCGTTTACCTGTCACTGCTGGCATTTGTCATGGTGCTCTCGGCGGCCATTCTCACCGTAGACAGCACATTTCTTGGCCTCTTCTGCCTGTTTGTGCTGCTGGCGGTGTTCACCTTCATCACCTTTGAGATGCGCCGTTCGGCCACCGTTGCCAGCAATCATGCCGAGCTTCAGATCCCCGGGCTGCGCACGCGCCGCCGCTTTGTTCCGCCGCTGGAGCGGCTGGCCTTTGCGCTAACGCGCACCACCGTCGTCATGGTCGCGGCCATTCTTGTCGCCGGCTCCGTACTGTTCTTTCTGATGCCTCGTGTTTCCGGCGGATACCTGAGCCGCTTCGCACAGCAGAATGACATTGTCACCGGCTTCAGCGACAACGTAAATCTAGGAGAAATCGGCCGCATCCAGCAATCGAGCCAGCTGGTGGCTCATGTTCACATTGACGGCGATGAGACCGGGGCACGCGAATTGCGTCTGCGCGGTGCCGCCCTCACCATCTTCGACGGTACCCGCTGGCTGAACCCGCCGCACAACGTGGACATCCAGGGCTCGCGCCGCCTGCACAGTTTCGTCATCCGCGACCGCCAGTACAGCGCGCCCGGCTCACACACGCTGTTCGCGCACGGCACCATGCCGCAGCAGATTGAGTATCGCGTTGCGCTGGAGCCGATCGGAACCAACGTACTGTTCACCATCCCCACGCCGCTGTCCATCTCCGGCGGCTTCCGCGAGGTCTCCACCGACGGCGACCTGACGGTGCGCAACACGGATCGCGATCGCGCCACCAGCGGCTATACCGGCTTCAGCGACATCTCGCAGCCCACGCGCCAGCAACTGCTGGCCCTGAATGACGCGCTGCCCACAAACTTCCCCGAGCAGTACCTGCGCGTTCCGCCCAAGCTTGATCCGCGCATCCGCGCACTGGCGCACCAGGCGACGCGCGGCGCGCGCAATGACTACGAGCGTGCGGCGAACCTGGAACGATTCCTCGCCACGCAGTACGGCTACACGCTGCAACTGCCCAACGAGATGCCCGCCGACCCACTGGCTGATTTTCTGTTCCATCGCCGCCAGGGACACTGCGAGTACTTTGCCTCGTCCATGGCGGTGATGCTGCGCACGCTGCACATTCCCTCGCGCATCATCACCGGCTTCCGCGGCGGCGAATACAACTCGATCACGCACAGCTACATCATCCGCGCACAGGACGCGCATAGCTGGGTGGAGGCATACATCCCCGGCGCTGGGTGGCTGGCCTTCGATCCAACACCCACCGGCCCGCCTCCGGTCATCAACTTCTGGACGCGCATGCGGCTTTACGCCGATGCCGCTCGCGAATTCTGGCGCGAATGGATCGTCAACTATGACAGCGGCCACCAGCGCGTGCTCGCCGTCAACTCCGCCGCCCAGACGCGCCGCCGTGCCGACCAGGTGCGCGACTGGCTGCACGAGCGCTATGAGCACATGAAGGCCTGGGCACGCTCCACCGATGCCAACGCCCGCAACAACCCGCTGGCCACCGGACGCAAGGTCGCCTGGATTGTACTGGCGATGCTTGCTGTGCTGTTGGCTCCGCGCATCGTCCGCGCCATTCGCCGCGCCTCATTGAACCCGCAGCGGCAGCCCGAGCGCGTCGCCACGCTGTGGTACACGCGCATGACGAGGCTGGCTGCGCGTCGCGGCTGGCACCGTCAGCCTGAGCAGACACCCGCCGAGTTCGCCGAGAGCATCCCCGACGCGCCCGCCCGCGAGCTGATTGTGTGCTTTACCGCGCACTACGAGCGCGCACGCTTCGGCAACTCCGGCGAAGACGCCGCAAAGCTGCCGGAATTGTACGAGACACTGAAAACTTCGAAATAAAAGCTACTAAATAGAAATGTGAAGTACGCTACAGCAGCGGACGGTGCAGGAAGCCCTCGATGCCGCAGTGCAGGTAGTGGACGCCGCTCGAGGTTGCCAGCGCCATGGCTCCGCCGGGCGCAAACGCCAGCCCCACCAGCCCGTTGCCGGAGACAACCAACGACGGACGCGCATCAGGCGTGAAACGCACGATACCACGGCGGCCCTTGTAGGAGGCCGCAACGTAGAGGTTGCCTTCCATGTCAAAAGCCAGCCCCTGTGGACGCCCCAGGCCTCGGAAGAAGACGCGCACGCTGCCCTGCGGATCAATCTCGTAAATGGCGTCGTTGCTCGACGTGGTGGGCCCCGTTACGTAGAGGTTTCCATTTGGCGCAAAGGCCAGGTGATACGCCGCCACGCTCGGTTCCAGTGTGGCGAAGACAAAGATCTCGCGTGTGCGGGCAATCTTGAAGATGGTGCCGCTGCGATCGCCCACGTAGAGATTGCCGACAGCATCAAACGCCACGCCCGTTGCAACGCCCAGCCCGGCGGCGTAGGTCGTCAGCGCGCCCGAAGGCGTAACGCGGTAGACCGAACCATCATTGCGCGAGCTGATGTAGAGATTCTCGCTCGCATCCAGCGCAATGCCCGTGGCGTTCATCACCTCGCGCAGGAACGGATGCACATTGAAATCCACGTCGATGCGAAAGACTGAGACGGGCACGCTCTGGCCGCGCGAGCCGGAAAACGTTGCGAAGATGTTGCCATCGCTGTCGACGGCAGGGTTCGCCACCGGGTGCAGATTCTCCGCCACCGGCACGGCTATGCGCACTTCTACCGGCTCGCTCTTGCCCGCAGAGGTCTCCACCGTCAGCGGGCCGCCGGTTGCGTCCTCGGGAACCTTGGCCACGATGACGCGATTGCTGCCGAAGACGACCAGCCCGCGATCTTCGCCGAACCACACGACAGCGCGTTCATCCCCATGAATAAGGCCGTTGCCGCTGATGCGCATCTCGCCGCCCGGAAGCGCGTAACGCGGCTCCACCACGGCAAGTACCGGAAACTCCTTCACGCTGGCCAATTTCGGATCCGTGCTCATAAGCCTATGCAAGCCCTCCCCTGATTCGATGCAGCGACCGCGCGAATCAGTGCAACACGTCAGCCGAGCAAGTGCAGGTGCAGCAACAGTTGCAGGCAAAGAAAGCCGTAAACGCCCGCGCCAAGGTCGTCGAGCATGATGCCCGTCCCCTCCGGCAGCCGCTCCAGCTTGCGGATCGGCCACGGCTTCGTGATGTCAAAGGCCCGGAAGAGGATGAAACCCGCCAGTTGTGCCTTCCAGGTCAGCGGTGCCGCCACCAGCGTCAGCATCTGCCCCGCCACTTCGTCGATCACAACGTGCGACGGGTCGTCGCGATGGCAGGCGCGCGCCGTCAGCGTGGCTGCTGGAATGCCGATGGCCGTCGCCACGGCGGCAAACGCCAGGGCTCCGGCGATATGCAGATTTGCCGGAAGCCAATGCGCGATCAGCGCCCAGGTCACCACGGCTCCCGCCGAGCCCCATGTGCCGGGGCCGGGCTTCATGGCACCGGCGCCGAAGTAGGTTGCCACAATCCACGCCCAGTACGGACGCGTTGGCCCGACCGGGCCTTTCTTGGTATGCGTGTGTTCGCTAGTTGGGTCTGCCTGTACCATCGCTGCCTGTGTGCCCCTTCAATACGCCGCCCGTGCGGCGCGTCACCGGTTCATTGTACTCGGCCTCGCCGCCCGACTCCGGGTCGTTGACCGGCGTGGAAATGACGTAGCCGCCGCTGGCCCACTTGCCCAGGTCGATGGTACGGCAGCGCTCGCTGCAGAACGGAAACTCCGGGTCGGTCGTCAGCACCAGCTTGCGGCAGGTTGGACAACGCAACGATTTCACTTTGCGTGGCATGGTTCGTTCGCTCTTCCAGTCCTGGGTTCGATTATAGGAGCCGCGCGACCAGGTCGTAATCGTGCGCTTCGGTGATCTTGGCGCGGTAGAACTCGCCGGGCTTCACGTCTTCGTGCTCGCCAAAGTCGTTGATGAACACCTTGCCGTCGATATCCGGCGCGTGCGCCTGCGTGCGCGCCTCCCACAGCAGCTCGGTCTCCTCGCTCGGGCCTTCCAGCATCACTTGCACTTCGCGGCCCACCATCTGCTTGCGGCGCTTGCGGCTGATCGCCTTCTGCGCCTGCATCAGCTTCTTGCGGCGGCTCTCAATCGTTCGTTCGGGCACCTTGTTGGCCAGTTTGTAGGCGGGCGAGCCTTCTTCGTCCGAGTAGGCAAAGACGCCAAGCCAGTCGAACTGTGCGGCCTTCACAAACTCCAGCAGCGCGGCAAAGTCCTCTTCCGTCTCGCCGGGGTAGCCGACAATGAACGACGTGCGCAGCGTCAGGTTCGGAATCGCCGCTCGCATCTTCGCGATCGACTTCAGGAATATCTCGCCGGAGGCTCCGCGCTTCATGCGCTTCAACACCGGGGCCGACGCGTGCTGCAAGGGTACGTCAATGTAACTGCAAATCTTGTCGTGCGCCGCAATCGTCTCCAGCAGCTTGCCGGTAATCTTGTTCGGGTAGGCGTAGAGGAAGCGCACCCACTTCAGGTCAGGAATCGCCGCCAGCCGCTCCAGCAGCAGCGCGAGTCCATCCTTCAGTCCGAGGTCCTCGCCGTAACAGGTGGTGTCCTGTCCGATCAGATTGATCTCGCGCACGCCCTGTGCCGCCAGTTTCTCGGCTTCAGCCACCACACTCTCCACGCGGCGCGAGCGGAACTTGCCGCGCAGTTGCGGGATGATGCAGAACGCGCAGGGGTGATCGCAGCCCTCGGCAATCTTGATGTACGCCGAATGCTTCGGCGTGGCCAGAATGCGCGGCGTGGCGTCGTCGTAGAGATAGTCCGGTAGCTCCGCGTGCGCGCCCTGCCAGTCGTTGCGTGAGAAGCGTCCGGCGCGTTCGCGCGCTTCGCCCTCCGCGCGCGAGGCGTGGTCATGCTCGTGCTCGATGCCCGATTTGAGCGCCTGCGAGGCCGACGTGCCGTTGATGATCTTGAACGGCGAATTCTTCTCTGCGGGTTCCACGGGCGTGATGCCCGCCGCCGCCAGAATCGCCTCCAACTCGCCGGTGCCGACTACGGCATCCACCTGCGGAATCTGCGATTGAATCTCGTCGCG
Source organism: Oryzophilus luti (assembly GCF_059726245.1). Taxonomy (NCBI): domain Bacteria; kingdom Pseudomonadati; phylum Acidobacteriota; class Terriglobia; order Terriglobales; family Koromonadaceae; genus Oryzophilus; species Oryzophilus luti. Next base: position 1,306,337 of record NZ_AP040874.1, read on the forward strand.
GTAGCGCTCCACCAGGCACCCGGCGACGATCAGCTTCTTCGCGCGGCCTTCGGTCTTGTAGTTCGCCATCTCCAGGATGGTGTCCACCGACTCCTGCTTGGCCGAGTTGATGAACGAGCAGGTGTTGACGACGATGATATCGGCGTCCTCCGCGCGCGGCGTGATTTCCGCGCCACCGGAGGCGAGCATGCCCATCATCACCTCGCTGTCGACAAGGTTCTTGGGGCAGCCCAGCGAGACAAAGCCGACGCGCGGCCGGGGCTGTGAAGTTGCGGTTTTGTGTTTCTTCTCTGCCATCGTTGTACTTCAATTCTACCAGCGCCGGAGCACCTTCCGCCCGGCATACCGGCCGCTGCGCGCAACAGAAAGGCCCCGCTTGCGCGAGGCCTCTCCAGTGAACTTGAACGGATGCTGCTACTTTACGCTCAGCAGCTCGACTTCAAAGATGAGCGTCGCGTTCGGCGGAATCGGGCCGATGCCGCGCGAGCCGTAGGCCATCTCCGGCGGAATGCGCAGCTGGCGCTTGCCGCCGACCTTCATGCCCTGCACGCCCACTTCCCAGCCCTCAATCACCTGGTGCTGACCATTGCTGAACGTGAATGGCTGGCCACGATCAAGCGAGCTGTCGAACTTCTTACCGCTCAGCAGCCATCCCGTGTAATGCACGGTCACGGTCGAATACGCGCCGGCGACCTTGCCAGTGCCTTCCTTCAGGTCCCAATATTGCAGTCCGCCACGCAGCGTCTTGCCCTTGCCCTGCACCGGCGTGGGCTTGCTGTTGTCGGGCTTCTGCGCGAACACCGAACCAACCATCACCAGCATGAGTGCCGCAATCATCCAAACTTTCATCGTTGTCTCCTTGTAAGACTCCGCCGTGCATTGTAAACCACGGCCTTGCGCCGCTCTCCGCAACGCAGCTATGCCTTCGCTTCTTCCTTCGCCTTGCGCTCCGCGTGCAACTGCTGGAGGTTGAAGACGTGCACCTGTCCGCTTTGCAGCGCGGGAATGCCTTCAATCGCAGCGCGCGCCGCCGAGAGCGTGGTGATGGTCGGAATGCGTCCGTTGATGGCCGCGCGCCGGATCGCCTTCTCGTCGAACCAAGGCTCCATGCCATGCGGTGTGTTGATGATGAGCTGAATGCGGTCACCCTTGATGAGGTCAACCACATTCGGGCGGCCTTCCTTCACCTTGAAGACGCGCTCCACCTTCATGCCCGCGGCTTCCAGCACATCGGCCGTGCCGTGCGTGGCCACAACCTTGAAGCCGAGATCGACATAGCGCCGCGCCACATCCGCCACATGGTCCTGATCGCGCTTGGCCACCGAGATGAACACGGTTCCGCGCGACGGCAGCAGTTGCCCGGAGGCAAGCTGCGCCTTGGCAAAGGCTTCGCCGAAGTTGTCGGCCACGCCCATCACCTCGCCCGTCGAGCGCATCTCCGGCCCCAGCACGGTGTCCACGCCCGGGAACTTGTTCCACGGGAAGACCGGCGACTTCACAAAATAGCGGTCTCCGGTGCCGAGCGGCTGACCGCTTGCCACGGCCTCCGGCAGCAGTTCTTTCAACTTGCGTCCGGTCATCAACCGCGAGGCAATCTTCGCCAACGGCACGCCCGTCGCCTTGGAGACATACGGCACGGTGCGCGAGGCGCGCGGGTTCACTTCGATGATGTACACCTTGTCGCGCTGGATGCCGTACTGCACGTTCATCAGGCCGACGACTTTGAGCGCCTTGGCCAGTTGGAAGGTGTACTGGCGCAATGTGTCCAGCACGGCCTTCGGGAGGTCGACCGAGGGCAGCACGCAGGAGGAGTCACCCGAGTGAATGCCGGCCTCCTCGATGTGCTGCATGATGCCGCCGATGACCACGTCCTCGCCGTCGCTCAGCGCATCCACATCCACTTCCGTCGCTTCCTCCAGAAAGTGATCGATCAGCACCGGGCGATCCTGCGAGTACTCCACGGCGCGGGTCATGTATTCCTTCACCGAATCATCATCGTAGGCAATCACCATCGCGCGTCCGCCGAGCACGTAGCTGGGGCGCACCAGCACCGGGTAGCCGATGCGGTTGGCCACTGCCAGCGCCTCGTCCACGCTGGTGGCGGTGCCTCCCGGAGGCTGCGGAATGTTCAGGTCTTCGAGCAGCTTGCCGAAGCGCTTGCGGTCTTCCGCCAGGTCAATCGACTCCGGCGAAGTACCGATGATCGGCACGCCAGCGCCCTTCAGCGGCAGCGCCAGGTTCAGCGGAGTCTGTCCGCCGAACTGCACAATCACGCCGATCTCGGCGCCGCCTTCGCGCTCGTGGTCGCAAACAGCCTTCACGTCCTCGAAGGTCAGCGGCTCAAAGTAGAGGCGGTCGCTGGTGTCATAGTCGGTGGAAACCGTTTCCGGGTTGCAGTTGACCATGACGGTTTCGTAGCCGTCTTCGCGCAGCGCGAATGAGGCGTGGCAGCAGCAGTAGTCGAACTCAATGCCCTGTCCGATGCGGTTCGGGCCGCTGCCGAGAATGATGACTTTCTTCTTCGGCGTCGGCGTGGCTTCGTCCTCTTCCTCGTAGGTGGAGTAGAGGTAGGGCGTGTAGCTCTCGAACTCCGCCGCGCAGGTGTCCACGCGCTTGTAGACCGGGCGGATGCCCAGTTCCTGACGCTTGTTGAAGACCTTCACCTGGTCGCCACGCTGGTGCATACCCCACATCTCGGCCAGCTTCGCATCGCTCAGGCCAAGCCGCTTGGCCTCCAGCATTTCGTCGTGCGTCACCGTGTCAATGGAGGTCTCACGCAGCTGCTTCTCCAGTTCGCTCACTTCCTGCAACTGGTAGAGGAACCACGGGTCCATGCCGGTCAATCGCGCGGCCTGCGGCACGGTCATACCGTTGGAGAGCGCGTGGCGCAGATACAGCAGGCGCTCCGGATGCGGCGTGACCAGCCGCTTGGTGACGATGGCCGGAACAATCTTCTCCGACTCCAGCTTCTTGCCCGTCTCCAGTGAGCGCACCGCCTTCAACAAAGCCTGTTTGAAGGTGCGGCCAATGGCCATCACCTCGCCCACCGACTTCATCTGCGGGCCAAGGCCCTCATCGGCGCCGGGGAATTTTTCAAACTGCCACTTCGGAATCTTGACGACCACGTAGTCGAGCGTCGGCTCAAAGCAGGCCGGCGTCTTCAGCGTGATGTCGTTGGTGATCTCGTCGAGCGTGTAGCCCACGGCCAGCTTGGCCGCGATCTTCGCAATCGGGAAGCCGGTGGCCTTGGAAGCCAGCGCCGAGGAGCGAGACACGCGCGGATTCATCTCGATGACGATCATGCGGCCGTTCTGCGGATTCACCGCGAACTGCACGTTCGAACCGCCGGTCTCCACGCCGATCTCGCGCATCACGGCCAGCGCGCCGTCGCGCATGCGCTGATACTCGCGGTCGGTGAGCGTCTGCGCCGGAGCCACGGTGATCGAGTCGCCCGTGTGCACGCCCATCGGGTCGAAGTTTTCGATGGAGCAGATGACGATGACGTTGTCCTTCATGTCACGCATCACTTCCAGCTCAAACTCTTTCCAGCCGAGCACGCTCTCTTCGATCAGGACTTCATGAACCGGGGAGAGGTCGAGGCCGCGCGCCAGCAACTCCAGCAGCTCTTCGCGGTTGTAGGCAATGCCGCCGCCGCTTCCGCCCAGGGTGAACGACGGACGCAGCACCACCGGGAAGCCGATCTTGGAGGCAAAGTCCATGCCGTCCTTCAGGTTGTTCACCAGCGCCGAGCGCGGCACATCCAACCCGATGCGCGTCATCGCATCCTTGAACAGCAGGCGGTCTTCGGCCTTCTTAATGGCTTCAAGTTGCGCGCCAATCAGCTTGACGCCGTACTTTTCCAGTACGCCATTGTCGGCCAGCTCCACCGCCAGGTTCAGCGCGGTCTGTCCGCCGACGGTGGGCAGCACGGCCATGCCCTTGCCCACGCCCAGCTCCACCTCGCGCCGGATGATCTCTTCGAGGTAGGTGCGCGTCAGCGGCTCAACGTAGGTGCGGTCGGCCATTTCGGGGTCGGTCATGATGGTGGCCGGGTTCGAGTTCACCAGCACCACCTCAAAGCCCTCGGCCTTGAGGGCCTTGCAGGCCTGCGCGCCCGAGTAGTCAAACTCCGCCGACTGGCCGATGACAATCGGCCCCGAACCGATAATGAGAATCTTCGAAATATCTGTGCGACGTGGCATTACTTTTTTGACGTGTCCTTCAGGAATCCTGCAAACGGCAACTGTTCAACCTTCTTGATCTCGTACGCGGGCGGAAAACTCTTCGCCTGCGCAGGCGCCGGAATCTCCTGCCCGGTCTGAACGTTGTGGTAGCTCTGCTGGCGCTTCTGCACGTTGCCCTTCGCGTCGAAGGTCATCTCCGTAAAGCGCATGCAGCCGCAGCCTGGCATATCCATGTAGCGGTCAATGACGTGGAGCAGCGCGCCGCTGGGCGCGTAGCAGAACTGCCCGGTGTGCATGGTGGTGCCGCCGGGCGATTCGTGCCAGTCGATCATCAGGTTCTTCTCGCGCCAGGCGCGCATCTGCGCGTTGTCGGTCGCGGCCGGCGGCGTCGCCGTGCTCACTTTCTTCCACTGGCCTTCCACCGAGCGCGAAAGCACAATGGCCTTGGTCGGGTCCGGATCGCTGATGCCGCACTCGTGCGCGAACTGCACGCGGCTCGAGGGCTTCATGCCATGCGGATTCACCGCCTGCCCGCCCTGTGCCCCGCCGTGCGAAGGCGCCATCTGCGCCGCGGCCACGCCGCAAAGCATCAGCAGCGCCGCCAGCATCCGCTTCACTTCGCCCCCCCGGACTTCCACTCGTTCATCAGCTTCACGAAGTCCGCGAACAGGTAGTGCGAATCGTGCGGACCGGGCGAAGCCTCCGGGTGGTACTGCACGCTGAACAGCGGATAGCTGCGGTGACGCATGCCTTCCAGCGTGTTGTCGTTCAAATCCACGTGCGTCAGCTCCACCTCGCTCTGCTTCAGCGAATCCGGGTCGACGGCGAAGTTGTGGTTATGCGCCGTGATCTCGACCTTGCCGGTCGTGAGCTGCTTCACCGGGTGGTTGCCGCCGTGGTGGCCAAACTTGAGCTTGTAGGTCTTGCCGCCGAGCGCCAGGCCCGTGAGCTGATGCCCCAGGCAGATGCCGAAAATCGGCACGCGCCCCAGCAACTGCTTGATGTTCTTCTGCGCGTAAGTGACCGGCTCCGGGTCGCCCGGGCCGTTGGAGAGGAAGACGCCATCCGGCTTCATCGCCAGCACGTCGTCGGCGCTCGTCTGGGCGGGCACCACCGTCACATCGCAGCCGGAGCCAACCAGCTTGCGCAGGATGTTGTGCTTGATGCCGAAATCGTAGGCCACGACCTTGTAACGCTCGGCCAGTTCCACGTTCACGCCATCCAGGTCGGGCTTGGTCCAGGCGTAGCTGTTGCGCGTGGTCACCACGCTGGCCAAGTCCGTGCCGTCCATTTTGGGGAACGAGCGCGCCATGGCCACCAGCTTCCCGGTATCGGTCTCGCGGGTGGAGATGACGCCGCGCATGACGCCATAGGTGCGCAAATGCCGCACCAGCGCGCGCGTGTCAATGTCGGAGATGACCGGCACGTTGTGCCGCTCCATGTACTCCTCGCTCACCTGCTTGGAGCGCCAGTTGCTCGCCACCCGGCTGAACTCGCGCGTCACCAGGCCCTCTATGTAGGGCTTCGACGACTCATCGTCATCGGGGTTGGTGCCGTAGTTGCCAATTTCCGGGTTCGTGAGAACGACGATCTGTCCGGCGTAGGAAGGATCCGTAAAGATCTCCTGATAGCCGGTAATGGAGGTATTGAAAACAACTTCGCCACGGCATTCGCCTTTTGCACCGTAGCCTTTGCCGCGGAAGATGCGCCCATCTTCAAGCGCCAGGATTGCTTGCATCGCAACTCCGGAGTGTGGATTTCATTGATTTTACCAGCTTGAGGCCCCATCCCCCAAACACATCCGCGGTTGTATATACAGGAGCAATCAAGCAACCACTGTCACTTGCGCCCTCTCGCGCCTTCTCACACGCCACTGCCACGCAAAAGCAGCAAAAATGATGAGACTGAGGACCAGCCAAAGCACGCCGCCGAGGCCCACGAGCAGCATCTTGCCATCATCCCCGCGGACAGGATTTCCGGCACCCTCCGTGAGTAGCAGCCCCGTACCCAGCGCCCCAATCGCCAGAGCCACAGTCGCTGCCACCCCATCCAAAACATGCAACCGAGGTGAGGCTGCCCCTCTACGCAACGCTGACATCACTTCGATGGCGCGACCCAGCACAAACCAGAAGACCGTGCCGAAGATGCTCCATGTGATTGCACGCCAGTGCTCCAACAAAACGGCCTGCGGGACATACGCTCGCGTCGTGGCAATCGAGTAAGGCAGCTCGAAACTCGCGGCGGGAAGATTCAGCGCAATCGGAACTTGAAACCGTATCCGCGCCAGCATGAGCCGGCGTGATGCGGGGCTGCCTTCCGCAGGAAGCTCAATGTTGATTGCCGGGCGTGACGGTTCCCCAGTGGCCTGGCTGCTTCCGCCTTCTCCGTTTGTCCGCTGGTATCCCGGAAACGCTTCTCCCGTTGCCAATTGCAGATAGACCAGAGGCAACAGCGGCATGAGGAGTCCGAGGCACAGCAGAAATTCCGCCAATGGCAGCCACCAGCGCCACTGTATCGTCGAGGTTCCGGTTTCTGTCACTCTTCTCCCCTCAGTAGCTCATGCTGGGCGCCTTGTGCAGCCACTGGCGCTCGCTGAACTCTCGCAGCATGAACTCGGCCACGTCGGCGCGGGAGATCTTCGTGTTTGCCCCGAGCCGTAAGTCTTCCGCCACGCGGTAGTGGCCGGTGCGCGGGCCGTTGGTCAGCGCCGTGGGGCGCACAATCGTCCACTCCAGGCCGCTCGCGCGAACTTCAGGATCGATGATCGCCTTGTCCGCATAGGGCGCGGCCAGCAGCGTGCGCGCCACCAGCTTGAAGCTGAGCTTCGCGTATTGATAGCTGTCGCTGGCGCCGTACGAACTCATGTAGACCAGCCGCCGCAGGCCCATCTGCTTCATCACCTGCATGACATTGCGCGTGCCGCGCGAGATGATCTGCTGGTTCCTGAGCAGGTTGTGCTGCCCCAGGCAGACAATGGCTCCGGCGCTGCCCAGCAGGGTTTTGCGGCAGGCTTCCGGGTCCATCACGTCGCCGAGCACCACGCGCAGGTTCGGATGGCTGATGGTCATGCGCGACGGGTTGCGCACCAGCGCGCGCACGTTGTGTCCGGCATCGAGCGCCTGCTGCACCACCTGCAAACCGGTCGGCCCGGTCGAGCCAAAAACGGCAAGAATCATAAGGGTTCCCCGCGTGGAAGAGTTTCTGCGCCAACAGCATACCGCAGCGGACGGCTCGCATGAATGAGCAACGCACCGTGTCCAGCTAATCCTTGATTGCCTCGCCGCCATCCCACACAATGCGCCAGTTTCCATCCTTCTGCTTGCGCCAGATGGTGATGTACTGGCCGCGAACTTCAAACGGCTTGCCATTGGCGACGAACTTGGCCACGAAGTGTCCGCGCGTGAAGCCCATGCGGCCGTTCTCCACGGCGCGGGCCTCATCGGCGGCCCAGGTCAGCGACGAGCTGGGCGCGCCATAGTTCTCCTGAATCGACTTGCGTACAGCCTCCGGCCCCACGGCTGGAGCCTCGCCCGTGTCCTCCACGCCGTTGGGCGCAAACCAGGTGGCCCAAGCCTCGGCGCCGCGCGCCTGCCAGTCATCGCAAAAGGCTTTTTCCGCCGCCAGCAATTCCGTCTCTGCCGCGGCCATCACCTCGGCCTTTGACGCCGCAGGCTTCATCTCCTGCGCCCAGGCAAAGGCCGTCCACAACGCACACACCAGCACGCTCAACAGCAGCTTCCGCATTGTCATTGCTTCCCTCGCGCAGAACATGGCGGGCCACCCGCGCCCGCAGAGTGGCGGAACTCTATCGCAGAAGCCTGCGCGAGTCCAGAAGGACCGGATTTTGGGCAAAAATGGAAAGTCTTTGAGGGTGTGCCGTGAGCGGCGCTAGTTCAGCTTGCCGACCTTGCTCGCAGGCCAGTAGGCGAAGACCGCCTTGCCGAAGATCAAGTCGCGGTCGACCGGACCGAACTCGCGGCTGTCGCTGGAGAGGTTCCTGTGGTCGCCGAGCACGAAGTAGGTTCCCGCGGGCACCACCGCCGGCAGGTAGGAGCGCTCGTCGCGGAACTCGGCAGGAACGTACGGCTCCAGGATCTGGCGGTTGTTGACGAAGACGCGGCCGTCGCGAATCTCGACCGTATCGCCCGGCACGCCGATGACGCGCTTGATGTAGCTCTTGCTGTGGTCGAACGGGTAGCGGAAGACCACCACGTCGCCGCGGTCAATCGACTCCCAGCGGTAGATGAACTTGTTGACGAAGATGCGTTCCTGATCGCACAGCCCGGGCAGCATGCTGGTGCCTTCGACCTTCACCGGCTGGTAGACAAAGACGATGATGAAGACCGCGACAGCAATGGACATGGCAATGTCGCGCACCGCGCGCATGGTCTGCACCAGTGACTCAGGCATTGCCGTTTTCGGCTCCTGACCGTCGCCGATCCCCTGCTCTACCGCACTGCCCTCGGCCTTTGCCTGCTCTTCGCTCATCCGACTGCCAGTCTCCTTCCCTATCTTAGACGCAACCGCCCTGTGGATGAAATCCGGGGGCGGCCATGCCCTTTCGAGCGCCACCCCGCCGCCCGCCGGGAACCACGCCCCGGAAATTCCTGTATACTCAGGGCGTTATGGCGGCGCGCCGGGCAGCAAGGGGCACGCCCGGGCAGCGGGTTGACGCCGATTCCGCAGGCGGGTATAAAGCAATATTCCAGTGTGTTGCGGACGGACGCTCTCGTCTCTCCCCCAGACGACCCCGGCGCGGAGGTACGTTTCCGGCGAGAGTCCGATAGAGCCGAAGGTACGATTGCGGCGAAGCTGTCTTACTAATTGCGGTTAAAAGACGAAAGAAGCTGTGGTCATGGTCGCGAAGAAAACCAATACTCCCATCCCCGATCCCAAAGCCGAGATGCAGCAGGCCCTTCAGAACTATGAAGCCGCGCTGAAGCACATGCAGGCGCAGAAGTTCGACAAGGCCAAGCCGCTGTTTGAGAAGGTGATTGCCAGCGGCCCGCGGCAGCTCGTCGACCGCGCCAAGATGCACCTGAACATCTGTGTGCAGCAACTCTCGCGCCAGCAGACCACCTTCGCCACGCCCGAAGAGCACTACGACTACGCCGTCTCGCTGATGAACATGGGCGACTTTGTGGGCGCGCGCGAGCACTTTGAGCAGCTCACGCACGACAAGCCCTCGCTCGACTTCGTCTGGTACGGGCTGGCCGTGCTCGAGTGCCTGACCGGCCACACCAGCCCGTCGCTTGAGCACCTGGCCAACGCCATCCGGCTGAATCCGCAGAACCGCTTCCAGGCGCGCAATGACTCGGACTTCCGCAACATGGCCGACGATCCGCGCTTTACGGAGTTGCTCTATCCGGAAGGCACGATGAGCTACTAATTCGCAACGGGAGGGCTTGCCCCTCCCGTGCAACTTCCCTGCCGTGTCACCTCACTCTGCAAAATCCGCTTCTGTATCCGGCAAGGACCGGCTGAACGTCGTCTGTCTCGGCGGCGGCACCGGCCTCTCCACCCTGTTGCGCGGCCTCAAGAAGTACACCGCCGACTCCGACAACGCGCACGATGCTGCGGAACATCCCATACGCCATCTGAGCGCCATCGTCACCGTCACCGATGACGGCGGCTCCAGCGGGCGCCTGCGCAAGGAACTGGGCGTGCCGCCGCCGGGCGACATACGCAACTGCATGACCGCCCTCTGCGACGACGAAGCGCTCATGTCCAAACTTTTTCAATACCGCTTCGGTGGCAGCGGCGAGCTTGAGGGACACAACTTCGGCAACCTGTTCGTTACGGCGCTTACACAGATCACCGGCGACTTCGCGCAGGCCGTCAAGCTCAGCTCCGCCATTCTTAAGACTCGGGGCACCATCTACCCCTCCACCAACAGCAACGTGGAACTTGAGGCGCTGATGGACGATGGCACGCGGGTGCGCGGAGAAACCCGCATCAGCGCCAGCCACCAGCGCATCGTAAGGCTTAGCCTCCTGCCCTCGAATGCACGCCCGCTCAAGGCGGCGGTGGAAGCCATTCGCGAAGCCGACTTGATCACCATCGGCCCCGGCTCGCTGTTTACCAGCATCATCCCCAACCTGCTGGTGCGCGGCATCACGCAGGCCATCTGCTCGTCAAAGGCCGTCAAGGTCTACATCTGCAACCTGATGACGCAAGCCAATGAAAGCCTCGACCTGACCGCCGCGCAACACATCCGCGCGATCTTTGAGCACGCCGGCGAACACTGCTTCGACTATGTGCTGCTGAACGACCGGCCCGTTCCGGCGCACCTGCGCAACGCTTACGCCGCCGAGGCCGCCACGCAGATCGTCAACGATTACGACCACATCGAGGCACTCGGCGTCACGCCTCTCTGCGGCGACTACCTGGTGGCCAAACAGCAAGCCCGCCACAACTCCGAGCGCTTGGCAGCCGACCTGGTCACTTTGGCGCGCCGCACACGCCTCGGCAAACCGCGCGCGTAGCCACCTCTCGTTGATCGTCTTTGCACGGCGGCACACGACCGTTCCCTTACAACTTCGTTACAATAGCTGGCGTCATGAGCAACAAGTTTGCAATCGCCATTCTTGCCGCGGGCAAAGGCACGCGGCTCAAGTCAAAGCTTCCAAAGGTTCTGCATGAGATTGCGGGCCGCCCGCTGCTGGCGCATGTCATTGCCGCCGCACCGGCTGACATTCCGCCAGCCGACATCGTCTGCATCATCGGCCACCAGGCTGATCGTGTGCGCAAGGCCGTGGAAGCCACCGGCGTCCGCTTTGTGGAGCAGACCGAGCAGCTAGGCACCGGCCACGCCCTGCAGATGTGCCGCGAGGCGCTTGCCGGTTACGATACCGTGCTGGTTCTCTCCGGCGACGTGCCGCTCATCCGCACGGAGACCATCGAGCGCGTGCGCCGCTTCCACACCGAGCGCAACGCGGCTATGACCATCCTGTCTGCCACGCCTGCCGATCCGTTCGGCTACGGACGCATTGTGCGCGGCGAGGGCGACACGGTCGCCGCCATTGTGGAGCAGAAGCAGTGCACGCCCGAGCAGGCCGCCATCGGCGAGATCAACTCCGGCATCTACGCCTTCAACGTGCGCGAACTGTTCGCCCGCATCGACCGCCTGAGCAAAGCCAACGTGCAGAAGGAGTATTACCTGACCGACATGGCCGAGTTGCTCCGCGCCGACGGGCTGCCGGTGCTGGCGCTGCCCGCCACGGATTCCAACGAAGTGCTCGGCATCAACACGCGCGCCGAACTGGCCACGCTCGATACGATGCTGCGCGCGCGCAAGTGCCAGGAGCTGATGGACGCGGGCGTCACCATCTACAAGCCGGAAACCTGCCTCATCGACAGCCAGGTGACCATCGGAACGGACACCGTCATCGAGCCTTTTGTGCAACTGCTCGGCAACACCGCCATCGGCAGCGACTGCCGCATCCAGTCCTACTCGGTGTTGAGCAACATGCAGCTTGCCGACGGCGTCATGGTCAAGCATGGCTGCATCTGCGAGGACTCCGAAGTCGAAAACGCCGCCATTCTCGGGCCATATTCGCACCTGCGCCCAGCCAGCCACATCGGGCCGGAGGCGCACGTAGGCAACTTTGTGGAGACGAAGAAGACGCGCCTCGGCCGCGGCTCCAAGGCCAACCACCTTACCTACCTCGGCGACGCTGAGATCGGCGAAGGCGCCAACATCGGCGCAGGTACGATCACCTGCAATTACGACGGCGTCTTCAAGCACAAGACCATCATCGGCGACGGTGCATTCATCGGCAGCGACACCACGCTGGTCGCGCCCGTCACGGTCGGCAACGGAGCCTATGTCGGCGCAGCCTCCTGCATCGCCAAGGACATTCCAGATGATTCACTCGGCTTGACACGTCCGCCGCAGATTGTGAAGGAAGGCTGGGCCAAGAAGAAGCGCGAGGAATTGAAGGCGAAGAAGGAAGCGGCGAAGGCGAAGTAGTCGCTCCCGTCCGCAAGCGAGCGCAGTTTCGTCCCAGGTTCGCGCCCAACAAAGGCGCAAGCCTGGGGCACCCAACTACATCTTGTTAGTCGAGCGCGCCCTTGGCGACATGTGCCTTGGCGGCAGGCACGGTGGTCTTGCACTGCTCTTCTGAGCAGTCGCAATATTCCATGCCGCAGCGCGTGCAGTCGCAGGCGGGCGTGGGCTGCTTCATCAGGCGGGCGGCAACGCCGCTGCGTGTGCCCGTGGCCTTCTTCGCAGAGTTGCTCTTTGCGCTGCCCTTCGTGCCCGGCTTGCGCGAGGTGGCGGTTTTCTTGGCGGCTCTCATGGCAGCACTATGAAACCCTGAAACCGAACACCGGGCTGTGACGGGACTCACTGGTTCCGGTGACTGACGGCCACTGCGCGCCGCGCCACCGCCTCCTGCTGGCTGAAGACCCCGGCAATAGCCGCACCGCAGAACCTGCACCGCCCTCCATCGCCATCACTCACCACGTCGTCACTGATGATGCTGTGCCACGAGCGCCGGACGATGCGCCGCTTGCAACCGGGGCAGATGGTATCGCCCGCATCGGTCTGCAGGTTGCCCTCATAGACGTATTTCAGCCCCATCTCCATCGCGATGCGCCGCGCGCGATCAAGCGTCGCGGTCGGTGTCGGCGGCTTGTCGATCAGCTTGTAATCCGGGTGGAAGGCCGTGAAGTGCAGCGGCACATCGTCCCCCAGCTTGGCGAGCACGAATTCGCAAAGCCGCCGCGTCTCATCCTCGGCGTCATTCATGGTCGGGATGATGAGGTTGGTGATCTCGAACCAGACATTCGTCTCGTGCCGCAGCCACTGGAGTGTGTCCAGCACCGGGTCCAAGCGCGAGAGCGTCACCTTGGCGTAGAAATCTTCGGTGAACGCCTTGAGGTCGATGTTGGCGGCGTCGATGTGGTCGTAGACATCGAAGAAGGCCTCGCGCGTGATGTAGCCGTTGGAAACCATCACGGTGTTAAGCCCGGCGGCGTGCGCCACCTTCGCAATGTCGATGGCATACTCCGCCCAGATGGTCGGCTCGTTGTAGGTGAAGGCGATGGACGGCGCGCCGTGCTGCTGCGCCAGCGCCACAACGTAATCCGGCGAGAGGCTCATGGCCTCGCTTTGCACGGCGCGGGCGCGGCTGATATCGAAGTTCTGGCAGAACTGACAGCCGAGATTGCAGCCTGCGCCGCCCAGCGAGAAGATCGAGGTGCCGGGCAGAAAGTGGTTGAGCGGCTTCTTCTCGATCGGGTCCAGCGCCACGGCTGCCGGGCGTCCGTAGCCGAGCTGCACCAGTTCGCCGCCCAGGTTCTGGCGCACGTAGCAGAAGCCATGCTGCCCCTCGGCGAGTTTGCAGTGCCGCGGACACAGGTAGCAATGCAGGCGGCCATCCGGAAGCTTCTGCCACCAGCGGGCAATCACCGGTTTCTCAGCCGAAGCGTACGTCATCGCGCTGATTGTACCGCCGCCGGCAACCGGAAATTCGCAGGAATCGTGCGGATGGCCCCTTACGGGAATCGCAGTTTTCGCGCAGTATTGCGAGATGGGCCGAGCCTTCGGTGGACGCGGCCGTTACTGCCCGCTTGCGCTTGGAATCTGGCGGCTGAGTTGCGCGCGTATCGCGCTGATCAGGTCTTCCATCTCAAACGGCTTCACCAGGTAGCTGGCGCCGGAGCGCTCGAGGAAGTCATGCTGCGCCGCGTTCTGTACATGGGAAGCTGCAAAAATCATGTGCCGCTCCATGCCGGGCTGCTCCTTGGCCAGCCAGTCGTAGAGCCCCTCCGCCGACCACGTTCCCCCGGCCTGCGTGCCAATCAGGATGACGTCAAAGTGGCGCTGCTGCAGCAGTTCGTAGGCCGACTGCCCCTTGGTCACCGCAGTCACCTCGGCTCCCGCACGGGTCAGCACCTCGCGCTCGAACTCCAGCACAGCCTCTTCCGATTCCACCAGCAGGATGCTGCCCGCGAGAGCGCGCTGCTCATGGTGATTGCGCGTCGCCGGCACAATCTCGCCACCGTGGGCGACCGGCAACTTCACCTGGAACACAGCGCCGCCCTCCGCGTGATTGAAGGCTACGATTTCACCCTCGTGCTCCTTGATGAGGCCGTAGCAGATCGAGAGGCCGAGTCCGGTTCCCTTGCCAATCTTCTTGGTTGTGTAGAACGGATCGAAGACCCGCTTCGTGTCCTTGATGCCCGGGCCGGAGTCATGGAACTCAACCACAACCGAACCGTTCTCCGGGAAGATACGAACCGCGAGCACGCCACCCTGTCCGGAATCCATGATGGCATCGGCCGCGTTGTTCACGATGTTCAGGAACACCTGCTCAAGCTGGTGAGAGTCGGCCATCACGTTTGGCACGTCATTGCCAAAGTCGCGTGTGATCTCGATGTTGTGCATCTTCAGATCGAAATCACGCAGCGACAGCGTGTCCTCCACCACCCGCCGCAAGTCCACCAATGCTCGTTCCGGCTTGCGCTGCCGCGCAAAGGAGAGCAGGTTCTGCACCACGCGCTGCGTGCGCTGCGCCTGCTTATAGAGCTTGAGCACGAAGTCGCGGCCGCGGTCGCTCTGCTGTTCGGACTCCAGCAGTTGCGCGTAGCCAAGAATGGCCGTCAGCGGATTGTTCAGCTCGTGCGCCACGCCGGAGATCAGCTGGCCGATGGCCGACATCTTCTCGCTCTGCAGCAGTTGCTCCTGCGCGCGCCGCAGGTCGGCGTATGCGCGCGAGGTCTCCTCGTAGAGACGGACTTTTTCAATGGTGGTGGCCAACTGCCGCGAGATAGCAATGAGCATATTCTCATCCGACTCGCTGAAGGTGCGGTCAGCGCGGGTACCAATGCCCACCACGCCCAGCGGACGCTTCTGCGCCCACAGCACCACGGCCATCCAGTTCTGGAAGCGCTCCTGCCGCAGCATCTGGCGCGTTGGCTCGGTCAGCATCTGCAGGTGACGCGGGGTCAGCAACTCCAGGTTGCCGGAGATGACCATGTTCCACCAACTATCAGGCATCTGCCGGTTCATCATCGCCACGGAGGTCTCCGCAAACTGGCCGAAGGTGGCGCGAACATTTAACGAACGGCCATCCGGCCCCACCATCAGCATGATGCCGGTCTCGCAGGCGAACAGTTCGACGGCGTGGCGCAGGGTCACGTCGAGGATTTCGTCAAGGTCGAAGGTCTGCGTGGCCACCACGGCAATGGCGTTGAGCGCGCGCAGTTCGCGGTTGCGCCGACGGATCTCCTGCTCCGCCAGCTTCTTCTCGGTGAAGTCCACGAGGAAGCCTGAAATGCGCTCCACTTCCCCGTTGATGTTGCGCGTAGCCAGAGAGTTCTCCAGCAGCGAAATTCGGCTGCCGTCCTTGCGCTTGTAGGTGACCTCGTAGTTTCGAACGAAACCGCGCGTCTCCATCTGCCACATATAGGCTTTGCGCTGGGCCGGTTCGGCAAAAATATCGTCGGAAACATTGAGCGCCAGCACATCGGCGCGGCTCTCGTAGCCCAGCATCCGGATGAATGCGCTGTTACATTCGAGAATCCTGCCATCGGCGCTTGAGACAAACACGCCCTCCTGCACTTCCTCGAAGAGCAGCCGGTAGCGTTCTTCGGCGGCGCGCTGCGCCGTCAGGTCCTTGATGATGTGCACGGTGCCGACACCGGCTTCCGGCTCGCCGACGTAGTTCGAGGTGGAGACCATTGAGTAGCCGCCGAAACACGGGTCCGGTGCCTCGCCAAGAATCGTGGCGGCACGCAGGCAGTACGGGCAGCCTTCTCCCGCATTCGGCAGCAGCATGGAGCAGTGCTTGCCAATCAGCTCGCCGAGGCTCCGCCCCAGCTTGTCGCACAGGGCGCGGTTGGCGCGCAGCAGACGCCCATCGGCGTCGTGCACCAGAATGATGTCTTCGATGGAGTCAAAGGTGCTGGCCCACTGCCGCTGCGAGCGCTGCAACTGCTCCACCATGCGCAGGTTTTCCAGCGCGATGCCGATGTGGTTGGCAATGGTGTAGAGGAAGCGCATCTCCTCCACGGTGCTCGCGCGCTCAAAGGAGAGGCCGATGCTCAGCACGCCAAGCACGCTGGCCTTGCCCAGGACTGGCACCAGCAGAACATGGTTCAGGCCAATCGACTGCAGCATGGCGCGAGGCGCTTCCGGCATTTCCTGCAGGTCCACGCGGGCCGTGCTGCGGTCCGTCATCAGGCGGCATGCCATGTCGTAATCGGCGTTAGCCAGCCTCGGGTCTGCCAGCCACTCGTCCGCCAACCCAATCTGCTGCTGAATCAACAGCCGCTGCCCCTCGGCAGGAGAGCGGAACCAGACCGCAGTGGCGCCGGTCATGCTCTTCACTTCCAGCAGGGCGGCCATCATCATGCCTGCCAGGTCCTGCGATTCGCTGACCGCGGCGGTGATGGAGCCGACGGCCGCCAATCGGCGTCCGCGGGCGCGTGAATCATCCAGCACGATCAGGAACATGCTGATGCCGAGCGCACCCTCAATCACTCCGTCCAGCATGCTGAAGCGGTGCGGCAGAGGGACGCCAACATCCAGATGCAATGCCAGCAAGGAAATGATCAGCAGCCAGGGGCCGGGTTCCCTGCGTCCGCGGCACCAGTACGCCAGCCGCACCACGCCTATGATTGCGATGGCGTAGCACACCAGGCGCAGGAAGATTGCCGCGCCCGCCGCGCCCTTCAGCCATAGCGCGTCCACAATGGCCGTGTCCACGCCTGTGGCACAGAGTACGCAGATTCCGTAAAGGAAGGTGCGCGACTCCACATAGTGCATCACCGAAACGGTGAACAGCGTAATGGCCAGCACAAAGCTGGCGCCCGCCAGAGCCGTCGCCGCCGGGGTGTACTGGAAATGAATTCCCGAGTAAAGCGCCTGTTTATAGAAAAGGAAGCTGAGCCAGCCAAGGACCCAGAAGAACAGATACCGGTGCCGGAAGGTGCGATACAGCAGCACCGCAATAGCCAGCAACATGCACGTCAGCGCACTCTGGCTGATTAAATTGGCCACCACCGAACTTGTCCAGACTGGCAGACTGCGGCTCCTGTGAAACAGTACTCTGCAAATCTTACAAAATGAATGCCTTTTTCTATATCACAGAGTGAAACAGAAACCATCACTTTTCCGTGGAACAGGCGCTTCACGAAACCGGAAAACCCGGTAAAATGCGTTGGACTACCCGCGAATAACACAAAGGGGTCAAGAAGGCTGGGGTACTCGGTGGCTGAACGAATTCTTGTGGTTGATGACGAAGAACCGATTCGCGAAATTGTCTCCTCCATGCTGGAGCATGCCGGCTATCACTGTGAGCAGGCCGGTACCGGCGTTGAGGCGCTCTCCCTGCTGCAATCCGGCGAGCGCTTCTCTCTCATGCTCTCCGACCTGATGATGCCGGAGATGGACGGCCAGACGTTATTGCAGCGCTCCAAGGAGCAGGTGCCCGACATGCAGGTGGTCATGGTCACCGCCGTGCACGATATTTCCGTGGCCCTCACCGCCATCCGCAACGGCGCTTACGACTATCTGCTGAAGCCCTTCGAGCGCGACCAGTTGCTGGCCGTCGTCAGCCGCGCGCTGGAAACCCGCCGCCTCAAGCTGGAGAATCTGGCCTACCAGGAGAACCTGGAGTCGCTCGTCAGCGCCCGCACCGAGCAGCTCCGCGACGCCCTGAACGAGTTGGAAAAGTCCTACGACATTACGCTTGAAGCTCTGGGCGATGCGCTTGATCTCAAGGACGCCGAGACCGAGGGCCACTCCAAGCGCGTTACGGCCTTCACCATCGCCATTGCCCGCGCTATCGGCCTCTCCTCGGACAAGATACGCATCATCGCCCGCGGCGCCTTCCTGCATGACATCGGCAAGATGGCCATCCCCGACGACATTCTGCGCAAGCCCGGCAAGCTGACCGAAAGCGAAGTCAGCACCATGCGTGAGCACTGCGTGCGTGGCTACATGATGCTGCGCAAGATTCCCTTCCTCGCCGAGGCCGCCGAGATCGTCTACTCGCACCAGGAGCGCTACGACGGCACCGGCTATCCGCGCGGGCTGAAGGGCGACGCGATTCCGCTCGGGGCGCGCATCTTCTCCGTGGCCGACGCGCTCGACGCCATCACCAGCGACCGCCCCTACCGCCCGGCCCAGAGCCTGCAGGCGGCGCGCGAAGAAATTCAGCGCTGGAGCGGACGCCAGTTCGACCCGGAAATCGTGCGCATCTTCCTCTCCATGCCCGACAGCATCTGGCAGGACCTGCGCCGCGAGGTGGACCAGAAGATTTACGGCTTTCTGGAGAGCCACCGCATCACCGGGCCCACCGGACGCGCCTGATCCGGCGCAACCAACCGGCACTTGCAAGCATCCATTCCTCCGTAGGCCGCTGCCCACGGAGGATTTTTCATGCCTGAAGCATTTTCCGAAAAAGAGATTTGGCGCGCGCTGGAGAAACTGCCCGGCTGGAGCTTCCATGACAACGCGCTGGAGCGTGAGTTCGAGCTGAAGAACTTTCTGGAGGCGATGAAGCTGGTCAACCGCGTGGCCGCCATCGCCGAAGACGAGGGCCACCACCCGGACATCACCATCCGCTACAACCGCGTCGGCTTCCGGCTCTGGTCGCACGACGCCCACGGCGTCACCGCCCGCGACCTCGCCTTGGCCGCACGCATCGGCGCGCTGGAGTAACGCTGCCCCTCACTCCTGCATACTCTGCGGTTACGACGTGCAGCGGAGTCTGTATCAGTCGCCTGCCGCATCGCTCCTTCTCGCGCTGGCGGCATCGCCCGCAAACGACGCCGATGCCTTCCAGCCCCACTCTGTCTCCGCTGTCATTCTGAGCGAAGCGAAGGATCCCCGCGTCCCATCCATCGCGGTGAAGCACAGAGTCTTTATCCCGTGTGCAGAATGAGCGCGCCAGAGCGGAAGCCCGGCGCGCAAATCAGGCTTCTGCATGTGTGAGAGAATGAGCGTTTCCACATCTGCTCTCCGCACATGTGGTCTATCGGCCAAAGGAGTATCTGCAGTGGACATTCCACGGATATTTACCGTTACCGAAAGCGCTCATCGCATCCATAATCCATTCACACCAGAAAAACTCTCCACCCTCGGCGCGGCGTTGCGCATGGAGCCTGGAACCCGCGTGCTCGATCTCGGCAGCGGTTCGGGCGAGATGCTGTGCACCTGGGCGCGTGATTACGGAATCAGCGGTACGGGTGTCGACATGAGTCCGCTGTTTACCGAACAGGCAAAACTCCGCTCTGCGGAGCTGGGTGTCGCCGATCAGGTCAACTTCATTCACGGCGATGCCGCCGGCTTTGTCTCCAACGAGAAGGTCGGCGTGGCAGCCTGTGTCGGAGCCACCTGGATCGGGGGCGGTGTCGCCGGCACTATCGCGCTTCTGGCCAGGAGTCTCCGCGCGGGAGGCATCATCCTCATCGGCGAGCCGTACTGGCTGCGAATGCCTCCAACAGAGGATGTCGCGAGGGGATGCCGTGCCGGTTCCATCGCAGACTTTCTCCTGCTTCCGGAGCTTCTCGCATCTTTCGATAACCTCGGCTACGACGTCGTGGAGATGGTTCTGGCAAACCAGGACAGCTGGGACAGATACGAGGCAGCCAAGTGGCTCACAATGCGCCGCTGGCTCGAAGCAAATTCCGACGACGATTTTGCGAAGGATGTGCGAGCCGAATTGGATTCGGCGGCGGAACGCTACGCCAAGTTCACTCGTGAATACCTGGGATGGGGTGTGTTCGCGCTCATGTCGCGATGAGGTCTTGCCTCTGCCGCCCGACAGGCAGCGGGCCGCAGGGGCAGTACCGGGGGTGGGACTGCCGTCGCAAAGAACGGGGCGCAGGCCTAGCCGGCCTGCTCGCTCTTTACGTTGTGTGACAACTGGCTCAAGTGTTCCTGCAGGCGCGCCAGTTCCTGCTGCGCATTCTCATTCCACTCGGAAAAACGCGGCGCTTCGCCCGCCTTGCGCGAACGCGCGGCAATGACAACGGCTCCCACACCACCCAGTCCCAGTACGGCCAACGGCAATTTCCACCAGCTCATGGTTCTCCCTTTCGGATACCTACTTGCATACCAATTATCGGCAACTGGAACAAGTGAAATCCAGTTGTGCAAAACAAAATTCATCCGGGCCGCCCTGTCCTCCCGTAATCGGCCTGATTCCCCGGCTGTTTCCGTCCCTCGGGCCGTGTGGTAATCTCCGCTGGACACCCAAACGTGAGGGTTGGATGAAGCTTCGCGACATGCAGGAGGCGGTGAGCATTGCCCTGAGGGGCAATACGCAACAGGCGCGGGCCTGGTTCCGCGATACCTTTGCGCGCGCCGCCAGTCCGGCTGAGTCCGCCGCCCTGCTTATCGAGTTCGTCCTGCAACTGGTGGAGAGCGGCCGCCTTGACGACGCCGACCAGGTGCTGGAGCAGTTGCAGGCCTCCGCCGCCGCTCCCTCGCTCAAGCTGCCCATCCAATATTGCCGTTCCATGCTCAAGGAGGCCAACCGCGACCTCTACGGTGCGCTGGCCCTGCTGCTGCAGATTGAGGATGTGCTCAACAGTCACCTGCGTCCCGCGCTGCCCGAGGACTTTGACGCCGAGTTTTACATACGGCTGGGCTCGCTCTACCTTGACCTGCAGGACCCGCCCAACGCCATACAGAAGCTGGAGCGCGCCCCGCGCACGCCGATGGCGCTTTACCTGCTCGGCACCTGCTACCTGGACCTGAAGGATGTGGAGAAGGCTGCCGCGCTGCTGGGCCAGGCGCTGGAGGGTGCCACCGAGGAGCGCATACGTCTGCTGGCCGGTTACCAGCTTGGCGTGGTGGAGTACAAGCGCAAGCATTATGAGGAGGCCTACCGCCAGCTTACGCGCTGCGAGAGCCTGCTCGGCACCGGCGCGCTCTCGCCGGGCCTGATCTACGAGGCGCTGGCCGCCACCGCCCGCGCCCTCAACAACCCCGCAGCCGAGCGCAAATACATGGCGCTGCTCTCCATCACCGTGAAGTTCTAGCCCACCGCATCCAGCTCGCGATTTCTCTCGTGGGCGCTGTTCCCCTTATGCAGCAGAAAGTTGACGCAGTACCGACTCTGGGGATATTGGCGGAGGCAAAATCCTTTCGTCATCGCTATTCAAACTGGCGGGTCAATTCGAGCAGCAGATTTCTCATCTCACCTGTTCTTGTCAAACTGGCCACCAAGCCGGGGTCTTGTCAGGACTGACTTCCCGCTCCAGCGGTGCATACACCGGATAGCTTTCGAAGAATGATTCCTTGAACTTTTTCCGCGCGCCCGCCAGTTCCTCAGGCGGCCTCTCCATAACTGTGGAGGCTCCGCTGGCGTATCCGGCGATGAAGCTCAAATACATGTCCAGGTCTGGCCCAGAGGATGGAAACGTTTCGCATCAATTCTCTTGAGTCTTGCACAATCGCGATACGGGAACTTGCAAGATAGTTCCCTTCTGTAGAGTTCCTCAAGTCTTTCTACAATCTGAGCCATCTCGCTCTCCACAATCGTGGCCGCGCCCGGCTCATTCTTGCGCGTCATTCGCAAATTGGGATCATCGGCCACAACTGCCGATGTGCCAACCAATACTCAGGTAATAGACATTTTCCCGGCATTGACTCACGACGAAACTGTGGCCGTTTCTGCAATACTCTTGCACGTTCTCTCCGTTCTCAGGTGCTTCCGCGTGATGCGCCCACCCCTGAGCGACAAGTTGCCTTTGATACTGTTGAAGAATGAGCGAAAATTCTTGATCGGAGCGATAGTGCCTTTCGATGTAGGCACTTCGTATTTTGTGATGCTGTTCCTGATCCAGTAATTCCGCATTACCCGGAGGAATTACCGCTTCCAATTCCTTTTCCATCCTGCTGACCTCTTGGGCGGATTGCTGGTCCAGATAGCCGAACGCATAGTAGGCCCCCACAACAAGAGGGAGAAGAATAGAGACCTTCCATGCGATGACTTTCCAGCCATTTCTGTTCAGCATAGACATTTCAAATCCTTCGTGTACGAGTTTCGCGCTTCCCCGCCATCTCAATACCAGCAACTCTCACTCGACACAAACCCGTGGTATTGCGTGTGCGGGCAAGGCGGACACTACCCCGTTCAGGCCGCCGTTGGCTGGAGCGCGGTGGTTCAGCCAAACCGTGGGACAGCCGCTCCACGACAGCACGCTTAGGAGGCACTTCCGCGCCAGCGCCGGTACATTTCAAAGGTCACCCAGTAGAACAGAATATTTACCGCGACATGCGCGACGCTCGCCATTGAGCTGAACCGAAGAATGATATTCCGTAGCTGCTCGACCGTGAGTACGGACGCACACAGGAATGCGAGGGGAACAGCAATCCTGCGATTCAGGAGTATGGCAATGCTGGCAGCCAGAGTCACGAGTATTTCAATCGGGTCCCATGCGCTCCACCCATATTGATCCTTGGTCGCGAGGAACCCGATCAATGCAAGCACCTCGACCAGCAACAGAAGCGCGGCGGGGACAAGAACGAACAACGAAAGAGGCTGGTTGTTTCCCTCGGGCTTGTTACTCACCTTAGGTACCCCCGCATAATTCTAGAGCTTCAACATTCCGAGGCGACGAACAGGCCTTTCTCCGAGCCACCCAGTCTGTCAAATCTACTGAGTCGCCGCCGGTTGCATTTCAAACTGTACGCTGTTGGTGCGCAGCCACTTTTTCGATAAGGGATCCTGCACATCCATATAGACGGTGTGCTTGCCAGTCTCGCTGAGATCATAGAAATAGCTGACGCGAATTCCATGAGTCCCCGACATTCCGGGAGAAATCGTCCATGCTATAGCCCTATCTTCGCGCATTGGCGGCTCCCCACGTTCAAGGAGTCTCCCAGTCACTTGTCGCTGAATCCGCGTGGTTGGCCGCTCCGCGCTGCCCCTTCCCTCCACATGCAGACGGCACGTACCAAACTCGTCGATTGATATCTCCTGACCGCTCAAGTTCCTTACCGTCAGCACGACCACGGGCGACTTCCCTATGGGGACGTTATCCTTATCGAGAGCGATCTTAACGGCGATACCGACGGACTGGCTTGCCGCAGTGTTGGTCTGCGCGACAACAGTAACGCCTATCCCAACGCAGAGTGCGATGAATCCCACAAGTAAGATGTAACTAAAACGCTTGATAATATGCTCTCCACCATCGCTGTGCTAATGCTGGCAGCTGCGTAGTTGAATGAGACACACGTACTCCACTCCGGGCATTCCATGTTATCAGTCGCCGGTTCCGCAGCCACCTCACCGCGATTCAGGGTGAACGAATTTCCCTGCGAAACATTATTGTGAACTGGTAGCCCACACAAGCCTTCTGCTGGTTTGTGCGGAACGGTGCAGCGTACGACGCGACATAGCTCCCTCCGCACACCACGACGGCCGCTGAAACGTCCTCACAGCGTAGTGCAGCAGCAGTTTCAATGCGAATGAATTATGGATGGAATATGGAGGAAAGTTGGCAGTAGAAGAAGAGGCTGGTCGGCCTGACAGACGATTCTAGGACTCTCGTACAGGCTGGAGAACTGCAACATAGCCGTTCAACTACTCCGGGCAACGAACCGAACCTTGTCCGGACGCCCCGCCAGCCACGAAGAAATGTAGAAGCCGTCGCTCGTCATATTGCCGCCCGCACAACTTCCTCCAACATCTTTCCTGTAAGAAGAGATGGAGCATTAGGTTCAGCCAAGCTCAGACCTACTTTGCCCCTGACTGCCGGAATTGATTGCCTCAAAGATAAGGGCTTCTACGAGCAGCACGAAGAGCAGTCCCATGAATTGGAAAAACCCTGCGGCTATCGCGAGTAGAAAGCAGACTGAAGCCACGGTCCACATTGCAACAGACCCGACCCTCGGCCATCTGAGCATAACGAAAAATACCGGCACCGTCAGCAGTCCGGTACAAACCAGCGAAGTGACTGCAAAGCTCCTGAAGTCATGGACCGGGTCAGCACCGAACCCAGCGGTCATAAGGAGAAAGAACGTAATGAATAGACATACCAGCGCTCCTGCAAGCAAGAGGACGATATTGACCGATGAGTAGCGGGTAACCGTCATTGGCAACTCGGGCTTCCAGACCAGTTTCAGGGAGCACGTCAGTTCAACCTGCTCCAGTAAATCCGCTCAGTACCTTGTCCGGCTCCGGTCGATGGTGACGGGGCGCTCGATCACCATCTCGATGGTGGTGCCGCTCTCGATGCGCATGTCCGGGCCGTGGCTGAACAGCGCGTAGCCGAGTCCGGTCAGCAATCCGGCTCCGGCGCCAACGCCCGCGCCAACGCCGGGGCTGCCGCTGACGGCCCCGATCAGCGCTCCGGCGCCCGCGCCTGCCTCGGTCGTCTTCAGCACCGTTCCCGCCTGCTTCCCCTTGTCGCCGTTGGCCTGCATGGTGCCCTCGGAGTCCTTCACGCGGCCGCTCTCCGAACCCGGCACGTTGTCGACGCTGCCCGGCAGCATGACCGTGTAGCCGTTGGGGAAGATGAGCGTGGTGAACTTTACGGTCAGTTCGGCGCGGCCCTTGATGCGCAGCGGACGGGTCACGCGCGTCACCTCGCCCTGCACGTAGGTTCCGACCGGGATGACGACCTTGCCGTCCATCACCACCGGAAAATTCGTCTCCGCGTAGATCGGGTCGCCGGGCTTGGCGTTTTTGGTGGAGATGGCGTGCTTGAGCACGATGGGAACCTTGGTTCCCACGGGAACAACGTACTGGCTGGACGGCGCGGGAGCGGCGTCCCTGGGCTGCGCGGTGGCCGCGTCAGGCTCTGCGGAAGCTGGCGGCGGTGCCGGCTGGGCAGCCGTCGGCTCGGGAGGCTCCGGCGCGGGGGCGGCGCCCTGCTGTGCGAGGGCGGCGGCGGAAAGCATGAGGCAAACGATCAGGGTGCGCATCACGGTCTGCACTCTCCTTCGGCTTGGGGTGTGCCGGTTGGACGCACCAGTTCGCGCGGCGTCACCGGCACGGGGCACGGCATGGTTCGCAAATGCAAACAGGCCGGACTCTCGGCCCGGCCTGTCTGCAATCGTTGTGTAACTTCTCTACTGCTGTTCCTTGCCCTCTTCGGCAGGAGCATTCGGCTCCACCGCGGCTTCCGGCTCGGAAGCCACTGGCTCAGGAGCGACGGGTTCGGCTGCCACCGGAACCTCGGGCTCTTCGGCAGGAGCTTCCGGCTGCGCGGCTTCCGCCTCGGGCGCCTTGTCGTGCTTCTTCAGCCGCACGATGGTCACCTTTGAGAAGCCTTCCTCGAACTTCGGCGGACGCAGCTTCTGCGCCATGCGCAGCATCACCTCATCCGGCACGTTGCGCTCGCGCTTGCGGTTGCGCTCCATGCAGATTTCGGTGGGCACGTCGAAGAAGACGGCGTGGGCTTCGTAGTTGAAGTCCTGCGCCATACGGATCCAGCTGTGGCGCTCCTTCGGCGACAGGTTGGTGGCGTCGATGTAATTCATCGGACGGTTGGCGATCAGGCGGGCGCGCAGCAGGGAACGCAGGGTCGAAAAGACCAGATCCTGGAAGCGCTGCTCGGTCGGATCGTCAAACAGCAGGCCGCGGATGAGGTCGCTGGAAAGCGGCACAATCTCGTGACGCTTGAACCAGGAGCTTTTGCCGCTGCCGGGCAGGCCAATGGCCAGCACGACGGCGCCCTTGGGCTTGCCGGTTTCTTTCTTCGCCGAAGGCTCGGGCTTGGGAGCCGCGGGCTCGGTCTCCGGTTCGGCGGGCGTTACGCCGTCAACTTCGGCGGCTTCGCCGGTCGCCTGACCGGGGTCTATGGGCAGCGTGGCTGCCTTCTGGTTGCGGTTGCGTCCGCGGCCTCCACGGCCGCGCCGGCGCGAGCGTTCACGGCGGTTGCCCTGGGGAGCGGCGGCGGGTGCTTCATCTTCGCCACCAGCTTCGGTAGGGTCGGCCTCCGGCTGTGCTTCGTAAACCGGCTGCGGTGTTTCGGAGAGGTCACGTGCGGTTGGCTCATCCGCAGAACCCGACCACGAAGTATCGCGGTCAAGGAAGGTGGGCTGTAAAGGCTCGGCACCCTTCTGCGGTTGGGCCTGATCTTGAGTGGGGGCTTGCCCCGATTTGTTGCGCCGCTTGTTGCGGTCGCGCATCCACTTGCGCATAAGCGACTTATATCACGACAAGCTGTCAATCCGCGAGTCTTATGCGCACTTCTTCATTGGAAGTTCATTGGCGCCCATGCTCTTCCGGGTCATAGTGCCGCAGGCCGCGAACCACTTTGTGCGTCGGCGCCGGACGCAGCCGGTAGCCCCACGGACGCCCCGACGGACCGTCAAAGCGCCCCGCCAGTTCGTAGAGCCGCTCCTTGTAACGGATGGTCGCCGAGTCATGCCAATCGTCCTTGGGGCGGCAGCTCGTGATGGTCAACCCGCCTTCGGGGCCGGGACGCACCTCGTCGGCGCAACGCAGAGGCAGTGCGGCTTGGCGGAAGCCCGTCCCCAGGCCGACCACGAACATCTCCACCACCGCCAGCGGCAGCGTGGGAACCACCTGCATGCTGACGGCTCCGGCCAGGGTGCGCACAATGCCCTCGGTGATGAAGTAGATGCCGGCCCACGTCTGCCAGCGCAGGAAGAATGTCGCAAGCCCGTTGAACCCCATACCATAGGCGGCGGCCACGCCTCCGGCGTAAGCCACGGCTTGGTTCTGACCGCCGGGCTTTGAGTTCAGGATGTCGAACACTCCATCAATGGAGCCGGACACTACCGTCATGTAGGAGGTGAAGAGCAGGAGGAACGCAATCAGCAATTCAAGGAAGCCGCACATCCAGGATTCACGCGAGGTCGGAATGAAGTCCTTCAACAGAACGCGTCGCGTGCGCTCCGGCAGGAGCGAGGCAATCATGCCCGGAATGGTGCGTGCAGCCACGCGGGAATTCTACGGCGCAATTTCATCCGCGACGAGAAAGAAATGCCGGTTTGCCCGCGTGTGCCGTGGATGCTACCATTTCCTGTTTCATAGTTGCGGTTGGCAATTCTCAATTCACTTATCAGCGGGCCGTGGCGGACCATTGTGGCGGCTCGCATGCTCCTCAAACTCTCTCGGAGGCACAGGTAATGGCAATTAAGGTTGGCATCAACGGATTCGGCCGCATCGGCCGCAATGTGTTCCGCGCCGCGCTGAACGATCCCAACATCGACATCGTCGCCGTCAACGATTTGACCGACTCGAAGACGCTGGCTCACCTGCTGAAGTACGACTCCATCCTCGGCAACCTGAAGCACGACATCAAGGCCGAGGGCGAATCCATCCTGGTCGATGGCAAGGCCGTCAAGGTCTTCGCGCAGCGCGATCCGGCGCTGATCGACTGGTCTTCGCTGGGCGTGCAGGTTGTGGTTGAGTCCACCGGCCGCTTCACCGAGGCCGACAAGGCCAAGGCCCATCTCCACGGCACGGTCAAGAAGGTCATCATCAGCGCTCCGGCCAAGGGTGAGGACCTCACCATCGTGCTCGGCGTCAACGATGACAAGTACGACGCAGCCAAGCACAACGTCATCAGCAACGCCAGCTGCACCACCAACTGCCTGGCGCCGGTCGCCAAGGTACTCAACGATACGTTCGGCATCCAGAGCGGCCTGATGACCACCATCCACAGCTACACGAACGACCAGGTCATCCTCGACTTCCCGCACAAGGACCTGCGCCGCGCCCGCGCCGCTGCCCTGTCGATGATTCCGACCTCGACCGGCGCCGCCAAGGCCCTGAAGCTCGTCATCCCCGAACTGACCGGCAAGCTCGATGGCTTTGCCATCCGCGTCCCAACGCCGAACGTCTCGGTCGTTGACCTGACCTTCGTGGCCGAGAAGCCGATCACCGCCGAGGCCATCAACGAGGCCATCAAGAAGGCTTCGGAAGGCTCGCTGAAGGGCATCCTCGGATACGAGGAGAACGAGCTGGTCTCCAGCGACTTCAAGGGCGACGCGCGTTCGTCGATCTTCGACTCCAAGCTGACCAAGGTGCTCGGCCAGACGGCGAAGATCATCAGCTGGTATGACAACGAGTGGGGCTACAGCAACCGCGTCAAGGACCTCATCACCTTCCTTGGCAAGAAGGGCCTGTAACCGTTGCGAATGACCGTGAGGGGAGCCGACAAGGGCTCCCCTCCGTTGTAAGCGGCTGCCCCGCGCAGCCTGACTCAGTCAGGAATTACCATGGCGAAACTTTCGATCCGCGATATTTCCCTCACCGACAAGCGAGTGTTCATGCGCGTGGACTTCAACGTCCCGCTCGATGCCGGCCGCGTGGCCGATGACACCCGCATCCGCGAAACTCTTCCCACCATCGAGTACGCCCTGCGTCACGGCGCCAAGCTCATTCTGGCTTCGCACCTGGGACGCCCCAAGGGCAAGGTGAAGCCCGAGTACAGCCTGAAGCCTGTGGCCGAGCGCCTGCGCGCGCTGTTGCATGAGCGCCTGGGCGACGGTGTCAACGTCGGCTTCTCTCCCGATTGCGTTGGCGAGCAGACCGAAGAGATGGCCCGCGACTTGGAGCGCGGTCAGACGCTGCTGCTCGAAAACCTCCGCTTCCACCCCGAAGAGGAGGCCAACGACGCGGCGTTCAGCGAGAAGCTGGCCAAGCTGTGCGACATTTATGTGAATGACGCATTTGGCTCCGCGCACCGCGCGCACGCCTCCACCGAAGGCATCACGCACTACGTGAAGACCTCCGTTGGCGGCCTGCTGATGGAGAAGGAGCTTCAGTACCTGGGCAAAGCCACCTCGGACCCGGCCAAGCCGTTCGTCGCCATCCTGGGCGGCGCCAAGGTCAGCGACAAGATCGAGGTCATCCGCAACCTGATGACCAAGGTCGATACGCTCATCATCGGCGGCGGCATGGCCTACACATTCCTGAAGTCTCAGGGGCAGGAAGTGGGCAAGAGCCTGCTCGAAGCCGACAAGCTGGAGCTGGCGGCTTCCCTGCTCGCCGAAGCCAAGCAGCGCGGCGTGAAGCTGCTGCTTCCGGTGGACCATGTGGTGGCCGATAAGTTCGACGCCGCCGCCAAGCCCATAGCGGTCGCCGAAGGTCAGCCAATTCCGGCTGACAAGATGGCGCTCGACATTGGCCCGGCAACGGTCGACGAGTTTGCCACCGAGATTGCCACCGCGCGCACCATCGTCTGGAACGGCCCCATGGGCGTCTTTGAGTTTGACGCCTTCGCCAAGGGCACCATCGCCATTGCCGAGGCCGTGGCCGACAACGCGGGAGCAACCAGCATCGTGGGCGGCGGAGACAGCGTGGCTGCGGTGAAGAAGGCCGGCGTGGCCGACCGCATCTCGCACATCTCCACCGGCGGCGGCGCGTCGCTTGAATTCCTTGAGGGTAAGAAGCTGCCGGGCGTTGAGGCGCTGACCAACAAGTAATCTCGTTGAGGTGAGCGAACAATGAAACAGGACCAGCCATTGCCGGAATTGAATTCGAACTCCGCGCCAACGGAGCATCGCTTTCGGGGTGTACAGCAGTGGACAATCCTGGCCTTGCTCGTCGCTAACTCAGCAGCGTCAACGGCGGCCTATACGCGATGGGGATTCGACCGGTCCGTTGCGGCGGCGGTGTTCTATCTCGGACAGACCTTGTGCATTGGACTGCTTCTCCTGCCAAAGAAGGAAGCCGCTCCGAGACAGTACTTGCAGCTCTTCTGCTGGGCACTTGTGACGGCATGGTTCACTTTCTCACTTAATCGACTCTAATGCCCGATCTGCTCAAATTCGAATTGCGGAGTGGTGCCGCGGTCTTCCTGGAAGAAGGCGACATCACCCGCCAGCACACGGACGCCATCGTCAACGCCGCCAACTCCACGCTGATGGGCGGCGGCGGAGTCGATGGCGCCATTCATCGTGCGGGCGGCCCCGCGATTCTCGCCGAGTGCAAGAAGATTGTTGCCCAGCACGGGCACCTGCCGCCGGGACAAGCCGTCCACACCACCGGAGGCAAGCTGCCCTCTGCGTTGGTCATCCACACGGTCGGCCCCATCTGGCGTGGAGGCCTCGAAGGCGAGGCCGGTCTGCTGGCGAGCTGCTACCGCGAATGTCTGCGGCTGGCCACGCGCCTGCAACTGGAGACCATCGCCTTTCCGTCGATCTCCACCGGCGCCTACGGCTACCCGCTGGCGGATGCCGCGGCGGTGGCGCTGCGCACCGTCTTTGACGAGCTGCAGCCCGACAACAGCGTGCGCGAAGTGCGTTTTGTGCTCTACAGCGAGCACGCCTTTGAAACTTATGCCGCCGCCGGACGTCAAATTCTGAAAGCGCGTCCGGGCTTTGCAACCGTTCACACCATTCACCTTCCACACAACAACGAGCGCGACGTGTGATTGCGCCGAGAGGAATGATGATGCGTAAGAAGATCATTGCCGCCAACTGGAAGATGTACAAGACCCCCGCTGAAGCTGCCGAATTCATGAAGGCGTTTTTGCCGCTCGTCGAGGGACATGACCGCGACGAAATCGTGATCTGTCCTCCGTATCTCGACGTGGCGACCGTAGTTGAAGCCGCCAAGGGCAGCCATGTAAAAGTTGGCGCGCAGGATGTTTACTGGGAGAAGGAAGGCGCATTCACCGGCCAGGTCTCCACCAGCATGGTGAAGGGCGCGGGCTGCGAATTCGTCATCATCGGCCACTCCGAACGTCGCCAGTATTTTGGTGAAACCGACGACACCGTGAACCGCCGCCTTGAAGTCGCTCTCGAAGCCGGCCTGACGCCCATCGTCTGCGTGGGCGAAGTGCTTGAGGAGCGCGAGGCCAACATCACCGGCGACGTGCTGCGCCGCCAGTGTTCACGCGCCTTCCGTGGCATTGGCAAGGCCAAGGCCGCCAAGCTGGTTGTGGCCTATGAACCGGTCTGGGCCATCGGCACCGGCAAAACCGCCACTCCGGCGCTCGCGGCTGACGCGCATAGCATCATCCGCGACGAGGCGTCTTCGGCCTTCGGCGCCGACTTCGCCGCGCAGCTCCGCATTCTCTACGGCGGCAGCGTCAAGCCGGAGAACGTGAAGGAGTTGATGGCTGAAAGCGAGATCGACGGCGCCCTTGTGGGCGGCGCCAGCTTGAAGCCGGATTCCTTCGTGAAGATCGTGAAGTATTAATTCGTCAAGAAGCGTCATCCTGAGCGAGGAGGCACGGCAAGCGGCGCACGCCGCAGTGCCTCTGAGCCGAAAGATCTGCTGTTGAAGCCCCGTCGGACTCTCCGAGCGGGGCTTTCCTTCGCGTTCCGAAGCAACGCGGGGTGCCCTAGGTTCGCCGAGCACAGCGAGGCTAACCTGGGACGCACGTCATTCATCTTTCACACTCCATCCTCCGTGCCCCGCATCTGCCCGCCCTTGGCAGATGTGGGTGTCTCCCCCGCCAGAAGTCTCTTTCACCACTCCGGCAAAAGGAGTTTTCCTCAGCACGGAGGCAAAAACATCGGCCATGCGCTAGGAACTGGCTTAGTCCTTTGCTATAATCAGCTTGC
Organism: Oryzophilus luti; assembly: GCF_059726245.1. NCBI lineage: Bacteria > Pseudomonadati > Acidobacteriota > Terriglobia > Terriglobales > Koromonadaceae > Oryzophilus > Oryzophilus luti. The sequence continues at coordinate 1,337,981 of NZ_AP040874.1, forward strand.
CTCAGTACGAGTTCTTTGGAGACCAGACAGCAGTACCCCAGGCAGGGAGCGGCGCAAGCCGCCAGCGCAGCAACAGGCGCACTGTGCGGAAGTGGTGGAATTGGCAGACACACCATCTTGAGGGGGTGGCGCCGCAAGGCATGCGGGTTCAAGTCCCGCCTTCCGCACCATCGTTTCTCCAAACTCAAACTGGCAAAAGATTCATCCGGCGTGGGTTCGCCGCCGGAAAGGAACATCGATGCATCCGGTTATCATCGGCATTGTCACCTTCATTCACGTAGTGGTTTGCCTGTTCCTCATCGCGGTCGTCCTGCTGCAGAGCGGCAAGAGCGCCGACATCGCCGCCACCTTTGGCGGAGCCGGTTCGCAGACCGCTTTCGGTCCCCGTTCGGCTGCCAGCGCGCTGAGCAAGGCCACCACTTGGGCCGCCGTTATCTTCATGCTCACCTCGTTCACTCTGGTGGTCTTCGCCACGCGTAGCGCCAACTCCGGCGGCAGCGTGCTGGACGGCACCAAGTCCGTGCCTGTGAAGTCGGCCCCGGCACAGCCTGGCAAGTAAACAAGTTTCAAGCAACGCAAAAGGCCTCCCACGCGGGAGGCCTTTCTATTTGTTTCCAATCTGTCATTCCGGCCGGGGTGCCGCAAGCACAAAGCGGAGGAGCCTTCGGTTCTCCGCCCTCACCCCAGGAATGGGTTCGACTCGCGCTCTTCCCCGATGGTCGTCTCCGGGCCGTGCCCGGCAATCACCCGCGTCTCATCCGCCAGCGGCAGCAGCTTGTTATGGATGGAGCGCAGGATGGCCTGCGGGTCTCCGCCCGGCAGGTCGGTGCGGCCAATGGAGCCGTTGAACAGCGTGTCTCCGGCAATGAGCGTCTTCTGCGGCTCAAATAGCAGGCAGATGGAGCCGTGTGTGTGGCCGGGCGTGTGCAGCACTTCGGCCTCCAGCCCGCCCACGTGGAGCTTGTCGCCGTCGGCGAGGTCGGCATCGATCTCAACCTTGCCGGGCGCCTCCATGCCGAGCCATGCCGCCTGCCTGTCGAGCATCTTCAGCAGCATGGCATCATTGCGGTTCAGCAGCACCGGCGCGCCGGTCAACTGCTTCAGCTTCATGGCACCGCCAATGTGGTCCATGTGAGCATGGGTAATGACAATCTGCTTCACCGTCAGCCCGTGTTTCTGCACAATCCGCAGGATGGCCGTGATGTTGTCGCCGGGATCGATGACCATCGCCTCGTGCGACTGCTCATCGCCCACAATGGAGCAGTTGCACTGCAACGCGCCGACGGGTAGCACTTCGTGAATCATGGGGTCCTCGCTCGGCCTGAGTCTAACAGGCGCGCAGGAATTCCAGCATCCTTCGCACACCCTCGCGGAACACTTCCGGCGGGGTGATGAGGCTGAGCACCAGGTAGCCGTCCCTGGCAAAGTCAAAGAACATGCCCGGATGCACAAGCACACCTTCGTGTTCCAGCAGCGCAATGGTCAGCTCTTCGTCCGTGCGTGTGACCGGCACGCGCAGCACGGCGTACCACCCACCCTCCACGCGCTGTCGCTCCAGCTCCGGACGCGCCGAAAGCTGTGCATCCAGCTCCAGAAGGTTGCCAAGCACGCGCTGTGAAAGCTGCTGCTGAATGCGCTGCCGCGTCTTGAGCAGCGTTGGGATGGCCCACTGCACCGGCGCGTTGGGCGACAGATAGGTGTCGGCAATAACTTCAAGCCGCGCCATGGCATCGCGCGCGATTTCTTCCGGCCCGGTCACGCAGAGCCACGCCACTTTGATTTGCGGCAGCGCGGAGATCTTCGAGAGACCGCTGAGCGTCAGGGTCAGCGCATCCTTGTTCGCCGCAAAGGTCGCACGCTCCTCGTCCGGCTCCAGGTTGTAGTCGAGGAAGACCTCGTCGGCAACGATGGCCAGTTCATGCTCGCGGCAGAGCGCGTTCAGCCGCTCCATCTCCCACGGCTTAATGTAGGAGCCCGTCGGGTTGTTCGGGTGCACCACCATCACCACGCGCGAGCGCGGCGTAATCGCCTGCCGCAGCGATTCAAACTCAATCTGCCAGCCGTGGTCGTAGACCAGCTCATACGGCACCAGCTTCACGTCCTGCAAATCGGCCAGAAACTCAAAGAGCGGATAGCTCGGCGCAGGCACCAGCACCTCGTCTCCGGGGTCGCACAGCAGCCGGAAGCAGTAGGTGTAGGCCTCCGAAGTGCTGACCGTGAGCACAACGTCTTCGGCGGCGATGGGCGCGCCCAGCCCCGCGTAATAACCAGCCACGGCCTCGCGCGCGGGCAGAATGCCCTTCGATGCCGGCTCATAACGCAGACCGTTCGGATGCGTGAGCGCGGCGCGAATCGTCTGCTCCTCGTATTCGAGGCCGATGACCGTCGGGTTCGAGGCGGTCAGGTCCAGCAGGCTGCGGCCAGAAGACTTGAACGAGTCCACGGCCTCCGTGTAGCGGTTCTTCAGCAAATCCCAGTTGGTGCGGCGGGCAAACAATGCGGCGATCTCCCTCGGCTTCTAGTCTATACGCCACAGGCGACGCCAGCGTCCGCGCAGTGTCTCATAAAGGTTGCGCGCAAAGCGCAGGCGGCACCACATGCCAAAGCCCGACTCTCCGGGCAGGAAGCTGACGCGCGGCAGCAGGTGCGGATCGCTGCCAAGATGAATGGCCCCGCGTAGCGTGCTGAAAGCCATCAGGAACCAGCGTGCCGCGCTGGCGCGAGCCGCGTCGGTAAAACCTCCGAAGGGATAGGCAAAGGACGCGGGCGGCCTTCCGAGCAATTCGCTCAACTCGCGCTGGCATCCAGCAATCTCTTCTTCGGTGCGCTCCGGGCTGGTCTCACGCAACTCTGGATGCGTAAGGGTGTGTCCACCAAATTCAATGCCCCGCCGCGACCACTCGAGGATTTCCTCGCGCGACATAATCTCAAAGCTCGGCAACCCGGCCTGCTCGTCCCAGGCATTTGTGCGCCCGACGCTTGAGGTGACCACCATACACGCCGCCGGAAAGCCGTATTGCTCCAGCAGTGGAAAGGCGTTCTGCGCGGCCTCGCGGTAAGCATCGTCAAAGACCAGCATCACCACGCGTTCCGGCAGCGGCTCGCCACGGTCGCGCCACGCCAGCCACTGCGACGGCGTGATGCCCTGGTAGCCATGCGCGCGCAGCCAGCGCAGATGGCGCTCGAACTCGGCAACCGGCGTGGTCAGCCCCGGATATTCTCCCGCGCGAGGCGTTCCCACGTTGTGATACATCAAGGCCGTCACGCGTCGGCCAAAGTCCGCCTGAAGCTGCTGCCATCCGCCGGCGGCATCCATCGCTCCGGCCAGATGTTCCGCCACACCACGTGCGCTCAATGCACGCCGCGCCAGCCACATGCCGGGCGTCAGAAACCTCAGCGCATTCCCCGTTGCGAACAACGCGTGCAGCATCACACGCGAGACGCCAATGTTCCGCGCCGCCCACACCGTGAGCCAGCGCTTCCACGGCCAGCCCGCACGCAGGTTGGCCAGCGAGCTATACGGCCGAAACTCCGGATGCAGGTCGCACACTCGCACCGTGTAGCGCCCAAGGTCCCAGGCATCGCGGGCGATGGCCTCCGCGCGCTTCACGTAGCGCTCATAGAGCACTGCGTCAGGCGCAAAGTACGGGCGATAGCCGTCGTTCCACAGCCTTATGCCCTGCTCCACGTCGTGAATCCGCGTGAAGCTCTCGTCAAACGGATGCTCAAGCACCGCCGCGCGCGCAATGGAGCTATCCGCGCACAGCATCATGTCCTGGCGGCGCGGCCCTTCAATTTGCAATCGCCGCAATTCCCCCTCGGTGAAGCGTCGCGCGTTCTCGCTCTCCGGGCCACGCGGTGTCTCTGGATGAATGTGCACCGTGCCGAGCACGAGCCGCTTCGTCCCCGGTTCGTGCGCCGCCACGTGCGCAGCGACCGCTCCCGGATCACAGATGCAGTCGTCATCCACAAACAGCACCAGTTCACCGCGGGCCATGCGCACGCCCGCGTTCATCGCCGCAGCCTGCCCACGATTCTCCTGCTCCATCCACTGGAAGCCGCACGCCGGATGAAACGCCCGCAACAATTCGATGGTCGAATCCGTGCAGCCATCGGCCACCACCACAATCTCGTAGTTCGCAGGGGCAAACGTCTGCGCGGCCAGCGAAGCCAGGCAGCGCTCCAGCGAGTCGCGGCGGTTCAACGTGGTAACGATAATGGAGAGTTTCATGGGAGCGTGCGTAGTCTCACTCCTTCGCAGCCGCAGGTTTCACGGCCCGGCATAGCACGCTCACTTCGTAATATGGATCAGTCGCATCCAGTTCCTGCGGCGTCAATTCCTCGGCTGCAATCCCCTGCAGAAACGCCGTGGCCGCCAGCACATTGCCGCGCGACTCCACCTCGACACACTCAGCGGGAAAGAACTCCTCGAACAACTTTCGCATTGAGAGCCGCGTGAATCGCCAATAGTCGCCGCAGTACTCCCATTCGTTGGGCGCAATCGGCGTGATGCCCGGTGCCGTCACCAGTACGCACCCGCCCGGCTTCAGGATGCGCCGCACCGTGCCGAGAGCCGCACGCACGTCGTAGATCACATGCAGCGCCTGGGTCAGGATGACGCAGTCGAACGCTTCCGAGGGAATGTTTTCGCCTGTCGTCAGGTCGCCGACAATCGTTGCCGCCGCGTAGCCCGCGCGCACATCCAGCACGTCGGACTGCACAACGCGCGCGCCGCCAAACTTCATCGTGTACTCGTTGTCGGCCAGTTCCAGCACGCGCCCGCGAATCTCCGCGGCATGCGACGCAAGGAACTGTTCAATGTAATAGCGGTCCACATACAGCCCGCGCCCACGGTCAAACCCGGCATGGATTGGCGTGACCCGTCGCAGGTCGCCCCAATCCACCTCGCCAAACGGAGGATCTTCGCGCAAGCGCACCCGCTCGGTGCGCAGCCACCCACGCGTTCCGGCAGGGACCACGCGCTTTGCCACCGACTTCAATGTTCGAAACAGGTTCATGCCTGGTCTCCGTAAGGCGCTGCAACTCTTTCCTGCCTGCCGAGTGCGTTGCGCAACTCGCTCCAACTGGCGGCTCCCAACAGCATCAGGCCGGAAAGGTAGATCGCCGCTGCCAGAGCCAGCGCCACGCCAACCGCCAGCCAGCCTGCTTGCATCCTCTCACACGCCGCCAACGGCACAGCGGAAAACGTCCCGGCGAGCGCCACCTTCAGCATCGCCTTCACCGGAACGCAGCCCGCGCACCACCGGTGCAACTGCCACAGCACCGCCGCGCAGGCGCATGCCACTGCGGCATCATTTGCCGCCGCTGCCCCCACTGCTCCCAGCCTTGGAATCAGCAACACGTCCAGCGCAAGGTTGAGCACCGTCACCGCTGCCATCGCCCGCAGAAACAGCTTCTGCCTCTCCGCCGCGTAGAGCATGTTGGAGCCGATCGTGGTGACGCCACTCGCCACCAAGGCCAGCAGCAGCAACTGCGCCACCCGGATCATGGGCACGTAGTCTGCTCCGTAGAACAGGCGCACAAAGCGCCCTGCAAGAATCGCGCCCCACACGCTGAGAGGCACGGTGCCCACCAGCACCAGCCGCAGCCAGCGGCCTCCCAGTTGCGCAAGCCCCTCGTCGCCCTGCTGCGCATAGCGCGTCACAAACTGCGGAAACAGCACGTAGCCCATGCTGTCGCCTGCGGTGGCCAGCCGCGCCGCCAGCGCATAGGCAATGCTGTAATAGGCAATCTCCTCGGACGTGCGGAAAATTCTCAGGAAGAAGACTTCGGACTTGTCCCATAGAACGAGGTTCAGGAACCACAATCCATAAACGGAGAGCGAGAACGACAGCATGCGCCGCGTCAGCTCTGGAGGAAGCTCCGCTTGCGCGCCCGCACCAGAGGAAAGCATGGGACGGCAGGCGCTCCACATGATGGCCGCAGAAAGCAGCGTTGAGATCAAGTTGACGGCCAGAAAAGCCACCACCGTCGGATGCCACAACGCGCAGGCCGCCACCAACACCACCTGCAGCACGGCGCCACCGAACGACACCGCCATCTGCAGGTCAAAGCGCTGCTCACCTTCCATCAGCGCGCTCATCGTCTGCTGTGCCGCCGCAGGAGCAACCGAAGCAATTGCCAGCGCGATCACCACTGCCTGCGATGGCTCCAATGCGTACCAGACTGCCAACACAAGGAGCGCAATTCCCAGCGCGGCCAGCCATTGCAGGCGCAGGATGCGCCTCGCGATCTGCGCCGCAACCTCGGACTGCCCCAGCCCCCGGTGCTCGGCCACATAGCGCGCAATCGTGTCCGGCAGACCCAGCGCAGAAAGTCCCGTCACCAGCCCCGCCACCCAGACCGTGAAGCTGTAGCGGCCCATCGCCGCCGCACCCAGCGATCGCGCCATCAGCACGGAAACCGCCACACCGCCGCCGGCGCTAACGATCAGCCGTGCGGCACTGAAGGCGAAATTGTGCAGGGTGGTGCGCGAGCCGTGGGAGGTCATGGTGATTCTTCCATTGTCGTGGAGCACTGCGGGCTTCCGCAAGACAGCGAAGGTAACAGTTACTTTCCGTGGCCTACATCCGTCATTTACGGGGGATTTTTCACCTGCACTTTCTGATGGCAGAAAAGTAACCGCAAAGGCCCATTACCAACGACTTTTCGTTATCTGGAGAGAACTCTTATCCCTTCGCCTGCCTTCCTATAATCGCCTCAAATGGCAAGCAAATCAGGCGTTGGAGCAGCGATGAAGGAGAGCAAATGAAGCTCTCTGTCGTGGTGCCAACCTACAATCGCCGGGATTTGCTGCTGCAGAATCTTCCTGCTCTGTTTACGCAATCGTTACCGCCAACCGAATATGAAGTCCTTGTTGTCGTCGATGGCAGCACGGACGGCACTGCGTTCGCGCTGCGCTCCGTTTCCGCCCCATGCGGCTTCCGCGTGCTGGAGCAGGAGAACCGGGGACACGCGGGCGCACGTAACGCGGGCCTGCGTGCCGCGCAGGGCGAGTTGGTACTGTTCCTCGACGATGATGTGCACGCTTCTCCGCGCCTGCTGGAAAAGCATGTAGCCGCGCACTCGGCAAACAAGTTGGTGGTGATGGGCTCGCTCCAACTGGCGTCGGCACAGTCTCGGTCGCTCGTCACCGGCTGCTTCGCGGCTGAATACGGCGCGTTGCACAAACGCCTGAGCGAGCAGCGGGACAACTCTGTTCCACCAGACGCTTGGACGTTCAGCAACACTTCCGCCTCCCGGCAACTGCTGCTTGAGGCCGGCGGGTTCCTTGAACATCCGCGCTGGCTTAAGCGCGAGGACATGGAATTCTGTCTGCGTCTGCGGGCAGAGGGCGCAACCTTCCGCTATGCTTCACAGGCTGTTGCCGAACACTTTTGTCTTGAGACCACGCGGCAGTTGCTGCACGAGGAAATTGCCTTCGCTCACTCCGACGCCTACCTGCTGCGCACCTGTCCGGCATTCGAGCCGTATTCCAGGCTTCGTGCCTATGCGGCGCAGTCCCCGTGGAAGCGCACGATGCGCGGCCTGATGCAGTCGCTCTCCCCAGTGGCACAGAAGATGTTGAGTGGATGCTGGGAGCTGGTGGAAGAGATGGGGCTGAAGGCTCCTGACTGGGCTTTCACCGTCGGCGTGCGCGCCTTGCAATGGCACCGCGCGCTGCTCTGGATAGAGTGGATGCGCCGCCTTCGCAAACCGTCGCAGGACGGCTGAAACTGTTACCGGGGCTTTGAGCTGGCCATCAGCAAAGGCGCACGGCGCTGCTCATTTGAGCAGGCCCCGGCAAACAAACGGATCCCCCTCGGCAGCGAAAGCAGCCTGCGAACCGCAGAGAACTTCTGAGCCTTCTGCGAAACCTGCGCGCGGTGCTCACGCCAGCTGCGGCGCGCTCCCATCAGCGAACGCAGCAGGTGACTCAGCAGCAGGCTGCGCTGCTGCGGCATCTCCTTCAACAGCAGCAGCACATAGGCAATCGCTGAGGCAGATTCCCCTCCCACGTCGAGGTGTTGCTCCGAGCTGCCATGCCAAACCACCGCCGCTGGAACGTGGGCGCACTTATACCCCATTGCCACCAAGCGCACGAAATTGAAGTGCTCCTCGCCGCCGCGAATAGCTGCGCCGCGCCCCAGCCGCTCATCGAATCCCGGCAGGTAATTGAAACTCGAACGCCGGAAAGCCATGTTGCAGCCGTCGCCGATGCCGCCGAAAGCTGCGATCGGAAACCACTCCGCCGTCTGTTGGCCGACGATGACTGCCTTCCGGTGCGCCGGCACCGGTGCAACATCAAACGGCTGATCGTGCCCGCCTGCGGCCATGATCTCCGGATCTTCAAACACACGGCAGAGTTCGTTGAGCCACTGGCGATCCGGCTCGGCATCGTCGTCGAGAAACGCCAGAATCTCTCCGCGCGCGTGCTGCACCCCCGCATTCCGGGCGTGGCTGACTCCAGGGCGCGCAACATAGAGGTAGCGCGCGCCATGCTGGCGGGCCACCTCTGCGGTGGAATCGCTGGAGCCGTTATCAACCACCAGCACTTCAAATTCGGGATAATCGAGCTGGGCGACGCAGGCAAGACACTTCGCGAGGCTGGAGGCCCGGTTCCGGGTGCAGATCACAACGCTTGCCGATAATTGCCGAATCAATTTGGCTCCCGGCCCATTCAACAAACTTCCGCGAACGAACCTCTAGCTAGACCGAATGATGAGCGTTGCCGCCGCCGGGGCCCGGTACACGGCAGGTCGAGAGCAACGCGTCCATCAGTACATGTCCTTTCGTACTGATTATAACGGAACACACCTCATTGCGCATCGAGTCAACACCGACTGCCCCACTCTGGGTACATCGACTCTGTTCTCATCCTCCGCGACATGCCACGCCCGCGCCGCATCTATCCTTTACAATGCGATTTAGCAGCCATCCTGAATCTTTCCGGAGCCCCAGTGATCGGGTCTGATAGCACGCAAAATCCATTGGATACGGCAGAAGTTGAAAGCGTCTGCGCCCGCCGGGGACTTCCTGAACTCTTCCTCACGCTCTACACCCTCGTCGTTTACGCCTACAGCCTCTTCTGCGATCTCGTTTATGACGATCGCGTGCTGAGTACGTCTGCTCACGTCCAGTTCCCGGCCAGCCGGCTCGGACAGTTCTTCACCACCGATTTTGCCGTCGCGCACGGCTCGAACTTCTACAGGCCGCTGGTCCTGCTGTGGCAGTGGGCGCTCACACAGTCATTCGGCGAGTCCGCGATGGCGTGGCACCTGCACAGCGTGCTTCTGCACGTCATCTGCACGGTGCTGGTCTTCTGGCTGGCGGCACGTCTGCTGCGTTCGCGTTTGCTGGCATTGATGGCGGCGCTCCTATTTGCCTCGCATCCCGTCCACGTGGAGGCTGTCACCTGGGTTTCCGACATTGGCGACCTCTTGCTGACGATCTTTGCGGTGGCCAGCGTTCTGCTTTTCCTCCGCTGGGTGGAGACCGCTCGCGCCGTATGGGTGGCAATCTCAGTAATGGCGGCTGCGGCCAGCATGCTCTCCAAAGAAGTCGCCATCATGCTGCCCCTGTTGATGCTGGCAGTCGCCCTGCTCGCGCCCCTGCCGGAAAACACCATGACGCGCGCCCGCGCCGTATGGGGCACGCTCCCGCTCTTTCTGGCTGCCGCAGCCTACCTGGCGGTCCGCACGCACATCCTGCACGGCTTCGCCCACCCGTTTACCCCGGCCACTACAGCGGACATGCTGCGCACGCTCCCTGCCGCAGGGCTTTTCTACCTTCAGCACTTCCTCTTCCCCGGCACCATGAGCGTCTTTTACGATTTCGGCTTTGTCGCCACGGTGCGGAGCACGGCCTTCCTCTTGCCGCTGGTGATTCTTGCAGCAGTCTTCACAGCAGCGGTTTTGTGGGCACGCCGCTCCTCCAATGGCAGGCTCATTGTTCTGCTGGCGCTATGGACAGTGCTGCTGCTGGCTCCCGCCATGTACCTGAAGCTGTTTGGCGCCTACGAAGTGGTGCATGACCGCTTTCTTTATGCGCCATCCGTGGGGCTCTGCATCCTGACCGTGTTGCTGGTGTCCGCGCTTGTGAGCCGGCTGCCGCGAGCGGAAGAAGCCGCCAACGCGCTGCGCACTCCCGCCATCTGCATGCTGCTCGTTCTGCTTGCCTCGGTAAACACGCTTGTGGCGCAGACCTTCTGGAAGAACGACGTCAGCCTGTTTTCACACGCACTGCAATTTGCGCCGAACTGCGTTCCCGCCCTGAATAATCTCGGCGCGGCCCTGCTCAGTGAGCACGACTACGCGCGCGGCATTCCCGTGGTGGAGCATGCGCTGGCCCTCAGCCCCGGCAATCCCGATGCGCTCTTCAACCGGGGGCGTGCTGCCTGGGAAACCCGCGATGACCGGACGGCCGAGCATTACTTCACCCTGACCGTGCAAGCAGCGCCAGGCTGCAAGCAATGGCTCCACCTCGCCAGCGTCAAGCTGCGTCTCGGAAAGATTGACGAAGCCGAGCACGCGGCCAGGGAGGCGGCCAAGGCAGGCCCCAACGAACAAGGCGTGCATCTGGCGCTCGGTGCCGCACTGCTCTCCAAGGGTGACAAGGCTGGAGCAACCCTAGAATTCCAGCGCGAACTGCAACTCTTCCCGCAAAGCCACGGCGCGCAGATGGGCCTGCAGCAGGCAGCAGCCTCGCGATAACGCTCGCCGGAACACAGGTGCGCCGGCGCGGCGGCGATTTTCGAACTTGCCTCGCGTTCGCCTATTGAATCCGCGAGCCGAAACTTCTAACCTTCGGGCAGGAACTCCGAACCGAGGCCGCCCTAGTGACCCTGCAATCCTTCTTCAAGCTCCCCGAACATGGGACCACCGTGCGCCGTGAAGTGCTGGCCGGACTGACCACCTTTACCACCATGTCCTACATCATCGTCGTCAACCCGGCGATCCTGAAGGCGGCGGGCATTCCTGCCGGGCCGTCGATGGTAGCCACCATTCTGGCCGCGGTCTTTGGCTGCCTGCTGATGGCCTTCTACGCCAACCGGCCCTTTGCCATTGCGCCCTACATGGGTGAGAACGCCTTCATCGCCTTCACCGTCTGCGGCGTGCTGGGCTTGAAGTGGCAGACCGCGCTGGGCGCCATCTTCCTGGCCGGAGTCGTGTTCATCGTGCTCACGGTGCTCAAGGTGCGCTCGTGGATCGTGGATGCCGTGCCGACTTCGCTGCGCTACAGCTTCGGTGTCGGCATCGGGCTGTTCCTCACCTTCGTCGGACTCTCCGACGCCGGCATCGTCGTGCTCGGCGTGCCGGGAGCGCCCGTGCGCAGTGGCGCGCTGACCTCCGCGCCCGTGCTGGTGGCCCTGTTCGGCGTGGTGCTGATGGCGGTGCTCATCATCCGCAAGGTTCCGGGCGCGCTGCTTCTGGGTATTCTCATTACAAGCGTGGTGGCCTTTGTCGCAAAGGTTGCTGCTCCGCCCACCTCGTTCGTCAGCATGCCGCCCAGCCTCTCGCCCCTGCTCTGGCAGCTTGATATCCGTGGCGCGCTCTCCATGAAGGCCTTCCCCGTCGCACTCACCATCTTCATCATGGCCTTTGTCGATACCATGGGCACGTTGATCGGCCTCTCCGCGCGCGCCAAGCTGCTCGACGAGAACGGCAACCTGCCTCAGATTGAGCGCCCCATGCTGGTGGACGCCCTCGCCACGACCTTCTCGCCCGCCATCGGCACCAGCACCTCGGGAGCCTTCATCGAGTCGGCCACCGGCATCGAAGCGGGCGGCCGCACCGGACTGACCACGCTGGTGGTGGCCCTCTGCTTTGCCGCCGCGTTGTTCTTTGCGCCGTTCGTGACGGCCGTGCCCGCGCAGGCTTACTCGCCCGCACTCATCCTGGTCGGCCTATTCATGCTGGAGCCGATCACGCGCATCAATTTTGCGGATTTCACCGAGTCCATCCCGGCTTTCGCCGTGGTCACGCTCATGTGCTTCACCTACAACATCGCCTTCGGCATGACCGCCGGCTTTGTGCTCTACCCTCTCTGCAAGCTGGTGGCGGGCCGCGGACGCGAGGTGCGCGCCGGGCTGTGGGTGCTCACCGCGCTCTCGCTGCTGTTCTACATCTTCTATCCCTACGGGTAGGCCTCGGAACGCGGCGTGGCAGCACGCGCCGCCACGCGTTGTTATGATGGAAGGCGGAACATTTCCATCGGAGGAAGAATGTCGCGGTATCTGGTTACGGGAGTTGCAGGGTTCATCGGTTCGTCCATCGCACGCGCACTGCTCAAGCGCGGAGACCATGTGCGGGGCATCGACAACTTTGCCACCGGAAAGCGTGAAAATCTCATCGGCCTCGAAGCCATGGAATTTCTGGAAGCCGACATTACCGACGCGGAAGCCTGCGCCCGCGCCTGCAAGGACGTGGATTACATCTTCCACGAGGCGGCCATTCCCTCGGTGCCCCGCTCGGTCAAGGACCCGGTTGAATCCAACCACGCCAACGTGGATGGCACCGTGCAGTTGCTGACCGCCGCCAAAGACGCCGGAGTGAAGCGCGTGGTCTACGCCGGTTCGTCTTCTGCCTATGGCAGCAATCCGGCCCTGCCCAAGCGCGAGGACATGCTGCCCGCGCCGATCTCGCCCTACGCCGTCTCCAAGCTCACCGGCGAGTACTACCTGCAGGCTTACACCGCGGTTTATGGCATAGAGACGGTCACCATCCGCTACTTCAACGTCTTTGGTCCGCACCAGGACCCGAATTCGCAGTATTCCGGCGTGCTGGCGCTGTTCACGCGCCTGATGCTGCAAGGGGAACGCCCCACCATCAATGGCGACGGCGAGCAGAGCCGCGACTTCACCTATATCGACAACGTGGTGCACGCCAACCTGCTGGCGATGGCCGCTCCCGCCGAAAAGGTCAGCGGCAAGGTATTCAACATCGCTCTTGGCGAACGCATCACCATCAACCAGGTCTACCGCGAGATGCAGAAGCTGACCGGCTTCCAGCAGGAGGCTGCGCACGGCCCCGACCGCCCGGGCGACGTCAAGCACTCGCTGGCAGACATTACGCGCGCCCGCGAGGCCTTCGGCTACGAGCCGCAGGTCAGTTTTCCCGACGGACTGCGCCGCACCATCGAGTGGTACAAGCAGAACCTCGGCGCGCTGGTCGGCTAGCCGCCTTACAGAGTCACGCAGAGCACAAGAAACCGCCGGTCTCCCGGCGGTTTCCTTTTGCCTGCACTTTGGGGACGGACACGCTGTCAGTCGGCCTGGACATTGACCGCCGCTATGGCCAGCGCCACGTTGGGTGCCACGTCAGCAGAAGCGCTCCGGTCACGTTCGACTGCCGCTCCGGGTTGAGCAGCGGGATCCACCATTGCTCCCACTGCACGAACGGCGCCACGCTCAGGCCACTGCCAAGGCCGCGCTCATAACTTACCCGCACGTCGTGAATGGTGCCTCCGCCGGGTATGAATTTGCTGTCGAGCTTCATATTGCGCCAGCGCGTTGCCAGCGTGTGATGGGGCGCAAAGTGCCAGGAGCTTTCGGCAAACAGTCCTTTGGAGTCCCGTCCAATCCACGAGCCGATCAAGTCACCTCCGTTCGTGTAGCCATCGTGGTAACCCGAGTTGATGTAGAAGAACCCGCCCGGCACATGGTCGACCGCAGCCTGCGCCGTCACCGGTGCCTCCACCCGCAAATCGAGCTTGGGCAGCCCAGGCAGCCGCGCAACGTAGATACCCGGCATCATGGCCGCGCGGCGTGGCGCAGAGAGCGGCGACGGATCATCGTCGGTAAAGAAGTCTCCATAGAGCGTCACACGGTCGCGCATCCACGGCAGGCGGTAGCGGAAGTCGAAGCCGCCGCGCCGGTCGCCTGGGTCCTGCGGAGTCCCAGCAACATCATGGCTTCCGCTGCCAAAGCTAAAGTAGGACTTCAGCAGCCGCCGCATGGTCAGCGGACGCCCCGCGCCCGCAAACAGCACGGTCCGGGAAAAGCTCAGTTCCAGGTTTGGTGTGAGCGCAAGGCTGATCTTTTCACCGTGCAGCAGCGGCGCCGCCGGATAGCGGTGGCCGCTCAACTGGCCAAAGAACATCTCCCAGCGCACGCGCCCCAGAAAGTGCAACACGCCCGGCAATTCCAGTGGATCGGAGGCCTGCACCCGCAGCGCGTAAAACGGCTGTGCGTTGGTGCTGGCCAGAAAGGCGCCGGATTCCCCCGGCCCCCACCACAGTTCGTGCTTGCCGAGCGAGAGGAAAGTCTTTCCCCACTGCACGCCGGCATAAGCCTCCAGCAGATGGAAGCGATCGGCCTGCGCGCTGCCATAAGGCGTAAGCGCCACCTGCCCCGCAGCAAGTGAATCGACCGTTGCAAGCGTCTGCATGGTGGAGGAGCCAAGCGCTGGTACGGCGGGCGCGTGCTGGTATTCGCCGCGTGCGTGGTAGACCCATGCACCGCTGGTCGCCGTTACGCTGAAGCCCGTCACCAGGTTGGCGCCGGTCCAATAGGGCCGCCCCGCGTCGTTGTAGAGCGACTGCCCAAAGTGATAACCGTCGCGCAGCGGCTTCCCGGCAATCTGCATATAGCGCGTGTAAAGGCTATCGAGCGACAGCCGTGTGCCTCCGCGCCCGGCGGTGTTCTCGTCCCACTCGGCGGCGAACTCGGATCGCAGGGCATCGTACTCGGCCCGAACCCCGTCGAACTGCGGCTCCTCTATGCGCTCTTCGGCGTCGAGCAGCAGGCGGACAAATGCCATGCGCGTCCACGGACGAAGACCCAGGATCTCCGTCTGCGCGGCCCCGGAGGCGATCAAGCGCTCGGCCATGCCGTAGGCAGGAGAGTCCATCTCCACATAGGGCGATGCGATGCTGCGCGCCGAAGATTCCTCCTCCAGCGTACGCAGAAAGGTGCCGTACCGCGCTTCGTCCCGGGGATTGTGGTGCGCACGATAGACCTGTCTTCCGATGAGATAGCCTGAGACGGCGCCCACAAACACGTCCGAGGCCGAATGCTCGCGCGCCAGAACACGCCCCACGGTCACGCTCGCCGCCGTGCCGTAACTCAGCACCTCCACCCACGGCTTCGGATACTCATGCGCGATCACCGCAGCCGTTGACCACGCCAGTGCCGAGTGGTTGGAGGGAAATGCCCGGTCGCCCCGCCAGAATTGTTGCGCGTGCGACCCCGCATTGGGGCGCGACCGCCCGGTGGCCAGTTGCAGGGCCAGATCGACAACGTAGCTGTTGGCCGCGGCCTCGACGGTCAGCACGCCGGTCTCGCGGGCGTGGGCGTTGCCCCCTATCAGCCCCGATCCCCACAGCAGCGCGCCCGCGCCAAGCAGACCATAGGTTCCGGCATCGGAGAGGTGGCGCGCATTCCGCACGTAGCTTGACGACGACCCGATGGAGCGGTTGATGTCACCATCGGCGGCGATCATACCGGCCGTTGCGCCCGCCATCGGAAGCACCCAGAAGCTCTGTGCGCGAGTCAACCGGAAGGGGGAACTCCAGATGGACTTCTGGTCGGAGAGAAAGTGCTGGACGATCTTTGATTCCGGTGCGGAGGTACTGCTGTTCGCGCCGTCAGCGTTCGCAGCTGCCGGAGTGTCCGGCAACGAGGCGTCGGCAGCTGTGCTCCGCTCCTGCGCCGCCACCGCCACAGACAGGGTTAACAGAAGCAGCAGACACCGCCACGAGGCATGGCAAAGGCTCACCGGCCCCACACAACTTCTCGCCGGCCTGGCACTGGATGGAGTACCGCACATTTTGCCCCTCAGAACGGCCATGCCAGCCTGATAAACCATTGATTTTCATTTTGGTACCCAGAATCTTGCACTTCTCTAAGAATTCATTTCACAAATGGGAAACCTTGGCCAGAATGTCTCGTTCGGGAACCCCCACGAAAACGCAGCACCCACGTTCTCCCGACGGGCAGATAACGCATGCGATTGATGCCGACCGTGCTGATCTCCTTTGCGGCATTGGGATGCATGGGCTTTGCACAACAGACACCCGTGCGCCCGCCTGTGCGCTTCACTCCCACGCCTTTGCTTGCGCTCAACTCCGGCATACGCCAGATGCCGCGCAGCATTCTTCCGCCGTTGGTACAGCTTCAACCGGCTGCGAGCACCGCCGGCACCGCGAATGCACTGGCCAAGTTTGCCTCCCCCACAGCCCTGCTCGATTCCATCGTGGTCGAGTACAACGGCATGATCGGCATCGGCAACGCCTCGCCCTCGGCCAAACTCGACGTTGCCGGAGACCTGCGCCTCTCCTCCAGCGGTCGCCTCCTGTTCACCGACGGCACCACGCAATCGACGGCCGCTCCGGCACTCAGCGCTGCCGATAGCTCATTGGCGCTCACTTCCGGCACGGGCACCCTCGCGCTCAGCGTTGCGCCCAGCGGCATCACCACGGCAAAACTGGCGGACGGCAGCGTGACCCTGGCCAAGCTCGGTGCGGACGTGAACCTGACTGGCGTGAGTCTGGCGGCCAACAACACCTTCACTGGCCAGCAGACGTTCACCCTCGCCAGCACAGCGGTTCCGGTCATCACGGCCAGCAACACCGCCACCACCGGCCCCGCGCTCGGCATCTCGTCCAGCACTGCAAGCCCCGATGGAACGGCCCTGCTGGCGCAGGTTTCCAGCGGCAGCGGCTCGGGCAGCGCCATCGTCGCGCGCTCGGCCGCCACGCTTGGCTCCGGCGTGGTGGGCGACGCGCAGGCCACGTCCAGTCTCAACAACGGCGTGCTCGGCATCTCGCGCAGCACGCAGGGCTACGGCGTGCACGGGCAGGCCACCGCCACCAGCGGCAGCGCCTACGGAGTCTTTGGCGAAACCAGCGGCACCAGCAGTGCCACCGGCGTCTATGGCGTCTCCAACACCACGCAAGCCTTGGGCACGACTTTCGGTGTCTATGGCACGGCGCAGAGCACGACCGGTGTGGGCGTGGCCGGCTATGCCAGCGCCACCTCCGGTAACGCCATCGGCATACTCGGGCGGACAGACTCCGCCAGCGGCACGGGCGGACAGTTCACCAACACCGCCGCCTCCGGCAACGTACTGGTGGCCAGCAACTCGAGCGGCAAGGTCTTCCGCGTGGACACCTCCGGCAACATCTACATGAACGGCACGGTGCACACCACGGGAGCCGACTTTGCCGAGCAGGTTGAGGCGGCACCCGACGAAGTCTTTGCGCCCGGTGACGTGCTGGTGATCGATGGCGACCGCGACCGCCGCGTGCGCCGCTCCAGCCAGCCCTACGCCACCAACCTGTTTGGCGTACACGCTACACGGCCCGGCGTCCTGGCAGCGCCGTTAACCATTCCCGACACCGGCAGCGTTCCGGTCGCCATGGTGGGCATTGTTCCCTGCAAGGCCTCGGCGGAGAACGGCCCCATCCGGCGTGGCGACCTGCTGGTCACCTCCGGCACGCCCGGTCACGTGATGCGCGCCACCGACCGCAGCCGCCTCACGGGAGCCATCGTCGGACGCGCCCTGCAGCCGCTCGAGAGCGGCACCGGCGTGATTGAGATTGCAATTTCGTTGCAGTAGCGGGCGAAGTGCCCGGCGGAGTTGTTCAGAGCTTTGCGGAAAGGCGGCTCGGCTTGCCGCCAAAACGGTGGGGAAATAAAAAAAGGTGACCAGCCCCTCACTGGTCACCTGCTCGCAGTTGCGCCCGCGAAAAAACTTGTCACCGTTTCCTGCGTCAGATACATCTGCGAAGTAGCGTCCTCACCCAGTCACTTGCTTCGCTGTACCCTTGCGTTGAAAAGATATTCGCGCAACCCGGCGGATAAGTGAAATTCAAAGTTTTTATGGGGACGATAAACGCCGCTTCTAAAAGCGTTTAGATGATTGTAACAATCAGTCTTCCCAGTCCTGTACCCGGCGCAGGCCGCCCAGAACCAGCATCAAAACCAGGTAGATATTGATGAAGTCGAGATAAAGCAGCAGGGCGCTCAGCACGCCGGCCTTCCACTCGCGGCCCGGCCCGTCCTCGCCCACTTCCAGCCAAAGTCCCTCGAACTCCGGCAGGTGGTGCGCGTAAAGGATGCCGAAACCGCCAACACAGACCGAAGCGGCCGCCTGATGCCACGCACCGACACCCCACGTCCAACGGAAGATCAGCATCGCGCCCAGCGCCACGGCAAACAGCAGCATCACGTTCACCGGGCGCCCCAGATCCTGACGCGCCAGCCCGCCGTAGAGCGCCAGGGCGCCAAAGCTCACGCCCGCCACAAGGAAGGCGTAGGCCAGCGCGCCCGGCGGCAGAACCAGCACAAAGACCGTGAAGCTCAGTCCATTGAAGGCTGCGTAAAGAAAGAGCGTGGCCGTCATCCAGCCCTGGCTCAGGCTGCCAACATGGTCGCGCAGCAGGTTCACGCACAGCAGCTCGGCGCCAAACAGCACGTAGAGCAGCGTGCGCAACGTGGCGTATTGCTCCTCCGGCTTCACCTCGCCGGCGCAAAGCCACAGCACGCCGGAGGTAACCAGCAGCGCCGCTGCCAGCAACGCGCAGCCACGCACCATCACGCCGCGCCCAGCCACCATCTGCCGCCAGCGCTCGTACCCGGGGCGAACCTCCCGCACCAGTTCGATTCCGCCATCGTCATTCTGGGTGTAAGGCAGCAGGCCACTGCCCTCAGGCGGACGTGGAAGGGCGAGTGACACCGGATGCGCCGGAAGCTCCTGCGACGGAGCAAACATCTCCGGCGCAGAGTTCTGCGCCTCCGCGTGCTGCCCCGCGCGGTTTGTACTCTCGTTAGGCACTGTGCCACCAGCTTAGCAAAACAACGCCACCAGCAGAATGCAGAGTTACCGGCGCGCTTGCCTGCGACAGAATTTTCTTTCCTTCACGGGGCTTGCGGCGCTAGCGTTTCAAAGATTCATACCTATCAGTCTTTGTGCACGGCTGCCTGGCGCTTGAACCGGCGCTGCTTGGCGGGTTTGCCCCGCGCCTGCACCAAGGAGAACCGATGAACGCAACGTGGAGAATCCCGATTGTTGCGGCAGTCCTGATCATGCTGTTCGTGCCCACGTGCTTCGCGCAGTCCACGCCATCCGCAGCGGAATCGATGACCGCATGGCAGGCTCGGCATGGCCTTGTCGATCTGCTGGACTCGGGGAGGGTGTTTGCGAGCGACAGTGGACTCCGGTGCTCCAGCATTCCCCGCGAGAGCATTCTCATCACCAACGAGTCCGTCGAGTTCGACATCCGCGGGAATGCTGGCGCGAATTGTTCCAATAATAAGCAGATTCGCCACGCCGCGCTTGACCTGAAGACTGCGCCCATCTTTCGCACGCACCACCACTATGCCTATTGCGAGCTGCGCGACGGCAACGACGCGGAAGTGAAACCCGTGCGTGTGGAGGATCGGCAGTCACGCCTTACGGGAGTCAAGGACCCAGAATGCGAGAAGCTTGCAGCCCTGCTGAACATCCTCTCCGACCACGCCCGGACCAGCCCGGCGCGTGAGCAGCAATTCCGCGAGCAGGCGGCGGCCTATCGCGCGCTGGCCGCGAAGCCCGCCCTGCCGGAAGCCGCCCGCGAACAGCGCCTACTGGCGGAAAACGCCGTCAAGGAGAAACAACTGGAAAATGCGCTGGCGCACTACGAGAAGGCCGTGCAACTGGCTCCGGTGTGGCCACAGGGATACTTTAACGGCGCGCTCATCGCCGCCGAGCTGCACTACTACGATCAGGCCATCGACATGATGCAGCGCTATCTGGAACTGGAGCCTAACGCGCAGGACGCCGCCGCCTCCCGTGACCAGATCGTCATCTGGAAGGACAAGCTGAACTCGGCTCCCGCCGCACCTGAGAAATAAGTCCATTTCCGCCTGCCTCCCACATCTGCGCGCAGTCCGCAGATGTGGGATACAGGTCTTCCCCTTCGTCAGCACTGCCGCCACAGTTTTCAAGTTCGGCGCCTCCGAATCCCGCGCCCGTCTGCGGCATCTAATCCAGCAGAGTTGACTTCCCCGCTGGGGTTGCCTACTCTGAAGACAGTTCTTTGAGATTTGGTTCTCGAAGTTTCCCGCGCGGGCAACCGCGTGCAGCCGGCCAACATGTTGGTCACCCGCAAGTTACGGACACAGCTTCAAGCCATGCTTGAGCCGGTCCGCAAGGATGGGGGCGTCACGGCTTCGACGGAAATGTTCGCGGCCAGGAGGCATACCGGGGTGCACGCGCCCGTAACTGTGTGCAAAACCATAATTGCCAATCAAGACCTGGCATACGCTGCCTAATTAGGTAGCCGCTCCCTTCCGCTTCGCCTACGGGCGGATACGGCGCGTCGCACAGTAGGCTGGCTTCAAGCCCTACGTCCGGGGGCTTGCGGCGAGATCCACGGGCTAGCCAATCGCGCGTCTTGTCCGTTCTGAGCGCGAGAAGCGAACGTTGCGGGGTAATGCCCGTAGCATGAACGCGACTAAGTATGTAGGCTCCTTGCCAGTGGCGTTTTCGGACACGGGTTCAACTCCCGTCGCCTCCACCATTCACAACATTCCTCGTATTTTCCAGACCGACCGTTCCGTATCTCCGGAGCGGCGTTTGTTTTTGCCGACAATTCACAGTTTCCTGCCGCGCGTCACTCCACCAACGTGGAGCTTTGTGCTAACGTGCCTGTGAGAGGTCATGCGCCAGAGCCACACAACCCGGTGGGACACGCAACGCATTCTGCGCTGCATGGTCGTGCTGCTGTTCTGCGCGGCGCTGCTGACGGCGACCATCAAGGTCTGCCCCGTCTGCACCGGCCTCTCGCACGGAGACATCCAGAAGCAGGCATCGAAGCGTCGGCAGTTGAACCTGCCGGTGGTGGTGCTGTTCCTTCCTGTCATTGTCACCACTATCGCTCCGCCGCAACCCTGCGCCGTGGTTCACGCGCAGCAGTTCGGCGAGCCGCGTCCGGTGCTCCGCATCCAGCTTCCGTTTAACCGGCCTCCTCCCTTCCTCGGCTGATTCCTTTTCATTCCGGCAGTTCCACGTCTCCGGTGTGCTCGTGTGCTTGAGCATGCACGGAGAGACGTTGCGTGAGTGTGCGTGCGCATTTGCGTAGCCCTGCATCGTGCGGAACTGACCGGCTCATCGGCAACGTGGCAGAACTGTCTCTGCCCGCGGCGTGCGCGAGCCGTTGGCTTGTGTACGCGTTTGCCCGCCCACCATGCGGCTTCGAGAGAGGTGCATGCGCGACGGCCATAGTTTCTTCAACTTTATTTGCAAAGGAATTTATTCATCATGTCGAATCATTCGGAACAGGGTGTAAGCCGTCGTAACTTCCTCACCACCGCATCGGCGCTGGGCGTCGCGGCCATTTCGCTGCCTCTTGTGGAGCGCGCTGCCGCAGAGCCGCTGCCCGCGCCCGCTGCCGCCCCGGCCGACACTCCGGCCAAGGGCAAGCTGACCAAGGCCGAGGTGCTGCGCGTCGCGCGTGAAAAGCTCTTCCCGCGCTGCCGCGTCTGCCCGGAGTGCGATGGTGTGGCCTGCGCCGGCGAGGTGCCGGGCTTCGGCGGCATCGGCACCGGAATGGCGTTCAAGAACAACTATCAGTCGCTCGCCAAGGTTCACCTGCGCATGTCCACCTTTCATGAGGTGAAGCATCCGGACCTGACGGTGAGCATCTTCGGACAGACGATTGCGCTGCCGATGATGTCCGGCGCCACCGGCGGCACCACCTACAACATGGGCGGCAAGATCGGCGAAGAAGAATTCGTCGAGGCCATTCTGGGCGGTTGCGCGCAGGCGGGCACCATTGGCTGGGTAGCCGACGGCATTGGCGACCCCATGGATGTCTTCCAGCGCCGCCTGGCGATTGTGCCGCAGTTCAAGCAGCGCGTCATTGTCACCATCAAGCCCAAGACGCAGGACGAGATCATCAAGCGCATGCATCTGATTGAGGAAGCCGGCGCGCTGGCCATCGCCATCGACATTGATTCCGCAGGCCGCGCCGCTCGCGCCGTCCCCGGCCAGACCGTGGAGCCGAAGACGCCGAAGCAGTTGGCCGAGTTGGCCAAGGCGACCAAGCTGCCGCTGATCATCAAGGGCATCATGAGCGTGCACGAGGCGCAGGTGGCGGTTGATTGCGGCGCGCGCGGCATTGTGGTGAGCAACCACGGCGGGCGCGTGCTGGACCACACGCCGGGCGTGGCCGAAGTGCTGCCTGCCATCGCCGCCAAGGTAAAGGGCAAGACGCTGCTGCTGGCGGACGGCTCCGTGCGCCACGGTGCCGATGTGCTGAAGCTGGTTGCGCTCGGTGCCGACGCCACGCTCTGCGGACGTCCGCTGGTGCGCGGCGCTTTCGGCGCTGGCAAAGACGGCGTGGCACTGCTCATCAACGACATCAAGAGCGAGCTGACGGACTCGATGGTGCTGACCGGCACGGCCAGCGCCGCACGGGTCTCGCGCGCCATTCTGGAGATGCGCGCATGAGCCGGCTCTTACTCAAGTTGCTCGCAACCCTGACGGTGGTGATGGCGACCTCCTGCGCCTTCGCCACCGATCAGGGCAAAGCGTTGCTCTATGGCGGCGCCGGACAAGGCCGCGTCATCTTCGACGGCCGCGTCCACGCCGCCAAGGGCTACGTTTGCAACGACTGCCACAACACGCTGTTCGCCACGAAGAAGGAAGCGCGGATCACCATGGAGGACCACACCTCCGACCGCAAATGCTTCGCCTGCCACAACGGCGAAAAGGCCTTCAACGATTGCGGCCAGTGCCACCGCAAGTTTGAGGACGCCCCCTCGGGCGGGCACCTGGTGGCGGCTTCCGCAACACCGCAGGCAGCAAAGCCTGCGGCCGCGCATGAGGTCTTCACCTACGAAGGCGCAACCACCATCGGCACGGGCATCATGCCAAAGGCGGCACACATGTTCGCGGCCAAGACCGGCGTGAACTTCAGCGCGATTGGTGGTGCGGGTGCCAAGGCCGGACTGGTTGCGGCTCGCGACGGCAAGGTCACTTTCGGCGGCGTGGCCCGCGCGGTCACCTCCGAGGAGAAGGCGCAACTGACGGCGGCGGTCACCATCGGTTATGACGTGATGGGCGTCTTCGTCAATCAGTCGAACCCGGTGAAGGCACTCACGCGCGCGCAACTGAAGGAGATCTTCACCGGGCGCGTCACCAACTGGAAGCAGGTCGGAGGTGCCGATCAGCCGATCGTGATCTACAGCGAGAAGCTGACGGGCGGCCGCGCAACGGTCGAGGCCTTCCGCACGATGGTGCTCGGCACCGAGCAGTACGGCAAGGTGCACGAGCTGGACGACGCGACCAACTGCATCGCCGAGGTGCAGAAGGACGCGAACGGCATTACGGCGTCGTCCATGTCGTTCGCCAAGTCAGGCGTAGTGCCTATCGCCGTCGATGGCGGCGAGCCGACGCGGGCGGGCGTGCAGGCGGGTAAGTATCCGCTGACAAGACCGCTGGTGCTCGTAACCAAACAGCCCATCGAGGGCAACGTGAAAGCGTTCCTCGATTTCATGCTCACCCCCGAAGCGCAGCAGATTGTGGGTGAGAAGTTCGTGCCGGTGAAGTAGACGCGCACGCAGAACACTTGCGGGCCGTGCCTTCGGGCGCGGCCCTTTTGTTATTTCCGGACAGTTCGAAACTCCGCGTTTCGTAAATGGAGTTGCCCCAAATAAGGGTAATTTGCCGGAATCATCGTGAAATGACTTGCAGGATGGCTGCGTGACATGGCGCAGTTGCCGTCAATTCAATGGCTTCCGTTCGGCACTCCGTGTGCAACTAACCTCTGCCAAGTGAACCCGAGCTTGCCGGAACTTCACGGAACGTTGTGCTCAGATATGAACAATCTCAAGAGTGCAAAGGCCGTCACAATGTGGGACCGAAAACCAGATAGCGAGCTTCCTGCCCCTCCAGTCGACCGCCGACTGTCAGCCCGTTACCGTGTCTCCTCGCCCGTCAAGCTCATGCTCGAGGGTGGCGAACGACTGCTGCTTTCCACCCGCGACATCAGCGCATCGGGCCTGTTTGTCTACGTAGACAAACAAGTTCCTGCGGTGGATCGCCTGCAGTTCATCGTTACCTTTCCGCCGGAAACCACTACCGCCTGCAAGTTGCTGGCGCTCTGTACCGGAGTAGTGGTTCGGAGAGAGGTGGGCGAGACAAGCGACGGTATCGCCATCAAGATTGAGCATTACGAATTTCTGAGTGCTGTCTCCTGACGTCTTCCGTTGCGCCCCAGTGCGTCTGAAGGGTCACTGGGGCTGGCATTGCTCTGCAAGAGTATGCAGATCACAGATCTCTGCAGCAAGGGCTTCTCTGGACTTCGCGCGTCGCTGCCATGTCCGTAGCACTTTGTAAATACATCCTTTCCGGGCTTAATCGCGACATGAAATGCCGGATTGTCTTAGGCATTTTGCGAGGCCCGGTCGATACCGAACGGGATTTGTGTTTGGAAGTGAAGGTGCATCAACGCTCCTCGCACGCGCCGTCAACCAACGGCGCAAAGCAATCCGGCCCACGTCGCCTTGAAGGTCGCGGGCCGGTGATTGGGCTGGGCAAACCACTTCACCGTTGACGCCCCCGAGGCGCGCCGCCAACCAGCCATGCGCGCATGTGTCCGGTCAGGCAGTTTGTCCAGCCCACATCAGGGCAGGTTCCGCACGGGCAGACGGCTGCTGCTGGCAGCCGATGGGCAACCTCTGCCCGCTTCCCGCGCACACAATTTCAGGAGGATGGAATGGCCGTTACGGTTCAGCCGTCGCTGAGCGCGACTGCAGAAGCACTTCGCCGGATTGATGCGCGGGAAGCGCGCGTTGGAGTGGTGGGGTTGGGGTACGTGGGATTGCCGCTGGTGCTGCTGTTCAGCGGCGAGCGTTTCCGCGTCACCGGCTTTGACGTGGACACACGCAAGGTGGAGACCCTCAACCAGGGCGGCAGCTACATTGTCCGCATTGAGCCCAACGAGATTGCCGCCGCGCACAAGGCAGGCTTTGCCGCCACCGCCGACTTCCACAAGATCTCCGAGATGGACGCCGTCATCATCTGCGTGCCCACCCCGCTCGACGAGTATCACCAGCCCGACCTCAGCTACATCGTCAAGACCGCACAGTCGCTGGCGCCGCACATCCGCCGCGGACAGACCATCATCCTCGAAAGCACCACCTACCCCGGAACCACCGAGGAGATACTTGTCCCCATTCTGGAGAAGCAGAACCCCGAAGGCCTGAAGGCCTGCCGCACCCTGCCCACAGGCGAGCAGCAGCCCGGCGACTTTCACGTCGTCTTCTCGCCCGAGCGAGAGGACCCCGGCAACGACCAGGTCGCCCGGCACGACATTCCCAAGGTCATCGGCGGGCTCGACAGCGACGGATCGAAGATCGCCGCCGCTCTCTACGGCAGCATCTTCCGCCGCACCGTGCCGGTCTCAACCCCGGCCGCGGCTGAGATGACCAAGCTGCTGGAGAACATCTACCGCTGCGTCAACATCGCGCTGGTCAACGAGCTGAAGCAGCTGGCGCTGCGCATGAACATCGACATCTGGGAAGTGATTGAGGCGGCCAAGACAAAGCCTTTCGGCTTCCAGGCCTTCTATCCCGGCCCCGGACTGGGCGGCCACTGCATCCCCATCGACCCCTTCTACCTCTCGTGGAAGGCCAAGGAGTTCGACTTCCGCACCAAGTTCATCGAGCTGGCAGGCGAAGTCAACATGCAGATGCCTTACTTCGTCGTCGAGCAGGTGATGGAAGCCTTGAGCAAGCACGGCAAGGCGCTCAACGGTGCCAAGGTGCTGGTGCTCGGCGTGGCCTACAAGAAGGACATCGACGACCTGCGCGAGTCGCCCTCGCTGACCATTCTGGAGCTGCTCGAAAAGCGCGGTGCCAAGGTCAGCTACAACGACCCCTACTTTGCCAAGGTCGGCCACGGACGCCACTACAACCTGAACATGACCTCGACGCCGCTGGAGAAGGTGCCCGAGTTCGACTGCGTGCTCATCGTCACCGACCACTCCGCCTACGACTATGCAAAGATCGTCCGCGAGGCCAAGCTGGTCGTCGACACACGCAACGCCACCAAGGGCATCCAGGCACCCAACCTCATCCACTGCTAACCACGCGCACGCGCCCGGAAGCAGCAGCAGCCTGCGGCAGGCAGCAGCAGCACCGTTCCCCAAACCGCGCACGGCGGCCGGACACATGATCCCCAAATCTCGTACATTCGAGGCGGCAGCTCTCCGAGCAGCCGCCTTGACCTTTTCGCGGGTGGTCAGATCATCCAATCCGTCGGACCATTCCTCTCAGCTTCTGGAGTCCTCGTTCGAGATGAACCGGAAGAGTTCCCTTTCCTGTGTGAAATGGTTTGCTCAAACTTGCCCTTCCTTCCCTTTCCGGAGTCGCGCGGAGAGGCGCCACGAGTGGCGTTGGAATTCCATCTCTTATGTATGGGACTGAGAGAGGCTGCGTCAGCGTCCGGGCATTCAATCAAAAATTCGATCTAACTCCTTGCTTCTCTGCCCATTAACCACAAGATGGCAGGACTGAATTCAGCTTCATTTAATGCGCCGCAACACTCCATCCGCGATGGGCGCTTTGGTACTACGAGTGCTTACTCCCGAGGTGCAGCGCGTGGGAGCGCGATGTCTCCATCCGGGCAGCCAGAAGACTTATGTCAAAGAACCGGATGGGACTCAGAGGGCGAAGCTGTGTCCAGCGTCGAACAAACATTGTTGCAAACAGAAGTACTTCAGTCGGCCAGCGCCGTGGAGCCTCGGCAATGGTATGCGGTGCAGACTCGTGCGCGGCACGAGAAGCGCATTAGCGCCGACTTGGAGCAGCGCGGAATCACCAGTTATGTTCCCACGTTGCGGGAAGCGCATCGCTGGAGCGACCGCACGAAGATGGTGGAGGTGCCGCTGTTCTCCTGCTACGTCTTTGTGCGCCTTGCGCCCGGCCCGCAGCAGCAGTTGGAAGTTTTGAAGACGATGGGCGTCTTTCGCTTTGTCTCGGTGGCAGGCTCGGCTGCCCCCATCCCCGACCACCAGATTGAGAGCCTGCAAACCGTGCTGGAGAATCGGCTGCCGTTGATCACACTCGGCAACCTGAAGCTAGGCCAGCGGGTTCGCATCCGTGGCGGCGCACTGGACGGCGTCCAGGGCGTGCTGACCGCCGTGCGCGGCATGCAGAAGCTGGTCATCTCCGTCGACCTCATCCATCAATCCGTCGCCGTCACCATCGACGGATACTCTGTGGAACCGGTTCACTGACCCGGAAGGACATTCATGAAGCCTGCCATTGAAGCCGTGAACAACGCGCTGCCGATGCTCGACCTGGGCGCGCAGTACCTGTCGATCCGTGACGAGATTCAGGCCGCCATTGAAAGCGTGCTGGTTTCGCAGCACTTCATCCTCGGACCTGAGGTTCAGAAGCTGGAGAGCGAAGTTGCCGCCTACTGCGAGCGGAAGTTCGGCGTCGGCGTAGGCTCCGGCACCGACGCCCTGACGCTGGCGCTGGCCGCGTGCGGCGTCAAGCCGGGCGACGAAGTGCTGGTGCCCTCGTTCACCTTCATCGCCACCGCCGACTGCGTGAGCCTGCTGGGTGCCGTGCCGGTGTTTGTCGATATCGCCCCGGACACCTTCTGCATGGACCCGGCGCTGATCGAAGCGAAGATCACGCCCCGGACGCGCGCCATCGTGCCCGTGCATCTCTACGGACACCCGGCGGAGATGACGGCGATCATGGACATTGCCGCCCGCCACAACCTGCGCGTCATCGAGGACACGGCGCAGGCCATTGGCGCCCGCTACCACGGACGCAGGACTGCCAGCTTCGGCGACGTGGGCTGCCTCAGCTTCTTCCCCAGCAAGAACCTGGGTGGCTATGGCGACGGCGGCATGATCGTCACCGACTCGGAAGAGATCGCCACTCATCTGCGTTCGCTGCGCGCCCACGGCGCGACAAAGAAGTATTACAGCGTGGAGCAGGGCTGGAACAGCCGTCTGGATGAGTTGCAGGCCGCCATTCTGCGCGTGAAGCTGCGCCATCTGCCGGACTGGGAGCAGGGCCGCCGCGAGCGCGCCGCCGCCTACGACGAGTTGCTGATGGGCATTCCGGGCCTTACGCTGCCGCAGACCGCGGCGGAGTGCGAACACGTATTCCATCAGTACACCGTGCGCGTGCAGCACCGCGACGCCGTGCAGGCCAGCCTGAAAGAGCAGGGCGTGCCGAGCATGGTCTACTACCCCACCCCGATTCATCTCCAGCCCATCTACGCAAATCTGGGCTACAAGCGCGGAGACCTGCCGCAGACCGAAGCTGCATGCGAGGAGGTACTGTCACTGCCCATCTATCCCGAGATGACCGCCACGCAGAGCCGGCAGGCGGCCACGGCCGTGGCAAATGCGCTCAAGGAGAGCGTTGCACGATGAGCTACGCCGCGCAGGATTCGCTGATCTCCGTCGTCGTCCCCGTTTACAACGAGGAGACCGGCGTGGATTACCTGGACGAGCGGTTGCAGACCGTGCGCCAGCAGTGGCCGGAGCGGCCGCTGGAATTCGTCTTCGTCGACGATGGCAGCGCCGACAGCACCTTTGAGCAGCTCAAGCGCGTCTTCGGCGGACGCCCCGGATGCCAGGTGATAAAGCATGAGCAGAACCGCGGCGTGGGCGCGGCCTTCCGCACGGGCTTTGCCGCTGCCAGCGGCGAAATCGTCTGCACCATCGACGCCGACTGCTCCTACGGACCCGAGAACCTTCGCCTGCTGGTGGACGCCTTGGACCGCGAAGGAGCCGACATCGCCGTGGCATCGCCCTACCATCCGCAGGGCGGCGTCGACGGCGTTCCCGAGTGGCGGCTGGCTCTGAGCCGGGGATGCTCGGCGCTCTACCGGCAATTCGCGCATGTCAGGCTTTACACCTACACCAGCGTCTTCCGCGCCTATCGCCGCCCGGTCACGCGACTGGTTTCCTTCGTGGAAGACGGCTTTGTTTCGGCGCCGGAGATTCTGATCCGCGCCGCCTCTGCAGGCTACCGCATCACGGAAGTTCCCATGGTGCTGCACAGCCGCAAGATCGGCCACAGCAAGATGAAAGTTCTGCGCACCATACGCCAGCACCTGGCGATGCTGGCGCGCAACGCTCGCGGAGGCGCACAGCCGCCGCTGAAACCATCCCCCGAAAACAATGCACGCTAATCACTTTAAGGAGAGTTTGCCATGGTTCGTGTTGGAGTAGTGGGACTCGGGGCCTGGGGTTGGAACGTGGCGCGCAGCTTCCACGAACTGCGCGATTGTGAGCTGGTGACCTGCTGCGACACGGATGCGCGTCGCACGGCCGCCGCCGTGAAGGCCTGGCCCACGGTGAAACCGGCCGCCAACCTGACCGAGATGCTTGAGCGCGATGAGATTGACGCCGTCGTCATCTCCGCTCCCGCGGTGATGCACTACCAGCTTGCGCAACAGGCGTTGCTGGCGGGCAAAGACGTCTTCATCGAGAAGCCGTTCACGCTCAACATCCACGATGCCGAGTCGCTGGCGGCACTGGCCGAGCACGACCAGCGCGTGCTCATGGTGGGGCACCTGCTGGAGTACCACCCCGCCGTGCGCCGCCTGAAGCAGATGATCGCCGATGGCGAACTGGGCGAGGTCTTCTACATCTACACCCAGCGCGTGAACCTTGGCCGCATCCGCGGGGATGAGAACGCGCTGTGGAGCTTTGCCCCGCACGACTTGTCGCAGATCATGTACATCCTCGGCATGGAGCCTACTGACGTCAGCGTGCGCGGCCAGAGCTTCATTCAGGAAGGCATTGAGGACGTGGTCTTCCTCAGCCTGTACTTTGAAAACCGCATCATGGCCCACGTGCACCTGAGCTGGCTGGACCCGCACAAGATCCGCCGTACAACCATTGTGGGCGCCAACAAGATGGTGGTCTTTGATGACACGGAGGCCAGCGAGAAGCTGCGCATCTACGACAACCACGCCGAGGTGCCAGCCATCCGCAACTTTGGCGATTCGATTCAAGTGCGCTTTGGCGACATCGTCATTCCGCGCATCGATACCGCAGAGCCGCTGAAGCTCGAGTGCCAGCACTTTGTCGATTGCGTGCGCACCCGCAGCAAGCCGCTCAGCGACGCACAGGATGGCCTGCGCGTGATCCGCATTCTCGAAGCGGCACAGCGTTCGATGGAAATGGATGGAATTCCCGTCAAAATCAAAGGAGAGCCCAGTGTCCAGCTTTACCCACCCGCAAGCGCAACTCGGAAGTGGCACGCAATACGGGCATAACGTCATTCTCTCCGAGAATGTCGTAATCGGGCGCGACTGCCGCATCGGGCACGGGGTGGTCATCCACCCCGACACGGTGATCGGCGACAACGTGCGCATCGATGACAACAGCGTCATCGGCAAGCTGCCCATGAAGGCCGCCCTCAGCGCCATCACCAAGGAACAGACGTTGCCGCCTTGCGTGATCGAAAGCGGCTGCATCCTGGGCGCGATGACGGTGGTCTACCGCGGCTGCATCCTGCGCGAGAAGGTGATGGTGGCCGACCTGGCTTCGGTGCGCGAAGACGTTGAGATCGGTGCCTACACCATCATCGGCCGCGGCGTCACCGTGGAGAACAAGGTGCGCATCGGCTCACGCTGCAAGATCGAGACCGAGGCTTACATCACGGCGCTCTCCGAGGTCGGCGACGGCTGCTTCATCGCGCCGGAAGTCACCTTCACCAACGACAACTTCCTCGGCCGCACTAAGGACCGCTTCAAGTACCACAAGGGCGTCACGCTGGAGCGTGGCGCGCGCGTGGGAGCCAACGCCACGTTCCTGCCGGGCATTACCGTAGGTGCGGACGCGCTGGTGGCGGCCGGTTCGGTGGTCACGCATGACGTTCCGGCACGCATGATCGTCTGCGGCACACCGGCCCGCGTGCTGCGTCCGGTGCCGGAAGATCAACTGCTCGATAACCAGTAGGAGCGCGGTTTGCACATTCTCTCTATCGTCGGCGCGCGGCCCCAGTTCGTGAAGGTGGCGATGCTGGCCAACGCCATCGCGGCCCGGACGAACTCCGAGCCCGGCCTGCGCCATACCATCGTGCACACCGGCCAGCACTACGACCCGAAGATGTCCGCGCTCTTCTTCGAGGAACTGCACATTCCGCTGCCGGACGTGAACCTGGGTGTCGGCTCCGGCCCGCATGGGCAGCAGACGGCGGCGATGCTGGAGAAGATCGAGGCGTTGCTCCTCGCCGACCGCCCGCAGATGGTCGTGGTCTACGGCGACACGAACTCGACGCTGGCCGGGGCGCTGGCCGCAACAAAGCTCGGGGTTCCGCTGGCGCACGTCGAAGCCGGCCTGCGCAGCTATAACCGCCAGATGCCGGAAGAGATCAACCGCGTGCTCACCGACCACGTCTCCAATCTCCTGCTCTGCCCGACTCAGACCGCCGTGCGCAACCTCGCACGCGAAGGTGTGGTGGATGGCGTGGAGTGCTGCGGCGACGTGATGCTGGATGCCGTGCTGCACTGGCGCGAAGCCGCCCGCGCAACCGGCACACCCGCCTCTCTCGGTCTGCACCAGAACGAATACGTATTGCTCACCATCCACCGCGCCGAAAACACCGGCTCCGCCGAGTGCGTGGCCGAGGTGCTGGAGGCGATGCTCTCGCTGAACTGTCCGGTGGTCTTCCCGGTTCACCCGCGCACGCGGGCACTGATGCTGCGCGATGCGACTTTGCAGCCGCTGTGCGAGGCCGTGGACCGCTCGAAGAACGTGCGCCTGATCGAGCCGGTTTCCTACCTCTCCATGCTGTCGCTGGAGCAAGGCGCACGGCTGATCGTCACCGACTCCGGCGGCGTGCAGAAGGAAGCCTACTTTCTTGGCATCCCCTGCCTGACCGTGCGCGGGGAGACCGAGTGGGTGGAGACCCTGGAGGGAGGCTGGAACCGTTTGCTCACCGCGGGCGCCACGCAGATTCGGCAGGGCGTTGAACGGCTCTGGAGCGGCACCGACCATCCGACGGGAAGCCCGAACCTCGCGGCCTTCGGCGGCGGACACGCCTCCGAGACCATTTTGAATTTGCTCTTGAACACGCAAGCCACACGGCAGGGGGCCGCTTGATGTCGCACACCATCCTGATTACCGGCGCGGCCGGCTTCCTCGGTTCACACCTGACAGACCTGCTGCTGGCGCAGGGCCACACCGTCATCGGCGTCGATAACCTTTCGCAGGGATCGCTGGAGAACCTTGAACTGGCGCGCCGCAATCCGCGCTTTCAGTTCCGACAGGTGGATGTGCGCGACCTCTCCGCGCTGCGCGAGGCGGCACAGGGCGTCAACTTCATTGCCCACCTCGCGGCCTTCAAGATTCCGCGCTACGGCAAGGCCATCGATACACTGCTGATCAACGCGCACGGCGGCGAAAACGTGCTGCAGGTGGCCGTGGAAAACAGCGCCAAGTTCATGCTGGCCTCCACCTCCGACGTCTACGGACGCAACCCCGAAGTTCCCTTCTCCGAAGAGAGCGTCTCCGTGCTCGGCTCGTCCAAGGTGGCGCGCTGGTCGTACGCGGTCTCCAAGTTATTTGACGAGCACCTGGCACTGGCGATGGCCGACGCCCACGGCATCCCGGTGAGCATCGTGCGCATCTTCGGCTCCTACGGGCCACGGCAGAACCTGACCTGGTGGGGCGGGCCGCAATCGGTCTTCATTAACGCAGTCTTCAACGGCGAGCAGATTCCCATCCACGGCGACGGCAAGCAGACGCGCAGCTTCACCTATGTTTCCGACACCGTGGCCGGACTGGCCTCCGTGCTGCTGAACGGCCCTGACGGCGAGATATTCAACATCGGCAGCACCGAAGAGATCAGCATCGTCGAACTGGCGCGCACCATCCACCGGCTCTCCGGCAGCGCGCACCCGCTCAACCTGCAATTCATTCCTTATAACGACATCAACGGACGCCGCTACGAAGACGTGATGCGCCGCGTGCCTGACACGACAAAGGCGCGCACCGTGCTCGGCTTTGAAGCC
This sequence comes from Oryzophilus luti, assembly GCF_059726245.1. Lineage (NCBI taxonomy): Bacteria > Pseudomonadati > Acidobacteriota > Terriglobia > Terriglobales > Koromonadaceae > Oryzophilus > Oryzophilus luti. The sequence continues at coordinate 1,370,965 of NZ_AP040874.1, forward strand.
CGTGTCCCGCTCGAAGAAGGCTTGAAGTCCACCATCGCCTGGCAACGCCAGGTCACCAGCGGCACCCCGACACAGCAGCCCGTTGCCTAGGAGAAGCCGAGCCGTTATGGAATTTGAAACGCCAAGCTTAGCGATTCCCCAGCCGGAAGCAGTCGCACCGGCGGTGGTCTCCGCACCCGCCGTGAGTTGGTTCCGCGTGCTGACCCACTGGTGGATGGCCTTTGCGCTCTCCTCGGTCTGCGTCGTCGGCGGACACCTGACGATCAAGGCCGGGCTGAATGCCGCCGCCCGCCACACCGTGCAGGGTGACCTGCTGGCGCGGCTGTTCAACATCGCGCTACGTCCCGAGGTTCTCCTGGGACTCGCCATTTACATGGCCGGCACCGTCTTCTGGATGATCGCCGTGGGGCAGAAGGAAATCAGCTTTCTGTATCCACTCTCCAGCGTGAACTACCTGCTGGTGGTGGTGGCCAGCGCTTTTCTGCTGCATGAGCACGTCTCGGCGCGCCGCATCGAGGGCATTGCGCTGATTGTGCTGGGCATGGCGTTGCTGAACCGCAGCGCCAACCGGAGGTCTGCATGAGCCCACGCACGATGGTGTGGATCAGCGTGCTGTTGAGTGCGCTGGCGCAAGTTTCGCTCAAGCATGGACTCTCGCGGGTGCGCGCCGCGGGGCCGGGCGCTTCCCCCTTCCTGCTGGTACGCCGCGTGGCCACGGAGTTCTGGGTGTGGGCGTGGGGCGCGTGCTTCGTGGTGGCCACTGCGCTGTGGCTGCTCGGCGTGCAGCGGCTCGACCTTTCCTACGCTTTCCCTCTGCTCAGTGTCGGGTACATCCTGGTCAACCTGCTCTCGCTGGTGCTATTCCGCGAGCGCGTGGATGGAATGCGCTGGCTGGCGGTGCTGGTCATCTGCGCCGGCGTGGCGCTGATTGCACAAAGTTAGGACGCTGATTTGAGCCAAGGCTTGGAACATCGCAATATCGCGGTCATCGGCGCAGGCATTACCGGCCTGTCGGCGGCGTATTACCTGCTGCGCGCCGGAGCCCGCGTGACGATCCTGGAGGCACGGCCCAACCTCGGCGGACTCTCCAGCAGCTTCGATTTTGGCGACTTCCACTGGGACCGCTTCTATCACTGCATCCTGACCTCCGACCGTCCCTTGCTGCAACTCATCGACGACCTCGGCCTGAGCAGCGAGTTGCGCTGGCAGGCTACGCGGGTAGGCTTCTTCGCAAACAACCGGCTGCATTCGGTCAGCACATCGCTGGAGTTTCTGCGCTTCCCGTTGTTGAGCCTCTGGGACAAACTTCGCTTTGCGCTGGGCATTCTCTATACCTGCGCGATCCGCGACGGGCGACGGCTCGAGGGCGAGCTGGTTGGCGACTGGATGCGGCGCGTCTTTGGACGCAACAACTATGAACGCATGTGGGCTCCGCTGCTGAAGTGCAAACTCGGCACCTGCCGCGAAGAGGCTTCAGCCGCATTCATCTGGGCCACCATTACGCGGCTCTACTCCACGCGCGACAAAGACGGCGCGAAGCAGGAGCGGCTCGGCTACATTCGCGGCGGCTATCGCACGGTCTTCGAGCGTCTGCAGCAGGAGATTCTCAGGCTGGGCGGCACCATCGACAGCGGCGTACAGGTTGAGCAGATCACGGGAGACGAGCGCGGCGTGACGATTACGTGCAGCGGCCAGCAGCGTTTGTTTGATGCCGCATTGTCCACCATTCCCAGCGCGCCGCTGGCCGCCAAGGCGCCGCAGCTCACACCCGAATACCGGCGGAGACTGACCTCCGCCAAATACCTTGGAATTGTCTGTTACGCACTCGTGCTCAAACGCAGCCTCAGTCCGTTCTACGTAACCAATCTTGTGGACGAAGAGCTGCCCTTCACGGGCGTGATTGAAATGACCAACCTGATTTCCCGCGACGAGACCGCCGGACATCATCTGGTCTATCTGCCAAAGTACACGGCGCCGGGCGATCCGCTGTTTGACATGCCTGAAGAGGAGATCTGGGCGCAGTTCCGGCCTGCCCTCCAGCGCGTCATTCCGGACCTTCAGGAGTCCGACATTGAACGACGATTTCTGTTCCGCGAACGGTACGTGCAACCGGTTCCGGTGCTGCACTATTCGCAGAACGTCCCCCAGATCGAGACCGGGGTTCCCGGGCTCTTCCTGGCCAACACCACAAGAATCATCAATTCCACTCTCAACAACAACGCCATGATCGCCATCTCGCGAGAGGCCGTCACGCTCGTCGTGGAGAAGCTTCGTGAGCGCGGCCTCGCGATGACGCCGCGTTGTGAAACAACTTCAAGTTCCTTACAGATCAGCCAAGATCTCGCCGATTGATCGAGAGAACGGAGCCACTGCAATGCGTAAATCGATTTGGTTTGTAACACTGTGCATCTTACTGATGGCAAGCCAGTGGGCCGCCGCTCAATGCTCTCCGTGCAGCATCTGGAGTGCGAGCGCCACGCCGTCGCTGGCCGACTCCGGCGAAAACGCCGCCCTCGAACTTGGCGTCAAGTTCAAGGCCGATGTCGACGGCTACATCACCGGCATCCGCTTCTACAAGAGCTTGCGTAACACCGGGACCCACGTCGGCCACTTGTGGACCACCGGCGGAGTGCAGATGGCGAGCACAACGTTTGTGAACGAGTCCGCCTCCGGCTGGCAGACAGCCACGTTCTCAAGCCCCATCGCAATCACAGCGGGAACCGTCTACGTTGCCTCGTACTTTACCCCCGTGGGCTACTACGCCTATGACCCGCAGTACTTCGCCAACCAGGTGGACAACTCTCCGCTGCACGCGCTGGCAAATTCCGCGTCGGCCAATGGCGTGTATGCCTACACATCCAGCCCCGCCTACCCCGCCAACAGCTATAACGCAACCAACTACTGGGTTGACGTGCTGTTCGCGCCGAGCAACTCGACGGTGCCGCCGGTGGTGACCTCGACCTCGCCGGCCAGCAACGCGACCGGTGGCTCGCTTGCCGGCCCGGTCCGGGCACAGTTCAGCGAACCGATGACGGCTTCGAGCATCAACTCCAGCGCGTTCCAGTTGGTGGACAACCTGGGCGGCGTGGTGTCGGGAACCGTGAGCTATGACTCGTCAACCTCCTCGCTCGTGTTTACACCAGGCACGGGCCTGACGCCCTACACCGTCTACACTGCAACCGTGAACACGTCAGTGCAGGACATGTTCGGCAACTACCTCGCCAGCCCCTACTCCTGGAGCTACACCACGGCTCCGCCTCCGGGCGAGAGCGGCCCGGGCGGCCCCATCCTTGTCATTTCGAGCACGACCAACGGATTCTCGACTTACCTGGCTGAGATTCTGCTGGCCGAAGGCTTCAACGAATACCGGATGAAGGACGTCACCACCGTGACCGCCGACGTGTTGAGCCAGTATGACGTCGCCATCCTCGGCGATTTCACGCTGACCGATTCGCAGGCGTCGCTGCTGACCACCTGGGTCAACGGCGGCGGCTCGCTGATCGCCATGCATCCGGATCAGAAGCTGGCAGGACTGTTCGGTCTTGCGCCGGCATCGCAGACCCTGGCGGAAGGCTATTTGAGCGTCAACACCGGCATGGCGCCCGGCTACGGCATCTACGGCCAGCCCATGCAGTACCACGGTTCCGCCGACCTCTACACGCTGAACGGAGCCACACAGCTTGCAACGCTGTACTCGAACGCCTCCACTTCGACTCCTTACCCGGCGCTCTCCATTGCCCCGGCAGGCACTGGCTGGGCGGCGGCGTTCACCTACGATCTGGCCCGCTCGGTTGTTGAGTTGCGCCAAGGCAACCCCGCCTGGTCCGGCGAGGAGCGCGACAACTACATTGATCCGGCCATGGGAACAACGCAGATCCGCTCCGACGATCTGTACTATGGCAACGCGACATTCGACCCGCAGCCTGACTGGGTCAACAACGCCAATGTGCAGGTTCCGCAGGCTGACGAGCAGCAGCGGTTGTTCGCCAATCTCATTCTGCTGCTCAACTCGCCGCGCAAGCCTCTGCCGCGATTCTGGTATCTGCCCAAAGGCCTGAAGGCAGCCGTCATCATGACCGGTGACGATCACGGTGGCAACGGCACCCAGGCCCGGTTTGACACTTACATCTCGGAATCGCCGAGCAACTGCTCGGTGGCCGATTGGGAGTGTGTCCGCGCGACTTCGTACATCTTCCCTGCGAACGTCACGGTCAGCAACTACACCAACTACATCTCCCAGGGATTTGAGCTGGCCAACCACTCGGACAACGATCCGACGTGCACCAACTTCACCTATGCGTCGCTGGATGCCTCCATTACGGCGTCGCTGGGACGTATGGCCACCTACTTTCCGCTCGCACCGGCGTCGCAGACCAACCGCACACACTGCGTGTTGTGGAGTGATTACGACACCGAGCCCAAGGTGCTGCTCAGTCACGGCATCCGGCTTGACACCTCCTACTACTACTGGCCCGACATCTTCACCCACTACAACCCGGGCTACTTCACCGGCTCCGGAATGCCGATGCGCTATTCCGACCGTTACGGCAATGCCATCGACGTCTATCAGGCGCCAACCCAGTTCCCGGATGAATCCACCTGGAATCTGCCCAATGACATTGATCTGTTGCTGGGCAACGCAGTTGGTGCACCGGGCTTCTACGCGGTGATTGCTGCCAACATGCACACCGATTCCACATCGTCCGTCTCCTCGAACCTGATCGTGGCCTCGGCGCAGGCGCATGGCGTGCCGGTCGTCTCCTCCGTGCAGATGCTGAACTGGCTGGATGGCCGCAACGGCTCCACCTTCGGCTCCATCGCCTGGACGGGCAACACGCTGAGTTTCACGGTGACGGCTGCCTCCGGCGCCCGCAACCTGCGCGCGATGCTTCCGCTTAACTTCGGCGGCGGAACACTCGGCAGCATCTCCTTCAATGGCGCGCCCATCGGATTCACCACGGACACCATCAAGGGCGTGCCCTACGCGTTCTTCGCGGCGCAGACCGGCAGCTACCAGGCAGCGTACGGAATGAGCATCTCCGGCACCGTCTCCGGCTCCGCAGCCGGCTCCACTACGGTCACCGCCTCCAACGGTTCCACCACCATCACCGTTCCGACCAATGCCAACGGCAATTACGTTGTGGGTGGGCTTACCAACGGAACCTACACCCTTACCCCCAGCCAGGCAGGCTACACATACTCGCCAGCCTCGCTGTCGGTCACGTTGTCCGGCACCAGCGTCGCAGGTGCCGACTTCACCTCGAACTCGCCTCTGGGCCTGGTCTCGCTCAGCGTCTCGCCCGCCAGCGTGGTGGGTGGAGCAACCTCAACCGGCACGGTCACTCTGAACGGAACCGCGCCGACCGGCGGCGCCGTGGTCGCCTTGGCCAGCGATAACACCAGCGCAGCCAGCGTGCCGGCCACCGTCACCGTCGCGGCCGGTGCAACCTCCGCGACCTTCACCATCACTTCCTACGCCGTGGCCTCAGCCACCACGGTCAATCTCACAGCAACTCTGGGCAATTCCGCCTCGTCTAGTATCACGGTCAATCCGCCGCAGCTCGTCTCGGCCGCGATGAATCCAACCAGCGTGCTTGGCGGCGCCAACTCAACCGGCACCGTGACCTTGAGCAGCCCGGCGCCTGTTGGAGGGTTCGTCGTCGCGCTCGGCAGCAACAATACTGCCGTCACGGTTCCTGCCAGCATGACGGTCGCGGCCGGAGCAACCTCCGGCACGTTCACGGCGACAACCAGCGCCGTGGCCAGCTCGACCTCCGCGACCATCACCGCCACGGCAAACAGCGCCAGTGTGACCACGACTCTCACGGTCACCGCAGCCACGTTCTCGGCCTTCAGCGTGAGTCCCACCTCGATCATGGAGGGCGCGACCTCCACGGGAACCGTGAGCCTCAGCGGGCCGGCGCCGGCAGCGGGCGTGCTCATCACGCTGTCCGCCAGCAACACCGCCATCTCCATTCCGGCATCGGTGACAGTGGCGGCGGGTACGACCTCCGCCACGTTCATCATCACGGGCAACCCGGTGGCGGCGTCCACCTCATCCACCATCACGGCGCGCTACGGCACCACGTCCAGAACGGCGAGCCTGACCGTCAGGCCGTGGCTCTCAGCGCTCAGTATCAGCCCGACATCCGTTGCTGGTGGCAACTCGACGACCGGCAGAGTAACGCTGACCACGGCGGCGCCCACGGGAGGCATCACCGTCGCGCTGGCTGATAACAGTGCTTCGGCGACGGTTCCAGCCAGCGTAACGGTGCCGGCTGGCTCCACCAGCGCCACGTTCCCGATCACGACTACCGCTGTCTCCAGTTCCACCTCGGTGGCAGTCACGGCGTCCTACTCGCTGGTCACCAAGACAGCCAGCTTCACAATCACGCTTCCCACGGCCAGCAGCCTGACCCTGAACCCGACCACGGTGAAGGGCGGCACGGCCAACTCAACCGGCACGGTGACACTCTCCGGTCCTGCTCCGGCGGCGGGAGCGGTTGTCACGCTCTCCAGCAGCAATACGGCGGCAGCCAGGGTCCCGGCCAGCGTGACGGTTGCCCCTGGAGCCACCACCGCCACCTTCACCGTGACAACCCTGACCGTCACGCAAAACAGGAATGTCACCATTTACGCGACCTTCGGGACGCGGGTAAGCGCCAGGTTGACGGTCACACGCTAATCCGCCGATTGCAGCCGGGTGAGGGCCGATGTTGAGAAATCAGCCCTCGCCTTTGTCTTTCAATTCAGGCCTCAGAACAGTGACGGTCACCGAGACTCCTCATTGTCCTGAGGCCTTCGTTTGTCCATCCCCCAATCTCCTCCTGACCGGCACCGCCCTCCATCTACCCAAAAGAGTTCCCCCAATGGTATGCATCGGTTTGCATATCTCTCCACAACCTTCTCCCTGTTTTCCCCCAGCAACCGCGCTTCGCTACGGAGATTTCCGTGAGGTTGCAATCCTGTGACTGAGAGAGCCAGGAATCAGATCGCGCACGGTTTCCTAAATCCCTCTCGCCCCCTTCCTTTTCAACCTTTTACAAACACCTTTTCGGGAAGGTATCGCTCTCTGTTGCGGACAGGCAACGCGCGTCTGAACTCCATCTTTTTTGGCACTGGATATGCTCTGCAAAAGTTGCGGTGCGAATGCACGCGAGCGATGAGCTGTCTCTTGTTTTCCACAGAGGTCCCCTGGGACTGAGAGGGCGAAGCTGTATCCAGGGCTTGATTGCATCACACGCGTAAGCCCCAGGCTCCGCACGATACTGCAACCACTCCCGAACCTTCTTCAGACGTACTGGACTGTTCAAGTGTCTTTGCCGAATTACCTGGTCGTAACCCCAGCCCGGAACGAAGCGAAGTTCATCGGCCTCACCATTGAGTCGATGCTCGCGCAATCCGTGCGTCCTCTGCGCTGGGTCATCGTGAGCGACGGCTCCACCGATGGCACCGATGACATTGTCGGACACTACGCCGAACAGCATCCGTGGATCACGCTCCTCAGGCTTCCTGCGCGCGAAGACCGGCACTTTGCCGGCAAGGTTCGAGCCTTCCAGGCTGGGTATGAGACGGTGCGCGGGCTTGACCACGATGTGATCGTCAGCCTGGATGCGGACATTTCCTTCGAGCCGGACTACTTTGAGTTTCTGCTGGCTCGGTTGGCGGAAGATGAGCGCCTTGGCGTTGCAGGCACGCCCTTTCAGGAAACTTCCGGACGCAGCTATGATTACCGCTTCGTCAGCGTCGAGCATGTTTCCGGGGCCTGTCAGGTTTTTCGCCGCGAGTGTTACGAGCAGATTGGCGGCTATGTGCCCATCAAGACCGGCTCCATCGACCACATCGCAGTCATCTCCGCGCGCATGAAGGGCTGGCGCACCCGCACCTTTCTGGAGAAGCACTGCCTCCACCATCGGGAGGTGGGAACCGCCGAGGTCAGCGCCGTTGGCTCCCGTTTCCGCTACGGACAGAAGGATTACGCGATCGGCAACGCACCATTATGGGAGGTCTTTCGCAGCCTGTATCAGTTGACGCAGCCCCCCTTCCTGATCGGCGGACTCGCACTCGCCGCTGGATACTGTTTGGCGGCAATCCAAAGAAAGCCGCGCTTTGTCTCCCCTGAATTTGTGCGCTTCCATCGCCACGAGCAGATGCAGAGACTAAGCTCGCGCCTGTTGCGAACGAAACCAGGTCCTTCGGCGGACACGGGCAAAGCCGCGGCGGAAGGCCAGCAGAGGTTCGCGCGATGACAGCCGTGGCTCCTCCCCGGCCCGCACCGGCAAAGTGCACGGGGATGATCGTGAATGCAGATGACTGGGGCAGAGACGCCGAAACCACGGGCCGCATCCACGACTGCATCACGGCCGGCGTGCTTCACTCCACCAGTGCAATGGTCTTCATGGAAGACTCGGCCCGCGCGGCGGAGCTGGCAGCCTCATGCGGTGCCGATATCGGCCTTCACCTGAATTTCACAACAGCGTTTTCCGGCGCGAATGTGCCCGAATCACTGAAAGAAGCGCAGGCCCGTGTCGCCCGCATGTTACGACGGCACAAGTTCGCACAGGTCGTCCCCTGGCGCCACCTGCGCAATAGCGTGCGCTGCCTGGTGGACGCCCAGATGGAAGAATTCTCCCGGCTCTATGGGCACATGCCAACGCGCGTCGATGGCCACCATCACATGCATCTATGTGCCAACGTCCTCGCCGCAGCTCTGCTGCCCGCCGGAATCATGGTGAGGCGGAATTTCTCTCCCCTGCAGGATCAGGGCGCGCTGAATTCGGCCTACCGCAGGTTCGTTGATTCGCGGCTGGCAAGGCGTCATCGGCTGACGGATTACTTCTTCAACCTGCATCCAGTGCAGCCCGCAAGGCTGCGGCAGATCGTCGGCGCGGCCCGGCAAGGAATTGTGGAATTGGAAACGCACCCGGTCAATGAAGATGAGTTTCGCTTTCTGATGGATGGCGGACTGGAGAGCCTTGCAGGCGACGTGCTGCTGCGAAGAGGCTTTGCAGACCTGGCCGGTTGCTGGCACCCTTTATCGCCCAGCGGAAGGATTGCGCGTCCCGATGTCACTCGAAACGATTGAAGTCGCCGTAAAAGGTCAGTGGTTCCAGGTTCCCGCCGTACCGTTTCACGACAAGCACATTGTGGTGCGCGGGCGGTGGCTTCGCATTGCCGCCGTGCACAATGAGGAGTGGCTGGCCTCCGAGTTGCAGGAACCGGAAAGCTGCATTGAGATGCTGCGCCACCCCTCGCCGGAGGTGCTCCGCGCGGACCTGTTCAGCTTTGCGCAGATGGTACCCGCCACCGAGCCACGCTATCCCCATCCTCACGATTGGGACAGTGTGGCAGCCATTGAGCTGAACAGCTTTCAGGAATGGTGGGAATCTGTACCGCAGGAGACGCGCAAGAACGTGCGCCGCTCGGCAAAGCGCGGCGTGGTGGTGGAGGTGCGCCCGCTCGACGAGAAGCTGCTGAAAGATCTTGTGGAACTGAACAATGATGCTCCAACCCGCCAGGGAAAGGCGTTCACGCACTACGGCAAAACGCTGGAGCAGGTGGCCAAGGACCAAGCTGACTTCCTCGACCGCAGTGACTATGTCTGCGCCTATGCCGGAGAAGAGCTGGTTGGTGTACTCAAGCTGGTCTATCGCGGCAGCATCGCATCCATCCTCACCTTCATCCCCAAGGCGAGCCAGACCGACAAACGTCCGGCGAACGCGCTGATCTCAAAGGCCGTGGAACTATGCGACGCCCGGAAGATCCGCTACCTCACCTATGGCATGTTCAACTATGGACGCAAGACGGACACGCCGCTGCGCGAGTTCAAGGAGCGCAACGGATTCCGTGAGATTCTGGTGCCCCGTTACTTTGTTCCACTGACGCTTTGGGGCAGCATTTGCCTGAAACTGGGTCTGCACCGGGGATTGATAGGAATTCTTCCCCATTGGGCTATTACACGACTCGTCGCGCTGCGTGCGCGATGGTATGATCTGTTCGCTAGCCGGCGTGGCTTAAGGGTAGAGCGGCCGAATTGTAATCGGCAAGTGGAGTGTTCGAATCCTCCCGCCGGCTCCAAACTTCCTGTTTCCCAGTAACTCCCTGTCCCATCCTGTCTCCAGTTACAAACACCCATGCCTGGAATTGTAGGTCTCATCACAAAAGCTCCCCGCTCCTGGGCCGAACCGCAACTGCAGCGGATGGTCAAGGCTGTTCAGCATGAAGACTTCTACGAAGCTGGAACCTGGATTCATGAGCAGGCCGGCATCTACGTCGGCTGGACCGCCATTGCCGGATCGTTTGCCTCGCGCATGCCGGTGCAGGATTCCTCCGGCGAAACAACGCTCATATTCTCCGGCGAAGAGTACAGTGCCGAGAGCGCGGCGAACAGCGGCAGCGAACAACGCGCGGCCTACCTGTGCCACCGCTACCGTCAGGACGCTGAGTTTCTCCCGAACCTGAACGGCCTGTTTCATGGCTTGCTCTACGATCATGGCACCGCAACGGCCATGCTGTTCAACGACCGTTACGGCATGCATCGGCTCTGCTACCACGAGTCACCAGACGGGCTTTACTTTGCAACCGAAGCAAAGGCAATTCTGGCGGTGCGCCCGGAGCTTCGCGAGCCTGATGAACGCAGCCTGGGCGAATTTGTCGCCTGCAGTTGCGTGCTCCATGACCGCACGCTGTTCAAGCGCATTGGCGTTCTGCCAGGCGGTTCGGCGTGGACCATCCGCAACGCTGAAGTCTGCGAGAAGAAGCGCTACTTTACGCCCGACTCCTGGGAACATCAGCCGCGGCTTGACCCCGAACAGTTCCATGCCCAGTTGCGCGACGGGTTGAAGGCGAGCCTGCCTTTCTATTTCTCCGGCCCGGAGCAGGTGGGCGTGGCGCTGACCGGCGGGATGGACACGCGCGTGTTGCTGGCGCTGCATCACTCCGCTCCCGGCGCACTGCCCTGCTACACCTTCGGCAGCATGTTCCGCGATTGCAAGGACGTGAAGGTGGCACGCCGCGTTGCCCGCCAGTGCGAACAGTCGCACCAGGTCATTCCCGTAGGCGAAGAATTCCTGCGCGACTTTGCCCATTACGCCGAGCGCACGGTCTACCTGACCGAGGGCGGCGTTGACGTCTACCGGGCACCCGACCTCTACGTCAGCTCGCTCGCGCGCAGGATCGCTCCGGCCAAGGTTGTCGGCACCTATGGGAGTGAAGTGCTCCGCCACGCGGTGATGTTCAAGCCAATGGTTCCGGTGCAGACGGTCTTCACGCCGGACTTCGTGCCGCAACTGGACCGCGCGCGCCAAACCTATGCGGAGTTGCGCCGCGAGCATCCCGTCACCTTTGCGGCCTTCCGGCAGTCTCCGTGGTACCACATTGGCGTGCTCTCGCTAGAGCAGACGCAACTGACGGTGCGCTCTCCCTTCCTCGACAACGAATTTGTGCGGACGGTCTACCAGGCTCCGGAGGACTCCATCACCAGCGGCGACGTGCGGCTTCAGTTGATTGCAGACGGGAACCCCGCATTGCGGCGGATTCCCTCCGACCTCGGGATGGGCGGCGACCGCAATGCGCTGGCCGCAGCCATGTCACGGGCGATTCGCAAGTTCAGCTTCAAGGCCGAATATGCCTACGACTACGGAATGCCCCAGTGGGTCGCCAGGGCCGACCATGCCTTGTCCGCGCTGCGGCTGGAGCGGCTCTTTCTGGGCCGTCACAAATTCTCTCACTTCCGCGTCTGGTATCGCGACTGGCTGGGTGACTACGTGAAGCAGGTGCTTCTCGATCCGCGAACGCTCTCGCGTCCGTACCTGAATCGCGCCAAGGTCACCGAACTGGTGGAAGACCATGTCTCCGGGCGGCGCAATTACACCACCGCCTTGCACAAGCTGCTGACCATGGAGCTGCTTCAGCGGCAGTTCTTCGACCACGCATGAGACTTGTTGCCACATTGCTGCTGCTCGCGGCTCTGCCGGTCCTCTACTATCTGGGCCGCGATTCGCGTGAGCGCGTCAGCCCCGCGCTGTGGATTCCCGTGATCTGGCTCTCCATCGCCGGCTCCCGTCCGGTCTCGGACTGGTTGCAGGTGGACTCCGCCCCGGCCTCGCTGGCGGACCAGATGATGGAAGGCAGCCCGCTGGACAGGAACTTTTGGCTGCTGATGCTGGCCCTGTCGCTGATTGTCGTCTTCCTGCGCATGGGCGCGGTCTTGAAGATGGTTCGCGGCAACCTGCCGGCCTTCGCCTTCCTGGCGCTCTGCGGCCTCAGCATCATGTGGTCTGATTTTCCAGGAATTTCCTTCAAGCACTGGATGAAGCTTCTGGGCGATTACTGCGTCGTGCTCATCATCCTGACGGATCGCGCGCCGCGCGCCGCACTCAAGCAGGTGTTTCTCCGTACCGGCATCCTGCTGCTTCCAGCCTCCGTGCTGCTCATCAAGTACTACCCCGAACTCGGGCGCTCCTATGCACAGCACTGGGAAGGAACACAGTTCTACACCGGCGTCACCAGCGACAAGAACATGCTGGGCATGACCTGCCTGATGACCGGGCTGGGCGCCTGTTGGATGCTGCTGGAAGAGCTTGCCGGACAACGCCGCAGGCGGATTCTGTTCGTCACCGGCCTGCTGTTCCTGACTTCGCTCTGGCTGCTGAACCTGTGCAACTCGCGCACCTCGATGGTTTCGCTTGTGCTCTGCGGCGGCTTGATGGCGGCGCATCGCTGGCTGCGGATGGCGCGTCGGAAAGCGTTCCTCAACTTCGCCACCTGGGGGCTGGTTCTGTGCTGCTGCCTGCCGCTGCTAGCGGGAATCGGCGGAAGCGTGCTGACCACGATTGGACGTGATGCCACCCTGACCGGACGAACCGACCTGTGGCGCGCGGTTCTGGCCATCCCCATCAATCCCCTGCTCGGCGTGGGGTTTGAGAGCTTCTGGCTCGGCCCGCGCCTGACTACGATCTGGCAGACCTTCTGGTGGCAGCCAATCGAGTCGCACAACGGATACATTGAGACCTATCTGAACCTCGGCTATCTCGGGATTGGCACGCTCTTCGTCATGATCGTCAGTTCCTACCGGCGGATTCTGCGCGATCTTCAACTTGAACCTGAGATTGCCCGGCTTCAACTGGCCGCCTTCACCGTGGGGCTCATCTACAACCTGACCGAAGCCGCCATCCACACCTTGAACCTCGTCTGGATTCTGTTCCTCATTGCCGCCATTCACGTTCCGCTGCGGCAACGCGTGCCGCAGGCGGTTCCTCAGCCGATTCCGGCGCGGACTCCGTGGCCGACCATGATGCGCCAGCCGCAATTTCACCGCAGGGAGCAGGCATGAGGCCGTTCGACGCGCAAGGCAGCTTTATTCCGCCCGCCGCGGACGATGCGCTGCGCCTGCGCGCGGTTCGCGGCATCGGCGTCACCATTACCACGCAGGCCGCCATGTTCCTCACGCAGTTGGCGGGAACCTTCGTGCTTGCGCGCATTCTCACACCGTCTGACTTTGGACTGGTGACCATGGTGACCACCTTCAGCCTGCTGCTCTGCGGCTTTGGCCTGAACGGCTTCACCGAAGCGGTGCTCCAGCGCGAAACGCTCTCGCACGCGCTGGCCAGCAATCTGTTCTGGATCGAGGTTGGCTGCGGGCTGCTGCTCTCCGGCGCCTTTGCCGCCTGCGGACACCTGATCGCCGCGTTCTACCACGACCCGCGTCTGGTGGTTGTCACCTGGGGCATGTCGGCGACTGTGTTCCTGTCGAGCACCTCCGTCCTACATCTGGCCTTGCTGCGCCGTGCCATGAGTTTCTCCGTGGCCTCGGCGGCGGACCTTGCGGGCCGCATCGTCTCCATTGCAACCGGCGTGCTGCTGGCAGTGCTGGGCTTTGGATACTGGGCGCTCATCATCGCGACACTTTCGCAGCCAGCCGTTGTCACCCTCGTCGCTTTCTATTGCTGCCGCTGGATTCCCTCGCGTCCGCGTTCCGTGCCGGGGACGATGGAAGTCCTGCGCTATGCCATGCATGTGTACGGGCGATACAGCTTCAACTACACAACGCGCAACACGGACAATCTGCTGGTTGGCTGGAGCTTTGGTCCACAGTCACTCGGCTTCTACAAGAAGGCCTATGACCTCTTCCTTCTGCCCGCCACGCAATTGCTCGCGCCGATCACCAGCGTGGCAATCACTGCGCTGAGCCGGCTGGCGGGCGACCGCGAGGAGTACAAGCGCAGCTTTCTGGCTGCGCTCAGCCTTCTGGGCCTGATCGGCATGGCGCTTTCCGCCTGCCTCACGCTGGTGGGCGCGGACCTGATGCGTGTGCTGCTCGGCCCCGGATGGGATGAGGCGGGACGGATCTTTACATGTTTCGGCCCGGGCATTGGCATCATGCTGCTCTACAACGCCAACGGGTACATCCACCTTTCCATCGGCACGGCCGACCGCTGGTTCCGCTGGGGACTGTTTGAATTCGGCTTCACCGTGATGCTGTTTCTTCTGTCGCTGCGCTGGGGGCCTGCGGGGCTTGCCTGGGCGTGGACACTCTCCTTCTGGCTGCTGGCAATTCCGGCCTTCCGCTATGCGGGGTATCCCATCGGGCTTGGCGTGAAAGAGGTGCTGGCAACCGTGTGGCGCTACGTGGCAGCCGCGCTGGCTGCTGGCGCAATCAGCTTTGCAATCTGCCGGCAGCTTACGGGACTGCAGGCATTGTCCGGGACCTTGGGAGTGCTGGTCCGCGTGCTTGCCACTTCCGCCATCACGCTCGGCGTTTACGTCGGAGCAATCATTGTTCTGCATGGCGGCATGCAGCCCCTGCGCCGCCTGCTGTGGTTTGTCCGGGCGGCTCTCTCACGTCGCCGTGCGGAAGAGCCAAGCGTCAAGGCCACGGAGCAACTCTCGGAAGCGTCGTAGCGCCAGCACAGAATTGCCGTCCACCATGCCTGTCTCCGTTCAGGAATCGAAACCGCAGCAGCCCGCCACGCAGGCGCGCCTTGCCTCTGCCGCCATAGGCGAGGCGGAAGTTGCCATCCTCACCGGCGGCACGGACCGGCATTACGCCTTCGGCCTGGCGATGGCGCTGGTCAACGCAGGCGTGGCGCTTGACGTCATTGGCAGCGACCTCATCGACAGCCCGGAGATGCACTCCACACCGGGACTGCGCTTTCTGAACCTGCACGGTGACATCACCTCGGGCAGCCGCCTGGCAAAGCTGGCCCGCATTGCCCGCTTCTATCTCCGCCTGTGCCGATATTCGCTGACCTCCCGCGCCCGGGTGTTTCACATTCTTTGGGACAACAAGCTGCCTCTGTTCGACCGCACGCTGCTGATGGCTTTTTACCGGCTATGCGGGAAGAAGGTCGTGTTCACGGCGCACAACGTCAACACCAGCCAGCGCGATGGCCGCGACAGTTGGCGGAATCGCACCAGCCTTCGCATGCAATACGCGCTCGCCAGCCGCATCTTTGTCCATACCGGCCAGATGAAGACACAACTGCTTCGGGACTTTGGGCTGGCAGATGAAAAGGTTGTTGTCATTCCCTTCGGCATCAACAACGCCGTACCGCAGACCAGTCTGACGCCGGAACAAGCGCGCCAGCGGCTTGGGCTCGGCGCGCAAGACAAAGTCATTCTCTTCTTTGGCGCGCTCAAGTCTTACAAGGGGCTGGCGTATCTGGTCCCCGCGTTTTCGCAGCTTGCGGCCGGTGATTCCTCGTTCCGGCTGATCATTGCCGGCGAACCGAAAAAAGGATACGAGGAAACTTTTGCCGCTTTGAGCAGCGCCCTCGCGCAGTCGCCAGCGCGCGCGCAAATTCTTACCCGCTTTGAATTCATACCGGATGAGGATACCGAGCTTTATCACAAAGCGGCGGACGTCTCCGTGCTGCCCTATACCTCCATCTTCCAGAGCGGCATTCTCTTCATGGCCTACAGCTTCGGCCTGCCCGTGGTGGCCACCGATGTCGGGGCCTTCCGCGAGGACGTGCTGGAGGGAGAGACCGGCTTCATCTGCGCCCCAGGCGACAGCAACGCACTGGCCGCGGCCCTGGAGCGCTACTTCCAGAGCAACCTTTACCATGCCCTGCCGCAGCGGCGCGCCGCCATTCGCGACTGGGCGCGCGAACGCCACTCGTGGACGAAGGTCGCGGCAATCACCTGCAACGTCTACAAAGCTCTGATGCAGAGCTGACACAACGCAGCCCCCGCGCACCCTGCGGCATTCAACTCACGGCTCCCTCCAATTGAGCCACGAACCGCCTGACTGAAGGAGACAGAACTTGAAAGTCAGCATTTTTGGACTAGGCTACGTCGGAGCAGTTTCGGCCGGCTGTTTTGCCGAGGCAGGTCATCAAGTCATCGGGGTCGATCCCGTGCAGGCCAAGGTCGAGATGATCGCCCGTGGCCAGTCACCGATCATCGAAGCCGAGATCAGCGAAATCATTGCCCAGAACGTCGCGCGCGGCCGTCTGCAGGCCACCGATGACGCGGCGGCAGCGGTTCGCGACACGGACCTGTCGTTCATCTGCGTGGGCACGCCCAGCCAGTCCAACGGCAACCTGGACTTCACCTACATCAAGCGCGTCTGCGAGCAGATTGGCATGGCGCTCCGGCAAAAACAGGGATGGCACCTGATCGTCATCCGCAGCACCGTGGTGCCCGGAACCACGCGCAGTCTCATCATCCCAACGCTGGAGGAACACTCCGGCAAGAAGGCCGGGGTGCACTTCGGCGTCTGCCACAACCCGGAGTTTCTGCGCGAAGGCTCGGCCGTGAAGGACTTCCGGCTTCCGCCACAGACAGTGATTGGCGAGTTGAACGAAGCCAGCGGTGACATGCTCGCCAAAATCTACGCGGACCTTGATGCTCCGCTGGTCCGCGTCGACATCGAAACCGCCGAGATGGTCAAGTACGTCAGCAACGGCTGGCACGCACTGAAGATCGCCTTCGCCAACGAAATCGGAACCATCTGCAAGTCGTTCAACGTGGACGCGCACCGCGTGATGCAGATCTTCTGCCAGGACAAGCGCCTCAATATCTCCGAGGCCTACCTGAAGCCGGGCTTCGCGTTCGGCGGCTCGTGCCTCCCCAAGGATTTGCGGGCATTGTCTTACCAGGCCAAGGTTCGCGACCTGCAACTGCCACTGCTGAACGCGATTCTTCCCAGCAATGAATTGCAGGTAAAGCGCGGGCTGGAGCTGATCATGAAGAACGGCAGCAAGCGGGTGGGCGTGCTCGGCTTCAGCTTCAAGGCGGGCACCGACGATCTTCGCGAAAGCCCCGTAATCGAGGTCGTCGAGTACCTGCTCGGCAAAGGCTACGACCTTCGCATCTTTGACCGCAAGGTGAGCTTGGCCCGCCTGATGGGCGCTAATCGTGAGTTCATCCTCAACCGCATCCCGCACATTTCCCGGCTGATGGTGGATGGCGTTGACGCCGTGCTGGAGCACGGCGAAACCATCGTGGTCGGCAACAAGGATGCGGAGTTCAACGGCATCTCCGAGCGTCTGCGCCAGGGACAGCGCCTGGTGGACCTGGTGCGCATTACCGACAAGAGGAGTGACGATGTCACCTACGACGGAATTTGCTGGTAACCTGGCGCAGCCTGCCGTGCATCCCGCGCAGCAGAGCATTCACCGCGCCATCGCCCAGCTTGACCAGTGGTTGAAGGAGAACGACTACCAAGGCTTCGACCCTTTTGATGGATTGAATTCCTGGCTGCGTCCGCTCACCTTCGACCACCCCCTGCTGCTGACCGTGTTGCAGCAGGGCATCCGGCGCTTCCCCGTCAACCTCCGTCCACTGCTCGGCGTCGGACGCTCGCGCTCCACTAAGGGCATGGGCTTTCTGGCACGCGGCTTCATCCGCATGGAGCAGGCCACGGGCGACGCGCGCTGGGGCGAACAGGCCCGCCAAGCCCTGCAATGGCTCATCGAGCATCAATCCCCCGGATACAGCGGAGCCTGCTGGGGCAACCATTTCGACTACCAATCGCGCGCATTCTATCTGCCCAAGGGCGTTCCAACCGTCGTTTGGACGGCGTTGATTGGCCACGCCTTCCTTGACGCTTACGAGCATTTCCACGATCCGCAGTATCTTGAGATCGCCGTCAGCGCGTGCACACACATCCTCAAGGACCTCGACACGCTCGCCGACGGCAACGGACGCTGCATCAGCTACATTCCGACGGCGAACAAGCAGGTGCACAACGCCAACACGCTGGGTGCCAGCCTGCTGGCCCGCACCTACGGCCATGTGAAAGATGAGTCTTACCTCGCGCTGGCCATCGACGCGCTGGAGTACACGCGGCAATATCAGCACCCCGACGGCTCCTGGTATTACGGCGAAAAACAGAACCTCCACTGGGTCGACAACTTCCATACCGGCTATGTGCTCGATTGCTTCAAGCAGTTCCAGAATGCAACGGGAGACACTCGCTTTGAGGCCAGCATGATGCACGGGTACGAGTACTGGAAGAACACGTTCTTCCAGCCCGATGGCCTGCCGCGCTACTACTCGCACAAGACTCTGCCGCTTGACATTCAGTGCTCCTCGCAGGCAATCGATACGCTGGTGCTCTTCAACGATCAGGGCCCGGCCAGCGAAGACCTTGCGGTGCGCGTCGCCTCGTGGACCATTGCCAACATGCAGGACGCCTCCGGCTACTTCTACTACCGGCGCTACTCCCCGCTGCTGGTGAACAAGACACCAACCCTGCACTGGGGACAGGCCACGATGATGTGCGCCCTCGCCGGTCTCTACAAACTTCTGACCAGGAAGCCGACTCTTTCATGAGCAAGATTCTGATCATCGTCGAAAATCTTCCGGTGCCCTTCGACAGCCGCGTTTGGAAGGAAGCATGCGCCCTGCGCAGCGCCGGCTATCAGGTAACGGTGCTGTGCCCGAAAGGCAAGGGTTATGAGCGCGGCTATGAATTGCTGGAAGGCGTTCACGTCTACCGCCACCCCATGCCGCGCGAGGGCAACAGCGTGCGCGGCTATCTCGTTGAGTTCGCCTCCGCGCTCTTCTGGGAATTTCTGTTCACCTGGTGGATCTTTCTGCGGCGCGGCTTCGACGTCATTCAAGGCTGCAATCCGCCGGATGACATCTTTCTGGTCGCGTTGCCGTTCCGGCTCTTTGGCGTGCGCTACATTTTTGACCACCACGACGCGAACCCCGAACTCTATCTCTCCAAGTACGGACGCAAGGACCTGCTCTACAAGGCGCAGGTCTGGCTGGAGAAGATGACCTACCGCTGCAGCAGCGTTGTGATGGCCACCAACCAAAGCTATCGCGAACTCGCTATCTCCCGCGGCAAGCTGGCGCCCGAAGATGTCTTTGTGGTCCGCAACGGTCCCGACCTTGAAACCTTCCGGCTCGTCCCCGCCAAGCCCGAGCTGAAGTATGGCAAGCCCTACCTGGTCGGCTACGTCGGAACCATGAGCATTCAGGAAGGACTCGACATCCTCATCGACGTGGCGGCGCGGCTGAAGCAGCAGGGCCGAACCGACATCCACTTCACCTGCGTGGGTGGCGGTCCCGGTCTCGCCGGGTTGCGGCAGATGGTGAAGGACAAGCAGGTGGACGACATCTTCAATTTCACCGGACGAATCTCCGATGCCGCGCTGCTCGATGTTCTCTCCACCGCCGACGTCTGTGTAAACCCGGACCGCCCCTGCGAGATGAACGACATTTCCACCATGATCAAAATCATGGAGTACATGGCGCTCGGCAAACCCATCGTGCAATTCGACCTGAAGGAAGGCCGCTTCAGCGCAGGCGAGGCTTCCCTCTACAGCCGCGGAGACGATCTGGTTGGCGACTTTGCGGAAAAGATCGTCTGGCTGCTCGAGCATCCCGAGGAGCGCCGCCGCATGGGTGGAATCGGCATCGAGCGCGTTCGCACGCAACTGGCGTGGGAGTACTCCGTAGAACATCTGCTGGCGGCGTATCGCCGGGCATTGAGCAGGAAGCGAGGAGTCCACGAACGTGAAACCGCTGGTCTCTATTCTGATCCCCGCCTATAACGCTGGCCCCTGGATCGCCGATTGCATTGATTCCGCACAGGCCCAGACCTGGCCCGCGAAGGAAATCATCATTGTCGACGACGGCTCGCGCGATGACACGCTGGCCGTTGCGCGCAGGTTTGAATCCGCGGGCGTCCGCGTTCTCGCGCAGGAAAACCAGGGTGCGGCCGCCGCGCGCAACCACGCCTTCTCGCTCGCCCAGGGAGACTACATTCAGTGGCTGGATGCCGATGACCTGCTCGCTCCGGAAAAACTCGAATTGCAGATGCGCGTGGCACAGGAATCCAACCCGAGGCTGCTGCTCTCCGGCCCCTTCGCACGCTTCCTCTACCGCCCGCGCAAGGCGCGCTTTGTCCCCACGCTGCTATGGGAGGATCTCTCCCCTGCCGAATGGCTCTTCCGCAAGATGTACTACGACCTGCACATGCAGACGGCCACCTGGCTCGTCAGCCGCGAACTGACCGAAGCCGCCGGCCCGTGGGACACGCGACTCACCGCCGATGACGATGGCGAGTATTTCTGCCGCGTTCTGATGCAGAGCACCGGCGTCAAATTCGTGCCCGGCGCCGGGGTCTATTACCGCGCGGCCGGCAGCAGCAGCTTGAGCTACATCGGCACCTCCGACAGCAAGCGCGACACGCAGTGGCGCTCCATGCTGCTGCACATGGATTACCTCCGCTCGCTCGAGGACAGCGAACGTACACGGCAGGCCTGCGTCAATTACCTGCAGAACTGGCTCGTCTTTTTTTATCCCGATCGTGAGGATCTGCTGCAGCAGTCGCAGGAATTGGCACGAAGGTACGGTGGAGAATTGCATATCCCCACCCTGTCCTGGAAATACTCCTGGATGGCTCCCATTTTGGGATGGAAGAAGACCTACCATACGCAGTTCGTACTCCGTAGATTACGCTGGCAATTCTCGGCGGCCATGGACCGAATGGCCTGGCGACTTGAGTCCAAACGGACCAAGAACCTCCGTGCCGCCGCGTAACCCTATCGTCCAACGCACCTCTTCGCCTTCGCAGCCCGACTTCGGTTACTTGCGCGGAATGGGCAGAGTCAATAGGCTGCCATTAGTCGGAACAGTCTGCCTCAGAGCTGTAAATCGGCGCGCATGAGCGTCTTTTTGCCCTGTGCGAGTGTGAATTTTTTGTTCCGAGTGAATGAGGTTGATATGAAACGCAGTGCTTTCCTCCTGCTCACTATCGTGCTCAGCTTCGCGACCTTGGCGTCGGCTCAGCAGTGGTCCGGGGTGTTGGATTCCAGCCGCGCCGTTGACTGGTCAAAGGCTGGAGCCGGTACGATCCCCAGCCGCCCCGCATGCACCACAACCCAGTGCAACACGGTTGCCGCAGGAACCGTCACAAGCTCCTCCATTGCGTCAGCTATCTCCTCTGCGCCGGCCGGTACTGCGGTTGTTCTTCCGGCGGGCACCTTCACCATCTCCGGTGGCATCAGCTTCGGCGGCAAGAGTAACGTCTCACTGCGCGGTCAGGGAGCCAACTCCACGTTCCTCGTCTTCTCCGGTTCCAATGGCTGCTCCGGATTGAACGGCGACATCTGCGTCAGCAGCACGGATGTGAACTACTGGGGCGGGCCGAGCAACAGCGCAAGCTGGACATCCGGCTACACCAAGGGTTCCACCACCATCACACTCAGCTCCGCAAGCAACCTCAAGGTCGGCCAACCCATCGTGCTTGATCAGCTGGATGACACGGCCGACAACAACGGGCTCTATGTTGGCTGCGAGTATCCTTCTGGCAGCGGCGGCGGCAGCACCTGCTATTCCGGAACCTGGCCTTCAGGCGGACAGCGCAGCGGCGGCTCCGGCTCCACCATTCGCGGTCAGCTTCAGATGGTGACCGTAACTTCTATCTCCGGCTCCGGCCCCTACACGGTCGGCATCACGCCGGGCATCTACGCGCCGAACTGGGCTTCTGCCAAATCTCCGCAGGCCTGGTGGGCTACCAGCCCCGTCTACGCGGATGGCATTGAGAACCTGTCGATGGATCACACCAGCGGCGGCATGGGAGTCATCTTCTTCAACTGCCAGGGCTGCTGGGTCGACGGCGTGCGCAGCGTGCGCAACAGCACGACGGGCACCGCATGGACCCACGTCGGCTCCTACGTCAGCAATCACACCACGGTGCGCAACAGCTACTTCTATGGCTATGACGGCGACACCTACGCGGTCTCCGCGTTCGTCGCCGGCGACCTGCTCTGGGAGAACAACATCTTCCAGCGCACGACCGCTCCGCAGGTTTACAACTCCGATTGCGAAGGCTGCGTTTCCGCCTACAACTACTCCATCAACAACGCGTACACGGCCAGCGCCAGTTGGCAGAACCAGAGCCTGACCTACCACTCCGTGGACCTGTTCACCCTCGCGGAGAGCAACGTCGGCTCCAGCCTCTACGCCGATACCTTCCACGGAACGCACTCGATGAATACGCTGTTCCGCAACCGGTACGACGGACGCGAATCCAACAACGGCACGCTTACCACATCCAACACCATTCCGGTGCGCCTGAATCCGAAGGTCCGCTTCCAGAACATCATTGGAAACGTGCTCGGCACCAGCGGCTACCACACCGCCTACGAGTCGAACCCGACCTCTTCCTCCAGCCTGTATAAATCGATCTACAGCCTCGGCATCTATCCCGAGGGCGGTGAGACGAGCGATTCGCTGGTGGTCTCGACCATCATGCGGTGGGGCAACTATGACACCGTCAGCGCGGCAAACCGGTTCGTCAACTCCGAGGTTCCAAGCAGCATCTCGGCATACGCAAACGCCGTGCCCACCAGCCAGACGCTGCCTGCATCCTTCTATCTCTCCAGCAAGCCGTCCTGGTGGCCGACGTCCAAGCCCTGGCCTGCGATTGGTCCGGATGTGGCCAGCGGAAACATCAGCGGAACGGGCGGCCATGCCTACACCATTCCGTCGCAGGACTGCTACCTGAACAACGGTGGCCCCAGCGATGGCTCCGGCAGCGCTCTCACGTTCGATCCGGCGAAGTGCTACACCGTGGCTTCGAGCACCGCGACCGTGCCGACCGGCGTCACCGCCGTAGCGAAGTAGCAGCACAGCTCATTCCTCAGGCATCGCCCCGCACTCCCTGCGGGGCGATCTATTTTCCCCACACATTTCCCCATCCATCGCCGTAGACTCGTATCGAAATTCCACGGAGAATTCTCTTGAGCACTTCACATGCTTCCGCGGGGGCAGCCCCTGACGCTGTGAATCCGGTGTCCACAGGCATCACCAACCGCATTCTGGACGCCTTGGAGTGGGTCCTTGCCGCAGTCGCGCTGGCCTCGGCGACGGCCGTCATTCTTCGCGCGCTGGTACGCATGCACCTGCCCTACCAATTGGACTACGCCGAGGGCGCCATCCTCAACACGGCAACCAGACTGGCAAACTCCGGCACGATCTATCCGCCATTGCAGAACCTGCCATTGCAGATTGATCCGTACCCTCCGTTCATCTACAAGATTGTGAGCCTTACGCTGAACCACGGGCAGCCCGCGTTTTTCGCCGCGCGGTGTGTCGCGTTTCTGGCATGCATGGCCGCCTGTTTTTTTGTGGGAGCACTGGCGTTTCACTGGACGCGGCGGCTACCGCTGGCCATCGCATTCGGCCTCATGCCGATTCTGGTCCCCTCCACGCAGCCGTGGATGGGCATCATCCGTTTTGACTTCATCGGCATTGCGCTCTCGCTCGCCGGCGTCCTGATCTTCGTGCGCTTTCCGAAATACTGGGTGCTGGCCCTTCCCTTTTTTGTCGCTTCGGTCGGAGGACTTTACACACTGATTGCCGCGCCCATCGCATGCGCACTCTATCTGCTGCTCACACGCAAGGCTGTACAGGCGGTTCTGTTCACTGCCTGCCTTGCCGCCGCACTGCTCGCCTGCTACTGGTACGGACAGCATCAAACCCAGGGCTGGATGGGCTATCACCTCTTTCACACGCAGAGCAGTCCGTTCTCGCTCTCACAGTTGGCCAGCTTTTCACAGGCCATCCTCCGCTCCTCCGGCGTGATTGCGATTCTGGCCCTGGTCGTCTTCTGGAGGTTCGGCGTTGAACGGAAGGTGGATTTTCTCGCGCTCTACTGCTTTCTGGTGATCGGGACCGCGTTAACGCTGGGAAAGATCGGCGCCTCGCAGAACCACAGCCTGCAGTTGGTCTTTGTGCTCTGCCTCAGCGCGGCCGTCGGATACCACTGGCTGCGCACCCGCTCGGCGGCCGAACCTGCCCTTGTCGTCGTGCTCTGCACCATCAGCCTCATGGCGGTCTCCTACGCGCCATTGCGCGTGCATCGCCCGGTTGAGGGCCTTACCGGCTGCGACGCCGCTTACCAGTCCATTCGCGGAGAGCTGGGCGACCGCATTCTGTCGGAGAACATTGGCGCGCTCGTGGTCGCGCGCAAGCAGGTCATCATCTCGGACCCGTTCGTCTATCGCTGGATGGTGAAGGGCCTTCACTTCCCGGACTCCGACCTGAAGCAGGCCATCGCCTCACGCCAGTTCTCCGCCATTGTGCTCAACCGCACGGTGGAAGGCCCCGAGAACGCAGACGACCGCTGGCCGGAAGACATTCGCGAAGCCATCCGCCAGAACTACCGCCTCCGCGACGAGTACTACTGCAATGATGCTTCGCTGATCTACGTACCCAAGCCATAGCACGCCGCAACGCTGCATCATCCGACGAAACCATCCGCGCTTACCGCCGTGCACGCAATTCCGCGGATGCTCCCTGCCCGATGGGAGTTTCCACGGAAGTGGGCTGCCGTGCGATGTGCAACCTTCTGCATATTGCAGCCAGCTCCATCCTCCCGCAGCCCAACTTCCTCTCCAGCTATAGGCTCCGCGCCCCACAGAGAGGCGCTTTTGACGCATATCTTCCCCTCCTGAAGCGCAATTCCTTTCGCAAACTCTCGAAATACTGGATCACTTCTCGCCAGAGTTGGCCACCGCCTTGCTCTTGAGTCACGGCAAGGAAGAATTCTGTCTGCCAATTGGACTCGGGGAAACGACCAGGATGGAACAACAGGAACCACAATTCGACTTTCATAAGGTTCAGGCGATCATACGCAGACGCCTCTGGTGGATTGTGATCCCAGTGGTCCTCGGGCCGCTGGTGGCGATTTCGATCACATTCTGGCTCAAGCCGCGATACACCTCGCAGGCCTTTGTACTGGTTGAACAGCCGAAGGTCCCAGACAAGTTTGTGACCCCGGTGATCACCGACCAGTTGGACGCCCGATTGATGACGATGAAGGAGCAGATCCTGAGCCGTTCGCGGCTGGAACCGATCATCGACAATCAGGGGCTCTACCGTGACGAGGCGCGCAAGATGACGCGCGAAGAGATGGTTGAGAAGCTGCGCAAATCCATCGAGGTCACGGTCATCCGGCCCGAAGGCTCGGCG
The DNA here is from genome assembly GCF_059726245.1 of Oryzophilus luti. Classification (NCBI taxonomy): domain Bacteria; kingdom Pseudomonadati; phylum Acidobacteriota; class Terriglobia; order Terriglobales; family Koromonadaceae; genus Oryzophilus; species Oryzophilus luti. The sequence continues at coordinate 1,396,405 of NZ_AP040874.1, forward strand.
CGGCCTCCGTCAGGGTTCTACGTCACGGCCTCGGCCTCCTCCCCCACCACGGCACAACGCATCTGCGGCGAGATTCTTTCCATGTTCATGGAGGAGAACCAGGCGGTGCGGCAGGAACGGGCGGAAGGCACCACCAAGTTTCTGGCGGACCAGTTGGCGCAGGCGAAGCAGAAGCTGGATATGCAGGACGCCAAGCTGGCGGACTTCAAGCGCCAGTACATCGGTCAGCTTCCCACGGACGAGCAGCGGAACCTGGAAGTGCTCAACGTTACGCGCACAAGGCTGGAAACGGTAAACCAGGAGCTGGCACAGGCCCAGCAGCAGAAGCTCATCCAGGAGTCTGCACTGGCGCAACTGGTTCGCGACGCAAAGAAGTCCGGGAGCACAAGCAGCGCCTCGGATCTTGAGACCGAACTCGCAAAGCTGGAGTCTCAGCTTGCGGGCCTGCGCGCCCGCTACACCGAGGAGCACCCGGACGTAAAGAAGGTGGAGTTGCAGATTCAGCAGCTGCACGACCGGATGAACGCCTCCCCCAGCCCCGCGCAGCCCGCCGCTACGAGGGCAGATACACCGGAGATGCGGCAGGCGCGCCTGGCAGTGCAGCTCGCGGACGAATCCATCCGCAGCAAGCGATCGGAGCAGTCCCATCTTCAGGAACAGTTGCGTACCCTGCAGGCACGTCTGCAACTGAGTCCCGGGGTGGAAGAGAGTTACAAGTCGCTCACCCGCGACTATGACACCGCGCTGCAGTTCTACAACGATCTGCTGGGCAAGAAGAAGCAGTCGGAAATGGCAACGGATTTGGAGCGTCGGCAGGAAGGAGAGCAGTTCCACGTGATGGATTCCCCCGATCTTCCTGTAAAGCCGAGCTATCCCAACCGGATCAAGTTCGCCCTTTTCGGATTGGGAGCCGGGCTGGCCCTGGCCGTGGGCCTGGCCGTGATACTGGAGTCGACACAGCGGTTCGTTCGCACGGAGGAGGACGCGCTCAACGGCCTTGATCTGCCGGTGCTGATCGCGATTCCGCTGATTGCCGAAACGGCCAATGCCTCAACCAGCCGCAACCAGAAAGGAAACGGCAAGTCCGCGATTTCCACGGTGAAGGTGTAGCTGCCATGTACAGGAAATATTTCCATCTCGAGGCAGCCCCTTTCAATCTCAACCCCGACCCGCGTTTTCTCTACGTGACGGATGCGGTGCGCGAGACACTGGCCACACTGGCCTACGGTGTTGACAGCCGCAAAGGGTTTGTCCTTCTCACCGGAGATGTGGGGACCGGCAAGACGACGCTGCTCAACGTCTTCATGCAGTGGCTGGAGAAGCACAGCGCGGCTACCGCATACGTATTTAACCCGCACATGGAACCCGATGAGTTCCTCGACTACATCATGGCCGACTTCGGGCTCGCGTGCGACCAATCCCAGCACAGCCGCCGCCTGCTGCTGTTCAACGAATGGTTACTGGAGCGCCACGCCGAGCAGAAGCCTGTGGTGCTGATTGTCGACGAGGCGCAGCAACTCTCCGAGCAGATGCTGGAGGAGTTGCGCTTGCTCACCAACCTCGAGACGCCGACACAGAAGCTGCTGCAGATCGTTCTCTCCGGCCAGTCGGAGTTGGAGCAGATTCTCGCGCGGCCATCGCTGCGGCAGCTTCGCCAGCGCATTGTGCTGCGCTGCCGCACGCTGCCTCTGAACTCCGCGCAGACCGTCGCATATATTGCACAGCGCCTGCGCGTTGCCGGTGGAGACTATCAGCAAATCTTCAGCCCTGAAGCCATCGAGGCTGTCTTTCACTATTCGCGGGGAATCGTTCGCACGGTCAACCTGCTCTGCGAACACTCTCTGATTGGCGCCTTTTGTGATGATGCACCGCGCGTGCTCACGCGCCACGTGGAGGAGGCGGCGCAGGAGTTGCAACTCATCGACTCCGCTTCCATGCACATCGCCGGGAGCAAATCCATGCTGACCCACATCGGATCCAAGGAGAGCGAACCGCAATGAGCCGTATCCACGAAGCACTCCAGAAAGCGCGCAAACAGGAACTCCCGTCCGCTGAGTTGCCCGATGTGGAGGAAGTGCTCTCCAGCGCCTCGGAAAAGCAGCACACTGGCGCGACCGAAGCCATACAGGCGCAGAGTGCCGTCGCGGCCGCCAATGAGATGCTCGCCATGATGAGCAATCCGGCTGACCAGGCGGGACGCGCCACGAACCCCTCAGCCTCCATGGATCTCGCCACCGTGCGCGCCTGCACTTGGCGTCCGCATGAGCCGGAACTGGTGTTTCTCGGAACCGAGCAGAAGCTCGGCCGCGAACAGTTCCGCACACTCCGCTCGCGGCTCTATCAGATTCGTGGCACAGCGCCGTCCGCGACCATCCTGATTACCAGCGCGGTGCCGCGTGAAGGCAAAAGTTTCGTGGCCACCAATCTGGCGCACGCCTTTGCCCTGCAGAGCAACTGCCGCGCACTGCTGATTGACGCCGATCTGCGGCGTCCCGCCGGTGTCTCCACCCTGCTGGGCGCACCGAGCACGCCCGGCCTCAGCGACTACCTCCACGGAGACTCCTCGCTGCATGACGTGATTCAGACAGGCTCCATCGAGAACCTCCACCTGATCTCCTGCGGCACAAGCTTCCGCAATCCGGGAGAACTCATCGTGCCATCCAAGCTCGCGGAGATGCTCGAACAACTGCGCTCGGTCTTCGACTGGATCATCATCGACACGCCGCCGGCACTTCCGATTGCAGACGCCCGCGTGATCTCCGACTTCTGCGATGGAGTGCTGCTGGTAGTGAACTCCCGCGAGACCGACGTTGATCTGGCGAAGAAAGCGGCACAGGAGTTCCAGCGGGAGCGCCTGATGGGTGTGGTGTTGAACGCCACGGACGCTTCAGCTAACCGCTATTACACCAAATATGGCTATGGTTATGAAGACCAGTGAGGCTCTCTGATTCAGGCACCCAATGAAGATGGCGCCCTTCGGGGCGCCATTCGTTTTCCGGCCGGAGAATTTCTCTCGCAGAGTTCAGTTCGCTCCGCCATCTCCGAAGACCGCCATCGGGGTTTGCAGAAGGATCTTGATGTCGAGCCAGGGAGACCACTCCCGCGCGTAGCGCAGATCAAGCCGCACCATGTCGTTAAACCCGATGCGGCTGCGCCCGCTGATCTGCCACAGCCCCGTGATGCCAGGACGCAGTTCCAGAACGCGCCGCTGATGCCATAACTCGTAGCACTCCACCTCGTACTGAATCGGCGGACGCGGCCCCACAAGCGACATGTCGCCGACGAGAACATTCCACAGCTGCGGCAGCTCGTCGATACTCGTCTTGCGCAGGAACAGGCCCACACGAGTCACTCGCGGGTCACGTGTGAGTTTGAAGATCGGCTCGCCCTTATCATTCAATTGGCGTTCGGCTGTGCCACGAATGAACCGCTTCACGTAGTCCTCATGAATGCTTGGATCGTTGGCAACCTTCATGGAGCGGAATTTGAGGAACACGAATGGCTTGCCGTATTGCCCCACACGCTCCTGCCGGTACAGGATCGGTCCCGGCGAGCTGAGCTTTACGGCAATCGCCGCCGCCAGCAGCAATGGCGACAGAGCTACCAGCAGCAGCGATGAGCCTGCAATGTCGATGCAGCGCTTGATGCCCAGCAGGAACTTCTTTCCGCTGGACGTGCCCGGATAGAACTCCTCATCCTTCGGGACGTCTTCCTCTACTGAATCGTCATTCAAATCCCGGGGAAAGATCCGCGCCTCAAGGCTCAGTGCTCCTTCCCTGTGGATCTCCCGCAACGCCTCGGTCATTCGGCGCAGGATGGCGGCTCGCGCCTGCGGCATCTGCGAGTCGCCCAGTTCGGCAAAGATCACTCCCAGCGTCTCGCCTTCTTCGTACCACCCAATCACGTCGATCTCGCGCGTGACGCTGGCAACCTGCGCCAGCACCGTAGGCAGTTCGGCATTCAGGCGCTGGATGCCGCGAATCAGCAGCAGAACAAAGCGCTGCCTCGAGCGTTCCGCCCTTCGGCATTCCTGCGTAATTCGCGCCAGGAAGCTCTCTTGCGGTTCAATCGTACGGTTCGCAAACCGTATGGGAGCATTTCTCAAAGGTGTGGCCAACCCTACCTCCTCACTCCAAGCCCAGTCACAACAACTCCCAGAGCAATTCCGCTTCCACTAGCGCAATCGTCACGCCCGCCAACTGCTTCTATCTCAGCCACATTCCGGCTGTCAGAATCCAACCACTTAAAAGCATTCATTAACTGCAAATGCTTGCCTAACTTGAATGGGTTCGTTCTTTTCCTGCGGCCGGATCGGGGGCTGACTGGGGGAAGCGCCGCTCAGCACTGTCGTTACTGTCTCGAAGGCTGGCGCAGTTGGGGGTGCTCTTGCGGGCTATGAATCGACTGCTGAGCTTGTTTCTGCGGACGCTGCCTTTACTACCCGGGACTCCGCCTGAACCCTGCTTCGACGCTCTTACCGGAATTGTTGCTGAAGTTCGACTGATGCGCCTTCTGGTGGATCAGTTCTCTTCCGTGGGAGCGATGGGGGGGATTTCCAGCGACACAACCGCCTTATCGTTCATCGGCGGCTTCTTGCTCACTGCGCGGATGCGCGGCAGATTGTTGTCGCGAATTTTGTACATCAGGGCGCGGTAGCTGATCTTCAACGCGCGGGCCGCGCTGGTGCGGTTACCGTGGTGGTTCAGCAGCATCCGCGAGATGATCTTGTACTCCAGTTCGCGCACCGCCCGCCTTGTAATCTGCTTCAGTGAAATGTCGCCGTCCATCGGGATTTCCGGCGTAAACACCGCCTCATCCCGGCGACGCAGGTCCGCCAGCAGAGTCTCTTCCTGCCCGAAGACAACATAGCGGCGAACTACATTTTCCAGCTCCCGCACATTGCCGCGCCACTGGCACGCCATCAGCCGCTCTACGCCGTGATCGGAAATGTGCGGAGTACGCCGGCTGAATGCCCGGTTGTAGTGATCGACAAAATACTCCACCAGCAACGGAATATCCTCACGCCGCTCCGCCAGCGATGGCAGCACGATGGAGATGCCATCCAACCGGTAGAACAGATCCGTGCGGAACATCCCTGTGCCCATGTCTTCTTCAAGCGGGTGGTTGGTGGCGGAAACAATCCGCACCTCCACGCTCTTATCCGTCTCGCTGCCCAGCCGGCTGAACTTGCCATCCTGCAATACCTGCAACAGCTTGGCCTGCAGACCGGCATCCAGGTCGCCAATTTCATCCAGAAACAGCGTCCCAAGATGCGCGGCTTCAAAGCGTCCGGCTTTGTTCGTATAGGCGCCAGTGAATGCACCCTTTTCGTAGCCGAACAGTTCGCTCTCCATCAGCGTCCCGGGAATGGCCGGGCAATTCACCTTCACAAAGGGGCCGTTGTGCCAGGGGGACCGGACGTGCAGCAGACGCGCGATGACCTCCTTGCCCGTTCCGCTGGCGCCGCGGATGAGCACAGGAATGTTGGTACCAGCCGCCTGTTCTATCTTCCGGCGGACCTCTTGCATCAGGTGCGTCTTGCCGAAGATCACCTCAAAGGGCGGCAGACCGGCTGCAGCGAGTGTCTCCGGGCTTTGCAAGTTCTGTTCAAAGGCTGGCATGGGCAGGATGCAGTTCCTCCTCCGTACCAAAGAGCACGCGACCTGCCAAAGTCTGCACATCACCCGCGCAGTCGCGCCTCTTCAATTCAACAACTTGCAGGGATTCTGTAGAGATTCACAACGGCTGCCAGCTGCACTATGCGCCTTTTTCGGGCGAAGTGTGAAAACATTTTCACTTGTCCTTCCGGACAATAAGAAAACCCGCCGGGCAGGTTCTCCCGGCGGGTCCATGCGTCCATTCCACTTCCTTGGACAATAGACGCGTAACGTCTATGGCGTTGGGACCGTTGCCTTGGCCTCTGTCGAATAGGCCGTCTCCACTCCATCCGTTCCCAGGGCGGTCACCACGTAATAGTAGGTACCTCCTCCGGCCACCGTGCTGTCCACGTAGGACGTGCCGGTATCGACGGAGCTGTTCAGCAGCGAGTAGCCGCTGCCGCTTGTGGTGCTTCGGTAGACGTAGTATCCGACAACGCTGCCAGTCGAAGCCGTCCAGGCCACCGTGACCGAGTGGGACGGCGCTGCCGTGCCTGTGCCGCTCAACGTCACCGAGAACGAACTGGAGCCGTTGTTCGTGAGGTAAACCGTTCCTGTCGAGTTGCCCGTCGCGGTCGGCGTAAAGGTCACCGTCAGCGTGGCGCTGGCTCCGGCGGCCACCGTGAATGGCAGCGAAACACCGCTGACCGAGTACCCCGCGCCGCTGGTTCCGGCGGCCGAGACCGTCACCGTCGAACTGCCGGAATTGGTCACCGTCAGCGTCTGCGAGCTGCTGTAGCCGACGTAGACGCTGCCGAAGGCAATGCTGCTGGCCGTCGAGGTCAGGTTGCCGCCAGCAACGGCCGTGCCGCTCAGGCTCACCGTCTGCGGAGACCCTGTCGCGGAATCCGTGATCGTCAGCGTGCCCGTGCGTGTGCCTGTTGCAGTCGGCGTGAACGTGACGCTGATGCTGCACGAGGAACTTGCTGCCAAGCTGCTGCCACAGGTGTTCGTCTGCGAGAAGTTGCCACTGGCCGCAATGGAGGTGATGCTCATTGCGCCCGTGCCGGTGTTGGAGAGCGTGACCGTCTGCGCCGTGCTGCTGGAGCCGACTGCGGTGCTGCTGAAGCTGAGGCTGCTGGCAGAGACGCTGGCCACCGGCGTGGTTCCCATGCCGGTCAGGCTCACCGTATGCGGAGAGCCAGTAGCCGAATCCGTGATTGTCACCGTGCCTGTGCGCGAGCCGGTCGTGGTTGGCGTGAACTTCACCGTGATGGTGCACGACGAACCGGCTGCCACGCTCGAGCCGCAGGTGTTCGACTGTGCGAAATCGCCACTGGCCGTGATGGAGCTTACGGTCAAAGCCGCAGTGCCGGAGTTGGTCAGCGTGACCGTCTGCGCGGAACTTGTGGAGCCGACCAGCACGCTGCCAAAGCTGAGCGTCGTTGCCGAGAGGCTTGCTGACGGGGTGGTACCCGTACCGCTCAGGCTCACCGTCTGCGGCGATCCCGTGGCCGAATCCGTGATTGTCAGCGTGCCCGCGCGCGAGCCAATCGCAGTCGGTGTAAACGTCACGCTGATGGTGCAGGAAGAACTCGCCGCCAAGCTGCTGCCGCAGGTGTTGGTCTGCGCGAAATCGCCACTGGCAGTAATCGAACTGATCGTCATCGCCGCCGTGCCGGTGTTGGAGAGCGTCACGGTCTTGGCCGAGCTGGTGGAATTCAGCAACTGGCTGCCAAAGCTCAGGCTCGTGGCAGAGAGGCTGGCAGAGGAAGAGGTGCCGGTACCGCTCAGGCTGACCGTCTGCGGCGATCCCGTGGCCGAATCCGTAATCGTCAGCGTGCCGGTGCGCGCGCCGCTCGCCGTCGGCGTAAACGTCACGCTGATGGCGCAGGACGCCCCCGCCGCCAGGCTGCTGCCGCAATTATTCGTCTGCGCAAAATCTCCGCTGGAGGCAACCGAGTTGATCGTCAGCGCGGCAGTGCCGCTATTGGTCAACGTCACAGACTGCGCTGAACTGGTGGAGCCAACCGTCTGGCTGCCAAAGCTGATGCTGCTGGTCGAGAGGCTCGCAGTTGAAGCCAACCCTGTGCCGGAGAGGCTCAGCGTCTGCGGCGACCCAGTGGCATTATCGGCCACGCTCAGGGTGCCGCTGCGGCTTCCGGAAACCGTTGGCGTGAAGGTCACCGTCACCGTGCAAGTACTGCCCGCCGCCAGCGAAACTCCGCAGTTATCTGTGACGCTGAAATCACCGGTGGCCGTCACGGAGGAGATTGACAGAGCCGCCGTGCCGGTATTGCTCAGGGTCACGGTCTGCGAACTGCTCCCCTTGACGGCAACCTGCCCGAAGGCGATGGAGCTGGAGCTGAAGGTGATGGCGGGAGTCGACGTACTGGTGTTGGAACCGGTTGTCGAACCGGAGACGGAGCCTGCGCCACCGCAGCCCGTCAGAACCAGGCTTGCGCCAACGACTACCAGGAAAAGAGCAATAGAAAAACTCTTTGTAAACTGCATCTTCGCCTCAAAACTAGCCAGCCCAATGCCGGCTGCCCTTCTCGCATGGTTCGAGAATCGGCCGTCCTAGACAAATCAGCAACTTACGAAGGGACTCGTTCGTGGGTAATTGCGCAAATTCCTGCAGATACAGCTCGGGTATCCGATCTGTTTTTCCCGCAGGAGCGCAGGTCAACTAGGCCGTAAACCGCCCTTCGCGGTTGCCGGAAATGTCTGAAAATGAAAGGGCCCGAACACAGTGGCTAGATATAGGCGCGGAAGTGAAACACGGCCTTCGCTCGTGCAGATCAATCAATTGTTAGGCGAAGTACCTAGAAGGATTATACACCTCCGTTCCTCAGTCCCAACAGAGAAACGCCCCGTGAAGTATGCAACTTGGTTCACGGGGCGCTGTTTTCTGTGGAAAAGTTTTTCCCATTCTAGGTGGTAGGCACCGTCGCCGAGGCCTCCGCTGAATAACCGGTTTCGACGCCGTTGCTATCCACGGCGGTGACCACGTAGTAGTACGTGGCGCCATTGGTCACCGACGAGTCGGTGTAGCTGGTGCTGCTCTGCACGCTTGAGTTCAGCTTGGCGTAGCCGGAGCCGGAGGTGGCCGAGCGGTAGACGTTGAAGCCGGTTGCGGTTCCCGTCTCTGCCCATGCCACCGTCACCGAGTGGGCGACCGAGGCAGCCGCTGCTCCGGTGCCGCTCAGGCTCACCGTCTGCGTCGTGGTTGCGGCGTTGTCGGTGATGGTGAGCGTGCCCGTGCGGGTACCGCTGACGGTCGGCGTGAAGGTCACGCTGATGGTGCAGGACGAACCCGCTGCAAGCGTGCTGCCGCAGGTTGTCGTCTTGGCGAAGTCTCCGCTGATCGCGATGGAGCTGATCGTCAGGGACGCCGTGCCAGTGTTGGAAACAGTCACCGTCTGCGCCGAACTGGTGGAGGCCACCGTCTGGCTGCTGAAGGTAAGGCTTGCGGCCGACAGGCTGACCGCCGGCTGCGTGCCCGTACCGCTCAGGCTCACCGTCTGCGTCGTCGTGCTGGCGTTGTCGGTGATGGTGAGCGTGCCCGTGCGGGTGCCGCTGACGGTCGGCGTGAAGGTCACGCTGACGGTGCAGGAAGAACCCGCCGCCAGCGTGCTGCCGCACGTGGTCGACTTGGTGAAGTCACCGCTGATCGCGATGGAGCTGATCGTCATCGCGCCAGTGCCGCTGTTGGAAAGCGTGACCGTCTGTGCCGCGCTGCTGGAGCCGAGGACAATGCTGCCCAGGCTTAGCGTGCTGGCCGAGAGGCTGGCCACGGCCTGCGTGCCGGTGCCGCTGAGGCTCACCGTCTGCGTCGTGGTGGTGGCGTTATCGGTAATGGTCAGCGTGCCCGTGCGCGAACCGGTTGCGGTCGGCGTAAAGGTCAGGCTGACGGTGCAGGAAGCGCCCGCTGCAAGCGTGCTGCCGCAGGTGGTCGTCTTGGCAAAGTCACCGCTGAGCACGATGGAGCTGATGGTCATGGCGCCATTGCCGGTGTTGGAGAACGTGACCGTCTGCGCCGAACTGCTGGAGCCAAGGTTCACGCTGCCGAAGCTCAGAGCCGAGGAGGAGACGCTGGCAACGGCCGTGGTGCCCGTGCCGGTGAGTCCCACCGCGAGAATCGAGTTGGTGGCGTCGCTCGTTACGCTGAGCGTGCCGGAGTAGCTGCCGGAGACCGTGGGTGCGAACTTCACCTGCAGGGTCAGCGAGCTGCCCGCTGCAAGCGTGGCGGGCAGCGTGGCGCCGCTCACCGTGAAGACCGCGTTATCCACGCTGATGGCCGAGACGTTGGCGCTGACCGCGCCGCTGTTGGTGACAACCACCGACAGCGTGCTGTTGGAGCCAGCCGCCACCGAGCCAAAGCCCAGTGACGAGCTGCCAGCCGCGAGCGTTGCGAGTGCACCCGTGCCGCTCAGACTCACCGTTGCCGGCGAGTTCGTGGCGTTGCTGTAGAAGGCCAGGCTGCCGCTGCGTGTGCCCGTCGTCGTCGGCGTGAAGCTGACGGTCGCCGTGCACGAGGCACCGGCCGCGACGCTCGAACCGCAGGTGTTGGTCTGCGCGTAGTCGCCAGAGATGCCGACCGAGCTGATGCTCAGCGCGGTGTTACCGCTGTTGGTCAAAGTCACCGTCTGGGTCGAGCTGGTGGAGCCGACCTTCTGCGCGCCGAATGTCAAGCTCGAGGCCGAAAGGCTGGTCGTGGCTGTGGTTCCGGTGCCACTCAGGCTCACCGTCTGCGGGCTGCCGGTGGCGTTGTCCGTGACGGTCAGCGTGCCGGTGCGCGTGCCGGTCGTGGTCGGCGTGAAGGTGACGCTGATGGTGCAGGAAGAACCTGAGGCAAGAGTGCTGCCGCAGGTGCTCGACTGCGCGAAATCACCGCTGGCGACGATGGAGCTAACTGTCATATCGCCGGTGCCGGTGTTCGAGAGCGTGACCGTCTGCGCCGCACTGGTGGAGCCGACGGCCTGGCTGCCGAAGCTCAGGCTGGTGGGCGAGAGGCTCGCCGTTGCCGATGCCCCGGTGCCGGAGACGCCGATGGACGCCGGAGAATTGCCTGCGTCGCTGATGACCGAGATGGTGCCGCTCTGCGCGCCGCTGGCCGTGGGGGCGTAGGTGACGGAGAGCGTGACCGAGTTGCCCGCGCTGATGCTGGCCGGCAGCGTAACGCCGCTCACGGTGAAGGCGCTGCTGTCGCTGCTGAGCTGCGAGATGGTGACCTTGGCATCGCTGGCGGTCAGCACCACGGTTTCCGTGGTGTTGGAGCCGACGCTGACGTTGCCGAAGCTCAGGCTTCCGGCGGAGGCGACGAGGCTGCCCGACGCGGCGACCGAAGATTCATAGGCACCGATATCGTAGCCATTGCCCTGCGGACGCTGATTGCCGTCGAAGTCGCGCGTGAGGCTCAGGCTGGCGCCGGCGTCGATGGCCGGGCTGCTGTTGCTGAGGTGAAAATCGCTGCCCGCTGTCACGAACGCCGGGTCTTCCACCACGCTGTTGGTGAAGACGCCAAGCGGCTGGCCCGCGCCGTAGAACAGGTTGTTGCTGCCGCTGATCCAGCTGGTGCTGGTGTCGAGCGAAACATACTGGCCCGCGCTGGGCAGGTCGAAGATGTTGTTGATGAGGCTGACGGCGCCGGTGGCGCGCACCGCACCCGCGGTGTTTCCGCCCATGGTGCCGGGGTTGTAGATGGTGTTGTTGTAAACCTGAGCGGCCGTCGACTGGCCGCCGCCGATCATGATGGCGCCATAACCGTTCACCGGAGTTGCACCGCCCGGAGCCGGGCCGGTGCCGGAATTCACGATGACGTTGTTGTAGACGCTGACGGCACTGGTGGCCGGGTTGACCGTAGCGAGCGCGATGGCCTCGCACGGCGTGGCCGAGATCAGATTGTCATGCACCGAGATGCCGTACTGAAGGCTCGAACCGGCCATGAAGAAACCGTTGCAGCCGAGGGTGTTCAGCACGCTGTTCCAGCCGAACTCAACCTTGTTGCTGCCGTAGAGATAAACCGAGTGGTAGTTCACCAGGCTGGTGGCGCTGGTGGAGCCGCTGTCATGAATGGTGTTGCCGAGCAGCGTCAGGCCGCTGCCGTTGGTGGCCACCATGCAGGCGCTGGAGCCGCTGCCCGAGGGGCAGCTCGCGTCATTCCGAACCACGCGCAGATTGTTGGCGCTGCTGGCGGAAACCGCCGACTGCGCCGCACGAAGCGTAAGTCCGGCGATCACCCAGTTGCTCGCCGAAACGCTGATAGCCGTCGAGCGCGACGTATTGCCGACGGTGGCTGTGGCGTTCGGATACGCGACGATGGCAATGGGCGACGAGGTCGAGCCATTACGCGTGAGAGCCAGCGTGCTGGTCGAGCTGTCCTTGTAGCCGTTCATCACGTAGGTGATGTCGCCGCCGCGCATGGTGCTCTTGGCCTTGGTCAGGGTGGCGAACGGGGCGCTGTAGGAGCCGGACCGGGAGTCGCTGCCGGTGGGCGAAACGAAGTAGATGCTGCCCGAACGAATGCTGAATGCGACGCCGTTGCTGGCCGTGCCGCTGACGTAGACCACGATGTTGCCGGTGGCGGCCGATGAGCCGAGCTGGAAGGTGATGGCAGTATCGGACCAGAGCTGATAGGAGGCGACCTTGCCTCCACCAACGGTCACATACGAAGTGCCTTGCGTGCTGCCAAAGCCCTTGCCGTAAATGGTGACAAACGCGCCGGCGCTATTCTGTCCGCCGGTCCTGGGACCGGAGGTCAGGTTGGAGTACAGAATGGTTGCGGGCGTTTGCGCGAAGCCTGCCAGGCTCAACAACAACACCAGAAGGAGGATTACGTTCTGCTTCCTCATACAGCTCACACTTCCCGCGGAGCCGGGCCCTCGCTCCTCTGCTCCGCTTCATCGCTATGATTTCGTCCGCTTGCGGAACCAACTTCCCTGGGCTAGCGCTGGTTCTTGTTCGCGAAGACACACGTCCCCTGTCCGCTTCTCAGCCCTTTTTTGTGAAAAGGTTCGAAGAGGTGACTCACCGGAGGTGCTCAAACTTTCAGAAGCCCCACCCGAGCTTGTTACGGGTCTCGTTTGACTACGCTACTCGACGCTAACACCCCCAACGGATGAATCGGTGTGATGTTTGACCAGTTGCCAGACTCCGAGGTGTTGGACCAACCCGGTCCCAGGGTCATGTCCTGCTGAATTGCGATTCAGCCGCTGAAAACGGCCATTGAACGAAGGTCACAGGCCGGAAAGTCGGAGAATTTTTCGTTCGGCGAGAGCCGCTCGCGCGACGAACTCATTGATTCTTGTGGATTTGAAAATCATGATCGGAAACCGGTGGCGATGCCCCGCGAGTCGAGGTAACCACCTCGCAACCCGGAACACACGCCGTTGAGACTGCTCAACGGCTGGCCTCGCCGTCCACGGGACATGCACCACCGATTCTGCGGAAACGCGTCACAGACCGCTCTTCGAAGCCTCTGAAACGCCCTCGAGCGTCCCTTTGGCCCGCACTGCGAATGGTGCGCGACGCCTGATTTGCACATTGAGGTCTGCGCGCAGATGCGCGGAGCGGACTTTCTCGCCGACTTCGGAAGCCAATGAATCGAGCGAGCTAAAGCGCTTGTGGGTGGCTGGAAAAGAGAAGAAGCCGTTATGCAAGTAAGCAAAGTTTTGCAGACGGAACCGCTATGAATTGGCGACCTGCGTGGAATGCGCCTGACCGCATGCGGGTGGCGTTCGCTGCGATCCGCTGCTGTCGCGTGTATCCGTTGATTCCAAAGAAGGTATGGCGATGAAACGACTTTGCGGCGCATCCTGCGAACGTGGCATGCGCGTTGCACTCATCTGCCTGCCGTAAGGAAAGAACGGAACCGGCGCAATCAGGCGCCTCCGTGAACTTGCGAAGGAACGACGGGTGATGAACAAGCTGATCGCGGTGCTTGGATTCCTGCTGCTGCTGTGCGCCACCTTGGCCGCGCAGGCGACAGCCCCACAAGCAACAACAGAGGTGGTGCCCCCTGCGGCGCCATCCAACTACGTGATTGCCCCGGACGACGTATTGCAGCTCAACGTGTGGAAGGAACCGGACATCTCCGGCACCCTGCCCGTGCGCTCGGACGGAAAAATTTCCGTGGCGCTGCTCGGTGACGTTCAGGCGGCGGGCAAGACGCCGACGGCCCTGGCCGAAGAGCTGACGCAGGGATTGAAGCGCTACCTGAACGAACCACGCGTGACCGTCATTGTCGCCACCGTGCGCAGCCAGCGCGCCTACATCATGGGCATGGTTCAACGGCAGGGCGCCATCCTGCTCACCGGCGAGATGAATATTCTGCAAGCCATTTCATCGGCCGGAGGACTGGCCCCGTTCGCAAACTCCAAGAAGATTTATGTTCTGCGCACGGAGAATGGCAAGCAGGTGCGCATTCCGTTCAATTACAACTCCGTGATTCGCGGTGACCATCCGGAGCAGAACATTCTGCTCAAGCCGGGGGACACCGTGGTTGTGCCGTAGCAGAAGATGTCCGCCATCTGGAGGCATATTGTGAAAGCACACAGCGCGCCCGCTGCAATCACCGCACTGGTTCTGATGTGCGCCGCAATGGCGCTGGCCCAGGCGCCACCGCCCACGCCCATTCAAGGTGTGCCCAGCCCGGTCTACATCACCGACGAGCAGAAGACCGAGGTGACACCCGATGAGACACCCTTGAGCGGCACGCAGACCATCGGCTACGGCACCTGGGGACACCCTCATAGCTACATCGCGCCCTCCATCCGAGTGGCGGAAACGCTCGACTCCAACCCTGCGCTCCAACGCACCTACAGTGGCGGATGGCGCGGCTTCCCTTCCATTGGCGGCAGCCTGCAACTGCTGCAACTGCTCGGGCGTGGCGGACAATTCCAATACTCCGGAGCCGTGCGCTATGACGCGCGCAACCGCTTCTCCGACAACTCGCAATTCACCAATGCGCACTCGCTCGGCCTGGGCAAGCGCTTTGGCACGGGCCGCGTGAGCTGGGTCTTCACCGATCAGTTCCAGTTCTCGCAAGGCTCCGACTTTGGCGGCGCCGGCATGGAAGGACTGGGCGACACGCTCGGCCAGTTGCGATCCATCGGCCAGCTCAGCGGCTCGCAGTTGAACAGCATCGTGCTGCGCTCCGACCTGCTGCCCAATCAGGATCTGGTCACCGGCCGCAACAACCGCATCAGCAACGCGGCCACGGGCGAACTCGATCTGCGCGCCTCGGCGCGGCAAACCTACACGGTGGCCGGCGGAATTTCGGTGCTGCACTTCTGGGAAAACGCGCTGCTGGATTCGCGCCAATACACCGCCATTGCAGGGGCGGACCATCGACTCTCCCCCACCCGCAGCATCGCCGGTGAAGTCTTCTACGCCCATTACCAGTACGACGCGCTCGACCTGACGATTGACTCCACGGACTTCTCGGCACAGTACGGGCACAGGCTCTCCGGACGCGCAGCGCTCTTTGTTGGGGCAGGCCCCACGCTGATTCACCAGCGCTATGCCGGAGTAACGACCAACGACCTTGGCTGGCATGCGCGCGGCGGAGCATCGTTGCGGCTTACGCGCTCGCAGCTCTCCGTGGAGGCTTCGCACCACATCAGCGGAGGAGCCGGCGTGCTGGCTGGGTCGACCTCCACGTCGGCGCGTGGCGCGGTGAGTTTCATGCTCTCCCGCAGTGTTTCCGCCGAGCTTCAATTTGGCGTTTCACACAACGAAGAATTGCGTACCAGCAACAACTACAACATGCAATTTGCTGGCGCGCGTCTGAACCGTCTTCTGACACGCCGGACCGAGGGCTACATGAGTTACGACTACCAGCGCCAGACAACTCCGGCGGGATGTACGAACCTTGCCTGCCAGTACAGTGGCGACCGGCATGTGCTCGCCATCGGGCTGGCGTGGAACGGAAAACCGATTGGAATCGAGTAAGCCGACCGGCGCTGATTGCGATGCGTGGAGGGATGTCCGCTACACCTTTCCTCTGCAATGGATTGCATAGGAATTTGCTGGTAAGGGGAAGATTCCCCGCAACTCACACAAAATTCGCTAGCGTGACGGCGCTTTCCTCCGCCTGAGCACGAAGAGGAGGCACTTTCTCTGGCAGGTCGATTGCACCAGCAGTTTACGGCGTGATGAAGCCGGAGTTTGGCATCACGCCACGACCAGCGGCCGCCCCCACTCGGCTCATATGAAACTTTGTAGCTTTTTCCAGTGCACGGCAGGGTGCACAGGACCGTGGAGGGACATCGGTTATGGACAAGTTCGCCGCTTCCAGCGCTGAGAGGCAGATGAATTCCAACTCGGCCAGCCCGCACGACGTCAACCGTCCGAAACCAGCCGTCTCCGTGCCGTTTCCGCCGCACGACTTCCGCCCCCGCGTGATTGAGCGCAAGCCGCTCTCGATCGGCGTGATCGGTTACGGATACTGGGGACCGAACATCGTACGCAACTTCAACACCCAAGAGCATTCACAGGTATCGATGGTCTGCGACCGCCGTCCGGAAGCTCTGGCGAAGGTCGCACGGAACTATCCCAACGTCGAGATCACCACCGACGTCACCGCCATTCTGCACTCCCCGAACATCAACGTGGTCGCCGTGGTCACCCCGGTGTGGACGCACTTTGAGCTGGCCAAGGCAGCGCTTGAGAACGGCAAACACGTCTTCGTGGAGAAGCCCTTCACCGCCAGCGTGGAGCAGGCCGAGCAATTGATTGAGCTGGCCGAGCGCAAGAACCTGAAGATCATGGTGGACCACACCTTCCTGTTCACCGGCGCAGTTCGCAAAATGAAGCAACTGATCGACGCGGGCGATCTGGGTGAGCTGTATTACTACGACACCACGCGCGTGAACCTCGGACTGTTCCAGCACGACGTGAACGTGGTGTGGGACCTCGCGCCGCATGATCTCGCGATCATGGATTACCTGCTGAAGTCGCGGCCCAGCGGCGTGGTCGCCACCGGGCAGAAGCATGTCAACGGCGTTGAGGACATCGCGTTCCTGACGCTCTACTACCCGAACAAGCTGATCGCCCATGTCAATGTCAATTGGCTCTCGCCGGTGAAGGTGCGCACAACCCTGGTCGGCGGCGACAAGAAGATGCTGGTGTGGAACGACCTTGAGTCCGACGAGAAGGTGAAGATCTACGACCGCGGCGTGCAGATGAACACGCGCGAAGGCGTCTACGATCTGCTGGTCAGCTACCGCTCCGGCGACATGTGGGTGCCGCAGATTGAAAACACCGAGGCGCTGCGCCTTGAGCTTGAGTACTTCAACGAGTGCATTCTTGAGGACAAAGCGCCGATCAATGACGGCCACGCCGGATTGCGCGTCGTCAAGGTTCTGCAGGCAGCCGACGAATCGCTGCGTCATCGCGGAGACTTCATCCAGATATGAGCGAATACCAGGCCATTGCCCCCGATGTAAAGCTCGGCACAGGAGTGCGCCTGGCGCGCTTCATCAACCTGTACGGGTGCAGCATCGGGGACGACACCAAGATCGGGACCTTCGTCGAGGTGCAGAAGAACGCACGTGTGGGCGCTCGCTGCAAAATTTCCAGCCACACGTTCATCTGCGAGGGTGTGGAGATCGAGGATGAGGTGTTCATTGGACACGGAGTGACCTTCATCAATGACTCCTACCCTCGCGCCACCACCGAAGACGGCGCGTTGCAAACCGAGGCCGACTGGAACGTGGAAAAGACCGTGGTCAAGCGCGGCGCCAGCATCGGCTCCGGCTCCACCATTCTCTCCAACCTGACGATTGGCGAGCGCGCCATCGTCGGCGCCGGCAGCATGGTAACGCGCGATGTGCCGCCTGGAGCAATCGTCGCCGGCAACCCGGCCAAACTGCTCCGCTATCTGAAGTCCGAGGTGACCGAACCATGAATTCCGGCGTCCCGTTTCTCGACCTGGTGCAGCCGCATCTGGAACTTGAATCCGAGTTGGTGGAAGTCTTTCGCAAGGCTCTGCGCACCGGAGCGTTCATCGGCGGCGAGGCCGTGGACAATTTCGAGACGCACTTTGCCGCCTACTGCGACGCGCCATATTGCATCGGCGTTGCCAGCGGCACCGATGCACTGCTGTTCGCGCTGATGGCCTGCGGCATTGGTCCGGGACAGACCGTGCTGACCGTGGCCAACACGTTCATCGCCACGGCTGAAGCGATTTCGCAGACCGGCGCCACACTGGAGTTCGTCGACGTAGACGAGCGCACCTACACCATGAGTCCGGCGTCTCTGCGCGGCTACCTGGAGCACTGCCCCATCGCCGCTGACGGCAAGCATCGCCTTAATCAGCGAGACAAGACGCCCATAACCGCCGTACTGCCGGTCCATCTCTACGGGCAAATGGCGGACATGGACGCCATCGGCGAAATCGCCGAAGAATTTCATCTCAAGGTGATCGAAGACGCCTGCCAGGCGCACGGCGCCGAGTACTTCTCGAAGAAGCAGAACCGCTGGCTGCGCGCCGGAAGTGTGGGCGAAGCGGCGGCATTCAGCTTCTATCCGGGCAAGAACCTCGGGGCCTGCGGCGAAGGCGGAGCCATCACTACAGTGAACCGTGCCGCCGCGCTGCAGATGCGCATGCTGCGCGATCATGGCCAGGCCAGCAAGTACTACCACGATGTCATTGGCTACAACGGACGCCTCGACGCCATCCAGGCCGGGATACTGGATGTGAAGCTGCGCCACCTGCAGGAGTGGACCGACCAGCGCCGCGCCGCCGCCGCCGTTTACGATGAGCTGTTCGCAGCTCTCCCCTCTGTCACCCCGCCGCATGTCCCCGCCAATTCCCGCCCCGTCTATCATCTTTACGAGCTTCTTGTGCCTCAACGGGAGTTCGTGCAGACGCATCTTGCGAACTGCGGCATCCGCACTGGGATCCATTACCCGGTACCGGTGCACCTGCAAAGGGCCTACGAACACTTTGGTTACCAGGAGGGTAGTCTGCCAGTAACCGAGCGGCTGAGTAATGGGTTACTCTCACTTCCCATGTACCCGCAGCTCACTCGGGAGATGCAAGATGTCGTTGTTGCAACTGTTTCCGAGGCCCTCGCCAAGCATGCTTCCGGAATCGCCACCGCAACGGCGGATTGATTCGGCGGCATGTCCTTGGTCACTGAATGCTAGTTGTCTCTCGAGCGCGTAACTTTTACACGTTCCCGCAGCAGTGTGTCGATGAATTCTCAAGGAATCTAGAGCTGTTTCTGTTGACTAGCCACGCTTTCTTGCGTAGATTGTCCGGAAGTACAGTAAAGGGCGGACAATAAACGTCCTCTGATATTTGAACTCCCCCCACAGGTCCCCCATTCAGCGAGTCTCATCCGTCGGCCCACGAGCCTGATGGAGCGTCGAGCGACGAGAAGTGAGAGATCATGGGCAGCACACAGACAGTTGCTTCCAATCGGAATGAAGTTGCGACTGTCCGGCAGTGCACGACGGGTGCCGGACAAGTCTTTGTAGTGGGTAGTGACCCTGGCGTAAATGATTTTTTGACGGCCTGTCTTACCAAAGAAGGTTGGCGGTGCATCGTTGTGCCTGAAGAGCAGGCGATGCAGCGAGTTCGCCAGGGAAATGCTCCAGACGCCCTGTTGATTCAGGGCCCCGGACGCAGCGCATTGGCTACGCTCACGGCTTTCCGCGAGCAGTGCCCCACGCTGCCGATCATCGTTGTTGCATGTTTCCAGGATGCGCAATTTGTTGTCAAAGCCATGCGGATGGGAGCCTCCGACTGCATTCAGTTGCCGTTTGAAGTTTCCGCGCTGAACAAGTCTCTGCGGCGGCTGGTGACGCAGCTTGAAGTTGACTCCGACACCGGCCTGACCGTGTTTGAGACTCCGCTGTTCGACAACACCTCCTTCGTCTGCGCCTCGCGCGCCATGACGGAACTCCGCGGCCAGTGCGCCATCCTGGCCCGCGTCGACCTGCCGGTCCTCATCACGGGCGAGAGCGGAACCGGCAAGGAAGTGATTGCGCAGTACATTCACAAGATGTCTCCGCGCGCGCACCGCACCTTCCTCAAGGTGAACTGCGCGGCCATGCCGGCCGACCTGCTGGAGAGCGAACTGTTCGGGTACGAACAGGGCGCGTTCACGGGCGCCGTGCGCTCCAAGCCCGGCAAGTTTGAGCTGTGCAACATGGGCACCATTCTGCTCGACGAAATTGGCGAGATGCCGGTTTCGTTGCAGTCGAAGCTGCTGCAGGTGCTGCAGGACGGCTCGTTCTCGCGGCTGGGCGCGCGCAACACGCAGAAGGTTGATGTGCGCGTGATCGCGGCGACCAACATCGACATGAATGCCGCCATCACGGCGCGCACCTTCCGCGAAGACCTGTTCTACCGGCTCAACGGCTTCACCATGCACATGCCTCCACTGCGCGAGCGTAAGGAGGAAATCCCGGTGCTGATCCAGCACTTCATGCGCAAGCTATCGCCCAAGTACGCCAAACAGCCCATGGTCATGTCAGAGCAGTTGTTCCACGCCTGCATGGCACATGACTGGCCGGGCAACCTGCGCGAACTTGAGAACTTCATCAAGCGCTACCTGGTGCTGGGCGATGAGCAGCTGATGCTGGCGAGCCTGCGCGGCACGCGCGGTAACAACGCCGCAGGCCAGGGCGCGGAGAGCGGCTTGAGTCTGAAGAAGCTGGCACGCAACGCCATGGGCGAAGCCGAGATGGAAGTGATGCGCGAGGTGCTGGAACGCAACTCGTGGAACCGCAAGCAGGCTGCGGCTGAATTGCAGATCAGCTACAAGGCACTGCTTTACAAAATCCGTCAGTATGGACTGGCACCGCAACCGAGGATGCAGCCGCGGGCGACGGCGGTATGAGCAATCCTTCCAAACCGATTGAGGAAGCTCTCGGCCCGGGGCCCTACAAGCTGGTAATCACGCGCAACGGCGGCAGCGTGATCAAGGGAATCCTGCCGAATCATGGCATCACGGACTTGGATTCCCTGCTCGCTGCCTCGGACTACAAGTTGGAGCAGTTGCTGCCCGAACACTTCGCGGCCAAGGTGGGTTCGCTTGCGGACATGCCTTGGACCGAAGTGAAGGCGGCTTTTTTTGTCAGCAGCTTTGAGGGCGATAAAGACCAGCATCCGGTGCGCTTCTATCAGCGCGGCCCGGAGGTCGGCCGCATCTGGGTCGAGGTCGTCTTCGTCGATGGCGAGGTGATGGAGGGCTGCATGGACAACTCGCTCGACTTCCTCCTGCGCGATGGATTCTTCCTCCACCCCTCCGACCCGAAGAGCAACAACCGGCTCATCTACATAAACAAGTCTTCACTCCGCAACTTCCGCGTCATCGGCGTGCTCTCGGCGGAGACCGAGTAGCGCTCTCTTATAAGAGACGCCTGCAATCCCCGTCCACGACCGCGTTCTGATGTTTTGCCCTGCCTCGTATAAGCAGATTTGAAGTCCCAAGTTTTCCTCGTAATTACCGGGTACGGATTTTTCCGATCTGTTATATACTTCCCCGCTAGTTTCTGCTGCAATCCACGGTTCAAAAACAACCGCAGCCGAGATCCCAATGCTGGTCCTGCACGGGACAACGAAGAACTGTTGTCTGTGACGGCCCAATCGGGCAAGGCTGTGGTGTTTGTGTGGGACCAGTTGCGCTCGTGGCCGAAACGAATGGGGTAAGGCCGCCCGTGGGGGCGGCGCGAAAGAGGAGGAGTGGGATGTCCGAAGCGGTGGCCCAAACGGGCCAGCAACGAGAACAAAGCAAGCCGAAACAAGGTTTCCTGAAGCGTTCTGCCTCAAAGCTCTACAACTGGGTGGCCTTGATGATTGTGCTCGGCGCCCTGCTTGGCAATTTCTTCCCGAAAGCTGGCGTCGCCCTGCAGCCGGTGGCTGACGGGTTCATCAACCTCATCAAGATGCTCATTCCCGCCGTCATTCTGGTCACGGTGGTGTTGGGTATTGCCGGCGCCGGCAGCATCAAGAAGGCCGGACGCGTCGGCGGCAAAGCCATTCTTTATTTCGAAATTGTAAGCACCTTCGCCCTGGCGGTTGGCCTGGGCATGGCCAAGCTCTTTAAACCGGGTGCCAGCTTCCACGCCGATCCCTCCTCGCTCGACCCCAAGCTCGTGGCTGGCTATGTATCCCAGGCCCAGCACATGACCGTCACCGACCACCTGCTGAAGATGATCCCTAAAACCTTCTTCAGCGCCTTCACCGACGGCGACATTCTCCAAGTGCTGCTGGTCAGCGTGCTGCTTGGCTTTGCGCTCGCCCACATTCCGGAAGAGCTGGCTCGCCCGGCCAAGGACCTGCTGGAAATCACCAGCAAGGTGCTGTTCGGCGTCATGCGCATGATCCTCTACCTTGCGCCAATCGGCGCCGGTGCGGCCATTGCCTTCACCATCGGCAAGTTCGGCCTGCGCTCTCTGATTCCGCTGGCCAGCCTGATTCTGCTCTTCTACGCCACATGCGGAGTCTTCGTAGTCTGCGTGCTCGGCACCATCGCGCACTTTGCGGGCTTCAACATCTTGAAGCTGCTCCGCTACATCAAGAGTGAGCTGCTGCTGGTGCTGGCCACCAGTTCGTCGGAGTCCGCGCTGATTCCGCTGATGGAGAAGCTCGAACGGCTCGGCCTGCGCCGCTCGGTGGTGGGCCTGGTGGTTCCGACGGGCTACTCCTTCAACCTCGATGGCACCAACATCTACATGACGCTGGCTTCGCTGTTCATCGCGCAAGCCATGGGCATCCAACTCACGTTCATGCAGGAGATGACCATCCTGATCGTGGCGATGATCACAAGCAAGGGCGCGACTGGCGTCACCGGCGCGGGCTTCATCACGCTGGCCGCCACGCTCTCGGTGGTGCCGGGCATTCCGGTCGCGGGCATGGCGCTCATCCTCGGCATCGACAAGTTCATGTCCGAAGCGCGCGCCATCACCAACCACATCGGCAACTGTACGGCCGCCGTGGTGCTGGCCTCGTGGGAGAAGGAACTCGACTGGGACACCTTCCACGCCGAGCTTGACCGCGGCAGCCAAAGCACGATCTAACAACTCTCAACGCAAAAGGAAAAGGCGCGGCCCGCGGGCTGCGCCTTTTCTCTTCTTCCCAAAACTTCGCTAGCTCTGCGCGGGCTCCAGCTTGACGCCCACCATGGCCAGCGCGTAGTTCACTTCCTCTTCGCGCTTGCCCAGCTTCTCCAGCGTCTGATTGAAGCCGTTGACCTTCTCGATGAGGCCGCGCTCGGCGGCCAGCTTCATCACGCGCTTGGCGTCCTGAATGGAATCACGCGAGGCATCCATCAGCACCGCCAGCGACTCCGCATGAGGACGCCACAGGTGCTTGGAATTCTGCCGCTGCTTCAACTCCTCGGTCTCTGCGGCCAGGCGGGCCATGATGGCCACCAGCCGCACCACGGCGCGCGCGTTGTCGCCGCGGAAGCTCTTCTCCTGAATGTAGTCGGCAGAGTAGGCGTCGGCCTCGTGCGGCAGCAGCACAAAGTTTCCGAACTTCATGGGCACCACGGAGCGGAAGCGCTGATCGGCGGCCTTCACCCAAGCGCGAATGGAGTCTTCAACGGCGCGGATGCGCGTCTCTTCCTGCGTGGGGAAGCGCGGCATGCCGTCATTGATGCTCACGGGCTCGTCGCCGTGCGTGACTTCGGGCTGCGCCGCCTCCAGCGCAGATGCAGGTTCGGACACCGCGGAGGCCTCATCAACCGGCTCCGGCTGCGGCAGGCTCTTTGCGGCCTCCGCGTGCTTCTCACGCGCGATGCGCTGCAAGCGTGCCACCAGCTTGTAGTGCTCCTCGGCCAGCGCGTACTCGGTCTTGGGCACGGGCCGCGCACCGAGCATGGCAAAGTCGGCCAGCGTCACGTCGCCAAAGATGCGGTCGTTGTGCACAAGGCCCTTCTGCTCCATCTCGGCGGCGAAAGACTTGATCTCGGCGACGGCGGCCTCAAACAGCTCGTTGAAGTGCGCGCTGATCTTTACGTTGTAGGGAGCCATCAGGGCCAGCGCGTGCGGATGATAGAAGCACGGGCCGAGCTTGTGGCGGATCTCGCGGGTGCGGCGCATCAGGTCCGAATGCACCAGACGCTCGAAGCTCTCAGCC
The DNA here is from genome assembly GCF_059726245.1 of Oryzophilus luti. Taxonomy (NCBI): domain Bacteria; kingdom Pseudomonadati; phylum Acidobacteriota; class Terriglobia; order Terriglobales; family Koromonadaceae; genus Oryzophilus; species Oryzophilus luti. The sequence continues at coordinate 1,420,102 of NZ_AP040874.1, forward strand.
TGAAGGATGCCCTCGCAGGCGCGCGCCAAATCGTCGAGTTCCTCGCTCTCCTGCTCGTCGAGTTCCGGCAGCTCGGCGTCGTCGAGAATCTCCATCAGCGCAATCTCAAACGGCGGCACCGGCTCCACGCCGTCCATGGAGACACCGTGCTTGTCCCACTGGCCGGGCACGCGCGGATTGCGGTAGATGAAGGTGGCGACGTAGTAGGTCTTGTCGCGGTCTTCTTCGGTCGGCGAAAGCTTGCGCGCGTAGTAGCGCAACAGCGCCTCGGCCAAATCCAGCTCGCTCTCACCGCTCAGCCCCACGCGCAGCATGGAGGGCGTGATGGCCAGGTCGAGCACCTTGAGCCACTGCCGCATCAGGTCGGCCACCGGCTCGGGCTCGCGTCCGGGAAGATGAAGCGTGCCGGGCTCAAGGCCCTGGGGAACAGGCACCTGATCCTTGAGAACGTCGCCCAGCAGCTTGAGATAAAAGCCGTGCACAACTTCCAGGATCAGCAGCTCCCACTTGGCGGCAGACGAAGACAAAACGCAACTCCCGAAGGATGGATATTTCCCGTAAAAATCCAGTTAATCGCACTCGCACGGTGGAAATCAAGCAGAAGGTTACGGCTCAGTTACCCAAAGTCACAGAGACACGAGAAAGCGCGTGCCGCAGCACGCGCTTTCGCACAAATCTCTAGAGTTCGTTCAGTAAATGCGCCCTTCTACGCGATTCTCGCCGATACTTGCGTCACACGCTCCACGCTCGCTCAGGCAGCAACTACTCAGCCAGATTCAACGCGCGCTTGAACGATCCCTTCTCGTTTTTGATCTTCTCCTGCAACTGGGTGATGGCGTAGATCAACTGCTCCGGGCGCGGCGGACAGCCGGGCACGTAAACGTCGACCGGAATCCACTGGTTCACACCCTGCACCACGGCGTAGTTGTTGAAGACACCGCCTGAGGTGGCGCAGGCGCCCATGGAGATGACCCACTTCGGCTCCGGCATCTGCAGGTAAAGCTGCTTGATGACCGGCGCCATCTTGATGGAGACGCGTCCGGCAATGATCATCAGGTCGGCCTGGCGCGGCGAAGGACGAAACACTTCGGCACCGAAGCGGGCAATGTCAAAACGCGAAGCGCCCATGGCCATCATCTCAATGGCGCAACAGGCGAGGCCGAAGGTCATCGGCCAGATGGAATTTTTGCGGACCCAGTTGACGGCCGCATCGAGCGTGGTAAGGATGAGCCCTTCCTGCTGGTCGTCGCCACCGTAGGCCGCACGCACAATCCGCCGCGGCGACTCGATGCCGCCCGCAAGGTTATCGAACTGCTGAGTTGCCTGATCCATATGGTTTCCCCACTGCCGGACATTGTACCCGCCGAAGCGCCCGCCTGCCAGTATTGGATGACGCAGTAAGGCCGGGGGCTTCCGGCGATTTTCTACACTCTCTTCAGCGCAGGCCGCCGCCGACGAAGTGCACGATCTCCAGGCTGTCGCCATCCTTCACGGCGGTGGCAGCCCACTGTGCGCGCGGCACAATCTCGTGGTTCAGTTCCACGGCCACACGGTCGGTCTTCAAATCCAGTTGAGCTACCAGAGCGGCCACGTCGGCCACAGGCTCCAGCGTCTTCTCTTCCCCATTGATGGTCAGTTTCATCGCAGCATCACCATAGCAAGCGGCGGCGCGGTTGCCAACTCCGGCGCAGCGTGCAGCACAGGCCGCAACGAAGGCGGGCAATCCCGCACGCACAAAAAAGCCGCCCCGGGGAGGAGCGGCGTGTAGGGGTAGAGAGACACTTGGTGAGCGTTCAACCGGAGCACTTCACTTGTCGCCACCGGTTGCGCGCTGAAACTTTGGTTGCGCGGCCTGTCTGCGCGGGTTAGTTGCGCGCTGAGGTAGCCGGCCCCTGTGCGGGGGCCTTGCCGTCCGCAGGAGCGTCCACCGTGTTGGTCAGCAGGCGGACATCGACGCGGCGGTTCTCGGCGCGGCCGGAGCGGCTGCTGTTCTCGGCCGTCGGCTTATCCTTGCCCAGGCCGATGACGTAAATCTTGTGCGCGGGCACTCCTCCGTTGGAGGCCAGGTACTGCACCACGGCCGAAGCGCGACGCTGGCTGAGCGCGTAGTTGTACTCCGAGGAGCCAACCGAATCCGTGCCGCCTTCCACTTCCACAATGTAGTTGCGCGAACCCACGGCCTGCTTGGCCAGTTCATCCAGCTCGGCCTTGGCCTTGCGGTCGAGGTCGGACTTGTCGAAGCCGAACTTCACGCTGGCATTCGCCACCGGATGATAGTTGTCATAGTTCGCGACGCGCATGCTGAGCGCGTCCACACCCTGTGAGGTGCGCGAAGCAAGCTGCTGCGCACGGTCGGCATCCTCGAAAGCACGGGTATTCTTCTGCTCCACGCCGTCGATGCGGCCGTTCACGTCGGTAAGGCCGCGCTGCGTGCGCGAGTCGAGGTCAAGGATGTCGCGATGCTGCTGCGCGGTGCGGTCGTCGAGATTGTTCACCTTGTCCATCACCGGCTGCACCTGTGCGTTCACGGTCTTCTTGGTGACGCAACCGGTAGTCAGCGCCACGGCGGCGGTGAGTACAACGACGATGGCGGAAATCCTCTTCATGGCCAGCTCCTTGCCCCGGCCCTGTAACTGCGGGGCTTCTTTGGGCTCCACGCCGCCGGAGTCAATGGCTCCAGCGCGTACGCCATGGATAAAGCAAGCGCCATGCCAATCGAAGCGCCGCCTCGCATAGACCCACAACGCATTGCTTTTCAGTAGCTTGCAAAATCTTCCACAATTCAGACTGGAGCACCGCGCCAAGCAAACCGAGCAAGTTTTACCTGCCTGCAAGGTCAAGATTGCATCGGCGGGAAGAAACTTCATGGCCCGCAGGGGCGCCAACAGGCTGCGGCGCAAGCTGTTACCATTGCATCCGCGGAGAGGAAGTCGGCCTCCGCAACGCAGCGCCATGGACCTCCACCAGAAGATACGGACCCTGCCCAACGACCCCGGCGTGTACCTCTACAAGAACGCCGAGGGCGAGGTGATTTATGTTGGCAAGGCCAAGAACCTGCGGGCGCGGGTGCGGCAGTACTTTGTGGAGGGCGCGCAGGAGAACGCCAAAACCGGCAGCCTGCTGCGCGAGGCCGTCGACCTCGAATACATCATCGTGGCCAATGAGCACGAGGCGCTGGCGCTCGAAAATAACCTCATCAAGCAGAAGAAGCCGCGCTACAACATCCTGCTGCGCGACGACAAAAGTTATCCCTACGTGAAGCTGACGCTCGGCGAGCGCTTTCCGCGTGTCTACGTAACGCGGCGGCTGCGCAAGGACGGCTCGCGCTACTTCGGCCCGTATTTCCCCGCCAACATCGCCTACCGCGTGGTGGATATCATCCACCGGCACTTTCTTGTGCCCTCCTGCACTATCGACCTGAAACGCGACCACCCGCGTCCGTGCCTGCAGTACTACATCAAGCGCTGCCTGGGGCCGTGCGTGAGCGGGCTGACCACGCCGGAGGCCTACGCGGAGGCCGTGCGCGATGTGCAGTTGTTTCTGGAAGGCCGCCACACCGACCTTTCCGACAGCCTGCGAGCGCGCATGGAGCAGGCGGCGGAGAACATGCAGTTTGAGCTGGCCGCCAAGTATCGCGACCTCATCTCCACGGTGGAGACCTTGCAGGAAAAGCAGCGCATGGACGCCGCCGACGGCGACGACATTGACGTGCTGAACTACCACATTGAAAACCACCTGCTCGCCGCCAACCTCTTCCACATGCGCTCGGGCAAGGTGCTGGACCGGCGCGAATACTTCTGGGAAGACCTGGGCGAGTTGGAGTCTGCCGAGCGCGGCTTTGAAGTTGGCGAGTTCTTCAGCACGCTGCTCAAACAGATTTACGTGGACGCGCACTACGTTCCGCACACCATTCTTATTCCGGTGGAGTTCGAGGACCGCGAGGCCCTGGAAGAACTGTTGAGCGAGAAGCGCGGCTCGCGCGTGCACATTGACGTTCCGCAGCGCGGCGACAAACGCTCGCTGCTTGACTTGGTGGGTAACAACGCCAAGCAGAGTTATGACCAGCGATTCCGCGTGCTGAAGCCGCGCACCGACGTGCTCAAGAGCGTGCTGCAGGACGTCTTCAACCTGCCCGAGCCACCACAGCGCATCGAGTGCTTCGACATCTCGCACATACAGGGCGCGGAGACCGTCGCCTCCATGGTGGTGTGGGAGGACGGCAAGATGCGCAACTCCGAGTATCGCAAGTTCAAGATCAAAACCGTCGAAGGCATTGACGACTTTGCCAGCATGCACGAGGTGGTGACACGCCGCTACAAGCGGCTGCTCGACGAGAAGAAACCGATGCCCTCGCTGGTGCTGATCGACGGCGGACTGGGCCAGTTGCACGCGGCGGCCAACGCGCTGGAGACACTCGGACTGACGACGCAGCCGTTGGCCTCCATTGCCAAACGCGAGGAAATTCTCTATCTCTACGGGCAGGAGGACGACCCCATCGCGCTCGACCACCACTCGCCCGCACTGCACCTCATCCAGCAAGTGCGCGACGAGGCGCACCGCTTCGCCATCACCTACCACCGCAAGCGCCGCCAGATGCGCGACCGCGCCACGGAACTGCGCGAAGTGCCCGGCGTTGGCGACCTGACCGTGCGCAGGCTGCTGCAACACTTCGGCTCGCTGCAATCGGTGAAGCAGGCAAACTACGCGGCGCTGACGGCCGTCGTCACCGGCAAGCAGGCCGAAGCCATCCTCGACTTCTTCCGGCGCGAAGATGCGGGTGACGCGCAATAGCTCGCGTCGAGCCTCTTTGCTCAATTTTGAAATAGAAAAACTGTCATGTTGAGCGGAGCGTCCCGCGGTTGGACGCGGAGTCGAAACACCTTGTGTTTCCGCTGCGAGAGCAACACACAAGGTTCCTCCACTTTGCGCCATCCGGCGCTTCGGTCGGAATGACAGCCCGTGAGAATGCAGGATCGCAGACAAAGCAAAGCCGGGCGCGCGGCCCGGCCTGTTCACAGCAATTTCTGAACTTACTTCTGCAACGCTTTCTCCGCCAGCCACAGAGCGCCGGTGACCGGCTCGCTCTCGCAGTGCGTGACCTTCACGCGGCTGAACTCGGTAAGCAGCACGGCGGAAAATGCGTGGCGCACCTGCTCGGAGCTATTGAACACGCCGCCGAGCATAGCCACTTCCACCGTCTGGAACGGGTACCAGAGCTTGCCGACCACGATGCACGCCAACTCGCCCAGTTCGCGGCCCGCTCGCTCCAGCACCGGCATGGCAATGACATGGTCCTTCTCCCCGAGGGCGATGACGCGGCGCGAAAGCGCGGCAAATGGCGGTTTGGCGCTGCTGTTGCACTGCTTCACAAACTCGTCGCGGTTGGCCACGCCCCACTCTTCGTAGAAAGCCTTGAGAATCTCCGGGTCCTGACCGCTGTCGCAGGCGCGCAGCGCGGCGCTTGCCGCAACGCGGCCAATCCACGTGCCGGAGCCTTCATCGCTCACCTGGCTGCCCCATCCGCCCGCACGCGCACGCTCGCCGTTCTCGTTGCGTCCGGTGACGATGGAGCCGGTGCCGCAGATGACGGCCACTCCGGGCGCGCCCTTGAAGGCCGCCTCCAGCGCAATTTCCACGTCATTCACCACGGTGACGGCACCGTTGAACTGCGCCTTCAGCATGGCGGTGATGCGCGCCACGCCGTCCGTTGCACTGCTTACGCCGGCGACACCGGCACAGACGCTCTCCACCTTGTCGGCACCGATGCCCGCAGCGGCCAGTGCCTTCTCGCAGGCTTCGCCCAAGTGCACCTGCACCTGCTCTTCCGGCAGCAAATTCAGATTGGTGCCCGCGGATTCTCCACGGCCAATTTCGCGACCGTCGCGCGCTACCACTGCAACGGTCTTTGTGCCTCCGCCATCAATTCCAAGTACAGTTGCCATGCCACGATTCTATACACCAGCCCCGCCAAAGTGCTATTGTCTGTATCACTTCCTTCATTTCAAACCACCCGCAATTTTTGGGGGAGCATGGGGACCATCGAACCGAGTACAGGGCTTGAGCGCAGGTTGGGCGCAAGCCACGCCACCGCCGTCGTTGTCGGCACCATCATCGGCAGCGGCATTTTTCTTGTGCCTGCGGAGATGATGCAGGCGGTAGGCTCCTCGCACGCCGTTTACATGGCATGGATTGTCGGCGGCATCCTGAGTTTTTTTGGCGCGCTCACCTATGCTGAGCTTGGCGCCAAGAAGCCCGAAGCAGGCGGCGAGTATGTCTACATTCGCGACGCCTACGGTCCGCTGCCCGGCTTCCTCTACGCCTGGACGTGGTTCATCATTGCCAAGCCCGCTTCGGTTGCCAGCATCACCTTCGGCATCGTGCGCGTGCTCGGTACGTTTCCCATCTTCGCCTGCCTGGCGCAACCGCTCGCTTCGGGTGGGCACATCACCTGGGGACAGATCTTCGCCATCGTTCTCACCGTGTTGTTCAGCATCCTGAATTACGCAGGCGTCGAGAAGGCCGGTGACTTTCAGTTGTTCTTCACCGTGCTGAAGGTGGTGCTGGTGCTGGCGATCATTGCCGCGGTCTTCACCGTCGGGCACGGAACACTGGCAAATTTCGGAACTACGTTCACCGGGGCGCGTGGGGGACTCGCGGGCTTCTTTGCCGCGCTGGTAGCGGCGCTGTGGGCGTATGACGGCTGGAACGACCTGAACATGCTGGCCGGCGAGGTCCGCCGCCCGGAGCGCAGCATTCCGCTGGCGCTGATTTTAGGCGTGGGCGTGGTGGCCGCGCTTTACATGCTCACGAACGCCGCCGTGCAGTACGCCATGCCGGCCGCGCAGGTGGCGGGCAGCGCGAGACCGGCGGCGCAGGCCATGACGCTGGCGGTGGGCGCCTGGGGCGGAGCGCTGGTGGCCGCAGGCATGGCCATCTCCATGCTGGTGACGCTGAACGGCACCATCATGAGCGGTGCGCGCATTCCCTACGCGGTGGCGCGTGACGGCTACTTCTTCCACGCGCTGGCCGAAGTACACCCGCGTTTCCACTCTCCGTCGATGGCCATCATTGTGCAGTGCGCGCTCTCCTGCGTGCTGCTGCTGGTGGCGCAGACCTTCCGCGAGCTGTTCTCGCTTGCCATCTTCTCCGAGTGGCTCTTCTACATGGTGGGCACCAGCACGGTCTTCGTCTTCCGCCGCCGCGAGGCACGCGGCGAGGAACCGCCAACCACGGGCTACCGCACATGGGGATACCCTGTGGTGCCGGCCGTGTTTGTAATGGCTTCCGCCGCGCTGCTCTACTACACCTTCACCGACAACCTGCGCGACTCGTTCGTGGGCACGCTGGTGATCCTCGCGGGCATCCCCGTCTACCTGTGGTTCGCGCGCCTGAAGCGCCGCGAAGACGCCGAGGCTGCGCTGGCCGGGACATCGCGCTAGAATTTCCTTGTATGCAAAATCGAATTGCTGTTGCTTGTTTCGTCCTTGTCTTTGGCTTTGCCGTGGCACACGCGCAAACGCCCGCGCCGCAAGCGTCGCAGGAGCCTGTGCTGATTGATGGCGCGGCCGGGCCGTGCTCGGCGCTGATCTCCGTGACCACCGCCGACGGCAAGCCCGTCTACGCCGCCAAGGTGAGCGTGCACCTTCCCTATGGATTCTCCGGCGTGCGCAAGCTCGACCTTGAAGTCGGCACCGGGCCGAACGGCAAGGTGAAGTTCACCGGGCTGCCCGCGCGCGTGCATCGCCCGCCCGTGCAGTTCAAGGCCGTGAAAGGCGAGTTTGCCGGGGCTGTCGACTACAACCCGGTTGAGGAATGCAACATCACGCGCACAATCGTGATCAAGTAGGTCAAGACGACGGCGAGAACCGCCAGACCGAAATTCCTACAGCAAGGCCCGCCGCCGTTTCCGGTGCGCGGGCCTTTCTGTCGATGGGCTGGAAGAGATACGTGCTGATGCGCGTTTGCAGCCTGCTTGCAGCAGCAAAAGTAAAAAGGGGCCAAGGCTCCTTCAATTCTCCGTGAAATCTATATCGTTGGGACCGTGGCGCTGGCTAGTCGGCGATGGCCGGTGCCTCTCCGTGACCGGTCGCGGCCTTGGTGCGCGCGGCAAAGATCATGCGCAGGATGGTGAGGGAGTTTGCAACAGCAATCGTGCTCTCCAGGGCCATGCCGCCAATGGAGTGGCTGACCACGTTGTTCGCCAGCCAGCAGAAGGTGCTCATCAGCACCAAGGCGCGCATGGGCACGCCCTCAAGGAAGAAGAATGCAAACGTCGCCAGGCAGGTGCCGATGATGGGCAGCCAGCCCGCAGGAGACTTTACAAATGGCACGCCGAGCCCGATGCCCGCGACGATGAATAGAACCGCGACCCAGACGGCGCGAGTCTTGATGGAGGTGAGCACGCGCGTGGCGCTCACGAAGGAACTGACCGCCGCAGCCGGAACGCCGAGCAGCGCGAAGTGCAGACAGTAGACATACGACTGCGCGCCGTTCAGCAGCTTCAACTTTTTGTCGTTGGTCTGAAGGAAGGCGGCGATTCCGAGAACAAAAGCAACGTAGCCCACGCACTGCGCGGGCGAAGTCCACTGCAACACTTTCTGTGATCCTTTCCCGCCGGGTCCCCACCTGGCGGCACATCTTTAGGATATCGCGGCCGGGCTGCGGGATGCAAAAGATCTGAACCGGTTTAGACGGGCTCCGCGAGCAAGTGTCTTTACCTCCAGGCGGTTGCACGTTTTTTATTGCAGAAAAGGAAATGGGGGCCGCAGCCCCCTCAATTCACGAAAACACGGCCGCTAGTCGGCGGCAGCCTCCGCAGCTTCCACTCCGAGGTCGTTCTCTTCCCGTGAGTCCAGGTACATGCGCACCATCGTGGTCAGGTTGGTCAGGCCGACGATGGACTCCAAGGCGATGCCGCCGATGGAGTGGTGCACCAGGTTGTTGCCGAGCCAGCAGACGGTACTGCCCATCAGGGCCACGCGCATGGGAACGCCGCTGAGCATGAAGAACGCAATGGTGGCCAGTGAGGTTGCCACCACGGGCAGCCAGCCGGTCCAATGGGTGATCATGTGCGCGCCAATACCGACGTTGACGATGATGAAGACGATGGCAAGCCACAGCGCACGGGTCTTGAGCGCGATGATGTTGCGCGCCGTACTCAGCGTGGCGCACATGGCCGCCGACGAAGCTCCCAGCAGCGCGAAGTGCAGCGCATAGACCGCGCACTGGATGCCGTTGAGGACCTTCAACTTCTTGTCGTTGGTCTGAAGAAATGCGGATATTCCGAGGACAAAGACAATATATCCCACGCACTGCGCGGGTGAAAACCACTGGGACAACTTGAAATCCTTTCGCTTGGGAGGAGGCCCCACGCCCCCGGCCATGAATTCATAATATATCCATAACTACATATCTGGCAAAAAGGCCGGGCGCTTGGCCCGGCCCTCACGTGCAATCTTACTTCCCTGCTACACCGGCACCAGTTCTTCGACCGGCGATTTGTTTGCATAGCCAGCGAGGGCGGCGACCAGCCCGGGGATGGTAAACTCCCCGGCCTGCACATCCACGGTCAGCTCGAATTCGCGCAGCGTGTCACTGGTGACGGGGCCAATGGAGGCGTTCAGCACGCCGGCCACCAGCTTCGACTTGCCGGAGCGTATGCCGAGCAGCGCCACGTAGTTCTTCACCGTGGAGGAGCTGGTGAAGGTGATGGCGTGCGGGCGTTTTTTCGGGTCACGCAGCACGGCGCGCAGCTTCACGCGGCTGGCCTGCGGAATCACCGTCTCGTAGGCCTCGACCACATCCACGTAAGCGCCCATCTTGCGCAGCTCTCGGGGAATGACGTCGCGGGCGATCTTGGCGCGGCACAGCAGCACGCGAGCGTTCTTCACCTTGCCGCTGAGCGCATCCACCATGCTCTCCGCCACATACTCTTTCGGCGTCATGCAGACCTTGAGACCGCGCGCCTCAATAGCCTTGCGCGTAGCGGGGCCGATGGCAACGATCTTCAGGTGCTTCAGCGCGTCCTCGGTCACGCCGAGCTTTTCCATGCGCTCGAACATGGCCTTCACGCCGTTGACGCTGGTCAGGATCAACCACTCGTACTCGGAGACCAGCTTGATGCTGTCGTCCAGCCCCTTGTACGAGCGTGGCGGACGGATTTCGATGAAGGGGATTTCCAGGACCTGGGCGCCCATTTCCCGCAAGGAGTCGCTCAGGGCGCCGGCCTGCGCTTTGGCGCGCGAGACCAGCACCCGCCAACCGGCGAGGGGGAGAGGCCGGGTACAACTCATGGTGGTGCTCATTGGTTCAGACCTTCTTGCCGGGCCTGCGTCCGGCTTAGGAGTTCCGCGCTGGCGCGTACTCCCCGTAAACTTCCTTCAGAATCTGGTCAGCGCCGCGTCCCAGCAGGATCTTGCCGGTGCGTTCGCCAACTTCCACCGCGTCGGTGCCACGCTGTACTTCGCGCAGCAGTGTGGTGCCATCCGGACGCGCGCAGATGGCCGTCAACTCAATCTCACCGTTGTGCACCTCGGCGTAAGCGCCGATGGGCACCTGGCAGCCGCCGCCCAACTGGTTCAGCAGCGCGCGTTCGCAGGTGGTGGCGGCAAAGGCGTCGGGATCGCACAGGAACTTCAGGTGCTCGCGCATGACGGTATCGCCCTTGCGGATTTCGATGCCGAGCGCGCCCTGTCCAGCGGCCGAGCACATGACCGAAGCCGGGATGATCTGCTTGATGTGCTGCGTCTTGCCCAGGCGCGTAAGACCGGCAGCGGCCAGGATGATGGCGTCATAGACGCCCTCTTCCAGCTTGCGCACGCGCGTATCCACGTTGCCACGCAGAGGGTGGATGTCGAGATCGGGGCGGAACTTCTTGATCTGCGCCTGGCGGCGAAGGCTGCTGGTGCCAACCTTGGCGCCCTGCGGCAGATCTTCAATGGAGTTGTACTTGATGGACAGGAAGGCGTCGCGCGGGTCCACGCGCTTGGTGATGGCCGCGATCTCAAACGGTTCGGCCAGTTCGGTGGGAAGGTCCTTCAGGCTGTGCACGGCCAGGTCGATGCGCTTCTCAACGAGCGCTTCCTCGATCTCCTTGGTGAACATGCCCTTGGTGCCGACCTTGGCGAGCGCAACATCGGTGATCTTGTCGCCGGTGGTCTTGATGATTTCCAGTTCAATCTCGTGTCCCTGTTCGCGCAACAAGGCCGAGATGTGGTGCGCCTGCCAGAGCGCCAACTGCGAACCGCGCGAGCCAATACGAAGCAATGCCATGAGGGTAGACTTCCCTAGCTATTCTGCAGCTATTTTGAATTTGTGACGCCGGCAACCTTCGGCTCCTCGGCGGCCGGCGCGGGCTGGTTGTCGTCTGCAGCCTCGTGCTTCGGCTCCGGAGCTTCCGGTGCTTCCAGGTTGAACAGCTTGCGCACCACCTCCACCACCGTCGTCGCCGATTCCTGCTGATCGCGCGCCGCCGACTTCAAGTGCGTGATGGGGGTGTGCATGATCTTGTTGATGATGCCGCGGGTCAGCGCCTCAATGGCCGCTTCCTGCTCCTTGGTCATGTCGCCGAAGCGGCCGCGCACGCGGTCGATCTCGGCCTGGCGAAGGGTCTCCAGGTGCTCCTGCAACGAGACGATGGTGGGCACCACTTCGGCCGTCTGCAGCCGTTGCTGGAAGCGCGAAACCTCGTCTTCCACCAGCTGCTCGGCACGCTCGGCCTCGCGTTTGCGGTCGCCAAGGTGCGCCTTCACCACCTGCTGCAAATCGTCAATGTCGTAGACGAAAATGCCGTCGAGGTCGTTGAGGCCCGCGTCGATGTCGCGCGGAACCGCGATGTCGATGAAGAACATCGGGCGGTTCTTGCGCTGCGCCAGGAACTTCTCGCCATGCTCCTTGCGGAAGATCGTGTGCGGCGCGCCGGTGGAGCTGATGACGATATCGGCCTTGCCGACCGTGTCATAAAGCTGCTCGAACGGAATGGCCTCGCCGTTGAACTTGCGTGCCAGCGTGACGGCGCGCTCGTAAGTGCGGTTGGCCACGTAAATCTTGGCCGCGCCGTGCGCCAGCAGGTGGCGGGCCGCCAGTTCGCACATCTTGCCCGCGCCCACCAGGTAGACGCTCTTGCCGCTGAGGCTGCCAAAAATCTTTTCCGCCAGCTCGACGGCCACCGAGGCGATCGAAACCGACGAGGTCGCCACGGAAGTCTCCGAGCGCACCTTCTTGGCCACGGCGAAAGCGCGCGAGAGCAGCGCATCCAACTGCGACTGCACGGCGCCCATGGCGCGCGCGGTGGCGTAGGCTTCCTTCACCTGGCCGAGAATCTGCGCCTCGCCCACAACCATCGAATCGAGGCTGCTGGCGACGCGGAAGACGTGCTTGACGGCGTCAATTTCCTTGTGCTCGAAACAGTACTGCTCAAACTCCCCGGGATGGAAGCCGTAGTAGTCCTGCATGAACTGCTTGAGGTCGCAGTTGCCATCCTTGGCGCGGGCGAAGATCTCCATGCGGTTGCAGGTGGAGACAATCATTCCCTCTTCCACGCCGGGCTCGGAGAGCAGCGTTTTCAGCGCCTCCGGCAGCCGTGACTCGGGGATGGCAAAGCGCTCGCGCACTTCCACCGGGCACGTACGATGATTCACACCAATGACAAAAAAGTTCATGGGGCGACGAACCTGTGTACCCTGCTCAGGTAATTGGCCGCCCACGCACACACTGCTGCGGCAAAGGCGAAGGTGGCGAGATAGGCGGCCTTGCGTCCGCGCCAACCCGCGCTCCAGCGCGTGTACAGGAGCAGCATGTACACGCCCCACATCAGCAGCGAAAGAACGACCTTGGGATCGGTGAAATACGAGGCGCCGAACTTCTCACTGGCCACAATCGAGCCTGCTACCAGCCCCACCGACATGAACGGGAAGCCGACCAGTAGGGCCTTGTAGCCCAGTTCGTCCGTCACCTCCAGCGCCGGCAGCTTGCTCAGCCAGCCGGACTGCTGTTTGGACTTGATGCTCTTGGCCTGAACGATGTACAGGAGGCTGGAAACGAAGCTCAGGAACAGAGCCGCGTAACCCACCAGCAGCGTGGACACATGGAAAAAGATCCAGCCGCTGCGCAGCGTTGCCGTCGGCATCAATTCCGTAGCCGGACGCTGTGCCACCGCGCTCAGCACGGTGAGGAAGAACACCAGAGGAAAGATGAACACGCCGGGCGAAGTGGTGCGGTAGCGCACGAACATGCCCATGAAGACGATCATGATCATCAGCGCCAGCGCCGACTCGGCATGGCGGATGTCAATCAAGACCTGATAGCCGTTGAAGTAGACCGTCTCAACCAGTGAAACGAAATGGAAGGTGAGCCCCAGCCCGACCGCAGGAACGGCGAAGCGGGAGAGCGGAGCTTCCTTGTCTTTTAGCTGCGACAGCACGTACACGAATCCGATTCCGTAGAGAACCGCCGCAACTCTCAGCCAGATCAGCCAAATCTGAGGCATAAGACCCAAAATTCTCCCCGCAGCTCCTTCTTCCAGATACTTCCAATACCGGCGAGGAACATTTCCATTATATAAACGGTTTCACTTGACCTAAGTGTAATTGTCACTAGGTTTTGTGACGTTCGTCACAGCGCCGGGGCCGTAGACAAGCGCCCCCGGCGCTCGCCAAATGCCCGCAAAACGCACCTAACGCCGCATTCCCGGCCTTTTCCACACCAGCCGGAGCACCGGCAAGAAATTTCTCTCTGTCTGATGCAATCCGCTGTAACCACTCAGGATTACAGCCATTTTCCGTGCGCCGCTCCAGATTTGATGCGGCACAGACGAAGCCCCGCCACAGGGACGGGGCGCAATCCGGGGCAGTGTTCCCCACTGTTGGAGGCAAGCACGACCGGCTAATAGGCCGTGCCGTTGGACTCGGTGGGGGCCTCGCGCAGGCGGGCCGCAGCCGACTCCGGGCTGACCGGCGTGACATACACCTCGCGGAAGCTGTAGGAGCGGCCGCTGTTCGGCAGCACCGGCAAAATCTCAATGTGCCAGTGGTAGTCCTGGTCGACGGTGCGCCAGTAGTTCAGCACGCGCGACTGGTGCTGAATGTTCGGAGCCGAGTGCAACACCATGTAGAAGCTGTCGCAGACGCTGCGCACGCGGCTGAGGGTGCGGCGCAGAAGCGCGGCACAGTCGAGCAGCGCGCCCTTGCGCTGGGCTGTGTGCTCAAAGTGCGAATCATGTGTGGCCGGCAGGATCCAAGTCTCGTAAGGCATGCGCGGCGCAAACGGACAGAGCGCAACGTAGTCGCCACGAATTTCGACGATGCGGTCGCGCGCCTGAAGCTCCTGCTGAATCATGTCGCAGAAGACGCAGCGCTCCTTGGCCGCAAAGTGATCGCGCGAGGCGCGCAGTTCGTAAAGAACGCGACGCGAGACGAAGGTTGTCGCCATGATCTGCGAAGTGGGATGGTCGAATTCCTGCCCGGTCAGCGGCCCAAAATCCTTGAACAGGGCCACGTACTTGAAGCGGTGGTCGTTCTTCAGGTCCTGAATGCGGCTGGCGCCGAGCAGCAGGTACTGCTCAACCTCGGCGTCGGTGGAGTGCCAGAGCTGGCGGTCGTGGCGCGGGTTTTCGACGATCACTTCGTGGGCGCCGACGGCGCGCATGGTGTCATAGAGGCCGACGCCCCGGCGCTGCGGCTCGCCCTCCACGTGGTAGAGCGGCGCCGGATGCACCACCGCGCGCGCCGACCAAGGCCCGAAATTGACGCTGGCCATGCTGGAGAGAACCTGCGGATGCTGGGCTGACTCCGGGCAGAAGGGGCAGACGGCAGGCTGCACGCGACGGTCGCCAAGGTCGTCGCCGGTTGCCACCCACGAGCGCGTGATGGGGTCCTTGCGCAATTCCATACCGCTAAGGAAACCACAGGCCGGGCACAGCGTCAAACCCGCTCTGCGGGCATTCGCAGGCTTCGGTTCCACTTCGCACTGGCGCAGCTTTGGCACCGGAGATGGCGGACTCATTGGGCGCCCGTCCACCCGGGAGCCACGGCCCGGCGGACGGCCAGCGCTTGAGGGCCGTGCATTTCTCAATTTCAGTCTAGAATGGGCGGTTACGAGGAGAGCGCCCATGACTACAACCGGACGAATCGCCACGCTATCCCCCTCCGCCCTGAACCCGGCTGCCGCACGTTTGCTGGAGGCTGACCGCACCGCCCTGCTTGTGGTCGATATCCAGCAGAAGCTGCTGCCGCCGATCTTCAACCGCGAGACCATGATCAAGAACTGCCGGTTGCTGCTGCATCTGGCCCGGATTTTGAAGCTGCCGGTGCTGGCCACCACCCAATATGTAAAGGGCCTTGGGCCGACCGTTCCGGAGATTGCCGAACTGCTCCCCATGCCCGAGCTGCCGGACAAGGTTGCCTTCTCCTGCTTCGGCTGCGAGGAGTTTGTGCAGTCATTGGAGGCGTTGAGGGATCGCGATACGCTGGTTGTCTGCGGCATGGAGTCTCACATTTGCGTGACCCAGACGGCGCTGGGCGCGCTGGCCAAGGGCTACACGGTGCACGCCCCGCAGGACGCCATCGGCTCCCGCGCGGAGGCGAACTGGCGCGCCGGACTGGACCGCATGGCCGCCGCCGGGTGTGTCATCTCCTCCACGGAAATGACCGTCTACGAGCTGCTGCGCAAGAGCGGAACGGCGGCCTTCAAGGAGCTGCTGCCGTACATTAAGTAATGGCCGCAACCAAATGACTGGAGAGCACATAGAATCGATGATCGCCCGCCTAGCCTTAGACCTCGGCGGGCAGGAGCAGCGCTTTGCACGGGCGTGGAAGGTGCTCGAAGAGGCCATTGCCGAGCACGCCTTTCCGGGCTGCTCGGCGGCCGTAACCTGCGCGGGAAAGCTGTTGGCGTGGAAGGCCTTCGGGCGTTTCACCTACGAGCCAGACGCGCCCGAGGTGAAACCGGAGACGATCTTCGACCTGGCCTCGGTGAGCAAGGTAGTGGCGACCACCTCGGCGGCCATGCTGCTCTACGAGCGCGGACTGCTCGACCTTGAAGCGCCGGTGGCTTCCCTGCTGCCGGAGTTTGCCGATGCCAATGATCCTCGCCGGGAGCAGGTGACGGTTCACATGCTGCTGGCGCACTCCTCGGGGCTGCCGGGCTGGTACGCGCTCTACAAGGAGGCGCACACGCGCGAGGAACTGGTTGCGCTTGCTGCGCGCATGCCGCTGGAGGCCACGCCGATGGCACGAGCCGAGTACAGCGACATTGGATTCATCCTGCTCGGAGAGATTCTGGCGAAGATTGCCGGAGAGCCACTCGACCGCTTCTGCCAGCGCGAAATCTTTGGCCCGCTCGGCATGGCCAGCACCGGCTACTGCCCGCCCAAGGAGCTCCGCCCGCAGATTCCACCGACGCAGAACGATCAGGCCTTCCGCCAGCGGGTGATTCAGGGAGAAGTGGACGACGAGAACGCCTGGGTGATGGGCGGAGTGGCAGGGCACGCCGGGGTCTTTGCCAGCGCATATGACGTGGCGTTGTTTGCGGAAGCCATGCTGCGCGGTGGCGCGCCACTGGTACGCCGGGAGACACTGGAGCGCTTTACGCGTCGGGAAAGCGAGCCGGTCGGCACGTCGCGGGCGCTTGGCTGGGACACGCCTTCGCAGCCCTCGCAGTCGGGCCGCCACCTCTCTGCGGGCGCATTCGGGCACCTGGGATTCACTGGAACTTCCATCTGGTGTGACCCGCAACGGCAGCTATCAATTACACTGCTGACTAACCGCACATGGCCGGACCGAAGCTCGCAAGCGATCAAGCGGGTACGTCCGGCGTTCTACGATGCGGTGGTAACAGGTTTGGATGGAGACCCTAGTTGAAAGTAAAGAGTGCGTCCGCAGCAGTCATAGCCCCCGCAACTGACACAGCAGGACTCGGCAGCGAGCAGCCGAACACGGCCTCGCGCGATCTGGACCGGCGCAGCGCGCTGGAAATTGCCCGGACGATGAATGCCGAGGATCAGAAGGTGGCACTGGCAATCCGCAAGGCGCTGCCACAGGTGGCACAAGCCATCGACGCCGTGACCGAGGCCTTCCGCAACGGCGGAAGGCTGATTTACGTGGGCACCGGCACCAGCGGACGGCTGGGTGCGCTCGATTCCTCCGAGTGCCCGCCGACGTTCAACTCCGAACCCCACTGGGTGCAGTACGTGATTGCCGGCGGTGACCGCGCGCTGGGCAAGGCCGTGGAGGCCGATGAGGATTCGCCGCTTCAGGGCCGCCGCGATCTGGCACGCCGCAGGATTCACAAGCAGGACGTGGTCTGCGGGCTGGCCGCCAGCGGACGTACGCCCTACACGCTTGCGGCGCTGGAATACGCGAAAGAAAAGGGCGCAACCACCGTCTGCGTCACGGCCAACCCCGGCTCGCCGATCACGCAGGCCGCCGACATCGCCATCGCCGTCGAGGTGGGGCCGGAGGTGGTGGCGGGTTCCACGCGATTGAAGGCCGGCACCATGCAGAAGCTGGTGCTGAACATGATCACCACGGGGGCGTTTACGCGGCTTGGCTACGTCTACGGCAACCTGATGGTGAACGTGCACCTGAAGAACAGCAAGCTGGTGGAGCGCGGCATCGGGATTGTGTCACGCATTACGGGGCTGGAAGCGAAGGCCGCCGGAAAGCTGCTAAAGCGCGCCCAGGGCGCAGTGCCGGTGGCGGTCATCATGGAAAAGAAGGGGCTGCCGCGGCTGAAGGCCGAGCGGCTGCTGGAAGAAGCAGGCGGAAGCCTGCGCCGGGCGCTGGAAGCGCGCTGACCGGGCGGGGTGACTCCCCGGATACGGGCCTTTCCACAAGGGCGCACCCCGGTACAATAGCCACGGGGCGGATGGTTCCGCCGAAGGATTCATTATGGATAAATTTGTCATTCGCGGCGGTACTCCGCTGCTCGGCACGGTGAAGGTCAGCGGCGCCAAGAACGCGGCGCTGCCCGCGATGGCCGCGGCCCTGCTCACCGACGAGCCGATCATTCTCGAAAACATTCCGCAGGTTCGCGACATTGAGACCGAGCGCAAACTGCTGGCCGCCATGGGCGCCGAAGTAGAACTCGGCTACGGACGCGCGCACCACCGCACCACCATTTGCGCGCGCGAGCTGATGAAGAACCCTGAGGCCAGCTACGAGCTGGTGAAAACCATGCGCGCCTCCACGCTGGTTCTGGGACCGCTGGTGGCCCGCACGGGCTTTGCAAGGGTCTCGCTGCCGGGTGGCTGCGCCATTGGTGCGCGCCCCATTGACCTGCACATCAAGGGCCTGGAAAAGCTGGGCGCGAAGATCAACCAGGACCACGGCTACGTGGAAGCCCGCTGCGAGCGGTTGAAGGGCGGCAAGATCGTCTTCGACAAGATCACCGTGACCGGCACCGAAGACCTGCTGATGGCCGCCACGCTCGCCGATGGCGAAACCGTAATGGAGAATTGCGCGCGCGAGCCCGAGGTCGTGGACCTGGCCGAATTGCTCATCAAGATGGGCGCAAAGATTGAAGGCGCGGGCACCTCTACCATCAAGATCACCGGCGTGGAGAAGCTCTCCGGCACCAAGCACCGCATCATCCCCGACCGCATTGAGGCCGCGACGTTCATCATCGCCGGAGCCATCACGGGCGGTGATCTGATCGTCTCCGGCTGCGACCCCAAGCACCAGACCGCCCTGCTGAACAAGCTGGAAGAAGTGGGCGTGAAGGTGCAGGTGAACGAGGAGAGCGTGCGCGTGATGGGCGACGCCAGCCAGCTCAAGGGCGCCGACATCTCCACCGAGGAATACCCCGGCTTTGCCACCGACGTGCAGGCGCAGTACATGGCGCTGGCCACGCAGGCTGAGGGCAGCTCGATCATCACCGAGAACATTTTCGAGAACCGCTTTATGCACGCGCAGGAACTGGTGCGCATGGGCGCGAACATCAAGATCGAAGGCCGCCGGGCCATCGTCCGCGGACGCACGCAGTTGAGCGGCGCGGCCGTGCAGGCCAGCGATCTGCGCGCCTCGGCCTCACTGGTGCTGGCCGCGCTGGTGGCGGAAGGCGAGACCATCATCGACCGCGTCTACCACATTGACCGTGGTTACGAGAACATTGAGGAGAAGCTGCGCGGCGTGGGCGCACAGATGCGACGCATCGGCTCGCTGCTACCGCAGAAGGCGTAACAAAAAACGGTTTGTGAGCTTCAGCTCGCACCCGGAAACGCAGGGGGCGAAAGCCCGCTCTTCGGTTGGATTTGAACGTCATAGCAAAAGCCCTGCTCGATGAGCAGGGCTTTTCGTTTGTGTGAATGAGTTCGGCTCCGCGGTTAGTGAGTGCGCCATTGGCTGCGGTAGACCGCAACCGTCTGCCCGTCGAAGGTGAACGATTTCAGCGGCTCCAGTCCGCGGGGGTTGATCTTGACGGCCTTGGCCACGGCATCGTCGCCCCAGGTGACAACGTAGTCGGCGACGGCGGCAGGCGCGCTCAATGCAGCGTCCCAACTGATGAACGTAGTCTCATTGATGGTGCGGCGCAGTGGAATGCCGCCGCTCTGCAAGGCACCCACATGTGAACCTTCGGAGATGAGGATGCTGCTCTCGGCGGGCAGTGTGCTCAGGTAGTGGCCGAGTTCGGCTTCTGCCTGCATGCGCGGACCACCGTTGAACCAGGCTTCCCGCAGGCAGATTGGCGCCTTGATGTGCGGATTGACGCCCCACTGGTAGCGCGAGTCTCCCTGCCAGACCGTGGCATAGCCGAAGGCGACGATGGCGAGTGCGACGAACGCCACGGGCTTGGTCCAGCGCATGCCTTCCAGCTTCAGCAGGCCGCCGCAGAGCAAGCCGATGCAGACGGCGAAGGCCGCCAGCATCTCCAGCCCATAGCGCACGTTGTAGAACGCATAGGGCCACCACACCGGTAGAAAGATGGGCACGCTGCCATAGGCCACCGAATACGCATAGAACGGCAGCGGGAACCACAGCACCAGAAACGCCGCCATGCGCAACGGACGCACCAGCACCGTCAAGCCGCCGAAGATGGCCAGCGCGAGCAACGCCCACTCGGCGGGGCCTTCCGCCATCTGCATGCGCGCGCACTTCTCAAAGTAGAGTCCGGCGGTGAGCATGTTGTTCTTGCCGGGATAGGGCGCATCTCCAGGGCGCGTGGTGCGCTGCTCAATGGCCTTGGCCGAGTACGGCCCATTCAGCCAGTCCAGCGGATGGCGCGAGATGGCGTAATTGTGCGCCAGCCACAGCGTGGGGCACAGCGTAAGGAACAGCAGGAAACCAAACGTCGCGCGGCCCAGCCGATAGTCGTTGAAGTCCATGCGGCGGACACGGGCGGCGATGATGGCCAGCACGGCAACCGTGCCGGTCAGGAAGGCGAGAATCCATCCGTCATAGCGCGTGAAGATGGCCGCACCAAGCGCCACGCCGCAGCGCGAGAGCGCCACCGAAGGCGCCAGCCGCGCGGGCAAGCCGGTTTCGCGCTCGCCAAAGAGGCCGCGCAGAAATTCGTCAAGATAGCGCAGCGCCCAGACCATGGCGCAGAGAAAGATGCTCTCCGTCATGGCCGTGGACTGCATGTAGAGCAGGTTCGGATTCAGCGCGTAGATGGCGGCGGCAAACCATGCGGAGGTGCGCGAGGCGCGTCCGCGAACCAGGCGGAAGACGCCAAGCGTGCCGAAGACGTAGGCCAGCATGGAGACCACGGAACTTCCGATGCCGCTTTGCCACAGCCGCGTACTCCAGATGAACGGGATGGAGAGCACGTGCGGCAAAGGCAGCCAGACGGTGCCAAGCTGCAACGGGCCGGGATCGCGCGAGTCGAAGACCCGCCGCGCAATGTTCAGGTGCGCGACGGCGTCGCCATAAAGCAGCACCTGATTGTGCGTGTAATACCAGACAAAGGCGCAGATGGAAGCAACTGTACTGAGAGCAGCGACCAGAAGAAGGTCCTGCGATGCGCCGCGCTCTTCAAAATCCGCCAAGATTCAATTCCCTGCTAATGATGACGTCCACGATGCATGCCGCAGACGTGCGTTGGGGCCGCCGCAGCGGCCCCGTGATGATTGGTGATTACTCGAGGTGCGTCAGCTCGCGGAACAGCTCGAAGCGGTTCTCGATCTCCGGACGCGTAAGCGCCTGCAAGCGCTCGGTGCCGAACTTCTCCACCGCGAACGAGCCCATCACGCTGCCGTAGAACATCGCGTGCTTCAGCGTGTTCGGCGAAGTGTCCTTCTGGCTGGCGATGTAGCCCATGAAGCCGCCTGCAAAGCTGTCGCCCGCGCCGGTCGGGTCGAACACTTCTTCAATCGGCAGGGCGGGAGCGCGGAACGGCTGCGAACCGTCGCGGAAGAAGATGGTCGCGCCGTACTCGCCGTGCTTGACCACGAGCGCCTTGGGGCCCATTGCCATCACCTTGCGAGCCGCACGCGGCACGCTGGTATCGCCGGCGAGCATCTTCACTTCCGTGTCGTTGATCAGCAGCACGTCGACTTCGGCCAGGGTCTTCTCCAGTTCGGCGCGCTTGATGTTGATCCACAGGTTCATGGTGTCGCCGCCAACCAGCTTGACGTTCGGCATCTTGTGGCGCACGTCGAGCTGCAGCTCCGGCTGAATGTTGGCCAGGAACAGGTAGTCGGTGTCGGCGTAGGCGTCGGGAATCTTCGGCGAGAACTGCTCGAAGACGTTCAGGTCGGTGAACTTGGTCTTGGCCTCGTTCAGGTTCTCGCCGTACTCGCCGCCCCAGTGGAAGGTCTTGCCCGCGGCGCGCTCCAGTCCGGTGGTATCCACGCCCTTGGAGGTCATCACCTGCTCGTGAGCCGGGGTGAAGTCCTCGCCGACGATGGCGACGACGCGCACCTTGGTGTAAAAGCTGGCGGAAAGCGAAAAGTAGGTAGCGGCGCCGCCGAGAATCTTCTCGCGCTCGCCAAACGGCGTCTTCAGCGTGTCAAAGGCAACGGAGCCGACAACAAGAATTGACATATGCGATTGCGTCTCCTATCCGAGGTACTTGCCGATGATCAGCTTCAGCTTCTCGCGCGTCTCAGCTGGAATGGCTTCGCGCGAGGTGATGATGGCGGTGGCCAGCGCCGAGCCGCAGGAGCACTTGCGCTCCTTGGGCAGGCGGGCAACGGCCTCGCGCACCACATTGCAGGCGTTCTCGGCGTTCTGGTGCAGCACGGCCACAATCTGTTCCACGGTAACGGCGTCATGCGACTCATGCCAGCAGTCGTAGTCGGTGACCATGGCAACCGTGGAGTAGCACAGCTCGGCTTCGCGCGCGAGCTTGGCTTCCTGCAGATTGGTCATGCCAACCACGTCAAAGCCGAACTTGCGGTAGGCGTTGCTCTCAGCCTTGGTGGAGAACTGCGGCCCTTCCATGCAGACATAGGTTCCGCCCAGCTTACTGTTGACCTTGGCGGCCTGGCAGGCCTCATGCAGCACGGCAGAAGTCTCGCCGCAGACCGGGTCACCGAAGCCGACGTGCGCCACCACGCCTTCGCCGAAGAAGGTGGAGACGCGCTGCTTGGTGCGGTCATAGAACTGGTCGGGGATAACGAAATCGGTCGGCTTATGCTCTTCCTTCAGCGAGCCCACGGCGGAGACCGAGAGAATGCGCTCGACGCCAAGCTGCTTGAAGCCGTGAATGTTGGCGCGGAAGTTCAGCTCGGTTGGCGAAATGCGGTGTCCGCGGCCGTGGCGCGCCAGGAACGCAACGCGGCGTCCGCTGAGCGTGCCGATGACGTATGCGTCCGAGGGGCTGCCAAAGGGGGTTTCAAGGCGGACTTCCGTGATATCGGTAAGTCCCTTCATGCTGTAAAGTCCACTGCCGCCGATAATGCCGATTTCTGCCTGCAAAGTGTGTCTCCTGATCTTGCCCGAACTATCGAACAGACGCATCCAACAGATGCGTAAAACGATCTCTGCCGAATAGTTGATTATACAAGAGCGCAGGCCCCTGGATTCGCGCGACAGACCTCACCCGCACAGGCGCGTTTCCGCTATACTCAGCTTTTCATACTCGGTCCCAATCATGAATGATGCCTCTTCGCCGCTGATGCGGCAGCACGCCGCAATCAAAAAGGATCACCCCACCGCCCTGCTCTTCTTTCGCGTCGGCGACTTCTACGAATTGTTTTTTGATGACGCGGTGACGGCCTCGCGCGAATTGCAGCTGACGCTGACCTCGCGCCAGAAGGTCGATGGCGTGCCGATCCCGATGTGCGGCGTCCCCTACCACGCGGCGGAAAACTACATCTCGAGGCTCATCCGCAAGGGCTACAAGGTCGCCATCTGCGACCAGATGGAAGACCCCAAGCTGACCAAGAAGCTGGTGCGGCGCGAAGTCACGCGCGTGGTCACGCCCGGCACTGCCGCTGATTCGCAACTCTCCAGCGAAGAGAACAACTTTCTGGCCGCCGTCGCGCGCGCCGGGGACACCGTGGGGTTTGCCGCGCTCGACCTCTCCACCGGCGAGTTCCGCGCCACGGAGTTCACGGGCGAAGAAGCCGACCGGCGCATTCTGGAAGAACTGCAGACCACGCGTCCGCACGAATTGCTGTTCGCTTCGTCGCTGCCGCTGTTTCCGCGCACAAACGGAACGCCGGAGCTGCCGGGGACGACGCCTGCGCCCTCGCCCGCGGTGGCCGTGGCCGAGTTGCAGGGCATCCGCTGGGCGGAGACGCCGCTGGAAGACTGGGTGTTCGCCCCGGACTACGCGATTCCGATGGTTGAGAACCATTTTGGCGTGATGTCGCTGGAGGGCTTTGGCCTGGCGCACCACGCGGTGGCCGCCTGCGCCGCCGGTGCCATCCTGCATTACGTCAAGCAGACGCAGCGCGGCACGCTTGAGCACGTCGATTGCATTGGCTACTACGAACGCCAGGGCTGCCTCATTCTTGACGCCGTCACCGTTCGCAACCTGGAACTGATCGAACCGCTGTTCGCCGCCAACGGCGACTCCATCACGCTGTTCCGCGCCTTGGACAACACGGTGACGCCGATGGGCAAGCGGCTGCTGCGCTCGTGGATGCTGCGCCCCTTGCTGGAACAGGCGGAGATCGGCACGCGGCTCGACGCTGTCGAGGCCGGTGTGCGCAACACCATTGCGCGCGAGGAACTGCGCCGCTCGATGGACGGCATCCTCGACATTGAGCGCCTGCTCTCACGCGTCTCGCTGGAGACGGCGAACCCGCGCGACCTGCTGGCGCTGGCAGCCTCATTCGGCAAGCTGCCCGCAGTCAAGAAATGCCTAGCCAAGCTGAACGCACCACGGCTGGTGGAGTTGCACGCGGGGTTGGACGAGTTGGCCGACCTGCGCGAGCGCATGGAGCGCTCGATTGTGCCGGAGCCGCCCATGACGCTCAATGACGGCGGCGTGATCGCCCCGGGCATTGACGCTGAACTGGACGAGCTGCGCGACATCAGCCGCAACTCCAAGCAGTACATTGCGCAGATTGAGCAGCGCGAGCGCGAACGCACCGGCATCAACTCGCTGAAGGTGAAGTTCAACAACGTCTTCGGCTTCTACATTGAAATCAGCAAGGCCAACCTGCACTTGGCGCCCACCGACTACGAACGCAAGCAGACGCTGGTGAATGCCGAGCGCTTCACCACGCCGGAGCTGAAGGAATACGAAGGCAAGGTGCTGGCCGCCGAAGAGAAGATCGTCGAGATTGAGCGGCGCATCTTTGCCGAGCTGCGCGCGGCCATCGCCTCCGAGGCCCGCCGCATACGCGCCACGGCCGGCGCGGTGGCGGAGATCGACGTGCTCGCCTCGCTGGCGCACCTGGCCGCTGAGCGCGACTACTGCCGCCCGCAGTTCGATGACTCCGGCGACGTCGAGATCCTTGGCGGACGCCACCCGGTCATTGAGCAGCCGGAGCTGACTGGCTCAAACGACCGCTTTGTGCCCAACGACCTTTACCTGAACGCCGCCACGCAGAACCTGTTGCTCATCACCGGGCCGAACATGGGCGGCAAATCGACCTACCTGCGGCAGACGGCGCTGATCCTGCTGATGGCGCAGATGGGCTCCTACGTTCCGGCACGCAGCGCGCGTCTGACTCCGGTGGACCGCATCTTTACGCGCATTGGCGCCAGTGACAACCTGGCGCGAGGACGCTCGACCTTCATGGTCGAGATGACGGAGACGGCGGCGATTTTGAACACGGCCACCGCGCAGTCGCTCATTCTGCTTGACGAGATTGGGCGTGGCACAGCCACCTACGACGGGCTGGCCATCGCGTGGGCGGTGGTCGAGTTCCTGCAGCGCCGGACCAAGGCCAAGACGCTGTTTGCCACGCATTACCACGAGTTGACCGAACTGGAGACGCTGATGAAGGGCGTGAAGAACTACCACGTCAGCGTGAACGAGAAAGGCGGCAACGTGGTCTTCCTGCGCAAGGTGGAAGAGGGTGCGGCCGACAAGAGCTACGGCATTGAGGTGGCGAAGCTGGCCGGACTGCCTCAGGAGGTGGTGACGCGCGCGCGCCAGGTGCTGAACGAGCACGAGAACGCCGAGCACCGCACCAGCAAGGACCTGAACACGGAGCCTCACGAGGCAGGCAGCCCGATGCAGTTGACCATCTTCACGCCGGTCTCCAACGCGGTGCTGGACCGGCTGCGCGAGGCCGACCTTGACGCGCTCAGCCCGCGCGAGGCGCTGAACCTGCTCTACGAACTGAAGAAGCAGGTGGATTAACGCAGACGGCGAATTCCTTTCAGAGATACTCACCCCACTTCTGCCAACAACAGGCAGAAGTGGGGCACGCCCCCGAAGCACTCCACGGATCAGGCCCGGCATGCGTTATGCTCCGGCGCGCGTCCAATCCCGCATGTGCCTACTGCGTAACCGGGAGAAGCACGCGGCCACGTTGAAACTGAGCCGTGAACGTGCTCCAATCAAAATGACCTCTCGAATCTCCGTCAGGAGTTCGTTCATGATCCTGCGCACTTGCCGCGCTGTTGCCATCGTTCTGCTTCTCTGCTTCGCCGCCTGGGCACAAACGCCCGCCGTGGAGCAGACGGCCCCATCCACACAAACGGAGTCCGCCGCATCTTCCATGCAGGCGCCGACTGCGGTGCCCACTGACGCTGCAGCACCTGCGAGACCGCTTGTGCCCTCCGCACTGCCTCCGGCCATTCCTTCGCGACACAAGCTGGGCGTGGCGCTCAGCGGCGGCGGCGCACTCGGCCTCGCGCACGTGGGCGTGCTTCGCTACTTTGAGGAGCACCACATCCCGGTCGACTACATTGGCGGCACCAGCATGGGCGGCCTCGTCGCGGGCTTCTTCGCCACCGGCATGGACTACGCGGAGATGCGCGAGGCGCTGAAGGAGATGGATTTCGACGTCCTGCTCAGCCCGAACATCGGCTTCCGCGACCAGCCCGTGGTGGAAAAGCAAAGCTGGCACCGCGCCACAGGGGATTTCACGCTGCGCTTTGGCAAGCATTTCTCGCTGCCCGCCGGACTGAACAATGGCGAGGCAATGGCCCTGTTGCTGAGCCGCCACACCCAGGCCTACGGCGACGTCAAGAACTTCGACGACCTGCCCACGCCATTCCGCTGCGTCGCCACCGACCTCATCGCTGCCGACAAGGTGGTGCTCTCGCACGGCTCACTGGCAAAAGCCATGCGCGCCACCATGTCGATTCCCGCAATCTTTACCCCCGTGCACTGGGATGACAAGGTGCTGGTCGATGGCGGACTGGTGGAGAACATTCCGGTGGACGAGGTGCGCGGCATGGGCGCCACCACGGTCATCGCCGTCAGCCTGCGCACGCCCAAGCCGCAGGCCGACCAGTTCAAATCGCTCACCGGCGTGCTGAAGCAGACGGCCTCGATTGCCGTGACGCTGAACGAGCGCGAATCCATCCGCCGCTCCGACCTGAACATTGACGTGGACACCACGCAGTTCAGCTCGATGGACTACGCCTCGAAGCTGGCCATCGTCGAGGCCGGGTACAAATCCGCGAAGCAGATGGCCGACAAACTGCGCCCTTTCGAACTGAATGACGAGGAATGGCAGGCCTGGGTTGCGCAGCGCGCCGCCCGCCGCCGCCAGGTGCCCGCCAACGGACGCGTGGTGACCGTGGTGGCACAGAACAAGAAGTTCCAGCAGAACGTGACGCGCGAACTGGAGCGAAAGCTCGGCGACGGGCCGGTGAAGGAAAAGCAACTGGACGATGTGCTGACCGGGATGGTGGCCGCCACGGCCGTTCCCGGAGCCTCCTACGAATGGCAGCACGCGCCGCAGCCGGAGGGCTACCGCGTGGAGTTCCTGACGCGTCCCGACCGCCAGTTTCTGGAACGAGCCTCGGTGCTGATGAGCCTCTCGAACGGGGAGCCGGCACGAGCAACTTTGAAGCTCTCCCCATCGCTGATCTTCGGCAATGCCTATAAGGAGCGCGGACTGGGGGCGGTGGAAATCGGCTACGACCCCGGCCTGAAGATGGAGTACTACCATCCGCTGAATGGCTCGCCGTATTTCTTCGCGCCGGGCGTCTTCGTCAAGCGGACGCACATACAGGACTACCACGGGGCGCTGCGCATCGACCACACGCGCGACCGTTTTGGCGGCACGTTCTACGTCGGTGCGGGCACCTGGCGCTTTGCACAGGTGCGGCTGGGCGTGGAGAGCGGATACGACTCCTACGACACGGAGTTGGTGGCCAACGGCGTCACCGCACGCAGCGGAGGTTTTGCCAATCCGCAGCTACGCCTGCTCTACAACACGCAGGATTCGACGGGGCTGCCCACACGCGGCGTTCGCGCCGAGGCCGAACTGGGCTACAGCTTCCGCCATGCGCCGTATCCGTACTTCCGGCAGGAACTGCTGGCGTTGCATCCGGTCAACCGCTTTGCCACCGTGCTCGGCGGAGTGGACTCGGCAACGACCTTCGGCCACCTGCCCAGCTTCTACGAACAGTTCACCGTCGGGGACTCCTCGCAGTTCGGCGCCTTCCGCTATCAGGAGTTCCATGCCAACACCTTCTACAGCGCGAGCGGCGGACTTGTTCTGCATCAGCCGGCGCGCAAGGGCTATGGCGTGGATCCGGCGGTGGGCGTCTGGTACCAGGCGGGGCGCTTCGACCTTGGCTCCCTCGGCTGGCAGACGCACCAGAGCACGTCGATCGGACTGTTCCTGCCGACACCCATCGGCGCCGCGGGACTCACCGTCAACTTTACGGAGAAAGGCAAAGCCCGCCTGAGGCTCTCGCTCGGCGGCTTCTAAGCAAGGAAAAGGCCAGCCACCTTGGGGGAGGAGGCTGGCCGTCCGCCGCGTTGGTTCCCGCGGCAAAGCTCCGAACTTCGGTTGTGAGCCTGCAATTACACGTCGCGCAGATAGAGACGCACCATCGTCTGGTTCAACAACTGGTGAGCCACCTCGCCGAACGTGATGGGGCCAATGTCCTTGCCAACCTTCTTGCCCTCCAGCCCGGCATACAGATAGTTGAGGATGCAGTTGCAGGAGAAGACTGGCGGCCGCTCGTTGCCTTCCACCATGCGGGCAAAGGCCTTCACGTAATCGTCAACCGGCGCGGCAAACTTGTAACTGACGCCCTTGAATACCGGCCCATAGAAGCGGACCTTGTGGCCGTCATGATCCACCATCTGGATGCTGACGTTGACGATGCTGCCGTTGTAATCGGCGGTCAGCGGCAGACGCACGTCAATTCCCTTTTGCGCAAGGTAGTCGGCAAAATCCTGTGGCTGGCCATTCACCAGACACTGACTGGTCTCAAAGCCCGACTCCGCGAAGGTGATGGTGTCACCCTCGCCCTGATGAAAGACGTTGACGATATCCAGCTCGGCCACTTTGCCCTTGGGCAGCGTTACATGCATCACCAGCGCCTGGTCCTCCAATATCTCGCCGCTCTCGCCGTCAAACACCGCCGGCAGCTCATGGCCAATCTGCGCGACCGGCACGCCGGTGACCCAGCCGACAATGGGCTTCATGAAGATGCCTGGATAGGTCGGCGCGTCCTGCGCGTACTCCATGTGAACGGCGCTGCCAGCCGGCAGCAGCAGGAAGCTGTAGCCGTTTTCGGGCGCGTCTGCGCAGAGGCGGGGCAGGGTCTCCACCGAGTACTTGCGGATTTCAACCGCTGTGGCGCAGTCGGGCACGGCATTGACGAAAATTTTCTCCTCATCACAGATGCCGCCTGCGGTGTCCATGAAATAGGGCGTGGTGCCGCCAATCCAGGTGCCGGGGCGCAACTGCTGCAAGGCGGCGTCGCTGCCGGCCAGGATGAGACGGCGGCCCTGAGCGATCCATTCATTCACTTCCGGGATGGAACAAAGCATAACGGTCGCCTCCCTAGGAGAACAGCAGACGCAGTTCGTCTGCGTAGGCTGTCTCGTACTTTGCAAAGAACTCGCGGGCATGATGGATGAGCCGCTCGACGTTGGCAGGAGATTTGTCGCGCTCGTACTGGATGCGGCTGTTGTACAGCATCATGTTGACCGCAAGCTGCGACGTCTTCACCTGCTTCTCACCGGTGATGATTTGTTTCCAGCCCGGATGGCTGAGAGGAGGTAGCATGGGTCAATTTCTCCTTCAAAGGCCGTGGAAGCTCCGGGACAGTGCTCGCCCCCACACCCTTCTCTCGTGAACTACTCCGTCCCAACGGCAGTTTGCGCCGGGGAAACCATGCGCGCGAGACTTTGCGGCCACCTTGTTCACACCCACCTGCATAAACAGGACAGCGCTCCATTTTGGGCGCCCTGGCAGGGCAGATGGCTCTCGCCAGCCGTGGGCCATAAGGTACGACGAAAGTGGAGAGAACGGCGATCTATTTTCTTGATTATTTTCTCTAGATTTAATTGACAACGAGCAGCTTTGCCGCTACCTTGTCTCCCGCGTCATTGCCGGCTCCGCTGTCTATCCCCGAATTTTGGCCCCGATGTTTCCGATCCCGTTCCCGGTACGGTTCCCCAATTTCTTAACTGGCTCTCATACGGCTCCATATTTCGTATACGAAGGAGAGAGTCGAATATGAACCAACCCGGTATGTGGCGGGCTGCGGTACGGCCCGGTGTGTGGAACCGAGTTCTTCCCTTGCTGCTGTTGCTGCTTGTTGCTCTTTCCGTCCTGCCCGCTGCGGCGCAGGAGATGAAAGGAAAGGCCCCACTGTACATCTACGTTGGTCTGTGGAATGTTCCGCGCGCCCATTGGGGTGAAATGGGCAAGCAGAGCATGGCCGATGATCCGATCCTGAAACAGAGCATGGCCAAGGGCAATCTGCTGTGCTACGGAAACGACTTCAACCTGCTGCACACACCCGACGGTTACACCCATGACGACTGGTGGTGCGGCACGAGCATGGCTTCCCTGCTCGAGGTGCTCGACCAGTTCCAGAAGATGAGCGCCGACCCACCGGCCGTGCTCACAATGGCGACCAAACACGCGGACATGGTGCTGGTCAGCCGCTTCTACGGCTGGAAGCCCGGCAACTACACCAACGTCTACTCCCGCGGACTGAGCTACAAGCTGAAGCACGATGCGCCCGATGAAGCTGTGGAGTTGCTGAGCAAGCAACTGTTCGTGCCCCTGCTGGAAAAGCTGATGGCCGAAGGCTCCGTGATCGAATACGACGTGGACGAGCAGGCGCTGCACACAGAAGACCCCGCGATGTTTTACCTCAACTACATTTGCCCGACCGCGGCGGACCTGGACAAGGTGAATGCAGCCGTCCGCGAGATGCAGATGAAGAACCCGCTGAGCGGTTACGGCTTTGATCGTGTGATCGACTTCAAGGCCCACCGCGACGTACTGACCCGCACCAACGCCAGCTTCAAGTAGCACTGGCCAACCGGGGCGCGGACTCCCGAGAATCTCCGCGCCCCACCCACCCCCGCGAATGCACTCTTCCGCACAGGGGAAAATCTGCAATAATTCCGCCATGGCCGCTCGCCAGAGTCTTCCCCACACCGTCGGCTCTCTGCTCATTCTCGGGTTTGAGGGCACCACACTGGACGATCCCACGCGCACGATGCTGCGCGAGCTGCAGCCCGGCGGGGTCATCCTGTTCGCCCGCAACATCGAATCCGCACGGCAGACACACGCGCTGCTGAAGGACGTGCGCAAGCAACTTGAGGCACCGCCGCTGCTCGCCATCGACTTGGAGGGCGGCACGGTGGACCGGCTGCGCAACGTAATCACCCCGGCTCCGGCGCCGCTGGAGATTGCACAGAGCGGCCGCCGCGAACTCTACCGCGAACACGGGCGCGTTCTGGGTGCGGAGGCCCGCGCGCTGGGCTTCAACCTGGACTTTGCGCCGGTGCTCGACCTGCGGCTGAAGCCTTCGTTGAAGGTGCTGACCACGCGCACGGTTTCGCCCGATCCGAAGCAGACGGTAATTTACGCGCGGGAGTTTCTACGCGGGCTGGCTGAGAGCCACGTCATTGGCTGCGGCAAGCATTTCCCCGGGCTCGGCGAGGGTTCGCTCGACTCGCACCATGCGCTGCCGGTGGTACACAAGACTTTCAAGCGGATGTGGGACGAGGACCTTGTGCCCTACCGCACGCTGGCACGTGCGCTGCCAATGGTCATGGTTGGGCACATTGCCTATCCGGAAATCACCGGCGACCAGACACCGGCTTCGCTCTCCCGCAAATGGATCAGCGACGTGCTGCGCAAGCGCATCGGCTACCGTGGGCTGGTCATCAGCGACGACCTTGAGATGGCGGGCGCGATGAACCAGATGCCGATCGACAAGGCCGCCGTGGAGCACCTGCGCGCCGGCGGCAACCTTTACCTGGTCTGCCACGAAGAAGAGCGCGTGCGCGCCTGCTATGAGACGGTGCTGCGCACGGCGGAGCGCAGCGCGCGCTTCCGCGAGCACGTGACGGCCAGCGCCGCGCAGCTCCGGCGCTACAAGCAGCGAGCGCCGCAACTGGCGCAACGCTTTCCTGCGGCGCCCACGGACGCGGCGATTGACCGTCTGCGCCAGCGGCTGTGGCTGCTGGGCGAAGAAGCACGCATGGCGTCAAACGCCGTTGCCGCCGAGGCCCTATGATCGTCGCCGGGATCATGAGCGGGACCTCCGCCGATGGCATTGATGTGGCGCTGGTGCGCATGTTTGGCCGCGGCCAGCGCACGCGCCTGCAACTGGTGAAGCACTGCGGCTTCCGCTATCCCGCGGCGGTGCGCAAGGCCGTGCTGACGGCGATGAACGCGCAGTCAATCTCCGTGGCTGAACTTTCGCGCCTGAACTTTCTTCTGGCGGAACTATATGCCGACGCTGTACTGGCCACGGAAAAGAAGGCTGGCGAGCAGTGCGCGCTCATCGGCTGCCACGGACAGACGATCTATCACCAGGGCGCAGCCGCACCGTATCTGGGACGCAGGATTGCCTGCACCTGGCAGATGGGCGACGGCTCCGTGCTGGCGGCGAAGCTGGGACGCCCCGTGGTTTGCGACTTCCGTCCGGCCGATATGGCCGCCAACGGACAGGGCGCGCCGCTGGTGCCGTACCTCGACTTTCTGCTCTACCGGCACGCGCGCCGCGGGCGCATTGTGCAGAACATCGGCGGCATTGGCAACCTGACGGCCATACCCACCGCAGCCAAGCCCGAAGACGTACGCGCCTTTGACACCGGCCCGGGCAACATGATCATGGACGCGCTGACGCTGCGCCTGTTCGGCAAGCCTTATGACCCGGATGGCTCACTGGCCGCCACGGGCAATGTGCTGGAGCCGGTGGTCTCCGAACTGCTGCGCGCGCCGTTCTTCCGCAAGGCCGGACCCAAGAGCGCGGGCCGCGAGCAGTTTGGCGTGGAGTACGCGCAGAAGATGCTGAAGCTGTGCCGCAGGGCGGGCAAGCACGACGTGCTGGCCACGGCCACGGCACTGACCGCGCGCTCCATTGCGATTGCCGTGCGCCAGTTGAGCGCGCAGAACAAGTATCACGACTTTTTCGTCTCCGGCGGTGGCACAGAGAACAAAACGCTGATGCGCATGATTGCCGGTGAGCTGGAACCGCTCGTCATGAAGCCCGAGCTGACGGACGCGCACGGCCTGCCGAGCCAGGCCAAGGAGGCGACGGCCTTTGCGCTGCTCGCCTACCAGACGTGGAACCGTGAGCCCTCGAATGTGCCTGCCGCCACGGGCGCGGCGCGGCCGGCCATCCTTGGGAAGATATGCTATGCGTAGGGCGCAGGTTGCGGCATCCCAGGGTAAGCGCCAAACGCGGGCGCTGAACCTGGGGCACCCGGCAGCTTCTTCTCGCGCGCCATGCCTGCGCGTGGTTGGCAAAAGCGGGCTGCTCCTGGCGCTGGCGTTCGCATGGCTCTGCGCGCTTGCCTGCGCGCACAAGCCGGACGCCAACACCGCAGTGATGCTGATTGAAAGCAGCCCGGCGAACCTCGATCCGCGCATCGGCACCGACGCGCAGTCGGAGCGGCTGGACAAGCTGATCTTCGATTCTCTCGTGCGCCGCGACGAGCACTTCCAGCTTCAGCCCGAGCTTGCCGAGCGCTGGGAGATTCCCGACCCGCTCACCTACGTCTTTCACCTGCGCGCGGGCGTGAAGTTCCACGACGGACGCGCGCTGACCTCGGCCGACGTGAAATACACGCTCGACACCCTCAGCGGCGGCAAGCTGCGCACGGCACGCTCGGCGGCCTTCAAGATCATCGCCTCGGTAGACGCGCCCGATCCGCTCACGGTCGTCGTGCATCTGAAAGAGCCCAGCGCATCGCTGTTGTGGAACTGCTCCGATGGCGCGCTGGGCATCATTCCTGTTGGCTCCGGAGACGAACTGGCGAAGCACCCGGTCGGCAGTGGACCGTTCCGCTTCGTCAGCGCCGCGCAGGACAAGGAAGTGATTCTGGAGCGCAACCCCGACTACTGGCAGGCGCCGCCGCAGTTGCAGCGCGTGCGCTTCGCCGTGGTTCCAGACGACAACACACGCGCGCTCGAGTTGCGCAAAGGCTCGGCCGACGTGGCCATCAACGCCATGCCCGCCGATACCGTGGTGGCCTTGCGGAACGACCCGAATCTGGTGGTGGAGCGCGGCCCGGGCACCATCTATCAATACCTGGCGCTGAACCTGCGCGACCCGCTGCTGCGCGACGTGCGCGTGCGGCAGGCGCTGGCCTACGCCATCGACCGCGAAGCCATCATGAAGTATCTGCTGCGCGGCATGGCCCGTCCGGCCTCCAGCGTGCTGCCGCCGGAGAGCTGGGCCTTCGACACGAACGCTCCAAACTACACGCGGGACACCGCCCGCGCGCGGCAGATTCTGGATGCCGCCGGATACCGCGCGGGCACCAACGGCGTGCGCTTCCACCTGGTGATGAAGACCTCGATGGATGCCACGACGCGCCTGCTGGCCGCCGTGCTGCAGCAGCAGCTTCGCGACGTGGGAATCGCGCTCGACATCCGCAGCTACGAGTTCGCCACCTTCTACTCGGACGTGACCAAGGGCGCCTTCCAGCTCTACTCGCTGCGCTGGATTGGCGGCAACGAGGACCCGGACATCTTCGACAGCGTCTTCAACACCGCCAGCTTCGCGCCCAAACGCGCCAACCGCGGCTATTACAGCAATCCGGAGGTCGACCGACTGATTGCCGACGCGCGCGCCTCCACCGACCAGCAGCACCGCCGCGAGGACTATGTGCAGTTGCAGCAGATCGTCGGACGCGAGCTGCCGTACATCAATCTCTGGTACCTGGATAACGTGCTGGTGCACTCGCGCAGGCTGACGAACGTGCAGCTTGGCACGTCGGGCAATTACGACTTCCTGAAGACGGCGCGGCTGGCAAAGTAGAACCATTCTCTCCGTTACACGAGCACCGCTGTTTGCGTTATGCTCAATCGCAGCCTGATCTGCCGTGGAGGATACCGTGCCGAACTTTGAAGAGAGCCTGAGCCGACTGGAGAACATTGTTTCGCAGCTGGAGAAGGGCGACGTGCCGCTGGAGCAGGCGCTGAAACTGTTTGAAGAGGGCATGAAACTGAGCGGCACCTGCCGCAAGGAACTCGACGCCGCCGAGGGCAAGGTGGAAGTTCTACTAAAGCAGCAGAGCGGCAAGCTGCAAGCGGAGCCGTTCGAGCGCGGGGCCGACCAACACTAACGTTGCGAGGCAGCGCACAGGCTCGAAACGCGCGCGGTGCAAGCCCACTGGACCTTCGTACACGCCCCTCGGACTTTCCCCTGCCGCGCCGCGGCTGTTACACTTTTCTTGGATTTCATAAGACATGCTCAAGCACTCGTTAGAAGAAGGTCGTCGACTGGCAGATGAGGCCCTGGAGCGGTTGTTGCCTCCGGGAACACAGTATCCTTCCACCATTCACCAGGCCATGCGTCACAGCGTGTTTGCCGGCGGCAAGCGCCTGCGGCCCATTCTGTGCATGGAAGCCGCGCGCATGTGCACCGGCTCATTGCCGAAGGGCGTGGAAGACCTGGGCGCAGCCATTGAGATGCTGCACACCTATTCGCTGATCCACGACGACCTGCCTGCGCTCGATAACGACGATTTGCGCCGCGGCCGTCCGACCTGCCACAAGGTCTTTGGCGAGGCCATGGCCATCCTGGCGGGCGATGCCCTGCAGGCCTATGCCTACGAGGTTTTCTCCAAGCTCGCGTGCCCGGCGGAAGCGCGCATCAACATCATTGAAGAGATTTCGCACGCCACCGGCACTATTGACGGCATGGTGGGCGGGCAGGTGGTGGACCTGGAAGCCGAGCACACGCGTGCCGACGCCGCAATGCTCGAATACATTCACCGCGCAAAGACAGGCTCGCTCATCACAGCTTCGCTCATTACAGGCTGCTACTACGCCGGAGCCACGGCGGTGGAGCTGCAGCGCGTACGCGAGTTCGGACGCGCCGCCGGACTGGCCTTCCAGATCGCCGACGACATTCTGGACGTGACGCAGACCAGCGAGCAGCTTGGCAAGACCGCGGGCAAGGACCTGACGGCCGAGAAGGCTACCTATCCTTCGCTCTACGGCCTGGATAAAGCCGAGAAGATGGCCCAGCAGCTGGTGACCTCCGCCTGCGCGGCCTTGGATAGCTTTGGCCCGCGTTCCACGGTGCTGAAGGAGCTGGCGCACTACCTTGTGGACCGCAAGCACTGATTGCCGCATCTGATAGAGAAGGCAAATCATGAGCGTAATTGACGACGTTCTAAAGGCAAACGACAACTATTCCCTCAACCACGATCCGCACCTGCTCTCGCCGAGTCCGCGCAAGCACCTGGCGGTGCTGACCTGCATGGACTCGCGGCTGGACCAAATCACGCTAGGCCTGAAGCATGGCGACGCGCACTTCATCCGCAACGCCGGCGGCATTGTCACAGACGATGCGCTGCGCTCGCTGCTGATCTCCCACTACCTGCTCGGCACGCAGGAGATCATGGTCATCAACCACACGGATTGCGGCCTGATGAAAGCCTCCGAGCAGGAGATGCACGACAAGATCGAGTCGCTGGCCGGTGGACCGGCCAACGTGCCCGTTCACTTCCACGCCTTCAAGGACGTGGAGAAGAACGTGCGTGAGCAGATGGCGCGGCTGGCCCAGCATAGCTGGATCAAGCGCGAACTGGTCATCCGCGGCTTTGTCTACGACGTGCTGACCGGTCATCTGACCGAGGTGAAGTAGTGCCCGGCGCGCTCGACGTGCTGGCCATTGCGGCGCACCGCGACGACGTGGAGCAGACCTGCGGCGGCACGCTGCTGAAGATGGTCGCGCTCGGCCACCGCACCGGTATTCTGGACCTGACGCAGGGTGAGATGGGCACGCGCGGTTCGGCCGAGACCCGCGCCCGCGAGGCGCAGGACGCCGCCCGCATCCTCAAGGTCAGCCACCGCCAAGCACTCGACATTCCCGACGGCCGCGTGGAGAACACCTTCACAAACAAACTGAAGGTTGCTCGCGTCATTCGCGAGCAGCGCCCCAGGGTCGTCATTCTGCCCTACTGGCAGGGACGCCACCCGGACCACTACACCTGCTCCACGCTGGGCTATGAAGCCATCTTTCTCTCCGGACTCACCAAGCTCGGACACAGTGGCAGCATCGAGAACAGCGAAGAACTGCGCGCGATCTCCGAACTTGCGCCGCACCGGCCATTCAAGATTGTCTACGCTTCGCTTTACTATGATGTGCGCCCGAGCTTCGTCGTGGACATCAGCGATGAGTTCGACCAGCGCTTTGAGGCCCTGATGGCCTACACCTCGCAATATGAGGATCAGCAGGCGGGCAGCGGATTGTTTCCGCAGCGCGCGGAGATCCGCCAGCGGCTGGAAGCGATGGCGTCCTACTATGGATTGCTGGCGGGCGTGCGCTATGCCGAGCCGTTCGTCCAGAAAGAGGTCGCGCTCGTTGACGATCTGCTGGCGCTGCCGGTAAAAAGCCTCTGATTCTCGAATTTGCGCCGCACTCCTTTGCGCCGTCCGCGCCCGGAGTGACTAGAATAGAAGCATCATGCTCCCTGATTCTTCGATTCGCGA
The DNA here is from genome assembly GCF_059726245.1 of Oryzophilus luti. Classification (NCBI taxonomy): domain Bacteria; kingdom Pseudomonadati; phylum Acidobacteriota; class Terriglobia; order Terriglobales; family Koromonadaceae; genus Oryzophilus; species Oryzophilus luti. Next base: position 1,457,558 of record NZ_AP040874.1, read on the forward strand.
ACAGTTCAGCGAACGCCTGCTGAACGCCCTGCGGAAAGCTTTTCCCAATTCCCAGGCACAGCACGTTGCCCGCGCCACTGCCCCTGACCAGTACGACGACATTCAACTCCGCTGGGTTCTGCCCGACGTCGAGTTCCAGCAGGCCGTTGCACAGCTGCCGGAGATCCTTGCTGCGCTGGACGCCGTGAGCGCCTTGCGCTCCGACCCGATGTACCAGAACTCCGACCGCCGCCGCCTGATGCTGGCGCGCTTCGTTTCGCTGCCGCTCTTCTGGCGGGTGGAGCTGGCGATGGCCGCGCAGTCGGTCGCCGACGATCCGCTGTATGACAACTTCAACGCCGCCGCCCGCGGCACCAACTGGTCGCTGCCGGAGAGCGCGTTGTGGAGCGCCGTTGGGGCCATCCGGCAGATGGCGCGCGGCAACCAGCGCGAGGCGCACAGCCTGCTGCGGCACGGCTTCCAGCGCATCAACGTGCCGGTGCTGCCGAAGATCAGCGACCGCGAACTGCTGACCAAGCTGTTGACCGACGCTCCTAAGATGGAGCCGGAACAGGAAGGTTTTGCCGCCGAAGTGCGAGCACTGGCGGAGGAAACGCTCGGGCCTGCGCAGTAGCGCGGGCCTTCGTGTTTTGCCCCTTCCCGCACCTGCACATCGTTTCCCGATGTTCATGCATCACATTCTGTTGTGATATTGAGGATTGACGCCGGAGCGGAAAAGGGTAAGAATAGTTTTGTAATTGAAAATGGTTTTCAACTTCATGTCCAAGAACGTCCAGTCCGAAGCGGCTCCTACCCTCTCCGAACTCCAGCTCGGCGAGCGTGGCATTGTCTCGCAATTCTGCATGGATCCCTGTGTTGCCGAGCATCTGATGAATCTGGGCTTTATTCCCGGCCTTGAGGTTCTGGTTGCACGCAGCGGCCCCGGCGGCGATCCCCGTGTGTACCGCATTGACGGCACCGAGGTGGCGCTGCGGCGCGATATTTCCCGCTGCATCCTCGTGCGGCCCATCCAGGAAGAACAGGCGGCTGATTAGTATGGCAGTTACGGCTCCCGCAGGAAGCCCCGGGCTTCCAACGGTTCCCGCATCCCCGGCAGTTTTCCGTACCATCGCGGTGGTTGGCCCGCCCAACGCGGGCAAAACCACGCTGTTCAACCGGCTCACGGGCCTGCGCCAGAAGGTTGGCAACTTCCCCGGCGTGACGGTGGAGCACCACACGGGCGCCATCCGCGACGCCGCAGGCAACGAGATTACTCTCATTGACCTGCCCGGCGTCTACAGCCTGACGCCGAAATCGGAAGATGAGCGCGTAACGGTAAACGTGCTGAATGGCGAGATGGAAGGCACGCCGCGTCCGGAAGCCGTCATCCTCGTACTGGATTCCAACAACCTGAACCGCCACCTGATGCTGGCAGCGCGCGTCATTGCCCTTGGGCTGCCCACACTGGTGCTGCTCAACATGGCGGACGAGATGCGCAAGCGCGGCGGCGGACTTGATGCCCCCCTGCTCTCGCGCCAGTTGGGCACGCAGGTTGCGCTGGTCAGCGCCGTGACGGGCGAAGGCCTCGAAGCCGTCGACAAGTTTCTCTCCGCACCCGCGCCCAAGCCGAATCCGCTGGAACTGCCCGTGCTGCAGGATACTCAGGGCTGCCGCGAGTGGGCGGTGAAGGTGGGTGCCAACGCCAATTACCATCGCCCGGCCACGCCGCAGTGGACCCGCAAGCTCGACTTCTGGTTCCTGCATCCGGTGTGGGGCGGAGTGATCTTCGCCGTGGTGGTGGTGGCGGTCTTCCAGGTGATCTTCAGCGTAGGACAGCCGCTCTCCACATTGTTCGGAGACCTGCTCGACGCCGGTGGTGCGTGGCTCGGACACGTACTGCCCGCCGGCCTGATGAATTCCCTGCTGGTCAACGGCGTGTGGAAGGGTGTTGGCAGCGTGCTGGTCTTCCTGCCGCAGATCATGATCCTGTTCCTCGTGATCGGCATTCTGGAAGACTCCGGCTACCTGGCGCGCGCGGCGGTCATTACCGACCGCATGATGGCCAAGGTCGGACTGAACGGCAAGAGCTTTATTCCGCTGCTTTCCGCCTACGCCTGCGCGGTGCCTGCCGTAATGGCCACGCGCACCATTGAGAACAAGCGCGACCGCACGGCCACCATCCTGATTGCACCGTTCATGACCTGTTCGGCCCGCCTGCCGGTCTACACCATGATCATCGCGGCCTTCATTCCGAACCGGCCGCTGCTGGGCCCGCTGCTTGGCACGCGCGCCGTGGCCATGCTGAGTCTCTACCTGCTTGGCTTTGTGATGGCTGTCATCACCGCGCGAGTGCTGAAGTCAAGCGTGCTCAAGAGCAAGGATTCGGCCTTCATCATGGAGATGCCGCCCTATCGCTGGCCCACAATGGGCTCGCTTGGGCTGCGCCTGCTGGACCGCTGCAAGGCCTTTGTCTATCGCGCTGGAACGGTCATCCTCGGCGTCTCGATCCTGCTGTGGGCACTAACCACCTTCCCGCTCGTCAACGGACAGCCGCCTGACATTCAGGACAGCGTGATCGCCAAGGTCGGCCATTTCATCGAACCGGCAATTCAGCCGCTGGGCTTTGACTGGAAGATTGGCGTCGGCATTCTGACTTCGTTCGCCGCGCGTGAGGTCATCATTGCCACGCTCGGCACGCTGCATGGTCTCGACGCGGAATCGCACGCGCTCGACCTGCAGTCGGCGCTGCATCAGGACCTCTCGCCTGCTGGAGCCATTGCGCTGCTGGTCTTCTTCGCCTTCGCCATGCAATGCATGTCCACCATCGCAGTGGTGCGCCGCGAGACAAACAGTTGGCGCTGGCCTCTGGCGCAGTTTGCCTACATGACGGTGCTGGCCTACGTAGGCGCGCTGGTGGCATATCAGGTCACGCTGCACGTCTGGCACTAACCTCCACAGATTTCTCAACCGGGTGGCCGTTTCCGTGGTGACGGAAGCGGCCGCTTGCGGCAAACTAGGCTTTACCCTGTTTGCCGGAGATTCGCATGCCTTGTGATCCGCAGGTACTGAAAGCCATTCCCCTGTTTTCGCGTCTGGATGATGATGAGGCGGCCATTCTGGCGGCCCAGGTTGAGCTGAAAACCTTCAAGCCGCGCCAGCGAATCTTCAAGATCGGCGACAACAACGGGCGGGCCTACGTAGTGGTGACTGGGCGCGTGCGCGTCAGCACCGTTGACGACGATCAGCAGGAAGTCTCCGTGGATGAACCGGGCGAGGGCGAATTCTTCGGCTTCGCCTCCATGCTGGAGCGCACGCCGCACCAGACGGAGGCCACGGCGCTCGACGAGTCGGTCTGCATCGAGGTCGACCGCGAAGACATTTTCATCCTCATCCAGCGCAAGCCGCATGCCGGCATGGATATGCTGGCCCAGCTCGGGCATCAGTTCCACGCCTCGCAACACCTGGTGCGCGTGCGCGCCGCGCGCCACCCAAATGAGATCATCGAAGAACAGGAAACCTTTGGCGAACGCGTTGCCGACATGGTCGCCTCCTTCGGCGGCTCCTGGACCTTCATCATCATCTTCAGCGTGACGCTGGCGGTCTACACCACCATCAACGTGATCCTGCGGGGACGCGCCTGGGACCCGTATCCGTTCATCCTCCTGAACCTGTTCCTCTCCATGCTGGCCGCCATACAGGCGCCCATCATCATGATGAGCCAGAACCGGCAGGACAAAAAAGACCGGCTGCGCGGCGAGCTTGATTTCGACGTGAACAAACGCGCACATTCGGAGATTCAGGGGCTAGCCTCGAAGATCAACCACATGAACGACCGCATGGGAGACATCGAGGAAGCGATCAACCTGCGGGGCTCCGCGCAGCCGCCAGAGACAACCCGCTAGAGCGTCTCCTCTCAGATTGCTGGCGCCGTTGTTGAAGTATCCGAACCGCACGGGCGCGGAACCACCGCGTTCCGCTCGCCCGCGTGGTCTACAATGTTCGGTCATGAACGCCCCTCAGTTCGTTCTTGCCCTGGATCAGGGAACCACCAGCAGCCGAGCCATCCTTTTCAACCGTAGCGGAAGCATTGTCGCCGTCGCGCAGGAGGAATTTCCGCAGATATTTCCTGCCCCCGGCGAGGTTGAGCACGATCCGGAACTGATCTGGGACTCGCAACTCGTGGTGGCACAGCAGGTACTGGCGAAGGCGCAGGTAAGTCCCGAGCAGGTGGCCGCCATCGGCCTGACCAACCAGCGCGAAACGACCATTGTGTGGGAGCGCGCGACGGGGCGGGCTGTGGCCAACGCCATTGTCTGGCAGAGCCGCGTAAGCAATTACATTTGCGAAAAGCTGAAGACCGATGGCCACGAGGCGCTCATCCGCGAGCGCACGGGACTGGTGCTCGACCCGTATTTTTCTGCCACCAAGCTCAAGCATCTGCTCGATACGGTGCCCGGACTGCGGCAGAGAGCCGCAAACGGCGAGGTGCTCTTCGGCACCGTCGATAGCTACCTGCTGTGGCGGCTCACCGGCGGCAAGCGCCACGCCACCGACGTTTCCAACGCCAGCCGCACGCTGCTGTTCAACATCAACACCCTGCAGTGGGATGACGAGCTGTTGGCTCTGTTCGACATCCCTCGCCAGATGCTGCCCGAAATCTGTTCGTCCAGCGAAATTTACGGTGAAACCGTCCCCGAACTGTTTGGCCGCGCCATCCCGGTCGCGGGCATTGCCGGAGACCAGCAGGCAGCGCTATTCGGCCAGCAGTGCTTTGCACCCGGAACCGCCAAGGCCACCTATGGCACAGGCTGCTTCGTGCTGTTGAATACGGGCGAGAAGCCCTTCCCCTCGCAGAATGGGCTGCTCACCACCGTGGCGTGGAAGATCTGCAACGAGGTGAGCTACGCGCTGGAGGGCTCCGTTTTCATTGCCGGGGCCGTGGTGCAGTGGCTGCGCGACGGATTGAAGGTGATTGCGCAGTCAGCCGATATTGAGGCCCTTGCCAGTTCGGTGCCGGATTCCGGCGGCGTCTACTTCGTGCCAGCCTTTGTCGGGCTGGGCGCGCCGTACTGGGACCCGCTGGCGCGAGGCACCATCATTGGGCTGACGCGTGAGACCACGGTGGCGCACATTGCGCGCGCGGCGCTGGATTCCATCGCCTACCAGACGCGCGATGTGCTCGACCTGATGCAGACCGAGGCTGGGTTGAAGCTGTGTGGGCTGAGGGTGGATGGCGGCGCCAGCCGCAACAACCGTCTGCTGCAGGCGCAGGCCGATGCGCTCAACGTGAATGTGCGCCGCCCCGTGGTAACAGAAACCACGGCCCTTGGCGCCGCGTACCTGGCAGGGCTGGCCGTGGGCTACTGGAGCGGACGCGAGGAACTGGAGCAGAACTGGCAGCTCGACCGCGAATTCACGCCGCAGATGGACGCCGCGCATCGCGACTCCGCCTACCACCACTGGCAGAAGGCCGTTGCCCGTTCCCGCCAGTGGGCGGAGTGACGACAAAAGCTGACATCACCGACGGCGCCTTTGAGCTACGCTTCACCATGGAATTGGCGCTCCCCACCTGGCTGCGACTTTTTTGCAACTCTTAACATTTCGTAATTCCGCGTTTCGTTATCTAATGGATATAGGTGGTTCGGGCAGCAGTTCACGCATAACTCTGCGATTCTATGCGTCGTAATCCCCAGGAATTTCCCGTGCTTGCTGCGACCAAGGAAGCCGATAGAGCATGAAGTTCAATTTTGTCTCGACTCGCAATCTCCCCCTTCTTGTGCCTGCGATGCTGATCTTCGCCGGCGTTCTCAGCCTTACCGCATGCCAGAAGAAGGCGGCCGATGCGCAGAAGGCCGCAGCCCCCAAGAATCAAGTGGTGCCCGTGGCGGTGTCCACGGCCGAGAAACGCGACATGCCGGTTTACCTGACCGGTCTGGGCAACGTGAGCGCACTCTATACGGTCAACCTCAAGAGCCGGGTTGACGGCCAGATCATGAAGGTGAACTTCACCGAGGGTCAGGAAGTACGGCAGGGGCAATCGCTGGTTGAAATTGACCAGCGTCCCTACCAGGTGGCGCTGGCGCAGGCCAGGGCCACGCTTTACAAGGACCAGGTGCAGCTCAATATCCAAAAGCGCCAGTTGCAGCGCTACCAGGACCTGTTCAAGGCCGGGGTGGTCTCGCGCGAGCAGCTTGATACGCAGGAATCCACCACCGGTGCGCTGGATGGCACGGTGCGCGCCGATCAGGCGCTGGTGGACAACGCACAATTGAACATCACCTACTGCAAGGTGACGGCGCCCATCGGCGGCCGCGTGGGCCTGCGCCAGGTGGACCCCGGCAACATGGTGCACGCCAACGACACGAACGGCATGCTTGTGATTACGCAGCTGCACCCCATCACCGTGCTGTTCACGCTGCCCGAGGACAGCCTTGCCAAGCTGCGCGGAAAGATGCACGGCGCGGGGTTGCCGGTTGAGATCTACAGCCGCGACGACCAGACGAAGCTCGCCGAGGGCAAGCTGCTCACCATCGACAACCAGATTGACCAGACGACCGGCACCGTCCGCCTGAAGGCCGTCTTTCAGAACGCCGACAACCAGCTCTGGCCGAACCAGTTCGTGAACGTGCGCCTGCGGCTCGATACGCGCAAGGACGCGACCGTGATTCCGCTGGCCGCCATGCAGCGCGGCGCGCAGGGCACCTACGTCTTTGCCGTCAAGCCGGATAACACCGTCGAGATGCGCCCCATCACCGTCGATATCACCAATGGCAACCAGATCAGCATCAGCGCTGGCCTGCAGCCGGGCGATCAGGTGGTCACCGACGGACAGGACAAACTGCAGAACGGCAGCAAGATTCAGCCGACGCATAGCAACCACGCGGCAGCCGCCGGTGGAGCCGGCATGGGCGCTCCGGGCAACACGCCCGTCGCAGCGCCTCCTATGCAGATGCCCACCGGTAGCGGAGTCGCGCCTTATGGGCAGCAGCCGCCCGCATCCGGCGCCAGCGCCGGTCAGGGCCAGGGCGGACACAACCGCCAGGGACAGAGCGCGCGGTGAGTCCCAGCAGAATTTTCATTCTTCGTCCTGTCGCCACCACGCTGTTGATGGTGGCGCTGCTGCTGGTCGGCATCGTGGCCTACTTCCAGTTGCCGGTTTCGGCGCTGCCGCAGGTGGACTACCCGACCATACAGGTGACAACCTTCTATCCCGGCGCCAACCCGGACGTGATGAGTTCCTCGGTCACGGCGCCCTTGGAGCGCCAGTTCGGGCAGATTCCGGGCCTGAGCCAGATGACCTCGACCAGCTCGTTCGGCAGCTCGGTCATCACCCTGCAGTTCAAGCTGAACGTTGACATTGACGTGGCCGAGCAGCAGGTGCAGCAGTCGATCAACAGCGGCAGCACCTATCTGCCGAAGGACCTGCCGAACCCGCCGATCTACAGCAAGGTGAACCCGGCCGACGCGCCAATCATCACGCTCGGGCTGACCAGCGAAACCCTGCCACTCTCGCGCGTGGAGGACGTGGCCGACACCGTTCTTGCGCAGAAGATTTCGCAGCTCCCTGGCGTTGGACTGGTCACCATCAGCGGTGGACAGAAGCCCGCCGTCCGCGTGCAGGCCAACCCGACGGCCCTTGCCGGTTACGGCATGAGCCTGGAGGACCTGCGCACGGCACTGGGCACAGCCAATGTCGATCAGGCGAAGGGCGTACTCGACGGCCCGCGCCAGCAGTTTGCCATCGGCGCCAATGACCAGCTGGTTTCCGCCAGCACTTATGCCAACGTCATCGTCGCCTACCGCAACGGCGCGCCCGTGCGCCTGAGCGACGTTGCCACCGTAGTGGATGGCGTGGAGAACGCCAACCAGGCTGCGTGGATGAACACCACGCCCGCGGTCATCATGAACATTCAGCGCCAGCCCGGCGTCAACATCATCAGCGTGGTGGATAGCGTGAAGGAGCTTCTGCCGCGCCTGCAAACCGCGCTGCCCGCCTCGGTGAAGGTACAGGTGCTCACCGACCGCACCGAGACCATCCGCGCCTCGGTGAAGGACGTGCAGTTCGAGATGATGCTGACCATCGCGCTGGTGGTGATGGTGATGTTCCTGTTCCTGCGCAGCCTGTCGGCCACCATCATTCCGTCGGTCGCCGTGCCGCTCTCGCTCATCGGCACCTTCGGCGTGATGTACCTGCTCGACTACTCGCTGGACAACCTCTCGCTGATGGCGCTGACCATCTCGACCGGATTCGTCGTCGACGACGCCATCGTGATGATCGAGAACATCGACCGCTACATTGAGCAGGGTGATACGCCGCTGGATGCCGCGCTCAAGGGCAGCGGACAGATCGGTTTCACCATCATCTCGCTGACCGTCTCGCTCATCGCCGTGCTGATCCCACTGCTGTTCATGGGAGACATTGTCGGCCGCCTGTTCCGCGAGTTCGCCGTCACCCTGGCGGTCACCATTCTTGTCTCGGCCGGCATCTCGCTCACGCTGACGCCGATGATGTGCAGCAAGCTGCTGCGCAAGAAGACCGAGGCCGATCAGGGGCGCTTCTACAAGGCCAGCGAGCACTTCTTCAACGTCGTCATCGAGAAGTACGGCAGCAGCCTCCAGTGGGTGCTTAAGCATCAGGTGGCAACGCTCATCGTTACGGTGGGCACTCTGCTGCTGACCATCTACATGTTCTGGGCCGTCCCGAAGGGCTTCTTCCCGGTGCAGGATACGGGCGTGATTCTCGCCATCTCCGAGGCGCCGCAGACCATCTCCTTCACCGGCATGGAGGCCAAGCAGCGCCAGTTGGCTGACGTGATTCTGCGCGATCCCGACGTGGAGAGCCTTTCGTCGTTCATCGGCGTGGATGGCACCAACACCACGATGAACAGCGGCCGCATCCAGATCAACCTGAAGCCGCACGAGCAGCGCTCAGCCTCGGCCACGGAGATCATCCGCCGCCTTCAGCCGGAGGTCGCCCAGGTCACCGGCATCACGCTCTACATGCAGCCCGTGCAGGACCTGACCGTGGAAGACCGCGTCAGCCGCACGCAGTACCAGTTCTCCATGGAAGGCGCCGACGCCAAGGAGCTGGCGCTGTGGAGCGGGCGGCTGGTGGACGAACTGAAGAAGCTGCCGGAGCTGCGCGACGTGGCCACCGACCAGCAGAGCCAGGGCCTGATGGCCTCTCTGCGCATTGACCGCGACACCGCCTCACGGCTGGGCGTAACGCCGCAGGCTATTGACGACACGCTTTATGACGCCTTCGGCCAGCGCCAGATTTCGACAATCTTCACGCAACTGAACCAGTACCACGTGGTGCTGGAGGTCTCGCCGCAATTCCGCGAGCACCCGGAGGACCTGGCGAACATCTACGTCAAGTCGCTGACCGGCGCACTGGTGCCGCTGACGGCGTTCACCCGCATGGAGGCCGGCAACTCGCCGCTCTCGGTCAACCACCAGGGCCAGTTCCCTGCCGTCACCATCTCCTTTGACACCGCGCACCGCGTCTCGCTGGGCGCTGCCGTCAAGGCCATCAACGCGGCGGAAAAGCGCATTGGAGTCCCGGCCAGCATTCACTCGAAGTTTGAAGGCACCGCCGCGGCCTTCGAGTCGTCGCTGGCCAATGAGCTGTGGCTGGTCATCGCCGCCATTGTCACCGTCTACATTGTGCTGGGCGTGCTCTATGAGAGCTACATCCATCCGGTGACGATTCTCTCCACGCTGCCTTCGGCGGGCGTGGGCGCGGTGCTGGCGCTCAACCTGTTCCAGATCGATCTCGGCGTAGTGGCGCTCATCGGCATCATCCTGCTGATCGGCATTGTGAAGAAGAACGCCATCATGATGATCGACTTTGCGCTGGAGGCCGAGCGCAACGAGGGCAAGCCCCCGCTGGAAGCCATCTACGAGGCCTGCCTGCTGCGCTTCCGCCCCATCATGATGACCACCATGGCGGCGCTGCTCGGCGGCATACCGCTGGCGCTGGGCCGCGGCACCGGCAGCGAACTTCGCCACCCGCTCGGCGTCAGCATCGTCGGCGGCCTGATCTTCAGCCAAGTGCTCACGCTCTACACCACGCCGGTGGTTTACCTGGCATTTGACCGCGTGGCGCGCTGGCTGGGCCACGGCAACCGCAACCCGGAACCGAACGAGGCGATTGAGGCTGGTCTATGAACATCTCCGCGCCATTTGTAAGGCGCCCGGTTGCGACCACGCTGCTGACCTTCGCGTTGCTGCTGGCCGGAGGACTCGCCTACCAGCTGCTGCCCGTTGCACCGCTGCCGCAGGTGGAGTACCCGGTGATTCAGGTTGGAGCCTCGCTGCCCGGAGCCGACCCGGACACAATGGCCTCCTCTGTGGCAACGCCCCTGGAGCGCCAGTTCGGGCGCATCGCAGGCATCTCGCAGATGACCTCGAGCAGCCAGCTTGGCTCCACCAGCATCACGCTGCAATTCGACCTGAGCCGCGACATTGACGGCGCGGCGCGTGACGTGCAGGCGGCCATCAACGCCGCCCGTGGCCAGTTGCCGTCGAACCTGCCGAGCAACCCCGGCTACCGCAAGGTGAATCCGGCGGATTCGCCGGTCATGATTGTGGCACTGACCAGCGACGTGCTGACGCAGGCGCAGATGTACGACGTGGCCGACTCAATCCTCGCGCAGAAGCTGGCGCAGGTCCCCGGCGTCGGACAAGTTTTCGTCGGCGGCAGTTCCAAGCCCGCCGTGCGTGCCGAGGTCAACCCGACCATTCTGAACAAACTGGGCGTGGGCATCGACCGTGTACGCACCGCGCTGGCCGCAGCCAACGCCAACAAGCCCAAGGGCGCTATCTCCGACGGCACCACGATGATGGCACTGAACGCCGACGACCAGATCACGCGCGCCCGACAGTACCGCCCGCTCATCGTGGCACAGGGCCGCAACGGCGCCATCCTGCGCCTGAGCGACGTGGCCGAAGTGGTGGACGGCAACGAGGACATACGCAACGCGGGGCTGGCCAACGGACGCCCGGCCGTGCTGCTGGTCATCTTCCGCCAGCCCGGCGCCAACATCATTGAGACCGTCGACAACGTGACGCGGCTGCTGCCGCAGTTGCAGGCCTCCATTCCGCCGACCATCAACCTGAAGACGATCCTGGACCGCACCACCACCATTCGCGCCTCGGTGCATGACGTTCAGCGCACGCTGGTCATCTCGATCTGTCTGGTGGTGCTCATCGTTTTCCTGTTCCTGCGGAATGTCGGCGCCACCATCATTCCGAGCATCTCGGTGCCGCTCTCGCTGGTGGGCACGTTCGCGGCAATGTACCTGCTCGGCTATTCGCTGGACAACCTGTCTCTGATGGCGCTGACGATCTCCACCGGCTTCGTGGTAGATGACGCCATCGTGGTGATTGAGAACATCTCACGCCACATTGAGGACGGCATGCCGCCGATGCAGGCGACGCTGCGCGGCTCGCGCGAGATCGGCTTTACCGTGCTCTCCATGAGCACCTCGCTGATCGCGGTCTTCATCCCCATCCTGATGATGGGCGGCATTGTGGGCCGCCTGTTCCGCGAATTCGCCGTCACCCTCAGCATCGCCATCGCCGTCTCGCTGGTGGTGAGCCTGACGACCACCCCGATGATGTGCGCGCGCCTCCTGAAGTCGCAGCGCGACCGCCAGCACGGCCTGCTCTATCGCCTCTCCGAAAAATTCTTCGATGGGCTGAACAGCTTTTACCGCGCCACGCTTACCAAGGTGCTGGCCTACCCTGGAATCACGCTGACGGTGCTGCTGCTAACCGTGGCCGCCAACTTCTACCTGTGGGCGGTGGTGCCCAAGGGCATCTTCCCGCAGCAGGACGTGGGCCGCATGGGCGGTGCCGTGCAGGGCGCACAGGATGTCTCGTTCCAGTCGATGCGCGACAAGGTAAAGGCCTTCCAGGCCATCGTGCGGCAGGACCCGGCGGTCGAAAACGTCATGTCGTTTGCCGGCGGCGGCAACGCCCCGAACACCGCCCGCATGTTCGTGACGCTCAAACCGCTGGAGCAGCGTAAAGGAACCTCGGTCGACGATGTGATCAACCGCATGCGCAAGAAACTGGCCGTGGTTCCGGGCGCAAACCTCTACATGCAGGCGGCGCAGGACCTGCAGATTGGCGGCCGCATGGGCAACGCGCAGTACCAGTACACGCTGCAGGGCGAAAGCCTCCAGGAGCTGATTGAGTGGGCTCCGAAGATGCTGGAAGCCATGCGCAAGCTGCCCATGCTGCGCGATGTGAACAGCGACCAGCAGATGCGCGGATTGCAGCAGAAGGTCATCATTGACCGCGACACCGCCGCCCGCTTGGGCATCAGCGCGCAGCAGATTGATGACGCGCTCTATGACGCCTTCGGCCAGCGGCAGGTCTCGAACATCTACATGCCGCTGAACCAGTACCACGTGGTGATGGAAGTGGCCCCCGAGTGGCAGCAGAGCCCGGACGTGCTGAACGTGATCTACGTTCGCTCCAGCAGCGCTCAGATGGTGCCGCTCTCGGCCATTGCGCATTTCGGGCCCACCAACACGCCGCTCTCGGTCAACCACCAGGGCCCGTTCCCCTCGGTGACCATCTCGTTCAACCTGGCGCCGGGGGCGGCACTGGGCAATGCTTCGGCCGCCATTGAGCAGGTGCAGCGCGACATGCGTCTGCCCTCGAGCATCCACCCCCGCTTTCAGGGCACGGCGCAGGCATTTCAGGATTCGCTGAAGAGCATGCCCCTGCTGGTGGTTGCCGCGCTCTTCATGGTCTACATCGTGCTCGGCGTGCTCTACGAGAGCTACATCCACCCGATCACGATTCTCTCAACGCTGCCTTCGGCGGGCGTGGGCGCCATCTTGGCGCTGCTACTCACCAACTCGGAGCTGAACCTCATCTCGCTCATCGGCATCATTCTGCTCATCGGACTGGTGAAGAAGAACGCGATCATGATGATCGACTTTGCGCTGGCTGCCGAGCGCGATGAGGGCAAGAGCCCGCACGACGCCATCTTCGAGGCCTGCCTGCTGCGCTTCCGGCCAATCATGATGACCACCATGGCCGCCATGCTCGGAGCCGTACCGCTGGCCTTTGGACACGGTGTGGGCAGCGAACTGCGCCGCCCGCTCGGCATTGCCATCGTCGGCGGACTGGCCGTGAGCCAGGTGCTCACGCTCTACACCACGCCGGTCGTCTACCTGTTCCTCGATAAGCTCACCCGCCGCCGCACCATCGCCAAGCTCGATGCCGAGCCGGACGGCTTACCCGGAAAGGCGTAATCATGCCGGACGCCACCAGGCTCACGCAGATTGCGCCCGCCCGTCGTGCTCCGCAGGCGTTCGCCACGCTGCGGGCAAAGGACGAGGAGTTGCGGCGAACTGTCGACGCGGCCTTTGCCGATGCCTCCCGGCGCAGTGGCACTCATTTGAAGTGCAAGCCGGGATGCACCCAGTGCTGCGTCGGAGTCTTCCCTGTCTCGCAATTGGACGCCGCACGGCTCAAGGCTGGCATGCGTGAACTCGCAGTCTCCGATCCGGCACGCGCGCAGCGGGTGAAGGCCCGCGCCCGGCGGACGTGGCAGCAGATCTCCGCAGACTTTCCTGGAGATCGCCGCACAGGCCTGCTTGCCACCGACCGCCACTCTCAGGAGGCATTTGAGGATTACGCCAATGATGCCGTCTGCCCGGCGCTCGATCCCGCAACCGGACTCTGCGACGTTTATGCGTGGCGCCCCATGACCTGCCGCATATTTGGCCCGCCCGTGCGCAGCGGCGAGGGCCTCGGCGTCTGCGAACTGTGCTACCGCAGGACCACCCCGGAGAAGATCGCGCAATGCGAGATGGTTCCAGACCCTGATGGCTTGGAAGCAAAGCTCGACCGGCAACTGCGCCGCGCCACTGGCCGCCGTGGCGAAACAATTGTGGCCTTCGTGCTCCGCTAATCCAGGCTGGAGTTCATCGCTTCTCTCCACACTTGAAAGGCCGCAAAGTCATGCTCTGCGCGCCGTAGTCCGCACACCATTACGTTCGCGCCACAAAGCGAAAGCCCCGCTGGTTGGCGGGGCTTCGATTCTGTCACGGCCGAGGCCGCGTCTGATTAATCGGTGATCTTGATGGTCAGCGTAGCGGTGTGCGGCGTGCCCGAGGCAACCGCAGTGCCGATCGTCACCGTATAGGTGCCGGTCTTGACCCAGGTGCTGCGGCTGCTTCCTCCGCAGCTGACGCCACCCAGTACGAACATCAGGATCATGAGCAGCATGGGCAGGGCGAAGCGCCGGCGACGGCTGCTGCCGAACGGCAGCACAACCAGCACGCCCGCAAAAGCCACGCCCGAAGCAAGCACCCAGCGATTCTGCAACGGCTTCGGACCCAAGCTAGCCGTGGAACCGGCGACCGTCGAGATCGTCAGCGTAGAGCTGCTCGGGTTGATGCCGTCCGGAGTAACCGACGTGGGGCTGAAGGTGCAGGTGGCATTCGCCGGCAGGCCCACGCAGCTGAAGGTAACCTTCTGCGTAAAGCTGCCCAGAGGAATCACATTGGCTGCCGCCTGGCCGGAGTCGCCACGCGTGATGCTGATCGTGGACGGAACCACCTGGAAGACGAAGTCGCTGATGGTCTGAACCAGCGTCGTCGAGGTCGATGCGGCGTTGTTGCTGTCGCCCGAGTAGTTGGCAACCAGCGAGTGGGTACCGCCGCTGAGGCCGCTGGAGGCGATGGTCGCCGTCGCAACGCCGGTGGTGGAGCTGGCCGTCAAGCCAGCCGAGCCTACGGTGCTGCTGCCTTCCGTCAGCGTGACCGTACCGGTCGGCGTAACGCCGCCCGCGCTGGTGACGGTGATGGTGAAGGTCACGACCGTGCCAGCGGCCGCTGAGCTTGCACTCGTGGCCAGCGTCGTGGTGGTCGTGGTGGTTCCAGTCGCATTGGCGCGCGCCGTGTTCCAGGCGGTCGCCAGGGCGGAAGCATCCACCGAACCGAGGCCGGTGCTCAGGTCATAGCCGGTGCCCGCGCTGTAACCGTAGGTGCTGGAATCGGCGGCGACCATGACCGCATTGGCCTTCAAGCCCGTGGCGGTGCCGACCGACTCGGCGACCTTGCCATTGCCGGTGACGGCGTTGGTGCCGCTGGTGATGTCGTGGAAGATCGTGTGGTTCGAGGCTTCCTTGTTATAGAGCGTGTACAGCACCGAGGCTGCGCTGCCAAGGCCGCGGCTGTTGCCGGACTTCTCGGCTACCAGCGCGAGCATGCCAGCGAAGGCGGAGCTTGAAGCCGACGCGCCGTTCAGAGTGTAGATGCTGCCATTCGAGCAGGAGCGGTTCAGGCAGACGGCGTAACCGTCATGCGAGGCCGAAGCCAGCGAGACGTCCGGCACCAGGCGCATGGCCTGCGTGTAGTAGCCGGTGCCCGCGCCATCCAGGTTCGAGTAATCGACACCGAAGAAGACATTGGCGAGGAGGTAGCTGTTCAGCGTGCTGACGCCGCTGGCGGTCTGCCACGTCGGCTGGCTCCACAGGCTGCTGGCGCCGCCGCCGGAGGCCGCGAGCTTGTTGCTCGTCTCATTCCACACTGCTTCCGGAATGTAGCTCTTCGCCGAAGACTGCGTGCTGTCCGAGGTGGTCGTCCAGTAGGCGGTGCTGTCGGAATCGCTGAACTGTGTGCCGCCCACGGCGACGTTGTAAGGCGTAGAGGCCAGACCGTTCACATCCGAACCGGCTGCGACGAAGGCTCCGGTCGAACCGGAGACGTTGCAACCGTACGCGCCGCTGGTGCCGGAAGAAACCACGGCGGTGATGCCCTGCGCGGCGGCCTGCTGCCACAGTGCGCGGTAGAACTGCGCGGCCAGCCCCATCGAGGATTCGCACTCGCTATAGCTGGTGGTGACGACGCGGGCAAGGTTGTGGTCCACGGCGTAGGCGGCGGAAACAGCCACGCCGTCGCCAAAGCTCGACTGGCTGGCAACGTAGTAGATGCTCGCGGCGGGCGCCACAGCGCCGGCCCAAGTTGCGTCCAGCACCGACTGCGCGTAGCTCGAGTTCTGCGCCACGTCGCCGTTCAGGATCACCTTCGGCAGGTTCGCCTGATAGGTGGCGGACATACCGTAGGCCGAGCGGAAGTCGGCAATATCGGCGGTGTCGATGGCCGAGCGGCCGATGACGGCGATGCTCTGGCCCGTGCCGTCGATGCCGTTGTTCCACAGCGACTTCACGTTGTAGATGGTGGCGAAGTCGGCCGGGGCCATGGCGCGCGTGCCGGTGGCGAAGCTGATCTCGCCCTTGCTGTTGATGGTGCCGGTAGCGGCAGTGGCGACCGTGTTCGCCGCCGGGTTGCCGGTCAGCGAAACCACGCCCTTGACGACCGCCTGCAACGCCGTCGGAATCGTGATGGCGGAGGCGTTGGCAATGTAGCTCTGTCCGTTCAGCGTGTAGGTGTGCAGCTCGGTGCCGAAGGCCGTCTCGACCTGCGCCGCGGTGCCGCTGAAGACGATGAAGCGGCGGCTGGCGGCGACTTCATTCACCGTGAGGCCGTTGCTCTCAAGCCAGGCCTGCACCTGCGCCACGTCGGTGGAGGCGACGCCATAGCGTGCGCCAAACTGCGACGCGCTCAGCCACTTGTGATAGTGGCCGGAGCCGTACGTCTGCTGCGACGCAACCAGCGCGGCGGCAGCGGCGTCCTGCTGCTCCGTGGGAGCCAGCATCAGGATCATGCGGCCCAGGCTGGTGCCCGAAGCCAAACGTCCGGTTTCCACACTCTGCTTGAGCAGGCGCGAGGTGCTGTTCTCAAGGGCAACGCGCTCGGAGTTGTTCACAGCGGAAACGACTCGGACCGAGGGCGCGACGGTCTGGGCCCAGGTTGTGCCCAGCAGCATGCAGACCAGCACCAGAAGCAAGCAAGCAACGGAGGAACGGAGTCTCATCAGCAATATTTCTCCCAAACGAACAGCTGGCGCGCGAAGGGCGCGCATGAATGCCAGACCAAAGACGCGACTGGTACGCCTCGCCGCAGCCCGATGCACGTCAAACACCGTGCAAAGGCCACTTTACGTCTCCCTGCCGGACACCGGGAATCCCCGTCACGTCCGGCGGTGATTGCAAGGCACACACCAACTCTCGCGTTGCACTAGTGTATTTCACGGCGCGGCAAATGTCACAGCGCAGGACTCACACACCACGGCCCTGCCGCCACGCAATGGGCGGCGCCATAAGAACACCCTCTCCGGCAGGAATTTCAATCGGCACAAGCAAACGGGGGCATGGCCGGAAAGTGCATGCCCCCGCACTTGAAGTTGCTCTTTTGATTCTTTCGGATAGGCCCGTTTCGGTCAACTGAAAACTTCCTAATCTTCCGACAAAACCCGCCCGCAACTTGTGGATTCCGTGAGGTTTTTCGCACCGCGGCTCGCAACTGTGGAGCGCGAGAGTCCACTGCGGCCTGATAGCCGCAGGCCTTCACGCAGCGGCCCCGGGAATGCCCCGCAGAAAACAAAAAATAGGGCCGTCTCACGACGGCCCAGGAGCAATGCTCTCCGTGAATAATCCCAGAAGCGCTGGAACGCCTATTTCTTGGCGTTGGCCGTCGACTGCATTTTGCGCGCGTCGATCGGGTTGATGAAGGACATCATCGAGCGCAGCTTGGCGCCGACTTCCTCGATCAGCAGTTCCTGTTCCTTCAACCGCATGGTCTCGAACGTCTTGCGGCCCGTCTTGTTCTCCTCAATCCAGTTCTTGGCAAAGGTACCGTCCTGGATGGCGGTAAGAATGTTCTTCATCGCAGCCTTCGACTCGGGGCCGATGACCTGCGGACCCGCGGTGTAGTCGCCGTACTCGGCGGTGTCGCTGACCGAATAGCGCATGTAGCTGAGACCGCCGCGATAGATCAGGTCGACGATCAGCTTCAGCTCATGCAGGCACTCGAAATAGGCAATCTCCGGCTGATAGCCAGCATCCACCAGCGTCTGGAAGCCGGCCTTGATGAGGTCGCTGACGCCGCCGCAGAGGACAGCCTGCTCGCCGAACAGGTCGGTTTCGGTCTCCTCGGTGAAGGTGGTTTCGATGACGCCGGCGCGGGTGCCGCCGATGCCCTTGGCGTAGGAGAGGCCGAGCGCGTGCGCCTTGCCGGTGGCGTCCTGATGAACGGCCAGCAGGCACGGCGTGCCGCCGCCTTCCTGGAAGACCTCGCGGACGCGATGGCCCGGAGCCTTCGGCGCCACCATGGTCACGTCAACGTCCTTCGGCGTGGTGATGGTGCCGTAGCGGATGTTGAAGCCGTGCGCAAACATCAGCATCTTGCCGGCCTTCAGGTGCGGAGCAATGTGCTTGGAGTAGATGTCGGCCTGCGCGGTGTCCGGCGCAAGGATCATGATGACGTCGGCCCACTCGGAAACCTCGTCGACCGAACCCACCACCAGCCCCGCGTTGCGCGCCTTGGCGGCCGACTTGCTGCCCTCCTGCAGGCCAATGCGAACGTCAACGCCGCTGTCCTTCAGGTTCAGTGCGTGGGCGTGTCCCTGCGAGCCGTAACCGATGATGGCGACCTTCTTCGCCTGGATGAGGGTGAGGTCCGCCGCGTTGTCGTGATAAATCTTCAAAGCCATGAATTCGTCCTCTTTCTTCCTTCCTGAATCTCGTTAGCAAAAAATCTGCGTTCAGCCTGACTTCGGCCGGAGCGGTTACACCGAATAGGAAACGCTGCTGTCGTCGGTGAAGATGGCGGCGGTGGCGTTAGCTTCCTTCTGCGATTTGGCGCCACGGCGCATGGCCACCAGGCCGGTGCGCACCATTTCCAGCACGCCGTAAGGCCGCAGCACGTCGAGCAGGCCGTCGATCTTCTCCTCGGTGCCGGTGATTTCAACCGTCAGCGAGTCGGTGGCGACATCGACCACGCGCCCGCGAAATACGTTGACCAGGTCGAGCACCTGCGGACGCGAGTCCTGATTGCAGGCCACCTTGATCATCGCGAGGTCGCGCTGGATCGACGGGTCGCCGGTAATGTTCTCCACCAGCAGCACATTCACCAGCTTGTAGAGATGGGCCTCGATGCGGCGCGCGCCGTCGGCGTCGGTATCCACGACGATGGTCATGCGCGAGACTTCCGGCTTCTCCGTGCGGCCCACGGTCAGCGAATCAATGTTGAAGGCGCGGCGGCGGAACAGCGATGCAACCCGCGTCAGCACGCCCGGCTTGTTTTCCACGTAAACCACGAATACGTTCAGCATCGTTACACGTCCGCCGCAGTCTCCACGATCGGGCTGGGACGCCGGATCATGTGGTGCAGGTCCGCACCGGCAGGAACCATCGGATACACCGAATCCTCCTGCTCAACGCGGAAGTCAATGAGTACGGGACCGGGATGCTTGCGGGCCTCACGCACGGTGGTCTCCACCTGCGCGCGCTCGCTCACCCGGAAGGCCTTCACGCCATAAGCCTCGGCCAGCTTGGTGAAGTCGGGGCTGAGCATGGGCGTGGCCTGGTAGTTGCGCTCGTAGAAGAACTCCTGCCACTGGCGCACCATGCCGAGGTAGCCGTTGTTGATGATGGCGATGTTGATCTTCAAGCCTTCCTGCATCATCGTCGCCAGCTCGCACAACGTCATCTGGAAGCCGCCGTCGCCAACCACCACCCAGACTTCCTTGTCCGGGCAGGCCAATTTTGCGCCAATGGAGGCCGGCATGGCGAAGCCCATGGTGCCGAGGCCGCCCGAGGTCAGCAGCGTGCGCGGAGCGTCATGCTTGTAGTACTGCGCCTCCCACATCTGGTGCTGGCCCACGTCGGTCACCACCAGCGCCTTGCCCTCGGTCTCGCGCCACAGATCGTTGATGACGTGCGCCGCGTAGAGGTGTCCGTTGTCCGGCAGGTTCTGGATGTCGCGCACGGCGGATTCGCCCTTGAGACCGTGGATGTGGTCGAACCACTCCTTGCGCTCCTGGCCTTCCACCGACGGCAGAATGCGCTCGAGCACGTCGCAGAGGTCGCCGACCAGAGCCACGTCGACCTTCACATTCTTGTTGATCTCCGACGGGTCGATCTCAACGTGGATTTTCTTCGCGTTCGGAGCGTAGGTTTTCAGGTTGCCGGTCACGCGGTCGTCAAAGCGCATGCCAAGCGCAATGAGCAGGTCCGCGTCCTGAATTGCCTGATTGACCCACGCCTCGCCGTGCATGCCCATCATGCCCAGGTTCAGCGCGTGGTTGGCCGGGAAGGCTCCGATGCCGAGCAGCGTGGTAGCCACCGGAATGTTCGCCTTCTCCGCCAGATCCTTCACCTTGTCCATTGCACCGGACATCATGATGCCGTGACCGGCAAAAATGACCGGGCGCTTGGAGCCGTGCATCAGCTCGATGGCCTGCTGATACTCGGCCTCCTCGGGCGAAAGGT
The DNA here is from genome assembly GCF_059726245.1 of Oryzophilus luti. Classification (NCBI taxonomy): domain Bacteria; kingdom Pseudomonadati; phylum Acidobacteriota; class Terriglobia; order Terriglobales; family Koromonadaceae; genus Oryzophilus; species Oryzophilus luti. The sequence continues at coordinate 1,477,899 of NZ_AP040874.1, forward strand.
CGGGACGATAGCCAGGGAGCTGCGGCTCGGCGGCCTCCCAGTCGAACTCGGCCGTGCCCTGCTGCGCATCCTTGGTGATATCAATCAGCACCGGTCCCGGGCGGCCTGACTGCGCGATGTAGAACGCCTCGCGGATGGTGCGCGCCACGTCGGCGGTGCGCGTGACCAGGTAGTTATGTTTGGTCACCGGCAGTGTGACGCCGGTGATATCGACTTCCTGAAACGCGTCGGTGCCGATCAGCTTGCTGCCCACCTGCCCGGTAATGCAGACGATGGGGATGGAGTCGAGCATGGCGGTGGCGATGCCGGTGACCATATTGGTAGCGCCGGGGCCGCTGGTGGCAACCGCCACGCCCACCTTGCCGCTGGCGCGCGCGTAGCCGTCAGCCATATGCGTGGCACCCTGCTCATGGCGCACCAGCACGTGATGGATGGACGAGTGCTTCAGCGCGTCATAGGTGGGCAGGATGGCGCCGCCAGGGTAGCCGAACACCACGCTCACCCCTTCACGCTCCAGACAGGCCCACACAATTTCAGCGCCGGTCATTTTATTGGACTTCTGTTCGCTCATGCATTCCTTTCACTTGAGGCCGAATGCGCCCTTGCTACTTGTCAAAACGAGGCGTGGTGACCGCGCCCTTGGAGGCCGACGAAACCATGGCGGCGTACTTCGCAAAAACGCCGCTGGTGTAGTGCGGAGCCGGCTCCTTCCATTCCTTGAAGCGGCGCGCAATCTCTTCCTGGCTGATCTCCACGTTGAGCGTGCGGCTGGCGACGTCGAAGGTCACGATGTCACCCTCGCGGACAACGGCAATCGGCCCGCCGAGCGCCGCCTCAGGAGAAACGTGTCCGGCGACGAGGCCGCGCGTGGCTCCGGAGAAGCGACCGTCGGTCAGCAGCGCCACCGTGTTGCTCAACTCGGGAATGCCGCTGATGGCGGCCGTAACGCCGAGCATCTCGCGCATGCCGGGACCGCCACGCGGCCCTTCATAGCGGATGACGACCACGTCGCCGGGCTTGATCTTTCCCTGCTCCACGGCCGCGAACGCCGCTTCTTCGCCATCAAAGACGCGAGCCGGGCCGCTGTGGTGCATGGTGTTGTGGCCGCTCAGCTTCATCACGCAGCCTTCCGGCGCAAGCGAACCCTTCAGAATCACCTGCCCGCCAAACGGCTTCACCGGCTTCGCCACCGACCAGATCACTTCCTGTCCGGGCGTCTCCGGGGCCTTGGATGCTTCTTCGCCGATCGTCTTGCCGGTCACGGTGAGGCAGTCGGTGTTGAGCAGGCCGCCTTCCATCAGGCGCTTGGCTACCAGCGGCGAGCCGCCGGCCTTGTAGAGATCGGTTGCCATAAAGCGTCCACCCGGCTTGAGGTCGCAGATGACGGGAACCTTGGAGTTGATGCGGTCGAAATCGTCGATGGAGAGATCGACTCCGAATTCGTGCGCGATGGCCAGCAGGTGCAACACGGCATTGGTGGAGCCGCAGGTGCAAGCGACACTGGCGATGGCGTTTTCAATCGAGGCTTTGGTGACAATCTGGCTCGGGCGCAGGTCCTTGTTCACCAGCTCCATGATGAGCTTGCCCGCTTCGTAGGCCACCTTCTTCTTGGCCTCCAGCGTGGCCGGCACGCAGTTGCCGCCGAGCGGCGAGATGCCGAGGAACTCGCAGACCATGGACATGGTGTTGGCCGTGAACTGGCCGCCGCAGGCGCCGGCGCCGGGGCAGGCGTGGTCTTCAATGTCCTGCAATTCGGCGTCACTCATCACGCCGCGCGCGTGCGCGCCCACGGCCTCGAAGACGTCCTGCACGGTCACGTCGCGGCCCTGGAACTTGCCGGGCGCGATGGAGCCGCCGTAGAGCATCAGCGAAGGCGCGTCCCAGCGGGCGAGCGCCATCACGGTGCCGGGAATGGTCTTGTCGCAGGCGGAAAGTGCAATCACGCCGTCAAACATGTTGCCTCGCGATACCAGTTCGATGGAGTCGGCGATGACCTCGCGGCTGATGAGCGAAGCCTTCATGCCCTCGGTGCCCATAGTGATGCCGTCGGAGATGCTAACGGTGTTGAACTCCATCGGCGTGCCGCCGGCGTCGCGTACGCCCTGCTTGATGCACTCGGCCAGCTCGCGCAGGTGGTAATTGCACGGGCCGATCTCGGTCCAGGTGTTGGCGATTCCGATGATGGGCTTGTTGAGGTCTTCCTGGGTGAAACCGACGGCATGCAGCATGGCGCGGGCCGGGGCGCGGCTGGCGCCTTCAATGATGCTGCTGCTTCTACGCTTGGTCTTCGAGTCCATGAATTCGCACTTTCCGTTTCTGAGTTATTTCCGTCTTAAAAGAGAAAAGCCACCGTCTCTGGTGAGGGGCGGTGGCTTTTCAAAACTTGTTTCTTGCTTAAGCCTAAGCCCCTGCACCGCCCCGGATTACGAGTACGAGTACCAGAAGGAGGCTAATAATAGGCAGTCGGGAAATCAGCACGCGGACCTGCTCCTGCGCGTCGAGGGCGGAAGCATTGTCGCGAATTTGTTTGCTGATTTTCATGGTGCCGCAGGTTAACACTTTCACTCTTGCTGAACAACCCGGCGTTTCTCAACTGGCTTTGGCAACCGCCGCAGCCCGCCGCGCACATTCGTTTGGATGTGGCTCGACACGGACGCGAACTGCGTTGCTCTCTGCTCAAAGTCTCCAGTGTTTGCGATGGCCCGGCAGGCCGGTCAAGAACGCGATGGAGTGATACTATGGCCCCGGCGTGCATAAATCAAATTTCTAATTTCGCAGTTGTCATTAGCCATACTGATTTATCAAAACAAAGCGACAGGCAGGATTAGGCGGAGTGATTCAGCACGCTCCCGGCCCCCGGGCCAACAGTCCGCGCGCAGGAGACCAGAAGCAGATCCTTCGCTGCGCTCAGGATGACGCGGCAAACGGACCTAGTGACAGGGAAACAACGGCCCGGAGCGCAGCGCAACCCGCACGAGCCCGCGTGCCGAATGACGCGAAAAACGAATGCCCCACGCAAGCAATACACCTGCGTGGGACACACTCTTCAATCGATAAAGCCTTGGAATTTGAAACCTTACGAAACCTTCTGCAACCTTTCGAAACTCTTACTCCAGCACTTTCTCGATGGTTTCAATGTCAACCAGTCCGCGGCAGCCGTAGAGCGCAGGCAGCACTTTCTCAGGCGCATGCTTGCGGCGCAGTTCGGCCACGCGCACGGTACCGGAGCGGTACGCAGGCAGGTACATGCGTCCCAGCAACGGGTGCTTGCCCCACGCGCCGGAGAGCTTCTGTGCGCGCTCCTCGCTGACGAGGAAGTCATTGCGCAGAACCTTGGCAACCTCGGGCTGCTCACGCTTCTCCTGCCAGGTCAGGTAGCTGGACTGGTTCTTGGCATCGTCCTGCAACAGGGCCAGCAGCACGCCGACCTTCATATCGTCGTCCGGAAGCTGATCGATCTCGGTGGCTCCGTGCGCGATGAGGATGGCGTTGTTGGCCAGGCCCTCAAAGAGCGTGGCGGCGCGCGTGTTCATCGTCAGCACCGTGCCCTCAAAGCCCGCCAGTCCGCGCGTATACAGGTTCTGCAGGTAGGTAAAGGTTGTGACGTGTCCCGGCACGACCTCGTGGCTGATGAGCTGCTGGAACTCCGGCACGCTGATTTCCAGCGACGCGTTGATCTCGTAGGTGGCCTCGTATTGGGGAGAGCCATCCGCGTTGCGCTTGCGGCCCACGTAGTTCATGGAACCGGAGAACCATGCGTCCTTGATGGGCAGGAACTCGATGTTGGCGCGCGGCACCGTCTCCAGTTCCTTCGGCAGATACGGTGTCAGGTTCTTGCGGCAGAGATTGTCAAAGTAGGCGATGACGGCGTCGCTGAGGGCGCGCACCGAGGCCATGGGCGTAACGCGCTGCTTGCGCCAGGCGTCCACCGAGGCCAGCAACTGCTCTGGCGTGGCAACGGCAAAGCCTTCCTTGCCGAGCAGCTTGGCCAGCAGATCCTTCTTCGCCGCCGGGTTGCTTGGCTCCGGCGCGCGGCCGGTGGAGGCCATGACGGCGCGCTCATACGGCACCGCCGGCCCCTGCCCGAAGGTCTCCATCGCCAGCTCCCACATCGTCCACAGACACAGATGCAGGCCTTCGAGATAGGCGGCGCGCACGGGTTCGGCGCGGCGCGCTTCGGCCGCCAGCTCGTCCATGGAGTGAATCAAGGTCATGCGGAAGTCGCCGAGATAGCGCTTCACGGCCTCATGGTCCTTGCCGGTAACGCCACCGGCGTCGCGCACGGCCTTGGCGCTGGCGAGCGTGTAAGCCTCGGGCAGCGGCTCGTCGCTGAACCAGGAGTCGGCGATGAAGCGGCCGGTACCGGAGGCGCACAGCACATCGCCTCCCCAGAGAGTGTCCACGCCGAGAATGGCGTTTGCAATTGCGAGATCAGAAGGTTTCACGAGAATCTCCCATGTCCTTTCGCGTCAGACGCGAAATTTTATTGTCTCTCTTTCGGCTTGGCCATGGAGCCGAAATACATGTACAGGCAGAGGCCGAAGAAGAGCACGAGCGAGACCAGTTGCGCGATGCTCTCATTGCCGTAGAACGGCGTCTGTATCCACTCTTCCTTGAAGCTGGGCACCACGCGCAGAGCGGCTCCGAAGACACCGCCGAGTGCACCGCCCGCCATCAGGCCTCCGGCGAGAATGACGCCGCGCTCGCGGATGGTGGTGCCGCGCTCGCCATCGATCTTGCTGGCGCGCTTGTTCACCAGGTGCGAGAGGAAGCCACCGACGAGGATGGGCGCGGTCAGCCCCAACGGCAGATAGATGCCAAGGGCGAAGACCATCGACGAGGTGCCAAGCATCTCCAGAATGATGGTGATGATGGCGCCGATACCGAACAGCGCGTAGGCCACCGGCTGGCGGCTCATGAAGCCGACAACGATCGCCTTCAGGGCCGACGCCTGCGGAGCCACCAGCACCTGGCGCGTGTCACCCGGCATGGCCTCGCCAAACTGGAAGACCTTGGCCAGCAGGATGATGGTGAAGCCTGCGGCAATGGCTGCCGCAATGACGCCGATGAACTTCAGCTTCTCCTGTTTGGCGGGCGTGGAGCCGAGCCAGTAGCCGGACTTGAGGTCGGTGACGAACTGGCCCGAGGCGCACAGCGCCGTGCAGACCATGCCGGCAATGGCCATGACGAAGAACATGCCGGTGGTGCCGCTCAGTCCGAAGTTCAGCAGCACAAGCGCGCTGACAATGACGGTCAGCAACGTCATGCCGCTGGCCGGATTGTTGGCCGTGGTGGCAATGGCGTTGGCCGCCACAGTGGTGAAGAAGAACGAGAACAGCAGCGTCAGGATAAGGCCGATGATGACCACCGCCAGCGAGACGTGAAGCTGGCCGAAGAAGATGGCGACGCAGAGCGAGGCGAAGACCACACCGGCCAGTATGGCGATGATCGACATGTCGCGGTCGGTGCGCTCGGTGTGCGCGGCCTCTCCGTGGCGGAAGGCATGCAGCGCGATGCCGAACGAACCGGCGATGACCTTGAGGTTCTTGATGATGCCGACGATGCCCGCGCTGGCGATGGCGCCCACGCCGACAAAGCGCACGTAGTTGCGATAGATCGCCAGGGCCGACATCTGCGCGATGGGCACCGTGCCGGGGTAGACGGCGGCGTCCAGATGCGCGCCCACAAACCAGATCAGCGGCACCATGACGAAGCTGGCGAGCAGACTTCCGGCGCAGAAGATGAGCGCCACGCGGAAGCCCATGATGTAGCCGAGGCCGAGGATGAAGCTGACGGCGTCAAAGTTGAACGCCATTTTGCCGCGGTCGGCCAGCGCGCGGATGCCCGGCACGAACTGGAAGTCGAGGTACTCCTTCCAGACGTGGAAGGTGGTGGTGATGAAGTCGTAGAGGGCGGCGATGCCCGTGGCCTGAATGAGCAGCTTGGCCTGCGAGCCGCCTTTTTCGCCCGTCACCAGCACCTCGGTGATGGCCGTGGCCTCCGGGAATGGCAGCTTACCGTGCATTTCGCGCACGAAGTAGCGACGCAGCGGAATGATGAACAGGATGCCGAGGCAGCCACCGGCGAGGCAGATGAAGATGGTCTGCACCGGGTGAGGATCAAGATGCAGGATGTAGAGCGCGGGCACGGTAAAGACCGCACCAGCCACCACGCTGCCCGAGGCTCCACCCATGCCGGTGATGATCATGTTCTCCAGCACCGTGGAGCGGCGCTGATAGACGCGCGCCAGTCCAATGGAGAGGATAGAGATCGGGATGGCGGCTTCCATGCCCTGCCCGACCTTGAGGGCCGAGTAGGCCGAGGCGACGCTGAAGATGATGCACAGCAGCGTGCCCCACAGGATCGCGCGCCAAGTCGACTCCGGCGGCTCCTCCGTGGCCGGAACCAGCGGTTCGTAGGTTTCTCCGGGAGCAAGCTCCCGGTAGGCATTGGCGGGGAGGGATTTTGGTTCGGACGCGGCAGTAGCCATGTAGGAAGGCGCTCCAGCAATCAGGTGGCCCACGGCCGAGGCTTCAGCCGCAGGCAAACAACTCTGCATTGTAAACAGGCTGCAAGCCGTTGCAAGGAACTTCTTTGCGCCATCAGGAGTTTTGCATTTCGCGGACCCCGCATATAACAGCCTGTCTTTCGCTTCGCACTTTGCCCCTGCGGCCCCGCCTCCTATAATGCGGGCAACATGGCCCACGCTGAGACGCTCCCGCCTGCCGCACCCAAACAACGCCTGCTTTCGCTCGATGTCTTCCGCGGACTGACCGTCGCGTTCATGATTCTTGTGAACAACGGACACGGGCCGAGCTACTGGCCGCTGGTGCACAGCGAGTGGAATGGCTGGACGCCGACCGACCTCGTGTTCCCGTTCTTTCTCTTTATCGTCGGCGTTTCCATCGTGCTCTCCACGGCCTCTCGCATAGAGCGCGGCGAAAGCCGCCTGGCGCTGCTGGGGCACACGGCACGCCGGGCAGCCATCATCTTCGTTCTCGGACTGCTGATCTTCCCTTTCCCCAACTATCACCTGGCGACGTGGCGCATTCCGGGCGTGCTGCAGCGCATCGCGCTCTGCTACTTTGCGGCCGCGCTCATTTACCTCTACTCGTCGCGACGTGCGCGTTACGTGTGGATGGCGGCTCTGCTGATTGGCTACTGGGTGATGATGCGCTTTGTGCCAGTGCCGGGCTTCGGCGTGCCGGGCGTGGATATTCCGCTGCTGCATCCAGACAACAACCTAGCCGCGTGGCTGGATCGCAAGGTGATGATGGGGCACCTATTTGAGGGCGTGCGCGATCCCGAGGGCCTGCTGAGCACACTTCCGGCCATTGTGAACCCGCTGGCGGGCATCATGGTGGGCGAGTGGATTCGCGAGTTGAAGGCCACGCCGATGAGGCTGATCAAACGGCTGGCAGGTGTTGGCGCTGCCCTGTTCGTGCTCTCTCAGGTATGGAACGTCTGGTTCCCCATCAACAAGAAGCTCTGGACGAGCAGCTACGTGCTGCTGACAGTCGGGCTGGCAATGATCACACTCGCCTTCTGCTACTGGCTGCTGGATGTGCGGCGGGTGGGCACCCGCGCCACGTGGCCTGCCGTGGTCTTTGGCAGCAACGCCATCTTTGCCTATGCGCTCAGCGAGCTTCTGGTGCAGACAAGCTGGAACATCTATCTAGACGCCGCGGGCAAGTTCAGCGTGAACGACTGGTGGTTCCGCACGCTGTTCAGCCGCATACAGCCGCCGCAGATGGCCTCGCTCGCCTACGCTGTCACCTATGTCGGCCTCTGCTGGCTCGCCACATATGCGCTCTACCGCAAGAAGATATTTCTCAAGGTCTAGCAGTGTGACGCACGACCGACTTTTCTCGACAGCGAAGTGCGCGAATGCCACGCGTGGTGTGTTACTTTGGAAGAGGCCGCTTCTTCGCGGCACATCAATTTATGACAGAGCCAAAGAAATCCGAACCTCCGAGTAGGTTCCTCGAAGCGCTCCGTCCGCGGCTGTAGCCTTCCTCACTGGCACTCGCCGCAGCGGAGCAATCCGTTCGTCTGAGCGAGTGAACTAGACCCACATCGTCTAGCTTCCACCGTCCACAAATCGCCGTGCGCGCCCTGTGCCGCGGCCGTGTCCGTGTGTATTCCGGACAGGAGGTGCCAAGTGCGTCTGAAAGAAATCCGCCGTCCCGCGAACCTGCTCAAGTATCGCCTGCTGAGCATGCTAGCTGTCATCGGTCCAGGTATTATCACCGCCAACGTCGATAACGACCCCGGCGGCATCCTCACCTATTCACAGGCCGGCGCAAAGTTCGGCTATTCCCTCATCTGGACGCTGATTCCGACCACGGTCGCGCTCATCGTCATCCAAGAAATGTCCGCGCGCATGGGCGCCATCACGGGCAAGGGCCTCAGCGACCTCATCCGCGAAGAGTTCGGCCTGCGCGCCACGTTCTTCACCATGATCGTCTTCGGCCTGGCCGATCTCGGCACCATCGCGGCGGAGTTCGCGGGCATCGCGAGCGGCATGGAATTGTTCGGCGTCAGCAAATACATTGCGGTGCCCATCGGCGCACTGATCGTGTGGCTGGTGATCGTCTTTGGCTCCTACCAGCCGGTGGAGCGGCTGCTGCTCGTATTCTCGCTGGTGTACCTGTCGTATCCGATTTCCGCAATGCTGGCGCACCCCCGGTGGGGCGAGGTGCTGCACAAGACGGTCGCGCCGGGCAGTCTCCACGGCTCCGAGTATTACGTGATGGTCGTCGGCCTCATCGGCACCACCATCACGCCGTGGATGCAGTTCTACCTGCAATCGTCGGTGGTCGAGAAAGGCGTGACCGAGAAGCAGTACAAGCTGTGCCGCTGGGACGTGATCGGCGGCTGCTTCATGACGCAGATCGTCACGTTCTTCATCATCGTGGCCTGCGGCGCCACGCTCTACACCAACGGCATTCACGACATCAACGACGCGGCCGATGCCGCCGCCGCGCTGCGTCCGCTCGCAGGACGCTTCGCTTCGATCCTGTTCGCTGTCGGGCTGATCAACGCCGCCATGCTCTCGGCGGCCATTCTGCCGCTGGCAACGACCTACAACGTCTGCGAAGGACTAGGCTTTGAATCGGGCGTGAACCGCAAGTTCCGCGAGGCTCCGATCTTCTACTCGATCTATACGCTGCTCGTGGTCTTCGGCGCCGCCATCGTGCTCATCCCCAAGCTGCCGCTGATCAAGCTCATCCTGCTTTCGCAGGTGGCCAACGGCATGCTGCTGCCGTTCGTGCTCTTCTTCATGCTCAAGCTGATCAACCGGCGGGAGCTGATGGGGCGCTACACGAACTCGCGCGGTGCCAACATCATTGCGGTCTCCACCAGCGTGATCATGATCGTGCTGACGGCGGCGATGATCTGGACGACCGTCCGCCCCAGCTAGATCGAACGCAAACAAAAAAGCTCGCGAGGCAAACGCCCCGCGAGCTTTCTTAATCACGTTGAACTTCCGTTACGGCTGCTGATTCGGCGCGCCGTTGTCGCCGGTTTCCAGAAACTTCTGGTACCGCCGGCTGTACTCGCGCAGGTAGTCTTCAACCGTCTGCTCGTAGCTGAGTGTTGGCGTACTGCTCTTGCGGTGCCAGCGCAGGGCGAGCTTCTTGGCCGTTGCAGGCAGCTCGATCACACGTGAACTCGTGCCCGGCGCATCCGTGATGGAGCCGAGCGCGATTACCTTCACCGGCTTGCCGTCGACGCTCGCGCCATCCAGTTCCATGAACCACGGCAGGTGAACGTAGGTGTGGGCCGGAGCACGGCGGAAGTCACCGCTCACCTCCAGCACCGCCTCGGTTTCACTGCGGATGCTCAGCGCAAACTCAATGGCGCCGAACTCAGTGGGAGCGCGCTTCACGGTGATCGTCTCGCCGGGCTTCACCCATTCGGGCGAAATCACCGAGAGCAGATGCAGGTCATTGCCCTGCTCGCGCACCAGCATGTTGCGCAGCGCGGCGCGGAACTTGGCGCTGTACCAGCCGTGCGGCGACAGGTTCAGGTTGAAGTCGCGCAGCCCCCACGGGCGTATGGCGAATTCAAAACCCGCGTGCGTGGAGCTGGTGTGCATGAGCGTTGCGTAGAGCTCCTCGACCGCCCACTGCTGGTCGCCGCGGATGGTCTCGGTCTCCGTGTTCTTGAAGGTGAGGTAGTGGTGCAGCCAGCGTCCGTCGCCGTAGGTCATGATGCCTTCCTGGTACTTGGCGCGCGTGGCGTTGAGCGTGGCCGTCACCAGCGGATCGTGCGGATCAAGAATGATCTCCGGGTAGACGGCGAGCATGTTGCCCCAATCCTGGCCGCCGGGGCCTTCGAGGCCGGGCGTCATGTATCCGCCGGTCGTCTTCGTCTGCTCGGCCAGCGCCTTGCGGAAAGCCGCGAAGTACTCGTCATATTCACGGCGAAAATCGGCGGCGTCCTTCTTTTCGCCGAGCGCGTCCGCCAGCAGAATGGCGTTCTTCAACCCGGCGAGCGCCCAGAAATTGTGCCCGGTCACATGACCACTGATGTCTTCATTGTCGCCCGGAGAGGTCTTCGGCATCACGTGCAGCGGGTCTGCGGCGCGCGCCTGCTTCAGCCACACGACAGCCTTGCGAATCGAGGGGAAGACGCTCTCGGCGAACTTAAGGTCGCCGGTTATGCGGTAGTGCTCGCCAAAGGCCCACAGCACCTGTCCCCAACCGTCAAACTGGCCGCCCTGCGAGACAAAGTTGCCGTCCGCCTGCTGCCAGCGCGGGAAGAAGTCGAGCACCTGACGCGCGAAGTCCGGGTATCCGGAGAGGTCGTACATGCGCACGATGTAGGACGAATCACGCAGCCAGAAGGCATGGTAGTGGAACTTGTTGACCGTCTGCACGTAGTCAGGGCCGAGCTTGTCGCGGGCAATCAGGTCGTAGACCAGGTTGGCCTTGAAGGCATCGTTCACCTTCTCTTCCGGCACCGTGATCTCCAGCCCGCGCGCGAAGATCTGCTCCCAATAGGCGGCGGTGCGGCCCAGGTATTCGTGGAAGTCGGCGCTCCGGATGGCTGTGGCCTCGGGCGCATCCTGCACGGGCGGCACCACCGGCAGCTTGAAGTCGAGGACCTCCTCCGCTCCATCGGCGAGCGGCAACTTGTATTGCACGTAGCCCATCGGCGTAGTGGGCAGCACGTTCAGCTTGCGGGCCTCAAGGTTGCTCGGTTCGTGGTAGCCCTCCTGCATAGTCAGGTGGGTGGTGTGCGCGGGCTGCTGCGGAAAGAGATACAGGAGCTTGCCGCCGCGTGTGAAGCCGTCCGCGCTGAAGCCGTAGACCCAGTCGGCGGAAAACTTCTCGCCCAGTTGGCGGTAGGCCCCTTTGTAGCGCGCCTCGGCAGGGCGGAAATAGCGGTTATCGGCCACGCCGCGCCCATCGGGGTTGTCTCTCCCAGGCTCATAGCGCATGGCCGTTCCCAGCCACGCCACGCGGGGCGCACCGCTGCGGTTGGTCACGCGCACGCGGATGAAGTCTACCAGTGTGCCCTCCGGGGTGCCGTCGAGCGTGGCCGCGTAGGACATGAAGTGGTACTGCACGCCATCGCGGACCACGTCATATTCAATGACCGGCAGGTAGCCGCGCATCAGGGTCTTGACGCGCGCGTGAATCGGCTCGGAAGGACTGCCGGTAAAGAACATCAGTTCGCCGTAGCCGGTGTAGTAAAAGCCCTCAGGGCTGACCAGCGTCGCCGTTGGCGCGTCCATCACGCCGATGACGTCGGTCGGGCGGCTGAAGTAGGAGAACGGCTCGCCGGGCCGGTCGATGGCGGGCGAGACCATCTGCGCAAAAACAAGAGCGGACGTAAAGACGAGGACGAGGGTGGCGATCAGCTTACGCATGGTTTTCCCCGCGAGCGGAAGTGGTGAACCGTGGAACAGCCGATGATAAACGGCGGAGGCGGAATTGAATATCGAGGAATGCGTGGTGAAACGCTGAGGATTTTCTGATGGCGTGATTTTGCGCCTTCGCGGGCAGTCGCGCCGCCGCGCTCATCGCGCGGAACACTGAAGCGCTCCTCCAATGGAACCGCCACGTGCGGTAAAATCCATTCGCTGACGCGTTGACCGTTATGATGATTTCCCCCACGCTTGCCCTCCTGACCGCCGAGACCTTTGAACACGAGTTTGCCGACCGCCACCTGCTGCACCGCACCGTGGCGAAGTGGGCCGCCGAACGCCCGAACAGCGTTGCGCTCCTCGACTTTGACCGCCGCAAGGAAACGACCTGGGCGGAGTTTGACGCGGCCTCCACGGCCATTGCCATGCGGCTGCTGGAAGCGGGCTTTGCGAAGGGCGATACCTTCGTCTCGCTGCTGCCCTTCACGAGCCACCATGTCTTCCTCGAATACGCCTGCTTCAAGCTGGGCGTCATCTTTGTTCCGCTCGACCTGCGTCTCACTCCGGCGGAGATTGTGCGGTGCCTGTCGGCAGTGAAGGCTCGCGGCTTCGCCTTCCTGAAGATGCCGGGCACGCCCGATGTGGCGCCGCTGATCGGCCAGTTGCAGGCACAGTTCGCTCCGAAGCTGGTGGTGCAGTTCTCCGCCCCGGGCATAGAGACAACGCCCGGATGCGCCAATGTGGTCGAGCTGTTTGGCGACGCGATGCAGCTTTTGCAGAGCACTGCTGACCGCGCGATAGCCCTGCGCGCCCGTTACGCGGAGGCCACCGCCAAGGTCACCGAGACTGACGGCGCACTCGTGATCTTCACTACCGGGTCAACCGGCTCGCCCAAACCCGCGCTGCTGTCGCACCGCGGCATTGCATGCCAGGCCATGTGTATCAGTCAGACACTCCTGCACGGCAGCCAGGCACCGCTGGTCACGCTGGTGAACCTGCCTCCGAGCCATGTGGGCGGGCAGACCGAGTTGCTGATGGGCACGATCTTTGAGGGCGGCACCGCCGTGCTGCTGCCGGTCTTCGACGCGCTGAAGTCCATGCAGGCGATCTCGGAATGCAAGGTCACGGCCATCGGGCAGATTCCGGCGCTCTTCCAGTTCGAGTGGCGGCTGAAAGATTACGACTCATTCGACCTTCGCTCGCTGGAGATTGCCGTTTACGGCGGACAAAGCGTGCCCCCTGCATTTCTGGACAAGATGGCAACGATGGCTCCGAACGTCGGCACCGGGCTGGGCCTGACGGAAAGCTCCGGCTTCTGCAGCTACACACGGCTGCCCTCGGCTGACGCGCGCCAGTGCTCGAAGGACCTGGGGAAGGCCGCGCCTGTCTACCCCATGACCATTCGCGGCGAGATGCGTGCCGACGGCTTTGCAGGCAGCGAACTACCTCCCGGTGAAATCGGACACGTCTGCTTCAACGGCCCGCAAACCTTCCTCGGCTACCTGAATGACGCCGAGGCCACGGCCAAGACCGTCAGCCGCGACGGCTTCCTCTACACCGGCGACCTCGGCAGCATGGATGCCAACGGCGCACTGCACATGCACGGACGCGCCAAGTTCCTCATCAAACCCGGTGGCTTCCAGGTCTTTCCCGGAGACGTGGAGGCGCACTTTGCGGACCTCGACGAAGTGGCGCAATGCGCGGCCGTCGGCGTGGAACACCCGATTCTGAGCGAGGCCATCGTGCTCTTTGTGGAGACCAAGCAGGGCGCGGAGTTGAAGCTCACGGCTTTGCAACGCCACGCGCGCGGACTCGCCAGCTACATGCGTCCGCGGCACTACGTGCTGCTGCAGGCGGGCGAGCTGCCGCTGAACCGCGTAGCCAAAGCCGATTACATGGCTCTGCGCGAGCGCGCCCGCACGGAAGTCGCGGAGATGCGGGCCGGCCGCTGGGAGACGCAGGACGAGTCGGAGTAGGAAAGTTTCAAGTTTCGAGTTGCGAGTCTTGGGCAAAGAAACTCGTCTCGCATTCCAGGTTAGCCTTGCTGCGCTCCGAAGAACCGGGGTAACCATTCTTTTCGAGTGAGCCACAGAATTGCGGCGACAAGCGCCACAATGCCGCAGACTGCCCCACCCATGATTGAAGCGACAATCAGTTCCAGCGCCAACTGGCCATCATGTGGGTACTTTTGAACAAGTCCGGGCATGACGTAGCGGCTGTAGAGAAATGCGGTCACGAAGAGACCGGCGCCGGACGCCACGATGGTGACGATGGCAACCAACACTACTTTCAGCAAGATGGAGAAGGCTCGCTGCCACATGCGTGGAAGTGTACCAGCGTTACCTCCACTGCGCCCCGCCGCGCAAGTTGCTATACTTGCTACTTATGCTACGAGTCAGATTTGCGCCGTCACCCACGGGCTTTCTGCATGTGGGCAGCGCGCGCACCTTCATCTTTAATTGGCTATTTGCCCGTCATACTGGCGGCACCATGGTCTTCCGGCTCGACGACACAGACGTCGAGCGCAACACGGATGCCTCGGTGGAATCGATTTTTGCGGGCCTGAAGTGGCTGGGTCTGGGCTGGGACGAGGAGTACAAGCAGTCCGAGCGGCTGGCCTTCCATCGCGAAGTGGCCAACGCCATCTTCGCCAAGGACATGGCGTACCGCGACTTTACCCCGGCGCACACCGGCGACTCCGAGAAATCCGGCGCGCAGGGCACCTGGCTTTGCAATCCGGACATGCGCAACATGAGCCGCGAGGAGAGCGACCGCCGTGCCGCTGCCGGCGAGCCCTTCGCGCTGCGCTTCCGCGTGCCGCGTGAGTCGTTCGGCACCCTGCGCTTTACTGATTCCGTCTATGGCGATCAGGAAAAGGCGCTGGCTGATATTGAAGACTTCGCGCTGCTGCGCTCGGACGGCATGCCGACCTACCACCTGGCAAGCTGCGCCGACGACGCCGACCTGAAGATCAGCCACATCATCCGCGGCCAGGATCACCTGACCAACACCTTCAAGCACCTGCTCATTTTCGACGCCATGGGCGCCGAGGCTCCGCAGTTTGCGCACCTGCCGCTGCTGGTTGCGCCCGACGGCACCAAGCTGAGCAAGCGCCGCCACGGCCCCGTTGTCAGCGTAACGACCTACCGCGACGCGGGCTTTCTGCCGGAAGCGTTCATCAACTTCCTGTGCCTGCTGGGCTGGAATCCGAAGAACGACCAGGAATTCATGACCCTGGAGACGCTGAAGCAGCTATTCACGCTCGAAGGCATCAACCGCGCCAACGCCGTGGTCAATTTCAGCGAGGAAGAACCGTTCGACCCCAAGAGCACCTGGCTCAACGGCGAGCACTTGCGTGCGCTGCCGATTGAGACGCTCAGCGCCCAACTGCTTCCCTTCCTGAATCGCGACGGCATGACCGCCGCGCCCGAAAAGGTTGCCGAAGTTGCGCCGCTGATTCGCGAGAGAATCCGCCTGCTGAGCGAAGCGCGCTCGGCCGCCGATTTCTTCTTCCAAAAGGACCTTGCGCCCTACGACGTGAACGAGATGGTTCCGAAGAAGGGCGACCTGGCCATGGTGAAGACCGTTCTGGAGAACGCCAAGCAGGTGCTGAGCGGCATCGCCGAAGCGGACTTCCATCACGATCCGTTGAATGACGCGCTGCGCGCCGCCGCCGACAAACTCGGATTGAAGGCCGGACAGATGTTCCAGCCCATCCGCGTGGCCGTTTGCGGGCGCAAGAACGCGCCGCCGCTGTTCGAGACCATTGCCGTGCTCGGACGCGCAACGACGCTGGAACGCATTGACAAGGCGCTGGCCCTGCTGGGCTAGCGCCGTAGTTTTACGCAGTGAGCGCTGAGGAATCATCATGTCGAGTTCAAAGTCTGAACCTGCAATGAACGCTCCGGAGACCCCGCAGTCCAACTTCATTCGTGACCGCTTCGTGCAGGACATCGAAGCGAAGAAGTACGGCGATGCCGTCATCCAGACGCGGTTTCCACCGGAGCCGAACGGCTATCTGCACATCGGCCACGCCAAGGCCATCTGCCTCGACTTCGGCATGGCCGACGAGTTCGGCGGCAAGACGAACCTGCGCTTTGATGACACCAACCCCTCCAAGGAAGACCAGGAGTACGTCGACTCCATTCAGGAGGACGTGCGCTGGCTCGGCTTTGAGTGGGACAAACTCTGCTACGCCTCCGACTACTTTGGCCAGCTCTATGAATGGGCGGTCAAGCTGATCAAGGACGGCAAGGCTTACGTGGACGACCTGACGGCCGAACAGATCCGCGAATACCGCGGCACGCTCACCGAACCGGGCAAGGAAAGCCCCTACCGCAGCCGCAGCGTGGACGAGAACCTGGCGCTGTTCGAGCGCATGAAGGCCGGCGAGTTCGAGGACGGTTCGCGCGTGCTGCGCGCCAAGATCGACATGACTTCACCGAACCTGAACATGCGCGACCCGGTGATGTACCGCATTCTGCACGCGGAGCACCATCGCACCGGCAACCAGTGGTGCATCTACCCGATGTACGACTTTGCGCATGGCCAGTCGGATTCGATCGAGCACGTCACGCACTCCATGTGCACGCTGGAATTTGCCGATCACCAGCCGCTCTATCAGTGGTACATCCAGCAGTTGGGCATCTTCCCGTCACAGCAGATCGAGTTCGACCGCCTGAGCCTGACCTACACCATGATGAGCAAGCGCAAGCTGCTGCTGCTGGTGCAGGAGAAGCACGTCAGCGGCTGGAATGATCCGCGCATGCCAACCATCAGCGGCATGCGCCGCCGCGGCTACACGCCCGCGGCCATCCGCAACTTTGTGATGGGCGCCGGTGTTTCACGCACCAACGGCATTGTCGATCTGGCGATGCTCGAGCACTACGTTCGCGAGGACCTGAACAAGCACGCGCTACGCGCCATGGCCGTGCTCAAGCCACTCAAGCTGGTCATCACCAACTACCCCGAGGGGCAGAGCGAGGAACTCGAGGCCATCAACAACCCCGAGGACGCAGCGGCGGGCACGCGCAAGGTGCCGTTCAGCCGCGAGCTCTACATTGAGCAGGACGACTTCCGCGAGGTTCCGCCACCGAAGTACTTCCGCCTTATCCCCGGACGCGAGGTGCGCCTGCGCTACGGCTACTTCATTACCGCGCAGGAAGTGGTGAAGAACGATGCCGGGGAGATCGTGGAGGTGCGCTGCACCTACGATCCGGCGACGCGCGGCGGCAATGCCCCCGATGGACGCAAGGTAAAGTCGACCATCCACTGGGTCTCGGCCCAGCATGCGGTTGACTCCGAAGTGCGCGTCTACGACACGCTGTTCAGCAAGCCGAATCCGAATGACGTTGAGGAAGGCCAGGACTTTACGGCCAACCTGAATCCGAACTCGCTGGAAGTGATTGAGCACGCCAAACTGGAGCCTTCGCTGGCGCAGGGCGCGCCGCTGGGCCATTATCAATTCGAGCGGCTCGGCTACTTCTGCGTGGACCAGGATTCGACTCCGGCACGGCCGGTCTTCAACCGCACGGTCGCACTCAAGGACGGCTGGGCCAAGATCGAAAAGCGGAATTCCTGAAACGGAACCACCGAGTCAAAACGCGCCGGAGCAATCCCGATCCGGCGCGTTTTTTCGTCTTGCAGTCTCCATGATTCTCCAACTGGTGTACTCTTTTGACCTGCAAAACAATTTTCCCTCCCCCACCACGGAGTCACGGTGAAGACACGCATTTTGGTTGTAGACGATCAGGAAGCGATTGCCGAAATGCTGAACGAGGTTTTGCTGCGCGCCGGGTACGATTGCCGCTATGCCTGCAGCGGGGCCCAGGGGTTGGTTGAAGCAAAGCAGTTTGAACCCGATGTCGTAATCTCAGACATGCTGATGCCCGGCATGTCGGGTCTTGAACTGGCGCGCGCCCTGCGCGAATTGGTGCCCCAGCTCCCCATCCTCCTGTTTTCCGGGAATCTGGCTTCCGGCGACGTGCTGGCCGAAGCGCACATTCCAGGCCCGCCGCCGCTGCTCGCACACAAGCCCATCGCCCCTAAGGAGCTGATTCGAATTATCGAGGATGAGCTTCAGAACACCGGGCAATCCGTCAGGGAATCCATTTAAAGGCGTAAGCCGGGCAACTCACTGGATGCGACAGGTTCGGCGCAGGAAGCATCGTCGTACTGGGCGCTGTTGACGCGGTTGCTGACCTCGTAGCAGCGCATCATTGCCGCAGGATACGGCTGCAGCATCGCGCACAGGCTCTTCACGTCGCGGAAGCCCGGGTCCAGCCACAAGGCATAGCCGTCCTCGGGCAGGATGACCGGCATGCGGTCGTGAATGCCTGCCATGAGGGCGTTGGGCGTGGTGGTGATGATGGTGCAGCTCTCCAACCACGGCCCCTGCGGCGAGTGCCAACGCTCCCAGAGTCCGGCAAAGGCAAAGACGGAATCATCTTTGAGCGCTGCGCAGTACGGGCGCTTTGCCTTGCCGTCCTTCTTCCACTCGTAAAACCCATCGGCCGGAATCAGGCAGCGCCGCTGCCGCAGGGCTTCGCGATAAGAAGGCTTCTCCGACACGGTTTCCGCCCGGGCATTGATCATCTTGAAGCCGATGGATGGATCCTTGGCCCAGGAAGGAACAAATCCCCAACGCAGCGCCGAGGCCGTTCGGCGTGGCTGGGCAGGGGCCTGCCGCACAGCCAGAATCTCCTGCCCCGGCGCAATGTTATAGCGCGCTGCGAGTTCGGGGGCTTCATCAAGGCCGAACTCTTCTGCCAACTGGCTGGCACGGGTGAGGCGGAAGCGTCCACACATGGGGCGAGTATATCGCGAAGAGGTTCATCCCTCAGTGGCTCCAGGGTGACCAGGCACCTATTACCTAACTTTATACTTGTAACCCTGCTGGTCTGCGATACAGTTCTCAATCGCATTTTGAAATCATCTACACCCCCTTGCAGTGATTGCAGTGAACTCCGCGCGGGCAGGCGCGCTCACCCAAGCGCCCGAGGTGTGCAGTAAGACCGATCGTGCGCACTGGCCAGGAGCTTTCTAATGCGTTCGAGAATATCCTTCCTGTTTTTCTTAGCCTTGCTTTGTAGTTGGAGTTTGATGACAGGATGCGGAGACAGCAGTCATCCCATCTCCGTTGCCATCACATCCTCAACAACCTCAACCTCCATTCCAGCCGGAACCTCGGCAATCACCCTCACCAGCACCGTCACCAATGACAGCAAGAGTGGTGGCGTCACATGGGGCCTCAGCCCCAGTTCCGGGTGCGGCACGCTCACCAGCACATCGAGCGGAGCCACCTACACGCCGCCGGCAGCCGCTACGCTGAACAGTGACTGCACGGCTACGATCACAGCCACATCGGCATCGGATACAAGCAAGACAGGAACCGTCAGCTTTACCGTAAAAGCCATCACCGTCTCGATCTCATCCAGCTCCGGTACCACGACGACTTTCGGAGAAGGCGCCTCGGCCGTGACCCTCACGGCGACCATGGGCAATGAAGCCAGCGGCGCCACGGACACTCCGACGTGGAGCATGGCCTACACCGGCGGCCTCTCCGCCGGATATCGCCGCCCGCAGGTGATCGCAAACCCCTGCGGCACGTTGACCAGCAACGGCACTACGGCCACCTACACGCCGCCTTCCAGCGGCATTGATACGGCCTGCACCGTCACCATCACGGCCACCAGCAGCATCAACAGCAATCAGAAAACCACCAAGACGTTCACCATCAATCCAATCTCGGTCGCCATCACCAGCCCCACCAGCGCGATCACCGAGTTTGCCGATGGCAACGCGGTGAACTTTGCGGCCACCATCACCAATGATGGTTCCAGCCAGGGCCTGGTCTGGTCCGCCACGAACAGCTGCGGCACGGTTGCAGCCGGCACCGGCGGCACCACCGCAACCTTCACACCAAACGCCAGCATCTCCAGCACCTGCACCGGGCAGGTTATCGCCACCTCAGCGCTGGACAGCAGCAAGTACGCCGCGCTCAATGTCACGGTCAATCCCAAGGTCTCCGTGGCGGCGACTCCCGCCAGCACCACGCTGGACGAAGGCGCTTCCACCACGGTTTCGGCGACGGTCACCAACGACCTGAACGCCGCAGGCGTTTCATGGAGCATCAGCCCGGCCTCCGGTTGCGGCTCGCTCAGCAACCAGACAACGACCGGCGCGACGTATAACACGCCGAGCACTCTGGCCTCCGCCTGCACCGCAACCATCACGGCCAAATCAAACGCGGACACCACCAAGAGCACGGCGGCAGCGCCCATCGCGGTGACGCCGACCGATGTTACCCTGATCACGCCGCCAGCCAGTTCGAGCATTCAGGCGAATACCCCGCTGGTGCCGCTGCTCGTGCGAACCACACACGACGGCTCACAACTTGGCGCCACTTGGACGATTTCGCCGGCGACCGGATGCGGCACCCTTGTTCCGGCCACGAATACTGTCATCACCACCGGCATGGTGAGTTCCCCTGGTACCTATACTCCTCCCGCGGAGAGTAGCCTGACGGCTGCCTGCACCGCCACACTGAAGGCGGCTTCAACCTACGACAGCTCGCACTCCGTCACTGCGACCATCACGGTAAACCCGATTTCGGTCAGCGCCATCACTTCGGGCGGCAGCACGCCTCCCACCACGATGGCCCAGAACAGCCTGGCGATTCCGTTGTCGGCTGTTTTGAGCAATGACTTCACAAACGGCGGAGTAACCTTCTCGTTCGCTTCCGGCAGCAGTTGCGGCACGCTTGGGCCGGTAACGACCGCGGACGGCGTGACCTACTCAACCACCTTTACACCGACAGCACCGCAGATCGCGCAGTGTGATGCCAAGATTGTGGCCGCCTCCGTTACCAACACGGCGCGCACCAGTCCGACGCTCACGATCTCAGTACTGCCGCTGACCGTCGCTCTCACCCCGAGCAGCACCACGGGCGTGGTGATCAACGGCACGCAGAGCCTGACGGCCACGATCAGCAATGACGCGCTCGCTGGCTCCGCCTCCTGGACGCTGACGCCGCTCAACGGCGCCACCAGCTGCGGCTCGCTCAGCATCACCAGCGGCTACTCAGCCACCAACACGTTCAACGCACCGGCCACCGCCTGCAAGGCGCAGATCACGGTGACGGCGCAGAATGATTCCACCAAGACGGCGAGCGTCGAACTCGATGTCTCCGACATCTCCGTCAGCATCTCGCCCACCGGCCCCTGGTCGCTCGATGCCAGCAACAAGAACGGCACCAGCGAACTCGATCTCACGGGCGCCATCGTTGGCGGTACCGGCATCACATGGAGCTCCGACAACACCAGTTGCGCCACCGTCACCGCCAACTCCGGAGGCAGCACAGCGGCGGTCACCGCGGTTGCCAGCAGCACGTTGACCTCGAGCTGCACGGCCAACATCAAGGCCGCTTACACCACCGACGCCACCAAGAACGCCAGCTACGTGCTGACCGTTACTCCGGTGAGCGTCTCCGTCTCACCCAACACGCAGCAGAACATCAACGGTCAGACCACGCTGAACGTCACGGCCGCGGTCGCCAATGACGCGGTTCCGGGACCGGGCGTGGCCACCAGCAGCGCCACCTACTACGGCGTCACCTGGTCGATTTCGCCCACCACCGGCTGCGGCACGCTGAGCACCACGGGCCCGGCGGCATCTGTCACCTACACGGCACCAGCCACGGCCTGCAACCCGACCATCACGGCAACCTCCAACGCTGACACGCAGAAGAGCGCCTCCGTTCCGGTGGTTGTGAATGCACCGGCCAGCCCGCTGGTCATCAACACCGTACAGAGCGACATACCGGGCGGCGTGGTTGGCAACCCAATGTCGATCTACTTCAACGTGAGTGGCGGCTCCAACAACGGCGCCAACTACTCGCTCAGCTTCACAGGGCCGTCGTTCCTGGCGGTCTCTTCCAGCAACACCCTGTCGCTGGTGGGCACGCCGACTTCGAGCGACTCGGGCAGCAAGACGCTGACCGTAACCGCCACCGACAGTTCGACGCACCAGACCACCTCCACCAGCTACACGATGACTGTGGCAGCCACGCCCACCGGACACACGTCCTATGTGAGCGGCCGCTACTCCTGCAAGATGCAGGGCTACATTGACAGCGACAGCTCACGCTGGGGCAGCCTGCTGACCTTCTACGCCAACGGAGCCGGCACCATCAGCGCCGGAACCTATGACGCACAGGGCCGTAGCATTGGCGTGAACTCCGGTACGTTCACCGGCACCTACAACATCGGCACCGACAACCTCGGCACCGCCACCCTCACCTTCGACGGCGCGACCGTGCACCAGTACGCGATCGGCGTCAACAACCAGAGCTCGGCTCCGGCCGACACCATCCGCATCACCGCAACTGATGATGTGGGTGCTTCTCCTAGCGGGCAACACGCCAGCGGCGTCTGCTACTTGGACACCACTTCGGCGTTTGCCTCTTCCACGCTGACCAGCAACGGCGTCGTCTTCCAGATGGGCGGCGAGACCGGCGCGGGCCTCCCGAAAGGCATGGTTGGCTACCTCAGCTTCAGCAGCGGCTCCGTCAGCGGCCTGGCAGATCAGACTAAGGACAACCCCGGCACCGGACTGACGACATCCACCAACATGGCGCTCTCTGGCGGAACCTACACCACACCGGATTCCACCACGGGCGTGTTCACCATCAACGTTGCCAACACGGTGCTGAAGGCGTACATCATCGACGCTTCGCGCATGTTCGTCCTGGAAGCCAACTCGAGCGATGCCAATAGCGGAGTGAACATCGGCGAGATGCGCGCCCGTTCGGCCTCAACGTATAGCAACTCCAGTATCAGCGGTGCGTTCGCACTTTACATGCATGGAACTGATGTAAACACGGACGGCAGCATCGCCGGATACAACACGTTCATCGCGCAGGGAACCGGCAACGGCTCCACCGGCTTTACGCTGAACGCGACCTACCGCACCTCGGTCGATACCTCCGGAAACACCAACTACTCGGCCAACGACTCGACGGGAAGCATTACCGCCAGCGTGTCCTCGGGACGCAGTGCTTTCTCGCCTGACGGCACCAGCTACGTTTACATGTACATCTACGGCCCCAACAAGGCCGTGGTCATGGATACGTCGCAGGACGTCGGACTGGGGTGGGTCGAACCGCAGTCGAACACCACCTTCACCGCAACGGCCATCGCCGGAAGCTACATCTTCGGCCAGCCCGTGGCGCTGAATCCGGACTTCAGCATGGGCATCGGCCAGGTAACGGTTGCCACCGACGGAACCGTGACCGGCAACGATGTCAGCGCTGGCGAAGGCTGGTTCAGCTGGGGCGAAGCAATCAGCGCGTCGGCGGCCTTTACCGGCAGCTACGGCGTCATCAACGTCTCGCAGAGCGGGACGGTCATCCTGAACTGCATCGACATCAGCACCAGCAAGTTCGTCTGCATCCAGGTGGACGACAACTCGCCGAACTACATGCTGATGACAAAGTAGTCTTATCGACGAAACAACTCAGGGCCTCGCTTCGGCGAGGCCCTTCTTTTGTGCGGAAGATTACGGCAGCGAGAGGAAGGAAGCGAGCCGCGGCTCGGCGTTGCCCATGGCACGGGCGAGACTGAGCTTGGCCAGGTTGTGCGCCAGCAGGCTGGTAATGTAATCCTGCTCGGCGGTGGCCACGGACTCTTGCGCCTGTGTCAGCTCCACTGAATCCGCAATGCCTGCATCGAGCCTTTGACGGGTGAGCACAAGATTTTCGCGCGCCACCTGCTGGTTGCTCTCGGCCACCTTGAGCTGGCTTTCGGCGGCAGCCACATCCAGCATCGAACTCTTCAACTCAGCTTCAATGCGCGTGCGCATCTCGCGCAGTTCGGCTTCGCGCTGGTCGCGTGTGGCGCGTGCCACCTCAATGTCTCCTTCTGTGCGTCCGCCCTGCCACAGCGGAACCTTCACGGTTCCGGCCACGGTAAACGTGCCGTGCGACTGATTGGGATTCACACCGATCGCACCGTAATCGGCGGAAAACGCCAGTTGCGGAAGCCGCTCGGCCTTGGCAGCACTCTGCGCATGCGCGGCGGCATCACGCGCCGCGGCAGCCGATTGCAGGTCCGCGCGAGTAGCCAGCGCCGTGCGCAGCGCATCTTCATAATTCACCTCTGGCGCAGGCGCATAGGGCACGCTGTCTGCCAACGCCAGCTCGGTATCTGGAGACAGGCCAATCATGCGGCAGAGATTGATGCGCTGCTTGGCCAGGTCATTCTGCAAAGTTGTCAGGCGCTGCTTCTGTGTCTGGTACTCCACCTGGCTGCGGTTGGCGTCAATCTGCGCATTCAGTCCTGCCTCGCGACGCTGCCGCACCTGATCGTAGAGTGCACGCGAAGTCTCCACACGCGCCTTTGCGGCCTCCACTCGCGCCTGCGCGGCGATCACCTGAAGGTATGCACCGCCAACAGCCAGCACCACCAGGTCGCGCGCGTCCTTGGACGCCAGTTGCGCGGCCCGCAGGTTGTCCTGCGCCGAGCGGTAGTTGTTCCACGCCGTCAGGTCGGCCACGGTCTGCGTCAACGTGGCGCGAAGATCAAAGTAGTTGAACGGCCCGATGACCATGGGAATGTACGCCAGCTTTAAGCCCTGAGCCGCCATGTCGGTCTGTGCAACCACCTCTCGCAGGGAGCCGTTCACATTGGGCAGCAGCGCGCTGCGGGCGATACGCATTTGCCCGTGCGCCTGCAGGCCCGCATTCGTCAGGCCGAGGGCACCAAGGTTGTAGTCCAATCCGCGCCCCACAGCTTCGCGCAAGGTCAATGGTCCCGTCAGAGGCTTGCCTGCCGCCCCGCTCTGCGCATACGCACCCTGCACGGAAACCGTCGCGTTCATGGTGTTTATGCTCTGCGTGGTGCCGGCCACAGCCGATTGCTGCGCCGAGACCGAGCCGCTCTGCGCGCTGCGTCCGGAGAGCGGCAACTGCCCGGCAACGGTCGTTGCCTGCGCCACTGCCTGCGTCTCAAACGCCACAAGCATGCCTGTCAGCGCCAGCGTGATTGCAACCGTATTCGTCATCCTGTGATTCATGCTTCCTCCCGCGGGCCACGCCGCGCGCTAGCCAAGCTGCTTGCGGAACCTGCGCACGCTCAGTGTCATCAGCACGAGCGCGAAAATGATGAGTGCGAGAAAATTCGGCCAAAGCTCCGCCAGCGTGCTTCCCTTCACCATCACACCGCGCGTGATGACGCCGAAGTGGCGGATCGGGTTGACGATGGTGACTTGCTGCATCCAATGCGGCATAGACTCAATGGGCGCCACGGCTCCCGAGAGCGAGGCCAGTGGCGGAATCACAAAGAAGGTCAGCAACATGGCCTGTTGCGCTGAGCGGGTGAACGTGGCCATGAAGGTTCC
This sequence comes from Oryzophilus luti, assembly GCF_059726245.1. Classification (NCBI taxonomy): domain Bacteria; kingdom Pseudomonadati; phylum Acidobacteriota; class Terriglobia; order Terriglobales; family Koromonadaceae; genus Oryzophilus; species Oryzophilus luti. The sequence goes on from NZ_AP040874.1 coordinate 1,503,172, forward strand.
GATTCCTACGCCGCACATCAGGCACATGGCCGCACCGCAGAACACCAGAACGACGCTTCCACGGATCGGCACCGCGAAGATCACGCGAATCAGGACAAGGGCAAACAGCGCCATGCACGACAGCAGGCCGAACAGCGGCGTCAGCTTGGCAATGACGATCTCCGTGGTGCCCGCCGGACACATCAGCAGCTGCTCCACCGTGCCCGCCTCGCGCTCCTTGATCATGGCGCCCGAAGAGACGATGGTTCCATTCACCAGCAGCAGTACGCCAAACACGCCCGTAACGATGAACCACCGCGTCACCAGCCCAGGGTTAAAGAGATTTGCCGAGGTCAACCGCACGGTACCCTTGCGGCTCAGTTCATGGCCCACCGGGTTCACCTGCGCGCGCAGCCCCTGGGCCGCGAGCTGCGCGTTATAGCTGGCCAGCACGCCGCGCGCGTAGCCCTCGCCAATGGTGGCGTTGTTGGCGTTCACGGCATTCAGGATGAATTGAATGTTCGTCAGTTGGCCGCGATGCAGGGTCTTCGCGAAGTCGTAGGGAATGACCACGCCGGCATCAAGACGGCCTCGGCTGATGTCCTGCTCCAGCGTGCTGACTTTCAGGTAGTCGCCGCCTTGGCGGAAGCTCTTGCTCTCCGTGAGAGTCGCCACCAGTTCGCGGCTCTCTGGCGTCTTGCTCTCATCCAGCACACCCAGCTTCAAATTCGAGACAGTCGAATCCAGCGCAAAGCCGAACAGCAGCAACTGCATGGTCGGTGGCACCACCAGCGAGAGCATCAGTCGGCGGTCGCGGCGAATCTGGTTCAACTCCTTGCGCACCAGCGCGCGCAGCCGCTGCCAGAAACTCAGGGATGGCATTTCAGGCGTCATGCGTTCACCTGCATCTTGCGCAGCCGGAACCACGCGACAAAGTAAAGCACTGCGGCAATCACGGCGATCATGACTACGCCGAACCACATCGCAGGCCAGCCACCGCCGCGCAGCAGCGCATCACGGACAATTTCCATGTAATAGCGTCCCCAGATGATGTTCGACACCCAGCGTAGGGACGCCGGAATGTTCTGCACCGGGTAAATCAATCCGGCCATCAAGAAGACCACGAGGAAGCCGCCGAGCGCGACCACCTGGATGGCCGCCGTCTGGTTTGGAATGGCGCCGCCCACCATGGAGCCGAACGCTGCCACGCAAAAGGTGTAGAGCAACGTGGCCACGATGAACGCCGAGGGTTCCCCCACAAAGCGCAATCCGTATACCGAGAACAGCGCAATCATCAGCAGCACCCATTCGCCCAAGCCGATGATGGCGAACGCCAGAATCTTGCCAAGCAGGAATTCATGCGCGCTGATGTTGGAGACATAGACCTGTAGAATCGTCTTCTGCTCCGCTTCGCGCGCCATTGCCAACGAAGCCAGCAGCGGCGGAAACATCGACAGTCCTAGGACGAAGATGCCCGGCGCGTAGAACTTCTGCGAGTCGCGGCCGGGATTGAACCACAGCCGCACCTGCGGCGACACCAGCGCCGCATTCGGCGACGAGGTGTTCTGCGTGTTATAGGCCCGCGTGACCATCCCCGCGTAGCCGCTTACCAGCTTGGCCGTGTTCGCATCGGTGGCGTCCACCAGCAGCTGCACGTTGGCCGGAACGCCGCGCGCAAGGTCGCGTCCGAAGTGCTCGGGGATGATGAGTACGCCGCGTGCCTTGCTTGCCTGCAGCACCTGCTCCGGAGTTGCGTCGCCCGGCCAGGCAACTTCGCGAAAGCTCACCGAGGCACGAAAGGCATCCAGATAGCTGCGTGAGGCCGGCGAGTTGTCGAAATCCTGAACCGCCAGCGGCAGGTCATTCACGTTGAGCGAGAGCGCGCTGCTCAGCAGCAGCATCAGAAACATCGGCATCACCAACGCCAGGGCCAGAGCCAGCCGGTCACGCATAATCTGCGTCAGTTCCTTCCGTATCTGCGCCAGAATCCTTCGCATCGGCTACTCCTCCACCGCAATCCGCCCGCGGGCGCGCGCCTGCTCCACCACGGCAATGAACACATCCTCCAGAGAGAAGCTCTCCTCGGTCACGCTCTCCACCCGGATGCCGCCGCCGGACAACTTCGCCTCCACCTCGCTTTGCTCCGCCGCCAAGTCCTCACCGGTGATGACGTGCAGGCGATATCCGAACAACGACACACGCCACCGCTCCATCGACTGCTTCAACAAATCGGCGGCGCGCTGAGGCTCGTCCACCACAAACTCCAGCAGGTGCCCCGTCTGCTGCTGCTTCACAGTGCTCGGCGCACCCTCCGCCACCAGTTCGCCAGCCACCATGAAGCCCAGCCGGTTGCACTGCTCGGCCTCCTCCAGATAGTGCGTGGTGACAAGAATCGCCGTGCCCATGTCCGCGAGCTGGTTGATCATGCGCCAGAAGGCCCGCCGCGCCAGCGGGTCCACACCCGAAGTCGGCTCGTCGAGAAACAGCACGCTCGGCTCATGTAGAATGGCCGCGCCAAAGGCGACCCGCTGCTTCCAGCCGCCGGGCAGCTTGCCCGTGATCATCTGCTCCTTGCCTTCCAGCCCGGAAAAAGCGAGCACCCACTTTTTCTTCTCCGCAAGCTCCGCTGGCGGCACGCCGTAGACTCCGCCGAAGAACTCAAGGTTCTCGTCAATCGTCAGGTCGTCATAGAGCGAGAACTTCTGCGACATGTAGCCGATCCGTTCGCGCACCTGACGCGAACGCAGCGTGCCGCGCTCGCCCGCCAGTTCAATCTCTCCGCCACTCGGCTCCAGCAGCCCGCAGAGCATCTTGATGGCCGTCGTCTTCCCCGCGCCATTGGCTCCGAGCAGCCCGTAGATTTCGCCATACCTCACGTTGAGATCGATGCCATGCACCGCCGTGAAGGCCCCAAAACGTTTGGTGAGCTGACGCGCGTCAATCGCTACGCCGCCTCGCAGGTCCTGATGCGGATGCCGCCCCGGATATTCCGGCGCACGCATCTCCTGTCCCAACGCGCGCAGCCGGGCGACGAACGTGTTCTCCAGCGTTGGCGCGCCTTCGCGCAGTCCCAGTGTTGTTCCTGGCAGAGCCTTCGCGATATCCGCCCGCGCGGCCGTTGCGTCCGGCGTCATCACATCCAGGCGATCGCCAAATCGTTGCACGTCGGCAACCGCAGTGCTCTCCCCACGCGACAACACAGCTTCGGCGCGCCGCAAATCGCTGGTGTGCAATTCCAGCCGGCTCATTCCCAACTTATTGCGTAACTCGGCCGGGGTGCCGAGCTCGTGAATCTCGCCCAGGTGCATAAGCGCCACGCGATGGCAGCGCTCTGCTTCATCGAGGTATGGCGTCGCGACCACGATGGTGAGGCCATCGGAAGCGAGATGCGCCAGCGTGTCCCAGAATTCACGACGCGAGACCGGATCGACACCCGTAGTCGGCTCGTCCAGCAGCAACACACGCGGCTGAGCCACCAGGGCTGCTGCCAGCGCAAGCTTCTGCTTCATGCCGCCGCTCAGCCGCCCCGCCAGCCGCGCAGCAAAGCGGTCCATGTCAAACATTGAGAGATAGCGATGCGCCCGCTCCGCAATCTGCTCGCGCGGCACACGCCGCAGATCGCCGACGTACCGGATGTTCTCCATCACGCTCAGGTCCGGGTAGAGACTGAACGCCTGCGTCAGGTAGCCAACCTCTGCGCGCGCCTCCCGCGAGGGCCGCCCATAAATCTGAGCGACGCCCGAAGTCTCAGGCATCACACCCGCGAGGATTTGAAACGTCGAGGTCTTGCCGGCACCGTCCGGCCCGATCACACCGAAGATCTCTCCGCGCTGCACTTCCAGCGAGACGCCGCGCACGGCCTCCAGCGCTCCATAATGCTTGCGCAGTTGCTCCACTCGCACGGCGGGCGTCTGTACGTCAGGCACCGGCATCGCTCCGAATTGGTCTGCCGCAAGGCTCATTCGCTCCTCACCCTGCGCTTACCGCCGCGAGCCGGAGGGCCATTCGTCGCCCTTCACCAGCACTTCGCCATCGGCAGGCATGCCGGGCTTGGCGTAGCCGATGCCGCTCTTCATCTGCAACTTCACGCCGATGACCTGCTTCACGCGGTCGCTACGGAAATACGTGTTCTCGGGAGTAAAGGTCGCCTGCGGATCGATGCGCGTCACCACGGCATCCAGCGCCTTCTTGGGGTCGGAGTCGAGGTAGACATGCGCGCTCTGGCCAACTTTCACGCGGCCAATCTGTCCTTCCGGGATAAACCCGCGCAGGTAGACCTTGCCGAGGTCCAGCATGGTGACAATCGCAGTGCCAGCCGCCACCACCTCGCCGGGCTCCGCGGCGCGCGTGGCAATCGTGCCTTCGTACGGCGCGCGGATCGTCAGGTCTGCGCGGTTTGCCTGCGCCTCCGCCAGTTGCGCCTGCGCCTGATTCAGCTGATACTCTGCAGCGGACACTTCCACCTTCTGCTGTGCAATCTGCCGCTCCAGTGCCGCCGTCTGCGCGGTACGAATGGCCGGGTTGGCGAGGCTGGATTTGGCCAGTTTCAGCGCTCCTTGCGCGGCATCCGCACGCCGCCGGGCCGCCGCCACGGCTGCCGCCTGCGCATCCGCCCTGGAGGCAGCCTCGCGCCCCTGGCGCTCGGAGACCGCGCCCGACTTTGCCAGCCGCGTGTAGGCCTCGCGGTCAAACTCCGCCAGCCGCAGCGTTGACTCCTGCTGCGCCAGGTCCGCCTGCGCGGCGGCCAGTTGCGCTTCCGCCTGCTCCACGCGTCCACCGGCATCTTCGGTCGATTGCAACTCCTGCAACTTCGACTGAATCAATTGCTGATTGAGCACTGCAATCTGCTGCCGCGATGCACTCACGCGCGCCTGCGCCTGCTCAACCAGCGCCCGGGCCTGTTCCTCGCGGGCACGAATCTGCGCATCGTCCAGCAGCGCGATGACGTCGCCTTGCGCCACATGATCGCCTTCGCGAACGCGCACTTCGAGAATCTTTCCGCTGACCTTGCTCGCCAGCGCCGAATCGTCGCCCTCAATGCGTCCGCTGAGCGCCACCACCGCGTCACCGGCGCGCGATTGCCGCCATGCCTGCACAGCGAGCAGCGCGGCCAGCACCACGATGAGAAGGATGACGATTCGGACAGTCTTCATGCGCTTTGCGCGCGCGGCGTCCGGCATCGCCACCGGCTCCTGAGATTTCGGTGTATCCGTCATTTCGTTCCCTTCTTTGCGGCGCGCTGGTAATTGCGGCGGATGCCCTTGGCCGCTTCGACAGAAAATTCCGTGATGTGCTGGGCAATCTCGTCAACCGTGCGCGGGCTCTGCTTCAACTCCGGCCAGAGCATCTCCACGATCTTGCGCGCGTGAATCTGGTGCAGAATCTGCCCCATCACGCTTTGCGCGCACATCTGGGTCCGGCGGTCGCTCGCGGGACGCCCCAGCAACTGGCCCATGATGCTGCATAACACAAGCGCCTTCGGACGCATGATGCGCGCCACGACGCCTTCCATAGCGCCGGTGGGCCGTGCCAGTTCGTGCACCATGATGCGGATACTCGATGTGGAATCCTTGGCCTCGAGGAACTCCCCCACAATGCCGCGCACGAACATCTGCAGCGCCTCTTCGGGGCGGAGTTCCCGCGGCATCGACTGGGTGGCCCGCTCCACCGGTGCCAGCGACTCCAGCAACACCTGGCGGTAAAGCCCCATCTTGTCGCCAAAGTGATAGTTGACGGCGGCGATGTTGGCTCCGGCACGCGCACAGATTTCCCGCACTGTCGCCGCCTCATAGCCGACATCGGCAAAGATCCCGGTGGCCGCATCCAGCACGCGCTGCCGGGTCTCTTCGTTCGTGAGTTTTGTCTTTTGGTCAGTCATACGCTTGTTACAAACGTGATTTTTAAACACGTGTTTTACCTCTGTCAAGATAAATCGAACACCGGGGCGCGGGAGCGTTCCACCTCCGGAAGTCTTCGCCCTCTCCGGATTGCGGACGGCTCCATCCAAGGTTTTACCGCCGCAGAACACAAAGTTGAGTAAGCTAATAGGATGCGCTGTGCCGGTATCCGCCCGGCATGGCGCCGGAGACCTCATATGGCATTGGCGGTACCCCCAGCGCATTCCTTCCTTTCTTCCGAACAGATACATACCCAGCTCGCCCAGACGCTCGACGCCCGTCGCGTACTGGTGCGGCCTATAGACCTTGTTGCATTCGCCTCGGACGCCAGCTTCTATCGCCTGATTCCCAAGGCCGTGGTGCTAGCCGCCAATGAACAGGAAGTGGCGCGGCTGTTCGAGTTCAGCCACCTGCACGGAATTCCGATGACCTTCCGCGCCGCCGGCACCAGCCTCTCCGGACAGGCTGTGAGCGATGGCCTGCTGGTGGAAGTGGCGCGCCACCAGCGAACGGTGCAGGTTCTCGAGCAGGGCAAGAAGATTCGTGTGCAGCCGGGCGTGCTCGGTGCGGCTGCCAACCGCGAACTGGCACCTTACCTGGCAAAAATCGGGCCTGACCCGGCTTCGATCTCGGCCTGCACCATGGGCGGCATTCTGGCCAACAACTCCAGCGGCATGTGCTGTGGCGTCGAGCAGAATGCCTACCACACGCTGCACAGCATCCGCTTTATGCTGCCCTCTGGAACGGTGATTGACACTGCGGATGTGGGCGCCGACGCACTCTTCCATGTACACGAGCCGCGCCTTGCCGCCGGTGTGCTGGCACTACGCCAGCAGATACTTTCCAACGAGCAACTGACCGAGCGAATCCGCCGTAAGTACCGCTCCAAGAACACGACCGGCTATGGTCTCAACGCATTCCTCGACTACGAGTTGGCGGTCGACATCTTCTCGCACCTGCTCATCGGCTCCGAGGGCACGCTGGCCTACATCTCCGAGGCCGTGCTGAACACCGTGCCGGAGCTGCCCGTGAAGTACACCGGGCTGCTCCTCTTCCCGGACCTGTTCGCCGCCAGTGATTCCATCGTTCCTCTGCGGCAGGCGGGAGCAAAAGCCCTCGAGATCATGGACCGCGCCGCGCTGCGTTCAGTGGAGGATCAGCCAGGTACGCCAGCCTCCATCCGTGGATTGGGTGAGGACGCGGCCGGGCTGCTCGTCGAGTTCCAGACCGCGCAGGAGAGTGACCGTTCGCAGCTTGAGGAGATGGCGCGTACAGGCACCGCCGGGCTTCGTCTGCTGGAGCCAGCGGCCTTCACCCACGATGCCGCAACGCAGGCGGCTTACTGGAAAATCCGCGCCGGCATGTTCCCCTGCGTCGGGGCCGTGCGCAAAAGCGGTACCACGGTCATCATCGAGGATGTTGGCTTCCCCATCGAGCACCTGGCACCCGCCGCGCGCGATTTGAACGGACTCTTCCGCAAGCACGGCTATGACAACGCCATCATTTACGGTCACGCCAAGGACGGCAACCTGCACTTCGTCATCACGCAATCATTCAACACGCAGGCGGCCATTGACCAGTACGCGCGCTTTACCGACGAGATGGTGAAGATGGTGGTGGAGCGCTACGACGGCGCGCTCAAGGCCGAGCACGGCACCGGGCGCAACATGGCGCCGTTCGTGGAGACCGAGTGGGGGCCGGAGGCCGTGGCCATTATGCGCGAACTCAAGCAACTGGCCGACCCGCACGGACTCCTGAATCCCGGCGTCATCATCAACGCGGATTCACGCGCGCACCTGCGCAACCTAAAACAGTTGCCCAGCGTGGAAAGCGAGATCGATAAGTGCATCGAGTGCGGTTACTGCGAATCGCATTGCCCCAGCCGCGAGCTGTCGCTCACGCCGCGCCAGCGCATCGTCACCCGGCGCGAGCTGACACGCCTGCACAATGCAAAGAACGCTGATCCCACGCAACTCGCGGCACTCGAGCGCGACTTCCCTTACATGGCGCTCGACACCTGTGCCGCCGACGGGCTCTGCGCCACCGCCTGCCCGGTCAGCATTGACACCGGCAGCCTCGTCAAGCGGCTCCGTGCCAGCATGAACTCCGCCCGCGCGCAGAGCGTGGCCATGTTCACTGTGCGCCACTTCGCAAACATCGAGCAGGTCATTCGCTTCGGGTTGGGCGCGGCGCACCTGGCGCAGCGCGTGATTGGCTTCGGCGGCATTCGCGCCATCACGCGTGTGCTGCGCGCGGTCTTTGGCAGCCAGATGCCGGAGTGGACGCGCGAAATGGCAAAGCCTGCCGAGGCCGCGCTGCCTGTGACCGACGCGGCGACCGCGCAGGCCATTTACTTCCCAAGTTGCATCTCGCGCGCCATGGGCCACCTGCCCGGCGAGCCGAGCAGCACGTCTCTGGCACAGGCCTTTGTGAGCATTGCGCAGCGTGCGGGCTCGCCCGTGCACATTCCGGAAGACGTCGCCGGTACCTGCTGCGGCACGCCTTATTCGTCGAAGGGCTTTACGGAAGCGCATGCGGCGATGGCGAACCTGACCATCGAGCGCATGTGGCGGTGGTCTCGCGAGGGCCAGTTGCCAATCGTGATGGACACCAGTCCTTGCACCTACGGCGTGCTGCACTCGCGCGGCGCGCTCACCCCGGAGAACCAGCAACGCTTTGACCGCATGCGCATCCTCGACAGCATTGCGTACACGGCCGACACGCTGCTGCCTCGCCTTACGCCGCTGCGCAAGCAGAAGCCCGTGGCGCTGCACCCGGTCTGCTCCGTGGTAAAGATGGGCCTCACTGGAAAGCTCGAAACAATTGCGCGCTGGGCCAGCGAATCCGCCTACGTGCCGCCCAACGCCGGCTGTTGCGGCTTTGCCGGAGATCGCGGCTTTCTGGTGCCGGAGTTGACAGCCTCCGCCACCCGCCTGGAGACCATCGACGTGCACGCGCACAATCATCCGGGCGGGTGCTACTCCAGCAGCCGCACCTGCGAGATGGGCATGACGCGCTCGACCGGCGAAGTCTACCGCTCGTTCATCTACCTCGTTGAGGAAGTCACGCGGCCGTAGCGTGCAGGCAACGCGCAAGTCAAAAGCCCCGCCAGTGTGGCGGGGCTTTCCTTTCACTTTGGCAGGTCTCATCGCGCGGCCATCACCGCCGACTCCGCAAACACGTCGAGGATGTAGTCATGCGCCTCAAGAATCGCGGGCGCGTATTCGCCCGTTTCAACGCGCTTCACCACTTCCTCGCGCGGCAGATCGAAAACGGCGTCGAGCACCTGTGCGCGCTCGCGCTCACCCGCTTCGCCCACCACAAACAACAGGCGCGCGCTGTGCTGCACGTAACGTGGCGAGAGCAATTGCCGCCGCAGCAATTCCATGATCACCGCGGCCTTCGTGCGGTCAAAACGCGAAGCATCGCCACGCTTGTCCTGCTCGGCGAAAAATGCGGCGGTCCATTCGCCGTGGTACTGCCACACCTTCTCGAACAGCTCCGACGTAAAGTGCGTACCAGCCTTCACCGGCTCGGCATCGAGCGCGGGAACCACGCCGTCCTCGGTCAGCTTTGCGCGCTTCAGGTGTCCATCGCGCGTGATTACCGCCTGATGTTGCACCAGCGTCCACAGCCACGACATGTCGATGCGATACGTCGCCAGGTCATTCATAAAGCGCAGACGCAGCTCGTAGTCGTCGATGGCGGCGGCAAAGTTGCCGTTCAAAATCTGGAAGCCATAATTGGCCGCCATGTAGAAGGCGTGCTGAATGTGCTCGATGGTGACATCGCCGGATGGTACGCCGTAGATCGCGGCCCACAGTTCCGGCGAGAGCAGCTTCTCCGGCGCATCGAGAGCTTCACGCCGCACCACGCGTGGTGTAATGCTGCCCTGCTGGTTCACCAGCCCGCGCAAGCGGAAGACCTGCATCTCTGCCTCGCTCAGGCCGCTGCCTGCCACCGGCACCGGCTTCCTGTTGACTTCTATGCTCCGGCGCGGCGCATCCAGCAACATCTGCAATTCGGTCAGGCGCGCGCGCAGCGGACGGTTGCCCGCCTCCACATAGGCCTTTTCCGGGCTGGCCACCCAGCTCTGCCGGTAGGTGTCGTAAAGCCGTCCGCGTACCTTGCCCGCAATAATCTCCGCCAGCGTTGGCGCGGCCTCTGCGGACAGTTCGCCATCAGGAACAAACATGAGGCCGAGCAACCGCTCGCGCAGCTTATCAATCTCCATCGCGCGGAACGCGAGCTGGTTGTAGCGCGAGCGCCCGTATGGGTCGGATTCCTGGTAGATCATCACGGCCGCCATGCCGCCGATGGGTCCGCCCTGCGTCATTTCTCCGTCGCGCATCGCGGCCATCATCATCAGCAGTGCGTTGTAGCGCTGGTAGGCAATCATGTTCGGCGAGGCCATGCCGATCGACTGCGGATCTGGGAAGACCCCCTGCGCGTCGTCCTTCCACATTTCGATCAGACTGCCGAGGTAGTCCCAGCGTCCGACGTTGGTGCCGAGCAGTCGCCGCCGCAGCGTCCACAGGATGGCAGGCAGATAGCGTCCGCCGTTGCCTTCCTCGTAGAGCATTTTGATTTTGATAGTGCCGGTCGGAAGGCCCATCATCGCCTCCAGCCGCGCAAACATCTTCTCCACGATCAGCGCCTCGTGCGGCGTCTGGAGCTTGGGGATGTAGTAGTACAGGCCGGTGCCGAGCTTGCGCAGAGAATCATAGTTGTTCAGCGCCCACAGCACGGCAACCACAATCAATCCCGGCGCCGCATGACCATCCACCTGCACGTGCTCAAAGCGTATGTGCAGGCTCGGCGGACGCACAAAGCGCTTGGGCCAAGCCGCCGCGGGCTTCGTCAGCCGGTAGGCGCGCGTCTTGCCCTTCTTTTCCACCTCGTAAGCGCGCTCGGTCCATTGGCCTTCAAAAATCTGCTTGGCGTTGCGCAGCGCGGCAAAAACGCCGATGGGCTCGCCGGAACCCGCCGGACGAAAGTGCGCGGGGGAAGCATCCTCGAAGTCCGGCATGTTCATCGGCGCTTCGCTGTTCAACGCGTTGAACGCCATGTCCAGCGGCGCCCACGGGCCGGTCAGTTCAAGTCCCGGATTCGCGAGCGGATGCGCGTCGGCGGGAACCGGAACTTCGTCATTCAGCCGCCAGCGCAGCGGCGTGTCCTTGCCCAAAAAGTTGTCGATCAATCCCTGCACAATTTCGCGATAGCTGCGGGATTCGCCATTGATGGGATCTTCAAAGCTCTCGCTCCACTGCGGCCAGGCGTATTTCTGACGCACCGGAGAAGCATCCTGCAGCAGGCTGTGCCGCAGGGCGAGTGCGCGCGCAATCAGCGGGTCAAGCTCGCGGGTGAGCGTTGCGATGGTGCCATAAACGTCCAGTTCGCGTCCGTTGACGCGCTTGGTACCAAACAGTTCCGGGAACCCTTGGGATATCTCCTGCTGGATCATCGTCACTCCTGACAGTGAAATTCCTCTTGGATGGTTGATTGGGAGCCTTGGGCCTTGGGTCCTGCACATCTCCGGCGCCGGGGTGGTTGCCTTTCGCTATCAGATGTCCGGAGCACCGCAAAGGGTTGCAGGAAAATCAACTTTTGCGGGTCATTGGACCGGTTGGGGCCACCCGGCAGGCCTGATCAGGGCGAATCCGCGAATATTTCGGCCTCCGGGCAATTTCTACATACATCTTTACAGGAAATCCGTCTATTTTGAGTGGAGGGGAGGAGTGTCTCCGGGCTTACCTCCTGAATCCGGGCTTTTGCCTCAACCTCCTCCGGCTAATCAAATGGATAATGTACTGATCGTCGATGATGATGTGGAGCTGTGCACGCTGGTCAAGGACTACCTTGAGCCGCAGGGTTTCCACGTAGAGGCCGTGCATGACGGCTGCACCGGCTTGGAACGCGCCAAGGCCCGCGAGGCAGACATCCTCGTGCTGGACATCATGCTGCCCCGCCTCAACGGGCTGGATGTGCTGCGTCAGTTGCGCCGTGTCTCCTCCATGCCCGTGCTGCTGCTGACCGCCCGCGGCGCCGAACTGGACCGCATTCTCGGCCTGGAACTGGGCGCGGACGACTACCTCGCCAAGCCGTTCAATCCGCGAGAACTGGTGGCCCGACTGCGCGCCATCCTGCGCCGCACCATGACCAGCGAAACCGGCCTGCCCCGCATCCAGATGGGCGACGTTGAGCTCGACCTGGGTCAGCGCATCGTCACACGCGCTGGCAAGGAGGTTCCGCTCACAGGCATGGAGTTCAATCTGCTGTTGACGCTGGTGAAGAACGCGGGCAAGATCATCGGGCGCGACGACCTGTGCCGCGAGGTGCTGGGCCGCTCGCCAACGCCGTATGACCGCAGCATTGACGTGCACGTCAGCCGCCTGCGCAAGAAGCTGACCACCGATCCGGGCATGACCGACCCGATCAAGACGCTGCGCGGAGTCGGGTACGTCTACACCCTTCCGCCAGCGGCGGAGAACGCTTGAGCCTGTTCAGCAAAATCTTCCTCTGCTTTGTGCTGACCATCGCGCTGGCGATCGCCGCGACGGTCTGGCTCTATCCGCCGCCGCAATCGCCGCCGCCGCCGATCGTGCGCGACTTCCGCACCTACATGCAGCCCGTCGGCCGCCTGCTGGTCACGCTCACGGAGAACGGCCAGCAGGACCTGGCACGCCAGTTTCTTAACCAGTCCAGCCACGAGCGCGGCGCGCACGTCTCGCTCTTTCAGGGCGGCAAACCGGTGCTGGGAGACACGCCCGACCCCGTCATGCAGAAGGTGCTCACCGGCACCGACGAGCAATTCATCGACGAAGGCAGGCTCTACATACGCATCCCCATGTCCGGACAGCACGCCACGGCCTATGTGCTCGTCGCTTCCATGCCGCTGCATCAGAAGGGTGGAGGGTTTGAAGGCGGTGCGGGGCCAGGGGACGGCGCGGGCAGCGAAGGCCCCGGGGCAGGCCCCGGAGAACATGGCCCCGGCTTTTGGGGTGACCCCCTCTGGTCACGTCTCGGCATTCTTCTCATCATTGCCGCAGTCGTCTGTTACGGCCTTGCCGGCTATATTTCGGTGCCAATCGTCGTATTGCGGCGTACCACGCACAAGCTCGCCTCAGGAGACCTCTCCGCACGTGCTTCGTCGCGGCTACCTACCGGGGGCGATGAAATCGCCGGCCTGGTTACGGACTTCAACGCCATGGCCGACCGCCTGCAGGCACTTGTTGAGTCGCAGCACCGCATGACCTCGGACATTTCGCACGAGTTGCGCTCGCCGCTGGCGCGCCTGAGCGTGGCGGTGGAACTGGCACGCAACAGCGCCACTCCCGCCAGCGAAGCAGCATTGAACCGCATTGAGATTGAGACTGCCCGCCTGAACGATCTGGTTGGCGAGATTCTGACGCTCGCGCGCCTGGAAACGCGCATCGATCCCGAAACGTATGTCCGCATGGACTTGGTGCCGCTCCTTGAGAACGTGGTCGACGACGGATCCTTTGAAGCAGCGCACAACGGCTGCCAGGTCACGCTGAGCGCGCCCGAACACTGCTGGCTTGTCGGCAATCATGAGCTGTTGCGCCGCGCGGTGGAGAACATCGTCCGCAACGCCATCACCTACTCGCCCAAGGACTCCACCATCGAAGTCTCCGTGGCGCGCTCCAGCACCGAGCCTTCAATGGTTTCCGTGCAGATCCGCGATCATGGTCCGGGCGTGGCAGAGAACGAACTTCAGGACATTTTCCTTCCCTTCCATCGCAGCGAAGGCGAGCAGATGCGCAGCGGACACAGCGGCTTGGGACTCGCCATTTCGCACCGCGCCGTGCGCCTGCACGGCGGCAACATCCGCGCCACCAACGCATCCGGCGGAGGATTGCTCATCACGATTGAGCTTCCTGCGGCACCCGAGACAGAAAAAGAGCCCGCCGGTAGATAGCCCCGGCGGGCGTAGCTTTCGTGCGAGGATTACGTTCGAGAGAGTGTGTGCCGGTACGCGGCTGGCTCAGGCTTCCGCCAGAATTCCCTGGGTTCCCATGATCAGCTCCGCCTTGCGTATGAAGGCGTCGGCGCCGCTGCTGACGGCGTCGCGGCGCACCTGCTCGGAGTCTTCGGCCGACATCAGCACCACGCGGGTCTCTGGCATCACCTTCTTGATCTCGCGGGCTGCGGCGCAGCCGTCCAGCACAGGCATGTTCACGTCCAGCAGCACCAGATCCGGCTTCAAGGCAATTGCCAGGGACAGCGCCTCTGCGCCGTTGCTGGCGGTGCCAACCACTTCGGCGCTGTCCTCCATCAGGCAGCGTATGCCGTGGAGCAGTTCCGGAATATCGTCGGCGATGATCGCCCGCGGACGCAGGCTGCCGCTGGAAGCGACGGGGCTTTCCGCGCTGGCCGCGCTGCAACACCTGTTCGCCATTTCGATGGACTCCTTCTCTGCCCGCTTGCCGCCCCTTGCCCTCGCCGGTCCTCTATGTGGACGAAACGGTAATGGTGGAAGTATCGGTTAACGTGCCGCCGGAATACTCGGCGGTAATCGTAATGGTGGCGCTGCCGCTAGCCACGGCCGTCACCAAGCCGCTGCTGCTCACCTTGGCCACGCTGGTGTCCGAGGAGGTCCAGGTCACGTGCGTTGGCACTGAATAGCTGGAATTGTCAGCAAACTTCGCCAGCACGCTCAGTTGCCGCGTGTAGCCAACCACGACGGTCGCCGAGGACGGCGACAGAGTGATGCTCGACAAGGTGTCCGGCCCCACGGTGAATGAAGTTGTCTGGCTGGCCGTGCCGGTCTTCGCTTTGATGGTCGTCGAGGCCACGCCGGAACCATTGCCGACTGCCGTGACCAGTCCGGTGGAGCTGATGGTTGCCACGCTCGTGCTTGAACTGCTCCAGGTCACAGTGTTCGTCGAATCGACGCTGTCGCCGCCAACCGTGGTGCCGGTCGCGGTGAACTGCTTGGTTTCGCCCGCGATGGCAAAGTAGCTCTCCGGCGAAAGGTCGATGGTGTCGAGGTCGCTGTCCGAGAGGAAGAAGCCACAACCTGGCAACAGCAGGCTCTGCCCAACCAGCACGAGGATCAGAAGTGTGCGCTTGAAATTCATACGTGTCTTACGAGAGCTTCGTGCCCTCAGGATAAGACGCGCCAGCCTCCATTCCCCTGTAAAGAATGATTGCGTTTGCATCCTGCGCAGGGATTTCTCTGGAAAATGATTTACAAAGATTCACACTGTGCTGCTCGACGGCACAAGTTGCCGCCTCGCGAACATTTGTGCCATGCCACGACCGTGACTTTCCGATAGAATGTTGATGTTCTGAGCATTGCGTATTCTTGCCTGGAGGCACAATGTTGCGGTTTCGATCCCGTTTTGAATTCATCACCGTTGGCTTTTGCGCGCTGGCCGCCACTTCGCTCCTTTTGCTGAGCGTTGCTTGCGGCACTGGCGGTAACAGCACAGACAACGGCCACATCGCGGCCTTTGCCGGAACCGGCACCAAGGGCTTCAATGGCGACGGTTACGCCGCCACGGACGCTGCACTCTATTCGCCGCTGCGTCTCGCCGTCGACTCCAGCGGAAACGTCTATGTCGCAGATTATGGCAATCACGCCATCCGCAAGGTCGATACCTCTGGCAATATTCACACCATCGCCGGCATCGGCATTGCCGGCTACGCCGGAGACGGCGGCGATGCCACGGCGGCCACGCTGAACTACCCCAGCGCGCTCACCCTGGATGCCAGCGGCAACCTGTACATCGCCGATTCCAAGAACAACGTCATCCGCAAGATCAACAGCAGCGGCATCATCTCCACCGTGGCCGGCACCGGCACGGCCGGGTACACCGCCCCGGGCGGACAGGCCACCGCAACGAAGCTCAACTATCCGACTGGCCTCGCCGTCGATAGCACGAACGGCTTCCTCTACATCTCCGATACGAACAACCATGTCATCCGCAAGGTTGTGCTCTCCACCGGCGTTGTCAGCGACTTTGCCGGCACCGGCG
The DNA here is from genome assembly GCF_059726245.1 of Oryzophilus luti. Lineage (NCBI taxonomy): Bacteria > Pseudomonadati > Acidobacteriota > Terriglobia > Terriglobales > Koromonadaceae > Oryzophilus > Oryzophilus luti. The sequence continues at coordinate 1,519,049 of NZ_AP040874.1, forward strand.
GCACCTCGGGCTTCGGCGGAGACAGCGGTGTGGCCACCAGCGCCCTGTTCTATAAGCCGCAGGGCCTGTTCCTTGACGGCTCCGGCAACCTGTTCGTGGCCGATACCGGCAACCACGCCGTGCGCAAGATCGTCGTCAGCACCACCATCGTCAGCACCGTGGCTGGCAACGGCGTCTACGGCAGCGGCGGTGATGACGGCCTGCCGACCGGCGCTGTGCTGGCCGCACCCACCGACATGGTCACCGATGCCAGCAACAACCTCTACATCGCCGATTCGACCAACGCCGTCATTCGCGTGGTCTATGCTTCGACCGGCAAGATCAAGACGCTTGCGGGAACCGGAACCTCCGGCTACAGCGGCAACGGTCACTCGGCTACCAACGCCGAACTGGATCAGCCGACCGGCCTGGCCTTCCTGAGCACCGGCAAGTTGCTCATCGCCGACTCGGCCAACAACCAGGTTCGCAAGGTCACCTTCTAGGGATCGCGAGCCTCGCGCAGGAACGAAGGCCAGTGGCACCGCCACTGGCCTTTCTGCTGCCCCGCAGAAACTCCACCTCCAGCCTGCTCTTGTGATTGCCTCTCGCGCTTCAATCAGCGTCTGTAGGCGCGAATGAGCGGCGCTCTGCGCTCTGCAGAAGCCCCTTGCCCGTGTACAGGCTGCGAGCGCACGTGCAGAGAGCACCAATGCGCAGCGCCCCGGCGTGTTACACGCGTGCTTGGGTACAAATGGAAAGGGCCAGCGGAATTCCGCCGGCCCTTGATCGTGTCTTCCGTTGTTCTACTTGGAAGTGATCTTGCGGATGACGTTGTTGGTCGAATCCGCAACGTAGAGGTTATCGCTGGAGTCAATCGCCGAGCCGAGGGGCGCATGGAAGTCCGCATCCTTGGCGCGGCCCTTATCTCCGCTGTATCCGGCGGTACCGGTGCCCGCATAGAGATAAATGCGCGCATTGGCGGCAACAATAATGCGCATGAGGTGGCTGATGTCGTCGGTCACGATCACGTTGTTGCTGCTATCGATGGCCAGGCCGTAGACGTGCATGGTGGACTCGTTCGCCAGCTTGCCGTCTCCCGCCGTACCACTGACGCCGGTCCCCGAATAGGTCGTGATCTTGCCGTTTGTATCAACCTTGCGCACGACAAAATTACCGTGGTCTGCGATGAAGATGTTGCCCTTGCTGTCCACCTTGACGTCGCTGGGAGCCGAAAGCTCGGCTGCGCCCGCAGCAAACGTGTCACCGTTGTAACCGGCCGTGCCGTTGCCGGCCACCGTGGAGATGACGCCGCTCGTCAGGTTGATTTTGCGGATGACGTTGTTGCCGAACTCGGCTACCAGCAGGTTGCCGTCGGAATCCAGCGTCATGCCCTTCGGGCTGCTCATGGTGGCCGCAGTCGCCTGCCCGCCATCGCCGCTATAGCCGCCTGTGCCAGTTCCGGCAATGGTGCTGATGACGCCGGTGCTCATGACGACCTTGCGAATCACGTTGTTGATTGTGTCCGCGATATAGAGGGTCGAACCGTCGGAGGTAACCGCGACACCCGCCGGAGAATTCAGCGTGGCCGAAGTTGCCAGTCCGCCGTCACCGCTGTAGCCGGAGCTGGTACCGATGCCGGCGATGGTGGTGATGTCCTGGCTGCTGTGGTCCACGTAGCGAATCGCGTGGTCGGCGGTGTCGGCAATATACATGTTGCCCGCGGAATCCAAGGCAACTGCCGACGGCGTCTTCATCTCTGCCGAGCGCGCCGAGCCATTGTCACCGGCAAAGGCGCCAATGCCGTTACCGGCCACCGTGGAGACGGTGCCGCCGACATACTGGTCGGTGTTGCTTCCGGTGCCGCAAGCGGCCAGGCCCAGGACCCAAACGCACAGCACGGCTCCAACGCAGGCCAACACAAACTGGTTTGCTTTCCGTCGCGTTGTTCCGATCATTTGTATACCTTCCGGATCACGTTGTTGCCGGAGTCCGCAATGTAGATGTTGCCGCTGCTGTCGAGGGTGACTCCGCTGGGCGCGAACAGGTGGGCCTTGGTGGCCTTGTCGCCGTCGCCGTAGTAGCCGGAGATGCCGTCACCGGCCACCGTGCCGATGTTGCCGTCACTGCCAACCTTGCGCACCGCGCTCGCGGAGAAGTCCGCGATATACAACTCGCTGTTGAAGTACGCCAAGCCGCGCGGGCTGTTCAGCTTCGCCGCCGAGGCCTTGCCGCCGTCGCCGGTGTAGCCGGCCGTGCCCGTGCCCGCAAAGGTCGAGATGTTGTTGCTGGTATCAACCTTGCGCACCACGTGGTTCTGCGAATCCGCAATGTAGAGGTTGCTGGAGCTGTCCACGGCAACGTCCATCGGGTAGTTCAGCGTGGCTGAAGTCGCCGCGGCGCCGTCGCCGCTGTAGCCCGCACCGAGCGTGTTGTTGCCAGCCACGGTGGTGATGATGTTGGTGGAGTGATCCACCTTGCGGACGACCTGATTGCCGTAATCGGCAATGTATAGATCGCCGCTGGAGTTGAACGTCAAACCCATCGGGCGGTTCAGCGTTGCCGCCGTGGCCACACTGCCATCGCCGCCGTAGCCCTGCGTGGAGGTGCCCACCACCGTGGTGATGATGCCGGAGGAGTGGTCGATCCTGCGCACGACGTTGTTGAGCGTGTCGGAGATGTAGACGTCGCCGGAGGAATTCAGTGCCACGCCCTGCGGCTGGTTCAGCTTGGCGTTGGTTGAGGAGCCGCCGTCTCCGCTGTAGCCCGCGTTGCCCACGGTCGAATCCGTGATGATGGTGCCCGCGATGCGGTAGATGTAATAGGTGCCTTCGCTGCCGGAGGCCTTGTACAGGCTCACCGTGCGGATTAGGTCGTTGCCGGAATCGGCGATGTACAGCTCATTGCTGCTGCTCATCACGCACTTGAGCGGAAGATTCATCTCGGCCTTCAAGGCGTTGGCCGAGTCTCCGCTGGAGCCTTGCACCCCATTCCCGGCGAAGGTTCGGATCTTGCCGGAGTTGCTCGAGCCGCAGGATGCGGCGCCTAATACGGCTATCGTTATCGCCGCACACAGTGCTGCCAGCGGCGTGCGGCTTCGCCACGAAAAAGACATGAACTCCCTCTCTGTTACCTGCTCATTCAAATATTACACCGTCGGTTGAGACGCTGTCGCGGCCTCTTCGCCCCCTGCCTGAGCGGCAAGACTTCGCAACACAACAGTCCCCTAACCCACTGCCGGAGAAACCTTTGAGCCAACCCGCGCGCAAAGCTCCCCGCTCGATTCTCATAGGACAAACTATACGAAGCGCCGCCCCGCGCAAAGCGGATAAGCGTACCTGTGGTTGGAATTCAGCGGGAAAAGACAAACGCCACAGGAGCTGAGCTCAACTGTGGCGTTCCGATGGTTGCGGGGGAAGGATTTGAACCTTCGACCTTTGGGTTATGAGCCCAACGAGCTACCGGACTGCTCCACCCCGCAACAAGATAGTAACAATCCATAGCCCCAGAGTCAAACCAACGCCTGTGGATCACGAACGATGCTGCTCGCACCCGCATGAACAGCGGCGTTGCGCTGGCAGTCGCAAGTGCAGTCGTAGAACGGTCCCCCTCGGATATGCACAGACCACGATGCCCCGAGCCGTGTGGCGCTTCAATCCGTGGCACACCGGAGCCGCCGTGGCGCAAGTATTTTGTGTCCCGCGTGGCGGCTCGTACATCGGATGCTTGTGCGAGTTGCAGGGCCCAGCATGGCGCATTTTTCGGTGAGAACGGGGCAGCGTTTTCCAGGTGCGAGGCACAGCGTTTTTGTCCCGCGGAATCCTGTTGCACCCGGAAGGCAGTTTTGATACTGTCTCCGCCCATCGGGTGAGGCATGGCATGGCCGGGCAACCGGCAGACCCTGCGGCCCGGCGTTGCGTTTCATCGAAATCGGCTTTAGAGTGTGGGCACCTGCTGCCCGCGGAAAATAAAGGCCGCGGACGGAGAGCGATTCCCTTGGGAAACATTCACGTGCCGAATCGAGAGGATGAACCACAGGCGGGCCAGATCTCAGTCAACCGTCTGGCCAGCGAGAAGTATCAGCGCATTTTGGACGCCGCCATCTCGGTGATTGCCGAGAAGGGCTTTCATGTAGCTCGTATTTCTGATATCGCCGATCGGGCGGGAGTGGCCGACGGCACTATTTATCTTTACTTCAAGAACAAAGAGGAGATTCTGACCTCGGCCATTAATGCCGCCTTTGACGGATTCGTCAAGGAGGCGCGGACGGAACTGGCCGACATCGAGTCTCCCACCGAACGTCTGCGGCACCTCATCCGGATGCACCTGGGACGCCTCGGCGCCAACCGGGACATCGCCATCGTCTTCCAGATGGAGTTGCGGCAGAGCGCACGGTTCCTGACCCCGTTTTCGCGGAACCACATGATCGAGTACTTCGGCATTGTGCGGGAAGCGATCCGCGAGGGGCAGCAGCAAGGCATTTTCCGTCCGGAGTTGAACGACAAGATTGCAGCGAACTGCTTTTTCGGGGCGGTGGATGAAATGGTGACCTCCTGGGTACTGGCCGAACAGAGCTATCCCCTGGAGCAGGCGACGGAAGAAGTCGCCGATATCATTTTGTCCGGGTTATCGACGTAACCGAGCGCTGGGTCCCCTCACGGCGCCGCTATCATGAATGCAACGCCGAACCCGAACCTGCATACGCTGAATGATGTTTTCTTCCGTGTGGTGGAGCGCGACCATCCTCGCGTCATGCTCTACGAATGCGGCGGAAAATGGCAGCCAATGTCTTCTCGCGAGCTCTACCGGCGCGTGACGGGTGTAGCCCGCGCGCTTCGCCGCTGGGGCGTCCAGCGCGGAGACCGTGTCGTCATCCTCAGCGAAAACCGGCCCGGCTGGGCCATCGCCGACTTCGCCATCCTCATGATTGGCGCGGTCACCGTGCCCATTTACCCAACGCTCACGGCCGAGCAGTGCGAGTACCTCATCCGCAACTCCGGCGCGCGCACCATCTTTGTCTCCACGAACGCACAGCGCCGCAAGGTGGAGGAACTCTCGCGCGCTATCGGCCTAGAACACCTCGTCCTGATGGATGCCCCCGAGCCGAAACCCACCGGCTGGAAGTTCGAACTAGTGCGGATGAATGACCTGATGGCTGCCGGCCCCATGGAGCGCGACCACGAACTGGACGCCATTGCCCGCAGCGTGCAGCCGGACGAGTTGGCCACGCTCATCTACACCAGCGGCACCACCGGCACGCCCAAGGGCGTCATGCTCACGCACGGCAACATCATCAGCAACATGCAGTATTCCATGAGCGGCTTCGCCTTCAACGAGGGCGACCTGTCGGTCTCCTTCCTGCCGCTCTCGCACATCCTGGCGCGCCACGTGGACTACGTGAAGTACTCCTCGAAGGTGACCATGTCGTACTGCCAGAACATCGAGGAGCTGCCGCGCACGCTGAAGGAAGTGCACCCCACGGTCTTCGTGGGTGTGCCGCGCGTCTTTGAGAAGATATACAACGGTGTGCAACGGCAGGTGGGCCACACCGGCCCGAAGCGCCGTCTCTACAACTGGGCCATGAAGGTGGGCGAGCGCCACATGCAGGAGGTCCTTGAAGGTCACCGCCCGCGCTCTCTGGCGTGGAAGCTGGCCAACGCGCTGGTCTTCCGCAAGGTGCTCGACGGCATGGGCGGACGCGTGCGCACGTTCATCTCCGGCGGCGCGCCGCTGGGGCGCGAACTGGCCGAGTGGTACGCCAAGATCGGCCTGCTGATCTGCGAAGGCTACGGCCTCACCGAGACCTCGCCTGTCATCGCCGTCAACACTCCGGCCGAGCACCGGCTGGGCAGCGTGGGCAAGCCGCTGGTGAACCTCGAAATCCGTGTGGCTGACGATGGTGAGCTGCTGGTGCGCGGGCCGAGCGTCTTCAAAGGGTACTGGCAGATGCCGGAGGAGACGGCGAACGCCATTGAAGATGGCTGGTTCAAGACCGGTGACATTGTTGCGCTCGATAGCGACGGCTACCTGTTCATCACCGACCGCAAGAAGGATCTGATCAAGACCTCCGGCGGCAAGTTTATTGCGCCGCAGCCGATTGAGAGCGCGCTGAAGACGAATCCGCTGGTGGCCGAGGCGGCCGTCATCGGCGAGCGCCGCCGCTTCCCTGCCGTGCTGATTGCGCCGAGTTTCCCTGTGCTCGAGGCTTGGGCGCGCGAAAACAGCGTGAGCTATGCCTCTCGCGCGGCGCTGGTGGCCGACGAACGCGTGCAGAAGCTCTACGAGCACATTGTGGAGAGCATTAACGAGAACCTGGCAAAGCACGAGCGCCTGAAGAAAGTGCTCGTGCTGCCGGATGAGTTGACTATTGAAAACGGCCTGCTTACGCCGACGTTGAAGCTGCGCCGCCGCAACGTGGAGGCACGTTACAAGCAGCAGATTGAACTGCTCTACGCAGAGAGCACGTTGCCTGCGGAGGCTGCGAGCTGAAAGCCCTCGACTTCATCGATCGCAATCGGCTGCTTCACCTTTGAGAGCAGGCTGCGGACGGCATCGGCGGCCGTGTAGTCCTCTGCGTTCTCGAGCATCCGCGCCACGGCGGCAAAGTCGTTGCCCGCGGTGATCAGGCACGGCTCGGTGTAGCCGTCCTTGCGAACCTGCTCCAGCCCGATGTTGGCCAGCAGCGCGTTGCACAGGCACTTGCGGCCCTCGGTATCTTCCGGCTTGCCGCCCTTGGAGAGGTAGAGATCGGCCGGCTCGGCGGCACAGCGGAAGCCCACCTTGCCCTCCGGCGTGCGGTACGCCTCACGAAGCTGCCCCACGTCGCACAGGCGCACGCGCGCCTCGTACACGGCCTGTTCCGATCCGGTGCCTTCCACCTGTAATACCTTGAACGGGAAGCCCGTCGGCGAAGCCAGCATGTCGGTACGCACCTTTGCTTCGCCCGCGCGGGCCATGCGCAGGCCCGCCTCGCGCATGTCGCTGCGCAGGCCGGACTCGCGGCACAGCGCGAACAACGTGCCCACCTGCACGCCAGCGGCGCCGGTGGCCAAAGCCTGCTCCACCATCTCCGGCGAACCGTAGCCGCCCGCGAGCCAGAACGGCAGCTCCATGGCGCGCAGTTTCTCCAGGTCCACCGCGTCGCGCTCGCCGTAAACCGGCTCGCCCTCGGAGTCCATCTGCAGCTTGCCGCGCGGCGGCGCATTGTGCCCGCCAGCTGTGGGGCCTTCAATCACAAAACCGTCAACGCGGCCATTCGCCTTGCGCACCATCGTCAAGGCCAGCGTGTTGCTTGAGATGATGGCCAGGAACTTCGGACGCTCCAGCGGCGGCAGTTCGCACTCCATGACTTCGCGCGGATCAAACTCAACCAGCGTATGCGCGTCGTCCGCCTGCGCTCCGCAGACATAGAGCGGATAGCTCGCGGGCTGATGCTGCGACAGCGCGTCGAGCGCGCCGGGCACCTTCAGCGGAATGCCCGCGCCCATCAGCACGTAGCTCACACCGGCCAGCATGGCGCCGTACATGGCGTAGAGGTGCGGCAGTTGAACCTTCTCGAGAAAGTTGATACCCACGGGGTTCGAGTGACCTTCGCGCGCAAGCCAAACCTCGCAGAAGTGACCGGTAATGGTCAGGTCAATGAGATCGGGCGAACTCTTGAGGGCAAACATCGGCGTCAGCTTGAACGGCGCGCCAGCGGCCTTGCCGCCTTCGATGAAGTAGCGCGAAAGCACCCGCTCGGCCATCTTGGGGAATGGAAAGTGCGCCAGCGCGCGGCGCATGTGCCCGCCGGGATCGCCCATTTGCAGGCGGCGCGCCAGAATCGCATCCAGCGCCACGCCGGAAACTACGCCCAGTTCGCCCGTCATTGAAACCGCTCGCGCCAGCTCCCAGCTGGAAACGCCCGCGCCCATTCCACCCTGTATCACTCGAGGCAACCGCACAGCACACACTCCTGCCCGCACAACTTCTGTTCCGCGGATGCCTAAATTGTTGCAAGATTGGCGCGGCGGCATTGTAAGAGTTCTGTCGGAAACCGCCCTGTTCTGTAAGAGTTTTGTATGCGCCTGAGCCGCGCGCATCGCACGCGCCGGAAACTCACTCCCCCGGCGATGCACAGCCCGCACGCGCCGCGCTTGGCGAGTTCCATTACAATAGGGCGCATGGATACGCTGGTAATTGCGGGCAAGACGTTCCACTCCCGCCTGATCGTCGGTACCGGAAAATACAAGAACGGTGAAGAGACGGCCGCAGCGCTGGCCGCCAGCGGCGCCGAAATGGTGACCGTCGCCGTCCGCCGCGTGAACCTGGACCGCAGCAAGGAATCGCTGCTCGACTTCATCGATCCCCACAAATATTTCCTGCTCCCCAACACCGCCGGCTGCTACACCGCCGATGAAGCCATCCGCGCCGCGCGTCTCTCGCGCGAGGTCGGCCTGAGCGACTGGGTCAAGATCGAGGTCATCGGCGACCAGAAGACGCTCTACCCCGACGTGATGGCCACCGTTGAGGCCACGCGCGTGCTCGTGAAGGAAGGCTTTACCGTGCTGCCCTACACCTCGGACGACCCGGTCTTCGCGCTGCGCCTGCTCGACGCCGGTGCCGCCGCGGTGATGCCGCTTGGCGCGCCCATCGGCAGCGGACTCGGCATCCAGAACGTGGCCAATCTCCGCATCCTGCGCGAGATGATCACCACCGTGCCGCTCATTGTCGACGCCGGTGTGGGCACGCCCTCTGACGCTGCGCTGGCCATGGAGCTGGGATTTGACGCCGTGCTGATGAACACCGGCATTGCCGCCGCGCAGCAGCCCGTACTGATGGCCGACGCCATGAAGCACGCAGTGCTCGGCGGACGCCAGGGCTACCTCGCCGGACGCATGACGAAGAAGCTCTACGCCAGCGCCAGCAGCCCGGTGGAAGGGATTTCGCGCTAAGTGAGCACGACGGCCCCAGCCCCCGTTCCGGCTTCGGCCGTCGCTCGCCTGCCCCGCCCGGCATGGCTGCCTGAGCAGATTCCCGCCTTCGACGGACTGCGCGGCCTCGCCATCCTCGCCGTCATCTTCTACCACTGCCACAACAAATTCGCTGGCACGCCGATTGAGCCGGTGATCGTCTGGGGCTGGGCGGGCGTGGACCTGTTCTTCGTCCTCAGCGGCTTTCTCATTACCGGCATCATTCTTCAGGCGCGGCACAAACAGCACTTCTACCGCAATTTCTACGTTCGCCGCATCCTGCGCATCTGGCCCGTCTACTACCTTCTGCTCTTTCTCGACTACTTTTTCCTTCCGCTGATTTTTGAAGGGCCGTGGTCGATGATCGGTAAAGTTTCGCACGCGCCGTGGCTGTTCTACATCTTCTTCGTGCAGAACCTCTGGCCCATCAACATGCCGGGCACCATCGGCCCCACCTGGAGCCTCGCCATTGAGCAGCAGTTCTACCTGTTCTGGGCACCGGTGGCCCGCAAAATCAAGCTGCCCGTGCTGATGGCGCTGCTGACCGGCGTGCTGTTCGCCTCGCCGTTCCTGCGCATGCACCTGGCGGGGCACACATCAACGCACACGCTCGGTCACCTCGACGGGCTGGCGGTCGGCGGACTGATCGCCGTCGGCTTCTCACTGTGGCCGAATGCCGTGCGCGCCTGGCGCGCCGTCTGCTACCTCGCGCTGGCCTGCGGCATCAGCGGCGTGGTGCTGATGCTGCACCGAGGATCGGCCTACACGAGCATGCTGCTGGCCATCGGCTTTGGCGGAATGCTGCTGGCGGCGGTATTGCCCAAGGGCTTCGGATACTACCGACAGGCGCTCTGCTGGCGGCCGCTGGTGCACGTAGGCAAAGTCAGCTACGGGCTATACATCATGCACATTCTGGTCTATGCCTTCCTCGGCGGATTCATTGATCCGTTCTTTGCGCCGCACGGAATGTGGGGCAATCTTGCTACCGGCGTAATACGCATCGGTGCCGCCATCGGCCTCGCCTCGCTGCTGTTCAAGTATTTTGAGATGCCGATTCTGGCGCTAAAGAGCCGCTTCAAGTTCAGCTAGCGCGCCAGTCCTTGCACAGCCCTGCCGTCGGCAAATTGCGGCTTCAGCCCGCTCCAATTCAGCTAAACTGGATGGGATGTCCACTGAAACGCCACGCCAGACAATCCTGATTGACGCCGACGACACGCTCTGGGAAAACAACATCTACTTTGAGCGCGCCATCGCCGAATTCACCTCGTTCCTCAACCACGGCGAGCTGGCGCCCGCCGAGGTGCGAGAGGTTCTCAACGAGGTGGAGCGCGAAAATGTGGTGCGGCGTGGCTACGGGCTCAAAAGCTTTACCCACGCGCTGGCGGACACCTTTGAGCGCCTCTCCGTGGAGCCGCTGACGCCGGAGTTGCGCGCCACCATTCAGGGCTTCGCGCACAAGATCGCCGTCCACCCAATTGAGATGATTCGCGGTGTGGAGCCAACGCTGGGGTACCTGCGCGAGCGCCACTCGCTGCTGCTGGTGACCAAGGGCAATTTTGAGGAGCAGACCGGCAAGGTGGAGCGCAGCGGCTTGAAGCACTACTTCACCGCCGTGGAGGTTGTCCCTGAGAAGGATGAGGCCGCCTATTCCGCGCTGCTGAACAAATACGCGCTGGACGCGGCCGCCACGTGGATGGTTGGCAACAGCCCGCGCTCGGACATCAATCCGGCACTCGCCGCAGGGTTGAACGCCGTCTTTGTGCCGCACGCGGACACCTGGGTGCTCGAGCACGAGACGCTGGCCGAGGCTCAACCGCCGCAACGCCTGCTGCAACTGGGCACTTTCGCCGACCTTCAGGAACACTTCTAGTCAGGCGCGTCTGCACTCGAAGCCGCGATTTTCTGCATCCGAGTCTTCAGCATGGGTACCTTTCTTCGCAACACTCATTCCAGTAGCGAAACTGCTGACGCGTGGTAGCCTTAGCTTGCTCTGGTTCTCCCATCCCGCGTGGATGCGAACCGCCAAAATCTGAGACGGCTGCTCAACAGCTTCGCTGCCCTCAGCGAACTCGGTCCCGCTTTGACTGCGGAAACCGACTTTGCGCAGACCGCGCCAATGGTGCTCGGCTCCATCATGGAAGCCACGGCGGCGCGCGAGGGCGTGCTGTTCCGTTACACGGACCGTCCTTCGATGCTGGTCTCCATGGCGTCGGCGGGATACACCTCCTTTCCTGAACCAGCTCTTATTCCTCTGCTGCCGCGCCACGTGCACAACCTCACGAGGCTGAACGGCCCGGTGCTCTGCCACCAGGAGAGCGAATACTTCTCCACCAACGGAAACTTTCCGCCACAGTTGTTCCGCTGCATTGCGCCGCTGAAGGTGCGCGGGAAGCTGGTGGGCCTGATGGCATTGGGCCAGCGCAAGGAGTCGACCGCCTACGATGCGGCCGATCTCGCGGACCTCTCCCTGCTGGCGCAGTACGTGGCACTCGGCATGCACAACCATTCGCTGGTTGAGACGCTCTCCCAGCGCGTGAGCGAGAACCTGAAGCTGGTGGCCACCGTCCACAGCTTCTACGACAACACGCTCGAGGCCTTCGCCGCCGCCATCGACTTCAAGCACATCAACATTCACGGTCACTCGCTGCGCGTGGGCCGCTACGCCGCCGGCATCGCCGAGTCACTCGGCGTGGACCAGCACGAGGTCGCAGGAATCCGCGCCTCCGGCTACTTGCACGACATTGGCAAAATCGCCATCGACAAGGCTCTATTCGGCAAGCCCACTGCGCTGCTGCCCGAAGAGTTCCGCGAGATGGCCGACCACACCACCATGGGCTATGACATGGTGCATGACGTTCACTTCCCCTGGCCGCATATTCCCGAGGTCGTGCGCTGGCACCACGAGCGCGCTGACGCCACCGGCTACCCAGACAAGCTGCGCCTCGGGGAGATGAAGGATTCGGTGCGCATCGTCGCCCTGGCCGACAGCTTTGACGCCATGACCAGCGAACGTCCGTACCGCCACTCGATGACGCTGGGCAGTACGCTGCGCGAACTTATCCGCCTGACGCCGCAAAAGTACGACCCCAACACGCTCCAGGCGCTGCTCATTCAGATCCGCCGCGACGCTGTGGCCTCCATGCAGAATGCCCCGGCCACAGAGGTTCAGCCCCGCTTCCTCGATGCGCGACTCGGCTCCATCTCGCCGTCCGACGTCGATCACCTAGCCGGAATGTTGCAGCACAAGGTCAGCGGAGCGCGCATCCACCTGGCGTAACCGAAGGCTTCAAGCTCCAAAGATTTCACGCAAGAAAGAAGGGCCGGAGAGAATCCGGCCCTTGTACTTGGATCGCTGACAAAGAGCGCTTCCCTATCCCTCCACGTACACGTCCTCGCCCACAAAGGCCAGCGCAAAGCTCTTCACGCCAATGGAGGGATTGTGGCCGCACTGGCCGGTCTTGCAGTCGAACTCCCAGCCGTGCCACGGACAGACTACGCGGCCATCTTCGATGCGGCCGGTGGCCAGCGGTGCGCCCGCGTGCAGGCAGGCGCCGTCAATGGCGTGGAACTCACCGTTGAGATTGGTGACGCAGACCGTGTTCTCCGCGTCCAAGTTGAATTCGCGCATCTTACCTGCCGGGGGAAGGTCCCCACGCGAGGCGATCCTGGTTCGGTTGGCCATGCAAGAACCTTACCATGTGCGCTTGCACTTTCTTCTCGGCGGTGTGCCGACTGGGATACACTGAGAAACACTCTGACAGGATTTTGCGATTCGGCGAGCATTGCCCTTGGCCTGCCTCCGCACGTTGTTGGAGAAAGCACCGTCTCGCTTCGCGGAGGAGCCATTGGCAAGCCAGGTAAGCAGCTCGGATGTGCAGCGCGTGGAGCACGCGTCCTTTGCGCCCGAGCGTCCCAACTTCAAGACCCTGACCATCATCATTCCGGTCTACAACGAATGCCGCACCGTGCGCAGCGTGCTGGAAACCGTGCTGGCGCAGCCCACCGGTCCGCTCGCCAAGGAAGTCATCCTCGTTGATGACTGCTCCACCGACGGCACGCGCGAACTGCTGCAATCGTTCGATCTGCAATCATTCCCCGCGAGTCCAGGCGACACGATCAAAGTGGTGCTGCACGAACACAACATGGGCAAGGGCGCGGGCGTGCGCTCCGCGCTGGAGGCCTCTACGGGCGAACTGGTGCTGATGCAGGACGCCGACTTCGAATACGATCCGGGCGACTACCCCGCGCTGCTCAAGCCCCTTCTGGAAGGCCACGCCGACGCCGTCTTCGGCAACCGCTTCCACGACGGCGCGCACCGCGTGCCGCGCTTCTACCGCTTCGTGCTCAACCGGCTGTTCAGCATCCTCTGCAACATGCTCACCAACCTAGCGCTCAAAGACGTCACCGCCTGCTACAAGGTCTTCCGACGCCAGGACCTGCTCGACGCCCACCTGCACAGCGACCGCTTCAGCTTTGAGACCGAGATCACCGTCAAGCTGGCCAAGATGGGCGTGCGCATCTACGAAGTGCCCATCGTCTACCACGGACGCACCTACGCCGAGGGCAAAAAGATCAGTTGGGCCGATGGCGTGGCCGCCACCTATCACCTGTTCCGCTACCGGTTCTGGAGCTAGCAGACGACCATTCTCCGCATGCATCAGGCCTCGGCTCACGCCGGGGCCTTTTTGTCTTCGCAGGCAAAACATAGTTCGACGGCCAGGCGCACAATGTAACGAAATATTGCGCCGCAGTCCTGCGTGCTCACCCGCGCAAACACTGCCTGAACCCATCGCTCCCGGAAAAACATGAAACCTTGAAACTTTGTTCTGCGTAGCTAACTAATGTACCCAACTTTCGTCCAAGGCAAAGGAGAGAAGTGATGTTGAATTCCATCCGCCGCACACGTCAGGCCCTGCTGTTTCTGGTCGTGCTGTCTGCGTTCACCGCATTCGCCCAGGCCCGCGTCACGCAGGAGTTCCACAAGACCGTGCCGCTCACCGCAGGCGGAACCTTCTCACTCAGCAGTCTCAACGGCAACGTCAAAATCAGCGTCTGGGACCGCAATGAAGTTCAGATTGATGCAGTCAAGAGCGCGGATCAGCAAGCCAAGCTCGACGAGTGCCGCATCGAAGTATCGAACTCCGCCAGTTCCGTCCGCGTGGAAACCAAGTATCCGCACAAGGTGAACAACAACCCGGCGAGCGTGGAGTACACGATTCATCTGCCGCGCCAAGCGCAGCTTGATGAGGTAGAAACCGTCAATGGCAACGTGCACGTCGAAGACGTTACGGGCACCGCGCACATCAAGACCGTCAACGGCAACATTGAGGCACGCAACCTGAGCGGGGCACTCAAGCTCAACACCGTGAACGGACGTCTGCAGGCATCGCTCGCGCACCTCAACGGCAAGCCGGTTTCGCTGGACTCCGTGAATGGCAACGTGGAGTTGAGGCTGCCCGCCAACGCCGACGCTGCGCTGCACGCCTCCACCGTCAACGGCAGCGTGCGCAACGATTTTGGGCTTCCCGTGGAGCATTCCCATTGGGGCGGCGGTACAAGCTTTAATGGGACTTTAGGGCACGGGTTTACAAAAGTTGACTTGAGCAGCGTCAACGGCAGTATTACGATTGCGAAGTTTTAGGAATTGTGGGGAGAACTCTGCAATAAGTTTGTTGAAGCTCTGACGTGTCGCCTCCCCGAGTCGTTCCCCACCTGCCCAGGAGAGCGTCTCGACTAGACCGTCAGGTTCCGGGCCAGCAATGGACCGGAAAACAAATCCCCATCGCGCAAGCGATGGGGAGAAGAGGCCGCCGGGATCCTGCCCGAACCGGCGGCCTTGGTGTTTCTGATCGAATCTTTGCCCGACTTCGGATTTCTTTACAAACAAATTCTACCAGAAGCACCTTTGCGAAGCCCGAAACGGCACACCTAAGCCATTTAATTCTTTATAGATAACAAAACTGGCCCGCCTTCGCAGCGGGCCAGCGGCATTGCGCCTTTGTAATACAAACGTTCATTTTTTTACCTGCGCGGCACGTCTTTTTCTATATTCGGATGCCGCCACCGACGTACAGCGTTTCGCCCGTGACCCAGCCGGAATCTTCCGAAGCGAGAAAGACCGCCGCCTTGGCAATGTCCTGCGGAGTGCCGACGCGGCCCATCGGAGTACGTGAAACCGCGAATTGCCGGAAGCTCTGGTCGCCACCGGCGCTCTCCATCGCCTGCACGCCCTCGCTCTCCGTGAAGCCCGGCCCAAGGGCATTCACCCGGATGCCACGCGGCCCAAGTTCCTGCGCGATGGACTGCGTGATCGCGTTCACAGCCGCCTTGGTGGCCGAGTAAACGCTGATGGTGGCAGTCGGCCAGAGAGCGGCCACCGAGCTGAGGTTGATAATGGCGCCTCCCTTGCCCAACCGCGCTGCGGCTTCGCGCGAGGCCAGCAGCGTGCCAAGCACATTCACATCAAAGTGACGGCGGTAGTGGGTTTCGTCCACCAGTTCCAGCGGGCGGAACTCATAGATGCCCGCGTTGTTGACCAGCACATCGAGCCGGCCATACGTTTTGTCCACAAACTCAAACAGCGCCTTCACGTCCGAGGGACTTGCCACGTTGGCCTGGAAGATGGAGGCCTTCCCTCCCTTTGCTTCAATGCTGCGCTGCACCTTTTCGGCGCCCGCCTTGTCGCTTGCGTAGTTCACCACCACGGCGGCGCCTTCGGCCCCCAACGCCTCCGCAATGCCCGCGCCAATTCCCTTGGACGCACCGGTAACCACCGCCACTTTGCCCGTTAACTTGCCCATGTGCATGCTCCTGCCTATTCTATAATTCGACACCTATCGAACTGATGAGGCAAGGAGCCGCGGCGATTCGCGGCTTCCATATTAATTTTTTCGATTGCCGGAGCGGTGGGCTAGATGCGTTTTAACTCCGCCAGGTATTTTTCCCAGACGTCACGCCTGACCTTCATGTGGGCAAAGCGGGCCGAGCGCCGCACCTGTATGAGTCCGGCCTCGGAAAGCTCCTTTAAGTGGTGAGAAAGCGTGGCCGGGCTGATCTCAACGTGTGAGCGCAGGTTGGAGCAGGCCATCTCATCGCAGCCTGCAATTCTGCGGAAGATCTCGTAACGGCTCGGATCAGCAAGCGCCCGGGAAATCTTTTGTACCTGTTCGGCCTTCATTGCTCCGTCCCTGCGGCTCCCCCGTCGCTTGCTTAATATTCCGCCAGCTTCGCCATCGCCTGGTAAATGTCCTCCGCCTGCGGCAGGATGACATCCTCCAGCTCCGGCTGATAGGCCACGAAAGTATCCTTCGCAGCCAGGCGGCGCACCGGCGCGTCCAGCGAGTCGAACAGCTCGTCGGCGATGCGGGCGGCAATCTCCGCGCCGTAGCCCCAGCTCTTCATGTCCTCATGCAGCACCAGCACGCGGCTGGTCTTCTTCACGCTGGCGGCAATGGCCTCCCAGTCGTACGGGCTGAGGGTGCGCAGGTCAAGGATTTCGGCCTTCACCCCGCGCTCGCGCTCAAGCTTCTGTGCAGCCTGCAGGGCACGCGGTACCGTAGCGCCGTAGGTGACAACCGTCAGGTCGCTTCCCTCGCGCACGGTCTTGGCCTTGCCGAAGGGGATCATGTAATCCGGCCCCGGGTAGGCGGCGCGGCCATAGGTCTCGCGGTAGAGCCGCTTGTGCTCCAGGAACAGCACTGGGTCGTCGCAGCGGATGGCTGTGCGCAGCAGGCCCGCCGCATCCAGCGCGTTCGACGGGAAGACCACGCGGATGCCCGGCGTGTGCGTAAAGATGCTCTCGCCCGACTGCGAGTGGTAGATGGAGCCGCCCGTAAGGTAACCGCCAATGGCCACGCGGATGACCGCCGGGCAACTGAAGGCATTGTTCGACCGCCAGCGGATCAGCGACATTTCATTGCGCATCTGGTGCATGGCTGGCCAGATGTAATCGAAAAACTGGATTTCAACCACTGGCTTGGCGCCGCGCGTGCCCAACCCGATGGCGCGGCCGACAATGGTGGCCTCCGCCAGTTGCGAGTTGTAGACGCGGTCGCTGCCGAATTCGGTCTGCAGGCCGCTGGTCAGCTTGAAGACGCCGCCCTTGCCCTTCATGTGCAGCTCGGCCAGGTTGTGGTAGCGCGAGCAGTCGGCCACGTCCTCGCCAAAGATCACGATGCGCTCATCGCGCTTCATCTCGTCGCGTAGCGTGGCGTTGATCAGATCGGCCATGGTGCGCTCGTTGCCCTTGGGCTGCGCTTCGGTCTCAAACTGCTTGGAGCGAACGTCCAGGTTGGGCGAGTAGACGAAGTGCTGGTAGCTGTCCTTGGCTGGGAACTCGGCCTCCAGCGCGTGCTCGGCGGCCTCCGCCACCAAGGCACTCACTTCTTCATCCAGCTCCTTCAACGATTCCTTGGTGGCAATGCCTTCCTGCAGCAGCAGGTTCTTGAGCTTGGTGATCGGGTCGCGCTCGGCGTGCTTCTTGCGCTCGCTCTCCGGGCGGTAGAGCTTCTCGTCGTCGGAAAGCGAGTGCGAATACGGACGGATGACATGTCCGTGCACCAGCGCGGGGCCGTGTCCGGCGCGGACGTGCTCAATGGCGCGCTTCATGGCCGCATAGCTGGCCAGGTAGTCGCAGCCATCGCACTCCTCAAAGTGGAAGTTCGGGAAGTTGGCCACCAGTCGGCTGATGTTGCCGCCCGAGGTATTCACCTCCACCGGCACGCTGATGGCGTACTCGTTGTCCTCCACCACGTAGAGCACAGGCAGCTTCATATTGGAAGCCGCGTTCAGGCTCTCCCAGAACTCGCCCTGAGAGGTGGTGCCGTCGCCGGTAGAAACGTAGACAACCTCGTCCGGATGGTGCTGCACGTCCTTGAACTCGCGGTAGTCGCCAGCGGCCTTCTTCTCTGCCGATGCCGGATGGCGCTCAAAGTAACGGCCTGCCTCGGCGCAGCCCACGGCCTGGGTAAACTGCGTGCCCGTCGGCGAACTCTGGGTGACGATGTTCAGCGGCTTGGAGGCCCAGTGCGAGGGCATCTGGCGTCCGCCGCTGGCCGGGTCGTCGGCCGCACCCACCGCCTGCAGCAGCATGTCCAGTGGCGTCACGCCCAGCGCCAGGCACAGTGCGCGGTCGCGGTAGTAGGGGTAGAACCAGTCGTAGCCGGCGCGCAGGTTCATGGCGGCGGCCACCAGCAGCGCCTCGTGTCCGGCGCAGGAGATCTGGAAATAGATCTTCTGCTGGCGCTTGAGGAGGATTTCGCGGTCGTCGAGCCGTCGCGACATCACCATCCACCGGTAGGCCTCCATGAGTTGCTTGCTCGTAAGCCCCTCCCAGGTCTTCTCCAATGTGGTGGTGCCACCGTTATTCCCAACGCTCTGTACGGCCTTTGCCATCGTTACGCCTCGAATTCTCTGGATACTGTGGCAGACGCCAACCGCGGCTGCTCGCAAATCCTAGATTGTAAATGAATCGGGGCCCCTCCGGCGCGACTGTTGCGCTGACGGCCGGCAATGCAGAACACGCCTGGGCTCCAGCACCGTATACTGGAGGCATGATCCGCGTCACCCATCAGATTCCAAACGAGGACATCAAGCTTCTGATTTTTGACCTGGACGGCACGCTGGTCGACAGCCAGCTCGACCTGGCCGAGACGGTCAATGCCATGCTCCGCGAGTACCGCCGCCCGGAGCTGCCCTGCGAAGTCATCCGCAGCTACATCGGCGACGGAGCCCCCATGCTTGTCCGCCGCGCGCTCGGCGACCCGCAGGATGAAAATTATGTCCGCCAGGCGGTCGAGTTCTTCATGGCCTACTACCGCGAGCATCTGCTGGACAATACCTTTGTCTACCCGGGCGTCGTCGAACAGCTCCAGCGCTTCCAGCAGAAGGGGTACAAAATGGCCGTATTGAGCAACAAGCCGGTCATCCCCTCGCGCCGCATCTGCCTGGGCCTCGGCATCTCCGACTACTTTTTCTCCATTTACGGCGGCAACAGCTTTGAGACCAAGAAGCCCGACCCGCTCGGCGCGCTCAAGCTGCTGGAAGAGAGCGGCATCCCCGCCGCGCAGGCGGTTATGATCGGCGACTCGCAGAATGACGTGCTGACCGCCCGCAATGCCGGGCTGTGGTCCATCGGCGTCAATTACGGACTTTCGCCCCACACGCTGCAAATCCACCCGCCGGACGTGCTGGTGGATGCCACGGAAGAACTGGCGCCCGCACTCGGGCTGGCGGATTCCGCCGCGCACTCCACCGAGCTGCCGCGCAGCGAGGGCTTTGCCGATTAACGCGTTTTCTATCAGCCGCCCGCTGGCTGGCTGATTTCCGCCATGGTCTCGGCTGTGACAATCATCACAGCCAGCAGGTGCGGCGGCATTTGAAACTGTTCTCTTAGGCGGTCATACATGTACAAAATCATCGACGCACGCCCGTTGGGCACGAACATCAAGCAGTTTGTGATTGAGGCACCGCGCGTTGCGCGCAAGCAGCAGCCGGGGCAGTTTGTCATCCTGCGCCTGCATGAGCACGGCGAGCGCATTCCGCTCACCATCAAGGACAGCGACCCCGAGGCTGGCACCGTCACCATCGTCGCGCAGTCCATCGGCAAAACCACCACGCTGCTCAACATGCTGGAGACCGGCGACTACATTCACGACATCGTCGGCCCGCTCGGCCATCCGTCGGAGATTGCCAAGTTCGGCACCGTCTGCATTCTGGCCGGCTCGGTGGGAACCGCCATGGCGCTGCCCACGGCACGCGCGCTCAAGAAGGCTGGCAACCACGTCATCTTCATCGAGGGCGCCCGCAACAAGGATCTGGTCATCTGCGAGGACGAGGTCCGCGCTTACAGCACCGAGCCCTACATCATGACCGACGACGGCACCTACGGCGAAAAAGGCCTGGTCACCGTCAAGCTGAATGAGCTGATCGCCGCAGGCAAGAAGCCCGACTTCGTGCTGGCCGTAGGCCCGGTACCGATGATGCGCGCCGTCGCCAACGTGACCACGCCGCTCGGCATCAAGACCATGGTCAGCCTGAACTCGATCATGGTGGACGGCACGGGCATGTGCGGCGGCTGCCGCGTGCTCACCGGCAACACCGCCAAGTTCGCCTGCGTCGACGGCCCCGAGTTCGATGCCTCCATCGTCAACTTTGAAGTGCTGATGCAGCGCAACACCATGTACCGCGAGAAGGAACGCGAAAGCCTCGAGGCATTGAAGGCCAACCCCGAGGCCGAGTTGGAACATATGCGCGAACTGCGCCGCAAGGCCGAATCCGAATGCGCGTTGAAGGGAGTCGAACATGCCCAATAGCAACCCTGTCCCCAAGAAGGAGCGCATGAAGATTCCGCGCACGCACATGCCGGAGCAGAACGAAACGGCGCGCGCTGCGAACTTTCTGGAAGTGAACCTGGGCCTGGAGCAGATCAACGCCGCGCGCGAGGCGCAGCGCTGCATCGAATGCGAAAAGCCCGGATGCATGCAGAAGTGCCCGGTCGGCGTGAAGGTGCGCGAGTTCCTCGATCTGGTGGTCGCCGGTGATTACCTCGCCGCCGCCGCCAAGATCCGCGAAGACAACGCGCTGCCCGCCATCACCGGACGCGTCTGCCCGCAGGAAAAGCAGTGCGAGGGCGGCTGCCTGCTCGGCAAGAAGGGCGAATCGCTCGCCATCGGTTACGTTGAGCGCTTTATCGCCGACTTTGAGCGCGGCAGCGGTCTGCACGGCCTTCCGGCCATTGCGCCCGCCACGGGCAAGTCGGTGGCCATCGTCGGCAGCGGCCCCGCCGGCCTGAGCTGCGCCGGAGACCTCATCCAGAAGGGCCACCGCGTGCGCGTCTTTGAGGCCCTGCACGAACTCGGCGGCGTGCTCGTCTATGGCATCCCCGAGTTCCGCCTGCCCAAGGACATCGTGCATGGCGAGATCGACAACCTGCGCCGCATGGGCGTGGAGTTTGAGACCAACGTCGTCGTCGGCAAGTCAGTCACCATCGACGAGCTGATGAACGATGAAGGCTACGATGCCGTGTTCATCGCCACCGGCGCAGGCCTGCCCAAGTTCCTCGGCGTGCCCGGCGAGCACTTCAACGGCGTCTACTCCGCCAACGAATTTCTGACCCGCGTAAACCTGATGCGCGCCTACCAGTTCCCTGTCTATGACGAGCCGGTTTACGACTGCCGAGACAAGGACGTGATCGTGGTCGGCGGCGGCAACACGGCGCTCGACGGCATACGCACCGCCAAGCGGCTGGGCGCGCGCTCGGCCACCATCGTCTACCGCCGCACCGAAGCCGAAATGCCCGCGCGCATTGAAGAAGTGCGCCACGCCAAGCAGGAAGGCATCCAGCTCCGCATGCTGACCAACCCGGTCGAATTTCTGGGCGACGAAAAGGGCTGGCTGACCGGCGTGCGCTGCATTGAGATGGAGCTGGGCGAGCCGGACGCCAGCGGACGCCGCCGCCCCATCGAGAAGCCGGGCTCGGAGTTCGAGATTCCCATTCAGGTCGCCATCATCGCCGCCGGAACCAGCGCCAACCCGCTGATTCAGTCGACCACGCCAGACCTGAAGACCAACGCCCGCAACTACATCCTGGCCGATCCGGAGACGAACCGCACCAGCAAGAAGGGCGTCTTTGCCGGTGGAGACATTGTGACCGGCGCGGCCACGGTCATCCTGGCCATGGGCGCAGGCCGCAAGGCCGCCGCCAGCATTCAGGAGTACCTGACCACGGGCGACTGGCCGGAGCTTCCGGAAGCCGTGGTGAAGGCCTAGCCCGTCGCCGACCACTCAAGCAATCGCAAAAGCCCGCTCTTGGGAGCGGGCTTTCTGCTGCGCTAAACTGTTTGCCTCATGGGCACCAACGGCAATTCCGGGAACTCCAGTTTCGGCCTCACCACGGCCGAGCTTCGCGCCCTGCGTGCGCTCAATAATCCGGTCAAGATTCAATCCTTCCTTGACGCCATGACCTACGACTATTCGGACACAGCCGGTTCTCCGCGCCGGGTATTGCGCACGCGCCGCGGACACTGCCTGGAAGGCGCTCTGTTCGCCGCCGCCGCGCTGCGCATCCACGGACGCCCGCCGCTGGTGATGTACCTGGAGGCCGTGCGCGACGACGACCACGTGGTGGCGCTCTACAAGGAGCACGGCCTGTGGGGCGGCATTGCCAAATCGAATTACGCGGGCCTGCGCTTCCGCGCGCCCGTCCACCGCACTCTGCGCGAGCTGGCCATCAGCTACTTTGACGGCTACTACAACCTGCGCAGCGAACGCACCCTGCGCTATTACTCCGCACCGGTCAACCTCGCACGCTTTGACGCCACCGATTGGATGATTGCCGAAGAAGACCTGTGGCCGGTGGCCGAATACCTCGGCACAGCGCGCCACTTCCCGCTCGTACCTGACAAGGTGGCCAGCCGCCTGCCGCGCCTCGACCGCCGCAGCTTTGAGGCCGGCCAGCACGGCATGGTGAAGCATTAGAAGAGTTTCGGAAGGTTGCGTAAGGTTTCAAAGACTTGAACAGACCGGTAAGCCGGGTGCCCCAGGTTCGCGCCGCGCCTTTCGGCGCCAACCTGGGATGCTGCAACTTCCCTCCCGTTATTCCAGAACCTTCTTCAGCGGCCCCTTCATGCGCGAGTTCAACGTTTGCTGCGGATCCAGCCCGCTGACGCGCTCGCGCACGATGCCCTCTTTATCGATCAACAGATAGGTCGGATAGGCTCGCACGCCGAAGGTCTTTGTCATGTGGCCGTCGGCGTCGCGATACTGCTTCCACGTCATGCCGTGCGACTTGATGAACTCGCGCCACTTGGCGTCGTCCTCGTCCGCACTCACGGAAACAATCACGAGCTTCTCCGCCGGATACTTCTTCGTCAGCTCCTTCAGCTCCGGAATCGACTCGCGGCATGGCGGGCACCACGTCGCCCAGAAGTCCACCAGCACCGTGCGCCCCTTGAGTGAGGCCAGCGTGATCTTCTCGCCCTCAACAGTCGTCAGCTCAAAGTCGGGCGCAAAGGCCAGCCGCGCACGTCGCGGATCGGCCAGCCACTGCCGCGCGCTCTCCGCGTCGCTGCTCTTGGGCTTGGAGGCGAGGTACAGTTCAAGCTCCTTCTTCCCCTCGTCGTCCTTCTCCTGCAGCAGCAGCGTTTCTCCAATGCGGAAGTGGAAGTACGCGCTGCCCGGCTCGGCCGCCAGCGCCTCACGGTAGGCCTGCTCGGCCAGCGCCAGCTTCTTCTTGTCGTCGTTGGCAAGCCGCGCCAGAATGTAGCCCTTCATGCCGAGCGCGTCGGCGCGCTCCGTCGCATTGGCAGCGGAGGCCACCGCGCGGTCGGCCAGCTTCACCGCCCCACCGTCTTCGTGCAGATACGCCTTGGTCAGCGCCATGCTCGAAAGACACTCCTCGCAGCTACCGCCGCGCTGCTTGTTCAGTTTTTCAAACACCTCATAGGCATCCCGGTACTTGCCCTGTTTCAGCAGCTCACGCCCCGGGCGCAGTCCCTGGTTCACGTCCTGTTGCGCCGCACACACCGCCACCGCGCACAGCGCCAGCGCCATCAGCACCCACAGCAATCGCACGGCTCCTGCCGTCTTCATACGCGTCTCCGCCCACCTGTGATGAATCTCAAAATCAATGCCGGTCTCCGCATTCTACGCCGCGCCAACAGGCGGCGGCACCCATTGCCAACCGCAGTGCCGTTCGTCCCGGCTTTCCCTTTTTCTTCGCTGCTGACTATAATCGAGGTTTCCGCTGCTTGCGCCGCAGCCGTTGGGGACGGACGGCGCGCAGCTTGCGCCACGCGCGGCTTGGGGAGGCCGCAGCCAGCATGCAGATGAAGGTTTCCAGCACGTACAAGCCGCAAGGTGATCAGGCGAATGCCATCGAGCAGCTTTCGCGCGGCATTGAAGAGGGCGAGAAGCACCAGGTGCTGCTCGGCGTCACCGGCAGCGGCAAAACCTACACCATGGCCAAGGTGATTGAGCAGGAGAACCGCCCCGCGCTCATCCTGGCGCACAACAAAACGCTGGCCGCGCAGTTGTTCCATGAGTTCAAGTCGTTCTTTCCGGAGAACGCCGTCGAGTATTTCGTCAGCTATTACGACTACTACCAGCCCGAGGCCTACATCCCCGCCTCGGACGTCTACATCGAGAAGGAAGCGACGATCAACGACGAGCTGGACAAGCTGCGCCTCTCGGCCACCAAATCGCTGTTCGAGCGCCGCGACTGCATCATCGTCGCCAGCGTCAGTTGCATCTACGGCCTCGGCTCGCCGGAAGCCTACTACGGCATGCTGCTCTTCCTTGAGAAGGGCCAGAAGATCAAGCGCAAAGAGATCACCAGCAAGCTGGTTGAAATCCTTTACGAGCGCACCGAGACCGACTTCAAACGCGGCACCTTCCGCGTCCGCGGCGACGTGATTGAAGTCTTCCCGACCTACGACGACTTCGCCTACCGCATCGAACTCTGGGGCGACGAGATCGAGTCGCTCTCGCAGATCGACCCGCTGTTCGGCACCGTCAAGCAGAAGTTCCAGCGCCTCCCCATCTACCCGAAGACGCACTACGTGATGAAGCCGGAGACCAAGACCAGCGCGGTCGACAGCATTCTGAAAGAGCTCGGCTGGTGGGAGAAAGAACTGGAATCGCAGGGACGCCTTGTCGAGTCGCAGCGCATACACCAGCGCACCCGCTTCGACCTTGAGATGATCAAGGAGATGGGCTACTGCCACGGCATCGAAAACTACTCGCGCCACTTTACCGGGCGCCTGCCGGGCGAGCCGCCGCCAACCCTGCTCGACTATGTGCCGAGCGACTACCTGCTGTTCATCGACGAGTCTCACCAGACCGTGCCGCAAATTCACGGCATGTGGCATGGCGACCGCTCGCGCAAGGAGAACCTGATCGAGTACGGCTTCCGCCTGCCGAGCGCGCTCGACAACCGCCCGCTCACCTTTGAGGAGTGGGAGAACCGCGTCAACCAGGTCATCTATGTTTCCGCCACGCCCGGCCCCTATGAACTCACCAAAGCGGGCGGTGTGGTGGTGGAGCAGATCATCCGCCCCACCGGCCTGGTCGATCCGCAGGTGGAGGTGAGGCCCGTCAAGGGCCAGATCGACGACCTGCTGCACGAAATCCGCGACCGCGTGGAGAAGAAACAGCGCGTGCTCGTCACCACGCTCACCAAGCGCATGTCCGAGGACCTTGCCGAGTACTACGCCGAGGTCGGCGTGCGCTGCCGCTACATGCACTCGGAGATCGAAACGCTGGAGCGCATCAAGATTCTGCGCGACCTGCGCAAGGGCGAGTTCGATGTATTGATCGGAATCAATCTATTGCGCGAAGGCCTCGACCTGCCCGAGGTCTCGCTTGTCGCCATTCTCGACGCCGACAAGGAAGGCTTCCTGCGCTCCGCCGGCTCGCTCATCCAGACCATTGGCCGCTGCGCGCGCAACGTGGAGGGTCGCGCCATCCTCTACGCCGACCGCATGACCGACTCGATGAAAAAGGCCATTGGCGAAACCGACCGCCGACGCGCCATCCAGCAGGCGTACAACGAGGAGCACGGCATCACGCCGCAGAGCATCGTGCGCTCGACCGATATGTCTCTGGCGCAGGTCGTCGAAGCCGACTACACAGATATTTCAACACAGGCCGAGGGCATACCGGAGTTCAAGTCGCAGGAGCAGCTTGACACCTATATCGCGAAGCTCGAGGAAGAGATGCGCGAGGCCGCCAAGAAGTTCGAGTTCGAGCGCGCCGCCAAACTCCGCGACCAGATCAAGGAACTGCGCTCCAAGGAATTTCTCTTCGGGTAGAGCGCAGCTTCCCTCGCACGGCCTTCTTCTTTTGCGGGCGTCATCCTGAGCGCAGCGAAGGATCTGCTTTTGCTTCTCACCTTCGATTGACGGTTCGATCATTGCTTGGATTGCAGTCGTTTCCTCACGCCACTCTGCCACGCCAGAGCCTGCCTCCGCCACAGACAATGCGCATCTCCAGAACACAGCCTACCAGGTAGCCTCGGGCTTCAGCCCGGGGACACACTCCTGCCATTAAGAGCATCGCCCTCGGCGAAGGCGCGCCTGTGGTTGGCGCGTCGCAGCCCGAGTTGAGGGCGCGCACGCGTTTGTTCGACTTCCCGCGCCTGCGCGTGTAGCATCCACACAGGCTTGGCGACAGGCCGCGAATTCTTACGTTTTCATGGAGCACGTTGTGCAGGACCGCGAATTTCTTTGTGAACACAACATACAGGTCGGCGAATTACAGCCCGCCATCCACATGCGCGTCTACCGCCGGACGGTCGACCGCAAGATCGTCATCGAGCAAAGCCACTTTCTCAAAACCGCCATCCAATACCTGCCGCACGCAGTGAACGAGCTGCCTCAGGAAGACGTGAATGAGGCGCTGGCACAGCTCGACCACAACATCCTCAACTTTTATGAGCAGGCGCTCAACCGCGGCTACCAGCCCTCGAACGACTGGCTGGTGCAAAACACGAGCTACAAGGCGGAGTAGCCGCCGTCAGCGGGCACGCTGCCCGCGCGATCATCCAGACAAAAGCGAAAGGCCGCGCATCATGCGCGGCCTTCTGCATTAGGAATTTCGATTCAGTCAATCGGCGTCCTGCAGGGTCTTCACGTGCTCTTCCAACGCGCGCGAATACTCGCGCTCGGCGGCAAGCTCGGCTTCCAGCTTCTTGATGACGCTCTGCAGCCGCGCCACTTCCACCTTCAGCGCCAGCTCGGAGCCCGAGTGTGCGCCCGGTGGCGGAGGTACCTTGCTCACGCTCGGCGCCGCAGGCGCGGGTGCAACCGGCGCAGCAGCCGCCGGCATGGGCGGGGCCACACGCGGAGGCGGCGCAACCGGAGGCACCATGGCCGCCGGCGGCACGGCGCGCGGCGTCACAGGCCGAGGAACCGGGATCGGGCCCAGCGGACGCGGTGCAGCCGGACGTTGCGGCATCGGGCCGCTGAAAATGCTGCTCAGCGTGGCACCAGCCGTCGCAGGTGTTGCCGGTGGCGGAGGAACCGCCGGAGCAGGAACCGGAGCGCCGCCCGCAGCAGCGGCAACGGGCGCTTCCTTGCGCGGCGCAATCAGGTGACGCACGCGTGTAATCAGATCCTGCGGCTGGAACGGCTTGCGGATCAGCTCATCGGCGCGCACCGCAAAGGCCTTCTCGGCCACCGTCTTGTTCACCACGCCGGACATGAGGATGACCGGCGTCGTGCTCAGGCGCGGATGCTGCTTGATGTACTGGCAGACCTCGTAGCCGTCGCGGCCGGGCATGATCACGTCGCTGATCACCACGTCGGGCTTGCCCGCCGACTCGATCTGCTGCAGCGCGCTGTCCGCGTCGTGGCAGGTCACCACCTCGATGTTCTCGCGGCGGAACGCGATCTTGATCACCTCGCGCATGGTCGCGCTGTCGTCGATGAAGTAGACAACCGGCTGTGCGCTCATTTGTAACCTCCATCGTTGGCGGCGCGCTCTTCGTCAATTTCGCGCAGCGCCTCCAGCATCAACTCGGTCACCGACCGCAGCACGGTCCGCGTGCTGGCCGCCGGGCCGGGCACAAACTTGTACACCCCGTGGTCCAGGGCGTTGCAGCTCTTAATAATGTGCAGCACCGCCTCGTCGCCGATGCTGTCGCCGGTCTCGGCGTGCAGCACTCCGCCGCGCTCGAAGCAGATGATGCCGTCCATGTTTTCGGCGTTGACGTGCAGCGTGCCCGTCTTGCGCGAATGGCACAACATCTGGATGACGCCCGGAAGGTCGAGGTGCGAAAGGCTGCCTTCGAGAGCTGTCTCCTCGCTGTCCAGCATGTCCGTCGGCTGGAAGCCGTCTTCGCGGCTGCGCAGGAAGACGCGCACGTGTGCCGCAACGTTCTCCGGCCCCAGGCGCTTGTCCACGTAGTCGTCGCAACCGGCGCGGAAGGCCTCCATCAGCGCCTGCTCGCCGCCCTCGCCCATGGCAAGGATCGGCAGCCCGGACATCTCGGCGTCCGCGTGGATGATCTTCGGCAGGTCGAAGGCGCTCAGCTCCCGCAGATTGGTCGCGCACAGAATCACCGCCGGAGTGTTCCACTCCAGCATGGTCAGCGCGTACGAGGCCTGCGTGGCCTGCATCACCTCAAAGCCTTCTTTGCGCAACGCATCTCCCAGCCGCTTGGAGAAGAACACGTTGCTGTCGATGACCAGGATCTTTGTCAGCATCGCCGGACTTGTGCTCATCGACCGTTCTCCGTTCCCCGCCCCGGCCTGCCGGCCGTGCAGTAGGCAATCAACTCATCCAGGTTCAACACCGGAATCGTCTCGCCGCCGACGCTGAGCGTTCCCACGGCAAAGACGTCCTTGCTTGGCCCCATGCTGGCAGAATCCACAAGCATGCACTCGCCCGTCACGGGCATCGCCAGCGGCTCGCGCACGCCACGCACCCGGCACTCGGCAATCAGGTAAAACCGCCTCGGTGCGCTCGACGTTGCGCCCAGCGCGGAGGCGATGTCGCAGACGGCGTACACCCGGTTGCGCCGCACCAGCACGCCCTCAATCGCGGGCGTGGTGTGCGGAAACGTGCGCGGAGGCTTCGTCTGGATCGCCAACTCCGTCACCTGCGCCGCAGGCACCGCGTAACGGCGCCCGCCCATGGGGAACACGATGTACTTGACCAGCTCCGCCATGCTCACTACGCTCCCGCAGACACCGCTTTCGGCGCGAATGCAAACCCAATCCCGTTCACCAGCGGCACCACATCTTCTCCAATCACCAGCAGCCCGCTATACCACTGGCGCTCTTTCCCGCTGAAGGCCGCCGGCAGCGGATGCACGCGGTGCACCGTCGCCATCTCATCCACCTCGCCCACCGCCAGCGCCACGTCCACGCCCCGCAGCAACAACAGGTGCTGCTCGTGTCCGGTCTGGCAGCCGAGTTCCTCAGCCAGATGCAGCGTCACCACGCCCAGCTCGCCGCGCGCCTTCTGCAGAGCAATCCAGCGCGCGTCGTACTCGCGGATCTCATGCACGTCCTGCGCGCTGATGGCGAATTTCTGCTCTCCCAGCCGGAACAGGATGACCCGCTCTCCGCCATGCACCGCGGACTGGCTGAAGCTCTTCACAGCACTCCCACTTGGCGCGCGCCACGCAGCCACAGAATGCGCTTGTTGACCGCATTGAACACCGACTCGATGCCCGCGATCTGATCGACGCAGCCGGAGCGGATCGTCTCGCCCGGCATGCCGAAGATCACGGCCGTCGCTTCGTTCTGCGCAATCACGTATCCGCCACGCTCTTTCACCGCCTGCGAGCCTCGCGTGCCATCGTTGCCCATGCCGGTCAGTACCACGGAAATCGCGCTCGAACCCGCCCATGCGGCAACCGTTTCCAGCGTCACGTCCGCACATGGCTTGTAGCCGTTGATGCGCGGGCCGTCATCGAGCACCACGCGTCCCGTGTTGGAAACCCGCAGGTGATAGGCACCCGGGCACACATAGACCGTGCACGGCTGCAGAATCTCGCCCGGCTCGGCTTCCTTCACACGGATCTGCGAAACCTCCGCCAGTTGCTGGCTGAACTGCGTGGTGAACGCTCCCGGCATGTGTTGCACCAGCAGCACCGCCGCCGGAAACTCCGCCGGAAACTCCGGCAGCAACTGCATCAGCGTCTGCGGCCCGCCCGTGGAGGCGGCCAGCACCACCACCGGCAGTTTGAACTCCGACAGCGCCATCTCCTCGGAGACAGCGCGCATGTCAATCTCAGGCAGCGGAGGCGCGGGTTCAAAGGTCTTTGCGCCGCTCTCGCTCACGCCCGTGGCGCGTGCCCGCGTGGCATTGCGCACCACGCGAACCTTGCTTGCCATGCGAATTTTGCGCAGCAGCTCGTCGCGCACACTCACCATGTCCAGGTCCACGCCGCTGGTCGGCTTGCTGACCCAGTCGATTGCGCCGAGTTCCAGCGCGCGCAGCGTCGGGCCCGCGCCGTCGCGCGTCTCCGAGCTGACCACCACGATCGGGCGCGGCTGCGTCGACATAATGACCTCGGTCGCCTCCAGCCCGTCCATGTGTGGCATGTTCACGTCCATGGTGATTACGTCTGGCTTCAGCAACTCGGCCTTGGCCACGCAGTCGCGGCCGTCGCGCGCCTCGCCCACCACTTCCATCTGCGGGTCGGCGGACAGGATGCTTTGCAGCACCTTGCGCATAAAGGCTGAATCATCTGCAATCAGCACACGGATTTTGTCGTTTATCGCCATAGAGCCCTAGTGTGTCGTCACCACGCCAGGCGCGCCGATCAACTGCGCCACCTGCGCCACGAACTGTTCTTCCTGCACCGGTTTCACCATGAAGGCCGCCGCGCCTTCCTTCATCGCGCGGTCGCGGTGCTTGGCACCGGCGCGTGAGGTCACCACCATCACCGGCACATGTCTGGTCTCGGGGTTCTGGCGCAAGTGCAGCATCAATTCGTAGCCGTTGGTCCGCGGCATCTCGAGATCGGTGATCACCAGGTCGCACTCGAACTGCGTTGCCATTTCCAGCGCCTCGAGTCCGTCGGCCGCCAGCTTCACGCGGTATCCAGCCTTCTCCAGCATGCGTCCCACGAACTTGCGAACGCTGATCGAGTCATCGGCCAGCACCACAACCTTTTCCTTCTCCACCTGGTCGATGGCCGCCGCCGGAATCGCTCCGGTGGCCACCGCCGTTGCGCCCGGCGCAAACAGCCGCGCCGCCGCCGTGTTCACAATCGAGGCCAGCGGACGCCGCTCGATGGCTTCGCCCACAATCAGCCGGTTGATGTCCACCAGCAGGATCAGGCTGCCGTCCGGCGCAATCGTCGCGCCCGGGAACATCTTGACGTTGCGCAGGTACTCGCCCATGTTCTTGATGACGATTTCGTCCTTGCGCAGAACTTCCTCGACGACGATGCCCACCTGCCGTCCGGAGACGTTGACGATGACCAGCCGGTACCAGCCGCCCACAGCCTGAATCGGCGGCAGTCCAAGCTGCGCGTCCAGCCGTATGACCTCGGTCGTCACGTCGCGGACCTTCGTCATCAGCTTGCCGCCCACCTCGTCAATGTCCGACTCGCGGATGCGGCGGATCTCCTCGACAAAGCCCAGCGGGAAGGCGAACGTGTGATCTCCCGAGCGCACAAACAGCGCCTGCGAGATGATCAGCGTTAGCGGCACCTTCAGCGTGAAGCGCGAGCCGATGCCCTTCTGCGTTTCGACCTCAATCTCGCCATTCAGCGCATTCAGGTTCGAGCGCACCACGTCGAGTCCAACGCCGCGGCCCGCCAGTTCCGTCTTGCGCGAGGCCGTGGAGAAGCCCGGCTGGAATAGCAGGTCAATCAGCTCACGCTGGCCCACGCGCTCCGCCTGCTCGTGCGAGAGCAGCCCGTTCTCCTGCGCGATGGCGCGCACACGGTCGAAATCGACACCGCGTCCGTCGTCTTCCACTTCCACGTAAATGTGATTGCCGCGATGGTAGGCACGCACCGCCACGTTGCCCACGTCGCTCTTGCCCGCCTCGTAGCGCTCTTCGGCGCGTTCGATGCCGTGCGCCACCGCGTTGCGCACCAGGTGCAGCAGCGGGTCGCTGATCTGCTGAATAATGTTGTTGTCCAGTTCCGTGTCGGCCCCGGCCAGAGTCAGTTCCACCTGCTTGCCGGTCGCCTTGCCCGCGTCGCGCGCCGTGCGTGAAATGCGCGTATACAGATTGCCGATGGGCACCATGCGCGCCTGCGTGATCTCATCCTGCAGGCGGTGCGCCAGCTTGGTGAACTCGTCGATGTCGCCGTCCACGCGGCGCACAAAACCGTCAAGCTGCGTCAGCACTTCTGTGATGTCGGCGGAAATTTCCGTCAGCGAGCGAGACAGGATGCCGAAGTCGTCATAGCGGTCCATCTCCAGCTCGCTGAACTCGGCCAGCGACGGATCGATGGCGCGCGCGTAGCTGGAATATCCGCCCTTGAACGGAAAGTCCCCCGAAGCGATGGCGTGGAAGTTCGGCGCTTCCATCTGCGGCGTGGCGTTGATGCGGCTGTACTCGTACTTCTCCTGAAACTCGCTGACCTTGTCGCTCATGCGGCCCTTGCTGAAGTTCAGCACGTCGGCCAGCCGCTCAAGTTCGGTCAGGCGTCCCAGCATGCGCGTGCGGTTGATGACCAGCTCGCCGACCACGTTCATCATGCGGTCCAGCCGCTGCAGGGCAATACGCACGCTCTTGGACTGCGCGACGCTGACCGGCTCCTTGCGGACCAGCGCCACATCTTCTTCCGTCTCCGGCTTCAGCTCGGTGCCAAAGGCCGCCGCCACCGCCGCCAACGGAGTTGCCGCCACGGCAGGAACCTCAGGCTGAGCCGCAGCTACCGCAGGCTTAGGCGCAACGGGCATCGCAGGCGGAGCCACTGCAGGCTTGGCCACTTCGGACTTCGGTGCCGCAGGAATCGCGGCAGCGACCGCCGGTGCCTTTGCCGCAGGCGTGATAACCGGAGGCGCAATCGGTTCAGGCTCTTGTGCGGGCACAGTAACTGCCGCAACCGGTTCCGGCTCAAAGGCCGGCGGAGCCATCGGCTCGGGCAAATCCAACACGGGTTCCGCTAACGGCGCGGGAGCAGGCTTCGCGGCTTCCGGCACAGCGGGCAGCACGTTCTCCAGCGCCTGCTGCGTCTGCTCGTCCAACTCCAACTGCAGAATGTCTTCTTCGGCGGCGGCTGCGGCGGCCGCGCCCAGCACGGGCTGCGGCTCGTCGGCCGTTGCAGGCGCCTCGAACACTTCGGCGGGCACCTCGCCCATCGGAGCGCTCTCGATCTCTTCCGGCTCTTCCGGAGCCAACCGATCGATCTTCACCCAAAGCAGCTTGGCCGCCCGCTGGAAGCTCTCTTCGCTCTCCCACTGCCGGTAGACCAGCTTCTTCAGCACGTCCACCGTCTCCAGGCACAGGTCGATGATCTGGCTGTTGGGCTGCAATTCACCATCGCGCATCTTGCCGATCAGGTCTTCGGTCTTGTGCGCCACGTGCGAAATGCGCTGCATGCCTACCTGCGCGGCCGATCCCTTGATGGTGTGCATGGCGCGGAACAGCTTGTGAATCTCGTCCTGGCTCGGGCTGGCCTCAATCGCCAACAGGCACTCGGTGACGATCTGCAGGTGTTCTTCCACCTCGGGGATGAAGAACTCCATCACCTCTTCCGGCAGCTCGCCATCCGGCTCAACATCCGGCAGCCGCGCCGCCAGCTCATCCAGAGTCGGCTGTGGCTTTGGCGCAGACTTCACCGGCGCAGCGGGCTGAACAGCCGCAGCAACCGGCTCAGGCACCACTGAAGCAGCAACCTCAGACTCGACTGGCGAAGGCTCTTCAATCTCAAGCAGCGGCTCTTCCACCGGCGTTGGCAGAATTTCCGCGAGCGGCTCTAACTCTTCGGCTGCCACAGGAATCAGCGGCTCAATCTCAGCTTCGGCCTCGGGCGTGGTCAGCGGCCCAGCCGCACTGGCAACAACTTCCGGAACCAGCGGCTCCAGCACGTCCTCAATAATTGGCTCTGCCGGTTCTGCAATCTCTTCCACCGCCGGAGCCACCGGCGCAGGCGCTTCTTCCGCCATCGCAGGCTCAACCGGCTCGGGCACGACAGGTTCGGCTTCAATCGGCGCGGCGGACTCGAAGACAGGCTGCGCCGCTTCTTCCGCGGCTTCCTGCGGCAACACCGGCGCAGGTGCCGGTTGCTCAATGGCTGCGGGTTCCGGCGCGACCTCTGCGACCGCAAATTCCTCCGCCACCGGCGCTGCTTCTTCCGCAACAGGGGCCGCTTCCACAGGAGCCTCTTCGGCCTGCGGCGGCAGCATCACGTCCGGCACTTCCTCCACCGGCTGTGTCGGTGGCTGGAAGGCGAACGGGTAGCGCATCTTAAAGGCCGCAATGTCATCCTCGGCTTCCACCGAGTTCTGGCTGATGATGAGCAGGTCGCTCTCCAGCACCGCCACCGCTTCGTAGATGAACTCCACCAGCGGCGCGGTCGCGTCCGCCGAGATCGTCGCATTCATCGCGTACTGGAAGATGTGCGCCAGCTTGCTGGCAACTTCGCTGAACAGCTTGTAACCGTAAGTACCGGCCGTGCCGGCCAACCCGTGCGCAGAGATGTACAGCCGCTCGATATCTTCCTGCAGCGGATACGGGTCCTGCAGGATGCCCGAATACTCGCGCAGAAACTGCAGGTGCTCGCTGGCTTCCTGCAGGAACAGCTCGATCATCTCCTGGCCCGGGCCGCTCATCGCTGATCCTCTCCTCCGCCCGCAGCGCCACCGTTCAAGGGCTTCTGCAGCAGGCGAACGTCGCCGCACATCACCTGGTTGAACTTCACGGGCAGTCCGGCCACGCTCTCGGCATGGCCCAGGAACAGGTATCCGCCCGGCTCAAGATATTCGTAGAAGCGCTGCACCACTGCGGCACGCCGCTCGTCGGTGAAATAGATCAGCACGTTCATGCAGAAGATGACGTCGAAGCGGCCCATGTAGATGGGCTGTGCCAAGTTCAGAGGCGCAAAGTTGATCAGGCTGCGAACCTTCGGCTTCACTACCCACTCGTCGCCATCTTGCTGGAAGTAGCTTTCCAACTGCTGCGGCGTCACGTTCTCCACGGCGCGTCGGCGGTAGCGTCCGCGCTCGGCAAACTCCAGCGCCTGCCGGCTGATGTCGGTGGCCAGCACGCTGATGTTCCACGCCTCGGCGTAAGCCAGCGACTCGCACAGGCTGATGCCGATGCTGTAAGGCTCCTCGCCCGTGGCGCAGCCCGCGCTCCAGATGCGCAGCGTGCGCGGCGTCTGCCAGAACTTCTTCATGTGCTGCTCGGGCAGAACCTTCTGCTCAAAAGTTGTGAACAGCTCCGGATAGCGGAAGAAGCGCGTCTCCTGCGTCAACAGCTCCTGCAGCAGCGCCTCATACTCCACGTTTGAGGTGCGCAGCAGCCGCACCAGTTCCAGCCCATGGCTCAGCCTGCGGCTGGTCATGTAATCGCGCACGCGCGGCGCAAAAAACCTCTCGCGCGACTCATCAAAGTGCACGCCTGAGCGC
Organism: Oryzophilus luti; assembly: GCF_059726245.1. NCBI lineage: Bacteria > Pseudomonadati > Acidobacteriota > Terriglobia > Terriglobales > Koromonadaceae > Oryzophilus > Oryzophilus luti. Next base: position 1,554,021 of record NZ_AP040874.1, read on the forward strand.
TGCTCAATCAGCGTGCGAACCTCCGAGAGTTCGTGCTCGGTTACAACCGGGTTGTAGACTTCATCGGCCACTGCTTGCCTTCTCGTTTACTGCCGCGGCTTAGCGCGCTGCCTGTGCCGCTTCACGCGGCGCGTTCTGGATGCGGAACTGCGAGAGCGCGTCATTCAACTGTTCGCTCAGCTTCACCATCTCTTCCACCGTGCGGGCCGTCGCGCGCGTTCCCTGCGAGGTCTGCCGCGTAATGCCCGAGATGATCTGCATGGCGTTGGCCACGCCTTCGGTGCCGCGCACCTGCTGCTTCGAGGCCAGTGAAATCTCCTGCACCAGCTCCGCCGACTGCCGCACCACGCTCGAAATTGCTTCCAGCGCCTTGCCTGCCTGATCGGCCAGCTTGGCGCCCACTTCCACCTCGCGCGTGCCTTCTTCCATCACCACCACGGCTTCGTTCGTTTCCGCCTGGATGGCCTTGATCAACGCGGCAATGTCCTTGGTGGCCGTGCGCGAGTGCTCAGCCAGCTTGCGGATTTCGTCGGCGACCACGGCGAAGCCGCGGCCCGCCTCACCGGCGCGCGCAGCCTCGATGGCCGCGTTCAGCGCCAGCAGGTTCGTCTGCTCGGTAATGTCATTGATGACGTTGATAATCTCGCTGATTTCCAGCGAGCGGTCGCCCAGCGACTTGATCTTCTTGGCCGTTGCCTGCACCGAGGCGCGGATGCGCTGCATGCCTTCCAGCGTGTCGCGCACCGAGCGGTTGCCCTGCTCGGCGGCGTCCAGCGCGCGGCGCGCGGCTTCGGCGCTGGCTTCCGCGTTGTTCGACACCTGCTTCATCGAGACCGTCAACTGCTCCACGGCCGATGAGGTGTTCGTGATCTCCTGGTCCTGCTGCGTGGCGCCGCGCGACATCACGTCCGACGACGCCAGAATCTCGTTGGCGCTCGTCTGCACGTCCACGGCGGCCTTGCGCACGCGCTCCAGAACCTTGGTGAAGTTGTCGAGCATGTAGTTGACCGAGTCGACCACGTTGCCCAGCGCGTCGTTGGTCACCTTGCCGCGCAGCGTTAAGTCGCCGCGCGCCACCTGGCTCACAATCGTCAGGAAGTCCGTGACCGAGCGCTGCAACTGGTCCTGCAGCTCCTGGTTGCTCTGCGCCGCCGCAGCCTTGCCGGCTGCACGGTTCAGGTTCTGCGCAATGTAGCCAAAGTCGTCGTCGCTCTCAACGTCAAGCTGCACGCGGAAATTGCCGTTGCCCAGCGCATCGCTGAATTCGGCCAGCTTTTCGACCGGCTGCACCAGCGTGGCCGAAAGCCGCGCCCAGATCAGCACGCCGCCCAGCAGCGCCAGCACCACCGCGCCCACCAGCATTCCCAGCCCCGTGCTGTTCAGCTTGGCAATATCGGCCAGCGACTTTGCCCCGCCCGAGGCGCCAGACTCAAACGCCAGCACCAGCACGGCAAACAGCACGACGAAGTTCACAACCACCAGCAATCCGATGGCTGAATTCAGACGACCTTTCATATCGGCCTCCACGCGGCCTACTGCGCCGCGCTTAAGAACTGCACACTCACCCGGCCCGTGGCCGGTTCGTAAAAATCCCCGTTAAATCGCCGGAACCGGAAAGTTCTCCAGAACCTTTTCCAGATCCAGCGCCAGCGCCAGGCGCGTCTCATGCCGCAACATGCCGCAGCAGTGCGGAACGTCCTTTGGCGCTTCGTCCACCAGCAACGGTTCGTTGGTGGTATAAGTCCCAATCACTTCATCGGCGGCAATGCCCAGCCGCAGGTCCGGATGCTCTCCGCCGCGCCGCAGGCACGCCACCACCACCTGTTTCGGCGGCAAATCCGCCCGCCGCACTTCCGTAAACGCAATGTCAATCAGCGGAACAATGGTTCCGCGCAGGTTGAAGATGCCCATCATGAACGCCGGCGACAGTGGCATCGACGTCACCTTCGGCCAGTCCACAACCTCGTCCACATCCAGCACTGCTAGGCAGAAGCGTTCGCGGCCCGCCCGGAAGACGCAGTACTGCTTCTCCGGCAGGCTGGAATCAATGACGATGTCCTCCACCTGCTCGTCGCTCTGCGGCACCATCGGCGTTTGCTGTGTCGTCTTCTGCGGCTCGTCCATGGTCTATCCGATCACTCTCTGCACTTCGCCCAACAGCGATTCGGAGTTGAACGGTTTCACCACGTAGCCGTCGGCTCCCTGCTGGCGTCCCCAGAACTTGTCGCTCTCGCCGCCCTTGCTGGTCACCATGATGACCGGAATGCCCTGATACTGCGGATTGCTCTTCAGCTCACGGCATGCCTGGAAACCGTTCCGGCCCGGCATCACCACATCCAGCAGAATCAAACTCGGGCGCTCGACGTCGATCGTCTGCTCAATGCGCAGCGGGTCGTTAATGGACACCGCCCAATACCCGGCTGCTTCCAGAAATGACTGCATCAGGCGGCTTTCCGCCTGCGAATCATCCACGATTAATACTTTTTTCAGCACCGCGCACCTTCCCTCGCAAATGCCTTACCTGACATCATCTTACAAACCCGAGGCCGCTTTGGGCCATGCCATCTCAGTTTGAGACTTCTTGCCCGCAAACTGCATCTCCTTATCCAGCGACGAAAAGCGCTGCAGGATCTCATGCATCCGCAACGCCATCGCGTGGATGGTCTCCAACTGTCCGCACACTTCTTCGCCCAGCCGCTGCGGGTCCATCAACAGCAGTTCACTGTTGCCCAGCACGCTGGTCAACGCATTGCTGAAGCCGTGACGCATCTCCAGCATATAGCGGCCCAGCGCCGCGTGCCGTGCCAATTCCTCAGCCAGTTCTTCCGCCGAGCGCGCCCGCTCCGTGGCATCCATCCGGCGCAGGGTCTCACTCACCAGCGCCACCACCGCTTCCTCCCAGCCTTCGGCGCGCCGCAGCACGCACAGCTTGGGAAACTTGTGGTGCAACGTCTCCGCATCTTCGCCCGTCTCAGCCAGACACAGCACCACCGGCACGCGGGCCATGAGTACCGGAACCAGCTCCAGCATCTTCGCCAGCTCCACGCCACCCACCACCGAGACTTCCGCCGCAGGCCCGTCGGCCTCCGCCAACAGGTTGCTGCCCACTATGGTCAGGGGAGCCGCCATGCGCTCCGCGCCCCACCGGGCCATCAGCGCGCGAGGAAACTCCGCATCATCGGCGACGATCAAAACCGTTGGCTGATTCACCGCATACTCTCCGAGGTTCGGCGACGCTAGAAGCACCGCCCTCTGCCGTCAGCAGAGACAAAGAACCTTGGAATTATTATGCAAACCTCAGGCCAAATTCGGGGGAGCGTAAGTAGCTGATTTATTTGAGATTCTTCCCGCAAAGAACGAGTCTCAACCGTCTCACTTGTGAGACAAACCACCGGCAGCCGCTCAATACCACCTACATCTGCCTGCTGAGCGCACCATGCGACATCGGCTGTTCCGCCAGTTTGACTATGTTGTACCGTTTCAACTTGCGATACAAGGTCGCGCGTGAAATCCCCAGTAACTTTTGTGCCAAGACCTTGTCACCGCCAACCTGGTCGAAGACCCGCTGAATCGTGCGCCGCTCAATCTCTTCCAAATCGGTTGAGCCCGGCAGCGGTATCTGTTGAGGCTGCTCGACTTCCGCGCGCGGCGGCGCCAGCACTTGCTTGGCGCGCAGCACCTGCGGCAGATCCTCCAACCCCATCAGCGGGCCGTTGCGGAAGGTAACGGCGTGCTCCACGGCGTTCTTCAACTCGCGCACGTTGCCCGGCCAGTCGTAGTTCATCATCGCCGTCAGCGCCTGCGTGCTGAAGCGCAGCGGCTCGTCGGAGAGCCGGTCGAGGAACCACTGCACCAGCAGTGGAATGTCCGATTTGCGCTCGCGCAGCGCCGGCAGATGTACCGGAATAACGTTCAAGCGAAAGAAGAGGTCTTTACGGAAAGTGCTTTCCTTATAAGCCTTTTCCAGATCACGATTCGTGGCGGCCACCACCCGCACGTTGACCTTCACAGAGCGGTTGCTGCCCAGCGGACGAACCTCTTTTTCTTCCAGCACGCGCAGCAGCTTGGCTTGCAGGTCAAGCGGCAGTTCGCCAATCTCGTCAAGGAACAGCGTGCCGCCGTCAGCCTCCTGAATCAGCCCTCTTCTCGACTTGGCCGCGCCGGTGAAGGCCCCCTTCTCGTAGCCGAACAGCTCGCTCTCGATCAGGGTCGGAGCCAGCGAGCCGCAATCGACGGCCACAAACTGCCCGCCCTGCGATTCGGCGCGAAAATGTATGGCACGCGCCACCAGTTCCTTGCCCGTTCCGCTCTCGCCGGTGATGAGCACCGGCACGCGCGTGTCTTTCAGGCGCGAAACCATGCGCAGCACGTCCTGAATCTTGCGGTGGGCACCTACAATCCCGGCAAAGTGCGTCTCGGTCTCCACCTTGGCACGCAGGTATTCGTTCTCCAGCACCAGCCGAACCTTGTCGGCCATGCGCTGCAGGGTCAGCTTGAGTTCCTCCACACGGAAGGGCTTGGTGATGTAGTCGTAGGCGCCTAGCTTCATGGCCTGCACGGCGCTCTCGATGGAGCCATAGCCGGTCATGATGGCCACTTCCGTGCGCGGCAACTGCTGCTTCAGGCGTGCCAGAAACTCCAGTCCTGTCATCTGCGCCATGCGAAGATCCACCAGCACAATGTCCGGCAGAAAGCTGTCGAGCATCTCCAGCGCCTTCTCGGCGCTTTCCACCTCGTTGCAGGCAAAGCCGAGGCTGGCGCCAATGGTCACACAGAGTCGCCGTATGCTCTGCTGGTCATCCACCACGAGAAAGCGGATTTTGGCCTCGGTGCTCATACCTCAACACCTTCAAGCAATTTCTGCACGGCGTTGATGAAGTCGATGATACGAAAGGGCTTTTCAACAAACGGCGCGCCGGTGCGGGCCAGCGTCCGGGCGGTTTCGTCATTCACCGTATCGCCGGTGATGAACAGCAGGCGCGCGGCAAGTTCGGCGCGGTTCATCTTCAGCCACTGGTAAACGTCTGCCCCATCCACGCCGCCGGGCATGCGCATATCCGTGATGACGCCGCTGAACTCGCGCGGCTGCGCCAGCATCTCCAAGGCATGGACACCGTTGGAGGCACACTCCACCTGGTAGCCGTAGCGGCGCAAGGTAGTCACCACGAAGGCCATCACCGAAGGTTCGTCCTCAACCACAAGCAGAGGCGGCAGGTTCACCGCAGGCGTGCTCATTGGGTCCCTCCATGCGGTGCCGCCGCAGCCTGCAGCGGCAGGCGCACCACAAACAGCGCTCCGCCCTCCGGTGGATTGGCGGCCGTGATCTCCCCGCCGTGCTCATGCACGATGCCGTAGCAGATGCTCAGCCCGAGCCCTGTCCCCTTGCCAACTTCCTTGGTGGAGTAGAACGGATCGAAGATGCGATCAATCGCCGCGATACCCTTGCCGTTATCTTGGAAGCGCACCTCAGCCCAACCGTTCTCAAAGCGGCTTTGGATGCGGATGCTCCCCTGCCCGCCCGCTTCCCGCACGGCGTCAAAAGCATTGTTCAGGATGTTGAGGAACACCTGCTGAAGCTGGTGCGCATCGCCAACCAGTTCCGGGGCCGGCTCCTGATAATCGGCCGCCACTTCCACGCCGGAGTTGGTGAAGTCATAGGTTCGGAGCAAGACGGTGCGGCGCAGCAGGTCATTGACGTTGAGCGGCTCGCGCTGTGGAGGCGTCTGGCGGGCAAAGCTGAGCAGGTTCTGCACAATCTGCTTGGTGCGCTGCGCCTCCTGAATGATGATCTCCAGATCGGCGCGGCTCTCTTCGGTGATCTCCGTCCGCGAGGAGAGCAGGTCGGCAAAGCCAAGGATGGCCGTCAATGGGTTGTTGACCTCGTGAGCTACGCCGCTGACAAGCTGACCGACTGCCGCCATCTTCTCCGTCTGGAGCAACTGCGCCTTCAGCACGGCTTCCTGCGTAATGTCGCTCATCACGGCCACAATGGAGCTGACGTGGTTGCTGCCATCGCGCATCGGACTCAGGTTCACCGAGAAGCGGCCGGCCTCGCCCGTGCCAAGCTGAATGGGAAGCTCAAGGTTGTCGACCGGCTGGCCCACCAGCGTCCAGGCAAAGGCCTTGCGCAGCAGTTCACGCCTCTCCGGCACCACCAGGCTCATCAGCGGAGTTCCAACAAGTGTCTCCTCGGCCGGACGTCCCATTTCATAGCAGCGGCGGTTGGCATAGGAGATCAACCCGGCGGTATCCACCACCAGGATGAGACTCTGGGTGTTGTTGAGAATCTTGTCGTTAAAGTCGCGCTGGCGCTGGAGTTCGGACTGGAAGTTTTTCAGCTCCGTAATGTCGAGCAGCACGCCGCGGTACTGTGTGACCTTGCCCTGCGGATCGCGCAGCGCGAACGAATTCTCCAAGGCGTAGATGGTGGAGCCGTCCTTGCGCTTGAGCTTCTGCTCCCAGTTGCGAAGCACGCCTTTGCTTTCCAACTGCTGCTTGTTCTGCTCGCGAACCTCGGAGCGCGCATAGATGCCGGTCGGAATGTCAACAGCCAGCAGCTCCTCGCGCGAGTCATAGCCGAGCATGCGAACCATGGCCTCGTTGACCTCTACCAGCCTTCCATCGGGCGTGGAGAAGAACAGGCCTTCTTGAATGTTCTCGAAGATTTCGCGGTACCGTCGCTCGGCTTCCCGGCGATCCGTTATGTCCTTCAGAATGTGTATAGTCTGGTCGCCACCTTCAAGCAAACCATGAATCACCGAGGTGGAAACCAGATAGGTTCGGTCAAGCACCGGATGGACGAATTCATCATTCGAATCTGAGCCTGAACGGCAGAACGGGCAACTGTCGGGCGCTGAACCCTGCGTCATGGCAATGAGTGCGCGCATGGTCAGGCCAATCAGGTCCTTGGGGCTGACGCCAATGAACTCCGCAATGCTGCGATTGACGCGCAACACCCGGTGGTTCTGATCGTGAACGACGATCAGGTCGGTAATCGAGTCGAAAATCTCGGTCCACTGGCTGTTGGCCTGCGCGATGCGGGAAAAGAGCCGCGAATTATCCAGCGCGACGGAGGCGTGGGAAACAAGCGCCTGCAACGTGGCTCGCTCGTCGCCGGTCAGCGACTGTCCGCGGTTGGCAATGCACAGCAGGCCGATCAGGTCGCCACCGGTGCCGCGCAGACGCGCCACTATCAGGTCCTGCCAGCCAAGGGCATCGGCCAGGTATTCGCCCATCAGCTCGCGGGCGCTGCCCATGCGGATCAACTCCGCGCCGTGGAACGCCAGCTCGCCCAGCACGGCGTTGAGGCGGCGAATGTGGCTGGAGTCGCGCACCGCCGGCTCCATGAAGACTGCCTCCACCGAGGGGCCGTTGGCCAGGGCCACCACCACGGCTTCGCCCCCGAGCATGTCCGTGGCGCGGGTGCCGAGCACGCGCACAAGATCGGGCACTCGAAGGCTGGTGCCAATATCAAAAGCCAGGGCAATCAGGTTCTCCGCACGGCGGCGTTGCTCTTCGGCTGCCAGAAGACTCTGCCGCCCTTCGAGGACCCGTGCCATCTGCGCGGCCAGGGCGCCAGCCTTGCGCACGTCTTCCGTGCTGATCGCTTCCCCGCTCACCTTGTCGAGCACGCCCAGCATGCCAAGGTTGCGCCCGTCCGAGCGCTTCAGCGGTGCCAGCATTATCTGCTTGATGCGTAACTGCGTTCCCAGGCGCGTCTCGGCAACGAGGTTGGAGCCGTCTTCGGAATAGAAGATCTCCTCACGCTGCAACATGCGGTCGCGCATGTTGGCGGGAACTTCGAAGTAATCGAATTGATGGGCGTTGCGGTCTGGAAGGATGACCAACTGACTGCGGCCGTCCGATGGAAGAAGCGCAATGAACGCCCTCCGGAAGCCCAGGAAGCGCACGGCGCGTTCCACAAAGCCTTCCAGCAGAGTTTCCAGCTTGCCAGAGCCGCCAATCTCGTTGGCAACCTCCAGCAACTGCCGCAATTCGTGGGCGGAATCCAATCCCAGCAAATCCAGACTGGCAGCCGCTGAAAGTGAGGCGGCCGCGCCAAAGACGGGGTCGGAGATGGGCTTTTCCGTTGACATCGATGAGGCGGGAACCTTGAGCAGGCCATCGGCAATTGAGAACTGTCGTGCCATTCCGGCCTAACTCAATGTCAAATTAGGGCCAATCTCAACTTGAGTCAAATAAATTGTCGGGGATGGAGCCTTGTGTATCACTATCAGTCTCACCTTGAGACTGATAGCCGTCAACGGGTTACGCGTGAGACGCCCGAGATGACGAAAGGACAAGGACCTCCGCCACTGTAGCGCCTCGTACTTTCGCGGTAACTTAAACATTTAGTAGACCCTAACAATAAGAATTTAGAAATCCGCAGCGCATGGCCGTGTTGGAAGCCGCCGTGCATAAAAGACTGCGGATCAATGCAGGGAGGAGTACGGCTTCAATGAAGTTCAAGGGTACACGGGCAGCAGTCCTGGGAGCATTGGTCGGCTTGGGCGCTCTGGGATGCGTCCCGGCACAAGCACTCGACATGGTTGGTGATCGCGCGGTGGTTTCGCGCGTGCAGCCGGATTATCCGGAAATTGCAAAACGGGCGGGGATCGCGGGCGCGGTCAAGTTGGAAGTTGTGGTGACTGCGGGCGGACAGGTGCGCCAGGTGAAGACCTTGGGCGGCAATCCCCTGCTGGTTCAATCGGCGGAAAGCGCTGTACGGCGCTGGAAGTTCGCCTCGGCTCCACAGGAGTCGACCGTCGTGGTGGTGATTAATTTCGTAAAGCAGTCGTAAGCGCAGTTGGCGCTGGAGACAAGGGAATGACAATCCGCAAACGGCTTTATTACAGCTTTGGAAGCATCATCGCGTTGATGCTGGTCCTGTTCCTGGCCACGATGTTCACGATGTGGCGTGAGAGCAGTGCACGCAACGCCAGCAACAAGGCGATGGAATTGTCGCAGGCGACCGAGACGGTGCGGTATCAGATGATGCAGAACCGTCTGAGCCTGAGCAATTACCTTCTGAGCGGCAGCACCGATGAAGCGGCGCACCTGACCGACGGGATCCGTTCCCTGCAGTCGGCGCTGGCTGACGCCCAGAACAAGGCTCCCGAGGATTCCCCCCAGCGCAAGTCTTTGGCGCAGTTGGACCAGCAGGAACGCAAGTGGGTGACTGAGTTCGCCAACGTGATGATTGAGAAGCGCAAGCACGTTGATGCTGGCGACTCGACCGTGGCGGATCTGCAGATCACCTATCTCCAGTTGAACCCGGCCCAATGGATGAAGGACGCCAACCAGATGGTGGACCAGATTGAGGCCGAGACCCACAAGTCTGTAGATGACCGCAAGGCGAGCGCCAACGCGGTGGCCACCTGGAGCATCTTCATCAACATTGCGGCCTTGATCATCGGCCTGGTGGTGGGCGTTTACGTGGCCTACACCCGCGCCGAGCAGATCACCACGCCGCTGGAGCACCTGATCAACGTGGCTCGCGAGATTGGCGAGAGCGGCGACCTGAGCCAGGAAGTGGATGTGCAGCGCGACGACGAACTTGGCGTGCTGGCCGCGACCTTCCGCAATCTGGTGAACTACCTGAAAGAGATGGCCGCCGTCAGCGAGGCCATTGCCGAGGGCAACCTCAGCATGGAAGTGCAGCCGCGCTCCAGCAAGGACACGCTGGCCCACGCCTTTGCCAAGATGACTTTGGGCCTGCGGACTTTGACGCGCAACGTGCGCGACGCCGCCGCACAGGTGGCCGCCGGCAGCAACCAGGTGGCGGACGCCTCCGAAGAATCGGCCAAGATCAGTGTGCAGTCGGCCTCGGCCATCGACGAAGTGACCAGCACCATGCACGAGATGAGCGTGAACGTGCAGAACATGGTGAAGAACACGCAGATGCAGGCTTCCAGCGTGAGCCAGACCTCCGCCTCGATCGACGAGATGGTGGCCAGCATCCAGCGCGTGGCCGATACCGCCAAAGTGTTGCTCGATATCTCCAACCGGTCGCGCGAAGAGGTGCAGAGCGGCATTGGCACCATGACCAAGACCACCGATGGCTTGAACCGCATCAACTCCTCCATCGGCTCGGCTTCCACAATCATCTCGGAACTGGGACAGCGCGCCGACGACATCGGCAAGATCATCGAGGTCATCGACGACATCTCCGAGCAGACCAACCTGCTGGCACTGAACGCGGCCATTGAAGCAGCCCGCGCCGGCGAGCACGGACTGGGCTTCGCGGTGGTTGCCGACGAAGTGCGCAAGCTGGCGGAAAAGTCCGCCTCCTCCACCAAGGAAATCAGCGAGCTGATCCAGAGCATCCAGAAGGAAGCCCGCAAGGCCGTGGAGAACATGGAGCGCTCGACGGCGATCGTCGACGAAGGCCTGACGCTGGGCGGCGACCTGAGCACGGCGCTGCGCAAGATCAGCAACGTGGTCACCGAGGTTTACAAGTTCGCGCAGGAGATCGGCGCGGCCACCAACGAACAGTCGAATGGCAGCTCGCAGATCGCCAAGTCGACCACACGTCTGAACGAGATCACGCACGAGATCAACAGCAGCGTGGAAGAGCAGGCGGGCGGCGCACAGGCCGTGGTTCGCGCCATGGAGCGCATGCGCGAGATGGTGCAGTCGCAGACCTCAGGTTCGACGGAGCTGGCGGCCTCGGCCGAACAGATGTCGAAGATGGCGCGTTCGCTGCTGGAGTCCATTGACCGCTTCACGCTGGACGAGCAGCGCCACTATGAGGAAACGCGCAAGCTGAGCGGCAGCAAATTCGCGCTGAACTCGGCGAAGTAGGGGGAGCCGCCATGGCAAAGGATGTTCACGTAGTCGGGTTTCGCGTGGGTACCGAAAATTTCGGCGTGCCGATCAGTTCGGTGCACGAGATTGTGCGCACGATGGAAATCACGGCGGTCCCCGACTCGCCGGAGTACATCGAGGGCGTCATCAACCTGCGCGGCAAGATCATTCCGGTCATCGACCTGCGCAAGCGCTTTGGCGAGAGCCGGGTGGTGCCGCACAAGAAGAACCGCATTCTGGTGGCTGAGCTGGATGGACGGCTGGTGGGCCTGCTGGTGGATACCGCCAGCGAGGTTCTGAAGATTCCGCCCGACCAGATTGAGCCGCCACCGGACGTATTCCAGGAAGGCGAATTGAACTACGTGACCGGCGTAGGCAAGCTGAACGGCCGGCTGATCATCCTGATCGAATTGAGCAAGATCATGCAGAAGGGCGACTTGCGCCGTCTCGGAGAGATGGCGGACACGGCCGGAGCCGCATAAACAGGGCTCGGAACGGATTATTAAAACGATGGACTCCTTATCTCCCAATGTAACGCTCACCGAAGCGGAGTTGAAGTTGCTGCAAACCCTGATTTATCAGGAATGCGGCATGTACTTCGACGAGCGCCGCGCGCATTTTCTGCAGGACCGTCTGCAGCGCCGGCTGAAGATTTGCGGGCTGGACACGTTCTACAGCTACTACCGTCTGCTCACCAGCCGCGAGGGCAAGGCGGAGCTGGGCGCGCTGCTGGAGAATCTCACGGTCAACGAGACCAGCTTCTTCCGCAACCGTCCCCAACTGGACCTGTTCCAGAAAATGATTCTGGAGGACATGCTGCACAAGAAGCAGGAGCGCCGCGACTGGAACCTGCGCATCTGGAGCGCGGGCTGCTCGACCGGACAGGAGCCCTACACGCTGTCGATGATCGTGGCCGACGCGCTGGCCTACTACTACCTGCGCAATCCCCTGCCCTTTGAGATGCCATCGCCGAAGCCGCTGATCCCGCCGCCGTGGAAGGTCGACATCCTGGCCTCTGACATCAACTACTCCGTGCTGCGTGCGGCGCAGGAAGCCAGCTACCTTGAGCACCAGATGGAGCAGGTGGACTACACCTTCCGTCTGCGCTACTTCGACAAGACCGGCGACCGCTACGCGGTGAAGCGCAACCTGAAAGAGCTGGTTCACTTCGACTTCCACAATTTGAAGACCGAGTTCCTGCCGGCGCGCAATGACGTCATCTTCTGCCGCAACGTCATGATCTATTTTGACGACGCCGAGCAGAAGCGGCTCATTCAGAAGTTCTGGCGCTGCTTGAATCCGGGCGGCTATCTGTTCGTGGGCCATGCCGAGAGCCTGTTCGGGCTGACCGACCAGTTCCGCATGATCCACGAGAACAACGGCACCGCGTATCAACGTATCGACTGACGACTCAACCGAGGACGAACCGTGGGAATTTTCTCCGAAGACCGGGCCAACGAACTGCGCAATCTCTTCTTTGAGACGGCGCAGGAGCTGCTGCAGGCGCTCAATGAAGAAGGTTTGCAGTTGGAAAAGACGCCCGGAGACATGGAGATTGTGCGCAGCATCCGGCGCACCGTGCACACGCTGAAGGGCGACGCCGCCGCGTGCGGCTATCGCGAACTCAGCGAGAGCGCGCATGCCATGGAAGACGTCCTGACGCCGGAAATTGCGTCGCGCTCCGGCAGCGCCGTCCCCGAGTTAATTCTGAGTGCGGCCGATACGTTTGACAGCATGTTGCAGGCCTACCGCAGCAACATGCCTCCGCCGGAAGGCAAGACCCTTCGCGAGCTGATTCAGCGTGTGGCGGAAGGCAAGACGCAGGAGCAGGCCGAGTTCAATCCGGAGTTCAACTGGAACGACGCCGAAATTGAGCAGATACGGCAGAGCGCCGTGCGCGGGCAGGCGGTCTACAACATCGCCCTCACGCTCGACCCGCAGTGCGCCATGCGCGCCGCCGGATTGCAGCTCATCCGCATTGCCATGCAGCAGGTGGGCACGCTGGTGGCCTCGCGTCCGGAGGAGAACTCCACGGAGATCCCCGACCTGATTGAGGCGGCACTGGCCAGCCATCATCCGGCGGAGTGGATTGAGAAGAAGTGCCGTGTACCGGGCGTGGTCTCGCAGATTCGCGTTTCCATCTGCACCGCATCGGCGCCCGATGCCGCGGCCAAGCCGGAGAGCGAAGCGACACCCGCTCCTCAAGCTCCGGAGTCCGCACAACCGGAAGCAGCGACAGAAACGAAGACCAACGGCGATGCCGCGCAAGCCCACGATCACGCCACCGAGGCCACGGTGCATGCGCGTGAGATAGCCGCGCCACAGACCGAGGCCGGCAAGGCTGCCGCGCGCCGCGCCGAACGCGCCGCCGTCAGCAGTTCCAGCGACTCGGTCATCCGCGTGGAAGCCGACCGCATTGACGCGGTGCTCGACCTGGTGGGCGAGCTGATCATCGCCAAGAGCATGTTGCAGCAGAGCCTGCTGGAAGTAACGCACCGCTTCGGGCGCGATCCGCTGCGCAACAAGCTGGCAGACGCCGTCGCCTTCCAGTCGCAGACATTGAACAAATTGCAACGCTCGGTGATGAAGATCCGCATGGTGCCGGTGGAGCAGATGTTCCGCCGCCTGCCGCGCGTGGTGCGTGACGTGGCCAAGTCACTCGGACGCGAAGTTAACATCCTCATCGAGGGCGAGGACACCGATCTCGACAAGAGCATTCTGGATGCGCTGGCCGAGCCGATGATGCACATGGTCCGCAATGCCGTGGACCACGGCATTGAGCCGCCCGACGAGCGCGCCGCAAAAGGCAAGCCGCGCGAGGGCACCATCCGCCTGACCGCCTACCACCAGGGCAACCAGGTGGTCATTGAAGTCAGCGACGACGGCCGCGGCATCGACAAGGAACGCGTCGTCCGCAAGGCCATCGATAAGGGCGTGATCACCTCCGATGAAGCCACCAAGATGAGTGACGGCGAGGCGCTGGCGCTCATCTTCCACTCCGGACTTTCCACACGCGATACCGCCACGGAATTCAGCGGACGCGGCGTGGGCATGGATGTGGTAAAGGCCGTGATGGAGCGGCTGAAAGGCTCGGTGACCGTGAGCAGCACGCTGGGCGAAGGCACCACCATGCGCCTGCGCGTGCCGCTGACGCTGGCCATTATCAAGGCCCTGCTCTTCCGCGCCGGCGACCAGCTCTACGCCGTGCCGGTCAACGCCGTGCTGGAGATCATGCGCGGCGCCGAGGACGAAGTACACATCGTCAAGGGGCATGAGGTGTTGCAGCTTCGCGACGAGGTGATGCCGCTGGTGCGCATGCGCAAGCTGCTGGGCGCGCCCGAAGCGCGCGGGAAGAAGTTATTCGTGCTGGTGGTCTCCGTAGGCGACCGCAAGTTCGGCTTGGTGGTGGACCGCATGATGGGCGAGCAGGAGCTGGTTATCAAGGCGCTGGACACCAACCTGGTGACCACGGACCTGATCAGCGGCGCCTCCATTCTGGGCGACGGCAAGGTGGTATTGATTCTGAATCTGCACGCGATCATCGGCCGCAGCACGGGCCGCGCGCGCGACGTACGCCACGTGGAGGTCACGGCATGAGTCCGCTCCGGGTGCTGGTCGTCGATGACTCCGCGCTCATGCGCAAGATGATCCCGATGCTCATTGAGCAGGATCCGAATCTGCGCGTGGTAGGCACGGCCATGGACGGCGAGTTCGCGCTGAAAAAGATTCCGGAGCTGCGCCCCGACGTGGTGACGCTCGATCTCGAAATGCCGCGCATGGACGGCATCGAGACCTTGAAGCAGATTGTGCGGCAGTTCCCCGATCTGCCCGTGGTTGTGGTATCGGCACACTCGCGAGAGGGTGCAAGCTCGACATTCAAGGCGCTGGCGCTGGGAGCGTTCGACTTCATCGCCAAGCCGCAGGACGCGCTGACCGGGCACATGGATACCATCGGCGAGGACCTGATCCTGAAGCTGAAAGCGGCCACGTTGCAGCGTGCGCGCCGCGCGCGCAAGGTGACGCTGACGGCCGCAGGCATCAAGCGGACCGAGCCGAAGCAGCCGCTGACGCGCGACCACACCACGCGCATTGTGGCCATCGGCGTCTCCACCGGCGGGCCGAACGCGGTGGAATATGTGCTGTCACACCTGCCAAGTGATTTTCCGGCAGCAATTCTGATTGTGCAGCACATGCCTCCGGGCTTTACCGAGATGTTTGCGCGGCGGTTGGACGAGGCCTGCGCCATCGACGTGAAGGAAGCGCAGTCCGGCGACCTGTTGCTGGCCGGGCGCGCACTGATAGCCCCGGGCGACCGCCATATGAAGGTGCGGCGCGCCATCAGCGGCGGCAGTGTGGTTTTGAGTGACGATCGCCACGAGTGCGGGCACAGGCCTTCGGCCAACGTGCTGTTCCGCTCGGTGGCGGAAGAATTCGGTTCCCGTGCGGTTGGCATCCTGATGACCGGCATGGGCGAGGACGGCGCCAACGGACTGGGCCTGATGAAACAGGCCGGCGCGCTGACCGTGGCGCAGGACGAAGAATCGAGTGTGGTGTTTGGCATGCCTCGCGCGGCCATTGAGCGCGGCTATGCCATGCGTATCGCAAGTTTGTCGGAGATACCGGGATTCCTGGTGTCTCACTTTTCAGAAACAGGCATCGGGGTTGACCCGGCCTGATTGAACAATGCAGTCCGTGCTTGTCACGGACGGATGTGAGGAACCTTATATGGAGCAATTCCCCGCCCTGTTACGCAGCAGCGATGGGCAGCCAATTCGCTACCTGGTCGTGGACGATTCGGTGTTTGCCCGCAAGAACCTGGCACGCATCATCGAAGCCTTCGGCGGGCAGCTTGCCGGTGAGGCCGGCGATGGGTGCACGGCCATCACCGAATATGACCGTACGCTTCCCGACATCGTGCTGATGGACATCACGATGCCGCAGATGGAGGGCATTGAGGCCGCCGAGCGCATTGTGCACTCGCACTCCGACGCCCGCATCGTCATGGTTTCCAGCGTCGGCTACCAGGAAAACATTGTGGCGGCCCTGCAGAAGGGCGCGCGCCATTTCGTGCAGAAGCCGGTCAAGCCCGAACTGCTGTACGAGGTCGTAAAATACGTACTTGGAGACTTCGCCACCGCTGGTGCGGCGGCGGGAGAGTAGTCACATGAGGATGGAACTGATCCAGCCGTTTATTAATGCGGCCGATGCCGTCATGGCCGAGACCCTGCACGGCACCACCCGCGTCACCGATATGACCATGGAGCAGGAGGCCTACAACCGCCACGGTGCGGCCGCCCTGATCGCCTTCTCCGGGGACATTGAAGGACGCATTATTTTCGATTGCGAACCCCAGACGGCCCTGAAGGTCGCCGAGCACCTGTCGGGCGGCGAGGTGGAAGCCAGCGATGAACTGGTGCGCGAGACGGTGTGCGAACTGGCGAACCTGGTCATCGGCAACGCCATCACCGTGCTCAACGACCAGGGGTTCCACTTCAAGGTTCATCCGCCGCTGGTGCACATGGATTCACGCGGATTTGAAGGCACGGAAGACACCGAGGCCCTGGTGATGGGCTTTGAAACCACCGGCGGCAACGTGACGATGAACATCGCCATGCGCTACAACCGCCGTCGCGCCCACGAGTAGCCCCCCCCGCAGAAGCACTCCTCACATCATGCAAAAGGGGCGGACCTGAGTCCGCCCCGCCTTTTGCCTTCCGGCAAAACTACTTCACGGTATAGGGATTGACGCGATTGGCGATGTAGACCGGCCGCTGCAATGGGCAGCTGGAAGTCGTCGCTGGGGTGCAGGTGCAGGTATCGCCCTGCGTGGGATCGCACTGCAACGGCGCCGCCAAGTTGAGCAGCACGCTGTCGGTCGCGGTCTCAATGACCGTGGTGCTGTTCTTGAGATCGCCAGTGGCAGTGGTGGCCACAAAGACGCGCGAACCGTCGACGGAGGCCGCCAGCCAGTTGGCACGGGTGGACGCATCGGTGGTATCGGTGCCAATCGTGATGGTCTTGGTCAACGAGAAGTTGGTGCCACCGCTGGCCGGAGCCTGCACCACGCTCACGGTGTTGGTTCCGGAGTTGGCAACGTAAGCCCGACTGCCGTCCTCGAGAACGTCGATGGCCTTGGGCGAGGTGCCCACGGCGAAGGCCGTGGTCATGGCCGTCGGCAGCTTCGGCGTCGTCAGGTCAAAGACCGAGATGGTGTTGCTGCCGGTGTTGGCCACGTAAAGCCGGTGGTAGTGACCGTCCAGCGCCATGAATCCCGGATTGGTGCCGCCGGTGGAGATGGTGTTGACCACGGCAGCCGAGGCGTCCTCAAAGTTCACATCAATCACGCTGATGGTTCCATCGCCACGGTTGAGAACGTAGAGGTATTTGTAATCCAGGCTCATCACCGCATAAACGGGATTGCTGCCCACGGTGATGGTGTTGGTGACGGCGTAGGTCTTGGTGTTGACCACGTAAACCACGCCAGTGGAATCCAGCACAAACACGTTGCCGGCATCCTGCGACATCACGGCAAACACGGGCGTGGGGCCGACGCAGATATTGTGTGAGATGGCCACGTTGGTGGACAGGTCAAACTCGCGAATGGAACCGCTGGACGGGCACGGATAGCTCGGATCGGAGGTCGCGCTGATGTAGCCACTGTTGACGATGAACGTCGACGTGAAGCTGCTGCTGTACATGCGCGCAATCGAAATCGGCGACGAGCCGGTGGAGAGCGAACGCGTGGTCACGGTTCCCTGCACACCGGTGGTGCCATATAGCGTCGTGTAGTTGACTGCGTCACTGCCCGTAGCCGGGACATAGATGGTCGAAAGCGAAGGACCGAATGCCAGCTCGCTGACACCCACTCCCAGCTTACGATTCCCCGAATTGGTAGCGCCGCTGACATCGACAATGGTCAGTGAGGAATTGCTGGTTCCGTTGTTATTGGCCACCACCACTTCGTCCACGGTGGCGGGATCACCCGAGCCGGGAGAAACAGGATTCGCAACCGGACGATAAGTATCCCCACAACTGCTAGTCAATACGACTGCGGTGCTCAGGAGTGCCGCGACCACGGCCATCCGTATGAATCTCATTGACGCTCCGATGTGCCCTCAATTTGCCCAAAAGGGACCCAAACATTGTAGCGGATGCGTGAGGGTTGCACAAAGCCGGACTGATGGCACGCACAACGCTTCAGCCGGACCGCCGCAGGGATGTGCGAAGTCAGGCGCAGGCACTCCCGGTCGGCGCAGAGTTCGCGGCATTGCGCGCGGGATGGCACATCTCTGTTACGATGCAAGGCATCGGCCCGCGACGCGGACTGACAGGTTTCTCTCATGTTCGCCGGTCTCCCCAACCTCGCACTGTTGACCGCTCCGGGCGCACTGGTTGCCATCGGTTTCACGCTGGCGCTGGCGCTGGTGGCGTGGTCTCTGCGTGCGGTTACACCGGGCGCAGCCGCCGCCGGCTTGGCCCTGACCAGCGTCTTCTGCCTGGCGGTTGGCCCCCGCGGACTGGTGCCGGTCTTCTGCCTCTTCCTCCTCACATTTCTGTCAACCCGTCTGGGGCATTCCAACAAGCAGCGCAAGGGGCTTGCGGAGCGCAAGGGCGGACGCCGCGCCAACCAGATATTGGCCAACGTGGGAGTGGGGGTGCTGTGCGTACTGCCGCTGCTGTTCGTGGAAGGCGCGCCTGTGAGTCTGCTGCTGATTGGCATGTCAGCCGCGCTGGCCGAAGCCGCTGCCGACACCGTCTCCAGCGAGATTGGCCAGTGGGTGGGCGGCACGCCCATGTTCATTCTGACGCTGGAGGAATGTGAGCCGGGCACCGATGGCGGGCTTACACCGGCCGGAACATTCGCCGGTTTTACGGCAGCCTGTGCGCTGGCTGCAAGCTGCGTCTGGGCCGGGCTGCTGGCCACGCGCTGGGTTCCGCTGGTGATTCTGGCGGCGACGCTTGGCATGCTGTTTGACAGCCTGCTGGGTGCAACGCTGGAGCGCGATGGACGGCTCGGCAATGACGGCGTCAATTACTCGTCGGGCGCCTTCTCCGCCATGCTGGCCCTGCTGGTGGCGCTGCTGTTCTCGCTGCGATAAGACTCCCCGCGCAACCTTCTTGCGCATCCACCTTCGAAATTCATTCGGCAAGTTCGGGCGAGAAGTACCAGTGGAAATCGTCGGCGCGGCGGCGGTAGACGATGTTGCGGCCACTGCTGCCGTACAG
The DNA here is from genome assembly GCF_059726245.1 of Oryzophilus luti. Classification (NCBI taxonomy): domain Bacteria; kingdom Pseudomonadati; phylum Acidobacteriota; class Terriglobia; order Terriglobales; family Koromonadaceae; genus Oryzophilus; species Oryzophilus luti. Next base: position 1,573,053 of record NZ_AP040874.1, read on the forward strand.
TTCGTAGAACGGCGCATTGGGGGCGCTGCTGGCCGCCAGCGTTCCGGGCACAAGCTCCCAGTGCGCGGCAGTTCCATCCTTCACCAGCCGGTAGAGTCCCACGCGGACATCCGGGTTCAGCAGCGACGAAAGGCGCTCCTGCTGGCGCAGGCTGGCATAGACCTCGCCGCTCGCCAGCATGGCCAACCCGGTCATGTGAGTGCGCCGCTCGCCGGGAGCCAGCGACGCCGCTGCCTGCTCGGCAGCCATCCACGGACGATGCTGGATGCTCGGCAGCCGCCACCGTGAAAGCACGCTACGGGCGACGTCGTACTCAATCCACTCGTCGGTGGCACCTGCGTAGAGGCCGACACCGCCCTCGCGACAGAACAGCGCCGTCTCCGGATAGCCTGAAGCAACCGGGGAGCGCCCCGGCGGAAAGCTCTCGCGATCGAGCACCGCCTCAAGCTGGCGGCCATCGCGCAGGCTGATGCGGCGCAGCATGGCGCCGGAGCGGGCGGGCGTGTCAGCAGACGCAACATCGACCGGGTCGCCCACCGTCCAGACAGAATCCTCCTCGCAGGCCGCCACCGCACGGACACGATAGGAAGGCGACTCAAAGCGGCGGATGACATTCCCTGCCGGGGCGGCTGTACCGAGGAAGCAACTGGTCTCGGAGTTGTAGCGGTGTCCGCAGACGGCGACCACGACCGTGTCACCGGGGGTGAGCGTGGCGTCACTCAGCAGGAAGTCACTCAGCTCCGGCAACTGCAGGCGCAGTGAGGCGACTTCGCGCTCGCGGTCATAGATGTGAATCTCCCCCGCCAGCTCTGCGACCTGCAGCAGGCGGTCATGCAGCCAGACCGAGTGGCCGCTCGGCTGGACCTCATACGGGGTGGATGCCACGGGGGCACGCAGCAACGGACGCGTGGTGGCGTTTGCGGGTGGCTCCGCCGCCTGTCCTGTGATGCTCCCGACCGCCAATGCGCAGCCGCAGGCCAGCAGCGCAAGAGCCCTGGCCCTGCTTGCAGCCATACTCTTCTCCTGTCAGCAAAATCTTCGGGGGCAACTTGTCGAGAGCACCCTACACGGCGGAACGCTGCGAGGGAAATGAATTCTCAATACAATTTCGATTCACCATAGGCAAAACATTGCAGAGCAGCAGGCGGTGGCAGAGGAATGACGCAGCCCGAAGGTCACTATGCGGCTCAGGCGGCCTCGGCTAGACTGTTCGCGTGGCCCACAACCAATGGGCCGGGGCTGCGTCTAACAGTTGTACCCGGTACGCACGATGCGCTGGAGCACATTCATCCTCGGTTGGTCGCTGGCGGCGGCGCTGCTATTGTTTGCACAGCACCGAAAATCGCTGCCGGAGCACGCCATGTACCGCACCATTGTTGACCTGACGCACGCCGTGGCCGCCGACAATCCCAATTGGGACGGCGACACACCCACCATCAAGACCCGCACCACCAGCACGCACGAGCGCGAAGGCTTCTACGCCCGCGAACTGACCTTGAGCGAGCACACGGCCACCCACATGGACGCCCCGGCGCACGTCATCCCCGGCACCTGGACCGTCGACAAGATTCCGGCCGAGCGGCTGGTGCGCCCGCTGGTTGTTCTGGACGTAAGCGACCACGCCGCCGCCGATCCGGACTATCAGGTTTCACTCGACGATCTGGCGCGCTGGGAAGACCAGCACGGCCCTCTGCCGCAGGAGGCCGTCGTGATTGCCTACACCGGCTGGGAGCCGCGCTGGAACTCGATGCAGGCCTTCCGCAACCCCGACGCCAAGGGCACCATGCACTTCCCCGGCTATAGCGCCGAGGCCGCGCGCTTCCTGGTGGACGCACGCAACGTGGTCGGGCTTGGCATTGATTCGCTCAGCGTCGACCCGGGCAACTCAAAGGATTTTCCGGTGCACAAATATTGCGCTTCGCATGGCGTCTACCACCTGGAGGCCGTGGCCAACCTGAAGTCTGCTCCGGCCACGGGCGCAACCGTGGTGGTGACGCCCATGAAGATCAAGGACGGCTCGGGCGCGCCGGTGCGCATCCTGGCCATGGTGCCGTGAGCCGCGACGACGATGACATTGTAAGAATGAAAAGCCGGAGCGAGATGCTCCGGCTCTTTCTTGCCTTGAACTTCCTTGCCTTGAACCTCGGGCGAAGTTACTTCGCGACGGGCTCAACCGCCTTGATGAACTCCCACTTGCCGCGGCCGCAAAGGTTCTTGCAGCTGGGCAGGGTTTCGCCTTCCTTGAACTGTGCCGGCGTTTTGCAAACGCTGCACCAGTAAATGCCGGTCTGCGGCGCCGCCGTGCCTGATTGATGGGCCATGGAAAACTCCCGTGAAAAATTACCTGCCGAGCAGGACACATTTAGTGTATCGCGTTGGCCCCGGCGAATGAAAGAGAAGGAAAAGGTTTCGGCAGGTTGCGAAAGGTTTCAGAAGGTTGCAGAAGCTCACAGACGACTGCGAATCAATTGCCGGGTGCCCCATGTCTGCCCGCAGTTGGCAGACGTGGGATGCCGGAGGCTCGCACCCAGAGTAGTTCTCCGCTGCACGCGAGGCGAATGAATTCTTGGGGCTTCGTTCAGTCTTGGTCGGTCTGCTTCTGCAGCCAGCTTTAGTACCACCCGGTCAGGTGCAGGCGCCAGGCGGTGTAGCTGAGCGCCTCGCGGACGACGGTGGCGGCCTTGAACTCCACGGGGCGGCGGATCTCCACCGGGCGGCCCGAGGTGTAGACGGTGAGGCCCTGCGCGCGCAGCAGGTGCTTCACGCGGAACAGGTGGTAGGGGTCGCTGACGGCGATGCAGCTATGCCAGCCGTTGGCGCGCATGATGGTGGCGATGCGCTCGGCCGATTCGGCGCTGTTGTCGCCCTGGGTTTCGGCAATCACCTCGGGGTCGCGCAGGCCGAGCGTCAGCAGGTAGTCGTGGCCCACCTGGCCCTCGGTGTACTTGGGGTCTCCGCCGCTGCCGCCACTGGTGATAATGACCGGCGCGTAGCCGCTGGCGTGCAGGGCAGCGGCGTGGTCCAGCCGCGCCCGAAAGATGGGCGAGGGACGTCCACTGTATTCGGCGGCGCCGAAGACAACGAGGGCGTCCGCCGGACGAGCTTCATCAACATGCGCCTGGCGCACGATGCGGACACAACAGACGAACAGGTAGACGGCGACGGCCGCCAGTACGAGGCCGGCGAGTGAGAGCAGGACGGCGCGGCGCGTTTTCAGACGCGCCACGCTCATTGGTCTCCGAGAAGGTCTTCGATCTGCTGCGCCGGAATGACGCCCTCGCGGATCAGCTTCCAACGGCCGTGCTTCTCCGCCAAACTCACGATGGTCGTGTACTCATCGTGCGGCGACGCGCCGCCGTTGACCACGAACGGAACGCGTTCGGCCAGTTGCTGGCGAACCTCGTCGGCGGTGGTGCAGTCCGGCATGCCGGAAAGTCCGGCGGCGGTGGAAGTGATGGGGAAGCCACAGGCCTTCGAGATGGCCACGGCGATCGGCGCGTCCGGCAGGCGCAGCGCCAGGTTGCCGCTGTTGGCGGTCACCTTCAGCGGCAGGCGCGGCGCGGCCTTCACAATGATCGTCAGCGGCCCCGGCCAGAACTTTTCGGTCAGCAGGTGGAACTCGTCGGGAAGGTCGCTGGTCGCCATCTCCTCCGCCTGGTCCACGCTGGAGATGATGAGCGAGAGCGGCTTGTGGCGTCCACGCTGCTTGAGCTCGTAGATGCTCTCGACGGCGCGCAGATTGTAGGGATCGGCGGCCAGTGCATAGAACGTGTCGGTTGGAAGACCGATGACCTGCCCCTTGCGAATCTGCTCGGCGGCATAGATCACCAGTGATTCTTCCGGTGTCGTGGGATTGATCGATATGATTTCCGGGCGCACCCGATTCATCCTCTTCTTGGCAAGCTGAGCCGTGCGAACAGTAACATACTGTTCCGCGCCCCGCAAGCTGCTGCGGCAAGTACCCCCGCCGCGAACGCGGTATGATGACACTTGCCGCGCGTCGAGACATTTTACAATGCGCCGGGGACAACAGCCATGAATGAAACACCACTAGAACGCCTGCGGAGTGTCACCAGCCGCCAGAATCAGCTCGTAAAGGACCTTCGCCACGCCTCCACCCAGGCCGAGGCCACCGAGGACGGCTACATTGCCATTGAGGGCGTTCGCGTGCTCGAGGAGGCCCTGCGCAGCGGCGTGCGGCTGAAGGCCGTGTTTTTTGCCGAAAGCGCCCAGGACCGCGCCAGCCGCCTGCTGCCGCAGATCAATACCCGCACCGAGACCCTGTTGCTTCCCGATGAGGTCTTCAAAAGCTCCTGCTCCACGGAAAACCCGCAGGGTGTGGCCGCCCTTGCCAAGCTCAAGACCGTCCGCCCGGAGGACATTCTGGAGCAGCCTTCCCCGCTGCTGCTGGGCGCCGCCGCCGTACAGGACCCCGGCAATTTCGGCACCATGGTGCGCTCGGCAGAAGCCTTCGGCGCCGCCGCCGTGCTGGCCACCGAAGGCACCGTCAACGAACTGAACCCGAAGGTCGCGCGCGCATCCGCCGGTTCGCTCTTCCGGCTGCCGGTGCTGCGCATGAAGACCCCGCAGATGGTTGCCGCCCTGCGCGAGCATGGCATACGCATTGCCGTCACCTCGTCGCACAAAGGCTCGCCGCTCGACCAGGCAGACCTGCGCGGGCCGCTGGCGATCTTCCTCGGCAGCGAGGGCGCGGGCGTGCCCAAGGAACTGCTGGCCGAAGCCGACGAGCGCATCATTATTCCGCACTCGGAGCGCGTTGAGTCGCTGAACGTGGGCATTGCCGCCAGCATCGTGCTCTATGAAGCCGCGCGCCAGCGCCGCCGGGGCGAATAGCTCTTATGGGCCTTTTCAGCCAGGTTCCGAACGCAGAAGGACCGGTGGACCGCACGCGTCCGCTGGCCGAGCGCATGCGTCCGCGTGATTTGGATGAATACGTCGGGCAGGAGCACATTCTTGGCCCGGGCAAGCCCTTGCGCGTGCAGATTGAGAATGACGACATCGGCTCCATCATCTTCTGGGGGCCGCCGGGCGTGGGCAAAACCACGCTGGCCAAAATCATTGCGCACCGCACGCACGCCGAATTCATCGAGTTTTCGGCGGTCATGGCCGGCATCAAGGAAATCAAGCAGGTGATGACCGATGCCGAGCACTCGCGCCAGTACGGCACGCGCACTATCGTCTTCATCGACGAGATTCACCGCTTCAACAAGGCGCAGCAGGACGCGTTTCTGCCGCATGTGGAGCGCGGCAACATACGGCTGATCGGCGCGACGACCGAGAACCCGTCGTTTGAGGTCATCTCCGCGCTGCTCTCGCGCTCGCGCGTCTACACGCTGAGCCCGCTGAGTGAGGAGCAGATCGTCATTCTGCTGCGGCGCGCGCTGGAGGACGAAGAACGCGGCCTCGGCATCTTCAAGCTCACGGCGGAGGAGGCGGCGCTGGCGCGCATTGCGGCCTATGCCAGTGGCGACGCGCGCTCGGCCTACAACGTGCTTGAAGTGGCAGCCACGCTCGCGACCTCGGCGGCAGGCGGAGCCAGCGGCGCCGTCATTACGGCCGCCCATGTGAATGACGCGCTGCAGAGCCGCACCCTGCGCTATGACAAGGCGGGCGAGGAGCACTACAACCTCATCAGCGCCCTGCACAAGAGCGTGCGCAACTCCGATCCGGACGCCGCGCTCTATTGGCTGGTGCGCATGCTCGAAGGCGGCGAGGACCCGATGTACCTGGCGCGGCGCATTGTGCGCATGGCGGTCGAGGACATAAGCCTGGCCGACCCGCACGCGCTCGAAATCGCCATGGCCGCCAAGGAGGCCATCGACTTCATCGGCATGCCCGAGGGCGGGCTGGCGCTGGCGCACGCGGCTGTTTATCTGGCCATTGCACCCAAGAGCAACGCGCTCTACAAGGCTTACGGCACGGTCAAGCATGACGTGGCGGAGACCGCCGCCGACCCGGTGCCCCTGCACCTGCGCAATGCACCCACGCGGCTGATGAAGGAACTCGACTACGGCAAGGGCTACCAGTACGCACACGACCTGGAAGAAAAGGTGGCCGATATGCAGTGCCTGCCTGACAACCTGAAGGGCCGCCGTTACTATTACCCGACCGAGGAAGGCATCGAGAAGCGCATCAAGGAGCGCCTGCGGCAACTAGCCGAGGCCAAGGCACGGGCACGGCAGAAAACGCCGGAAGAATAACGCAACGCATACCCACCGCCTGCTGGACTTGCAGCAAGGCCATCGCTCGGCGCACGCCATGCCTCGGAATGCGCGCCACGCTCCAACACAACTCACTTCTCCGATGCGTCATCCTGAGGCGCAACGCGCTGAAGGATCTGCTGTGATGTTCGCTCGGCCGAAAAGGCAAAAGCAAATTCTTCGATTCGCTCAGGATGACGCGAGCTACACCGGACAATGCCCGATACGAAGCGTCCGACAAAACCACAGGAATTCAAAGCCTGCGCCAACTCGAGGCATCCAACCGATTCATACTTGGATCGCTTGGACGATAACGCACCACGACGGGACGGTGCTTTCGGAACCTCTTTCGTCCCGCTATGACCTTTCGCTTCTGGCAAAATGCAGGTTCCCAGAAACTCTCCCCGGTATACGGCCCGTCCTCGCCGATCCAGAATTGGAAGGCAACCGCCAGACGAAAACGCTCACCATCAATTCGTTCGCAAAGAGCCTCTGTGACCTCTCCCTGCGCAGTTGGCCAGTTCCAGCTCCAAAGAAACGACGTTGCATCGATCAAATCACCAAGCATGGGCTCACCTTGCAATCAATACGAAGAGTGCTTATCAGGAAGGTCACAGACAGACCGCAATATTATTACAAAGATTCAGTCAGTTCCCTCGCCCGCTTGCGGTGCTCCTTCAGGATGCAGCGGTCCATGTAGACCTCGTGTCCGGCGGCGCGGGCGCGGGAGGCGGCCTCTTCATGCACAATACCTTCCTGCAACCAGAGTGCAGGCTTCACTCCAACAGCTTCGGAATAGGCCAGCAGATCGTCGACAATCTCCGGCACGGCGTCGGCGCGGCGGAAGACGTCGACGACGTCGACCGGCTCCGGCACCTCGCGCAGGTTCTTGTACCCCCGCTCGCCGAGCACGTCCTCGCCCTTCGGATTGATGGGAATGATGCGGTAGCCCTGCTGCTGCATGTAGGCGGAGACGCCGTAGGCAGGGCGAATCTGGCTGCTGGTGAGGCCGATGACGGCGATGGTGTGCGCGCGCTGAAGCAGTTCGGTGACCGGGTCGGACATGTTGGCTCCTGCCGTATTCGATGCGCGCGTGCAGGCCAAAGCCGCACGGAACCCGCGAGTGCCGCAAACGAAAACAGCCCAGTCTCTGGGCAAAGAAACCGGGCTGCTGCTCTTTTCCGATCTTGCGGAGAACGAGCGGCCTGCTCTACTCCTGCTTCTTGGTCAGCCTTTGGCGCGAGAGGTTGAAGGCAACCTTGCGGACGGTCTCATTCACGTTCTTGTTCTTGGAGAGCGCCTGCAGGTCCTTGGTGAGCAGGTGCGGCACCAGCGGCATCGCCACATCAAGCGGCAGCCGCGGGTTGGCCACCAGCGCGCGGATGACGGCATAGTGCTTCATGTAGCGGCGGCGTGCTGCCACGCCGCGCAGCACGGCTTCCTGCACGTTCTTCATGCTGGCAATGCTCTCCATCTCGGTCTCGTTGATCTTGGGAGACTCGAGCACGGCCAGCGCCACCACCTTACAGCGGTCGCGAATGAGGATGAGCCGTTCGTCGCGCGAGCCGCGCATGGCCAGCTTGATGCGCCCGCCCACGTTCATGCGCGCGATCTTTTGCAGCGTGCTCATCTTGGAGGTGTCTTCGTCCTCCTGGGCACGGCGCAGGGCCAGTGCTGCTACGCCGTCAGCCCCGCCCTTGGACGCGCGATAGGCGTGATCCACGTCGTCCTCTTCGCCCGGCGTGGCGTGGGTCAGCTCAAAATCTTTATCGCCTTCGGCATCAATCTCATCTTGGAAGGACTTGAAGTAGGCGGCAATAGCTTCTTCGTCTTCTTCCTCCAACAGGTCCCTCGCGCCCGCCTCCGTGCCGCTCAGCAGCGAAAGCGAGCGCTGTACCTTCATCTGGATCTCTTCGCTGGCGTTGTGGTTCATCATCACGCCGCGCAGGAGCGACGGCGAGCTTTTGACGCGGTCCAGCTCGATCAGTTCGCGCAGCATCGGCTCGGGTCCGCCGGTTGCGGCGTGGCGAAGGAATTCCTCCGGCAGCGCCGGGTTGGCGGCCACGGCCCTCAAAACCGCTTTGCGCGAGCCGCGGGCGACAAAGAAGTACTGCAGCACGCTGACCGCCGCCTCCGGCATGTTGCAGACTTCAATCGCCGACTCGTCCGGCCAGCCAAACAGCGTTTCCTGCGCAACGCGTCCCACCTGGTAGTGGGTACGCAGTTCCACCAGCACTTCCAGCATTTCCTGCGCGGGAATGGCCAGTTGGCCGCGGGCGGCGTTGCGCAACACCGCTGGCGGCACCATGTCCGCGCGTATCTGATCGAGCAGCTCCGACATTGCCTTTGATCCCTTCTCCTGCTCAGCCGCGCTGTTCGGCGCGGCGCATCAGCAGGTAGGCACGCATCAATCCATCCAGGTCGCCGTCGAGCACGCGATCCACGTCACCCATTTCGAACTTGGTGCGGTGGTCCTTCACCATGCGGTACGGCTGCAACACGTAGGAGCGGATCTGCGAGCCGAAATCAATATCCAGCTTGCTGTCTTCAATCACCTTGGTTGCGGCGCGCTTCTTCTCCAGTTCGTACTCATACAACTTGGAGCGCATGATCTTGTATGCGCGCTCGCGGTTCTTGTGCTGCGAGCGTTCGTTCTGGCAGCAGACCACAATGCCGGTCGGGATGTGGATCATGCGCACGGCCGAATCCGTGGTGTTCACGTGCTGGCCGCCCGCGCCGCCAGAGCGGTAGGTGTCAATGCGCAGGTCTTCCGGCTTGATGACGATCTCAATGTTCTCGTCAATTTCCGGTGAGACGTAGATGCTGGCAAACGAGGTGTGGCGGCGCTTCTGCTGGTCAAACGGAGAAATGCGCACCAGACGGTGCACACCAATCTCGCTCGAGAGCAGACCGTAGGCAAACTCGCCTTCCACGCTGAACGTGGCCGACTTGATGCCGGCTTCTTCACCCGGCTGCAGATCGTTGACGACCGTGCCGAAGCCGTGGCGCTCGCACCAGCGCAGATACATGCGCATCAGCATCTCGGCCCAGTCCTGCGATTCGGTGCCGCCCGCGCCGGGGTGTATGGTGACGATGGCGCTGTTGCGGTCGCTCTCGCCGGAGAGCATGGTTTCAATCTCCAGGCGCTCCACCAGCGCGCGAAGCTCGGCCAGTTCCTTGGCGGCCTCGGCCTCCACCTCTTCGCCTTCCTTGGCGAGTTCGAAGTAGGCGACAATGTCGTCGGCGCGGCGCACCAGTTCGGCGTCGGTGGCCAACGCATCTTCCAGGCGCTTGCGCTCGCGCATCACCTTCTGTGAATTTTCCTGATCGGACCAGAACTCCGGGGCGGAGACTTTCTTCTCTACTGCCTGAAGCTTTTCGCGCACGCTGGACGCGTCAAAGATACTCCCGTAGCTCTCGGACCTTGTCCTTGAGGGCGGCGAACTCCTGCTCGAGCTGCTCAACCATGTGGCTTGGCTCCTGTACGGCGGCGGCTGGCGCCGCGGCCGCGAAAATCGAGGCAGAAACGCTGGTGCACCCCGCGCACACGCGTGCCCGGAGCTGCCTTGCGCTCTTGCTGCCTACACTGGCTGGGGCTGCACCATGTGCGTTGAGCCATGCCCACGCCAGAACAGTCCCACCAGCGAAATTATCGCACACAGGATCGGGAACCAGTCGCCGAAGCGCGTGTAGATGGTGGTGTCCTGCTCAAAGGCGTAGCCGGAAGTGAGCGCGGCGCGCTGGTTGCGCGGCAGGCTGGCGGTCACCCGGCCGAAGGGGTCCACCACGGCCGTAAAGCCGTTGTTGGTGGAGCGCAGCAGCCAGCGGTGATTCTCAATGGCGCGCATCCGTGCCATGTTCAAGTGCTGGCCCGGAGCACCACTCTCGCCGAACCAGCCATCGTTGGAGATGTTGAGGAACACCTCCGCGCCGTGGTCGGCAAACTGGCGAACCTCGTTCGGGAAAACCGCCTCATAGCAGATGAACATGCCCGCCTTGTGTGCGCCAAGCGTGAGCGGCGCGCGCGAGCCTCCACGCAGGAACGTGCCCACCTCGTGCGTCAGTGACTGCGCGAAGGAGAGCATGTTCGCGAACGGAATGTACTCGCCAAATGGCACCAGGTGAATCTTGTCGTAGCGGGCGGCGAACTTGCCTTCGGGCGTGAACAGCGCCGCCGAGTTGTAGACCTGGTTCGGAGCCGAGGTGGTGCCGTCCAGCGCGCCAACGCCGAGCGCTCCGGCGATAAAGTACGCGCCATCGCGGCGGGCCACCGCGTCGGCAACGCCAACAAAGACGGTGTCACTGGTGAAGAACGGCGCGGGCGACTCCGGCCACACGATCAACCCGGGCGTCTGCTGGTTCCGTGGCACGCGGCTCATGCGGGTGAACTCGTTGAGCGTGGAGGTGTAGCTCGCGGCGGTCCAGTCAAAGTCGAGCGGAAGGTTGTGCTGCACCAGTGTGACTTCGGCGTCCGTGGCCAGCGGAGCAGGCTTCACAAACTGCGTGCACTGCAAACCCACGGCTACCACAACTGCAACCGTCATCATGGTGCGGCGGCGCTGCTTGCGCACCAGAAAGGCCGCGACAAACGCGCAATTAACCAGCGCAATTTCAAACGAGATGCCGTAAACGCCCGTGACCGAGGCGATGCGCGCCAACGGGATGTTATCCACCTGCGCCGTACCCAGCAGCTCCCACGGAAAGCAGACGACATAGGAGCGCAGCAACTCCACGGCCACCCACAGGAACGGAGCAAGCACCAGCGCATTCCGAGTGAAGCCCGCGCGCGAGTGTGCCGCCGCAGCCAGCAGCGCACCAAAGACTCCATGATGCAGGCCGATGTAGAGCGCAAAGGCCACCAGCAGTCCGGCCGAAACCGAACGCGGCAGGCCGCCGTGCAGATACATGACGTTGAAGACCCAGTAGCAGCTTCCGGCGTAGAAGATGGTGCCCGACAGCCAGCCGAGCACGAAGCCCTGCCGGATGCGCGCAGGAACCAGATAGGAGAACGTCTCGTCGGTCAGCAACTGCGCCGCATCGGCTTCACGCGCACGCAGAACGGCGTAGACCAGCGGCGCCAGGCACACCCAACTGAGAAATGTAAGGTTCGGCCGGGGGAAGACCAGGACCTGCAATATCCCCGAAGCCACCGCCAGCAACCACGCGTTCTTGTGGATCGATTTCACCGAGGTCAGGATAACAAACCGTGCCGGATGCGATGTAAATTCCGCGCAACAATGCGCCGCTACGCTTGAGACACACCTGCGCGCGGGAAGACGACCGCGTTCCTCTCTGCTCGAAGCCCGCAGGCCCTCAAGCGCGGCGGAAGCGGTGGAACTGGTGGTCGGCGATGCGGCGCGCGCTCAGCCAGTGCCAGCGCACCACGTCCGGCTTGGCCAACGCGAGGTCAAACGCCACGGTCGGACGGATAAGCGTCGCCTCCGGGTCTTCGGCGGCGGGAACGTGCTGGCCGCTCTCAATGGGCGCGACCGTGATGAACTTCTCGTCGATAAGGTGCGCCGCAAGCAGACTGCTGTAGAGCTTGGGCCCACCCTCGCACAGCAGGTACTCAATGCCGTGGCGCTCGCGCAGCAGGCTCACCGCCACGGAGAGATCAATTGTGGAACCCGCGCCGGTCACCAGCAGCTTCACGTGCTGATACGCCGCGCTGAGTTGCGGCTCCAGGAACTTCGCGCCCTCCGGGCTGGTAATGATGAAGGTTTCGACGGGCGAATCCGCATCGAAGACGCAGTGCTCGGCCAGTGTGAGATCGCCCCGGCCCGTGACGAAAATATTGCGCTCCGGCCCTTGGCGCAGACGGCTCCGCAACTGGCGCAGGGTCGGGTCCGCGATGCGAAAGACCGGCCCGCGCGGGCGCGGATGCTGGCGCAGGGTCTCCAGTTTCAGCGTGCCGGTGCCGAGCATGACGGCGTCGGCGTGGGCGCGCAGCAGATCCATCAGCCAGCGGTCGTCCTCGCTCTGCGCAATGTCGCCGCCACTGGCGTCGCGCCCCAGCAGGGAGACCACGCCGTCGATCGTCTGCACAAAGTTGGCGTAAATCCACGGACGTTGCGGCGGCGGCGCCGGAAAGCCCAGCCTTCCGTAGCGCGCAAACACCGGGTCCAGCACCTGCGAGTGCTCGCCCTTGTCGAACAGTACCTGGAATTCGGACATTGTGTCCCCCACGGCTGTCTGAGGATTATACGGCGGGAGAGGCGCTGAGCGGCATTGCGGTGGCGCGCATGGCCGCCAACCGCGCCCGGACAAAGTCCACCACCTCGGGCGTGATGTAACCCGGCACCCTCAGCGGCAGCACCGGCTTGCCCGCCAGCAGCTTCTGCGAGACTCCGCTCCAGCCGGTCATGACATGGTCTTCGCGCACCAACAGCGCGTCGGCACGGTCCAGATAGGCGCGCGTGGATTCCTTGAAATCCGCCACCGTCGGATCGAGCACCACAAGGTAGAGATCGGGCTTCACAAAACGGATGATCGAGTTCGACTCAAACAGGACGTTCGCGCGGTTGGCCATCAACTGGCGGATGCCCGGCATGGCCTCGGCCAGGTAGCCCTGGCGGACGCGCACCCAGTAGCAATGTTCGGCCCCGGCCACCAGCAGGCGCGAGCTGTCATGCGCGCCGCTGCGGTCCATTTCCTCGCTGATGGCGGCGGCGTGATCGGCAGTGGCGCAGGTGCAGTCTCCGCCATCGCGTGCGCAAATGGCGTTGCCGAACTGCGTGATCTTGAAGGCTGTCCAGTTCTGTTCGCGCAGCGCCGCAATGAGCCCGGCGGCCACGCTGGTCTTTCCAATGTTGCGCGAATGTCCCCCGACTACGATGGTGGGCATAAATTCAGAATACCTGATGAGACGCGCCCTCTGCTGAAGCGCACCTGTAGTCAGTTGGATGCGGAAAGCGTGCCCCCGGTTGCATCCGCCGCGCCGCAGACCTCAGCCGCGCTGCGCCTGCACGCGCTCGTAGATGTTTACGTACTCCTTGGCCGCCACCGTCCAGGAGAAGTCGCGGGCCATGCCGTTGCGCATCAGCTTCTGCCAGGCAGCCTTGTCGCCAAAGGCCCGCACCGCCTGATGGATAGCCTCGAGCAACGCCTCGCCCGAGTATTCGCGGAACTTGAATCCGGTTCCCTTGCCCGTGCGTGCGTCCCACGGCTGAATCGTGTCGTCCAGCCCGCCTGTGGCGCGCACAATCGGCACAGTGCCGTAGCGCAGGCTGTAAATCTGGTTCAGGCCGCAGGGCTCGTAGCGCGAAGGCATTAGGAACATGTCCGCTCCGGCCTCCACAAGGTGTGCAATCGCATTGTCGTAGGCAACTTTGACGGCAAACTTCGCCGGATACTGCTTGGCGAGCCGCCGGAACAGGTCTTCATACACCTTCTCGCCCGTGCCCAGCGCCACCACCATCACGTCCTCGCGCGCCAGCCGGTCGGCAATCTGCGAGATCAGGTCGAAACCCTTCTGGCCGGCAAAACGCGAAACAATACCCAGCACCGGCGCCGCGCTCTTTTCATTCAGTCCGAATTCGCGCAGCAACTCCCGGCGGCATTCCGCCTTGCCCTCCAGCCGCTGCGCCGAATACATGCGCGGCAGGAATTTGTCCGCTTCCGGGTTCCACTCTTCGTAATCCACGCCGTTCAGGATGCCCACAACCGAGGAAGCCCGGTCGCGCAGCACGCCCTCCAGACCAAAGCCATATTCGGTCGTCTGAATCTCCTGCGCATACTTGCGGCTGACCGTGGTGATCATGTCCGCGTAGGTCAGCGCGCCCTTCAGCAGGTTCACCTTGCCGAAAAATTCCAGCTTCGTGATGGTGAACAAATCCCACGGCAGCATCAGCAGCGGCAGCGTCTCCGGCGCAAACAGCCCCTGGTAGCCGATGTTGTGGATGGTGAAGACCGTGGAAACCTGCGCGAAGCTCGGGTCGTCCTCGTAGAGTGAGCCAAGCAGCACGGGAATGAGAGCGCTCTGCCAGTCGTGGCAATGGAAGACGTCGGGCACGCCGAGCAGCTTGCTGGCCTCCAGCACGGCGCGGCAATAGAGCGCGAATCGCTCGGCGTTATCGCGGTAATCGCCCAGCGGGGTTCCATAAAGAGCCTCGCGGTCAAAGTACGCCGGGTGGTCGATGAAGTAGTATTGAACGTTGCTGCGCACGCCGCCGTCGAGGACCGAGCAGAAGCGGTAGTGGTCGTCGAACGGAATGGTGATGCTGGGGATGACGACCTTGCGCAATTCCAGGCGCGTCTGGCGGTAGAGCGGCAGGTACACTGTTACCTGGTGGCCAAGCGCCGCCAGTGCGCGGGGCAGCGCGCCGACCACGTCGGCCAGCCCCCCGGTCTTGGAAAACGGAACACACTCGGACGCTGCGAACGTAATGCGCAAGTAGAGCCTCCGGCGTTGCGGGAACGTAGGTGGATTGCAGGCCCGGCTCACCCGCCCGGGCAACATTGAAGTCTAAAACCAGCGCGAAAGGCGGTCAAACTTGGCGAAGACGGCAGGCAAAGCTCCAGCGGCGAAGAAGCCCAAACTGGGCCAGAACTTTCTGGTGGACCAGAGTGCACTGGAGCGCATTGTAGCCGCACTGGGCGACATCTCCGGCAAGACCGTCATTGAAATCGGCCCCGGTCGCGCCGCCCTCACCGACCTGCTGGCCCGCCGCGCCGGACGCCTCATGGCCATTGAACTCGACCGCGTGCTGGCCGCGCAACTGCGCCTCCACTTCGCCGCATTCAAGAACGTGGAAATCCTCGAGGCGGACATTCTCGCCGTCGACTTCCACACCATGCTGGGCGCGCGCCCCGGCCCGCTGCGCGATCTGCGCCCCACCGAGCGCCCCAAGTGCGATGTGGTCGGAAACCTGCCCTACTACATCACCAGTGACATTCTGCTGCGCCTGTTTGCGCTGCACGAGCGCATTGAGACCATCGTCGTCATGATGCAACAGGAGGTGGCCGAGCGCGTGGCCGCCCAACCTGGCACCCGCGACTACGGGCTGCTCTCCGCCACCGCGCAGCTTTACACCCGCGTGGAGCATCTGTTCACGCTGCCGCCCGGAGCCTTCAACCCGCCGCCCAAGGTTCACTCCGGCGTGCTGCGCATGACGGTGGCACCGCGCTTCACGGAACTCAACGTGGACGAAGCGACGTTCATCCCGTTCCTCAAGCTGCTCTTCGCGCAGAAGCGTAAGACGCTGGTGAACAACCTGCGCGACCACTACGCGCCCGCCCTCGTGCAGGCCTGCTTGAAGAAGCTCAAGATCGACACCGCCATCCGCTCCGAGGCCCTGGGGCTGGAGCAGACCTCGGCGCTGTTCAACCTTTTGCGCTCGTCTCAAACCGCCGAAACGGGCGCATAATAGCGGGCGGAAAAGGAGCGTACGCCATGCATCCCCTCCGCGAGCCCGCCGTCGCCGGCCAGTTCTATCCCGGTAACACCTCGGAACTGACGCGTGAAATTGAGCAGTACACCGCGCCCGCGCCCGGTGAAAAACTGCGCGCGCTCGGCTGCGTAGTGCCGCACGCCGGTTACATGTACTCCGGACACGTTGCCGGAGCGCTCTACGCGCGGCTGGCGCTGCCCAAACGCTTCATCATCCTCTGCCCCAACCACACCGGCTACGGGCAGCCGCTGGCCATTCTCAGCAGCGGACGCTGGCGCACGCCGCTCGGCGACGCCGAGGTGGACCACGACTTGGCGGAGACGTTGAAGGAAGGCTTCCCGCTCCTGCAGGAGGACATGGACGCGCACCGGCGCGAACATGCGCTCGAAGTGCAGCTTCCCTTCCTCCAGAAGCTCGTGCCCGGCTTCCGCTTCGTGCCCATCACGGTCGGCACCGGACAGTTTGAGGTGCTGAGCGCGCTCGGCGTGGTGATGGCCAAGGCCATCGCCTCCGCGGGCGAGAACGTGATGATCATCGCCTCCAGCGACATGAACCACTACGAGAGCGACGAGGAGACGCGCATCAAGGACTCGCTGGCCATCGAGCGCGTGCTAGCGCTCGACCCGCGCGGATTGTTCGACACCGTGCGCCGCGAGAAGATCAGCATGTGCGGCTACGGCCCCGCAGTGGCCATGCTCACGGCCGCCACCAAACTGGGCGCAAAAAAGGCCGAGCTGATCAAATACGCCACCTCCGGCGACGTCAGCGGCGACCGCGACCACGTCGTGGGCTACGCCGGCATCGCGGTGATGTAGGTTCGAACCTCTGCGCATCGCACTGCACGCTGCGCTTTCATCGGAGCGTCATGCTGAGCGCAGCGAAGCATCTGCTGTTTGGCCGCAATACAGAAACCATTCAGACACGAGTGCGCGAAAGACTTGTATCAGGGCACGGCTTCAGCCGTGCCGCTTCCGCTGCACAGAGAACCGTTCCTCGGCGAGGGCTGCGATCATTCTTTCGCACGCGACAGCGCGCGTCGCAGCCCGAGTTGAGGAACTGCGTGCTGAAATGAAAAAGGGACCCCGGCAATTCGCCGCAGTCCCTTCCATGAAATTAATCGGCTTTATCGCGCCTGTGCCGCGCTGGTCACCAGCGAGCGCAGGATGCGCACGCCGTCGGTCATGCCCAGTTCCGGCTCGCTTGCGCGCTCCGGGTGCGGCATCATGCCGAGCACGTTGCGCCCCTCCGAGCAGATGCCCGCAATGTTGTCGAGCGAGCCGTTCGGGTTGGCCTCGTCGGTAATCATGCCGGAGCGGGTGGAGTAGCGGAAGAGCACGCGGTCCTGCTTCTTCAACTCGGCCAGCGTGGCCTCGTCGCAGAAGTAGTTGCCTTCCATATGTCCCACCGGAATCGACAGCACCTCGCCCTTGGTGAGCGCGTGCGTAAACGGCGAGTTGGTACTCTCCACGCGGATATCGACCGGCTTGCAGATGTACTTGAGGCCGCGGTTGCGCATGAGCACGCCGGGCAGCAGGCCGCTCTCGCACAGAATCTGGAAGCCGTTGCAGATGCCCATCACCAGTCCGCCGGTGGCGGCGAACTTGCGCACCTGCTCCATGATCGGCGAGAACTTGGCAATGGCGCCCGTGCGCAGGTAGTCGCCGTAGCTGAAGCCGCCGGGGACGATCACCACGTCGACATTCTGCAGATCGTGCGACTCGTGCCACAGCATCGTCGCCGGCTGACCGAAGACTTCCTTGAACGCCCAGTAGGCATCGTGGTCGCAGTTGGAGCCGGGAAAGATGATGACACCGAATTTCATGCGCGCAGGCCTCGCAAGAGTGGGATAACAACAGTCTAGCATGTATGCGCGCCTGCCCTGCCACGCGTCCACACCTGCCGATCCCCGCAGACAACAAGGCCGGACGCCGCAGCGCCCGGCCTGAATTCACCCTCTGGGTCTCAGCGAACGCCGGCCTTCCGCGCACGCTCGCGTTCATCATTCAACTCTGCGCGAGCCTGGGCCAGCTCTTCGCGTTTCGCTTTGATCTTGGCGTCCAGTTCGCTCATCTCCGCCTGCCGCTTCAACGGATCTTTCGCTGCCTCACCGGGGTCGCCGAAGAATGACGCGCGGTTGCGCGCGCTGCGTTCGCCTTCCAGATCATTTACTTCCGTGACGAGTTGATTCACTCGTTCCGCGGCACGCTCCACCCGGTCGCGATACTCCTGCGACGGATCATAATTGCTGCTGGAGGAGCGCCCTGGAAAATTGAAATGCTGCGCCGCGGGAGCCTGTGCGGAGTTCGTTGAACCGCTACCCAGATCTTCATTGGTAATGACGCGCTTTGCTTTGGGTTTTTCCGATTGCTGGTTCTGCTTCGCCACGTCTCCCAGTGACTGTGCCGTTGCCCAGCAGGCCGTCAACAGCAATACCGCAATCCATGTGCAGCATTTTGCCCGAATGTTCATCATCTTCCGCCCGAAAAGAGATCGCCCGTATGATAATGCGGCAACGTCTTGCAACGAATGAATTCTGCTCTCCGTATACTCCAAGGTAACGGCATGCAGCGCCCGCCACCCGCCGTCTTTTTCACTAGCGGAATGCTTCCTTGTTCACCACGTAGGGCATCTTCGTATAGTCGCCGCCGTAGTTGCCTTCGAGCATGTCGATCAGCCCCTGCGCGCAGCGTCCCGCCATGCCAACGTTCGGATCGGTGGAGAGCCGCGTGGAGACCGTGCCGCTGGCGAAGTGGTGATACAGGCGGCAGCGGCCGGCAATCTCCGGGTCGCGCAACGGAGACTCCGCCGGCAGCGGCTCCTGCTCAAACACGTCGAGCGCCGCACCGGCAATGACGCGGTTCTTCAGTGCGCGGTAGAGCGCCGCCTCGTCCACCACCGGCCCGCGCGAGGTATTCACCAGGTACGCCGTGCGCTTCATCTTCGCAAACGTTTCGTCGTTCATCAGGTGGAAGGTTGGCTTGTCGGTCTCGCCCGCACGCAGCAGCGGCACGTGCAGGCTCACATAGTCGGCCTGTGAAAGGCACTCATCGAGCGAGGCATAGCGAATCCAGTTCTTGTGCGCGGTCACGCCCAGGCGGTGACGTGTATCAAACACCTCCTGCATGCCCGCCACAAACTTCTCGTTCTGATACGCCGCGTCGTAGCACAGGATGTTCATGTCAAAGCCCGTGCACTTGCGGATCATCGCCAGTCCAATGCGTCCGGTGCCGATGACCGCCACCGTCTTACCCGTCACCTCATCGCCCAGAAACGGCAGATACGGATGCCACGCGCCCCACTGGTTTTCGCGCACCAGCCGCTCGCTCGACCACAGCTTGCGCGAAGCCGCCAGCATGATGGAGAAGGCGAACTCGGCAGTGGCGTCGGTCAGCACGTCGGCCGTATTGGTGAACGGAATCTTCAGCCGGTTGGCGTCGGCGCGGTTGATGTTGTCAAAGCCCACAGCGAGCTGTGCCACGCCCTTCAGCTTCGGGCTGGCGCCGAGCACCTCGGCGTCAATCGCATCGCGTAGCGTGGTAATCAGCCCGTCGATGCCGCTCTTCACCTTTTCAGTGACGAGGCTCTTGGGCGGAGCCTCCGGGCCGGGGTAAACCTCCACGTCATAGCCGCGCTCGCGCAGCAGGTTGATCGCTTCTCCGATGTTGCAGGTGGCAAACACACGGAACTTCGAGCTCAATGGAACCTCCAGGATCATTGCAACGGCAGTATGAATGCAGGGACATTCTAGACCGGATTCGCAAAAGGTGTGTCTGTGAAGGAGCCGGGCAGCATTGCCCGGCGGTGAGAAAAGCGGACACACTCATCGCGCAATTGATCTAACGGCTGGCGCGGTTGCGCAGAAGAGCGGTTTTCCCTGCTTTCTCCGCCACCGATTGGATGACGCCCGCAAAGGAAAAGGCCCGCCGTTTGGGGCGGGCCTGAGGCAGAAGGAACAACTTACAGATTCTTGTTCGCCCACTCTTCCACGCGGTCGAGCGCCTTCTTGATGTTCTCCATCGAATTCGCGATGGAGAAGCGCAGGTAGCCCTCGCCGAAAGCGCCGAAAGCCGTGCCGCTCAGCACCGCCACGCCCGCTTCGTTCAGCAGAGCGTCGGCCAGCTTCTTTGACGGCCAGCCCGTCTTGGTGATGTTGGGGAACATGTAGAACGCGCCCTTCGGGCACTTGCAACTGAAGCCCTTGATCTTATTAATCCGCTCCACAAAGTAATCGCGGCGGCGCTTGAACTCCTCGCACATCGCGGTCACCGACGCCTGGTCGCCGCGGATGGCCTCGACGCCGGCCACCTGCGTAAAGCTCGCCGTGCACGAGTTCGAGTTCGTCATCAGCCGTGAGACGTTCTGCGCCAAGTCGGCGCGCATGACGCCGTAGCCCATGCGCCAACCGGTCATGGCGTAGGTCTTGCTGAAGCCGTCGAGCAGGATGACGCGGTCGCGCAGGTCTTCATAGGACATCAGCGAGTGGTGCTCGCCCTCGAAGATCAGGCGGCAATAAATTTCGTCGCTGAGCACGAAGATGTCGCGATCGCCAATAATGCGGTGAATGTCCTCAAAGTCCTGCCCGGTCATCACGCCGCCCGTCGGGTTCTGCGGCGAGTTCACGATGATCAGCTTCGTCTTGTCCGTGATGAGCGAAGATAATTCCTTCGTGTCCAGACGGAAATCGAGGTCTTCGCGCAACTGAATGGGCACCGGCGTGGCACCCACAAAATTGATCATCGACTCATAAATCGGGAAGCCTGGGTTCGGGTAGATGACCTCATCGCCCGGCTCCACCAGGGCCAGCATGGTGTAGAAGATGATGGGCTTGCCGCCGGGAACCACGACCACTTCTTCCGACTTAACCTGGCAGCGGCGCGTGCGGCTCACTTCCTCGGCAATAGCCTGGCGCAGTTCCGGCAGGCCGTTGCTGGGACCATAGTGCGTGTAGCCCTTGTGCAGCGCGTCAACGGCGGCTTCCACAATGTTCTGCGGCGTGTCAAAGTCCGGCTCGCCAATTTCCAGGTGCACAATGTCGCGACCCTGAGCCTCCAGGGCGCGTGCCTTCACCAGCACTTCAAAGGCGGTTTCTGTTCCCAGGCGCGACATGCGTTTGGCAAGGCGCAATTCAGTCTGCGTGGCACGGCTCATACGTTCCCACTCCACTTCCGGCCGGAGTCCCGCTCCGGCTCATGATGAACTTTTCGACTTCAACCGGCCGCCTGAGCACTGCCGGGGTGGCGCAACCGGACTCAGTATTGTAGCCCCAGCGGTCAACTGTTTTCTGCGCGCCGCCGCACACGGTACCGGAATGCGTTCGGGCACAGGAAAAGCGGCCCGGAAGCCGCTCTTCGTGAAAATGAAGTTTCGTCCACTTACTCGTGGATCTCGTGCTCCTCGCCCTGCTGATCGCTACGCAGCACGCGCGCCACGCGGTACGGCACGGCGGCGTCGGGCTCGTGGAACTGGCGCACCTGCAGGTCGCCCAGCAGTCCGAGCGCCAGCATCTGCACGCCGCTCAGGAACAACACGGTGGCAAACATCAACATCGGCCCATGCGCCTGCATCAGGTGAACGTGATAGAAGAACTTCTCCACCAGCAGATAGAGCGAAACGGCCAGGCCGCCGAAAATTCCTCCCATGCCGAGCGTGCCGAAGAAGTGCATCGGCTGCGCCATGTACTTCAGCAGGAAACGGATGGTGATCAGGTCGAAGAACACGCGGAAGGTGCGCGAGATGCCGTAGTGCGAGGCGCCCTTGTCGCGGTTGATGTTCTTGATCGGAATTTCGCAGATCTTGGCGCCGTACCAGGACGCCAGCGCCGGAATGAACCGGTGCAGCCCTTCGCCGTACAGCGGCACCTGATCGAGCAGGTCGCGGTTGTAGGCCTTGAAGGTGGTTCCGAAATCATGCAGTTCCACGCCGCTCAGCTTCGACATGAGCCAGTTGGCGCAGCGCGACGGAATGCGGCGCAGCCACAGGTTGTCGATGCGGACCTTGCGCCATCCGCTGACGATGTCATAGCCCTCGTTCAGCTTGGCGAGAAAGGCCGGAATGTCGTCTGGATCGTGCTGCAGGTCGCCGTCCATGGCGATCACAAAATCGCCCTCGGCGTGGTCAAAGCCGGCGGCCAGCGCGGAGGTCTGCCCGAAATTACGGCGCAGTTTGACGACCACCACGCGGCTGTCCACCGCCGCAATCTGCTGCAGCAGGTAGAAGGTCTTGTCGCGGCTGCCGTCATCAACAAAGACGAGCTCGAACGTTTCCCCGGCGCCTTCCATCACTGCCTTCAGGCGGTCGTAAAGCTCGGTAACGCTCTCCTGCTCGTTATGGAAAGGGACAACAATTGAATACTTAGGCACGTTACAAGTATAAGGCCTCGCGTGCCCGCGCAGGCGCAAAAAGGCGCCGGTTTCTCCAAAGACGGCGAGCCGCGGGACGGCCCGCCATCTTTAAAGATTCCTTAACCTCCGCCAAGCCCCAGGCAGCCCCTTTTCGTGCTACTTCGGGCAGACGGTAAAGACCGGGCAGTTCGCCTGCACTGCCACCGGGTAGGCATGTCCGCCGAGCGCGTGCACGCGTGGCGCGTCGCTCATCGAGGGATGCACACCCATGATGATCAGGTCCGCATTGCAGGACTTTGCGGCCTTCAGAATCTCCTCGACCGCGTTGCCGGTCTGCACCAGGATCTCCGGCGGATGCGGCAGCGTGATGTCGCATTCGCGGGCCAGCAGCATCATGCGCATCTGGGCCTGCTCGCACTCGTCGGCGTCATGCACGGCGCGCGCGGTCGGCACCACGTTGATCATCGTCAGCATGGCGTCGTGCTTTTCGGCAATGGCCGCCGCCCAGCGGTAGGTGCCCACCAGCTCCGGCTCAAAGTCTGCCGCAAACAGGATTCGCTTGAAGTCACCGGTGCAGTGCTCCATTTTCACTTTCGGCCCAACGGTCAGCACCGGGCACGGAACCGAGCGGATGATGCGCTCGGAGTTGGAGCCAAACAGCAGCTTCAACGCACCCTGAATGCCGCTGGTGCCAAGAACAATCAGGTCGATGTTCTGCTTGTGAACCAGCCGGTGAGTAATGTCGGCGGCCGAGCCGCGGTCATAGACCTCTGTCGGCTTCAATCCGGCCAGGTTGGTTTCGGCCAGGAACTGTGTCATGTCCCTGCGGCTCAGTTCCTCGTCGGTCTCCATCTGGAAGCTGGTATCGGTCCAGTAGCCGTCGTAATTCCACAGTCCATGCGCCACGCACAGGTTTGCGCCGCTGCGGGCGGCAATCATGCCCGCCAGCCGCGCCGCATCCCGCGAGGCCTCGCTGAAATCGGTTGGCAAAAGGATGTTCTTGTACTGGATTCGAGCACGCACGTCCATGCTCGTTGCGATGGTAGAGGCGGAAGTCATGGGATACCTCCTTGGACCTCTGGCTTGCTTTCCGCGCACATCCTCCCTCGCGGCGGGCCGCTTGTCAATGAGCCACGGCACAGGATTCCGCCCGTGGCACTCCAAACGGGGAGCACACCCCGCGGCGCATCCGCCCCGGTTTTTCTCGTATACACGAGGCTATGATTGTAATGTTTACATGTCTTGTAAATCATTTCTATGTAGTGTTAACGTGAACTACGCGAAAGAGCCTGTTTTCGCGCTCCATCCCCACCAGGCACTGAGGAGTCTTATGCACAACTTGTCTTCCCCGTTTCCTCCCCCGTCACGGCGCGGCATGCGCGCGGTACGGACGCAAGCTCTCTGTTCCCCTGTTCTCCTTATTCTTCTGCTGCTGATCTGTGTGCCTTTCGCCGCCGGACAGGCGTCTTCCAGCAAGGCCACGGCTGCAACGGTGACCGCTCAGCAGACCCGTGGCGCGCTGGTCGGCATGGTGCGTGATCCCAAGCTGGCGGCCATCCACGGCGCCAGTGTGACCGTCACCAATCTCCAGTTGAACCTCATCCGCACCGCCAAGACCGACGATCAGGGCCTGTACCAGTTCGCCGACCTGCCCCCGGCCACCTACAACTTGAAGGTGGAAGCCAAGGGCTTCAAGACGGTGCTGGTAAACGCCGTGGCGCTGGAGCCGGGTGCCAGCGCGCGCCAGGACGTTGCCATGACCATCGGCGTGGCAACCGAGCATGTCACCGTGCTGGCCGATCTGTCGGCCATCGACGTGCCCGTCTACAGCCAGACCGCGACCGTCAGCAGCGCGCAGATTTCCACCCAGACCTTTACCCGCCGCGACATCGACGTGCTCAATCCGTCCTCGGTCTACGACCTGCTGCCGCTGGCCGCCGGCATGAACGTCACCTTCCAGGGACGCAAGATGTTTGACTTTCTGGAGACCCGTGGCGGCGACACGCCGGGCATCGTGATTGACGGCTACTACATGCCGCAGGGGCAGGCCAACCGCGTGCTCGCCTTCCTGCCGCCGGACGCGATCGAGTCCATCCGCGTGGTGCAGGACTCCAGCTCGCTGACAATCGGCCCGTTGCAGTCGCCGGGCAGCAGCAGCTCGGCCCCCAACCAAGGCTACGTGGTCATCAACACCCGCCGCGGACAGAAGCTCGAAGGCGGAATGTCGTTTACCGGCGGCAACCTGGGCACCACCAACGCCGAGGTTTACCACGGTAATAAGATCGGTCGCTTCAGCTATTTTGTCGCTGGCTACGGGACAGTCTTCCAGGGCCCGCGCAACTGGTATGACGCCAGCAACTCCGGCTCCGGCCTGCTGACCGCCCGCTATGATGGCGCCAAGTTCAAGGTCGACGTCACCGGCTTCTATAACAACGCCATGCGCGAGTTCCAGCGTGCCAGCGCCGGTGGCAACACCAACCAGAAGTGGAAGTACGACCCCATCAACACCCTGATGCTGGCCGCCACCATCAGCAAGCCCTGGACCGAGCACCAGATCACCTCGTTCTCCTATTCGCACGGCAACGTCCGCGACAAGATCTGGCTGACGAACTTCACCCCACTCACCACCGTCACGCCCTCCGCCGAAAAGGTCTTCGAGAACAACTTCCACCTGTGGCACACCGCCATCTTCCGCCGCGACCAGTTAAAGGCGGGCTTCGAGTCGGTGCTGTTCAACACGCCGACCGGTTACGCCTCCACCACGGCCTGGCAGGAAGTGGATCTGTTCAGCGGCTACCTGCAGGACGAACACCAGTTCACCAGCCGCCTCAGCATGGATGCCGGCTTCCGCTTTGACCGCAGCTACATCCTGCACACCACCTCGCACTACGGCAATGACCTGACCAATCCGGCACTGGTCAACCACACCTGGCAGGACCCAACCTATTCGTATTCGGTGGGCGCGCTCTACAAGCTCAACCGCATCTACGAGGTCGCACCCCGCTTCAGCTACTCCAAAACGCCGATCGATCCCTACATTCTGACGGTCAACAACGCCACGCTCGATCCCGAGCAGCGCTACCGCTATGAAGTCGGCGTGAAGGCAAAGTACGCTGCCGCGTTCCAGCCGCAGGTCAATTTCTACTACTACAACATTGGCAACTATAAGTACGACACCGGCAGCGGCGTCACCGTCACCACCGGCGGCAGCAGCTACACCGTTGACTACTACAATCAGGAAAAGGTGCTGCGCAAGGGCGTGGAGTTCTCCCTGCTCGGCACGCTGCCGCGCGGCTTCAACTACCGCACCAACTACGCCTATCAGCAGTCGACGCTGAAGACGACCGACATGGGCCTGCCGCATCACCTGTATTCGGTCATGCTCGAACACAACTACCATGGCTGGAACTCAAGCGCGAACCTGCGCTACGTCTCCGGCTGGCTCACCAAGTGCTCCGGCAAGAGTTGCGGCACCGCGTACTATCCGATCGGCGACTACACCTCGATCAACGTCAACGTGGGCTACAACTACCACGTCTATGACATTCCAGTGCGCGCCACGGGCTTCATGCGCAACGCGCTGGACAGCAACTACCAGACCACCTACGGCTACCGCAACGTCGGCCGTACCTACGGCGTCAAGCTCGACGTCTACTTCGGCGGCGAGCAGGCGCCCAAGCTGCAGAAGTAACCCAACCTTCTGGACGACGGCTGCCCTCCGCGTCCAGAGACCTTCTCGCGAAGGCCCCGGCCACACCCCGGCCGGTGCCCTCGCGGGAAACACTCCTCGCTCGCTCGTCGCGAACGCCCCGCCGCCATCAGCATCAACCAAAGCAAAGTTCGCCCACGCAAAAAGCCGCCTGTTCAGGCGGCTTCGCAACTGCAATCAAATCTCTGGTAGCCCCGGGCAGATTCGAACTGCCGACCTCCGGTTTAGGAAACCGCTGCTCTATCCAGCTGAGCTACGGGGCCACTCTGCGTGATGGGTTCATTATCGCATGAGTTCAGGCCACGCCGGAGCGCCGCTGCAGACGTACGATCCGACGACGAGCGGACATTTACAGTGCAAGAGGCCGCGCACGATGGCGCGGCCTGTATCTCTTGTGTGGAACTGTGGAGGATTGCTACTGGTCGTCGCGGCGCTTCAGCGTCGGACGGTCGTCGCCGCTCTTGCTGTCATCCTTGCTGGTGCTGTCGCTGCTTGCGCGGCGCAGAGAAGGCGCAGCTTTCTCGTCCTGCGGCTTGCGGCGGTTCTCAATGGCAGCCAGCCGGGCCTTCACATCGGCAAACTCGCTGGTGGTCACCACGTAGGTGTCCTTCGCCGGCAGGACGCGCGCAATCTCTTTCTGCGAGTTCTCAATGCGGTCCGGCGTTTGCGGATGCGTGGAGAAAGCCTTGGCCAGCGTGCCCGGTTTCTTCTTCTCCTGCGCCATCAGCTTCTCAAAGAACTGCACATAGGCCTGCGGATCGTAGCCGGTCTTGTACATGTACTGCACGCCAAGGAAGTCGGCCTCCGACTCATCAAGGCGCGAGAACTTCAGGAACGTCATCGGCAGTCCGATGCCGGCCGCCGAACGTGCCGCCAAACCAACGCCGCCACCCACGAAGATCAGCGGGATGGTGCCGATGTTGAGCCAGTTGGCCTTGGTCATCTGGCGCATGGCGTGGCGCGCGGCCACGTGCGCAATCTCGTGCGCCATCACGCCCGCAAGTTCTGCTTCTTCATCGGCGGCCAAAATCAGCCCGCTGTTGACGTAGAAGAAGCCGCCGGGCAGCGCGAAGGCGTTGACCTCGTCGCTGTCGATAACCTTGATGGTGAACGGAACCTTGGCGTCGGAGTTGCGCACCAGGTTCTGCCCGATGCGGTTGACGTACTCATTCACCACCGGGTCGGTCACCAGCTTGGAGCTTTGCTCCACCATCTGCGCGTACTGTTTGCCCAGGCGCACCTCGCTCTCCAGCGAGTACCAGTTGCCCATGCCACGTTTGCCCATGCCACGGTTGCCAATGGCATCCACGTCGTCCTTGCTCCCCTTCTTGACGTTGGGGTCCTTCTGCATGGGAACGTTTTCTTCGGGCTTGACGGGGGTTTCGCTGAGGGTGGTGTCGGCCTTCGGGTCCGGCTGCGGCGCCAGCACCGGCGCGTTGCCGGTAGAGCCCGTCGAGGGCTGCGCGCCACTCTCCTGCTTGGAGGCGCTGGAGTCCTGCTTCTGGGCGTCCTGCGTGCCAGCCGCAGTGGTGGCCGTTGACGAGGTCTGTGACGCCGCCGGTTGCGGTTGCGACTGCGCCTGTGTTCCCGTCTCCTGCTGCGCGGCTGCCATCGTGGCCAGCGTGCACATCAATGCCAGCAATGCCAAACGTGCTTTCATACATCCCCTCCAGCGGGCCGCCCCTCGGCCTCCCGGTTAGACGCTCCAGCCGGAGGCCGGTAAGCAGCCTCCGTGGTGTCTGATTATACTGCCGTGGAGCAGCTTGTAAGGGGCTGGTCTACCAGGTGTTGTAAGCGCTGCCGTTGCTGCTGGGGGCGGCGCTTCCGCTGTGGACGTCGCTGATGCCGGGCTGCGTCTGATCCATGGACATGGACGCCTCCTCCATCTCGGTCTGCCAGGTGTCGGCCGAATCCGTGATGGGGTCCTTGGGCAGCGCGTGCATGTAGCCGGCGCTCACCAGGTCCTGAAGCGATTGCGGGGCCTTCTGCTTGTCCAGCGTGTACTGGTCAATGGCCGAGCGCAACACAAACAGGTTGTTGCGCAGCACCGTCTCGCGGGCGTGCAGCACCGACTGCTGGTAGCTGGGAATGGCGATGCCGACCAGAATCGTGATGATGAACATGACGATCATCATCTCGATGAGGGTGAAGCCACGCTGCGAACGCCGATTTTTCAAGCTCACCTTCATGCCTCTACCAGTCGGAATACTTGCTGCCGTCCAGCGCCGTGTCCGGTGACTTGGTGAACACGTCGAAGACATTCTGGCCGCCCCAGGACTGCGACTGCGGATCGTCCTGCATTGATCGCATGCCCCAGTCAGTGCTCTTCGTCATGGGGTCTTCCGGAATGCGCCGCAGCCACTTGACCTTCTTGCCGTTGATGTCGATGCCGTCGACCAGCGTCTGCAGGTCCGGCGGGTACCCCTCGGTGCCAATCTTGGTGCGGATGTTGGCGCTGGCCACGTCATTGTTGTAACGGTCAATGGCGTCGCGCATCTCCCACAGCGCGTGGCGGAGCATGCGCTCCTTCTCGCGCTTGACGGCCGTGCGCGCCAGCGGCAGGGCGGCTCCGGCCAGCAGCGCCATGATGGTCATGGCCACCACCAGCTCCACCAGCGTAAAGCCCTTCTGCCTTCCGCGAACCGTGACCGGCAAACGCACGCTGCGCCTCCTAGCGGATGGTCACCACGGCCTGTGAGCCGGTGGCCTCAATGCTCTGCTGCGCAGCGTCGCGCAGCATGGCGCGGTTGATTGCGATGGTGCCCTTGCCCGGCGCCGTCGCCACAAAGGTAAGCGTGAAAACCGTGCCGCTGCCGGTGATGCCCGGCGTGTTCGGCGGGCGCGTGGCGGAAATCTGCACTGCACCGCCGCTGGGGTCCTCGCGATGCACCAGCGCCACCGCCTGCCCGTCCTTGGAAAGCAGGTCGCCGCTGGAGACGTTCACCAGCTTGAGCACCGCTGGGTCAAAGACAATCAGCGCCGGCACGGAGAAGACGTTCTGGCCGCCGGTCAGCACCACGTTCACGGAGAACGTTGCGCCGGTGGCCTGGTTCAGCAACGGCGGATCAAAGCTCAACAGCGGATTGCTGCCCATCGCGCCCATCTGCGCCGAAGGCGATGCCGCAGGGGCTGTTGCCGAAGGCTGCACGGCAGAGGACATTGCCACGGCCGCGTTCGCAGGCGCCGGGGCGACATTTGTCGCCATCGGCTGCACTGACGAAGCAGTGGGAGCAGGCGTCACCGCCGGAGACATAGCCGGAGGCTGCGGTTGAACCTGCGCGGGCGCCGTCTGAACCGGAGCCGGTTGCGACGGAGCAGGCTGCGTCTTGACGGGCTGCGGCGAAGGCGTGCGGCGGACTTCCAGAATGTTGGCAGAGCCCACGTCGATGGCGCGCGTGTTCAGCTCGCTGATGTCCTGCGCGCGAACCACGTGCGGCGTCAGGGCAAAAACAATTTCGTTGTCCGTGCGGTCCTTGCTCGACTGTGCGAAGAAGTAGCGCAGGATGGGGATGTTCGCCAGCCACGGCAGGCCGGTCAACGACTGCGATTCGGACTCTTCAAAGATGCCGCCCAGCAGGTTGACTTCGCCTTCCTTCAGGCGGATTTCATGCTCGATCTTGCGCTGGCCGATGATCGGCTGCGAGACGCCGCCGATGTCCTTGTAGGTCACAATCGACGAAATTTCCAGCGAGATCTTCAGCGTCACGTCGCGGTTCATGTGGATGTGCGGAGTAATCTCGACGTTCACACCCACGTCCGTGTACTGGAACTGCGTGTTGACCAGTGCGCTGATGCCCGTGCCCGTTACGCCGGCACCGCTCGAATACGAACCGGTGGCGATAGGCACGCGCTGGCCGATCTTCAACGTTGCCTTCTGCCCGTCAAGCGCGCGCACCTGCGGGTTCTGCAGCATCTTGGTATTGGTGTCGCTGGCCAGGGCGGTGACGCTCGCCGTCGGCATGCTGACGACAAAGTTGCGCGCATCGAGGTTGGCGAGCTCGTTCAGGTTGATGGTGGCGCTCGAGGAGCTGCTGGAACTGCTTGAGCTGGAGGTACTGGAAGTTGAGTCGGTGTTGCTCTGCAACTGAACGGTGGGGCTGCTGGAGGAGGTGAACGGCGGCTGCACGCCCAGGTTCTTCAGCTTCTCCTTCTGCACCTGCATCACGGCCAGCTCCACCACCACTTCCGGACGCGCCTTGTCGATATCGCCGATGAGCTTCTCGGCCATCGCCACCTGGTCCAGCGTTCCACGCACCACCACGGCGTTCTGCGTTGGCAGCATCTGGAGCTTTTCAAGCTTCAGGATGGTGCGCAGCGTGTTGGTGATGTCCTGCAGTTCGGTGGCGGAGGACAGATTGTTCAGGTAGAAGGTGCGAACGACCTGCTGTTCCAGGTCGCCACGCTTGGTGTTGGAGTCCTGCGCGATGTAGATGGTGTTGGGCGTGACCGGACGCCAGAAGGTGCGCGACTCGAGGGCCACAATGCGCAGTGCCTGCTCCAGAGTCACCGCATTCAACTCAATCTTGATGCGCTTCGAGGTGTAATCGGGATCGAACAGGACGTTGACACCCGCCAGCTTGCCAATCGTCTCGTAGACGGTCTTGGTGTCTTCGTAGAGCTTGAGCGTGATGGGAGCCTGCGAGATCGGAGCCAGCTCAACAGGGCCTGTCGCCCGCGCCACGCGGTCACTTACTTCCGGATTCTCCGACTTTGTCTGAGGGGCCACGCCGCGCTTGGCGTCATCCATCATCTTGCGCGTTCGCGCGGCTTCCTGATGCGCCACGAAGCTCGAAGGATCGGCCTGCTCGGCGGCTTCGAATTGTGCCAGCGCTTCTTCCAGCTTGCCCATCTCGCGCAGCATCTGCCCGCGACGCACTTTGGCGGCGGCGGCATAGAGTTTGCTGCGTTCGAACGACGTGCGGTAGCGAACGTCCTGAGGCTTCAGCTGGTAGGCCTGCTTGTAATAGTCGAACGCCTGCTCGTAATTCTGGCGCGCTTCTGCATCTCTGCCTTTGTCGAAAAAGCCCTTGGCCTTGTCGGCGGCGGCAGGAAGTATGGCGAGAAGGGTGATCAGCACGACCGCCCATACCCGATTCAGGCCTTTCATCGCGCTCCTTTTTTTGAAAACTTAAAGAGTCCGGGGGTTGACCAATACGCCTGGTCCGTTGGCATTGCGAAGCAGGCGCGATTATACCATCGAGTATTCCATCATAACGCTATGATAGGATGTGACTTTCGCGGTCCTTCTGCCGGAATGGCAAAGGGCCACGGGCCTTACCCTATTTGCAACGGTTGATGTCGCGATGGCAAAGAATACAACCCAGGAAGTTCGACCGAGCAAACCGAAAAATGTTAGCCGCGATCCGGTCGCCAGCGGCCAGCGCGATGCGACGCAGAACCGCGCCGCCGCGCATGATTACTTCCTGCTGGAAAAATTCGAGTGCGGTGTGGTGCTGCGCGGCACCGAGGTGAAGAGCGTCCGCGAAGGACGCGCCAACCTGAAGGACTCCTACGCCCTGGTCAAGGACGGCGAGCTGTTCCTGCTCAACGCGCACATCGGCCCCTACGGCCCGGCCGCCATGTTCAACCATGAGAGCCTGCGCACCCGCAAACTGCTGGCCAACAAGTCGGAGATCGAGAAGCTCGCGGCCAAAACCCAGCAGAAGGGCCTCACCCTCATCCCCACCCGCATGTACTTTAAGAACGGTAAAGTAAAGGTTGAGGTTGCGCTGGCAAAAGGCAAGCAGCTTTGGGATAAGCGCGAGACCGAACGCCGCCGCACCGCCGACAAGGAAGCCCGCGAGGCCATCGCCCGCAGCCGCAAAAGCTAGCCCGTCTCCTTCATCCAAGCCTTCCGCCGTGGCAGCCAGCGCGGCACGTTGCGGCAATATTCGCGATACTCTTCCCCGAACTTTCGCCGCAGCGTCGGCTCCTCATAGTAGACAATGAAGCCGTGCATGGCCACCGCCACGCTCAGGGCCGCCAGCATCAGCATGCGATCCGGATGGCCGAACATCACCCACAGGCCTCCCCAGCCGCAGAAGAAGGCGCAGTACATGGGATTGCGCACGTAGCGATACGGACCCACCACGACAAGCCGCTTGGGCGGCAGGAGGGGAGCAGGCGTGCCGTGCCCGATGGCCCCAAAGGCCCACACACAGCGCAGCGCCGTGGCAAAGCCCAGCGCCGAAGGCACCGCCGCCAGCAATCGCCAGCGCTGCGCCCCGGCCAGTTCCACCTGAAAACCCAGCACGCGCGGCAGCAGCCAGAAGAAGAACGAGAGAAACGCCACGCCCACCAGCATGGACCGCAGGGTGAGCCAGCGGCTGTCGCCGCCGGAGGCCGGCTGCGGAGAGCTTGCGTCAGGCGTGGACGGCAGCGATGAAGATGGTGACGGCTGCGCCGCCGACGCGTTGGTCACGGCTCGACCGGGTGGAGACGAGGCAGATGTGGCGGACTTGGTCGGGGTCTCCATGCGGCCTCCTCGCGCGCATTATGCGCCCGAAGGGCAGGAAAGCTCGACGAAAAATCGTCGTCACCTGACTTCCTTCCCCAAGAACACACACTGGCCCCTCCTTTATTGTCATCCTGAACGCCGCGAGCAACCGGCAGGCTGCTCGCGAAGGTGAAGGATCCCCCGTTGCGCCACTCTCACCCTGTAGATCACCGGGCGTTCTCACCGCGCCGCCCAATCGG
Organism: Oryzophilus luti; assembly: GCF_059726245.1. NCBI lineage: Bacteria > Pseudomonadati > Acidobacteriota > Terriglobia > Terriglobales > Koromonadaceae > Oryzophilus > Oryzophilus luti. Next base: position 1,605,409 of record NZ_AP040874.1, read on the forward strand.
CATTCCCCTAAAAACACTGCACGCCATTGCGAAGGCCGGCCTCGGGGATCCTTCGCTTCACTCAGGATGACAAATGAAGCGGAGCGAGTGATCAGATCCTCTTGAGTCGCGCTCCGCGACGGCGTGACCGTGTCAATTCGGCTTAGCGTTCCTCCGCAGCCGCGAGCCACGGCCGCGGAAATCGCCGGGGATGCACCCTTGCGGGAATCGCTGTAATCTAACTGGCATGAAGATTGAACTGACGAATTCCTCGCCCGCACAACTGGAAGCCGAGTGTCTCGTCGTCCCCGTTTTTGACGAGGCCGAAGCCAAAGCCAAGGACCCCAAGCCCGCGCTGCACACCGCCGACGCCGCCCTGGTTCCGCTGGCCGCCGCGCTGATTGCCAGCGGCGAAATCACCGCCAAGCCCTATGAACAGACGTGGCTCTACGCGCCCGCCGGCGTGAAGGCCAAGCGCGTGCTCTTCTTCGGCGCCGGAAAGGCCGCCAAGTTCAACGCGCACGAACTGCGCAAGCTGGCCGGAGCCGCCGTGCGCGCCATCAAGCCGAAGCAACTCAAGTCGCTCACCCTGCTCACGCCGGATGCCGACGCCGCCTCCATCGCAGCCATTGCCGAAGGTGCCGTCACCGGCAACTTTGATTCGAACTATTACCACTCAGAGAAGAAGGACCTCTCGGTGGAGACGCTGACGGTTGCCCTGCCCCCGGAAGCCGTACCGATGGCCCTCTATGCGGCCGTTGCGAGCGGCGTGGCGCTGGGTGAATCCGAGAACTTTACGCGCGACCTGGTGAACGAGCCGGGCAACAAGATGACGCCAACCATTCTGGCCGACCGCGCCATCAACATGGCGCTGGAAGTCGGCTTGAAGTGCGAAGTGTACGGGCCGGAGAAGATCAAAGAGATGCGGATGGGCGCCTTCTGGTCCGTGGCGCAGGGCTCGGACGAAGAGCCGCGCCTGATCGTGCTGACCTATGAGCCTTCGCAGGCTCCGGCCGCCGACGCGCCCGTGCTCGGGCTGGTTGGTAAGGGCATCACCTTTGACTCGGGCGGCATCAGCCTGAAGCCCGGCGCCGACATGGACAAGATGAAGACCGACATGGCAGGCGGCGCCACCATGCTGGGCACCATGCGCGCCATCGCGCTGGCCAAGCCCGCCATCAAGGTCATCGCCGTCATCTGCGCCACGGAGAACATGCCGAGTGGCAAGGCGCAGAAGCCGGGCGACGTGCAGTTCGCCATGAACGGCAAGTCGATCGAGATCATCAACACCGACGCGGAAGGCCGCCTGGTGCTGGCCGACGGCCTCTGCTACGCGCGCGAGCTGGGCGCCACCCACCTGGTGGACGCCGCCACGCTCACCGGCGCTTGCGTGGTCGCCTTGGGCTTCACCAACACCGGCACCTTCTGCAATGACGATGCCTACTACGCGCAGTTCGACGCCGCCGTGAAGCAGGCGGGCGAAAAAATGTGGCGGCTGCCCATCGACAGCGAATACTTCGACCTGATCAAGAGCGACATCGCCGACATCAAGAACACCGGCGGACGCTGGGGCGGCGCCATCACGGCCGCCAAGTTCCTTGAAGAGTTTGTGGACGGCAAGCCGTGGATCCACCTCGACATTGCCGGCACCGCCACGGTCGAGGACAAGAAAGCGTGGCTCGACAAAGGCCCCAGCGGCGTGGCCGTGCGTACCCTGCTGGCCCTGGCGCAAAACCTGAAGTAATAGGTTTCGAAACGTTTCGAGAGGTTTCAGAAGGTTTCGTAAAGTTGAGAAGCCCCGCACAGGGATTGCCTGTGCGGGGCTTCTTCTTTTGCGAACCTCTCACGTTCAGCGCGTCATTCTGGGGGCGGCGCAGCCGCGAGGAAGAATCTGCTGTTGACCTGGTACGCGTCGAAACATATCGAAACCTCGGCTCTGCCTAGCCCTTCCCGCTTCTCGAGACTCGAAACCGCAAACTCGAAATTCGCGCCCTACATCACTGCCGGGGCGTTGATGCCGAGCACGGCCAGCACCCGCACCAGTTCGCGGCGGACGACCGCAGCGGTAGCCAGCAGGAACAGCTTCCGGCCCGCGTCCTCCTCGGTCAGGATGTGGTAGCGGTGGTAGAAGTTGTTGAACTGCTGCGCGAGTTGGAAGGCATGCTTGGCCAGGTAGGCCGGTTCTGTCTGCGCAATGCACTGCTCAATAATGAGCGAGGTCTGCCCCGCCAGCAGCCACAGCGCCCAGATGTCGGTGCCGGTCTCGTCCGCAAAGTAAGGCGTGAAGTCGGCGTTGGCGGCCTCCGCCAGCACCTGCTCGGGCGTGGTGCCGCCCTTGCGGAAGATGTTGCCCGCGCGAACGACGGCGTACTGCGCGTAGGGGCCGGTCTCGCCCTCAAAGGCCAGCGCCTCGCGGAAGTCAAAGGCGATGACCGACTGCTTGGTGTACTTGAGCATGAAGTAGCGCAGCGCGCCGATGGCGATATCGGTGGCAATGCCGGTGCGCTCGCCGTCGCTCAGCTCAGGATGGCGCGAATCAACCTCGCCCTTGGCGGCGGCAATCAGCTTGTCGAGCAGGTCGTCGGCCTTCACGCCAAAGCCCTTGCGCCCACTGACCTCGATATAGGCACGCTGCTGGTCTTCTTCGCTGACCGTGTACCCGAGGTCGAGTGCGCAGCGCGGAGTAAGCGCTACCATCTCGTAGCTGAAGTGCGTGTAGCGGGCGGACATCTCCGGGTGGCCGAGCAGGCGGATGGCTTCCTTCACCGTCTCCTGCGGCTCGCTCTGGCGCGCGTCAATCACGTTGTAGATGGCGGCCACGCCGCCAAAGTGCGGGTGCTCCGGCTCGCCCTGCTCGCAGCTCATCCAGACGTCCTTGCCGTTCGGATACAGGTAGAACTTGCGGTAGCCGAAGTCCTGGCCGAGCAGACCGAACTTCCACAGGTGGTAGGCAATGTCCTTGCCCACGTAGCCAACCGTGCCGTTGGAGCGCACGATAACCTTGGCATCCTCGTCGGGGCCGGTGGCCTCCGGGGCGGCTTCCCCCTCGGCTTCTGCCTTGGCTTCGGCGGCCTTGGCGGTGGCCGGACGGGTCATCACCCAGCAGCCCTTGTTCTTGCCTTCGTTCTCGAAGTAAAGCACTTTCTTTTCTTTGAGTTGCTCAAAGGCCTTCGCCCAGAACTTGAGGCGAAGGATTTCGCTCTCGCGCGGCAGGAAGTCGTACTCAATGCCGAGCCGGTCCATCGTCTCCAGGTGGCGGCGCAGCACGGCCGTTGAGATCATCTCGGCGATTTCCGCCAGTTCGTTGCCACCGGTCTCGATGGCGTGCAGAGCGTCGCGGCGGGCCTGATCGTTGCCCTTGTCCTCGGCGTACCACTGCGAGACGCGCGCGTAGAGGTCCCAGCAGGTGTAGTCGAACTTCGCGTCCGTCTTGATCATGGCCGCAATCTCGGCCTTCGACTTCTTCTCCAGATGCACGAAGCCGACGACGACGTCGGCCACCTGCACGCCGGTGTTGTCGATGTAGTTCTGCACGGCCACGGGGCGGCCGCCCGCGCGCAGCAGGCGAACAAAGGTATCGCCGAGGATGGAGTTGCGCAGGTGGCCGATGTGCGCCGCCTTGTTCGGGTTGATGGAGGTGTGCTCCACCAGGATTTTTCCCTCGACAGGCGCAGGCTCGCCGGTGGAGCCCATCACCTCGTGCGAGGCCTTCGTGCGGTCGATCTTCGCGTTAATGTAGCCGCCGCCTGCAACCTCGAAGGGCTGGAAGCCCTCGAGCGCGGGCATCTCCGCCACCACTTCCTCGGCAATCTTGCGCGGAGCCTTGCGCAGCTTGCGCGCCAGCTCAAAGGCCAGCGGCAGCGCGAACTCGCCAAACTCCAGCTTGGGCGGCTGCTCCACCACGATCTTGTCCAAGGTCAGTTGATACTTCTGCTGCAGAAACTGGCGAACGTGCTCGATAAGGCGCTGTTGAGACTGACGGTACACGGCATTCCTTCTTGTATGGGGGCTGCCCACGGGCGCGAACTTTGCTCGCGTAAACTGCTGAGGAGAAACGTTATTATAACAAAGGCTGCGGAACCCCCGCGAGGTTTGACCGGGCGCGGGCGAGTCCCTATCATGAGGTTTCGCGCCGGGCTGCACCAAGCCGGGCGCTGTGAGTCTGTATGCGCCTAGCCTATCTCGACTGCTTTTCCGGAATCAGCGGCGACATGTTCCTTGGAGCACTGGTTGACGCCGGGGTTCCCTTCGAACTGCTGGCCGAAACCGTTCGCGCCCTGAACGTGGGCGCCGAGCTGCGCCAGACGCGCGTGACGCGCAACGGCATTGCCGCCACCAAGATTGACGTCATCATCGACGGCGTGCCCGACATGCCGCGCGAACAGTTCCACGCGCAGAAGCACGTGCACCCGGACGGCACCACGCATTCGCATCCGGGTGGCCTGCAGGCGCACGAGCACGTGCCGCAGCCCCACACGCACGAGCATGAGCCAGAGCATTCGCACGGCGATGAGCACGAGCATTCCCATGAACATGAGCATGGCCACGAACACACGCACGGCGAGGAAGGCCACACGCACAGCCACGAGCATCGCGGGCTGAAGGAAATCCGGGAGATCATCCACAAGGCGACGCTGACCGATAAAGCCCGCTGGACTGCCCTGCGCGCCTTTGAGCTGCTGGGACGCGCCGAGGCCCGGATTCACAACCGTGAGCTGGAGACCGTGCACTTCCACGAGGTCGGCTCGGTCGATGCCATCGTGGATATTGTCTGCGGAGCGGTGGGCGCCGACTGGCTCGGCGTGACCGAATGGCGCTGCTCGGCCCTGAACACCGGCAGCGGCACGGTGCTTTGCGCGCATGGCACGCTGCCCGTACCGGCCCCGGCCACGCTCGAATTGCTGAAGGACGCGCCGGTTTACGCCGCCGGGCCGAAGAAGGAACTGGTGACACCGACCGGCGCCGCACTGGTGCGGGCGCTGGTGCACAGCTTTGAGCCGCTGCCTGCTGCACGCATTCTTTCGAGCGGCTACGGCGCGGGCGCACGCGACTTTGCCGGACACTCCAATGTGCTGCGGCTGACGCTGGCCGAGGCCGTGGAGCAGGAGGCGGCACAGCACGGCAGCCTGGTGCTGGTGATGGAGGCCAACCTCGACGACCTGACGCCCGAGGTGATTGGCTATACGCTCGAGAAGCTGATGGCCTCCGGCGCGCTTGACGCCTTTGTGACGCCGGTGCAGATGAAAAAATCGCGCCCCGGCCACCTGCTGACCGTTCTGGCCAAGCCCGAGGACGAGCGCAAGCTGGCGAACATTCTGTTCACGGAGACTTCCACGCTCGGGCTGCGCACGCACGTGGAGCAGCGCAAGGTGCTGGAACGCGAATGGGTGACGGTGCGCTCCGAATGGGGCCCGCTGAAGATCAAGATTGGGCGCATGAATGGCGAGGTTGTGAACGCCGCGCCCGAGTATGAAGACTGCCGCGCCGCGGCCGTCACTGCCGGAGTACCACTGAAACAGGTTATGCTGGAAGCGATGCGGCTGTTTGCCGAACAACAGGATGCCGCGCCCAGCCATGGGAACAAGAATCATGGATAGTGAACAGAAGAAGTTTTACATCACCACGCCGATCTATTACGTGAACGCGCGGCCGCACATCGGCCACACGTATACCACGATCGTTTGCGACGCCGTGGCGCGCCGCCATCGCCTGCTCGGCGACGACACGTTTTTCCTTACCGGCACCGACGAGCACGGCCAGAAGATCGAGCGCTCCGCCAACGCCGCCCACAAAACGCCCCAGCAGTTCACCGACGAAGTCTCCGGCGAATTCAAGGGCCTGTGGGACCGTATGGGCATCAGCTACAACAAATTCATCCGCACCACCGACGAAGAACACAAGCGCGGTGTGCAGGCGATGTTCAAGCTGCTGAAGGACCGCGGCTACATCTACAAGGGCAGCTACAGCGGCCAGTACTGCGTCTACGACGAGCTTTACGTGGACGTGGACACGCCCGGCGCGCCCTGCCCCGAGTGCGGACGCCCGACCGAAACCGTGAAGGAGGAGAACTACTTCTTCAAGCTCTCGGCCATGGAAGAGCCGCTGCTGAAGCTCTACACGGAGAATCCGGACTTCATCCGTCCGGAGACGCGCCGCAACGAGGTCATCGCCTTTGTGCGCTCGGGCCTGCGTGATCTTTCGATCAGCCGCACCACCTTCAAGTGGGGCATCCCGGTGCCGGACGATCCGGAACACGTTATTTACGTGTGGCTGGACGCGCTGTGCAATTACATGACGGCGCTCGGCTTCGGCTCCGGCGACACCACGAAGCTCGACCGCTACTGGCCGGCCGACGTGCACATGGTCGGCAAGGAGATCGTGCGCTTTCACTGCGTCTACTGGCCGGCGTTTTTGCTGGCTGCCGGGCTGCCGCTGCCCAAGGGCATTGTGGCGCACGGCTGGCTGCTCTTCGAAGAGAGCAAGATGTCGAAGTCGCGCGGCAACATTGTGCGCAGTGAGACCATTCTTGACGTGCTGGGTGCCGACGCGCTGCGCTACTTCCTGCTGCGCGAGGTGGTCTTCGGCTCCGATGGCGCGTTCAGCTTTGACGCGTTGGTGCAGCGCTTCAACTCCGACCTGGCGAACGGCCTGGGCAACCTGGCCAGCCGCACGCTCTCGATGATTACGCGCTACTTCAACGGCGAAGTGCCGTATCCTTCGGCGACCGCCGCCAAGACCCCGGCCGACGAGGCCATTGCCAAGCTGGCCGACAAGACCATTGCCGACTTCGACGAGCTGTTCACGAACTTCCAGTTCTCCCGCGCGCTGGAGAGCGCCTGGGCGCTGGTGGCCGCCGTGGACAAGTACATTGTCGAGAACGAGCCGTGGGCGCTGGCGGAAAAGCCAGAGGAACGTCCGCGACTGGCGACTGTGCTTTACACCTCGGCCGAAGCGCTGCGCATTGTGACCGCGCTGGCGCACCCGGTGATCCCCGACTCGACCGCGCGCATCTGGGCGCAGCTCGGACTGGGCGACATCACCAAGCTGAACCTCAAGGGCTTGAAGTGGGGACAGCTCGGCGTGGCCACCAAGCTCGGCAAGGTCGAACCCGTTTTTCCACGCGCCGACAAGAGCGCGATTGAAAGGATGCAACAGATGGAACTTGAGCGTAAGGCCGCCACAGAGGCGGCCGCCGCACCGGCCGAAGCTCCGGCCCCGACACCGGCCATCGCACCGGCAGCCACCGAGGCTGCGCCCGCCGTGGCTGAAGAATCCAAGTACATGCCGCTGGCGCCGGAAATTACCATCGACGACTTTGTGAAGATCGACCTGCGCGTGGGCCTCGTCACCTTCGCCGAGAAGGTGCAGAAGGCCGACAAGCTGCTGCGGCTGGAAGTGGACCTGGGCTTTGAAAAGCGCCAGGTGGTGGCCGGCATCGCCAAGGCCTACGACCCGGAAAAGCTGATCGGACGCAAGGTGGTCATCGTGGCCAACCTGGCTCCGCGCAAGCTGCGCGGGCTGGAGTCAAAGGGCATGGTCGTGGCCGCTTCGCTCAACGAGCACTCAACACCGGCGCTCGCCGCCTTCCTCGAAGACGTGGAGATTGGCTCGCGGCTGAAGTAAGGCTTGAAGTACGGAAGTAGACAAGTACGAAAGTACGAATTGCAAAACAGGTCCTTCGTCGCGGCAATGCCGCTTCCTCAGGATGACGCAATCTTGAGGAAGCGATACGAGGCACAGGGATCTTCAATTCATACTTTCGTACTTTCGTCATTTCACACTTAATTCAACAGGCGAGTTTCCACCGCGCAAGGACGATGGCGCCCATGTACGTTGATTCTCACGCTCATCCCGAGCACCGGCAGTTTGACGCGGACCGCGAGGCCATGCTGGCGCGGGCGCGCGCGGCCGGGCTGGTGGCCATGCTCGCCATCGGCAACGGAGACGGCCCGGACACGGTGGAGTGCGCCATTCCCTTCGCGGAAAAGTACGACTGGATCTGGGCGACGATTGGCGTGCATCCGCAGGAGGCGCGGCTGGCCGATGCCGCGGCGTGGGAGAAGATGCGCGGGCTGGCGCGGCATCCAAGGGTCATCGCATGGGGCGAGATCGGCCTCGACTACTTCTACGAGTACTCCGAGCGCGAGGTGCAGAAGCGCGTGCTGATTGAGCAGCTCGAGTTGGCGAAGGAGGCGAAGCTGCCCATCGTCATCCACAACCGCGCCTCGCAGAACTCCACCGACGCCTGGGACGACCTGCTGCCGATTCTGCGCGAGCACTGGCAGCCCGCCGGGCTGGGCGGCATCATGCACTGCTTCAGCGGTGAGTTGGAGCACGCGCGCGCCTCGCTCGACATGGGCTTCCTGCTCTCGTTCTGCGGCAACATCACCTACCCCAAGGCGCAGAACATACGCGACGCCGCCGCGATGGTGCCGCTCGATCAATTCTTGGTGGAAACCGATTCGCCCTACTTGGCACCTGTGCCGCATCGCGGCAAGCGCAACGAGCCTGCCTACGTGGTGGAGACCGCGCGCAAGGTGGCCGAGCTTCGCGGATTGGAACAGGAACAGGCGGGATCGCTCGCAGTGGGAAATTTCTTCCGCTTCTTCCAGCTTGCGCCTGCGGGCGATGCCAAGTCGAAAAGCTCCAACCTCTAACAGCCGTCTTGGCCAAACGCGCCAAGCATCCATGTCACGGCATCCCAGGTTAGCGCCAAACACGGGTGCGAACCTGGGGCACCCGGCGATGCGCCTGTGGCTGGCAGGTGCAAGGCACCGCTACCCAACCGCATTACTCCTTCCACTGTCATCGTGAGCGAAGCCTGCGCCCGGAGTGCATCATTCTCTCCAGATTTCTTCGTTGCCACGAATTTCATACCCGTGCGGGCGATTCGCGCTCGCTACTGCGCCGGACTTTCGTTACACTAAGTTCACATGGCTAGCGAAAATTCATTCGATATCGTCAGCAAGGTGGACTTGCAGGAAGTCTCCAACGCCATACAGCAGGCGATGAAGGAGATCTCGCAGCGCTTCGACCTGAAGGATTCGCGTTCGTCGATTGCGCTGGAGGACAAGGACGCCATCGTTCTGGCTTCGGCCGATGAGTACAAGCTCAAGGCCGTGACCGACATTCTGCAGACCAAGCTGGTGAAGCGCAACGTGCCGCTGAAGGCGCTGAACTTTGGCACCATTGAGCCGGCCGCCGGCGCCACCGTGCGCCAGAAGGTCACCATGCAGCAGGGCATCCCCACGGAGAAGGCCCGCGAGATCGTCAAGGCCATCAAGGATTCCAAGAAGAAGGTGCAAGCCTCCATCCAGGGCGACCTGGTGCGCGTGAGCGGCAAGGACCGCGACACGCTGCAGGAGATCATTGCCTTTCTGCGCAACAAGGATTTTGGCATCGACATGCAGTTTGTGAACTACCGCTCGCTGTAGGGCGGCCGCGCACTGGCTGCGCCGTGCAGGATTTCGCCGGGAACGCTCCGGCGCAACAGGATGAGAGAGGCGGCCGAGAGACAGCCGCCGTTCGAACCGCGTGAATCGCGCGGTTCGTTTTGTGAATCTATCGATAGGGTTCCGCTTGAAGAGTTTCGCCACAGCCACCGGGAAAGAACTGTTCGACCTTCTCCACGACGATCTGGTCGCGATTGAGACGGAATTCGGTTGCGATACGGTCAGCAACGTCGCGGCCATCACGGAAATCGGCGAGTACCTGCGCAACGGCGGCGGCAAGCGCCTGCGTCCGGCGCTGCTGCTGCTGGCTTCGCGCCTGATGGAGTACTCCGGACCGAGCGCCACGCGGCTGGGCGCGGTCGTGGAGCTGATCCACACCGCCACGCTGGTGCATGACGACATCATCGACGAGGCCACCACGCGCCGTGGCCGTCCTTCGGCCAACGTGCTGTGGGGCAACGCACGCTGCGTGCTCGCCGGCGACTGGCTCTACATGCAGGCGTTCAAGATCGCGCTGCGTGAGAACAACCTGCGCATCCTTGACCTGCTCATCGACCTGACCAAGCTGATGGTGGAGGGCGAGCTGCTGCAGGACGAGAAGCTCGGCAAATGCATCACGGTGGAAGAGCACCTGGACCTGATCTACCGCAAGACGGCCTGCCTGTTCGCCACCTGCATGCAGTTGGGCGCCATTCTGGCGGGCGGCACGCGTGAGCAGGAACTGGCGCTGCGCTCCTACGGACGCAACATCGGCATGGCCTTCCAGATCGTGGACGACGTGCTCGACCTGACGGCCTCCGAGCAGGTACTGGGCAAGCCCGTGGCCAGCGACCTCCGCGAAGGCAAGGCCACGCTGGCGGTGCTGCACGCGCTCGAGTGCTGCACGCCGGAAGAACGCACCAGGATTGAAACCGTGCTGCGCGAGCGCTCCTTCCAGAGCGTGACCCACGCGGAAATTCTTGAGATTCTCAACCGCTACGGCTCCATCGCCTCCGCCAACGCCGAGGCCGTGCGCTACGCCGAGGCCGCCAAACACGACCTGGAGCCCTTCGCCGAAAACGACTACAAGCGCGCGCTGCTGTGGATTCCGCAGTTCGTGGTGGAGCGCGAGAAGTAAGCCGCACACTTGATTTAATTCGCTTCTGCAAGCAAACGCCCCATCCTCGCGATGGGGCGTTTCACTTGCTGAGGAAGGCTCCCTGCAACACCAGCACTGGCTCTCGACCTGTAATCCTCGTCCACAGACTCGCTCACAATTGCACACACAATTCATTCGCGTTGGATGGCTGCGGCGCGTAGTCTGTTTCGCAGCAAGAACAAGTACAAGATGACAAAGCAAGGGAAAGTCGTAATTACGGCAGTTGCGCTGATCCATTTCGGATCCTGCCTTGCAATTCGATTTCACGCCTTCTATGTGGAAGGAAATTGGGGTTGGATGTATGCGTTTGTCGTCGATTTCCCCGCATCACTGATTCTCGTGCAATTGATGAGACTGGCTGATCCGCTGCTGGTGTTTGGTGTACTGGGAACCGCTTGGTGGGTCCTCATAGCCAGAGGTGTGGGTTCTGTGTTTGAGCGCATTGCTGACAAAATGCAGACTTCTTCCCGATAGAGACAGCACCACACTTGCAAACACTACACTAATATCGACAACCGGAGACTATGCGAAACTCCAAGCGCTTTGTGCGGATAGCAGCGTTACCAGTGCTTCACCTTTGCTTATGTGCTCTTATCGCACTATTGGTCACTCCAGGTGGCATGGAGTGGATAGTGATTTTGGCGCTGGATTTGCCGACTTCTTTCATCTTTCCGATAGTACTCGGCCATCCGTTGTATTTGACTCTACTCGGAACAGTACAGTGGTTGTGTATCGGAGTGATTCTCTCGTTCGCTTATGAGCAATTCACGCGATGGAGAGAGCACCACAAACAGGCGAGTGCCCCAAATAAGTGATAGGAACAGTCTGCTTTCATTCAAACATCATTTGCACGGACGATGCCTGGAGTTAGCGCGGGTCTAACTCTCGGTTGTTTACAAGATCAATTTAACCATCTGCCGCAAAGCACCAAGTTTGTTGACTGAGGCAATCGAGAACATCGCCGAAATATCACCCGCGACGACTGGCTGAGATTGCGCGTTGCGCCGGTGCCTATTCGTAGCCCTTTGGGTGCGACTGGTGCCACTCCCAGGCGGAGCCGACAATCTCCTCCAGCGAAGTGAACTGCGGCTTCCAGCCAAGCTCGCGCTGAATGCGCGCCGAGCTGGCCACCAGCGTTGCCGGATCTCCCGCGCGGCGCTCGCGCACCACCAGCGGAATCGCGTCTCCGGTGACCTTGCGCGCCACCTCGACCACTTCCTTCACGGTAAAGCCCACGCCATTGCCCAGGTTGTAGATCATGCGGTCGCGTTCGGCGAGCGCATGCAAGGCGAGCACGTGCGCCGAGGCCAGGTCGCTGATGTGTATGTAGTCGCGCACGCAACTGCCGTCGCGTGTCGGGTAGTCGTCACCAAAAACGTAAATCTCCTTGCGCTGCCCGAGCGGCACCTGCAGCACCAGGGGAATCAGGTGGCTCTCCTGGCGGTGTGCCTCGCCGCGTCCGGGTGCGGCCCCGGCGGCGTTGAAGTAGCGCAGGCTGGCGTAGCGCAGGCCGTGTATGCGGTGGAACCATGCGAGCATCCGCTCCACCAGCAGCTTGCTCTCGCCATAGGCGTTGGTCGGCTGCAGCGGGTGGTCCTCGTCAATGGGCGTGTGCTGCGGCTCTCCGTAGACGGCGGCCGTAGAGGAGAAGACCAGCTTGCTCACGCCGTGCTGCTGCATCACGCGCAGAAGGTTGAGCGCGCCCGCCGTGTTGACGGCAAAAAAGCGGCCGGGATCGCGCATGGATTCGCCCGCCTCGATGAGCGCGGCGAAGTGCATGACGGCCTCCGGGCGGAAGCTGGAAAACACCTGCGTCAGCTTCCCGGCATCGGCAATGTCGCCTTGCACAAACTGCGCAGCCACAGGCGCCGCCGCACGGTGACCGTTGTAGAGGTTGTCGTAAACCGTAACTTCATGACCGGCGCGCAGCACCTGCTCCGCCACCGTGCTGCCAATGTAGCCCGCGCCGCCCGTGATGAGAACTCGCATGATGGCCATTGTAGCCCGAGCCGCTCCCGGAAAGTGCCACCGCGCAAAGACGTTCCAAGACAGGCAACGCAACCAATCCACAGCCCGCGCGTCCGTTTACAATAGCTATTTGTTCGCAAGAGCGAAGGAGAAGAACGGCCTCATGTCTAATACCAGTACGCCCCAGCCCCCAACAAACACCGCAGAGACGATACGCCGGATAGAGGCGCGGGAAGCGCGCGTTGGAGTGGTGGGGTTGGGGTACGTGGGACTGCCGCTGGTGCTGCTGTTCAGCGGCGAGCGTTTCCGCGTCACCGGCTTTGACGTGGACACACGCAAGGTGGAGACACTCAACCAGGGCGGCAGCTACATTGTCCGCATTGAGCCCAACGAGATTGCCGCCGCGCACAAGGCAGGCTTTGCCGCCACCGCCGACTTCCACAAGATCTCCGAGATGGACGCCGTCATCATCTGCGTGCCCACCCCGCTCGATGAGTATCACCAGCCCGACCTCAGCTACATCGTCAAGACCGCACAGTCGCTGGCGCCGCACATTCGCCGCGGACAGACCATCATCCTCGAAAGCACCACCTATCCCGGAACCACCGAGGAGATCCTTGTCCCCATTCTGGAGAAGCAGAACCCCGAGGGCCTGAAGGCCTGCCGCACCCTGCCCACCGGCGAGCAGCAGCCCGGCGACTTCCACGTCGTCTTCTCGCCCGAGCGAGAGGACCCCGGCAACGACCAGGTCGCCCGGCACGACATTCCCAAGGTCATCGGCGGGCTCGACAGCGACGGATCGAAGATCGCCGCCGCTCTCTACGGCAGCATCTTCCGCCGCACCGTGCCGGTCTCAACCCCGGCCGCGGCTGAGATGACCAAGCTGCTGGAGAACATCTACCGCTGCGTCAACATCGCGCTGGTCAACGAGCTGAAGCAGCTGGCGCTGCGCATGAACATCGACATCTGGGAAGTGATTGAGGCGGCAAAGACAAAGCCGTTCGGCTTCCAGGCCTTCTACCCCGGCCCCGGACTGGGCGGCCACTGCATCCCCATCGACCCCTTCTACCTCTCGTGGAAGGCCAAGGAGTTCGACTTCCGCACCAAGTTCATCGAGCTGGCCGGCGAGGTCAACATGCAGATGCCCTACTTCGTCGTCGAGCAGGTGATGGAAGCCTTGAGCAAGCACGGCAAGGCGCTCAACGGTGCCAAGGTGCTGGTGCTCGGCGTGGCCTACAAGAAGGACATCGACGACCTGCGCGAGTCGCCCTCGCTGACCATTCTGGAGCTGCTCGAAAAACGTGGCGCCAAGGTCAGCTACAACGACCCTTACTTCGCCAAGGTCGGCCACGGACGCCACTATAGCCTGAACATGACCTCGACGCCGCTGGAGAAGGTGCCGGAGTTCGACTGCGTGCTCATCGTCACCGACCACTCCGCCTACGACTATGCCAAGATCGTCCGCGAGGCCAAGCTGGTCGTCGACACCCGCAACGCCACCAAGGGCATCCAGGCACCCAACCTCATCCACTGCTAACCACGCGCACGCGCCCGGAAGCAGCAGCAGCCTGCGGCAGGCAAGGTGCGCAGCACCGTCCCCAAAACCGCGCACGGCGGCCGGACACTTGATCCCCACCTAAACAGCTGAGCCTGTTGGGTGGGGATACTTTTTGAAGGTAACAAAGAGGGGCTCAAGAAACTTGAAAGTGTGGCTATTGCGCAACACCACGAGATTCAAGAAACTTGCACTTCCCTTTCCAGAACTCCTCGCAAGCTGTTGATTTTGCTTAATATTTACAAAAATTTCTAGCTACGGCAGAGTCTGCGAAGGAAAAAAGAAATTCCTCGTTGTAAACAGAGAACAGTCTGCATATAATAGATCGATCCTGATCACCGTGCTTCATCGCAGTATCCGGGTGGGTGACACGGGCGCACAAGCCAACGGGAAAAGGGTGGAGTTGCGAGGCAAACTACCCTGAATCTGATGCGTCCAAGTAGAGGAGAGAACTCCCAGCACTCCCGCCTGAAAATCCAACACAGAGGTAGGTAAACACTTCATGGCAAAAAGACGCGGCAATCCTAACTGGGGAAAACCGGAGCCGATCGGACCGGTCACCCCGACCATCACCGAGTTCGAACAGGTCGTGCGCGAGTTCAAGCTGCAGCCCGACCAGTACATTCGCTCAACGCGTCTGCGGGAGTGGGCGCGCCGTAACAAGAACTCCAAGTACATCCCTGAACCGCTGTTGGAAGCGTGGGGATTCGAGATCGAATCGACTCTGTAGAGTTCGCCAAGTTCAGAACAAGGGGCCGCTCCAAGCGGCCCTTTTCCTTTTTACGAGCACCTGAAGCCGCAGCAACCGCATTGTTCCCTTGCAGTTAGAACGGCATTATTGAAGTACGAGACCTTCCGATTCTTTGCGCCCAAGCGAGGCGGCTGGGAGCACTGCCAGCATCTTCCGTTGACTCCGGGCAGCCGGTTTGAGATAGTTAAACGTTACAGATTGGTGAATGTTCCATTAAAAAAATCCCCTCTTTAGGGCAGATTTCAGGACTCTCTCGTGCGATTAGTACCAAAGGATGGCGAGTTCTTCACACTCTTCTCTCAAACGGCAGACAATTTAACCGAAGGCGCTCGATTAGCCTGTGAAATGCTGGCAGACTACTCCGACGTCGCCGCCTCGGTGCACAAGATCAAAGCGATCGAGCACAAGGGCGACAACCTGACGCACAGCATTTTCGTGAAGCTGAACCAGAGCTTCATCACTCCGTTTGACCGCGAAGACATACACATGCTGGCCAGTTCGCTGGACGACGTGCTGGACTTCATCAACTCCGCGGCCGACCGCTTGGTGCTCTACAAGGTGGATCATCCGCCGACAGCCTGCCGCGACCTGGCAACGATCATTCTGCGCCAGACCGAAGAATTGTCCGCGGCCGTGAAGCTGCTGGACAAGAACGCAGCAAAGTTGCTGGAGCACTGCGTGGAGGTGAACCGGCTGGAAAATGAAGCCGACAGCATCAGCCGCCACGCCATTGCCAGCCTGTTCGAGCACGAAAAAGACCCCATTCATCTCATCAAGATCAAGGAAGTGCTCGAGACGCTGGAAGCCGCGACGGACAAGGCGGAAGATGCCGCCAACGTGCTGGAAACCGTCGTTCTGAAGAGCGCGTAACGGAGACAAGCTTTGACTACCGGATTGTTTCTGGTTGTTCTGACGATTCTGGCCGCGCTTGTCTTTGATTTCATCAATGGCTTTCACGATGCGGCCAACAGCATTGCGACCGTGGTTTCCACGCGCGTGCTGTCGCCGAAGCTGGCCGTGGTGTGGGCCGCGTTCTTCAACTTTGTCGCCGCCTTCGCCTTCGGCACCGCCGTAGCCAAGACGATCGGCAAGGGCATGATCCAGCTCGACATCGTCACGCAGTACGTGGTGCTGGCGGGATTGCTGGGCGCCATTGTGTGGGACCTGCTGACGTGGATTCTTGGGCTGCCGACCTCGTCGTCGCACGCGCTGATTGGCGGGTACGCCGGCGCGGCCATGATGCGGGCGGCGATCCTGCACGGGTGGCGTCACGCCCATGAGGTCATCATCCCCGGCGGATGGACCAAGACCATCAGCTTCATCTTCCTTTCCCCACTCATCGGCTTCGTGCTCGCCTTCTTCTTCATGATCTGTATGTACTGGATCTTCCAGAGCAAGACGCCGCGCCAGGTGGACGGCTGGTTCCGTCACCTGCAACTGCTTTCCGCAGGCGCCTACAGCCTGGGGCACGGCGGCAACGACGCGCAGAAGACGATGGGCATCATTGCCGGAGCGCTCTACACCGGCGGCCTGCTCTCCAAGAGCGACATGATGGGCAACTGGGGTAACCTGCACTGGCCCATCATTCTCTCGGCGCATGCGGCCATCGCCGCCGGCACCTACTTCGGCGGCTGGCGCATTGTGCACACCATGGGCAGCAAGATCACCAAGCTGAAGCCGATTGGCGGTTTCTGCGCGGAATCGGCCGGTGCGATCACGCTGGGCATGACGGCACTGGCGGGTATTCCGGTTTCCACCACGCACACCATCACTGGCGCCATCGTCGGTGTGGGCACCACGCACCGCATCTCTGCCGTGCGCTGGGGCGTGGCCACCCGCATTGTGTGGGCATGGGTGCTGACCATTCCGGCTTCGGCCATTGTGGCGGCAATCTGCTTCTGCATCTTCCGCCTGCTGAACCCGAACGCCTAGGTTTCAACCAGTTTTTCGGGCCTCCCGTTTCATTCCTCGTGGAATGAATGGGAGGCCCTTCCCTTTTCTGCTGTAAATCAATTGCCGCTCAAGTGCTGCTCAATGCGTGGCGCGCTCGCGCCGCCGGATTCGCGGATGCACCGCGCACGATTCCGGGCTAGAATCTGTACCCGCCATGACACCGCAACCGCCATTCTGTGACGTACCCACCGCGCTGGAGGAATTCCGCGCCGGACGCATGATCATCGTGGTCGACGACGAGGACCGCGAGAACGAAGGTGACCTGACGATGGCCGCCGAGAAGGTGACGCCGGAGGCGATCAACTTTATGGCGCGCTTCGGACGGGGGTTGATCTGCCTGCCGATGACCGAGGAGCGCTGCGACGCGCTGCGGCTGGAGCCGATGGCGGCACACAACACATCGCAGTTCGGCACGGCGTTCACCGTCTCCATTGAGGCGCGCGAAGGCGTGACCACGGGCATCTCCGCCGCCGACCGCGCCCATACCATACAGGTGGCCGCCACCCCGTCGGCCAAGGCGCAGGATTTGGTGCGTCCGGGGCATGTGTTTCCGCTGCGGGCACGCAAGGGCGGCGTGCTGGTGCGCGCCGGGCAGACGGAGGCCGCCGTGGACCTGGCGCGGCTGGCAGGAATGACTCCGGCGGGCGTCATCTGCGAGATCATGAACGAAGACGGCACCATGTCGCGTGTGCCGCAACTGCGCGAGTTCTGCGCCGAGCACGCGTTGAAGATGCTGACCGTGGCGGAGGTGATCCGCTACCGGCTGCAGCACGAACGCTGTCTGGTGCGGCAGGGTGAGGCCGTGCTGCCGACGCCGTATGGCGAGTTCCGCATGATCGCCTACCGCTCCGAGGTCGATCAGGAGTCGCACATTGCGCTGGTGAAGGGCGACGTGGAGCAGACGCCGGAGATACCGTCCCTGGTGCGCATGCACGCGCACTGCCTGGCGGGAGACGTGTTCGGCGCGACGTGGTGCGAGTGCCGCCGGGTGCTCGATGAATCGATGCGCATGATCGCCGCCGAGGGCCGCGGCGCCATTGTCTACCTGAACCAGCGCTCGCAGGGCTTCTCCGTGGAGGAGTTCAACGGCGTGAAGACCTTGCAGTTCCACCGCGACCTGCGGCTGCCGACGCTCCCGGATTCGCAGCGGCAGATTCAGCGCGAAATTGGCATTGGCGCGCAGATACTGGCCGACCTGAACCTGAAGCGTCTGCGCCTGCTGACCAACCGCCCGCGCCGCGTGGCGGCTGTTGAGGGATTTGGGCTGGAAATTGTGGAGCAGGTACCGCTGGCGACGGCGATTGTGAAAAGCTGCCAGGACTGAAGCGAATCTTCACAGCCACTTTCTTCGCCCGATTCAGGAAACCCACAGCGAAGCGCCGCTGAACCCGCCGCATTTTGCAGGACAATGCGGGCATGTGGAAGATCTTCGAGTACATCACGAACAACGAGCTTCAGAGCCGCCACGAGGTGGAGTTCGACGTGGTCTTCTGGTGCGTGGAAACCCTTGCGCTGGTGGCCGGCATCGCCATTCTGCTGGTGAAGCGCCAGCCTGAATGGATTGCCTTTCTGGTGATTGAATACTGCTGGGCGATGGATAACCTGCGGCACAACCGCCCATGAGCCGCGCTGCGAACGCGGCTCATGCGATGGCGATTGAATGCGAAGACAGGCGGCAGGATGCGCGCGAAGGTCAGTATCCGCGCTGCTTATCCACGACGCTGCGCAGAGGCTCTCCGGCAAGGAAGCGGCGAAGATTCTCGGTGAAGAACGCGTACTGAAGCTCCCACACCTTCTGGTCCACGCCCGCCGAATGCGGCGTGAGGATCAGGTTCGGCAGCGCCCACAAATCCGATTCCGGCGGCAGCGGCTCCTTGTCGAAGACGTCGAGCGCGGCGCCGGCAATCTTCTTTTCGCGCAGGGCCTCGATGAGCGCAGGCTCCTCGACAAGCACTCCGCGAGCCACGTTAATGACGTAGGCGGAGGGCTTCAACAAAGCGAGGCGCTCGCGGTTGATCATGCCCCGCGTTTCCTCGGTGACCGGCGCGGCCAGAATGACGTAATCGGCCTCGGGCAGCACCTCATCCAACTGGTCGAACTCGACCACGCGCTCGCAGTGGTCCTCGCGCTTGGTGGCGTCACGCCGCACGCCGATGACATGCATGCCAAACGCTTCTGCCAGCCGCGCCACGCGGCGGCCAATGGCGCCCAGCCCAACCAGCGCCAGCGTGGAGCCGGTGACGGTGCGCGGCATGGGGCCTTCTGTGAAATAGGAATCGAGCCCCCAGCGCTGTGCGTGCTGCTCGTCACGCGCGCGTCCCAGTTGCTTGGCGCAGGCCAGCAGCAGGGCCATGGCGTGCTCGGCAACCGCGCCACCATGAACCTCGGTTGAGTTGGTGACCACGACGTTGCTGTGGACAATCTCCGGCGTGAGCAACTGCTGCACGGCGGCGGTGGTCGAATGAATCCAGCGCAGCTTCTTTGCTGCGGCCAACTGGCCATCGCGCAACGACCACGTCATGAGGATGTCGGCGTCCTCGACGGCCGTGGGAAGCTGGTCAAAATTGGCGAGCACTTCGACCTTCAGTTCGTGAAACTCGCGCTCCAGGCGCGGCCCAAGCCATGCCGGAGGGCACCAAAGAGCAAACGGATGGAAGACGGCAACAACAAGCTTCATGATCGCTGCCGCTACCTTCCGCTCTTCTTCACGCGAAGATCGAGACCGGTCATCTCCTTGGGAAGCGGGATGCCCATGGCGCCGAGCACGGTGGGGGAAATATCCTGCAGCGCACCGTCCGGGCGCAACGTGAAGTTGGCGGCGTCTTCCGCGATGTAGATGAACGGCACCGGGTTGGTGGTGTGCGCGGTCTGCGGGCCGCCGGTGGCCGGGTCAATCATCTGCTCGGCGTTGCCGTGGTCGGCGGTGACGAGCATGGAACCGCCCTTGCGCTTGATGGCCGCATAAATCTCACCGAGGCAGGCGTCAACGGTTTCCACGGCGCGGACAGTCGGCTCGATCTTGCCGCTGTGGCCGACCATGTCGGCGTTGGCAAAGTTGATGACGAGCACATCAAAGGTGCCCTCTTCAACCGCTTTGACCACGGCCTGCGCGATCTGCGCGGCGCTCATCTCGGGCTTCAGGTCGTAGGTGGCAACCTTTGGCGACTGAATCAGAACGCGGTCTTCACCGGGGAACGGCTTTTCGACACCGCCGTTGAAGAAGTAGGTAACGTGCGCGTACTTTTCGGTCTCAGCCACGCGCAGGTTGCGCAGCTCCATGCTGCCAAGCACATTGGCCAGAATGTTGGTGAGCCGCTCGGGAGGAATGACGACCGGCAGCTTGAACTTGGCGTCGTACTCGGTCATGCAGACGTAGTGCAGGTTCTTCGGAATCGATGCGGGCGGAATCTCGGCGTCGAGGCCCTCCCAGGCATCGAGTTCCTGACCGTGCTGCGGCGTAAGGCCACTCTCGCGGGCAAGCACGCGCGTAATCTGGCGGGCGCGGTCGGCGCGATAGTTGAAGTTGATGACCACATCCTCGTCGCGAATGCAGCCAACGGGTTCGCCCTTGGCGTCCACACAGACGAACGGGATGATGAACTCATCGGTGACGCCGCGGTTGTAGCTGTCCTTGATGCCCTTTACCGGGTCCTGATACGAGCCGCCTTCGGCCTTGCCGACGACCATGGCGTCAAACGCCTTCTTCTCGCGATCCCATTTCTTGTCGCGGTCCATGGCGTAGTAGCGTCCGCTGACGGAGGCAAGCTGGCCGCCGAATTCACGCATCTTCTGTTGCAACTGCTCCACGTAGCCGGCGCCGCTGTCGGGCGCGGTGTCGCGGCCGTCCATGAAGGCGTGAACAAACATGCGCTCAACGCCGTTCTGCTTGGCCATCTTCAGCAGCGCGTAAAGATGGTTCTGGTGCGAGTGCACGCCGCCATCGCTGAGCAAGCCGCAGAAATGCAGGCGGCGTCCGTTCTGGCGCGCCTGCTCCATGGCCGCCAGCAGCACCTCATTCTTGAAGAGGCTGCCGTTTTCGACCATCATGTCGAGCTTGGTGATGTCCATGTAAACGATGCGGCCGGCGCCGATGTTGAGGTGGCCGACTTCGCTATTGCCCATCTGCCCGGTGGGCAGCCCGACGTAACGTCCGCTGGTGTGCACCAGCGTGTTCGGGAAGTCCGTGAGGAACTTGGTGTAGTTGGGCGTGCGCGCCAGCGAAATGGCGTTGGCTTTCGACGGCGGCGCATAACCCCAGCCATCCAGAATGATCAGTACCACCGGCTTCGGACGAGACATTATTCTCCTTACAATTCATTTATGAATGTTCTGATCATCTCTTCCAATTTTCTAAGTTCAGGGCAGCGGTCAAGTAGCCCACGATAATTACAGAGAGTCTCCTGCACCAAGATATCGCGTCCACCTCCTGCACGCTTTGGATCTCCATACCGTGCAAGGAATGGATTGAAATAACGCTCCTTGAGAGAAACCTCCGCTCTTACAGTTGTCCATTCATCGTCCAGCTTTGAAAGATGGCCTGCCAACAACCACGCTTCGACCTCCTGAACAGCAGCGCAGCAGATGAGCTTCACCGTCCATCCCGCCGTGGGGGCAGTCAGCGCGCTGAACTCGTGCTCTCGATTCTTACCGTCTGCATCAGGAATAAAAAGGACTAAATCAAAGTGCGCATAGCGCTCCAGAATTTCCTCAACCAACAGCTTCTTGGCATGCTCATAACCATTGGTCTTCGGATTGCTTAGCACTATGACGTTCGCTTTTGGCTTCCCTGCCTCCGTGATCACTCTTGAGATTATTGGCTTTAGAACATATCCGTCATTCGTCGGATCTTCCGGTACAACCAGCACATTGAAGCTCACAGGGCGCCCTCCAACCATCCCTCCGCAAAGAGGTCCCCGATTGGCTGCTTCGAGATAATGTTCGTAAACCCCTGGATGTTCGTTACTGGCGCGATGGTCGTCGCCCCAGTCTCCTCCTCCCGCTTACAGAAGAACGTTGTCTTGTAATCCTCGTCATTCAGCCACGACAACACGACCGGCGAATGTGTTGTCACCATCACTTGCTGCACCCCAATGCCCGCTTGTGATTTGAGCAATTCAAGCAATAGTCTCACGCGGCTCGGATGTATTCCGTTCTCAATTTCTTCAATGGTCAGGATGTTGGGCAGATCTGGCTGGAAGAATGCGGCACAGATTGCAGCAAATCGAAGCGTGCCATCAGATAAGCTAGGAGCGTAGAATGTTTCTCCTTTATCAACAATCGCAAAGAGAGAGTCACTCATCGCGCCAGTGACAACTTTTACATCTTCAAATTCTGCAGGGGTCAACTGTTTCAGCCAAGTAATGAAATTACTCTTGGCTTTTTGATCATCAAGAATGGTCTTTGCCAAGGCGGCAAAGTTCTCGCCATGCTCCCCCATCCGCTGAACCGCTTGAGCCTGCGAATATTGCCGCAAGATAGCTGGCATGGGGTCCAGCCTTTGCATATTTCGCAGCGATGCAATGCATTCATTGATGTGGAGCAAATCTGTGGCTCTTGGCGCCTTGCGCACAATTTGCCCAAGAACCGGCCGCGTTCGCTCGAACTGCCAGTGTGGCTGTTTTCCTCTCTTCCCCTGAAAGTATCGAACTCCAAAAAAAGGTTGATCTGGAGAGTTACTCACGGTAGCCGAATTGTAGATCTCTTGCCCTGCATACAACAGGCACTCATCTCGTAAGTGACCCGACCTCGCTGAAAAAGCCACTAAATACTCAATTTCAGCTTCTTGCGCCGTCAAATAAACATGAATCTCGATTCTGTCATCATTAGGATGGTTAGATTCCGCGCTGACTCCAGCAAAGGCAGCTTTTGTACTGCCACCGCGGATGGCATCCCAAGTTTCACTGCTCGCGTTCCTCGGCTTCCCATTGAGAATTTCGTCGAACGAAAAACCATAGCCAATACCTTGCAACAGACGCAAAGCATCGAAGAAGTTTGACTTCCCGCTGGCATTAGTTCCGATGAACAGGTTGAAATGCCCCAACGTGAGTTCCACATCTTCTAGACTTTTGAACCCTTTTATCTGGATCCTCTTTATCATAAAGTCCCCACTGGAGCGATTGACAATCATCTGCCAAGGCACTCGTTTACTTCTCTTCTTTTGCGAACTGCTCCATGCGTTCGGTGAGGCGCTTGAGATAGGCCTCGACGCGCGTGGCAATCTTGTCGTCGCTGACGGCAACGCCCTCTTCGGCGATGGTGGGCTGCGCCTTCAAAAAGCGCTGGCCGGATTCCGACCGGTAAAACGCGGTGGCAGCCGCCACGTCCTGCTTGGAGAGAAATTTCTGATAGACCGGCACCACGTCATCGAGCAGCTGGTCGATGGTCATCGCCTGAGCCATGCCGTCAAACACGGTATCCAGCTTCTTCAGACGCTCCTCGGTGACCTCGGGATGCTGTTTTCGATAGCTCTCGCGGGCGCTCAGCTTCATCTGCGCGGTGAGTTCGGAGATGATGCGCTCGAATTCGTCGCGCGAGTGCATCACGTCCATCAGCTTCAACACATCCTCCCGCGAGGGCGGCTCGGAGGCTGGCTCCGAGGACTTTGCTTGTGCAACGGCGGCCGCAAAGGTGCCAAGCACCATCACGACCGCCATGAACACAACACGCACTTGCCTGCGACCGTTGCGGTCCAGATGCATGGGTTACTCTCCGGCCTTCTCCATCAGTTCGCCGTTGTAGTTGATGGCCGCCAGGCCCAGGAAATTCGCGGCCGGGCCAAGTTCCTCTTCAATGCGCAGCAGCTGGTTGTACTTGGCGATGCGGTCGGTGCGCGAGGCCGATCCGGTCTTGATCTGGCCGGTACCGGTGGCAACCGCCAAGTCGGCGATGAAGGTGTCTTCGCTCTCGCCCGAACGGTGGCTCATCACGGCCGTGTAGCCGTTGCGGCGCGCCATTTCGATGGCCTCGAGCGTCTCGGTGACCGAGCCGATCTGGTTCACCTTGATCAGGATGGAGTTGGCCACGCCGCTATCAATGCCGCGCGCGAGGCGGGCGGTGTTGGTGACGAACAGGTCATCGCCCACGAGCTGAATCTTCTTGCCAACCTCGTCGGTCAACTGACGCCAGCCCGCCCAGTCGTCCTCGGCCAAGCCGTCTTCAATGGAGACGATGGGATACTGGCGCACCCACTCGGCCCAGAACTTCACCATCTCCTCGCTGGTCTTCACCGACTTGTCGCTCTTCTTGAAGATGTACTTGCCGTCCTGGAAAAGCTCACTGGTGGCCGGGTCGAGCGCAATGGCGATCTGCTCGCCGGGCTTGTAGCCAGCCTGCGTGATGGCTTCGAGGATGACTTCGATGGCCTCGACGTTGGCCTTGAGCGACGGCGCAAAGCCGCCCTCGTCGCCGACGGCGGTGCTGTAGCCGCGCTTCTTCAGCACGCTCTTTAGCGTGTGGAAGGTTTCGGCGCCCCAGCGCAGAGCCTCGCGGAAAGAGGGCGCGCCGACCGGCATCACCATGAATTCCTGGAAGTCGACGCTGCTATCGGCGTGCGCGCCGCCGTTGATGATGTTCATCATGGGGCACGGCAGAATGTTGGCGTTGACGCCGCCGAGGTAGCGGTAGAGCGGCAGTTCGTAATACTCGGCAGCGGCGCGGGCGGCGGCCATGCTGACGGCCAGGATGGCGTTGGCGCCGAGCTTGCCCTTGTTCTCCGTGCCGTCGAGGGCGATCATGGCGGCGTCGAGTTCCGCCTGGCGCGTGGCGTCGAGGCCGATCAATTCGGGGGCAATGATCTCGTTGACGTTTTCAACCGCCTTGAGCACGCCCTTGCCGAGGAAGCGGTCCTTGTCACCGTCGCGCAGTTCCACGGCCTCGTGTTCGCCGGTGGAAGCGCCACTGGGCACAATGGCGCGGCCCTTTACGCCGCTGATCAAAGTCACTTCGGCTTCGACGGTAGGATTGCCACGCGAATCCAGTACTTCCCGCGCATGAATCAGATCGATCTCTGTCATCACAATTCCCTTCTCGAGTTGAGGTGCGGTTGAAGGCCCTGGGATTCCACCCTCCGGGGCCGGAAAGCGCGCGGTAACGACCGGAATCAGAGGCCCGCGCATCGCGCCAACATTATAAACAACCAGACGGGTCCCCAACTGTGCCTGGCGCGAACCGGCCATTTCACACTCCGAAGCGGGAAACACATGCAGTGGAAGGCATGCGGCCACGCCAGCCAGCGCCGGGCGAACGCGGAGTATGATGAGGACACTTATAAGGAGCCTCCGCATGTCCGCACGCTCTGCCGCCCTGATCCTTGCCTTGCTGGTTGCGCCGCTCGTGCTGGCGCAGGAGAAGTCCGCCACACCACCCGAGCAACTGCCGGCCACCGCGCGCCCCATGACGCCCTATGCGCGGTTGCATGCCGCGCGCACCGTGTGGGTGGAGAATGGCGGCGGCAGCACCATGCCCTTCAACATCATCAGCGCAGCCTTTGAGGCGTGGCCACGTTTTGTACCGGCGGAATCGAAGCCAAAGGCGGACCTGCTGGTAGTGGTCTCCGCGCCGGAAGAGGATTCCGGCGTCTCGGTGTCCTCCTCCATGCTGCCGAATTCGCACGATGGGCGCACAGAAGACCGCGTAACAACCAGCCGCAATGTGGGTACGGTCACAACCGTCAAGATGATGGTGTTTTCGCCGGGCGTGCAGGTGCCCATCTGGAGTTCGGCGGTGCAGCCGAAGGGCGGAGTGAAGGCGCATACGCGTGAAGACCATCTGGCCGAAGCGGCGCAGACGCTGTTCGAACGATTCCACAACCTGCTGGAGCCACCGGCCAGCGACGCCGATCAGAATTCAGGAAAGAAGAGAAAGTAGCGCCGGAAGCCCGGCTACCAGGTGCGGCGCATGGCGCGCAGCCGCTCGACGGTGACCACCATGTCGGCGGTCGAGATCACGACGGTATCCTGCCCGCAGGTGGGACAGACCGGCACATCGCCCTCGTCCCAGAAATCCTCAACTGCGCTGAAGGGGAAGACCAGTTGACAGTGCGTGCATCCGCACGGTGTCTCTGGGGGAACCTGCATGTAATCGCCGTCGGCCATGCAACAAGTATAAGGCCCGCCGAAGCGGGCCTGCTTACTTTCCACAGATGTAACGTTTCACTTCGGCAGCCTACTGTTTGATGTTCTCCATCAGGCGGTCGATTTCCGCGCGCTCGGCGGCGGAGATGGGCAGCAGAGGCAGACGCGCAGGACCGCCGTAGTAGCCATTCAGGTCCATCGCATACTTCAGGGCTGGAATGCCAAGCTCGCCAACGATGCGAGTGGCGGCCTTGGCAATGCGCTGCTGCTTCTCCTCGGCCAGCTTCTCGTCGCGATCCTTGAAGGCCGCATACACCTCATAGCACGCGGTGGGAGCGGCGTTGGCAAAGGCCAGGATGCCACCGACGGCACCGGCACTCAACAGCGTGTGCAGCTTCTGCGCGGTGCCTACCAGCACCTGGAAGCCCGCATTCTTCTTGCGCGTGCGCAGCGTGCCAATCACCTCGACGCCCGCCGAGGACGGCTTGGCAACCGCAGGCTTGTCGCCCGCAAGCGCGCTGACGCTGACCAGATCGGGCGATGACTGCTCGGCGGTGGCGCGGGCGACCATGCGGGCGGTCACGGCCTCAAAGCGTTCGGTCACCGTGGCCTCGCGCGTGATGTGCTTCGTGCGCGTCACGAGTTCGCGAACCTTCTCCACGTTGCCGGAACTTTCCTTGATGCCGGCAAGGTTCGGGTGCTCGGCCAGCTCGGCCACCAGTTCCACCGGCATGTCATAGCCCGTGCAAGGCGGAAAGTTGTAGATCAAAACCGGCAGCGGCGAACGGTCGGCAACGAAGCGGTAGTAAGCCAGCATGTTTTCCGGCTTCATCTGCGCGCGGTAATAGTTCGGCGTGCGCACCATGGCAACGTCATAGCCGAGCTTGGCGGCGTATTCGCTCATACGCACGGTCTCAAGAGCCGATTCGGCCCCGACACCCGCGACCATGACTTTGTGCGCGGCGGCAGCCTCAATAGCGCACTTCAGCACGTCGCGCTTTCCGTCGTCGCCGAGCATGACAGGCTCACCCGTGGAGCCGAGCACGACCATGCCGGTGACAGGGCCGAGCGAGAGGCGCGCAACGTTGTGCTCCAGCTTGCGGAAATACAGCGAGCCGTCCGCATAGAACGGCGTGGTGATGGCAGGAAGAATGCCTTGCAGCAACATGGTCATAACAGTTCAGTGTATCAAGCGTTGGCTTCCAGCACCGCCGAGACTTCGGTCCACTCGTTCATGGCCGCGTCGAGTTCGGAACGGAGGCGGTCGAGCGCGGAGACCTGGCGCTGTGTCTCCTCGGCGCTGACAAACTGCGTGAGCGCCTGTTCGGTGTCGGCAATTTCGGACTCGAGCCGCGTAATGGATGACTCCAGTTCGTTGCAGCGGTCGGTCATCTGGCGCAGCTTGATGGGGTTGATCTTTTTCTTCGGCTCGGCCTTCGCGTCGGCGGCAGAGTCTGCCGAGACATCATCCTCAGCCGCCGTTGAAGCGGCTGCCGACGGGTTGCTCCGCGCGGTGATGGCCGCGAGATCGGCATCGGCGTGGCCTTCCTTGCGGTAGATGTAATCCTCGTAATTTCCGGGGAAGACATGAACCGAGCCGTCGGCGACCTCAAAGATGCGCGTAGCGAGATTGTCCACAAAATAGCGGTCGTGCGAGACGAAGACCACAGTGCCGGTGAACTTCTGGAGGGCTTCCAGCAGCACGTCCTTGGCGCGCAGGTCGAGGTGGTTGGTGGGCTCGTCGAGCAGCAGCAGGTTCGAGGGCTGCAACAGCATGCGGGCCAGCGCGTAGCGGTTGCGCTCTCCGCCACTGAGCACGCCAATGCGCTTGAAAACGTCGTCGGCCGAGAACAGAAATGCGCCGAGCAGATTGCGCAGTTCGGTCTCCGTGGTGCGCGGAGCCACCAGACCAATGTCGTCGATGAGGCGCGCCTCGGTGTTGAGTTCCTTGTACTGGTCCTGCGCGAAGTAGTCGATTTCGACGTTGTGGCCGAGCGCATACTGGCCGCGTGTCGGCTTCTCCTGCTGCGAGAGCATCTTGATCAGCGTCGATTTGCCCGCGCCGTTGACGCCGACCAGCGCCACGCGATCGCCTCGCTCCACAATGAAATCCACCCCGCGCAGCACGTGCTTTTCGCCGTAGCTCTTGTCCACGCCATTGAATTCGGCGACGACGCGGCCGCTCGGCTTGGGCTGCGGGAAGCTGAAGTGGATGGTCTTCTCTTCCTCGGGCAGCTCAATGCGCTCGATCTTTTCCAATTCCTTGATGCGGCTCTGCACCTGCTTGGCCTTGGTGGCCTGGTAGCGGAAGCGGTTGATGAAGGCCTCGAGCTGCTCAATGCGCTCGCGCTGATTGCGGTAGGCGGCCTCCAGCGTGTCACGCCGCTGCTGCTTCTCACGCAGATACTTTTCGTAGTTGCCGGTGTAGAAGTGAACTTCCTTGTTCCATATCTCGGCAATCTTCTTCACGGTCACGTCAAGGAAGTAGCGGTCGTGCGAGATGACCACGTAGGCGAAGGGATAGTTGACGAGATAGCCCTCGAGCCAGTTGCGCGTTTCAAGGTCGAGATGGTTCGTCGGCTCGTCGAGCAGCAGCAGGTTCGGCTTGGCCAGCAGCAGCTTGGCCAGCGAGATGCGCATCTGCCAGCCGCCGCTGAACTCTTCGGTCTGGCGCAACCAGTCTTCCTTGCTGAAGCCGAGTCCGGCGAGCACGGTGCCCACCTGCGCGTCGAGCGCATAGGCATCACGCGTGCGCAGCTCGCTCTCCACCTGCTGGAAGCGTTCGGCCACCTGCGCGTAGTCGACGCCAGCGGGGTCGAGCACGCTCATCTGCTGGGTCAGCGTCTCCAGCTCGCGCTCCATGTCCTTCAGCTCGGCAAAGACGGAGAGACACTCATCAAAGACCGAGCGGCCCGCCATGTGCAGGCCGTCCTGCGCCAGGTACCCGGCGCTGATGCCCTTGGTGCCGCTGATGGTGCCGTAGTCGAGCGGCTCCGTGCGGGCAAGCACCTTCATGAGCGTTGATTTGCCCGTGCCATTGGCCCCGACCAGGCCGATGCGGTCCTGCGGGGTGATGAGCCAGTTGAGATCCTGGAACAGAAGTTTTTGGCCGAAGCGCTTACCGGCACCGGTGAGTTGAATCATCGCAGACGAAATCCTTGGTTCAACGTCTATTGTCGCATGAGGACCGGCCCTGTTGTGCTCGGCAGCAGCACGCAGGTGCCGTGCGACTTTTTTCCGCCAGCCGGGTTTGAGTAGAAAGCACGCAAAAAATGACGGACCGCGGAGGGCGGTCCGGGGAATATGGCAGACGAGGAGACATCCTTTGAACAAGAAACTGTGGATCACCATTGCATTTGTGATTTGCGCGGCGCTGGCGGCCCACGCGCAGAGCGTCGATCTCGCATTCGGAGTCAGCACCGTGCAGAGCGGCTCCGCCAACAGCGCCAATGCGGATCACTCGGCGGTGATGCTGGGTGGCGGCGCGTATCCGGTGTTTTCCGCGAATTTCCTGACCAAGAACCATGTGGGCTTCGGCGGTGAAATTGCCTGGCGCGCCAGCCGCGCGGAGTATCCGGGGACATACAGCGCACAACCGTACCGTCCGCTGTTCTATGACTTCAACGCTGTGTTTGCGCCGCCGCTCGACCGCGACCGTCGCGTGGTGCCGGAATTCGCCGCCGGCATTGGCGCGCTGAGCACGCGCTACTACCAGGACTACACCAGCTGTGGGTATTACACCTGCACGGACTACGCGAGCACCAACCACTTCATGGGACATCTCGGCGTGGGCCTGAAGTTGTATCCGGGCAAGAGCAATTTCTTCATCAAGCCGGAAGCCCACTTCTATTTCGTGACTAACAACCAGGAATTCAGCAGCAACCAGGTGCAGCGCTATGGCGTCAGCATTGGCTACACCTTTGGCGAGCGGTAAGATGGATACGAGGTGGGGTTCGCGAAAGCGGACCCTGCCGAACGGTTGCAAGGAATCGCGCTTTCTCACGTGCTGTTTGTGAGTGGCGCGAACAGTCCCGCCCCCCCTAGCCAGACTGACACGCAAGACTTTGTAACAAATTCGCGCCCAACCGGAGCGCGCACAGCACGTCTATAGCTTTGGATCACGATGTGAACAGGAAAGTGGCGGGCAGGCCGTTCACGAGGTCAGAGGCTTGCATGCGAACCCATCCTGCAGGGTTCGCACCCCACGTTGCGACTGGTGCCGGGAGGGGGAATCGAACCCCCACAGCCCTTTCGGGCCTGCGGATTTTAAGTCCGCTGCGTCTGCCAGTTTCGCCATCCCGGCGCACATCGAGTATCGCATAACGGCCCGCGAGATTGGGATGCTGATGCATGAGAGGAAGCAAGCGATGAAGATGGGGGCGGCGACGATGATCCCTGGGGAGATGCGTGCAGGCAGTTTCGCGCGCGAGTGTGAACTCGATGGAGACAGGTCAGCGCCCGCCTGTGATGTCAGTGGACTTGACCTTGCCGTGGTAGTGCCAACCTACAATGAGCGCGAAAATGTTCCGGAACTGATTGAGCGGCTGCACCGCACGCTCGACGGCATGGAATGGGAAGTTGTCTTCGTCGACGACAACTCGCCCGACGGCACGGCGGAACTGGTACGCGAATATGCCCTGGCCGATCGCCGGGTGCGTCTGCTGCACCGCGTGGGACGCCGTGGACTCTCCTCCGCCTGCGTGGAAGGAATTCTCTCCACCGCCGCCGAATACATCGCCGTGATGGATGCCGACCTGCAACATGACGAAAGCGTCCTTCCCCAGATGTTCGAGCGGTTGCGCGATGAAAAGCTTGATGTGGTGGTGGCCACGCGCAACGCCGAAGGCGGCAGCATGGGCAACTTTTCCCTGCGCCGCGTGTGGCTGAGCCGCCAAGGACGCCGTCTGAGCCAGCTTGCCTGCCGCTCCAACGTGACCGACCCGATGAGCGGCTTCTTCATGGTGCAGCGCGATTACTTCCTCAACGTGGTGCACAAGCTGCACGGCGGAGGCTTCAAAATCCTGCTGGACATGCTGGCCGCCAGCGACACTCCGGCGCGCGTCGGCGAGGTCGGCTACCGCTTCCGCATGCGCCAGCACGGCGACAGCAAGCTGGACGCCAACGCGCAGGTCGAATACCTCTCCCTGCTGCTGCACAAGATGCTGGGCGGCAAGCTGCCTGCGCGCTTCGTCATGTTCGCCCTGGTGGGCGCGCTTGGCGTGGGCGTCCACCTGACCACGCTGTGGCTGCTCTACACCATGCTGCACGTGGGCTTCGCCTGGGCACAGCTCGCCGCCACGTTCACGGCCATGACCGGCAACTTCTTCCTCAATAACCTCGTCACCTTCCGCGACCGTCGCCTGCGCGGCATACACATGTGGACCGGGCTGGTGGCTTTCTGGGCCGCGTGCTCGTTCGGCGCATGGGTGAACGTGGTGTTTGCCCGCGTGCTGCTGATGGCGCACGTTCCGTGGGAAGTGGCCGGTATCGGCGGCATCGTGGTCAGCTCGGCCTGGAATTACACGATGAGTTCGTTCCTGGCATGGCAGAAGCCACTGCCCTGCGTGAAGCGCCCGGAACAGACGGAAGATGAAGATTATGCCTCCGGCTCGCAGGGCTTTGCCTCGGCGTTGCAGCAGCAGCCGGGTGGACATCTGTGATCCGGACGAACTGGAAACGAGTGGTTCTGGCCGCGTGCGCGCTGATGGCGCTGTACGCGGCCGCTGTGCCTTTTCTGCGCGCCACCATGCTGGTGCAGGTGAACTACAACGAGGGTTGGAACGTCTACACGGCCGATGCCGTGGCGCACCATCAGCTGCTCTACGGCTCTCCCGTGGGCTGGACGGCGGTGAACTATCCGGGGCTCTCCTTTGCCGTGATGGCGGCGCTGCACCACTGGACGCACGACTACCTGTTCACGGCGCGCGCGGTCTCGCTGCTGTCAACCTTGCTGTGCGCGCTCTTCAGCGGGTTGATTGTGCGGCGGCTGACAGCGAACCGCTGGGCTGCGTGGCTTGCCGGTCTGTTCTGCTTCGCGCTGTTCTGCGCCAACGCCGAACGCTACGTTGGCATGGACGACCCGCAGATGCTGGCGCAGGTCTTCTTCCTCGCCGGACTCCTGGCTTACGTCAGCTTCCGCACCAAGAATTGGGGCGTGGCGCTG
Organism: Oryzophilus luti; assembly: GCF_059726245.1. Lineage (NCBI taxonomy): Bacteria > Pseudomonadati > Acidobacteriota > Terriglobia > Terriglobales > Koromonadaceae > Oryzophilus > Oryzophilus luti. The sequence goes on from NZ_AP040874.1 coordinate 1,637,439, forward strand.
GCAGCGCTGCTGTTCGTGGTCGGCGGCAACATCAAGCACAGCCTGCTGGAGTTTCCGCTGGCAGTTTTTGTCGATCTCTGGCTGATCTCCAAGCGCAGGGCCACGCTGTTTGCCGCACTTGGTGGGGCGATGGCCGCCGCATCCGTGGCGCTCAACCTTCACTTTGGCGGGCCGCACTTTGTGGGCGCACTGCTGGCCGGCCGCGGCTACTCGCTGCCGCACCTGTTCGACAACGCCACCGAGCTTTATGGCCCGGTACTGCTGCCCGCGGTGGTGGCGCTATGGTTCGCCTGGCGCGTGCGGCAGAGCGACGAGCGGCGCATTCTCTTCCTCTTCTTCGCCTTCAGCCTTGTCATCGCCGGAGTCTTCGGCGGCGGCAGCGGCGTGTGGATCAACGTGATGTTCGGCAGCCTGCTGGCCATTGCCATGCTCTGCGGGCTGCTGTTTGACGAGCTGACGCGCAATGCCGCGCGCTACACGCTGCGCACCCGTGCAGCGGTTCCACTGGCGCTGTTCGCCTGGCTGCTGATCCCGATGATCATCAGCGGCAACTGGCGCGTAGCGGAAGAACTGGCCGACGAACGCGCGGCACAACAACGCTTCGCGCAGGAGTCCGAGATACTGGCAGCACAGCCCGGTCCGGCGCTGTGCGAGAGTCTGCTGCGCTGCTACTACGCGCAGAAGCCTTACAGCTATGACCCGTTCAACGCCACCCGCTTTGTGCAGCTTGGGCGGCTGAACCCCGCACAGTTGACCGCTCGAATCGACCGCCAGGAGTTCGGTGCCGTGCAGATGGACCGCCCCGTGGAGCAGCAGCCGCTCTCCGGACCCGGGCGTGAGCGCTTCGCACCGGAAATTCTGAAGGCTCTGGCTGCCAACTATGAAGCCGCCTACGTCAACACCGACGGCGTGATCTACCTGCCCACGCGCCGCACACTGCAGGCCAGCCGCACACGCTAGTTTTCGCAAATCTTCCTGTAACGAACGGCGGGCGATGGCATTTGTTCTTTTATGAGAATGCCATCGCCCACGTCTGACGGCCAACGCCGGACGTGGCTCGGAGGAGCAATGTCCGACGTACTCTGGGCCGTTCTGTTTGTCGCCGTCTATCTCGTGCTCGTAAACTGGGTGCTGCCAAAGCTGGGCCTGCCGACCTGACGCAGCAACGTCTGCTCCGTCGAGTCTCGACGGAAGGCCACGCCCGCCACGCCGCAAACACAACCGCCAGCAGCACAGGGAGACAAAACCCATTGAGTCATCCGATTTTTTCTCATAAGCAGGCGCAGAAGCTGGAAGATCCCGAGCGCCTTGTGTGGCTGCCGCCCGCGGAGATTGTGGCCGCGCTCGGTGTGCACCCGGGCATGAAGATCGCGGACATTGGCGCCGGAACCGGCTATTTTTCACTGCCGATGGCAGCCATTGCCGGCCCTTCCGGGCACGTCTACGCCGTGGACCTGCAACCGGAGATGCTGGCGCTGCTGGAGGCCAAGCTCTCCGCCGCAGGACTCAGCAACATCAGCCTGCATGAAGGCGATGCCACCCGCACGACGCTGGCGGACGCCTCGGTGGATCTGGTGCTGCTGGCGCACATCTGGCATGAATTGCCCGACCTCGATGCGGCTTTCCGCGAAGCGCGGCGCCTGCTCGCGCCCGGAGGCTGCGTTGCCATTCTCGACTGGAGCAAGGAGCACGCCTCGCCTCCGGGGCCTCCGCAGGAGCACCGCTTCACCAGCGAGCAGGTAGTGAAGTTCCTGCAAGAACGCGGCATGCAGAACTGCCGGGCAGTCACCGCCGGAAAGTACGCGTTCCTCGCCATGGGACAGGCCGAAAGCTAGTCCGGAAAAAGAACGTGCGCTGCCGTGGAGACTTCCAAGGTTTTCACGGCAGCGCACGGCGCAGAAGGAGCAACTGTGAGAGGTGCGAGCTTTGCGCCCGCGGTTATTCCCTGCCCTTCACCCAGCGGAAGGGATGCTCGAAGCTGAGGTAGAGGAAGATTCCCTTGTCGCCCGTCGAGGGGCCTACGCCGATGGGCACGCCGATGCCCGGCACAATCTGCAAACCACTTTTGAAGTTGTAGGCCCAGCGGATGCCGGGGTTCAGATAGATGCTCTGCGAACGCACCGTCTTGTCCTTGGCCACCACGTCCTCGCTCGAACTCCAGATGGTCTCCAGCAGCAGGTTCACCCTCGGCGAGGCCAACCACACCATCGAATTGCCAAGGTTCACATCGACGGCGCGCGCCTTGTTGCCGCTGGCGTCCTTCTGGTGCGGCACCACGGTGGTTCCGGCGTTCCAGTGCGTCACAAAGCGCGGCGAGACCACCACGCTCAGGGGAAGGTTCACCTGCACACCATTGCCACCCAGCCCACGTCCCTGGCGAGGATCGCCGCTGGCGAAGATGCCGGTCAGGCGCGGCGAAAAGGCCACGCGGGTTTCCCCGCTGCCGATGAGCTGGTAGCGGTAATTCAGCATGAAGTCGCCAAGACCAACACCTGAGCCGGGAAAGTCTCCGGCATGGTTGGCCACCGTAGTAAGGCTGAGCTGATGACGCAGGGTCCAGACAGGCCACTCGTCGGTCTCGGTGTAAACCCAGTCATGACTGGGAAACATTTTTTGAAAAGTGCTGATGTGCTGGATGACGCCGTTTTCCTGGTTGTAGGCCTCTTCCATCAGGAAGCTGTTGTCCTGAATGGGTGCGGTGGAGGACGAGGTGGAGGCGGAGGTGGACTGCGCGTGCAAGGCGGTGGCCGAGAGCAGCAGGGCCCCAAGAAGCGAAATGATTCGATGACGAATATGCATGGAAACTCCCAACGACGGAGCCAGTATCAGGGACGGCGGATGCGATTGTCAATGAAAATGAATTTCAATTTCATATTCATGGAGCGTTTACTCCAGATTTTCCTCCGCCACCGCGCTCCGCTCGTTTCTGCAGCTCTTCTCCGCCCGCAAGGCTCTCCCTAAGAATACCGGGAACTGTCTGGCCTGCGACTTCGCAGTCCTGCTCCCTGCTTCAGACATAACGGCGGACGCTTGTCACTGCTTGAACGAAATGCACTCGCGCCCCGCGTGAATATCACAGGAAAAACGCCGCGAAGCTCAAAGGGGAACCGGACACACTCGCCATGCCGCCGGGGATGGCCGCAAGGAAGACGCGAGAATTGTCCGCAAAAAGAAAAAAGCCATAAGCCGGGAAGCTTATGGCGGGGACGACGAGGCTCGAACTCGCGACCTCTGCCGTGACAGGGCAGCGCTCTAACCAACTGAGCTACGTCCCCGCTCTGAGCTGAAGCGCACACTGGTCTGGCGTCTGCTCACAACGAAATTCATTTTCGCATACCGGCCGCCGCTCGTGCAAGCCAGCGGCTGTGCAAAAAGCACCGCTCGCACTGGGCCTGTTCGCGCATACGTCCAAGGCTTTCCAACGCGAAGCCGAAAGCGACGGTAATCTCTGCGATGGTGGGCGGTGAGGGATTCGAACCCCCGACCTTCTCGGTGTAAGCGAGACGCTCTAACCAGCTGAGCTAACCGCCCCCTCGTGAGAGTATACCGTACTGCGCGCCCCGCACCGAACGTCCGCTTCTCTCCCCTTTCCCTGCACCGCGCCCCCGCCCTTGCCGAGCCGTGCCACAGACTGTAGCTTGGTAGCGTGAAGCGACTGATTGTGAACGCCGACGACTTCGGCCTGACCCCGGGAGTGAACCGCGCCATTGCCGAATGCCACGCACGCGGCATTGTTACCAGCACCACGCTGATGGCCACCGGTGCTGCCCTGCGCGACGCCATCGAGCTTTCGCGCTCGCTGCCACAGCTCTCCGTGGGCTGCCACGTGGTGCTTGTAGATGGCGAGCCGCTGCTGCCACCCGACCAGGTGCGCTCACTGCTGGCGCCGGGCACCAACCGCTTTTATCACTCCATTGGTGAGTTCGCGCGCGCGGCGTTCGGCGGGCAGTTCCGCGAAGACCAGATTGAGGCCGAAGCCTCCGCGCAGATGCAGAGGCTGTGCGATGCCGGTGTTGCGCTCTCGCACTTTGACGCACACAAGCACACGCACATGTTCCCCGTGGTGCTGCGCGCCGTGCTGCGTGCAGCGAAGCGAGTAGCCGTTCCGGCCGTGCGCAATCCGTTCGAGCCAATAGACTCCATGAATTACGCCAGCGTCTTCAGCAGCGCAAAGCTGTTTGTCCGCTGGGCGGAGGTACGTGTGCTCAGCGCCTTCCGCGCGCAGTTTGTGCGGCGCGTAAGCGAGGCTGGCCTGACGACCACCGGCGGCTGCATTGGCGTGGCCGTCACCGGCATGCTCGCCGAGCCGAACCTGACCGGAATGTTGAAGCGGCTGCCGGAAGGCACGTGGGAACTGTGCTGCCATCCGGGCTATAACGATGCGGCGCTCGACGCCGTGCGGACCAAGCTGCGTTCTTCGCGCGTGGTCGAGTTGCAGACGCTTGCCGATCCGCGCATGCGAACCGTGGCGCAGAAGCTCGGAATAGAATTGCAGTCGTTCCGCGACCTCGGACAACGTTAGCAGCGGTTCGCAATACACACGCGCAGAGCGCGCCAATCTTTCGCCCGCGTGCATCACACCGGCGAAAGCGGAATCGAATGAGAAGATCATGCGAATTGGAATTACGTGTTATCCCACATATGGCGGCAGCGGCGTGGTGGCCACCGAGCTCGGCATTGAGCTGGCCAACCGCGGACACCAGGTGCACTTCATCAGCTACTCGCAGCCCATACGGCTGCCGGAACAGCACCCCAACATCCACTTCCACGAAGTCGAGGTCTCGAATTATCCGCTCTTCGAGTACCCGCCCTACGACCTAGCGCTGGCAACGCGCATGGCCGAGGTCGCTGAAATCTACGAGCTTGACCTGCTGCATGTGCACTACGCCATTCCGCACTCGGTGAGCGCCATGCTGGCCCGCCAGATGCTCTGCTGCGACCACGCGCGCAAGCGCCGCAAACTGCCCTACGTCACCACGCTGCACGGCACGGACATCACGCTGGTGGGGCAGGACCCGTCTTACCTGCCGATCACACGCTTCTCCATTGAGCAGAGCGACGGCGTCACATCGATTTCCGAGTACCTGAAGCAGGAGACGCTCCGGCAGTTCAGCATCCGGCATGACATTGAGGTGGTGCCGAACTTCGTAAACTGCGACCTCTACCACCGCGACTCCGACTTCAAGGCGCATCGCGCGGAGTTCGCCACCGAAGACGAGCGCGTGCTGGTGCACCTGTCGAACTTCCGGCCGGTCAAGCGCGTCACGGATTGCATTGAGGTCTTTGACCGTGTGCTGAAGAAGATTCCGGCCAAGCTATTGATGATCGGCGACGGCCCCGAGCGCTCACGCGCCGAATGGCTGGCCATGGAAAAGGGTATTCACGACCGCGTGCTCTTCCTCGGCAAGCAGGACCGCATCAACGAGAAGCTGGCGCTGGCGGACATGATGCTGCTCCCCAGCCAGATTGAGTCCTTCGGTCTGGCGGCGCTGGAGGCGATGGCCAGCGAAGTGGTGCCGATTGCGACTAACGTTGGGGGCCTGCCCGAGGTCATTGACCACGGCGTGGACGGCTACCTGTTCCCCGTCGGCGACGTGGATGCCATGTCCAAGGCGGCCATCGACATTCTGGGCGACGAGAGCCGCCTGCGCATCATGGGCAAGCGCGCGCGCCAGAAGGCGCAGACCAAATTCTGCTCCACGCGCATCATTCCCAAGTATGAGCAGTATTACAAGTTGGTGTTGGAGCGCACGTCGTAAGGCGTGACGTAACCGTCTTCTTCGGGGATGGGCAGGATGAGCCGCACGAGCGTGCCCTTTTCGCGCACGCTCTCGATCTCCATGTGCGCGGTGTCGTTGTAGAGCACCTGCAACCGTTCGCGAATGTTGGCCAGGCCGATGCCATGGCCGTCGGTGCGCTCTCGCTTGGAGGCCTCGGTGATGCCGATGCCGTCGTCCTCCACCTCGATGATGAGCATGCCATTGTTGATACGGCTGCGCAGTGTGATGGTGCCGCCGTCGATCTTCGGCGCCAGACCGTGCTTGATGGAGTTCTCAACCAGTGGCTGCAACAGCACGCTGGGCACAATCACGTCGAGACTCGCCGGCTCCAGTTCCTTCACCACCTTCAGCTTGTCGCGGCCAAAACGCACCACCTCGATGTCGAGATAGTCGTCGATGAAGGTGAATTCCTCGCGCAGTTCCACAAAGCTGTCGCCCTTGCGCAGAAGGCGGCGGAGGATGTTCGCCAGCTTCAACACCATCTCGCGCGCCGTGTCAGGGTCAAAGCGCACCAGTGAAGAGACGGAGTTCAGCGTATTGAACAGGAAGTGCGGGTTAATCTGCGACTGCAGGGCCTCCAGGCGCGCGTGCATCAGCAGGCGCTCCTGTTCCTCCAGCTTCATCTCAATGCGCACGTTGTTGAGCACCTTCAGCGCAATCGCCACGCACATCACGGTGGTGGCGTAGATGCCTGCGGTGACGCCCCAGTTCTGGCTCTCCAGGGCAAACGTGTGCTCAGGGAAAAGCTCCTTCACCTGCAGCCGCAGGAATTGCAGCGCCAGGATCATGAAGAAGAACGAGGTCTGCCAGTCGATGAACGACTTGGCAATGGTGCGACGGATCCAGCGGTAGATGCTCAGGTCAAAGAGCGGCGAAAACGACCAGACGGCCTCGCGGTCCTTGGCCAGGTCGCGCAGGAAACCCGCGCTCAGTCCGGCAATGATATCCAGCGGAAAGTTCCACCAGCTATGCGTGGCGATGTAGGGCAGCGAGACCAGAGCGCCGCCGCTGACGCCGGCCAGCCGTCCGCCAATCACGCCCATCAGGATGGCGCTCTCAAAGGCGATGTCGGCGGCGAGGAAGTTCTTCACCGTCATGCGCACCACAACGCCCAACGCGCATGGAACGCCGATGAACAGCACCATCTCGAGCTTCTCGCGCACGCTGCGGTCCTCGCGGAACAGCAGGAAGCGAAAGCGGCGCGAACGAGCGAGCACGCTGCTGACGGCGGCGGAAACGCCCAGCTTGACCAGCAGCGTGATCAGAATCAGCTTGGAATCCAAGCGACACTCCCCGATGAACTATGCCTTGGAAAGTATAGACTGACGCGCCGCGTCGAGCGCCGCCGCCAGTTGCGCGGCCTCCGGCACGCCGCCCTGCGCCAGGTCCCGGCTGCCGCCACCGCGCGAACCGAGCCGCGTCATCGTCTCCTTCATCAATGCGCCCATGTCATGCGCGCCTCCGGCGGACTGCGCGAAGACCAGCGCAGGCTGTCCGCTGGCAGCGCCCAGCAGCGCCACCACTTCCGGGGAAGCGGCGGTCAGCTTTTGCGCCAGCAGCTTGGTGAAGAGGATGTCGCGCTCGGCCAGCACTTCGGCAAACAGCAGCGGCTCGTTCGCTGCCTTGCGCGCGGCAATCCACTGGTGCGCCGTCAGCTCGGCAATCTCCTCCAACTGCCGGTGAGACTGCTTGGAGGCAGCCTTGCCATCGTCGATCAGCTTCTTCACCTGCGCGGGCACGTCCCACACATGCGAAGAGAACGCGCTGGCGGCCTCCACCAGCGTCCCGTAATCCTTGTGCGCGGTGGCCAGCGCCCGCGCACCACAGACGAACTCGACGCGCGCCCCCTGCTTCACCTTTTCCAGCTTGCGAAGCTGTATATTGCCGATCTGCCCCGTGCTCTTGACGTGCGTGCCGCCGCAGGCGCACAGGTCAAAGCCTTCCATCTCGATCAGGCGCAGCTTTTCGTGCTCGGCCTTGGGTATCTTGCGCACGCCGCGCTCGCGGGCCTCGTCCTCTGTGGCGTAGCTGATGGCCACCGGGCGATCCTCCCACACAATCTGGTTGGCGCGTTGCTCGGCCTGCTGGAGTTGCGCGGGGCTGAGCGACTTTGCGTCCAGGTCGATGGTGCAACTCTCCTCGCCCATGTGGAAGGAGACGGTCGGCATCTGGAACAACTCGACGAACGCGGCGGAGAGCACGTGCTGGCCTGAGTGCTGCTGCATGTGGTCGCGGCGGCGGTCCACGTCGAGGAAGCCGCGCACGCGCACCGGCCCGCTCAAATCAAGGTCCGTCTTTTCGACAAAGTGCAGCACTTCGCCGTCCTCACCCTCGGCCACCTCCTCCACGCGCAGCTTCGGATGCAGAGACGTGCGCTCGCCTTCGAGCAATTCCAGTTCAATCCAGCCGGTGTCGAAGTTCTGTCCGCCACTGGTGGGGTAGAACGCGGTGCGGTCCAGCACCAGCGCGGTGCGCCCGTCGATGGCGCGCGTCTCCATCAGCGCGGCCACAAAGTCGTTGAGGAATGAATTCTGATAATAGAGCTTTTCGGTCATCTTGTTTTGTGTCACCCAAATCGCGCACGAATTCGTGTGCGCAGCGCCGCTCTCGCGGCACAATGATCTTGCGCCAAAACCTAATACGGCTGAATGATGCCGCCCAGGCTGCGCGACTTCGGCAGAGCGCGCCCGTTGATTCCGAGATGCCGTCCGAGCACGTCGAGAGACTTGAGCGCGCTCGCGGTGTTGAAGAGGACGACTTCTTCCTCCTCGCCCAGCACGCCGACGGCACGCAGCTTCTCATAGGCGGCAAACGTGGCGGCTCCCTCGGGAGAAGCCAACACGCCCTCACGTCGCGCCCAATCCACAAGCGCCGCAAGAATCTCGTCGTCGCTGACGGCGACGGCCGTTCCGTGGCTCTTACGCAGAATGTCGAGCGCGAGCGCACCGGCGGCGGGCATGGTCACGCGCAGACCGGAAGCCACGCTCGCCGCGTGCGGCCAGGGCTGCGGCGCGGAGGCGGCCTCGGCGAAGCCCTGCACGATGGGCGCGCACCCGGCAGCCTGCACGGCAATCATCTTGGGACGCGCAGCGCCAATCCAGCCCATCGCCTCCATCTCGTCAAAAGCCTTCCATAGCGCTACGAGGCTCATGCCCGCGCCGGCGGGCCACAGAATCGCGTCCGGCAAGCGCCAGCCAAGCTGCTCCGCCAACTCATAGCCCATGGTCTTCCGGCCTTCCAGCCGGTAGGGCTCGCGCATGGCGGCCAGGTTGAACGCACCACCGGAGTCGCTGGCTTGCTGTGCACGCTTCACGCACTTGTCGAGCGCGCCGTCCACTACCGTCACTTCGGCTCCGGCGGCCGTGCACTCCACGCGAATTGCTGAAGGCACATCCTGCGGCAGAAAGACCTGTGCTTCGATTCCGGCAGCCGCGGCGTAGGCCGCCAGCGCGCTGGCGGCATTACCCGCCGAGGGCATCACGACCTTTTTGACGCCAAAATGCTTGAGGGCGGTCGCGGCCACGGACATGCTTCGGGCCTCAAACGAACCCGTTGGATTCGCGCCCTCATCCTTGATCCACACATGCAGGTGTGTGCGGCTGGCCAGCAAGGGCGTGTAGCCTTCGCCAAGAGAGATGGCCTCCTCCGCCAGCGGCAGCACTTCGCGGTAGCGCCACATGGTAGCCGGACGTGCCGTCAGCGCTTCACGGTTCGCGCCCCCCAGAGCCGCGGAGGTATAGCGAAGCAGCAGCGCCGCGCCATCGCGCGGGCAAACACTTTGCAGCGCGTGGGCGTCGAGCTTCCGGCCGCAACGGCTGCACTCCAGATGAGAAATATTGTTCATTGCCACACCTGCCTACAAGGTCGCCTGCAACAGCCGCGCCTGGCGGAACAGTGGCCGTTCGCGTCGACGCAGAAAGCCGGGCATGGCGGCACGCTTGGAGAAGATATGCTCCAGCCACTGGCGCGCCTCGGCCTTCTCGCCCTGAGCCGCCAGGAACTGCGCATAGTGCAACTGCGTTTCGGTCAGGGTGGAAACCCGCAGCACGGCCTCAAACAACTGCTTCGCGCGCTCCAGCTCGCCGGTCTTTCCGTAGACGTAGGCCAGCAGTCCGGCGGCGCGGTGGAAATCGTACGTCGCATCCTTGCTCAAGGCAAATTCCAGGTCGGGGCGGGCGGCGGCAAAATCGCCAAGGCCGATGGAGGCCAGCGCGCGGCGGTAGAACGGGTCGGGCGTCTCCGTGCGCGGGGTGATCGAGCGGTTGTAAGCCTCGCGCGCCTCGCTCCAGCGTCCGGCGTCAAGGTAGAGCAGGCCGAGTTCCTCAAAGTTGCCCGGCGCGGGGTTCTCGCGCACTTCGGCCTGCAGACGGCGGATGCGGCTGCCGCGCTGCAAGAAGTTGAACGCCCCCGGGTCGCCGATCTCTGGCATGGCTTCCACCAGCAGGTAGACGAGCGAACCGAGCGGACCGAGAAACAGGATGATGTAGAGCCAGAAGGTGTCCGGGCGCTTGCGCGCAAAGTGCATCAGCGCGGCCGCCATCAGGAACAGCCCGAAGAAGCCCCACGAAAAATATCCGCCAAACATGGTTCCACGATAGTAGCAGCGCGCGGGCCGCGGCGCGAGGCGTGCCTCCGCCACACGGGGTAGAATCGAAGCATGGTCCCGGTGCGCCTCATCGCCATTGACATTGACGGAACACTGATTGGCTCGACCCCACAGGTGAGCGAGGCCAACCGCGCCGCGCTGCAAATGGCGCACGAGCGCGGTGTCGAGATCGCGCTGGCCACCGGACGCCGCCACGCCTTTGCCCTGCCCGTGGCCTCGCAGCTTGGCTTTCCCGTCACCCTCATCAGCTCCAACGGCGCGGTCACGCGCTCCAGCAGCGGCGAGTTGTTCCACCTGGACAAACTGCCCCGCGAGAGCGTGCGCGCACTGGTGGAGCACATGAGCCACTGGCGCGATTACCTGGTCATCACCTTTGACCGCGAAGTACGCGGCGCATTGATCATGGAGCGCAAGGACCTGATGTACCGCTCCATTCAGCGCTGGCTGGAGAAGAACGAGCAGTTCATCGAGTATTGCCGCCCCATCGAGGAGTCGCTGAGCGAGGACCCGATTCAGGCGATGTTCTGCGGCGAAATCGCCAACATGGAGGAGGCCGAGGCGCACCTGAAGTCGTCGCCCTCCGTGCTCAGCCGCATCACCCTGCTGAAGACGCAGTACAACGTGCGCAACCTGCTGATGCTCGACATCATCAATGCTGGCTGCTCCAAGGGGCACGCCCTGGAGCGCTGGTGCCGCCAGCACGCCATTCCGCGCGAGGCGGTGGCCGCCATCGGCGACAACTACAACGACCTCGAAATGTTGAAGTTTGCCGGGCGGCCCTTCCTGATGGGCAACGCCTGCGACGAACTGCGCCAAAGCGGCCTGCCGATGACACTGACGGCCGACGACCACGGTGTGGCCCACGCCGTTGAGCAACTCTTGGGCTAGTCCGCTTCCGGCGGTAGAATAGGCAGACCATGCGGCGAGTCGCACTCTTCGCGGCCCTTTTGCTCCTCGCAGCCCCCGTGAAGGCGGCCGAGGTGGCGCACCTGCGCAATGGCTTCAACATCCGCTGCGTAGCCCGCGAAACGCAGGGCAACAACGTGCGGCTGTTCCTCGATTCCACGCGCACGAATTACGTTGACGTGGCCTCCGCCGACGTGACGAATTATGAGGCGGTTGCAGACGCCGCGCCCGAGCCTGCGCCAGCCGCTCAACCCGCCAGTGCGCCGGACATCCACGAGCATGTAACAAGACTGGCAGGTCAGCAGGATATCGACCCTGACTTTGTCGCCAGCGTCATCCGGCAGGAGAGCGGCTTCAATCCGCACGCGGTCTCGCCCAAAGGCGCCCGCGGCCTGATGCAGTTGATGCCCGGCACGGCCGACAAGCTCGGCGTGAAGGATTCCTTCGACCCGGCCTCCAACATCGACGGCGGCACCCGCTACCTGCGCCAGCTTTTTGAGCTGTATCACGGAGACCCCGTGAAGGCCCTGGCCGCTTACAACGCCGGGCCGCAGCGCGTGGAGCAGTACAAGGGCGTGCCTCCCTACCGCGAAACCCGCGCCTACGTCGCCCGCGTCATCCACGACTACAACCAGCGCAAGGCCGCGCAGGCCGCCACGGCACCCAAGGCCGAAGCCAAGGCAAAGTCCGCGAAGAAAGCTGCGCCCGTCCGGACCGCCAGCAGTAAGCCCCACCGCTCGGCAGCGGTCTCCAGCAACTAGCCCGCGCATTGCCGCCCGAGGGGAAAACAGTTACCCTTGAGGTGTACCCGAAAGCCCGGTCCTGGCCAACTATGGCTGTGTCCGCCGTACAAGCATGAAGAAAAACCACACCCGTACCATAGCCATCGTGGTGGCCATTCTGGCCGCGCTCGTTTATCTGCAGTTCCGTTCGTGGCGCACCTTTGACTGGACCGAGTTCTGGCGCCAGACGCGCGGCGTCAACCTGTGGCACATCGCCATTGCCATCGGGTTCATCTATCTTTCGTACGTGCTGCGTGCCTTCCGCTGGGCGCTGTTTCTGCGTCCCACAAAGCGGACGACGGCCCGCCGCATGCTGGCGCCGCAGTTCATCGGCTTTGCCGCGCTCGGCCTGTTCGGGCGCGCGGGTGAGTTCGTGCGCCCGTACCTGATCGCCCGCCAGGAGGAGTTGACGCTGGAGTCGCAACTGGCGGTGTGGACCGTGGAGCGCGCCTTCGACCTCGGCGCGGTCCTCACCCTGATGTTCATCTTCCTGGTGGCCGTGCAGGGGCGCGTCTCGCACATTCTGTTCGGTGCCGTGCACACGGGCGTTACCGGGCTGGCGCACAAGGTACAGCACAACGTGCTTGGGGCCGTCCTTGCGGCCGTGATTTTCGTGGTCTTCGTGGTTCTGGTGCGCAAACTCGCGGGGCACGCCTCGCGCAGCCTCCGCCACCGCATCGAAGCCTTCAAGAAGGGCTTCAACACCATTCAGGACGCGCGTTCGTTCGTGCTCATTGCAGTGCTGTCACTGGCCTGCTGGTTCGGCATCGCGCAGGCCTACGTGCACATCCTGCACGCCTACCCGCCGACCGACCACACGGTCACGCTCGATGACGGCGCCAGCGAAACCCGCACCTCGCATCTTCAGGTCATGGGACTGGAAGATGTTCTGCTGCTGATGGGCGGCAGCATGTTCGGCTCCGTGCTGCAATTGCCGGGCGGTGTGGGCGGCTCGCAGTTGGCCATCGTCAACCTGCTGTCGTCGTCGGTCTTTACCGTGGCGCCGTTCAACGTGACCAAGGAGGTCGCGCTGAGCTGCGGCATGATGTGCTGGCTGGTGACGTTCATGTCAGTCATCCCCGCCGGGCTGGTGATGGCGCGCTGGGAGCGCGTGAACCTGCGCACGGTGGAGAGCGAAAGCGAAGCCGCCGACTCGACCGCCGAGGGCGAAGCCGAAGCCTAGCCCGCCGAGAGCCGCCTCCCTAACGGAACCCATATAATCAACCGGCAGAACCGCGTTTTGCCGGTTTCTCACATTCGCGCCGGATGCTAAGATTGGCGCTTGGAATCAGCATGAAGTGTCCTTTTTGCGGCTTTGAGAACGATAAGGTTGTGGACTCGCGCGAGAGCAAGGAAGGCGAGTCGATCCGCCGTCGGCGCGAGTGTCTGAAGTGCGAGAAGCGCTTCACCACCTACGAGCGCATCGACGAGATCCCCTACATGGTCGTCAAGAAAGACGGCCGCCGCGAGAAGTTCGAGCGCCAGAAGGTGCTCAATGGGCTGCTGCGTGCCTGCGAAAAACGTCCAGTCTCGATGGGACGCCTGGAACAGATTGTGAACGAGGCCGAGGGCTTCGTCATTGACTCCCCCGAGCGCGAGCGCCACACCAGCGAGATCGGCGAGTTCATCATGAACCGCCTGCGCAACCTCGACAAAGTGGCTTACGTGCGCTTCGCCTCCGTCTACCTCGACTTCAAGGACGTGCAGGAGTTTCTGGCTGAGTTGCAGGACCTGCTTCGCAGCAAGGACATGAAGGAAGCCGCCAAGATTCTGGACGAAAAGCCGCACGGCAAGGGCAAATCCATTCACTAGGCCGTGGACAGGCGCTTCCCCGCCACTTCATTCCCAAATTAACTTTTCCTGAGCCGGAGCCATCTCCGGCTCAACTCATTTGCGGCCAGAACCGATAGAATGGGCGACCGCCGGAAGCGGCGTGCGTTTCCCGCGCCCGAGCCGCGAAGATTTCGCACTCCGCGGGCAGACGGCGGCATCAGATGAAGTGCGGTCTGAATAGCGCAACTGGCGCTTCGTCCGCAGCCGTTCAAATTCAAACATCACAGCATTTGAAGATCGAGCCAATGGCACACAAAATCACGCTCATCCCCGGCGACGGCATCGGCCCCGAGGTTACGCAGGCCGCCGTGCGCATTCTGGAGGCCACCGGCCTCAAGTTTGAATGGCAGTCGTTCGCCGCAGGCGCCGACGCCTACGAACGATTCCATGAATACATTCCGCATGCGCTGCTGGAGTCTGTGGAGCAGACGCGGGTGGCGCTCAAAGGGCCGGTCACCACGCCCATCGGTGGCGGCTTCAGCTCCATCAACGTGCAACTGCGCAAGCACTTTGAGCTGTTCGCCAACTTCCGCCCCATCCGCAACCTGCCCGGCGTGCCCACGCGCTACCCCGGCGTGGACCTGATCATCGTCCGCGAAAACACCGAGGGGCTGTACTCCGGCATTGAGCACGAGGTGGTGCCCGGCGTGGTGGAGAGCCTGAAGATCATCACCGAGAAGGCCTCGACGCGCATCTCCGAGTGGGCCTTTGCCTACGCCCGGGCCAACCGCCGCAAGAAGATTCACTCCATCCACAAGGCCAACATCATGAAGATGTCCGACGGCCTGTTCATCCGCTGCTCGCGCGAGGTCAGCAAGCGTTACCCGGAAATTGCCTACGCCGAGCACATTGTGGACAACACCTGCATGCAGCTTGTGACCAACCCGTACCAGTACGACATGCTGCTGCTGGAGAACCTCTATGGCGACATTGTCAGCGACCTGTGCGCGGCCTTTGTCGGCGGACTGGGACTGGTGCCGGGCGCGAACATCGGCCATGAGTGCGCCATCTTTGAGGCCGTGCATGGCTCGGCGCCGGACATTGCGGGCAAGGGCGTCGCCAATCCGACGGCCGTGGTGCGCTCCGGCATCCTGATGCTGCGCCACCTGGGCGAAAAGGACGCCGCCGACCGCGTGAAGTACGCCGTGCACGCCGTCTACGCCGAGGGCCGCTGCCTGACGCGCGACATGGGCGGCAAAGCCTCTACCGAGGAGTTCGCCGACGCCGTGATTGCCGCCATGGAAAGCCCGGCCTGGAAGGAACAGGCCGCCGCAGAAACCGCGCCGGTGTAGGGAGACAGTTCCCGGTTCCCTGTTCTCAGTTCCCGGGTAAAACTCAGCAGCTCCGCGTCGACCGGAAGGCGACGGCGCGGGCTGCTTCCATCTTTGCCTATTTTTGCCCTCAGCACACGGCAAAACAGCGTTTTGCGTCCCAGGTTAGCCTCGCCATGCTCGGCGAACCTGGGGCACCCGAGAATCTGGGGCACCCCCACATCAGAAATGTCCGAAGAAGAGTCCGAAAGCAGATCCTTCGCTGCGCTCAGGATGACGCCCGGAGAGGACATCGGGGTGGCCCTCCCGAAGCCGGAATCTGGAGCCGGAAATCTTCCTCCGTTTTCCTCACAACTCTGCATCCTGCAACTACTTACCAGCATCTTTCTAAGTGACTTGCTACAATAGGCGGCCATCGGGAAAGCGCCGGATTTTCCGTGGAGTCCGGCCTCCGACGATGCACCAGATTTTTTTTAAGGGTTCACTGGCAGGCACTCATGTCCAACGCAATTTCAGCGGTCCCCAGCTCGACGCCGTACAACGCGCGGCATCATCGTTTTGCGGTCTTCGTCGCCGTCTGCGTCTTCTGCCTCATCACCTACGGCGCGCTGGTCACCAGCAATGACGCGGGCCTCTCCGTGCCTGACTGGCCGACCTCGTTCGGCTCGCTCTATCGCATTCCCCCGCTCGTCAATGGTGTGCAGTTTGAGCACGTGCACCGCATGATTGCCCAGTTTGTCGGCCTGATGACCATTCTGCTGGCCGTTTGGACGCAGCGCGTGGATCGCCGCGGCTGGATGAAGGCCATGGGCTGGGCCGCGCTCGGCACCGTGATTGCCCAGGGCATGCTCGGCGGGCTGACCGTGCTCTTCAAGCTGCCGCCAGCCATCTCTACGGCGCACGCCACGCTGGCGCAGACATTCTTCTGCCTCATCGTCTCCATGGCGCTGTTCACCAGCCAGAGCTGGGTGGAGCAGCCGCCGGTGCTGGTGCCGGAAGCAGCAAAGCTCCGCACCATGTCGCTCGTGACCGTCGGGCTGATCTGGCTGCAGTTGATCCTGGGCGCGGCGTTCCGGCACTCGGGCATGAAGCTGCTGCCACACCTGATCGGCGCGGTCATCGTAGTGGTCATCGCGCACGTGGACGCCATCGGAGCCATCAAGCGCTTCCGCGAGGTTCCGCAGGTGAAGAAGCCGGCCACCGCCCTGCTGATGTTTGTCGGCCTGCAGGTCGTGCTCGGCATCGGTGCCTACATTACGCGGGTCATCCTCAGCCCCGGAGCGCCCAAGCCGCTGGAGAGCATGGTGATCACCACCGTGCTGCACGTGGCCAACGGCGCGCTGGTGTTGGCTTCGGCCGTGGTGCTGGCCATCCAGTTGCACCGCCATACGCAAGCGAATGAAGCAGTACCCACCCCGGAAGGAAGGCCGGTACACGCATGAGCACAGTAACCCAGCCGCTCGCCCTTGAGCGCAGCTCGGCCGCGCGGGACATTGCCGAATTGGTGAAGGCGCGCGTGACCACCCTGATCATCGTCACCGCATGGTGCGGCTTCTACTTTGGAGCCGCCAAGAGCGGCGTCACTTCGCTGACCTTTACGCTGCTGCACGCGCTGGTGGGCATTGGCATGGTGAGCGGCGGCACGGCGGCAATGAATGAAGTGGTGGAACGCGAGAGCGACGCGCTGATGCGCCGCACCTCGCGACGTCCGCTGGTGACGCACAGCATGAGCGTGGCGCTGGCATCGGGCGTGGGCCTGTTCCTGATCTTTGGCGGCGCGCTCTACCTGGCGCTGGCCACCAACCTGCTGACCTCGCTGCTCACGCTGGCGACCTCGGCGGTGTACCTGCTGGCCTATACGCCGCTGAAGAAGGTTGGCCCGCTCTGCACGTTCGTCGGGGCCTTTCCCGGTGCCATGCCTGCGGTGCTGGGTTGGACGGCCGCGCGCGGCAAGCTCGAGTGGGAAGCCTTCGTGCTCTTTGCCATCGTCTTCTTCTGGCAGTTCCCGCACTTCCACTCCATCGCGCTGCTCTACCGCGAGGACTACGAGCGCGCGGGCGTGAAGATGCTGCCCGTGGTGGAAAGCGACGGCCGTTCGACGGCGCGCGCCATCCTGCTCTACGGCGCGGCGCTGCTGCCCACCACGCTGATGCCGACGCTGATGGGCATGGCCGGACTCTGGTACCTGATGGGAGCCAGCATCCTCGGCCTCGGCCTTTTCTACTACTGCGTGCGCATTTGGCAGGAGTGCCTGCCGCCGTCGGCGCCGGAATCGAAGGTGCTGGCGCGCACGCTGCTGAAGGCAACCGTGACCTATCTGCCCCTGTTGTTTGCCCTTATGATGATTAACAGCGCCGCCTAGTACGGCCCGCGTCCGCCGAGGACGCCAGTGATGGAACCAGTGACCACAGAGACTTTGAAGGAACCCAACACGATGCAAGAGGCCAACGGTTCGCCGGTGATCGTGATCGACAACCTGCGCCACCAGTACGGCGAGCGCACGGCGCTGAACGGCGTCAGCTTCAGCGTCCGCCCGGCAGAGATATTCGGGCTGCTCGGCCCCAATGGCAGCGGCAAAACGACGATGTTCCGCATCCTCTCGACCTTGATGCTGCCGAGCCAGGGCCGCGCGCTCATCCAGGGCTTTGACGTTGCCACCGACCCGGCCGACGTCCGCCGCCAGATCGGCGTCGTCTTCCAGGCACCGAGCATCGACGTGAAGCTCTCCGCGCGCGAGAACCTGATCCACGTGGCGCACCTTTACGGCATACACGGCAGCCGCCAGCGCGTGCGCGTGGACGAGATGCTGAAGCGCGTCTCGCTCGACGACCGTGCCAACGACCTAGCCGAGACCTTCTCCGGCGGCATGCAGCGCCGGCTGGAGCTTGCCAAGGGCCTGATTCACCACCCCAGCGTGCTGCTGCTGGACGAGCCAACCACGGGCCTTGACCCGGGCGCGCGCCGCGACCTGTGGCAGTACCTTCAGGTGCTGCGCGAGCAGGAAGGCGTCACCATTATTGTGACCACGCATCTGATGGAGGAGGCCGAGAAGTGCGACCGGCTGGCCATTCTGAGCCAGGGAAATCTGGTGGCACTGGGCACCCCGGCGGAGTTGAAGGCCGAGATCGGCGGCGACGTGGTTTCCCTGGAGGCCGCGCCGAATGTGGATGTAGCTTCACTCGCCAAGCGCGTGGGCGAGCGCTTTGGGCTGGCCGCCAAGGTGCTCGGCAACAAGGTGCGCGTGGAGCGGCAGGCCGGGCATCGCTTTGTCACCGACGTGGTGGAGGCCTTCCCCGGCGAGATTGATTCGGTCTCCGTGGCCAAGCCGTCGCTGGAAGATGTGTTCATTCATCGCACCGGGCACCGCTTCTGGAATGAAGACCCCGCGGAAGCCGCGCAGGCCGACGCAAAGACGAAGAAGAAGCACTAACCCGGATTCATACCGGCACGATTCGAGGCACTTGTGGCGACACAGACAGTTACGGTTTCCCGCACGCACACCGGCCCCACCTTTGGACTGCTGCCCGCGCTTTCGCTGTGGCGGCGCGAGGTGGTGCGCTTCTATCGCAACCTCAGCCGCGTCATCGGCGTCATCGCGTCGCCGCTGCTCTTCTGGCTGGTGATCGGCTCCGGCTTTGGCACCTCGTTCCGCAACGCGGGAACCTCCACGGGCATTTACCAGAACTACCGCGACTTCTTCTTCCCCGGCGCGCTGATCATGATCGTGCTCTTCACCTCGATCTTCGCCATGATGTCGCTGATTGAGGACCGCAACGAGGGCTTTCTGCTGAGTGTGCTGGTGGCGCCGGTAAGCCGCTCGGTGATTGTGCTGGGCAAAGTGATGGGCGGCACCACGCTGGCCACGCTGCAGGGCTTCGTCTTCCTCGTCTTTGCGCCGTTCATCGGCGTGCACCTGAGCCTGGGCACGTTCCTGCTTGTCATCCTCGATATCTTCCTGGTTTCGTTCTCGCTCACGGCGCTGGGCTTCATCATTGCCTGGCCCATGGATTCGACTTCGGGCTTCCACGCCATCATCAACCTGTTCCTGATCCCGCTGTGGCTGCTCTCCGGCTCGCTGTTCCCGCTGAGCGGCGCGAGCAAGTGGATCGCCTTCCTGATGCGCGTCAACCCGCTGACCTACGGCACCGAGGCCCTGCGCTCGCTGCTCTACCCCGGCACGGAAAATCCGGCATTCCCGCTCGACCTGTGCCTGATCGTGCTCGCGGGCTTCAGCCTGGTGATGTTCACGCTGGCCTTTGTGGTGGCCAACCGCCGCACCAACAAGCCGGCGGCCTAGCTCCGAAGTGCAAGTCTCAGCGGCCTTGGGCAAGTGGCGGCGAAGACACTGCTGCTTGCGGCGACGTTCGCTTGCGTTTGCGAGGTATACTCCATCTTCATTGCTGTTGAGGAACGCGTATGAGCCATCTTCCCGTGCTGCCGACCGTTAATGCCGTGTTGAACGCCACCAGCGCCGTGCTGCTGCTGGTGGGCTACCGCTTCATCCGCCGTGGGCAGCGCGAGGCGCACAAGCGCACCATGCTGGCGGCGCTCACCTGCTCGGCGCTCTTCCTGGCCTGCTACCTCTACTACCACGCCAAGGTCGGGCATGTGGTCTTCTACGCGCCGGGGCCGTGGCGCGCCATCTACCTCATGATCCTGGCCTCGCACACGCTGCTGGCCATCATCATTGTGCCGCTCATCCTGATGCTGCTCACGCACGCCCTGCGCGGACGCTTCGCGCAGCACAAGCGCATCGCCAAGTTCACCTTTCCGCTGTGGGTCTATGTCAGCGTGACCGGCGTGATCGTCTACCTGATGCTGTACGTGATCTTCGCCTGAGTCCCGGCGGCCTCCGCCCAAGGCCACATTCCCGTTGCTTCGGCTCCCGGCTTTCAACTTCCCTGCTCCGGCGTGTTCCGGCTGACACGCCGTTGTGTGCCGCCTGACACAGTGTGTCTCTGTGTACATGCGGCGCTCACTGCTCCACGCCCACCTCTGCCCGATAATCCTGAATATTCCTCCTGGCACTCTGCGTGCTAAAGCCTGTTCCGTGCAGGTGCGGCGTGGCGCGTGAATTCATTCGCGATGCGGCGTGCGGTCGGTTATAGTTCCGCACAGAATCAGGGCCTATGAAACTTCCTTCCCGGCGAATCATCCTTCTTCTTGCGGCGGTGGCGGCCATCGTCCTCTGCGGAGCCGCCGTTGTGGTGTATCGCGCACGGCAGGCCATCCATTCCGCCGAACAGGAATACCTGGCCTCGCACGACCTGCGCTACACAATGCGTCCGTGGATGCCCGTTCCCAACGCAGGCTTTGAGCCGGTTGGCTCCCCGGAGGTCTTCCGGCAGGCCGCCGTCTTTCAGGGACACCTCTACGTTGCCGGCCCAGGCGGGCTTTCCGAGTTCGACGAACGCGGACGCCCTCTGCGGCAGTTCCACGCCGGACTGGATTTACCGCCGTCTCCGATTGTTGCCATGGCGCAGGGCGCGATGGCCGACTCGCACACTCCGGAGCTGATTCTGGCAACGGCAGACGCAGGCATCCTCTTCTTCAACGGCACCGGGTTCCGCCATCTGCTGCCCGCCTCGGCGGAGGCCCGCACCGCAACCGCACTGCTGCCGCTGGCCAGCGGACACCTTCTCATCGGCACGTCAAAGCTCGGAGTGCTGGTCTACGACGGACACCGCCTCGGGCCATTCCACCCCTCGCTCTCGCAGGTGAACGTAACGGCCCTCGCCGGATCTGAGACAGACCTCTGGGTGGGCACGCAGGACCGTGGCGCGGCGCACTTCCACGGCGGCAGCGCCGAGTGGTTCACCGGCTCGAATGGCCTGCCGGATACGCACGTTGCCGCGCTTGCCGTTGCAGGCGACGACGCTTATGCCGGTACCGCCGACGGCATCGCGCAATTCCACGGAGGACAGTTCTCGCGGATACTGGCCGGCGGAGCCTTCGTCCGGGCCCTGCTGCCACAGCCGGACGCATTGCTGGCGGGCACCATGGATGACGGCCTGCTGCGCATTCCGCTGAAGACCAGCACGCGCCAGGCTCAGGCACACGACGCCGTGGCCGACTTTCCCGAGGTTCTGCAGCTTCTCCAGTCGGAGAGCACGCTGATCGCCGTGGCCGCCAACAGTGTCTACACGCGCACGGCGGGCGGCGAGTGGAAGCGGCTGCTCGATCCGGCGCAGGCCACGCTGACCGATCGCAATGTCTCCGCGCTGGCCTTCGATTCAACAGGGAGGCTGTGGGTTGGCTACTTCGACCGCGGACTCGATTTGCTTGACGGCTCGCTGAGCCGCGCGCGGCACCTCGAGGACGACCGCATCTTCTGCGTCAACCGCATTGTGCCAGGCGTGCAGAAGGGCGCAACCGCTGTGGCCACCGCCAACGGGCTCGTAATGTTTGACGCCGGAGGCACCTGCCGCCAAGTCCTGACAAAGTCCGACGGCCTGATCGCCGACCATGTGACCGACATCGTTCCATATGGCGACGGGATGGCGCTGGCCACTCCCGCAGGCATCACGCTAATGGACTCCACCGGCGCGCGCAGCCTCTATGCCTTTCATGGGCTGGTGAATAACCATGTCTACACCATCTCCGCGCATGGCCCACGGCTGCTGGCGGGGACACTGGGCGGCGCCAGCCTGCTGGAGAACGAGCAGGTACGCCTGAGCTACACCACTGCCAACTCCGGACTGAAGCACAACTGGGTCACCGCATCGGCCGCCGACGGCGACGGCTTCTGGCTGGGAACATACGGCGCGGGCATCTTCTATTTGGATTCTGCCGGGCATATCTCCGCGTCCGACGCCGCAGGCGCGGGCGTGGTCATCAATCCCAACGCCATGCTGGCCACACCGGGCTACATCGCGGCCGGCAGCATGGGACAGGGGCTATTGATCTATGACCGCCACCGCGCACGCTGGACGGCCATCCGCGACGGCCTGCCCACGCTCAACGTGACGGCATTGGCAGCGCGCAACGGATACCTCTACGTCGGCACCGAGAACGGCCTGGTGCGGATACAGGAACAGAGGCTGGAACAATGAAGCGACTTCTCCAACAGTTGATTCTGCTGCTGTGCGTGACGGGCGTGCTCGCCGCGGATTCCGGCGTACTGATTCCGCGCGACAAGAACGAACCGGATGCCACCGTGCTCTCGCTCGACGAGATGCAGATCGAGATCACCATCGACAACGGCGTGGCGTGCGTCTTCATCCGCCAAATTTTTGCAAACCACACCGGCCGCATCGAGGAGGGCAACTACCTGTTCGCACTTCCCAGTCACGCCACGGTCAGCGACTTCGCGGTGTGGGACGGCCCGACGCGCATTCCCGCCGTCATTCTCGAACGCAAGCGCGCCAGCGAACTCTACACCGAAGTGAAGCAGCAGATGATCGACCCCGGCCTGTTGCAAATGGGCGAGCGCGGCCCGGACGAAGCGCGGCGCAACGCGCTGTTCAGCGCAAAGATTGTGCCCATCGCCCCGTATGCGACCAAGCGCCTGGAGATCGAATATCACGAGAACCTCCCGGTTGAGAACCTGAAGGCCTATCTCGCCATCCCTCTCCACCCGGACTCCGGCCATGCGCAGGTGGCAGGCAAGCTGCGCATTGCGTTTGAGCTGCATTCGGCGCTCGGGTTGAGCGACGTGCAATTTTCCGGCGCGCCGTACCGCATGAACGTAAGCACGCACGACGCGCACACGGTAAAGGCCAGCTTTGAAGGCAGCAACGTGGCGCTCACCGAGGATTTTGCCGTGCGCTACGCGCTCGATGGCGGCGCCGCCGACAAGCTGAGCGTGCTGACCTGGCGCAATCCGGACTCCACGCAACCCGATTCCACCGAGACGCACGCAGCCCGTAGCCATAACGAACCTGGCTTCTTTGAGGCGCAGGTATTGCTTGGCCGCGGACACGGGCAGAGCGCCAGCAACTCACCGCGCACCATCATCGTCCTGTTTGACACCTCTCTTTCCATGCAGTGGGACAAGCTCGAACGCAGCTACGCCGCGATGGAGCAGACACTGCGCGCGTTGCGTCCCGGCGACCGCTTCAACCTGCTGCTGTTCAACAACACGCTCGCACCATTTCAACCTGTCCCCGTGGGGGCCACGCGCGAGAACGTGCAGAAGGCGCTTGATTTCGTCCGCGCCAGCAAGCTGCGCGGTGGCACCAACATGGAGCAGGCACTGGCGGCGGCGCTCAAGCAATGTGAGACCACGCATGCTGGCGAGAACTATGTGCTGCTCTTGAGCGATGGTGGCGCCACGCGCGGCACCATCCAGAACGGCGCGCTGGCCCGCCGCTACGCCGAGCAATGGAAGCACCTGCCGGAGCCTCAGCGTCCGCGCACCTACGTGCTGGCTGTTGGCGACGACGCCAACCTGCCGCTGCTGCGCATGCTCGCACGCAACGAAGGAACGCTGGAAAACGTGCTCTCCACCGAGCCACTCGAATTCAAGCTGAACGCATTCCTCTCCAAAATCGGCCGCACTCCGGTGGCGCAACTCAGCTTCGGCGCGTCGCCGGAGGCCTCCGTGCAGATGGTTTATCCGCTACAGGACACAGCGTTCACCGGCAGCCTCGCCTCATGGGTGGGACAGTACGCGAAACCGGCTCGTCAGGTTCGCATGAGCGTGCGTGCCGTGCGCGACGGCCAGCCGATGGAGGCCGGCGCGAGCCTCGATCTACCTGCAAAGTCGCTGGAGCATCCGCAACTGCCGCGCCTGTGGGCGCGCGCGCGGGTGGACGCCTTGCTCGAAAAGATCGAGCGCGACGGCGAGGACACAAAGACAATTGAGGAGATCATACAGCTCTCGCGCAAATACAAGTTCGTCACGCCTTACACGTCGTTTCTCGCCGTGCCGCGCGCGCTGTTGCGGCCGCGGGTGATACGCCCGGGCGACCCGGTTCTCCGCGTGCACACCGACCTCAGCATCCGCTCGGTGGTTGCCATCTTTCCATTCGGGCTCACCAAGCGGCTGCGCCATCTTGACAGTGAAGACGTGTGGCAGACGCGCTTCCTCGCGCCTGACGACCTGAACGATGGCACCTACACCGTCCGGCTGGTTCTGCGCGACCAAGCCGGACACACTTACCGCGAGACCAAGAGCTTCGTCATCGCCAGCAAGCCGCCGGTGGTCACCATACGGCTCGACCGCAAGCGCTTCCATCGCGGCGAGGTAGTGCCCTTGAAGGCTTCCGCCTCCGCCAGCACGCGCACGCTCATGGCCCGAATGGATGGTGCCCCTCCCGTGCCACTGCGCTGGAACCAGCAGGCCGGGCTCAGCACCGGCGAATTACAGATTCCAACAGACATGCCCGCTGGCACCTATCGCCTGACCGTGATTGCCGAAGATGTGGCGCACAACCTGGGAACACAGGAGGTGCAAATTGAAGTGCTTCCGTAACCGCCCGATTGGGAAAGCCCTGTGCGTTGCGGCCCTGGTGGCCGCCGCAGCCGGCGCCGCGCGTGCCGCCTATGAATGGAAAGACGTTGCCGCTGGCAGCGCAATTGAAGCCGCGCTCTACCGCGTGATGCCAATGCCCGTCAGCAAGGTGCTCGGACTGCGTCCGCCGAAGGAAGCGGTGGAACAACTGACGGCGTTGCTCCGCCAGCGCCCCACCGCGGAGTTGTACTCGCTGCGGGCGCTGAATGAAGAAGCGGCACTCGATTTTGCAGCCGCAGAATCTGACTGGAAGAAGTACGCGGAGAGTTCGCCGGAGCACAACAAGGCGCAATTCGCGCTGGCCGATTTCTATCACCGCCGCCTGCGTCCGAAGGATGAAGTGATGGCGCTCGCCGTGATTGGCCGCGTGCCACAGAGTCCGAATGAACGCCTGCTGCCGGTCTCGCAGCAGAGTTCCTGGCTCGCCTTTGAACGAACGGATCGCGTGATCACCGAGAGCGCGCTGGGGCGCGAAGCCGCCGAACGCAATTATCAAGCGTGGACTGCGCGCTATCCGGCGGAGCGTTCCGTCTACTCGCGCTATTTCCAGTTTCTGCTGAGCGCAAAGTCCTTCAACAACGCCGACACGCTGATTGCGCAGTACCAGAAGGCTTTTGCCGCTGACACGGTCTTCCCCGTGAAGGCGCGCGCGCTGCTCGCCTACCGGAAAGGCTCCGTCGAACAAGGGCTGGCCGTCTACGATGCGCAGTTCCAGCCGCTGTGGCCGCGTGAGTTGATTGACAGCTACTTTGAGTTGATGAAGCAGACGCACTCCACGCGCAGCTTTCTCGACCACGCGCGAGCCGCACTTGGGCGCAACCCGGAGGACGTCAGCGCCGCGGCACGCATCTATTACTACTACCAGCAGCAAGGTCGCACCGACGTCGCACGCCGCGTTCTGCAGGACTACCGCACGCACAAGGAACAGCGCCACACCGCGTGGACCGCGCACGAACTGCTGGTGCTTGCCCGCTTGAGCGAAGGCGTCCGCGATCTTCCGGAGGCAGCGCGCAACTACTACGCGCTGGCCAACGCCACGGATGATGCCGACGCACCGCGTCTGGGTCAGGCGGGCCTGGCACGGATCCTGCTCTATGCTCCGGAACAGCATTTGAACTTCGGCAGTGCCGACCTGTCCATGTACCGCGACATCGGCACCATGGACCCGGGGCCAGGCTTCCTGAACGGCATTCTCTCCATCGTGCTGAACAGCGCCTCGCCTTCATACTCCTACTCCCAGGAGCAGCAGCGCGCGGTCCCCTATTTTCATCGCGCCGCTGCCGCCGAACTTCTGCGTCGTTTTGACGCGGCCTTCCCCTCGGCCCCCGAACGCCCCGAACTCCACGCCCGACTCGTTGAGGTCTACGCGAACTATGGCGAGAGTGAGGTCGTCATCCGTGAAGGCACGCGCTTCCTCGCCAGCTTCCCAGCCGCTCCGCAGCGCGAGCAGGTGGCATTGCTGACCGCCGACGCCTACGCTCGCACCAACCGCAGCACGGAGGAGTTCGCGCTTTACGATTCTCTGCTGGCCGAACTAGCACGCAGCGCCGAGAGTGTCCCGCTCGGCATGGCTTCAGAAAACGCCACGGTCAGCGCGCCGCCCGCAACCGAACCAGTTGTTGCCCAGGAAGAAGCCGCGGATGACTCAGCGGGCGATGAAGGCGATGTGCCGCCCGCCCAGTCTCCGAGCAAGCCATTTGAGGTTGCCGCGCAACAGCCGGCCAAAAGCGGCGGCGGGCCGCGTTCGCCCGAATACTCACGCGTCCTGGAGCGCTACCTGTCGCGGCTGGTTTCCCAGAATCGCCTGCCGGATGCGCTGGCGGTGCTGCGCAAGGAGATTGACCGCAACCCGAATGACCCTGGACTTTACGAACGGTTGGCGCAGTTCCTTGAGCAGAACAGGCTGGGCGCGCAGCAGGAACAGGTCTACCAGGCCGCCATTCAGCGCTTTCAGGATCACTCGTGGTATCACAAGCTGGCACGCTTCTACCTGCGCGAGCGGCGTCGCGAGGAGTACGCGCGGCTCAGCGAGCAGATCATCGGCATTTTCTCCGGCACGGAGATTGAGCGCTACTTCGCCGAGGCACGCGTGCCTTCCGACTACGCGGTACGGCTCAACGAATTTGCCATCAAACGCTTTCCTCATGACCTCCAGTTCGTGCGCAATCTGCTGGAAGAGAACACT
This sequence comes from Oryzophilus luti, assembly GCF_059726245.1. NCBI lineage: Bacteria > Pseudomonadati > Acidobacteriota > Terriglobia > Terriglobales > Koromonadaceae > Oryzophilus > Oryzophilus luti. The sequence goes on from NZ_AP040874.1 coordinate 1,664,256, forward strand.
GTAAGCAGTCCGCGCAAGGAGCAGCTACTGCGCGAGCATTGGTGGGAGGCGGAAGACCTGCGCGACCGCTTCTTTGAATTGCTGACAAGAACAAACCGGCTCGATGCCGAGTTGGCGACGCTGAAGAGTGTGGAGCCCGCAGCGAGTGGCAACGACTGGTCAATGCTGGCGCAACGGAATCCGGTGGCCGCACGCTTCGTGGGCGAGTCTCACTTCTGGCGTTCGCACTTCGAGCAGGCCGCGCCCGTCATGCAGGCACTGACGCGGCAATTCCCCGCCGACGCCGAACTCGGGCACCGCGCCTCCGCCGTCTACCGCTCACTCGCGTACTTTGATGCGCGCGATATGGAGGTTGCCGCCGCCATTGAGGAGAACTTGGCCAAGGCCAACCCAACCAGCCGCGAGCAACTGGCACGCATCGGAGACATTCTTGCCGACCGCGAGCTATTCACGCGCGCCGCGCCTTACTGGGAGCGCATGACCGAGATCCACCCCGGCGAGCCACAGGCGTGGCTTGATGCCGCCACTGTCTACTGGGATTACTTCGACTATGACAACGCACTCCGCCTGCTGAAGCAGGGCCGCACACGGCTTGGCGATACCACGCTCTACAGCTATGAAATGGGTGCGATCTATGAGAGCCAGCATGACTACCCGCACGCTCTGTCCGAATACATGGGCGGCGCACTGCGCGAGAAGGACAGCATGCGCAGCCGCAATCGCCTGCTTGACCTCGCACGCCGCTCTTCGCTGCGCGACGCAGTGGAGCACGCTACGGTCACGCTTGGAACGCGCGAGGCACCAGCCATCGGCGAGCTGACCCTCCGCATTGCCGTGCTGGAGGCCGAGAACCGCTCGCGCGAAGTTGCCCCCCTGCTCACCGCTGCGGCTTCACGCAGCACTTCTCTGGAGTTGCTCGAGTGGGTTGAGGCAACGGGTCGCACGCGTTCACTCGAGGGCGTGCAGCGTGCATCTCTGGAGCGGCAGGCAGCACTGACCACCGACCCGGTCCGCCGCCTCGAATTGCGCTACTCGCTGGCCTCACTGTTTGAGAGCGGCAGACAGATGGACGCCGCGCAAAAGGAATTTGAGACTCTCTACCGCGAGAATCCGAAGAGTGCCGGCGTGGTGCGCGCCACCGTGGATTTCTACGACCGCAACCATCAGACGCCACGGGCCATCGAGGTGCTGCTGCAATCGGCGGATGCGGCCTATCCGGCGTTGGCCGCACAGTATCGGCTGGAAGCGGCACGCAAGGCCACGGACGCCGCGCAATACGAGCTTGCCCGCAAGGTGCTGGTGCGCCTGCTGAGTGATGCCCCCACCAACGACGAATACCTGGCGGCGATGGCCGACAGCTACGCCCGCGCCGGAGATGACGCGCAACTGCGCCAGTTCTGCCTGCGCACCATTGACTCGCTGCAGAAAGCCTCGCTGCCGCCCGAGCAACGCGCTGAACAGATCGCGGCCTTCCGGCGTCGTCTACTGCCCACGCTCACGCGGCTGAAGGATTACTCCGCCGCGGTTGACCAGTACATTGAGCTGCTGAACCGCTATCCGGAAGACGACGCGCTCATTACCGAGGCTGCGCTGTATGCCGGCAAGTATGGCCGCTGTGACCAGATCGTCAACTTCTATGCCGCCACCGTCACGCGCTCGCCCAAGGATTTCCGCTGGGCCACGGTGCTGGCCAAGTTGCACACGCAGTTGGAGGACTACCCTTCGGCAATTAACGCTTACGGTCAGGCCATCAAGGTGCGCCCGGACCGCGTGGACCTGCGCGTAGCACGCGCGCAACTGCTGGAGCGGCTGATGCGCTTTGACGAGGCTGCCGCCGACTATCAAAAGCTCTATGAGTTGAACTATCGCGATCCACGCTGGATGGAATCGCTGGCCGCTATTCGCGCCCGCCAGGGAGACACACGCGCCACCGTCGCGGCGCTCAAGGCGGCATTCCTCGACGGCCGCCCTGAGAAGCCGGAGAATTATTTTCATGTGGCGCAGAAGCTGGAGTCCTGGGGCATGCTGCCGGAGGCGCGCGACTACGCGCAGAAGGGAGTGGATGCCGCAGGCCGCGACCTGCTCGCCGTCCCCGAACACCAGGAAGGTGCTGCTCTCTACGTCCGCCTGCTTACACGCCTGCGCCAGCAGGATGTTGCCTATGATCGGTTGAGCAAGGGCGTCGCCGATGCCGATTCGCTCATGGCGCAGCTCGACGTGGCCACCACACAGATTGCGAAGAATGGCCTGGCCTCGGTCACTGAGGCGCAGTGGCGCCAGCAGGCCATTGCCACGCGCAGACAAAACGCGCGCGCTGGAATGACGGCGGCCATGCGCTCCATGGGCGGGGCCGTCGCGCAGTACTTCACGCCGGAAGAGAAATCGGCATTCGCCGTCGCGCTGGAGGCGAAGTCCTCCACCGCCACTGACGCCGACTTGCGCAGCACGCTGCTGCCAGCGGCACAGGCCGCGCAACTGCCTGCGCTCGAAGCTCGCTGGACAGCCGCGTTGCTGATGAAGGACACACGCGCCAACTACTGGCAACTGCGCCAGCGGCTCATTGATCTGCAGTCGCAGAGGATGCAGTACGCAGAACTTGGAGCCACGCTGATGCGCTACTCAGCGGTGGTGCCGATGGACAACGGACGCGCCTCCGTGATTCGCAGCGCCGCCGATGCCTACCGCTCCGGCGGGTTGGAGGCCGAGGAGACGCGCGCGTTGAGTGCTCTCGCATTCCAGTCGGATGTGGCGATCCAGCAGCGTTACTTTGCCCTGCTGCTGCACTCTCAGCCGGCACAACTGGTGGCATACGCGCGCCAAGGGAACACGCTCGGCGAGGCCGCCACCCGCTACAGCCTGCTGCATGGCAGCAGCGCACTGGCACAGCAGGCATTGCAGGCGCACGCCCGTTCGCCTCTCTGGCTCGAATCCTACTCGGCGCTCGCGGGGTTATATCTGGGAGACCGCTCGGCCGCAACCGGTGCGTACTTCCTCCGCGCGTTGGGCGACCAGTCCATTGGCGAGCGCCTGACGGCGCGGATGGATCGCCAGAAACGACTCACCGGCGATGTGTGGTTCTACTATGGCGCGCGCTATGGCGAATGGCTGGGCATGCAGAATGCAGCCAATGCCGAAGACTACCTGCCTGCGGCGCTTGAGGCATCTCCGGCTTCCGCCGCCGGCTATGTGCAGATGGCGGAGTTCTACGCCACGCATGCTAGGCCCGAGCTGGCAATGCAGGAATACCGGCACGCGTTGGAGCTTGCTCCCTCCAACCCCGGAATTCACAACCGCCTCGCGTTGCTGTACATGCAGCAGCAGAAGCCCAACGACGCCATTGCCGAGTGGAAGACGGCGCTCGCCCTTCTGCGCCAGCAGGTGGATCTGCGCGCGGTGCCAGCCAGCTTCTGGGCGGACCTTGGCGCTACGCTTGAGGGCCTGGGCCGCCATCACCTGCTTGCGGAGTTGCGTCCTCAGGCGGACTCCGTGCTGCGTGCTTACATTCGGCACAATGGCACATATGAATCCGACACGCTGATGCAACAGGCCTATCTGGCGACGAATGATCCGCAGGCCGGAGTGGCGTGGCTGCTTGACCTTGCTTCGGTTGCTCCTGAGCCCGCGCAGATGCTGTGGCCGCTCACTCACGCCGGGTGGATCTCCACTGAAGCGCGCGGCCCTATCTACCAGCGCTTGATAACGATGCTTGAGGCGAACGCGGGCAATGGCCGCGCCGCAGAGTATGCCGCCAGCCAACTGCGCGGCCTCCGCGTGAGCTATGCAGCCTACGTTGCCGGGCTCGGCCAGTACGACCGTGCGCTGGCAATGCTCGACACCTTGCCGCAGCAGCCGCGCCCCGACGAAGACGAGCTGGCAACACGCCTGCTCTGCATGGCGGCCCGCGGCCAGATCAGTACGCTGCTGGAGCAGTTCCACGCCGAGCCGGACCGTGCGCCCACTCCCGAGGTGCTGCGGCGCGCGGCGGCGACGCTCACTAGGCCGCAATTCAAGTCCGCGCGCCGTGCCATCGCCGAGTTTGCTTTCCAGCAGGAGATTGACGCGCACGAACTGAACGCCGCCAACATGCTCGGATTGGCCGAAATTCGCCTGCAAGACGGAGACACGGCCTCCGCGCTCGAACTGTTGCGGCGGCTCACGCTGTCGGTCGGCGCGCCCTTCCAGAACCTCGACGCCGCAGCCGCATTGCTTGCCCGCAACAACCACCATGCGGAGGCAGCGGGCTACTATGCGCAGCTTGTGAAGGCCACGCCCTGGGACGCGAACGCCCGACTGCATCTTGCGCAGGAGCAGCTTGCCGCGGCACAGGACAAGCCCGCGGCGGTGGAGTTTGCGCGCCACGTGGCCTCCGACGCTGCTGTCAGCTACGAGGACCGCGTTGCGGCGGCCCGCCTGCTGCGCGGCACACCCGCAACACAACTTGGCAGTGAGGAGTTGCAGATACTGGCCTTCGGCTCCGCTAGCCCGGCCACGGCGGACAAGCCGTACTTTGTGGCTGCGCGCATGGCGGCTGCGGCCAACGCCACCATCGTTCAGCGCGAATTGCTGCTGCGCAACGCCCTCAAGGACGCACCGCAGAGCGAGGCGTTGCGCCTTCCGCTCTTCCGTGCCCTGTACGCAGACAACAAGCCCCGGCTGGCGCTTTCGTCCGTGGCACCGCTGCTTGCCAGCGGGCTGCTGCCCTACGCATGGGGTGGCAACCAGTTACCCGAACTCGACGCAGAGCCGTCCACCGAGCCGGAGCTTTCCGATGAAATGGTTTCGTCCTTCACTCCGGGTACGGATGAACGGCGGCAGGCGCTGACCTCTGTTGAACGCTACCAACTGGCGATTGCGCTCGGCGAGTGCGACACAAAGCTCGAGAATTACCGTGAAGCGCTTGGGTTCTTCCAGGCAGCGCGTCAGTCCGCCTCCAACAGCAAGGACAAGGCTGCAGCGTCACAGCGGATCGCTCGCCTCAAGGATCTTCTGCGCCGTCAGGCAGAGAACGAACGCAGCGCTCCCTCCATCCATCAGGAGTTGCAACAGGACCACGTGGTGCGTCCGAGGCTTGCGCGCGCCGTGCCTCCAACCGCGCGTGAAGAGAAAGGGGGACAAGTCCGATGAAGCGACTGATTCCCGCACTGCTGGCGCTGGCCACGGCTGTCGCACTGTGGGCCGCGTATCACAAACTTAGCGCCGAACCCGAGCCGTCCTTTGCGTCCAACATGCCGCAGGGCGCACTGTTCGTCATTGAGTCTCCCGACTTTGGCGCGATTCTCCGGCAGTGGAATGGCTCGCCCGAGAAACAGGCGTGGAGCCGGAGCGCGAGTTACTCCGCCTTTATGACCTCGCACCTGCTGGAGCGGCTGAAAGAAGCGCAGGGCGAGTTCGCCGCTGCCGCCGGCACGCCGCCGAACCTTGCATTTCTCGACGAAATTGCAGGCGCGCACACGGCACTTGCCGTCTACGACATTGGCGGACTGGAGATGCTGTATGTCTCACGCGTGGAAAACGCCAAGGCGCTGCGCAGCGCGCTGTGGCAGGGCCGCGCGCAGTTTGAGCCTCGCCAGTCCGATGGCAAACCGTTCTACGTCCGCACCGACCCGCAGTCGGGCCGCGTCGTGGCCTTTGCCATTGACGGCGACACGCTTGTGCTGGGCACCCGCGAAGACCTGGTTGCCGGTGCGCTCTCGCTGCTCGCAGGCAAGAAGATGACAACCGTGGCGGATGAAGCCTGGTATGACCGTGCGGTCAAAGCCGCGCACCAGCCCGGTGAGTTGCGCATGGTGCTGCACCTTGCCGAGCTGACGAAGTCGCCGCACTTCCGCACCTACTGGGTGCAGCGCAACATCAGCGAACTGAACCGCTATGAAAGCTCCGTCAGCGATCTTCGGCTCGCCTCGGACACCTACCGGGAAGAGCGGGTGCTGTTGCCCAAAGCGCCGATGGATTGCAATGCGCTGGCCCCCGCTGCCACTGCAGCAGCCGGGCTGCTGGCACAGGTGCCGGACAACACGGGCTTTTATCGCATCACCGCCGCACCAACCGTGGACGAAGCCTTGGCTCTGCTGGAGACGCATGTACTCACACCGCGTGCGGGCCGCACCGTTGATTCCCACACCGCCCCGGCGGTTGCGAACACCAGCGTTGCGGAAACCGCGCTCGATGCCCGCATCGACGAAGCGCCCTCTCCGCTCGCTGCCGGCGGCTCCACGGATGAGGCATTGCGTGCGCTGCTCGCCGCCACCCCGCCGCAGGCGACACTGACCCTGCACCGCGGCGTAGCTGCACCCGACGGCGTTTTCGTGCGGCTCCACTCCACCGTCGTGCTCGCCTCGGCCACAGACTGGAATGAGCCAGCGACGCTCACCGCTGTGAAACAGTTGCTCGCCGCTTCGCTTACCACCTCCACGCTCGGCGCCGGCTGGAAGCCCGAGGGAAACGGCAACGCGCGCCACTATGAACTTGATGGACTTGCCACCGTCGCGCTGGCCGTGCGTGGACGGCTGTTGTTTGTCAGCAATGATCCGGAGACGCTCGTGGCCGCGTTAACCTCCGGCAATCAGAAGAATGCCACCGCGCCCGCGCTGTACCTGGCGCGCTTTGACCACGCGCACGAGCGCGCCAACTTTGCACGACTGACCACGCTGCTTGACCGCCCCGCACGCGGACAGGACGGCAACACTCCGCAATTCTTCTCGCAGAACATTGCCAGCCTCAGCGACATTTTCGCGCAGGTGCAGTCGCAGTCGGTCACCGCCACTTGCTCGGCGGGCAACGTGGTGCAGACGGTCGTCTACGAATGGGGCCGCTGACGCATGATGAACCGGCTTCGTGAGTTCGCGGGACTGCTGGGGTGTGCCGGCATTCTGCTTGTGCTTCTGTTGGCGCACGGCATGGCGCGCGCCCAGCGCGACAGGCTGTTTGCCAGCACGGCAAAGGCAGTGCTGGCACGCAATTTCACGTCGCCGGAGGTCTCCTACCTGCTCTACGACGTTGAGCACCGGCGACTGCTTGCCGAACAGTGGGAAGACCGCTCTGCATCGCTTCCGGTTGGCTCGCTGGTCAAGCCATTCACGGCGCTGGCCTACGCAGAGCAGCATGGCTTTCGCTATCCGCCACAGACCTGCACTGGTGCCGCCACCTGCTGGCGTCCGCGCGGACACGGCAGGCTCGCCATTCGCGAGGCGGTCGCGCAGTCCTGCAACTCCTACTTTGAGCAATTGGCCGCACAGACCACGGCCGCGCAGGTTCGCGCCGTGGCGCAACGCTTCGGCCTCGACGGCCCTTCACCCGATGCCAGCCCGGAAGCGCTCGCCGGACGCTCAGGACTCTGGCGCGAGCGTCCCGAGGCGCTGGCGCAGGCCTACGCGGAGTTGTTGCGGCGACGCCATCAGAAAGGAGTGGAGGATGTGGTCGACGGCATGGCGCTCTGCGCGCGCAGCGGCACGGCTTCGGCGCTCGGTCGCAACTGCGCGCGTACTTCCCTGTTGGCCAAGACCGGCACGACGCAGTGCACACATAGCGTTCATGCGCCGGGCGACGGATTTGTTCTGGTGGCCTGGCCCGCGGAGGCTCCGCGCTACCTGCTGCTGGTACGCGAACACGGCACCACCGGCTCGCACGCCGCAGAGACCGCCGGTCGCATGATCTCACTGCTGGAGCCACGTGCATGAAGCGCCGTTGGGCACTCGTGCTGCTAGCCGCATGTGTGGTCCCCGGATGCGCGCAGCAGCCGCGCGTGCGCGTTGCGGTGGTGGGCTTGTTTCATCCAACGCAGCTTGAGGTGGAGAACACTTCCGCAGCGCCGTTTTCCGTGACCGGCTGCGGCATGGAGTTTGCGCTCGCCCCAACCGATCGCGCGCATATACGCTTGCAGCGCCAAGGCTCGCAACTTGCCTTGCAACTGCGGCAACACACAATCATTTGCGATTCCGTGACCTTTTCCCCGCTCGAGCATGACGAGGCCGATCTGCGTCTCAGCATTCCCGGACGCTTCACACGCCTCTATCGCGGTCAGCTCACCCTGCGCGCCGAACCGCGAGAGCTGCGTGCCGTGGTCACAATGGGCCTGGAGACAGCGGTGGCCTCGGCGGTCGCCGCCGAAGCCCCACCGAACGCGCCGCTGGAAGCGCTGAAGGCGCAGGCAATCGTCTCGCGCTCCTTCTACGTGGCAGGCGCACCGCGTCATACCTTCGCGGAGTTCTGCGACACCACGCACTGCCAGTTTCTGCGCCAGCCGCCTCCAGAGACCAGCGCTGCCGCACGCGCCACGCACGAAACACATGGGCTGGTGCTCACGTGGCAGGGCCAACCATTCCCCGCGCTGTTCTCCGCCACCTGCGGAGGACGCACGCGCACGCTTGCCGAGGCCGGACTGCGTTCAGAGGGCTACCCGTACTTTGGCGTTGAGTGCCCGCGCTGCCGACACGCCGCCACTGCCGCAGCCATTGGTCCAAGGGTAAAGGCTTACTCGGGCACCGGAGCGCACCCGCTGACTTCTCCCGGCGGACACGGCCTCGGATTGTGCCAGATGGGAGCCGCCGATATGGCCGCCCGGGGCAGCGGTTTCCGCCAGATCCTGCTGCACTACTTCCCCAACACGGAGCTTCGCCAGCAAACGCTCCCGCCCGCTCCCTGAGCGGGGTTGCGCCCGTCCCCGCCTTTCCACAGCGGCAAAAAGGGTATACTTTGCTGTATTGAGAATTACCGCCGGACCACGATCCAGAGAAGAGGAACGCCACCATGGCTAAGAGCGTCAACAAGGTCATTCTGATTGGAAATCTCGGCCGCGACCCCGAGGTGAAGTACACGCCGCAAGGCACCGCCGTGGCGAAGTTCTCCATTGCCACCACCGACCGCTACAAGGACAAGGACGGCAACTGGCAGGACCGCACCGAGTGGCACAACATCACCTGCTGGGCGCGCCTGGCGGAGATCGCCGGCGAGTACCTGAAGAAGGGCCGCAGCGTCTACATTGAAGGCTCCCTGCGCACCGACTCCTGGGAAGACAAGCAGACCGGCCAGAAGCGCTACTCCACCTACGTCAACGCCAGCGACCTGGTGTTGCTGGGCGGCGGACGCGAAGGCGGCAGCGGCGAAGGCGGCGGCTACAGCCGCCAGCAGCGTGGCGGCGGCAATGACTTTGACCAGTCCGCCGGCGGGCACAATGATTTCGATACCGCCCCCTCTGCCGCGCGCGGCTCCGAGATCACCGACGAAGACATCCCTTTCTAGTTTTCAGCAAGTGCTAAGGCTCACCCCGTGCGGGTGGGCCTTTTTGTTTTGACACGCAAATGTATGTCCACAACCTGTGGCAACAGCATGCCCCTCCCCTGATCGGAATGACTGATCTTCCGGTTGTCAATCGGGTCTACCTCTCAGAGGTTGAAACCGGCAGCTCTCTAGTTTGCCTGTCTCCAACCACCGCATCAACTTGTCACAGCTTCTCCGAGGTTTATAAACCCTTCGCGTCAACCACCTTAGGACTCGGGAGCTGTTGATGGTGAGTGATTCCTCCACTCAGTACGCCGTCTTGAGTGACGAAGAACTGCTGCAGCTAGCTTTTGATCGGGGGGCGCTCAGGGACGAGGCTGCTGTCGCTCTCGACACAGAGATGCAAAAGCGCCAACTGCGCGACTCCGACGTAACGAATCAGCAGCGCATTGTCCAGCGTAGCATTCGAAAAGAGTCGAAAAGAAGACATCGCAAGGTGGTTGGGAGCGGTCGCAGTTGGCAATCATCGGCACAGGATTGGGCAGTCGTTCTCTGTGCCGTTCTATGCATATGGCTACTCTCATCCGCGTACAAGAATCTGCCGTTGCAATATCGCTTCTCGCCGGACGGGGAAGAAGCTGCTGCATATGTGATATGGGCATCAGTTACGATCGTGGTGATTATCGGCTTCTTGTGGAAAAGAATCAGGTTCTGGATTTCGATAGTGTTGTCATCAGCCATCCACTCAGTACTCGTTCATGCTTGGGTCATAAAGGCCGGGCCTCTTTTGGTCGCGGGGACCGCGCCAACCGATCGCTGTCATGCTCGGCTTTGCGTTATTCGTGGCAGTATACGGATGTGGTTCCTTGCCCCGCAGGAAGTTCTACGGCGAAGATGCGCAAGTCGTTTAGCTGCTTGACTTGTCTTAGGCCTCTGGAGAATTATCTCGATTGGGAACAGCATGACGAAGCGACCCGCCGCAGCCATGAAGCAACGAATTAGCGCATTTGTCCTCGGTGTTTTGGTTCTTGCCGCAGCTTACTATTTTCCGCCTCATGGCCTCATCGGCAGCCGAGGCTGGGGGCAGGCCGTTGCACTTGGCTTTCTGCTGACGGTCGGCAGTATCTGGACGTTATTCCGAGCCAAGCGTAAGCGACAATAGAAACGCCCGTTATTGAAGTTGGCTGCCCGTTTAGGAGTTCAGCTCTATTTGGCTGAGTCTTGTTGATAGGCTAGATTTGTAAGCAAGGCGTTGCGAATCAGTTAGTTTTCTTGCATGTTCCACAGCATCACCACGGGAAGTCATGCGTTAATAATGACTTTCGTCCTATTTACATAGAGCGGATAAACACGACCGCTCTAGAATTCCGAGATCAGGTTTCAGCAGAAAAGCCGCCAGCAATGGCGGCTTTTCTGGCTCTGTGCTCGGCTTCAACAGCGTCACTTCAATGGCACGCGCACCAGGATGGCGTCGTCCACGCGCACGATGAGCCGCGAGAGCTTTCCCCGGTCGAGCGCCGAGGCGCTTTCGTACTGCGGGTTCAGCGATGTCACATCCGCGCTCAGGCGGGCCTTCGGGTCGCGCGGCACGTCGAACGCCACGTGCACGTCCGGGCGTCCGTCGCCGTCAATATCCACATCGTCGGCAACATGAGCAGGCAACTTCTCCGCGCTGCGCCAATCGAGTTGCACGAATGAGCCTTCGTTCTGCCACAGGTGTGGAGAGACCTTGCGGTGCACATCGATGGTGTAGCCTGCCGCGGTGATGGTGCGCACCTTCGGGCCACCCGTGTACATTTCGTCCACGTGCAGACCAAGCCCGGCGAAGGCTTTACTGAATGTGCCCATCAGCAGAAACGGCACAAGAACGGCAAGGCAGATGGTGCCGGCGGCGGCCGTGACTCCGAGTGTGCTCTTTACTTTCATCATCTCCTCCTTACAGCACCGCACCCAGCAGCGTGCTCAGGCCCTGAATGATGATGCTTCCGCCGAACATGACGGCCATGGCCCACGCCGCATAGAGAAACATCAGCCGCGCGCGCTCGGGCTTCACGCTAATCTCCGTGCCCTTGATGTGGAAGACGGCTGCGCCTCGCGGGCAGGCGTCCACACAAGCGCCACACTTCATGCAGCTCATCAGCGTGCGGCCTTCGGAGGCGGACTCCTTGTTGATGGCCAGCGTGGGGCAGGCACGCTCGCACAGGTTGCAGGGCTTGCACTTCGCGGTATCCACCTTCACGTCGAAGATGTTGATCTTGTTAAACAGCGATTGAAAGGCTCCGAACGGGCAGAAGAACGCACACTGCGTGCGCTTCTTCGTCAGCAACGGCAGCAGCAGCACCAGCGCGGCGAACAGCAGGATGAAGACTCCGTTCTGGATCAGCCCGATGGTGCTGCGCGCTTCCACGTACTCGGAGACGGCTTTGAACGGGCACAGCCACATGCAGTAGACGGAGTCGAACACCGCCAGCGTCAGCAGAGACATGGCCAGCAGCACGGCCCACGGCGCGTAGCGCCAGCGACGGTCAATCTGCTTGATCTTCGGCTTGGGCGCCAGCGCGGCCATGCCCTCTTCAATGCCGCCGAAGAAGCACGCGTAGCTGCACCACCCCTTGCCGACCACCAGGCTCAGCGCCAGCCACAGGGCCACCATCGCGGCCATGCCTCCGCCTGACATTCCGCCATTCGGCAGAATGGAGCCGGGAAAGACCACGGTCTTGAACAGCGCCGCCGGGAGAATCAGCATCGGGATCGGCAGGAAGCAGAACGGCGTGCGCCCCGCAATCATTTCCTCAATCGGGATGCCCATGGTGCCGCGCATGGCCAGCACGTTATGGATGAACCCGATGGGAAACAGCACGCCCACCGAGACGAAGAAGATGCGCCTCCAGCGATAGGTGGCGCGCGTGCGCATCATCTGAAAGAACAAGAACGCCAGGAACAATGCGGTCGCCAGCGATGCCACCTGCATGGCGCGGCCCGCGCCCTGCACGCCATGCGTGCACATCAGCAGCGCCCACAGCAGCATCGGGAACGTCAGCAGCAGGGAGCGCCCCACGCTTCGCGCTTGCGTCGCCTCGCGTTTGGAAATTGCATCAGCCATGGAGTTGTCTCCCGAGCAGCAGCGCGCTGCCCGCGACGAGGTAATAGATCGCGATGAGGACCATGGCCATGCGCGCCACGGTGATAACCGCCTCATTGCGACGCACGCAGCCAAAACCTGCAAATGGAATGAACCAGACGGACGTTCCAACAAAGAAAGCGAAGAAGAACAGCAGCGCGCCAACCACACTGCCAAGTTGCGCGGCACGCACGCCTGCGGCCAGAAACGGCGGACACAGGCTAAGCCCCGTCAGCAGCCCAAGCAGCGCGGCGCCCGGAACGCCGCGGCGTTCTCCGCCGAGCGTCACCAAGCGGTTGCCCGCGCAGGTTGCGCCCTCACACGCCGTGCCAACCTTGCGTGCGTAGAGCAGCAGAGTCACGGCCAGCGCAATGTGCACCACGCCGTAGAGGACGGCATGGCTCCCCATCTGCAGCGAAGCCAGTTGTCCAACCCCGGCGGCCGCGACGGCAAACACCAGATAGCCCACGAGCCGTGTGCTCAGAAATGTTGTGAGATAGAGAAAATGCGAGCGCCAGCCCGTGCGCTCGGCCATCAGCGTGGGCACCAGCACGGGGCCGCAACTGGCCACGCACGCCGGCCCGGAGGCCACGCCCAGCACAACTGCTTCGGTGAGTAGCGCGCCCGCATTCATCGGCGGGAACCTGCCCTTTCTCCCTCACGCCCTGTGTGTGATACGCACGCTGTCCACGCAGGGTTCCCCTGTCAGCATAGGGGGTCGCCCGGTGTCCGGAGGATGAAAGGCTCGTGAAAACCGCTGCCGGGCTAGTCGAGGTTGCCCTGCTCGACTACGACGTTCTCGCACACAATCAGCCGGTGCGAGGCCATCTCCTTCAGGCGCGGCAGAACGCGGTCCACGTTTTCATTCAGATCGACAAACGTCAATATAATCGGCAGGCTGCCGCCGCCATCCACCAGCGAAGCGGTTTTGACACGCATGCGGCCCATGAAGCCGCCAACGGCATGGAAGCAGGCGGCTCCGGCCACGTTTGCCTCGCGCAGGTATCGCAGGATTTCAAGGTGTAACGGCTTGTGCTCCCACTCGTCGCCTTCCAGCAGATACATCGTCACCTGGACCGCCATGGTCTTCTCCTCGAACACCGGGATCACACGGCCACGCGCGTCAGCACAGCGAAGCACGCAGCGGCATGCACCGCCTCGTACTGGCGCCTAGGCCATCCTGGCCAGCACTGCCCCTGCAAGCACTCCGGCCAGGCACAGAGCATTATTCGCCAGAACATTCGCCGCGAAAAGCCCAAAATGTCCCTGCTCAAAGAGCGAGAAACTCTCGAAGGCGTAGCTGCTGAATGTTGTGAAGGAGCCGCAGAAGCCGATGGCAATCATCAGGCGCCACTTCGGATCGGCAATGGCGCGCTCCGTGCTCCAAACCATGAACAAGCCGAGGATGAAGCTGCCCGTAATGTTGATGAGCAGCGTGCCGAACGGAAATGACGAGGTGGAAAAATTGGCGACGGCGCGCGCGATGACGTAACGCGCACTGGCGCCGACAACCGCACCCAGGGCGATCCACAGATATGCAATCAAGAGACACCGCTCCTATCGAGTTTCGGTAGGAGTCATCAGCCCGGCATGCGGGCGGTTGTGGCGGAACTCCATCGCCTCCGGCGGGGAGCCGGTCATTTCATTGTCGGACGCATGGGCCGCCAAAATCAAGCCCGCCGTGAAGATCAGCCCCTTCGGCAGCAGAGCTTTCTGCTGCCGAATAAGGAACACGCCGCCACACGCATCACACGAGCATGGCCACCCCGCGCGCGGCCATGCTCCGCACAGCTATAATGTGCTTGCTTTGAAACTTATCGCGAAACTCGCTCTTGCACTCACGCTCACGCTGCTGGTGGCCTCGGCCACGGCGGCGTTTGCGCAGGCCGAACCCGGCACGCACACCGTCCTCATCCTGCCGTTTGAGAACCAGACCCGCAATGCCGGGCTGGAGTGGGTCAAGGAGACCTTTCCGGAGCTGATCGGCCAGCGTCTTTCCGATTCCGCGGGCCTTTACATCATCGGCCGCGACGACCGCATTTACGCCTTCGACCGCATGGGCATCCCGTTCAACACGCGGGCTTCGCGCGCCACGCTTTACACCATCGCGCAGCAGCTTGATGCCGACTACGTCGTGCTCGGCAGCTACCGCCGCAACGACCAGCAGTTTAGCGTGGAAGCGCAGGTGCTCGACATGAAGGCCCTGCACCTGGGCGAACCGCTCACCGCCAGCGGCCCGCTGGCTAGCCTGATGGAACTTGAGAGCACGCTTGCCTACGAGGTGCTCAAGTCGATTCGTCCGCAGACCAGTCTTACCCAGCAGGACTTCCTGCGCGGCAGCTCGAACGTACGCATTGACGCCTTTGAGAGCTACATGCGCGGCGTCGCCGCCGTAACGCAGCAGGAAAAGCTCCAGCGCTTTGAGGAAGCCGTGCGTCTCAATCCGGACTACTCGGAAGCTCGGCTTCAACTCGGTCGCCTGTACCTGAACGCTCGCAATTACGACAAGGCCGCTCAGGCGCTGACGCGCATTGCGCCGGATGATCCCGTGGCTGGCGAGGCCAGCTTCCTACTCGGGCTGGCCGAGTACTCACTCGCACATTTTGAAAAGGCCGAGGCAGCGTTGAAGGTCACCGAGTCGCATGTTCCTCTGGCGGAAGTGACGAACAACCTCGGCGCTGTGGCCGCGCGACGCAACAGCCGTGAGGCTCTTTCTTTGTTTGAAAAGGCCGCCAAGGCCGATCCGCAGGATGCCGACTACCGCTTCAACGTGGCTGCGGCCCAGGCGCACGCGGGAGACAACGGCGCCGCCATGCGCAGCCTGCGCGAGTTGCTGGCACGCCATCCCGGCGACAGCGAAGCCCGCGTCTTCCTCGACTCGCTGAGCGCGCACGCCTCTGCGGCCAACATGTCGGCGATGCCCGGCGCAACGCCCTCTGCGCCCTCGCCGCTGCGCATTCCGCTGCCGCGACTGAAGCGCAATTACGACGAAAGCTCCTACCGCCAGCTCACCTTGGAACTGGCCAACGCCGTCGAGCAATCATTGGCGAACCTGCCCCCGGCCGAGCATGCGGCGTATCATGCGCACCGTGGCCAGCAGATGCTTGCCGACGGACAGCTCGACGAGGCCGCGCGTGAATTCCGCGAGGCAGTGCAGCGTGACAGCGGCAACGCCGAGGCCCACGCCGGACTGGCCCGCCTCGCCCTGCTGCACAAGCAGAACTTTACTGCACGCAGCGAGGCCAAGCTGGCCATGCGTGGCAAGCGCAACCCGCAGGCCATGCTTGTGCTGGCCATGCTCGACGTGCAGGATGGCAAGTTGACGTCGGCGCAGAGCCTGCTTGATCAGGCCACGCAGCTCGATCCCTCCAACCCTGCGGTTGGCGAGGTGGAGCGTGCCCTGGCGGAGCGCCGCGCCAAGGACCCCGATTCGCAGGAGCCGCAAAAAGCAACGCCCTAGGAGGTGTTTGTGAAGCGTACTCTGTGGCTGTCTCGCGCCGTGTTTGCCCTGCTGATGCTGGTAATGGTCTGCCTGCCGGCGTCGGCACAGATCGTGCGTCTGAAGATCGACGGCACCATCACCCCCATCACCGAGGAATACGTTGCGCGCGTGCTGGACCGCGCCGAGCAGGAGCACGCCGACGCCGTGCTGGTGGAGTTGAACACTCCCGGCGGCCTGGTGGATTCCACACGCGGCATTGTCAGCCGTATGCTGGCCTGCAAGGTTCCGGTCATCGCCTATGTCACGCCCAGCGGCGCGCACGCGGCCTCGGCAGGCTTCTTCCTGTTGGAAGCCGCCGACGTTTCCGCGATGGCTCCCGGCACAAACACGGGAGCTTCCAGCCCCGTGCTCGGCGCGCAGAAGATGGATGACACCATGCGCGCCAAGGTCGAAAACGACCTCTCGGCCTTCCTGCGCTCCTACGTCAGCAAGCGCGGCCGCAATGCGGAGCTGGCGGAGACCGCCGTGCGCAAAGCCGTCTCCTGGAGCGATGACGACGCGCTCAAGAACAAGCTCATCGACCTTGTCTCCAAGGACGAAGCCGACCTGCTGCGCTCGCTCGACGGCCGCAACATCGTCTTCTTCGATGGCCGCACAACCGTTTTGCACACGGCCAACAAAGCCATCACCGAATATCCGCTCACGCTGCGCCAGCGCATCCTTGGCTGGATGCTCGATCCGAACGTTGCCTTCGTGCTGCTCGCCATCGGCGCGCTCGCGCTTTACGCGGAATTCAACCACCCCGGTGCGATCGTGCCCGGCGTCATCGGCACCATCTTCATCCTGCTGGCGGTCTTTGCGCTCAACCTGCTGCCTACGCGCTTCGCAGCCCTCTCGCTCATTGCGCTGGCCTTCGTGCTCTTTGCCCTGGAGGCCAAGTTTGCCACCCACGGCATCCTCGCCATCGGCGGCATCGCCTCGCTTACGCTTGGCGGCCTGCTGCTGGTTGACGGCCCGATCCCCGAGATGCGTGTGCAGCTCTGGACCGCGCTTGCCGTCAGCATTCCGCTCGGGCTGATCACCACCTTCCTGATGGCCATTGCCCTCAAAGCCCGGCGCAACAAGGCAACCACCGGCGCCGAGGGGCTGGTGGGCGAAGTTGGCACCGCGCAGACCGAGTTGGCCCCTGCGGGCAAGGTCTTCGTCCATGGCGAGTTGTGGGACGCCATCGCCGCCACGGTCGTTCCCGTCGGGGCGTCTGTCACCGTCTGCAAGGTGGATGGATTGGTGCTGGAAGTGGAACCGGCGCGAACCGCTTCGCCCAAGTAGCTGCCTTGCAACTATGCAACCCGCTCGCAGCGCGATAGAATCCGCGCGAGCGTCAAACCAAGATTTTGCGGAGGCTTATCGTGTTTCCCGTCACCGCCGTTGTCATTGTCATCATCGTTCTCTACCTGCTCAGTAGCATCAAAGTGCTCAATGAATACGAGCGCGGCGTCATCTTCCGCCTTGGCCGCGTGCTGGATACACCAAAGGGTCCCGGTATCATCCTGGTCTTTGCTCCCATCGACCGCATGGCCCGCGTCGACCTCCGCCAGATCGCCTTTGATGTGCCGCCGCAGGACATCATCACCCGCGACAACGTGACCCTGAAGGTCAACGCCGTCATCTTCCTGCGCGTGATTGACCCGCGCAAGGCCGTCATCGAGGTCACCAACTATCAGTACCAGACGCAGCAGTTCGCGTTGACCACGCTGCGCTCCGTGCTCGGTGAAATTGAACTGGACGAGTTGCTGGCGCATCGCGACAAGATCAACCTCCGCCTCCAGACCATCCTTGATACGCACACCTCGCCGTGGGGCGTGAAGGTGACCAATGTGGAAGTAAAGCAGGTGGATCTGCCCGAAGGCATGCAGCGCGCTATGGCTAAGCAGGCCGAGGCCGAGCGCGAAAAGCGCGCCAAGATCATCCATGCCGAAGGCGAAAACAACGCCGCCGAATCCTTGGCGAAAGCGGCCAAGCTGCTTGCCAGCGAGCCGGCCTCCATACAGTTGCGCTACCTCCAGACGCTGACGGAGATCGGTGTCGAAAAGAACACCACCGTTGTCTTCCCTGTCCCCATCGACATCCTTGGCGGACTCCAGAAGCTGCTTAACAACGAGAGCAAGTCGCTCGAGGGTGGAAAACCCGAAGGCGAAAAACAGGCATAATAACCGGAGGGCCTGCTCTTCCGAGCAGGCCGCGCACTCGGGCATATGTTGGACGAAAAAGAACAGGATCAGGAATTCACCCTCGGCGCAGGCAAGCTGCTCGGCATCTTTCTCGGTGTCGTAGCGGTCTGCGCGCTCTGCTTTGGTGCCGGATATTCCATGGGTAAAGGCTCTGCCAAGGCCTCCACAAATTCGATGGTGGATGGCACGCAGGCGCCTGCCACTCCGGTAGCAGGTGGCTCCAAGCCCGTCGCCGGGCAAGCCATCGCCCCGGCCAAGCCGACGACCACCGACTGCCCCGCTGGCATGGATTGCTCCCAGCAGGCCCAACCTTCCCAGCCGACCTCACAGCCCACAAGCGTTCCCAGTAACGAGCTTCCGCAGCGTGAGGCAACCGTGCGTCCTGCCACGCCTGAGCCGCAGCACGCCGCCGCCCCCCATGCTGCCACCGAGCACAAATCTGTGACCGTGGCGCCGCCGTCGGGCTTTGTCGTCCAGGTTGCGGCTGTCAGCAAGCAGGGTGACGCAGAGGTCCTGCGTGAAGCGCTCCAGCGCCGCCGCTACCCCGTAGTGATCGCTCAGACGGCCAACGACCGCTTCTTCCACGTACAGGTCGGCCCCTTCTCCAGCCAGAGAGATGCCGACGGCATGAAGACGCGCTTGGTCGCCGACGGCTATAACCCGATCGTGAAACAGCAGTAGGCACCCGGGCATCCCGCCGGATGCCCGCCTTCCTCCACGCCCAACTGCCAAGAATCCCGATTCCTCGCTTATCTGGTGCCACCCTAGGATTTTTCCGCTACCCTTTTTCTAGCCGCTCCGTCTTGTATTTAAGATAGTCTATGTATGCGCGACTCCCTTTCGCGCGAAGGATGAGAAGATGAAAGCCGCCAACGACAAGCTGAGCTTGGCTCTTCGTGCCATTGCCGACCCGACCCGCCGCAGGATTCTGCATCTGCTGAATGACGACGTACGCCGCCGTAACGGAGATGGCATTGCTGGTTGGTGCGCGACCGACTTGGAACAGAAGATCAAGCTTGCCCAGCCAACCATTTCGCACCATATGAAGATCCTGAAGACCGCCGGGCTGGTGGAAACCCGCAAGTTCGGTACCTGGGTCAGCTATCACCGCTCCGAAGCGGCACTGCGCGAATTGCGCCGCGAACTGAAGGAAGCTCTCTAGCTTCCTTCCCCGAATTCAAGCCAAGAAAGACGGCGGCTCATGGCCGCCGTTCTCATTTGCCTTGGAACTCTTTTACGGATGTAACGTCTGCGCGAACAGCTCGCTGCCCATCAGCGACTTGAACTTCGCATCATCGGCTTCAAAGCGCAGCACCAAGCGCCCGGAGTCGGAATCCACCGTGATGTTTTCCATCGCCGTCTTCTCCACCGTGCTGGCGTTGACGCGCTTGAACAGCATGCCCGCCTTGATCAGCGAAGCCATCGTCGCGGCCGTCATCGTGTCCGCCGTGGCCACGCTCAGCGTGAACTTGACTCCGTGCGCGAAGTCCAGCGAGTAGCGCGAGCCGGTCATGCGCTTCTTCACCATCTCGTAGTCGGCCAGACGGCTGGCGTCGCCCAGCGCGCCGCGCATCATGTTCTGCGTTCCGGTCTGGTCGAGCACGCTCCACACCGCGCCGCTGTCGGCGTCGCTGATGAGGTCGCTGACCGAGCTGTTGCTGTTCACGCTCGGGCTTTCGCCGTCGCGGGCATCCAACGCCATCTTCACCGAACCCAGGTTCCCGAACAGCATCGTGTTGTCGTCCAGGAAGCTCATCACCATGCCGGAGCCGGTCGGATAGATGCCGCTGGTGCGGTAGCGCTCACCTCGGATCTTCTTCGCTTTCATGCGCTGGATGAACTCGCGGGCGGAAAAATCACCCTGAGCAATGCCGATAGTCTCAACGATGTTGCGCGAATCGCGGAAGGCCACGAACGTCAGCTGACTGATTTCGCGGTCCGGATCGATCTTCATCGCCTTCAGCGCCTGCTCGAACTGCTTCAGGTTCTCCGGCATCACGCGGTTCTTCAGCGCCATGCCGCTCTCGGAGTTCTTCAGCGAGCGGTAGTCGACCGAAATAATCTGTTGTACCTGCGCCGGAATCACCGAGCGCGCGTTGGTCCCAAGGGCGGCCGCAAAGGCCTGCCCCGCCATCAATGTCCCCATGCAAGCTGCAAGCACCAGACGCTTCATGCCGTTCATTGTACCTGAATTGCTCCTGCCGGAATTTGCACGAACCCGTTGCCGCAACACACGTTACGGCCATCGCTCCGGGCCGGTCAGCGTCAGATGCTTCGCAGCGTCCCGCTAGTCCCAGAGCTTCTCTGTCTTTAGACGGACCTCTTCCACAAACGTATGGTCTTCCGGCGCGGAGAGTGAGCGTAAATTGATTTCCACGTTGGCCAGCGCACCCGCCACGGCTGCCTTGGCCAGCCCCACGGCCACCGCTAGGTCGCTGGCAGCATTGGGGTTGGTGATCGGTGCCAGCGCCCCGGCAATCTTCCCCGCCTCGGCCGAAGCCTCGGCCACCTTTAGCGGTACCAGCGTGGCGCCCTTCATGGCCGCGCGCACGCCTACGCCGCCGTCATCTGTGGTCTTGGCAGCCTTGTAGGCGGCCATCACGGCTTTGAAGGCCTCTGTGTCCTCGTCAATCGCGGCCTTCAACGTCTCGCGCAGCACGCTCAGCCGCGCCAGCGCAGCGGAAAGCTCCGCGTCATACTGCAGGTAGGCCTTTTTCCCCCTCGACATCCCGGCCACCATCGTCGCCAGCGAGGCCGCCATGGCTCCTGCGGCCGCCGAGGCGCTTCCGCCACCGGGTGCCGCCGTCGGTGCCGCCAACTGCTCCAGAAACGGCTCTACGCCCGCGCGCAGCCCGCCTACGGCACTCTTGCCGCTCATCACGGCCGCCAGCCGGTTCTCCAGAATCAGCGATGAGTCAAAGTTCTCCACCTGCAGGAACCACTCGGCGGCATCCTCCAGCGCCTTCTTCGGAATCAGCCCGATGATCTCGCTCGCGAGCGGCATCACGCCGTAGCGGGCCGCCTCGCGCTTCACAAACTCAAAGACGCGCGCAATCGGCGTCTGGTCCGTGTCGGTCAGGTTCATGGAAACCTGCGCCAGCCCGCGCACCTCCACGCCCATGCCCTTCACGTAGCGCAGGCCGCCGTTGCTGAAGCGCACAGCCTTGCCAATCTTCTTGGCCACGCTCACGTCGGGAGTGTTCAGGTAGACGTTGTAGGCCACCAGGAACTTGCGCGCGCCCACCACCACGGCGCCCGCCGTCGGATGCACACGCGGCTCGCCCACATCGGGCTTGCGCGCTGGCACCGTGGCAATCTCCGCGCGAATGCCTTCAAACTGTCCGCGCCGTATGCTCTCCAGGTTGGTGCGCTCAGGCGTGCGCGCCGCCGCCTCGTAGAAGTAGACCGGAATCTGGAAGCGCTTCCAGATCTCCTCGCCCACCTCACGCGAGAGTTGCACGCAGTCTTCGAGCGTGACGCCGTCAATTGGGATGAACGGCACCACGTCGGTGGCGCCCAGCCGGGGATGCGCGCCCGTGTGCTGGTTCAGGTCGATCAGCTCGGCGGCCTTGCCAATGCCGGCCAGCACGGCCTCCTTCAATGGCTCGCGGTCGCCCACCAAGGTGATGACGCAGCGGTTGTGGTCGGCATCCATCTCGCGGTCGAGCAGGTAAACGCCCTCACGCTTCATGGCCTCGACAATGGCATCCACCTTCGCCTTGTCGCGCCCCTCAGAGAAGTTCGGCACGCATTCAATCAGTACGGGCATACGGAGGAAGGATAATCTGCGGCACAATTCAGAGCAATATGCCTGTTCTGTTTCTCGTATGCGGCAAGTCGTGGTTAGTCGAGACACTCAAAACATCACCAACACTATCGATCCGCAAGCAAATTGGCCATCTTCGTTTCAACGTAAGAAATTAGCGATGGCCAATGTTGCGGCCGCTTGCCTCCTACCCACGTGGAGGATAAGGATCATTTCCGTAGCTATCTCTGTCACGGATCTTCCCGTCTTCACCGTGAATGTATAGTTCGGACTTCTCACGGCGAGCCGTTTCCCTTCCAGCATTAATTGCCTCAGCTTGCGTTGGGTGGTGAGAGGAGTCGCGCTCTGCATTCTCCCGCCTAACTGCCCAAACATCTTCCCGAGGAACTATGTGGACACCTTTTGGCATTTGATTTCACCTCCGCCTGAACCAATAAGCGAACAATAAGCGAAAGTCAAGAGGAAAATTTCCTGCTCACTATTCCCGGCTACAATGTCCCCATGCCTACCCGCCCGATGCGCCGCAGTGACCGCCAGATCAGCGATGCCGAAGCCCGCGAGCTGCTCGCGCGCGCCGAGTACGGCGTGCTCAGTGTTGTGGGCGCGGACGGTGAGCCTTACGGCGTGCCCGTCAGCTTCGCCTTCCACGAGGAGCAACTGGTCTTCCACTGCGCGCCCGAGGGCCGCAAGCTTGAATGCCTTGCCGAGCACGCGCGCGCCAGCTTCTGCGTGGTGGGCCGCACCGAGGTGCTGCCCGCAAAGTTTTCCACCCGCTACGAGAGCGCCATCGTTGAAGGCACGGTGCGCGAGCTGGCGGGCGACGAGAAGCGGCTGGCCCTGCGCTGGCTCATCGAAAAATATTCCTCCGGGTTTCTCGCCGAAGGTGATGCTTACATTGCCGCCGCCGAGCCCAAGACGCGCGTCTTCGCCCTCTCCATCGCAAGCCTGACTGGCAAGGCCCGCCGGTAGGCAGCGCACTGCTGCGCGCATTCATCTCCGCAAATCCCTCTGCTGAATTTTCGGCTTCTGTGCTCTAATAGCCGGTCCTGTGAGGAGGGCACAATGCACTATCACGATTCCGACGACCTGAAGATTCTGGGTGAGTTCAAGCAACTGGCGCCGACGGAGTTTGCGGCCTTTGTGGGCTTTGACAAGATTGTGGGCCGCGACGATGGCGCCATTCCGCGCAAGTATCGCGAGCTGATTGCGCTGGCCGTGGCCTGCACCACGCAGTGTCCGTATTGCCTGGATGTGCACACCCGCGCCGCGCGCCGCGCCGGTGCCACGCGCGAAGAGGTGGCCGAAGCCTCCATGCTGGCCGCCGCACTGCGTGCCGGTGCCGCCGTCACCCACGGTGCGCTGGCCGTCAAGCTCTTTGACCAGGCGGGCGAAGCGAAGAAGTAGCCGCTCTCCGCATAACCAATCCGGCTCCCGCGCGGGCACGCTACCCGCGGGAGCCGTTCTCCCTTGCACCTCACGCCGCTTCGCCGCAGCCTTCCGCAATGCTCCTCGTGCGCCTCTTAGAGAAAGTTCATGAACTCACGTCCCTGTCCATCCGTTCATCAGGCTGCCGGACGAGGCAGAGGAACAATGATCAATCCTGTTGGCAGCTTCCCCATGATTCCGCCCATCGCGCAGGTTGAGCCGCAGGCTCCGCAGCCGGAGCCGTTGCCGCAGCTCGCCACGGTCACCTCTGTAGTGGACCGCGTGACGTTGACGTGCAACACCAAGGCCGGGCTCTCCGCCGAAGCGGAATAGAGAGACCGCCGGGCAACGCGCCCGCTGTGACGCAAATTGCGCCGGAGCTTTGCCGGTGCTGCCCGATTCGGGACGACCGCCTGTCTTATTTCCGCTACATCCCCAAAGGTGCTCATGCCCGGAGCGCTTTTGCCGTTGAGGAAAGCAGGCCAACTTTTGAGAGAGGTTCCCCCATTATGCAATTCCTCCGTGACCTGAGCATCCGTAAGAAGTTGATGTTGTTCTTTGGCATTCTGTGCGCGCTGGCCGCCGGCATCGGCGGCGTTGGGCTGGTGATGCAGTCGAGCGTGAAACAGGCAACCGTCCAGATTCACGACAAATGGCTGCCCGGCGTCCGCACGCTCGACGCCATGCACAGCCAGCACTCCGTCATGGAGCGCGCCGTCCTCAGCTCCATCAGCTGCCAAACGGTCGACTGCAAGCAGCAGCAGGAAGCCCGTTACAACGAAGCCAAGTCGCGCCTGGGAGCCGGCTTTGAGCAATACCAGAAGCTGCTGACCACCACCGAGGAGAAGGACCTTCTCTCTCACCTGAATGACCTGGTGAAGGACTATACGCAGGCGGCCGAAGCCGCGTTGCGCGTCTCCCAGAGCGGTGCCGGCGGCGATGCCGTACAGGCAGCCCTGCTGCGCGCCAAGGAAACCTACGACCGCGCCTACAGCACCGGCGATGAAGTCATCGCCATGTACAACAAGGGTGCGGACAAGGCGACGGCCGATGCCATTGCCACCAGCGAACGCGCGGCCACGTTTATCAGCATCGCCGTGGTCATTACGCTCTGCGTCGGCGTCTTCGCCACCATGCTGCTCACCAAGCTCATCGCGCTGCCTCTGGTTGAGGCCTCGGCGGTGCTCAAGCGCGTCTCTGAAAAAGACCTGACGCAGAACCTGAACGTAAATTCCTCCGACGAAGTCGGTGAGATGGCCGTCTCACTCAACACCACGGTGCGCACCATGCGCGACGTCATCGGCCAGATCACCACCGGCGCCGAGCAGTTGGCCAACTCGGCCAGCAACATTGCCGGCATCACGCAGCAGTCGTCGGAGGCAGCGCACCAGCAGTCCGACCAGACGGCGCAGGTCGCCACCGCCATGCATGAGATGTCCGCCACCGTCGTCGACGTTGGCAACAACTCGCAGCGCGCGGCGGAAACCGCCCGTGGTGCCGCCAGCACCGCGCAGGAAGGCGGCAAGATCGTTCGCGAAACCGTGCTCACCATGCGCTCCATTGCCACCTCCAGCACCGACGTTGGCGCGCGCATCAACGAACTGGGCAAGAGCAGCGAACGCATCGGCGCCATCGCCGCCGTCATTGATGACATCGCCGACCAGACCAACCTGCTCGCCCTCAACGCCGCCATTGAGGCCGCCCGCGCCGGAGAACAGGGCCGCGGCTTCGCCGTGGTGGCCGACGAGGTGCGCAAGCTCGCCGAGCGCACCGCCTCCGCCACCAAGGAAATTGCCGGCATGATCGAGAGCATCCAGAAGGAAGCCCGCGAGGCCGTCAACGCCATGCAGAGCGGCACCCGCGAGATCGAGCAGGGCGTGAGCAAGACCGAAGGCTCCGGCAAGGCGCTCGACGAGATCATCGAGATGGCTACCCGCGTGGGCGACATGGTGGCGCAGATTGCCACCGCCGCCACCGAACAGAGCGCCACGGCTGAGACCGTCAACAACAGCGTCTCCACCATTGCGCAGATGACGGCACAGTCCTCACAGAACGCCACGGAGACCGCCGAGGCTTGCAACAAGCTGTCCTCGCTGGCTCTCAACCTGCAGGACCTCGTCAGCGGCTTCAACATCGGCGACGGCCAGCGCCACCGCGCGCACAACGCCGTCAGCAACCATCCGGCTCTCTCTCACGGACGCGATACGTTCAACGCTTACGCTTCCACCCAGGTTCAGTAACGCAAGCCTGGCAAAGCACTGCCCCACGCGCTCAGGAAGTCCGCGTGGGGCGTTTTTCTTTTCGATTAGAAAAATCTGTTCTCAACCTGAAGGAAGAAGCTGCCGATTGATTCGGTAGACACGAGGAGGCAACATGACCATCAACCCCGTCAGCAGCTACACGCAGTTCCAGCCCGTCGCGCAGAGCCAGGCGCAGTCCTCACAGCAGACGCAGAAGTCCTCGTCCTATGACGTGCAGGACCGCGTGACGCTGAGCAGCACGCAAAGCGGCGACGCCGATCACGACGGCGACAGCAAGTAGTTTGCGGCGAATTTAATACAGGCTCGGCTCGCCCTCGGGGCGGGTCTTCCAGCGGCGGTGTACCCACAGCCACTGGTCGGGATAGCGGCGGATGATGCTCTCCAGCGCGGACGTAAAGGTCTGCGTGTTGGTGATGGCGTCGGCTTCGGCATTGCCAGTGTTCACCACTGGCAACGCGGGGGCAAAGCAGACGCGGTAACGCCCCAGCTTTTCGTCCCACACCGTGTAGCCCGGCACCACGGCCGCGCCCGTGTGCTGAGCCACACGCGCCACGCCGCTGGCCGTGCAGGCCGTCTGCCCGAAGAATTTGACGAACACACCCTGCGGCGGCGTCATGTTCGTATCCATCAGCACGCCAACGGTCTCGCCCTTCTTCATCGCCGTCAGCAACCCGCGCGCAAAGCTGTCCTTGTCGTGCGTCTGGTTGCCGTGCAGGCAACGCATGCGGCGGATGTAGCGATCGAGGTAGGGATTATCAAGGTCGCGCACAACAATGTGGATGGTGTGGCCCATCAGCGACATCAGGAACGAGCCAACCTCCCAGCCGCCGATGTGGCCGGTCAGCAGCAGCACGCCCTTGCCGCGTCGCTGAGCTTCCAGGTAATTCTCCAGGCCATCGAACTCGGCGAAGCGCCCAGCATTCTCCGGCGTCCAGGTGGGAAACTTGGGCAGCTCGGCCAGCAGGCGCCCCAGTGAACGGAAGAGTCCGCGCAGAAGCTCTTCGCGCTCGGCCTCTGACTTTTCCGGAAACGCAATTTCCAAGTTGCGCAGGCCCACACGGTGCAACCGCTTGTGCAGCTTCAGCACCGCATTGCCAACGCCAAAGCCCAGCGCACGCGCCGCAGGACGCGGCAGCCAGCGCAGCACCTGCACCACCAGCCAGGCCGGAATGAATTCAAGAACGTATCGCATTCGCCAGCGTTGACCCTAGCACGCGGCTCGCATCGGTTTCAAGATTCTCATCGGTGGCAACCGCGGCACGCCACCTTTGTAGCTGCCCCCTTGCACTTTCGGACAAAGCAAAACGCCCCGCCTGCTTCGTGCAGAACCGGGGCGTGCAAGGTGTGACGCGATGTTCTCCGCGATTCGGGCGGATTAGAAACCCGATTGCGGGTTGGTGGTGTGTGCGTTCGACGGAGTGGACGGGCGCGGTGCCGGCGCGGGCGAACCCGCATACTTCACCAGCGCTTCACGCCACGGCGCCGCTTCCTTCGGCGACTCGATGTTGCCAAGCAGAATGGTCTTGAACGGTACCATGCGGCCGTAGAAGGCGCGCGTGTCGTCCTTGTGCTGCGTAATAACTGCGCCGTTCAGGCTGATGCCGGCAAAGATGCCGCGGGCGCGCGAGTAGGTCAGCACCTGCGCACGCATCTTCCAGTCGGTGGAGGCGTCCGCGTGGCGGCCCACCGGCCCGGCGGCAACGCTGGCGTCGGCACCCAGCTTGAACTTGCTGGCCAGCAGGTTGTTCATGCCGTCATCGTTCATGATCAGCATGATCAGGTCGACGGCCTGCCCGCCGATCTGGAAGCCGAAGCTGCCGCCCTTCACCGAGAAGAACGCAGGCGCGCTCCAGCCGTTCGAGTTGCGGCAGCTGGCCACGCCCTTGCCGTAGTTGGCTCCGACAATGAAGCCACCCTTCAGCATGGAAGGCACCACCGCCACGCACTTGGCCGAGCCGATGATCTCTTCCGGAATGCCGGAGTCTCCGGCGTTCATGATCTCGTTCAGAACCTTTGCAGACTCTTCCAGACGGCTGACGTCGTCAGCACGATCTTCGGCAAACGCCGTCGTCAGCGCCAGCATCATGGTCGCGAGGGTAATCAGAACTTTCTTCATCCAGCGATCTCCCATCCTTGTCATCGTAATCATCCCTTGAATAAACCCATCCTATGCGCGCATGTCGCGGTGTGGGAATGCCGGAGAGAGAACTTTCTGAAGAAAAAATTGCGGCAAAAATGGAGGGAGCATCCCCCGCGACCCTCATCGCCGGAGCAGCTCCCTTCCCAGGTACTTATGTGGATGCTGCGAGTATCGGCAATGCAGGTTCGGCTGGCAAGTCACCGCCGGACAGTGGCCAACCGCGCGCACAATAGGAAAAGGCCAGCCCAAAGGCTGGCCTCGATTGGGAATCCTGTCTATTTACTGGTGACCAGTGAGTGTGTGATGGCGTGGACCGAGAGGGCAATGCGGTTCTGCACCCCAACCTTGCGCATCAGCTTGGCCACGTGGGCCTTGACCGTTCTCTCTTCAATGCCCAGTGCAGCGCCAATTTCCTTGTTGCTGCGTCCGGCCACCAGCAGCTCCAGCACTTCCTTCTCGCGGTCGGTGAAGGTCACGCGGCCCGCCGGGAAGATGCGGCCCGGCGACGAGGTGACGCGCTCGATGAACATCGAAAGCACGCGGCGCGGCGCCCATACGGACCCCTGGTGCACCACACGAATGGCCATGGCGAACTCAGCGGCTGAGGCGGCTTCGTCCACATATCCCTTTGCCCCTGCGGCCACGGCCTTCAGAATCGTCTCGTCATCGGCACCGGTACCTGTGACAATGATCCGAAGATCGGGGCGCGAGGCCTTCAGGCTGGCCATCATGTCGAACAGGTTCTGGTTGCCGCGGCTGCCCAGCAGGATCAAGTCAACGTTGCTTCGCGTGGCGATTTCCTGCACACTGGCAGCGCTCAACTCAAGGTCCGGCTCGGAATCGAACAGAGCCCGGAAGCCGATGAAGCGGAGCGGATCGCTCTCCACCACGGCAATGCTAACGGGTTCGTGGCGCGGGCCGGAGCCTTCGCCCTTGCGGACGTGCGCTTCAGGGGTGTCTTCACGCTTACGGCCGGAGTTGGGAACATTGTTTTTCATATCGACACCTGCACTCATCGTGCGTAAGCATATCCGTGTTGCACTTGGATTTCCAGCGTTATGCACGGAAGTGGAATGAACTGAGGGCCATGCCCAGAAGACCAATGCCAAATTTCGCCAAATTCGCGTATCGAAAGGATCTGCCCATGCCCCGCTTGCTTGGCTCGGTACTCGCCCTGTTGTTGCTGGTTGCCCTGTCCGTGGCACAGCAACCCGCATCGTCCTATACGCCCAAGTTCGCGGGCGACCCCGCGCGTAGCGAGAAGGAAGCCGCCGCGCTCGGCTACATGCGCGTCGTGCTCAACGCGGAATCCACTTACAAAAAGCGCCACGGTGTTTACGCCACCTCGCTCGATCAACTCGTAAACCAGGGGTCGTTCACCCGCCGCATGGTTGCCACCAACCGCGGAGACTACACTGTGCGCTTCAAGGGCGCGCCAGACAAGTTCCAACTCTGGCTCACCCCCAAGGCCCCGGAGCCCACTCTCCGCGCCTTCTTTACCGATGAGAGCGGCCGCATCAAGGCCGATGAAACCAAACAGGCCGGGCCGGACTCACCCAGCGTCAGTGCAAAAAACTAGAAACCTGCCGAAATTCAGTCTGGAGGCGCTCCTTCTCGGGAGTGCCTCTTTCTCTGCTTGTTGCCCCCGTCTTCCGCCGACTCCTGGCGACAGGGTGGAGCAAAAACTCTTTCTGTATCTGTCACGCGCCGAAGCGCCCAGCCTCTTCCGCCAGCCGCTCGCGCGCGCTCCCCAGTTTGCCCAGCACCTGCATGCTGCGCGCAAAGTACTCAGGGGCGTCTTCCCACAGGTGATCGAACTTCTCTGGATACTCAGAGGCCAGCAGCGCCAGGCCACCGGCCATCAGGGCTAGCCCAGCCGAACGGCGTCCGCCCAGCGCGACTGCCGCGCCCACTCCCAGAGTCCCTGCAACGAGTGCCTTCTTCCAACATTGCATCCGTTCTTCCTCCAGGCCCCGTTCGCCTGCCCGTCGCGCGGGTCCTCACATTTGAGCCGGAATCTTCGATGGAGCCAATTTCCTCGCGACCGAAAGCGCCCCACAGTGTAGCCTGTCGCTTCCAAAAAGCTGTGTGCTGCGCGCGGCCCCTGCCACCGAGAGTGCCCCACAGTGTAGCCGCAGAACGGCTCCTCCGCCAGTACCGGACGAATCCGCCTCGCCACCCCCTCACCATTGGGGCTGTCGCGCCGTCTAAGGCTTCAAGCGATGGTTGACGCACCAGTCGCCATCTGCCCGGTTTGACTTCACTTCAACCGGGCGGTAGCCTCAAACCCTTGGGACATTGCAGCTCCCCTCGGAGGACTGATGAAACGGCTGAGAGCCTTCTTGCCACTCCTGTTCCTGTGCCTTTCTCTCGCACAACTCCAAGCACAAGACCTCGCATCGTTTGAAAAGCGCGTGACGGTCAAAACCCTCAAGAATGGCCTCACTGTCATCTTGGTGCGCCGCGCCGAGGCCCCTGTCTTCAGCTTCCACACCATGGTGGACGCTGGCGACGCGCAGGACCCGACCGGCAAGACCGGCCTGGCCCACATGATGGAGCACATGGCCTTCAAGGGCACGAACAATATCGGCAGCACCAACTACGCGGCTGAAAAGCAGGCGCTGGCCAAGGTGGAAAGCACCTATGCCGCCTATGACGCCGCCCGCCTGCGCACCGTTGGCCGCGACGACAAGAAGGTTGCCGAGCTTGAAAAAGCCTGGAAGGACGCCATCGCCGAGGCGGACAAGTACGTGGTTAAGGGTGCGTTCGATGAGATCGTCGAGAGTCAGGGCGGTGTCGGCGTGAACGCCAGCACCGGCGAGGACTCGACCCAGTACTTCTATTCCCTGCCCGCCAACCGGCTTGAGTTGTGGGCCTACCTTGAGTCCGAGCGCTTCCTGCACCCCGTCATGCGCGAGTTCTACAAGGAGCGCGACGTGGTGATGGAGGAGCGCCGCATGCGCACCGACTCCAGCCCCATCGGCCGCGCCGTGGAGCAGTTCCTCAGCGTCGCCTTTGACGGCAGCCCGTATCATCGCCCCGGCGTCGGCTATATGACCGACCTTGAGCACTTCTCCGCCACCGACGCGCTCAGCTTCTTCAAGCGCTACTACGTGCCCAGCAACATGGTGGTCGCCGTGGTGGGCGACGTGGATCCGGCGACAGCCATGCCGATCATCGAGAAGTATTTTGGCCGCATTCCGGCCGCCGAAAAGCCGCTCGAATACATCACCGCGCAGACGCCGCTGAATTCCGAGCGCACCGTGGTGCTCCGTGACAAGGCACAGCCCTTCTACATCGAGGGCTACCATCGCCCGAACTATCGCGACCCCGACGACGCCGTGTATGACGTCATCAGCGACCTGCTCTCCGAGGGCCGCACCTCGCGCCTCTACCGCTCGCTGGTGCGCGACAAGCAGATTGCCGCTGGCGCCGCCGGCTTCTCCGGCTTCCCCGGCTCCAAGTACACCAACCTGTTCGCCTTCTACGCCATTCCCTCGCGCGGCCACAGCAACCAGGAAGTGCAGGCCGCCATCCGCGAGGAGATTGAAAAGCTGAAGACCACCGACGTGAGCGATGAGGAACTGAAGATGGTGAAGACGCGTGCGCGCGCCTCGCTTATCCGCAGCCTCGACAGCAACGAAGGCCTGGCCGGTGAGCTGGCCGAGATGCAGCTCCGTTACGGCGACTGGCGCGAGATGTTCCGCCAGATTGACGAACTCGACAAGGTCAGCAAGGCGGATATCCGCCGCGTGGCCAACAAGGTTTTTGTGGACACCAATCGCGTTGTCGGCCTCAGCGAGACCATCGCGAAGGAGGCAAAGTAAATGATCCGCAAGCTTACGGCATTCCTTTTCGCACTCTCGCTGCTCTGCTCCATGGCATTCGCGCAGGCACCAAAGGCCTCCGCGTCTAAGACCTCCGCTGGCGTCGCCACCAACTGGAAGCAGGTTCCAATTCCGCCGCTGCCAGCCTTCCATCCGCAGCAGCCCAAGCGCCTGCAACTCGCCAACGGCATGGTCATCTACCTGCAGGAGAACCATGAACTGCCGCTGCTGAGCGGTTACGCGCGCATCCGCGGCGGCTCTCGCACGGAGCCCGCCAGCAAGGTCGGCATGGTTGGCCTCTATGGCTCCACCTGGCGCCAGGGCGGCACCGCCAAGCTCACCGGCGACGCCATGGATGATTACCTGGAAGCCCGCGCCGCCAAAGTGGAGACCGGCGGCGGCGTTGACGCCACCACCATCAGCTTTGACTGCCTGAAGGGCGACTTTGATGACGTCTTCGCGCTCTTCGTCGACCTGCTGCGTCACCCTGAGTTCCGCGAGGACAAGCTGGCTCTGGCCAAGAAGCAGGCCAAGACGGGCATTTCGCGCCGCAATGACGACACTGGCTCCATCGTCTCGCGCGAGTTGCGCGCCCTCGCCTACGGCAAGGACAATCCTTACGCGCGCCACTCCGAGTACGCCACCATCGACGCCGTCACCCGCGAAGACTTCCTCGCATGGCACAAGCAGCACGTAGCGCCCAACAACATCATCCTCGGCATGGAAGGCGACTTTGACGCCGCGAAGATGGAGCAGACGCTGCGCGCGGCCTTTGACGGCTGGGAGAAGGGCCCTGCGGTTGCCGAGCCGGCAATCACGCCCAACCCGGCCAAACCCGGCGTCTACGTTGTGGACAAGGAGGACGTGAACCAGAGCGAGGTGCGCGTCGTCGGCCTTGGCATCCTGCGTAACAACCCGGACTTCTTCGCCGTGGAGGTGATGAACCAGGTTTTTGGTGGCAGCTTCTCATCGCGCCTGTTTGCCAACCTGCGCACCAAGAAGGGTCTCGCCTACTCGGTGGATGGCGGCGTCAGCGCCGGTTACGACCACCAAGGTATGTCGTACCTCGCCATCGGCACCAAGTCGGAGACCACGGTCGAAGCCCTCAAGGGTTTGAAGGAAGAACTGGGCAAACTGCAGAAGGAACCGCCCACGGCCACCGAAATGAAGGCCGCCAAGGACGCCATTCTCAACTCGTTCATCTTCAACTTTGATACGCCGGGCAAGGTTCTGCGCGAGCGCATCGCCTACGAGTTCTACGGCTATCCGTCGGACTTCCTGGAGCAGTATCGCGCAGGCGTGGAGAGGACTACTCCGGCCGACGTGCAGAGGGTGGCGCAGAAATACATCCACCTCGACCAGATGTCGACGCTTGTGGTGGGCAACCTGGCTGACATTGGCCCCAAGCAGACTGGCGAGCTTGGCCCGTACACCAAGCTCGATATCACCATCCCCAGCGGCGAGCCCGCGAAAGCAGCGGCTCCCAAGCCCGTAGCCAGCAACGCCGAGGGCAAGAAGCTGTTCGCCAAGTTCGTTGCCTTCCTCGGTGGCGCCGACAAACTCGCCAGCGTCAAGAGCTACAAACAGTCGCTGGAGGTGACGCAGGAGACGCCGCAGGGCCCCATGCCGCTTGCCGTGGAGCAGACGGTCACGCTGCCTGAGACGCTCTACATGAAGATCGGCACGCCGGTCGGCGACATGATCCGCGTCATCACGCCCAACTCCGGCTGGATGAGCTTCAACGGTCAGACCGGCGACATTCCGTCCAACGTGCGTGAAGACGCGCTGAAGGCCATCCACCGCGACATGATCTCCTTAGCGCAGCACGCCGCTGACCCTGCCTACATCTTCGCCGCCTCCGGCATGGAGAAGTTCGACGGACACGACGCGGCCGCGCTCGACATCATCGGCACGGGCGTCCAGTTGCACTGGCTGCTCGACCCGGAAACCGGACGTCTGCTCCAGAGCCGCTACGAGGCCAACAGTCAGGCTGGCCCGGCGCAGCGCGTCGTCACCCTTACCGAATGGAAGGACTTCAACGGCATCCGCATGCCGCTCAAGACCGCCATTCAGGAAGATGGCAAGGACATGGGCGGCAGCACGCTCCAGTCGCTCGAAATCAACCCTGCGTTTGACGCAAAGCTGCTGGAAAAGCCCGCAGCCAAGTAGCTTTAGGTTTCACCTTGAAAACGAAGGCCCGGAGACACCCTCCGGGCCTTTGCTCCTTTATCCTCTGGCGTGTCTCCAGACAGTGCTGCAACCATATCTCCGGCCCTGCTGAGGGGGTACCCGTGCGCGTAAGGAGACCACTGCAAAAGTGCGGGCTTTCGGGTAGCACCGGGCTTCAGCCCGGTGAATACAACGGCTGTGCATGTAGAGATGGCCCCTCGCCGAGGGCTGCGCTGGCCGGCGCGCAGTGCCGGCCCATCGCGCCCGTATTCAGGCGCGGCGCAGCACGAGTTGAGGGGCCGCGCGCAATCTCCCTTTGACATCCCCTCCGGCCCGCGCTACTCTGCAAGTGCTCTAGGCGAACAAACAGCGAATATTGCCGCCGCGAAGTACATCCATGAAGTCCCGTGCCCGCAAACCTGTCTGCGGCGAGCCGCTGCTGTTTTCCGCGCCGCCTGCCCCACGCATCCAGCCCGCCTCCGCGCCTGCGCCGCTCACGGGCATCGCGCGCATGGCCTCCGAGGCCGAGTCGCTCCGTCAGGGGCATGAGGTCGAATACTTCACGCTCGCTGCCCGCTCGGTGCTCAACCGCTGCTCCTCGTCGAGCATGCCCTTCTCCTGGACCATCAATCCCTATCGCGGGTGCGAGTTTGCCTGCCGCTACTGCTACGCGCGCTACACCCACGAGTTTCTCGACATCCACGACTTCTTCGAGTTCGAGCACCGCATCTTCGTCAAGCAGAACGTGCGCGCTCTGCTGCGCCGCGATCTATGCAAGGTTCGCAAAGGTGAGGGCATCGCCATCGGCTCCGCCACCGACCCGTACCAGCCCGCCGAACGACGCTACGAGGCCACGCGCGCCATCCTGGAGGAGTTGGCCGAGCAGCGCGGGCTCGATCTGAGCATGATCAGCAAGTCCGACCTCATCCTCCGCGACCTCGATTTGCTCACGCGCATTGCCCGCAACAACAGCCTGTGGATCAACCTGACGGTCACCACCCTGGATGCGCAACTGGCGCGCATTCTGGAGCCACGCGCGCCGCGTCCCGACCTGCGCATGAATGCTGTTGCTGAGTTGAACCGCGCCGGCATTGATTGCGGCGTCATCTGCGCGCCGGTCATGCCCGGCATCACCGACCAGCCTGCCGCGCTGGAGGCGATTGTGTCCGCCACCCGGCAGGCTGGCGGGCAATACATCTTCGCCAACGCGCTGCACCTGCGCCGCTGCTCGGCCACGGTCTTTCTGCCCTTCGTCGAGCGCGAGTTCCCTCACCTGCTCGACCAGTACCGCGCTCGCTTCTCGCGCTCGGCGTTCACCTCGCGTGAATACCGGCTGCGCTTGCGCGACCTGATGCGTCGCCTGCGCTCGAAGTACAAGCTGCGTTACCGCGCGCATCCTGCCACGCCGGAATTTGAGCCCACGCTGTTTGAGCCGCCGGAGATGCGCCAGAGCTGCCTGTTTGAAGACACGCCTGCGCGACCGCGCCGCACGCGACCGCGTCCTGACCCGGAATCGGGCTTCTGCTGATGGGCTGAAGTGAATGCGTCTACTCGCCGTCGCGCAGTTCGGCTGAGAGCTTCGCCACAGAAGGAATCACCACCACGCGGCCATCCTGCTTCAGCAGGCCCTCACTTTGGAAGCGGCTCATGTTGCGCGAGACCAGCTCGCGCACGGTGCCGATCTGCGCCGCCAGGTCCTGGTTGGTGGAGGCCAACGTGATCTGCACGCCCTCGGGCGTCTGCTTGCCCTCGGTCTTTGCCAAGCGCAGCAGCAGCGCCGCCAGACGGTGGCGCACAGTCGTAAAGGAAAGTTCTTCGATGATGCCGACCAGATGACGCAGCCGCTTGCCAATCTCGGCCAGCACCTTCAGCGTCACTTCAGGGTCCTGCACGCACATGGCGCGGAAGTCCTGCTTGCTGAAGAACAGCAGGGTGGAGTTGACGATGGCCTGCGCCGAGGCTGGATACGGCCCGCCATCGAACACCGGCAGTTCGGCAATGGAGCCGCCCGGCCCGTGAATCTCCAGCGTGTGCTCGCGCCCGCCCGCCGAGTTCTTCAGGATGCGCACCGTGCCGCTGTGCACCACGTACAGCCCGGTGCACGGCTCACCCTCGCCGAAGATCATCTCCCCGGCCTCGAACTTGCGCTCCACCACCCGTCCGCGCACGAAGGCCAACTGCTGCTCCGTGAGCTTGGAGAACATGCCAACTTGCTTGAGGGTGGAAAGGATGTCTGGCTGCGCGTGGCTCATGGCCAGCATTGTAGCCGCTCGCGCCCGTCGGGGTCGAACGGCTACCGCTGAAGCAGGAAGACCGCTGTCAGAATGGCACCGAAGGTGATGCCCTGCAGCAATTCGGTCACGCCGAGCCACGGAATGTCGATCTTCTCCGCCCGCTTGCCGAGCCACAGGAAACCTCGCACAACGATGGGCACAAACGCTGCGATGGCGAACACCGGCAGCAGCCGGAAGCGGCTGGCCACGATCACGGCCACCACCATTGCAAGCTGCCCCAGCAGAAAGCCGCTGGCGGCGCGCACACGCTCGCTCGTCTTGAAAACCTTGGCGGTGCGCAGGCGCAGTTGAACGTAGTGAACCTGGTCTCCGGCAAAGAGCCAGCAGGCGAACCAGATGGCGAGCGCCATCCTGTCGAGTTTGCCGGTCATGACGTAGTAGGCGGCAGCCGAGCTTGCCGTCAGTCCGATGCAGCCAGCCATCTGCGCCAGCATGCGTCCTTTGCGACCCAGCATGCGCAGCGCCGCCTGCGCTACAAAAGCCACACCCACGGCCACGCCCAGGTTGATCAGCCCGCTCAGGTGATAGGGGAAGATGAGGAGATACAAACAGGCCGCGGCCAGCGGGGCCAGCAGCAGCATGGCCAGCAGCGTCGCGCGCTTCTCTTCCGGCGTGCGCGCCTTCATCAGGCTCAGCCCGAAGTAGCTCTCCAGCGGCGTACGCATCCAGAACAGCGCCAGCGTGGCCACGATCAGCAGCGCCAGTTCCACGTAGCCATTGCCATGCGCCGCGCCGATGCAGGCCGCCGTCACCAGCGGAACCAGCAGCAGCCCCCAGGCGCCATGCTCACGCGGCACCAGCAGAAGCTTCAACCGTCCATTCGAGGAATTGCTTTGTGTCTGCAGACGCGAAACGGCTTCGGCCATATTGAACCTCAAGAACCCGTGGTCGCCGGCATCCAGTGCACACACACGCACCGGAGAAGAAGGCCGGAGGGGATTGCCTCCGGCCCGTGATTGCCCTTCCTCGGCGGCCTGCCTTTGCCCGCCGAAGATGCACGGTGTTGCTCCGTGCGATTGCCTGTTCTGTGCCGCTTGCGACGGCACGCCTCGCTACTTCGAGGTCATCGTCTTTGGCTGATACACGCAGAAGGGTTCTTCCGCCATGTAATTGCCGCTGACGGCGAAGGCGCGGGCGCGGCAGCCCATGCAGACGTTGCGGAATTCGCAGCAGCCGCACTTGCCTTCCAGCTTGTTGGTGTCACGCAGATCCTGGAAGACCGCAGAGTCATTCCAGACCTCGGAGAACGGCTGCTTGCGCAGGTCTCCGGCGATGGCCGGGAGATAACCGCAGGGGTAAACTTCGCCTTCGTGCGAGACAAAGCAGACACCCGTTCCCGCCAGGCAGCCCTTGGTCATGGCGTTCATCGCGTTCGGGTCGCCGCCCGGGTGATGCGGGTGCGGCATGCCGTCGTGGCGCAGGCCGCTGGGCTTGAAGTGTCCTTCGCCCGGGTGGCCCTGCTTGAACTCGATGCCGGTAGTGCCGGGCATTTGCATCTCGGAGGCCGAGATGCCATGCTGCGGCGCCGCGGCCGGAGCAGCGGCTTCCACGTTGATACCGGCCTTGCGCTCTTCGGCGCGGCGCTGACGCACCACGCGGAAGTAGTGCGGCGCACAGGTCGCCTTCAACTCAATGTCGCCCACCTGCGCCTGATCGTAGAACCAGTTCAGGATGCGCTCGTACTCTTCGGGCGGAACCATCTGCTCATCAGCGATGTCCACGCCGCAGCCCACCGGTACCAGCAGGAAGGTGTGCAGAGCGTCGGCGCCGAGGCCGCGCACCATTTCAAGCACGCGCGGAAGCTGATCGGCGTTGTGGCGGGCAACGGTCATGTTGATCTGCACCGGCATGCCCAGCTCTTTCAGGTTGCGGAAGCCGTGAATGGCCGCATCGAACGCGCCCGGAATGCCGCGGAAGCTGTCGTGCGTCGGAGCGTCGGCGCCATCAAGGCTGATGGAGACGCGCTGCACGCCGGCATCGACAATCTTCTTCGCAATCTCCTTGGTCACCAGCGTGCCGTTGGTGGCCAGCGCCACGCGCAAGCCGCGATTGGTCGCATGCTGCGCCAGTTGGAAGATGTCCGGACGATAGAGGGGTTCACCGCCGCTCAGCACCAGGATGGGGTTTGCGAAATCGGCGATCTGGTTGATGATGTCGAGGGCCTTTTCGGTGGGCAGATCGGTGGGGGAAGCCAGCTCTGTCGCGGTTGCGCGACAGTGCACACAGCGAAGGTTACAGCCCTTCGTGACCTCCCAGAAAATTAGACGCGGTTTGTGCTGCCCAGCCCCTTGTGTGCTCATGAAAGCGCTCCTGTTTTGGCGGTCCCCGGCGGCTTGTGCCGCTTCTCAACCGCGAATCTAGGTTAGAAGTGGATGACCATGGAGGCCGTGACTATTGTCACGCGCACTTGTGATTTTTGTCACTCCAGATTTTCACTTCTTCCCGCACTGCCTTTTCGCCCATCCACAGGCGCAAAAAACAGGCCCGGCACGCAGCCGGGCCTGCCGATTCATTTTACCCTACTGTCCGGCCTGTTGCGCGCCGTGGCAGTCGGAACAATTCACCAGCGTCATGTCGCCCATTTCCACCGGGTGCTTGAAGCTGACGCTCGGCATCGCCTCCAGCTCCTTGCCGCCTTCTTCCTGGCCCAGCACGGTGTGGCAGGCGTTGCAATCCTTGCTGATCACCTTGCCCTCCTTGCTGACGTGGTTGCCGTCATGGCAGCGGAAGCAGCCGTTGAAGTAGAAGTGGCCGACGTTATCCGGGTGGGTACGCCAGTCAACCTTCATCTCCGGGAAGATGGAGCGCTTGAAGATGGCCTGGGTCTCGCTGACCATCTGCTGCACTTCCTTCGCGCGTCCGCCGGCCACGTTCGGATACTTCTCGCGGTAGAAGGCCGGAATCTTGCTCGCGATGGCCTTCATCGCCTCATCCGTCGTGTTGTACTTGGCGGTCAGCACCTCCACGGCCTGCGCCTTGGCGTAGGGCAGCGTGGGGCTGATGCGTCCGGCCAGCAGCGACTGGTCGACCGAGCGGTCCGGCGGCATGTAAACGTGCGTCGGACGGTTGTGGCAGTCGACGCAATCCATGCGCTTCTCCGACTGCGGTCCAAGCTTGGACTGGTCGGCGTCCTTCATGTAGAACTCGGTGACCTTTCCGGTCTGCTTGTTCTCCATGCGCACGTAGCTGATGACCTGGCGCTTCGGATCGGAGCGGTAGGTCATGATGTTGCTGATGTTCATGTGCCAGTGGATGCCACCGCTCTGTCCGGCCGCCGGGTCGCCGCCGCCGGTCTTGATCAGCAGGCGGATGGTGCGCGGCGTGTTCGCCTCGTCGGTGCCAAAGTGGTTGATCACCTTCAGCTGCGCGCCCCAGAACTTCTTGGGCCAGTGGCACTGCTCGCAGGTCTCTGGCGCAGGGCGCAGGTTCGCCACCGGCGTCTCGATCGGCCGTGGATAAGTATTCAGAATGGTCTTGAAGACCTGGCGCGCACCGCTCAGCTTGGAGCGAACATACCAGCCGGCGCCTTCGCCGACGTGGCAATCTACGCAACGCACGCGCGCGTGGGCTGAATTCTGGTGGGCCACAAATTCAGGGTTCATGACCGAGTGGCAAAGCTGTCCGCAGAATTGCGTGGAGTCCGTGTATTCATAGCCGCGATAGCTGCCCACCGCGCTCAGGATGACGAACAGGACGACGAACGTGGCCACGAACGCAATGGAGCTGCGCTGCGACGGATTGTTCAGGTCGATCCGCGGGAACTTTGGCAAACCGGGCAGGTGCCGACGGCGACGGCTGCGCTCAATCCACATGCCAAGCGGTATCAGCGCCAGGCCGAAGATCAGGAACGCCGGCATCACCATATAGGCAAAGATCCCTATATAGGGGCTCGGGGTGGAGGAAACAACATCGATGAGGAACAGGAAGATGATGTTGGCCATTGCCACAATTGCCAGCGCCAAACCAATCAGGCTGATGTAATTGCGCAACAGCGAAGCGATCTTCAGGTCCTCTTCTGGAGGAATGGGCAAGTTACCGGGGGTGCTCATCCGGCATTACTCCTCTTCGAATGGTCTGTAAATCTACTTCTGTTCTTTTGCACTTACGGTGTGGCCCTACAAGGTACCACAGAAAAAGAGGGGGCAACGGAGTGTTCTTCCGCCGCCCCCTGTTCTTATTTCACGCCGAATTCGGAATCAGGCATCAATGCTTGGCGCCCGACTCGTTGTCGTCGTAGGTAACGTTCTTGAGCGTTTCCGTGTCGAGACCATGCTCTTCGCGGTAGTGCTCCACGCTCATCTTGCCGTCAAACCAAGCCCAGTTCAGCGGGTAGGTATCCGGGTCCAGGCTGATCATGTAGAAGTGCCACACAATGATGGCCAGCGTTGCCAGGATCGCTTCATAGAAGTGAACCGTGATGGCAACGTCGATCCACCAGCGCGGGAACATGCCGCCGAACAGGACCTTGAACCAGATCATCAGGCCGGTGATGGCCATGACCATGGTGCCCCACACCAGAGCCAGGTACTCCATCTTCTCGGCGTAGTTGAAGCGCTTGAACTCAGGATGCTTCTTGCTGAAGCCGAGGTAGTAGGCGAAGACGTCAACGATGTCCGTGGCGTCCTTCAACTCCGGAATCATGTCCAGTGCAAGCTTGCGGCCTTCGGCCGTGAACATGCAGTAGAAGACATGGTAGACGCTGACCAGGATCATCAGTGCGCCAGCCCCGCGGTGAATGTAGCTGCGGATCAGCTCGCTGACGAAGCTCTTCGCCAGCAGCGACTCCGGCCACTTCAGGGCAAAGCCGGTCAACACCAGGGTGAAGAAGCTGACGAACAGCAGGAAGTGCTGGATGCGCTGAAGCTTGGTCATGCGCACAACCACGCGCGGTCCCGGAACGTGAGCATGCACCAGACCCTTGCGGCGCGCGTTCAGCTTGCTGACCCAGATGATGAGGTTGTGCAGGGCCATGAAGCCGATGGTGCCGAAGATCAGGCTGAGGTAGACCAGGCGCACCCAGGCGTTGACCTTGGTGCCGAAGTCTGCCGACTGCACCTGCGTCGGATCCAGGTGCATCTTGCCCTTCACGAAGTTCTGGTTCGCACCCGGGTGGCACTGCGAGCAGGTCTTCACCAGGTTGGCCTGGTTGATCGAAGACGCCGGATCGCTGGCCGGACGGATGTCGTGCGCCGTGTGGCAGCTCGAGCAGGAAGCCGAGTTCTTGGAACCGCCCTCGACCGCCATGCCGTGGTAGCTGTACAGGTAGGTGCTGCCCTTGTCGCCGGCAACGCCAAATTCGTTCGACATGCGAACGTTGTTGTGGCACTGCACGCAGGTCTCAGTGGCCTGGTTCAGAGCCGAAACCGCGCTCTTCGGGTCCTTCACCGTCTTGATGGTGTGAACGCCGTGGCAATCGGTGCAGTTGGGCGAGTGCGTGTTGCCAGCCAAAACGGCCTTGCCGTGAATGCTGTTGGCAAACTGCTTGGCTTCGCCCGCGTGGCACTTGGCACAGGTGTCAGGAACCTTCGTCTTGAAGGTCGACGACATCGGGTCGCCGGAGGCGCGAACATCGTGCGCCGTGTGGCAATCCGAGCAGACCGCAGCCTTCTCATTGCCCGCAGCCACCAGACGGCCATGCACGCTCTCCGTGTAGGCAATCGCCGGCTTCGAGTTCAGGCCTGTCATCGACTGGCTGTGGCAGACGCCGCAGGTCTTGGGAATGTTGTTGTGGGCAACCGTCGACTTCGGATCGCTGGCGGGCAGAACCTCGTGGATGTTGCCGTGGCAGCTGACGCACTTGGGAGCCTTGGCGTTTCCGCCGGCCAGCGCCTTGCCGTGCAGGCTGTCGTTAAACTGCTTAACCTCGGCCTCGTGGCACTTGGTGCACGTGGGCTTGGCGATGTTGGCGTCGTGCGGCAGGCTCTTGATGTCCTCGTGGCAGTCCACGCAGGAGAACATCGAACCGTGAATCGAATGCTGGAACGCGTCCGGCTTCACGGCCTTGCCGTTGACCATCGAACCATCGCTATGACACGCCAGGCAGTCTTCGCTCTTCAGCGCGGACTTTTGCGGACCTGCGGCGTACGCGAACCCGGCGCCGAGCGCCAGGCAGACTAGGATTGCGATTAAAACTCTAAATTTCACCGGCCCCTCACCTGAGTACGGCTACAGCACTTACTTTTGAATGGCAGCCTCGTCAATTTCACGGCTTGCGAAGTCTGCCTTGTTTCTTTCCTGCACAAACCAAGCGGCGGGCGAACCCGCCGCCTGATGATCCCGGTTGACCGGGCATAACCCTATGATTCGAGGATTACTTTACCCTGAAGCGGCAACCGCGTCCGCTTGCCTCGGCGCTGGAGCTGCTTTGGGTACTTCCCTTTTCGCATTTCCTTAGTACAAATCGCAGTGAGAGCACTCACGACAAATTGTGACCTTCATCACGTTTTGTCGTGCAAGTTCCTGCAAATACAAGAATGCCGAACGGCCACTCCGGAACCAGACTGATTCGCGCACGCGGCTCGCCGGGGCGAAAAACGTGGTTTTTCGCGGCTTTTTTCACGATTTCCGGCCAGCAGAAAGGGGCGGCCGAAGCCGCCCCTCGTTGCGTTCCCCTTCAGCCTGACGGCTGTGGCTAGAACTGGTATTTCACAGAAAAAGTACCGGCGTTCACGTGGAAATCACGCGGCAGAACGAGCGTGCCGCGGTCTCCCGTGTCGTGGTACTGCCAATTGCTGAACTGCCCCTTGAGCGAGACGTTCTTCGCCACACCCACCTCCACGCCCACCATCGGACGGTGGTAGATGGTGTTGAGCGAGCCGGAGACCACGCGCGGGTTGGTGCCCGCCACGTAGGCCGACGGCGTGCCCGTCGTGGTGATGATCGCGTTCAGCAGCGTGGAGTCAACCGGAATCGCCAGCGGGGCGCCCGTGTCGGCGCGCAGCCACTGGTTGGTGCCGTTGTCTTCGCTCACGTCGTAGCCGGCAATCAGGCTCACGCGCTTCACCGGCTTGATCACGAAGTTCACATAGCCGGTGTTGTTGTTCTGCTGATACTTCAACGCAACCGGCATGTTATTGGTGGTCGCCGTTCCGCCGATCACGCAACCCACGTACCCGTTCGGCGCCGTACCGGCAACGATCGTGCTTCCCTGCGGAACCACGCCGGCCGTCAGCGGCAGACAGGTGCCGGAGTTGGAGTAAACGTCCTGGTAGGCCCAGCCCAGGTTGACGGTCGCCCACTTGGTGGGCTGCGCCGTATAGGCCAGGCTGTAGGAGCGCGAGTGGTCCGCATGGCGCGGCGAGACAACGCCCGCCGGGAAGTCCGGCGAGCCGTCGTCGTTTGCCACCGTGTCATTGCGGTTCTCCACCAGGTTCATGGAGCCGGAAACCACACCCAGCTTGCCAAACGAGTAGCTGGAGGTCAGCAGCCACTTGGTCTGGTGACGCGGCGCAATGTTCACGAAGTTATTGTCCGCATACATCCAGTTGAAGGTGCTGTGAACGCGCCAATGCTCGGCCGGACGGAAGTCCGCTTTCAGCAGCAGCGTGTGTTCGTTGGCTTCTTCTTGCGAAACCGGCGAGGTGCTGGTGGTCACCCTGGTGCCCGCCACGCGGCTGGCCGACGTGCCGTTGTCCAGGTAAGTAACCGCCGTGGTGGTGCTGGCCGAATCATCCGAGATGATGCGGTTGCCATAGCGATACCCGGCAGCCAGGCTCAGCTTGCGGCTCGGACGCCAGGCCAGCAGGGCCGTGTTGTAGACCGAACGCTCGCCGAGGAAGTTCATCATCGCCAGCGTGCTCTGGTCGGCCGTGGTGCTGGTGCCGGCGTACGGAGAGCCGCTCGCCGCCAGTCCTGCACAGGTGGTGGCTCCGTTTGGCCCGCCAATGCCCGCCGCAATGAACGTATCCGGCGACGTGGTGTTGGCGTTCGGGAAGCAGGTGTACGTGGTCAGTGCCGAAGTGCCCGGCAGGTTCCAGCGCACGTAGCGAACCGAGTCGCTCACTTCCCACTTCTCTGCAAGGTGGTAGGTGAAGCCGAGATCGGCGTTGGCCGTGGTCTGCTGGTTCTTGCCGTTGCCGCTCAACAGTGTGGCTTTCACGCGGCTGGAGTTCCAGTAGTACTGCGCCAGGTCGTTGTAGTTGTTCAAGTAGCTGGTGGCCGAGGAGTACGATCCCGAGGCCGTCACGTCCAGCTTGCGGAAGTAGTTCGACGTGAACGACACCATCGTGGTTGGAACCCGCGAGGTGATCGACTGCGTCTTGTTGTACGACGATTCAACGCCCGAGCAGTTCACAACCTGCACAACGCCGCCGGTCAGAATGTTGCGGCACGGGTAGTTGTACGTCGGATCGTACTGGTAGCCCATGTCGAAGTTGCCGGTGGTGTTGATGGCCGTCGCACCGCTGGCCGCGGTGTTCACGTTCCACAGCGCGATGTTCGGGTTGGTGGTGCTGGGGTTCATCGTGGTGTGGTTGAATATCTCGTCGAAGCGGAACAGCGTCCTCGGCGCGAACTTGTAGTCGGCCCCGACGCGCCACTCATAGTTGTGCGTGTCGGTCATGGTCAGGGTCTGGTACTCGCCGCTCTGGTGCAGCGTGGAGTACGACGGACCGTAGCTGTCGTTCTGGCTGTACCCAAAGCGCAGCGTCAGCGGCGACTGCGGCGCGATGGTCGCGC
Organism: Oryzophilus luti; assembly: GCF_059726245.1. NCBI lineage: Bacteria > Pseudomonadati > Acidobacteriota > Terriglobia > Terriglobales > Koromonadaceae > Oryzophilus > Oryzophilus luti. The sequence continues at coordinate 1,708,824 of NZ_AP040874.1, forward strand.
TGAAGCCGCCCATGTTGTGCCGTGTGTTGATCAGGTGCAGCGACTGGTTCCACACATAGGTCCCGCCCAGCGTGTTGTAGGGCTGGTCCATCAGGTTGTAGTCCCAGTAGTTTTTGTCGGTGCGGAAGTCGGCCTTCACATCGAACCAGCGCGCCTTGCTGAAGCGCAGGCGGGACCCGGCCTGCGGGTCGCCACCGTAGCCGTAGCTGTCGAATGAAAGTTCGTCGAGAAAGTTATTGCCGTGCTTGAGCGTGCGCAGGAACAGGCTCTGGTTCAGCACGCGGAACCCGTCCTGCATGTTCACCATGGTGCGGTACATGGAACCGTTGCCGTCCGCGCTGGTGGTGCGGTAGCCCAGTTCAATCGACTGCTCAATCTGGACACCGCCGGCCACAGTTCCGGCCGCGGGTTCCTGCGCCATAGACATGGCACAGATCAGCAGCATTGCAATCAGCGCTCCCAGAGGGAGACGCCACCGGGAAAGCTTCTTCGTGGATGTCATCGTCTCTCTCCTCTCTACTTGAACAACACGCTGCTCGCGTTGGAGCCGTGAATGGCCACGTGGCACAGTGTGCAGGACTGACGGAACGTATTCTGCGGATGCGGGCCGGCCGGGATGTTGCTGTGGCACTCCAGGCACATTGAGTTGGTGTTGGAGCGAGTCAGCAGGTGGGCATTCGAGGAGCCATGCGGCGTGTGGCACATCTGGCAGCCTTCGGTACGCACCGGCTCGTGTTCATAGACGAACGGACCACGCTTGTCGCTGTGGCACTGGTAGCATGCCTGGTCCTGGTTGGCGGTCGAGCGCAACTGCTTCTCGACCACGCCGCCATGGACGTTGTGGCAATCGGCGCACTGCACCAGGCCTTCATTGACCTTGTGGTGGAACGCCTTCTGGAAGTCGGCGCGCTGCTCGGCATGGCAGCCGTAGCAGAGGTCGGGCTGCTTCTTCACCAGCATGGCCTTCTTCTCGGCGGCATGGTGAGGCGAGTGGCAGCTGATGCAGCTGACGTTGGCGTCGGCGTGTTCCGAACGCGCGAAGTTGGCGTGCTCGGAACTCTTGCTGTGGCAGCTCAGGCAGCGCTCGGAAATCTCGTCGGCCTTCATTTCCTTGAACGACAAAATCTTCGTCTTGTCGCCGCCGCCGTTGACGTGGGCCTCGCCCGGTCCGTGGCAGCTTTCGCACAAATGGTTCTTATCGCCCGTGAACTTTCCGGCAATGCGGAAGTGGGGCGTGGCATCGACCTGCTTGAACTGCTCTGCATGGCATCCTGCGCAGGTTTCTGTGCCAACGTAGTTACCGGCCTTTGCCGGCGCCTTTTCCGACGCAAACATCGCTGGCGCCACAAACAGCACCAGAGCGATGAGCGCGGCCGCGCCGATCAAAGCCCGTTGATGGTTCTGCGGATTCTTCATCCTCGCACCTCGAGAACATCTATCAGTCAATGGAATAAGCACGAGGGGGTAGCGGCGTCGAGTGGCCCCTGCCCGGACTCGTTGCCTCATGGCGAGAGCGATTGTCGCGCCAGACATTACCACAGACCATGTGACCGCCATCACAAGGTAGAAGTACGTACTCCCGAATGGGTCGATTTCGCACTTGCGTCACAAAACGGGAAGCAGCAAAGCGGCAGGAAATGCCGGGACCTGAGTCTATTGCGGGAAGAAATAGAAAGGCCCTCGTTGCCGAGGGCCTGAATAGGGAATCCTGTTGCACCGCATGAATTGCGGCGTTGCGCTAGGAAGCGACCGAACGCAAACGCGCCACCGAGCGGGGACGCCGTGTCCGTGTCAATCCAATCGAGCGCACGCGCTCATACGCTGCATGCAGGTCGCCGCTCAACATCTGAACCACCATCATGCAGCACTGTTTGTTATCGCGAAGGAACTTGAGAAGTTCCTTGCGCTTGAGAAAGACGACTTGCGAGGTGTCCAGCAATTCCGCCGTTACTTCATACGGCGAGCCGGACAGGCTGGCGCCGAGACCGAGCACTTCGCCCGGACCGGCAATGCGCAGCATCAGCCGCTTGCCGTTCTCGGCGGTAATGGACAGTTTCGCGCGGCCGTCGCACAGCACGTAGGCTCCGCGCGAGGGACGCCCCTCGGCGAACAAAACTGAGCCTTTGACCAGGATCTCTTCGGACTTCATCGCGTCGAAGGCCTGAAGGGCCTCGGGCGACATGTCACAGAAAAGACGGTCAGCGCGGAAGGTGCATTGAAAGCAGCTGGGCTGCATGGCGCTCTCCATGACAATCCGTTTTACGGGGTACCCCTCGCACCCGCAGTGATTGGAATCACTTTCTAGCGTGAGGGTCATTACACCGATGCCGTAAATCCGCCACAAACTGCTCTATTCCTGCGCATACACCATCGCCGGCGTGGGAGCACCACGCCGGTGAGTGTGAATCTTCGATGAAGTTGTCTGCCTGGCGCCGCTCGCGCTAGGAGCTGGACAGCGCCTTCAGGGCGGCCTTGTTGCGGATCACCAGCGTGGAGCCTTTGGCCTGCACGATCTGCCGCTTCTTCAGCTCGGCAAACAGGCGGGTCACGGTCTCGCGGGAGGTGCCGATCATCTGCGCAATCTCTTCGTGGGTCAGCGCCAGCTTGATGCGCGGCTCGGTCTTGTTGGCCTCGCCGTTGCGCACCGACCAGTCCAGCAGCAGCTTGGCCAGCTTCTCGGCGGCCGAGTGCGAAAGGCCCAGCGAGCGGATCTCGCGGCAGGCCGTGTTGTACTTGTCGCTGAGCTGCTCGGCCACGCGCAGGCAGGCGTCGGAGTGCTCACGCAGGAAACGCAGAAAGTCCTCGCGCTTCACAAAATTGACCTGGCAGGGGTCGAGCGTCTCGGCCGTCAGCTCATAGGGCTTGCCGCTGACGCTGGCGCTCAGGCCCAGCACTTCGCCGGCCTCGGCAATCTTCAGGATCAACGTCTTGCCATCGGTGGAGCAGATGGAGAGCTTGACCCGTCCCTTGCACAGCACAAAGATCCCGCGTGGCGCCTGTCCTTCCACAAACAGCACCGCGCCCTTGGGATAGGCGGTGGCGTACTTGATCGCCTCAAACGACTGCAGTGCCGCGTTCGGCAGGTCACAGAAAATGTGATCGGCCCGCATCTTGCAGCTCAGGCAACTCTCGATAATGTCCAAACCGTATGGTGACAGCAAGGCTTCCCCCTGCAACGAGCAATGGAGTTTCACACGTCCCCCGGCTCTTCTCCAGACCCCGCGCAGGCGGTCATACGGCCGTTTGGACACGCTGGGCGAACTTACCCGTTTCGCCCTAGTATCAAGGATTTACGGCACCTTTGCACATCCAACAAGTGCAAAAGTCACAACCGTCTGTGACGTATTGCCGAAGGCACTCCCCCGGTGTATGGCTAACACATTCTGGCGGTTCCAGTTGTACGCAATTCCTGTGACGCAGCGCACATGGGCACGGTGAGAAGAATTCTTTCCGCCACGGCGCCGGAGAGCGGATTTTCAGGTAACATTTTTGTAATGAGCACACCCAACGTCCTGCTACTTGCCTACCAGCCGGAGTTGTTGAACCCCCATGAAGCCGCCTTTGCGGCCGCCGGATTTGCCGTGCAGCGCGCCCACTCCCTCTCCTCGGGACTCGGAGCCGTCGGGCCGGGCGGCACACAGTTGCTGGTCATTGCGCCGGGCATCCCCATGGGCGACCGCCGACGCGTGGAAGGCGAAGCCAAGCGCCGCAACCACGACATCAAGGTCGTGCTGCTCTACAGTGGCGAGAAGGAGAAGGACATCTTCGCCTCCGCCATCCTCGACATTGCCACGCCCGCCTCGGAGATCGTCACGCAGGCGCGCCAGTGGCTCGGCGTCACCGCCTAGCAGATCGCGCAGACTTCACCCGGAACACGAAGCCCCGCCGAGGCACATTGCCTGAGCGAGGCTTTCCATTGCTTGCAGCGGCGCGGCGCGAAGTCGCAGGGCGCGTTACTTCGACTCCGGCGGCGTCTCCTTGTGCGGACGATGCGGGCAATGCACGTTGTTCAGGCACTCGTCGGCAATACGCAGCCGCTCCACCGGACGATTCCCCTCGATGTGCTCGCGCACGATCTCCTCGGCATCTTCGGGCGTCACGCCGCCATACCACACGGCTTCCGGGTAGACGACCACCACCGGGCCGTGCTCGCACTGGTCAAAGCAGCCGGCCTTATTGGCCCGCACCAGGCGTAGCCCGCGCTGCGAGATGGCTTTCTTGAAGGCCTTCAGAAGAATTCCACTGTGGGCCGGATCACAACTGCCGCGCGGGTGGCCTTCCTCGCGCTGGTTGCAGCAGACGAAGATATGCTTTTCAAACTTGGGCAACGGGTCTCCTTGTGTGCTTATGTTTTCAGTATGCTCACGCGCCCGCGCCGTTGGCAACCTTCTCGCGCACGACCGATCGAATGCAATGCGTGATCCCAGCCGCGCGCTCGGCGGCCAACCGCGCGGCTACATTTGCGCGCGGTAGAGCTGGTAGCGCGGATGCTCCACCGTCTTTTCCAGCCAGGCGAACTTGCCGAACACCTGCTGCTCAAACGGCGCGTTGTAAACGACGTGGCAGGGGCGCGGCTCGCGGCGCAGCGCTTCGCCAAGGTTCTCCAGCACGCTCTGCAGCACGTAATCCGGGAAGGGGTTGAACAGGTAGACCACCAGCGGTCCCGAGGGAAACTGGTAGTCGCGCGCGTCGGCGCAGACCGAGCGCAGAGTGCCGCACTGGCGGCCATCGAGGTCAAAGCTCTCGATGTTGTGCAGCGCCACCTCGTGCAGCTCCGGCTGCACCTCCACGCCAATCACCTCGCGGAACGGATACATGGCGGCCATCAGCAGCACGCGCCCCTTACCGGAGCCCATGTCGATGAACGTGTAGGGCGTGAAGTCGACGGTGGCGAGCTGCTGCATGATCTCGCCGAACTCTTCGGGCGGCGTCGGCTGGTAAAGGCGCTCGGAGAAGATCTCGCGCAGGCGCACGCCCCAGCCCAGCCGCGCCCAGGTGGTGTCCACACCGTAGTCGCAGTCGTAGTCGATGTCGCCAAAGCGGCTGCGGCGGCGCTCCGGCGTCGAATCGCGCAGCACCTCCCACAGGGATTGGAAGAAATACTTGATGGTGCCCGCCACGCCGCGCACGTGCACGGAGTCGGCACACCAGCGGCGGATGACGCGGATCATGGGAGGTCGGCTTACGGATTCGGCCATGCTTCTATTATGCATGGCTGGAGCCGGACGGCGGTTTTCCCGGCTGTTCTCAACCCGACACGAAGAATTCCGAATTTCGAGCCGTCGCGTCACGTTTTAGCAAAAGCTGCCGGTTTTGTGGCACAGTAGATGTAATGAGCAGCACCAGCAACGCCCGCATCGCCTTTCAATATCCGAACTTCCTTCGCTACCAGGTGGCCCGGTTTCTGACCACCTGCGCGGCGGAGATGCAGTCGGTCGCCGTCGGCTGGCAACTGTTTGAGATCACCCGCCGGCCGCTCGACCTGGGGTTGGCGGGGCTGGCTCAGTTTCTGCCGGGCATTGCCCTGTTCCTCGTGGCCGGGCAGGTGGCGGACCGCGTGGACCGCCGCCGCATTCTGCAGGCGTGCTTTGTCGGCTTTGCGCTCTGCACGGCATTGCTCCTGGGCTTCACGCACATGGGGCTGGCCTCGCCGCACCCGATTTACGCGGTGCTGGTGCTGGTCGGCGTCGTACGGGCCTTCAACGGCCCCACGGGACAGGCCTTCCTGCCGCTGCTGGTGCCGGAGCGCGACTTCCCCAACGCCGTGGCGTGGAACTCCTCGATCTTCACCACCGCGACTATCGTTGGCCCGACCTTCGGCGGACTGCTTTACTGGCTGGCCGGTGGGCCGATGGCGGTCTATGCCACGGCATTCGTATGCTTCGCCATTTCGGTGCTGATGATCGCGCTCGTCCGACTGAACAATCCGCCGCGCGTAAAACGCGGCGTCACGCTGGAGACCGTGCTGGCGGGCTTCCGCTTCATAGGCCAGCACCGCATCGTGCTCGGCGCCATCACGCTCGACATGTTTGCCGTGCTGCTGGGCGGTGCCGTGGCGCTGCTTCCGGTCTACGCACGCGAGATCCTGATGACCGGCCCGAAGGGGTTGGGGCTGCTGCGCGCCGCACCGGGCGTGGGTGCGGCCATCATGGCGGTCTATGTGGCGCACCACCCCATCCGGCGCCGCGCCGGAGTGCTGATGCTGGCGTGCGTGGCGGGCTTTGGCGCGGCCACCATCGTCTTCGGACTCTCACTCAACCTGATGCTCTCGCTGGCGGCGCTGCTGATGGTGGGCGCCACGGACATGGTCTCGGTCATCGTGCGCGCCACGCTCATTCAGCTCAATACGCCGGACGCCATGCGCGGCCGCGTCAGCGCCGTGAACATGCTCTTCATCGGAACTTCAAACGAGTTTGGCCAGTTTGAGAGCGGCCTGACCGCGCACTGGTTTGGCACCGTGCCCGCCGTGGTACTGGGCGGCGTGGGAACCATCGTGGTGGTGACCTTGTGGGCGCTCGGCTTTCCGCAACTGCGCGACGTGGACAGCCTGCTTCCCGCGCGCATGGAACTCGCGGCCGAGCCGAACGTCACCGCCGAGGCCGAAGCCGGGGATTAGGGTAGTCTCAAGTTTTTAGTCCGGAAGAGAGGCGTTCCCGCATCCCAGGTTAGCCCCGCGTTGCTCGGCGAACCCTTCGACAGGCTCAGGGCAGGCTCTGGGGCACCCGGCACAACGGCTGACACACCCCAATCACCTTCACGGTCCAGTCCCTAGTGCCTAAGCCCTAATCCCTAGCCCCTGCTTCTCCCGCTTCCCAAATCCACGCTTGGCGGCTTACCATCAAGGGGCATGGATACGCACATCAACATTCCGTCGCACAACTCAAAAATGCCGTTCAGCGATGCGGTCTGGGCGGGCGATCAGTTGTATCTCTCCGGGCGCGTAGGTGTCATTCCTGGCACGCGGCGGCTCCCGGCCGACGCCGCCGAGGAGGCCAAGCTGCTGCTTGATGGCATCCAGGAAGTGATGACCAAGGCTGGCCTGACCATGGACAACCTGATCTTTGTGCAGGTCTCCACCCCGGACATCTCGCTCTACGACGTCTTCAACGGCGTCTACGTGAAGTACTTCAACGGCCCGCTTCCGGCGCGCGCCTTCCTCGGCTCCGGCCCGCTGCTCAGCGGCGCCCGCTTCGAGATGTGGGGCATCGCGAAAAAGTAGCTTCTGGGTAGCCCCGGGCTTCAGCCCGGGGTCTTCCAGGCCGCAGTGAATCAGAGGCTTCAGCCTCTGGGGTCGTGCCGCTGTTTTCATCGGAATTGCGGGCAACAAAAAAGGGAGCGGAGGAATCCGCTCCCGCAAGATGGGTTTAAGAACTCTCAGGCTTTCAACTCTGCCGCGGCAGGTTTTTCCCACCACACGGCACTGTCTTCCGGAACTTCCTTCTTCCGTACCTGGGCCCCATGGCGGGCTAGCTCCGCCAATATCATTTCGATAACCTTCGGGACCGCCTGCTGAACCGGCTCGCTGAGGCCTTCGCCGATCTCATAGCTGGCTCCCGAGACGCCGATGAGTAACACCTCGTCCGGCGCGCCTCCGCCCATTTCCGCCAGGAAGAGCGATTCCGTCAGGGCGGGCGAATGGGGGTCCATTCGCACCGCCGGACGGATTTTCGTGATGTCTTCCTTGGTGTAGGCAGTAATCGTGCCTGCCGGGGTGCCGTTGTTCACGGCGTCGACAAGGATCAGGGAGTCGATGCCCGTGATGTGCGCGATCAGGTCCAGGCCCGGAGTACCGAGATCTTCGATCTCGACGTCGCTGGGAAATTCATACTGCGCTTCCAGCATCCGAACCACGTACGGCCCGACTGCATCGTCGCTCAACAGGACACTACCGACTCCACCGATCTTGATCATGGTTACAGCACCTTCACCTTGGCTACCTGTTTGCCTTCCGGATCAAACGTGTGGCAAGCGCAGGCCAGGCAGGGATCGAACGAGTGGATGGTGCGGAGCACCTCCAGCGGCTTCTCGGGGTCGGCAACCGGGTTGCCGATCAGAGAGGCTTCGTACGGGCCATGCACGCCGTTCTTGTCACGCGGGCTGGCGTTCCAGGTGGAAGGAACAACGGCCTGGTAGTTCTTGATCTTCTGGCCGTCGACCACAACCCAGTGCGACAGAAGGCCGCGCGGAGCTTCGTGCACGCCCACGCCTTCGGCCTCGCCCTTGAACTCGGGGACGTTGTAGACCTTGGTGTCGCCGCTGGCGATGTTGTTCACCAGAGCGGTCCAGTGCTTGTCGGCCAGTTCGGTCAGCATGGCAGCGCGGATGGCGCGGGCGAGCTGACGGCCCATGGTCGAGTGGAGATGGTTGATGGTGATCTGCTTCTTGGCCAGCGCGCTGACGGTCGCCAGGGCCTTGTCGGTCCACTTGCGGGTCAGTTCGTGACCCTGCGCGTAGCCAACCAAGATCTGGGCCAGCGGGCCGACTTCGACCGGCTTGCCGTTGTAACGCGGAGCCTTCACCCAGCTGTACTTGCCGTTCTCCTGGAAGTCGGTGAAGTCCGGATCGGTCTCACCCTTCCACGGATGCAGCGGCTCGCCCTTGTAGTAGGCGTGCGTCACATCCTCGGTCACGGCCTTGCGCAGCTCTTCCGGCGCGAAGCTGTCGAACTTCTTCAGCTGACCGTCGATGAGGCTGCCGCCCGGCAGGTCGAACTTGGTGGCCTTGCCGTCCAGCGGCAGGTCGCAGGCAGCCAGGTAGTTGTTGACGCCGCGGCCGTAGTTGAACCAGTCGCTGTAGAACGCCGCGATGGCGCAGGCGTCGACGAAGTAGACCTGCTGCACGAAGTTCTTCACTTCGCCCATCAGGAGCTTCATCGATTCCAGGCGATCCATGTTGAGGGCGCCCATGCTATCCAGGTTGATGGCATTCTGCACGCCGCCCACAGCCAGGTTCTGGATGTGCGGGGTCTTCGAGCCGAGCATGGCAACCACCTGGTTGGCCTTGCGCTGGTACTCGAGAGCCTGTACGTAGTGCGAGAAGGCCAGCAGGTTGACCTCCGGCGACAGCTTCATCGCCGGGTGGCCCCAGTAGCCGTTGGTGAAGATGCCGAGCTGGCCGCTCTGCACGACCGCCAGCACCTTCTTCTGCGCCGCTTCCATCTCCTTCTTGCTGTTGCCTGGCCAATCGCTGAACTGCTCGATCAGCGCGGTGACCGCGGCCGGGTTGGCCTTCGGAATCGCCGTGACATCGACGTAGTCCAGGGCCGACAGGTGATAGAAGTGCACGATGTGATCGTGCAGCGAGTGGTTGATGAGGATGAGGTTGCGGATGAGCTGCGCGTTCAAGGGCAGTTCCATCTTGAGCGCGTCCTCAACCGAGCGGACCGAGGCCATGGCGTGCACGGTGGTGCAGACGCCGCAGAAGCGCTGGGTGAAGACCCAGGCTTCGCGCGGGTCGCGGCCACGCAGGATGTTTTCAATGCCGCGCCACATGGTGCAGGACGACCAGCTGTTGCTGACCGCCCCGTTGTTCACCTCTACGTCTACACGCAGGTGGCCTTCGATGCGGGAGATAGGATCAATCGTGATTCGTTTCGACATTTCGAGAACCTTCTATCGGTGCAGTCGGAGTCAGTCCGCTGTTGCGTATTGTTTGCCCTCAAGATACCGGGCAAACGGGTCCTTGGGTGCCGTGGCTTCGTATGCTTCCATCTTCTTCCATTCTTCGATGGAGGCGGGCAGGATCGCGAACTTCTTGACCGCGAACAGATAGCCCATGATGCCCAGGGCAATAAAGCCAGCGCAGGTCAGCAACTCCATGGCGGCCGGGAAATAAACGGCTCCGCCACGGGGGTGGAAGGCCAGCGTCGTCGGGCTGAAGCGGTAGATCATGCCGCCGGTGGCCAGGATGCAGTGCGCGTAGAACATGGTCGAGACCTTCTTGCCGGCCTCGCTGCGCAGCATGATGGCGGCACCCAGGATGGTCGCCGTTTCAATCCAGAACAACAGGGCATCCGAGTTGAACTTGAAGGCCAGGCCGATGTCGCCACGAACCAGGATCACCAGGAAGCGGACAGCCGTCCAGGCAAAGACCAGCGAGTAAGCGATTTTGTTCAACAGGCCAAGCACTTCCATGTCCAACCCACGCTTCCAGGCGAGAGCCGGCAGAATCAGCGCCAGCACCACGCAGGAGTAGCCGAGCCATGCCGCCGCCCACACATACAACAGCGGGAGGAACGGCGACTGCCACAGACCGCTCAGTCGCGGACCGGCCAGCAGCATCAACGCACCCAGAGAGCTCTGGTGCATCATGGGCAGCAGGTAAGCCAGCGCGATGATGAACGGATAGACCTTCGAGAAGACCTTCTCGATGGTCTCCACCGGTCCGCGATACTTGGGCACGTTGTAAATGAAGTACTCAAGCATCGGGGGCACGTTCTCCAAGAACAGCGGAACGCAGGTGTAAAGCGAAACGCAGACCGCGACTTCCAACAGCGGCGAGTGCACGTTCCAGGAGAACGGCCACGCCACCCAATAGAAGTTCCACGGACGGCCGACGTCGATGCCCAGCATGACGAGACCGGTGCCGTAGGCCATGAAGCTGGTCCACAGCGCGGTGCGCATCACGGAGTGCAGACGATGATTGTTGAAGATCCAGGCGCCGATGCCGACGGCGAAGCCGCCGGAGCCGAGGCCGGTCAGAACCATCACGTTGAAGGTCTTCCAGATGCCCCAAGCGAAGCCGTCGGTCATGCCGCTGACCGGGTTCGCCAGGCCGATGTATTCACGCCAGCAGGTCAAGCCCAGCGCGATGGCCACGATGACACCCAGAATGTAGAAGGCGCGCGTCAGCACCGGCACGCCGTAGACGGGTACTGCTCTCTCCCATTTCGTCGTTCTCATAGCTGCGGCCTCAATCCGGTGTGTTTTTCTTCTTCCTTCAGCTCGTGTTCAACGTGCTTGAAGTTCTTGCTGATGACGGTGACCATGCCGATGTACAGCAGGGCCGGAAGCGCCAGGTACTTGTAAAGCATCTTCTGGTACTTCAGGCGCGAAGGAATGCTCTCCTCGCCGTACTTGCCCAGTCCCAGCTTCTGGAAGTCGACGCGCGACAGATAGATGGTCTGCGTGCCGCCGGCATCCTTCTCGCCGTACACCCGGTTTTCAAAATACTTTCCGGGGTTGTCGGCGATGCGCTGCTTGGCTTCTTTCAGCAGGTCTTCGGTGCGGCCGTAAATGACGGCGTGGGTCGGGCAGACCGAGGTGCAACCCGGCTGCAGGCCCTTCACCGTGCGGTGACGGCACAATTCGCACTTGACGATTTTCGGATTGAAGCCTTCCCACTGGAACGTCGGAACGCCGAACGGGCAGGAGACTTCGCAGTAACGGCAGCCGACGCACTTGGAGCCGTTCCATTCGATGACGCCTGTCTTCGGGTTCTTGGTGAGCCCGTGGAACATGCAGCTGGCCACACAGGCCGGGTCCAGACACTGCATGCACTGCTTCTTGAAGTAGCTGTACTCGCTGCCATCGGCAGACTTGTACAGCTTGATGATGTTTTTCGTCTTCCAGTTCAGATCGCCGGGCGCCTGGTGGAGCCCGTCGCGGCTGGTATCCGGCACAAGGTCGTTCGCCTTGGCACAGGCCACCACGCACGATTTGCAACCAACACAGCGGGTCGCGTCATAGAGCAGGCCGACTGCTTCTTTCGGCATCTGCCCTTCTTCGAGTTCTTCAGCCATGGCCTTGGCCGGCATGGCCGAAGCAACACAACCCGCCGCGATCACCGGGAGCGAGCCCTTGGCGATATTTACGAGAGCCTCGCGGCGTGTCATTGCCATGACTACTTGCCTCCCGCCGAAGCCTTCGGCTCCTCGGCCTCAGTCTCTTCGATCTTCTTACCGGCAACCCAGGCAGCACCACCGGCAGCGCCGGCGATCAAGCCGACCAAGCCTGTGGCAATGGCGCCCACCGTGCCGCTCTGACCACCAACCAGCGGGTAGCCATCGGGCGGAGTCGCGGTAAAGCTGTGAACGTCAACGGTCTGGAAGATCGGGACCTTGAAGGCGATGTCCTGCTCGGTGCAACCCACGCAGGGTGCGCCGATGCCGATCGGCCAGCAGTCCGGAACTTCATTGAAGTGACGCGTGGAGCAGGCGGCGTGCGTGACCGGGCCTTTGCAGCCCAGCTTGAACAGGCACCAGCCCTGCTTGTGAGCCTCGTCGCCAAAGGTGGTGGCGAAACGGCCGGCATCAAAGTGTCCGCGACGCGGGCAGTGATCGTGAATGACGCGATCGAAGGCGAACTTCGGGCGCTTCTTGTCGTCGCAGGCCGGAATCTTGTTCAGGGCCGCGACTTCCAGCACCACGCCGAGCAGCGTGTAGGGGTTCGGCGGGCAGCCCGGAATGTTGATGATCGGCTTGTCCTTGATGATCGAATCGACGCCCACGGCGTCGGTCGGGTTGGTCTTGCCATCGGCCATCTTGGCCGAAGCAACGCCGCCCCACGATGCGCAGGAGCCCATGGCCACGATGGCAGCAGCCTTCGGACCGATCTCCTTCAGCACGTCGATGGCGTTCTTGCCGGCCAGCTTCATGTAGACGCCGTTGTCCTTCGTCGGGATGGCGCCTTCGACGACCAGCACGAACTTGCCTTCGTTTTCCTTCACAGCCGCTTCCAGGGCGGCTTCGGCCTGGTGGCCGGAGGCGACCATCAGCGTTTCGTGATAGTCCAAAGAAATGACGTTGAGGATCAGGTCCGCAACGTCAGGGGCAGAAGTACGCAGGAGTGTTTCGGAGCAACCCGTACAATCCTGGAAGTGGAGCCACACAACAGAGGGCCGCTTGGCCTTGCCGACGGTCTTGGCAACCGATTCCGGGGTCGCCTTATCGGTAAGGGCCAGGCCTACTGGCGCAGTGGCCATCAACATTGTGCAAAGCTCTAGGAAGTCTCGGCGAGAATAACCGCACGCTTTCAGGTGAGCGGCTATCGTTTCATTTCCAGTACCGTCTTTTTTCGGCATCTTTTAATTCCTGTGCGGTGACAGTTGGCTTTCGATCCTTCTGAATTCCCAAACCCAATCGGACCAAAACAATCGCTGGATACACGTCGCCCCTGTTGGGGGAACGTCGCGCATGAGCGCCTTGTTTATCGTCCGCCGGAGCCTCATAGCACAGTGACTGCGGTCACCTAAAATTGTGATACCTGAAATCGCCGGTTGTGAGCTATATCGTCAATCACTTGCAACTGTGACAGCGATCACATTTCGCTTGTTTTTCAGCGATATTCACTGGAGCCGCCATCCACGCGGGTGCCAGCCATGTCGCGCCGGCAATTTGCCGCCCGGGCCGGCGGCGGAGCAGCCCAAAAACGTCAACAACCATGCCCGGAGTTTTCTGGAGCGGCCGCCACGCCAATGTCGGCGATCCGGCTCCAAGGAGCGCTTCCTCCAGATTCCACGCCCCCGGGGAGGGGGCAATCGGGGCTGGCGGCTCCTGTTATTTCAGGAACTTACGGCGGGCCTCCCAAACCCTCCGGGGCTTGACATTTCAGAACGGTTCGTACCGTATTTTTCCCGCCTCGCATCCCGCCGGGTGGTGCACTGCGCTTCCCCGTCGCGCCCTACCGGCGGAAGAGATAGCTCATCTTGATGAAGAACAAGCGGCTGTCATTGCTAAAGCGGTCGCGCGTGTACTGCAATCCGCTGGCGCAAACGCCACCAGTGCGCACGCACAGCCCGGGATCAATGTTGGCCAGGTCCGAGTTGTAGCCCACGTAGACCGCCGTGCCCGGATGCAGCAGGTAGGTAAACAGCACGTCAAAGTTCACGGCCTTGGCCGTCTGGTAGGAGGAGAATGCGGGGTTGGACAGCAGCGCGTTGTATTGCGTGATGGCGCGCAGCGAGAACTCGCGCGTGAACTGATAGTTCACCTTGGTCCGGACAATGTGGTTGTTATAAACGGCGTGTCCGGCGCGACCGTTCAGCACCCGGTCGAGGATGTAGGTGGTATCCCACTGGAGGCGGTTGGCGGGGCGCAACTGCAATGTGGCGTTCACCGAAGTATCGTCACCGGTGTACGGCATTTGTCCGTTGGCCGGAACCACCACCACGGTGCCAGCGCGGATGACCTGAAGGCTCCAACTGGCGCGCGCCGTGGGGTTGCCGCGGAAGATGATGCCTCCGCCGTTCTGCGCGTAGGTGCGCAAACCGGGCAGCCCGCTGAAATCCGAGGGGCGGAGCGTATCCGCCTCGTATTGGATGACGGGCGCGACCGTGATGCTCTTGCGGAAATAGAAGACGTAGTCCAGCGACAGGCTCTGGGTAAGCGTGTTGCCGGCGTGGTCCCACAGCAGGCTCACATTCTCCTCCGGCCCGTGGAAGACCAGGTGCTTCCCCTCCGGCCGGAAGTAGAAATGCCCGTACTGGAAGAGGGTGCGCTGGTCCACGCGGGGCACGTAGCCGAGGTCGGTATGGAAGTTGGGCGTCACGTCCAGATATTGCACGTTGAAGCTGAAGCGGCGTCCGCTGCCGATGATGACGGCCTCGTGGTGCTGGCCAAAGCTGTAGACGCCCGCATCATTGGTGGAGCTGAGGTAGCTGCGCAGCGTCGAGTTCCAGTTCTTGTTGATGCGCAGGTTCAGGTCGCCGCCGCCGACGCGGTTGAAACCTCCGTTGAACTCGCGGTCGGTATACAGGACGCCGATGGCCGACTGGTGATTGATGTCATGCGTAACGCGGGCCACCGTAGCCGTGGCGCATTTGCCATGCGCCGGGTCGGTGCTGCTCACAATCTCGCCCGGAGCGCAGTCGTTGGCTTCCAGCAGGCCCAGGTTCCAGCCGCTCTGCTTGCCGGTCAGCCGCAGACCGTAACGCGGATCGGCGATGCGGCGGGTAAACAGCATGCGTGTCTGGGTGTTGACGGCGATCAGCGGCGCCTCAAAGTAATTGGCGTTCTCGAGGAAGAACGGACGCTTCTCCGGAAAGTAGACCTCGAAGCGCTGGTTGGCCGTGTTCTGCGGCTCGTCGCTCTCCACCTGTGCAAAGTCGGGGTTCACCGTGGCGTCCAGCACCAGGCTGTTGTGGAAGACCAGCTTTGTGTCCAACCCGGCTTTGACGCGCTCCAACGCGCGCGAATAGTAAGGCTGCGTGGGGTCGTTGGCATTCAGCGAACGGAAGCTGCGGCCTTCCACGTACGGAGCAAACTGCATGTTGCGGCCCGGAGAGACGCCTTTGATGCCGTCCACCGGAGCCGCCTGCCCCAGCCGTCCCGCGGCGGTGGAACTTACGCGCGGCCACCAGTCAGTCTCGTCCTTGCGCGAGATGTAGCGGCAGAGCGTGACGCCCCACTCCGCGTCCGAGGCGGGCTTGAAGCGCAGGCTGCGGAACGGAACGCTGAGGAACACCACCCAGCCCTTGCCGTTCACCTTGCCGCGCGAATACCAGAGCGTGTCGAACGAGTAGTTGAAGCCCTGGCCCTCGGTGTAGAGCGCGTCGGCCTGCACGCCGAGCGGGTTCACGTCGAAAACGAAGGCGTGCCGCTGGTCGTGAAATGTGTCGAGCGTCAGCTCCACGTAATCGTCAATGTCAAACGGCGTGGAGGGCTCGCGGTGCGACAGGCTGCGGCGGACCAGCTTCGGGTCGTCGAAGCAGAGGAACGCGACGTAGAGATTTGTGTCGTCGTAGCCGAGGTAGACCTGCGTTGGTTCCGTGGCGGGCGCGCCATCCGAGGGCTGCCGTTGGATGAAGACGTCAATCTTGCGCATGTCCACGGCGCTGCCACGCGGGGACATGGTCTCAAAATCCTCAAAGCGCGGCGCCTGTTTGAGCCGCGGAATGTGCGTGAGCTCCGAGGCGAAGGCGGGCATGGCAAACAGAACGACGAAGAGCAGACAAAGCGCGGCAAAGGAGGACGAGGACTGAAATTTCATGGCAAATATGAAGGCAGATACGCACTGCACGGCGAATGAGTTCCGCCCCTGCTGTGGAAATTACGCGGGGAGCGGAGCTTCGCCGGAAGCATATTGAAATCATACGCCGCCAGCGACGCGCATTCCGGCGCCCTCGACGGTTGCGCAAGCGCCGGTTATGCAATATCGTGGAAGCGGTTTTGAAGCCGCATAAGACTGGCACGCGAACCCTGCTGGATTCGCACGAAGAGCTGCAACTGGCAGGTCCTCCCTGCTTTTTCATGGTTGCGGCTGGTTCCCTCCCACGGGACACGAAGGAGAAACGGTCTGATGGCGAACGCCCCTCTGTCTGCTACCACAACGTCTTCGCTCGATCCGGAAAAGAAATACGGCGGCGCACTGTCGCTGGTGACCTCGCTGTTCTTCATGTGGGGCTTCCTCACCTGCCTGAATGACATTCTGGTGCCGCACCTGAAGGGCATCCTCGACCTCAGCTACCGGCAGGCCTCGCTGGTGCAGTTTGCCTTCTTCGCCGGCTACTTCATCTTCTCGCTGCCCTCGGGCAAGGTTGTGGAGATGTTTGGCTACCAGGGCACCATGGTGACCGGCCTGTGCACGATGGGCGTCGGCGCGCTGATGTTCATCCCCGCCGGCAACCTCGCGTCGTTCCCGCTCTTCCTAGCCGCGCTGCTGGTGCTGGCCGGCGGCATGACGCTGCTGCAGGTTTCGGCCAACCCCTACGTCGCCGTGCTCGGCCCTGCCAAGACGGCCTCCAGCCGGTTGAACCTGACGCAGGCGTTCAACTCACTGGGCACGTTCGTTGCGCCCTACGTTGGCGGCGCACTCATTCTTTCCGCCACCATGCTTTCGGCCGCCGAGATGAACAAGCTCTCGCCCGAAGCGTTGCAGGCCTACCGCGTGGCGCAGGCCTCCTCGGTGCGCGCGCCCTACATGGTCTTTGCCGCCGTGCTGTTCCTGTGCGCGGTCATCCTCGCCATGGTCAAGCTGCCGAAGATCGAGTCGGCGGTAAAGCACACGGGCGAAGAGGCCAAGTGGAGCGAAGTGTTCGCCTCGCGCAACCTTGTGCTGGGCGCGCTCGGAATCTTCTTCTACGTCGGCGGTGAGGTCTCCATCGGCAGCTATCTGGTCAACTACATGAACATGCCGGATATCGGCAACCTGACCGAAAAGGTCGCCGCCAACTACGTCTCGCTCTACTGGGGCGGCGCCATGGTCGGGCGCTTCGTCGGCTCGGCACTGTTGCAGCGCATTCCGACCCGCCGGCTGCTCGGCACTTTCGCCATCGTCGCCTGCCTGCTGGTTCTCACCAGCATCCTGACCAGCGGCCACCTGGCAATGTTCGCCATCCTCGCTGTCGGCCTGTTCAACTCCATCATGTTCCCCAGCATCTTCACGCTGGGCATTGATGGCCTAGGCAAGCTGACCGGCAAGGGCTCGGCCATCATGATTGCCGCCATCGTCGGCGGCGCCATCCTCCCGGTCATACAGGGCGCCATCGCCGACGCGGTTGGCCTGCACCACGCCTTCTTCGTGCCGGCCCTGTGCTACATCTACATCGCGTTCTTTGCCTTTGCCGCGCACGAACTCGGCACCAAGCAGCACGCCAAGGCGTAACGCCCATCTCAGCATGCAACAGCCCCTCTCGCGAGGGGCTGTTTTGCTGCACGCAGAATCTCTTTGGTGGCGGGGCGCTAGGGTTTCTCCGGCCACTTGTGCTTGGGGTAGCGGCGCATCAGTTCGCGCCGCACCTGCGGGTAGAGCCGCTCCCAAAAGCCCGCGAGGTCGCTGGTGGTCTGCACCGGACGCTGGTTGGGCGCGAGCAGGTGCACCACCACGGGCGTGCGCTCGGGGCCGATGCGCGGCGTTTCCTTCATGCCAAAAAAGTCCTGCAACCGCGAGGCGATCCACGGCGGCTTGCCGCGCTCGTAGTGGACCTTGGTCTGGCGTCCGCTGGGCAGGCGGAGCGTGGCCGGAGCCAGCTCGCTCAAGCGCCTGCCTGAGCCGCGTTCGAGTCTCGGTACGAGGTCTGCGGCGGCGGTCTTCAACTCAGCAAAGCTGCGGAGGCCTTCGCACAACTCTCGCAACACGGCAGCCACGTCCGGCTCGCGGCCGGTGGCAAAGCTCAGCCGCGCCAGCGCGTTGTCCAGGGCCTCGTGGTCCACAAAGCGCTCGATACCCGCTTCCAAAGCCTTCTCCGCCAGCATGGCCGCAGACTGCTCCGGGTCGGGCATGGCGCCGCGCGTCTCATCCAGCACAAGCTGGTCGTAAAGCAGCGCACTGGAGGCCTCCACGCGCTCGCCCGAGCGGTTCCACACCAGTTCCTTCTGCTCGCGCACCCGCTCCGGAAACAGGTCGAGCAGCCATTCCGGCTCCAGCCGCGCGGTAAGCCGCACCAGCGGCAGAGGCTTGTCGCGGCGGTCCTCGGCGTCCACCGCCACCATGAACTCATAGCGCGGGGGCTCGCCCGCAAACTCCGCCGCCGTGCCCGTGGACAGCATGAGCTGCCCTTTGTTCTTCCGGCGTGCCACGCGGTCCGGAAAGCCCGCCAGCACCGCCATCAGCAGAGCGTCGTCCTTTTGCTTACTCGCCACAGAAGGCTTCACCAGCCTTCTCACTTGTTCGTAGTGCTGGCGCGTGCGCGGCTCCATGGGAGCATCGAGAGCCGTCAGCAGGTCGCGCTGGGCAACTTGCACGCCCGAGCCAAGCAGGGCGGCCACGCGGCAGCCAAGGTCGCCCACACCACGCTCCTCGGCCTCCAACACAATGCGTGCCAGCCGTGGAGCCAGCGGCAGCCGTGCCATGCGGCGCGCGCGCTCGCCATCGGCTCCCAGCCGGTCGAGCAGCCCCTCGGCGGCGCTCCACGCGGCCTCCGGCGGAGCATCGAGCCACTCCAGTTCACCGGCCTGCTTCAGCCCCATGGCGCGCAGGTCCAGGCAAAGCTGAGAGAGGTCTGTGCGCACAATCTCCGGCGAGTCGTGGTCGGCGCGGCGGGCAAAATCCTCTTCCGCATAAAGGCGCAGCACTCGTCCGGGGGCCGTACGTCCAGCGCGTCCGGCACGCTGTTGCGCGCTTGCCTTGCTTACGCGCGCCACGTGGAGTGTGGGCAGCCCGCTCCATGGCGAGTAGCTCGCCACGCGCGCCAGGCCGCTGTCGATCACGGCCGTCACGCCCTCCACGGTCACCGAGCTTTCCGCGACGTTGGTGGCAAGAATCAGCTTGCGCTCGCGGCTTGGCCCCACGGCGCGGTCCTGCTCCTGCGGCGTAAGCCCGCCATGCAATGGCAGCACCACAACGTTCGCGACGCGTGCCAGCGGCTCGCACTCGCGCATGGCGCGGCGGATCTCGGCCACGCCGGGGAGAAAGCAGAGGATGTGTCCTGTGGATTGTTCGCGCAACAGACGCTCGGCGGCCTCGCGCACCTGACGCTCCAGCGGCGCGGGCGAATACGGCAGGTGCTCCACCGTCAACTCGAACATGCGGCCTTCGGAGCGCAGCACCGGGCAGTCGCCAAGGTAGCGCGCCACGGGCGCGGCCTCCAGCGTGGCCGACATCACAATCAGCTTCAGCTCCGGACGCCGCCGCTGCAAGCGCTTGAGCAGCGCCAGCGCCAGGTCGCTCTCCAGGTGGCGCTCATGAAACTCGTCCAGCACCACGGCGGAGACGTGCGTCAGGTTCGGATCGCTGAGCAGCCGCCGCGTCAGCACGCCCTCGGTCAAAAAGCGCAGCCGCGTGCGCGGCCCGCTGACGTCCTCAAAGCGCACCTGGTAGCCAACGCGCTCGCCCAGCTTCTCGCCCAACTCCTCCGCCACGCGGCGCGCGGCCAGCCGTGCGGCAATCCGACGGGGCTCCAGCACCAGCACCTCCCCCGGCACAAGGCCAAGCAGCGCCGGAGGCACGCGCGTCGTCTTGCCCGCGCCCGGAGGCGCTTCCAGCACGAGGCTGGCGTGCTGCTCCAGGGTGGAGAGCAGCTCCGGGAGAATGGCATCAACGGGCAGTGCGGGCTTTGGGGACATGCTTCACCATCGAAGCACGCCATGCCGGGCGAGTCAAACACGCCGGGGGATGGGAAGCAGAATTGTGTTGAGAGGCGTTAGAGCCGGACGATGCGCGGGGCGTCCTTGGCGGTCACGATGGAAGCCAGCGACCCGCCGAGAACATTCTTCGACAGACCGTTCGTGGGCAGCACCGGATACTCCAGCGTGATTTCCTTCACGCCGAGGCTGATCAGAATCCGGCGGATGCCGCAGTTGTTCCAGTTGGGATTGGCCGCCGGACGGCCATCTTCGTTCTTGCTGCAGGTGGCGTCGCAAAGGCGCTGCGCCGACGTGTCGCGCACGCCCACCATCAGTTGCCCAAAGTCCTGCGGACGCTGGTAGAGTGCAACCAGAGCTCCATGGTCCGATTTGAGGAAGTGCTGAAACTGCTCGGCAAGCTGCTCAGGAGACTCCTGCGCGAGATGCGGCGCAAGGCAGGTGCAGGCCGTGCCGGGCACAATCCACAAACGCAGCGGGGCCTCCACGTTCTCGCCATCCGACTTCACGAAGACCAGGTGCATCAGCGACGGATCACAGGTCGCATAGCCAAGCATTTGCACGTGTCCGCTGGGAGCCGGAAACTTGGTAGTCCATGCGGGACGGGGCTGGTCGTTCGTTGCCATTCGAGACTGATACTCCTTGGAAACTACTGATGGCATAACTAGTTGCAGGGAACGCCATCGTAGTTCACACCTAGAGTATAGCGAAATCTAGAACCCTCGGCCAAGATTCATTTCTGGAGGGAATTTGCGAGGAATCTACTAGGCAGCTTGCCCAGTGAAATGTTGGAAAAAGGGAGGCGGAATTGGGCGTAGCCACCTCCTCGCTAGCTCGCGCACGAAGCAGCCTCGCGGAGACGCTTGGGCAAAAGGCTAAGAACTAAGGCATAGTATGGATGCCATGGAAGGTTCGCCAGATATCGGCACTGAACAACCTAGCGGTTGGAATTGTTACGTTTGGGGAATTCTTTATCCGGTGCTGTATCTGTCGTGCACTCCTCGGAATCGACAAAATCCATTTCTTCGCTACCACTGCATCCAATGTCTTTTGCTTTTCGCTCTCATGATTTCGGCAATGTACTTGGCTGAGAAATATGAGTTCACGATCGCCAGCGTTGCATTCGCAATTCTCTTTGCCGCCTGGATTGTGGCAATGGTTCAGGCTGGGCGGCGCAAGCTGTTCAGGCTGCCGGTCTTGGGTGCTATTGCAGAATATCTAGCATCAAACATGAAAAATCCATCCAAATGAGTGCGGAGAACTGCCCCGAGGTGGCGTTTAACGCGAGGCATTTGGACCCGCCAAGCTTTACCGCTCTTCAAATTGTTTGGGAGAGATTCTAGAAGGGCTTCTGTTTGGCGTCCCCGGGGGGATTCGAACCCCCGTTACCGCCGTGAAAGGGCGATGTCCTAGGCCGGGCTAGACGACGGGGACGCAACACTGAAGGGAACTACTTGGGTTCGACAATTCATAGTAGCAACGTTGCCCGCCGGTGTCAAAAGCGCCCTGTGGAAAGCCCCGCGGACGCACTCCTCCGCGAATCAAGCAACATGCCTTGCAGGATGTTCCCTTGTGCAACAGGCACACACGTGCAGCCCAGCAATCCCCTCCCAATGTGCAGGCAAGGCCCCGCCATCCGCGAAAGCCGCGACGCCCCGCGGAGGTTGCCGGAAGCTTGTTGATCCAGCGTGACCGGAGAATCCGCCTCGGGTACTATGAGGGGGAAAGTGAGCGATCATGAGCGATTCCCTTTTTCTGAGTCTTTGGTTCCCCGGCTTTGAGCCGGAAGAGATGATGCCGCGCGCGGTTGCCGTCATGCAGCAGTTCCCCTACTCCGAAACCGAGCCGGGCATCACCTACGCCTACGCGCAGCCCTATAGCTGGAGCGAGGCCACGGTCATGGAGCGCCGCTTTGAGCCGGGCGTGCCGCCGCACGAGGCGACCTACGAGATGTTCGCCTACGCGCAGGAGGACTTTGCCGTGGTCTTTGAGGCGTGGTGGGACCTCTGGGTTCCGGGCGACGACGGCCAGTGGTCGCAGAAGGCCCAGCGCGTGCAGTTCATTGTGCAGGGCAAACAGTTCGACGAAGCCGGCTTCACCGAGTCCGGCCACATCAAGGTCGATCTCGGCCTCGACTATCCGTTCCTGTTCGAGGAGCGCGAGCTGACGCCGGAAACCGAGCAGCACGTCAAGGCCAACATCGCCAAGCTGGTCAAGTTCACGCAGGACGTGGAGAAGCACTGCAACCTCACCGGCCGCACGTTGTGGTCGGAGGGCGATGACACGCTGGCCAAGAAGCTGATTGCGCGTCTGCAGATCACGCACTAACCTTCGCCACTTCCAACTTTACGAATGCAAAAAGCCCGGCTCTGCGCCGGGCTTTTCAACTTTCCGCATCCAGTTCTAACCACCCGGACGCGACTCCACATGGGTGAAGTGCTGCTTCAACTTCAGGAACGGCCGCTCCAGCAGATGGTAGGAGATGATGGCCGAACAGAGGGTCACGGTCAGTCCGGTGCCCACGCGCAACATGTAGCGCGACAGGCTTGCCGTCTGGTCCTTGATCCAGAAGTCGGAGCACATCAGGCCGAAGACGTGGAAGACGTAGAGGCCGTAGCTGATGCGTCCGAGGTAGATGAGCGGGCTGACGGCCCACCAGGCGTGGTCGTCGCGCAGGGCGGCCAGAATGAGCGCCACGGCGCCGAAGGCCACCACCGGGTAACCCATCATCACGCGCGACACCGTTAGCGGGTCGGCCTTGATGGCGAAGTAGTTGCCGCCCAGCACCAGGCAGGTCACGCCGCCGATCATCATCGCCCAGCGGCCCAGCTTGGAAATCTTCGGGGACTCTCCGCGCAGGATCACCGCCAGCATGATACCGAAGGCGATCGGGTCCAGACGGGTCAGGGTGTTCACCCAGATCTTCGATTCCCACGTGTGGTGCAGGCTGAGATAGAAGCGCGACAGGTTCGTCACCACCAGCATGACGATGGCGGCAATCACCAGTCCGCGCTCGCGCAGCTTGCGCACAATCGCCGGCCAGAACAGGTAGAACTGCTCCTCGATCGACAAGCTCCACATGGGGAAGATGATCGAGTTGGGGAAGCCGTGGAAGAAGATCCACCAGTTGCCGGCCAAGAAGGTAAACGCCGCCGCCGGGCCCCAGCCCAGCTTCTGCCCAGGCACCCACCAGTTCATGGAGAAGGCGAAGACGAGGAAGATGAAGTACAACGGCCAGATGCGGAGCAGGCGGCGCGCGTAGAACGAGCGCACGTCCACCGATCCGAAGCGCGCGCGCTCGCGCAGCAGCAGCTCCGTGATCAGGTAGGAACTCAGGACATAGAAGATATCGACGCCGAAGGCCGTGGTGTTGGCAAAGCCAACAATCATCTCCGACCAGAAGCCGCTGACGCCCAGCTTGGCCCAGAATTCGGGGTGATGAGGTATCGAGTGATGGACAAACACCATGCAGAAAGCCAGCAGACGCAACACATCCAGCTCTGGATGGTAGAAGCGGCTTCGTGTGGCGCGAGAAGTCTCAGGAGGGGCGGCGGAAGTTAAAGCGGAATTCGACAAAGCTCAATTGCCTAGATTGGGTTCGCTTATAAGTGTAACAGCCAACGGCCTCCGCCGTCCGGCTGCCCTCCTCAAATCCGCCAACCGTCGGGCGTCCCGGGTGCTTGGTGCGCGCCGCTCAAAGGTGCTGGGACTGCCTTGGTTACCCTCGTCACAGAAGATGTTCAAGCCGCCGTCTGGCGCGCCGATAAATCATGCACTTGCACCTCGGCGGCCTCGTCAGGGAGCAGAGTTTTCCGCAGCGGCTGGCCAAATTTTCCGAAAATAACGCCGCAATCCACTAAAGCAATTGGCAAACTTTGCCGATTCCGCCCATATCTCGCAGACTCAAGTCTGCGGAAAGGGGGTGCGCGCAATGTCCATATTGGGATTCAGCAGCGGAAGTCTGGATGCAGTGACCGCGCCGGCAACGGCAGTTGCCTCGCGGACACAGACCTTCCAGCAACTCGGACAACGGCTCCAAAGCGGAGACATTGCCGCCGCGCAGCAGGACTACGTTTCCATCTCTGGGTCGGCCGCCCCGCCTACCAACACGGAGAGCTCCGGCAGCACGGCATCCAGCACCGGCACGGCCAGCACCACGGCGACCTTCGCCCAGGCGCTCAGCCAGCTCGGGCAGGATCTTGGCTCCGGAGACCTGCAGGGAGCACGCGCCAGCTACGCACAGGTGGAGCACGCCTTGCAGACACAGTCCAGCAGCGCCTCTGAGACGGCCCCGGCCGCCTCGGAAACCGGCGACGCGAGCAGCGTGGCTACCAGCATGGGCCCCGTCTTGCTCGCCTTCCGCGTGCCGCCAATTTCGGTGAACGCGGTGCAGGTGTTGCTCTCCAGCCTGCAGGACAAAACCGCCGAGGCCTTCCAGGCCTACGGAGAAGCAGGCAGGGCCGGATAACCGGCGGCCACCGGCTCTTGCTCTCCACCCCCATCAGGAGAGCCCTGCCTTGAGTGCAGAAACACGTGCAGCGACGCCACGGAGTCGCCTTCGGCGCGAGTGACGCCCGCTCACTCCCCCAGAAAGTCCAGCAGCAGGCGGTTGAAGGCCTCCGGGCGCTCCTGGTAGGCAAGGTGCCCGGCGCGGGGAATGATGCCGAGCGGCGCGCCGGGGAAGCATGCGGCCAACTGGCGTCCGCTGGCCAGCGGAACCACCTTGTCGTCTTCTCCCCAGATAAGCTGTGTCGGGTGTTCCGCAATGCGCGGCAGCGCCGCTTCCAGCTCCGCCATATCGGCCTTCCACGTCCGCAGAATGCCACAGGCGTAACGCTCGGTGCCGGGTAACTGCATCGGCTCCGTGTAGCCGCGCTGAATCTCCGGGGTCAGCAGTGACGGGTCATAAAACATATGGCGCAGGCCGAGGCTTCCGGCGGCGACGTTGCCCACGCCAACCGTCCGGATGACCCAGTTGCCGAAGGCGGTGTTAAAGAAGCGCAGGCGGAGGTCCCCGGTGCGTGAGAACGGATTGGCAGCTGCCACCAGCACCTGCCGCCCCACCAGCCCACTGCCGCGCTGGCGGTCGAGCACGCACATGGTCATGGCCAGTGCGCCACCATGCGAGGTGCCAACCACATCGGCCCCGCTCAGTCCTTCAGCGGCCATCCAGCCGAGCAGCCGGTCGGCCATGCCGCGAAAGCTGTAATCAAAGGCCGGGTCTTCCGGCCGGTCGGAGTATCCGATGCCGACCTGATCAATGGCGTAGACGCGGCGGCGGCGCGCCAGCGCAGGCATGGTCTCCGACCATGAGAACGAACTGGCCAGCAATCCGTGAACCAGCACGACGGGCGGCAGTTCCCCGTCCGGCTCCTCGGGGCCCATCGCCAGATAGCGCATGCGGTGGCCGTCGACCGTGGCCCAGCGCTCTTCGCCAACAACAAATCGCTCGGAAGTCATCACAGATCCTCGCCGCAATTCACGGAGCAAGTTGTGTAGGCCATCCTACCGCACGCATCCGGTTGAGTCGCCAGCAGAAACCACGCACTGCGTCCCTCCAGATTCTGATTTACAAATTTCACATTCCAGATATAAGATGCGACATACTGATTTTGGAATTTCTGCACTCATCATTTGAAACGCCACCAAACAAAGCCAATCAATTTAACGACTTAACGGATTTCGATATTCACCATGAACGTGGTAACGCAGTTGCATTCATCACGGCGGGAGAGAGGCCCTGGAGGCCTTGGGCTCACCGGGAGTGCAAGCAGATCGCCGATGACAAAGGATGCACAGGTACGCTTTACTGCCATCCTGTTGGCCGTGCTGACGGCCGTGGCGGTCACGTTCGCGTGGCTCAACTTCCGCGCGGAAATGCGATTCAGCACGCCGACCGACGGCGTGTGGTGGTGGCCTGACGGCGACGGCAAGATTCTGGCCAAGCGTGTGGACCCGCGCGGCCCCGGCCAGAAGTTCGGCATACGCACTGGCGACGTGCTGGTGGCGATCAACGAAGTTGCCATCAACGACACGGCAAAAGCGACCAAAGTGATGTACCGCACCGGCGTCTGGACCAAGGCGACCTACTCGCTGGTGCGCGACAACGTGAAGCTCGAGGTTCCGGTCATTCTGGAGCCGCTCGACCGCTCGTTGAACCAGGGGCAGCGCTTTATTGCGCTCGTCTACCTTGGCATCGGCATCTATGTCCTGCTCCGACGCTGGACCGCGCCGAAGTCCGGGCACTTTTATGTGCTCTGTCTGGTCTCATTCGTTCTCTATTCGTTCCACTACACGGGCAAGCTGAACGAGTTCGACTGG
Source organism: Oryzophilus luti (assembly GCF_059726245.1). Classification (NCBI taxonomy): domain Bacteria; kingdom Pseudomonadati; phylum Acidobacteriota; class Terriglobia; order Terriglobales; family Koromonadaceae; genus Oryzophilus; species Oryzophilus luti. The sequence continues at coordinate 1,735,102 of NZ_AP040874.1, forward strand.
ATCATCTATTGGTGTAACGCTGCGGCCTGGATGCTCCAACCCGCAGTATTCCTCCACTTCGCCATCACTTTCCCCGAGAAAAAACAGGTTGTCCGCGACCACCCCTGGGTGCCTCTGCTGGTCTACGTGCCGGGCGCACTGTTGATTGCGACGCACGTGCTGCTGTTCCTGGAAGCAGAGCCGAGTGAGAACCTGAAGTGGAACATTGACCGCGCGCAGATGGGCTACCTGGCGGTGTTCTTTGTGACCGCCACCATCATGTTCTGGTACACCTACCGCACGGTCAAAACGCCGATTCTGCGCCAGCAGATGAAGTGGGTGACGCGCGGCACGTTCCTCGCTGTGGCGCCGTTCACGCTCTTCTACGTGCTGCCCTTCCTGAGCGGCAACGCGGCCACGCCGGGCATGCGGTTGAGCGAGCTGTCGCTGGTCTTTCTGCCGCTCACCTTCGGCTACGCCATCTTCCGCTACCGGCTGATGGACGTGGATTTGATCTTCAAGCGCGGCATGGCCTACACGCTGGCCGCCGGCGCCATTGCGGTGGTCTACTTCCTCGCCGTTGGTTCGGCCGCCGAGCTGTTCCACCAGAGCTTCCCGAGCGTTGGCCGCGCCGGACTGGTGGCGGCCATCGTGGTCACCGCGCTGCTGTTTGACCCGATCAAGAACTACATTCAGGACCGGCTCGACAAGTTCTTCTACCGCAAGCGCTACGACTACCGGAAGACGATGATCGACTTTGGCCGCGACCTGAACAGCGAGCGCGACATGGGGCGCATGCTGGAAGCGATCATCGAGCGTATTTCGCGCACGCTCTCGGTGGACCGCATCGCCATCTTCCTGGCCGATCCGGCCAGCCCGCAGGGCTTTGCTCTGGCGAGTTCGAGCGGCATCTCCCAGACCGAAGACCTCGACCTGAGCTTCCTTGCAAAGGATCGCCCGGAGTACGAAAGCGGCCATCTCTTCTACGACAACACGCACCAGGCGGTGCGCGAGCTGCCCACCGCGCAGGAGACCATTGCTTCGCTCGACCTGAACTACTACATCCCCTGCACGGTGATGAACCGCACCATCGCCATGCTCGGGCTGGGCAAGACGGCCGAGGGAGACTTCCTGAGCAGCGAGGACGTGGAACTGCTGGAGACCGTGGCGGGCTACATTGCCATTGCGCTGCAGAACGCGCGGCTCTATGCCTCGCTGGAGCAGAAGGCGCAGGAATACGAGCGACTGAAGGAGTTCAACGAGAACATCGTTGAATCGATCAACGTGGGCATTTTCGCCGTCGACCTGCACGACAAGATCGAATCGTGGAACTCGCAGATGGAAGTGATGTATGCCATGCGGCGCAGCGACGCCATCGGACGCTCCATCACCGAAGTGCTGCCGGCAAACTTCTGCGAGGAGTTCTACCGCGTGCGCGAGAACCCCGGCATCCACAACCTGTACAAGTTCCGCATGGCCACCACGGCGGGCGACGCGCGCACCGTGAACGTGGCCATTGCCCCGCTGACCAACCGCGAGTTGAACGTGGTCGGCCGCCTGGTGATCGTGGACGACATTACCGAGCGCACGGTGCTGGAGACGCAGTTGACGCAGGCGGAGAAGATGTCCTCGATTGGCCTGCTGGCGGCCGGCGTGGCGCACGAGGTCAACACGCCGCTCGCCGTAATCAGCAGCTACGCGCAGATGCTGAACAAGCAGTTGCAGAATGACGACCGGCAGGCTTCGCTGATGGACAAGATCATCAAGCAGACATTCCGCGCCTCCGAGATCGTCAACAACCTGCTGAACTTCTCGCGCACCAGCGGCACCGAATTTGCCTCGGTGGATTTGAACAAGATCATTCACGACACGCTGGCGCTGCTGGAGCACCAGATGCGCACCGCGCACATCCAGGTGGTGGGCGAGTTGCAGGCGGATCTGCCGCCCATCCACGGCAACCAGGGCAAGCTGCAACAGGTGTTCTTGAACCTGTTCCTGAACGCCAAGGACGCGATGCCGCAGGGCGGCACGCTGAAGGTCAGCACGGTGGCACACCACGGCGTACAGGTGGTGGTCAGCGACACAGGCTCCGGCATCGCACCGGAGCACATTCACCGCATCTACGATCCGTTCTTCACCACCAAGAGCCGCCCCAAGCAGGGCGGCACCGGCGGCACAGGTCTGGGACTGGCGGTGACCTACGGAATCATCCAGGAACACGCGGGCAAAATCCGCGTGGAGAGCCGGGTGGGCGAGGGGACAAAGTTTTTCATGGAATTTCCTATGACGAGGAAGGCAGTCCATGTCTGAGGTGGAAACAAGACGCATGACGGGCGTGAGCACGGCCTCGGAAGGCACCGTGCTGATCATCGACGATGAAGCGGCCATCCGCGAGTCGCTGCAGACGTTGCTGGAGTTTGACGGCGGCTACACGGTGGAGACGGCTTCCGACGGCGAGGAGGGGCTGGCGCACCTGGCACTGCATTCCTTCGACCTGGTGCTGCTGGATTACCAGCTCCCCGGCCGCAACGGCATGCAGATTCTTGAGGAGATCGGCAACACCTTCCCCGGCACGCCGGTCATTATGATCACCGCCTATGGCACGGTGGAGAACGCCGTGCAGGCCATGCGCGCCGGCGCCGTCAACTTCATCCCCAAGCCGTGGGGCGCCAACGAAAAGCTGCTGGCCGACGTGCGCGCCGCCATTGGCAAGCGCAAGGCGGAAGAGGAAAAGCGCGCCGCCGAGGAAGAGAACATCCACCTGAAGCGCGCGCTGAAGCAGCGTTACAGCTTCGAGAGCATTGTAGGCAAGAGCGAAGTGATGATGCGCATCTTCGACCTTGTAGAACAGGTGGCGCAGTCGCGCTCCACGGTGCTGTTGCAGGGCGAGAGCGGCACCGGCAAGGAACTGGTGGCCAAGGCGCTGCACATGAACTCGCCGCGCAAGGACCGCCCGTTCGTTCCGGTCAACACCGGCTCCATGCCGACGGACCTGCTGGAGTCGACGCTGTTCGGACACGTGAAAGGCGCCTTCACCAGCGCCGTCGCCAGCAAGAAGGGCCTGTTTGAAGTGGCCGACCGCGGCACCATCTTCCTCGACGAGATCGGCTCGATGTCGATGGAGACGCAGGCCAAGATTCTGCGCGTGCTGCAGGACCGCAAGTTCATGCATCTGGGCGGAGTCAACGAGATTCAGGTGGACGTGCGCATCATCGCCGCGACCAACGTGGACCTGCGGCAGGCGGTGAAGGAAGGCAAGTTCCGCGAGGACCTGTTCTACCGCCTGAACGTCATCACCATTGAGCTGCCGCCGCTGCGCAACCGCCGCGAAGACATTCCGCTGCTTGTTGATTTTTTCCTCAAGAAGTTCTGCAAGGAAAACGAACGGCCACTGCGCGCCATGACGCCCGAGGCACTGCGCCCGATGATGGACTACGGCTGGCCGGGCAATGTGCGCGAACTGGAGAACGTGATGGAGCGCGCCGTGGTGCTCTCCTCCGGGCCGGTCATCAGCGCCGACCTGCTGCCGGACAACATTACCGGACGCAACTCCGGCTATCCGCTGGTCTCCGAGCGACCGGACGCCTCGCTGCACGACATCATGGAAGACTGCGAGCGGCGCGTTATCGTCGACATGCTGGAAAAGTGCAACGGGAACCAGACCGACGCCGCCGAGCGCTTCCGCATCCCGCTCTCCACGCTGAACCAGAAGATCAAGCGACTCAATATCGAGATCCGCAAGCGCAGCCGCGAGCAGAGCTACTGACGGGGCGGGCGCGAGTTCGAGCGTGCGCCTGCATCGTATGGCTCCGCACGCGGAGGCCGCGATGTGCGCGCGATGGTCGAAAGGCTCGCGCCGGTTTGATATAGTCGGGGTGTTGACCGGAGCGGCCCGCGCGGCCTTTTCCGGGGGAACACGGGACGCCGATGCCCTTCTCGCTCACGGAAATCACGAAACGCAATGTTCAGGCCGTGCAGGAGTACTCGCTCCTGTCATGGCGCTCCGTTGCCAATATCTTCGGGCATCCGCGCTACCTAGCGGACACCATGCAGCAGGCCGACATTATTGGCGTCGGCTCGCTGCCCATCGTCGTGCTTACCGGCTTCTTTACCGGCGCGGTGCTGGCCCTGCAGAGCGCCAACTCGCTTTCGCGCTTCGGCATGCTGACCATCACCGGGCAACTGGTGGCGTTGAGCATGGTGCGCGAACTGGGCCCGGTGCTGACCGGCCTGATGGTGGCCGGACGCAGCGCCACCGGCATGGCCAGCGAACTGGGCTCCATGCAGGTGACCGAACAGATTGACGCCATGCGCGCGCTCGGCACCGACCCGAGCAAGAAGCTGGTGACGCCGCGCGTGGTTTCCACCACCGGCATGCTGTTCTTCCTCACCATCCTCTCCGACGTTGTTGCCATGTTCGGCGGCTCCATGATCGCGGTGCTCATGCTGCGGCTTGACTTCCACCAGTACTGGTCGTCGGCGTGGCAATCGCTGTCATCCGGAGACGTGATTATGGGCCTCATCAAACCCATCTTCTTCGGCTTCATCATCTCCACCATTGGCTGCTATTACGGCATGAGCGCCCGCGGCGGCACACAGGGCGTGGGCCGCGCCACCACGCAGGCCATGGTCGCCGCCAGCGTGCTCATCGTGGTCGTGGACCTGTTCGTGACCAAGCTGCTGATGGCCTTCTTCCCCTTCAAATAAGGCATCCATGTCGAACGCCGAACCAGCACAGGCCGCCATCAAGTTCGAGAATGTCTCGCTCGCATCAGAGGAACGTCCGGTGCTCGAAGACCTGTCATTCGAGCTGAAGCATGGGGAGACCAAAGTCCTGTTCGGCGTGGCGGGAGCGGGCAAAACTGTCATCCTCAAGCTGGCGCTCGGACTCATCCGGCCAGACTCCGGCCGCATCACCGTTCTCGGCGAAGAGATCACGGCGATGCACGAGAACGACCTGTTCGACCTGCGCCGGCGTATCGGCATGGTCTTTCAGGAGAGCGCGCTGTTCGATTCGCTGACGGTGGAAGACAACGTGGGCTACCGGCTCTTTGAGGAGCATCTTTCCGAGCCGGAGGTGCGCGAACGCGTGGTGCGGGCACTTAGCTTTGTGGAGCTGGCGCACACGCTGCCGCTGTTCCCATCCGAGCTTTCCGGCGGCATGCGCCGGCGCGTAGCCATTGCGAGGGCCATCATCACCGAGCCGGAACTGCTGCTCTATGATTCACCCACAGGCGGCCTCGACCCGGTGACCTCGACGACCATTGTGGAGTTGCTGGTGAAGCAGCGCGACGTCTACAAGACAAGCGCACTGCTGGTCACACACCGCCTGCAGGACGCCTTCACCATGGCCTCGCACGTCTTTGACCCGCAGCAGAACCACATGGTGCCCGTGCCGCCAGAATCGAACGTGGACACGCGCACCAGCTTCCTCGTGCTCCGCGATGCGCAGAAGATCTTCGAGGGCACGGCCGCCGAACTGGTCGGCTCCAGCGATCCCTACCTGCAACAGTACCTGCGGCAGTAGCAGCTATTTCTTCTCAATCAACTCCGCCGCCATCTCCGCAATGCGCGCGGCGGCGTTGGGGTGTGCGAGCGCGCGGGCAGCGGTCTCCATGGAGCGACGGCGCTCGTCGTCCTGCATGAGCGAGACGATGGCCGTGGCGAGGCTCTCCGCGTTGAGCGCTGGCTCCTCGATCAACTCCGCGGCGTGCTGCTTGGCCAGCAGCTCGGCGTTGCGAAGCTGGTGCTGGTCGGTGGCGGCGGCAAAGGGCACAAAGATTGCGGCCTTGCCTGCGGCGGCGATTTCCGCCACGGTGCTGGCGCCGGAGCGGCAGACGACAGCATCGGCGCGCGCGAAGGCCTCCGGCATGTCATTGATGAAGCGCGAGACCTGGTGCGAGAGGCCGGACGCCTCGTAGGCGGCAGCCACCTGTTCGTAATCGCGCTCGCCCGTCTGGTGAATGATGTGCAGCCCGGGCATGCGCTCAACCAGCAGCGGCAGCGCCGCGCACATGGTGTGGTTCAGAATTCGCGCGCCCTGGCTGCCACCGAAGAGCAGCAGGGTGGGTGCGCCGCCCGACTTCGGCGGCACATGGAAGAAGGCTTCGCGAACCGGCACGCCCGTAACTTCAAACTTGCGGAACCAGCGGCCGGTCTGCTCAAAGTGGACGGCGGCCACGCGGGCAAAGCGCGCGGCAATGCGGTTGGCCAGCCCCGGCACCACATTCGGCTCAAAGACCAGCGACGGCACGTGCATCAAACCGGCGGCGATCATGGCCGGTGCACTGGCATAGCCCCCCACTCCGATGACAACCTCCGCGCCAAACTTGCGCAGGATGCGGCGCGAGGCCAGCACCGAGCTGGGCACGGCCCACAGGGCCTTGACGCGGCGCGCCAAGCTGACTCCCTTGTAGCCGGTCACTTCAATCAGCTTCAGGTCGAAACCGGCGGCAGGCACCAGACGCGTCTCAATGCCGCGCGCCGTGCCCACGAAGGCGATCTCCGCGTTGTAGCGCGCGCGCAATTCGGCGGCGATTGCCAACGCGGGGATAACGTGTCCGCCGGTGCCTCCACCGGCAATGATCACTCTCATATCAGTCCGTTTGTTGCGTAATGTTGAGCAGCACGCCGATGCAGGCGAGGTTGACGCACACGCTCGAGCCGCCGTAGCTGACGAACGGCAGCGGAATGCCCTTGGTCGGCAGCAGCCCGATGACCACGCTGATGTTGAAGAACGCCTGCACGCCCAGCATGGTGGTGATACCGGTCGCAAGATAGCGCGCGTAGGTGTCGCGCGTCAGCATGGCGGCGCGCATTCCGCGCCAGGTCATAACGGCAAACAGGATGACGATGACGGCCGCGCCGATCAGCCCCCACTCTTCGGCAATCACAGCGAAGATGAAATCCGTCTGCGGCTCCGGCAGGTAGAACAATTTCTGCTTGCCTTCCATCAGTCCCAGCCCGGTCACGCCGCCGCTGCCGACGGCGATGAGCGACTGGATGATGTGGAAGCCCGAACGCTGCGGGTCCTTGTACGGATCGAGAAAGGCGATCATGCGCTGGCGGCGCCACTCGGTGCGGAAGAGCATGAAGTAGAGCACGGGCAGCGAAGCCAGAAACGCATAGCCCAGGTACTTCAGGTTCATGCCGGCGATGACCAGCACCACGGCGGTGACGATGCAGCAGATCATGGCCGTACCCAGGTCGGGCTGCTTGCCAATGAGCGCGATGAACAGCAGGCATGGCACCGCGGCGGTCAGCAGCACGTAACGCTCGCGCAGGTCCTTGTGCAGCTCAAGGTAATACGCCAGATACAAGATGATGGCGACCTTGGCGATCTCTGAGGGCTGGAATGACGCCACGCCGAGGCTGATCCAGCGATGCGCGCCGTTCAACTTCGGAAAGAAGAAGACGGCGATCAGCGCCACTGAGGTGAGTCCGTAGGTGGTGAAGACGATGGCCGGGTTCTTCAGGTGCTTGTAGTTCAGGTTCATGAAGCCGACCATGACGGCTAGGCCGGCGATGGACCAGAGCAACTGACGCTGGACAAAGTGATACTCGGAGCCAAAGCGCTGCTTGGCCACCACGGCCGAGGCGCTGAAGATCATCACCAGTCCGGCGACGACCAGCAGCAGCGTGACCGCGAAGAGCCACTTGTCGACGCTTGCGCGTTTGGCCATTAACGGGCTCCGGCAGCGGCGCGCGCGGCCAGCGCGTGCACCAGCTCCTTGAAGACGCGCCCACGCTCTTCGTAACTGTTGTACTGGTCAAAGCTGGCGCAGGCCGGAGCCAGCAGCACAATCTCTCCGGGCTGTGCCTGCTCGGCGGCCTTGCGCACGGCCAGGTCGAGCGTGTTGCACGAGCTCAGCGGAACCACGTCGCCAAGGTGAGACTGAATCTTCTCGGCAGCGGCGCCAATGGTGTAGACGCGGCGCACGCGCTCGGCCAGCAGGTTGTGCAGCACGCGGTAGTCGCTGCCCTTGTCCTTGCCGCCGAGGATGAGATGGATGCCGCCGGGGAACGATTCGAGCGCCTTGATCGTCGCGTCGACGTTGGTGGCCTTCGAGTCGTTGTAATAATCGACGCCCTTCACGTTCGCCACAAACTCCAGGCGATGTTCGACGGCGTGGAATTCCTTGACCGCGCGGCGGATCTTCTCCGGCGCCACGCCAGCCACCATGCCGATGGCGACCGCCGCCAGCACGTTCTCCAGGTTATGCAGGCCCTTCAGCGTCATCTCCGTGGCGGGCATGATCGCCTGCTCCGCGCCGTTGTTGCGGAAGATGATCTGGCCGTCGCGCACAAACGCGCCGCGCTCCAATTCCTTGCGGCGGCTGAACCACAGCACCTGCGAGCGGATGCCGGAGGCAAGCTTTGCCGTCACTTCGTCATCGGCGTTGAGCACCGCGAAGTCCTCGGCGGTCTGGTTCTCAAAAATGCGCGCCTTGGCCGCGATGTAGTTCTCCATGGAACCGTGGCGGTCGAGGTGGTCAGGCGTGATGTTGAGAATGGCCGCGATGTGCGGGCGGAAGGTCTTGATGGTCTCCAACTGGAAGCTGGAAATCTCCAGCACCACCCAGGTGTCCGGCGAAGACTGGTCGACAAACGTGATGGCCGGAGTGCCGATGTTGCCGCCAACCAGGGTTTTTGAGCCTCCGGAGGCGATGACCTCGCCGGTCAGCGTGGTGGTGGTGGTCTTGCCGTTGGAGCCGGTGATGCCGATGATGGTGCCGCTCAGGAACTGCGCGGCCAGCTCAATTTCACCGAGCACCGGAATGCCGTAGCGGCGCGCCTGCTCCAGTTGCGGCACGTTGAAGGGCACGCCCGGGCTGACGACGATGAGGTCCTGATCGCGGAAGGTGCGCTCGCCGTGCTTGCCGGTTTCCACCACAATGCCGCGATCGAGCAGCGAGGGAATTTCGTGGCGAAGTTGCTCCTCGCTCTTCGAGTCCGAAACGGTAACGCGAGCGCCGCGCGACTCCAGGAATAATGCCGAGGCCACGCCCGACTTGCCCAATCCGACCACCAGTACCCGCTTGCCTTTGACGTCCATGTCCGTTCCGCCTCCGCAATCTTCCTGAACCGGGCCGCCCCTGCGGCCACATCAATCTTGTCTTCCAGCTTAACGCAGCTTGCCTAACGCAGCTTCAGCGTGGTGAGGGCGAACAGCGCGAACACCAGCGAGGCGATCCAGAAGCGCACAATGACCTTCGACTCCGACCAGCCGAGCAATTCAAAGTGATGATGCAGCGGAGCCATCTTGAAGATGCGCTTCTTGCGCAGCTTGTAGCTGCCCACCTGCAGAATCACCGACAGGCCCTCGATAACGAAGATGCCTCCGATGAACGGCAGCAGCAGTTCCTGCTTGATGATGACCGCGACAGTGCCGATGGCGCCGCCGAGCGCGAGCGAACCCACGTCGCCCATGAAGACCTCGGCCGGGTGCGTGTTGTACCAGAGGAAGCCGATGGACGCACCGACCATGGTTCCGCAGAAGATGGTCAGCTCGCCGACCTGCGGCATGCGTTGCAGCTCAAGGTAGTCGGCAAAGATTGAGTGTCCGCTGATGTAGGTGAGCACCGTGAGCGCGGCGGCCGCGATGAGCGTGCAGCCAATGGCCAGCCCATCGAGGCCGTCCGTAAGGTTGACCGTGTTGCTGGCGCCGACAATGACAAACGTGACGAAGGCGATGAATGGCAGGAAGGCCAACGGCCACAGAAACGGCTTGAAGGCCAGTGCCGTAATCACCAGGTCCGGCCGCAGACGCTTGAAGAACGGCACCATCAGGTGCGTGGAGTACAAGCCCTGCGCCTGCATCAGAATGAGCGTAACGGCAATGACCACGCCGACCAGCACCTGCAGGCTGAACTTGCTGCGCGCGGTCAGACCCAGGTTCTGCTTGTGCGCCACTTTCAGATAGTCATCGGCAAAACCAATGCCCGCGTACGCAAGGGTGGAGATCACCGTCAGCCAGACGAACTGGTTCGACAGATCAGACCACAGCAGCGTGGGCACCACAATGGAGACGACAATGAGGATGCCGCCCATGGTGGGCGTGCCCGCCTTCTTCTGGTGCGCCTTGGGGCCTTCCTCGCGGATATACTGGCCGATCTGAAATTCGCGCAGGCGGCGGATGACGATCGGGCCAAGCACCAGGCCCATGAACATCGCCGTCACGCCGGCAAAGGCGGTGCGGAACGTCAGGTAGCGGAAGATGCGGAACGGCCCGACGTTGAAATGCTTAAAGATGTATTCGTACAGCAACCAGTAGAGCAACGTTCCCCCGATCGAAACTGGCGAGACGTAAAGGTGAATGAGCCGCGCGTCAGCCGAGCCGCGCGCGCAAAACTTCCAGGGCCTTTTCCAGCCGCACTCCGCGGGAAGCCTTCAGCAACACCACGTCGCCGGGCTTCAGCTCCGAGGCCAGCCACTCGCCTGCCTCCTCGGGCGTTTCCACGTACTTTGCCATGGCGCCACCGGCGGCAGCGCCCTCCGCGATGGAAGCGCCATTGCCGCGCACGCCTACCACCAGGTTCACGCCTGCGCGCGCCATGCACTCGCCGCACTGGCGGTGCAGCTTCGGCGACTCCGGCCCCAGCTCCAGCATTTCCCCGGCGACCACAATGCGCCGCGTGGCCGGAATTGTCGCCAGGGTTTCCACCATGGTTTTCAGGGCCTTCGGATTGGAATTGTAGCAATCGTTGACGATGGTTGCGCCGCCCAGCTTGAGGATTTCCCCGCGCTTTTCCGTGCTGGAAAGCGTGGCCAGGCTGGCGACGGCGGTCGAGGGCGCAATGCCCTGCTCGGTGGCCACGGCCACGGCGGCCAGCGCGTTCAGCACGTTGTGGCGGCCAATGAGCTTCATCGTGACATGCTCGCGGAAGCCGGGGCCGACGAGGTCAAACGTCGTGCCCTCCAGTCCGCGGCAGACAATGTTCTCCGCCGCGAAATCCGCGGCCTTCTCGATTCCGTAGAACAGCACCTTGCCGTGGAAGTCGCGGCCGAATTGGCTCACGTATTCGTCGTCGGCGTTGAGCACGGCAAGGCCACCAGCGGGCAGCGCCTCAATCAACTCATACTTGGCGCGCGCAATGCCGGCAATGGAATCGAAAAACTCCAGGTGCACCGGGCCAACGTTGGTGACCACACCCGCGTCCGGCTGCGCAATGGCGGCCAGCGCCGCGATTTCGCCCGCGTGCGACATGCCCATCTCGATGACTGCGATCTCGTGCTCCGGCTCCAGACGCAGCAACTGCATGGGCAGGCCCCAATGGTTGTTGAGGTTGCCCAGCGACTTGAGCACGCGCAACTGCGAGCCGAGCACATGCGCGATGCATTCCTTGGTGGTGGTTTTGCCGGTGCTGCCGGTGATGGCGATCAGCTTTTTGCCCCACAGCCGCCGCACCGCCGCACCCAGCCGTTGCAATGCAACGGTGGTATCGTCCACGGCGATCAGGTCGCGGGCGTCGGCAAAGCGCGAGAGCTTGTGGCGGCTGACGACGGCGGCACAGGCGCCATCGCTCAACGCCTTTGCCACATAGTCGTGCCCGTCATTGCGCTCGCCCTCGATGGCGAAGAACAACTCGCCGTGGGCGATGCTGCGCGAATCAATCGAATAGCCGGTGGCGATCATGCTGGGGTCAAACTGCCCGTGCCCCTGCATGAACTCCGCGGCCCGCCTGAGTTCGAGCCTCACTTTGCACCTCCGCCGTTGTAGCCGAGCCGGGCAAGCTCTTCGTGCGCGACTTCACAATCGTCGAATGGGAAGACGCCCTCGCGCGTGGTCTGAGTCTTCTCGTGTCCCTTGCCTGCGATGAGCACGATATCGCCCGGATGCGCCTCGCTGAGCGCCAGCGCGATGGCCTTGCGGCGGTCGGGTTCTGCCTTGTAGCGGACGCCGCTGCGCTGCAGGCCGGGCATCGAATCGTTGATGATCATCAGCGGGTCTTCGCTACGCGGGTTGTCACTGGTGACGACCACAAAATCGCTGCCACGTCCGGCGGCCTCGCCCATCAGCGGACGCTTCGCCCGGTCGCGGTCTCCGCCGCAGCCGAAGACGGTGATGACCCGTCCGTGTGCGGTACCGCGCGTGACGAACTCGCGCCCCAGCCGCGTCAGGTTCTTCAGCGCATCGTCGGTGTGCGCGTAATCCACGGCAACGGCGAACGGCTGTCCGCAATCCACTTTTTCAAAACGTCCCGGCACGCGCTCCATCTTTGCCGCGCCTTCGGCGATCTGCGCCAACGTGAGGCCGCGCGCGAAGGCCGCGCCACAGGCGGCAATCACGTTGTAGACGTTGACGCGCCCCAGCAGCGGCGAGTGAATCTCCACCGGCCCGGCGGGCGTGGTGAGCGTGAAGCGGTTGCCCGCGGGCGTCATCTGCAGGTTCTCGGCGTGGAAGTCGCCCTCGGCAACGCCGTAGCTGTACACGTCCTGGCTGTGCGTGCGGGAGAACTCCAGCAGCCTCCTGCCGTATTCGTCTTCGACATTAATGACCGCCGCGCGCGGAGGCTCGGTGCCGCAGCCTTCAAACAGGATGCGCTTGGCCTCGTAGTAACCCTCCATCGTCTTGTGGAAGTCGAGGTGGTCGCGCGTAAGGTTGCTGAAGACAGCCACATCAAACGGCACGCCCCAGACGCGGCCCTGCGCCAGTGCGTGCGAGCTAACCTCCATGACGGCCTCGCTCGCACCCAGCTCCAGCGCCTCGTAGAAGAGCTGGTTGAGTTCGAGCGACTCCGGCGTGGTGTGCGGCGATGGCAGCACCTTGCCCGGCAGGTGGTACTCCACGGTCCCCACCAGTGCGCTCTTGCGCCCGGCCTCGCGCAGCAGCGACTCCACCAGAAACGCCGTGGTCGTCTTGCCGTTGGTGCCGGTGATGCCGGTGATCGATAGCTTCTCTGCCGGATGCTTGTAGAAGTTCGCGCTCAAACGTGCCAACGCGCGGCGTCCGTGCGGCACCACCGCCCAGGCCACGCCCTCGCGCGGCGTCTGCTCCGGAGAATCCGTGACCACGGCCGTGGCTCCGGCGGCCAGCGCGTTATCAATGTAACGGTTGCCGTCGGTGGTCTCGCCCTTCATGGCCACAAACAGAAAGTCTTTCGCGACGCGGCGCGAATCGTAGTCGAGCCCCGCGACGGCCGCATTGCCCGCGCGGGAGAGGAGCTCGACTCCATCGAGAATGTGCTCAAAATCCATGACGTACCTGACCGATTATCGCGTAAAACGTACAGAAACTCTTGATCCGGGCGGCACACGCGTGCCGGGCGCGGGCGATTGCTGACGCGCGATGCCGCTGCCAATCACCTGCAACTCAAAGCCCGACTGATGCGCCAACTCCACCGCCGAGCGCAATGGCCGGCCGATAAAGCTCGGCACCGGCTGCCCCTGCCCGACGGCAATCACCACCGTACCCGAGCCCGGACGCGGCGGCGCGTTGTTCGCAGCGTGTTGCGGCAGCGGCGCGCTCTGCGGGGCCGCCTTCGTGGCCGCAGGCATCATACCCTTGTTCTGCTGCACGGGCACCATCGGCTCCGGCGCCGCCTCGCCCAGCTCCGCCATCTCGCCCTCGCGGTGCGGCGTTGCATCCTCGATGTCGCCTTCCTTGGCACGCGCGCGCAGCATCTGCCGCATGACGTCGTTCTTGGTCTCCACATCGCGCGGCACGTTCAAATAGGCCAGCACCTGCTCGGCCACGCGCTTGAAGACCGGCGCGCAAACCTGTCCGCCCTGGTGCAGGCCGCGTGCGGAATCCAAAATCACCGCGACCGTAATGGCCGGATTATTAACGGGCGTAAAGCCGATGAAGCTGCCAACGTAGTCGGTCTTGGAGTAGGCGTGCGTGCGCGGGTCCACCTTTTGCGCGGTGCCGGTCTTGCCCGCCGAGGTGTAGCCATCCAGGATGGCGCGGCGGGCGGTGCCTTCCAGCACCACCTGCTCCATCAACCGGCGCATCAGCGCGGCGGTCATGGGCGACACCACGCGGTGCTGCTCGGCCGGGTGAAACACAATCTGCTGGTAGCCCTTGTTCGGCTCGGTGACGGCGGCCACAATGCGCGGCGGCGTGTAGACGCCATCGTTCGCGATGGTCGATACCATCGAAATCATCTGCACCGGCGTCACGCCCACTTCCTGCCCCATCGACATGGAACCGATCGTGGAGCCGCTCCAGCGCGCCGGAGGCTTCACCAGCCCGCGGGTTTCGCCGGGCAGCTCAATGCCGGTCTGCGCGCCAAAGCCGAAGGCGCGAACGTATTTGTAGAGACGGTCGGGGCCAAGGCGCAGGCCCATCTTCACCGCGCCCACATTGCTCGACTCCGCATAAGCCTTTTCCACCGAAACGGTGCCGATGTGGTGCGAGTCCTTGATTCGGATGCCGCCCACGGCAATGCCGCCCGGGTCGCAGTTGATCATCTCCTCGGGCCGTGCCAGACGCTCCTCGAAGACCGAGGAGTAAGTCATGGTCTTGAATGCCGATCCCGGCTCGTAAGCGTCGCTGACCGCATGGTTCTTGAGCGAGGCCGGAGTGATCTCCTTGGAGAAGTTCGGATTGAACGTGGGGCGGTTGGCCAGCGCCAGGATTTCGCCGGTCTTCGGGTTCTGCACGATGACCGTGCCGGCCACGGCGCCAGTGTCCTTCATGGCCGCGTCCAGCTCTTTTTCCGCTATGTACTGGATCTTTTCGTCGATGGTGAGAACGACGTTGTCGCCGGGGGTGGACTGATCCTTCATGTTGGCGAGGAAGCGGCTGCGGCGCGCGTCCTGCTGGATGATCATCTCGCCCTCGGTGCCGCGCAACTGCTCGTCAAATTGCAGCTCAACGCCTGCCAGCCCCTTGTCGTCCATGCCCACATAACCGAGCAACTGCGCGCCCAGGTCGCGCTTGGGATAGAAGCGCTTGGCCTCCTTCTGGAAGCCGATGCCCTTCAAGTTCAACTGACGGACGCGGTCGGCGGTATCGGCGTCAACCTTGCGCGCCACCCACGCAAAGTAACGCTGCGCCTTCATGCGCGCCAGCAACTCCTGCGGGTCGGCGCCCAGCACCTGCGCCAGAATCGAGGCGGTCATGGCCTGGTCGGGAATTTCACTGGGAACTGCGTAGATGGAGTCGACGGGCACGCTCATGGCGAGCTCCTGCCCGTGACGGTCGTAGATAACGCCGCGGCGCGGCGAGAGCGGCACCTTGCGCTGCTGCTGGCGGGCCGCCTGCTTGGTGAAGAATCCGTAGCGGAAGACCTGCAACTGCACCAGACGGAAGCCGATGGCCAGCGTCCATAGCAACAGCAGCCCGGTAAAGATCTGCAACTTCAGTTGCGCGTTCTTGGTTGATGCTGTACCGGCCGCCATCTACGCCACCAAACTCCCGGCTTGCTGGCCAGGCAATTCATTCGTCCGCGACAGAGGAAAACTCACAGTCTCCGGGCGCAGAGTACCTCAAGCGCCCCAAGGAATACTGTATACAAAGAAAGCGGCCCGTGCAGGCCAACTCCCGGCAGAACCTGGGGGCAGGCCGCACGAACCGCGGATTTCCCGAACCTGCTGGCTGCGTCAGGGCAGCGAAACTACTCCGAGCCCGCTGGCGCGCGCCATCACCGGCGTGCTGGCGTCGGCGGCCGGCTCAACGCTTTGCACCTGACCGGCAACGGGCAACTGCATGCCCATCTGCTTGGCCAGCGCATCAATGCGCTCAGGGTCCTTCAGCGACGCCTCTTCCAACCGCAGCGTCTTGTTCGTGTCGGTCAGCGCGTCACGCTGCTGACGCAGGTTCTCAATCTTGTAGCCGTATTCCACCGCGCTGTAATGCTGCCACAGGTAGGCCATGCAGAAGCTGAACAGCACCACCATGGCGGCGGAGAACACGATCATTTCGCGACGGCGGTCGTTATCCATCTGGCGCACAAGGCGGCTGTTGTCGATCTGCTTGGTCAGCAGAGCCTCGGGCGCGCCCGGCATGTAGCGGCGCGTCGTCTGCTGCGGCGGCTCAAGAGCGGCCAGCAGCTGCGGCAAATTTGCGGTCCAGATCGCCATCTTAGGCAGCTCCCATGCGCACGTTCGTGCGCGCAACTTCTTCCCACTGCGGAGCAGGGGCAACGTACCAGGAGCGCACCGGGGGCTGCGGCTTCACCGGACGGGACTCGGCGCGCTTCTCGGCGCGTTCGACCATCTGCATCAGGTCTTCAATCATGGTTCCCGTAAACATTAGGCGGCTCCTTTCCAACCACTCCCGGACTGGCCGGGTTTTGCACATCTTCCACAGGTTTTTCCACATTACTAACTTGGTTAAATCGGAAAAACCTAAGTTACTCAAATTCTCTAAAGCAACTCGGCGGCCCGCAACTTCGCGCTTCGCGCCCGCCAATTCTGCTCAATCTCTTCTTCGCTGGCCGTAACCGGCTTGCGGGTGATCAGCTCGTACATGCCGCGCTGCGAACCTTCGCGCATGGCATCCTTCACCAGCCGGTCTTCCAGCGAGTGGAAGCTGATGACCACCAGCCTTCCACCTTTCTTGAGCGCTTTGGGCGCGCCTTTGGTATCCAGCAGCGCGCGCAAATCGTCCAATTCGCGGTTTACGAAAATACGGAGAGCCTGAAAGGTCAGTGTCGCTGGGTGAATGCGAGAATTCATTGGCCGGGCCGCGGCCGACACAACTTTGGCTAGATGAGCGGTCGTTTTTATCGGCCGCGCCCGAACAATGGCTCTGGCGATTCTCCGCGACCTCCTTTCCTCACCGTATTCGTAGATCAGGTCGGCGAGATCGTTTTCGTCGAACTGATTTACCACTTGCTCGGCGGTCAGCCCGGACTCCGGGTTCATCCTCATGTCCAGAGGGCCTTCCGCCTGAAAACTGAATCCACGCGAAGCGTCGTCAAACTGCATGGAGCTGACGCCCAGATCGGCAAGCAGGCCGTCGGCCGAGTGCGGCTCGACGTGCTCGGCCAGCTCAGCATAGGAGGCGTGAATCAACTTCACCTCCGGCCAGTCACCGGCCAACTCCGCCGGCGGCTCACTCAATCGCTTCGCGGCCATCTCAATCGCGCGCGTGTCTTTATCGAAGCCAATCAAACGACCCTGTCGGCCGAGGAGTTTTGCGATGCCGTAGCTGTGCCCGCCCAACCCCAGAGTGGCGTCGATATAAGTCCCGCCGCGCTTGACGGCCAGGAGATCGATCGCTTCCTTGTAAAGAACGGAAACATGGCCAAACTGCCGGGGACCATGCGCGTCCGGCTGGACGCTGTTGTTGTTGCTCAAACTCTTCCTCACCAGATTCCAAGGCTCTTGAGAGATTTCTTCTCATCAGGCGTGATCCGGTCCTGTTCAATCTGCTGGAGGTAATCCGCCATCAGTTGAACTTCCAGGTGGTTGAGAACTCCCACCACCGCAACCTCACCCTTGAGTTCCGCCTTATCCCGAAGCGTGCTGGGAATCAGCAGGCGCCCCTGTCCGTCAATCTCTACAACCTGTCCCCAAAAACTGGTTTGACGCTGGAACTTCTCCATCTCTTCCGAGGGATTGGTCAGCATCAACTGCTCAATCTGTTCCCATTCCTTCAGGGGATACACTTTGGCAATTTTCCCGTCCATGCTCGTGATGTAGAATTCAGGACCGTATTTCTCATCGAGCTCGCGCTTGAAATCCGCCGGAACCTTGAGTCGGCCCTTTTCGTCAACGCGGGTTGGGTGGTTGCCTCGAAACATTGATAGGGCCCCCGGGGGCCCGAAACTTTTTCCCTGGCCTGTGGCCAGCGTTCTAAGGAGCCTTTGTGAGCCGTCGGATCAGTTCTTGTCGGTGCGGAGCCCGGTTTTTCTTCTCTGCCTCAGTGCACCCGACCACTCGATCCCACTTTTTAGCCCTTTTGTTCCCCTTTGTCCCACCCATCCTACCGTAGAGTTGGGCCTTGTCAACATGAATTTTTCGGTTTCAGGGATTTTTTGCGCCTTTTTTTGGCCTTGACGCAGATTCGGGGCCGGACCTTGGCCATCTACTACAGATAGTGTTTATTCTGTTGGTTCGTCGGTAGGTGCCGTATGGGAGCGTTTCGAGCTGAGCAGTGGGTGCCCGTGGAACTGGCGCAGGTCTTCGCGTTCTTCAGCGATCCGCACAACCTTCCGCGGATTATGCCGCCGGAGCTGGCGGCCCGCGTGGAGCGGATTGAGTTCCCCGCCGCCGGGCAGGCAATTCCTATAAGAGAAGATGTCCGCTCCACTGAGGGCCACCCGGCGGGCGCCACCCCGGGGTTCCGGCCTGCCGAGGAGGGCACCCGCATCGTCGTTTCCTTCCGTCCAATCCCTTTTGTCCCACTGCGCACCGAATGGCGGGCCCGGATTGTCAGCTACACGCCACAGAAGGAATTCCAGGATGTGCTGGAGCACGGCCCCTTTGCCGACTGGCACCATGCCCACGGCTTCCGCGAGGAACTGCGCAGGGGGCAGCGCGGAACCATCATCACCGACCACGTACGCTTCCGGGTGGGGTATGGCTGGGTGGGGCGCATGCTGGAGGCAACCATTGAACGCGCCATCGGGCGGGCCTTCCGCCATCGTCAGGAGCAGGTGGAGCGCCTGCTGCTAGAATCGCTCGGACAGAAACAATAGAGCGGCGCCCGTGAGCGCCGCTCCCCTGCCCTTCACGAATCCCGCTGCTAGTGAATGCCCTTGGCGTTCAGGAAATTGGAATACTTCTGGTCGCAGCCGGCAATGTGCTTGGTCAGCCAGTCGCGCAGGAAGTTGAGCAGCGGCACGCTGAGCGAGACGCGTCCGGCGTTGTAGTCGTCCACGAACTTCTTTACCTGCGCGGTCAGCAGTTCATGCTCGGACTTGTGCGAGGCCAGCTCCGGGTAGCCGCACTGCTTCATGATGTGTTCTTCGGCGGCAAAGTGGTTCTCGGTGTAGCTGGCCAGCCGGCGCAGCACCTCGGAGACGATCTCCTTGCCATGCCCCTGCACCATGGCCTCGTGCAGGCCATTCACCATGCGGAACAGCTCCTGATGATGATGATCGAATTGCGCAACGCGCACGCTGTAGGACTCGCTCCACGCCAGCAGGGTCATGACGGCTCTCCTTCGAGCTTCCATCTGTCATGACTATCGACGAAGCACGGGAGGAAACGTGATTCGGTGGAAAACATTCCCTGCCACCGCCGCCCAAAACAGAAGGGCCGCGCTGCCAGCTTTCTTTTGGGAAGCGGCGTCGCGGCCCTGACTTATGAAACCTGCTTTGCGGCTTAGGCCAGCGTGGCCTGACCGGAGCGCACCTGCGCCTCCTTGCGGGCGATCCACTCCATCCACTGCTTCATGCCGTCACCGGTCTTGCAGCTCACTTCGACAATCTCCATGCCGGGGTGCACGCTGCGGGCGTTCTGCTTGGCCAGCTCGGCGTCAAACGAAACGTACGGCAGCAGGTCCACTTTGCTGAGCACCATCAGCTCGCTCTTGAAGAAGATGGACGGGTACTTGAGCGGCTTGTCCTCGCCCTCGGTCACGCTGAGCATCACGATCTTGGCGTGCTCGCCCAGGTCGTAGCTGGTGGGGCACACCAGGTTGCCCACGTTCTCGATGATGAGCAAATCCATCTCGTCCAGCGGCCAGTCGGCAATGTGGCGCGAGATCATGCTGGCGTCCAGGTGGCAGGTGCCGCCGGTGATGATCTGCTTCACCGGGAAGCCCCACTGCGCCAGGCGCTTGGCATCGTTCTCGGTCTGCAGGTCGCCGGTCAGGACCTTGACGCGCTTGTCCTTGGGAAACTGTTGCAGCGTGTGCTCGAGCAGCGTGGTTTTGCCGGAGCCGGGCGAGCTGATCAGATTGATGACGGTGATGTTGTGCTGGCGGAACTTCTCGCGAAGCTCGTTGGCGATGCGCTGGTTCTCGTTCAGCACCTTCTTTTCTACGACGATCTGGCTCACGGTTCCTCCCGATGGCTCCGCTCACAGCCGATGGATTCGGCGTATTCGCCGCCTTCCGGCTGCTGCATGGAATCGCCTTCCGCGACTCCGCTAATCCGCGTCCACGAAGGCGATGTTCAACTCTTCGCCGCTGACGGTTTCGGTGGCAAGCTCGCCACACGTCGGACAATCTGTATTGTAGTTCTCCACCCGCCACTGGTGCCCGCACTTGGGACATCGTTGCAGGCGGGGCACACGCTCAATCTCCAGCGCGAGCGGGTCCCAGTGCGAGTCCTTGACCAGCGCGTTGAAGCCGAATTCCAGGGAATCCGGGTCCACGCCGCTCAACTCTCCGACCCGCAGGCCGACCTTGGTGAAACGCGCGCCGGGATGCTTGACCAGTTCCTTCTCCAGCGTGTCGAGTATGGCCGATGCAATGCTCAGTTCGTGCAAATCACACCTTCGCGGATGACGACTAACAGAATTATGGGCCGCCGATGTCTCACGGCTCTGTGACGCGGCGCACAAATCATCCCTGCCATAAAATTATCCCACAGCCCACGGTTTACAATTTCGAGCATGTCCTCCAACAAGCATCCTGAACCACTTTCCTTTGCGTTGCCGGGCCAGGGCAGGGCCGACTGGGACGCTTACGTTGAAGACTTCCGCAAGGCCGCCCATCAGGCAGTGGACTGGACCGCGGATTTTCTCGCCGACATGCGCGAGCACCGCGTGGTGCCCACCATGAAGCCCGGCGAGCTGATTGACAAATTGCCCGCGCACGCCCCCGACCAGCCCGAGAGCTATGCGGCCATCCTGAAAGACTTTGAGACCACCGTACTGCCGGCCGTGACGCACTGGAACCATCCGGGCTTCATGGCCTACTTCGGCACCACGGGCTCCGCCCCGGCGGTGATTGCCGAGATGATGGCGGCGGCGATGAACTCCAACGGCCTGCACTGGAAGACCTCGCCCGCCGTGGCCGAGCTGGAGCAGGTGACGCTGGGCTGGCTGCGCGAGTGGCTTGGCCTGCCGCCGGAATACTTCGGCATCATCTACGACACGGCCAGCGTGAGCACCATGCACGCCATTGTCTGCTCGCGCGAGTTTGTGGCGCCGCAGATGCGCGAAGAAGGCGCCACAAACAACCTGGTGCTCTATACCAGCGACCAGGCGCACTCGTCGGTGGAGAAGGGCGCAATCGCCGTCGGCTTTGGCCAGCACCAAGTGCGCATTGTGCCCAGCGACGCCGAGTTCAAGATGCGCGTCGACTCGCTCGAAGACATGATCCGCAACGACATTGCTGCCGGCCTGCGCCCCACCTGCGTGGTGGCCACCATTGGCACAACGTCCTCGACCAGCGTCGATCCGGTTCCGCAGATTGCCGACATTGCCGAGCGCTACGGCATGTGGCTGCATGTGGACTGCGCCTACGCCGGGCCGTGCGCCACGCTGCCGGAGATGAAGCACTTCTTCGCCGGACTGGAACGCGCCCACTCCATCGTCACCAACCCGCACAAGTGGATGCTGACGCCGATGGATTTGAGCGTCTTCTACACGCGCAAGCCCGAGGTGCTGCGGCAGGCGTTCTCGCTGGTGCCTGAGTACCTGCGCACCGTGGACGACCCGCGCGCCGTGCACCTGATGGATTACGGCGTGCCGCTCGGCCACCGCTTCCGCTCGCTCAAACTCTGGTTCCTGATGCGCTACTTCGGCAAGGAAGGCATCCAGAGCGTGCTGCGCCATCACATCGAACTGGGCAAACAGTTCGCCTCGTGGGTGGACGCCGATGCGCGCTTCGAGCGCGTTGCGCCCGTCAACTTCTCCACCGTCTGCTTCCGCGCCAAAGGCACCGACGAGCTGAACCACGCGATTCTGAACGAAGTGAACCGCGACGGCCGCGTCTTCCTCTCGCACACGGAGCTGAACAAGAAGATCGTGATGCGCATCGCCATTGGCAACCTGCGCACCTGCGAGCAGGACACCTCGCTGGCCTGGCAGCTTGTGCAGCAGGCCGCCGACAGGCTGATGAAGTAACCGCACTCCCCATTTGGATGCACCGCCGCTGCGAGAACGGTGGTGCATCAGATCCTCACATTGATGCTGAATGAATTTGAAATCCGAAAGCGAATGGCCCCAGCGGTCCTTTCATCGTCTTGGCAACACCAGACGCCTCGTAGAGGAGGTTAGCAATTGCCTCTACATCTCGCTTCGCAAGGTCGGCATTCTTCTCCGTGCAGAGTTTCTCCCATTGCGCCTTGAGCGGCTCGCCCAATTTCCCATCCAGGAATTCATCAAAGCGCTCATAGCTCTCGCTGGTCAGCAACTCTCTCTTGCCGTGTGCAACCGCATTCCTGAAGCTGAAGAGCAATTTTACAATCTGCCATGGAGGCAAACCATAATCGGGCTTGACCTTTACCCAATCAGCTAACAACTCCAGCTTTTGATATGTTCCAAGTCGTTCTAGGTATTTCCAATGCGGCACAAGCTCTTGCCCAAGCCAATTCAAGAATGCTTCAAGGCAAAAGGCTCGAAAAACCAGGCTAGCCCGGAACAGATGAGCGGCACCCTCTTGCTGCTTTTTACCAGCCTCGAGCAAGTAATTAGATGTATGCCACAACTCTGCATGCGCTCTCAAATCTCTTTGCTTGGTTACAAATGCCTTCTTCACGACTGCATTGTTCATGCCGGAATTTTACGCAGTGAAGCTGCTGTATTCCTATGGAATTTCCTAGCCTCGTTGCGCATTCAGAAAGTCCACTTAGACCGGATAGAGCAATTTGGGAAACAGAATTGACGACGTCCTACCTCCCTGCACTTCCCATTCCAGCACTGCCCGCGCTTTTCACACGCCTTAGTGACCGCTGATACAGACATCAGTTCGGCTACTGTGGTCATGTATCCGGCACGACAATTCGCGGACTGATGTCGTTGTTCATCGGCCCAAGGTTCTGACTACGAGAACGGATGACGGAGTGTTGCGTCCGGGGTAGCACCGGTACGGAGACACTTTCCGCCAGGCCGGTTCAGACCAAGGAGCATGCCCATGGCAACCACAGTAGCGGACAAACGCGCCGACCTCGCCGGCCCCGGCATTGGCAATTACGAGGAACTCGAGCGCGTTCTGCCCAAGGACTACATCCCTCTTCTCTCCCCGCGTGATACGCAGAAGGCCATCTTCGCCCTGAAGCGTTACATCGAGGACAACCTCTGCCGCGAGCTGAACCTCATCATGGCCACCGTGCCGCTCATCGTCGATAGCGAAAGCGGCGTCAATGATTTTCTGGACCGTGACGGCTCCCGCACGCCCATTCAGTTCCACATCTCCAACGACCACGACCTGCACCCGATTGAGGCGCAGATTGTGCAGGCCGCCACGAAGTGGAAGAGAGTGGCGCTCAAGCAGTTCGGCTGCCATCCGGGCGAAGGCATCTGCACCGACATGCGCGCCGTGCGCAAGGATTACTTCCTTGACCACGACCACTCCTGCTACGTGGACCAGTGGGACTGGGAGCGGGTCATCACGCCGGAGCAGCGCAGCGTTGAGTTCCTGAAGACCATCGTCCGCTCCATCTGGAAGGTCATTGTCGGGGCCGACCGCTTTGCCCGGCAGCTCTTCCCGCAGCTTGCCACGCCGAAGTATCCGCCACTGCCCGAGGAGATTCACTTCATACACGCCGAGGATCTCCTCGACATGTATCCCGACCTGCCGCGCAAGAAGCGCGAGACGATGATTCTGCAGAAGCATCCGGCGGTGTTCATCATCGGCATCGGCTGGCCGCTGAAGGACGGCTATCCGCATGAGATGCGCGCCGCCGACTACGACGACTGGGTGACCGAAACGACGCGGAAGGACGGTCAGACCTATCACGGCCTGAACGGCGACATCCTCGTCTGGAACCCGGTGACCAGCCGCCGCCACGAGCTGTCGTCGATGGGCGTCCGCGTGAACGCGAAGACCCTGGAGACGCAGCTTTCGATGTCCAACCAGCTGCACTTCCTCGACTACCCGTATCACCGCGCCATCATCAACCATGAGATACCGCTCTCCATCGGCGGCGGCATTGGCCAGGCACGTACCCTGATGCTGCTGCTGCGGAAGGCGCATCTCGGTGAGGTGACGGTGAGCGTGTGGCCGAACAAGCTCAAGGAGATCTGCGAGAAACACAATATTTTCGTTCTGGAATAAAACGATCCTTGAGTAGCGGGCAGCCCGCCCGTGCGCCGGCCGACGAACATGCGCTGCTTGTCGTAACCGCGACACAGCCGCCTCTTGGCGAATGGCTCCGAAGCCGGCGCCTCGGCGGGCGGGCCTGAACAGGCGCCAGTTGCCGCGCGCCGGACCACCCCGGCCCGGCAACCGCGACGCATGAGGTGCCCGGCAACAGAGCGCAGGATGTGGAGGCATCCTCTACGCACTCCTTCCTCCTTCGGGCACTAAGACGGAGAGGGACCTCAGTACGAGGTCCCTCTCTTTGTGTCTGCTATGAAATCTGGCTAGTCTTCTTCGATGCCGGGCTTGATGTTGACGCCGAGGTTCTTCAGCCCCGGACGCTCCTTCAGCGTGGTGTGGTATTGCGGCAACTGATTCACGCGCTCCAAATACTCCGGCAGGTACATGAGCGTGCGGCGCGCGCCAATGCAGCCGCTCTTGCTGGAGGTCTCCAGCCACTCCAGCGCACGGTCAATATCCTTCTGCACGCCGCGGCCGTCGTAGAACATCAGGCCAAGCTCGAACTGCGCCTCGTGGTCGCCGCGCTGCGCGGCCAGCATGTAGTAGGCGAAGGCCTGCGCGTTGTCCACCGGCGTACCCAAGCCCTTGGAGTAGACGCGGCCCAGCTCGCTCATGGCGTCGCGGCGGCCCTGGTCGGCGGCCTTGCGATACCACGCAATGGCCTCCTTGATGTCGGCCTCGCAGCCCAGGCCCTTCTCCAGACAGTAGCCGTAGTGGTGCTGCGCCTCGGCGTTGCCCTTCTCGGCGGCACGCTTGTAAAGCTCGACGGCCTTGTTCAGATCCTCGGCGACGCCCTTGCCGTGGCGGTAGAGCCAGCCCAGCTTGCACTCGGCTTCGGCGTGTCCCTGCTCGGAGGCCTTGGCATACCACTCAGCGGCCTCGGCAAAGTCGCCCTTCACCACGCGGTAGAGCGACGCGAGACGGCACTGCCCCTCGGCGTCTCCGCTGGTGGCCAGCACCCGGTAGACACGGAAAGCGTCGTCGAACTTCTTGGCGTCAATGGCCGCGCGGCCCTCGCGATGCAGCTTCTGGGCCTCCACGGAAACAGTGCCAGCACGATTGGGCATCAGAGTCCTCGGTTCCGAATGGAATGAGACATTCTACCGCAGGGCACGAAGGCGTCCCATATTTCGGATGGCGCAGGAATCTCGGGGCCCTAGTTCTATGGGTATTCCAGTGTCATTGGATGCCCCAGGTTGTTGGGTACCCCAAGTTCTCGGGTGCCCCAGGTTCGCCGAGCGCAGCGAGGCTAACCTGGGATGCGACCATTCCTCCCCTGCGCCGTCCACTCCGACTCAATCTCCACCGCTCCAAACTCACCGGTTGCATAGTGCCTGTAGCTGCTCCATGCTCAATCTTCAGGCGCGGCGCACAATCCGCGTTTGACCGGGTTGCGGTGGATGTATCTCATCTTCTCCGCAAAATCCGGGTAGCTCCGGATGTTGCGGTCGTAATAACGCTTCTCCCAGAGTCCCCCGTCCCAGCTGCCCGGTTCCAACTTCCGCGCATTCTTCGATGACGAGAGTTTGAGGAAGTGAATCGCGTCGGCCAGCAACTTTGCCGAAGGCTCACTGAGCATGAGGTGTACATGCTCGGGCATCAGCACGTAGGCATATACCTGAAATCCGAACCGGATGCGTGCTCGCTCCAGCGTTGCCAAGATCATGTTGCAGAGTTGCGGCGTGACGAGGCGTGGTTGCCGATGCAGACAACTGAACGTGACGAAGTGCGTCTGTTTGCTCTGCTGAAAGCGATGGAGACCTTCGGGCATCGAGCACCTGCCGAATCAGAAGAGTGAAGGTTCAATGAGGAACTTCGCATCCCAGGTTAGCGCCCAACCGCAGGGCGCGAACCTGGAGCACCCGGCGTCCGCTATTGGGGCGGGGTGCCCCAGGGCTCCGCCTATTTTGCGGCGTTCACGTGGAATGCGATTCGCATCGCCCTCGCCATCCACGAACCATCAGACTTGCCGAGAAGATAGAAGCTTCCAATTGCTTTTCACAAGTGTCACAAATCCGAAGCTGAGATATGCAAACCACACAGACCAGCCGATGTGGAAAAACCGCTGCTTCAGGCCCATGTACTCCTCCAGCACATGCGGCATGAACGCAAGAAACCCAAGAGACATCAGAATCAAAGTGGCAAGCGACATGGGAACGAGATGGCGCAGTCCTTTGTTCCTCCAACGAAGAAGTCCCAAGGCCGGAGAAAGTATCAGCAGTATAGAGGGAGACCCCAGAATTCCGTGCAACCTTAATGGGAGGGGAAACAGCGCGGCTCCTGCGATGGAAATTGAGAAGGCCAGAATCAACAGGACTGGCAAAACACTCAAATTCTCCGCTCTACACACTCGATAGAGTTCCGATACAAACAACATGCTGAGCGCGGAACAAACCAACAATCCGGCCATGAAGACATACTGAGATTCCGTCCCAATCGTCCCCAACTCGCTAACCATTCGCGTGAGGTGATTGTAGTTACCCTGCATGAAGCCTGCGATGAAGGTGGTAGCAAAGAAGACGATTGGAATACAGAACCCCAGATACAACAGCGGCTTGCTGTTCATCCAGTCCTCATTTCTGGTGAGGCTATCAGTCTATTTCGATGAAGCCGTTGACACACGACTCGACTTTATTGACGGTTACTTGCGCAATCCACAGGAGATCCTACACTCATGATGCGAGCAGCAACACTGACACCACAAGAGTTTCGGAGCCTGGCCGTGGCGAGTCCCGATAACTTCGCAGTACCCTTTGCGCAGGTAACTGCAAACGCATTCGAGTCGAACAGCAACCTATATCGCGCTGGGCAGCAATCCTCATCGCGGAATATTGTCGCACGCAAGTCCAGAAAACCTACGCCCAGTACGTGCGGTCCAGAGTGCGGTACTGGATGGCTTCGGCGATGTGTTTGACCTCGATCTGCGGGGCAGCTTCAAGGTCGGCGATGGTGCGCGCCACCTTCAGGATGCGGTCATGGGCGCGGGCGCTGAGGCCCTGCTGCGTCATGGCGCGCTCCAGCAGGCGCTCGCAGTCGGCGCTCAGCTCGCAGAAAGTGCGAATCTGCCGCGAGCCCATTTGCGCGTTGGCGTAGCACTTCTCCCCGGCCGCGCGGAAGCGCGTCAACTGAAGCTCCCGTGCGCGCATCACGCGCTCGCGGATGGCCGCCGAGCTTTCCGGCGTGGGGCCGTTGCCACGCAGTTCGCGGTAGTTCACCGCCGGCACGTCAATGTGTATGTCAATGCGGTCAAGCAGCGGCCCGCTGATCTTGCTGATGTAGCGCTGGATCATCGGCGGGGTGCAGTGGCACTCGCGCGTGCGGTCATTGTAGAAGCCGCAAGGGCAAGGATTCATCGCGGCCGCCAGCATGAAGCGCGCCGGAAAGGTCAGCGACATGGACGCGCGCGCAATCGACACCGTGCCGTCCTCCAGGGGCTGCCGCATCACCTCCAGCACGTTGCGCGGAAACTCCGGCAGCTCGTCGAGGAACAGCACGCCGTGGTGCGCCAGCGAGACCTCTCCGGGACGCGGCACAATGCCGCCGCCAATCAGCCCGGCGTCACTGATGGTGTGGTGCGGCGAGCGGAAGGGCCGCGTGAATACCATGCCCGCCGATTCGTCCAGCACGCCGGCCACACTGTGTATCTTCGTCGTCTCCAGCGCCTCGTCAAAGGTCAGCGGCGGAAGGATGGTGGGCATGCGCTTGGCGAGCATCGTTTTGCCGCCGCCCGGCGGGCCAATCATCAGGATGTTGTGGCCTCCGGCGCAGGCCACCTCCATGGCGCGCTTGGCGGTCAGTTGCCCGCGCACGTCCTTGAAGTCGACGGTGTGCTGCTCGGCCTGCGAGAGCAACTCGGCGGGGTTCACCTGCACCGCCGCAGGGCCCTCCCCGGTGTTGATGAGCCGGACGACTTCGGCGAAGTTGCGCATGGGGATGACGCGCACGCCTTCCACCATGGCGGCCTCGCGCGCATTGGCCTCCGGCACCAGCAAGGTGGGGATCTTTCGCGAGCGGGCGGCAACCGCAATGGGCAGCGTGCCGCGCACGGGGCGCAACGAGCCATCGAGTGAAAGCTCGCCGACGATGACGTAGTCGTCAAGTTGCTGCTTGTTCAGTCCGCCGTAGGCGCCGAGGATTCCGAGCGCCATGGGCAGGTCAAAGCCGGAGCCTTCCTTCTTGATGTCCGCTGGTGCCAGGTTGACGGTGATGTGCGTGGGTGGAATGTCGTAACCGCAGTTCTTCAGCGCCGAGCGCACACGCTCGCGGCTCTCGCGCACGGCGGCGTCCGGCAGCCCGACCATGGTGAAGTGGTCCTCGTTGATCTTCACGCCCGAGACGTCCACTTCCACGTCAATAATGTTGGCGTCAATTCCGTAGACAGCCGCACTCAGCGTCTTAAAAAGCATGGTGGCTCCCTGCCCAGTGGAACGGAAGGCCAAGTTTTACATCCGCTTAGCCGGAATGGGAAATGAAACGTTGGGTGGCACCCGAGGTACGCAGCCGAAAAATCTTAGTCCGTAAGACTCAGGTTTCCGCCTTTCCGCTTCGCACTCCCCTTGCAGGAGTGCTAAAATCTGAGGTACCGGCGGGCAGACGGGGATGTGCAAACCCGCGCGTGCAGCGCGAATCACAAACCTAAGCCCATGCATCCAAAGGGGATGCAGAAGACCTAAGCCATGACTCAAGGATCCCAGATCGGACGCCGCCAGCAGGAAATTCTGACGGCCATCATCGAGACCTACATCTCGACCGGGGAGCCTGTGGGTTCGCGCACGCTCTCGCGCAGCAATCGCGAGGGCTTGAGCGCGGCCACCATCCGCAACGTGATGGCAGATCTCGCCGAAGCCGGATTGCTGGAGCAGCCGCACACCTCTGCCGGACGCGTGCCGAGCGTGGAGGGCTACCGCTATTACGTGGAGCGGCTCTCCGGCAGCACGCAGTTGAGCCAGGCCGAAGAGCAGTCGCTAACCAACTTCTTCCAGGGCACCACCGACGTGCAGGACTTCATGGAGCGCACCTCGCACGTGCTCTCGCTGGTCTCACGCGGTGTGGGCGTGGCGGTGGCTACCGCCGGGCCGCGCAACGCGCTGGAGCATGTCCACTTCCAACGTCTGGTGGAGCAGAAGGTTCTGGCCGTGGTCGTCACCCGCAACGGCGTGGTGCGCGACCGCGTCTTCCGCATGACGCACGATGTTTCGCAGGCCGACCTCGACATGGCTGCGCGCTATATCAACGAGAATTTCCGCGGCTGGACCATGCTCGACCTGCAGCACGAGCTGAGCCACCGCCTGGAGCAGGAGCGCAGCGAGTACGACCGGCTGATGCACTCTCTGGAGCAGATTTACCAGTCCGGCGCGCTGAACTCCACCGAGTCGCAGCACGAGGTCTTTGTGGAAGGCATGGCGAACCTTGTGGACCGCGCGCAGGACGAGCAGCGGTTGCGCCAGTTGTTGCAGACGCTGGAAGAGAAGCAGCGCGTGGTGGAGTTGCTGACCGCCTACCTGGACGCGCGGCATGAGGCTGTGCGCGTGGTGATTGGGCTGGAGCAGGCGATGCCCGACCTGAGCAACTTTGTGCTGATTGGCGCGCCCGCCCGCGTGGGGCAGGAAGTGCTGGGCAAGCTGGCCGTCATTGGCCCCACCCGCATGGACTATCAGGCGACGATCCACGCCGTCTCTTACATCACGCGGCTGTTTGACAAGATTTTGAACGACACCGAGTAGGGATTTGTTATGCAGAAGGAAACGGAAAAGATGAACGCCGAGAACGAAGCGCTCGACGCCGAGCGTGAATTACCCGCCAACGAGGCGAAGGATTGCGCCACGGAGTCCGCGGCGGCAGAAGCCGCCCCGGTAACTCCGCAGGATGAGCTGGAAAAGGCGAAGGCTGAAAACTCCGCCTACCTTGACCGGTTGGCACGACTGCAGGCGGAGTTTGACAACTTCCGCAAGCGCAACGCGCGCGAGCAGCAGGAATACCGCGAGTACGCGCTGGCCGACGCGCTGAAACAGGTGCTGCCTATCCTGGACAGCCTGGACCGCGCGGCCAAGACGCCGGCCAATTCGATTGAGGACGTGCAGAAGGGCGTGGAGCTGATCGACCGCCAGTTCCATGACGTGCTGGCGCGGTTGGGCGTGGAGCCTGTCGCGGCCGAAGGCGTATTCGATCCCACACTCCATCAGGCCATCCAGATGGTGGAGACCGCGGAAGTGGAAGACAACCACATTGTTGACGAGTTGCAGCGCGGCTATCGCCTGCGTGACCGCCTGCTGCGCCCAGCCATGGTGCGCGTGGCGCAGAACAGCGGCAAGTAACTTCACGAGGCGGAGGACAGGACCCTGGCAACCCGGCAAAAACGCGATTACTACGAGGTGCTCGGCGTTACGCGCACCGCAACCGAAGTTGAAATCAAGAGCGCCTACCGCAAGCTCGCCATGCAATATCATCCCGACCGCAATCCGGACAATCCGGAAGCGGAGGAGATGTTCAAGGAGTGCGGCGAGGCCTACTCGATTCTGAGTGACTCCGACAAGCGCGCCCAGTACGACCGCTACGGCTTTGAAGGTCCGCAGATGGGCGGCTTCGGCGGCAACGGCGGCGGCTTTGAGACCGTCGACTTCGCCGACCTGTTCAGCGAGATGTTCGGCTTTGGCGACGCCTTCGGCGGCGGGCGTGGCGGACGCCGTTCGCGCGCACAGCGCGGACAGGACCTGCGCGAAGACCTCACCATTGAGTTTGAGGAAGCGGTCTTCGGCACCAAGCAGACGGTCACCATCCGCCGCAAGGAGCCGTGCGAGCAGTGCAACGGCACCGGCTCGGCGAGCGGCAAGGCTCCAGCAGCCTGCAAGCAGTGCGGCGGACGCGGTCAGGTCACCTATCAGCAGGGCTTCTTCAGCGTGGCGCGCACCTGCCCCGCATGCCAGGGAACAGGCACGCGCATCGACGATCCGTGCCGCCGCTGCCACGGCGAAGGCCTGCAGATCAGCAATCACACGCTGGAAGTGAAGGTTCCGGCCGGAGTCGAGGAAGGCACGCGCATTCTGTTCAGCGGACACGGCGACGCCGGTGTGCATGGCGGGCCGGCGGGAGACATCTACGTGGTGCTCCACGTGAAGGACCACGATGTGTTCGAGCGCGAAGGCCGCGACCTGCACTGCGCGGTGCCCATCAGTTTTACGCAGGCGGCGCTTGGCGCGGAGATCCGCATTCCCACTCTCGAAGGCGAAGCCACCATCAAGGTTCCGGAAGGCACACAGTCAAGCACCACGTTCCGCCTGCGCAACAAGGGCGTGCCGGTGCTGAACGGCAACGGCCGTGGCGACCTGTACGTGGAAGTGATGGTGCAGACGCCCTCCAAGCTGACCAAGCAGCAGCGCGAGCTATTGCAGCAACTGCAGGGGACGCTCTCCGTGCAGAACGTGCCTGAGCGTCGCTCGCTGTTCAGCAAGGTGAAGGACATCTTCTCGTAGCTCCCCTTCCAGTTTTCAGACGCGCCATCGGAAAAACCGGTGGCGCGTTTTGTTTTCTCCGTCGCTTCATACTGCATTCCTCACTGCGCTTCCCCGTTTGCGCCGGCGTTGCGCAGCTTCTGTTATCTTCTGTGCATGACACGACGGCGTTGGATTGCCGATGAATATTCCGAGGATCAGGCGGCGCTGACCGGCGAGCACGCCGCGCACCTGGCACGTGTGCTCCGCGCCCGCGTGGGTCAGCAGTTTGATATTGCCTGCGGCGAGCAACTGCGCGCGGGCACCATCCGCTCCATCTCCGACGAGCGTGTGGAGTTCTCGCTCGGCGAAGCGCTGGCGGCTCCTTCCCTGCTGGACACCACGGTGCTGCTGGCGGTCTTCAAGTTTGACCGCTTCGAATGGGCGGTTGAGAAATGTACGGAGCTGGGCGCGCGGCGCATCGTTCCCGTCATTGCCCGTCGAACCGAGTCGCATCTGGCGCAAGCGGCGGTAAAGCGCGTGGAGCGCTGGCGGCGCATCGCCCATGAGGCTTCGCAGCAATCGCGGCGGCTGGTGCCTCCGGCCGTCGACGACCCCATCAAGCTGAAGGCAGCGCTCAACCTGACTGCCGACGCTCGTTTGCTTCTCAACGAGAACGAGCAGCAACTCACTCTGCGCGATGTGCTCACCGAGCAGACACCGGCTTCGGTCGCGCTCGCGATTGGTCCGGAAGGTGGATGGACTGAGGATGAGGTTGCGCTGTTCGGCGCCGAAGGATGGCAGAGCGTGACGCTGGGCTCGACGGTGCTGCGGGCGGAGACCGCAGCGATTGCCTCGCTGGCGGCGGTAACGGCGTTGATGGAGTGAGCCGGGCGGCGCTGAAATAGTTTGCGGCAGAAACACTGAGGGGGACGCTTTCGCGTCCCCCGTTGCCTTGTTCAGTGGAATTGCTGTTACTTCTTCGCGGCCTTCTTCGCCGGCTTCTTCGCGGCCTTCTTAGCCACCTTCTTCGCAGCCTTCTTCGTTGCCATTGTCTATTCTCCCTTTTTGTGTGATTGCAACACGCGTGTTGCAATTTGCTAGTTGTATAAGTGGAATGAAAAACGATGTCAAGCAAAAAACGAACTGCGAAACGAAGTGCTCAACCTCGCTTCGTTTGCTTCTTCACGTTTTTCATGCCGCCTGCTCACACACACTGAGAGAGCGACATGCGTTTCACCCGCATGTTTGCTGGGCTATTTCACCAGCACGCGAAGCACTGCTCCGATCGCAGCGTCCCACATGCCGTGCGCGATCATGCCGGGGCGCAAAGATTTTCTCCATAGCGCGAGAAGGCCAAAGGCGATTCCAAAGACGCCGATGAGCACCACGCGCATCGCTCCCTCGTAGAGATGACCGAGGCCGAAGACGACTCCGGCGAGCACGATGCCGGCCCACACGCGGCCTGTCCACGCGGCAAACTGGCGTTGCAAGTAGCCACGGAAGATGACCTCTTCACAGAAGCCCGCGGTGGCGCTGAGCCCCATGAACAGCCACATTTCAAGCGCGCCGCGCGGCACCAGGAAGCCGACCTGCTTTCTTAGGTCGTCCATCTGTTTGGTCTGCGCGCCCGCGCTGTGCACGTCAATCAGGTGCAGGGACGCAATCACCATTGCCACCGACAGCACGAAGACCACCCACGCCACCAGGAAGCCTGCGCCGAGCGCGACGTCCATCAAAAAGTCTTCAACCTTCTGCCAACGTCCGCCGATCAACTCGCGTAACTTGATTCCGCGCAGGTGAGCGCCCCACCAGCAATAGGCCAGCAGCGCAAACTCATAGGCGATGGTGCGGAGATAGGTTCCAACATGCGAACCCTGCGCCACGGCAGTGCGGTCGGCGCCCGCGCTGTTGACGGAGACAAACAGCAGCGCCGCAATCAGCAGAACGGTGTGCCAAACCGGCGCGATGCCACGGGCAGCGGGCGTCAACGGTTCAACGGCCGCGGAATCCAGTTGTGGTGCCTGCGGCTGCGGCAGATCAGGAAGCGGTTGAGGTTCCATCCAGGTTCTCCGATGAAGCAGACCCATCTTAATACGCGGCGCGGCGGAGCCCAGTTCACAAGTGCGGGCAGGAGTGACGCGGCGACCTGCCGGCAAAACAAAAGCGCGGAGCCGAAGCCCCGCGCCTGCATTCGAA
Organism: Oryzophilus luti; assembly: GCF_059726245.1. Classification (NCBI taxonomy): domain Bacteria; kingdom Pseudomonadati; phylum Acidobacteriota; class Terriglobia; order Terriglobales; family Koromonadaceae; genus Oryzophilus; species Oryzophilus luti. Next base: position 1,768,816 of record NZ_AP040874.1, read on the forward strand.
ATGCCTCTTGCTTAGTCGACGCTGAGCACGTTCTCGCTGGTGCCGAGCGCCTTCACCTGCTCCAGCACATTGCGGGCGAACGCGTAGATCGACTTCGCGTTGTTGGCGTTCTCACCGGACAGTGCCACTGGATGGCCGCTGTCCCCGCCCTCGCGGATGGTCGGGTCCATCTCAATGCGGCCGAGGAACGGCACGCTGAACTGCTGCGCGGTCTTCTCGCCACCGCCACGGGAGAAGACGTCGATCTCGTGGTTGCAGTGCGGGCACACCAGGTAGCTCATGTTCTCGGCAACGCCAAGGATAGGCACGCGGACGTGCTTGAACATCTCAATGGCCTTGCGCGCGTCCTGCAAGGAAACATCGCTGGGCGTGGTGACCACCACGGCGCCGGCCAGCGGCACGGTCTGCGTCAGAGAGATGACGACGTCGCCGGTTCCCGGCGGCAGGTCGACCACGAGGTAATCGAGTTCGCCCCACTCCACCTGGCTGAGGAACTGCTTGATCACCGAGTGCAGCATGGGGCCGCGCCACACCAGAGGCTCGTCGCCCGGATTGAGGAAGCCGACTGAGATGGTGCGCAAACCGTAGCATTCGGGCGGAATGATTTTGCCTTCGTCGGTCATCTGCGGCTGCGCGCCCGAGCCGAGCATGAGGGGAACGTTCGGGCCATAGATGTCTGCGTCAAGCAGGCCGACCTTGTAGCCCATGCGGGCCAGGGCGAGCGAAAGGTTCACGGAAAGCGTGGTTTTACCCACTCCGCCTTTGCCTGATCCAACTGCGATGACTGATTTGACTCCGGGAATGGATTGCGGCGCCGGCATCTGCGGGCTTGGTTGAGTATGCGACACGTTGTCTCCCTGCACGGATAAGCTGACCTGATTATATCCGTCACAGTGGGTTAGATGGAAAACGGGGGCCGCCGGTCGCGGAGAGCGGAACGAATTCTGCGCGAGGCCGCCAATGAACGCCGAGGCTTGCCGCAAAAGGAACGGCGCGACCCGAAGGCCGCGCCACTGTTTCAGGAGGTAAGGGGAGCTTAGTAGCCGTGCTCGTTTTCGCTCACATCCACCTTGCCGGCAAAGCTGTGGTAGACGTAGACGAAGTAGCCGACGGCAATGATGAAGCCGACGATCCACCAGCGGAAGGCCACGCTCATTGCATAGTCGGAGGTTGCGCTGTTCCAGACCGTCAGGTTGCGCGACGGATCGGTGGCAACCAGGATGTTCGGGAACAAAGCCCACACGCCGGAAACCAGCATGAAGACCAGATAGAGCGACGAGGCGTACCACGCAGCTAGGTCGTTGCCCTTCTTGCGCAGCACCGGTATCGCAAACAGGGTGACGAAGACCAGCAGCGGCGAAACCAGGGTAATCGGGTACTTCAGGTAGTTGCCCAGCAGTTCCGGATGGATGGCATAGGTGGCAGCGCCGCTCAGCAGCGTGAGCACCACCAGCGCCGGCCACAGCACCTTGGCAATGCCGTTGACGCGCGTGTGCAGGTCGCCATCCGTCTTGAGCGCCACCCAGTTGGCTCCGTGCAGCGAGAGAGCCACGCAGGTGCACAGGCCGCTCAGAATGGTGTACCAGTCCAGGATGCCTGGGTTCGGACCCACGTTGAAGTTGGTCCACAGCGGCAGGAAGAAGTACTTGTCGTCGCCGATGGGCACGCCACGGATGACGTTGCCGAGCGCGGCGCCGAGGAAGATGGTCAACAGCAGGCTGCTGACGCAGAAGACGCCGTCGAAGAAGTGCTTCCACACCGGAGCATCAATGTGGTTGCGCAGTTCGAGTGAAATGGCGCGTCCCATCAGCATCCACAGCACCATCATCAGCGGCAGATAGAAGCCGCTGAAGGCGGAGGCGTAAAGCTGCGGGAACGAGAAGTAGAGCACGCCGCCGCCGGCCAGCAACCACACTTCGTTGCCGTCCCAGACGGGGCCGATGGAGCGGATGATCTTGCGCCGCTCGTCGTCGGTCTTGGCAGCGATAAGGTGAATGGCGCCGGCGCCGAGGTCAAAGCCGTCGAGCACCACGTAAACAGCGACCATTACGGCCGTGATCCAGAACCAGAGAATCGGCATCATTAGTGCACCTCCGCCGCGGCCTTGGCTGCATCACCCGGCCCGTGTTCCAGTTCGCGAACCACGAGGAAGACGAACAGGATGGCAAGCATCGTGTACATACCCATGAAGCCCAGCAGCGTAAACCACGCGTTGCCGGCGTGCACGGACTTGGAGAAGCCTTCGGCGGTCCGCAGCAGGCCATAAACCAGGTAAGGCTGGCGGCCCAGCTCGGCGGTCATCCAGCCGGCGGTGTTGGCAATGTAGGGCAGCGGTGCGCTCAGCATCAGCACCCACAGCATCCAGCGCGCGTCATACAGCTTGCGGCGCCAGAGCATGATGCCCGAGATCAGCATGACGAGCATGAAGATGGTACCGAGGCCGACCATGATGTGATAGCTGAAGTAGAGCAGCGCAATGTTCTGCGGCCACTCGGATTGCGGGAACGCGTCGAGGCCCTTGATGTGAGCATTCCAGCTCCGGTAGGAGAGCATGCTCAGCAGCTTCGGCACTTCCAGCGGGTTGTCGATCTTGCCGGTCGTGGCGTCGGGCTGCCCCATGAGCACCAGCGGCGCGCCCTGCTGCGAATGGAAGAGGGCTTCCATGCCAGCCAGCGAGGCGGGCTGGTAGTCCACCAGGTTGCGGCCCTGACCGTCACCGGTCGGTCCAATGACCAGCAGCGAGGCGATGAAGCCGGCAATCACGCCGACCTTGACGTACATCTTCGCCTGCTCTTCAAAGCGCTTGCTCAACAGGTAGAAGGCGCCGACGGCCATCATGGCAAAAGCGCCCGTCACGACCGCTCCAGCCATGTTGTGCGCGTACTGCCACAGCGCCCACGGGTTCAGAATGAGCCCCCAGAAGGAGTTCAGGCTGACGCTGCCGTCGGTACCGACGGTGTACGCCACCGGGTGCTGCATCCAGGCGTCCGTGGCAATGATGAAGTAGCCCGACAGCCACGAGCCGACGAAGACGGCCATGGCCGAAAGCCAGTGAGCCTTGGGGGTAAGTTTCTTTTCGCCATAGAGGAACAGGCCCAGGAAGGCCGATTCCAGAAAGAAGGCGAAGGTGCCTTCCATGGCCAGCGTCTGGCCAATGACGCCGCCGGCGTAGCGGCTGAAGTGAGACCAGTTGGTGCCGAACTGGAATTCCATCGGAACGCCCGTCACCACACCAATAACGAAGTTGATTCCGAAGATCTTGGCCCAGAAGCGGGCGGCACGATTGTACTTTTCGTTGTTCGTCTTCAGCGCAAGAGTCTTGAACACCACGATCAGCGGCGCCAGGCCCATAGTGAGCTGAGGGAACAGGTAGTGGAACGTCGCACAGAATGCAAAATGCAGTCTATGTACAAGTAGCGCGCTATCCATCGTCTATCCTCGACAGGAGTGGAACACCAGTGACCGGAGCGTCCATCCCGCGAACCGCTCCGGCGCAGTCCCGGACAGGGTATTGGAACGAAGATTACGGAGTGTCCGGCGCGCTGGCATACCTAGCACGATTCTGTTTGGGTGCAAGAGTATGGGCTGTGATATACATCACATTGAAAATATTAAAAGCGGAGGAAAAACCGTTTTGAACTAGTGTTTACGATGGTTCGCGCCATCGTTAGGAAGTTTTTTTCGGGAACTCCAAATTTAGCGCTCGGCTCTTCGTGGAGAAGAGCCGAGTCCCCATGAAAAACACTGGGTCCACCGACGCCGGAAGGCTGCCCGGCTGGGCGGGTACGACGCGAGGCCGCCTGCTAGCCGTGGCGCTGCTTGCGTTTGCGCTCGGCCTCGGCCCGGCGCATCTCGCGGCGGTGTCCGGCGTCCTCGTAACGGCGCTTCTGCTCGTCGGTCTCCGGCAGCACCGGAGCTACGCGCTGCTTGCGGCCGTGGCGGTCAACGGCAACAAAGGTAACATAGGCCGAGCTGACATGGCGCTTCTCGCCCGTCAGGTAGCTCTCCACGTAAACCTTCACTCCCACTTCCATACTTGTGTTGTAGACGCGGTTGACCGACGAGCGGAACAGCACCACATCGCCGACATGCACCGGCACCAGAAAATCCAGGTGGTCGATGGAGGCGGTGACCACGTTGGAGCGCGCGTGGCGATGCGCGGCCAGCGCTCCGGCCAGGTCGATCCAGTGCATCAGGCGCCCGCCGAGCAGGGCTCCGAGCGGGTTCGCGTCGTTGGGCAGTACCAGTTCCACCATGTGTGAAATGCTGGCGTTGACCGGCTTGGGCGTCATAAAGTCCGCCTGCTCCGGCTGCATCTCGAGTTCTTTTTCTTCAGTGTTTTCTGCCATCGTCAAAGTTCCAAAAATTCCGTCCAACCCACTACCCTTCTCAGTCCGCGCCGCACGCCAGGCACGCAAAGCTCTCTGGTGCATGCATACGCAAACCCACGGGGCCGGACCTGATGCTGAAACTCACCCACACAAACTGTCACCATGCTAAACCGGATTCCAAAACTGCGCACGCGCGGGAGATATCCGCGCCCCACTCCAGGCGGCGTTTCCGGCTCCCCAAGGCGCCCGCTCAATCGGCTTTTCTGCCGCTCCGGGCTTCTGTGATATGTTCGCCACATGCCAGAAAGCGAACGCACCGCGCAGTTAAAAGCCATCCTTGCACAGGACCCGACGAACACCTTTGCCCGCTACGCGCTGGGCATGGAGTACTCCTCCGCCGGAGAGATCGAGCAGGCCGTCGCCGAATTCAAGACCCTTGTGGAGGCGCAGCCCGACTACGCCAACGCCTACTTCATGGCCGCGCAGGCACTGGCCCGCACTCCGGACCGCACCGCCGAGGTGATGAAGTGGCTCGAAGACGGCATTGCCGCCGCCCGGCGCAGCAACAACGGCCACGCCGAAAGCGAAATGCAGCAGATGCTCGACGATCTGGCTATTTGATGCAGAATTAGAGCGCGCGGATTTCCGGATCTCGACGCCCCACGCGGCGCAGCAGCCGGAGCACGCCCCACTCCACCAGCTTCGGCACAAAATGGTAGAGCCGGACAGCCGAATAGTGCGTCCAGGGCACAATGACCTCACGCAGGCTGGCCTCGTAGGCGCGTAGCACGCTCTTGGCAGCATGGCGCGCGTCAATGCCGCGCTTGCGGCTGCCCGCCACCCGGAAGGCATCCTCTCCCCACACGGAATTTTCCGCAAAGCCCGTGCGCACGTAGCCCGGGCAGACGTTGATGACCTTCACGCCCGTGTGCTTCAGTTCCAGCCGCGCCGCCCGGCTGAAGGCCGACAGTGCCGCCTTGCTGGCGCTATAGGCCGCCATGTAGGGCACGGCAATCTCCCCGGCCACGCTGGAGACGTTGACAATGGCGCCGCCGCCCTGCGCGCGCATCACCGGCAGTACCGCCTTCATGCACTCGATGGCGCCGAACAGGTTGGTTTCAAACAGCCCCCGGCACTCCTCCATGTCCATCTTTTCGACCGAGTCGATCAGGCCGTAGCCCGCGCAGTTCACCCACAGGTCGATGCGGCCAAAGCGTTCGACGGCCTGCTTCACAAGGTTGTCGATCTGCGGCCACAGGCGCACGTCGCAGGCCACGGCCAGCGAGTTCTCCGCCGAGCCGCCCACGCGCAGCCGAGAGGCCTCCACGCGCGCAAGGCTCCGCGAGGCCAGCACCACCGAGGCGCGCTGCTCCAGACAGATGCGCGCCACCTCCTCGCCAATACCCATGCTGGCGCCTGTAACCACCACAACCTTGCCCTGCATCATCATGGAAAGACCCTCCCGCCAAATCTCAGCAGGGCCGCGCAAGGCAGCCCCGGAAGCCCTCAGTTCTCCAATTACACGAAGGATTGGGTATTGAAATCCTGCGATGAACGGCTGCGGATTGCAATTGCAAATTTCTAATACCAGCAGTAATCGCACGAGGGGTGCAGGCCCCTTCCGGCGCGACGCCCCGGAGACGGCAAAGCCCCGCCGGGGCGGGGCTGCTTGTTTCGAACAGGAGACGGTTACGGCTTGTGTTCGCGCGCCACGGCGGCCTCCGCCACCTGGAAGCCCAGGCGCGAGTGCGTGCCATCGCAGAACGGCTTGTTGACGCTGGCGCCGCAGCGGCACAACGAGTACGCCGTGCGCCCGCCGAGGTCAATCGTGTTGCCCTCTTCGTCCACCAGTTCGATCAGGCCTTCCGGGTCTTCCACGCGCAGCGGCCCGTTGCGGCGCAGGGTGATCTTCACTTTCGACATGTGTCCTCCGTACGGACGGTTCTCCTAGTTGGATGCCGTAACCTCCGGACGGTTGCAAGCCACTGCTTTCTCCGCTCCCCCGCGCGCGTGGGGCATTCTCTATTCCCCGTGTCCGGGCCGCTGTTTTCGCGGCTCTGCGCTGCATGCGGCTTGCAAAATGGTGCGCATGTGGCACCTAAGCGCGTTTGACCCTGCCTGCGCATTGCGCGACCATAAATTCATAGCCTTTCTGCAAGGAGAAATCGTTGAGCTATATTGACCAGAATCTCATCGCCGGTGAGCGGCTTGTCTATCGCACGCGCCGGCACGGCATTGTGCTGCTGGTGCCCATGCTGATCGCCTTTGTGCTCGGACTCGGTGGACTCTCGCTGCTGGTGGGTTCGGCGCACTCGCACACGCACGGAACGGGCGGCTTTGGCGTTCCCGCTCTCATCCTGATCGTCATCGCCATCGCCATTGGCGGCTATGCCATCTTCTCGCGCGACTCCATTGAAATGGCCGTGACCAACAAGCGCGTCATGGTCAAGTCCGGGCTGCTCAGCCGCCGCACCGTGGAGATCATGCTGAGCAAGATCGAGAGCATCGGCGTGGACCAGAGCCTGACCGGCCGCATCTTCAACTTCGGCACCATCACCGTGCGCGGCACGGGCGGCACGCCGGAGCCGTTCTTCAAGATCTCGCACCCGCTCGAGTTCCGCCGCCAGGTGCAGGAGCAGATGGACCTGCACTTGAAGCCGGGCGAAACCCATCCCGCCGAGTAAACGCATCCGCTGCGCGGCAGGTGGCTACAGGCCCCTGCCGCACGGATTCTCTTCCTTCTCGCCTCCAACCATCTACCGCACGGCTCTGTTCCGCACCCAGCCACTTCAAACACAAATTCGTCGATGCGCTACGCATTGTGGCGCTCAGATTCCCACAAACACGCCGAGCCGACTTCGCGGCAGAAAAACGCGCGCACGCCAGAGACGTGCGCGCAGGTCCGTGGGGCCGATGGGTCGCACAAGAACTTCTGAGATATAGCGCCATCCACGCCGACGCACAGGGAGTTCAGCGACGGCGGCGCTCCGCGCGAGGACTCGCAACCAGAGGCGATCAGCCGCTTGCACCGGGGAGCAGCTTCAACCAGCCAGGCTACTGCACGGCTTCCAGGCGGCTGCGTATCTGCGAAGCCAGCAGGCAGACGGCGCGCAGCTTCTCCTCGGCCTCCGGAGGCATCTCCGGCGTGTGCAGCGCCAGCTCCGTGCTCAGCAGGATGCCGGTCACGGCGTCGCGAATCTCGCTGCGCAGCAGGCTCTCGGCGGAGCGCACCGCCACCAGCTTCGCCTCCTGGAAGCGGCGCAGGGCAAAGCGCACCTCGCGCGCCACGCGCTGCGCGCTGGCCACCGCCAGATTCACGTAGACGGGCACGGCCATGCCTGCGTGCTGCAGCAGGGCGTCGGTGTTTTCCGGTTCGGTGTCCGCCATGGGCTCGTCCAGCACCACCGCGCTGAACTCGGTTTCGCGCACCATGGCAACGGCGCGGCGCACGCTCTCGGCGGCCAGCACCGTTTCCTTCATCGCTTCTTCCAACTGGGAGGCAATCTGCCCGCCCGTTCGCGAACTTGTCACCAGCAGAATCATTGTCGTGTCCTCTTGGCTCCCGCGGGGACACCGGTGACGCATAGGGCGCCACCAGAGCACGGCGGGAGGGGGTTCTCCGCCGCGCTACTGGATGGTTCCGTATTCCTTGAGCTTGCGGTACAGGGTGGTCTTGCCGATGCCGAGCAGCCGCGCCGCTTCCAGCTTGTCGCCGTGCAGTTGCTCAATCGCCGAAAGGATCGCCTGCTTCTCCATCTCCGAGATGGGGACGATGCCCTTCGACGGCGCCGGCACCTGCGCAGTGGCCTGCGTCTGCTCCTTCCAGTTCTGGATGGGCGTCGGCAGGTCGGCGGTATGGATCGTCGGCCCTGAGCTGAGGGCGCAGGCACGCTCAATGCAGTTCTCGAGTTCGCGCACATTGCCCGGCCACTCATAGCTGAGCATCAGCTTCAGGGCGTCATCGCTGATGTTTCGCTGCACGCCGGTCGAGCGCGCCAGCCGCTCCAGAAAATGCCCCACCAGCAGCGGAATGTCCTGCTTGCGCTGGCGCAGCGGCGGAATCCTCAGGCTGAGCACGTTGAGGCGGAAGTAGAGATCGCGGCGGAAGGCGCCGGATTGCACCGCGGCCTCGAGGTCGCGGTTGGTGGCCGCCAGCACGCGCACATCGACCGGTATGGCCTTGGTGCCGCCCACCGGACGAATCTCCTTCTCCTGCAGGGCGCGCAGCAGCTTGGCCTGCAGGTCGACCGGCAGCTCGCCAATCTCGTCGAGGAAGATGGTGCCACCGTCAGCGACGGCCAGCAGCCCGTCCTTGCTCTTGTTGGCCCCGGTGAAGGCGCCCTTCACGTAGCCGAACAGTTCGCTCTCAATGAGCGAAGGCACCAGCGAGCCGCAATCGACGGCGATGAACGGCTTGTCGCGGTAGGGTCCGGAATAGTGGATGGAGCGCGCCACCAGTTCCTTGCCGGTGCCGCTCTCGCCCAGGATCAGCACCGGATGGGTGGAGTGCGCGGCCTTGGAGATGATGCGGTAGAGCCGCTCCATCTCCGGCGAACGCCCGATGATGGAGCCGAAGCCTTCCTTCGACTTCACCTGCTCGCGCAGGATGCGGTTCTCGGTGGTCAGCTGCAGGTGCCCGAGCACGCGGTCGAGGATGAGACGCAGTTCCTCGAGGTTGAACGGCTTGGTTACATAGTCATAAGCACCGTTCTTCATCGCCTGCACGGCCGACTGCACGCTGGCAAAGCCGGTCATCACGATGACCACCGTCTCCGGCCGGCGGCGCTTCACTTCGCGCAGCACTTCCAGGCCGCCCAGGCCCGGCAGCCGCAGATCCAGCAGCACCACGTCGATGGAATGCGCGTCGAGAACGCGGAAGGCGTGCTCGGCATTATCCGCAACAAATGTGTTGAAGCCGATGCCCGCCGCGACGTCCTTACACCCGTCCCGTATGATCCGCTCATCGTCAACGATCAGCAGGTTCAGCAGGTTCGCCTCGGCTTTGTCTGCCGCTGAGAGCATAGCCTTTGAGGCCAACATTGTACCCACATCGGGAATCCGGTCAAGTGTTCCGCCATTTTCTTCTGCGGATCGCCGCCCGCTCCCCGGCTGGGGGCCTCCCCCGTTGTGCGCCACGCGATCAATCTCTCCCATTGCCAGCGTCCTCGCTCTCTCCCAAAGTTTGGCTGTCCGCCGCAGCTTCCCCCGACGGCGGCAGCGCGACTCCGTCCTGCCCCAGAAGCGTCTTGCGCGCCTCGCGGATCAGCACCGCGCCGCGCTCCCCCAGCTCACAGATCCCCTCGGCATAGCTGCTCCCGGGAGTTCCCTTCAGATTGCGCTGCAACAGCCCCCCGGCGATCAGCACCCCGGTAAACAGATTGGCCAGCTCGTGCAAGATGGAGCGCAACTGCCTGACCCGCTCGGCGTCGAGCACGATCTCGGCCGCCTCCGTGCGATTTCCTACGGTCTCCATTGGCGCTCCATGTTTCACGCCACTCTAACTTGCAATTCCGGAACCGTCCCAGGTTAGAACATACAAAGCAATGAATTCAGGCGTGTTACGTCCCATTCCGGAGTCGGCTCCAAGGTGGGAATGAATTGTTCCGTTCCTGTTTCAGGCTGTCGGCACACGTGGCGCGGCAGTTTATCGGCATTAACTACAGGAGAATCAGCTGGGTGCTGATTCGGAACGCAGAGTTTCGTTTTGGGCCGCCGCTGGAGGTGACTTCGCAGTCTGTGGAAAATTCTCCTCTGGCCCGTGCTCGAGACTAAGAATTCTCTTAATTTCAACCCACCCCAGACGCTTCCGGCTTTGATTTAACTCCCGAAGCCGCACAGACTACGGGCAACGCTCCGGATTTTCTCCGTCGCGGACAATCGAAGCTCTCCCCCTTATCTGGGCAAGGTCGAAACTCCCAAGGGCGTGTAATTTCTACCAGAGCCTGGCTATATTCCACCTCGTAAGTCATTGAAAAACATACGAATGACTTTGGCACGCCATCTGCAATTACCGAGTTGTCCCTGCAATCGAACCTGGAGGAGAGATGAAGAACAGATTTACGGTACTTTCCCTGTTGTTGGTTGCTTCCCTGATGACTTTGACCGCCGCGTGCAATCACGCGAAGGCGGACCCGCTGGCGAACGACGCCGCGAAGATGGGCGACAGCGCCTCAAATGCTTCCGCACCTTTTGCCGGAAGCTCGGCCCAGTCCGCCAATGGAGCGGCCTCTCAGCCCGCAAGCGGCGCGCCCCCCTACTCGGCCAGCGCCCCCAAGCCGGAGGCGGCCCGTCCGCTGACCCTGGCGGCCGGCACTCCGATCGAAGTTCGCATGCAGACCTCGGTTTCCAGTGCGCAGTCGCGCAGCGGAGACCGTTTTGAAGCCGTACTGGCCGAGCCGTTGAAGTCCAATGGCGTGACCGTGGCGCCCGCCGGCGCGCTCGTCACCGGGCAGGTGACCAACGCCGAGAGCAGCGGCCGCCTTGAGCATCCGGGACAGATCTCCATCACGCTGGTTTCGCTGAACCTGAAGGGCCACAACGTGCCCATACAGACCTCGCAGATCTCGGCCAAGGCCGGCAGCCACAAGAAGCGCAACATTGAGTGGATCGGCGGTGGCGCGGCCACCGGTGCGCTGCTGGGTGGCATCTTCGGCGGCGGCAAGGGCGCGGCGATTGGCGCTGGCGCCGGTGCAGGCGCAGGCACGGCCACGGCCGCGGCCACCGGCAAAAAGGACGTCACGATTGCCTCCGAGCAGAAGCTGACCTTCAAGCTCGCGCAGCCGGTGACGGTGAATCAGTAAGCGGTTCGTAAGGATTTTATAGGTTTCAGTCGGCGGTCTCGGGACCACCGATTGAGAGGGTCCGGCAATGTTGTAATCATCGGGCTGGACCAGTGCTACTAGACTAGGCGCCCACTCAAGCTTGGCCGCTTGAGTGGGATTTTTTTGCCTCTGCAAAGTCAGCCACAAGCCGCCGCGTTCCGGCTGGTTTTACTTTGAAGTCTGAGCCGCCTTTGCCTTGTGCTTCCAGAGTTCAATCTGATCACGTACCTGGTCAGCGTCGGGCGCATCCGGCAGCAACTCCAGATAGTTCTGCATGTGTTCGGCGGCGTCTGCAAAATAGCCGAGTTCCCCGGCCAGCACTGCGGCGTTGTACCATCCCGCGGCCCACGTGGGCTCACTTTCCACACCGAGTTCATAGGCGTTCAGGGCTTCACCAGGCTTCTGCTGTTTGATGGCGTTCTCTGCCGCCAAGCGTTGCACGCGCGCGGTCGCCCCCAGCGGCGGCTTTTGCGAAAGTGCCCGCCACTTTGCAGCTTCTTGATGAAACTTCTCCTGCGGAGCGGACGGTGCTTGTGCGTGGAGATGCAGCACCTCAAACGCTACCGTAAGTTGAGTGGCTTCCTGTTTGCACCGCTCACTCTGCGCCGTCGGACACTCCGGACGCGCGGAGAACCCGAAAGGATACTTCTTTTTGAGAGTTTCCTCTGTCATCTCAAACCAGACTTTGGGTTTGGACGTCGAGTGCAGGGACCAGGCGCCGTCAATCCAGCGCGGAATATAGAGTTCGAGACCGCTGAAATCGACAACCAGATGAACCATGTGGCCATCCTGCGTGGACGCGTCGACTTTGAGCAGATTTCCCTCATACCGCGCACTTGCCGAATCGAAATGATAGGTTTTCGGAGACCCCCATTTGCTCATATTGGCGACGTAAGTGGATTGCAGCAGGGTGACCACCACGCGGCGCGCCTGCCAATAGCTCATTTCCTCGCCAGGCGCCGATTCCTGCGCAAGAGCCTGAACTCCTGCACTGCAGAAGACCGCCAACAGACATGCAATCTTGAGGATCTTCAAGGCCCTCTTCATCATCTTTCTCCCCATTCATGAGCCACGTGAGTTATCCGTGCTGAAGCCAGCGCTCAGCGGCCGGAACCCAGCATCTCTAATATCCAACGCATTGCGGCGTGCACCGTCCTCCAACGGTCTACTCCCGAGCCTCTCGCTCCAGAAGTGCATACTTTGAGTCCGTGCATTTCACAAAACATGAAAGGATGCTGCCCGGAGGCCAGCATTGCGGGGCGCTGTCTACCTCGCCTCTCCGCTGTCCATCCTGATGATTTCTTCGAGTCGCACACCGTCCGCACAAATGAAAAGGGACCGCCGAAGCGGTCCCTTTTGTCTTGTACAGCGATGGAATGCGTTTAGTTGCTGCCGCCGCTGGCCTTGCCTTCGCCGGAGGTGACGCTGGCCACGCGGCCGGTCTCCTTCAGTTCCATCAGGCCGCGGAATGCGGTAACGGCGTAGATGCGCGAGCCCTCGGCAAAGCCGTAGGCCACGTTGTGTCCGTTCACGCTGGTGGGCGCAAAGTGCTCGCCGCCATCGTGGCTGATGAACAGCCGGTCGTCGTTCTCACCGGCAATCAGCAGCAGTTGGCCGTGCGCGGTGTTCTGCACGCGGACGGTGCGCAGGTTGCGCGTCGGCAGGCCGTTGAGCACGTGCTCGAACTTGTCGCCCTTCAGGCAGACGCCTCCTTCGGCGGTCGCCATCCAGAGCGTGCCGTCCGCCGCGTAGGCCAGCGAGAAGATGCGGCTGATGTATTCCGGCACCGGCAGCACGCGCCAGCTTGCACCGCCGTCGTCGGAGACCACCATGTGGCGGCCCGTACTGGCCACCACGCGCGAACCCGAGTGCGCGACGGAGAGGAACTGCATCTCACCCGCCACCGGACCACCCGCCCAGCTGCGCCCCTGATTGCTGCTGCGCAGCACGCCGGAGTTGGTGGCTGCATACCAGACGTCGCCGGTGACATCGACGGCGTTGACGCGGCCGTTCACTTCGCTGCGTGTGACAATCGGCGGCGCGGGCTTCGGCGTCACCAGCTTGCCCTTAACGCGGACCGGCTTCGGAGCCGGCGCAGGGCGCTCGTTGACGACGAGGTTGGCCGCTTCCCAGCGGCGCGTGGAGGCCGTCCAGCGCAGCATGCCGCGCGTGGTGGCTGCCACCAGGTCGCCGTCCTTGGCGCGGCCCAGGTCGAGCACTTCCAAGTCGCGGCTGAGGCCCTCATTCATCGGCAGCCAGCGGCTGCTGTTGGAGGCGCGGTGCAGAATGCCACCGAACTCGCGGTCATGCAGCACGGCCACGGTCAGCGAGCCATCGGGCGCGGCCACAATGCCGGAGATGCGGCGCTGTGCGTAGCCTTCATTGGAGAGGCGGAAGTTCGCACCGCCATCCTCGCTGATGTAGACACCGGCGCGGTCGGTTGCCAGCAGCAGGTGCTTGGTGTTGCGCGGGTCGATCGAGATGTCATTCACGATCAGGTCCGGCGACGAGATGCGCTGGAAGTTCGCACCGCCGTTGGTGGTGCGCCACAGGCCTTCGGTGGTTCCTGCATAAACCGTCTGCGCGTCGACCGGGTCCTGCATCAGCACCAGGGTGCGGCGCGCGGTGCCCGGAATGCCCTGCACCTTGCGGTAGAGATCGCCGCCGTTCTCGCTCTTGTAGATGCCGGAGCAGGCGCTGGTGTAGACCTGGTCGGGGTTGCCGCGGCTCAGGATGATGGAGAAGATGTCCGAGTCGTCGATGAGCCCCTGCTTGATGTTGCGCCAGTTCTTGCCGCCATCCACGGTCTTCCAGGGCAGATGCCAGGTACCGGCGTAGACCACGTTGGGGTCGCGCGGGTCGATGGCCACGGACTCGAAATTGCGCAGGTCGGCATGGCCGTCAGGAGAAATCTTGCGCCAGGCATCGCCGTCGTCATCGCTACGGAAGACGCCATCGACGGTGACCGCAACCAGCGTGCGCGGGTTGCTCTCGCTCTGGGCAAAGCCGCGAACGCTCTTTCCATGCAATCCGGCGAGGCGCTGCCAGCTCTTGCCGCCGTCGCGCGTGCGGAAGACGTCGCCATCCTCGCGATGCACGCACCAGGCAGCTACATAAATGATCTTGGAGTCGCGGCGATCGAAGACGATGTGGTCGAGCGCGTAGTTCTCCTCGGTGCCGAGACGCACCCAGGGCGCCCAGGACTTGCCGCCGTTTTCGGAGACATAAATCTGCCCGGTTGTAGTCCCCAGCAGCACGTGCGAGGGATTGCGCGGGTCAAAGCTGAGCGAACGGGCGTCACCGCCCTCGGGGCCCAGCGAAAGCCACTGCGCCTGCATGAGGCTGGCACAGAGCAACAGAAGCGTGATGCAGAACCATTTACGAAACAGTTGCAACGACATTCGAAAGCACCTTCCTCCGGCAAGGTTTCAGGAAGTGGTGATTGAAGGATACTGCGGCTGGAACACGCCGCGGGCACGAAAAAGCCGGCCTGTTTACCCAAAGGGGACAGGCCGGCCGATTGCGATTCGCCCGCCCGTGATGCGAAATTGGGCGAGCACGGCTGTCCTACCGGACAGCCGCCGGAACAGTTACTTCTTGGCTGCCTTCTTGACGGCCTTCTTCACAGCCGGCTTCTCGACCACGGGGGTCAGAGCCGACGCATCGAAGGTGTCGCCCGGCTTCTGGAGGTAGACGTCAACCGTCTGCGCATCCTCGTTGCCGGTGTAGAGAACCACCGAGCCGGCATCCACGCCGCCGCCGTTCTTCGGATCGAGCAAGAACTCCTTGGCGTTGATGGCGCGCTCAGCAGGCAGGTTCTTGTGGGCCTTCTTCTCGGCAGCCCAGGCATTGCCGACCAGGATCAGCTTCGATCCCTGCGGAGCCTGCTGCAGAGCGTGGGCCGCGTCACGCAGCACCTGCTTGGCGGCGTTGTCGACACGAGCCGGACGCTTCTTGTCCGGGAAGTTGGCGGCGTTCAGCTTGGTGGCCGCAGTCGGAGCCTTCGCGCGCTCGTTGACCGTGACGGTGGTGCTGTCAGAAGCGGTCAGGTCGGCGCGACGGGCATCGTTCACGGTGCAGCTGACGGTGATGGTGCCGGAAGGAACGGTCGCGGTATCCAGCGTGTAGGAACCGTTGCCACCCTTCAGGGAGCCGGCGCTCGGCGAGCAGCTCTCGGTCAGAGGAGCATTGTCCGGGCTGCTGGTCTTGGTGGTAATGGCCGAAGGATCGCCCGAAGTGACAACCGACGGGTTGGCCGAAACCTTGATGACCGGCGGATGCATCGGCGGAGCCAGCACGGTGAAGTCGGTGGAGCACTTCGCGGACTGCTGGTTCTTGCCCTTGCCATTATCGGTGGCGGTGCCACTGATGGTGTACTTGCCAGGGGTCAGGCCAGCGGTCTCAATGGTGCCGGCGTTGTCCTTGGCAGCAACCTTGCCACCCGTTGCCTGCCACGCATAAACGACCTTGCGCTTGGGCTGGAAGTTCTTGGTGGCCATGCTGAACGAGACCGGCTCGCCAGCCTGGATTTCCTTCGGCGAGGAGGTGCAATCGGCGCTGACCATTTCCGGAGCCTTCGGCTGGCCGAAGTTGAAGACCAGACCGCTCTGGACGCGAACGCTATCCCACACCGCACCGGAGTCGCTATAAGCGGCATCCGCCGGATTCTTGAACTTCGAGAAGACGTAGTCGGCCTGGATCACGCGCCAGCTGAAGTAGCGATTCAGCAGGATGTCGAGACCGCCGCCGGCCATGGCCGCGAATGAAGTCGCGTCCTTGTAATTTGCCGGCGAGCTGTGGGCCACGCCCACCATGCCTTCAATGAACGGCTGCGCATGGTTGACCTTGAGGCGCGCCTGCGGGCCAACGAGGAAGCCGAGATGGCTATTGCCGTGGCTTTCCTGACGCGAGAAGTCCGCCGCGATCGTGAAGTACTTCTTGAACGGATGCGCCGCGGCAATTCCGAAGCCATGCATGTCACGGACTTTGTCTGCGTCCGTCGAGGGAGAGACATAACGGCCGTTCGGATGGAAGAACGAGTAGCCACCGAACAATTCCACCTTGGCCGGCTCGTCGCTTTGCGCGAAGACCGGCGAGGCCAGGCAGAACAACGCGGCCGCCAGAATAGAACTCACATAACGCTTAGTACCACGGGAACCAACTAGCATGCGATTTCCTCCGAAACTTTGCTAGCAAATACAGCAAGTCTTTTGCTCATACTGACTCAATATCTTTCAGACAGGCGGAGTCAACCACACTTCTTGTCACTGAGACTCCAACCACCCAAAACATTATCCCCCAAAAGTCGGCTTGAGGCCACTGTTTGGAAACCGACATGCTCGAGATTTTCTTTACTCTTTACACAAATTCGCACCCTCGCGAAACCGTGCAGCTCTCCCTGCAGGGTTCGGACCCTCATTCCGCAAGTCGTCTTCCATCGCTCGTGGAGAAAGACGCCTCCGTTCTCGGCGAGCATCGCTCAGGGCCCGCCGCGCTTTCCACCTGCCAACATCGCGACCAAAGTGTTACCTTTTTCGTGAACATCGGCGGCAGAGCCTCTGCGCCCTGCATCCAATTTCATGGGACTTCATTCCAGACCGGTGCCAGCACCGTGCCGCCACCGGAACGAGCAGGCTATGACAGCAGAACGAGTCCTCATCGTTGAGGACGAGGAAAACGAACGCAACGGCCTGGCGGAGTTGATCTCCGCTTGGGGCTACCGCACGGAGACCGCCTGCGACGGCATGGAAGGACTGGAGAAGGTTGCCGCCTGGGAGCCGGGCATCGTGGTCACCGACCTGAAGATGCCGCGCATGACCGGCATTGAACTGCTGGAGCAGATTGCGCAGCAGCCGCAGGAGATTGCGGTGGTGCTGCTGACGGCGCAAGGCTCCATTGACGCGGCGGTTTCTGCCATGAAGCTGGGTGCCTACGACTTTATCGAGAAGCCGGTGAACACCACGCGGCTGCGTGCCATTCTGCAGAACGCCTCGCGCCAGCGCGGCACCGAACGCGAGCTGGAAGCCACGCGCCGCCGCCTGCGCGACAGCGGGCAGCTAGGCTCGCTGGTCGGCTCCTCGCGCCAGATGCAGGAGATCTTCCACCTGGTCGAGCAGGTGGCACCCTCCACGGCCAGCGTGCTCATTACCGGCGAAAGCGGCACTGGCAAAGAGGTGGTGGCGCGCACCATCCACGAACTGAGCCCGCGGAAAGACAAGCCATTCGTCGCCATCAACTGCGCCGCCATTCCCGAGACGCTGATTGAAAGCGAGATTTTTGGTCACGAGAAAGGCGCTTTCACCGGCGCGCTCGAGCGCCGCATCGGCTGCTTTGAGCTGGCCGAGGGCGGCACGCTGCTGCTCGACGAGATTGGCGAAATGCCCGTGGGCACGCAGGCCAAACTGCTGCGCGTGCTGGAAGACCGCCGCCTGCGCCGGCTGGGTAGCAAGACGGAGACCACGGTGGACGTGCGCGTGCTGGCCGCCACCAATAAGGTCCCCGAAGAAGCGGTGGCGCGCGGCGAGCTGCGCAATGACCTCTTCTACCGCCTGAACGTCTTTAACATCGCCATGCCGCCGCTGCGCGAGCACAAGGAGGACCTCCCTGCGCTCGTGGAGGCCATGATCGCTGAGATGAACACCAAGCACGGACGCAACGTGCGCGCCGCGAGCGAAGCTGTGCTGCAACTGTTCCAGCAGCATGCCTGGCCGGGCAACGTGCGCGAGCTGCGTAACACGCTGGAGCGGGCCGTCATCGTCTGCGACGCCGAAGTGATTGAGCCGCGCCACCTGCCGCCCGGAATTGGCAGCGCTACGCTGGCCACGGCGGCCGCCACCGGTGACGGCATTCGTCTGGGCGTGGGCACCACCGTTGGCGAGGCGGAAAAGCAGCTCATCTTCAAGACCCTGGAATTCACGCACAACAACAAGACGCGCGCTGCCGAAATCCTCGGCATCAGCCTGAAGACGCTGCACAACAAGCTGAAGGAATACAACCAGCAGCCTTCCGGCGACGAGCCGGACGGCGCAGGGCAATAAGCGGGCGGCCGCGCGGTATACACAATGCCTCTTCCAAAGCTGCGACTCAAAACGAAGCTTGTGCTCGCCATCAGCGGCATGGTGTGCGTGCTGGTGGTGGTGCTCTCGGCGCTCTACGTGTCGCAGATGATGAAGCAGCGCATCAGTTCCAGCTACACGGAGGCCGACTTCAGCGCGCACCAGATTCTGCACGGGGCGCGGCAGGCCGTGGAGGCCGATCTCTCCAACCTGCGCATTGACGTGAACGACCCCGCGCAGGTGCATGACGCGCTGGCGCACATCCTGCAGACCGATCCGCAGCTCGACGCGCTGCTGCAATCGGTCATCGGCTATAACGCCGAGGTCTTTGATGTGGCCATTGCCGACGCACAGGGCGCGGCACTGCTGCACACGGACCCGGCGGC
Organism: Oryzophilus luti; assembly: GCF_059726245.1. Classification (NCBI taxonomy): domain Bacteria; kingdom Pseudomonadati; phylum Acidobacteriota; class Terriglobia; order Terriglobales; family Koromonadaceae; genus Oryzophilus; species Oryzophilus luti. The sequence goes on from NZ_AP040874.1 coordinate 1,787,409, forward strand.
GCTGGGCCACACGCTGCCGCAGCGCCCGGCGCTGGCGGAGTTGCGCGATGGCGGCATCGTCTCACAACTGCAGGCTGTCTACGGCGAGCCTCGTGTCTACGAACTGCGGCTGCCCATCCAACGCGGCGGCCAGCCCTTTGGCGAAATCCGCATTGGGCTCTCCACACTGTTTTTGAAAAACGAGCTGCGCCCCCAGCTCAACCACGCGCTCATCTTTTCAGCCGCGGCGGTGCTCATTTCCCTGCTGCTTGCGGCGGCGCTGTCGAACTTCGCGCTGCAGCCTCTCGAAGTAATTGGCCGCCGGCTGGACGCCATGGCCGCCGACGTTGCGCCCGCCGAGCCGGAGCCCGCGGTGAAGACCGACGAGTTCGGAGCGGTCAACACCAAGATCGACCGCCTGGGCCGCCAGATCCGCGATGTGAAGGAAGTCTTCTCCGCCTTGAAGGAAAACCTGGAACAGATCATGGCCACCTTGCAGGACGGCCTGATGCTGTTCACCCGCGACTCACGGCTGGTGCTTGTCAGCGCCAGCGCTGAACGCTTTGCCGGGCGTCCGCGCGGAGAGATGCTGGGCGCGAACGTGGAGCAGATTTTCGACGACACCACCGCGCTCGGCCGCCTTGTGCTGGTCGCCTTCGCCATCCATGAGGGCTTTGCCGCGCGAGAGATCATTGCCGAGGACGGCCACCGCCTGCAGGTTTCGCTCGACTTCATCGAGGAGAGCGGTCAGCCCATCGGCGCGCTGCTCACCATCCGCGACGCCGAGAGCGTGCGCCGCATTGAGAACGAGATCGAACTCTCGCACCGGCTGGCCTCTATCGGCCGCCTCACTTCGGGCGTGGCGCACGAGGTCAAGAACCCGATCAACGCCATCGTCATCCACCTGGAGATTCTGCGCGAACGCATCGTGCAGCTCGACCCGGAAACCCGCCGCCACATGGACATCATCACCAAGGAGATTCACCGGCTCGACCGCGTGGTGAAGACCCTTGTCGATTTCTCGCGGCCGGTGGACTTGAAGCTGACGGATTTTGACCTGCGCACGCTCGCCGCCGAGGTCGCCTCCCTGGCCGAGCCGGAGGCCGCGGGCCATAATGTAAGCATCGTGGTGGAACCCGCCAGCAGCGAACTGCACGTGCGCGCCGACGCCGACCTCATCCGTCAGGCGGTGCTCAACATCGTGCTCAACGGCGTGCAGGCCATGCCGGGGGGCGGCGCGCTCACCCTGCGCTCGCGCCTCGCCGGGCAGATGGCGGCGCTCGACATTCAGGACACGGGCACGGGCATTCCGCCCGAGCTGCGCGACAAGGTCTTCAACCTCTACTTCACCACCAAGCCGAGCGGCAGCGGCATTGGTCTGGCCATGAGCTACCGCGTGATGCAGATGCACAACGGCTCGCTGGAGTTCGACTCCGAAGCCGGACGCGGCACCACCTTCCACCTGCAACTGCCGTTGCAGCCGGGCCGCCTGCCCGCGCGCGAAACGGCTGCCGGCGCGACCGGCACCGCACAGGAACAGAAATGATGAACGCTCGTCGAAACCTATTGCTGCTCGTCGCCCTGAGCGCCACGCTGATGCTCAGCGGCTGCGGCGTGTTCAAGAAGAGAAAGCCGAACCTGCCCCCGGCACAGCCGCCCGCGATTGAGCAGCCAAAACCCGAACCGGCGCCCGCCGTGGTGGAGCCTGCGCCCGAACCCAAGCCGGAGACGGAAACGAAGCCCGCCACTCCCGCGCCCAGCACCACGACGAAGAAGCCCGCGCCACGCCGGAAGCCCGTGCACAAATCGGCACCAGCGGTGGTCAAGCCCGCAACGCCCCCGACCGCACCTGCGCCGGATCCCAAACCGGCTCTGGCCGCTCCGAGCAGCGAGTCCGTGCAGATTTCCGCCAGTGTGCCGGAGGGCGCGGCGGAGAACCAGCGCCGCGAAACCGAATCGCTGATCCAGAGGTCCGAGCAGAACCTGCAGAAGGTGACGCGTTCACTCAATGACAACGAGCAGGCCATGATGCGGCAGGCGCGCAACTACATCGCGCAGTCACGCGCGGCCACCCGCGACGGCGACTACGAACGCGCCCACAACCTGGCCATGAAGGCCAGCCTGCTCTCCGCCGAACTGGCCAAGTAGCCCCTTCGATCACGCAGAATGTTGAAGGCCCGCCGGTTGGCGGGCCTTGTGTTTGAAGGGGAAAATTTGGATTACGCAACGAGCCTAGGAATCACTGCACCCTCTGTACGTTTCCGGTCCTGCGGGTTCCCTGTTGCTGCAACCACTTTGCTTCTGCTCTTACGGCGTTTACTTTTCGGCCTTGGCGAGCGCCTCCATGAGCTGCTGCAGAACCTCGCGGCAGTTGGTGCCCTCGCTCATGGACTTTTCTACGGGGGCGAAGATACGGTCGACTTCCGCACGCATGGTCTGGCGGATGCGTTCGTACTCAGCCTCCCAGTTGGGGTTGTGGAGCACGCGGATCATGGTCAGCGCCGCACGGGCAGTAAGGTACTGCTCCTTGGAGAAGTCCAGGAAATCCACGCAAGCCCCGCGTTGCTCAACCACGGGCAATACTTCGCCCGCGGCCGGGCTCTTTTTCTCGACGTTCGTCGTCATAGCAGCGCTAGTATTGCCGCCGTCCCCGCCGCTGGCTGTGATGGGCTTCACAATCGCCTGTGTCTTTGGTTACGGCGCGGATACCGCCCTTCTGGGCCGCCCGGCGTGCGCGCAAGGCCCGGTTGCTGGTATTCTTGAATACAAGGGATTCCATCCACGGAGCACATAGAAAGAATGTCTAAGAGTCTTGAGGGGCGTATTGCCCTGGTGGTCGGCCTTGCCAATAAGCGCAGCATTGCCTGGGGAATTGCCCAGAAGCTGCATGAAGCCGGGGCCACGCTCGCCATCACCTATCAAAATGAGCGCATGAAAGCCGAAGCCGAGGACATGATCCTCTCGCTGCCCGGCGCCAAGGGCTTCCAGTGCGATGTGACGCGCGACGAGGAAATCGATCAGCTCTTCGCCGACCTGAAGCAGGAATACGGAAAACTGAACGTGCTGGTCCACTCGGTGGCGTTTGCCCCCTCGGCGGACCTGAAGGGCGACTTTGTCGACACCACGCGCGAGGGCTTCCGCATCGCCCACGACATCAGCGTCTACTCGCTCATCGCACTCACCCGCGGCGCACTGCCGTTGATGACCGATGGCGGCAGCGTCATGGCCATGACCTACTACGGCGCGGAAAAGGTTGTGCCCGGCTACAACATCATGGGCGTAGCCAAGGCCTCGCTGCAGTGCACGGTGCGCTACCTGGCCAACTCGGTCGGTGCGAAGAACATCCGCGTCAACGCGATTTCCGCCGGCCCCATCAAGACGCTGGCCGCGCGCGGTGTCGGCGGCTTTACCGACATGCTGAAGGTCAACGCCGAGCGCGCCCCGCTGAAGCGCAACGTGACGCAGGAAGAAGTCGGCGACCTGGCTGCATTCCTCGCCTCCGACGCGGCAGCCGCCATCACCGGCGACACCATCTTCGTCGACTGCGGCTCCAACATCGTCGCTGGCTAGTTTTTGGTTTTCGAATTTTCGCATTTCAGTATTTGTGAATTTGAGGCCGCGCCCCGAGCGCGGTCTTTCCTTTTGCGGGGAGCCGCAGCTCATCCCAGGTTAGCCGCGCCCTGTCGGGCTCGCCGAACCTGGGGCACCCAACCGCTAAGTTCGTCTCGTGCCGAGTGCCCCCTAGCAGAGCGTCATCCTGAGGAGCGTAGCGACAAAGGACCTGCTGTTCTCCCTGCCTTGTGATGGGATGCGGCTACTTGTGCGGCGCTTGATGGAGGCCGGTGGTCAGGCGAAGCTTGCGGGCGTCGGTGCCGTTGCGCGTGATGGCAATTTCGGCGTCGGCCAGGTTGACGATGCGCGGGAACTTCTCTCCCCACTCCACCAGCAGCAGGTTCTCCTCGTCGCGGACAAGGTCGTCAAGGCCCAGCCCGTCGAGTTCGCGGTCGGTTTCAATGCGGTAGAGATCGATGTGGTAGAGCGTGCGCTCGGGGCCCTGGTATTCGTGCACCAGCGTGAAGGTGGGGCTGGTGACGTCCTCGGCCTCGGCGGCTTGGAAGGCCTCGGCAATGCCCTTCACCAGCGTGGTCTTGCCCGCGCCAAGGTCTCCGCGCAGCAGCACCAGCCGCGCGTGGGCAAGCTGCGGCGCCAACTCATGGCCAAGCCGTATGGTATCTTCCGCCGAGCTGCTCGTGAACTCCTGAACCATGGCTGCATTTTCGCACAGCGCGTGCAGCGCGGCGCGGCAAATCTCACCCCAGGAGAACCAGTTCTTCCTGCGCCAGCTCGCGCGTGCGGCGCACCGCTTCCGGCAGGAAGTGCAGCAGGTCGGTGGCAATCAACGCCTGCTCGCCGAGCACGTGGCAGGCGGCGTCTCCGGCGGCTCCGTGCAGGTAAACCGCCGCGCAGACGGCCGCGAGCACCTGCTGTGGAAACTGTCCGATCAGCCCGGCAATCATGCCGGTCAGAATGTCTCCCGTGCCGCCGGTAGCCATGCCGGGATTGCCCGTGGTGTTCACCCAGGCAGCTCCGTCGGGTGCGGCCACAATCGTCCGATGGCCCTTCAGCACCACAATGACGTTCCATCGGCGTGCGGCGTCGCGCGCGCACCCCAGGCGCTCGCGCTGCACCTCGGCCACGCTCACGCCCAGCAGCCGCGCCATTTCGCCGGGATGCGGCGTAAGCACCAGCGTGCGATGCGTGCCGCGCAGCTCGCTCGGGTGCTCCTCAAATGCGTTCAGCCCGTCGGCGTCGAGCACCGTGGGCACCGTGGGATGGTGCGCCAGCGCTCGCACCAGCGCAGCCGTCTCCGGATGCCGCGAAACGCCCGGACCAAGCGCAAGCACACTTCGCGTCTGCAACAGCTTTTCCGCCGCCTTGCGCGCTCCGGTCATCAGCGTGCCTTCGGCGGTCTCCGCCAGTGGCTCGGTCATCAGCTCCGGCGCAAAGCCCGCCACGGTCGGCAGCACGCTCAGCGGCGTAGCCACCGTCACCAGCCCGGCTCCGGCGCGCAACGCGGCCATGCCGCACATGGCGGCGGCACCGGCTTTACCCAACGAGCCTCCGATGACGAGAACATGCCCGAAGCGACCCTTGTTCGCCTCCAGCTCACGCGGTACCAGCAACGGCGCCACTTCCCGCGCGGTGATGACGTTCAGGTTCTGAGCGGAGACGACAGCCTCATCCGGCGAGCCAATGCCTGTGACCACGACGGGGCCGCGCGTAAGCTGCCCGAACAAATGTGCCGGACGCGGCACGGTAAAGGTGATGACCGCCGAGGCCCGTGCGCGGCCATCTTTCTGCGCCGTGTGCGCGTCGGCATCGATGCCGGAAGGAATGTCCACGGCCAGCACCGGCGCCGAGGTATGGTTCAGCGCCGCAATGGCCGAAGCGGCCAGCCCGCGCACCGGCGGCTTGAAGCCCGTGCCAAGAATGGCGTCAATGATGAGATCGGCGTGACCGAACGAGCGGCCCACTTCGGCGGCCAGCCCGCGTTCGTCGTGCACCAGCACGGCCCGCAGCGGCAGCCGCGCATACATGGCGGCGGCATCGTTCTTTAAATCCTGCGGAGCGCCCAGCAGCACAACTTCCACAATGCGTCCGGCGTGGTGCAGGTGGCGGGCCGCCACAAAACCGTCTCCGCCGTTGTTGCCCTTGCCGCACAGCACGGTGATGCGCTGCGCCTGCGACCAGTGCTGCAGCGCGTACTGCGCCACGGCGGCTCCGGCGTTCTCCATCAGGGTGAGCGACGGCACGCCATACTTCTCGCTGCTGGCAAGGTCGATCGCGCGCATCTCTTCGGCGCTGACAATCTTCATTGCAATCCCCTAGTTCCCGCCGCGCGCCAGGGCCTCCAGCCGGTGCAGCATCTCGGAGCTGCCCATGACGATCAGGCGGTCTCCGGCCTGCATGCGGTCTTCCGGCGTGGGGTTGTAACGCATGGCGCAGCCTTCACTCTTGATGGCCAGAATGTTGATGTCCAGGTCGTTGCGGATGCCGGATTCGCGCAGCGTGGTACCCACGTAGCGCGAGTGGGGATGAAGCACGATCTCTTCCATCTCCAGCCCCAGTTCCTCGTTGCGCACCAGCGCAATTTCCAGGAAGTCGACGACGTTGGGGCGCAGGAACGCCTGCGCAATGCGGTGTCCGGCGTAGACGTAGGGCGAGATGACGCTGTCGGCTCCGGCCGTGCGCATGTGCTTCTCGGCGTTCTCCTCGCTGGCCCGCGCAATAATGCTGAGCTTCGGGTTGAGGCTGCGCGCGGTCAACACAATAAAGGTGTTGGTGGCGTCCGTGGTGGTGGCGGCCACCAGCCCGGCGGCACGCTCAATGTGCGCCTGCTTCAGGATGGCTTCCTGCGTGGCGTCGCCGGTGATCATCAGGAACTCATCCGCGTAATGCGCGGCCTTCTCCGGCTTGCCCTCGATAATCACAAACGGTGCGGGCTTGGAGGCCAGTTCGCGGCCCACGCTGCGGCCCACACGGCCGGCACCGCAGATGATGTAATGCCCCTTCAAGCGATCGATGTCGCGTTCCATTCTCCGCCTGCCAAACAGCTCATTGAACTCGAATTCTAACAAAGCCTGTGTGAGCGTCCCGATGATGATGAGCACGGTGCCCACGCCGCTGATGATGAGAAACACGTTGAAGACGCGCCCCGCGTGCGAGAGCGGGTGCACCTCCTGGTAGCCGATGGTCGTCAGCGTGGTCAGCACCATGTAGAAGCCATCGAAGTACGGCCAGCCTTCCAGGTAATGGAAGCCGAGCGTGCCGGTGACCACCACCAGCACGAGCACCATGCAGAGCAACCGGAGATTGCGCAGAGCCTTCATCGTCTGAACGGAGTCTATCGCGCTGAGGGTGAATATTGAAGGTCGCGGAGGTGGAAACTTGCGCCGGGTACCGCGCATGGCAACCTGTACGGCACGCCTTCCCGCCGCTGCAGCAACATCAATGCGGGAGAATGCGCATGTCCTGTGCAGAACATGCGTGACATGCGATGTGTGGATTTCCGGTGGAAAAGCAGAAGGCCCTCCGCGCGGGAGGGCCTTCGAGTTTCAAGCATGGATCGCGGTTAGTCGGCGTTCGAAGCTTCCTGCTCGGCCACCAGCGCCTGCACGTGGCTGTGGTGACGTCCGTAGAGGAAGTAGATGAACAGGCCGATGATGAGCCAGACTATCAGACGGATCCAGTTCACGGCGCCGAGCTTCAGCATCATGTAGCCGTTGAACAGGATGCCCAGCGCGGGCAGCAGCGGCACCAGCGGCGCGCGGAACGGACGATGACGCTCCGGAGCCGTGTGGCGCAGGATGATGACCGCGATGCAGACGATGACGAACGCCAGCAGAGTGCCAATGTTCACCATCTTGCCGATGTCGTCGATGGGCGTGACGCTGCCCACGATGGCCGCCAGGAATCCGACCAGAATGGTGTTCTTGTATGGCGTGCGGAACTTCGGGTGAATCTCGGCGAAGAACTTCTTGGGCAGCAGGCCGTCATGCGCCATGGCGTAGAGAACGCGGGTCTGGCCCAGCAACATAACGAGCATGACGCTGGTGAGTCCGGCGAGCGCGCCCAGGGTGATGATGTGCGAGGCGCCCACAAGGTTGCGGTCGAGGAAGGCGCGCGCGATCGGCGCTTCAATGTTCACGTCCTGCCACGGCACCATGCCGGTCAGCACGGCGGCCACCGCAATGTACAGCACGGTGCAGACCAGCAGCGAGACGATGATGCCGATGGGCAGATCGCGCTGCGGGTTCTTGGCCTCCTGCGCCGTGGTGGAAACCGCATCAAAGCCGATGTAGGCGAAGAAAATGTATGCCGCGCCCGCGCCAATGCCGCCGAAGCCGTAGGGCGCGAAGCTGTGCCAGCTGTTGCCCCAGTTGCTGGGCGAAACATAGTGCATGCCAAGCAGGATGACGAACAGCACCACCGCAACCTTCACGACCACGATGGAGGCGTTGAACTTGGCGCTCTCCTTGATGCCGACGACAAGGATAGCGGTGATGACCAGAGCAATCACGAACGCTGGCAGGTTGAAGCCGATCTCCACGCCGAACAGGTGCGGAGCCGCGAGCAGGTCATGCGCGCGCTGCGCCAGTTCCGTCGAGCCCGAAGCCTTGACGGCGTCGAAGGCCTTGATGAACTCGGGCGTGCCCGGGATGAGGCCGGGGTTGGCAGCCGTCGTCATCTGGCGGGCCACAATGTCGCGCGCCATGCGCAGGCCGGTCCAGTGGTCATAGGCCAGCCACAGCGGCATGCGGATGCCGAAGATGTTCAGGAACTCGATAAAGTGGTTGGACCAGCCGGAGCTGACGGTGCTGGCGCCCATGGCGTATTCCAGCGTCAAATCCCAGCCGATGATCCAGGCAAACAGCTCGCCCAGCGTGGCGTAGGCGTAGGTGTAAGCGCTGCCCGCCAGCGGAATCATGGCGGCAAACTCGGCGTAGCAGAGGCCCGCGAAAGCGCAGCCCAGACCGCTGATGACGAACGAGAGCATCAAGCCGGGTCCGGCGTAGTGAGCGCCCAGCCCGGAGAGCACGAAGATACCCGCGCCAATGATGGCGCCAATGCCCAGCGCGGTCAGCGAAAACGGTCCGAGCGCACGCTTTAAGCTGTGCTCGTTGTCTTCACTCGCCTCCGCCATCAGCAGATCCAGCGGTTTGGTAACCAGCAGTTTCGACATTCCGAGAGACTCTCCTTCGTTCGTATGCCGGCCTCAGGCCAGCCTGTGTGCAGTGCCGCTAGGCAGCTTGCGGCTTCCGCCACAGGTAATAGACCGGTATGCCCAGCAGAACAATCGCCAGGCCCGGCCAGGTGTATTGCGGTTTATAACGCAACAAGACTACATCAATCGCCAGCGCCATCAGTACATAAATGGCGGGCAGGAACGGATAGCCGACGGCACGATACGGCCGCGGCGCGTCCGGCTGTTTCACCCTCAGCACGAACAACCCAACCAGGGTGAGCACGTAGAAAACCAGCACAGCAAAAATCGTGTAATCGAGCAGTTGCCCGTAGCTGCCGCTCAGGCAGAGCACGCTGGTCCAGGCAGCCTGCACCAGAAGGCTCACCGCCGGAGTCTTGTACTTCGGATGCAGTTCGCCCACCTTGCGGAAGAACAGCCCGTCACGGGCCATGGTGTAGTAAACGCGCGCGCCGGCCAGCAGCATTCCATTCGCGCAACCAAAGGTTGAAACCAGTATGGCGACCGCCATCAGCCCCGCACCAGCCGCGCCGAACATCTGCTGCAGCACGGCGGTAGCTACGCGGTCTTCCTTGGCATAGGCAATGCCGCGCGTGAAGATCGACAGGCCGTTCGCATCGCCCATCATGGGCAGCGCCAGCAGGTAGACAAGATTTGCGGCGATATACAGCAGAATGACAACGCCGGTGCCGAGCGCCAGCGAAAGCGGCAGGTTGCGATGCGGGTTCTTCACTTCCCCGGCCGTGAAGGTCACATTGTTCCAGGCGTCGGCGGAAAACAGCGAGCCTACCTGCGCCACAGCCAGTACGGTCAGCGTGCCCACCAGGGCCGTTGCTCCGGAGACGCCCACCGGGATCAGGTGCAGCGTGCCGAAGCCCGCGCCCTTCCAGAAATTAGTCCCGAAGTTGGCGGCGATGGCCGCGTGGTTCGCGCCAAGGAAAACGCCGAAAAAGACCAGCCCGAGCAGCGAGGCCACCTTGGCGAAGGTGAAGATGTTCTGCACCAGCGCGCCGGTTTTGACGCCGAAGATGTTCACCACCGAGAGCAGCACGATCAGCACCACGGCCACAAGGTTCTGCGTGTTCAACCCCACGTCCATGTTGCCGAGCACCATCGGCCCGACAGTGATGGGCGGGACCTTGTAGATATGCAGGATCCAGTGATCGCCCGAGATGGCGGGCCAGAGGACGCCGAGGAACTTGCCGAAGGCCACGCCGACGGCGGCAATCGTGCCGGTCTGTATGACGAGAAACAGCGTCCAGCCGTAGAGGAAGCCCCACAGCGGCCCCAAGGCCTCCCGCAGGTAGACGTACTGGCCGCCGGCCTTGGGCATCATCGCCGCCAGTTCGCCGTAGCTGAGCGCGGCGGAGATGGTCATGAAGGCCGTGATGAGCCAGGCCGCCAGCAGCAACGCCGGTGATTGCACCAGGCGAGCCATATCTGCGGTGACGATGAACACGCCGGAGCCGATCATCGAGCCCATCACAAGCGTGGTTGCGCTGGTCAGTCCGAGACCTTTTACAAGCTCTGGCTGGCTGGTATGCACCTGTGGCGTTCCGACCGATGGCTCGGGCAAACGGGGGCTCCTTGGACTGAAAAACTCGACCTGAGGGGACGTACGGGCGGCAACGCTGGCCGCAAAAAACTCTTGTGAAGAATCTACAACAATATGCGCAAAAAGTGTGCAGCCGTTTCACGCGGAGCATGCAAAAGCGCTCCGATGACCGCCACCGCGTCCGCACCGGCCGCAAGGACTTCCGGCGCACGCTCCAGGCTGACGCCGCCAATTGCCACCAGCGGACGCCCGGCACCAACTGCCTCGCGCGCCGCACGCACGCCCTCCAGCCCCACCACGGGGTCCGGGTTCAGTTTGCTCGCGGTGCCGTAGACCGGGCCAATGGCGAGATAGTCGGCGGAGCTGCGGGCCGCTGCCTGCAACTGCGCCACGTTGTGCGTGCTCACACCCAGCAGCCGCCCTGGCCCGAGGATGGCCCGCGCCTCTTCCGGCGGCAGATCGTCCTGCCCCACGTGCACGCCGTCGAAGCCGGCGGCCACGCAGAGGTCGGCACGGTCGTTCAGGATGAGCTTCACCGTCTGCGGTAACGCGGCACGCAGCGCCCTCGCCTGCTCCAGCACCTCGCGAGGCGCAAGGTCCTTGGCGCGGTATTGCAGCAGCGTGACGCCGCCTGCCGCCAGTTCGCTGGCGAATGCGCACACGCGCCGTGCGTCGGGCACACGGCCATCCAGTTGCGCCAGCGACGTGACATCAAGAATTGCGTACAGGCGGGGGAGCATGTTCAGAAGTATAAACGCCACGCAGACGGCACCGGCGGCCCGAAGGCCGCCGATGTTCGCAAAACAGTGTCTGTGAGTGCTGCGCGCCGGACTACTCGGCCGCCACCGCTTCTTCCTGTTTGGCCGCTTCGCGCTTCTGCTTTTCTTCCTCAAGGAAGCGCTCCATGAACTTCGTGTCAAAGTTGCCGGAGACGAAATCCGGGTGCGACATGATTTTCATCTGCAGCGGAATCGAGGTGTAGATGCCCTCGACGATGAACATTTCCAGCGCGCGCTTCATGCGCGAGATGGCCTCGGTGCGGTCCTTGCCCCGCACGATCAGCTTGGCAATCAGCGAGTCGTAATACGGCGGCACAACGCCTTCGGTGTAGAGAGCCGTGTCCACGCGCACGCCGGTTCCGCCCGGCAGGTGGAACGTGGTGATCTTGCCCGCCGACGGCGTGAACTTCTCCGGATGCTCGGCGTTGATGCGGCACTCGATGGCGTGTCCGTGATGCTGGATCGGCCCCTGCAGCACCTCGTCGAGCTTGTGCCCGGCGGCGATGCGGATCTGGCTCTTCACCAGGTCGACGTTGGTCACCATCTCCGTCACCGGATGCTCCACCTGGATGCGGGTGTTCATCTCGATGAAGTAGAGCTTGTGATCCTCGTCCATCAGGAACTCGATGGTGCCGGCGTTGACGTAGCCGATCTTCGACAGCGTCTTTTCCAGCATGCCGCCAATGCGCTTGCGCATCTCCTCGGTCACCACGACCGAAGGCGATTCTTCCAGCAGCTTCTGGTGGCGGCGCTGGATACTGCACTCGCGCTCGCCGAGGGAGACCACCTTGCCATACTCATCGGCCAGAATCTGGAACTCGATGTGGCGCGGCTGCTCCACGAACTTCTCCATGTAGAGGTCGCCGTTGCCGAACGCCGCAGCCGCTTCCGACTGCGCCGACTGGAACAGATGCGGCAGTTCCTCTTCCGAGCGGATGACGCGCATGCCGCGTCCGCCGCCACCGGCTGAGGCCTTCACAATCACCGGGAAGCCGACCTGCTTCGCCCACTCAATCGCCTCTTCCACGGTCGGCACCACGCCGTCCGAGCCGGGCAAAATGGGCACGCCCGCTTCCTTCATCGCCTGGCGGGCCTTTTCCTTCTCGCCCATCATGCGCATCACGTTCGGCGGAGGGCCGATGAACTTGATGCCGCACGCCTGGCAGACTTCGGCAAAGTTGGCATTCTCACTCAGCAGGCCGTAGCCGGGGTGGATGGCGTCGACGTTGGCGATTTCAGCGGCCGAGATGACGGCCGGAATGTTCAGATAGCTGTCCGCCGGACGCGGCGGGCCAATGCAGATGGCCTCGTCGGCAAAGCGCACATGCAGGCTGTTGCGGTCGGCCTCGCTGTAGATGGCCACCGCCTTGATGCCCAGTTCCTTGCAGGCGCAGATGATGCGCAGCGCAATCTCGCCGCGATTTGCAACCAGTATCTTCTTGAACACGCGCGTGCCTCCGTGAATGAGCGCTAGCGCGCGCGGACAGAAAACAGCGGCTGGCCGTATTCGACCGGCTGCCCGTTGGAGACCAGGCACTTGACGATTTCGCCGGACACATCCGACTCAATCTCGTTCATCAGCTTCATGGCCTCGACAATGCAGATCGCCTGTCCGGCCTTCACCGAATCCCCCGGCTTGACGAATGCGGGCGCACCGGGAGAAGGAGCCTCGTAATAGGTGCCCACGATCGGCGACTTCACAATGTGCAGTCCCGCCTCTTCGGCCGGAGCGGCAGCGGCAGGAGCCGCCGGAGCCGCAGCAACCGGTGCCGGTGCAGCCGCCACAGGCGCGGCCACTACCGGAGCGGCAGCCATCACAGGCGCCTGCAGGGTCACAACCTGCGCGGGCGCCGTCCCCGGACGCTTCACACGCACCTTCAAATCGCCCTGTTCAAGTTCGAACTCGGCAATATCTTTGTCGACCAGGAATTTAATGAGCTCTTTCAGTTCCTTTGGATTCATGCGCTCTCAATGGGCGGGCCGATGGCCGCGCCGGGATTCGGCGGCTTCGCGAAAGGCGTTGTTCCGGTTGCAACCGGGCGTCTCTCTGCCCGGCGGAATTGGCGGAACCCGTCCCCTTCCGAAGCTGCTCTAAAGTTCGATCAGATCCTTGGTCACCGGCGTCAGCCGCTCGGCGCCTTTCCCTGTGACCACCACGGTGTCCTCGATGCGTATGCCGCACCGTCCCGCAAGGTAAATGCCGGGCTCGATGGTAATGACCATGCCCGGCTCCAGCACGGTCGTCTGACCGGCTGCGACTCTTGGCAACTCGTGTATTTCCAGCCCCACCCCGTGCCCCGTGGAGTGCGTAAAGTACTTTGCCAACCGGTGGCGGCGCAGCGTTCCACGCGCAGCCTCATCCACTTCGCCGGTGGTCGCCCCGGGACGAACCGAGGCTACAGCCGCCAGTTGTGCCTCTAACACCGCCTGATACAACAACTTGGACTCGGCAGGCGCGGCCCCGATGTGCACAGTGCGCGTCATATCGGAGCAGTAATCATTGAGTATAACACCGTAGTCGAGCACCACGAACCCGCGCCGGGGCAGCCGTGCCGACGACGCCACGCCGTGCGGCATGGCCGACCGAACGCCCCCGGCAATGATGGTTTCAAACGACATGGCGCTGGCTCCCGCCTTGCGCGCGCCATACTCCAGCCACGCCGCCGCCTCCTGCTCCGGCCGCCCCGGGACCAGCCGCTTCAGCAGCCCCGGAAACAGCTTGCAGCCCAGCAGCGCGGCCGCGCGCATGCGCCGAAGCTCTGCGGCATCCTTGACCATGCGCTGATGCTCGACCGCCGCTCGGGTTTCCACCAGACGCACCGGAGAGCCTCGCAGCTCGCGCAGGGCCGCCGTGCGCGAGGCCACCGTCATGTGCTCAGCCTCAATGCCAAGACGACGCACACCGAAAGCCTTCGCGGCCTCCAGTGCGGCGGAGAACGCGGTCTTGCCCTTGGGCACCACAACGCGCGCGCCCGCCACCTGCTTGCGGGCCTGCTCACCATAACGGCCATCGGTGAAGAACAAGCTCCGCTTGGCCACCAGCAGCACGCCCGCACTACCGGTAAAACTGGAGAGATACTGCACATTGGGCATGTGCGTGACCAGCAGGGCATCCACCTCATGCTCCGCCAGCCGCGTGCAAAGAGCCTCAAGCCTCATGTTGTGTTTCATCGGCCGAATTGTAATGGATTCCGCCGCCCGCAGCGCAACGCGAGTCTCCCCACCGGCCCACATAGGGCTGCGGAGAACTCATCCGTCAATCTTCTCCTCAAACAGCAGCGGCCCCCTTGCGGGGGCCACTGTGCCTTACCTTCAGGGAGAACAACTTGTCCGCGGCCCGAGGGCCGGAAAACCGGGTTTAGTGTTCGACGATCTTCGGCGTGATGAAGAACATCAACTCGTTCGTCTTGGTGGAAACCGAACGCGACTTGAACAGGTTGCCCAGAATCGGGATGCTGCCGAGCAGCGGTGTCTGCGTGATGGAGACGGAGTTGGTCGTCTGGATGACGCCGCCGATGACCACCGTTCCACCGTCGCTGACCAACACCTGCGTCTTGGCCTGCTGGGTGTTCAGGGTCGGGTTGCTCTGCACCGTCTGGCCAAAGTCGGCCGAGGTGTTTTCCACGTCCACGTTCAGGAAGATGGTGTTCTCGGCGGTGATCTGCGGCGTGACGGTCAGGCGCAACTCAGCAGGAACGTAAGTGGTGCTCGCTGCGTTATTGCTGCCGTTGCTGGTCGTGATCGGGATCTTCTGGCCCTGTTCGATCACGGCCTGCACGTTGTTCTGGGTCACCACCCGCGGACGGGAGAGAACCTTGGCCAGACCGCGGCTTTCGGCCATCTGCAGGATGGTGTCAATGCGGTAGTTCTTGGTGGCGTTGACGAAGTTCAATCCGCTGGTTACCGACGAAATGCTTTGGTCGCTGAACAGCGGAATGGAGCCCGCCGTGGCCGCAGAGGTCAGGTAATACGGGGTCAGGCCGGTGATCTTGTTGGAAGAATCCGCGGCCGAGCCACCCACGGAACTGACGCCGTTGCCCCAGGCAAAGCCCAGTTGCACACCCAGGTCGCGGGCAAAATTGCGGCTGGCGGAAACCACGCGCGCCTCAATCTCCACCTGCTGCGTCTTGCGGTCCAACTGGCTGATCAGCCGGTCGAGAGTGGGCAGTGAGCTCGGAATATCGCGGATGATCAGCGCGTTGGTGCGGTCGTCGGCAATCACATCGCCGCGCTCGCTGAGGAACTTCTTGACCACGGGCAGAACGTCCTTGGTGTGGGCGTAGCTGAGGAAGCGGGTCACGGTCTGGGTGTCCACGCTCTTGGCCAGCGCCTGCTGGTGCTGGCTGCGCAGGTCGGCTTCCTTCTTCAGGGTTTCAACCGACGCAATGCGCAGCACGTTGCCATCAAGGGTGCGTTCCAGCGAGTGATTGGCCAGCACGATATCCAGCGCCTGATCCCAGGGGACATCATTCAGCACCAGAGTTTCCCGGCCGCTGACGCTGGGGTCCATGACGATGTTGAGGCCGCTGATTTCACTGATAAGGCGGAAGAAATCCTTCAGGTCGACGTCGCGCAAGTTCACCGAGATGGGCTCGCCCGTGTACTTGGGGCGGTTCCTGGCAGGCGTAGCACCTTCTCCCTTCGCCTGCTCGGCGGCCATGTTGACGGCCGGGCCAAGCTTGCCTCCGGGAGCGCTCTCCGGAACAGCCTGTGGTTTGGGAGTGGCGGTGGCATCGAGCGTCTGCGCGGCGGCATCGGCATCGGCAGCCGGGCTCTTGGGCTTGTAGGTCGGCTCCACGTAGGCGAAGTCACGCGCAGTCGGCGGAGGCACTGCCGCAGCGGTCGTAACCGGAGCCGGCGTGCTCGGCGCAGGCTGAGCCGAGGACTTCGGCGCAACATAGGAAGATACCGGCGCCGGAGCAGGCTGTGAAGCCGCCAGAGCTTCGGATGTGCCGTGCAGCTTCACCACAATCTTGCCGGCCTGCTGCTCGGTCTTGAAGGTGCGCGGTCCCTTCAGGTCCACAACCAGCCGGGTCACCGGCGGATTGACCTGGTAGCGGCCCACGCGGATATCCTTCACGTCCGAGGAATTGACATGAATGTTGTGCGTGCGCATCTGCGGTACGGCGTCGGGAATGTCGATCACAAGGCGATCGGGGTTGCGCAACACCATCGACTTTGCCTCGTTGGCGCCGACGATGGTGATCTCCGGGCCATCCTCGCCACGGGCAACCTGCACGTCGCGGATGATGGAACCGGCAACCACCGCGGGCAGCGGGCTGGCCGAATGCGAACTGGCATGACGCACCGGCTTGCCTTCAGGAGCCGGGGACGCCTTGGCCACGGTCTGCGGCTTGGGCGCGGGCTGAACCTTGGGCTGCGCAGGTACCTGGGCCACCGGAGCCTTGGCGACCGGAGCCGGAGCCGGGCTGGACGCCTTGGCACTGGAGGCAGCGCCCTGGCTGAGCTGAATCTCAACGCCATCCTTGGCGCTGGCCGCCTTGGCCGTCACGCCGGGGTTGAGCTTCAACTCCACCTTGGTTGACTCCACGCCATTGGCCCCCTTGAAGGTCAGGACGCGGTAGGACTTCACCAGCGGCGAATTCAGCGTCTTATCGCGCTCGCGAAGAGCCGCCGAAGTGCCGACCAGGTTGACGTCGAAGGTGGTTTCGTCGGCATGGAATTCGTTGTGAGTCACCGTGCCCGAGGTCTTCAGCACGACCACGGCCGTGCCGTTGCCTTGGGACACGCTCACACCCGTCAGCTGCGAACCGGTTGCGGCCATCGCAGTCAGCGCCATCGCGCTCATCATCAAGAACAGTACACCGACTAGATACTTGAGCCTCATTGCCATCTCCTCGCCAGGCCGAAACCAGACCTTGCGCGCATCCCGCGCTCTTGAGCAGGGTGCCTGTCGCTTACCACAAAACCTTCTGCTGCACGGCCGCCGCTTAGGCTGGACCGCGCAACTTCTTCACCACGTCCCGCGTCAGCGGACGTCCCAAGGGATCGGAATAGTGCTCGCGGAAGGTGATGGAATCCTTGGCGATCCCAACCACCACACCGTCCAGCACCGGGTCATTCACCCGCAGGAAGTACACCTTGTTCTCCGGGTTGCTGACCACGGCGATGTCGCCGCGCGTGCTATGAATAACGCCTTGCAGCAGCGCCTCGTTGACCGGCAGGCAGCGCTTGCCACCGGTGCAGGGCGCGCGGTTCGAACGCTCCACCACGGGGCTGACAAACGGATCGCGCTTACCGGCTGGTTCGCCCGCTTCGCCTTCCTTTTCCGGCTTGGCCGCCGCCTGCACCGAAGCCTTCGGCGTGGCAGCGTGGCGACGGGCATGCTTGGCATGCGTTCCGGCGCGCGAAGCCGCTGCCGGCTTGACTGCTGGCGCGGACTTGCCGGCCGATGCGGGTGCCTGCTTCGATGCCGGCGCCGGAGCCGCCTGTGGCGTGCCGCCCTGCGCCGCCTGGATGCTCTGCGCCTTCTGCAACTGCTGGCGCACATGCTGCGGCGCGTTCTGGATCTGTGCCCCTGCCGGGAGGGCGAAGGCGAGCAGCGCGATGATCACTTTGAGCTTCATGCCATCCCTCCTTTACTTCTTCTTGGTCTTCGGGGCTTCACCCGGAGTGCTGTAGAACGTGGTTGCCGTGCAGTGCAGGGCCACGGTAGTACGCGCTCCGTAGGTGTACCCGCTACCGCCCTTGCCACCCTTCACCGCATCGATCTTGCAGCCGTCGAAGTTCACAATGCGCTCGGCCTTCGCCATGCGGTCGAAGAAGTTGACCACGGAGAAGAAGGGACCGTCGAGATCGATCTCGAAAGGCTCCTCCACGTAGTAATCCTTCTGCACGGTTGGCTTCGGCAGGTACTTGCGGACATCGACGCCGGAGCGGTTCGCTTCCACCTGTACCACCGTGATGAAGCCGGGCACTTCCTTCTGCTCGGGGACAACCTTCTTCTGATCCTCCAGACGCACCTTCATGGTGGCGATCTGTGCGGTCAGTTCGTTGAGCTTGTTCTTGAAGGGCATCAGTTGCGCAATTTCCGCCTGCTTGGCCTTCAAGGCTTCCGCCTGGGCCTCGTTTTCCTGCTCCAGCGGCCGAAGCTGCCAGAAGTAGAAGCCCACGGATAGAAGCACGCCGACGGCTGCAACTATGCCGATCTTCGCCAATGCCGGTAGTTCATTCCAACTCGCCATAGCTACGCCTTCGGCCGCTCGCCCGGCTTGCCAGCAGCCGGCGGGGTGGCAGGATTGTTCTTGGAAGAATCGCAGTTCAGGCGGAAGGTAACCGCCGGAACGCCCTTGTAATCGGTCTGCGTTAGTTCTTCCAGTTCCACGTTCTTGAACACGTTGTTGCGGCGCAGGTTGGTCATGAAGTTGGCCACCGCGACGTTGCTCAGCGCCATGCCTGACAGCTTCACGGAAGACGGGTCCTGCGTCAGCGCAGTCAGCCAGATGGAGTCACTGCCGCTGACCGTCGTGCTGACGTGATCCATCAGCAGCGCCGGTGTGGCCTGGTTGGCGCGCAACTGGTCGATGACGTCGACCCGCCGCTTCAACTCCTGGGCTTCTTTCTGGCTCTCATTGAACCGGGTCTTGACCACCGACAACTGTTGCACCTGCTGCGTGGCCGTGATCAGGTTGGCCTTCAGATCCGTCTGCTGAGTCGTCAGTTTTTTGTAGTAGCTGTAATTGACGCCAACGACGATTACGCCCACCACCAGGGCAATCACATAAATCGAAGGCCCGTTGGCCGGAATCACCGGCAGGTTCAAGCGAAAACGCTTTTTCCGTGTCTTCTTCTTTGCCGCGCCCAGCAGATTGATCCGGATCATAGCTTTTCAAAGCTCCTGAGGGCGAGTCCCACGGCCACGGCCAACTGCGCCGCGTTCTTTTCCACCAGTTCGGCACCAGGGCCGGCCGGGGGCACCACGCGCAGAAATGGATTCATCAGCTCCACCGGCATGGAGAATTCCTGCCGCAGGGCTTCCAGCAGGCCCGGCACCTGCGCCGTGCCGCCCGCCAGATAAATGCGCTCAATGTGTTCGCCGCCGGCATTGTTGCGGAAGAACTCGAAGGTCTTCTGCACTTCCAGCACGGTGATGTCGGTGATCTGCTGCAGGATGGGCAGCTTGGCGTCCTGGCTGATGGTGCCGACCTTGCGCCCGAGCTTCAGCGCCTCGGCGTCTTCAAAGCTCAGGTCCAGCTCCTTCTGCAGGGCGTCCGTGTACTGGTTGCCGCCCACGCTGACGTCGCGCGTGAACAACGGCGTGGTTCCCTTCACCACGTTGATGTTCATGATGCTGGCGCCGATGTTGAGCAGCGCCACCGTCGAGGATTCCGACGGCGAGTAATTGAACTCGTAGCAGTTCTGCAGCGCGAAGGCGTCCACGTCGATCAGCTCCGGCTTACGTCCGGCCAGGGTGACGGCGTTGGTGTAGTTGACGACCTTGTCTTTCTTGACCGCCACCAGCAGCACGTCCATGGTGGGGTTGCCGGGACTCTCGTTGAGCACCTGGTAGTCAAGGTTGACGTCGGCGATGTCGAACTGGATGTGCTGTGCCGCCTCGGTCGGAATCACCTCGGCCAGCTCAGCCTCATCCATGGCCTTCATGGTGACGCGCTTGACGATGACGGCGTGTCCGCTGACGGCGGTAGCCACCAGCTTGGACTTGATGCCGGCATCGGCGAAGATCTTGGTGATGGTGCTGGCGACCGCGCCGCTGTCCACGATCATGGAGTCCACGACGATGTCCGGCGCCAGGTTCTCAATCCCCACGTGCGCCACCGCGATCTCGCCGTGCGAGCGCGTCAGCTCCACCGCCTTGATACTGCTGGACCCGATGTCCAGCCCCACGATCGACTTCTCTCCCAATCCGAACATGACTTCTGCCTCTTAGCGGCCGCTTGCCACGCGCGCCGACCGCGGATGCTTTTTGCCCCGTTCCTCAAAACCCGTTGAACTCTGGCGTTCCATCCACGAATCGAGAATCGTCTTCTTGAACTTCCAGCGGTTCCCCAACTTGAAGGCCGGTATTCTCTCCTCGGCGACGTACTTGTACAGGGTATCGGCACTGACACCCAGATACTCCGACGCTTGGCGGATATTCATGACCTCTGGCGAATCAGCCATACCTTCAAAACACCTTTCCAAGTTGCTGCACCCAGACTGCCTGACCTGGTTCGTTCCGGCCTGCGCCTGCCGCGCAGAGGGTGTTGGAGCCAGTACCAGCACTCGGCGCTCGGCCGAACCAGTACGGCTCTTTCTCGGGGGGGAACTGCTAGCGCCCGTTATAGCAGGGATATGGGCTAGAGTGTCAACCATAACTTCCGGCCTCTTCCGGTTTCTTCGGCCTTTTCCGGCTCTTTCCTGGATTCGCCCCTGGTGCCTGAGCGCGATGCTTTGTGCCGAGCTTCACCGTACACCACAACATCCGGGGGTAGTGACGTAAACGATTCATCCCAAAGGCTTCTGCAATTACGAAGGTGAGTGGTTCGATGGACTCCGGGCCGTGGCCCCTTGGAAGTTCACTCACATTTGCCGCAACTCATGGTGTACCAATAGCTTGCCGTCAGGACTTCAAGCACGGCAAACGGGCTTGTCCAACCGGTGCCAAGTTGTGCAACGGATCGAATTCCGTCGGCGTCGGGTTCTCCCACGCATCTCCCCTCCATCACGGCCTCGGAATGTTTACTGTTTTGATTCTCCCTCGCTGCTTTTCAAGCCGCAGAGCGCAGTTCACTCATGCAGCCAGCGCCATCCGGAACTGCGTGCAAAGGAAAACCCCACGCTCTCCGCGCGGAGAACGTGGGGCCGGATCGTTGCAAACACCTGCCGTGCGAATGCCGTCAGACGTTAGAAGTTGATGTCGAACTTCTCCTGATGGAGCTGCGCATCGCTCTTGATGGCAACCGGGTGTCCGATGAGTTCTTCCATCTCGGTCATCCAGCGTCCATTGTTGCTCTTCAGCTCCTTGGCCACTTCGGGGTTCACGCGCAGCGTCACCACGTCATTCTCAATGTGGCGGCGGACCTTGCGCATCTCGATGTAGATCTCATTGCACACGGTCGTGACCGACTTGACGAAGCCGGTGGCCTCGCAATACGGGCACGGCGAACCCAGCGTGCGCTCCAAGCTCTGCTTGACGCGTTTGCGCGTGATGGCCACCAGTCCGAAATCGTTGAACTGAAGAACCTTCGACGGCGCGCGGTCGCTCTTGAGCGCCTCTTCCAGCGTCTGCATGACCTTCTGGCGGTTCTTGCGCTCATCCATGTCGATGAAGTCGATGACGATGATGCCGCCAAGGTCGCGCAGGCGGACCTGACGCACAATCTCCTTCACCGCGTCGCAGTTGATCTTGACGATGGTGTCTTCAAGCCGCGCGGTCTTGCCCACATACTTGCCGGTATTGATGTCGATAGCCACCAGAGCTTCGGTCTGGTTGATGACGATCGAGCCACCGCTCTTGAGCCACACCTTCGCCTTCAGGCTCTTGTTGATCTCCTCGGAGATGCCAAACTCCTCATAGAGCGGCACGTCCTTGGTATAGAGCTTGATGCGGCGCACCAGGTTGGGCTGGAAGCGGGAGGCAAAGCGCACCACGCGCTCGTACTCCTGTTCGTTGTCCACCCAGATCTGGCTGAAGTCGCTGGTCACCTGATCGCGCAGGATGCGCTCGACCAGATTGAGGTCGTGGTAGATCAGCGCCGGAGACTTGCTGCTCTCCGAACGGGTGCGGATCTCATGCCACAAGTGCTTCAGGAAGCGGATGTCGGCGCGCAGCTCGTCTTCCTTGATGTTGGCTGCGGCCGTGCGCACGATGAAGCCGCCATGACCGTTCTCGCGCTCGCTGCTGACGATGCGCTTCAGGCGCTGGCGCTCCTCTTCGCTGTTGATCTTGCGCGAGACGCCGATGTGGTTGACCGTCGGCATGTAGACCAGGAAGCGGCCGGGCAGAGCAATGTGGCTGGTGATGCGAGCGCCCTTCTTGTTGATGGGCTCCTTTGCAATCTGTACCAGCACTTCCTGCCCTTCCTTCAGCAGGTCGCTGATGAGAGGGATGTGGCGGGGCTGGCGGCGCATGCGTCCACCGGCGTTACGGCCGGGCATGCGGCGTCCACGGCGGTCTCCACGCTCGCCACGTTCACCACGCTCTCCACGGCGTCCGAAGCGTTCGCGCGGACGCGAAGGAGCCTGCTCGGATTCAGTCTCCGGCTCGGCTTCCTCTTCTTCCGCCTCGTCCACTTCTTCGTCACTGCTCTCGGCCACCAGTTCGGACTCTTCAAACTCGTCGCCGTTGAATTCGTATTCGGAGTCGTCGAGCGCGCGCTCTTCGTCGCTCTCGCGAACGGTCTGGCCGATCACTTCTCCGTTGCCGTTTTCGTCGTTGTCATGGTAGCTGCGGAAATGGTCGGTGTAGGAGGTCTCTTCGGCTTCGTCCGCATCCAGTTCCTCGTGCTCCACATGGCCGCCTTCAATCACGTAGCTGCCGGCGGTTTCCGTGGAGGGGGACTGCTTCTCCCCGCTTTCGCGGGGAGAAGCAGCGACAATTCCTTGTCCTGGTTGGGGCTGGGGTGGCTGAGGCTTCGGATCCGGCGGATCCGGCGGGGGATCTCCGCCCAGCTTGATTTCCAAAGAGGTCGTTTCCGCCTCGGCAGGTGCCGTGGCTTCCTCGACCGGTGCCTGTTCCTGCACTTCTTCTTCGACCAGTTCTACCATCTGCTCTGTCTCCACCTCCTCGTCTTTCGACGAAGGCTCGGGGGTGGCAACGTAGCGTGCACTGAGCTCGGGGCCGCGCACGCTGGCGCTGGCCTCCTCCGGTTCAGGTTCAACAACTGGGGCAGTAGGCAGTGCTGCCAACATCTCGCTGTGCTCTGCGGCCGGAGCTTCCGGCACGGAGGCTTTCGCTTCCGGCGCGGCGGCGGGGGTTTCCGGCTCTGGAGCCATTGCGACTGGCTCCTGCCCGCGGTACTTCGAGATGGACTCCCCTGGCAGAACTATGGGGGTGTAGTCGGCCGGTAGAGTGTATTCCTCACGCGGCGTGCGCTCGAAGCGCGCACCACGCTCACCACGGTCGCCGCGTTCACCACGCTCGCGGCCAAAGCGCCCGCGTCCGCGGCGTCCACGATCACGATCCCGATCGCGGCCACCACGCTCGCGAGGCTCAACTTCAGAAGCCTCCTCGGAAGGCGTCTCCTGCGGCTGATTGGTGGGGCGATTGTAGCGGGCAATGGACTCGCCGGGAAGCACAAACTGCGAGAAATCCTGCTGCGGCTCGGGCACCGGTGCGGCGGCCTGCTCGATCTCGACTGGCTCCTCCGTCTCTTCCTCGGCTTCCGGCTCGCTCAGCTCAACCGTGGGTTCTTCCTCGGTCTCTTCGGCGGGAGCTTCTTCCTCGCCATTGGGCGACTGCGGCACAAACCGGTCGCGTCCACCGCGGCGTCCGCGGCGGCGACGGCGTCCACGCCAGCGGCGTCCCTCCATGGCCTGCGAGCTGGAAGATTCACTAGAGCCTTCGCCCTGATCCTCACCCTCCCCCTCATCCTCGCCCTCGGAGGTTTCGTCTTCCTCCTCGGTCTCGGCCTCCTGGGTGATGAAGCCGTTGGCCTGCGCCAGCGTCTGGCCGGTGACTTTTACGTCGCCGAATTCGGCGTCTTCATCGTCTTCGTCGCCAAGTTCGAGGAAGTCGGAGACGTAGAGAAAAGCGTCGCGCTCCAGGCCGATATCGACGAATGCCGACTGCATGCCGGGAAGCACGCGCGTGACGCGGCCCTTGTAGATGGAGCCGGCCAGGGTGTATTCGTTCTCGCGCTCGAAATAGACTTCAGCGAGAGAGTCGTCTTCCACCAGCGCCACCTTGGTTTCATGCGGCGTGACGGAAACGTACAGTTCCTTGTTCATGGTTACTCCGGGCCTGCCTGTGGGCAGGCATACCGGACGCAGGGAAGGACGGTCAGTCTTGAAGTTCGGCGTGCTCCCCTATCCCAGCTGGTTGGCCGGGCTAGCGGAACTGGTTCCGGAATGCTGTTGCACTCCGGCCGCGGTCTGAGCAGACAGGTACCCGTTGGGTTGGAGGGCGTTCATGTCCGCTTCGTTGCACGTAATCTTGTTCACCGAAATCCATTGCTCTGGCTGGAAACTCTCCGCCAGACGTTGGGGTCGCGTCCAGGTAAAAGGTTTGTGGCCACTTCTTCCCCCGTCGACGCAAGCCGTGCCTGTTGATTTGGCGCTCGCGCTCAGGAGTGGGGCCGTTACCCGCCTTACTCGTCGCGTCTCTTCAATTCTGTCCGGCCCTTTTCGGCGGCCGGGTTTGCCCCTTCCGGGGCGTGCAAGAAAACCTCTTCGTTCAGGCCGGAACCTGCCCCGGCCATTGCCCCAATCGAGCTGGGGACCCGCGCCGGCTGCGGCACGGGATTTGTGCCTCAAATACTGTTCAGAATGCTAGTTCACAAACCGGCGCATTTGCACATTCATCACCATGCCCAGCGCCAGGAATGTAAACAACACCGACGAGCCTCCGTAGCTCATCAGCGGCAGCGGGATGCCTGTGACCGGCATGAACCCCACCACCATGCCCACATTCACAAGAATGTGGAAGGCCAGCACCGCAACCACTCCCATAATCAGGAATGTACCGGCGCGGTCTGGCGCCGTTTGTGCGTTATGAATCAAACGCATCAACACCAAGAAGTATAGCAGCAACACAAAGATTGCGCCCGCAAACCCGTGCTCCTCGCACCAGGCCGCAAAAATAAAGTCCGTATGGGGAACCGGCAGGAATTGCCCCTGCGTTTGGGTGCCCTTGGCAATGCCCTTGCCCCAGACGCCGCCGTTGCCCACGGCCACCATGGACTGAATGACCTGGTAGCCCGCGCCGTGCGAATCCGCCTCCGGCTCCACAAACGTCTGCAAACGCTCGCGCTGGTAGGGCTTGAGCACCTTCATCCAGACCACCGGCATCAGCACCCCGGCCAGAATCACGGCCACCACGGCGTGCTTCATCTTCAACCCGCCCAGGAACAGCGCCATGATCGCAATCGGCAGGTACGTCAGCGACGTGCCCAGGTCCGGCTGCTTCAGCACCATCAGGAACGGAATCAGCACGATGGAGCCAGCCTTGACCAGTTCTCGCAGCGGCAGCTCACGCTCCTGGTACTCGGCAAAATACTTTGCCATCGCCAGAATCAGAATCAGCTTGACCCACTCCGAGGGCTGGAAGTGAAAGAAATGGAAGTCGATCCACCGCCTGGCGCCCAGTGCCTTGTGCCCGAACAGCAGGACGGCAATCAGCGACAGGATGGCGCCGCCGTACAGATACGGCACGGTCTCCAGCAGCGCGTGGTAGTTCAGCAGGCTGAAGAAGAACATCAGCCCGACCCCTGCGGCAATCCAATAGATCTGCCGCACCTGCATGCCTTCAAACTTGGTGTGCAGCGTGGCGCTGTAGATTTCGCTGACGCCGAGCGTGCAGATCAGCAGCACCAGTCCCAGCAGGAACCAGTCAAAATCGCGGAAGCGTACGTAGCGGCTCACAGCGAAAACTCCTTGCTTATGCTGCACGCAGAAATGGTGCCCATATTCCGGAAGCGTATGTAGCGGCTCATCGGGCAAACTCCAGCCGCGGCGGCGGAAGGGCGGCCACAATTTCCGGCATGTAGCGCCACGGGTGGTGCGAGGGCGCGCTGTGCTCGTTCTGCTGCTCGCGCAGAGCCAACTCTTCCAGCCCCGGCGCGGCCACGGCGGGAACGAATGACTGATCGTGCGCGAGGCGGATGTGCACGCGGTGCAGGCCGTGATCGGCTCCGCCGTTCGAATACAGTCCGGTGATTTCCGCGGGTTTGGCAGTGCCGCCTGCCTGTCCCTGCGGCGCGGCGCCCGGCGTCTCGCCGGAATCCGAACCCGGCTGCGCCGGAGCAATCTCCGGCAGCTTGTAGGGCTTGCCCTCGGACTTAGCCCGCTGCTTGTCGGCGTAAACCTTGACGACCTTGGAGGCGACAATGGCCGAGCGCCAGCCCCAGCCCGCGCCCTGGCTCAGCACGGCCACCACAATGCCGGGATCGCGGCGCGGCGTGACGCCGACAAACCACGCGTTGTCCTCAAACTTTTTGTTCGACATGCCCATGCGCTTGCGGGTTTCAAGCGAGACGGTCTGCGCCGTGCCGGTCTTGCCTGCAAAATCGACGCCTGCCAGATGCGCCGGAGCGGCAGTGCCGGTCGTGGTCACGTCGGCCATGGCGTCAGTGATCAGGTTCCACGCCTCGGGGTTGATGTCCACGTGCTTGCTCTGGCTCATGTCGCGCTTGTGCGGGAAGTTGTCCGGCAGGCTCTCCGGCCGAACCACGTGCGGCGTGTACATCACGCCATCGCTGGTGACGCCGCCGATGGCCCGCGCCAACTGGATGGGCGTAACCGCCACCGCACCCTGGCCAATGCTGACCGAGATGGTTTCACCGGCGTACCACTTGCGCTTGTAGTTCTTGGCCGCCCACTCTTCGCTGGGCATTACGCCGGAAACTTCCTGCGGCAGATCGACGCCGGTCTTCTGCCCCAGGCCGAAGGCCGAGGCATAGCGCGAGATGCGGCCGATGCCGAGCTTGGCACCGACGGTGTAGAAGTACGTGTCGCAGCTCTGTGCAATGGCCTGCGACAAATTAAGTGGCCCGTGATGACGGTCGCACTTGAAGAAGTGCCCGTAGAACTCCGCTCCGCCGGAGCAGTTCACCTTCACGTCCGGCGACATGACGTTCTCCTGCAGTTCGGCCACGGACATGATGATTTTGAACACCGAGCCGGGCGCCAGTTGCGCCTGAATGGCCTTGTTCAGCATCGGTTTGTCCGGGTCGGTCATCAGCGCGTTCCACTCTTTGTTCGTGATGCGGACGGCAAACGCGTTGGGGTCGAAGGCCGGGCGGCTGACCATGGCAAGAATCTCGCCGTTGTGCGGGTCGAGCGCCACCACCGCGCCGGGGTTGGTGCCCAGCGCCTCTTCGGCTGCGATCTGCAGGTCGAGATCGATGGTGAGCTGCAGCGCCTGACCGGGCTGCGCGGGCGTGTCCTTCAGCTCGCCCACTTCCTTGCCCTTGCTGTTGACCAGCACGCGGCGCGAACCGTTGCGGCCCATCAGAATGTCGTTGTACTCGGCCTCCACGCCCGACTGTCCGACAATGTCACCGGCGTTGTAAGTCTCAAAGCGCGGTTTGTTGAGCATGTCCTCGCTGACCTCGCCGACGTAGCCGACCAGGTGCGCCATGAAGCCGTTGCGCGGATACAGGCGGCGATGCTCAGGGATCACGTCCAGCTCGGGATACTCGTTGCGATGCGACTCAATGAAGGCCAGTTCGTCCGGCGTAATGCCGTACTTGAGAAAGATGGGCTGGTAGCCGGGCAAAGCCGCCAGACGGCGCACGCGCTGCCGCATGTCTTCGGGATCGAGATGAAGCCCGGCGGCGATGGCGTCGAAATTCTGCTCGTTGAGCTTGCCCTGTCCGCGCAGCAGCAGCGCCGAAAACGATGGGTAGTTATCAACGATGATGCGGCCTTCACGGTCGACGATTTTGCCACGCGGCGCAAGGATGGGAACTTCCTTGACGCGGTTCTGCTGCGCCATCAAGTCGTACTTGGTGCTCTGCGAAACCTGCAGGCGCCAAAGGCCGAAGCTTAAAAACAAGAAGATGGCCAGAATCAGGTACTGGGCCAGCGTCAATCGATTTTCCGGAACTCTCTCGTCGCGACCGAACATTGAAGACAAATCCGCCGGCGTCCGCCGCCAGCCCGGCTTGGTCTGCGCACCCGGCAAAACCACAGGCGCGTCCCAGGCACGGATCTCCCCACGCGCCAGACCGGTTCTTTCTTATTTTAGCCCGAGAGCAGCCTGCGCGTCGGCCCGCCACTTTCGGGCCTCGTCAACCTCGATCAGTTGGGGCGCAAAACACAAGGCCCCGCGCAGCCATTACGCCACGCGGGACCTTGACCGTTTCCCTGCCTGCCGGTTCGAGCGGAACCGACTGTCGAATCCGCTTACCGTAGAAGGTTAACCTTCGCCATATCGAGCACCTCGTTACCGCGCCCGTTCAGGATCGCCTTCATCATGTAGAGATTGAAGTCGACAATCTGGTCGAGCTTGATCGAGGGCGGCATGGCCAGCTCGGTGCGGTGCACGTTCACGTCGATGACCGCCGGGCCTTTGAACTCGAAGGCCTTCTTCAGCGCGCCGGGCAGCTCGCCCGCATCGTCCACGCGCACGCCCAGAATGCCTGCGCCTTCAGCCAGCTTGGCCAGGTTCGGATTCTTCAGCCCGGTGGCGTAGTCGAGGAAGCCGGAAGCCTTCATCTCCATCTCCACAAAGCCGAGCGAGCCGTTATTGAAGACCACCATCTTGACCGGTAGCTGCAACTGGCGGAGCGTCAGCAGGTCGCCCATCAGCATGGCAAAACCGCCATCGCCGGAGAGCGTGACCACCTGCCGCTTGGGGTACGTCAACTGCGCGCCAATGGCCTGCGGCAAGGCATTGGCCATGGAGCCGTGATTGAACGAGCCGAGCAGGCGGCGCTTGCCGTTCATTGCAAGATAGCGCGCGGCCCAGATGACGGGCGTGCCTACGTCGGCGGCAAAGATGGCGTCCTCGGCGGCAACCTCATTGATCACCTTGGCCACGTACTGCGGGTGCATCGGAGAGTCTCCAGCCTGGCCCGTGGCCAGATCGTCCAGCCCCTGCCGCGCGGACTTGTAATCGTCGAGACAGCTGCGCAGGAAGTGGTCGTCAGCCTTGTCGTTGATCAGCGGCAGCAACTCCGCCAGCGTCGCCTTCACATCTCCCGCCACGCCGAGATCCACCTGTGCGCGGCGGCCAATCTGCTCGGCGCGGAGATCGATCTGAATGATCTTTGCCTTCTTCGGATAGAACTGGCGATACGGAAAATCCGTGCCCAGCATGAGCAGCGTGTCGCAGCTCAGCATGGCCTTGTAGCCGGACGAGAAACCGAGCAGCCCGGTCATGCCCACGTCGTACGGATTGTCGTACTCGATGAATTCCTTGCCGCGCATGGCGTGGACAACCGGCGCCTTCAACTTCGCGGCCAGAGCCACCAGTTCGTCATGTGCGCCCTCGCAGCCCGCACCGCCAAGAATGGTGACGCGCGTGGCGGCGTTCAGCTCGGACGCCAACTGCTGCAGGCCCTCGGCCGTCGGACGCGGCACCGACTCAATCGCGCGCGGCAGGTGCGCTTCCTTCACCGGAGCTTCGCTCAGGCCGATGTTGCCCGGCAGAATCACCACGGCGACACCGCGCTTGGCGATGGCCGTCTGCATGGCGATTTCCAGCGTGCGCGGCATCTGCTCCGGCGAGCTGACCAGCTCGCAGTAGTGGCTGCATTCCTTGAAGATCAGTTCGGGATGAGTTTCCTGAAAATAATTGCTGCCAATTTCAACCTGCGGAATGTGCGCGGCGATCGCCAGCACCGGCACGCGGCTGCGCTGGCAATCATACAGGCCATTGATGAGGTGCAGGTTGCCCGGGCCGCAGCTTCCGGCGCAGACCGTCAATTCACCGGTCAGGTGCGCTTCGGCTCCGGCGGCGAAGGCGGCGGTTTCCTCATGCCGCACCGGCACCCAGCTCATGTCGTTGTGGGCGCGGATCGCGTCCGTGATGCCATTGAGAGAATCTCCGGCTACACCATAAATGTGCTTGATTCCGGCGGAGTGGAGAATGTCTACGGCCAATGCTGCTACGGTCTTGGAAGCCATGTGAAATACCCGTCCTGTTCTTTGCGGCGGCAGATTCAAGGTCAGGAAGAAGGGCTGCGCGCGGCGGGAGTGATGGCCCGGGGTGTGCGCTCTCTTACTGGTCTTACCAGTTAACTAGATTAGCCAGCGCCGCCGTACGTTGCAAAATTCCTGTTGAAAAACGCACGGGGGAAGGACTACTCGCGCACGTTGTGTCCGGCCAGGCGCAGCGCATCGACCGCGCGCGCCAGGTTCTCCTGCTTCACCAGCACGTAATCGGTGTCATAGGTGGAGATGGCGAAGATGCCCGCGCCAGCGCCTGCCAGCGGGTTCAGCACCGAGGCCAGCACCCCGGTCATCTCGAACGGGAACGGCCCCTCCAGCTTGAAGACGCGCCAGCCGCGCTCGCACTGGACCGCTGCCGGCACCAGTTCGGTGCCGCAGACGATGGAGAACTCTTCGGCCGTGCGCGTGATGCTGAGAAAGCCCTTGCCTTGCGTGGCCCAGGCGGGGATGGTGGCGCCCGCCTCCAGACGGCAGACGGCAAAGCTCAAAGGCAACAATGTGAGCGTGTGCATGGCAGACAGTTTCAATTTTCAAACAGAAAGTTGCAAGAGAAAGACGACTGAAATCTGCACGACGCCACCCCGCGGCACGCAGGCCGCATGCTGCGCATGCCAAGCAATACCGCAACGCTGACTGAAGCCGGAGATTTGCGACTGGAAACTTGAAACGTGAAACGGGCGTTTCTATTCCCGACGCTTGAGCGGATCGAGCACGGCAAACAGCGCAACGGCACACAGCCCGTTGACGACCGCCGCCAGCAGTTCGTGGACCCAGTGCAGCGCCATCGGCTGATTTACCAGGGCGCGCATGATAAGCGCATAGATGCCGTTGTGCATCAGGTAGAAGGTGAAGGTCAGCAGAAAGCGCGCGCCGGGGTTTTCAACGTCGATACGCGCACCAAGCGACGATGCCGAGAAACCGACGATGGTCTTGGCAATGCCGTAGATGCCCAGCGGCAGATGTGTCAGAGCATCCTGTATCAGGCCGAGTGCCGCGCCCGTGGCCAGGCCGCTAATGGGATTGCGCCGCGCCATAGAGAAGAAGATCGTCACCAGCAATGGCAGGTCCACCACCGCAAGGAACGGCACACGCGCGGGCAGGAAGGCCTGCAGGAACAGCGCCGAGAACGGCAGGATGATGCCCGTCCACCAGGAGAACGAATAGACCTCAACCTGATCCTGCGAATCGTAGACGACCTTCATCGTGGCTCCTGCGTGGCCGCCGGATGCGCCGGGTTCTGTGCGGGCTTGGGCTGCGCGTTCAAAGGCTTCGGCTTGCTGGCCGGCGTGCCCGCACCCGTCGTTGCACCGGAAGTTGCCGGCTTCGCTGTCACACCCTGTGCGGGCTTGGGTGCAGTCGCGCCCGGAGCCGACGATGCCTGTGCGCCAGCGGCGTTCGGCTGCGTGCCCTGCGCGTTGGCGTCAGTCTTCTGCTGCGGCAGGCCCGGCAGTCGCTCGGCAAGAATGTCAGCCGCGCGGATGGGGCCGAGATCATTGGTCGCCGGTGCCTGTTCGATGGTCTGCGTGATGACCAGCACTTCCTCCAGCCGCTCCAGCCGCGCCGAAGGCCTCACGCGAATATCGAGGAAGGCGTTGCGTCCGGTGCCCACGCGCGAAACCCAGCCAATCGGCAGGCCCTTGGGATAGACGCTGCCACCGCTGGAGACCACCTGATCGCCGACGCTGATCTTCTCGTCTCCCATCACGTAATCCAGCGAAGTTTCAAACGTGTTGGCGGTTCCCTTGAGGATGCCCTGCACGCGCGAGTTGGCCAGCATGGCGCCCACGCCGCTGCTCGGGTCGGTAATGACCAGGACCTGCGAAGTTGCGGCGTAGACGTTCAACAGCTTGCCCACAATGCCTTCGGGCGTGATGACTGGCATGTCCGGCTTAAGGCCGTCGTTGGAGCCTTTATCGATGTAGACCAGCCGCGAGTGCTCGCTGCCGCTGGAGCCGACGACCTGCGCGGCCACGGTCTTGTAGACGTACTGCTCCTTGAAGCCGAGCAGCGTCTGAATGCGGCGCGCCTGCTTCGCGTCTTCCTGCAAGCGCACCTGCTGAACCTTCATCTGGTCGAGCTGGCGGCGCAGGTCTTCGTTTTCATGCCGGACGTTGCGCAGGTAGAAATAGTTGTTCCAGACCGAGTCGAACCAGTTGCTGCTGTGCACCACGCCGCGTTCCAGCGGCAGCACAAGCTCCAACGCCCACACGCGCAGCAGCGGCACCGAGCCGCCCTCTGTGCTGCGGCGCACCTGCGCCGCCAGCCCGAGGAACTGCGCAAGCAGCACCACCGCGAGCACGATGATGTTTTTGTGGCGATGGAGGATGGGTTCCATGGGAAAAGTTTCGAAACGTTTCAAAAGGTTTCGGAGTGTTTCGAAAGGTCTTCAGGAATTCCGGATGACGAAGCAACTCAACCTTGAAACCTTACGCAACCTTTCGAAACTTCTCGAAACCTCGGTTTCCTACTCGATCGAAATCTTTCTCAGCAGCTTGAAGTCGCTGAGCATTTTGCCGGTGCCGAGCACCACGCTGGCCAGCGGATCGTCGGCGATGGAGACCGGCAGACCGGTTTCCTCGCGGATGCGCTTGTCGAGGTTCTTGAGCAGCGCGCCACCGCCGGTGAGCACGATGCCGCGGTCGCTGATGTCGGCGGAAAGCTCGGGCGGCGTGCGCTCCAGTGCCACACGGATGGCGTTCATGATGGTGGAGACGCACTCACTCAGCGATTCGCGGATTTCGCGGTCGTCGATGGTGATGGTCTTCGGCACGCCCTCGATGAGGTTGCGCCCCTTGATCTCCATCGTCATCGGCTTCTCCAGGTCGTAGGCGGAGCCGATCTCCATCTTGATCTGCTCGGCGGTGCGCTCGCCGATCAGCAGGTTGTACTTGCGCTTGAGGAAATTCATGATGGCTTCGTCCATCTGGTTTCCGGCCATGCGCACGGAACGCGAGTAGACGATGCCGCTCAGCGAGATGACGGCGATGTCGGTGGTGCCGCCGCCGATATCGACAACCATGTTGCCGCTGGGCTCGGTGATGGGCAGGCCGGCGCCGATGGCGGCGACCATCGCCTGCTCGACCAGGTGAACTTCACTGGCCTTGGCGCGGTAGGCGGAATCCATGACGGCGCGCTTTTCCACCTGCGTAATCTCCGAAGGCACGCCGATGACGATGCGCGGATGCACCAGCATCTTGCGGTTGTGCGCCTTCTGGATGAAGTAATTCAGCATCTTCTCGGTGACCTTGAAGTCGGCGATGACGCCGTCCTTCATCGGCTTGATGGCCACAATGTTGCCGGGCGTGCGGCCGAGCATCTCTTTCGCCTCTTTGCCCACGGCTTCGACGTCATTGGTCACTTTGTTGATGGCGACGATGGAGGGCTCGTTGACCACGATGCCCTTGCCCTTGGCGAACACAAGCGTGTTGGCCGTGCCGAGATCGATCGCCAGGTCGCTGGAGAACATGCTGAACAGCGAACGGATGTTGGCAAAACGCGAGGCGGAATGATAGCCGTTGGATGACATTTGTTCTGAAAGTCTCTTCTGTTGTATTGGAGCCGCACGCGCCACCGCGCGCCGGCCCGGGCCTGCCCGAGAGCGTTACGCTGCCGGGTTCCGCAGCCATCGGCTGCACAAACTGGTAGCAACGGCTCTCTCAATGCACCCGGCGACAGCTCAGGCCCCTGCCCTATCGCCAGATTTTCCTTCGAGATACCACAGACAGGTCGGCGCGGCCACGATGCGTGCCAGCCCGACGTGGCCCCCGTGAAATAGTTTACTACCGCCCAAGCCCCGGCCGGGGCGGAATGCGAAAACTTTGCGAAAACCGGTGAAAACCTAAGACACGGCGGCAGTTAGGCGGCTGGCCAACAGCAGACACGGCAACCGGACAGCCCCATCCCCGGCCCTCGGCGGAAGCCGCCCGCAGCTTTTCGAGGCCGGAATTTCATTC
Source organism: Oryzophilus luti (assembly GCF_059726245.1). Classification (NCBI taxonomy): domain Bacteria; kingdom Pseudomonadati; phylum Acidobacteriota; class Terriglobia; order Terriglobales; family Koromonadaceae; genus Oryzophilus; species Oryzophilus luti. The sequence continues at coordinate 1,821,234 of NZ_AP040874.1, forward strand.
GTGCCGCATGCGATATTCCTCTACCATTCCCTGCATGAAATTTCCGGCCCTTTCCCTGCTTGTTCTTTTCCTGCTCTGCCCCGCACTGCTGGCACAGGAACCCGAGGCTGCTCTTGCCGCCCCAGCGGTGCTTCCCGATTCGACGCATCTTGTGATTGTCCGCCACGAAGCCGCGTCTTACCCGCAACGGGCGGTTGAGTTGCGCCGCCAGGGACGCGTGCGCGTGCGGCTCTCGATCAACGAACAGGGCGCAGTGACAGCCGCACAGGCACTCAGCGGAGACTCCCTCTTCCGGGACTCCGCGTTGCATGCCGCACGCAAGTTCAAGTTCGAACCATTTATCCGGGGAGGCAAGCCGGTCGCGGTCACCACGGTCATTCCGTTCGATTTTGCATTTTCTGAAAACGTGCGGCAACTCGCGCCTCTGCCTCCGCCAGTGCCGGAGGACCCGAACGACAAGGACACCGAACACGTGAAAGTCAGCCCCGGCATCTCCAACGGCTACCTCGTACGCAGGGTGGCGCCTTGGTACCCATCGGAGGCGAAAAAATACGGCATTACCGGAACGGTGGTATTGCAAGGAACCATCGACCGCGATGGCACTCTCAGCGACCTGCATGTGCTGAGTGGGCCACGCGAACTGACGCAGGCAGCCCTTGACGCCGTGGAGCTCTGGCAGTATCGCCCCTACCTGCTGAACGGAAAACCTGTCAGGGTTGATACGCAGATCACAGTCAACTTCGCACTTGGAAGGAATTGAAGTGATGCGCGCACGAGTCCTCTGCTTGTCTTTGCTGATGTCTCTGATGTTCCTGGCCTCATTCATGGCTGCCGCACAGTCGCCTGCCACCGATAACGGTGCCAAGCGGCCGGAGTTTTCCGACCTCTCGCAGTTGAAGTATCCCGCGTGGGCGCTAAAGAACCGCGTCCACGACACGGCGCATCTGCGGGTTTACGTCGACCGCGAGGGCAACGTGATGTACGCCGAGGAAATCGGCGAGGGTTCGTCCCTGGGCTTTGACGCCGCCTCGGAGATTCGCAAGGCGCACTTCAAGCAGCATCTGGTGGACGGCCAGCCTGACCGCTTTGTAACTGAGGTCAGCCTCAGCTTCTCCGACCCCAAGCCCGAGGGCGGCAAGATCACCGCCAAGGTAACTGCCGACGCCAAGCCGATCCGTGGGCTGCTTGCGACTCGCAAGATCGAAGCCAACTATCCCAGCAGCGTGCACGATCATCACCCGGGCGAGACGAAAGTGAAAGTGATCATCGACGAGAGCGGCAAGGTGGCCGAAGCCACCATGGTCAGTGGCGGAGCGGAGTTTACTGACGCTTCTCTGGACGCCGCGCGGCGCTGGGAGTTTCTCCCCTTTGAGAAGGACGGAAAGCCCTCGCACGTTTCCACCACGCTGGAGTTCGTGTTCACCAACGGATGGATGGACGCGACCTATGTACCGCCCACACCGCGAATGATGGTTCGCGTCAGCGAGGGCGTGTCGGTGGGCTTGCTGCAGAAGAAAGTGAGCCCCATCTATCCGACACAGGCCAAGAATGACCACGTGCAAGGCTCGGTGGTGATGCGGGCAATCATCGGGCAGGATGGCAAGGTGAAGCAGCTCGACGTGTTCAGCGGGCCGCCGGTGATGCAGCAGTCCGCCATGAATGCAGTACGCCAATGGGAGTACAAGCCCTACTACCTCAACGGCAAGCCTGTGGAAGTGGAGACGCAAATCACCGTCAATTACACGCTGAGCCGGTAAGAAATGGACGGAAGGAAGCCTGCGCCTAGCGCACGGCCAAGCCGATGGCGACGGCGACCACGGCAATGACCATCAGGGCCATCACCGAAAGAGCCGCCATCTGGGCGCAGGTGGAGACTTCGCGGATGGTCTGCTGGCTGGGCAGCGGAGCGGAGTTCACCAGCTTGTGCATGCGGCGCGAACCCGAACAAACGGCAGCCGCCATGAGCACCAGGGCCAACCCCAGAGAGACGAGCGAGACGACACTAAGCCACCCCGACATGGCCAGCACGTTACTACAACTCCAGGACCGAGAGAAGCACAGAATTGTGAAATTTCACGCCTCCGTCCGGCGCGCGCAAAGGTCCTTTTGAATCTTGCATTGTGCCGGTGACATTGTGTAAAGACGCGCGCCGGTGAATGAGGATTCAGCGCGAAAAAGCCCCGCTCTGGAGATTCGGAACGGGGCTTTGCTGTTGCAGCGGCGGCTACTCGCGGTTATCGATCTGAGCGCGCTGCAACCGGTCGCTGTAATCGACGTAGATGGCTTTCCATTCGGTAAAGAAGTCGAAGGCTCCGATGCCGCCCTCGCGATGACCGTTGCCGGTCTGCTTCACGCCGCCAAAGGGCAGATGCACTTCGGCGCCGATGGTGGGAGCGTTGATGTAGGTGATGCCGGCTTCGAGGTCGCGCATGGCGGCAAAGGCGCGGTTCACGTCCTTGGTGTAGAGCGAGCTGGAGAGGCCGTAGGGCGTGCCGTTGGCGATTTCAATCGCCTGCTCAAGGTCATCGCACGGGATGCAACTGACCACGGGGCCGAAGATCTCTTCCTTGGCAATGCGCATCTTCGGGTCAACGTCGCCGAAGACCGTGGGCTGCACAAACCAGCCATACTTCAGGTCGCCCTTCTCGATGCGGTTGCCGCCGGTAAGAAGCTTGGCACCCTGCTTCTTGCCAAGTTCGATGTACTTGAGGTCGGTGAGCATCTGGCGCTCGTTGATCGCCGGGCCCATGTCGACCGACTCATCCAGACCGTTGCCGATCTTGAGCTTCTTGGCGCGTGCCACCAACTCGCGAACAAACTTCTTGTAAATGCCCTTTTGCAGGATGATGCGCGAGGTGGCCGTGCAACGCTGGCCGGTGGTGCCGAAGGCTCCCCAGAGCGCGCCATCCAGCGCCAGCTCCAGGTTCGCGTCGTCGAGTACGATCATCGGGTTCTTGCCGCCCAGTTCGAGCGAGCAGCGCTTGAAGTTCTTGGCACAGGCCGCGCCGACCTTGGAGCCGACCTCGGACGAGCCGGTGAGCGAGATAGCGCGCACCAGCGGATGCTCGGTAAGAGGCGTGCCCACCTCGGAGCCGGTGCCGGTCACAATGTTGACCACGCCCGCGGGCAGCCCTGCCTCGACGATGGCCGAGACAAAGTTGTAGACCGTCAGCGGCGTATCCTGCGCCGGCTTGATGACCACGGTGTTGCCGGCGACGATGGCAGGCCAAATCTTCCACGACGGAATTGCCATCGGGAAGTTCCATGGTGTGATGAGGCCGACCACGCCAAGCGGCTGGCGCACGCACATGGCGAACTTGTTGGGCAGTTCGCTGGGCGTGGTGTGGCCGAACATGCGACGGCCTTCCCCGGCCATGTAGTAGCCAAGATCGATGGCCTCCTGCGAGTCGCCGCGCGTCTCCTTCAGCACCTTGCCCATCTCGCGCGTCATGTCCTGCGCGGCGGCTTCCTTCTTCTTCTCCAGGATCATGGCGGCGCGCAGCACCAGTTCGGCGCGCTGCGGAGCGGGCACCAAGCGCCACTGCTTGAAGGCCTCATTGGCGGCCTGCACGGCGCCGTTCACGTCGGCCGCGCCCGAGCGCTGGAAGATGCCCACGACCTCGCGATGATCGGCGGGATTGTGGTTCTCAAAGGTCTTGCCCGTCTTGGCGCTGACGAAGCGTCCGTTGATGAAGTTCTTATAGACGGGAACAGAAGAGCCGGAAACTTCCGGGGCAAATTCCTTGGATGAGAGCTGCTTGGTGGCCATGGCCGTGCGTTCGCCTCCTGTGCGACCGACCATGCTATCCGCGATGGCGCGCGCGTTGCAAGAACACAATGATGGCAACTGGCCGGGCCGCGCACGCCGCTGCGCCGAGTTGTACAATCAGCCGATGGCGTGCGTGCCGCGCCGCCCGGAGATGACCCCAATGACACAGACTGCACAGGGCTACCAAGTCCTGCCCGCTTCGCGCATGGTAAACGTGCGCTACGCCATTCGTGACCTGGCCGTGGTGGCCGATGAAGTGGCCCGCCAGGGACACAAGCTGCTCTACCTGAACATTGGCGATCCCAATAAGTTTGACTTCGTGACGCCGCCGCACATGATCGAAGCCGCGCACCGCGCCATGGTGGACGGGCTGAACGGCTACGGCGATTCGCTCGGCGCGCGTCCGGCGGTGGAGGCCATCCGCGCCCAGGCCGAGCGCAACGGCTTCCAGAACATTCAGGGCATCTTCATCGGCTACGGCTCCGGCGAGGTCATCGATAGCTGCCTGACGGCGCTGCTCAACCCCGGCGACAACGTGCTGACACCCAGCCCCGAGTATCCGCTGTACTCCGCCGTGCTGGCCAAGTTGAGCTGCGAGACCAACGCCTACGCTCTCGACGAGGAGAACGGCTGGCAGCCCGACCTCGAGGACATGGAGCGGCGCATCAACCCGCGCACGCGCGCCGTGCTGCTCATCAATCCCAATAACCCGACCGGCGCGGTGTATTCGAGGCCGACGCTGGAGCGCATTGCCGACATGGCGCGCCGCCACAACCTGCTCATCCTGGCCGACGAAATCTACGACAAGCTGGTGCTCGACGACGACGTCAAGCACATCTCCATTGCCACGCTGGCGCCCGACCTTCCGGTGCTGACCTTCAATGGCATCTCGAAAGCCTACCTGGCGCCGGGCTGGCGCATTGGATGGTGCGTGGCCACCGGCCCAAAGGAATCGATTGCCAGCTACCTGGAGGCGGTCTACAAGCTGCTGCGCGCGCGCCTCTCGGCGCCGCATCCGTTTATGTATACCGTGAAGCCCGCGCTGGAAGGCCCGCAGGACCATCTGGTGGAGGTGCGCAACAAGCTGCGCCGCCGCCGCGATTTGACTGTGGAGTGGGCGCGCCGCACGCCGCATGTTTCGCTGGTGGCGCCGCAGGCCACGTTCTATGCCTATCCCAAGCTGGAGATCCCCGAGCCGGATCTCGACTTCGTAACCGCGCTGCTGAAGGAAAAGTATGTGCTGCTGGTGCACGGCTCCGGCTTTGGACAGAAGCCCGGCACCCGGCACGCGCGCATCGTCTTTCTGCCGCAGGAGGACGTGCTCAGCGCCGCCTACGACCGCATCACGGAATTCATGGCCGAGCGCTACAAGTAAGCACTCGCAGAAGTTCAACAATCCCCGCCGCCTGCTCAAGGGGGCGGGGATTTTTTCGTGACACGTGTCACGGGCGTGACACCTGCTCTTGTTCTTCCAGCCCGCATTTTTACTGACTCTCGCGGCGTTCCACGCAGTACATTGGGAGCGGCATCGAGCGACGCCGGACGTTGTGCCGGAACGCGCGCAGGCCTCCGGGGAACAGGACATCATGAGCGAGGGGCCGACAATACTTGCGACGAATGTACGAAGGGCGGCGCTTCCGCACCGTTCCGCCAGCTACATTGTTCTGCTCGGCGCGCTCAACGCGCTGCCCAATCTCGCCATCGATATCAACCTGCCTTCGCTGACGCAGCTCGAACACAGCTTCCACGTTACGCCGGAGCAAGCAACCGCCACGCTCAGCATCTTCATGCTTGGCTTTGCGCTCACGCCGCTGCTGCTGGGTCCGCTCTCGGACCGCTATGGCCGCCGCCCCGTCATGCTCGCCGGCCTGGTCGCATTTACGCTGGCAGGCGTGGGCTGCGCTCTGGCGCCATCGATCGGGGTCCTCATTGGCTGCCGCTTTGTGCAGGGCATCGCCGCCGGGGCCACCGCCGTGCTGCCCGCAGCCATTGTGCGGGACGTCTTCTCCGGCAACGAGGGCCGGCGCAGGCAGTCGTTCGTGGCGGTCATCAACAGTACCGGGCCACTGGCGGCGCCGCTGGTGGGCGCGGCCATCATGACGCTCTGCAACAACTGGCGCGCCATCTACTTCTCGCTGGTGCTGGGCGGTGCGACGCTGCTGGCAGTGGCTTCGGTGGGCTTTGCGGAAACCTTGCCGCCGGAGAAACGCGCACCACGGATGAGCGAGGCTCTCACCGGCTATGGCGCGGTGTTGCGCAACCGGCGCTTCCTCTTCTCCAGCATTCTGCTGATGCTGAATTTTGGCGGCCTGTTCGCCTATGTCTCCTCTGCGCCGCACGTCTTTATGAGCAATCTCGGCCTCACCAGTGGAGCGTTCGGACTGCTGTTTGCCTTCACGGCCGCTGGAACCATTGCCGGGGCCTACAGCAATGCCTATCTGCTGGGCCGTGGCGTTCCGCACACGCGCATCCTCGGCGCGGCGGTTGCGCTCAGCAGCGTGGCCGGAGTTGGAATTCTGCTGCTCGCTCGCAGTGGACAGGCGGGCGCAGTAGCAATGGCTGCGCTGGTGGTGGTCAGTAATTTCTGCTGTGGCATCGTGATGCCGAGCACCACCTCGTCGGCGCTGGAGGAGATCCCCGGCGTCGCCGGAACCGGTTCGGCGTTGGTACGTTCGGTGCAGATGGTGGGCGGCGCAAGCGCCAGCGCGGTGGCCGCGCGGCTCTATGACGGACACACGGCGAATGCAATGGCCTCGGTCATGCTGGCGTGCGCACTGGCGGGGCTGGCGGTCTTCGTGCTGGGAGAGATGCTGCTTCGCGCCCCGTCCGGTTCCGCCACAAGCTCACCTGTCGAAGAAGCCCGCAACTGCGACTGAAGCCGTTCTCGCCCTCAGCCCTCACAGGCAGGACGGTCCCACCCCACGCTCAAGTGCTGGCCCATGACTGCCGATAGAAACCTTGTTGAAGCGTAGCCGCTTCGGCCATCCCCCAGACGCCAGAAAGCACCAACGCCGTGAGCATGATCTCCATCAAGAAGTACTTGGACGCGAAGAACTCTCCCCCTGCGACCGGTGAAGACAGCGGAGCCTTTACCACGGCCGTTGCCGCCTGGCGCGCCACGCTGCAGGCCATCGCCGATAGTTGTCGCAAGGCCGCGCCCGGCATCAGCGACGGCTTTGGTTCGCAGATGGTGCGCGCCGATGCGGCGCTCGGACAGGCCGCGCCGGAAACTCTCTCGCAACTCGGGCCGGAAATCCGCCAGAACATTCTCGACTGGGGACGCCTGGCGGCCGACAATCTCGCCCGCGAAACCGCCGAGGTGAAGGAGATTCTGGTTGACGTGGCCAAGGCCGCCGAGCAGGTGACCGCCCGCGACCAGCGCACCTCGAAGAAGTTCCACGAAATCACCCACCGGCTGCAGGGGCTGGCCAAGGTCGACGACATCCGCGTGATGCGCACCTCGCTCAACAACAGCGCTACCGAGTTGCGCAAGGCGCTGGAGAAGATGGTGGACGAGGGTGAACAGGCGATGGCCACGCTGCGCAAAGAGGTTTCCGCCTACCAGACCAAGCTGGAGGAAGCCGAGCGGCTGGCCGCCCACGACCCGCTGACCAAGCTTTACAACCGCATGTTCATTGAGCGGCAGATTGAGCAGCGCCTGAAGGCCGGGGCGAGCTTCTGCGTCGCCCTCCTCGACCTCGACAACTTCAAGACCATCAATGACACCCACGGCCACCTAGTGGGAGACGAGGTGCTCCGCCTGTTCGCCACCGAGTTGCGCAGCGCCTCCCGCGCCGGCGACGTCATCGGACGGCTGGGCGGAGATGAATTCGTGCTGGTGCAGGACTGCGCGCTCGACGAAGCTCGCGCACAGATGGAACGCCTCACCCGCTGGGTCTGCGGCGAGTACAAGGTGCCTGACGGCGACCAGACACGCAAGTTCGTTCTGGAGGCGTCCTCCGGCCTCACGGAATTCCAGCCCGGCGACACGCTGGCCGACCTGCTGGCCCGCGCCGACGCCGCCATGTATGCCGACAAAAACACCCGTAAATCCTCTAGGTCCAATTTGCACTGAGTGGCCCCTCCCCGGGCGGCCCGCAATCAATTCGGTAACGGAGCCGAGGGCTGCTGCGTCTAATAGGCAGATTGGGCAGGAAGTGGAGAACCAAGGTTCCAACCTTACCTGCCGCCCCACTGCTTGGGCGGGTGTCCCCGTGTTGTCTGGCGTTGCCGCCACTGGAGCTGGCGGCGTGACGGCCGGGTGCCATTGACGAAGCCCGCGGGGTCTGCTTTCATCGCAGCATCAACATGGAGGAACGACTTACATGGATTCGCTGAACCCGAACGGGGCGCTTCCAACCAATGATCAGCCGGCCGAGACGCCGGCCCCGGCCGCTGCCAGCCAACCGGCTGCCAAGCAGGGCCGCTTCGCCCGCACCTTCGTCATTGCCATGACGCTGGCGCTGGGCATCATGATCGGGACCGTGGTCACCTTCGGCGTCAAGGGCAAGACGAATGACAGCTCCGACGCCGCGCAGTTGACGGTGCCCGCGCTCAAAACGCGCGGTGACAATCAGTTCTCCGCTGCAGCCCGCAAGATCGAACCGGCCGTGGTCAACATCAACACCGAGACCACCGTCAAGAACCCGCATAAGGGCATGCGGGTGCCCAAGAGCCAGCAGAACCAGGATGACGAAGAAGAAGGCGGCGACAGCCAGAGCCCGTTCCAGGACTTCTTTGACCGCTTCTTTGGCGGGCAGAACGGCGGCGGCAGCATGGGCAACATGCCGGAGATGCGCCAGCAGTCGCTCGGCTCGGGCGTGATTGTGGACCCGAAGGGGTACATCGTCACCAACTTCCACGTGGTCGATAAGGCCGACCAGATCCGCGTGAGCCTGATGAATGATCCGTCCTCGGTGAGCTACCCGGCCAAGGTCGTGGGCACCGACAAGGAAACCGATCTGGCCGTCATCAAGATTGACGTGAACCACCCGCTGCCTGCCGCCAAGCTGGGCAACTCCGACAGCATGGACGTGGGCGACTGGGTTCTGGCCGTGGGCAGCCCCTTCGGCCTGAAGCAGACGGTCACCGCAGGCATCATCTCGGCCAAGGGCCGCAACATCATGCCGCAGCGTCAGTTCCAGTCGTTCATCCAGACGGATGCGGCCATCAACCCGGGTAACTCGGGCGGCCCGCTGGTGAACCTGGACGGCGACGTGATCGGCATCAACACCGCCATCTACACCGAATCGAACGGCTACCAGGGCATCGGCTTTGCCCTGCCCTCGAACACCGTGGCGCAGGTCTATAACGCGCTGATCGGTCCGGACCACCGCGTGGCCCGTGGCTCCATCGGCATCGAGTTCACGCAGGATGCAGTGACCAACCCGGCCGTGGTTCGCATGTACGGCGCGGGCGTGCAGATCTCCCGCGTGACGCCGGACGGCCCGGCGGCGCAGGCCGGACTCAAGCACGGCGACACCATCAACAGCGTGGACGGCAAGAAGATTGCCACCGGCGACGAGCTGGTCAGCGAGATCAGCAACCACCGTCCGGGCAGCAAGGTGAAGCTGGGCTACCTGCGTGACGGCAAGCAGCAGGAAGCCACCGTCACGGTCGCCGACCGCCAGAAACTGTTCGGCAACCGTTTGGGAACCGAGGAAGCAAGCTCCGAAAACAAGGCTCCCAAGGAGAGCAAGCTGGGCCTCACCGTCAAGGACGTTCCTACGGATCTGGCTGAGCGCCTTGGACTTGGCAGCAACCACGGTGTGATTGTGCAGGACGTGAAGGCGGGCAGCTTTGCCGATTCCATCGACTTGGCGCGCGGGCTGATCATCCTGGAAATCAACAAACAGCCGGTCAAGGACGCTGCTGGCTTCGAGAAGATCGAGTCGGGCCTGAAGAGCGGCCAGGACGTGGTCTTCGTGGTGAGGACCTCCGCCGGAGGCAAGGACCAAGGAACGGTCTTCCTTGGAGGCGTGCTTCCGTAATACACTGATTAGGACAACTGTTGCGCTGGGCATCCCCAAGGGGATGCCCAGATTGCTATTGCCCCGGACGCTGACGCGCCCGGTGGCGGCACGGTCCGCGCTTGAGCACTGGAGGCGGTGCGGTTCGTGTGAATCCCGAATCCGGATCGGCGCTGGCCGCCGGGCAGGATCGGCCAACGTCAGAAAAGGATTATGGGCTCGATTACTTTGCTTATGAACTTCCGCCCTTCATATCGCTCTCTGCTTGTCACGATCATTGCACTCTGCCTGATGGGAGTCCCGGCTTCGGCCGCCAAGCACTCCTCCCACAAGTCGGCTTCCGCCAAAAGCACTCACAGTTCGGCGTCGCACGCCAAGGCTGCCTCCAAGGCCAGCACGAAGGATTCCGCCAAGAGCAGTTCGAAGAAAGCCTCCGCAAAGGCCGCCAAGTCGGACGACAGCGATTCCGACGCGAAGCCGGTGGCCTCCGGCAAGAAGAAAGGCAAGCGTGGCAAGGGGGCTGCTGTGGCAGCCGCGCCCCGGCGTCCGCGTGGACAGCAAGGCATTGACGGCGACCGCGCCCGCGAGATTCAGTCGGCGCTCATCCGCGAGCACTATCTGGATGGCGAACCGACCGGCGTGTGGGATTCCCGCACCAAGGACGCACTCGTGCGCTTCCAAGGCGACCACGGCTGGCAGACCCGGATTACCCCCGACTCGCGCGCCCTTATCAAGCTGGGCCTGGGGCCGCGCCACGACGGGTTGCTGAATCCGGAAGCGGCGGCGATTGCGCCGGTCCGCCCCGCCGACCGCACGGTTTCCGAAGTCGGCGGCGAACGGTCCATCTCCGGCATCGCCATGGGGCACTAGGCCGAAAGACTTTTGATCTGCGAAATGCACGGCTGAGGCCGTGCATTTTTGTTGCCCGCCATCAATCCGGCTCTCCCGCCCTTGCTGGATTTGCGATAATCGATCTGTGTCCCGTTCCGTGAAAGCCCACCTGCTGCTCGTGTTCTGCACCTTCATCTGGGGCTCGACCTTCGTGCTCATCAAGGCCGCGCTGGCAGATTCGTCCCCGCTGGCGCTGAACGCGGTGCGCATGGTGCTGGCCACGGCCGTGCTCGCGCTCATCTACCGCAAACAGCTCATGGCGGTCACCCGTGGGGCATTGCTGGCAGGATTTCAGGTTGGCACCTGCCTGTGGCTGGGCTACGAGACACAGACCGCCGGGCTGACCATGACCTCGGCCTCAAAGTCGGCGTTCATCACCGGGCTTTCAGTCATCCTTGTGCCGGTGCTGCTGGCCATCTTCTGGCGGCGGCATGTAAACCGCTACACCATGCTCGGAGTCAGCGGCGCACTCATCGGCCTGTTCCTGATGACGGTTCCACCCGGCGATGCGGCGCTGGCCTTTGCCAGCGTCAACCGTGGAGACGTGCTCACGCTGATCTGCGCCGTGGCCTTCGCCTTCCAGATCATCTACGTGGGCCGGGCGGCGCAGCGCGTCCCCTTCGGCCAACTTGTACCGCTTGAAATCGGCTTCTGTGCGCTGTGGATGGTGGTCAGCATCCCGCTGGCGGAGCGCGGAGCCTACATACACTTCACCGCTCCGGTTCTCTGGTCGCTCGCCATTTGCGGGCTGCTGGGAACGGTGTTTGCCTTTATCGTGCAGGCCTGGGCGCAGCAGTTCACGCCGCCCACGCACACGGCGCTCATCTTTGCGCTGGAACCGGTCTTTGCCGGAGCAACGTCATACGTGCTGCTGGGCGAGCGGCTGAGTGCACGCGGCTGGCTGGGCGGCGCGCTCATTCTCGGAGGCGTGCTGCTGAGCGAGATGCTCGGCACGGTGCAGCACCCGGAGAGCGAACTGCAGGAAGAAGCCAGCTAGCTGCCGCTATTTCGCCTCGTAGACCGTTTTGCCGCCCACAACCGTACGCAGCACCCGCGTTGCAAGAATCTCCCTGGGCGGGCAGGTTAGCAGGTTGCGATCGAGCACGATGAAATCCGCCAGCATACCCGGCGCGAGCGTTCCCTTCCTGCTTCCGGCAAACTCGGCGTAAGCGCTGCCGGCGGTGTAGGCCCGCAGAGCTTCTTCGCGCGTGAGCTTCTGCTCCACGTAATACGACCTGGTTCCTTCTTCATTGCTACGCGTAATGGCCGAGTAGATTCCGCGGAAGGGCGTGATCGGCTCCACCGGGTAGTCGGTGCCGAAGGCGAGGCGCACGCCGTGGTCGGCCAGTTCGCGCCACGGATACGAATGCTTTGCGCGCTCCGGGCCGATGCGATCCTCCGCCCAGTTCATGTCCGTCAACAGGTGGTTGGGCTGTACGCTGGCAATCACCTTCAACTTTGCCATGCGCTCCATCTGCGCCACGGTCAACACCTGCGCGTGCTCCACGCGGTTGCGAAAGTCCGGCAGCGTGTTCAGTACCCTCTCTTCCGTGGCCGTGCGCTGCGCCGCTTCAAAGGCATTGAGCGCCATCTCGGCGCCCAGGTCTCCAATGGCATGAAAGCCGAGTTGGAAGCCTGCAAGCTGGCGTTCGCGGGCCATTGCGTTCAGCCTCTCCGGCTCATACTGCGGCAAGCCCTTGTTGGCCGCGTCGTCCGCGTAGGGGGCCAGCATGGCGGCCGTGCGCGAACCGAGCGAGCCATCCATAAAGCCCTTGAGCATGCCGGTGTGCAGCAGCGCATCCTCGCCCGAATGGTGTGCGCGCTCTTCGTTCAGCATAGACAGATCGGCGCCGAAGTCGAGCCAGGCGTTGATGCGCGCCGTCAGCCGGCCTTCGCGCTCAAGCTGCTCGTAGACGAGGAAGGCAGGCCACGGCGAGTTGTCCTGCACGCTCGTCAGGCCGTGCTCGGCGGCGTCTGCCAGCGCCAGTTCAATGCCCCGGCGAAGCTGCTCCTCGGTCGGCTGCGGAATCTTCTTCGTGACAAGGTCCATGGCGGCGTCGCGCAGGATGCCGGTCGGCTCGCCCGTGGCGTCGTGGTCAATCTTGCCGCCCATCGGGTCAGGCGTTGCCTTGGTCACGCCTGCGGCAGCGAGCGCGGCGGAGTTTGCCACGCCAATGTGTCCGTCCACGCGGGTGAGCCACGCCGGATGGCCGCCGCTGACGCGGTCAAGCTCCGTGCGCGAGGGCAGCACCTGCCGGCTCCACTTGGTGTGGTCCCAGCCGCCGCCCTGTATCCACTCGCCGGGCGCGGCATGCTGCGCCGCTTCACTCTTTGTCCACTCGCTCACGCGCGCCAGCATTTCGTCATAAGAGCGCACGCCAAGCAACTCGACCTGGAGCTTCTCCAGCCCGCCGCCCGCGAGATGAAGGTGCGCGTCATTCAGGCCGGGCATGACGAAGCGTCCGCCGAGATCGACCACCGTGGTCTTCGATCCCTTGAGGGCCATCACCTGCTTCAGGTGCCTGGCGTCGGCGATGGCCACAATGCGCCCGTCGCGCACGGCAAAGGCCTCGGCGTGCGGTGCGGAGGTCACGCCGGTCCACACATTGGCGTGGGTATAAATGGCATCGGCCGGGGCGGGCTTGTCAGCGGCGAAGGAGATGGAGGTCATAAGGCAGAGGACAGCGAACAGCAGCTTATTCATTCACGTTTCTCGATGTTTCTTCTTCCACGCCGGCGAGCGCGAGGATGGTGAGCAGGATGCGGCGCAACGCCTGCTCGCGCGAGGCGGGTTCGAACCACTCGGCCCCCGTGTGCGCTCCACCTCCGTAGCCGCCGCCGCCAATGGCCAGCGCGTCCACGCCGAGCGAGAGTGGAATGTTCGCATCGGTGGAGGCGCGCTGCGGCTTGGCCGTGATGCCCAGTTGCGAATCCACCGCGCGGAGAGCGAGCAGCACGGGGGCATCGGCACGCAGCGAAGCCGCCGGGCGGTCGCCAACGATGGAAATCTCAAGGCTGAGGCTGCGGCGCGTGGCCCGCGACTCGCTGCTGGTCTGGCCGACAGCGTCGGCAAAGGCGCGGCGCAGCTCCAACTCCATTTGCTCAATCTGTTTCGGGTCGGCCGAGCGGATGTCAATGCGCACGCGCACCTGCTCGGGAATGGCGTTGACCGAGGTGCCGCCTTCAATGATGCCGACGCTGATGGTGGTCTTTGGCTCGGCGGGCAGTTCCAGCTGGCCCAGCGCGGAGATGGCCCGCGCCGCGGCCAGGATCGGATTGGGCACGCCGAAGTCGCTCCACGAATGACCGCCGGGGCCGGTGATGCGCACTTCAAAGCGGCGGCTGCCCAGCCCTTCGGTCACCACAAGGTCCACACCGGAGCCATCGAGCACGAGCATCTGAGAGATGCGTCCATGCCAACGCGGGTCGGCAAAAAGATGGCGCATGCCGCGCAGATTGCCGTCGCCTTCTTCGCCCACGTTGGCCACCAGCAGCAGAGGCCGGCGGGTTGTGAGCTTGGCGGCTTCCAGCGAGGCGGCCACCGCCCACAGCGCGGCCAGCCCGGCACCGTTGTCGCTGATGCCCGGCCCGTAGAGCCGCGCGTGATCGCGCCAGATGTTGATTTCGGTTTCCGGAGGAAAGACCGTGTCGAGGTGCGCGGTGAGCGCAATGAGCGTGCCGTAAGCCTGCGCGCCGGGGCGAAGGGCCACCACGTTGCCGATCTCATCCTGCTCGGCTTGGTAGCCGAGCTCGCGCATGCGGGCGCAGAACCATGCGCTGCGCTCCGCCTCGTGGAACGGCGGCGCGGGAATGCCGGAGACATCCATCTGGAGCGCGGCGATTTCGCGCTCGTGCGAGCGCAGCCAATTGACGGCCTCATGCACCACGCGCAGCGAACTGGTGCGCGCCACCTCGCGCGCCCACTCCGCCGACTCAGGCGTGCGGGCCTCGGTCGCGCCGCTCAGGAACCGGCTCCAGGACAGGAAAGGCATGGAAGTCGATGGTACAACGAGCGGCGCGGAGTGCGAAGCCCCTGTGTGCCTCTACGCCTTACAGTCCCGGCACCAGCCCGTGCAGGCCCTCGATCGTCTCATGCAGCACGCGGGCGGAGTTCTTCAGCTTGGTCTCCTCGTCCTCGCTCAATTCGAGCTGGATGACATGGTCGACGCCGCCGCGATGCACCACGGTCGGCAGGCTCAGGCAGACGTCATGGATGCCGTAGATGCCGTTCACCAGGCTCGAGACGGAGATGACCGTGCTCTGGTCGCGCAGGATGGCCTCGCAGATGCGCATGAGGCCTGCGCCGATGGCGTAATACGTGGCGCCCTTGCGTTCGATGATGTGGTAGGCAGCGTCGCGCGTCTCGGTAAAGATGCGGTCCATCGTCTCCTGCGTGATGTCGCCGGGGTTGTGCTTGGCGTACTCGGGCAGGCGCATGCCGGCAATGTTGGCCAGCGACCAGACAGGCACTTCGCTGTCACCGTGCTCGCCAATGATGTAGCCGTGTACGCTGCGGGCGTCCACGTCAAAGTGCTGGCTCAGCAGGTAACGGAAGCGCGCGGTATCGAGGATGGTGCCCGAACCGATGACGCGCTGCGGTGGCAGGCCGCTCAGCTTCACCGAGACCCAGGTCAGCACGTCGACCGGGTTGGTGGCGATCACGAGGATGCCGTCCGGGTTGTGCTTGACCACCTCGGGGATGATGCTGGAGAAAATCTTGGTGTTCTTGCGTACCAGGTCCAGGCGCGTCTCGCCGGGCTTCTGCGCGGCTCCGGCGGTGATGACCGTAACGGCCGCCCCGGCGCAATCGGAGTAATCTCCGGCCCAGATGCGCGTGGCGTGGGTGAACGGCATGGCGTGGTTCAGGTCCATTGCCTCGCCCTCGGCCTTGGCGCGGTTGGCGTCAATTAGAACGATCTCGGCGGCCAGGCCGCGGAAGATCAGCGCGTAGGCGAAGCTGGCGCCCACATTCCCCAGCCCGACAATGGCAATACGATTCGTCTTCGGCATGTCTCTATTTTATGCGTTTGGCGTATTTTCCGCCCGTTTCCGGCTCGCAAAGCGGTCTGCACGATGCAGAAATGGACCGCGCAAGGGCGGCCGATGGTCCCGCGCAAATGACTTTGCGCACCGTGGCGGGCGGCGGATAATGTGCGGCATGCGCTTCTGGTTCGCTCGCAGCAGCGAAGTCTCCATCCACGAACAACTCGTCACGCAGGTGGTGCTGGGGATCGTCAGCGGAGAGCTGAAGCCCGGACAGCGGTTGCCGAGCACGCGCGAACTGGCGCGGCGCTTTCACCTCCACGCCAACACGGTCAGCACCGGCTACCGCGAGCTTGAGCGGCAGGGCTGGGTGGAGTCCCGCAAAGGCAGCGGCGTGTTTGTGTGCGACCGGAGACCGACGGCCTCCGCACAACAAGCGCTGGCGCTCGACGGCCTGATTGCCGGATTTTTCCGCGACGCGCGAGCGATGGGTGCGCCTCTGACGCAGGTTCGCACGCGACTACGGCACTGGCTCAGCCTGCAACCGCCCGACCACTTTCTTGTTGTGGAGCCGGACCCGGAGTTGCGCGCCATCCTCATTCACGAACTGCGCCGAGCCGTAGAGTTCGAGGTGCGCGGATGCTCGCCGGAGGAATTGAGCGCCCCTGAGACGTGCCTTGGTGCCGTGCCGGTGGCGCTGCCCAGCCGTCGCGAAATCGTGCGCGCAGCGCTTCCGCCCGAAGCGGAGCTGATTGGCTTACAGGTCTGTTCCGTTCCCAAGAGCCTGCTGAAGTACCTGCCCGTCGCGAGCGAGGTGATGGTTGCGGTGGCCTCGCGTTGGCCGGAGTTTCTGAAACAGGCGCACACCATGCTTGTGGCCGCGGGCTTTGCGCCGGAGAGCCTGCTGCTGCGCGATGCGCGTCGCCGCAACTGGCGCAGCGGACTCAAGTCGGCGGCGGCCGTGGTGTGCGACTCGCTGACGGCAACCGCCGTGCCGCGCGACTGCCTCACAATTCCCTTCCCGCTCGTCAGCGAAGACTCGCTCACGGAGTTGCGCCGATATTGTCAGATGATTCGCGAGACGGACGCCGGTTGAACGCGCACTTGTGACAGTTCGCAAACCGTCACAAGGCGGCGCCACCTGCGGCTAAAACTCTCCTACGCTCTCTGCACAAAGGACACTGAAGGAGGACGTATGCGGAGAAGCATTCCGATCCTGGCATTGATGCTGCTGGCAGCACTGCCCGCGCTGGCCTTGGAGGGCAATGACGCCATCTATGTGAATGGCACGGCGTCGGCCTTGGCTGCGGATACCAGCGGCAAGCTCGACCTCTCACACCCCGAGTTGCTGGTCTTCCGCTACCTGGGAGGCAAGCTGGAAATTCCGTACGCGCGCGTGACGCGCTGCGTGCACACCGACGAGGTGGCCGTGCACCTGGGCGTGGCTCCGGCCATTGCCGTAGGCCTGCTGAAGAAGCGCCGCCGCAACCATTTTGTCGAGATCACTTACAAGGACGATGCCGGACGACAGCAGATCGTGATGTTCCAGGTAGCGAAGACCATGCCGCCGGTGCTGTTGCCAACTCTGGCGGCGCGCGCACCAGCGCCTGTGGACTGCCGCCCGTCCGAAGAGTGCCCGGCACGTGCAAAGGAAGCACGTCCGAAGGAGCCTCAGAAGATCGAGGTAAAGATTACGCAGGAAACCACAAGCACAGCGACGGCTCCCGCCGCAGCACCCGCCATTCCGCTGCCCGCAGAAAAACCGATGCCTGCAGAGTCACCCAAATAGCGCCGCCCTGCAGGACAAGCGAAATGAACCAGCCCCGCACACGGTTGAGCCGCAGGCGGGGCTTTTGCGTTAGCAACTTCTGTGCCCCACCGCTTTTCAGCGGCGCTTGCGCAGCAGCGCCCCGGTAGAGCGCAGAGCGCCGCTCAGACGCGCCCCGAGGCCCTGCGCAAACAGCATCTGGTTGAAGGCGAACATCTGCCGGGTGAAGCGCGCACCGTAGGGATACCACCACAGCTTCTTCATCCACGCGGTGCCGTCCACATCCACCAGCTTGGGGCGCACCATCTCGCGCAGGCCGTCGAGGCCGTGGGTGCGTCCGGTGCCGCTGAACTTGACGCCGCCGTGCGGAGCCTCGGCGATGGCGAAGCCCGTCAACAGGTCGTTGACGAGCACCGCGCCGGTCTGCAAGCGTTGCGCCAGGTGCTCGGCGCGTGCGCTGTTGCGCGTCCAGACGCTGGCGGCCAGGCCGAACTCGCTGGCGTTGGCCCGCTGTACCATCTCCTCGTCACTGCCCACGGGGATGACCGGCAACACGGGGCCGAAGGTCTCCTCGCACAGCAGGGCGCACTCTGCTGGCAGTTCCACCACCAGCGTTGGCGCATAGAACTGCGCGCCAACTTCAGACAGACGGCGTCCGCCGCAGAGCACCTGCGCGCCGTGCGCCCGAGCCTCCTCCACCTGCGCCTCCACAATTTCAAGCTGACGGGTGGAGATCATCGGCCCCATGTCGCTCTCCGGCTCCGAGCCGGGGCCGACCTTGAGCGCCTCAATCTTGCGCTGGCAGGCCGCAACGAATTCCGCGTAGATGGGCCGCGCCACGTAGCAGCGCTCCACGGAGATGCAGGTTTGCCCGGCATTCATCATGGAGCCCCAGACGGCGGCGCTGGAGGCAATGTCCACATCGGCGTCGTCGAGCACCAGCATGGGATCCTTGCCGCCGAGTTCGAGCACCGATGGGATGAGGTGCTCGGCGGCAGCCACGCCCACGCGGCGGCCGGTGGCCACGCTGCCGGTAAAGATCACTTTGTCGATGCCGGAGGCGACCAGCGCCGCGCCGACCTCGCCGTAGCCGAGCACCACCTGCATCACGTCCTCGGGCACGCCGGCTTCATGCAGCAGCGCGGCCAGCAGCACGGCGGAATCCGGCGTCAACTCACTGGGCTTGAGCACCACTGCATTGCCGCAGGCAAGGGCCGCGACCGTCTCGGTGGCCGGGATGGAGAATGGGTAGTTCCACGGCGAGATGATGCCGATGACGCCAAAGGGCTCGTGGTGCAGGCGCGTGCGCTTGTGCCACATCACCGGGTTGGAGTGCCCCAGCCACTCCGTACGCAACACGCGCGCAGCGTTGGCGGCGGCAAAGCGGGCAGCGTCGAGCGTCACCATGACCTCGGTGAGCAGGGCCTCCACCAATGGCTTGCCCGCTTCGCGCGTGACGGTGGAGGCGACTTTCTCCTGATCGCGCACCAGCAGGTTGCAGAAGCGGCGCAGCACGGCAGCGCGCTCGCGCACCGGACGCGCGGCCCACTCGGCCTGCGCCACGCGGGCTCGGGCCACCGCCGTGCGCGCCTCAAACGGACTGGCGCAGGCGTACTGGCTGATGGGTTCGCCGGTGGCGGGATTGAAGTTCGCCAGCATGCGCGCTTCGGATTTCGGCATCGGATGGAGTTCGGTCCCGGTGGCCATGGCGCACCTCTTTCGTACAGGAATGGAGGCCAGCCCCGCAGCCCCACGCCGCGGGTGGTGAAACTCTACTGTGCCGCCGAAGGTTCTTCAAGTGCCGCGAGACGGTTCGGTTCAGATACGGAATGCAGGCGGCAAGGGCCGACGCGAGCGCGTGTTACTCCAACGGCTCCGGGTATTCGACGTTGACCAGATACAGCCCTTCGGCGGGAGCGGTGGCACCGGCGGCGGAGCGGTCGCGCGCGGCGAGGATGCGCGTGATGTCGGCGGGCGCAAGCGTTCCCTTGCCCACCAGCAGGAAGGTCCCCACTAGGTTTCGGACCATGTGATGCAGGAAGCCGTTGCCGCACACGTGGTAGACCAGTTCATCTCCGGTGCGGTCGAAGTGTGAGCTGTAAATGGTGCGAATGTTGCCGACGTGCTTTGGTGCCGGAGCACTCTCAGCTTCCGGCGCACGCGCCGCAGCCTCGGCCATGCGCTGCGTGCGGTCCGGATCGACGGCGGCAAAGGAGGTGAAGTCATGCTCACCTACCACCAGTTCGGCGGCCTCGCTCATCGCCGCCTCATCCAGAGGGTACGGATAGTGCGTAACGTAGCGATGCAGGAACGGCGGCACCGGGTCTCCGCGCCAGATGCGGTATTGGTAGCTTTTGCCCACGGCGCTGTGACGCGCGTGGAAGCCCTCCGGCACCTCGTCCACGGCAAGCACGCGAATAGCGGGCGGCAGGCGGTCATTGAGCACCACTTTGAAGTTCGCCAGCGGGATGCGCGATGCGGTCTGGAAAGTGGCCACCTGCGCCAGCGCGTGCACTCCGGCATCGGTGCGTCCGCTGCCCTGCGGCAACAACTTCTCGCCGGTCAGGGTTTCGAGCACCTCGGCGAGCACGCCCTGCACGGTCGGATGCCCGGGCTGCACCTGCCAGCCGTGGAAGCCTGAACCATCGTAGGAGAGCGTGAGTTTCAGGTTGCGCAAAGGGTCTCCTGCGGAGCGCGAGGAACTCGCAACCACACGCACGTGATTGCAGGCATTCGAGTTGCGGGCGCGCTCAGCTATACTCAATCGTATCCCAGGCTGCGCGGGCAGGCCAGAAACTGGCTGGCGCGAACGCCGGGGCACTCAGATTTTACACAGGCAGACCATGCCGCGCAGCGGGCAGGTGGTAGGCTTCAACGCGAGTGTTGTGCGGCAGGGCCGCACGCGCAATCTGCATCCGTATAGCGCCAATGTGTTTTCTTGCCGTTCCTGAGGGAACCGGCGATGCATGGCTTGCGTATGAAGGATTGACTGAGTTTTCGGTTGCATGTTCCAGAGCCGATTCAATGTTGATGGATCCGGACAAGGTTCCCCGAGCGACAAGTGCGGCAGTCCGGAGACAGCTTCCGCGAATTGGCCTATCAGCGAAGTTCAAGCGGAGAAGAGCGAATGCGAGTTTCGCAGGGTGTGGTTTCGTGCGTCAGGATGATCGGCCTTTCGGCGCTCCTGGTCCTGGTTTCTTCCAACGTGCTGGCGCAGGGCGCGGTGCCGGATGCGCCGTCGGCGCAGGCCAAGGTGGCCACCGGTTCGCCCAACCGCAACGCCACGTCCACGGATTACTCCAAGGGACGTTCGGCGTTGAGTGTGGTGGGGCCGTATCAGGGACGCACGGTGCCCGCGCCCGACCTGGGCAACGCGCCGCGCATCAGCCAGCTTGTGCAGAACGGGCGGCTCATGCTCTCGCTGAATGACGCCATCGCGCTGGCCCTGGAAAACAACCTCGACATCGCCATTGCGCGCTACAACCTGAACATTGCCGACACCGACCTGCTGCGCACGCTGGCCGGCGGCGGAAACCGCGGCGTTTCCACCGGCGTGGTCAGTGGCACGCCCGGCGGCAGTGGCGTGGGCATGAGCACGGGCAGCAGCGGCTCCGGCGCAGGCGGCACTTCGGCCGGCTCCGGCGGAGCAGCTTCCGGCACCAGCGGCATTGTCAGCTCCACCAGCGGCATCGGTCCGGCGGTCGACCCGTTCGACCCGACGGTGACCAGCACGCTCGCCTTGGAGCGCTCCTACATGCCGATCAGCTCGTCGTATTACAACCAGCTCGGCATCTTCCGCGAGTCTTACAACACGGGCACCGCGAACCTGGCCTATAACCAGGGCTTCGCCAGCGGCACCAAGATGACCGTGGAGTTCGACAATTCGCACTACGGCACCAACGTCTCCAACTACTCGCGCTATAACACCCCGTCGCTGAAGCTGACGCTGCGCCAGCACCTGACGCAGGGCTGGGGCTGGAATATGAACCGTCGCTTCATCCTGACGGCGAAGAACAACAAGCGCATCACTGACAGTTCGTTCCAGCAGCAGATCATCTACACCGTGGTGCAGATCCAGAACATCTACTGGGACCTGGTGAACGCCTACGAGAACGTGAAGGTGCAGGAAGAGGCGGTCCGCTACGCCCAGCGCACGCTGACCGACAACCAGAAGCAGGTTGAAATCGGAACGCTGGCACCCATTGAGGTTGTGCATGCGCAGTCTCAGGTGGCCAGCGCACAGCAGCAGCTCATCAACGCGCAGACCAATCTTCAGTACCAGCAGTTGCTGATGAAGAACGCCATCACCCGCAACATGAGCGACGCCACGCTGGCTTCGGCGCCGGTTATCCCGACCGACACCATGCGCATTGTGGACGCTCCTCCGGTGAGCGATATGCAGCAGTTGGTGGCCGACGCCCTGAAGCGCCGCCCCGAGATCGAACAGTCGCGGCTTGACCTGCAGAACCGCACCATCACCAAGAAGGCCGCGCGCCAGGCGCTGCTGCCCGTGGTCGACGTGAGCGCCTTCTACAAGGGCGCGGGCCAGTCGGGCGATTGCTCCTCGACGCTGGGCGGCTCCAACTGCGTCAGCACCAGCTACGGCAACGCCTTTGGACAGATGTTCGACAGCTCCTACCCGGACAAGGGCGTGCAGTTGACGCTCTCCATCCCGATCCGCAACCGCGAGGCGCAGGCCGACCAGGTGCGCTCGGAACTGGAATACCGCCAGGCTGAAATGCGCTTCCAGCAGCAGCAGAACAACGTCATGATCGACGTGCGCAATTCCGCCTACACCCTGCAGCAGAGCCGTGCGCAGCTTGATGCCGCCCTCAAGGCGCGCGACTACGCCAAAGAGAGCCTGGAGGCCGAGCAGAAGAAATATGAACTCGGCGCCAGCACCAGCTACCTGGTGCTGCAGATGGAAAACACCTACGTGCAGGCGCAGTCGAACGTTGTCACCGCCACCACGGCCTACGAGAAGGCCCGCGTGGACCTGGACCGCGCCACCGGCTATACGCTGGAGCGTTCGGGCATCCTGATGCCGGAGGCGGTCAGCGGCATTGTCACCCACTCGCCGCAGGTGCCGGACGTTGCGCCGCGCACCGACGTGACGCCGACGGAGTCGCAGAAGGCGCCGCAGAACTAACCGGCAATTGTTTCGCGGAAGGCGCGGCCGAGGCCGCGCCTTTTCCGTCTTCGCCCGCCGGAAAAATCAGCGAAATATTTCTTCACATTTTCCGCTTACCCTTCCAGAGTGCCTCCGTCTATGTGTATGTACCGCCGATGCGCGCATGAGCAATCGTGGACCGGCGGCCTCCTGAGAACCCGAGAACTCCTGTTGATGGGCCGCACCGAACTCTCTCACGGGCGGCCCTGAATTTTTTCCAGCCGACTCTGCTACCATGCAAACCGGTGAGGGCGCAGCCACTCACCCGGTTCCACACATCTGCCCGCCGCATTGCGGGCGCCAAGGCTCGGAATGAAGCTCTCGGTCGCCATCATTACGTTCAATGAAGAAGCCAACCTGGAACGCACGCTGGCCAGCGTGATGCCCTTCGCCGATGAGGTGGTCATCGTCGACAACGGCTCCACCGACCGCACGCTGGAGATTGCGCGCTCGTTCGGCGAAAAGGTGCGCACGCTGCATGAGCCGTGGCGCGGATTTGCCGGGCAGAAGAACTTTTCCATGCAGCAGTGCACGGGCGACTGGGTGCTCTCGCTCGACGCCGATGAGGAGGTCAGCCCGGAGCTGGCGGCCACCATCCGGCAGACGGCCGAAAACGCCACGGTCGACGCCATCATCGTCAACCGCAGGCTCATGTTTCTGGGCCGCTGGATCCACCGCGCGGGCCTCTACCCGGACCCCAAGGTGCGGCTGGTGCGACGTGGAAATGCATTCTTTGAAGACCGTCCGGTGCACGAGAGCATCCACTTTGACGGCCCCACGGCCCACGCCAGCGGCGACCTCATCCACTGGGCCTACCACAACCTTGACGACTTCATGGAGCACCAGAACCGCTACAGCAGCATTGGCGCCACTCTGGTAAAGCCCGTCAAGGCGCGCCGCGTGGTGCTGAACGGAGTGGTGGCCCCGGCCTTGCGCTTTGTCTACGACTATTTCCTTCGCCTTGGCTTCCTTGACGGACGCGAGGGTCTGCTGTGGCATCTGTACCACGCCGTGTACTCCAGCCTGAAGTACTCAAAGGCCTGGGATGCGGAGCGAAAACAGCGCTAAGTATCCTTCTGGCTAATAGCCGGGAAGCGCCCGATTAGAAGAATTGCACCAAACAGTGGTACACTGCATCCAACGAATTGATGTTGGGTGAACCAGTTGAGCGTAGCTCCGGCCAGCGTGGCCAGAATCCCGCCTTCTAGCATTCCCTCGAATCAAGAACAATCAAAAGTGAGTGGCTTCCTGAGTTTCATGCGAATCGCACTTCGAGTGCGCGTCGCCAAGACGCCCTCTGAGAGAGCGAACCATACATGTTGAAGTTTAGTGACCTGTCCTTGTCCGCCGCCGTGCAGAAAAAGCTGGCGGACGCGAAGTTTGTAACCCCTACCCCTGTGCAGGAAGCGGCCATTCCGCCCGCTCTTGAAGACCGTGACGTTCTGGCCACGGCACAGACCGGCACCGGCAAGACGCTGGCCTTCCTGATCCCGTTGATTGAACGGCTGCTGGACACTCCGGCCAAGGGCCTGGAGGCTCTCGTGCTGGTTCCGACGCGCGAGCTGGCGTTGCAGGTTGCCGATGAGTACGAAAAGATCCGTCCGGCGAAGCTGCCGCACGCGGCAGCCGTCATCGGTGGCGTGCCTGAGCGCCGCCAGTTGCAGTCGCTGAAGAAGTCGCGCCTGGTGGTGGCAACGCCGGGCCGTCTGGTGGACTTCCTCCACCGCCGCATGGTGAATCTGTCGAAGATTCACACGCTGGTGCTGGATGAATCCGACCGCATGCTGGACATGGGCTTCCTTCCGGCACTGCGCCAGATTACGCAGGCGCTGCCGCAGGAACGCCAGACCATGTGCTTCTCCGCTACGCTGGAGCGCTCGGTGGTCGGCCTGATGAACGACCTGCTGGACAACCCGGTGCGCGTCGCGCTCGGCTCCACCAGCAAACCCACGGAAAACGTGGACCTGATGGCCTACGAAATTCCAGCCATGCAGAAGCCCGACGCCCTGCGCGAGCTGCTGTACGAAGAAAAAGGCCCGACGCTCGTGTTTGCCCGCACCAAGCGCGGCACCGAGCGGCTGACCAAGGCGCTGGTGCGCGACGGCTTCTCGGTGGCCATGATTCACGGTGACCGTTCGCAGTCGCAGCGCGTCAAGGCGCTGGCCGGCTTCGATGAAGGCCAGTACCAGGTGCTGGTTGCCACCGACATCGCCGCTCGCGGCATCGACGTGAGCAGCGTGGCGCACGTGATCAACTACGACCTGCCGCAGGTTCCCGAGGACTTCATCCATCGCGTAGGCCGCACCGGCCGCGCAGGACGCCGCGGCAAGGCCACCACGCTAGTTTCCGGCGCCGAGGTGCTGGAGCTGAACCACATGGAACGCGTGCTCAAGCTTCGTATGAAGCGCCGCACCGCTGGCAAGGCTCCGCGAATCGAGCACAAGAACACGCTCGCCTCGCGCACGCTCTCCCGGCTCCCCGGCGAAGTCTTCGTCTAAGACGCGAACGTTCGTTTTGACAGGCGCGACCACTTTGGCCGCGCCTTTTCTTTTTGCCGGTTGCTTCCTCTCGCTCCCTCCCCTTTACACACTCCCTCACTTCACATAAGCTATGCGGTCGCGTGCGCTTCGTGGGGAGGCTCGCGCGTAGAACACTCTCTGCACGACGATCAACATTGGGGCGGTAACGGCCGTGGGCAGACGGCCGAAGGAGACGTCATGGCAAAGGCCGGGCACCATCCGATCGGGCAGCAGCCGGATTCCATCCAACCAAATGCGACTGCGGAGCCGCCGAACCACGCGGCATGGAAGGACGCCGCCGAGGAAGCCGCCTCGCGCACGGCGCCGGAGAGTGAGCGCCGCTGGACGAACGGCACTTTGGCGGAGACATTGGCGCGGCAGCCCGAGCGCCCCATCGGAGCCGCCACCGGCACCAACCAGACCGCGGGCGGTACGGCACGCTTCTCCACCATCAGCAACCGCACCGTGCGGCGGCTCTACACGCCTGCCGACCTGCCTGCCGGGTGGAGCTATGAAGACTACCTCGGCTATCCGGGCGAGCCGCCCTACACGCGCGGCATCCACGCCACGGGCTATCGGGGCAAGCTCTGGACGATGCGACAGTTCTCCGGCTTCGCCTCGCCCGAGGAGACCAACCAGCGCTACAAGTACCTGCTCGCGCACGGCGGCGGAGGGTTGAGCGTTGCCTTTGACCTGCCCACGCTGATGGGCTATGACAGCGATCATCCGTTCAGCGCCGGAGAGGTCGGCAAATGCGGCGTCGCCATTGACTCACTCGAGGACATGGAGATTCTCTTCCGCGGAATTGACCTAGAGAAAACGACGGTTTCCATGACCATCAACTCTCCGGCGAGCGTGCTGTGGGCCATGTATCTGGTAGTGGCGGAAAAGCAGGGCGCCGACTGGCAGAAGATCAGCGGCACCATCCAGAACGACATTCTGAAGGAGTACATCGCGCAGAAGGAGTACATCTACCCGCCCGCGCCGAGCATGCGACTGGTGGTGGACACCTTCGAATTCGGCTCGCGCCGCACGCCGCGCTTCAACACCATCAGCATCTCCGGCTACCACATCCGAGAGGCCGGCTCGACCGCGCTGCAGGAGCTGGCGTTCACGCTCTATGACGGCGTGGAGTACGTGGAGTGGGCGCGCCGCCGCGGGCTTGACGTGGATGAGTTTGCTCCGCGGCTGAGTTTCTTCTTCAACGCGCACAATGACTTCTTCGAGGAGATTGCCAAGTACCGAGCCGCGCGCAAGCTCTGGTACACGCTGATGAAGGAGCGCTTTGGCGCACGCAACGAGCGCAGTTGGCTGCTGCGCTTCCACTCGCAGACCGCCGGAGTTTCTCTGACCGCGCAGCAACCGCAGAACAACATTGCCCGCGTGGCGTTGCAGGCGCTGGCCGCCGTACTGGGCGGAACACAGTCCTTGCATACGGACGGCTTTGACGAGGCGCTGGCGCTGCCGACCGAGGAGGCCGCACGCATTGCGCTGCGCACGCAGCAGATCATCGCCTGTGAGAGCGGCGTGGCCAACACCATCGACCCGCTGGCGGGTTCCTATTTTGTGGAGCGGCTGACGTGTGACATGGAGCAGGGTGCGCGCGAGTACTTCAACAAGCTGGACGGCATGGGCGGCATGGTGAAAGCCATCGAACTCGGCTACCCGCAGAAGGAGATTGCCGAGGCCAGCTACCAGTACCAGCGCGCGGTCGAGGCCGGCGAGAAGATCATCGTCGGCGTGAACGGCTACAACGTGGAGGAGCAGCCGCCGGAAATCCTTCAGATCAGCGACTCGGTGACCGGGCACCAGACGGCGAAGCTGCGCGCGCTGCGCTCACGGCGCGACAACGACGAAGTCCGCCGCAGGCTGGATGCGCTCAAGCGCGCAGCCGCGCAGGAGCCGGTGGCTGCGACCAATGGCACGCTTTCCGAATCCAATACCATGCCCCTGATTCTCGAGGCCGTGCGCGCTTACGCCACGGTGGGCGAGATCTGCCAGGCGCTGCGCGAAGTCTACGACACGTACGAGGAGAGTGTGTTCGCCTGAGCGCCGCCGTGGCCGGGGCACGGAGCGAACCATTGATGAGTGAAACGGCAATCCCTGCAAAATCCAATGATATTGAACCCTGGCTGCGCGGCACGCTGACCGACGTGCCCGCCGTGCACCGCGCCGTGTTGCATGCGTTGGCGCAGGCGCGTGAGGACGTGGAGCGCTGGTGCGCCACCTTTACCGACGCGCAGTGGCATGCGCAGCCGCACCATCTGCCGAGCGCGGCCTTCCACGTGCGCCACATTGCGCAGAGCATGGACCGGCTGCTCTCCTACGCCGAGGCGCGCGAGTTGAGCGCGACCCAGCATGCGGCGCTGAAGTCGGAAGCCGAAACCCGCCCGACCGGCGCGGAGATTCTGCGCGAATTCCGCGCGGCCATGGATGACGCCGAGCAGCGCATGCGGGCTTTCATCGGCAGTGATCTTGAGGCTCCGCGAGCGGTGGGACGCAAGCGGCTGCCCACCACGCTCGGCGGACTGCTGGTCCACCTGGCGGAGCACACGCAACGCCACGTTGGCTCGCTGATTGTGCTGGCGCGCATTGTGCGCGGATAGGCGCACAGGTTCTGAACACGCAAGAAAAGCGGGCTGCGCGCCCGCTTTTCTTATTTCAATGTATAGGTGAGGCCGGTGGTGAACTGGAACGAGTTGCGCTTGGTTGGCGGATCGGTCACCGCAGGGTCGTTCAGGTAGGTGTCCAAGGTGCCAACGCTGAGGCTCAGGCGCTTGTAGAACGGCACCACCAGGCTGTTGGTTTCCGTCACCGAGTAGGCGCGCGTGTTGTTGTAGGCCGGAATGTAGCTGATCTGCTGGTTGAGCGTCCAACTGTGCGGCAGCCGCGTGCGGTAGGCGGTGGTGTAGGTGGAGCCGATCAGGTCCTGATTGGTGCCAGCACTGGCGTTGGCAAACTGCTGCTTTTCATACTGCAGGGTGGCCTTCACGTCGAGCTGCTGCCGGGCATTGCTGAGGATGGTCCAGCCGAGACCGCCGCCGTAAATCTGCTGCAAATCGAGTGACTGCGAATAGTTGTGATCGAAGGCCGTCTGCGCCAGCACGTAGAACCGCGTGGAGAAGTACTGGTCGCGCTCGGCGGCGGCGTGGAAAATCGACGTCTTGGCCGAGGTAACGCCCGACTCCGTCACCTTGCCGTACGAACCGCTGAAGCTGATGCTGGTCTTGTTGCGAGCCTGCAGATACGGCACCGTGGGAATGGCCCTCACCAGCGAAATGCCGCCATTGAACGTGCGCGTTTCCTGCGTGGCCTGCACCAGCGTGCCACCGGCGGTCAGGCTTCCCTTCCAGGCGTTGAAGATGCCCGGTCGGCGGCCGAACTCGCGCGTAAAGACCGAGGTATCGAGAACCTCCATGGCGCTCTTGATCGGGATTGGCTCCGGCTGCGGCTCAGCGTCGGCGTGTATGCGGATCTTGTCCTCAGCCACCGTAATCGCGCCGTGCGGAACGCTCTGCATGGGGGCGCGACGGTTGACCTTCGCCTGCTTGGCCACCACGGCAAATTCCTTGGACGAGCGCAGCTCACGCACCTTCGCCCACGGCACGGTCACGTCTCCCACCACGTCGCTATGGAACGTCACACTGTCGCCCACGGCGCGCAGGAACGAGCCGGTAAGCTGGTCACCGTTGGCAAAGATGATGACGTCGGTGCCGGCGGTCTTGGCAGGTGCGGGTTCGGCCGGCTCGGCCGCCCATAGGCAGCCTGCCAGCAGCAGGGTCGTCAGCCACAGAAACAGGGTTCGCAATGCGCTCCTCATCACTCGGGTCAGCCTTGGAATGAACGGGTGCTGAAAGTCAGCAGAAACTTACTTCCATTGTCTAATAAATTCGCCGCTCATGCACGGCTTTGAGCGCCGCAGTCCTACTCGCATGCCGCAGCGCCACTGCGTGTGGTGCCCGGGCCAATCTGTTACATTGCTGTTGACGCACCCCCGCTCCACACCGAGGACACCGATGGCAGACGATCAGACCATGCCGATTTCCGCCCCCGCCGAGCCCAGCAAGCTCTATCGCTGGATCGTGCTCATCTGGGTAAGCCTGGCGATGTTCGGCAACTACTATTTTTATGACGCGCTCGAGCCGCTGGCGAAGCTGCTGCAGGACCAGTTGCACTTCACCGACAGCAACATCGGCCTGCTGAACACGGCCTACTCGATTGCGCCGTTCTTCACTGTCGTCATCGGCGGCATCATCATCGACCTCATCGGCACCCGGCGCTCCATGCTGATCTTCGGCGCGCTGTGCATGATCGGCGCGGTCATCACCGCCAGCAGCCCGCAGGTCTGGATCATGGCACTGGGGCGCATGGTCTTCGGCATGGGCGCCGAGTCACTCATCGTCGCCATCACCACGGCGGTGGCCAAGTGGTTCAAGGGCAAGGAACTGAGCTTCGCGCTCGGCATCAACCTGATGATCGCGCGCGGCGGAACCTGGATGGCGCAGAACTCGCCAAGCTGGGCGCAGTGGGCGTATGACTCCTGGCAGAAGCCCTGGTGGATCGGCGTCTGCTTTGTCACGCTCTGCGTGGTCGGCCCCGTAGCCTACTACTGGCTGGAAGTGGTGGCCGAGCGCAGGAAGCTGCTGGGCACCGCCGGAGAGCAGGACAAGATCGTGCTTGCCGACGTAAAGAATTTCGGCGTCTCCTACTGGTACCTGGTGGGACTGTGCGTCGTCTTCTACTCCGCCATCTTCCCGTTTGAAACTTTCGCAGTGAAGTACTTTGTGCACGCGCACGGCGCCACGCTGCAGAGCGGAGGCGCATTGCTGAGCGTGCTGACCACCTTCACCATGATCGGCACGCCGATCGTGGGCCTGTTCAGCGACAAGATGGGCCGCCGCGCCACCATCATGGTGCTCGGCACCGTGCTGCTGATTCCGGTCTTCCTGCTGATGGCCTACACGCACGTCTCGCTGACGGTTCCCATGGCGATTCTCGGTTTCGCCTTCACGCTGGTGCCAGCCATTATCTGGCCGTCGGTGGCCTACATTGTGGAAGCCCGCACGCTGGGCACCGCACTGGGCCTGATGACGATGGTGCAGAACTTCGGCATGGCGGGCATGAACTGGGTACTCGGTGCGGCCAATGACGCCGGTCATGCCAGCGAGAGCAACCCGGCTGGCTACCTTGGCATGTTGTGGATCCTGACCGGCATGGGCATTGTCGGATTTGTCTTTGCACTGCTGCTGCGCCAGCGCGAGGTCGGCCCGCACGGACATGGCCTGGAGACCATCCGCGCCGGGCACTAGCACGATCGTCACCCGCAAAAGGTCACCAGCGGGCACCCCATTGCCGGGCACGGAAGTCTCATGCCTGGCGTTCCCTGATGGAACCCGCTTGGGCAGGGGCCTCTTCCCGATGCTGCGGCTGTCGCTTACCATGGAATTGTTCGCGTCCGAATGGGCACGCTAGGTTTTGCAATGATGGATGTATGGCAGGAACTTTTCGCCGTGAGTGAACACAAAGAGGGTCCTCCGATGATCGTGCTGGTCGGCTTCATGGGCGCGGGAAAATCCAGCGTAGGCCGGGAGCTGGCTCGCATCATGGGCACCACCTTCACCGATCTGGACGAGGAGATTGTGCGAGCCACCGGCCGCCCCATTTCCGAAATCTTCAAGTTCGAGGGCGAGAACGAATTTCGCCGCCTTGAAACCGCGCAACTGCGCGCGCTTCTGTTTGACACCGACCCCACGCCGGGCGTGCTTGCGCTCGGTGGCGGTGCGTTTGTGCAGTTCGGCAACGAGGAATTGCTGCGCACGGCCCCGGTCACCATCGTGTTTCTGGATGCCTCAGTGGACGAATTGCAGCGCCGTTGCGCGCTCGGCGGAGCCAAGCGACCGCTGGCCGCCGACCAGCAGCGCTTTCGCCAGCTTTACGAGGAACGTCGCCAGGCATACCAGCACGCCGATATCA
Organism: Oryzophilus luti; assembly: GCF_059726245.1. Lineage (NCBI taxonomy): Bacteria > Pseudomonadati > Acidobacteriota > Terriglobia > Terriglobales > Koromonadaceae > Oryzophilus > Oryzophilus luti. The sequence goes on from NZ_AP040874.1 coordinate 1,852,276, forward strand.
CTGTTCCCACCGATGGCTGCTCGGTTGAATCGGTGGCCCAGCAGGTCATGCTGCTGACCGTCCCCTCTCGCCACCGCACACAATAGACACCGCGGGCGCTGGGCGGGTAACGGAGCTTCGCTCCTGCCGGCCGCAGGCGCTGGGCAACCGCCTGGTACACAGCCAACCGCCCGGTTCGTACTATGATGGGCTTGCATTGCCACCCTTATCTGTTTTCTGGAGGAGCCGTGAACGCTCGCCTGCGCCTGTCGATCCTGTTGCTTGTGTTGTTTGTCTCCCTGCCGCTTGTTGCCGGCAAGAAAGACAAGGAGAAGCCCGGGCAGCAGACTGTGGTTGACCAGGGAACCTACGCCGTTATCGTCAACGGCAGCCGGGTGGCCACCGAGAGCTTCACCATCCGCCAGCTTCCGGGTGGCAGCCTGACCTCCAGCGAATTGCGGAGCGAAGAGAAGGGCCGCAAGATTGTGCAGACAGCGGAGCTGCGGCTCGGCCCGGCCGGCAACATTGTTCGTTACGAGTGGCGCCAAAGCTCCCCGGAAAAGTCTTCCGTCATACTGGAGCCGAAAGACGAGATGCTGGTTGAGCAGTTGACCGGAACCGATGGCAAAACCATCGAACAGAGCTTTCTGCTCTCCAACGCCACGGTTGTGCTGGACGATTACTTCTTCTCCCATCGCGAGATCCTGGTGTGGCGCTACCTTGGCGAGAATTGCCGGGCGCAGGACGGCAAATGTGCGCTTGGCAAGGTGAAATACGGGTCCGTGCTGCCTCGCCAGCAGCTTTCTGCCGTCTCCACCATTGAGTACAAGGGACGCGAAGCCACGCAGGTGAACGGCAAGGCACTCCTGCTGGACCACTTCACGCTGGAAACCGAGGGCCCCACCTGGGAAATGTGGATGAATGCCGATCACAAGGTGCAGCGCATCCTCATCCCTGAAAATGGGACCGAGGTAGTTCGCGAGTAGCTCGCAACGCCCCTCGGTGCGCCGGCGCACGGCAAACAATGGTATAAAAGTGAAAATTCAGTCGCAGAGGGCGCGAAGTGCGTACGCCCGCATGAAGGAACGAAACCCCATGGCGAAGACGAAGATCCCTGTCGGAATTCTTGGCGCCACCGGAATGGTGGGCCAGCGCTTCATCCAGTTGCTCGAGAACCATCCCTGGTTCGAGATTGCGTGGGTGGCGGCCTCCGAGCGCAGCTACGGACGCCCCTACGCGGAAGCCGCCAAGTGGCGCATGAAGACGCCGCTGCCGACCAAGATCGCCAAGATGGTGCTCTCTGCCGCCGAGCCGCAGGGAGCGCCGAAAGTCATCTTTGCCGCACTCGACTCCGACATCGCGCGTGAACTCGAACCGCGTTTTGCCGAGGCCGGCTGCGCCGTCATCTCCAACTCCTCGGCCTTCCGCATGCACCCCAACGTGCCGCTGGTCATCCCCGAGGTGAACCCGGAGCACATGAAGCTGATTGACACGCAGGTGTGGCGCAGGGATTCGGGCGGCTTCATGGTCACCAACTCGAACTGCTCGGTGATGGGCCTGGCCGTGGCGCTGGCCCCGCTACACAAGGCGTTCGGCGTGGAGGCCTGCTTTGTCACCACCATGCAGGCGGTCAGCGGCGCGGGCTATCCCGGCGTCGCCTCGCTCGACATTCTCGGCAACGTCGTCCCCTACATCAAGAACGAGGAAGAAAAGATGGAGGAAGAGGCGGGCAAACTGCTGGGCAAGCTGAAGACCCGGCAGATCGAGATGGTGCCCTTCCCGCTGAGTGCGCACTGCAACCGTGTGCCCGTCGAGGATGGCCACACCGAGTCGGTCAGCATCAAACTGAAGAAGAAGGCCACGCCGGAGAAGATCATTGCCGCCTGGAACGAGTTCCGCGGCAGCGAACTGGTGCAGGAGCTGCCCTCGGCACCGAAGCAGCCCATCTTCTACGACGACCGCCCCGATCGTCCGCAGCCGCGCTTTGACGTGGACCGCGGCAAGGGCATGACGACCACCTGCGGACGTCTGCGGCCGTGCACCATCTTCGACTGGAAGTTCACGCTGCTCTCGCACAACACGATTCGCGGCGCCGCCGGCGCAGCCATCTTCAATGCCGAGCTGCTGAAAGCGCAAGGATACCTGGGATGATTGTGATGAAGTTCGGCGGCACGTCCGTGATGGACGCGCCCGCCATTGACCGCGCCTGCGCGATCGTCAAAACCCGGCTCGCGAAGCATCCGGTCGTAGTCGTCAGCGCCATGTCCAAGGTGACTGACGCGCTGATTGCCACGGGCAAGGCCGCCGGCGCGGGGGATTTGAACAAGGCGCTGGAGATCAGCGCACAACTCCGCGAGCGCCACTACACCACCACCAGCGAGCTGCTCGGCTCCGCCAGCTTTACCCCGCTGCACGAGGACCTGCAGCGCGAGTTCGATAAGCTGGACGACCTGCTGCGCGGCATTTCCGCCGTGGGCGAACTTTCTCCGCGCACGGCCGACATGGTCGTCAGCTACGGCGAGCGGCTGAACTCGAAGGTCTGCGCCGCGGCGTTTGCCGCGCGCGGGCTTGACGCACTTGTGGTCGACGCGCGTCAGGTGATGATCACCGACAACCAGCACGGCAAGGCCGTTCCGCAGATCGACGAGATCGACCTGCGCTCCGCCGAAATCCTGAAGCCTCTGGTGGAGCGCGGCAAGGTGCCCGTGCTCGGAGGCTTCATCGGCGCCACCAAGGAAGGCGTGCAGACCACCATCGGACGCGGCGGATCGGACTTCAGCGCCGCGCTGTTCGGGGCCGCGCTCAACGCCGAGGCCATCGAGATATGGACCGATGTGGACGGCATGCTGACGACCGACCCGCGCATCTGCCCGGACGCGCACCGCATCAAGGTCATCAGCTTTGAAGAGGCGGCGGAGCTTGCCTACTTCGGCGCCAAGGTGCTGCACCCGGCAACCGTGCTGCCCGCCGTGCGCAAGAACATCCCCGTCTGGGTGCTGAACTCGAAAAACCCGAAGTGCGAGGGCACGCAGATTGTGGCCCGCGCTCCCAAGACGAAATCAACCTTCATGGCCATTGCCGCCAAGCAGCGCATCACCATCGTGGACGTGGTGGCCACGCGCATGCTCGGCGCGCACGGATTTCTCAAGGCCATCTTCGAGGTCTTTGACCGCCACGGTGCGGCCGTCGATGTGGTTTCCACTTCCGAAGTCAGCGTCTCGCTGACGGTGGATTCCAACGAGGCAATTCCGGCGGTTGCCGCCGACCTCGACAAGATTGCGGACGTGAAGTACGAAGGCCGCAAGGCCATCGTCTGCCTGGTTGGCGAAAACATTCGCGAGACGCCGGGCATCGCCGCCAAGGTCTTTACCGCGCTGGAAGACATCAACGTGCGCATGATTTCGCAGGGCGCGTCGGAGATCAACATCACCTTCGTCATCGACGAACGCGATGTACCCGAGGCCGTGCGCCGCCTGCACAAACAGTTCTTCACCAACCCGGACCCGAACGTTTTCGACTAGCGGGCACGGAGACCCTATGAACTTCGTTCTTTGCGGTGCCGGCAAGACCGGCTCACTGGTTGCGGAAATTGCGCGCGAGCGCGGCCATCAGGTCACGATTCTGGAAGAGGCCGAAAACATCGATGGCGCGGGCCTGACGCGCGAACGCCTTGCGGGCGTTGACGCCGTCATCGACTTCACCACGCCGCACGCGGTGCTGGCCAACATCAAGGCCGCCTCGGCCGCCGGGGCCAACCTCGTCATCGGCACCACCGGCTGGTATGACCACATTCCGGAAGTGAAGGAGTGGGTAGCCGCCAACAACACGGGACTTGTCTGGGGTTCAAACTTCTCCATTGGCGTGAACGTCTTTTTCAAGATTGTGCAGGCGGCGGCCTTGGCGCTCAAGCACGGCTACAGCGGCAACATCATGGAGCGCCACCACGTGCACAAGAAAGACGCGCCCTCGGGCACGGCCGTCTCGCTGCAGAACATTCTGAAGGACGCCAGCGGCCAGACGCTGGAGATCACCAGCATCCGCGAGGGTGAAACCGTGGGCCTGCACGTCGTCATGCTCGATTCGCCCGCCGACAGCATTCTGCTGACACACGACGCGAAGAACCGCCGCGGCTTTGCCGAAGGTGCCGTCCGCGCCGCCGAGTGGGTCGCAGGCAAGAAGGGCTTTTACGAGTTCCGCGAGATCTTCGAGCAGCTCTAGGCCGATGTAGTTTTTCAGTCAGCCCCGCGCTCCGGCCGGGGCTTTCTTCTGCGCTGTCCGCACCCGCTCAAAGCGGCACGTTTTGCCGCATCGCGTGTAAAATAGCGCAGCATAGTTTTGCAATGAGGTTGGCATGAATCTGCGTGGATGTGGCACCGCAATCGTCACCCCTTTCCGCAATGACGGCTCGCTCGACGAGGCCGCGCTGCGCTCGCTCGTGGCCTGGCAGGTGGAATCGAAGATCGACTTTCTGGTTCCCTGCGGCACCACCGGCGAAACCCCGACGCTGACGCACGACGAGTGGCTGAGGGTCATCAACATCACCATTGAAGTCGTTGCCGGGCGCGTGCCCATCGTCGCCGGAGCCAGCAGCAACTCCACAGCCGACGCCGTGGAGAAAGCGAAGACCGTTGCGGGCATCAAGGGCGTTGACGCCATCCTGACCGCCTCGCCCTACTACAACAAGCCGACGCAGGAAGGCCAGTACCAGCATTTCAAGGCCATTGCCGAAGCCGTGGACAAGCCGCTGGTGCTCTACAACGTGCCAGGCCGCACCGGCGTAAACATTGAGCCGGCCACGCTCGCGCGCCTCGCGGAGATTCCGAACATCAAGGCCGTGAAGGAAGCCAGCGGCAACCTGAGCCAGATCGCCAACGTCATCAACGCCGTGCCGGAAGACTTCCTGGTCTTCAGCGGAGACGACGCGGTGACATTGCCGGTCATCTCGCTCGGCGGCGCGGGCATCATCAGCGTCGCAGCCAATGAGATTCCGAAGGAAATGGCTGCGATGGCGCGCGCTGCACTGGCCAATGACTGGGCCACCGCACGAAAAATCCATCGCAAATTCCTGCCGCTGATGCAGACCAACTTCATCGAGGCCAACCCGATGCCGGTGAAGGCCGCGCTGGCCATGATGGGCCGCATTGGCGAGAACTATCGCCTGCCCATGGTTTCGATGAAGACCGACACCCGCGCCAAGCTCGAAAAAGTGCTCTACGAGTGTGGCCTGTTGCGCGAGATGGTTGCCGTGCCAGCCGGACGCGAGATCGGCAAGGCATAACCCGAAGGAAGAATCCGGTTTCAATGACTCCCGGCCACGCGCCGGGAGTTGTTATTTGCGCACGAGCCTGCGAACTGGTATGGCGATTTTTCCAACCCTGCGTGGATTGCAATGAAACGCATGGCTCCAATCTGCTATATACTGCGGCGAAATGCATTCACTTCAAGCTGAAATTCAACGCCTGTTCGCGCTCGGCGCCGACGCCCGCAAGGAGCCCGAGGCGCTCGCAACCTTCGAGGCATTCCGCGCGACCCTGACGCGCGGCGAAATCCGCGCTGCTGAAAAGATCGACGGCCGCTGGCAGGCCAACGCCTGGGTCAAGGAAGGCATTCTGCTCGGCTTCCGCCTGGGCGACATGGTGCCCATGCCCGCCGCCAGCGACGCCAGCAACATATTCACATTCGTCGATAAATCGACCTACCCGGCGCGCCGCTTCTCCGCCGGAGATGGCGTGCGCGTGGTGCCCGGCGGCTCCACCGCCCGCGAAGGCGCCTACGTTGCGCCCGGCGTCATCTGCATGCCGCCCATGTACATCAACGTCGGCGCCTACGTCGACGAAGGCACCATGGTCGATTCGCACGCGCTGGTTGGCAGTTGCGCGCAGATTGGCAAGCGCGTGCACCTGAGCGCGGCCGCGCAGGTCGGCGGCGTGCTGGAGCCGGTGAACGCCACGCCGGTCGTCATTGAAGACGACGTGCTGGTGGGCGGCAACTGCGGCATCTACGAGGGCACGCAGGTGTTGCGCCGCGCCGTGCTTGGCTCCGGCGTGATCCTCACGCGCTCCACCCCGCTGTTTGACACCGTGCGCGGCGAGATCTACCGCGCCACCGCCGAGCAGCCGCTGGTGGTGCCCGAAGGTGCGGTGGTTGTGGCCGGCGCGCGCGCCATCACCAAGGGCAAGGCCGCCGAGTGGGGCCTCTCCGTCTACACGCCCGTCATCATCAAGTACCGCGACGAGAAGACCGACCGCGGCGTGGAGTTGGAGGACCTGCTGCGCTGAGTTCCGCGACGCGAATGACGCGATGAAGAAGGCTTCCCTGCTGATTGCCGCCGTGTTGTATGCCGTTGCCGCCGCCGCGTGGCTCGCGCACGCGCCCGTGGCGCTGCTGCTGACGCTGCGCTGGATGGCCGTGGCCGCGCTGTTCGTCTACGGCTTTGCGCGCCGCTCGCTCACCACCTGGATTCTGGTCTTCATGGTGGCCGGGGCCGAACTCGGACACGACGCGCCAGCCGCGGCGGTCAGTCTGCGCATCGTCTCCACCATCTTCCTGCGCCTCATCAAAACCATCATTGCGCCGCTGCTGTTTGCCACGCTGGTGAGCGGCATTGCCAGCCACGCCGACTTGAAGAAGGTCGGGCGCATGGGCGTCAAGGCCATCATCTACTTTGAACTGGTGACAACCTTCGCGCTCGTCATCGGGCTGGCGGCCATCAACCTGTCGCGCGCGGGCGTCGGCGTCAACCTGCCTGCGGCGCCGGGCGAGCAACTGGCGGCCACCAAGCTCACCCTCGCCGATGCACTGCTGCACGTCTTCCCCGAGAACATCGCCAAGTCGATTGCCGACGGACAGGTGCTGCAGGTTGTCGTCTTCGCCGTGCTGTTCGGCATTGCGCTGGCCATGGTGCCGGAAGCCAAACGCCGCCCGATGCTCAGCTTTGTGGAGAGCCTGACGGAGACGATGTTCAAGTTCACCAACATCGTCATGCTGTTTGCCCCGTTCGGCGCCGGAGCGGCCATTGCATACACGGTCGGCAGCACGGGCCTCGGCGTGCTTGGCTCGCTGGCCAAACTGCTGGCCACTCTCTACGTCGCACTCATTTTGTTTGTTGGCTGCGTGCTGGTGCCCATCGCGCTGATGGCCCGCGTGCCGCTGCGCCGCTTTGCCAAGGCGGCCTTCGAACCGTTCTCCATCGCCTTCGCCACCGCCAACAGTGAAGCCGCGCTGCCCCGCGCCATGGAAGCCATGGAGAAGCTCGGCGTGCCGCGGCAGGTGGTGGCCTTCGTGATGCCCACCGGCTACAGCTTCAACCTCGACGGCAGCACGCTCTACCTGGCCCTGGCCTCGATCTTCGTCGCGCAGGTGGCAGGCATCCACATGCCGCTCAGCCAGCAAATTCTTCTGATGCTCACGCTCATGCTGACCAGCAAGGGTGTGGCCGGAGTCTCACGGGCGGCGCTGGTCATCCTGCTCGGCACGGTCGGCAGCTTTGGCCTGCCCACCGAACCGGTCTTCCTGCTGCTCGGCATCGACCAGTTGCTCGACATGGGCCGCACCTCAATCAACGTGCTCGGCAACTGCCTCGCCACCGTGGTCATCGCACGATGGGAGGGAGACTTTGAGATGCAGGGGACAGGGGTTAGCGAATAGGGGCTAGGGATTAGAGACTGGAACCAACTTCATACCACGAGCATTGCCCCGCAATCACCGTGCGCGGTCCTTTCACGAGCGTCATCCTGAGCGCAGCGAAGGATCTGCTGTTCGGAACCTACACGACCGCGAACGTTCCGGATTACGGTTCAATCTCCGATGCCGGCAACTGATAAACCTGAGACGCCGCTGCGGCCACGGCGGCACGGCGCTGGCGCTCGGCCAGGTGACGCAGGCGGAAGTGTCCGACGGCGCGGCGCCCCCAGGCTCGCACGAAGTACCAGTTCATCACCGCGCCCACGGCGGAGCTGACCAGCGGCAGCACGCGGGCGGCAAACTTTTCGGCAAACTCGGCGCTGATGCGCTGTGCAATGCGCGTGCTCACCTTCTGCACAAACGCCTTGAGAATGCGCTTCTCAATCAGGTCCTTGGTGATGTCGGCCCCGGCGGCAGTGGCGGCGGCAATCCACAGCTCGGCCACCTCGTCGTCGGTGTTGTACTCAAAGCCGTAGATCAGGCTCAGCTTCTGGATGGTACGCATGGTCAGCACGGCGAGCACGCCCATATCCGGCACCAGCCCGGCAATGCCACCCAGGTCGAAGCCGGCGGCCTCGGCGGCGGCAAACTTCATGGCCGCGCGGATTTCGCGCTCGGCAATCTGGTCCAGGGCCTCCACCGGCAGGTTGAAGATGCCTTCATAGCTGGTGACGGGCAGCCCGTAGCCACTGCGCAGTTCCATCAGGAAAATGTCCTGATCCACGCGCACCTGCTCGTAGGCTCGCAGCAGTGCCGCGCGCAAGGCGGTTTCCGCCTGCTGACGCAGCCAGCCCTTCCCGTTTCCGTTGTCTCCGGCCATGGTTTTCTGCCAAGTCCTCTCCTGCATTGTAGGACACGCCGCGCCGCTCTCCCATCGCCTCACTGAGCCGGGTGGCACTGCTGTGCTAGCATCGTTTGTTATGCCTGCTGGAAAGCTACAAATTGTGCCTCTCGGCGGACTCGGCGAATTCGGCATGAACTGCATGGCCATTCGCTGGAACGACGACATCATTGTGATTGATGCCGGAATGATGTTTCCCGAGGGCGAGCTGCTCGGCGTCGACGTTGTGGTGCCCGACCTCGCCTACCTCATCGAGAACCGTAAGCACGTGCGCGCCCTCATCCTGACGCACGGTCACGAAGACCACATCGGCAGCGTGCCGTGGCTGCTCTCGGAGATGAACATCCCCGTCTACGGCACCGAGTTCACGCTCTCGCTGGTGGAGGGCAAGCTCGAAGAGCACGACCTGCTCGACGACGCCGAACTCATCGACCTGCATCCGGGCGAACGCGTCAAAATCGGCCCGTTCACCATCAATCCCATCCAGGTCACGCACAGCATTGTCGACGCGGTTTCGCTGGCGATCCACACGCCGCTCGGCGTCCTCATCCACACCGGCGACTTCAAGGTGGACCCGACGCCGACCGACAACCGGCTCTTTGACCTGCACACCTTTGCCGAGTACGGCAAGGAGGGCGTGCTGGCGCTGCTGCAGGATTCGACCAACGTTGACCGCCCCGGCTACACGCCCAGCGAGCGCGCCGTGCGTCCGCGCTTTGAAGACATTTTTGCGCACACGCGCCGCCGCCTGTTCATCTCCACCTTCTCGTCGTCGATCCATCGCATCAAGCTGGCCACCGAGCTGGCCGTGCAGTACGGACGCAAGATCGCCATCATCGGCCGCTCGATTGTTGAATCCACCGAGATTGCGCAGGACCTTGGCTACATAGAGATTCCTGACGGCTGGCTGATCAACCCGGGCCAGATCAAGGAACTGCCGCCGTCTCAGACGCTGGTGCTGATCAGCGGCACGCAGGGCGAGCCGATGTCGGCGCTCTCGCGCGCGGCCGTGGAAGGCCACAAGCACGCCAAGATCGAGTCCGGCGACACCGTCGTGCTCAGCTCGCGCATCATCCCCGGCAATGAGAAGGCCATCTACCGCGTGATGGACCACCTCTACCGGCGCGGCGCGGAGGTCATCTACCAGGACGGCTCGCAGCCGCCTGTGCACGTCAGCGGACACGCCAGCCAGGAAGAGCTCAAGCTGCTCATCAACCTGGTGCGGCCGCACTATTTCATCCCCATCCACGGCGAATACCGCCAGCTCAAGCGCCACGCCGAAATTGCTGCCAGCATGAAGGGCGTGGTCGGCAACGTCATCATGATCGAGAGCGGCGACATTCTGGAGTTTGACGAGCTGGGCGCGCGCAAGGCCGGTCAGGCGCCCGTCGGCCGCATCTGCATCGATAGCGGCTCGCACGGCGACGTGGTCGAAGACCTCATCATCCGCGACCGCCGCCACCTGAGCGAAGACGGCTTTGTGCTGCCCATCATCGCACTCAACAAGCTCACCGGACAGGTGGAGAGCGCACCGGAGATTGTGATGCGCGGCTTTGCCGGAGCACCCGAGGACGACCGCGAATTCCTTGAGTCCGCGCGCCAGACCGTGCTCACCACCATCGAGCACTCAAGCAAGGAAGAGATGAGCGACTACGGCCTGATGAAGGAAAAAATTCGCCAGGACCTCAAGCGCTTCATCAACAAGAACACCCAGCGCCGCCCGCTCATCATGCCGGTGATACTGGAAATCTGATCGCTTCCGCGTGTCCCGGGTTCGGCACGCATGCGTTCGGCGCGGCGAACCTGGGACGCCGACATGCCACTCGAATCTTGCCCGCACTCCGCGTTAAGCTATTGGCATCTCATTTCGCGGAGTCGCGCGTGTCCACCTCTGCTTCTGAACCACAACTCGTTTCGCTCGCCGAAATTCAGCAGGCTGCCGCGCGCATTGCGCCCGTTGCAGTGCGCACGCCGCTGGTGCGCTACTTCGCCGCCGCCGGAGAGGGCGTTACCGGAGAGCAGCTCTACCTGAAGCCCGAGTGCTTCCAGCCGATTGGCGCCTTCAAAATCCGCGGCGCATACAACAAGGTCGCGCAGCTTTCGGAGGCCGAACGCTCACGCGGCGTCATTACCTATTCAAGCGGCAACCACGCGCAGGGCGTTGCTTATGCGGCGCGCGCGCTTGGGTGCAAAGCGGTCATCGTGATGCCGCGCACCGCGCCCAAGGTGAAGATGGAAGCCACGGCCGCGTTGGGTGCGGAGATCGCGCTGGTCGGCCCCGGCAGCGACGAGCGCCGCGTAAAGGCTGAGGAGCTTTCCGCCGAGCACGGCTACGTCATCATTCCGCCCTATAACGACCTGCAGATCATCGCCGGGCAGGGCACGCTGGGGTTGGAGATTCACGCCGACCTTCCGCAAACCGACCTTGTGCTGGTGCCCATCGGCGGCGGCGGTCTTTCGAGCGGCGTGGCGGCGGCGCTCAAGCTCGCCGGCTCCAAAGCCAAGGTGATTGGCGTGGAGCCCGAGCTGGCCAACGACGCAGAGCAGAGCCTGCGCGAAGGCCACATCGTCGCCATCAGCGCCGAGCGCGCCAGCAGCACGCTGGCCGACGGCCTGCGCACGCAGAGCATTGGCCCGCTGAATTTCGAGCACCTGCGCCGCTACCTTGACGGCGTTGTAACCGTCTCTGAAGATGAGATTCGCCGTGCCGTCCGCACCATGGCGCTGGGCGCGCGCGTGGTGCCGGAGCCGAGTGGAGCCGTCACCTTTGCCGCCTGGCTGTATCATCGTGCGGAGTTGCCGCAAAGCCGCGCAACCATCGCGGTAGTCAGCGGCGGCAACGTGGACCCGCTGTTGCTCGCGGATATTCTGGCGCACTGAGGAGACCTGTTCGATGACGCATCTGCTTCGCCGCCTTTCGCTCGTCACCGTGTTTGTGCTTGGCTGCGCCCTGGCGCTGGCAGCGGCCGACCGCCAGAGTTTCATCCGCGCGGCCAACATCTACATCTCGCCGGATGCTTCGAGCGCGAAGCTGGCTACCGCCGAACGCGGACGCGAAGCCGCCATCCTCGACCACTCGAACGAGTGGGTGCAGGTGATTGTTGCGCTGCCGCCGGTCACACGCGGCCCCGCGCAGCCTCTCGATGACGAGCCGCAGCAGCGCAACATCACCGGATGGGTGCTGGCCAAGGGGCTCATCGGCCCCAACACACCGAATGGCGACCAGATCATGTATGGCGAAGCCGTGGACAGCGAAGCCGAGGCCAGCCGCAGCCGTGGACGCCGTGGCGCTGCTGACGATGCACGACGCCTGTACGCGCGCGTAGCGGAGTATTTCCCCAATTCTGCGCTGGCGGGCGAGGCACTGTACCGCGCCGCCGACATTCAGTGGCAGCTCGACAAGGCCGACATCTCTTCGCGTCCCTCGGCTCGCGCGCGCGACCCGCGCGACCGCATGCCCATCAACGAGGAACCGATGAAGCAGGTGGAGAAGAAATTCCGCGGCACCAAGTGGGCGGACCTCGCGGCCTTCCATCTCATCGAAAACAAGCTCTGCGGCGATTGGGCCGCGCAGTCCAAGTGCCCCGAGAAGGAAGCTGAGATTTACGACAAGTACGTGCAGGAGCACCCCGGCTCGCCCGCGCTGGCCGAGGCGCTCTACCAGGCTGCCTACCGCTACGCCTGCCTGATTGAGCTGTACCGTTCAGAAGGCAAGGGCAGCAAGGCTCCGGAGGCTGCCGCCCGCGCCGTGGCCACCGCGCAGCGTGCCCTGGGGAAGGGATCGGCGGACTGGACCGCCCGCGCCCAGCGCCTGATCTACATGGTGCAGAACAACGTTGCGGTCTACAGCAGCAATGTTGAATGACGTTTCGACGCAGTGGGCTTCATTCCGGCCGTGTCATGCCTACGCGACAGGCCCGTGCAGGTAACCGGCTGACACTTACCGGCCAGTTACCCGCGTGCCACCACCGCCCGCTTTTGTTACATACATTTTGCCGTCCGTCAGCAGCCCGGCTGTTAGACTTGTAAACATAGCTATGAATTCTTATCTGCTCGCACTCATTCTTGGCATTGTTGAAGGCCTCACCGAATTTCTTCCCGTCAGCTCCACGGCCCACCTGCGCATTTGCCAGCAGTTGATGGGCATTTCGCTGAGCGACGGCTACTGGAAGATGTTTGCCATCGTCATCCAGCTGGGCGCCATTCTGTGCCTGCCGCTCTATTTCCGCGAGCGCATCCGCAAGTTTGTGGTCTCGTTTCCGCAGGGTGACCGCGGCGACCGCACCGCGCTGACGCATCCGCTGACGCTGGTGGTCATCGCCTTCCTCTGCACGGCGGTTCCCGCGTTTCTCATGCGCAAGATCATTGGCGACAACCTGGAGAGTCCGCTGGTCTTCGGCTGCTCCCTGCTGCTTGGCGGCCTCATCATGTGGGTTATTGATGATCGCTACGAGCGCCGCGTGCTGCCGCTGACCACCGAGCACACCGAGGAGATGACGCTGAAGCAATCCGTCTGGATCGGCTGCTGCCAGGTGCTTTCGGCCGTCTTCCCCGGCACTTCGCGCAGCATGTCCACCATCGCCGCCGGACAACTTGCCGGCATGAGCCGCGAAGCCGCACTTGAGTTCAGCTTCTTCCTCTCGATTCCGACCATGGCCGTCGCCACCGTTTACGACCTCTATAAGGCGATCCACCCCGGCAAGGGCGAGGCCAGCGTGCTCGGCCAGATCAGCTGGAGCGCCGAACACTGGATCACGCTCGGCATCGGCTTCGTCGTCAGCTTTATCGTGGCTTACTTCGTCGTCGCCTGGTTCATGAAGTGGGTGCGCGCCCGCGGCTTTGTGCCCTTCGCCATCTACCGCATCCTGCTCGGCGCCGGCGTGCTCTGGGCCGTCTCGCGCCACATGTAAGGCTGGTCAACAAGCTGTGCTAAACTGCGCCGAGAAAGGAGTGGCCAGTATGGGCTACGCTTGGATTCCTTCTCCAGAACAGCGCCAGCAGATTGAATCTATCTGTCGGCGTCACTGTGTGCGTGAGTTGTCTTTGTTTGGCTCTGGCCTCGGCCCCGCCTTTCGCCCGGACAGCGATCTCGATCTGCTCATAGAGTTTCACCGTTCCGCAAAGGTCGGTCTGCTGGAGTTTGAGCGGCTGCGCCGTGAGTTGGAATCCGCGCTTGGACGCAAGGTTGATCTTGTCCCCAAGAGGGGCCTGAAACCGTCTTTGCGCGAACAAGTCTTGAACCAGACGGAACTCCTGTATGCGGGATGACCAGCTCTACCTGCAAGACATTCTTGCGGCAATCGACGCCATTGCAAGATTCACTGCCGGAACGCAATTTGCGCATTTCGAAGAGGATGAACTTCTGAAAAGCGCTGTCTGTCATAAGATCGCAGTGATCGGCGAAGCCGCCGCCCGTGTCTCCGAAGAACTGCAACAGCGATATCCGGAGCTGCCTTGGCAGGAGATGCGGGGCATGCGCAACCAGATCGCGCACGCCTATTTCTCCCTGGACTCCGAGATTCTCTGGCAGACTGCGCAGAAAGACCTTCCGCCTCTGCGAGAGCAAATTCAGAATATTCTCAACACAGACTTCCCTCAATAGCCGGTTACACCACTTGTTACACGCTCTATACCGGAGTGGTTCCCCGCGCTTTTCGCCTGCTCTTTGCCCTTGTTTTCTGCCATAATCATCTTGCTCTGGCGTCACGAAGGCCCCGCGCGGGCAGTTGCTGCGCGCAGACTTTCCGCACGCCCTTATGAAGTTTCTTTCCGTGTTTTTCGTGCCTACGGGCAGCAAGCGGCTCAACGAGCTCATTGGTTTTCTCTGCTTCGTCTGCGCCACGCTGCTGGTGCTGTCGCTTGCCTCGTATTCTCCGCTTGACCCCTCATTCAATACGGCCTCGCACCCGGCCACGCCGCGCGACGTCCACAACTGGATCGGCATCACCGGTGCCACCGTCTCCGACGTGCTCTTGCAGGCACTCGGCCTTGTCGCCTACCTGCTGCCGGTTGTGCTGTTCTTCTACGGCGTGCGCTGGTTCCGCTCGCTCAAGATTGACTCCGCCATCGCCAAGGGCATCGGCGTTCTGCTGCTCATCTTCTTCCCGGCGGCTCTGCTGGCGCTTTTGCCTTTTGGCTGGAAGCTGCGCGGAGCGGTGCCGATCGAAGGCGTTCTCGGCCGCATCGCCGGTGATATCCTCATCCGCTATCTGAACCTGACCGGCGCCTACATCATCACCGGCTCGGCCATCGCCGTCGGCCTTTATCTGGCCACGGCCTTCAGCTTCAGCTCGCTCCAGCTCTGGATGCAGACGCGCTTCACCTTCATCGTCACCCTGCGCGAGCGCTGGCTGGACTGGAAGGAGCGCCGCAAGAAGAAGGCCGAACTGCGCCAGCTTGAGCGCAAGCGTCAGGAACAGGAAAAGCTCAAGGCCCGCGAGGAGAAGCAGGCGAAGACGCAAACTGTCATCGCCGCGCCGGAGCCGGAAACCGCACCGGCGAAGCCCTCGTCATTCCTCGATGGATTCCTGCGCCCGGCCGCCACGCGACAGGCGGAGGCACAGGCATCAGCGGCTCCGGCCGCGCCTGCGGTGCCAGCTATTGCACCGGCCGCCATCGTCTCCGCACCGGAAACCGTCTATGTTCCGCCCGCCCCTGTGCAGACAGAGTCGAAGGTAAAGAGCGGCATTGAGCGCATGATGGAAGAAGGCGGACCGAATGGCGAAGGACCCTCCGTGGGCGCACGCGCCGACGAGACGCGCAAGGCTCGCACCACCAGCGCCCGCTCGCAGGGCGGCTACAAACTTCCGCCCAGTTCTCTGCTGCGCCGCCCCGACGCGCGCAACGAATTCGATACCGCCGAGCTGCGCGAGCTGGCGCAGACTTTGACCGAGAAATGCAGCGAGTTCGGCGTCCTCGGCTCCGTCACGCAGATCAATCCCGGCCCCGTGGTCACCACCTTTGAGTTCAAGCCCGACTCCGGCATCAAGTACAGCCGCATCGTCGGCCTGCAGGATGATCTCTGCCTCGCGCTGCGTGCTGAAAGCATCCTGATCGAGCGCATGGCCGGCAAGAACACCGTCGGCATCCAGGTGCCGAACGAGAAGCGCGAAACTATCTGGCTGCGCGAGATCATCGAGAGCGACGAATTCACCGGCTCCACCAGCAAGCTCACGCTGGCGCTCGGCAAGGACATCAACGGCCGCATCAACACCACCGAGTTGAACTCCATGCCGCACCTGCTCATCGCCGGCTCCACCGGCTCGGGAAAATCAGTGGCCATCAACGCCTTCATCATGAGCATGCTCTACAAGGCGTCGCCCGATCAGGTGCGCCTGATCCTTGTGGACCCGAAGCGCGTTGAGTTGGGCAATTATGACGGCGTGCCGCACCTGCTCACGCCCATCATCAGCGAGCCCAAACAGGCCGCCAACGTGCTCCGCAACGCCGTGCGCGAAATGGAGCGCCGCCTGAAGCTGCTGGCGCAGAAGGGCGTACGCAACCTGGAGCAGTACAACAAACTCTTCGACGAAGGCACCACGCCCTCGCTCTTTGAGGACGCCGAGGAAGAGAAGCCGCTGCCCTACATCGTCATCATCGTTGACGAGTTGGCCGACCTGATGATGGTGGACGGCGCGAACGTGGAAGAATCCATCACGCGGCTGGCGCAGATGGCGCGCGCCATCGGCATACACCTGGTGCTGGCCACGCAGCGTCCCTCGGTCGACGTCATCACCGGACTCATCAAGGCGAACTTCCCGGCGCGCATGTCCTTCCGCGTCGCCACCAAGATTGACTCGCGCACCATTCTTGACGCCAACGGCGCCGAGCACCTGCTGGGCAAGGGCGACATGCTCTTCCTGCCCTCGGGCTCCGCGCGTGTGCATCGCCTGCATGCGCCGTTTGTCACCGAGAAGGAGATCGCGGCCACCGTCGAATTCTGGAAGAAGCAATCGACCGCCGAGTATCAGGAAGAGTACCTGAGCGCTCCGGCCAACGAGGGCAACAGCGTAATGGGTGAAGGCGGCGAGGGCGACGACAACGATCCGCTCTTCGACGACGCCGTGAACCTTGTGCTCGAATTCGGCAAGGCCTCCACCAGCCTGCTGCAGCGCCGCCTCCGCGTGGGGTACGGACGCGCCGCCCACCTGATCGACCTGATGGAGCGCGATGGCATTGTCGGCCCAGCCGACGGCCCCCGCCCCCGCGAGGTCCTCAAGAGCCGCGAATGGCGATCAGAGATCGAAGAGACTCCGCGCGAGTAGCGCCGCTTGCCTCTCATTGCGAAATTCACTCACAAGGCTCCCTTCGCGGGAGCCTTTACTTTCTCCGTCGCGGCATCCTGAAGAGCGCCTCGGCGAAAGCTTCCCTACTCTGCGCTGCCCCTCAGTTTGGCGCGTTCTGCATTTGAGCCGCATGAATTCCGCGCGAAAATTGATTCCATCTTTGAACGGCGAATTCAATCTGTCCTACTATCGATAGGTACGCCGAATTTCTAAGCATTCAGAGGTACCCATGCAATACCGCACTTTCGGCAAGCTTGACTGGAAGCCTTCCGCGCTCGGCTTTGGCTGCATGCGCCTGCCCACCACGGACGGCAACCGCCTCAGCCCGAACATCGACCAGCCCGAGGCCATCCGCATGATCCGCCACGCCATCGACTCCGGCGTGAACTACGTGGACACCGCCTATCCATACCATGGCGGCGCCAGCGAGACGGTGCTCGGCCTGGCCCTGCGCGACGGCTACCGCGAGCGCGTGCGCGTGGCCACCAAGTCGCCCACTTGGATGATCAACGAGGCCGCCGACTTCGACCGCTATCTTGACGAACAGTTGAAGAAGCTCGGCACCGATCACATCGACTTCTACCTGCTGCACTCGCTCAGCGAAAAGCGCTGGCATGAGGTCATCCTCAAGTTCAACCTGCTGGAGCGCGCCTCAGCCGCCCTGCGCGACGGACGCATCCGCCACCTTGGCTTCTCGTTCCACGACCGCTCAGAGGCCTTCGGCGAAATCTGCACAGGCTTTGACTGGGACTTCTGCCAGATCCAGTACAACTACATGGACGTGGAGAACCAGGCCGGCACCGCGGGATTGAAGCTCGCGGCTTCGCGCGGCATGGGTGTCGTCGTCATGGAGCCGCTGCTCGGCGGACGCCTTGCCGATCCGCCCAAGCCCGTGCTCGACCTGATGGATGAGTTCCCCACGCGCCACTCGCCCGCAGCATGGGCCTTACGCTGGCTCTGGGACCAGCCTGAGGTTTCCGTGGTGCTCAGCGGCATGAGCACCGATCAGCAGGTGGCGGAGAATCTTGTCGTCGCCGACGAAGCCACTGCCAACGCGCTCTCCGCCGACGAACAGAAACTGATTGCCGCCGTGCGCGAGCAGTACAAGGCGCGCACCGCCGTGCCCTGCACCGGCTGCGAATACTGCCAGCCCTGCCCGAACGGCGTGAAGATCCCGATGGTCTTTGACTTCTTCAACCACGCGCACCTGTTCGACGACCTCGAGGGCGCGCGCTTCCGCTACAGCGTCTTCCTCACCGAAGACCAGCGAGCCGCGGCCTGCATTGCGTGCAAGGAATGCGAAGACCTTTGCCCGCAGTCCATTCCCATCGCCGAGTGGATGCCGAAGGTGACCGCGCTGCTGGAGCCGAAGCCGTAGCGACACTGCTGCGGATTAACGGAAGTGCAAAGACGAAAGCCGCTCCTTCGAGCGGCTTTCGTCTTTGCATCGGAATTTCGAGTCCGTGCCAGCTCTACTTCTTCACTGACTCGTACAGCACTTTGTAGAGGTATGCAGCTCGCGGCGGCAGCTTTTCCACCGGAGCATCTTTCGGGTTTGCCAGCCGCATCCATGCCTTGGGCGCTTCATACAGGTCATAGCCCGCGTCCCGCATCAGCGTCAATCCCACGCGCCCGCTTTGCTCCAGCATATGCGCGTGCATTGCCGAAGCCGCGCCGCTCGGTCCCAGGCTCGCGAGGCCAAGCCCCGGAACCACCGTGCCTCCGGCAAGCAGGGCAATTCTGGCTCCGTCCAATGCGTGGCCCGGTCCCTGCATGCGGTAGCTCTGCCGCTCCAGCACGCTGGCAATATTATCGGCCAGCACCGCCGCCAGTTGCGAGTCGTTCTCCATGCGCGCCACCACCTGGTGCGGCACCAGCAGGATGCCGCTCGGCAGCGCCACCGCGTCGTGAGTCTTGGCCTCATCCACCAGTTGGAAACGGAACTGCACTTTCGCGGGGTCCGTCTCAGGCAGCTCCCGTTGATACTGCGGCACAAGCCGGTTGCCGATCGCCTCCACGCGCGCCTGCATTGCCGCGTCCGTGTAGGCGGGCATGCGCTTGGGGTCCGCGCCCTGAAGAGACCGTGCGACTTTGCCCTGCTTCTTCTCTTCGCCCACCGCCGAAGCATCATACTCGTGCTTCTTGCGGAGCTTGTCTTCCCCGCTGTTGATGCGGTTCTCGCGCAGCACAATCTTTTCGGCCACCACCACGCCCCCATCGGCGGTCTTGCCGTGGTAGGCGACCCAGGTGTTCACGCGGAATGCCGTCGCATCCACCAGCGGAGGCAGGCAGGTTATTGCGGTCTTTGATGTGATGCGGATAAGCCGTCCGTCGGCGCGCACCAGCCGGTCGCCTGAGGCCATCTCCGGCAGCGGCGCGGGAATGGCGTCGATCACACCTTCTCCCGTCACGCTTTCACTGCCGGCCGCGCCCGGAAGAATCAGCATGCGCACCGTAAGCGCGCGGGTCTTTTTGTCCACGCGCCCGTAAACTTCCACGGGCTGCCCGAGTGCCAGACGAAGGTCGCCGCGCTGCACCAGCGCAGTCTCGTTGGGAGCAGTCTTGCGGTATATGCTCGTAAACTCGGTGAATACCGCGTGCAGGCCGTTGATGTCGAAGTCACCCGGCGATTGCACGCGCGTCACGTAGCCCACAACATCCGGCGGTGCCGTCTCCTGTGCCATGCCCGCGCAGACCGTCATCGCCATGCACGCAAACAACACCCCAACTGCCCTGACCACCGTAGCCCGTTTCATTGCCCTCGATTCGACCTTTCCGTGTGGCGCTTCAACGCCCTGTCCCGCCCCGCTCACTTCGTCTGCCTTACTCCGCTGCCGTCTTCCGCAGCCCTAGCCAGTCCTTCTGGTAGGCGTAGGAAATCCCCAGCAATATCGCGCCCAGCACGATGAAGCTGGCAATACGGTACCCCTTGTCGAGCACCGCCATGTCATACAGAAACACCTTCAGCACCGTGACTCCCACCAGCACCAGCGCCTGCCAGCGCAGGAAGGCCGAGCGACGCGCAAATCCCGCCCACATCAGCCCCACGCCATAGGCCATCCACAGCGCCGAGTGCGCAAAGTCGCCTTCAATGTCCAACAGCCCGCGCGCGGCCTGGTACGCCGACGAAACTGTCTCGCCAAACTGCACGCCCAACTGCGTGATCGCGTGCCGAAAGAAGTCGCGCATCTCCAGGTTCAGCGCCAGCAGCGCGAGCAGGTTCACCACCACCACGGCCACGCCGGTCCACTCGCGCGCCGCAAACTCGTCGCGCTCCGCACCCAGCCGGTGCTCCACCCACGCCAGCGCGCACAGAACGGCAATGCACGCCGCGTAGAGCACAAATCGCTCGTTAAAGATCAGCCTTGGCTGCGTCTCTTCGGAGAGCTGCAACAATACACAGCCCGTCGCCAGCAGCGTGGCCACGGCGGCCAGCACTCGCGGCAACCCGCGCTTCGTCCCGTAGCCCACGGCGCAGAAGCCGGCGGCCTCCGCCAGCCACGCCCACGCCAGGCCGTCCTGCCCATAGTGCTGCGGAACCGCCACCAGCAGCAGTGCGCCAGCCATGCCGTAATGGATGGTCGATAGCGTCTCCGGCCCGCCGCGACGCTGCTCAATCAGCACGCCGAAAGCAAGCACCGCCACCGCAAGCAGCACGCTCCACAGCGCCTGATTACCCCGAAGCTCCTGTAGTTCTACCCAGAAGGCACCCACGTTCACCACTGCCAGCAGAATCCACCACTCCGGCGCGAACTTTCCCCGCGCCTCAGCTTCCTGCCTGGCGCACAGCGGAGCCATCTCGAAGAGCACACAGAACGCTGCCAGGAACAGTATGGTTTCCGCCAGCGCATCCGCTGAGTAATACTCCGCGTACCAGACGCCATAGATACCGATGGTTCCCACAAGCGCCGAGCACGCAATCCGGGGCCACGCATGCCAGCGCTGCGCCAGCACGGCCGCAATATCCAGCAGCAGCAGATATCCCAACAGCGCGGCTTCTTCGTTCTTTCCCGTCGAGAGCAGCACCGGCGTCAGCAGGCCGCCCATCAGCGCCAAGGCCGCCAGCAACTCCGCGTCTTCGCGCACCGCCAGCCACGCCATCAGAGAGGTCACCAGCACCATGGCGAAGAAGCCCAGCGAGACCGGCGCCAGTGCATAGACTTGGCACGCCGCCCATATTGAGAGATAGAGCACGCCAGCGCCCAGCGCCTTCATCGAGTAGGCATACATGCGCATGCCCTGCCGGCGCACCCGCTCGCTCCAGGCGATAAAGCCCGCGCCCGCCAGCATGCCAATGACGATGCGCGTCGCCGGGCCGATCCAATGGTTTTCAAACGCGTATTGCAGGAACAGTGCCGCGCCCACCAGCACCGCCACCACGCCCACGCGGTTCAGCCAGCGGCCTCCGATGCGGCTCTCCAGTGATTCCTCTTCGTGCATGGCTGGCATGGGCGTCCGCAACGGCGCGTCATGCCGCGCCCAGGCCTCGGCCATCTGCTGCCGTGTGCGCGGCGGCTCAGCCGCAGGGGCCGGAGCGACGGCTCTCTCTGCCGTCGTCGGTGTCGCTGGTGCCGCAGTCTTTGCTTCTTGCGCGGCTGGAGCAGGCACTGGCACTTCTGTCATCGGGGGTGCGGTCTGCTGCTTCTGAGCCGCAAGATTCGCGGCCATCGCGCGCTCCAGTTGGTAGACGCGCTGCGTCAGGCGCGCCATCTGCTCTCTTAGCTCGTCAAATTCCTCGCGCTCGCTCATTGGCCATGCAGCTTATCATCCACATGGCGGCGCGTCATCCGCTGGCGCGCTCATTTCATTTCTGGCACGTTCCGGCCCTTTATTTGCGCACGTATGACCCCGCGTTTACCTTGGTAACTTGCACCGCCAACCGGAGGACCCCCGCATGACATTTCACACCGAGTACCTCACCTTCCGCACCCGCAACCACCGCGAGTATGTGCACATCACGCCGAAGATCGAGGAGATCGTTCGCACCAGCGGCATCCGCGACGGCATGGTGCTGGTCTCCGCCATGCACATCACCGCCGGCATCTACGTCAACGATCTGGAAGACGGGCTGATCCACGACATTGACGCGTGGCTCGAAAAACTCGCGCCATTTCGCGAGGATTACGAGCATCACCGCACCGGAGAGAGCAACGGCGACAGCCACCTCAAATCGATCCTGGTGCACCACGAGGTGATTCTGCCCCTCACCGCCGGCAAGCTCGACCTGGGCACCTGGCAGCGCGTCTTTTACGCCGAATTCGATGGCCAACGAAGCAAGCGCGTCATCGTCAAAGTGATGGGGGAGTAGTTCTTTGAATGAATTTCGCGATTAAGTAATCCAGATCGCGTGACGAATGTTAATTGATTAGTAATTTTGAGGAAACCAGAAGTACATGACCTTCGAGTGTCAGTAACATCGGCTTATTACGATAAGGCATAGTCCTAAGGTACAATGTCCCTCCTTGGTTCCTTACGCCCTTCTGGTACCATTTGCAATCGTTTTGCTATTGTCTCGAACCAGCGGGTGGGTTCTACTTTGGGAAGGACGGAGGAGAAGACTCACTCCAAGTAGTGCACGAAGAGTAATCGTTGGAATATGGTTGTTTTCCGCATGACCTTCGGGGATTTTTCAATGTTCCCGGCTCAAGATCCGCGGAGGCACAGCTGTATTCCGGGCAGGATGTTTTTTCCATGGCGGAATGCGGCCGCGAGTTCCAGCGCGGGCCGCAGCGGGCCGGTTCGCCCTACCTGTAGCGGAGTGGTGTGGAGATGAAGGAAATACCGGAGTATCGAGCCAATTCCATGTTCTCGGAGCTGCCCAGGCCGCAGTACAGCCTCACCGCGTTTGCCGGCAGCTACATTCTGCAAATCGCGGGCGTAGCGCTGCTCATGACGATCACGTTCGCCGCTCCCAAGATCGTGCAGAAGCAATACCAGCATATTGAACTGGCAGAAGCACCCAAGGAGCCCAGCGCGCCCCCGCGTCCCGCGCCGCGGCCCCGTCTGCTTCCGGAGCTGCCCAAGCTGGAGCAGCCCGTCTTCAAGGCTCCCCCAAAGATCCAGACTCCGCAGGAAATCGTAGCGGCACCGCAGGTGAAGGCCCCTGAGCAGGCTCTGCCCAAGATGGCAGCCACGCCGGTCGCCAAGCCGCAGTACGCGGCCCAGCCCACCAAGGCGTTTGACCAGGTTGCCGAATCGCGTCAGGCACCCAAGGTCAGCGCGGTCCAGACCAACCAGTTCGGCGGCAGCTCCGCATCGCCCACGCTCCACAATAAGACAGCCGCGCAGGTGCAGACCGGCGGCTTCGGCGCTCCCGATGGATTCGCTCACAATCCCAACAGCCAGGCGCGCAAGCCCAACGTGGCCGCCGTCGGCTCCTGGGACATGCCGCAAGGGGCAGGCTACGGCAACGGCAGCGGCGGCGCACATGGAGCGCGCGGCACCATCGCCAGCGCCAGCGGCTTCGGCAATGGCGTTGCCGCAGACGGCCGTGGCGGACACGGTCACGGCAACGCTCAGGTGCAGACCACCAGCTTTGGAAACGCCGGCACCCAGGCATCTCCCGGAGCTCGTCCGCAGCAGGCGGAAGCCCGCCCCACGAGTATCCCGGTCGCCATCCAGAGCAAGCCCAAGCCAACGTATACGGCGGAGGCGCGCGAAATGCGGGTGGAAGGCGAGGTCCTGCTGGACGTCACCTTTACCGCCGGTGGACAAGTTCATGTTGTACGTGTCATCCGTGGTCTCGGCCACGGTCTGGATGAGGCGGCCGTACGCGCCGCGCAGGGCATTCGCTTCACGCCCGCGCAGCGTGACGGACATGCCGTCGACTCCCATGCAACCCTACACATTGTGTTCCAGTTGTCTTAAGTCAGCGAGGAGTGTCTATGTTGCGTAAGTGCATCGGTTCCTTTCTTCTGCTTGTCGCCGTGGCCGCATTTGGCCAGGCACAGCAGGCGCCTTCGGCGGGCGCCAGCGCGTTCGACCGCGTTCTTAACCAGGTCCTCGCGCGCGAAGCTGAAAACATCAAGTCATTGCGGTCCTACTCGCCCATTGTTGAAACCTATCTGCAGGAGATGAAGCCGGACAAGGATCTCGGCGCGGTGCCTGTCGCCGACCGCTATTTCCTCGGCCGCGTCTCTATCAAGAAGGACCTGGACAACACCAGCTTCCTCGAGAAGGCCAAGTTTGAAGGCTTCGGCCCGAAGTTCATGAAGCGCGTCACCGGCAAGATGCGTGACGCGGTGGGAAGCGTTACCGGCACCTCGCGCACAGACTTCAATCCCACCGGCTTCAGCTACATGCTGGCCATGGACGTTCGCGGACTCGACCGCGAGCACTACAACTTCGAGTATGTAGGCCGCGAATTTCTCGGCGAGCTGCGCTGCTACATCATCGACGTTTCCCCCAAGAAGAAGGCCGGCGTCGGCCGCTTCCAGGGACGCATGTGGGTGGAAGACCAGGGCTACAATGTGGTCCGCTTCAACGGCACGTTCGTGAATTCCAACAGCGCCAACCCTTATCTGCACTTTGACACCTGGCGCATGAACATGCAGCCCAACGTCTGGCTGCCCGCCTACGTCTACAGTGAAGAATCAGCCGTCAGGAACTCCCTGCCCAAGGACGTGGGCTACAAGGGTGTCATTCGCATCTGGGGTTACAGCATCACCAAGACGCGCGGCAATGACGCCTTCACCGACGTTGTGGTGGACACCAACGACGCCGTGAAGGATCAGAGCGACTCCGGCCAGGATCTTGCGCCGGTGGCCGCGCAGCGCAGCTGGGAACGCCAGGCCGAGGATAACGCCCTCAGCCGCCTGGAGCGCGCCGGCTTGCTGGCCCGGCAGGGTGAAGTCGACCGCGTGCTCGGCATCGTGGTCAACAACCTCATCCTCACCAACAATCTCGACATCCAGCCCGAAGTCCGCTGCCGCGTGATCCTGACCGCGCCGGTTGAGAGCTTCCAGATCGGCCACACCATCATCCTCAGCCGCGGCATGCTCGACGTGCTGCCGGACGAGGCGAGCCTGGCCGCCGTGCTGGCCCACGAGCTGGCGCACATCGCGCTGGCCCACCACAATGACACGCGCTTCGCCTTCGGCGACCAGACCATGTTCGCCGACGAAGAAACCCTCCGCCGCATGCACTTCAACCGCGGCGTGGCCGATGAAGAAGCCGCCGACCGCAAGGCCGTCGAACTGCTGAAGAACTCGCCCTACAAGGACAAGATGGCCAACGTCGGCCTCTTCCTTCGCGCGCTCGACAGCCGCCGCGCCGTGCTGCCGAACCTCATCCGCGCCGAAATGGGCAACACCCTGGTGCTCAACGGACGCCTCCGCCTCAACGAGTTGGTCAACGGCTCGCCCAAGCTCGAGCCGTTGAAGACCGAGCAGATTGCCGCGCTGCCCCTCGGCGGACGCATCAAGCTCGACCCGTGGTCCGACCGCATCGAGATGAGCAAGGCGAAGTCGCCGGCCATTCTCGGCGCCCGCGAGAAGATGCCGTTTGAAGTCACGCCCATCTTCCCGTACCTGACGCGCTACAAGGCGGACGCTCCGGTGCAGGCATCACCAGCCCCGGCGGAAGCGGCTCCGGCCGCAACGGCTCCGGCTGACGCTGCGCCGGTCGAGCAGAAGGCTCCGGGCTCCAGCAATTAGCCACACGCGCGGCGCGCACGAACACGCCGCGCATCTTTTCTACCCTCCCCGCTGACCTGAGGCCCGCACCCATCGTGCGGGCCTCATTTTCTTTCCCCCCGGTTCCCAGCGCCAATCCCGAACGGCACGTCACTCTCGTGACTGCACGCTTCGCATTCCACGATGTGCAATCACCTTTGCTTCTGATATACGTCTATGGCGTATGAAGCTGCGCCTGAACCGTACGGTCAAGAAGTGGATTGCATTGCTGCTGGGCTGGGGCTGTATCGTGCTCGGCCTGCTGGGGCTGGTGCTGCCCGTGATCCCGGGTCTCGTGTTCCTGTTCGCCGGCCTGCTGCTGCTCTCAGGCGAATACGTGTGGGCACACAACCTGCTGCAACGCCTGAAGCTCCGTTTCCCGACCGCGGCACGCCACGGCGAACACATCAAGCGCCGCTTTCTCCACCGCCTAAGCCTCGTGCTGGTCGCATTGCATCTGAGAAAGTCGTCCCGGCACAGGGACTCCTCCGGCTTCACTCGCTCGGAATAGATTGCTGTTTCCCGCAAACAGAGAGGCCCGGCGTGTGCCGGGCCTTTCTGCTGCATCAGTTTTCTCTGCTGCCCCGAAGTTCGCCGCACGAATGCGAAGCCAACCTGGGGCGCGACTCTTGTTCTACAGCGTGCTCATGTTGGCCAGGAAGTCCGCGTTTGCACGCGTCTTGCTCAGCTTGTCGATGAGCAACTCCATGGCCTCCACCGGGCTCAGCGGGTTCAGCACGCGGCGCAGCACCCAGATGCGCTGCAGGTCTTCCTTCGGCTGCAGCAGCTCTTCCTTACGGGTGCCAGAGCGCTGAATGTCGATGGCCGGGAACACGCGCTTGTCGCTCAGCTTGCGGTCGAGAATGACTTCCATGTTGCCCGTGCCCTTGAATTCTTCAAAGATCACGTCGTCCATGCGCGAGCCGGTCTCCACGAGCGCCGTGGCAATGATGGTCAGCGAGCCGCCTTCTTCGATGTTGCGCGCCGCGCCGAAGAAGCGCTTCGGGCGCTGCAGGGCATTGGAGTCAACGCCGCCGCTGAGCACCTTGCCCGAGGGCGGAACAATCGTGTTGTAGGCACGCGCCAGTCGCGTGATCGAATCCAGCAGGATGACCACGTCGCGCTTGTGCTCCACCAGGCGCTTCGCCTTTTCAATCACCATCTCGGCCACCTGCACGTGGCGGGCGGCGGGCTCGTCAAAGGTCGAGCTGATGACTTCGCCCTTCACCGAACGCTGCATGTCCGTGACTTCCTCCGGGCGCTCATCGATGAGCAGCACAATCAGCACCACTTCCGGATGGTTCGCGGTGATGGAGTTGGCAATGTTCTGCAGCAGCATCGTCTTGCCGGTACGCGGCGGAGCGACGATCAGGCCGCGCTGTCCCTTGCCCACCGGGATCAGCATGTCGAGCACGCGCGCGCTCATGTTGTCGCGCACGGTTTCCAGCTTCAGCCGCTCCTGCGGATACAGCGGCGTCAGGTTGTCGAACAGGATCTTGTTGCGCGCTTCCTCGGGAGACTCGAAGTTGACGGCTTCGATCTTCACCAGCGCAAAATACTTTTCACCCTCGTGCGGCGGACGAACCTGGCCGCTGATCGTGTCGCCGGTCTTCAGGTCGAACTTGCGGATTTGCGAGGGGGAGACGTAGATGTCGTCCGGACCCGGCAGGTAGTTGTAGTCCGGCGAACGCAGGAAGCCATAGCCGTCGGGCAGGATTTCCAGAACGCCCTCGGCAAAAATGTGGCCCTCTTTTTCGCTCTGGGCCTGCAGGATCTTGAAAATGAGGTCCTGCTTCCTCAGCCCGCTGGCGCCGGGCAAGTCGAGCTGGCGCGCAATCTTGGTCAGTTCTGTAATGTTCTTTTCTTTGAGTTCTGCGATCGTCATGTTCACCTACGGAGTGTTGTGGAAAGGAAGGCCGGAATGATCTGTACTGCGCACGGACGGCGCGCGGCGGGGTTACGCTTCTCCTGGAGCTTTCCGGTCCTGCCCGGCGCACTTGGCGGCCGGTACGGAGCGGAAGCTTCCAGGATGAACGTCGTTGATGGTGAAAGCTAGGCCGCGCGGCGCTGAGCTTCGTTCACATTTTCGGGCTCGGACAGTACCTGATCGCGGCCCGATTCGCCAATGCGATACAGAATGTCGTTGGTCGTGTCTTCAACACGGGTGTTCGGCTTGTGGAACTTGCGCGTCGCCTTGGACGCGATCTGGCACAGCATATAACGGTTTTGCAGCGTGTGCAAAGCCTCAAAAACTCGATTGGAACGCATGTTCTCTCCTCGCGCGCAGCCGCTTCCGGGAGCCGTCGTTTGGAAGCTGGTCTGGCAATGTTCTGGCAGTACCACAGGCGATGGGAACTGCTTAGATTTGTTCGACGGGAACCCGGGCGGCTCGTTACACCTCTTTAGGATGCCCCTGGTCCGTTCTCGGTTTCATCAACTTGGACGCGACAGGCACCAACCCGTCACCCACAAGTTGCGGCCCCGGTGCACCACCGCGCCGGACCGCTGTACAAACACGCAAAATCACCTGACCCACTCTTCGGCAACCAATTGTGCTGGAATCGGGGTTCGATGAGCCAGAAGGGCCCTCGGCTTGCTGCCAAAAGGAACTACGGCTGCGACACAACCTACTGTAGCGCCAGCGCCCTCGAAAGGCAACGTTTTTCTTTCTCCGTAACATACTGATTTAATTACCTAATTGGAACAATCCACAAAAAAGTACCGATACGGATTCCAGCCACGGCTGCACTGATCTCTGTGCACACTCCGGTCAATGACATTCAATGCTCTCGCCCATCCATTTACCGGAGTCACGAAGATCGTTCATCGTAAACTGTTGAGCATCTATGGCCGTCATCCCAAAGAGCCCGCCACGCACCTTCCTCATCACTCTGTCCATCATCACGGCCCTGGCGACGGCGCTGCGTGCATTTCGGCTCGGCACGCAACCACTGTTTTTGGATGAAGGTTTTTCCATCGCGGTCGCCCGCATGCCCTGGAAGGAATTCTTCCTTATGGCTCACGGGCCGGAGATTCACATGTTCGCGCTTTACCTGCCGCTGCGCGTGTGGATGCACTTTGGCTCATCGGAACTATATCTACGGCTGATGCCCGCAGCTTTCGGAATTGCCATGATCCCCGCGCTGGGGCTTTTGGGAAAGCGCTTGTTTGGAGAGCCTGCCGGCTGGCGTGCCGCGCTGATCGCCGCCTGCAGCAGCACATGTATCTGGTATTCGCAGGAGCTGCGCGGGTACTCCCTGCTCATGCTGCTGGCGACGCTGAGCCTGCTCTCCTTGCTGCGCGCAATTGAAATTGGCAATCGGCGCAACTGGCTCTGCTGGGCTGCCATCACCGCCCTGATGCCCTACGCCCAGTTCTTCTCCATCCTCATTCTTCCGGCGGAAATACTGGCGGTCGCCATCGCAGCACGCAAGCATCTGCGGCCCATGCTGCGGGCCATCGGAGTCTGCGCCATCCTGTACCTTCCCTTGTGGTATGGGTTCTCGAACGCAAAGTTCCTTCAACTGGGGTGGATGCGCTACCTGACGTGGAGCAGTTTCTGGCAGTTTCTTGTCTGGTTCATGGCGGCAGGCCCAGCAGGCCTGTGGGTCTGTTTTCTGCTTGTCGTGGCAGCAGTCGCTCCGCCACTCATCCGGATTCTCCGGAAGAATCCGCTCGACGAACCGGACATCTTCCCCACTGTGCTGACGGTCTGCACAGTGCTTCTGCCCATTGCGGCGCTGGTGCTGCTTCAGCTCAGGCAGCCCATGTTCATGCCGCGCTATGCACTGATGTCCTTGCCGTCATTTTGCCTGTTGCTTGCCTGGGGAGCCGTACAGTTGCCGCGCGCGGCGTCCAATGTTCTGTTGACCGTGCTGCTTGGGTTCATGCTGGCGCAGCTGCCCGGCTACTACCATCGCACCCCGCAGAACCAATGGCGCACGGTGCTGGAAGCCGTGGCGAGCCGAGCGCACCCCGGAGATGAAGCCATTCTCTGGGAGCCGCTCACGGTCACCTGCTACGACTACTACCAACGCCATCTGCCTCAAGGCTCATCGCTGCCCACCGTCATCTTCCCCCGGAATACTCCCGGGCAGTTCTCAGCCTCGGATCTCAACACGTATCCAACGCCGGACTCAATCGACCGCATAGCCGCCGGGCACCGGAGGCTATGGATCATCGTGGATTCCGATCTTCCGATTGCGCAGATGTCGATATGGGAGCACCTGATTGTGCGCCGCACGGCCATGCATCTTCCTGTGCGGTGGACCCTGCGGGAGGGTGGCATGTCGGTCTGGGAATTCGAGTGCGATTCCGCGCAGGGATGTTACGATAAGGCTCGCACGGGTGGGGTCCCGCGCGCACCTGTAGCCACCAAATGACGCAGAATTCTCCATTGCTCGCCGCGACCGGGGCCTATTTGCCCGCACAGGTGTTGACCAACGCCGAGCTGGCTCCGCGCGTCGGCGTGAGCGAGGAGTGGCTGTTCAACGTCAGCGGCATTCGCGAGCGCCGCATCGCCAATGAAACCGAGACGGTCGACTCCATGGCCTTGGAGGCGGCGCGCCGCTGCCTGAGCCGTTGGAAGCCGCAACCTGCCACACCGCCGCAAAAGTCACCCGCAGCCGCCTCCGACATTGGTGCAGTCATCGTTTCCTGCGGCTCCTACGAGCAGCGCTCGCCCGGACCGGCCGCCAGGCTTGCCGCCGAACTCGGCCTTCGCAACACGCCTGCATTCGACGTGCCCGTGGCCAGCGCCGGATCGATCATTGCTATGAACCTGGCGCACCGGCTCAGCGAGGCTTACGGCAACATCCTGGTTGTGGCCAGCGAGAAGATGTCGACTTACGGCCTGCGCGAACCGCTCGAGCGCGGCGTGGCTCCGCTGTTCGGAGACGGTGCCGCCGCCTGCCTGCTCCGCCGCGACCGCGGCTTTGCCCGCCTCGAGGCCAGCGTGCTGCACAGCGACGGACGCTACTGGAATGACCTCCGCATCAACGACGAGGGCCGCTTCCTCATGCGCGGGCGCTCGGTCATCACGCAGGCCGGCAAGCGCATTCCGGAGAGCATTCGAGAGGTGCTCTCGCAAACCGCCACGGCCATTGCCGACGTGGAAGCCTTCATCGTGCACCAGGCAAACCTGCACGTCATTCTGCGCGCGGCGGACGCACTGGGCGCGGCGCACGAACGCTTCTTCTTCAACATCAGCCGCTACGGCAATACCTCGTCGGCTTCCATGATGATTGCGCTGCACGAGTGGTGCGCCGAGCATACGCTGGCTGCGGGCGTGCCCGTGGTGCTGGCCGCCTTCGGCGCCGGATACCACTGGGGCGCCGCCCTGCTGCGCGGCTGCTGACAGCGCCGCTCGCTCCCAAACGCAAAAGGCACCGCGCCTGCGGTGCCCAGCAGTGAAATCCTTCGCTTTCTACTTTTCGGAATCGCTACTTTTTCTGGTGCTTCAGTGAGACGGAGTTGATGCAGAAGCGCGTGCCGGTCGGCTGTGGACCGTCGGGAAAGACGTGCCCGAGGTGGCCGCCGCAGTGAGCGCAGGTGACTTCGACGCGCCGCATGCCGTGGCTAAGGTCCTGCGTGTAGATAACGGCACTGGCATCTTTTGCTTCGGAAAATGCCGGCCATCCGCAGCCGGAGTCGTACTTGGCCTCGGAGGTGAACAACTCGGCTCCGCACCCCGCGCAGCGGTAAACGCCATCCTCGAAGGTCTGATCGTACTCGCCGGTGAACGGATGCTCGGTGCCCTTCTCGCGCAGCACGGTATATTGCTCCGGCGTCAACTCGGCGCGCCATTGATCCTCACTCTTGTGGACCACCTCCGGCTTTGACGTCCCCACTTCGTTTGCTGACTGCTCCGCCATGGTTACTCCCCGCCCTTCCGTAACTGCCCAATAGATTACGCCAACCTTGAGCCGCCGGTACCCGATTGCCCCCTGCCTTCGTTACCAGAGTGGGCATTCGCCCGAAGAATGCGCGTTTTGTAATCGCGAGTCAATACTCAAGATAAATTTCGAGTTGAATAGTATTGCAGCTTGATTCTTTCAGCATTACGATTTCACAAATACAAGACAGGTGTCCGCTATGGCCGTTCGGCATAGGTGCGCGTACGCGTATGGACATCGTCAGGAAGCAGCAGGACATGGCCACTCAGGACGGAAGGCTAGCTGGCATGTGGAATAATCGCCCCGAGTTCGAACCGCCCGCGGAATCCATTGATCGTCGCCTCTCGGCGCGATACAGGGTTCCGGCGCCGGTCAAGCTGCTGCTTGAAAATGGTCAGCGCATCGCCATGATGACGCGCGACATCAGTGCTTCCGGGATGTACATCTACGTTGCCAAGGGAACACCGGTACGCGAGCGCATCCGCTTCATGGTCACCTTTCCGCCGGAAACCACGACCACCTGCCGTCTGCTGGCGCTTTGTGATGGCGTGGTGGTCCGCCGCGAGATGGGCGAAGAGAACGACGGACTGGCCATCAAGATCGACCACTACGAATTTCTCAGCTCCATGGCATAATCGCCAGAAACCTTCCGGGCACAACTCTTCAACATTCGATCACTTCAGTCTGATTGTCTTCTGTTGCGCGCAGGTGCGGCGCGATCCTGCCTGTCGATTCCATGCAGATGCGATGAGGTACAACAGGCTTTAGTCCAGGCTTTGCGAAGGGGGCGGTGCGACGTTGGAGAAGGGGTAGACGGCGTCGCTGGTCAACAACTCAAAGCGGTCGATGGTGGCGGCAACATCTCCGCCAAAGCCGTTCTCCGAGCGTGTGCGCACAACGCGCCCCGTGCACTTCACCTTCATGGTAGTGCACATGGTCACTTCCGGCGGAAATACCAGGAGAAACTCAATTTCTCGGCGGGGCTCCAGAGGCCGGTCGAGGCTGAAGCGGACACCGTTGGCGCTGACGTCATAGGTGAAGCCGAGCAGCGGGTTCTGCTCACCGGCCAATATCAATTCCAGCGGAAGCCGCATGGCGATGCGGCGGCAACGGCGGCGCTCTCCCTCAGGCTGCGCCCCGCTCCAGTCCTCTCCCGCTCCAATCATGAACATTCTGTCATCTCTCCGACATTCGCAAGTGCGGCGCATTGGTGTCCGCGCCGGCTTGATCCTGTCCTCGACCGCCCCAGCCCAAGGCAAGCCTCGACTTGAAATAGAACTCCGGCTCCTCCCCGGATTTTATCCGGGAAAGGGTTGACACTGTCGTGTCTACGCACCATCAGGGTAACGGTCCCCTGCGTCTCGATTCTTTGGCGCAAAGGAAAACGCATGGAGCAATCCGCCCCATGCGCGCCGCCTCCCCCCGGACTGCCGGCCGCTCAACTTCTCATCTTTGTAATGTGTACTTCACACTCCGACTTCGACAGCAGAGAGGTTAACAGAAATATCTTGAAGCCGTCACCGTGAATCTCCGTGCTACGAAAGATTCCCGGTTCGGTCTCGCTGATCTCGCGGCGGCCCTCGAGATCGGCCAGAAACTGCTGTGCCTCACGTCGGCTGGCATGCTCCAGTGGTCCGCGAAACGTCATGGCCTCCGCCACGTAGCTCTTGTAGAGCTTGGGCCAGTACTTGTTCAGCAGTTCGCTGCCGGCAAAAATATCGGCCCAGATGATGCGCCCGTTGACGGCCACCACTACGCCCACCGCGCCACGCTCGCGCAACTCGCGCAGGATACCCTGTTCGTCGCCGTACTCAGCCAGCTTGGCACGCACCGGTGCCGCGCCAAAGACCTTGGCATAGCTGCTGCCGGAATCACGCATGGCAGGCGCGGCCGTTGCGCCCACTACTCCGGCCATGTTGCGGTTGGCCACGCCGACGTTGTCCCACACCGACTGCTGGCTCTTCTCGGCCATGGCAGGAGTGCGTACGCTGGGCTGCGCCATCTGCCCCTGCATGGAGCCGAACTTCGCGCTCGATTCCACCCAGCGGCCCGGCTCCACGCAGAAGACACCAAGGTCGATGGGGCCGGAGTGTGGCGGCACAATGCGGTCGGCACCGATCACGCGGTCCTGCTTGCCGCCGGTGACAATCTCTCCCGCCAGCAGCAGCAGCGGACGCGACGAGTTATTGGTGAGCACCAGCCGGTTCACCTCGGCGCCGCCACGCCGCCGCGGCATCACGCCCGGACGCCGCACCAGCCCCGGCTCATCGCCCGCCTCGGTCACCGTCACCTCGCCGCCGCGCACGCCTTCATCCAGCGTCAGGAAGCCTGCGGTTTCGCGCTGCGGGCCGACCACGGGAAACACCTGCAGGTTGCCGCGCTCAATCGGCGCCAGCACCTCATACCCTTTGCGCGGCGGAATGCCTGCAAACAGCGGTGCCGCCAGCAACAGCAACGCCAGCAGGACCATCCCCTGCCCCATACCAGAGGTCTTCCTCCCGCTCACCATCGCACGCCGAATCACGTCTTTCATATGTCTCCTCCCGCGGCAGCGTTTCTGCCTTGCAGGGGTAGAACGAACGTGCATGGGTTCCTTGCAGAAAATTTGTTAGCATCGGTGCCACATGGATTGCGGGCCTCAACTCGCGGAAGCCGTGCGCGCGCTTGACCGCCGCGTGCTGGAGCGCATCTCTGCGCTCTACGCCGTCTCCGGCGCGCCGCGTTACGGGCTAACCCCAGAGGCCTTTGCACTCTACCTCGGCGCCGTTGTGGTCCGCTACGCCGCCGAGTCCTCAGCGGACGAACAGCTCGCGCTGCTTTCCACCTTGCATCTTGAAGAGTTGGCGCTGGCCCGCGCCTGCACCGCCGGAAGCGACAGCGCGTGGGATGAATTTCTGGTGCGCTACCGCCCGGCGCTTTATGAGACTGCCTACCGAATGGCGCACGACGATGCCACCGCGCGCGAATTGGCTGATGGGCTTTACGCCGAACTCTACGGCCTGACTGGCGAGAATGGTCATCGCCGCTCCAAGCTGGACTATTACATGGGTCGCGGCTCGCTGGAAGGCTGGTTGCGCACCGTAGTGGCGCAGCAATACGTGGACCGCTACCGCTCACAGCGCAAGAACGTAAGCCTGGAGGAGCAGGTGGAGGCAGGGGCCAGCTTCGCCGCACCTCCGGCGCCGCAGACCGCAGAGCCGGATGGCGCGCTCACCGAGGCCGTTAATCGCACGCTCGACGAGCTTGAGCAGGAAGAGCGCTTCCTTCTAGCTGCATACTTTCTTGACCAGCGGACGCTGGCGGAAATCGGACGCCTGCTGCACTTGCATGAGGCCACCATCAGCCGCCGGCTCGACCGCCTGACGCGCGAGTTGCGCAAGCGTGTGCGGAAGCGCCTGGAGACCTCCGGGGTGCCGCCGCGACGATGCGACGAACTGCTTACGGAGATTGATGTGCGCGACCTTGCGGTCGACGTGAACGAAAAACTGAGGCAAGGAACCAATCTTCCCGCGTTCTATAACAGAAGCGGAGACCAAACGTGACGCCGCCGAACCACAACCCGCTGCAACAGGCACTCGCCCACCGGACGCCGCTGACACCGCATCCGGGCGCCGACATGCTCAACGCCTTTGCGGAAGAGGCGCTGACCGCCGACGAGCGCGCGCATGTGTTAGCGCATCTGGCCGACTGCGCAGCATGCCGCGAGGTGCTGGCCCTGACCTCCGCCGCCGCACCCGAAGCAGAGGCTGTGCACGCTCCGGTAAAGACCGTGCAGTTCGCTCCCGTGCCGGTTGCGGCACCCCGGCGCTGGCTGGCGTGGGGCTCAGCGGTGGCGGCCGTCGCCGTGGTCTCTGGCGGCATTGTTGTCTACCAATTCATGCGCACGCGCCCCAGTGAACTGGCGCGAATGAACACTCCGGCAGCGGCTGTGCCCGCGCCAGCGTCGCCCACGGCGTCGTCCGACGTCGTTCCGGAGATGCAGCACGCATCGGGAGAAGCGTCACAGACCAGCAGCACTAATGAGAAGGGTTCGCCGACCGCACCAACGCAACCACCACGCTCCGAGCAGCCGAGCATTTCCGCGCCGCCACCGCCCTCCGAACACGCGGCCGGAAAGCGGCACGAAGAAGACCTCACCGCACGCTCCATGTCGAAGGCAGAGCCGAGCGTAACGGCTGCGACCACGGCGGACGCCATGCACTCCACAAAAGCACTTCCGGCGCCGCCCGCAGCCGCAGCCGTGGCGGGAGGCGTGCTCACGAACGAGGCAAACAGCAACGTTGCGGTCGCGCGGAAGAGCGCGGGTCCGACCAACGCCTCCAACAACGCCGACAGCGGACTGCTCTACAGCCGCAATGCTGCGGCGCCGGCGTTGCAGACAGAGCAACGCATGACACGCACCAAGGCCGCGACTTCAATGCGCGCCTACAAGATGGAGATTGCTCCCACCGCGTGGCGCGTGAACTCCGCGGGCCGCGTGGAATGGCAGCAGGCGGAAGGCACGTGGCATAAGGCGGAGTTGCCCGCGAATACGCGCTTCCGCGTGGTAGCCACCGTTGGCAATTCAGTTTGGGCGGGCGGAGAGGCGCATGCGCTCTACCGCTCCACGGACTTCGGCGCCACATGGAGCCATGTTGCGCTGCCCGCGCGCGGCAACGCCCCGGCGGCCATCACACACATTGCTTTCAGCAGCGAGCAAAACGGCATCGTCACCGCCGAAGATGGCACACAGTGGAGCACGCACGACGGCGGTCAGAGCTGGCAGTAGCCTTTTGCGCCAAATGCGCGGCCAGCGTGAGCCACAAGAGAATGGAGCCGCCAACGGTCGGCATTCCGGCTCGCTAACGGCTCCATCGTCCGCAATCCCCCCGGCCGCGGACAAGCTTCATACCGACGCGGGCTTTCCATAACGCCCGCGCGGCCAGTGTTCTATTCCTTCCAGCCTCCGCCGAGCGCGTCATAAAGTTGCACAATGGAGAGCAGCTCGTTCTGCTTCGCCGCAGTCAACTCCATCTGCGCGGAGAGGCAGGCGCGGTCGTTGGTCAGCACCTCCAGGTACGAGGATTGCCCGTGCTCAAAGCGCACGCGCGCCAGCTGCAGCGCGTCGGCCGCCGCACTCACAATCTTCTCCTCGCCCTGCCGGTACTCGTGATACTTGCGATAGGCCACCAGCGACTTCGATACGTCGCGAAACGCCGAGGCAATCGTCTTGCGGTAACTCAGCTCAGCCTGCCGCTGCTGAGACTCGGTGACCTTCACGCTGTTGCGAATGCGTCCGGCGTTGAAGATGGGGACGCTGACGGTGGGCCCGTAGTTCCACACGTAGCTGGAACCGGTGAACAGGCGCGAGAGCGCGTTGCTGTCCGTGCCGGTGGCGCCCGTAAGCGCAATCTGCGGGAAGTACGCGGAGCGCGCCACGCCAATCTCGGCGTTGGCGGCGACCATCACCGCCTCGGCCTCGCGTATGTCAGGCCGCCGCTCCAGCAGTTCAGAGGGCACACCCGCAGGAACCTCCGGCAGGCGCGGTTGCTGGTCAATGCTCATGCCGCGCGCAACGGAGTGCGGCTGCTCGCCCAGCAGCGTGCACAACGAGAATTCCTGCTGTGCACTCTGGCGTTCAAGGTCGGTGATCTGCGTCTGTGCCGAGTAGACAAGTTGCTCGGCCTCGCGCACGTCGAGCATGGTGGCCGAGCCTCCAGCCTCGAGATCGCGCGTCAACTGCAATGACTCCTGGCGTGTCTTCAGCGTCTGCCTGGCAATCTCCAACTGCATGTCGAGCGTGCGGAGCTGAAAGTATCCCGTGGCGATATCTGCCACCACTGTGGCCCGCACCGCGCGCTGCGCCCACTCGGTGCCCAGCAGTTGCGCGCGCGCCGCTTCGGTGGCCATGCGGTAGCGCCCCCAGAAGTCCAGGTTCCACGCCGCCGACAGCCCCAGCTTGCCAAAGTTCATCTCCACCGGCTTCGGGTTGGAGCCCATCTCGCCCTTGGCAAACTGCTGGCTGCTGAGGGCGGCCGAGCCGTTCAGCGTGGGCAACTGGTCCGCCCGCGTGATGCCCACCTGCGCCTGCGCTTCCAGCACGCGCTCGGCGGCCAGCCGCGCATCAAAGTTCTGCGCCAGCCCCTTGCGGATCAGCTCCTGCAACTGCGGGTCGCCGAAAACCGTCCACCACTTCTCTTCCCCAAGGCTCCTGGCCGCTGCCTGCGTTGCTTGCGATGCGGCCGGGGTTGCCGCCCCCTGATATTCCGGCGGCGTGCTCACGGCGGGGCGCGCGTAGGGTTTGCCCACGCGGCAGCCTGCCAGCGAAAGTGTTGCCATCAACATCAGTGCTACGGCCGTGGCCTTCGCAGAGAGTATCCTTCTCATCTTTCACCTTCCACTTGTGCCTGAGCCGCAGGTGTGGCGCTTCCGCGCAGACGCCTGGACAGGTTCTCCACGATGACGAAACAGACCGGAACCAGAAAAATGCCGATCAGCGAAGCCGCCAGCATGCCGCCAATGCAGGTTGTGCCCAGCGTGCGCCGAGCCTCGCCGCCCGCGCCCCTGGCGACCCACAGCGGCACGCAGCCAAGGATGAAGGCGAAGGCCGTCATCAGGATGGGGCGGAGACGCAAACGGGCGGCGGCCAGCGCAGCTTCAATCGGCGGCGTACCCGCGTCCATGTGCGCTTTGGCGTATTCCACGATCAGGATGGCGTTCTTTGCTGCCAGCCCGATCAACATGACCATGCCGATCTGCGCGTAGGTGTTGTTTTCCAGCGAGCGCGACCACAGCGCCAGGTAGCCGCCGAAGAACGCGATGGGGGTGCTCAGCAGCACGCTGAACGGCAGCGTCCAACTCTCGTACTGTGCTGCCAGAATCAGGAAGACGAAGACCAGCGAGAAGCCGTAGGTCATCATCGCGGAGGTGCCTTTCTGCGCCTCCTTCTCCTGGTACGAGATGCCCATGTAGTCATAGCCCATGTTCGAGAGCATGGTCTGGCGGAAGACCTCTTCGAGCGCCGCCATCACCTGCCCGGAGCTGTAGCCGGGCTTGGCCGTCACAAGAATCTGTGACGAGTTGTACTCGTTGTAGCGCATGTTGAATTCTGGCCCGGTAATGCGCTTGATGCTGACCAATGAGCTGAGCGGCACGGGTGTTCCCTTGTTCGATTGCACGTAGAAGCGCCCGATGTTGTCGATGTTGGCGCGCGAATCGGCGTCGGCCTCGATGTAGGTCTGCCACTGGCGTCCGAAACGGTTGAAGTAGTTGACCAGGTAGCCGCCCATAAAGGTCTGCATGGTCTGGTAGACGTCGTTCAGGTTTACGCCTTGCTGCATGACCTTGGCGCGATCCACCTCCACGTTGATCTGCGGCACGTGCGGCAGCGCCGTGGTAGCAGCCATGGCAACTTCCGGACGCTTGCGGACCGCATCCATGAAGCGGTCGGTATTGGTCGCCAGGTACTCGGTGTCAAGGCTGCCCGAGCGGTCTTCGAGCACGAAGTTCACGCCGCCGGCGGTGCCAATGCCCGGAATCGCGGAAGGCACAATGCCGAAGGCGATGCCGTCGCGTATGTTCTCCGGCAGCGAAAGGACGGCTCTGCGGATGACTGCATATTGCTCGTCCTTCCGTGTGCGGTCCGACCAGTCTTTGAAGTCGATAAAGAAGAACGCGTTGTAGGTGCTCTGCGTGGTGCTGAGCAGGTTGAAGCCGAGAATGGACGACACGCCTGAGACCCCGGGCGTGTGCAGCAGCACATCCTCCACCTGCCGTGCAGCGTCCGAAGTGCGGCTCAAAGACGATGCATACGGCAACTGGAGGCTCGCCATCATGAAGCCTTGATCCTCTTCCGGAAGGAACGAACCCGGCAGATGGTCACCCACCAGGAAGCCCACCGCGGCGCAGACAACCAACAACGCTACCGAGAGCAGCGAGCGACGGATGAACAGCGACGAGGTTTGCAGATAGCTTTCCGTGCCCCGGCTGAACGTGCGGTTGAACCAGCCGAAGAAGCCGCCCAGCACGCCACCGGCTTTCTGCTTCGGCTTGAGCAGCAGCGCGCACAGCGCAGGGCTGAGCGTGAGTGCGTTGAAGGCCGAGAACAGAACCGAGATGGCAATGGTGACGGCGAACTGCTGATAGAGCCGTCCCTTGATGCCCGCGATAAATGCCGTTGGGATGAAGACCGCCGCCAGGATGAGTGCGATGGCGATGACCGGGCTGGAAACTTCCTCCATGGCCTTGAACGCGGCATCCTTCGCGGTCATTCCTTCTTCCATGTGGTGTTCCACGGCCTCCACCACCACGATGGCGTCATCCACCACCAGTCCGATGGCCAGCACCAGGCCGAACAGCGACAGCGTGTTGATGGTGAAGCCCAGCATTGGGAAGACGACGAACGTACTGATGAGCGAGACCGGCACGGCCAGCAGCGGAATCAATGTAGCGCGCCAGCTTTGCAGGAAGATGTAGACGACGAGGATGACCAGCAGAATGGCGACCACCAGCGTTAGCACAATTTCATGGATGCCAGCGTTGACCGACTTGGTCGCGTCGTGCGAGACCACGTAGCTCATGTCCTGCGGAAAGCTCTTGGATATCTTGTCGATCTCGGAGCGCGCATTCTTCACGGCCTGCACGGCGTTCGAGCCCGGCAATTGATAGATGGCGATGCCTGCCGCGGGCTGGCCGTTCAAGCGGCTGCGCACGTTGTAGGTCTGCGCGCCCAGTTCTACGCGTGCCACGTCGCGCAGCCGCACAATCTGACCGTTCTGCGAGGCGCGCAGCACGATGTCTCCGAACTGCTCCTCGGTCACCAGGCGGCCGTCGGAGCGCACCGCGTAGGTGAGTTGCTGCCCTTGCTGAATCGGCTCGCCGCCCACCTGCCCCGCGGGGTGCACCGCATTCTGCGCCTGTATGGCCGCGCTGATTTGCGACACCGTGATGCCAAGCTTGGCCAACTGATCAGGCTTCACCCACACGCGCATGGCGTACTGGCCCGAGCCTAGCACCTGCACGCGGCCAATGCCCTCCACGCGCGAGAGCTGGTCGACCATGTTGATGTAGGCGTAGTTCGCCAAGTAGCGGTCGTCGTAGCTGCCCTTGGGCGAGATGACGTTGACGATCATCAGCGGCGAAGACAGCGCCTTCTGCACCGTCACACCGGAGGCTGTTGTCTCCATGGGCAGCTGCGCGGCGGCCTGCGAGTAGCGCAGCTGCGTCAGAATCTGGTCGACGTTCGGATCGGTGCCATGTTTGAAGTTGACGGTCAGCTCCGTGTTGCCGGAGTTTGAGTTGACCGAATACATGTAGTTCATGTGGTCGACGCCGCTCATCTGCTGCTCAATCGGCGTGGCCACGGCCTGGGTCATGGCGCTGGTATCCGCGCCGGGGTAAACCGCGCGCAGCAGAATCTCCGGCGGCACAATGTCGGGATATTCGGAGGTTGGCAGGCGAAACATCGCCACCAATCCAACGATGACCATAATGATGGAAATGACGATGGCGAAGACCGGGCGGCGAATGAAGAACTTCGACATGACTACCGTGCTCCCTGCGCCGATGTATTCTCAGCAACAGCGTGCACCGTAATCGGTCCGGCAATCTTCGTGTTGCCCTCCGTCACCACCACATCACCGGCATTCACTCCACCGGTGATGATCCAGTCACTGCCGACCTGTTTACCCACCGTCACCAGACGCGGCTGCGCCATGTTGCCTTTGCCAACGACCACCACAAGATGCTTGCCCTGCTGATCCAGCACCGCGCGCTGCGGCACCAGCACCGCGTTCTTCTGCACGCCGGTCATGGCGCGAACCTTGGCAAACTGTCCCGGGCGCAGCAGGTTTGAGGGGTTGGGAAATTCCCCGGCAATCGTGATGGTGCCGGTGGAGTTGTCCACACCACGGTCGACGAAGATGATGGTTCCCTTCTCCGGGTAGACCTGTCCGTTGGCCAGCATCAGCTCCAGCGGAATCATCTTCTTGCCGCTCAGCAGATCGGCCGCGCCTTGACGCTTGGCCGATTCCGACAGGTCGAGGTACTCCTGCTCGCTGATGGAGAAGAACGCCTTGATCGGGCTCACCTGTGACACGGTCGTCAGCGGCGTGGCGGTGTTCACCAAGTTGCCGACCTGCACGTTGGCCTTGCCGGCAATGCCATCAATCAGCGAACGCACCTTGGTCCAGCCGAGGTTGAGCTGCGCCATGCGCACGGCCGCTTCGTCGGTCTTGACCACGCCCGCGAACTGCGCGGCCTGCTGCGTGTCGGTATCGAGTTGGCTCTGCGCCATCGCGTGGGCCTTCACCAGCGGCGTGTCGCGCTGCACGTTGATCTGTGCCAGTTCCAGCTGCGCCTTG
This sequence comes from Oryzophilus luti, assembly GCF_059726245.1. Taxonomy (NCBI): domain Bacteria; kingdom Pseudomonadati; phylum Acidobacteriota; class Terriglobia; order Terriglobales; family Koromonadaceae; genus Oryzophilus; species Oryzophilus luti. The sequence goes on from NZ_AP040874.1 coordinate 1,893,970, forward strand.
GCCTGCGCCAGCTGCCCCTTGGCCTGATCGAGCGCCGCCTCAAACGAGCGCGGATCAATTTCAAACAGCACGTCTCCCTTGTGAACCTGCTGGCCCTCGCGATAGTGCTGCTGCACCAGATAGCCGGAAACCTGCGGCTGAATCTGGGCGTTCACAAAACCGTCCAGGTTGCCGACCCACTCGCCATAGATGGGAACATCGCGCTGCCCAGCCGTGGCCACGGCCACTTCCAGCGGAGGCCGTGCGCTGGTCCCGGCCGCTTTGCTGTGGCATGCCGTTCCGCACAGCACGCTGCCAAGCACCGCCAGTGAAATTGAAAGGATGCAAACACACTTCGAGTACCGTTTTACGACGAACAAATCCATACCCCTTTTCCAGGATCTTCATGCGGCCAGGCACAACTGCCGTGAGACTTTTAGCGAGGTGGGCGGTCGGCAAGACCGCGGACGCCAGCCAGAACGAAGCGGAAGATCTGCTCGATCGTCCGTTCCGGATCGGCCTTTCCCCGTTCCGGCTCTGGGGAGAGGCGCGCGTCCAGCCGCTGTTGCGGCGTCCGGTTGACACAAATTGAAATCAACGTGCTCGCGGAGAGCCGAACCAACGGGGAGTTGGCGCGGCAGTGCAACAGTTCGCGCATGATGCTCTCGGCAATCCCGTGCATCGGGCGCGTGGCTTCCACAATGATCTCCGCCTGCTCTTCGTGGAGTTCCAAAATCTCCCGCGCCAGGAACAGGCGCTGCCATGCCTCCTCCGGACGCGCGCCGTGTTCTTTCAGCACATAGCGGATGAACGCCCGAAGCCGCTCCTCCGCCGAGCCGCTGGCGCAGCGCTCGCGAAGTTCCTGCACGGTCTTTCCGGTGATCGTGCGCATTACCGTCCGGTACAGTTCGCGCTTGTCTCCGAAGTAGTAATTGACGGCGGCCACATTGGCCCCGGCACGATCGGTGATCTGGCGGACCGTCGCGGCTTTGTAGCCAATCTCGGCAAAAACGCGACCGGCGGCCTCCAGCAGACGCTGCCGCGTCACTTCGGGACGTGCCGTCGAGAGCAAAGTACATGGCTCCGTGCCGCCTGCAGGCGTCTTTGTTTCCAGCAATGCACCCATCTAGCGTTCCGCCTTCACCCAGGCAATCGCCGCCTGCAGTGTGGCCGCTTCCTGCAGCAAGGCATCCATCAGGTGGTTCAGAAGCCGGTCGCGCTCTGCCACACTGAGACCCCGCGTGGCATCGCGCAGCAGCGCGTGATACTCTCTCGTCCGCTCCCTGAGCGTAATATCGCCGCCCGCACGCAGCACCTTCTGCTGCTTGCGATTCTCCAGAACGTCGCCGATTGCCCACACGTCCATCCCTGCTCCACGTTTACCGTGCCGCCGGGCGCCGGGGCAGGAAGCTCCAAGCCGTCGCTCGACTGATATATATGTATATATAACATAATTTCAGGATTCGTAAAACAAACGTTTCATTGAAACAGTTCCATGCCCCACCGCCGCATCGCCTCTTACGCGGGCGCAGGAACGCAAAAGGCCCGCACCGGAGCGCTTTCACGCTGCCAGTGCGGGCCTCGAGTTTTCTGCACCGCTACTTTTGCGGCTCGTTGAACCTGGTGAAATAGGGCTTGCGCGGAATGCCCGAACTTGTGCGTTCGCGTTCCGGGTGGCCAAGAATGATGGGCGCCACGAGCGTGTATCCCTCGGGAATGGCCAGTTCGCGCTTGATCTCCTCGGTATCGAAGATGCGATGTGCGAAGCCGATCCAGCAGCTCCCCAGCTTGTCCTCTTCCGCCAGCAGCATCAGGTTATAGGCCACCATCGTACAGTCGTATGTCTTCCAGTAGGTGGCATTACTGCCGTAGACGATGACGAGCGTCCCGGCGTTATAGAAGATGTTGAACTCCGGGTTCTGGAGCATGGTGGCGTACTGCTCCAGGTAGGGCGTGGTCGCCAGTTCGGCCAGCAGCTTCTGCTTGCAAAGATCGCTGTAACGCTTCAGCGTGGCGCGGTCCTAGATGATGGCAAATCCCCACGACTGCTGGTTCGAACCGCTCGGCGCCCATACGGCGTCGGCAATCAGCGACTCCACCTCGGCGCGCGTCAATTCCTGCTCAGAATATGCGCGGCAACTGCGGCGCTCGTGAATCAGCTTGCGAATGCTCTCCATGATGTCTCCATTCCTGCGATCTTAAGAATGGCTCCAGCTTAGGCCACGCGCGGAAATTCGACAAAACGGTCCATCGTGAAAGTACAAAGATGTGCGCCTGAACGCTAAGCACGGTGTCGAGCAAAGGATAGAAGGGAAACAGGAGTGCGCGAAGAGGAAGTTCTGGCGGAGAGACAGGGATTCGAACCCTGGATACAGTTTCCCGTATACACGCTTTCCAAGCGTGCGCCTTCAGCCACTCGGCCATCTCTCCGCGCCAGTTTGCACTGCGGGACCGCGCCTTGCGCGCGGGGCTGGTGTTGCGCCGCAGGGCGCAACGAATTCTATTGTAACGTAAGCGCGCGCTTTCGTCGCGCCAACCTCAACGCAGGAATCCACAGCTTTTGCACGGTCCTGCGGAATTGCACCCATGAATGCCATCGCTTCCCTTCCTCTCGCGTACATTTCGGGCAGCACTCGCGACGTGCCTACCACGCACACGTGGAGCAGTTCTGCACATCGCAATTTCACTGAAGGGAAGAAAAAAGGGGAGGACCCAGAAGAGGAGAATCAAAAATCAGCGCATGCAGCATCGGACGCCGCGCGCCCTGCCAGCGCGCTGACGCGGATGCGTGTGTTACTGCTTGGGTGTGGCCACGGCTTCCGCCGTTGCTTCGGCGGTCGGCAATGTTTTTCCGTCGTTGACCTCGGCAAGAATGACGCCGTCGGCGCGGCGCGCGCCTTCCAGCAGCCGGTGGTGCATGCAGTAGAGCGCCAGTTCCAGACGGTCGCTCACGCCCAGCTTGTCGTAGACCTTGCGCAGGTAATTCTTCACCACCTGCTCGGTGGTGCCCACTTCGGCGGCAATGTCCTTGTTGCGCATGCCCTGCGTCACGCCGGAAATGATTTGGATCTCCTTCGGCGTGAGCTTGACGCGGTTGCGCGGTGAGGTAAGCTGCGCGGCCTGCGCGCGGTAAGCCTCAATCACCCAGTTGACGCCCTGGTTGTCCAGCCAGGTTTCGCCCAAGTTCACTTTGCGGATGCACTTGATCAGCAGATCGGGCGAGATGGAGCGCGTGACGATGCCGCGCACGCCCCGGCGAAAATAATCGACCGTGGTCTCCTCCGCCATTTCAGAGACGACGAGGATGATCTTCAATCCGGGTGCCAGGCGCAGGGCCTCACTCACGGCCTCGGCCGGCTTGTCGGCCAGCGCCGTTTCAAACAGCAGCACGTCGGCCGCAAAGCGGGCAACGCTGGAGATCATCTGGGAGCTGTCTTCGGCCTGTGCCACCACGCGCAAGTCGTCTTCCAGCGCAAAAATCTTCCGCATTCCCACGCGGAAGATGGGTTCGCTATCGGCCAATATGACGCGGATGGGAGTGACGTCCTCCCCGTTCGAGTCCTGTGGGCGGCCGGCCTGTTCTTCGGCCATAAACCGTTCTGGCTCCCGGTGCTAGGAATTCCGGGCGAAGGAGTAGTCTTCGATGATTGCTGCAATCGAGAAACAGCCTTCTCCCGTTGCTTTGCAGCGTACCACGCGACCAGTGCACTTCACTAGAACATCTTTGGGTGCGCCAATCACGTGCGCTGGCATCGTCAGCGTGAACTCCAGGCGCGTACCGACTTCCTGGCAGATGTCGGTTTCCAGCAACACTCCGCCGGCAGAAATATCCTGCGTCTTCGCCTTGTGCAACTGCTGGTTCACCATCAGGGACACCGGCAGGTGGAGGGGAAAACGTACGGCCGAACGCATTTCGGTCAGGACGGTCATCACCGGAAAAGCATAGCGTTGCCCACCCGGAAGGCCAAATTACCAAAGACGTTTGGGCCATCTACTTTGGTAATTCGTCACAGGTAGCTGACGTAACTTGCAAGAACTCCTGCAAAATCACCGGTGTACAGTTAGCAGCATGTGATCGGGCATGGTACCGGAAGCGGCAGCCACCCGGCGCCAGCAATTTTCTCTTTGTCGTGCGCGCAAGACAAAGAGAGGCCACACACCGTGCAGAGTCGCGGCCCTGGCGCATTCCCATCGGCAAAAGAAAAAGGCCGCAGCGGAGGGTATCCGTCGCGGCCCTGGAAATTACGAACGACTACTTGCTGGCGGCAGCCTTCAGACCGGCAGCGGCGCGCAGCGCCTCCGCCTTGTCGGTGGCTTCCCAGGTAAATTCCTTCTCGGTGCGGCCGAAGTGACCATAGGCAGCCGTCTTGCGGTAGATCGGGCGGCGCAGGTCCAGCGACTCGATGATGCCCTTGGGCGTCAGCTTGAAGTTGTCGCGCACGATCTGCTGCAGCTTTTCGCGCTCGATCTTGCCGGTGCCGAAGGTCTCAACCAGCACGCTGACCGGCTCGGCCACGCCGATGGCGTAGGCAAGCTGCACTTCGCAGCGGTCGGCCAGGCCGGCAGCCACAATGTTCTTGGCAATGTAGCGCGCCATGTAAGCCGCCGAGCGGTCGACCTTGGTCGGGTCCTTGCCGCTGAACGCGCCGCCACCGTGACGGCCCATGCCGCCGTAGGTGTCGACGATGATCTTGCGGCCGGTCAGGCCGGTGTCACCCATCGGTCCGCCGATGACAAAACGGCCCGTCGGGTTGATGTGGTACTTGGTGTCGGCATCGAGCAGGTTGGCCGGGATCACGGCCTGAATGACGTGCTTCAGAATGTCGGCGCGCAGTTTATCGTTGCCGATGTTCTCGGCGTGCTGCGTGGAGATGACAACGGCGTCCACGCGCTGCGGCTTGCCCGCGGCATCGTATTCCACCGTCACCTGGCTCTTGCCGTCCGGACGCAGATAGTCGAGCAGGCCGTTCTTGCGGACTTCCGACAGGCGGCGGGTCAGCTTGTGCGCCAACGAAATCGGCATCGGCATCAGCTCTTCGGTCTCGTTCGCGGCGTAACCGAACATCATGCCCTGGTCACCGGCGCCGCCGGTGTCCACGCCCATGGCGATGTCGCCCGACTGCTTGTTGATGGTGGAAATCACCGCGCAGGTGTTCGAGTCAAATCCGTAGAGGGCGTTGTTATAGCCGATCGAAGCCACCACACCACGCACCAGGCTCTGGAAGTCGACATAGGCCTTGGTCGTGATTTCGCCCGCGATCACCACCAGTCCGGTGGCAGTCAGCGTTTCGCAGGCAACGCGGCTGTAAGGATCCTGGGCAAGGCATTCGTCCAGAATGGCATCAGAAACTTGATCAGCAATCTTGTCGGGGTGCCCCTCGGTCACTGATTCCGACGTAAACAGAAAACGGTTCGACGACAATGGAAAGTCCTCCTGGTGTTCCTCGGGACAATTCAGGCTGGTATCTCGTTGGCAGCCACAGTTGCGGAACTGTAACCAGTGTACCGGGCGCAGAATGTGATCCGCAACCATTTAGGCCCCAAATCCGCCCTGCGAGCAGCGAACGGCGCACCCGGCTCAGGGAAGGGTCTGAATGTGGTTTGAACGGAAAAATGCAGTCCCGGGTTATTGCTCGGTCACGCCTTCGGTGGTGAAGACCACCATCTTGCGCTTGCCGGATTCCGGCCACGGCGCCAGCTTCTTGCCGTTGTAGGTCACCACCAGCGCGGCCGGGTTCCCGGTAACAAGGAGAATCTTCTTCTGGCCGCGATAGCTGCGCGACTTCTCCGTGTCGCTCTTCGGATCGAGCGTCAACTGGTCGGTCTGCTTGCCATCGACGGCGATGGAGATCCAGCTTCGCGTAGTGGCTTCCACGTGCAGTTCCACGGGAGCGCCCGGCGTTGCCGGCTTCTCTTCCGCCACGGCAGGCTGCGCCGGAGTGGTGCCGGCGGCATTCGCGTCAGGAGTATTCGTTGCAGGAGTTTGTGTGGCGTTCGCGTCGGTGGAAGGCTGCAACAACGGACTGTTTTGCGGAATTGCCTGCTGGGGCTGGGCCTGCGTGGGCGGCTGCGTCTGCTGGGCCGTCTGCGGCTCCGCCACCAGTTTGAGCACCATGGCGCGGATGGCTCCGTTATGCCAGCCGTAGTAACCGACGCCCATCAGCACGAGCAGCACAATGGCCATCACGGCCCAAGCCACGCCGTGCGACTGGCTGCTTACGCCCGAGGCTTGCAGGTCGCGCTGGTGTGCGTTTTCCACCTGCTGCGAGAGAGCCTGAAAATTATCGTGGTCGGCGAGTTCGCCTGCGGCGACAACGTAGTCTGCCACGGCCTGTTCTTCATCGATGCCGACATAGCGCGCATAGGCGCGCACGAATCCCTTGTTGAAGATTCCACCTGGAAGCTGATCGAAATGCTCTTCTTCCAAAGCGCGCAGCAACCGCGTACCGATCTTGGTTGCAGTGGCGATCTCCTCCAGGGAAATCGATCGTAATTCGCGCTCGCGCTTGAGTTTTTCTCCAAACGAACCCACAACAAGGCCCCTGTCGGTCATGATTTCATCCAGAATTCAGCCGTTCACTGCATCATATTTTTCCACAACCGCTGCCGTCAATGGAAACCACACTCTAAGAATCGTTTTTTCAGCAGCTTGGCCACTCGGTAGTACATTGGCATTCTGCTTACTCCCCATAAGTGCCTTGCCACATTCCATGACCGCCTGCTCCGGGCTTTGCACCCCACGCCCGGCAGCGCCCCTCTCCCGGAGGTCACCACAGTACGTTCCGGGGCCACCCGAAAGGGCTAGCCTTCTCTGACACTTGACGGAAGCCGGTATTCCTGACAATGTAATCCCACGAATCTGCACCGGCCCAAAAGCAACAACGTGCCCATTGAGGGCTGACTGCCGCCTGCAAGGAGATGATCGCTTTCGCGACGAGCATTTCAAGTATGGATACCAAGCGGAAACTACCCGAGCTTGCCATTCTTCACGACGTCGCGAAGGCTATCACGTCTTCCCTGAACCTTGACTCCATTCTGCAGACCATCATGGACAAGGTTGCCGCCTACTTCCAGCCGGAAAACTGGTCCCTGTTGATGGTGGACGAGGATAAGCAGGAGCTGTACTTCGCCATCGCCGTCGGCGACGCCAGCGAGGCGCTGAAATCGGTCCGCCTGAAGGTGGGCGAAGGCATTGCCGGGTGGGTGGCCAAGCATGGCGAAAGCCTGCTGGTGCCGGACGTAACGCGCGACGAACGCTTTGCCCGCCGCATCGACGAGTTCACCAAGTGGAGCACGCGCTCCATCATCTGCATTCCGCTGCGCTCGCACCATCGCGTCCTCGGCGTCATCCAGCTTGTGAACGTTGACATGGGCGGCTTCGGTAACGAGGAGTTGCTGCTGCTCAGCGCGATGGCCGACTATGCCGCCATCGCCATCGACAACGCGCGCGCCGTCGAGAAAATTCAAGAGCTGACAATCACCGACGATTGCACGGGCCTGTACAACGCCCGGCATCTGTACAAGACGCTGGAGAGCGAGGTCTACCGCTCGGCGCGCTTCGGCTATGAGTTCAGCGTGCTGTTCCTCGACCTCGACCACTTCAAGAACGTCAATGACACGTTCGGCCATCTGGTCGGCAGCAAGCTGCTGGCCGAGATCGGCTACACCATCAAGACGCGCCTGCGCCTGATCGACTTTGCCTTCCGCTACGGTGGAGACGAATTTGTGGTGCTGCTGCCGCAGACGAACAAACAAGCGGCCGCCGTGGTGGCACGCCGCCTGCGCGACATTCTGCGCTCCACCACCTTCCTGCAGTCCGAGGGGCTGAATCTGAACGTGCGCGCCAGCATGGGCGTGGCCACCTACCCTGAGGACGCCCGCACTGCCCATGACCTCATCCGCCAGGCCGACGAGATGATGTACGTGGTCAAGAACTCCACCCGCGACAACATTGCCGTGGCGCAGATGGGGATTGTGCCGTAGGACGGTTTCAAGTTTCCAGTTTCGAGAGGGCCGCGCTTATGCGCGGCCTTTCTGCTGCCCGCATCGTTCAGGATGACAGGGGTAAATACGCGTCCTCTGAGTAGTGCGGAAAACAGCAGATCCTTCGTCGCTGCGCTCCTCAGGATGACGCATCGTGGGGGACTGCACCCAAAGAAAAAGGCCAGCGCCACGCTGACCTTTCAACCTTCCGAAACCTTACGACACTTTTCGAAACCTCTGCGCTTCCATTCAAGAACTCGAAACTTGAAATCTAAATGCGAAACTTCTCCCCTACCTCTCGTACGCGAAATCCCACACGTACAGGTTCATCTCCTGCGCGGAGAGCATCTCGACCACGGCGTATTCGCCCGGCTCCATGGCGTCGAGCGGAATGAGCTTGACCCAGTTGCCGCTGAACTTTTCGGCGCGCGAGCCAATCACGTTTTCCTGGCGGCTCACCTTGCCATAAAAGGTGGTCTTGCTGGCGGCCAGCACGCGGGTGTCGCGGCGTGTGCTCTCCAGCCGCACAATGTGGAAGCGGTCGCCCGGATCGAGCTTGGAGGTAAAGCCCTCGCCGTCGATGTTGATGTAAATCTCCGGAGCGGGCGTATGCACGCGCAAACTGGCGTGCGCGCCCTTGAGTTCAAAGGTCTGCTTGCTGCCTGCCAGCGGGTTGATGGCCGCGCGCAGAATGTTTCCGGCGGTGTTCTTGTTCAGCTCGCTGCCGGCCTGCACCAGTTCCACGGCCTTCGGGCGGCCGTCCACCTCGTCCAGCACCCAGACGCCGCCTTCGACGGGCAGCCGCACGCCGGGCGCGACCGAGGGAGTCTGCGCCAGCATCTCGCGGCGCTCGGCCTCCTCTTCCTCGCTGAATTTGCGCAGCGCGGGGCTGGTCTTCGGCTTGTTCCACTCCTCAGTGGCCTTCCAATCCACCAGTGAGGACGGCAGTTCCTCCCACTCGCCACGTTCGGCGCTGAGGTAGCGCACACGGTCGCCTTCCATCTTGTATTCGCGCACCGCCTGGTAGTTGCCGTCCTTGAGGATGAGCCGCTTGCCGACCTGCGCCATGGCCGCCGCGCACAACAGCAGCACGCCCGTCAGCAGCAGCCAGCGCCCGAATCTGGTTCGCCACGATTTGCCCGCTCGAATCATGCAGGCATTCTAGCCCGGAAGTGGCGGCTCCGGGAATGCGCGCCGAATTCTGCGGAAAAGGCAGGAGCCACCTCACGGAAAACTGAGTGCCTCAGGGAGAACATTCGGCGGGCAGACCGCGCGCCGGTAACGGCGGGAAGCCGCCATTTTCCACGCTGTTTTCCCTGGGGCATTGGCCACCCGGACGGGGTTCGCGGTGTAAACATTTTCCACGAGAAATGTTTACGCCGGGGTCAGCTTGTCAGCCAGGCCACATTCCGCGATAATTGGTTGTGCACCCCTCTAGACGTCACAAGTCCATACACAATTTGAAGACGAGGAAGCAATGTCGGCAAAGTTCATCTTTGTGACGGGCGGAGTTGTATCGTCGCTGGGCAAAGGCTTGGCGGCGGCCTCCATTGGCGCTCTGCTGGAAGCGCGTGGCCTGAAGATCAATATGCAGAAGTTTGACCCGTATCTGAACGTCGATCCGGGCACCATGTCGCCATTCCAGCATGGCGAGGTTTTTGTCACCGACGACGGCGCGGAGACCGATCTTGACCTCGGCCACTACGAGCGTTTTACCCACGCACGGCTCTCGCGCGACAACAACCTGACCACCGGCCGCATCTACGAGCAAATCATCGCCAAGGAGCGCCGCGGCGACTATCTCGGCAAGACCGTGCAGGTCATTCCGCACGTCACCAACGAGATAAAAGCCGCCATGCACAAGCTGGGCGACGCGCCGGATACCGACGTGGTCATCTGCGAGATTGGCGGCACGGTTGGCGACATCGAGTCGCTGCCGTTCATCGAGGCCATCCGCCAGATGCGCCAGGAACTGGGCCGCGACAACACCCTGTTCGTCCACGTGACGCTGGTGCCGTGGATTGCCGCCGCCGGCGAGCTGAAGACCAAGCCGACGCAACACTCCGTGAAGGAACTGCTCTCGGTCGGCATTCAGCCGGACATCCTTATCTGCCGCACCGACCGCTTCCTCTCGCCGGACATCAAGGGAAAGATCGCGCTGTTCTGCAACGTGGAGCAGGCGGCTGTCATCACCGGCCGCGACGTGGAATCAATCTACGAGTGCCCGCTCAGCTTCCACTCGGAAGGAGTGGACGGACTGGTGGTGAAGTACCTGCGGCTGAATGCTCCGGAGCCGGACCTGAAGCTGTGGGAAGACCTTGTGCACCGCGCCTACAACCCGGCCGATGAAGTGCTCATCGGCATTGTGGGCAAGTATGTGGAGTACGAGGACAGCTACAAGAGCCTGAAGGAAGCGCTGGTGCACGCCGCGCTGAACTACAACCTGAAGCTCCGCGTGCAGTGGATTGAGGCCGAGGGCCTGGAGACCGCCGACGACAGCTACCGCCAGCAGATGGAAGGCTACGACGGCATCCTGGTGCCGGGCGGCTTCGGCAAGCGCGGCATTCTGGGCATGCTGAACGGCATCCGCTACGCCCGCGAGGAAAAGGTGCCGTACTTCGGCATCTGCCTGGGCATGCAGACCGCCTGCATTGAGTTTGCGCGCAACGTGTGCAAGCTGGGAGACGCAAACTCCACGGAGTTCGATCCGGCGACGCCGCACCGCGTCATCTACAAGCTGCGCGAGTTGCGCGGTGTGGAGGAGCTGGGCGGAACCATGCGCCTGGGCGCGTGGGAGTGCCATCTGGTGCCGGGCTCGAAAGCCTATGAGGCCTACGGCTCGGAGGTCATCAGCGAGCGCCACCGCCATCGCTACGAGTTCAACCGCGAATACGAAAAGCAGTTGACCGACGCAGGGTTGAGGATCACAGGAAGCTCTCCGGACGGAACCTACGTGGAGATTGTGGAGTTGCCCGATCACCCGTACTTCCTCGGCTGCCAGTTCCACCCCGAGTTCAAGTCAAAGCCGCTGGAGCCGCACCCGCTGTTCAAGTCGTTCATCCACGCCAGCTACGAGAACCGCAAGAAGCGGCTGGCCACCACGAAGGAAGAACACAAGGACCACTTCCTGCGCAGGGGAAAGTAGAAACTCTGGTTTCGAGTTTCAAGTTTCCGGTTTCGAGAGGGAAGCCGGTAAGGTTTCGAGAGGTTTCGAAAAGTGTCGAAAAGTGTCGTAAGGTTTCGGTAGGTTTCGGTAGGTTGAAAAGGCCAGCGCAAAGCGCTGGCCTTTTCTGTTGTGCGCCGGACTTTCTTTACGCTCCGAGCTTCATTTGCGCCGAACTTCGCTTGCGCGCCGAACGGCTGAAGACAGGGCCGCGCGCCGCCCCCTTTGCGATGGGTCATCCTGAGGAGCGCAGCGACGAAGAATCTGCTGTTTCCGCACCTCTTCGCTTGAAACTTGAAACTCACAACTCGCAACTGGAAACCTTACGACACCTTTCGAAACCTGCCGAAACCTTACAGATCGTACTTCTTCATCAGGTGGCGGAAGCTGCGATAGGAGAGGTGCAGCAATTCGGCGGCCTTGGTCTGCACGCCGTTGCAACGGCGCAGCGCGGACTGCAGCAGGCTCTTCTCGATGTCGGCGATGTACTTCTCCATGTCGAGCCCCTGCTGGGGCAGCACCACGCCGGGCGCTCCGGCAAAGCCGTTGCTGGCCGCGGCGGTACGCGCCGCCTGCGACGCCTGTGGCAGGTCGATACGCAGATCCTCGCCGCTCTCCATCGCCACCGCGCGCTCAATCGTGTTCTCTAGCACGCGCACGTTGCCCGGCCAGTCGTAACTCTTGATCATCTGCAGCGCCTCGGGCGAGAGCCGCTGAATCTGCTTGCCCATCTGCACGGCAAACTTCTTGAGGAAGTGGTTGCCCAGCAGCACCACGTCGTCGCCGCGGTCGCGCAGCGGCGGAACCACGATGGGGATGACGCTGAGACGGTAGTAAAGGTCCTCGCGGAACTGCCCTTCGGCCACCTGCTTGTAGAGGTCCTTGTTGGTAGCGGCGATCACGCGCACGTCGATGGGCGTCTCCTGCCCGCCGCCGAGCGGCCGGATGGTGCGCTCCTGCAGCACGCGCAGCAGCTTTACCTGCATGGGCAGCGTGGTCTCGCTGATCTCGTCGAGGAAGATGGTGCCGCCATTGGCCATTTCAAACAGGCCGCGCTTGTTGGCATTGGCTCCGGTGAAGGCCCCTTTGACGTAGCCGAACAACTCGCTTTCCAGCAGCGTCTCCGGAAAGGCGCCGCAGTTGATGCTGACAAAGGCCTCATTGGCGCGGGGCGAGCAGGTGTGCACGGCGCGGGCCACCAGTTCCTTGCCGGTGCCGCTCTCGCCGGTGATGATGACGGTCGAGGTGGTTCCGGCGATGGTGCGGATGGTGTCCTTCAGCTTCTGCATCGCCTCGCTCTCGCCCACCAGGTTGTCGAGCGAGTTGCGGGTAGCCGCGTCGCGCTTGAGCGCCGCGTTCTGCTGGCGGAGAAGCTGCTTGTCCATGGCCAGCGAGACGGCGGTCATCACATCTTCCAGCAGCTTTGGCCCCTTGCGAATGTAGTAGAACGCACCGGCGTTGAGCGCCTCGATGGGCGTCTGCATGTCGTCGACGGCGGTGATCATGATGACCAGCGTGTCGGGAGAAACGCGGCGCGCATACTCCAGCACGTCCATGCCGGTCACTTCCGGCATGCGCACGTCGGTCACCACAACGTCATATAGATTGCTGTCGATCTTGTGCCGCGCCTGGTCGCCGTGCGTGACGGTCTCCACGCGGTGTCCCTGGTTTTGAAACGCGATCTGCAGCATCTGGCAGATGGAGCGTTCGTCATCGCAAACCAGTATGTAGCCCATAATCCCCTTTCACTGCGGACTCCGCCGCCGTCTAGCTGACCGTTCCCGCGCCCGCGTGCTCGCGGCGCTGCGCCACGGCTTCAGCCGGCAGCTTGCGGAAGAACAGCGTGAACTCGGTGCCAATTCCCTGCTCGCTGCGCACGTAAATGCGCGCCTTGTGCGCCTGCACAATCTGGTAGACGATGGCCAGCCCAAGCCCGGTGCCACCCTCGAAGGCGCTCTGGAACGGCTCAAAAATCTTCTCGTTCAAATGCGGTGGAATGCCCGGACCGGTGTCCAGGAAGCTGACACGCCACTCATTGCCCTCGCCGGTCAGGCGCACGGTCAACGAGCGTCCGGTGCGCTGGCTGCTCTTGGAGACGGCGCGCAGCGCGTTCTCGCACAGGTTCCAGAAGACCTGTTGCAGCTTCCCGGCGTCGCCCAGCATCCAGGCCTCATCGGCCTCGAATTGGCGAACAATCTCCACGCCGCCCGCGCTGTTGCTGAGCAGGGTCAGCGTGTCCTCGAGTTTCGAGCGCAACTCCACCGGCCCCATCTCATAGCTGCGGTCGCGCGAGTAGGTGAGGAAGTCGGTGATGATGCGGTTCAGCCGCTCGCTCTCGCTGGTAACAATCTCCACCAGCGCGCGCTGGTCTTCGGTGAGCGTGGCAATGCCCGACAGCACCTTGACCGAACCGGCGATGGAAGACAGCGGGTTGCGGATCTCGTGGGCGATTCCGGCGGCCATCCGTCCAACGGCGGCCAGCCGGTCACGCAATTGCAGTTCGTGCTCCAGCCGGCGCACTTCGGTCAGATCGGAAAAGGTGTAAACGTAGCCGATGGGCTGGGTGCTTCGGGGCAGGTCTCCGTTGCCCGGCAGTTGCAGCGGGCTTACCGAGAAGCCGAAGATCTTTTTCTCGCCGCCCGGAGTATGCGCGCCAATCTCCTGCCGAGCCGCCGGCTCGCCGTTTGCCGGACGCAGCAGCGGACCATCGAAGAGGCTGTCGACGTTGACGCCCTCCAAGGATTCGCCCTCGCGTCCCAGCAGGCGCATTGCCGCAGGATTGGCCAGCTTGATGGAGCCTTCTGCGTCGGTGGTGATCAGCCCGCCGAGAATGGCGTCCACCACAATCTCATGCAGCGCCTGCAGGTCTTCAAGTGCGCCGCGCTGGTCAGCCAGTTCCACGTTGACCTGGCGCAGGCGCGAGGTCAGCCGGTTGCTCAGGTAGGCGATGGTTCCGTAGGCAAACAGGTTGATCAGAATGATCGCCTGCAGCGACTTCGGGTCCGTGTGCGAAACGCCGTACGACGGGATCAGCTCAAAGTAAGTCAGCTCCAGAATGGAGCCGAACATCATGAAGCTGAAGCCCGCCGTCAGGTACGCGCCGGTCTCCGTGAGCAGCGCGCTGGCCAGAATGATGATGAGCGGATAAAGGAAGTTGAACGAAGTGTCGATGCCGCCGGTAACGTAGATGACGACGGTGGCAAACACCAGATCGCTGACCACCTGCGCCTCGGCCAGCCGCGGCGTAAGCAGGCTTCTCCCTGAAGCTGCCCAGAGAAACAGCAGCGACACGGCATACCAGCACAGCATGACGCCGACGAACAACCGCTGATTGACGTTGGTGGTCGTCAGCTCCGTGATGGCCAGTTCGATGACCAGCAGGAAGGTGATGACCAGAATGCGCACCTTGACCAGCCAGTCGATCCAGTTCCGCTCGACCAGGGTACGACGCATGGGATCACCCGCTCAGCTTGGCAATCATCGAGAACAACGGCATGTACAGCGAGATGACGATGCCGCCGACGGCCGTGCCGAGGAAGCCGATCATCAAAGGCTCCAACAGGGTCAACATGTCCCTGGTGGCAGCGTCGACTTCGTCCTCGTAGAAATCGGCAATCTTCTGCAACATGGAATCCATGGCGCCGGTGGCTTCGCCAACGCCGATCATCTGCACCACCATGTTGGGGAACACGCCGGATTCGCGCAACGGATCGACGATGGTGCGGCCTTCTTCAATGGCCTTGCGCACCTTCATCAGCGACTGCTCGATGACGGCGTTGCCCGAGGTGCGGGCGGTAATCGCCAAGCCTTCGAGAATCGGAACGCCGGAGGTAATCAGCGTGCCCATGGTGCGGGTGAAGCGCGCAACCGCGATCTTCCGGAGCACCGGCCCGAAGGCGGGCAGACCGAGCATGGCTCTGTCGACCGCCAGGCGGCCGGCTTCCGTCTTTCTCACCTGCCCCACTCCGACCCAGATGGCAGCCAGCCCCAGCAGCATCACCCACCAGAAATCGCTGATGAAGTTGGACAGGCCCATGACAAATCTGGTCGGCGCGGGCAGCGCCACATCCAGGCTGGCGAACATGTTGGCAAAGACTGGGACCACAAACTTCAGCAGGCAGCCAACCACGATGACGGCAATGGAGATGACCGACACCGGGTAGACCAGTGCCGACTTCACCGCGGCCTTCATCTTCACGTTCTTTTCCACGTAGCTGGCAATGCGCTGCAGAATGGTGTCGAGAATACCGCCGGTTTCACCGGCCTCGATCATGTTGGTGGTCAGGTCGTCAAACACCTTGGGATAGGCGCGCATGGCGTTGGCCAGCGTGGAACCGCCTTCCACCGAGGTGCGCACGCCGGTCAGCGTGCTCTTGAACGACGGGTTCTCCTGGTTGGATGCCAGGATTTCCAGACACTGCACCAGGGGCAGTCCGGCGTCGATCATGACGCTGAACTGCCGGAAGAAGATGGCGACTTCCTTGGCCGGAACCTTGCCGGAGCCAAAGGAGAGATTGAGTTTCAATCCCTCGCTCTTGGCCTTGACGGTGGCCACGGTGATGCGTTCGCGCTGGAGCGTGCTCAGCAGCACCTGGCGGTTTTCGGCCGCCCGTTCGCCCTGAACCTTCTCGCCCGTCGAGTTGGTGCCCGTGTAGGTAAAAACTGGCATCGTGTTCCTCGCTTCCGTGCCCGAAGCTTAACGGCGCCCGGTGGCCATTTTGCCATTCGTGGCGCGGTGAATCATATCCTGCAACTCCTCCGGCAGGGAGGAGCGCTGGATGGCCGTTTCCAGTGAAATCTGCTTCTGCATGTAGAGCGTCATCAGGCTCTGATTGAAAGTCTGCATGCCGTATTTGTCCTGCCCGGACTGCATGGAGGAATAGATCTGGTGGATCTTGTCCTCGCGAACCAGGTTGCGCACGGCCGGCGTCGGGACCAGAATTTCCATGGCCATGACGCGGCCCTGCCCGCCGACTCGCGGCAGCAACGACTGGCAGAGCACGCCTTCCATCACCAGCGAAAGCTGCGCGCGAATCTGCGGCTGCTGATGTGACGGAAAGACGTCAATGATGCGGTTGATGGTGGAGGCCGCCGAGTTCGTGTGCAGGGTGCCGAAGGTCAAGTGGCCGGTTTCGGCAATACGCAGCGCGCTCTCAATGGTCTCCAGATCGCGCATTTCGCCGATCAGCACCACGTCGGGATCTTCACGCAGAGCCGAACGCAACGCGCTCGAAAAGCTCTTGGTGTCCTGGTGCACTTCGCGCTGGTTCACCAGGCAGTTCTTGTGCGGATGCACGAACTCGATCGGGTCCTCGATGGTGATGATGTGCTCATGCCGCTCGCTGTTGATCTTGTCGAGCATGGCGGCCAGCGTGGTCGATTTGCCTGAGCCGGTCGGGCCGGTCACCAGAATCAGTCCGCGTGGCTTGTCGCACAGCTTGCTGACAATGGGCGGCAGGCTCAATTGCTGGAATGACTTGATCTCGAACGGAATGACGCGGAAGACCGCGGCACAGGCTCCGCGCTGGTTGAAGACATTGGCTCGGAAGCGCGCCAGTCCCTTCAGGCCGAAGGAGAAGTCCATTTCAAGGTCTTCCTCGAAGCGGTGCTTCTGCGAATCGGTCATGACACTGTACGCCAGTTGCTTGGTATCGGCCGGCGTCAGCGGCGGCATGTCCAGCGGTTGCAGATGGCCGTGCACGCGCACCTGTGGCGGCGAGTTGGTGGTGATGTGTAAATCACTCCCGCCCAGGTCCAGCATTTTCCGGAGCAGATCGCTCAAAGTAACAGGCATACTTCCCCTTCAATTTCAGGTTGCCGCGCAGCTAGCCGTGAATGGTTTCGCGCGCGACTTCTTCCAAAGTCGTTACCCCGGCGGCGGCCTTGATGAGTCCGCTGCGGCGCAGGGTGATCATGCCGTTTTCCACGGCCTTCTTCTTCAACTCGACGGCGGAGGCACCCACCAGAATCAGCTCGCGCAGTTCGTCGTCGATTTCCATGACTTCGTAAAGACCGGTACGGCCCTTGTAGCCCTTGCCATTGCACTTGGCGCAGCCGCGCCCTTTCTTGACCGTGATGCCGGCCTTGACCTCGGCCGGAGTGTAGCCGGCGTCCAACAGCGCCTTGGCTGGCAGGTCCTGCTTTTCGGCGCAGCCGCTGCAGATGCGGCGCACCAGTCGCTGGGCCATGATGAGGTGCACGGAGGTCGCCACCAGGAACGGTTCAATGCCCATGTTCATCAGTCGGCTGATGGTTTCCGGAGCGCCGTTGGTGTGCAGCGTGGAGAGCACAAGGTGTCCGGTAAGAGCGGCCTTGATGGCGATTTCAGCGGTTTCAAAGTCACGGATTTCGCCGACGAGGATGATGTTCGGATCCTGACGGAGAAAGCTGCGCAGGGCGGCCGCAAAGTTCAGGCCGATCTGCTCCTTCATCTGCACCTGGTTGACGCCGCCGAGCTGGAACTCGACCGGGTCTTCGGCGGTCATGATGTTGGTGTCCGGCTTGTTCAACTGCGAAATGGCCGAGTAAAGCGTGTTGGTTTTGCCCGATCCGGTCGGGCCTGTGACCAGCACCATGCCGTACGGCTTGTAAATGCCGCGCGTAAACTTTTCGAGCGACTCAGGCTCGAAGCCGAGCTGCGTCATATCAAGCCGCAGGTTTTCCTTATCGAGCAGGCGGAGCACGATCTTTTCGCCCCACAGGGTGGGCAGCGAGCTGACGCGGTAATCGAGCTGCTTCTTCTTGCCCTCGATCATCATCTTCAGCATGATGCGGCCGTCCTGCGGCAGGCGCTTTTCGCTGATGTCCAGCTTCGCCATGATCTTGATGCGCGAGATGATGGCGTCCTTCATCTTCTTCGGCGGCTTCATGATGGTCTGAAGCACACCGTCCACGCGGAAGCGCACGCGATACTCGGTCTCGTAAGGCTCCATGTGAATATCGGAAGCCTTGCGCTTGACGGCCTCGGTGAGGATGACGTTGACCAGACGCACCACCGGAGCCTGCTCGGCGGCCTGCTCCAGGCCTACGACGTTCTGCTCGTCCTCTTCTTCCTCAAGCTCAACGTCCTGGGCCTCTTCCTCCTCGAACGAGGCCATGACCTGTTCGAGTTCGTCGACCGGTGCCTCGCCATCCTCCACCACGGCGGAGTCGCCCAGCAATCCGTTGCCGTTGCCGTCTCCCCCTCCGGTGTAGGCCTTCTCGATGCCATCCATGATGACCTTTTCGGTGGAGACCACAGGGTCCACGTTCAGGCCAGTCATGAATTTCAACTCGTCCATGGCAAAGACGTTGGAAGGATCGACCATGGCCACTCTCAGCCAGGTGCCGTTGCGCGAGAGCGGCAGCACCTGATGGCGGCGGGCACTTTCATAGGACAGAAGATGCGTGACTTCCGGGCTGACGGTGAATTCCTGCTCCAACGCAGGAACGCCATAAGCCTTTGACAGATAGGGCTGCAGGTTCTCATCACTGGCAAGCCCCTGTTCGACCAAAATCGTGCCGAGGTTTGAGCCCGGGGTTTTGATCTGGGTCTTCAGCGCCTGCGCCATCTGCTCTGGAGTCACGACCCGCTCTTTTACGAGCAGGTCCGCCAACTTTTGCGACATTCTCTACTCCTCAATCTTCCTTCTCGGGGGGAACAGTCAAGCCAGTGAAACAGTTGCCTTCTTACTGTATTAGCCCAAGTTAGGGGCGATGACAAATAATGTCAACGTAACCATCGGGGCACCCCCATAACGAAGGGAGCGGTACTTCCCATGCAACGGGAAGTGCCGAAAGTTACTGCACGCGGTGGACAAGGCTCGAAAGCGGCCGGCGCGGCGTGCGCTCAGGCTCTTCGGCAGCGGCGGCCACCGGCAGAATCGCCATCGGCACTACCCCGGCGGGAGCTTGAATCAGCTCCGCAACCCTGGCCGCATCGAAGGCTCCGACCCAGCAAGTGCTTAGTCCACAGTCGGTTATCGCCAAATGCGCGTAGGTGGCCGCAATCGAGGCGTCCTGCACGGCCCAGTGCTCGGGATTGTCATACTTGCACAGCTCGGCGTGGGTGCAGACCACCAGAGCAAGATCGGCGTTGGCCACGAAGTCCTGATGGAAGGTGCAGGCGGCGAGCGCTTCCAGCCGAGCCTGTGGCACCACAAAAATCTCGTAGGCCTGGAAGTTTCCGGCCGAGGGCGCGCGGTTGACCGAATCCAGGATCACCGCCAGCTTACCCAAGTCGACCGCGCCGCGCTCATAGGCACGCACGGACTGCCGCTTCTCAATCAGCTCAAGGAACTCCATGGTTTGCCTTTCTATTGTTCGGGGGGCTCAAAATCGCTCACGAGTATCGTACTCGCTGCGATTTGCACAGTGCCGGAGACTCAGACTTCTAGAGGAAGTTGATTTTCCGCAATTCGGCCTTCACGAAATTGAAAGCCCGCCTGCGCCATCGCGCAAGTTACGGAGGAAGGTGAACCCGGCGGGAACGGCCTGCACTGCGCCGCACGACCTGGCGGCAGCGTACGCATTCCGGCTGACAGTGAAGAAGACGGACACCCACTTCTGCCAACAACGGGCAGAGGTGAGGCATGTGCGATGACCGAAAAACGCGTTCGCGGGGCGGATGCTAGCTGAGCTTCTCTTCCAGCTCCAGCCAGCGCTCCATCAGGGTGTCGAGCGCGGCCTGCGCGGCGTCCATCTCCTGCTGCGCCGTCACCAGCCGCGTGGCATCGCTGACGATGGCCGGATCGTCAAATGCGGCCTTCTTCCCTTCCAGCAGGCGCTCGGCCTCGGGAATCTTCTCTTCGAGCGCCGCATATTCGCGGGCTTCCATGTAGGAGAGCTTTTTCTTCGCCGGGGCTGCGGATTCTGTGCGCGCGGGTTCCGTGGCACGCTTCGGCTTGGGCGCAGTGGTCTCCTGCTGCCACACCTCCCACTGCTGGTAGTCGGCAAAGGAAGAGATCTCTCCCTGGCCGTTGAGGCCGATGACCACGTTGCTGATGCGGTCGAGCATGTAGCGGTCATGGGTGACGAGCACAAGCGCGCCGCGGTATTCCAGCAGCGTCTCCTCCAATATCTCTAGGGTCGGAATGTCGAGGTCGTTGGTCGGCTCGTCGAGCAGCAGCAGGTCGGCCGGTTGCAGCATCAGCTGGGCCAGCAGCACGCGGGCGCGCTCGCCACCGCTCAGCCGGCTTACCGGTTGCTCAAGCTGCTCGCTGGTGAACAGAAAGCGCGCGGCCCAGGAGGCCACGTGCACCACGCGGTCCTGATAGATGATGCTGTCGCTGTCCGGCGCGAGGGCGCGGCGCAACGTGAGGCTGGGATCGAGCTTACGCTCCTGCTCAAAGCAGACGACCTTGAGTTGCTCAGCCTGGCGGATGGTTCCCGCCGAGGGCGCCAGCTCCCCGCGCAGAATGCGCAGCAGCGTGGACTTGCCTGAGCCGTTCGGCCCCACAAGACCCACGCGCGTGCCGTTCATGAAGATGAAATTCAGGTCGTGGAAGAGCGGGTAGCCGTCGAGTTCGCAGCCGACGCCCTCCAGTTCCATCAGCCGCTTGGTCTGGCGGCCGCTCTCGGTCAGTTCCACCTGCGCGCTGCCGGTGCGGTTGCGCGAACTTACCTCGGCCAGCTCGCCCATCAACTCGTGGGCGCGGTCAATGCGCGCCTTCGACTTTCCGGTGCGCGCCTTGGGGCCGCGGCGGAGCCACTCAATCTCGATCTTGACGCGGTTCTCCAGGGCCTCCTGCGCCTTTGCCTGCGTGGTCAGGAACTCCTCTTTCTTTTCGAGGAAGCGGCTGTAGTTGCCCTCAATGCGCAGAATGCCGTCCGGATAGGCGCGGCTGAGTTCGGCCATGCTGGCCGCGGCGTTCTCCAGAAAATAGCGGTCGTGGCTGATCATGACGACGGCAAAGCGCGCCGAACCGAGCAGCCCTTCCAGCCACTCAATGCCCGCAATGTCGAGATGGTTGGTTGGCTCGTCGAGCAGCAGCAGTTCAGGCTGTGAGACAAGCGCCTCGGCGATGGCCAGCCGTTTGCGCCAACCGCCGCTCAGTGAGGCGGCCTCCTGCGTGAAGTCCGTGAAACCGGAGCGGCCAAGGGTCTCCGCCAGACGCGCCTCGCGTTCGGCCACCGGCACGGCGGTACGCTCCATTGCTTGCTCGATGACCTGACGCACGGTGAGTCCGGCATCAAAGACCGATTCCTGCGGAACGTAGCTCATGCGCGAATATTTGCGGCGCGCCACCTCGCCGGCGTCCGGCTCCAGCTCGCCCGCAAGGATTTTGAGCAGCGTCGACTTGCCCGCGCCATTGGGGCCGATCAGGCCGATGCGGTCGCCGTCGTCGACGGTGAAGCTGACTTGCCGGAACAGCGGCTCGGCGCCAAAGCTCTTGGTTAAATCACGGGCGACAAGAATGGGAGGCAATGCGTTCTACGGTCCTTTGCGGATAAGGTCTCTCTCCTGAGGATAGCAGCCTTGGCGAGAATCGGAAGCAATGGAGACGCTCGGCCGATGGGGCAGCTTTCTCAAGCGATTTTTAAAAATTCATTTGTGATGATTTCGTTCCGGGAATGGCGGATGAATTGGAGACGGCCTCCGGCATAAGCGGCGTCACAAACGACGGTGCGCCGCCACATGAGAACGACAAAGACCTGCATCCCAGTGGACTTGCGTGCATGCACATGCCGTATCCGAAACAGGAAAACGGATTTCCATGCTGGAACTGGGCCATGCGCGTGGCGTGCAAGTGCATGCATGGATGGCCATGCAGCGGGCAAGGGCAATTGACCAGCCCTTAAACGATGTTAGATTGACCGCGCCTGCTCCCCGGCAGCAAGTCCCCCTACCACCGGGCAGCGCGGCAGGTTCTTCCACCCCCAGGGGAGATATTTCGGAAAAACAGCAAGGTGCCCGGGTCCGTGTACGACGCGAGGGAATGCTCGATGACGCTCGGCAACAGCATCACGGAAGTGCGGATTGTGGAGGCGGCGGTGCGCCTGTTCGCGCGCCAGGGCTACCACAACACCGCCACCCGCGAGATCGCGCACATTGCGCAAGTCAATGAAGCCACTCTGTTTCGCTACTTCCCAACCAAGACAGATCTGTTCGAGGCGGCGGTAGAGTCGCGCCTGCGCGGGGTGAAGCTGAACCGTGAATTACAGCGATGTCTGGCCAGCGACCAATCTCCGGCGCGGGTGGTGCCGATGCTGGTGGATTTCCTCGTGGAGACCTTTACCCAGGACCCGGAGTTACTGCGGCTGCTCTCGGTGGGCGCGCTGGAGCTGCCGCGGGTGGAGCCGCTCTATCGCGAGCACTTCGGCAGCATCTTCGACCAGGTGAGCGCCTACTTTGACCGCTGCGCGCAGCAGGGGCGGATCTGCCCCGTCGATGCCAGCAGCGCCACGCTCGGCATGGTGGGCACCGTCGCGGCACAGCTCACCCTTGGCAGCCTCTTCGGGCGCAATTGGGACGGCATGGCCGAGCAGCTTCGCACGAGCCAGAGTGAGCTATGGCTGCGCGCCCTGGGCCCCGCCGAGGAATTCTCCCCTCCCCCGGAAACCGAAACACTCTGTTAAGTCGGGCAATCGCAGTTGGGCAAGGCAAGGCTGATTCTCTGGCAGGAGAGCACGGTCGAACATGGCGGCACATCGCATCCATTACACATTGGCACTGACGGCGCTCATCACGCTGTGTCTGTGGAGTTGTGCGGCAAGCGCGCAGGAGAGCACGGACAAGCCCCGCGACAACGAGGAAAGCAACACGCTGGACGTGCCGCAGACTCCGGCGCTGGCGCCTTCCACGCAGGCACCCAAAATCGTCATCTCGCAGGAAACGCTCGATGAGTTCAGCGACGAAGAAGATGCGGGCAACCAGTTTCTTCCGCCCCAGTCGGCAGACGACGGACGGCTGGTTTCTCCCAACAGCCTGAAGCCGCAAACCGGCATCGACGACGAGCGAAGCTTGCAACAACGTCTGCGCCAGCGCGACCCGCGCACCCAATCAGGAGACCGGCGCAACGCTCCGCAGACGCGCGGCACCCAGCGAACGCGTTTGCCACAAACCCAGAAGCGGCCGGCCGGCGATGAGCCGCGCACCGTGGAGCGCCCCAACCCTTACGCGAACCTGCCCGCCCTGCGCGAGCTTTACATGCAGTTGCAGACGCCGCAGGAAGAGCCCACACGCTTCGGTCTGGAACTGTTCCGGCCGCAGGCAATCGAAGACCAAACGCCCTCCGGCGCGCAGCCCCCGCAACAGAACCCGTATTCGGAAGGTCTGAGCGGGCGAGCCACACGCAGAGGCAATTCGGCAACGGCAACTTCCGGCAGAGGCTCATCGCTGGGGGCGCAAGCCTCGCAACCGACGGCCGCGACACAGCCGCTCCCCGCACCTGACGCTGCGCCCAACGCGCTGCGGTCGCTGGCGCCGGAGCCGAGTTCCGACCTGCCCATTGACGGTGGCTACGTTCTGGGGCCGGGCGACACGCTGACCGTGGACCTGTGGGGCGGCGTCTCCCAGCGGCTGACGCGCACGGTGGACCACCAGGGACGCATTGCGCTGCCCGAGATTGGAACCGTGGTGGTGGCCGGAAAGACGCTGAGCGATGCGCAGAAGCTGGTGGAGGCGGCGCTGGCCCGCCAGTTCCGCAGCCTGCACGCGGAGCTTTCGCTGGCGCGGCTGCGCAGCGTGCGCGTCTACGTGGTGGGCGAAGTGTTGCGGCCCGGCGCCTACGACGTCAGTTCGGCCTCAACGGCGTTGACTGCGCTGGTGGCCGCCGGAGGCCCGACCAATCGCGGCTCGCTGCGGCGGGTGCGCCACCTGCGCGGACACCAACTGGTGGCGGAGATCGACCTCTACGAACTGCTGCTGACCGGTGTGCGCGGTGACTCGGCGCGGCTGGAGGCGGGAGACACCCTGCAGGTTCCACTGGCCGGGCCGCAGGTAACGGTTGCAGGCATGGTCAAGCGCCCGGCCATCTATGAGCTCCGCGAGGAGACGCAACTGGCGCAGGTGGTGGAGCTGGCCGGAGGGCTGCGCAACATCGCCAACATCCAGAAGATTTCCGTAGAGCGCACCGAGGCCCACCAGCGGCACTCGATGCTGAGCGTGGGCGTGGAAGCAGGCAGCACGCCGGAGACGCTGCACTCGGCGCTGGCGCGGCTGGCAGTGGCTGATGGCGACCGCGTGACGGTCGCACCGATTGCGCCCTACAACGAGGCCGGGGTCTGGCTCAGCGGACACGTCTTCCGCGAGGGCCGCTATCCGTATCACGAGGGCATGACGGTGGGTGAGCTGATTGCGCGCAAGGACCTGCTGCCGGAGCCTGCCGAGCACGTCGAACTGGTGCACCTGCCGCCGCCGGATTATCGCCCGGTGGTGGAGGAGTTCACGCTGGACGAGGTGCTGGGCGCCCGGCGAATTGAGCTGAAGCCATTCGACACCTTGCGCCTGTTCGGGCGCTACGAAGCCGACGTGCCGCGCGTAGCCATCTATGG
This sequence comes from Oryzophilus luti, assembly GCF_059726245.1. Classification (NCBI taxonomy): domain Bacteria; kingdom Pseudomonadati; phylum Acidobacteriota; class Terriglobia; order Terriglobales; family Koromonadaceae; genus Oryzophilus; species Oryzophilus luti. Next base: position 1,918,568 of record NZ_AP040874.1, read on the forward strand.
CGAAGTGTTGCGCCCGGGCGAATACCCGATGAGCGAGACGATGACGGTCAGCGAACTGGTGCGGCTGGCCGGAGGCTTCCGCCGCGGCGCGCTGCGCAGCACCGCCGACCTGACCAGCTACACGATTGAAGACGGACGCCGAGTGCAGCTTCAGCCGCGCGCCCTCGACCTTGTGGCGGCCATGCGCGGGGAGGCAGCCTCCAACGCTACATTGAAGCCGGGCGACGTGGTGACCATCCACACCCTGACGGGATGGAACGACATTGGCGCCTCGGTGACGCTGAACGGCGAAGTGCTCTACCCCGGAACCTACGGCATACAGAAGGGCGAGCGGCTGAGTTCGGTGATCGCCCGCGCCGGAGGCCTGCGTCCGACGGCCTATGCGCAGGGCGCGCAGCTGGAGCGCGTGGAAGTGAAGCGGCTGGCCGAGAAAACACGCACCGAACTGCTGACCCAATTGGAGACGGCTTCGGCAACCGTACGGATGGACCCGAAGGCCGACAGCCAGGCGCTGGCCGCCATGCGGCAGCAGCAACAGCACCTGCTGGAGACACTACGGCAGCAGCCGGTCAGCGGACGCATGGTGGTGCAGATCAGCAACGAGCTGCCGCGCTGGCAGAACACGGCGGCCGACGTGGAGCTGAAGAACGGCGACATCATACGCATCCCCGAACAACCGGCTTACGTGCTGGTGGGTGGACAGGTCTTCAATCCGACCGCCATCAGCTATGTGCCGGGCCGCGATGTGAGCTGGTACCTGAGGCGGGCGGGCGGCGCCATGGAGATGGCCAACCGCAAGGCGATCTTTGTGGTGCGGGCCAACGGCATGGTGGTGGGCCGTGGAGCGGGACTGTTCAGCGGCGGCGTGATGAACGCGCGCGTGCTGCCGGGCGACTCCATTGTGGTGCCGGCCAAGGTCGTCGGCGGCACCCCGGCCTGGCGAAACCTGATGGATTCCGCACAGGTGATGAGCGCGCTGGCAATTGCGGCGCGCGTGGCATTGAGCTTTTAGGAGAGAGCGGTGAGCGAACCCTGGCTGCATGAACCGGAAAGCCCCGAGACTGAAGCTCTGGAGCGGCTGGCGCAGGAGAGTGAGACTGCGCCCGTGGGCTACAGGAGGCTGCTGCAGTTGTGGCGCGAGCGACGCTGGCTGGCACGCGCCGCGCTGCTGGGCGTGGCGCTGGGATTGGCGCTGGCCTTCCTGCTGCCCAAGCATTACAACGCCACCACGCGCATCCTGCCGCCGGACCCAACGGTGACTTCGGCGGCAAGCGCCCTGCAGATGGCGGCGCGCAGCATGAGCCTGGCTGACAGCCTGAACATGAAGACCCCCGGCGCGCTCTACGTCGCCATTTTGCAGAGCCGCAGCGTGCAGGACCGCATGATCAGCCGCTTTGATCTGCGGCACGTCTACGGCGAGCGCTACATGGAGGACGCGCGCCAGGCATTACGCAAGAACACGGCCATCAACGAGGAGCGCAAAAGCGGCGTCATCACCCTGACCGTCACCGACCGCGACCCGCAGCGGGCCGGGCAGATGGCGGCCGAGTACGTGGCGGCCGTCAACGATGTGGCGCGCTCGCTGAACACGGGCACCGCGCACCGCCAGCGCATGTTCATCGAAGGACGGCTGGCGGAGGTGCAGAAACAACTGGCTGCGGCGGCGGAAGAACTGAGCCGCTTCTCCGCCAAACACGGCACCATCGACATTCCGCAGCAGTCGCGGGCCATGCTGGAATCGGCGGCCATTCTGAGCGGGCAGCTCATTGCCGCCGAAAGCGAATTGCGCGGGCTGGAGCAGGTCTACACCGCAGACAACGTGCGGGTGCGCGCGGCACAGGCTCGGGTGGCGGAGTTGCGCGCCAAAATCCGCGAGATGGGCGGCGAGGACCCCTATGCCAAACCTGACGCGGCAACCGACGATGCTCAGTTCCCCAGCATCCGCAAACTGCCGCAACTGGCCGTGACCTATACCGAGCTGTACCGCCGCGCCAAGGTGCTGGAGGCCGTCAACGAGGCGCTCATCAAGCAGTACGAGATGGCCAAGATCCAGGAAGCGGGCGAGATGCCGGGCGTGCAGGTGCTGGACCCGAGCGAGACGCCAGAGAAGAAGTCGACACCGCACCGGCTGCTGGTGCTGGTGCTGGTGTGGCTGGCGACGATGGCCGCGGCAGTGGCCGCGATCTTTGCACGCGAGCAGTGGAATGGACTGCCCGCAGCGCACCCTCTGCGCCGTGTGGCGGCGGAGATGAAGACCGGGCGGGCGGGCAAGGAACCGGCCGAAGCGTAACCGAGGCAAATGCACAAGCGGCACGCGACAGGCGGCCGCAGCGCGAGGGAGGAAGAAGAATGAAGGTCACAGTGGTGGTCGCCGTTCACAACTGCGAGCGTTACATCGGGCGCTGTCTGCGCAGCCTGCTGGACCAGACGTTTCCCCGCTCGGACATGGAGATCGTCGTGGTCGACGACGGCAGCACGGACAACACGGAGCGCGTGCTGGAGACCTTTGGTGAGTGGATCCGCGTGGTGCAACTGGAACAGCAGCAGGGGCTTCCGGCGGCGTGCAACGCGGGCATCCGCGCGGCCATGAGCCGCTACGTGGTACGGGTGGACGCCGACGACTACGTGCACGAGGACTTTGTGCGGACGCTCTATCTCTACATGTCGCTGAACCCGCATTACGACGCGGTGGCCTGCGACTACTACGTGGTGAACGAGGCCGAGGAAGTGGTCTCCCGCAAGAGCGCCGCCAACGACCCGATCGCCTGCGGCGTGATGTTCAAGAAGGACAACCTGATCGAGCTGGGGCTGTACGACGAGAAGTTTCTGCTGCACGAAGACCGCGAGCTGCGCCTGCGCTTCGAGCAGCGCTTCTCACAGGCGGCGCGGGTGGAGCTACCGCTCTACCGCTACCGCCGCCACGCCGGCAACATGACCAACCATCTGGAGCGGGGCGAGCAATATCTGCGGATGCTGGAGCAGCGCAACGGGCTGAAGATACCGCCCGCAGCGCGGCCTCCGGCCATGGGCATCGGGTAGGCGGCTTCCGCAGCCAGACGCCGGGCAGGCATACAGGGCAACGCGGAAGACAGATTCTGAAGAGATGCAGGGAGGCGACATGCTGATCATTGCCGAGATTGGGCAGAACCACAACGGAGACCTGGGGCTGGCGCTGGAGATGATCCACGCCGCCCGGCAGAACGGTGCCGATATCGCAAAGTTCCAGCTCTACGACGTGGACCGGATTTTTCCGAAGACGTTTGAGTGGTACGCCGAGGGTAAGCAGGCGCAACTGACGCGCGAGCAGGTGGGGCGGCTGGCCGAGGAATGCCGCAAGACCGGCATCGAATTCTGCGCCTCCGTCTTCGACCTGGAGCGTTTTGGCTGGTGCGAGGAACTGGGCATGCGGCGCTACAAGGTGGCCAGCCGCAGCGTGCGCGACCGCGAGCTGATCGAGGCCATCGCCGCAACCGGCAAGCCGATGATTGTCTCGCTCGGCATGTGGGGCGAGGAGGCCTTCCCGCGCATCGACTCGCGCGGCCCGGTGGACTTCCTCTACTGCGTGGCCCGGTATCCGACGAAGTGGAGCGAACTCGAGTTCGACCGCGTCGACTTTACGCGCTATGCCGGGTTCAGCGATCACACGCTGGGTGTGGAGGCCGCACTGGTGGCCGCCGCACGCGGCGCGCGCATCCTGGAAAAACACTTCACGCTGGACAAGTCCATGCACGGCCCTGACCACGCCTGCAGCATGGAACCGCACGAACTGGCCGAGTTGGTCCGTTACGCGCGCAGCTTTGCCGAATTGCTGGCCGCCGGAAAGACGGCGGAGGTCACGGCATGAGCCAGCCAACGCACGCGGTGCCGCTGGAGGCCAGCCGTCTGTTCGACCTGAGCGGGCGCGTGGTGGTCATTACCGGCGCCGCCGGGCTGCTGGGCCGCGCCTTCGCCATGGCCGCCGCAAAGGCCGGAGCACGCACCGTGCTGGTGGATATCGAGGAGCAGGCTGTCGGTCTGCTCAGCCAGCAGGTCTGCCGCGAAAGCGGGCGGGAGTCGTTGCCGTTGCATGCCGATATCACCGACGCCGCGCAGGTGCGCACCGTGGTTGAAAGCACGGTGCGGCGCTTTGGCCAGCTTGACGTGCTGGTGAACAACGCGCAGTACAAGTCAAAGCACTTCTTCGCAGGCTTTGAGCAGTTTCCGCAGGAGGACTGGGAGGCGGTGATGAACGTCAACGTCACCGCGCTTTATCTGTGCTGCCAGGCGGCGGGCAACCAGATGATCTCCAGCGGACGCGGCGGCAGCATCATCAACCTGAATTCGACCTACGCCATGGTGGCGCCGAACCAGGAGCTTTACCGTGGCACCCGGATGGGCTGCCCGGCGGTCTACGCCGCCAGCAAGGGCGCCGTCTGGAGCCTGACGCGCTACCTGGCCGCGTACTGGGCCGGGAAGAATATACGAGTCAATTCGATTCAACCGCACGGCGTGTGGCAGAACCACGAGCCGCGCTTTGCGGAAAACTTTGCACGCCTCTCTCCCCTGGGGCGCATGAGTGACGCCAGCGAGTGCGTGGGCGCTCTGCTCTATCTGGCATCGGACGCCTCGAGTTACGTCACCGGCACCAATCTCGCAATCGACGGAGGCTGGACGGCATGGTGAACCGCAGACTCCCCCCTCGGACGGGCACCATCATACAAGCCCGCATGGGCTCCACCCGCCTGCCGGGCAAGACCCTGATGCCGCTGGCGGGCAAGCCGCTGCTCGGCCATGTGCTGGAGCGCGTGGCCGCCTGCGACCTGAGCGGCGAAATCATTGTGGCCACCACCACCGCGGCGGAAGACGACGCCGTTGAGCGCTACGCCATCGACTGGGGCGCCAGGGTCTTCCGCGGCAGCGCCTGCGACGTGCTCGACCGCTACTACCAGGCGGCGCGCCACTTCAAGCTGGAAGCCATTGTGCGCATCACCGCCGACGACCCGCTGAAGGACCCGGCGATCATCCGGCGCGGCATACGGACGTTTGCGCTGGCGCACGGTGCGTACGACTACGTGAGCAACCACCTGCGGCCCAGCTATCCCGACGGGCTCGACGTGGAGGTCTTCAAGTTCAGCGCGTTGGAGCAGGCCTGGAGCGAGGCCACCAAGCCCAGCCACCGGGAGCACGTGACGCCCTTTCTCTGGATGCAGCCGCACCGCTTCCGCCTGAAGAACTATGCCTGCGAGCAGGACCTGTCGCATCTGCGCTGGACGGTGGACACACCGCAGGACCTCGAATTCGTGCGCGCCGTTTACGACGAGCTTTACCAGGGAGCACCGTTTGCCATGGAAGCGGTACTTGCTCTGCTCGGGCGACGGCCCGAGCTGGCCCGAATCAATCAAGGATTCCGCAAGAACGAGGCCTTCTGGTCGGCCGTAGCGGCCGAAGACCAGTCGGCAGGAGAGAGGAAAGCGTGAACCGCATCAGCGAGTTGGAACGTCAACTGGTGAACGAGGTGCTGGACGGCGGATTTCGCAATTCGGCCTCCAGCAGCATGATGCAGCGGCTGGAGCAGCGCTTTGCCGAAAAGCTCGGGGTGCGCTACGCCATCAGCCACATCAACGGGACGGCCACGCTGCACGCGGCGCTGGTGGCCGCCGGAGTGGGCCCGGGCGACGAGGTGATTGTGCCGCCGCTGACCATGGCCTCCACCAGCTTTGCCGTGCTTCATGCCGGGGCCGTGCCGGTCTTTGCTGATATCGACCCGGAGACGCTCACCTTGGACCCTGACTGCATCGAGCGGCTGATCACACCACGCACGCGGGCCATTGAGCCCGTGGCGCTCTATGGGCTTTCGCCCGACATTGACCGCATCATGGACATCGCGCGCCGCCACGGATTGAAAGTGGTGGAGGATGACGCCGAGTGTCTGCTTGGGTTGAACCACGGACGCACCGTGGGCACCGTGGCTGATCTGTCCAGCTTCAGCTTCCAGAGTTCCAAGCACATCACCAGCGGCGAAGGCGGCATGGTGGTGACCAATGACGAGGAACTGGCCGAGCGGGTGCGCCGCTTCAACAGCCTTGGCTATGCCGCCGTGGGCGCCTCCAAGGGCAAGATAACGCGCGACACCATTCAGGCCCCCAACTACTGCCGGCACGCGGCCATGGGCTTCAACTACCGCATGCCGGAGCTGTGCTGCGCCGTGGCGCTGGGCCAACTGGAGCGCATGGACGAACTGGTGGCCGAGCGGCAGCACTGCGCGCGCGTGCTGCAGCAGGCGCTGGATGGCTGCTCCTGGCTGCAGCCGCAGAAGGTCCCCGACGGCTACGTGCACAGCTATTGGACCTTCCCGGTGATGCTGGCGCCGGAAATCGACTTCACCTGGCAGGACTTTCGCACGACCTTCCGCGGGCTTGGCGGTGACGGCATCTACGCCGCCTGGATGCTGACGTATCTGGAACCGGCCTTCGAGGGACAGGACTTCTACCCGCCGGAGACTGCGGTGCGTCAGCCATACCGGCGCGGCATTTGCCCGGTGGCCGAGAGCGTGCAGCCGCGCATTCTGCAGTTCAAAACCAACTACACGGACCGCGCCCGGCTGGCCCGACAGGCCGAGATTCTGGCGGCCACCATCGCGCACTTTGAAGGACGCAGCTTCCGCCTGCCAGCGCCCGGGCCGCGCACCAGCGTTACGGAGGCGATGTAGCGGATGGCCGCAGGCGCAATTTCGAGCTCCGTGGCGCTTGGCGGCGCCGTGCCACGTCCGCGCCTGAGGCCGCTGGTGAGTTGGGTCTTCTACGCCTTTATTCTGCTGCTGCCTTACCGCATGGCCCTGTGGATCACCGACTTCTGGAATGTGCAGAAGATTGTGGGAGCGCTGCTGCTGGCGGGCTGTGCGCTGCTGCTGGTTGCCGGGCGCGCGCGCGTGCCGCGCGAAGTGTGGTGGCTGTGCGCGGGCCTGCTGGCGGTGCGGCTGTTCTGCTCGGCGGCGGCCTACGCCTTTGGCGGGCACGAGTTCAACGCGCCGATGCTGGTGAGCTGGACGCAGTTTCTGCTGGTGCTGATGGCGGGCAGCATGCTGGTGGAGACACCGCGCGAGATGCGCCGCGTGCTGGCGGCACTGGTGATATCCGGCGCGGTAAGCTGCGTGGTCTTTCTGGCGCAGTACAAGCTGGCATCGGAGTTTCTGCAGGAGCGCGGCTTGAGCGATGACCAGCCGGTGCGCGAGCTGGGCGTGGCGGCCGGCGCCAGCTCCGACACAGGCCGCCTATTCAAGGACCGCGAGAACGACATTGACCGCACGCTCGACCTGAAGCTGGGAGCCGTCGGCGACCCCACCAGCTATTCGCTGTTCCTGCTCTGCCTGTTACCCATCAACTTTGAGTTTCTCCGCCGCAGCCACCAGACAAAGGACACCCTGCGGCTGATGATGGGTGGCTTGGCGCTCACGCTCAACTACCTGACCATCGTGATGAGCTACTCACGCACCGCATGGGTGCTGGCCATGCTGGTAACCGGCCTGGTGCTGCACCGCTACCGCGCCAACTGGCACAAGCTGGCCGTGGTGTTTGTGGCGCTGCTGCTGCTGGCGCTGCCCGCTTTGCAGGCACTGAACGCACTGCCGGCGCTGACCACGCGCGTGGAGGAGCTGGGCAACCTGTTCACCCAGAACTGGAGCAAGGATGACTCCGGCCAGATGCGGGTGGCGATTCAGCGGGCCGCGTGGGAACTGTTCACCTACAACCCGGTCTTCGGCGTCGGCATGGGCAACCTCCCGGACGAGGCGGTGCGTTACAGCGGGCTGGAGGTGGCGCAGACGGCGGAGAACCTCTATCTGCAATTGCTGGCCAACGGCGGCATCGCCAGCATGGTTCCGTTCGCGGCGCTGTACGTGTGGGTGGCGCGCAGGCGTGTCTATGGACGCAGCCTGGAGCCGGGCTTCAGCGCGGCGCTCAAGCTCAGCTTCACGGTCTTCCTGCTGATGAGCCTGACGATTTACACGGAATTCCAGATCTACATTTACGTGATGGGCGCGGCGCTGCTGGGTGAGGGCATTGTGTCAACCGCACGCGGGGAGGAGGCCGCATGAGCGCCTCCGCCACCAACGCCCGCACCGCGCCACACGCGGAGACCTCGGGCCTGCGCGTCGTCGGCGTGTTTGCGGCTACGGCCGAGGCCGCGCTGCGCATGGCTCCGCCGCGCCAGCACGATGTGCACCGCGTGGTGCTGGGCGCGCAGAGCGTTCCCGGCTGCACGCCGCTCGACCACTATCTTGCAGAGGATTTTGAGCACCGGCTCATTGAGGCCTTCGCCACCGCCTCGCGCACCTGGCATCAGCGGGCCGGTGGCGAGGATGTTTTCACCGTTGACGGCCTGGACCTGGCGGCACTCGGAGAGTTCAGCTTCCTGACGCGTGTGGTGCTGGAAAAGGGACGCACGCTGGCTGCAATCTCCGGCGCGCTTGAGGCGCTGCAACCCACGGAGGTTTGCTGCGATGCAACGCTGGCGCCCTACCTGCGCGCGCTCTACGCAGGGCCGCTCCACGTGCATGGCGAGCAGCGTACGTCAGGCACCGCAGGAGTGAGGCTGCTGCGCGAGGCGCTCGAAGGCATTGGCTACAAGCTGGTGTTTGCGCCGCTGGCGGCGCGCTGGATGCAATGGCGCAAGGGCCGCCCGCTGGCGAAGAACGCGCCTCTGTTTGTCGGCTCCGAGCACGGACTGAAGAACCTGGAGCCGTTCTTCCGGCGGATGTCCCAGAACCCCTCGCGGGAAATTTCTGTGCTGCGGCCGGTGGCGCAACTGCGCCGCAACCGCGGACTGGCCGATTCATCCCTGCCCTGGCGTGTGACGTACATGGAGCGGCTGCTGAAGCCGAGGGCCTCTGTGCGCGCGGCGTGGCGCACCCTGCGCGCCGCCGCATGGTTCCGCCGTGCCGCCCAGCAGAAAGCCTTTGACGGACTCTTCCTCTGGCAGGGCCATGACTGCCTTGAATTGTTCGCCCCGGAGTTTGCGCGCTTTGTGGCCGCACACGCTTCGGGCGCCTTCGCCGCGCACGAGATGGCAAAACCGCTGGTGAGCGCCGGGCCTTCGCGCGTCTTCTTCGATAACGCCAACGCCTGGGCCTTCTCGGTGCTGGTGGAGCACTGCCGCCGCGCAGGCATTCCGACCACGGGCTTTGTCAACGGCATGGTGCAGGACATGATCCCCTTCCGCTGCGCCACGGAGACCGTGCTCACCGCCGGGGCCTGGGACCGCGATCTGCTGGCTCCGCTGCTGCCGTGCAGTGAGGTTGTCGCCTACGGGTGTGTGCCGGCGGAAACCTCCAGCGACGGTATTGCTCGGCGGAACCTGCTGCTCGTCTCCAGCTCCTGCCGCGACCAGGAAAACCGCCGTGAGTTCGTCCGCACGGTGGCCGAATACATTGCGCGCTCTGTGCCGGAGGGCGCCTACGACGAAATCGTGCTGAAGCTGCATCCCTACGAGGACCCGGCGGCCCTGCGCGGCTACTTTGCGGAATTTCCCGCGGCGCTGGCCCGCATACGCATCACGCGCACCGGGCTGGAGGCGGAGCTGGCGCGGGCGAAGCTGGCCGTGTGCCTGCTCTCCACGGTGCTGCGCGAACTGGCCGCCAGCGAGACGCCGCTGCTGCTGTTCGACTCCATCGAGTGGCCGCGCCACACCTTCTATCGCGAGGTGCCCGCCTCGCTGCGGTTCATCACTGCGGAAGAGCTGGCGGCACGGCTGGCCGAACCGGAGTTATTGCGCATGAGTGTGCGCACGCTGCGGGAACGCTATTACGGCACACCACCGCCAGACGCCATGCGCGTGCTGGCGCGTCACCTGCTGGGAGAGGAGTCCGCATGCGCATCCTGATCTCTGCCATCGGCTACCCGCTACCGGAAGGCTACCCGTGCGGCCCGGTCACGCTGGGCGGTGTCTCCCGCGTGATGCAGACGATTGCCGAGGGCATGGCTGCACGCGGGCATGCGGTGGAAGTCTGGTGCACGAACCGGCTCGACCAGCGCGGCAAGATCGCACCCGGCACGCTGGAGCTGGTGCACAACGGTGTGCGTGTGCGCTGGCTTGACACGCATTGCATTCCCTTCTGGCCCGGAACCTTCGGCCCCAGCTACACGTCCGAGCTGGGCGGGATGATCCGTCGCGAACTAGACACGTTCGACGTGGTGCACCTGCACGAGTTCCGCAGCTACATGGCGCTGAGGCTGGCGCATGCCGCACGCCAACGGGGCATTCCTTATGTAGTGCAGCCGCACGGTTCCACCGACGTGCTCTCCTTCTACAACTCCTGCACATGGAAGCGCATTTACGACCGGCTGTGGGGCAGAAGGATTGTGCGCGATGCGACGGCGGCCATTGCCCTGCAGGGCGATGAGGCGATGAAGCTCTCTGAAATGGGGGTGGCCAGTGACCGTCTGCACGTGGTGCCCAACAGCGTGAACCTTGCGTTGCGCGCGCAGTTCCCCGCGCCCGGCGCGTTCCGCTCACGTTACGGCATTGCGCCCGAACGCAGCGTGCTGCTGTTCGTGGGGCGGCTGGAGCGCCGCAAGGGCGTAGACATTCTGCTGCGCGCGATGGCCCTGCTGCCGGAGCCGCGTCCACTGCTTGTAATTTGCGGCCCGGACGATGGCATGGAGAGCGAACTGCGCTCCCTGGCCGCCACGCTGTCAGTGGCGCGCGAAACGCTGTTCACCGGCGCGCTGAACGGCGCACCATTGTGGTCGGCCTATCTCGACAGCGATGTATTCGTCATGCCAAGCCGCTTTGAGATGTTCGGGCTGGTTGCGCTGGAAGCATGCCTGGCGGGCAAGCCCCTGGTCGTGAGCCGCCAGTGCCAGATCGCCGACCTGCTCGGCACGGCCGCGCTCCTCTCGGAGCCCGAGCCGCATCCGCTGGCCGAGGCGCTGCTCCGCCTGCTCTCCGACTCCGCGCTTCGCCAGAGGCTGGCGCTGAGTGCATGGACGCTGGCGGAAACAACCTTCTCACGCCGCATGCAGCTTGACCGCGTGGAGGCCATCTACCGGCGCGTGGCGCGCCCCGCAGGCACACGGCATGAAACTGTCGATCGTCATTCCTAACTGGAATTCGGCGGAGTTGCTGGCGCGCTGCCTGCGTTCGCTGGAGCCATGCACGGTTGCGCCGCGCGAGGTGATCGTCATCGACAACGGCTCCACACGCGACGGCTCGGTGGAGATGCTGCGCGAATGGGAAGCCCACGGCACGATCCGGACAATCTTCAACCGCGCGAACCTCGGCCCCGGCGCGGCACGCAACCAGGGCATCGCCATGGCCACGGGCGACTACCTGCTGTGTCTCGATTCCGACACGGAGGTTCTGCCGGGCGCGGTCGAACGGATGGTCGAGACCATGGACGCGCACCCCGAGGTGGGCCTGTGCGGCGCACGGCTGCATGCACCGGATGGCACACTGCAATTCACCTGCGGGCGCTTCCCCACGCTCTGGAGCAAGCTGGCGCGGCAGTTGCCCGGCAGGTTGCGCGACCGCGCGCTGCAACAGCATGAACTGCGCGCATGGGACCACCGCGGCCCGCTCTACGTCGACACATTGATCAGCGCCTGCCACATGATTCGCCGCGCAGCGCTAAGCGCGGTTGGCGGCTACGACCCCAACATCTTCTACGCGCCCGAGGACGTGGACCTGTGTCTGCGCATGTGGCGCGCGGGCTGGCGCGTGCTCTACGAGGGGCGCTCCGAAATCATCCATCACGAGCAACGCATTACGCGTCGCTGGAGCCACCTGCTGAGCCGCCCGACGCGCGAGCACTTCAAGGGGCTGGCGTACTACTTCCGCAAGCATGGCTACCTGTTCCGCGCACCTGAGTATGCAGCATCTGCTGGCGAGCCTTGCTCCGCTATGCCGGAACCTCTGACTGTACATGTGCCGCGCACCTCCGCTTCCGCCACGGAGGAGCGCCATGCTTAGGATTCTGCGGTGGGTCGGCATCATTGCACTGCTCGGCGTGGTGAGCAAGCTGCTCGGCTTCGGACGCGAAGCCAGCCTTGCCGCGTGCTTTGGCGCCAGCGGCACTACGGATGCCTACCTGGCAGCGATGACCGTGCCCTACCTGCTCTTCGGCATGGTCAACATGTCGATTGAGACAGCGGTGATTCCCGTCTTTGCCGCCGCGCGCCAGCAGTCGGAGGAGGACTACCACCGGCTGGTGTGGACGCTGTTCCACGTCATCTTTCTTGCCAGCCTCGTGCTGGTCGTCATCGGCGTACTCTTTGCACCGGCCTGGGTGCCGCGCATTGTGCCGGGCTTTCCGCACGAGCGGATGGGGATGGCCGTCACGCTCTCACGGCTGCTGCTGCCCATGCTCTTTTTCCAGGGCTTTGCCGCATGGGCCAAGGGTCTGCTGCAATCGCGGCAGAAGTTTCTGGCTCCGGCCTCCGTGGGCATTCCGTTCAACCTGCTCTCCATGCTGTTCATCTTTGTGGCTGCGCGATACGGCGTGAACTGGCTCGCCATTGGCACGGTGGCGGCCATGGCCGGGCAATTCCTTGTACAGGTGCCTGCGCTCTGGCGCGAGGGCTTCCGCTACAGCCTGGTGGCGGACTTCAAGCTGAAGGGGCTGCGGCAAGCGGCGCGCATGGTGCCGCCGGTGCTGGTCGGCGTCGGGGCGGAGCAGTTTAACTTCATCGTCAACCGCGTGCTCGCCTCGGGTCTGGCCACTGGACGCATCTCCGCCTTGAACTACGCCGAGCGTTCGCTGGGTCTCTCGCAGGGCATCATCGGGCTACCGCTCATCAACGTGCTTTACAGCGAGCTGGCAACGCACGCCGCACGCAAGGACATGGAGGAGTTCTGGAAGTACCTGGAGCGCGGGCTGCTGCTGATCGGCTTCTGCACGCTGCCCATGATGGCCTACGTGGCGGTGCTGGCGCCGGACATCACGCGCATGCTCTTCGAGCGCGGCCGCTTCACCGCTTCCGACACGCATCTGACGGCTTACGCACTCTACTTCTATGCACTCGGCATTCCGTTCCTCGTGTGGCGGGACTTCCTTGGCCGCGCCTTCTACTCGCTGCATGACGCGGTGACTCCGCTGCGCAACGGCCTCTGGATTGTGGCACTCAATGTGGCGTTAAACCTCGCGCTCGTGGGTCCGCTCAGCCACGGAGGCCTCGCGCTGGGCAACTCGGCGGCTGCGGCCTTTGGAGCCTGCGGTCTGCTGGCGCGGCTCTATCGGCGGCACCACGGACACAGCATCCGTCCGCTGCTGGCCTCGCTGGCGCGCATGAGCGCCGCTGCGGCGCTGACCGCCGTCTCGCTGCACCTGCTGGCCGGGCACGCGCTCGGGAGCGGAACCTTCGGCCTCTCGCTGGCGGCACAGGCGCTACGGCTCAGCCTGCTGGCCGCGGCCGCCACGGCGCTTTACCTGGCCGCCTGCTGGATGCTGCGCTCGCCGGAGCTGAAAGCTTCCATCGACTTCGCGCGCGACCACCTGCGGCAGCGGGGAAACTCTGCTCAACAACCGCCGGAATCTCCCTCCGGCGAACTTCCGGCTCACCCCGCTCTGGAAGCGGACTGAGGAGGCATGGCCATGACCACGCGCACGCTCGGGCAATCGTTTCAGGCCAAGCTCGTCGTCTGGTTCGGAGACTGGCTGATCGCCTTTGCCAGCTTTGCCGCGGCGCACGCGCTGACCTCCCGGCAAGCAACCGGGCTCGCCTGGGGAGCAATCGGACCGCTGGCTTTCCTGCTGCTCTCCATGCTTTACGTTCTCGACCTCTACGACCTGGAGATCTTCACCGAACCGGCTCGGATGCTGGGGCGGTTGCTGCTGGTGTGCTCGCTGCTGCTTTCGGCAGCCGCGCTGCTGAGCTGGTTCCAGCGGGCAATGTGGGAGCGGCTGGCGGCTCCGCAGGCCGTGGTGCTGGCCTTTGTGGCACTGGCAGTGTGGCGCCGGAGTTTTGCCGCGCTCTATCCGCGGCTGCAAGCGCGCGACAGCGCCGTGGTGGTGGGCGTGGGGCCAAGCGCCGACCGGCTGCGCCAACTGATGCAGCGCGCGGACTCGCCCTACCGCTTCACCGGGTTCGTCTCCACCGGGGAGGATGCCTGCGCCGAGGGGCCCGTGCTTGGCTCGGTCGCCGAGCTCAGGCAGCTTGTGGTACGGCATGGCATACGCGAGGTGGTGCTGGCCACCGACACCATTCCACCGGCAGCCGAACCGGAGCTGACACAGCTCAAATTCAGCGGCATCGGCTTCCATCAGGGGCCGGAGGTGGCGATGGAGCTGACCCAGGGCGTGCCGCTTGAACTTCTCAGTCACTCCTGGCTGCGCCTGGCGGAGAACTCCTCTCTGCTGCGCCGCCACTTCCTGCGCAAGCTCAAGCGCCTCTTTGACGTGCTGCTGGCCGCACTGCTGTTGATGATGGCCGCACCTGTGATGGCCGCTGTCGCGCTCGCCATACGTGTTGAGTCGCCCGGGCCGGTGATTTTCCGCCAGCGCCGCATCGGATGGAGAAACATTCCCTTCACGATTCTCAAGTTCCGCACCATGCAAACGGGCGGAGACGCGGCGGCGCGCTGGGCGCAGGAGAACGATCCGCGCATCACACGACTGGGCCGCTGGCTGCGGCGCACGCATCTGGATGAGTTACCCCAGATTTTTAACGTGCTGGTTGGCGAGATGAGTTTTGTGGGGCCGCGGCCTGAGCAGCCTGCTTTTGTGGATCAGTTACGCAAGGAACTCCCCTTCTACGATCTCCGCCACAGCATGGTGCCGGGCATTACCGGATGGGCACAGGTCAACTTCCGTTACGGCTCTTCGGTGGCAGACTCCCGCCGCAAGCTTGAGTACGATTTGTATTACGTTCTACATGCCTCTCCGTTGCTGGACCTCCTCGTGGTGCTCAAAACGATTCAGGTAACCATCTTCCTCCGTGGCAGCCGGTAACTGCCTGTTTCAGAATGAAACAGGCCCCATAAATCGCGCTTCGTTTCATTCGCGTTGAAGCAGTCACCTGCAGGATCATGCAGCGAGTTTTCGGCCACAACTGAAACGCACTGTTCCTGGAGACGATATGCGAGTGGGCACTCGTCAGGGCAATCTCCTGTGCGGACTGGCGCTGGCTCTTGTCGTGGTTCTGCCCGCCATTCTTATTGCACAAACCGCCGCACCTTCCCCCGTTCCATTCCTGATCCGCTACAGCGGCACGCTGCCGGCCGAGCTGCGCACAACCGGCGCACAGGTCACATTCACCTTCTACAGCCAGCAGGAAGGGGGTGCCGCCCTTTGGAGCGAGGTCCACATGGTTGCCGCCAGCGAGCGCGGAGACTTCCACGTGCGGCTCGGGGAACGCCACGACGAGGGCATTCCACTGGAGATGTTCTCCACGGGCGAGGCGCGCTGGCTCGGCGTCCGTTACAACGACGGACCCGAGCAGCCACGCATCCTGCTTCTAAGCGTGCCCTACGCGCTGAAGGCCGCCGACGCCGCCACGCTCGGAGGCCTGCCGCCCTCGGCCTTCCAACTGGCTGCGCCCGGTGCCGCAACCGCAACCTCAGCCGTTGCCCCCAGCAGCCCCGTTACCGGCATTACCACCTCGCAGATCGCGCTGCCGCAGAGTGTCACCAATGCCTGGGTGAACTTCATTCCACTGTTCACGAGCACGGCCGGAGACATGACCAGCAGCGTTCTCTACCAGGCGCCAAACGGCGCGCTGGGCATCAACACAATGTCGCCGACCTCGGGCCTGCACGTGACCACCAACCTGCCCGGCATCGCCACCTTCCAGCGCATCAACGGCGCGCGTTTTACCTTCCAGAATTATCTCGACAACGATTCCACCGGCGCGGGCAGCATCTTTTACGTCACGGACTCCACGGCGGCCAAGTACGAGCCGCTGAAGTTTGACGCACTCTCGCTGCAAATGCGCCCGAACGGCGACGCGGCTCAGTCGTTCTACCTGGATTCCACAGGCAGGCTCGGCCTGGGAACCACGGCGCCGAGCGAGCGGCTCACCGTGAACGGCAATCTGAAGTTCTCAAACGGCGGCCTGCTTAAGTTTGGCGACGGTACAGCGCAGTCTTCCGCCGCCGTGACCACCACGCTCAGCGCCGCGGACAGCTCGGTGACCGTGGGCGGCAGCACCGGCGCGCAAACCATCGCGGTCGCCAACAGCGGCATCACGGACGCCAAGGTGCATGATGTTGCGGCCACCAAGATCACCGGCACGTTGAGCGATTCGCAGATTGCCAGCGTCTCCGCCGCGAAGATTACCGGCGGCATTCCGCTCGCGCAGATCACCACGACGGGCAACGTGGAGATCGGCGACGAAGCGCTGCGCATGCTCCGCACGCGCTGTACCGGCAGCAGCAGCACGCTCACCTGCTCCGGCTCATCGTTCACCGGCAGCCGGACATCGACCGGCCTTTACACGCTGACGATGGCCACGGCCTTCGCATCTTCCGACGTGCCCGCCGTAACGGTCTCGGCCATTGCCAGCGGCAGCAGCGCCAGCAACTGGTGCAGCGTGCGTGATGCGACGTATCAGCACTTCACGGTCGCGTGCTTCAACCTCACGGGCGCCGCCGACGCGGACTTCAATGTGATCGTGCTGGGTGCGCGGTAGGCGTCTCTGTGCACGGAAAGACAGGCGGGAGTCTCCGCCAAGCGAGGGCCCCGTTCTCATGCTTTGGAACTGGACAGTGCGGCTGCGCTAGTGTTCGTGCTCGTGCGCGCCGTGTGCGTGCAGGTGAGGGTGCGAGTGCTCGATGTTGCCGTGGTGGTGGCGATGCGCGTGCACAAGGTTGCAGCGCTCAAGCAGTTCCTGATTGTGCAGAATGTCATGCGGCAGGCCGCTGGCGACCACGCGCCCGGCCTCCATGACAAACGAGACCGTCGAGATCTCCTCCACCAGTTCGAGCTGATGGGTGGCGGTAATCACTGTGCGTGAACCGTTCTTCCACTCGGAGAGCAGGTCGATAATGCGCGATTGCGAACGGGGATCGAGCGCAGCGGTCGGCTCGTCGAGCAGCAGCACCTCGGGCTCCACAGCCATGACGCTGGCAATAGCCACGCGCTTTCTTTCACCGCCGCTGAGCCGGTGCGGCGAGCGGTCGCGCAGGTGCTCCACCTGCATGAACTGCATGGCGTGCTCCACCTGCTGGCGCACCCGCTCCGGCTCCCACCCCATCTGCAGCGGGCCGAACGCGACCTCTTCAAAAACCGTGGGATTGAACAGTTGCACGTCGGGATTCTGAAAGACCATGCCCACGCGGCGGCGGAACTCCAGCGCACTGGCTTCCTGCTCAAACAGTTCCGGCGTCAGCTTCTGCGCGCCGAACAGGACTTCTCCGGAGCTGGCAAAGTAAAGCCCGGCAAGCAACTTGAGCAGCGTGCTTTTACCGCTGCCGTTGGCGCCCAGCAGGCTTACGTGCTCCCCGGCGCGGACCTCCAGTGAAACGCCACGCAGCGCCTCAATCCTGCCGTAGCGGAAGCCCGCCTCGCGAACTGTAAACAACGCTTCCTGCACGCTCACCTTCCCATCCATGCAATGGCCGCCGCCAGCAGCAGCGCCGCCAGCAAGAAGATACCATCCCGCAGGCGCAGCGCCTGCTCGTCGAGCACATGAACCTCTCCGCGGTATCCGCGCGCGAGCATGGCCATGTGCACCTCGTTACTCAGCTCGGAGGTACGTTGCAGTAGCACTCCGGCGGCGCTCGCCGCCATGCGCCGGCGCTCCGCCGCAGGCAACACGCCGACCGTGCGCGTGCGCCGCGCCTCCAGCATCTCATTCGCCGCTTCCAGCAGCAGAAAGATGTAGCGGTAGGTCATGCCAAGCACCACCACCACTTCCAGAGGAACATGCAGCGCGCGCAACGCACGCAGCACGCGCACCCACGGCGTCGTCATTACCAGCAGCACGGTCAGGGTGCTGGCGGTCTCCACGCGGGAGAGCAACAGCAACGCCGAGTGAATACCCTGCTCCGTGGCCTGCCAGCCGGTCACAGGCATATGCCACGCCGGAGTTCCCGGCGTGAGGAACACAGCCGGCAGCGCAATAACTGCCGTAAAAGCCAGCACAGGCACCCACACGCGCCTCAGCAGTTGTGCGAGTGAAATCCGCGACGCGAGGGCCAGCGCCAGTGCCAGCGCGCCGCAGACGGCAATGGCCCGCAGGTTGTGCGCCAGCGCAGTCGTAACCACCAGCGCAAGAATTCCCACGGTCTTGGCGCGGGCTTCAATCGATTGCAACAGGCCCCGGAGTTTGGCCGTCTCCTCCGAATACAGCGCGTGCTCCAGCGCGGCGCGAATGCCGACGATGCTGCGCTCAAGGAACCCGGTGCCAGCGCGTGCCGGGCGCCGCATAGAAAGCCGGTCGAGCAGCAGAACAGCGCCAAGGATCAGGCCGACGCCGAACATTGCCGACAGCATGTAGCCAAAATTCGCACTGCGCACAAATGCGGGCGCGTAGTCTGGCATGGGCGCGGTCCACAACGTACCCAGCCGCTGCATGCCGTGCGGCACCTGCTGCGGAAGTTGCTGCCCCATGGATTGCGCGGCAATCCGGGCGCGCTCGGCGGCATCCTGCATCTGCTCGCTGCTCCACTCACCCCAGGCAGTGCCCGCAGCGAGAATTCCCAAGGGCGTCGCCAGCATGAGAACACAGATCAGCACCCACAGCTTCTTGGTATTGACCGGCCCAAGTGGCGCGGAGGAATTGAGCAGACTGGCCACCAACGGAGACTCGCTGCGGAGCAGGTAGGCCAGCACGCCGCCGCTCAGGATGGCCTCGGCGGCGCCGGCAATCGTCAGGTGGCCGAGCATCATGGCCGGCACGGCAACCGAGAGCGGATACGGCGCGTAGAGTGGAGCGCCGCTGGCGTCATGAAAAAACGTGGGCTGGATGCCGAACTCGATGGCCGCGCAGAGTGCCGAGGCATTAATGGCTGCGTAGCCCGCAATAGCCGCCGCAAACACTTTGCGCCGCTGCGAGCTATGCGCGCCGCCGGAGATCAGTTTGAAGACCACCCACGCGACCAGCGAGCCGACCACGGCCATGTTGAAGCAGTTGGCTCCGAGCGCCGTTATGCCGCCGTCGCTGAAGAACACCGCCTGGATGAACAGCGCCACGGAAATCGCGAGGATCGAGGCCCAGGGACCGAGCGCAATCGCCGCCAGTCCCACGCCTACGGCGTGCCCCGTGGTACCGCCGGGCAGGGGCAGATTGAACATCATGACCACGAAGGAGAACGCAGAAAATACGGAGAGGTATGGGACCAGACGCGTGCTGAGCGCGCGGCGCACTTTGCGCAAGGAAACGTACCAGAACGGGGCGGCCCCGGCGTAAAGCACGGCGCAGGTCGAGGGGCTCAGATATCCGTCCGGTATATGCATGGCAGCCTGCTTCCAGCATATCCCACGGCAGGCAGACGAGGCGTGTGAGTTTTATTTCTCTTCGGAAGCGGGCTTGCTGTGTGTGCCTTCTGGCTTGCGCGCCAGCCAGTAACGGTGCGGGTCGTCGTCATCCTGGGCGAAGCCGGATTGCACTACCTCGGCAATGATCTTGCCGTCGCGAATCTCTCGCTGGAGGGCCAGGACGTCCTCGATGGTGCCGCGGTAACGCACCTGCTCGGGCAGCAGAAAAACAATCAGCCAGATGAACTCGGTGATGAAAAAGCGCCCGGTCCAAACCACCCACATCTGGGCATTCACGGTAGAGTTGTTGAACGAGTACAACCAGGTAACAACGGTGTCAATCGGCAGCGAAAAAAGAAAGCCGAGTCCAATTCCGTTCGTACGCCGGCTCCACGGTGCATTGATGTTGGAGGCAAATAGCATCAAGAAAAGAAAGACCGCAAAGAGAACCAGCGTAATCGCCCGATCCATGCTGGTGGTGACACGCGCGAGGCGATCCACATAGGAGACCTCCACATTGAAAGTCACCACTGCAATGGTGACTACCGCCCAACTGACTGCAGCAGCCAGCGCCGCAATGTTACGACGCGACAATACTCGTAGCGAGGCGAAGGACCCAAAGAAAACCTCCACACCAACCGCCACCATCAGTCCAAACTTCAGAACATCCGCGAAGTAATACAGCCAGAGATAAATGACAGCATTGCTGCGGAGCGCGAACAAGAGCGCATCAGTGATACAGGAGACTGCAATATAGCCAAAAAAGGCGGGATGGGTGCGGAAGGCGCGCCGCCACATAAGCACGCCCACCAGCACACCCTGAAGGAGGATGCCCGCGAGGAACAACAGGGTTTGCAATGCTCCTCCACTCATCAGCGGGGCCTCCGGACACTACGTTCGGCGTAGAAGGTTAGCGCTGCGCAATCGCTCTCACGCCCTGAGTCGTTCCACGATCTCCGCAATCGCCATTCGGGCACAGCGGCGGTGGCATGATCGAACCCGGCGTCGAGTTGGTCTGCACGTGCGTGGTCAGCGGGTTGGCGTTCTTGGTGGTGACGGTCTGGGACAGAGCCATGGCAAGCGTAACGGCGACGAACAAAGCGACACGGATCTTCATAAACACTCCTCTGAAAGTCAAAGTCTGGGTGACTACAGAGAGAGCCTACGGCGATTGTGACTGGCTTTGCCATGAGTAATTTCCCGCATGTCCTACAGTACATGGCACTTATCCATGTACGAATGAGTGACATTGCAATTACTATCTACACTCGAAACGCCGCTTAAGTGTAACAAATAAAGCGATCGTCAATCTCAAACGTTCATTATTAGCAGATGCTCTTTGGTAACTTGGCTACTATTACCAAAAGTTATGCTGCCCCAAGAAAAGTCGTGCTATTGGACGACCGGACCTAGGCCAGAGTGACCTCCTGCAACTCAGAACGTTCCCTTCCGGCACGGCAGAGATCAAAGATATCCGCGACGACCGACTCTGCGGTAGGCCAGCGCCCGGCCCCCTTGCCCCTTACCTGCTCCGTCGCACCATCCACGGCGGAAATCAGGAGGCAGTTCTCCTCATTCCGGGTTCCACCCAGAGGAGATGCCGCCTCAACGGCCTCCGGGGCCACGATGGCCCGCACGCCGTCGGCAGACTTCTCCAGCCGCCCCACCAGGCGCACTTGACGGCCTTTGCGTGCAGATTCGCGGATAAAGGCTGGCTCCAGCCCAGTGATTCCCTCGCGCTTCACATCGTCGAGGGTGATCCACTCGCCAAAGGCCGCCCGCGCCAGCAGCACCAGCTTGTGCGCGGCATCGCGGCCGTCGAGGTCGCTGCTTGGGTCCTGTTCGGCAAAACCAAGCCGCTGCGCCTCCTTCAACGCCTCTTCCGGTTCGGAGCCGGCAGCGATGCGGTCAAGCACGAAGTTCGTGGTTCCGTTGACCACGCCTTTGATGGAAGCAACGTCGGTGTTGTGCGCCAGCCGCGCCACGCTCTCCAGCATGGGGACCGCGCCGCCCACGGCTGCTGAGTATTGCAGGATTACGCCATTCTCCTGCGCCAGCTTCTGCAAGTGGGGACCGTGCGTGGAGATGACCAGCTTGTTGGCGGTGATAACGTGCTTGCCGAGCTTCAGTGCGCCCTCAATCAGCTCCAGCGCGGGGTGCAGGCCGCCGATCAGCTCAACCACCACTTCGCAGTCACCGCGCACGACCTCCCACGGGTCCTGCGACAGAAGCGGTCGCGCAATATCGTCATCACGGTCCAAGCGGCGCACGGCCACGCCGGTGACCTCAAACAGGTCCTCGCGCGCGGCCAGGCGATGGTAAACGCCAAGCCCGACGGTACCCGCGCCGAGCAGGCCCACGCGCAGAATGCGTCCGGACTGGTCGTCCTGAAAGAAGCGGCTTGGCTTGTTGCCGATGACGGTTGGGCTGTGCGAGTCGAGGCTGGCGACTTCGATCTCGGTAGCATGCTCGGCGGCATATTGAATGGCTTTGCGCTGCACCACGCGGCCAGCGACTTTGAGCGCCTCGTTGTAATTCAGCTCGCGATAGCGGCGCACGGAACCACGACGCAGAGGATCGGCCTCAAAGACGCCATCCACGTCCTTGATGAGGCGGCAGCGTCCGCCGAGGTGATGTGCGATGAGCACGGCGGTCAGGTCAGAGCCGCCACGTCCAAGCAGGCAGATGCCGCCCGTTGATTCATGGCGTCCGACGAAGCCCGGTGCGACAACCACAGGGAAGTTCTTGAGGCACTCATGGAGCTTGGCGGTATCGAGCGCCGCAGGCTCGGCGTCGAGCACCGCGCCACGCGCGCGAATGCCAAGCCGTGCGTCGTCAAGAATGGCGGCCGGAATGCCGGAGCGGTCCAGCGCAAGGCCCAGCAGGGCGGCCGCCGTGGCTTCACCGGTAGAGACAAGCGCGGCCACCGCGCGGTCATTCAGCCGCTCGCCGTAGCTCTCCGCCTGTGCGATGAGCTGGTTGGTGGAGGAACCGATGGCCGAGATGACGGCCACCACGCGATGCCCCTGCCGCACCCAGCGATAAATTTCGTGCACAGCCTTGGGCAGGTCCAGCTCACTGCGTACCACCGAGCTGCCAAACTTCAGAACAATGATTTCGCCGTTGGTCACTTCCGACTTCGTCTTCTGCAAATCTTCCCAGGTCACTGAGAGTCTCCCTTCCATGGTAGGTGAGTGATTGAGTGCCTTTGCGGACCGCAAAACATGCGGGCAAAAACACAACCGCCGCCGAGGTGATGCCCCAGGCGGCGGCTAAGGAAGGGATGTTCTGACTGCGATCAACGTCCGCTCCATGGCACACTTCCGCCTGGGGCGCACATGGCCATGGTGATGCACGACTTGATCAGCAGATGAAGCATCAATGTCTCCTCGCAATGCGAGTGAAGCCAGTGTACGGAGAAACGGCAGACGGTGTCAACGCGTTGGGCCGTTCTCCGCGTAAGGGATTACTGGTGCGTGGCCTCGTAACGCGCGATGTCGCCCTCGTGCTGCAGGGTGAGCGCAATGTCGTCGAGCCCCTCAAGGAAGCAGCGGCGGCGGAAGTCGTCGAGTGCGAACTTCACTGAGAGGCCCTGGTTATCGCTCACTGTCAGCTTCTCAACGTCCACCGTTAGCTCGTAACCGGGCGTCTTGGCTTCGCTGGCGAACAGCTCGCTCACCGTCGCCTCATCCAGCACTACGGTCAGCAGGCCGTTCTTGCTGGAGTTGTTGTTGAAGATGTCGGCGAACGACGGTGCAATCACCACGCGGAAGCCGTAATCCGTCAGCGCCCACGCGGCGTGCTCGCGCGAGCTGCCGCAGCCAAAGTTGCGCCGCGCCAGCAGAATGCTTGCGCCCGCGTACTTCGGCTGGTTCAGCACAAACTCCGGGTTCAGCGTAGCGTCGGCGTTGCGGCGCCAGTCGTTAAACAGAAACTGCCCGTAGCCGGTGCGCTCAATGCGCTTCAAGAACTGCTTCGGAATGATCTGGTCGGTATCGACGTTGGCGCGGTCAATCGGCGCCACTTTGCCAGTGTGAATTCGGAGTGCCTGCATAGCTAGTCCTTGTACTCCCAGCCGCGAATATCGGTCAGGTGTCCGGTGACGGCCGCTGCGGCAGCCATCGCGGGGCTCATCAGGTGCGTGCGGCCACCGCGTCCCTGGCGGCCTTCAAAGTTTCGGTTGCTGGTGGCAGCGCAGCGCTCGCCCGGCTTCAGAATGTCGGGGTTCATGCCCAGACACATGGAGCAGCCCGGCAGACGCCACTCGGCACCGGCCTCGCGGATGATGCGGTCGAGGCCTTCCTTTTCGGCGGCGGCCTTCACTTGTTCGGAGCCTGGCACCACCATCAACTGCACGCCCGCGGCGACCTTGTGTCCGCGCAGCACGCGCGCGGCGGCGCGTATGTCTTCCAGGCGTCCGTTGGTGCAGGAGCCGACGAAGGCGCGCTGAATCGTGATCTGCTCGACCGGCTCGCCGCCCCTGAGGCCCATGTAGTCGAGCGCGCGCGAAATCGAATCGCGCTCCTCATCATTCTTTGCGGCCTGCGTGGTCGGAACCTTTGCGCTGATGGCGGCAGCCATGCCCGGAGAGGTTCCCCAGGTCACGAACGGCTCCAGAGTGGAGGCGTCGAACTCGAGCACGCGGTCGTAGGTCGCGCCGGGGTCGGTGGCGAGCGCGCGCCACTCGGCAACGGTCTTGGTCCAGGCCTCGCCCTTGGGCGCGTATTCGCGGCCATCAAGGTAGGCAAACGTCGTCTCGTCGGGGGCGATCATGCCGGCGCGCGCGCCGAACTCGATGCTCATGTTGCAGAGCGTCATGCGCGCTTCCATCGAGAGCTTGCGAATGGCGTCGCCAGCGAACTCCATCACATAACCGGTGCCGGCGTCCGTGCCCCACTTGCTAATGATGGCCAGCGCCAAGTCCTTCGACGTAGTGCCCGCGGGCATTTCACCCGTCACCTTCACCAGTAGAGATTTCGGCTTCTGTTGCACCATGCACTGTGTGGCCATCACGTGCTCCACTTCGCTGGTGCCAATGCCAAAGGCAAGCGCACCGAACGCTCCGTGCGTGCTGGTGTGGCTGTCTCCGCAGACGATGGTCATGCCCGGCCGCGTGAGCGCCAGCTCCGGCCCGATGACGTGCACAATGCCCTGCCGCATGGAACCCACGCCAAACAGCGGCACGCCCGCTTCCTTCACGTTCGCGCGCAGGGTTTCCATCTGCTGCGCGGCAATCGGATCATCGAGCTTGGCGCGCTGCGCGTCCGTGGTCGGAATGTTGTGGTCGATGGTGGCGAAGGTGTGATCGGGGCGGCGCAGCTTGCGTCCGCTCAGTCGCAGGCCCTCAAACGCCTGCGGCGAGGTCACTTCGTGCACCAGGTGCAGGTCGATATAGATGAGCGTCGGCTCACCCGGCGCGCTGCGCACCACGTGCGCATCCCAGACTTTTTCAAACAGTGTTTTCGGCATGATGTATTGGGTCTTGCGTGTTGTGCGCGGCGCTTGAACACCGCGCACAACCAAGCTTTGCAGTGAGCGTTCGGGCTACACCGCGTGGTAGGACATGCGCTGCGCCAGCAGGTCGGCCAGCGTCTCGCGAATGCGCGCACCCATCTCTTCGGTGGTCACGGTCTTTTCGCCATTGCGCGCCAGATCCTTGGTGCGCAGCCCCGCGTCGAGCGTCTTGCGGATGGCGTCTTCAATCGCCGTGGCTTCCTGCGGAAGCTGCAACGAGTAGCGCAGCAGCATGGCCGCCGAAGCAATGGCGCCGATCGGGTTCGCAATGCCCTTGCCCGCAATGTCCGGTGCGGAGCCATGAATCGGCTCATAGAGATCGACCTTGCCGCCAACGCTGGCCGAAGCCAGCAGGCCGAGCGAGCCGCTGATGACCGCCGACTCGTCCGAGAGAATGTCTCCGAACAGGTTCTCGGTCACCACCACGTCAAAACGCGTGGGCGAGATGATCATCTGCATGGCAAAGGAATCGACCAGATTGTGTTCGAGCGTGACGTCGGGATATTCCTTCGCCACCTCGGTCACCACCTGCCGCCACAGGCGGGAGGCCTCCAGCACGTTGGCCTTGTCGACCGACGTCACTTTCTTCTTCCGCTTCTGCGCTGCCTTGAAGGCCACATGCGCAATGCGCGCGACCTCTTCTTCCGAGTAGCGCATGGTGTTGAAGGCGTGGCGTGGAGAAGCCGTCTGCTCGAACGCGCGAGGCTCACCGAAGTAGAGACCGCCAAGCAGCTCGCGCACCACCAGAATGTCCGCGCCCTTGATGACCTCGGCCTTCAGCGGAGAACATGCCGCCAGCGACGAATAGGCAATCGCCGGACGCAGGTTGGCAAAGCAGCCAAGCTCCTTGCGAATGCGCAGCAGGCCGGCTTCCGGACGGCGCTTGGGCTCCAGCTTGTCAAACGCCGGGCCGCCAACCGCGCCGAGCAGCACCGCCTTCGATGCCAGGCAGCCTTCGAGCGTCTTCTGCGGCAAAGGATCGCCGAGCTCGACCGACGCGTTGCCGCCGATGGGATAGGTTTCAAACTGCAGCGTGTGTCCGCACACGTCTGAGACAACTTGCAGTGCTTTTGCCGCCTGCGATGTAACTTCCGGACCAATGCCGTCACCCGGCAATACCGCAATCTTCATCGGCTACCCATTCACGGCGGGACGCATGATGGGCTCGCCGTCCTCCACGTTGTGCTTGGCTTCCACCAGCGAGATCAGGTCCTGATCGTAGATGCGCTTCTTGCGGTCGGCCAGCTCGACAAAGCGCGCATAGACCGCGTTCAACTCCTCGCCCGAAAGGTCGTAGCCCAGCGAGCGGAAGTGATGCGCCAGCGCGTGGCGGCCCGAGTGCTTGCCCAGTACCAGCCGCGCCGGAGGCACGCCAACGCTCTGCGGCGTCATGATTTCGTAGGTCAGCGGGTTGCTCAGCACGCCGTGCTGGTGGATGCCCGCTTCATGCGCGAAGGCGTTGCGGCCCACGATGGCCTTGTTCGGCTGTACGTGGAAGCCGACGATCTCCGAGAGTAGCGCGCTCGTGCTGTAAAGCTCCTTGTGCTTGATGTTGTTGGTGACCTGGTACTGGTCGCAGCGGACGTGCAGCGCCATGACTACTTCTTCCAGCGCGGCGTTGCCCGCGCGCTCGCCAATGCCGTTGATGGTGCACTCGATCTGGCGCGCACCGGCCGCAACACCGGCCAGCGAATTCGCAACGCCAAGACCCAGGTCATTGTGGCAGTGAACGCTGATGACGTAATCGTCGCCCTCGGGGGCCTTCACGCGTTCGCGAATGGTACGGATCAGCTTGCCGTATTCGTCCGGCGTGGTGTAGCCGACGGTGTCCGGAATATTGAGCGTGCGCGCGCCGGCGTCAACCACCGCCTGCAGCACTTCGCACAGGAAGTCGACGTCCGAACGCGTGGCGTCTTCGGGCGAAAACTCAATGTCATTGCACAACGAGCGGGCAAAGGCCACGCACTCGCGAGCCTGCTTCACCGCGTCAGCGCGGCTGATCTTGAGCTTGTATTCAAGATGAATATCGCTGGTGGCAAGGAAGGTGTGAATACGCGGACGCACCGCACCCTTGATGGCGTCCCACGCCACCTGAATATCGTTCTTGACGCAGCGCGCCAGCGCGGCCACGCCCGCCTTGCGAACGGTCTCGGCGATGAGCTTGACAGCCTCGAAATCGCCGGTGGAGGCCACCGGGAAGCCGGCCTCGATGAAATCGACTCCGAGGGCTTCGAGCTTGCGCGCCAGGCGCAGCTTCTCCGGCGTGTGCATGCTGCAGCCGGGCGATTGTTCGCCATCCCTCAACGACGTGTCGAAAAACAGTACGCGGTCTACCCCGCTTACGGAATCCATGGTTCTAGGATCGGCTCCGTCGCCAGATTAGTCAATCTAATATAAGTTTCTCAAGAATTAACATCTGTGATTTAATAAGCGGACGTAATCATTTCGAGCGCAATAGGTGATTTCATGGAACTCTACCAGCTGGAGACGTTTCTCGCCGTCGTGGAAGAAAAGAGCTTTTCGCGCGCCGCCAACCGTCTGCATCGCACGCAGTCGGCGGTTTCGCAGACCATCAACAAGCTGGAGGAAGAACTGGGCGAAAAGCTGTTCGACCGCTCTTCCCGAGATGGTTCGCTGACCGATGCCGGCCAGTTGCTGGTGAGCTACGCCGAGGAGCTGCACAACCTGCGCGACAAGGCCAACTTGGCGCTGAAGGAACTCCGCCAGTTGCATCAGGGCAAGCTCTCCATCGCCGCCAACGAGTTCACCGTCACCTACCTGCTGCCGATTCTGGACCGCTACCACCGCATGTACCCGACCATCAAGATCGAGGTGCGGCGCGAACTGGCCAGCCAAATTCCGCACCAGGTGCTGCGCCACAATGTCGAGTTCGGCATCCTCTCGTTCGATCCCGAAGACGAACAGCTCAGCTCGGTCGTCTTTTATAAAGACGACCTGGTGCTCATCGTTTACCCGCAGCATCCGCTGGCCGTCACGCGCAAGGTCAGCATCCGCGACCTGGGCGCCGAATCGTTCGTCGCGCACAACGTGCTCTCGCCCTACCGCGTCAAAGTCATCCAGGCCTTCAAGAATCATCGCACGCCGCTGCACATGAACGTGGAGCTGCCCACGCTGGACGCCATCAAGAAATTTGTACGCATGGGCAAGGCCGTGGCGCTGGTGCCGCGCATTCTTGTGGAAGATGACCTGCACCGCGGCGACCTGGTGGACTTGACCGTCAGCGAGCTGCGCTTTGAGCGCAAGATGCGCATCATCACCCGCACCGGAGCGCCGCTCTCCCACGCTGGTCTGGCCTTCATGAAGGTCTGCCAGTCCATGGCGGAGCAGGAAAAGGGCCGCTACCTGTTCGAGCAGGCAAAGAAGAAGCAGCGCGCGCCCAAAGACTAAGAACGCTCAGGAACGCGGCTTTGACTGCGATATTTCGGCGCGGCGCGCGAACTTTTTCAGCGCGTCGCCCAATCCATCCATCAGCACCCGCCATTCCTGCAAATGGCGCTCACCCTGCGTGGTGAGTGCGTAAATGCGGCGCGCAGGGCCGGTACTCTGCGGCTCCCAGGACGAAGTAACGTGTCCGTTGCACTCCAATGTGCGCAGTGTGCGGTAGAGCGCCGCGCGCTCAATCGGCGCATCGGTCAACATATAGGCGGGCAGGCTTTCCGACAACTCGTAGCCGTAGGAATGGCCGCGCTCGTGGAGCATGAGCAGCACCAGCGGCTCCACAAAACGCGAAACATTGCCCATGGCGCAGGCACAGGGGTGCTCACGGTCGCCGGTACGGCACTTGCTCGAAGCTCTCAAAATCTTTCCGCCTCCGGAAAATTATTGCTTTACGCATTTTACATCTAGGTGCAAAATACAACTAGCTCAACCGAGAGGTAAGGAAACGTGAAAATCGCAGTGGCAACCATGGACGGAAGTTCGGTCTCGCAGCACTTCGGGCAGAGCACCGGTTTCATCATCTACGACATCAGCGGCAACCAGATTGTGGGCAAGAAATTGGCCACGGCCTCGCAGACGCCGCACGAATCCATTTGCGGGCACAACGAGGGCGAGCCCTCCCAGCCGCGCGTGAACCTGTTCGATCTTCTGGAAGGCTGCGACCGCCTGATCTGCGGTGGCATGGGCGCGGGCGCGGCACAGAACCTGCAGGCGCACGGCATTGATCCGATTGTGCTGCCCGGCGTGCCGTCTGCCGACCAGGCAGTGGAGGCTGTGCTCGGGGGCACCGCCAATTCCACAGGCCCACTTTGCAACTGCCATCACTAAACGAATGGCTCCACGGTGAGGTGCGACGGTAGCAACCGTTACTGTCGCACCGTCTTCACTGCCCGCGCGGCTGCTTTCTCAGGACGGCCGCGCGGGCGATTTGTTTGGAGTCACGAGCCCCTCCCGTCCGTTTGGCAATCAAGACTCATGGCCGCACAAGGAATCCAAGAACCAGCGCCACCATCGCCAAGGCAAGGCATACGCCCGTCCAAATGCCCGCACGCCGCTTGCTGCCCCAGAGAACGCCCAGCACCGCCAGTCCCACAAAGACCAGCGTGATGCCCACATGCACGGCGGCGCTGCCATACAGAGGCCCAGACGTGCCAAACCTTGTGGAGCGCGCCGGAGCCTGTTCGGTAACGATGTCCATGACGCCGATGCCAGCGACGGTTAGGCCCAGCAGCGCGAACAGAAACTTTGAAACCGGATCGAGTTTGCGCGGCCTGCTTTTCTCCAATTGGCCGGGGGGTGGTTGCTCCTGCCCATTCATGCAGTCATCATCCACGGCACGCGCGCTTCGCGCAACCGGATAAGCAGCACGGCATCAGGCAGCAGCGGCAGGCATATAGAAAGCAAACAGCCGGTGGGATCATGCCTCTTATAATCAGGGCACGATGAAGATCGGCGCAAAACTCACGCTCCTGCTGCTGGTTGTGCTTCTGGCGGCTCCCGCCTGCCGCAGCAAAAAGAAGGACGACTTCAAGCCCAGCCCGCTTGCCTGCCAGCTTGAGAGCGGCATGCCGCAGGAAAAGGTGATGAAGAAGCTGCACCTGGCGTCCTCGGATTTCACGGTCGTCGAGGACTTTCACCCACTGGTTTCCGACACGCGCCCGCCGTTCTACATCCTCACACTCTCGCACCAAAACGCTAGTTGCGAAGGCCAGTCCGGCGAACTGCAACTCACGTTCTTCAACGACCGGTTGATGACCACGCTGTTCTATGCGGGCAATTACGAGGCGCTGCGCGCCGCCTCCGTGGATGACCGCACCGGCGACCGGCGCCTGGAGCCGAACACGCGCGTGTGGGCGGGCAAGGACCACGATGACCGCAATTACGTTGGCTGGATGGACCAGAAGCTGAAGCGCGAATATGACGACTGGTTGAACCAGTACAACCACTAGGCTCGCCAGCGGCGCCTGCGAAGGCCGAGCCGCGCGCTCTCAGATTCGCTATAGAATGGAGGTGGAGACGACGCGTGTCCACCCCTGAGCCGCCTTTTTCCCAAATCCCGGATATCATCACCCCGCAGGAGTCTGCTCCGCAGCCGCCCGGCGCGACTGCATTCGGGCTGCCGGAAGTCTTTCTCGTCTTTGTGGTGGCTGTCTTTTCCACGCTCGGCGTCGGCCTGGTGATGGTGATTGTCTTCCTCTCGCTGCACATGAAGTTTGGCAGCGCCGTCAAGGACCTGAAGTACCTGCTGGCGATGCAGGGCACGGCCTACGTAATCACCATTGCCTTCGTCTACCGCATGGCCGTGAAGCACTTCAACCAGCCATTCGGCGAGGCCGTCGCATGGCGTTGTCCGCGACGCTGGGCTCGTTTCCTGATGCTGGGCGCGGCGCTCTCCGTGGCCGTTCAGGCCAGCCTCAGCGTGTTACCCGTGCCCAAGCATCTTCCGGTCGACGACTTCTTCAAGACCGCCACCGATGCATGGATGATGACCATCTTTGGCGTGTTCATTGCGCCGTTCTTTGAAGAGCTGATCTTCCGCGGGTTGCTGTTCCCCGCTCTGCGTCGGCACATCAGCACCGTGCTCGCCGTGCTCATCACCTCGGCGGGCTTTGCCGCCATCCACGCCGATCAACTGGGCAAGAGTTGGATTCCGGTAATGGCCATCTTTGTCGTCGGCGT
Source organism: Oryzophilus luti (assembly GCF_059726245.1). NCBI lineage: Bacteria > Pseudomonadati > Acidobacteriota > Terriglobia > Terriglobales > Koromonadaceae > Oryzophilus > Oryzophilus luti. Next base: position 1,949,607 of record NZ_AP040874.1, read on the forward strand.
GGTGTTCACGCTGGTGCGCCACCGCACAGAATCGCTGGCCGCAAGCGTATTCACGCACATGGGCTACAACGGCTTTCTGTTCGTGATCGCCATGGTGCAGACCGGCGGCTACCGCCACATGGAGCGGCTCACACAATAGAGCGCGCCACAGAGTATCCACAAAACGAAAGAGGACGGCCGCAGCCGTCCTCTTGGTGTCTGTGATGGAAACCGCTTTAGTTGACGCCCACAGCCGTCGCCGCGTTGATGCGGCCTGAGCCATAGTAGGGATCGACGCCCGGCTGTCCAAGGTCGTCTGCCGACTGCTTGATTCTCTGCTTTAGCAGCGCCGGACGCCCCTTGCCGACTTCGTCAATCAACAGTGCGGCCAGCCCCGAGACATGCGGGGCCGCCATTGAGGTACCCTGCGCACCCACCACGTAGTTGCTGCCCGGGTTGAGGCGGCAGACGGCGAGTCCGCTGATGAGCGTGGTTTTGGAGCACGCCGAATAGACAGACGTGCTGTTATTGCCGCCCGGCGCGGCAACGTCAATCGCCGAGCGTCCATAGTTGGTGTAGTAGGCCGGAGCGTCGATGTTCGTCCACGGGCCATTGGTGGCCGCCTGCGACGTGGGGCCGGTGGCCGCCACGCAGACCACATGCTGCTGGTTGCAGTACGTGGAGAGGTAGTTGCCGTCGTGATCGAGATCGAGCGCGCTGTTGCCCGCCGAAACCACAATCAGCATGCCCTTCTTCTGCGCGTAGTTGAAGACCTTGTTGATGAGCGCGATGTACTGGCCACCGGCGGTTTTGGCAAAGCCGCCGCCAAGGCTCATATTGGCCACATCGGCTCCCTGGTCCGCCGCGTAGAGCACACCGCTGAGCACCATGCCGAGCGAGCCGCTGGCGTTGCCTGTCGTCAGGTTGGTGGCCAGCACCTTCACGCCAATCAGCGTGACCTTGGAGGTGACGCCGGCGATGATGTTGGCATTGCTGACGATGGTGGCCGCAACGTGCGTGCCGTGGAAGTTTATGTCGGTAACCAGATTCTTGGTCGGGAAATTGGCCGCGACAAGGGCGTCATCGGTGGGTGCGAATGAAACCGAACGCGACAGGTCGACGTGCCCGGCGAGGTCCGGATAGCTGTAATCAATGCCCGTGTCAATGACCGCGACGGTGGTGGTCGCCGAGCCGAGTTTCCCGGCGGCCCATGCGGCCGGAGCGCTGATGGCTCGCATGTTCCACTGCCGCGCGAAGAAGTAGGCACCCGCCGGATTGCTGACGCTGTCCGGCGTCTCCCCGGCGTTCAGAACATTATTGGTATCCACCGTATCATCCAGAACAAAGGTTGCATCGGCCTGAATGTCGCAGATCCCGCTGAATTGCGAACGCAGCGAATCAAGCGAGGCGGGCGTCAGGCCGTCAACCACCGCAAGCACCGGATGCTGCGCCAGGACCTTTCCCCCGACAGCGGTGACCGCGTTGGCGAAGCCGTCAGGAACGCCTGACTTGAAGGTGACAATCTGCTGCTGTCCAAAGGCCGCGACCGCAAGGACGAAAAGCACAGAAAGCGTGACGAGGATTTTCCGCATGTCGATGAGGTTCTCCCATGAGAGATTGCCGCGTTCGGCAACCAGCTTGCGCCTGTGAGGAGCGGTACGCTTGTCCTGCATTGAAGCTCGTACCGTTTAGGCCGCGTCTGGCTTTGCGCGCAGGGGGTGCGCGCCTTTTCGTGCGGTAGGCGGATTATTCACGCGGGCTGGCGGCGCGTCAACACTTTTCGGCCATTTTTCCTCCGGCAGAAAGTCGAATCCCCGGGGCTGGCCGTGGTACTTTGAATGCATCATGAATGCACGACAGCAACTGCTTGCGCTGCTGGCTACCAAGTCGTTTCGGCTGGGAGAATTCAAGCTTTCCAGCGGCGGCACCAGCGACTACTACATCGATTGCCGCGTCACCACGCTGAGCGCCGAAGGCGCACGGCTGACCGGCGAAGTTTTCCTTGGAGAGATTGAAAAGCATGGCTGGAAGGCACAGGCTATCGGCGGACTGACCATGGGAGCCGACCCGATTGTGATTGCCACCTCCGTGATTTCCGCGCAAAAAGGGCGCCCGGTCGAGGGCTTCCTGGTCCGCAAGGCGGAGAAACAGCACGGCATGGGCCAGCGCATCGAAGGCTTCCGCGAGACGGGCGCCAATGTCGTCATCGTCGATGACGTCTGCACCACGGGCGCATCGACCATTCAGGCCATCGAGGCCGCGCGGCAGTTCGGCTTCAACGTGATAGGCGTGATGTGCCTGGTGGAGCGCGAAGAGGCCAAGGGCCGCGCTGCGGTGGAAGCTGCCGCCGCACCTGCGCCGTTCGTCAGCGTGTTTACCGCGCGTGACGTGCGCACGGAGCACATCGCCGGCATGGCCATGTAGTCCGCAGTTCACCTGAGTTTGGAGGAGAGCGGTCCCATGATTCTCGGAAAAGTCGGTCTCGTCATGATCGTGGTCAGCAACATGGAGCGCAGCGTCGCCTTCTACCGCGACGTGCTCGGCCTGCCGCTGCTGTTCAGCAAGAACAACTGGTCGCAGTTCGATGCTGGCAACGTGCTGATTGGCCTGCACCCGGAGGGCGAAGAGGTAAAGGTCAGCCCGTCGAGCGGCATGTCACTGGGCATCTACGTTGAGGATGTCACCATCGCCGCAGCCGAAGTAAAGCGGCGTGGCGGAAGATTGGCCATTGAGCCGCGCACCGAGCCTTTCGGTCGCTGGGCACTGCTGCGCGACCCCGACGGCTACGGCATCCAGTTGATTGAGATGGGACGCGGCTACCGCGCGCTGCACAAGCTCGAGTAGTACAGAGAGAATACGGTAGAAATGCGAAACCCTCCGCAACGGCGGAGGGTTTTCGGTTTTACAGCGGAAGGCTACTGCGCCTGCGCTGCAACATGATGGTGATGATGATGGGTGTGGTGCTTCTTGTGGTGACGCGCGGCAAACGCCGGGCTGGCCATGGCCAGCAGCACGCCGCAGCAGAGCGCCACGGCCAGCAGCTTCTTCTTCATTTCAACCCTCCAACTTCAACAAGTAGGAACTTGCTCTTCTATTTGGATACACCTTTTCCCGTCTTTGCGGCATGCCACCGAAGTGGACTTCCGTTGACCTTTCGGCTACGGGCTGTGAATTCCGCGGCTTTGCGCCGCCGCCCGCTCCCGGTAAACTAGTGGGAACAAGACAAGAAAGAGGACACCAAGCTTGGTACAGACTCTCGAGTGGACAGAAGCAGGCGTGCGCTTTATCGACCAGACAAAGCTGCCGACCGAAGAAGTGTACGTGACCTGCAAGACCTATGAAGAAGTGGCCGATGCCATCAAGACGATGATCGTGCGCGGCGCACCGGCCATTGGCGTGGCCGCCGCCATGGGCATCGCGCTCGGCGCGCGCGACCTGAAGGCCAAGGACATCAGCGAATTCCGCAACGGCTTCGGCCAGATCTGCCGCGTGATGGGAAAGACGCGCCCCACGGCCGTCAACCTGTTCTGGGCCATCCGCCGCATGCAGCGCTGCTTTGAAGACGCCTCCGGCCGCCCGTTCGAGCTGATCCGCAAGGCGCTCATCGACGAAGCAATGGAGATTCACGCCGAGGACATCCGCATCAACCGCGCCATGGGTGCCAATGGCGCCGCGCTGCTGCCCGCGGAAGGCACCATCCTGACGCACTGCAACGCTGGAGCGCTGGCGACGGCTGGCTACGGCACCGCGCTCGGCGTTATCCGCGCCGCGCTGGAGCAGGGGAAGAAGCTGAAGGTCTACGCCGATGAAACGCGGCCGTTCCTGCAGGGTGCCCGCCTGACCGCATGGGAGCTGATGAAGGACGGCATTGACACCACGCTCATCAGCGACAACATGGCCGGATGGATGATGCATCAGGGCAAGATTCAGGCGGTTATCGTTGGCGCCGACCGCATCGCCTCCAACGGCGACACGGCGAACAAGATCGGCACCTACTCGGTTTCCATTCTGGCCAAGGCACACAACATTCCGTTCTACGTGGCCGCGCCGTTCTCCACCGTGGACCTTGAGACCGCCGACGGCTCGGGCATCCCGATTGAAGAGCGCAGTTCGCTGGAAGTGACGCACTGGGCCGGACGGCAGACCGCTCCGGACGGCGTGAAGGTTGAGAACCCGGCCTTCGACGTAACGCCGCATGAGAACATCGCCGCCATCATCACCGAGCGCGGCGTGGCCCGCGCGCCGTTTACCGAAAGCCTGAAGAAGCTGGCGGAAGGTTCGACAAAGTAACCGTTGTTCAGGCTGAGTGTTCACAAAGCCCCGCCGAGTGCGGGGCTTTTGCACGCCCACATTTCACGCGAACAGAAACGCCCGGCCTGAGCCGGGCGCTCCGCTCGAAAATCTCGCAAGCTCTTCTTACTTCACAACCGAGAATTTGTAGACCGTGAAGGTGTGATAGACCTCGCCGGGCTTGAGCAGCGTGGTCGGGAACGCCGGATGATTCGGTGAATCCGGAAAGTGCTGCGTCTCCAGAGCAAACGCGTAGCGATACTTGTAAGCTTTTCCCTGATGGCCGCTCACCGTTCCGTCGAGGAAGTTGCCGGTGTAGAACTGCACGCCAGGCTCGGTGGTGAAGACCTCAAGCATGCGTCCACTGGTAGGGTCGCTGACACGCGCAGCCAGCCGCAGGTTGCCCGGCTCGCCGTTCACCACCCAGCAATGGTCGTAGCCGCGGCCTAGCTTAAGCTGCTCATCCTCGGCGCCGATGCGCGCGCCGATCGCCGTGGGTGCCGTGAAGTCCAGCGGCGTTCCCTTCACCGGACGCAGTTCGCCGGTCGGGATCAGGTTCTTATCGACAGGCGTAAAGCGGTCAGCGTTGAGCGTCAGCACCTCGTCGAGAATCTCCTTCTGCGGCGGACCGGCCAAGTTGAAGTAGCTGTGGTTGGTCAGGTTCACCACCGTCGACTTGTCGGTGGTGGCCGTGTACTCCATCTTCAGTTCATTGTTCGGCGTGAGCGTGAAGATGACTGAAACGGTCAGGTTGCCCGGGAAGCCTTCTTCGCCGTCGGGGCTGACGCGCTTGAACTCCACGGAATTCGCGCCGACTTCACGCGCTTCCCACAGGTACTTGTTGAAGCCGCGCTTGCCGCCGTGCAGCGTGTTCGGCGCGTCGTTGGCAAACAGCGTGTAGGTCTTCCCGTCGATGGCGAAGCGCGCGTTGCCGATGCGATTGGCGTAGCGGCCCACGGTCACGCCGATGTACGGGCTGTTGGTCTCGTAGCCGGTCACGCTGTCATAACCGAGCGCGATGTCGTCCACCTTGCCGCCGCGGTCGGGCGTGCGGATGGCGACCACTGTGGCACCGTAGTCAGTCAGCTTCACTTCCACGCCGCTCTTGTTGGCCAGCGTGTACAAGTGCGCGGGCTTGCCTTCAGCGGTGGTACCAAAATCCTCGACCTTCACGGTCTTCTTGGGTGCCGCCACGCACATTGCTGCCGTCAGCAGCAGCGCGGTGAGCGCCAGGAATGCTGTCTTGCCCAGCTTCATCAGGGTTCTCCTTGCTGGATGATTGCCGCCCCGCACGCAGACGCATTGCGTGCTCGCGCGGGGAACACACCAACATAGTCGAGCGCGCCGTTTTTTGAAAGTACCGTTAAGTTTTCCGTCCCGGCTGGACAATTCCACCGAATGCCCCTACTATGAATGCAGGAATTATGTCTTCTCGTCGATTTAGCTACGCCATCTTTGCTTACCGCTTCTTCTTTGAGAGAGCGGCGAGGGTGACGAGCATGCGCGCAGAAGACTAACCAAAAGTTCAGTTGTAAGCGCAATTCAAGTTCAACCCAAACCGCGACTCTCACGAGTCGCGGTTTTCTATTTCAGGCAAATTTCCAAGGAGGAACGACAGTGCTGGTAAACATGCGCGAAGGCGCGAGCCAAGAGGAGATCGACTACGTGGTGGAGCGCGTTCGCAACGCCGGATACCAAGCCCACCTTACCTGCGGCACCGAGAAGACCGTGGTGGCCGCCGTTGGCAGCAGCGGACGCCGTAACGAAGTGGAGGCCCTGCGCGCCGCGCCCGGCGTCGAGGACGTGGTCGCCATCTCCACGCCTTACAAGCTGGTGAGCCGCAAGGTGCACCCGGAGAACACGGTCATCAAGGTGGGCGACGTTGAAATCGGCGGCGGCTCACTGGTGGTCATGGCCGGACCATGCTCGGTGGAATCGCGTGAGCAGGTTGTCGCGACGGCGCAGGCGGTCAAGAAGGCTGGCGCTACAATTCTCCGCGGCGGCGCCTACAAACCCCGCACCTCTCCTTACGACTTCCAGGGATTGGGCGAAGAAGCGCTCGAACTGCTGAGCGAAGCCAAGGCCGCTACCGGCCTGCCGGTCATTACCGAGATCATGGCCTCCGAGGATATCGACGTCATCTGCAAACACGCCGACATTCTGCAGGTGGGCGCGCGCAACATGCAGAACTTCGCACTGCTGCGCGTGCTCTCCGAATGCAAGAAGCCGGTGCTGCTCAAGCGTGGCCCTTCGGCCACGGTAAAGGAATGGCTGCTGGCCGCCGAGTATCTGCTCGCCGGCGGCAACGATCAGGTCATGCTCTGCGAGCGCGGCATCCGCACCTTTGACAACGAGGCCACGCGCAACACGCTCGACCTCGCCGCCGTGGCGCTGGCCAAGCAGGTCTCGCACCTGCCCGTCATTGCGGACCCGTCGCACGGCACCGGCCGCCGCGACCTGGTGGCCGTCATGTCGCGCGCAGCGGTGGCGGCTGGCGCCGACGGAATCATCGTCGAGGTGCACCCGCAGCCCGAGCGCGCACTCTCCGACGGCCCGCAGTCGCTGACCTTCAAGGCCTTCGACGAGCTGATGGCGAGCCTGCCCGGCGGCACCGCCAACTAGCTCGTACCCGCAACCTCATTCCTCCTCCGTTGCTCCCCTCGGCGCGCCAGCGCCGGGGCGGAGCAGCCGGAGAGATCCTGCAAGAGCGACCTCACGCACGAAAACTCTCCTGCCCCGCGCCAACCGCACACATCCCCCTTCCACAAAAAGGCGCGCTGCGATAGACGCTACCCCATCTATACGCGCTTCCGGAGCGCCGCCTTTTGAGCATGAAAAAAGCCCCTGCCGAAGCAGGGGCTTTCCGCATACGCGGAGGTTGAAGTTAGAACGTGACCTTGCCGCCGAAGACGATCGAGCGCGAACCGCCGCTGGTCAAATTTGGCTGGCCGAAGCCATCGTAATATGCAGGCGTGTCCCCCAGATCTTCCATGATCGGGTCAACGCCTTCGAAATTCCGATGGTTGAACGCATTCAACATCGTGACATGGAACTCCATGCCGATCTTCTCGGTGAATTTAGTGTTCTTGAAAATCTTGATGTTGGTGATGTTCTGCTTGTCGTCACGAAGGCTGTTACGGCCGGCAGTGCCAAAGGGCGTGCCGAACACAGCCTGGGACTCAGCGTCGTTTATGATGAAGCGGACATCTGACTTACTAACTGCAGCGCCCGTCATCCAGTCATACAGCTGTCCGCTGGAGTAGTAGCCAACGGAGGTCACCGGCGCCTTCGGATTGCTCAAGAAAGGACGCAGGTTGTCATAGGTGCTCGCGAAAGCAGAGTTAAACGAGTAGTCAGAGTAGCTGCCAGCGCCCGACAAATAGGCACTGTAGTACTGCAGCGGAGAGTACGGCTGACCAGAGGCCAGCACGTAATCCAGCGATGCGCCCCATCCACCAAGGAGCTTCCCCTTCAGGTCCGCCTGCTTGCGCAGGAACGGCAGTTCTTCCAGGAAGGTGAAAGCAAATTTATGGGTAACATCGAGGCCGCTCACCGCATGCTCGCCGTTCTTGTAGTCCAGAGGATTCTGCGAGAAGGCCGTGGTGTTGCCGGCGTCCAGTGTCGCAAAGATCTCTGAAACGTTATCGGTAGTCTTCGACCATGTGTAGGCAGCACGCATCGTCAGCTGATGGAACAGCTGCTGCGTACGTATTTCCGTCTGCAATCCGTTGTAATCAGAATAGCCGCTATTCTGACGCACACGAACGATGCCCAAGTTGCAGTTCACACGGCCCACAGCATTTGTAATTGTGCTGGACGCGCAAGGGGTCAGATTCGTGGTATAGCTCGGATAATCTGCCGCAAGATCCGCTATGTAGGGGTTGCCATTGACAGACTGGAACAACCGTCCGCCGTGGTTGCCCACATAACGAGCTTCCGCCACGATATTCTTCGCCAACTCACGCTGGATACCGAACGACCAGCTGTTGACATTATCCGCGCCGAAGTCCTTCGCAATCCGAGTTTGATTGTAATTGCGAGGATCCGCCGTACCGGTGGGAAGGTAGCTTGCCAGCGCAGCCTGAGTGTTGGTGCCGGTCGGATCAGACACCAATCCGGGAGCCGTAAAGGTGCTGGACGTACGCAACGTCGTTGCCATCACCTGCGGCGAGGCCGTTGCCATGTTGAGGTAGATGTTGTAGAACGGCGGATCGAACGACAGCCGGTAGCCGCCGCGGAGTACCGTTTTTCCATCGTGGAAGAAGCCGAAGCGCGGCGTGTAGGCGAAGCCGATGCTCGGTCCAAAGTAGGCGTAGTTCGAATCCATCTTCGGCGAGATGCGATCAGCCAAAGAGATCGACTGGGTCCAGATGTGGTTCGCCCCCTGCTCACGGGCAAGGTCCTTGTTGTAGAACAGGTTAGCCGGCTGGCCGTAGAAGGTCCAGGTCAGGCCCATATTCACGGTCAGATTCGACTTGATCTTCCAGTCATCGCCAATGTAGGCGAACGTATCATACTCGCGGAAGTCCAATCCGGGATCGCCCTTTACAATTGACACCGAAGTTGGAACGTTGTTGACGAAGTTTGTCCAGTTGGAATAACTGTACGAACCATTGATGCTCGGCAAGAAGCGATTCGGGGAGCGCTGATAGGTCCAGTTCACGCCGGCCTTCAGATTATGCTGACCGACCGAGTAGTTCCAGTTGTCCTGAACCTGCCAGGTGCTGACCGTGCGAGCCTGCGGATAGCTGGTGCTCGGACCAAAAGCCTGACGGCTATTGTAGACGGCCACATACGAGATGGCATTCGTCATGTCGGTGGGAGAGGGGATGGTTCCCATATCGCCACCGCCAAAGTCAACGTGCATCCGGCTGAAGGTCACCGCCAGATCGTTGGTCATACGGTTGTTGATGGTGCGCGTCCAACCCAGACGAACGTTGTGCGAATAGGACGGCTCATCGCCGGCATAGCCGAGAGCCACGCTACCGATCGCATTCTTGTAGTTATAGTTCTGATACAAGTAGCGACCATTGAAGCTGTCTTGGTTGCCCTTCCAGTCTACCTTCTCGATCAAATTGTAATTCTTGATGTCGCCAGGAACGCTACGGGTAATGTAAGCCGTCTCTGTCGCGCATCCCGCGATCGAGTTTGTTGCGACATTGGACTCGCTTACCTTGCCGTAGTTGACTTTGAATGGGCTGTACTTTGCCAACGCAGCGACAGAAGCGCTGTTCGGGAAGCAAGTCTGCAGAGTCGCCAACCCATTGAGTGTCGGCGTGTAGTAACTCGAAGTTCCAACATACGTCTGAGTTACCTGCTCCGTGTCAAAACCGCTAAAGAAGAACAGACGGTTCTTGAGCACTGGACCGCCGAGCGAATATCCTGCGTACAGATCGCTCAGAGACGGCGGCGAAGTAAGCCCGTCAAAATTCTTCTGAATATTCGTCAACGCATTCAACGAATCCGCATTGTAGGACCAGTACCCGCTGCCATGGAAGTTGTTGGTGCCGCTCTTGGTGACAATATTCACCACTGAGCCAGCGTTACGACCATATTCCGGGCCAAAGTTGTTGGTGACGATGTTGTACTCGGCCACCCACTCGGTGCTGGACAGGAAGGTGGACGGGCCACCCACGCTGTTGTCGTTGTTGTTCTGGCCGTCGATCTGCTGGTCATTGTTGCGGCCGCGGAGACCATTCACCGAGAAGCCGCCGCCGTTGGTGTTGGAGAAGTTGTTCTGGCGGGTGGAGGTAACACCCGGGACGAACTGCGCCAGGCGATCTAACCCCTGATTGTCGCCAAGGCTGGAGAATGTCTCCAGCGTCTTCGATTCGAAGGTGCTTGCAACCTGCGCCTGATCCGGGTTGATCAAGGCTGCTTCGGCAACCACGTCCACCTGGGTTTCGCTGCCGCCGACAGTCAGCTTCAATTGGCCAACCGAGGCAACCGAGCCCGAGTTGACATCAACTGTCGTGACGATCTTCTTGAAGCCCTGCTTGACGACCTCAACCTTGTAGGTGCCCGGAGGAACCAGGTTGAAGCGGAAGTTGCCGGTCTTATCGGTCACGTCCGTAAGCACCGCGCCGGTCTTGGTTTCGGTCGCTTTCACGTCCGCCCCAATCACGGCTGCGCCGGACTGATCCGCGACCTCGCCTGCGATTGAGCCCTTGGTCACCTGCGCCATCAGCAATCCGCCGAAGGCAAGCAGTACAACCATCAGGCCACACAGAACTCTTGTTTTCATGCTCTCTCTCCTGAGTCTCTGCTGCTGTTGGTATTGCACCCGGGGGTCCTTCATTCAACTTTCTCGGATCCATGTACACTGCAAAGCGCAGACACCGGGTTACATGAGTACATGCACGTCACTGTCCAAATGGAACGACATGCATATGATTGAAAACACAAGCGTTAGATAACACTCTGTTTAACAAAATCCAAAAATCTGTAGCCCGATAGTGCCGACTTGTTTGTCAGTCTCTTGTCAGCAATGGGAATGCGGCACTTTTCAATCATTTATTGCCATGTTTTTCAACGTGTTAGAGAACGATCCGTATCAGATTGCTCAAATTACCAGCCACCAATGTGATGGAATCCCAAACTTCCAAAATTCATAGATATCTCGGTAATCGTTCGTGTTCCACTCCCGCCGTCTGCTGCAAGGTGGCTCTCTTCCAACCGACCACTGTGCCCATAACACTCTGCATTAAATAGCTTTAATCAATCGGAGAAGAAATGTTCCGTTCCGAAACAGATGGCACTTCAAACTATGGCCGGCAATCACCCTCGCTACGAAGTTGAACAGGTGCTCCTCATCGATTCCCCGCAACTGCCGATAAGGCTCCAGAGGAACGCCATGCACCGAATCTTCCTGCTCTCTTGCCTTCTCTTCGTGTCGCTCCAACTCATTGCCGCCGACCGCTACCAGAAGGCTCTCATCACGGGGATGAAGGCCTCACCCTGCGACCGGCTGCAAAGCCTTCGCCCGCAGGCTCAGGTCGCTTTGCCAGGCATGACCATGCTGCCTCCGATGATGCCCCCAGACGAAGGCTGTACCGCCTACGAGCTGCACACCGGCAAAGTTCTCTTCCGCATCCTGACCACGCACGGCGTCATGTTGCCGGTCGGCGAAGAGGTCCTGATCCGGCTGACGAACAAAGAGCTCGACGTGCGCGTGGCGGATGCCCCCAAGGATGTGCGGACGGTGGTGCTGGAGATGACCCTGCTGGAACGAACGACTCCCGCTGAACCTCGTCCGGTACTCCGTCCGACGCCAGCCCCAACCGCCACATCAACACCGGCTTCAGCCAACTCCGCGGAAGCGAAGGCGCAAGGCAAACAGTCAGCCGCTCGCACCTGTCTCGCCATCAACGGAGACGCTGTTCCCTGCCCACAGTGATTTATTGCGCGAACGAAACCGCCCCTCAATCGGCGGCGGTCAGGTGCAAGGCGCGCACTTCGTCCATCAGCATTGGACCGGAGGCGTCCGACGCCCCGGCTTGCTGTTGCGCCTGCTGCCACGGCACGGAGTGGAAGAACAGATCGGCGTCGCGCGCCGAATCCCACTCGAACCACGCGAGCAGTTTTCCTTCGTCCTCGTGAGAATGAAAGATGCGACAGTCCAGTTCCCCGGCCGACTTGCGCTCCTGGAACAGGCGGTCCAGAGCGGCCTTCCATGCGGCCGCGTCCCGAACCTTGCAGGAATAGAAAACGTGAATCATGGCACGGCTCCCTCGGTTGCCCGGATGAAAACCGGACATTGTAGGCCGGGCGGCGGGCGGGGAACGTGACCGGTGACGCAGCAGCGTGTGACGCGCTCAGAACCGGACTTGATTCGGGGGAGCTACCCCAACAGCAGGCGCGACGGATCACTGTCAGTTCGGGGCAAACTTCGGGATACACGTCATCTCAGCCCAGGTTAGCTTCGCTGCGCTCCGCGAACCTGGGGCACCCAGAACACAATTGTTCCCCATAACACTTGACGCATAAAAAGGGCGCGACCAGTACGATCACGCCCTTCCACGTTCCGGGTGTTGAGCCATCCTCAGATGACCATGACTTCCTTGTATTCGCCGAAGACCTTGCGCATGGCGTCGGCGATTTCTCCGACGGTGCAATCGGCTTCCACGGCCTCGATGATGACCGGCATGAGGTTGTCGCCACCGCGTGCGGTGTCTTCCACCTTCTTGACGGCCGCAGCGGCCTTGGCCTGATCACGCTTGGCGCGGAAAGCCTTCAGCCGCTCCACCTGCTTGCGCTCCAGAGATTCATCGATGTGCTGCAGCGGCACGGGCTTTTCGTGCTCAAGCTGGAACTGGTTCATGCCGACAACGATCTGCTTCTTGCTGTCAACCGCCTGCTGGTACTCGTAGCTGGCGTTCTGGATTTCCTGCTGCACGTAGCCCTGCTCGATGGCCTTCAGCATGCCGCCGAGATCCTTGATCTTCTGGATGTACTCGGTGGCGCGCTTTTCAATTTCGTTGGTCAGCGACTCCACCCAATACGATCCGGCGAACGGGTCGATGGCCTGCGGCACACCGCTCTCGTAGGCGATGACCTGCTGCGTGCGCAGGGCGATGCGGGCCGAGTCCTCGGTGGGCAGCGCCAGCGCCTCGTCGAACGAGTTGGTGTGCAGAGATTGCGTGCCGCCCATCACAGCCGAGAGCGCCTGCAGCGCGGTGCGCACAATGTTCACCTGCGGCTGCTGTGCAGTCAGCGTGGAGCCGCCTGTCTGCGTGTGGAAGCGCAGCATCTGCGACTTCGGATTCTTGGCTCCGAACTGGTCGCGCATGATTTTGGCCCACATGCGGCGGGCGGCGCGGAACTTTGCCACTTCCTCCAGAAAGTTGTTGTGGCAGGCGAAGAAGAACGAAAGGCGCGGCGCAAACTCATCCACCGGCAGGCCCTTCTCCATGGCGGCCTTGACGTAGGTCATGCCGTCGGCCAGGGTGAAGGCCACTTCCTGTACGGCGGTGGAGCCGGCCTCGCGCATGTGGTAGCCGGAGATGGAGATGGTGTTCCACGAGGGCACGTTCTCGTGGCAGTAGCCGAAGATGTCGGTAATGATGCGCATGGAGGCCTGCGGCGGATAAATATACGTTCCGCGCGCGATGAACTCCTTGAGCACGTCATTCTGAATGGTGCCCTTCAGGTTCTTCGGATCGGCACCATTGCGCTTGGCCACGGCAATGTAGAGCGAGAGCAGGATGGAGGCCGGAGCGTTGATTGTCATCGAGGTCGAAACCTTCTCGAGGTCGATCTCATTGAACAGCCGCTGCATGTCCTCAATGCTGTCGATGGCGACGCCGACCTTTCCGACCTCGCCGAGAGCGAACGCATGGTCGCTGTCATAGCCGATCTGCGTTGGCAGATCGAAGGCAACCGAAAGGCCCATGGTGCCCTGGCTCAGCAGGTAGCGATAGCGCTTGTTGCTCTCCTCGGCGTCGCCCATGCCTGCGTACTGGCGCATGGTCCAGAGGCGTCCGCGGTACATGGTGGACTGCACGCCGCGGGTAAATGGGAACGCGCCGGGCGCGGCGAGTTCGTCGGCGTAATCAAAGCCGGAAAGGTCTTCCGGCGTGCAATAGGCTTTGACGGGAATATGAGAAGTAGTTTCGAAGAATTGCTCGGGCTTCTTGGCAGCGGCTTTGTCGGCCATCGCTACACCCCTTTGAAGGAAGTATGAACGTACAGCACGCGAAACCGCGAAACGTACGCCGCGATTCCGCCTCTAACGCCGCGCCTTTCGGCGCGAACGCCAGAATGAACTCAAACCGAAGTACAGGAACATCACCGCCAGAGCGGCGGCCAGCTCGGCGCGTTGCGCGTTGCGCACGCCGTGCTTGAACTCATCGTACTCACTCCAGGCCTTGGCGCCGATTCCGAGGGCGAAGAACAGGAAGAGCATTCCCGTGACCTCAAGGAACAGCAGGCTGGTGACATGTTTCAGGTTGCCCCAGAGAATTCCGCAGGAGGAGAAAAAGCCCTTGGCTGCGCGGCGGTTGCGCTCATTGGCCACGTTGTGCACGGCCTGTCCGGCGCTGGCTCCTGCGGCTCCAGCCACGCGCTCCACGTCCTGGCGCGTCACGCTGCGAACCGAGCGCACGGCGGCGCGCGTCAGCCGACCTAATCCCGTACCCACCGCTCCGGCGGTGGAGATGACGGGCATGGCTTTTTCCGTATCACTCATGCGGCTTTATTTTAGAACACGGATTGCCGCAAGGCCACGGTTGAGGTCATTAAATCTCGATTTCTCCGCGTTCCCGGAACCGTAACAGACATGGCGATTTTGCTGTGTTAGTATGCGCTGCTGGACCTCGGAGCGTTCCACCATCGGCCACGGCTGGCATGTGGGAGGCAAGAGGGTCCGCGCCGGGGGCTGGAGCGCTACCTGCCGTAATGGGCCCCTGGGACGAACCTCTCCGGCTCTGGCGGGTTGCAAGCGTCTGTAAGGCAGGGAGCGACATGAAGGACACACTGGGAGTCTTGCTCGCCGGCGGCGCCGGAGAGCGGCTGTATCCGCTCACGCGGGACCGCGCCAAGCCGGCCGTCACCTTCGGCGGAATCTACCGCATCATCGACGTCACGCTATCCAACTGCATTAATTCCAACCTGCGCAAGGTTTACATCATGACGCAGTACAAGGCGCTGTCGCTCAACCGCCACATCCGCGAAGGCTGGAATATCGTGGGCACGGAACTGGGCGAATTCATCGAGGTTCTGCCGCCGATGAAGCGCGTCAGCAACGAGTGGTACCAGGGCACGGCCGACGCCGTTTACCAGAACATCTACTCCATCGGCAGCGAGCAGCCCAAGCACGTCCTCATCCTCTCCGGCGACCACATCTACAAGATGAATTACGAGAAGATGCTGCGGCAGCACCAGGACTCGGGCGCCGACGTGACGCTGGCCACCATCCTCATCGACCCCAGTGAGACGAAGAGCTTCGGCGTCGTCGATATCGACCGCGACGGCCGTATCAGCGGCTTTGAAGAGAAACCCAAGCAGACCAAGTTGCGCTCGCCCTACAACCCGAAGATGTGCTCGGCCTCGATGGGCATCTACCTGTTCAACACCGAGGTGCTGATTCCGGCTCTGCTCAAGGACGCTGAAGACCCCGACTCCAAGCACGACTTTGGCTACAACATCCTGCCCAGGATGGTGGATGAGTACAAGGTTTACTCGTTCAACTTCATCGACGAGAACAAGAAGGAAGCGCTCTACTGGCGCGACGTGGGCACGCTCGACGCCTACTACGAGGCCAACATGGATGTGGCCGCCGTCTCGCCAATCTTCAACCTGTATGACGAGGAGTGGCCTATCCGCACGCACCAGCGGCAGTATCCGCCGGCAAAGTTTGTCTTTGCGGAAACCGGACGCAGCGGCATGGCGCTCGATTCGGTCGTCTCCGCCGGATGCGTCATCTCCGGCGGCCAGGTGCGCAACAGCGTGCTCTCGCCCGACGTGCGCGTGAACAGCTACTCCGAGGTCGATGGTTCCATCATCTTCAGCCACGTTGATATTGGGCGCCACTGCCGCATCCGGCGCGCCATCATCGACCGCAACGTGCACCTGCCGGAAGGCACCGTCATCGGCTACGACCTGGAAGCCGACCGGCAGAAATACACCGTCACCGACTCTGGCATCACGGTCGTCACCCGTGACTTCTCGCTCTTTGAGGAACCGGTGGAGGTGGATTACTTCACGAGTGAATAAGAAAGAGTTTCGAGTTTCCAAACTAAGCGCGCTCGCAGGCCGGGCGCGCTTAGTTTGTTCCACGTTTTCGCGTGGGCCGGAGCCGCCACGTAATGCCGCGCCGTCTTGTTCGGCGCAATACTTCGGTGCAATAGAAAGGGGAGCCTCTCGGCTCCCCTTTGTGGCTCATGCGCGTGATGCGCGTTTGGGAAAGACTTTTACTGCTCGCTCACCTTGGGCACCGTGCTTGGCGCATGCAACTGGTGCTTCTGGCTCTTACCCTTCTCGCCCGGTGCAGGTACGGCGGGCGGAGCCGGAACCGGCGGGATGGCCGGAAGCGCCTGCGGCATACCATTGTTGCGGCGCAGTTGGATGTCGCCGGAATCCAGCTTCACGTTGACCGTGGAGCCGCCGTTTCCGACCACACCGTTAGCGGCGGCGTTTTCACTGTCGCCGCTGTGCGTGGTGCCAAAGTCGCCCGCGTCAATGGAACCGTGGCGCGTGTTGGCCGTCCAGCGGAAGCCAGCCTTCGACGGCAGCTCCAGCCGCACGTCGCCGTGCTCGTTGTTCACCTCGATGTTGCCCATCGGCAGTTTGCCCGAAGGCTGCACCGTGATGTCGCCGTTGGTGTTGGTGATGCGCGTGTCGCCCTGCACATTCTCCAGCTCAATGTTCTTGCCCTTGGTCTTGAGCGTGAAGGGGCCAAGCACGTTGCTGGCGCGCAGGTCTCCGCTGCCCATGGTCAGCTCGCCATCCACGCGCGCGATTTCAAGATCGGTGCGCGAAGAGTGGAAGGTGACGCCCTTGGCCAATGTGTTGAGCCGTATGTCGCCAAAGAACTCGCCGTTCAGCGTGACTGCGCCGCCGACATTGGCCAGCATGGCGTCCTGATAGCGGCCGTTGGCAACCACCGTGCCGGTCACCTTGTCGCAGTGCAGCGAGCCGTGACTGCTGTCGCTCTGCATGGTGACCGTCACGTTGCCGGTAATGTCGGTCAGCGTGACGTCACCTTTGCTGACGTTGGCCTTCACGTCTCCGCTGCGGCCGGTGACGATGATGTCTCCGCGGCGGCTGGAGAGTTCCGCCCAGCTATTGCGCGGCAGCGTGATCTCAAGATCGGTGGCCACGTTGCGCCCACCCGCGCCCTCCGTGTTGGCGTTCACCAGCAGCACGTTGCCCTGCTGCGAAATCTGCGGGTTGGTGGAGCCGTTGGCCTTGTCGGCCTCATTCTGGCTGCCCGCAAAGACGCGCTTGTGGTAGTTGACGTGTACCTTGCCATCCTCGGAGGCGTTCACGGTCACGTTGCCGCGGTCGTTGATGACCTTCAGTGCCGAACCCGCAGGGAAGCCGGCTTCGGTGCTGCCGTCGTAGGTAAAGCTGCTTCCGAACAGGCCGCCAAAGTCATCATCGTTGAGGTCCATTCCGTTGCGCAGATTGTCCCAGTCAACGTCTCCGGCCCAGTTGTGCGCCTTCTGCACGCCCGCACCGATGGAAACAACGATGAGCAGCAGCACCACGCCCCAGAAGCCGAAACGCGGCGGCAGTTCGCCGTGACGGCGCGCGTCATAGTATTCCCACAGCCGCACGCCGCCCCAGATGAGCAGCAGCACCGGCCACCAGCGCCCCAGCACATTCAGCATCGCCAAGCGGTAGCCGAAGTTGCGCATCAACAGCAGCGCGCCGATGACGATCAGCACAATCGGCCCAAAGATCGAGCGGCGGCGCGGAGGATAGTAATACGGAACCGGGCTAGCCATGGTGTTCCTCCTCGCTCGTGGCGGCAGGCAGCGTTCCGGCCACCGGGGCCGGAGGCGGCGTCACCACCACGGACTTCTCCGTCTCGGCGGAAGGCTGCGCGGACGGTGGAACCGGCGGCATGTTCAGGTATTCATAGCCGCGCTCCACATGACCATCGGTCGGAGCCGTACGGCGAAAGAGCGAAATCAGGCCGATGACAACCAGCAGCGCCGGCCAGGTACGTCCAAAACTGTAGCTGCTCGACTCCTGCAACAGAAACAACACGCCGAGAGTAATCAGAACTGCCGGGCCCATCGCGCCGCTGGTTCGGCAACGCATGCAGTGGCAACGCGGATTTGAGTTGTAATAATTCATGACTTCCCCCTCACTGCGCGTCCGGCCGGCCGCGGCGGATGAACAACGCCACGCCGATCGCGATCAGGATGACCGGCCACAGATGATGCGCCCAGCGGAACTGCAACACGTTCATGTTGTCCAGCAGGAACAGGCACCCGAGAGCGATGAGCACGATGGCCCCGATGGGTCCGCGGTCATGACGTTCCCGCTGCTGCGCGTAGTAGGCAGCCTGTTGCTGGGCATACGCGGCCTGCTGCTGCGCATTGGCCGTGCGCTGCTGCGCGTAGTTGATCGTCTGCTGCGCAAAGTTCATGGAAGCCTGAGCAAACTGGTTAGCCGCCTGTCCGAAGTTGCCGGATGGGGGCACTGACGAAGCTGGATTGCCCTGCGTTCCGCCCGGCGCCTCCTGCTCCGTGGCGGCTGCGCCGCCTGCCGGAGGCTGAGCACCGGTCGAACCCTGCGCCTGCCACTGGTTCCAGCGCGCGCGCATCTCCTGCGCCGCCTGCTCCACGCCCGAGCCTACCTTCTCCCCGGCGTTGGACATCTCGCGCATCATCTGCGGCTCATGCTGCGAGACCATGCGGTTGATGCCGAGCGGGTCGGGAATCGGCAGGCCGTACTTACGGGCCTTGGCCGTGGTGTAGGCGTCAAACACCATGTAGAACAGCCAGGCCGCAATGCCCAGTCCGAACAGGCCGTTGGTGTTGTCGCTCAGCCAGATCAGCATGGCGAAGATGATCACGTGGACAAAGCCCTTGGCAAACTGCCCGTTGTACATGGCGCCCACGCCGGGGATGAAGCCCAGCATGGCCGCCAGACCGGGGCTGGCCGGCTCGCCCATGGGCGGCGGAGGCGGCGGATACGCTCCACCGTTCGGGGCCGCGGGGGTGGCCATGCGTGCTGCCAGGCAGTCTTCGCAGTAAATCGTGCCCTGCACCTCACGTTTGCATTCGGGGCACATCGCTTTGCCACACGTACGGCAGTAGGCGGTGGCCGCCTGGTCCGTGTGCTTTGCGCAGTTCATACAATCCTCCTCTGCCTCGCAACCAAAACGTCTGGTGCTTGCCTCTCCGGCAGCGCTGCCAATATCAGGCCGGCATCTTCCTTCGAGTACTGCTCCCGGTCCTTCCGCTGCTCGGGTTCATTGCTATTGCGCTTGTCGCGGTCGGACCGAGGGTCCGGCTGCGCGTCCTTGTTCTCGTTCTGCCCATTGGTGCCCGTGGTGGCGCGCCGCAGGTCCCGAACGCGGGATTCCAACTGGTAGACCACCCGCATGTTTTCGTAGTACTTCACCACCTTGGCCTGCGTGGAGTAGTACTTGCGCTCCAGCTTGTGGGGCGTCAGGTCGCTGAACTGCGTGCCGGTCATGTTCATCACCAGGGTGATGGAGAAGAATGCCGTGGCAGCCGACATGGCAAAGCGCGCGGAGGCCGTCGAGGCCAGCATCGGGCGCAGGCCCGTCGTCAACCGCTCCCACAAGGAGCGGCGCGGCGCCAGTGCCGCCTGGGTCGTTTCCTGCATCACGCCACTGGTGGCGGCCAGAATGTTATGCACCAGATGGCGCGGTGGCTCCACCTCGTCCAGCTCGCCCATCCAGTCGGCACCGGCGCGGACTTCCGCGAACAGTGCCTCGCAGGCCGGGCAGGCCTTGCGGTGCTGTTCAAAGAGCGCCAACTGCTCGCCCCCGAGCGTGCCGTCGATGGCTTCACTCAGCAGGGCGTCGAACTCCGTGCACTCCATTCCCGGTTTGAGTTCGTCGTTCATCACATCACCTGTCGATAGTTACGCTGCAACAGCCGCGCAAGTTCCGCACGGCCGCGGTTAATCCTGCTTTTTACGGTGCCCTCGGGCACCTTCAGTACATGGGCGATTTCGCGGTAATCCAGATCCTGCAGGTCGCGCAGGATAACCGCCTCGCGTAATTCAGGGGAAAGCTTCTGCAAAGCTTGATGCACCATCTCGCGGCGCTCGCGGTCGGCCAGGTGGGCGTCGGGACCGGGGCCATCATCGGCCAGGCGCTCGCTCATGGGCTGGCCGTCCTCGTCGTCGCCCGGCAGGGCGTCAATCGAGTCGCTGGCCCGCTCCAGGCGGCTACGGCGGAAATGATCCACCAGCAGGTTACGGGTGACGGTCGTCAGCCAGGTGCCAAAGGCGGCACGCTCCGGGTCAAAGCTGCCCAGCGTGCGGTAGACCTTCAGGAACACTTCCTGCGTCAGGTCTTCGGCGTCTCCGTCACTGCCTGCAAAGCGGTAGCATAGGTTATAGATGCGGCGGTTGAAGCGTTGGACGATTTCTTCCCATGCGGCGGCCTCACCGGCTACACACCGGCGCACCAGCAACGCAACTGCCTGGGCTTCTTCCAACCTGGACTCCCTTGGGTCCGTGCGGTCAGCCGAGACAGGGATCGAAAACGACGCTCCCAATGCCATACCGGTTGATACGGACCCACGCCGCAAAAAGTTCGCAGAACGTAGAACTTGCAGAGGGGGATTGTAGCAGGAGGAGGCGGTGAAAGGCAGAGACTCGCCGGGTTCCCCCGTCACATTGCCACGTCAGAAGCGGGTGCGACACCACGGGGGCAACCAGCCGAAGAAAGGTGCCGAACAAAAAGAGCGGGACGGCCCGTTTCGCCCGTCCCGCTGAAAGATGCCGCGTCGCGTTATCGCAATTTGCGATAACGCTCTACTGCTGGAGTACGAAGTTGCCCTGGTACTCGCGCGTGGCGTCGGCAGTGAGGAAGTACGCCTGAGTGGCGTCTACGTCATAGACCGTGAATGGGATGCCGTTCAGCGTCACGGTGCCGCGCCCGTTGCTGTCGAGGCTATAGGTGCCACTGACGCTCTGGTTGGCCGCCAGGGCGCCGCCGGTGGTGTAGTCCATGGTGCCGGTGACGCCGCCTACGCCGTCGAACTTGGTGGCGGCCAGGGTTTCAATGTTCAGGCCGGTGTTCCAGTTCACCCCCGTCCACTGCAGGCCATAGCTGCCGTTGAGCGTGCTGGTGGCCGGCGTAACGGTCTGCTGGCGAACGACGCCACTTTCAATCGGCCCGCTGGAGCTGATGACCAGCGCCCAGCCATTGGAGATCAGGTAGCCGCTCAGCGCGTCGTAAGTGGTGCCGCTGCCGTTGGTCAGCGTGAGCGTGAAGTGGCCAGTGGCGCTGTCGACCGCGTAGCTGCCCACGGGACTGGCGGTGCTCAGAATGCCATTTGCATTCTGGTCGCGGGTACCGCCGGTGACGCTGCCAGCGCCATCCAGCGCCGCGCGCCCAACCTCATTGACCGGCACGTAGCCGTTGGTTCCGGAGCCGACTCCGGAAATCGAGTAGATGTAGTTGCCCGTCATCGGCGAGGCTGCGAAGCCTGAGCCTTGCGCTTCGCCCGAGCCGGCCGTCACCAGGTTGGTCGAGGTCTCCACCAGCTCGATATGGGTATTGCCGGAGGCAATATAGAGGAAGCTGCGGCTGCCGAGCGTGAGCGTGTTGCCCGTAAAGGTGCCGGTCAACTGGTTGCCCGTGCTGAAGCTGCCGTTGAAGTTCTCGTCGTAGGTGAGGCTGGCCGTGCCGTTGGCGGCAAAGTTCAACACGCCGACATCGGCCAAGCGGCTGCCGCTGATGCTGTAGCCATCGAGCCGCACCACGAACGTCTTGGGGGCGACCACCTGCGTGGTAGCGTCGGGCAGCTTGACGAGGGTTCCGCTGGCGTCCTCGCTGCCGGAAAGCTCAATCAGGCGTCCGTTGCCCGCCGAGGTAAAGACGAAGCGGAACTGCGAGTTGCCGTTGTTGCCGCCGTAGTTGAACTGCATCTGCCCGCGGCCGTCGCTATTGACGGTGTAGCCGCCGGTAAAAGTGATGCCGGTGGACGGCCCGTAGATCAGCGAGTTGACAGTCTGCGTGCCAGTGGTGATCTTGCCGTTGGAATCCGTGGTGAAGGTGCCGTTGGCGACAAAGTAGTCGCCGCTGTAAAAGCTGGAACCGCGCAGAGTGTAGATCCAGGTTCCGGCCAGGCTGGAAGTTGTGTAACTGCCACTGCCGCCGTTGACCGGAGGCAGGTTCCCGAAGCTGCCGCCACCGCACGCGGTCAGCGATGCGAGGGCAAAGATCGCAAACAACAGTACAATTCTCTTCATAGGTTTCCTGGCCGGAGGCGCCGGGCGGACAGACCGCTCCGGGCACACGACCCCTCCGATGAATTGAACGCATCAGCCTTTGTAAAGTTTCGTTGCGGACGGTGAAGAAATGAACGACTTTGTGCAATTTCCGCCAGCGCCCTCGCCGGAGTCCCTGGCGATGGTCGGCTTCCGGCTTGACCCTGAACACGATGGCCCGCAGTTCTACAGCCTTTTTGCCATGGAAGGCGGCAATGACCGCCCGCTGAGCCGCAATGGCCGCATCCTGTTCTTCCGCGACCCGAAGCAGGCCGCCGCAGCCCTGGCCGCCAGCGACGACGAGGCGATGAAGGTGCTTACCCCAGTCCCCGCGGAGATGGACCTCTCCTGCGACGTGGCGCAAGGGCTTTACGTGGCCAACGCCGCCAAGGAAGACGAGGACGGCGCGCTGCTGGACGCAATTGCCTGCCTCGACGACCTGGTGCGCGCTACGAAGATCAACGTGCCGAACGAGTACGCCACGCTGCTGGCTTCGGTGAGCGAGCACCTGATGGAATCCACCGATCTCGATGCCTTCATCCGGAGCAAGAAGGTTGACCGCGGCCGCCTGGAAGACGCCCTGATGTGGTGCGTGGGCGCCGTGGCCATGAAGGCGAGCTGGGTGGAATAGCGAAAAGTTTCGGCAGGTTTCGAGAGGTTTCAAGGTTTCAAACGGTAAAGCGCGCTCGAACTACGAGCGCGCTCTTGTTTTTCAACCTCTCGAAACTTTACGAAACCTTCTGAAACCTCTCAGACGCTACTTCCCTGCCTCTTCCAGCCGCTGCTCCACAATGCGCTCGGCGGTGGCGATGACCGCTTCCAAGGTCATGCTGCTGGAGTCGATGCGGATGGCGTCGGGGGCGGCCACCAGCGGAGCCACGGCTCGGGTAGTGTCGCGGCGGTCGCGCTCGGCCAAGTCGGCCTTGAGCTTGGCAGCCGCCGCCGGATTATCCGTCGCCTTGTTCTGCAGGATGCGGCGATTGGCGCGCACGGACTGGTCGGCATCGAGGAAGATTTTCACCTCGGCGTGCGGAAAAACGACCGTGCCGATGTCGCGGCCTTCCATGATGACGCCGCCGCTGGCGCCCATCTGGCGCTGGCGGTTCACCATCCACTCACGCACAGGAGCGTGAGTGCTGACGCGCGAGGCTGCGTCGGTCACGTCGCGCTCGCGGATGCGGGCGGTCACGTCGCGGCCATCAAGCAGCACGCGGTTGCCTTCGCCGGTCGGCTCCAGGTCAAGTGTGGAAGCCTCGGCCAGCTTGCGCAGCGCGGCGGCATCCTCGATGGAGGTGCCGGTCTCAATGGCCTTGAGGCCCAGCGCGCGATACATGGCGCCGGTCTCCAGGTTCACATAGCCGAGCTTGCGGGCCAGACGCTGTGCGACCGTGCTCTTGCCCGCGCCGGCAGGGCCATCAATGGCAATCACCAGCTTCTTTTGTGTGCTCATTCCTCGCTCTTGGGCGGCACGGGGGCCGGTGCCTTCTGCGGAGCCCGGGGAGCCATCATGCGCGGACGGCGCGCAATGGGCTGCCCTGCGCGCGGCGCGACTGGAATTACCTCACGCGGAGCACGCGGCACGCGCGGCGGGGGAGGCAGCTTCGGCGGCGTAATCTGCAGCATGGAGCGGGAGCCGACGTGCGTGAACTGCAACTCGCGCGCGGCCAGCAGCGCATTGATGGCTTCACGCACACGTGCGCGGCCAATGAAGTTGCTGAAGAAATCCTCAACCTCGCTCTGCTCGGCGGCCACCACGCAATCAATGTATTTCGAAACCAGCGCGGTCAGGGCCTCGGCGAGCGACATGTTCATGCCCTCGCGCACCGGGTCAGGAGCCCAGCGGAAGAGGATGTCCCAGAAAGCGCCTTCCTCGGGGTTGTAGTCCACGCGAGTGATGCGCAGCTTGCTCCACAGCTCGTTCAGAGCACGGTCGAGCGCGGCATCAGACAGCGCGCCGCCCAGCAGCTCGGCCAGGCGTTTCTTGGTGATGGGGCCTTCCTTCTGGATGACCTGGAAGGCGTGTCCGGCGAGCGGCGAATAGTCGCTGCGGCCGCCCGTCTTGGGTGCCTGTCGCGGATTGCGGTCGCCCACCAGCCCGTAGAAGAACGGGAAGACCGAAGCGGCGATCAGGAAGTTGCTCTCGCCGAAAAGATTGGCCTCAAAGGCGAAGCGCTGGCGCAGGGTACGCACCATCAGCTCTTTGGCGTCCTTGTTGCGGGGGTCGGCAAAGGCATGCTGCCAAGTGGGCAGGTTCTGCTCGGTGCCGGCGCAGGCGCCAATAAACGTGGGCACCAGCACGGGGGGGCGCAGGGGATACATCAGGCAGAAGCCAACAGATTCGATGAACTCACGGGCGTCGTCAATGGTGACGATCGCCTTGCCATCAAGGCGCCACTTGGCGCTGCGCAGCTCCTGCAATTCCTGGTCTGTCATTGGTTCCTTTTACTGCTACGACAAATTCTTTGGGCACCGGCGCGCTGAGCACCGGGCACTCTTTAGAAGTATACCTTCCGCGTCCGGGGCATGGATCAGCTCCGCGGTGAGTATGTCCATCCTTCTCCTCGCCGGGCAACAATGCCCGGCTCCTTCACGGACATACCTTTCGCGAATCCGGTCTAAATTCGCTTGAACGCGCGTTGAATGTCTTTTACAGAATACCGCAGGACGACCGGGCGGCCATGGGGACAGCTCATGGGATGCTCGGTCTTTGCCAGCTCCGCCAGCAGCCACTCCATTTTAGGCTGGTCCAGCGGCATATTGACCTTGATGGCAGCGTGGCAGGCGATGGAGGCCGCAATGCGCGTGCGCACCTGCTCCATGTTGAGCTTCTGCTCCTCACGCTCCAACTGGCTCAGCAACTCGGCCAGCATGCGCTCGGCCTCGGGCGGATCCAGGTTGGAGGGCGCGGTTTTGACGGCGATGGTGCGCGAACCGAACGGCTCGGCCTCAAAACCGTTGCGCTCCAGTTCCTCGCAGATTTCAGAAAAAATCGCCATCTGCGCCGGAGCCAACTCCACCAGCAGCGGCATCAGCAGGCGCTGAACCTCCATCTGCTTCTGCTCGCGCTGGCGGCGAATCTTCTCAAACAGCACGCGCTCGTGCGCCACGTGCTGGTCGATAATCCACAGCCCCTGTGGGTTGACGGCAAGGATGAACGAATCGCGGATCTGGCCGAGCGGTCGCAACGTGGCCAGCGCGGAGAGGTCCATGGTATCCTCGCCCGCCTCAATCGGCAGCGAGCAGCTATCGCCACGCTCGGGAACGAACTCCTGCGGCGCGACCGGACCGCCAAAGGTCTGCGGCTGGAGCCGCGCGGCGCCCACGGCGCCGTTGCCCTCGACAAAGAATGGCTGCCCGCCGAAATCCAGTGGCTGGTTCTGCGGCGGCAGCGGACGCCCGGTGAGCGCGAAATCCGCCGCCTGCGCCTCACCGGCTTCGCCCTCCACCGGCACGCCGCCTTCAGGCGTGAGCGTGGGAGTGAAGGCCGTAACCGCCTTGGGCGCGGCGGAAATCTCCGTGGTGAAGGCCGGCGCGGGGCGGGCCTTCATCAGCGCGGC
The DNA here is from genome assembly GCF_059726245.1 of Oryzophilus luti. NCBI lineage: Bacteria > Pseudomonadati > Acidobacteriota > Terriglobia > Terriglobales > Koromonadaceae > Oryzophilus > Oryzophilus luti. The sequence goes on from NZ_AP040874.1 coordinate 1,975,361, forward strand.
GCGGATGGTGTCGCGTACAAAATCATGCAGGAAGCTCGACTGGCGGAAGCGCACCTCGGTCTTCGAGGGATGCACGTTCACGTCGACTTCCTCGTACGGCATTTCGAGGAACAGCAGCACCACAGGGAATACCGTCGGCGGAATGATGTTGCGGTAGGCCTCGGTGATGGCGTGCATGATGAGGCGATCGCGGATAAGGCGCCCGTTGACAAAGATGAAAATGGAATTGCGATTGAGCCGCTGCACCTCGGGCTTGCTGATGAAGCCGCTGACGCGCACCTCGCCCGGCGTGGGCGGTTCATAGTTCTCCGCGCGCCGCCACGGTGGAGGCTCCGGCAACCCGACATGCTGGAGCGGAATGGTGGCCGCAAAATCCACAAGCTGGTCGAGCGTCTCGCGCCCGAAGACCTGGTAGATGCGCTCGGCCTGCGTCGCCACGGGCGCGGCCACCAGCATGGCGCCGGTGGTGGTATGCAGCTCCCAGTGCTTGTCCGGATGCGCCAGCGCGTAGTGCGTCACAAGCTGCGCAATGTGCGAAAGCTCGGTCGACTCCGACTTCAGGAACTTCTTCCGCGCCGGAATATTGAAGAACAGGTCGCGGATGGTCATCGAGGTTCCGGCGGGCAGGCCCGCCTCCTCGACCGAAAGAATCTTGCCGCCGGCGATTTCAATGATGGTGCCGCTCGGCTCCTCGGGCGCGCGCGTCTCCAGCCGCAGACGGCTCACGGAGGCAATCGACGGCAGCGCCTCTCCGCGGAAGCCGAGCGTGGAGATCGACAGCAGGTCCTCGGGGTTCTTCAGCTTGCTGGTGGCGTGGCGTTCAAAGGCCAGCAACGCGTCGTCCTTGAGCATGCCGCTGCCGTTATCGATCACCTGGATGAGCTTGCGGCCACCGGCTTCGACATTGACGCGGATACGCGTGGCCCCGGCGTCGAGCGAATTTTCAAGCAGCTCCTTTACCACCGACGCCGGGCGCTCGACGACTTCGCCGGCGGCAATCTTGTTGGCAACGTGCTCGGAAAGGACGTGGATGCGGCCCATGACCTTTCAGCTTAACAGAGCCGACGGCCGCCGGAGCAGTACGCTTTGGCGGCGGAGTCCCTCGAAATTTCTGGCTTTGCAAATGAATTCTTTGGAAATGTGATTTCATCGGCGCCGTTCCGGAACCGCCGTATACTTCGCCCGCGAATTTCCCGAAGTAATTCTGTTCAAATGCGGCTCGGGGGAGAGCGGGCTACGACGCTGTGTTTGCACGCCCCGTTCTACCTCCAGTCTCCGGGAGGCGGTGCATGGGCAAGCATCAGGACTCCGGCCACAAACTGCCATGCCATTCATTGCTGGCGGCAATGCTACTCATCAGCTTTCACCTGCTGGCGGCACAATCGCTCACCACGGGCGCGCTCGCCGGCCACGTTGCGGACCCGCATGGCGCGCGGGTCGGCGGCGTTGCCATCACTGTTCGCGAAGTGGAAGGCAGCGAGTTTCTGCACGCCACCAGCACGGCCGATGGAGGGTTCCGTCTGATTGGCCTGCCGCCGGGCATGTACTTGGTGCGGCTGGAGGCGAAGGGCTTTGCCCTGCAGCAGCGCGAAGTGCGCGTGGAACTGGGCCGCACCACGCAGTTGGAACTGCGGCTGGAAATCGAGACGGCACGAGAGAGCATCGAGGTCGTCGACGAGGCCTCGACGGTGAACACCACGCAACCGGAAGTGGCCAGCAACACGGGCGATCCCGCCATTGGGCAGCTTCCCGTCAATGGCAGCCGCTGGTCGGATTTTGCGCTGCTCTCTCCTCTGGCCACGCCCGACGGCGACTTCGGGCTGCTGAGCTTCCGCGGCGTAAGCGGGCTGCAGAACAACAGCATGGTGGATGGCGGCGACAACAACCAGTCGTTCTTTGGCGAGGAGCGCGGGCGCACGCGCATGAGTTACGTGCTGAGCCTGGCGGCGGTGCGCGAGTTCCGCGTGAACACCTCCAGCTATTCCGCCGAATTCGGACGCGCGGCGGGCGCGGCCATCAACAGCGTCACGCGCAGCGGCACCAACCAGCTCCACGGGCAGGCGTTCTACTACATCCGCGACAACGCGCTGGGCGCCACCAACGCCTACAGCACACAGCCGCGCCTGCAGCCGGACGGCACCTACAAGGGCGTAGCGGTGAAGCCGGAAGACCGTCGCCAGCAGTACGGACTCCGCGTGGGAGGGCCGATCGCGCGCGGACGCTCCTACTATTTCTTCACCTGGGATAGGCAGACCCGCGACTATCCGGCGGCGGCAGCGCCGCGCAACACCGGCTACCTGTTTGAAGCACCGGGCACGGGCGAGTTGGCGCGCGTCAAGGCCATCATGCCCTACGGCACCACCAGCGCGCAGGAGCTTGCCTACTGGCAGAGCGCGATGGATTACCTTGCGGGGATGCTCGGCGAGGTGCCGCGTTCCTCCACCCACAACACTCTGTTCGGCAAGGTGGATTACCGAATCGGCGCGAATCACACGCTCTCCCTCAGCGAGAACCGCGTGCGCTGGTATGCGAAGAACGGCGTGCAGAGCGCGCCGGTGGTCACACGAGGACGCGATGCCTTCGGCAATGACGGCGTGAAGGTCGATACCGGACTGGTGAGGCTGAGTTCCGCGCTGGGGCCTCACCTGGCCAATGACCTGCGCGTGCTGCTGAGCCGCGAACTGAACTACGAGCTGCCCAATGCGCCCGGTGCAAACGAGCCTGCGGGCGGCCCGTTCGGCAACGTGCCCTCCGTGGCGGTGGAGGCGCGCTCCGATGGCTTCACCTTCGGCATGCCGGTGACGCAACCGCGCACGGCGCTGCCCGATGAGCGCCGCCTGCATGCGGCTGACACCGTCAGCCTTGCCGTGGGCCACCACCTGCTGAAGGCGGGCGCAGACTTCAACCAGGCATGGGAGACCATCGACAACCTCTACGCTGGCGGCGGCAGCTACAACTACAACTACCGCGACAATTTCGTGATCGACCTGCTGCAATGGATGCACTACGGAGAAGCGGGCTGGCCGGGCTATATCACACCCTACGGCTATCCCATTCCTTCCTTCTACAGCTACAGCAGCTACACGCAGGGCTTTGGGCGGAGCAAGTGGGGCTTCCACACCCGCGAGGCCGCCTTCTTTGTGCAGGACGAGTGGCGCGCACTGCCGCGGCTGACGCTCTCGCTCGGGCTGCGCTATGACCACATGACGCTGCCCGTGCCGCAGGCGGTGAACGCCGACCTGGCCGCCACCGGCGCGTTCCCATCCGATGGCAACAACTGGGGGCCGCGCTTGGGCTTTGCCTGGGACGTCTTTGGCAACCGGAGCACCTCACTGCGCGGCGGCTACGGTATCTACTACGGCAGGCTGACGAACTCAACGGTCTTTGCCGCGCTGGCGCAGACCGGCACGCAGACAGCGCAGCGCCTTTACACTTTCACGCCCGCGCAACTGGGCAAAATGGCCTTCCCCGGCTACATTGCGATCGATCCGTTCACCGAGGGCAGCGAGGGCGATGTGGTGGTGTTTGCGCCGAAGATGCAGATGCCGCAGATGCAGCAGATGTCGCTGGCGCTGGAGCAGCAGGTGGGGCAGACGGTCTTCAGCGCCACAGGGCTGCTGAGCCTCGGGCGGCACCTCACCAACTTTCTCGACAGCAACCTTGATCCTGCCTCCCTCAAGCAGGTGACGTACACGTTCTCCCCCGCGCGTGACGGCACCGTCGGCCCGTACACTGGCACGCTCACCGTGCCCGTGTACACCGGCCGGCTCGATGCACGCTTCCAGCAGATCACCGAGATCAGCAGCGGCGTGTCCTCAAACTTTGCGGGTCTCTCGTTCGGTGCGCGGCGGCGCTTCCGCAACGGCTTGGGCTTCGAGGCCGGCTACACCTGGTCGCACGCCATCGACGACGGACAGAACTCAACGGTCTTCAGCACCGGCAACAACACGCTGTGGACCGGGCCGCTGACCTATACGCTGAACGGCAACCAGTACACAATTGCCAGTCCGAACCGCGGCACCTCGAACTACGACATACGGCACCGCGTGCGCGCCAGCCTGGTGTGGGAGCCATTCGGGCGGCAGCATCATGGCAACGGCCTGCGCCGCCACGCGTCTCAAGGCTGGACGATTGCGCCCATCTTCCGCTACTCCACCGGCAAGCCGTATTCGGAGTACATCAGCGGCTATGCGCCGGGCATGGGTTGTGATGGCTGCACGGGCTACATGGGAACCGGCGGCTCCAACCGCCTGCCATTCCTTGGGCGCAACAGCTTCCGCTACCCGGCGACGTGGAACCTCGACCTGCGCACCACACGGCGGCTGGCGCTGGGCGGGCAGCGTTCGCTGCAGATCATCGCCGAGGCCTACAACCTGCTCAACCACCGCAACGCCACCGGTGTCAGCGACCAGCTCTACTCAGTGAGTGGAACCACGATGTATTACTCGCCGAGCTTCGGACGCGTATATGAGACAGGCAGCAGCTTCTATCGCGAACGGCAGGTGCAACTGGCGCTCAAGTACGACTTCTAAGTTGACTGCACGGCAAACCGCCCTTACAGCGCTCGGGCGCAAAAACAAAGGCGAGGACTCCGGGCAGAGTCCTCGCCAATCTTCCTGCGCCCGATTTAAGCGCTTCCGCGCGGCTTCTCTAAAGTCCACCGCTCAGGCGGTGATCACCAGCGGCTCACCTTTGGTGATCATGATGGTGTGCTCGTAGTGCACGGCGAGCGAGTGGTTGCCGGTCAGGTAGGTCCAGCCGTCACCGCTCTCGGCGGCGTAGGTCTGCGAGGCCGACAGGATCGGCTCAACGGCGATGACCAGCCCCTCGTGCAGCACAAACTTTTCGCGCGGCTCGTAGTAGTTGAGCACTTCGGGAGCCTCATGAATGTTGCGCCCCACGCCATGTCCGCACAGCTCGCGCACAACAGCGAAGCCGCGTGCGTTGGTCTCGTGCTCCACGGCGCGGCCGATTTCGGAAACCAGCCGACCGGGCCGGGCCTGCTCCATCGCCTTCTGGAAGGCTGCCCGGGCGCAGGCCACCAGCTTGCGCGCACGAACCTTCACCGGCGGAACCAGCACGGTAGTGGCTGAGTCCGCCACATAGCCGTTCAGCTCGGCGGTTACGTCAAGCTTCACCGCGTCCCCGGCTTTGATGACGCGGTCACCGGGAATACCGTGCACGATTTCATCGTTGACGCTGATGCAACTGAAGCCGGGAAAGTTGTAGACCTTCTGCGGTGAGCTGACGGCGCCATGTTCGCGCAGGAAATTTGCGCCCACATCGTCAATCTGCTTTGTTGTCACGCCGGGCTTGACGGCCTCGGCCATCAACTCGCGCGCCTGCGCCACCAGCTTGCCAATCCGCTTCAACCCTTCCAACTCTTCTTCACTTCGCACTGTCATCAGTCGTTGTCCTTCTCGCGAGACTTCGGAAATACAGCATAAACCGGTTTGGGCATGCTGTTGTTTCCCTTGGCCAGCCGCCACAGCACGCGGTTCAACTTTTCAGCCGGGGCGCGGTCCTCCATGCTGAAGTCCATCTTCGCGCTGGCCTTCGCGCCCGGTCCCTTTTCGGGGTTCACCAGAAACAGCATGCCGTCGCTCTCGTGGCGGCGGTCAGCCGTGTACGGCGGCTGGTCGCCCTTGCCCCGGAATAGTCCTTCGATGGGCGCGGCCTGCGCGTCATTGTGATTCATCGGCGCCAGTCCTAGCAGGTCTTCGAGCGTGCGGATCATGTTCACCGTGGTGTAGAAACGGTGCTCGACCATCGGCGCGGCCTCGCGCGGCGAGTACTTGCTGATGACGAGCGCCAGCGAGCGATGCGCGTCCACGTGATCGGGACCATCCTGCGCATCGTCTTCGAGCACGAGGATCGCGGTGTCGTCCCAGTAGGGGCTGTGCGAGACCGCCTCAACAAGGCGGCCAAGTGCGAGGTCGTTGTCGGCCATCGAGGCGTTCGGCGTGGGTTTGCCGGCCTTGGCGCCGTATGTGTGGTCATTGGGCAGGCGCAGTACAACAAGGTTCGGCAGCTCCTTCGCCTCGTGCTTTGCCTCACGCGCCGCCACAAAGCCGGAGAACTCGCGAAGAAATTCGTCGATGCGGTATTGGTCGGGATACTCCAGGCGGAAATCGGCGTAATTCGGGTCGAAGTGGTCGCGCAATTCGGGCATCAGCGCCACGTTGTGCGAAAGCAGCGGCACGTCCCACGGCCACGGACTCGGCTTGCCCAGCTTGGCTCCAACGCCCGCGGGCAGCGGCTCGCCCGGCTTGACCACGCTGCGCTGGCAGGCGGTGGCGGAGCGCCCGGTGGAGGCCGGAGAGTTCGGCTCCACGGCGTCCGTGCACCAGATGCTGTTGACGAACTCTCCGTAGTGGCGGTAGCGGATGCCCGCGCGGGCGGCGTTCGTCCAGAGATAACCGGAGGCGGGAGAATCGACGTTCGCGATTCCCTGCAGCAGCGGGAAGCCGCCCGAGGTGCCGCCTTCGTAGTCGTAGTACATCTGGTCGTTGCGGTAGTTCAGTTCCCAAGTGCGTTCGGTGTGGTCGCTGGTGATGGCCGCCGTGGACCAGACGTGCCCGTTGCCGCTGATTTCACCGGAATCGTAGAAATTGTCGAGCACGCCAAACTGGCGGGCCAGCGCGTGATGGTTCGGCGTGACGGCCTCGCCATACATGGTCAGCGACGCATCGCCGTTGCCCACGCCGAGATCGCCAAGAATCTGGTCGTAGGTGCGGTTCTCCTTGATGACGTAGATGACGTGGTGGATGGGGCTGTCCGGATGGCCGCTGGCGGTGAAGTCGAGCTTGCGCGGCGAGCCTGTGAGCAAGTTGCTCTCGAGAGTCTGTCCGGTCCACTGCTTCAACTGCGACGCAATTTCGCTGGTTGGAATCGAGGCCACCGAACCGTGAATGAGCGTGGCAATGTAGGTGAACGGCTTGCGCGAACCTGGCTCGGACTTGGCGTTGTTCGGGCCTGTGCCCACCCCCTTGCCGCTGGCGATGAGGAGTTTGCCACCCGTGACCGCGACCGACGTCGGATACCACTGAGTTGGGATGAAGCCGAGCGCGTCGTGCTTGCCAGCCGCAAGCGAGTAGACGCCGACGGAGTTCGTGCTGCCGTTGGCCACGTAAAGCCTCTGCGCGCCCTCATCCAAGGCCAGTCCCTGCGGGTAGGCACCGAAGGCCTTTTGGCCGGGCAGCTCGGCATTGAAGCGGCGCAGGTGCTTCGGGTTGTCGAGCGAGACGCCAACAACTTCATCGCGATTGGCGAGCGCAACATAGAGCCACTTTTCGTCGCTGCTCAGAACCATGGCGGTCGCGTGCGCCGAGGGCCTTCCCGCGCCGCTCTGCTCCGACTCAAGCTGAAGTATGTGGCGAACCTTGCCCTCTGCCAGATCGAGTTCGGCGACCTTGGCGGTGTTCCACAGGCTCACCCACGCGCGGCGTCCGTCCTTGGAGGCCACGACCGCATAGGGATACGCGGCGGGCACGTGCTCGCTGATGGAAAGATCGAAAGTGTGCACGATGGCGCCGGTAGCAGCGTCCATAAGGATGGCGTTATCAGCCAGGTTGTTGGCCACCAGCAGGCGCTCGCCCTCCGCGCCGGGAACCACGGCGATGCCCGCCGGAGCGGCCAGCGCCTTGTCACCGGCAACCTTCTTCGCCGAGTGCGGATACTTCTTCCCTGCCGTCAGCGACTGCAACGGAATCCGCAGGAAGCGCGACCACGCCAGCTTGCCTTCGCTGAACGTATAGACGGCGATGCCGTTGCCCAGGTCGCCCTTCGCCACGCTCTTTTCGTCAGGCACCGGATTGGTGGTGGAGAGGATTGGAACGTAAAGCTCCGTGCCCTTGGCGCTGAAGGCCAAGCTGACGAAGAAATCGTTCTTCGTCTTTACCGTGCGCATCTCCGGAAAATCCGTCAGCTTGCCAGTCGCGACCTCCAGAATGGCGATCGACTGCGCGTAGCGGCTCTCCTTGGTGCCATAGCCCGCGTTGAGCACGGCCACGTAGCGGCCGTCGGGCGAAGTCGCCATCGCCACCGGAAAGGAGTTGGTGCGCTGCGGCGCGCCCGGCACCGGCGAAAGCATTTTGCTGGTGGGCAGCGGAACCGGCGCAGGCTGCGCAAACGAAAGCAGAGGCATGGCAAACAACACGGAGGCGAGCAGCAGACGCTTCATGATTCCCCTTGAATGAGAAACGGGCTGCGCCAAGACCTTTGCGCAGAGATTGGCGCTTTGCGGCGGTTGTCCGCCCTGCACCTCCCGCGACTTCAGTCTCGCGCAGCCCGATTGCAATCCGGTTAAGAAGACCTCGTAATCAATTGCGCCCGGCGGCGCCGGCACGCACGTGGTCCAGCACGCTGGCCACTTCATTCATGATGTTGTCGTCGCCCGTCACCACAATGTCCGCATGGGTGCGCGTGGGGTAGACGAACTGGCGCGCCATGGGCTGCACGGTGGTGCGGTACTGCTCCAGCACGCTCTCACGGCTGCGGCCGCGCTCGCGGATGTCACGCTCGATGCGGCGCTCCAGGCAGAGTTCCTCTCCCAGATCCACGTAGACGCGCGTGCCCTGCAGCTTGCGCAGGTCTTCCCAGTAGAGCGCAAACAGTCCTTCGACGATGATGAACTCGGTCGGCTCCAGCAGCTCGGTCACGCCCGTGCGGGTGTGCGTGGTGAAGTCGTAAATTGGCTTGTTGATCGAGTTTCCTTCGGCCAGGTTCTGCGCGTGACGCAGGAGCAAGTCGCTCTCCAGCGCCTCAGGCGCGTCAAAATTGAAGTGCGCCCGCTGCGGCAGGCTCAGGTGGCCCAGCTCGCGGTAGTACGAATCGAGATGGAACGTTGCCGCGCCGAGCTCCCGTGCCACATGCTGTGAGAGGAAGCTCTTGCCCGCGCAGGACGGTCCCGCGATTCCGATGAAATACGGCTTCATGTCGCTTTCCGTTCTCCTACGGTCTACGCGCCGCCATGCGCGGAATCACCGCGCCCAGCAACGCCAGGAATTTTCCGCGCACTCGCAGACCGGTTTCAAGCACTTCCTCGTGGTTGATCACCGTGTCGCTGAGTCCAGCGGCCATGTTGGTCACGCATGAGATCGCCATGACCTCAATGCCCGAATGCCGCGCCGCAATCACCTCCGGCACCGTCGACATGCCGACCAGGTCGGCGCCGATGGTGCGCAGGTAGCGGATTTCGGCAGGCGTCTCATAGCTCGGCCCGGAGAGGGCGGCATAGACGCCTTCGTAAAGTTCAAAGCCCTGCTCGCGCGCCGCAGTCCTGGCCATCTCGCGCAGCTCGCGGCTGTAGGCCTCGGTCATATCCGGGAAACGCGGCCCGAAGCGTTCGTCGTTCGGCCCCGTCAGCGGATTGGCGCCCTGCAGGTTGATGTGGTCGCTCAGCAGCACGAGCGCGCCCTGTCCATAGGCTGCGTTAATGCCACCGGCGGCGTTGGTCAGGATGATCGACTTCAGCCCGAGGCGGGCGAAGACGCGCGCCGGGAAGGCCGCCTGCTTGGCCGTGTAGCCTTCGTACTGATGCACGCGGCCCTGCATGGCCAGCACCGTCACGCCACCAAGCTTGCCAATCACCATGCGTCCGGCATGGCCGACGGCGGTCGACTGCGGAAAGTGCGGAATCTCGCCGTAGGGAATCTTCACCGCGTCGGCGAGGCTGTCGGCAAAATCACCCAGCCCTGAGCCGAGCACCACCGCAATCTGCGGGTTCTCAACGGCGGTTCCCTTCAGGCGCGCGCGCACATGGGCGGCAGCGGCCTCGGCGCGCGTGAATTCATCGAGCGTCACGTCTTTCACAACATCCTGCGCATTGCTCATAACAGCACTCCCACAATGCAGGCGGACATCAGGTTGGCCACGGTTCCGGCCAGCATGGCCTTGAAGCCGATGCGGGCAAGGTCGCCACGGCGCGACGGCGCCAGCGCGCCCAGTCCGCCGATCTGAATGCCGATGGAGCTGAAGTTGGCAAAGCCGCACAGCGCAAAGGTCGCAATGGTGTACGAGCGCGGGTCGAGCAAGGCCTTCATCGCGCCAAGGTTGCTGAACGCCACCAATTCGTTCATCACCATGCGCGTGCCCAGCAGGCCGCCGACATTGATGCAGTCATGCCACGGCACGCCGATGATGAATGCCACCGGCGCAAAGGCATAGCCGAAGATCTTCTGCAGGCTCAGGCCCGGATGCACGGCTCCAAAAATGGCGTTGATGAGATAGATGATGGCAAGGAACGAGATGAGCATGGCGCCCACGTTCAGCGCCAGGTGCAGGCCGTCGCTGGTCCCCTTGGCCGCGGCTTCCAGCACGTTGGACGCCTTGTCGGGGTCCTCGGGGATCTTGGCGCCGTTGGCCGTCTCGGGCACTTCGGTCTCAGGCACAAGCATCTTGGCCACCGTCAGCGTGCCAGGCGCGGTCATGATGACGGCCGCGAGAATATGCTTGGCCTCGACGCCGGTGGCAATGTATGCGGCCATGATGCTGCCGGAGACGTGCGCCATGCCGGCGGTCATCACCACCATCAGTTCCGACTGCGTCATGCGCGCCAGGAACGGACGGATGGTGAGCGGTGCTTCGGTCTGGCCCATCACGATGCTGGCCGCCACGTTGAGCGACTCCGCGCCGCTGGCGCCCATGGCTTTCTCCATGATCCAGGCCGCGCCGCGAATCAAAAGTTGCATCACGCCGAAGTAGTACAGGATGGAGAAGAAGGCGGCGATGAAGATGATGGCCGGCAGCACCTGAAAAGCGAACATGAAGCCGAGCGAGGAGTGCTGCGCACCGGCCGCGCCGAACAGGAACTCCGAACCGGCGAACGAGCAGCTTAACAGCCACTTGGCGCCGTCACCCGCCTTCTGGATGCCGACCTGTCCCCACCAAACCTTGTTAACAAAGATGGCAAACAGAATCTGCAACGCCACGCCGATACCGACGGTGCGCCAACGGATGGCCTTGCGATTGTTGGAAAATGCCCAACATCCCGCCAGCAGAATCACCAATCCAAGAACGCCTGTGAAACGCCCCATGAGAACCCCTTAGAGGGAATGTTTGCCCGGCTGCGCGGGCTTGCTCTGCAAAATCGTCTGCACCATCGGCGCCAGCTTGCCCGGCTCGGAGCCAATGCGGTAGGCCTCGCCAAGCATGCGGCGCGCCTCCTTCATGCGGTCTTCCTCGTTGTAGTGGATGGTGCAGAGGCTTTCGCCACGCGCCACGCGGTCGCCCACCTTCTTGTGGAGCACGAAGCCGACCGCCGGATCCACCGGATCTTCCTTGGTGAAGCGTCCGCCGCCCAGCACCACGCCCGCCACGCCCACGCGCTCGCAATCCATCGACTGCACAAAGCCGTCGGCTTCGGCGGTGAACTCCACCGTGTGCTTTGCCTGCGGCAGCCGCGCGGGATCGTCGCAAACCGCCGGATCGCCGCCCTGCGCCGCAATCAACTCGCGGAACTTCGCCAAGGCCGCGCCGTTGGCCATCAACTCCTCGGCCAGCAGGCGTCCCTGCTTCACGTTCTCCGCCTTGCCACCCAGCTTGATCATCCAGGCCGCCAATTCCATGGTCAGCTCCCAGAGGTCTTCCGAGCCTTTGCGCTCGCCCTTCATCATGGCGATGCACTCGGCCACCTCCAGCGCGTTGCCCACGGCGCTGCCCAGCGGCTGGTCCATGTTGGTGATGAGCGCGACAACCTTCTTGCCCATGCGCTCGCCGGTTTCCACCATCAGGCTGGCCAGGAATTCCGCGGCCTTCTGCTCCTTCATGAAGGCGCCCGAGCCGGTCTTGACATCAAGCACGAGGGCGTCGATGCCTTCGGCGAGCTTCTTGCTCATGATGCTGGCGCAGATCAGGTACGGACTTTCAACCGTGCCGGTGACGTCGCGCAGGGCGTAGAGCTTCTTATCGGCCGGTGCCAGTTCGGCGGTCTGGCCGATCATGGCGCAGCCGATCGCAGACAAGGTCTGGCGGAACTGCACGAGCGAGCGGTTGACGCTGAAGCCGGGGATGGACTCGAGCTTGTCGAGCGTGCCGCCGGTGTGTCCCAGGCCGCGGCCGCTCACCATGGGCACATAAATGCCTGCGGCAGCCACCAGCGGCGAAAGAATGAGCGAAGTCTTATCGCCGACGCCGCCGGTCGAATGCTTGTCGACCTTCGGAGCGGGCAGCTCGCTGAAGTCCAGCACCTGCCCGGATTCGAGCATGGCGTTGGTCAGCGCGGCGGTCTCCGCGCGCGACAGGCCGCGAATGAGCGCAGCCATCAGGAAGGCCGAAACCTGGTAGTCCGGCACCTCGTTGGCGGTGTAGGCGGAGACGATGTACTCGATTTCCTTGCGCGTCAGTTCATGGCCGTCGCGCTTTTTGCGGATGAGTTCGACGAAAAGCATGGGTGCCTGGGTGGGCCCGCACAAATGGGCCCCATGGTTGCGGTTGCGCAAACAACCATCTTCGAGATTAACCCACGGCCGTGACGATGGGAAGTGGAATGTCCTTCCGTCGCCGGAGCCGCAGAATACGCGGGTCTGGAGCCCTACGCCCGCCCCGGATCGTGGCGGAAAATACCCTGCCAGAAAGACTTACCCTCGGGCAGCGAGGTCAGTGAGTGCTCCACCAGAGCAAAGCCTTCTTGCTTGAGCCGGACGCACAACGCACCCTGATCCACAAAATGGAAGCCCTGCGCCAGAGTCTGCAGGGAGGCACGGGCGGTTGCCGCCACCGCCGAGGTGGTCGTGCTCGGGCATTGCAGCACCACGGAGAACCAGCCGCCCGGCAGGACCAGCGAGAGCGCATTTTCCAGCGCCAGTTCGGTGCCCGCATGCTCGAAGATCAGCGCGGCGTGTACCAGCGCGAATGGCTCAACCGCGAGCTTCTGTTCCGCCAGGTTCGCGGCAATCAGCTCCAGGTTCGGTAACGCGGCAAAGCGCGTGCGAACCGCCTGCAGATATTCGGGATTGAAGTCGACGCCGCAGACGCGCTGCGTCACGCCCGGATCGACATGCTCCAGCCCATTGCCGCCAGCCACTCCCAGCACGGCCACGGACGGTGGCTGCGCCAGCTCCAACGCCCGCGCAAACAGCAGCGAGAGCGCACCGAGCTGACGGTTGTCGCTCATGTGCGCCTCGTAATCGGACAGTGGAACGTCGAGCCAGGGTTCTCGCATAGGCGGCTAGGAAAGCTCCGGCGCGCCCAGTTCGCGGAGGATGGCCACGCTGGCGCTGGCGCCGATGCGATTGGCTCCGGCATCGACCATGGCCAGCAGGTCGGCTGCGGTGCGGATGCCTCCGGCGGCCTTCACACCAATCTCGGTGCCCACCACGCCGCGCATCAGCGAGATGTCGGCGACGGTGGCGCCCGCCGTGGAGAAGCCGGTCGAGGTCTTCACAAAATCGACCTTGGCGGCCGCCGCCAGCTGGCAGGCCAGAATCTTCTGCTCGGTTGAGAGCAGGCAGGTCTCAAGAATCACCTTGAGCTTGGCGTGGTGGCGATGGCAGAGCACGGCCAGCGAGCGCATCTCGGTCTGCACCAGGTCGCGGTTGCCGCTGCGCAGGGCTCCAACGTTCAGCACCATGTCGAGTTCGCGCGCGCCCAGTTTGATGGCGTCGGCAGCCTCGGAGAGCTTGGCCGTGGAGGTGGTGGCGCCCAGGGGGAAGCCGATGACGGTCCCGATGACGACCTTGGTGCCGCGCAGTTCCACCGCGCACTGCGCAATGTTCGAGGGGTTCACCATCACGGAGAACAGGCCGTAGGTTTTCGCCTCGTGGCAGAGCTTGGAGACCTGCTCACGGGTGGCTTCCGGCTTCAACAGCGTGTGGTCAATCAGGCGTGCGGCTTCGCGCCAGTCCTTCTTCAGGTCAGCGGAGGAGGGGATGACAGTGGTCTTGGTCATGAACACCTGGCATGGCGCTCCGCGCGCAACCGCGCCGCGGAGGCAGGCTCGGCCGGAGCGGACGCCGCGCGCCCGCTCCACCGGCAATCACTTACGGAACAATGCAGATATCCGGCAGGTTGCGGTAGCGCTCGGCGTAATCCATGCCGTAGCCGACCACAAACTCGTCGGGAATTTGGAAGCCCACGTAGTCGGCCTTGATCGGCATGGCGCGGCGGGAAACCTTGTCGAGCAGCGCGGCGATCTTCAGCGACTTGGGGTGGTGCGCGTTGAGCACGCGCGTCAGGTAGGTCAGCGTCAGGCCGGTGTCGAGAATGTCCTCGACCAGGATGACGTTCTTGCCCTCCATGGAGTGATCCACGTCCTTCATCATCTTCACTTCGCCGCTGTTCTGCTTCTCACTGCCGTAACTGGAGACGGCGATGAAGTCGAACGTGGCGTCCAGTGTGATGGAGCGGGAAAGGTCGCTCAGGAAAATGGCGGCGCCTTTGAGCACGCCAATCAGCGTGACGGGTTGCCCGGCAAAATCCCGGCTGATCTGCGCGCCCAGCTCGGCTACGCGCGCGGCAATCTCTTCACGGGTGAACATTACCTTCAAATCGGACATATCTGAGGGATTCCTCTTCATGTTTGCAGCAAAAGAGGGATGGTAGATGGATTTGCGGGAAGATTCAAGTTGCGCCCGAAGGCGGCTCCGTGCTTGCGGCGGGGCCGAGCCGGGGTGAGAACATCGCACCGCTTCCGGTGCACCTCGCCCCCACCTTGGCGCAATCGGCAAGAAAGCGTTTCAGCCCGCCCTCCATCTGCCGTATCATCAAAGTATCTGGATTATCTTCCCTTAACGATGGCCGCCTGATGCGGCATAAGGAGAACGCCCCATGCGCTGCAGGACTGCAGCCCAGAGTTTGTTGTTGCTATCCGCCATTGCGGCCACCTCCGCGATGGCGCAGGTTCACGCCTTCCGCGAGACGCCCGCCCGCCCGGCAACGGCTGCCGGGCAGGTAGCTGCACATCCGCAACCGGCGCCGGAACCACCCGAGACCCGCGCGGACCACGTTTTTGACCAGGCTCGCTACCACGACGGAGCGCTCTATGCCTTCCTCCGTGAGATGCCCAAGGGCGCCGACCTGCACAACCACGATGTGGGTTCGGTGTATGCCGAGAGCTGGATTCAGTGGGCGGCCCAGGCCGGCCTCTGCGTGGACAAGCACACGTTCGCACTGAGCAAGCCGATGTGCCTCTTGGGCCAGACCGAGGCCAGCAACGCGCTCAAGGATCCGGTGCTCTACCGCGAAATGCTTGATGAATTCAGCATGCGGGGCGCCCCACGCAACGGCATGCCGGGCGCCAGTTTTGCCGGGCATGATCACTTCTTTGACACGTTCTTTAAGTTCTTTGCCGCCGCCGAAGGCAACATGGGCAGGGTCTACGCCGAGGTGGCCACGCACGCCGCTGACAGCCACGTGCAGTACGTGGAACTGATGAGTTCGCCCGACAATGGCGCAGCCATCGGGCTTGGCACCCACCTGAAATGGGACGACAGCAAGACCGAGGCCGACAACTTTGCCATGATGCGCGCGGCGCTCGAGCAGAACGGGCTCGACAAGGCCGTGGCCGACGCCCGCAAGAACCTTGACGCCTGGGAGGCGGAGCGCGATACGGTGCTCGGCTGCCAGGCCGCCAGCCCGGCCAAACGTCACGCAGGCTGCGGCGTCAAGTTCCGCTACATCTACCCGGTGCTGCGGGCCTTCCCGCGCGAGCAGGTCTTTGCGCAAATGGCGCTGGCCTTTGAACTGTCAAAGCAGGATCACCGCGTGGTCGCCATCAACATGGTGCAGGCTGAGGATTGGCAGGTGCCGATGCGCGACTTCCACCGCCACATGGCGATGGTCGACAGCTTCAAGCAGCTTTATCCGCAGGTGCACGTCACGCTGCATGCCGGCGAACTGGCTCCGGGCATCGTTCCGCCGGAGGGCCTGCGCTTCCACATACGCGAATCGATTGAGCGCGGTCACGCCGAGCGCATCGGGCACGGCGTGGACGTAATGTATGAAAACGATCCGCAGGAGCTGCTGGCGATGATGGCCCGCCGGGGCATTCTTGTGGAAGTCTGCCTGACCTCGAACGAGGGCATCCTCGGCGTGCACGGCAAGCAGCACCCGCTGGCCGCCTACCTGAAGGCAGGCGTGCCGGTGGCGCTGGCCACAGACGACGAGGGCGTTTCGCGTTCGGAGATGACGCGGGAATACATGCGCGCCGTGCGCGACCAGCAACTCGACTATCCGGCGCTGAAGCGCATGGCACGCAATTCGCTCGAATATTCCTTCCTGCCCGGCGGCAGCCTGTTCAGTGACGCGCACAAATACACGTTAGGACACGACTGCAACCCGGCAGGCACACCCAGCGCCAACTGCAAGGCCTTCCTCGCCACCAGCGAAAAGGCGCACGAGCAGTGGAAGCTGGAGAAGGCCTTCGTGGAGTTTGAAGGCCACCTGCGCGAGGAACCGAAGCGCGACTAGCCAACGCCGCACACGAAAATCAGCGCGAAAGCAACAGAGGCTGCCTCACTCGGGGCAGCCTCAAGTTATTTGTGGGCCGTTTGTCCTATCGATCGTAGAAGTGGCGGAGCTTCTGTTCCAGAGTGCGGGCTTCCGTGGCTGGCATTGCAGGCGCGGCCTTGGCCACCATCTTCATAAACCAGTCAATCTCCTGCGGAGCTTCCGGAAAGCCTGTGCTGCCGTAACCGGGTGCGATGGAGTTCGCGATCACCTTGCCATCGCCCGAGAGAAACAGGAAGAACGGCACGCCCTCAGTACCGCCGAGTTTTGCCAGCATCTCGTTGGCACCCGGCGTGTTGCGCTCCGGGTATCGCCCGGCCTCTTCCATCGCGTTCAAGTGCTCGACCACAAAATAGCGCGCGATGATCGGCTGCACTGCCGGCAGGGCCAGGTAGCGATCCAGCATTTTGCACTTGGAACACCACGTGGCGTGAAAGACGAGCAGCACCTGTTTGTGCTGTGTGGCAGCGGTGTTCTCTGCACGGCGAACAATGACTTCGGCTGTTTCGCCCGATTGCCCGAACAAGCCCGAACAGGAAAGCAACAACACTGTGA
This sequence comes from Oryzophilus luti, assembly GCF_059726245.1. Lineage (NCBI taxonomy): Bacteria > Pseudomonadati > Acidobacteriota > Terriglobia > Terriglobales > Koromonadaceae > Oryzophilus > Oryzophilus luti. Next base: position 1,992,362 of record NZ_AP040874.1, read on the forward strand.
GTGCAAGAAACGCGCGGATTCGCATGGCGGCCATTGTAACCGCAGCTTTCATGCAGCGGTTCGTTCACTCCAAGCTTCCTCACGAAGCATGAAGACTTGGAACAAAAGAAAAAGGCCGCTCTTTGCGGGCGGCCTCCCTCTTGACGACTGTGTGAAACGCTTACTTCACGTTCTTGCCGAAGCTGAACGCCGGGCCGATGGTGAAGCGCATGCTGTTGCGCGAATCCTTCAGGAAGCCGTCGTACAGGAACACATGCACGAAGTCGAAGGAGAAGCGGATGGCAGTGTGCTTGGTGGCCTTCACGTTGAAGCCGCCACCGAAGCCGTAGAAGTAGGTGGTGTCATGCTTGCTGCCGTCGGAGGTCAGCAGGCCGCGCCCCTCGAGGTCCCTCACCACCAGCGTCTGGTAGGGGTCGGTGGTTGCCGGCACCGGCTTGGCCTTGGCCGTCTCGTGGATGGCACCCAGCGCCGGGCGCACGAACAGGCTGACGCGGCCAAGCTTCTTGGCGCGAATGTTCACCTGCGGGCCAAGACTGAAGGTCTGCGTGGTGGCATTCAGCGGCACGCGCAGCTCATAGCCCGTGGGCGGAGCAGGCACGATGTGGTCCGTAATGGCAGTCACCAGATCGGCGTTGAGCGCGCTCTGCAATGACGGAGTCAACTCCGCAGTAGTCAGCGCCGTGTGGCCGGTCTGGATGCTGTAGTCGACGCCCATCACCAGCCAGCGGTTCACGTTGTAACCGAATTCGCCATCCCAGCCGCGCTGAACAAGGTTCATCTTGGGCGTGGCCAGGTAACTGAAACCGCTGTAGAAGTCGTAGCGGCCAACGTAGTCTTTGTCGTTCGAGGGTTGAGTCTTGCTCTGCGCAACAGCAGCAAGCGAAAGGCACAGCAGCACGATACAAATCGAGATGCGGCGCATCTGCATCAGGGGCTCCGTTCAAAAAAGTTGTGTTGTATCCGGGCGACTCAAGCGCGACATACTGGCGGCGAGACAGGTTTTTCCCATCTCCCCAAGGACTGGAACGTGCAAGCACCGGCCCCACATTTTTGCCCGCCATCGCCGGGAGGTCGCCTAAGGATAGTGCATGTGGATGCGTTGCAGGCAAACAAGTTTCACATTTTTTAAAATTTCTGAAGCATCGTTCAGACTGAATGAAGATTCATTTATGAATGAATGTTCATTCAGTAAAAATGCGCCTTTCGCGACACCTCTCCTGCTTGTGTAACAATAGTGTGAAAGCCATGATTTCTTATTCCCTGCTGGCGGCAAGCCCCGCCTGTTCCAGAGGCCGCCGCAAATCGGATCTTTGCGTTCCGAATCTTCGCCGTTGCCTGATCGCTCTCTTCCTGCTGCTGTTCAGCGGGCTGACCACGCCGCGCCTGCGTGCCGCTGACGGCCCTGCCCAGGACAGCAACCTGACGGCCGCCCGCACCTACCACCTGACCATCGTGGTGGAGGGAGTGCGCAACAACGTCGGCAACATCGGCTACCTGGTGTTCAACTCACCCAACGGCTGGCCGGACACATTGAAACTCGCACTGCGCGGCGGCACCACGCAGGCCATCGCCGGACGCACCGTCATACAGATCCCCAACCTGCCCGAGGCCGACTATGGCGTGCTCATCATCCACGATGAGAACAACAATCAGAAGCTCGACCGCGACTGGAAGGGCATCCCGAAAGAGCAGTGGGGGATGTCGAACAATCCGCGCGTGCTGCTCTCGGCTCCGACCTTCCAGCAGGCGAAGTTTCATCTGGGGTCGGATCGCGAGATTCACATCATTCTGAAGTGAAGAGTTGCTGAAGGTTCCGCGAGGTTGCGAAAGGTTTCAACGAACTTCTGCAGACAGCGCGCTAAGACACGAACGCCCCGGAAATCTCCGGGGCGTTGCACTTTGCAAACTGTCTTTGTGCCGGGCTAGTACGACATGGAACGAATATAGGTGGAGATATTGCTGATCTCCATGTCCGTGGCCTGCACCTTGTGCATGCCAACGTAGCCGTAGTTGAGCGGCTTTTTGCCGCGCTTTTTGTAGACCAGCTCCGGATCGTGTATGAACTCGACCATCTCCGCGCGGCTGTACTTGCTGGCGGCGTGGCTCAGGTTCGGCCCGCCTCCGGCCAGGTGGCAATTGGAGCAGCCCAGGCGATAGAACGCCTTCTCGCCGCTGCTTACCTGCCATCCATGCACCCCTGCGAAGACGCTCAGCACGGCGCACACTACACCTACCGCCCACTTCACCCCAGGTTTCATGAAATCACCCCTTGCATTTGGTCACGAATACTATGAGTATGTACGACATTTGCCCGGTGCGCCAGTGGGGTGTCCGGCGAAGAGCCTCGTCTGCCAGTTCCCTTCGTGTCTGCATGGCTGGCAACGCGGCGCACAACACCATCAACTGCTCAAGATTGAAGGAGGCGCACGTTGCGCAACTGGATCGCGTGTATCACTTTGCTGGCCGCATGCTGCATGGCGGCCGTGGCGGAAGGCCCCAAGGCCACGGAGGGCATCACCCTGACCGTAGTTGTGGAAGGCGTGAACAAGGACGGCGGTAACGTCGGCGTGCTGGTCTTCAACAATGACAAAGGCTGGCCGGAAGACCGCTTTGCCGCGCTCAAAGACGTTGTGACCCCGGCGCATCCGGGCACCGTCAAGATCGTCATCCCCGGACTGGCCGCTGGCAACTATGCCCTCTCTGTGGGCCACGACGTGAACCTGAACCACAAGGTCGACAAGAACTGGATTGGCAAGCCGACCGAACAGTGGGGCATGTCGAACAACCCGCACGCCACCGTGAAGGCTCCCGGCTTCGGCAAGGCACAGTTCCAGCTCAGCCATGACATGGAGATTCACGTCCAGATGCAGTAAGCGCGGTACACTATTGCGCGAACCCATGTGGGACGGCGGGAGTGGGGCTTCCGCCGTTTGCCGCTTTCCGCGGCGCACGGGTTGATAACCACTGCACCACCGGAGACACACAGCTTGCGCCATAGTCCCGCAGGAATGCATGTAAGGCACTCGCCGGCACCCTACGCCGACGGACGCAAGCCCGAATACTTCCGCGCGCTTCCTGAGATCTGGCAACTGCTGAGTCCGCGCCGGGGGCTGCTCGCCCTGGGCTTCGGGCTGATGGTCATCAACCGCGTCAGCGGTCTGGTGCTGCCCCTCTCCACCAAGTTCCTCATCGACAACGTCATCACGCCGCGCCAGATGCAGCTGCTCTATCCGCTGGTGGGCGTGGTGCTGCTGGCCACCGTCATACAGGGCCTCACCTCGTTCGCGCTGACGCAGACGCTCAGCAAGGCCGCGCAGAAGCTGATTGCCGAGCTGCGCATGCGGGTGCAGGAACACGTGGGCCGCCTGCCCGTCAATTACTACGACACGAACAAAACCGGCATGCTGGTTTCGCGCATCATGACCGACGTGGAAGGCGTTCGCAATCTGGTCGGCACCGGCCTCATCGATTTTGTCGGCGGCATCTTCACCGCCGTGCTCGCTCTCGGACGCATGCTGCAGATCAGCCCACAGATGACCGGCGTTGCCTTCGCCTTTGTGCTGGTCTGCGGCTTTGTGCTGCAGAAGGCCTTCCGCACCATCCGGCCCATCTTCCGCGAACGCTCGAAGATCAACGCGGAGGTCACCGGCCGGCTGACCGAATCGCTCGGCGGCGTGCGCGTGGTGAAGGGCTACCACGCGGAGGACCGCGAGCACGAGGTCTTCAGCAAGGGCGTGGGACGGCTGCTGGATAACGTCTACCGCTCGCTGACGGCGACCTCGCTGATGAGCCTGTCGTCGGCCATGATCATCGGCGTCATCGGCGCGTTCGTCATGCTGGTGGGTTCGCGTCAGATTCTTGCCGGACAGCTCACGCTCGGCGGCTACCTCAGCTACACCTTCCTGATGGTTTACCTTGTGGCGCCGCTGGTGCAGGTTGTCGGCGTGGGCACGCAGATCACCGAAGCCGTTGCCGGACTGGAGCGCACCGCCGAAGTGCTGCGCGAAAAGCGGGAGGATCAGGACCCGGAGCGTTCGGAGACGCTGCCCACCATTCACGGAGAGGTCGAGTTCGAGCATGTGAACTTTGCCTACGAGCAGGAGAAGCCGGTGCTGCACGACGTCAGCTTCACGGCTCCTCCAGGCACGGTGACCGCGCTGGTCGGGCCTTCCGGCTCGGGCAAGAGCACCATCATCGGGCTGCTCTCGGCCTTCCACAAACCGACCACGGGCCGCGTGCTCGTGGATGGACACGACCTGGCGCACGTGCGGCTTGACAGCTTCCGCACGCAGCTTGGTGTGGTGTTGCAGGATTCATTCCTCTTCGACGGCTCCATCCGCGAGAACGTGATGTTCTCCCGCCCTGGCGCTACCGAGGAGCAGTTCCTGCACGCCTGCGCGCTGGCACGCGTCGACGAGTTTGCCGAACGCTTCCCCGAGAAGTACGACACCATCATCGGCGAGCGTGGCGTGCGACTGAGCGGCGGACAGCGCCAGCGCGTTTCCATTGCACGCGCCATCCTAGCCGAACCGCGTATTCTCATCCTCGACGAAGCAACCTCGAGCCTCGACTCCGAATCCGAGGCGATGATTCAGCACGGCCTCAGCTTCCTGATGAAGGACCGCACTACGTTTGTCATCGCCCACCGGCTCTCCACCATCCGCCGCGCCGACCAGATCTTGGTCGTCGAAGACGGCCGCATCCTGGAGCGCGGCACGCACGAGCAGCTCTACGCCGCGCAGGGACGCTACTACGACCTGTACACGCGGCAGCATGGGCTGGAGCAAAACCTGTTCCTCGCACCCGGAGAAGGCGACAGCGTTCCCGAGGACGAAAGCAACGAGGCCGCGCCCGCAACTCCGAAGAATGGCCAGGACTTGTAGCCAACGCCCAACTTCACAGATTGACGCTTTGAACATGCCCCCGGAGTAAAGTATCCGCATGACGTCCCGTGAGGCAGCCATTCGCGTGATTCGTGCCCTGCGCGCGCAGGGCCACCAGGCTTACCTGGTGGGCGGCTGCGTCCGCGACACACTGCTGGGGCGCAAGGCCTCCGACTACGACGTGGCCACCAGCGCGCGCCCGCCACAGGTGATGCGCCTGTTTGCCGAGACCTGGGCCGTGGGCGCGCAGTTCGGCGTGGTGCTGGTTCCCTTCCGTGCGCTGGGCGCTGAGGGAGAGCCCGCGCCGGAGCCTCCTGCGCCCGGCTCACACCCGAATTACGTCGAGGTCGCCACCTTCCGCAACGACGGCGCCTACAGCGACGGACGCCATCCCGACGCGGTCCGCTACTCGGACTCGCCCGAAGAGGATGTGAAGCGGCGCGATTTCACCATCAACGGCATGATGATGGACCCGCTCGCCGAGGATCGCGTGCTCGATTTTGTGGGCGGGCGCGAGGACCTGGCCGCTGGGATCATCCGCACCATTGGCGAGCCGGAACGCCGCTTTACCGAAGACAAGCTGCGCCTGCTGCGCGCCGTGCGCTTTGCCGCACGCTTCGGCTTCCACATTGACGACGCGACGATGGCGGCCATGCAGCAACTGGCTCCGAAGATCACGCAGGTGAGCTGCGAGCGCGTGCGCGACGAGCTGACCCGCATGCTCACCGAAGGCCACGCGCGCACCGCCTTCGAACTGCTCGACGCAAGCCACCTGCTCGAACACGTGCTGCCGGAAATTGCGCGCATGAAGGACGTGGAACAGCCGCCGCAGTTTCACCCGGAGGGTGACGTCTTTACACACACGCTGCTGATGCTGGAGAAGCTGCCCGCCGGGGTGAGCCGCACGCTCGCCTGGGGCGTGCTGCTGCATGACGTAGGCAAGCCCGCCACCTTCCGCCGCGCACCCGACCGCATACGCTTTGACGGGCACGTGGAGGTCGGCGTGCGCATGGCCGAAGAACTTTGCATGCGGCTTCGCTTCAGCAACGCCGAGACCGAGCTGATTGCAGCGCTGGTGGCGAACCACATGAAGTTTCCCGCCGTGCGCGAGATGCGCGAATCGACATTCAAACGCTTTGTGCGCCAGCCCGCGTTTGACGAGCACCTGGAACTGCACCGCATTGACGCCCTGAGCAGCAACGGCTGCCTCGATTACTACGACTACACGCGCCAACGCCTGGCGGAGATGCCGCCGGAGCAGGTGCGGCCCGCGCCGCTCATCAACGGACACGACCTCATCGCGGCAGGCTATGCGCCCGGCCCGCAATTCAAGCAGATGCTGGAAGCCGTGGAGGACGCGCAGCTTGAGGGCCGCGTGGCTTCGCTCGAGCAGGCGCTGGCGCTGGTGGCCGCGCAGTTCGGTCCGCCGCCCGATTCCGCCGAAGCCGCCCCGCAGCGGATACAATAGGCACGCGGCGCGCACAGCCTCCGTGCCGCCGACGAAAAGACTGAAGCGATGGCAGACAACGACCGCATTCAACGCTCACGCAGGAACCGCAGCATCCTCGCCGGAACCGGCGTGCTGGTGCTGGTCGCCATCATCTTTTCGCAGGCCGCCTTCAACCTCAAATTCCTCCGGCCGGACACCGCCAGCGAGACGCTGATTTTTGCCGCGCTCTCCGCGCTCATCTTCCTCGGGCTTGTCGTACTGACATTCGTCCTGCTCCGCACGCTGCTCAAGCTCTACCTGGAGCGGCAGTCCGGCATCCTCGGCTCCAAGTTCCGCACCAAGATGGTGCTGGGCGCTCTTCTGCTGTCTTTCGCACCGGTGCTGGCGCTGTTCGTGCTTTCCTACGGGCTGATGAACCGCTCCATTGAGAAATGGTTCTCGCGTCCGCTGGAGGAGGTACGCGAGCACACGACGGAAGTCACACACCTGCTGGAGGACTACGCCGGGCAAAATGCATCGGCGGAGGCTGCCGCCATCGCCAGCTCCACGGAAGGGCAGAAGGCATTCAACTCTGGCGACTTCACGCCGCTTATGGCTGAGATACGCCGCCGCCAGCAGACCTTGCAGGATGGATTCGTCGTCGCGCTTTTCGGCGGACAGATGGAGGCCAGCTACCGTCTGCCGGAAGACTGGGCCACGCTGCGCGGAAAGCTGCCGCTCTCTTCGCTGAACCACGCCAAGACGCACAGCTTCAACCTCAACGGGCGCGAGTACATCATGGGCTCGGCCAAGGCGGGAGAACAGGGCGCAGTACTTGTGGCGCTGCCGCTGCCGGTAAAGTACTCGGACACCCTGCGGCTGCTCGACAGCAGCGAGCAGAAGTACGCTCAATTACGACGCGAGCGGAAGCTCATTCGCCAGACTTACATGCAGATGCTGCTGCTGGTGACGCTGGCCGTGCTGTTTGGCTCCACTTGGTCGGCGCTGGCGCTCTCCAAGCTGGTGACGCGGCCGGTCTCGGCGCTGGCGCAGGGCACGCACGAAATCACGCAGGGCCGCCTCAACTACCGGGTGGATGTGACCGCCAATGACGAGCTTGGCGAACTGGTTGTCTCCTTCAACAAGATGGCCGCCGAGTTGCAAAACAGCCGCGGCGACCTCGAACAGAGCCAGCGCCAGTTGGAAGACGCCAACGCACAGCTCGAACAGCGCCGCCGCACGATGGAAACGATTCTGGAGAGCATTCCAACCGGCGTGCTCTCGCTCGACGCCGCGCTCGGCGTGCGCACGGTGAACCCCGCGCTGGTGCGGATGTTCCACCTGCCCACGCTGCCCGGAACCGCCAGCCTACAACAGCTTTCCGACCTGGTGCCGCCCGAGATCACTTCGGACCTCACGCGTATGACCCGCCGGGCTGACCGCATGGGCACCGTCAGCAACCAGATGGAGCTGGCCATTGGCAACACCAAGCTGAACGTGGGCGTAACCGTGGCCAGCATGGACGCGCCCGGCACGCGCACCGCCGACCGCATGGGCTACGTCGTCGTCTTTGAAGACCTCTCCGACCTGCTGCGGGCGCAGACGCAGATGGCCTGGCGCGAGGTGGCGCGCCGCGTCGCTCACGAAATCAAGAACCCACTGACGCCGATCACGCTCGGCGCTGAACGCATCAAGCGCCACATCCAGCGCGGCATTCCCGACGAAACTTCACGCGGGGTGATTGAGCAATGCGCGGAGACCATTGCAGGATCGGCCGAGACCGTGCGCGCGCTGGTGGATGAATTCTCCGCCCTCGCGCGCTTTCCCCAGTCTTCGCCCCAGCCCAGCGACCTGAACGCCATCATCGACAACGCGCTGGCCATGTTCGAAGGCCGGCTCTCCGATATCAAGGTGACGCGTGATTTGGCCTCCGATCTGCCGCCTGTGATGGCCGATCCGGAAGCCATCAAACGCGTAGTGGCCAATCTGGTGGACAACGCCGCCGAGGCCACGCGCGACTCGATCATGCGCGAGATCAGCATCTCCAGCACATTGCTGGAGACGCGCGATGCCGTGGAAGTGGTGATTGCCGATACCGGACATGGCGTGACGCCGGAGATGAAGGAACTGCTCTTCACGCCGTACTTCACTACCAAGAGCCGTGGCACCGGACTCGGGCTGGCAATCGTCAACCGCATTATCGAAGAGCACGGCGGCACCATCCGCGTGGAGGAAAACCGCCCGGTCGGCACGCGCTTCATCTTCGAACTGCCTGTGGTAATGGATGGCGCCACGCGGCGTGACGGCTGAGAAGACGCACTGTTTACGCAGCAGTCCTCCCATGTATGAAACGGACCGTTCACTTGGCGCGGCGGCTGCACGCTCCACGCGCCACCGCGCAAGGTACAATCAGTGGTTGACCGGGAGCAGCCGAAGATGACCCACGTACTCGTGGTTGATGACGAACTGAACATCCGCCAGACGCTGAGCGGAATCCTCGAAGACGAAGGCTATAAGGTCTCCGTGAGCGACAGCGCCGAAGCCTGTCTGGAGGCGCTCGCGCACGAGCACTTTGACGTGGTGCTGCTCGATATCTGGCTGCCGGGCATGGACGGACTCGACGCGCTGGAGCGCATTCGCTCGCTCGAAGACCGCCCGGAAGTGGTCATGATCAGCGGCCACGGCAACATTGAGAGCGCCGTGCGCGCCACCAAGCTCGGCGCCTATGACTTCCTCGAAAAGCCGCTTTCGGCCGACAAGACGCTCATTGTTTTGAAGAATGCGGCTGAAGCTCGCCGCCTCCGCTCGGAGAACCTTGAACTGAAGCGCCAGAGCGCGCCGCGCGCCGAAATCGTGGGCGACAGCGTGCCGATGAAGGCGCTTCGTCAGCAGATCGGCCTGATGGCGCCGACCAACGGCCGCGTGCTCATCTACGGCGAAAGCGGCACCGGCAAGGAACTGGTGGCACACGCCATCCACGCGCAGAGCCTCCGCAAGGACGCCATGTTCGTCGAAGTCAACTGCGCGGCCATCCCCGAAGACCTCATCGAGAGCGAACTGTTCGGACACACGCGCGGAGCGTTCCCCGGCGCAACCACAGAGAAGGAAGGCAAGTTCCAGAAGGCTGACGGCGGCACGCTGTTCCTTGACGAAGTGGGCGACATGAGCCTGAAGACGCAGTCGAAGGTGCTACGCACACTCGATGAAGGCCGCTTCTCGCCCGTCGGGCTGGATGAGCCGATCACGGTGGACGCGCGCGTCATCGCCGCCACCAACAAGGACCTGGAAGACGAGATCACGCACGGCAACTTCCGCGAGGACCTCTTCTACCGCCTGAACGTGGTGCCGTTCTTTGTGCCGCCGCTGCGCGAGCGCCGCGAGGACATTCCACTGCTGGCCAACCACTTCCTCGCCGAGTTCAGCGCGCAGTACAGCCGCCGCACGCGCGAGATGGCCGACGAGGCCATGGACGTGCTCATGCGCTACTCCTGGCCGGGCAACGTGCGCGAGTTGCGCAACGTCATTGAGCGCATCGTCATCATGAACCCCACGGTTCACAAGCTGGAGCGCAAGCACCTGCCGCCGCTGCTCTACCGCGAAGGCACGCGCCGCGCTCTCGGCGAGTTTTCCACGCTGAGCCAGGCGCGCGCCGCTTATGAGCGCGACTACATTCTGAAGAAGCTCGACGAGAACCACGGCAACGTGAGCCGCACCGCCGAAGTGCTCGGCCTGGAGCGCAGCCACCTCTACCGCAAGATGAAGGCCCTTGGAATTGTCGTAAAGGAGTAACCGCCGCAAGGGCTCACGCGCCGTTGCCGTATCCGATTTATGCGATTCGTACTCATACCTGTCCTACTGCTCTCTACCCTTGCGCTGGCGCAGCAGAACACGCCGTCGGCTGCGCCTGAAACGCAATCATCACAGCCGGCTCAAAAAGCCGCTGACGAGAAGCCGCGCGTCGAAGAGAAGATTGTCGTCACCGGCACCTATGATCCTCTGCCGCTCGAAGAAGTTGACCGCAACGTGCAGTCGATCGAGGTGAACCAGTCACCGGTGCTCTACCGCAATCTTGACGACGTGCTGAAATCCGATCCTTCGGTCGATCTGCGACAGCGCGCGCCCGGCATTCAGGGAGACCTCTCGCTGCGCGGCTCCACCTTCGGCCAGACGCTGGTGCTGGTGAACGGCGTGCGCGTGAATGACGTGCAGACCGGTCACCACAATCTCGACCTGCCGGTGTCGCTGGAAAATGTGGAGCGCGTGGAGGTGCTCCACGGCTCCGGCTCCACACTTTATGGCTCGGACGCCGTTGGCGGCGCCGTCAACTTCATCACCAAGGCGCCCACGCGTAGTGAACTTCGCTTCGGCGCTTCCGGCGGCAGCTTTGGCACCAACGCGCAGGACGCATCGCTGGCCATTGCCTCGCGCCGCTTCACCGAGCAGGCATCCTTCGCGCGCGAGCTTTCAACCGGCTTCATCGCCGACCGCGATTACCGCAGCCTCGCCTTCAGCAGCCAGAGCACGGTGAAGAGCGCTCTGGGATTGACAGACATTCTGCTGGCCACCAGCGACCGCCCGTTCGGCGCGGCGCTCTTCTATGGCAATTACAACTCGTGGGAGCGCACGCGGAGCTGGCTGGCCTCGGTGCAGCAGGCGCTCGGCGCGAAGACCAGCGCCCTGTTCGCCTACCGCCGCCACACGGACGACTTCATCCTCCTGCGCACGAACCCTGCGGTCTACGAGAACAAGCATCTGACCGAGAGCTTTGAGGCCGCGCTGCGCCGCCAGGATTCCGTGGCGAAGAACGTGCGCGTCTTCTACGGCACCGAGGGCTTTCACGACTCCATCAACAGCACGAACCTCGGCAACCACCAGCGCGACCGCGGCGCCTTCTACGCCAACCTTGACGTGCGCGCGCTGCACCGCTTCTCGTTTGCCGTGGGCGCTCGCGAAGAGTTCTTTACCGGCGGCCAGCGCGACTTCAGCCCCACCATCTCCGGCGGCTACTGGCTCTCCAGCCGCGTGAAGTTCAAAGGCTCCGTCAGCCACGCCTTCCGCCTGCCCACGTACACCGACCTCTACTACCACTCGCCCACCACGCTGGGTGATGCCAACCTGAAGCCCGAGCGCGCGTGGAGCTATGAGGGCGGCGTGCAGCTCACCCTCAGCCAGCACGTGAGCGCCGAACTCACGGTCTTTCATCGCCGCGTGCGCGACGGCATCGACTACATGCTGCCTACGGGCGGCACCGTGTGGCAGGCGGCGAACCTGACGCGCGTGAACTTCACCGGCTTTGAGGCCGCCACGCGCATTGCGGCCACGCGCCGCCATCGCTTCGACGTTGCCTACAGCGTGCTCACCGGCGCGCAGGAGGCGCTCGACGGCCTGCAATCGCAGTACGTCTTCAACTATCCGGTACACGCCGCGTCTGTAAGCTGGCTGGGCGAACTGCCGGGAAGACTGACCACGCGGGCGCGCCTGCAAACAATTCAGCGCTACCAGCGCGACGCTTACCCGCTGCTCGACCTCTCGCTCACCCGCGAATTCCGCGGCGTGCACCCCTACGTGCAGCTCACGAACCTCACAAACACTCGCTACGTAGAGATCGCTGGACCTCCGGCGGTGCCCATGCCGGGCAGAGCTGTGATCGCCGGCGTGGAGATTGTGCTGACGAGGAAGAAGTAGCGGATATCCTGAATAGACAAAAGCCCCGCGCAAGCCGATTGAGCTTACGCGGGGCTTTCCTTTTGGCGAACAGTGCGTTAGCGGCTGGGCCGCAGACGACGCCGCAGCGGGGTTTCAATCCAGCGGAAGGTCGCGATGGAAACCGCGAGTGCGGCCGCCACGAGCGCGATAAAGCCCAGCGGATTCTGAAAGCGCAGGCCGCCATCGGCGCGCTGATACAGCAAGGCCGCCGCGGCAATCACCAGCGTGTGCAGCAGGTAGAAGCTGTAGCTGGCGTCTCCCCAAAGCACAAACATTGGACGGTCGAGCCACGCCAGCCCCGCAGGCCGCATGGCCATTCCTACAATTATGGCCGCAAACAGCGGCGCAATCATGGCCGCGTGCACCGGGATGGCGAACGCGCGCGAGCCGTGTACGACGTAGGCCGCCCCGCCTGCGACGCCAGTCGCCACCAGCGGCCACGCCAGCCAGCGCTTCCCTTCCGTATGCAGGAAGGCCACGGCAGCAGCCATGCCGATCAGGAATTCCCAGATGCGCGAGAGCGGATGGCAGGCAAAGACGGCGCTCCACACATTCGAGCCACCCGTGGCATCCACCGCTCCGAGCTGTCCGAAGTAGAACAACGAGGAAATTCCGGCACCCACCGCGCAGAATGCAAACAGCACCGCCAGCGCCCGCCGCGAACTCAGCGTGGCAAACCAAGGCAGCAGAAATGGAAAGAGGAAGTAGAAAAAGGCTTCGACCGAAAGCGTCCAGGCCGGCATGTGCCACGTCAGCGAGTTCTGCGGCACCCACGTCTGCAACAGGAGCGGCGCGCTCAGCGAAGAAATCACCAGGTGTTTGGCGGGCCACACCCATTCCAGCGGCAGCTTGGAAGGCGCGAACAGGCAGCGGTAGAAAAACCACGGCGCGGTCAGCAGCAGCGTAAACGCATAGGCCGGGTAGATGCGGGCGAACCTTGCCTGCCAGAAGCTGCGCACGCTCATGGGCTTCCCCATGTGCGCGTAGACCATGACGAAGCCGGAAAGCACAAAGAAGAAGTTGACGCCGAGGTAGCCCTCGACGGCCAGCCGCTGAAACCACTGTGGCCCCACAAACACGCGCATGGAAACCATGTGCAGCAGCCCCACCCAGAGGGCGGCGGCAAAGCGCAGCGAAGTCAACGCGGGAATGGGCGGACGCGCCGGTGTCTGGCTCATGCGCGGCGTCCGCCTGCCCTACTCTTCCTCTTGGTTCTTGTGCGGAGCGCGCGCGGAGAGCGACTCAAGCTGCTTGCGCCAGTCGAGCGTCTCATCCACAAAGGCCGAGGAGTCGCGCCAGTTGGCCTTCACCTTCACGAACAACTCGAGGAAGACCTTGGTGCCGAGGATGCGCTCCATCTCCAGACGCGCGCGCGTGCCAACCTTCTTCAGCACGGTGCCGCCCTTGCCGATGATGATCGCCTTCTGTCCGTCGCGCTCCACGTAGATGGCCGCCGCGATCTTCGTCAGCTTCTTGCCTTCCTCAAAGCGCTCGACAATCACGCTCGACGCGTACGGAACTTCCTGGCTGGTCAGTTCAAGGACCTGCTCGCGGATCAGTTCCGCGACGATGAAGCGCTCGGGCTGGTCGGTGATCTGGTCTTCGGGGAAATAGCGCGGGCCTTCAGGCAGCGCGTTGGCCACGGCCGTCAGCAAGTCTTCCAGATTTATCTCTTTCGCAGCGGAAATCGGGATGATTTCGGCAAAGCTGTAGAGCTTGGCCCACTGCTCGATGAGCGGCAGCAACTGCGCCTTGTCCACCAAATCAACTTTGTTCAGCAGCAGCATGGCGCGCGTCTTGCTCTGCTTCTTCACCAATTCCAGCACCATCTCGTCGGCGGCGCCGAACTTCTGCGTGATGTCGGCGATGAGCAGCAGCAGGTCGCAGCCCGCGAGCGCGTCCTGCACTTCCTGCATCATGCGCTTGTGCAGCGAATCCTCGGGCTTGTGCACGCCAGGCGTGTCGATGAAGACAATCTGCGCCGCCGGGCGCTTGCTGGTGCGCTTTATGTTGACGATGCCGGTGATGCGGTTGCGCGTGGTCTGCGGCTTGTGCGTGACAATGGCGAGCTTTTCGCCCACCAGGGCGTTCAGCAGCGTTGACTTGCCGGCGTTGGGCCGGCCGATGATGGAGACAAATCCTGAGCGCATGAAATCCTTGCGTCGCAAGCGACGACCCGGCGTGCCGGGTGCAATGTTGATTCTAACCTGCCTCGCCCGTCTCGGGCGAAGCCTCTTCCGGCTTGGGCGGCTGGCTGATGCGAACCCGCTCGACGCGGCGTGTGCTGGCCTGCAGCACCTCAAAGCGCAGGCCGTCCTGCTCCACCACGTCACCCGCCTCGGGAATGTGCCCGGCGATTTCCGTGACCAGGCCGCCGATCGTGGTGGCCTCCCACTCATCGCTCAAGTGCACGTCAAACAACTCGCGCAGATGGTCGACATCGAGCGCGCCCGGCACCACGCAGCAATGGTCGCCTTCGCGGACAATCTCCGTGGAGGCTTCGCGCTCGTCGCGAAGTTCGCCCACAATCTCTTCCACAAGGTCCTCGACGGTCACCAGACCGGCCACGCCGCCGTACTCGTCGCTGACCATGGCCAGGCGCAGATTCGCCCGCTGCATCTCGGCCAATAGCTCATTGGCCCGCTTGGTTTCGGGCACAAACAGAACCTTCGGCTTCATCAGCTCGCTCACCTTGCGCTGCGCGGCATCGGTGTCCGCCACCTGCAGCAGGTCGCGCACGTGCAGCATGCCCACAACGTTATCGAACTGCCCCTGGTAGACGGGCAGCCGCGAATACTGGTGCTCCGCGAGCTGGCGCGTGACTTGTTCCACGGTGGTTGAGGCCTCGACGGCGAAGACGCGCGGACGCGGCGTCATCACCTCGCGCACGGTTTTATCGCCGAACTCCACCACCGACTGAATCAGATCGCGGTCGCTCTCTTCCAGAATACCCTCGTCCTGCCCGGCCTCGATGAGCGCATCCACGGCCTCCGAAGGATGCTCCGGCGTTTCGCCTGCGTTCTTTTCGCGCGTCAGCGAGACGATTGACTGCACGAAGCCGAGCACCAGCGTCAGCGGCAGCATCAGGTAGATGAGCACGCGCAACGGCAACGCGAACGGCACGAACCAGAAGCCACGGGTGCGCGAAAACAGCAGGAACGGAATCAGCCGGTGGAAGACCAGCACCACGATGACAACCAGCAGCACCGACTCCAGCAGTTGCTCCCAGCCCCAGGCCGGGTCGGAAAAGACCGAATAGGCCAGCAAAAACGTGATGGCTGAGATCGTCAACTGCTCCAGCACCGCCATGGCAATCACGGCGCGTCCGCGTCCGACGCCGATGCGCGGCTCAATCTGCTGCTCAAAAATCTCGATGTTTTCCTGAAATTCGCGCGAGAGAAACTTGCCGGACTCGTTGTAGAGCCGGGCGGTGTAGGAAACCAGCGCCAGCAGCGCCGTCAGCGCCAGCAGCACAATGCCGATCAGGATGCTGCTCATCGGCGCCTCTCCCGTGCGGGAGCTTTGCGCGAGCGTGCCGCAGACTTTTGGGACACCTTCTTCACACTCGGCTTGACGGCCTTCTTCGCGCTCTTGCGGGCCGTAGCGCGTGCCGCGCTCTTCCCATTGGCACGCTCAATCAGTCCATGCTCCAACCCAAGCTTTGCGCGCAGCGTCTGCTCCAGCGCGGCCATCTCGCCCTTGTCGGATTCGTGGTCGTACCCAGCCAGATGCAGCATGCCGTGCAGCACCAGCACCTTCAATTCAACCAGCAGTCCGTGGCCCAGCCGCTCGCCGTTTTCATTGGCGATATCGAGCGAAATCGCGATGTCACCCGCCATGCCCGGCGCGTCGGAGGGAAACGAGAGCACGTCGGTCGGCTTGTTCTTGTGGCGGAAGTCGCGGTTGAGCTGCTGAATCTCACGGTTGTCCGTGAGCAGCACGGAGACTTCGCCCTTGAGTTGCGCGGCCTTTTGCGCGCGAGCGGCAAAACCGCCCAGCGTGCGCTTTGTTCCCGAATCCAGTTGCGTGCGTGCCAGTATCAATGTGTCCGTCCCACCCTGTTTTGGCGCGGTTCCCCGCAAAATACAAATGCGGGAAGGCCTGCGCCCTCCCGCATATTATAGTTCGCGTTTATTGCGCGGAAGTTTCAGACGCCGCTTCCGGCGCTCCATCCCTGGGCTGCCTGCCCACTTCAAGCTGCAATGACAGCTGCTGGTCCTGCTTGACGCGGTAATCCTCATAGGCGCGCACAATGCGCTGCACCAGTTGATGGCGCACCACGTCGCGCTCATCGAATTGCTGGAAGGCGATGCCCTCCACGTTGCGCAGCACGGACATGGCCTCGATGAGGCCGCTACGGCTGGCATTGGGCAGGTCGATCTGCGTGATGTCGCCGGTAATGACCGCCTTGGAGTTGAAGCCCAGGCGGGTAACGAACATCTTCATCTGCTCGCTGGTGGTGTTCTGCGCCTCGTCCAGAATCACGAACGAATCATTCAGCGTGCGTCCGCGCATGAAGGCGATGGGCGCAATTTCGATCACGTTCTTCTCAAGGTAGCGGTCGACCTTTTCCGGGTCGAGCATGTCATAGAGCGCGTCATAGAGCGGACGCAGGTAGGGATCGACTTTCTCCTGCAACGTGCCGGGCAGGAAGCCAAGCCGCTCGCCGGCTTCCACCGCCGGGCGCGCAAGAATGATGCGGCTGACCTTCTTGGCCACCAGAAAGGAGACGGCCATGGCGACCGCCAGGTAGGTCTTGCCCGTGCCCGCCGGCCCGATGCCGAAGATCATGTCGTTCTGCTCAATGGCGTCGAGATAGAGCCGCTGGTTCGGGCTCTTGGGCTGCACGTGGCGCTTGTTGCCCATGGTGCGCTGGCGTCCGGCGTCGGCCAGCTTGCGCAGCGTCGACTCCGGGTCATTGATCACCACGCGCAGCATGGAGTTCAACTCGCCGCTCTGGAAGGTGTGCCCCGTCTTCTGCAGATAGGTGTAATCGGTGAAGATCTGCTCGGCACGCGCCACATCGGCCGGGGTGCCCTCAATGCAGACGGCGTCGGCGCGCAGGTCAATAGTGACGTTCAGGCCGCTTTCCAGCACGTAGAGGTTCTCATCCCGCGTGCCAAACAGGGTTTCAATGTTCGGAGCAATTTCGATGTTCTTCTTCATCGAAGTCCGCTTCTTCTCCCGGACGCCCATGCGCCCTGATGGCCGCCCTCTGCGGGGCGGGTGCGATGCGAGCCAGTTGTGGTTTTGAGCACAGCAGAACGGGCCTGGAAGGCTCCAGCAGTACACCGGCTTGGGAGTAGACCCATTGCGGCTGAGAGTAGCCCGACGCGCGCCCGGAGTCAATAACCGAACGGCCCAATCCGCGGTTTTGCTTCCGCCCGTTGCACATCCCGGCAAGTTCCCGTAGAATAGGAGTTTCGGCGGCAAGCTGAAGGAAACTCCAGAGGACAACAAGAGATTTATGGCGAATCATTTTTCGGCGCTCAAGCGCACCCGTCAGACGGAAACCAAGACCGCGGTGAACCGCGCCAACAAGTCCCGCATGCGCACCGCGCTGCGCGGCCTCAAGACGGCCATCGAAACCGGTGATGCCGCCGCGGCTGAGACCAGCTACAAGGAATGCGTCTCGGTGCTCGACAAGAGCGCCAAGAAGGGCGTTATCCACAAGAACACGGCTTCGCGCTACAAGAGCCGCCTGTCGGCCCGCGTCAAGGCCGTCTCGGCGAAGTAAGCCAGAAACCCATTTCCAAAGAAGAAGGCAGGCGCGCAGCCTGCCTTTTCTGCGTTCGCAGAACGTGCCTCAGTCCTGCTCCAGCACAAGGTACTGAAGAATCCCCTTGCGCTCCACCTGCAGCACCAGCGAATCATCCTCTTTCACCTTGTCGAGCGCCGCGCGCAGCTCATCCAGCGTGGTGATCCACTGCGTGCCCACGGCGTGTATGACGTCGCCGGGTTGCGGGCCGTCGCCCGAGTAAGGCGCAAAAGCCGTGCGGCCTGCCACCACCACTCCGGTCGTGGCGCGCAGCGGCGCCAGTTCCTGCGCCAACTGAGGCGTCAGCGTCAACCCCAGAATTCCGAGCCGGGGAACCAGGTTCTGGTCGGTAACCATGTCGGCAAAGCGCTGCGGATCACTCTCGGCTTCGCCCAGCACAATCTGCAGGTTCAGCTTCTTGCCGGCGCGCAGCACCTCCACCGGGATCTTCTGGCCGATCTGGAAGTCATAGAGCGCCACGGCAAACTGCTGCACGGAATTCACCGTGCGTCCGCCCATGTTGAGCAGCACGTCACCCACCTTCAGGCCTCCCGCTTCGGCCGGACCGCCTGGGACCACATCCTCCAGCAGAACGCCATTCTGCTGCGGCAGGCTCAATCCCTCGCGCAACTCCGGCGTAATCGTGCGCAGGTAGACGCCGACCTGTCCGCGATGAACGTGCCCTTCGGCCTTCAATTGCCGGTAAACGTTGGCCACCGCGCCCGAGGGAATAGCGAAACCAATGCCCTCGCTGCCGCCCGACTGCGACATGATGAACGTATTGATGCCGACAACGCGACCGTTGACGTCAATGAGCGGGCCGCCCGAGTTGCCGGGATTGATGGCCGCATCGGTCTGCACAAACACGCGCGGATCGTCCGGGGTGATCTGCCGGGCCGTGGCGCTGACCACGCCCAAGCTCACCGAATTTTCCAGACCCAGCGGGTTGCCGATGGCAAGCACAACCTGCCCCTGCTGCAGGCTGCCGGAATCAGCCAGCGCGGCGTACGGCAGGTTCTGGCCTTCCACCTTGATCAGCGCCAGATCTGTCATCGAATCCACGCCGACCACGCGGGCCTCCAGCTGACGGCGCGGCACGCTGGCGTCCTGCGCTCCGCTCAAACGCACGCGGATGCGGCGTGCATTGGAGACCACGTGCGCGTTGGTCATGATGTAGCCGTCGGGCGAAAGCAGCACGCCACTGCCCATCGACCGCTCGCGCGAGATGGTGCCGGCCGCGCCATTGTTGCTGCTGGTGACGGCAAAACTGGTGCAATTGATCTGCACCACGGAGTTGCCAACCTTGTGAACCAGTTCCTGCAGGGAGCCGCTGAGGGCCTTCAACTCGCCGCTGTTCTTGTCAGTCTGTGGCGTTTGCGCGCCCACGGAGGTAGCGGTGAACGCCGCCAGAATGAGGCTCAGGGCCAGTGCCCGGGGTGCCTGCCATATCGAACTTGCCAATGGAATCTCCTGCGGGCCGTGGAATGCCGTGCCCGTATGCTTTGTTGGACTGCCCAGCGCAGCCGCTTCGGTTCAAATCTTCTTACTTGTATAGACAAGCCGCGTCCGGCTTTGTCACCCGAAGGCGAAAACGGAAAGGCCCCGGCAGGCTCACCGGGGCCATGTATTTCATTGTCGCAGACCTATTGGCAATAAGGCAGAGAGACGTTCTGCGGCACGCCCTTCAACTGCGTTTCAATCTGCTGGATGCGGGTGACGACCTGGCGCATGCGCTCGCCGTTGGCCTTCACTGCAACCAGGAAGCGGTCGGAGTTGCGATCCAGTTGATTCAGGTTCTGCCAGGTGCTCATCAGGTCCACGTAGTCGTAGGCATTGTCGATCACGTCCTCGGCGCAGTTGGCGTAGGACTTTGCTTCCGTCGAGAGGAACGGCACGTCTGAGATCAGTTGCCGGACGGCCTCGTCATACATTTCCGGGTTGCTCTTGTCTTCCAGAATCCATTTCTGGAAATCATCAAAGCTCCGCAGTTCAGTGGCGCGCTGGAGCATCCGCTTCTGCTTCAGCCCTTTCTCCGTCAATACCTTCATCTTCTCGGCGCGCTTGAAGCGATCTTCGTTGATCTCCATGAAGGTATCCATGGCGAGCTTGGTGGGCAGGCTGAGAACTCGATTCACCACGCGGTCGTACCCGGCCTCGGCTTCCGCCTGCCAGTCTGCAAACTGCCTCTGATCCATCTGGATGCTGCGGTTCAGCCGCGTGATGGAGCGTCGCAGGTTCTCCAGCTCGGTGCGGCGCTCGGACAACTCGGTCAGCAACTGGTCTCGCGTGGGCAGCTTGTGCTGCGTGGGCTGAATGCACTGTTGGGCCGCCGGTTGCGCGCTGGCCGAAGTCGCGGGAGAGGGCTTTGCGGCTGGCATTGGCGGCGGAGGCGCCAGCACCGACATATCCACCTTCGGATTGCCGTTGCCGCTGCCAAAGAATGAAGAATACGTTCCCGACGAACTGGGCGAGTTGCTGCCCGCCGCAGGTTTGGCGGCCGCACTGTTGACGCCCGCCGAGGTCGCAGGCTTGGTGCCGGAGCCGATGCT
This sequence comes from Oryzophilus luti, assembly GCF_059726245.1. Taxonomy (NCBI): domain Bacteria; kingdom Pseudomonadati; phylum Acidobacteriota; class Terriglobia; order Terriglobales; family Koromonadaceae; genus Oryzophilus; species Oryzophilus luti. The sequence continues at coordinate 2,012,687 of NZ_AP040874.1, forward strand.
GGCGCCGGACACGGCACCACCCGCAGCGGTGTCAAAGCCCTCGCGCGCACCCGCCGCCATGCCCTCCGGCGTATCAGCCTTGGCTGCGGCCTTCGAGGATGCGGCCACCTGCTGCAATTGCCCCATTGCGGAGCTGTTGCCGGGAGCCTGCGTGGGCTGAGCCGAGGTACCTGCGGCAGCCGCTTTTTGCGCCGCCTGCTGTTGTGCGGCCAGCGCCTCGGTGGTGGTGGAGGGCGGTGCCGCTGAAATCGTCGTGGTCGGTGAAATGTGAGCGCCGCCGGTCGGGTGCGCCTGCAGAGCATTCGCCAACTGTTGCTGCTGCTCCGGCGAAAGGTTCTGCGCCAGGTCCGCCAACTGCTGCGGAGTCATCTTGAGAGGATCCATCGCCGCCGCGTCGGCGCTCTGCGTGGGCGCCGACGGCGCTGCTGTGGCCTGGTCGCCCAGCTTCAATTTCAGCCCGCCCACGGATGACGGTGGAGCGCTGCCGCCGGAGGGCGTTGCGGCACTCGGCGAAGCGAGTGCGTAATCGTTGCTCCCCTGTCCGCCGCCTGCGTGGGCGCATGGCGGCTGCCCAATCTTGGCCAGGGCTTCGGGCGTCAGAGCGTAAAACGAAATGCCATTCAGGTACTTGCCATCGCAGTTCTGCGGCTGCGTTTGCGCCTGCGCCTGAACGTGGTCCTCGCCCATCTTGAGTTGCAGCCCGCCACTGCCGGGAGCGCCCAGCCCGCCGCTATCCATCTTCAACTTCAATTGTGGAGTTCCACTAAGCTTCAGCGTGCCCTGCAGACGTTGGCAGATCTGCGCCAGCTTGATCGCTTCCTCAATCTTCTTCTGCTGTGCGGCCTCCGCCTGGCGCTGCTGCAACTCGGCCATCATCTTCTGCTTCTGCGCGTTGGCCTGCGAATCATTGCTGAACAGCATGTTGACGAACGCATTCATCACCGTGCTGGCCACCTGCATCTGTACCATCTGCTTGGTGGTCATCACAGGAAAGCTGGAACTGGCCTTTTTCGCAGCGCTGCCATCCGAGCACACTGGGTCGGAGTGTTCACTGGCGCAGGTGCAGTGATACTGCGGATACATCTTGATAGTGGCGTAGCAGTCGATGAGCGGCTTACCGACGTCAGGCACCTGCGGCAACTGCGCAACGGCCGTGTTCAGCAGCAGGCTCGCAATGAATCCAAAGAGAGCTATGGCACGAAAAAGATCTGCGCGGAAGGCGCGGCAGAAGCACGAGCGAGGGCTTGCGTGCTGACTCATGGGGATCTCCTCCCGTAAGGCAACGACCCGGAAAGTGTAGCAGGCAAGCCTCTGTTTGCTATGCAGGAACCCCATGCATGGACACCGTTGGTAACCTTGACACTGCCACCTCGGTGGCACAAAATGTCGCCTGCTTGCAGCAGTCCATCGTAGCGCCACCCCGCTGGGGCAAGGCGGCGGGAGCATGAAGCCCTTCGGCCATGCCTCCCAACCCGGACAGACGTCTTGAGATGTTCTGCTCGGGGTGATTCCTCTGTGTGCAAGCCGACACCGTCATCCGAGAATTCAGCCGTACGAACGAACAATGGGGGCCTTATGAAAGGCTTTAAGCACCTCCTGGCTGTGGCTGTTCTGCATTCCTGCTTTGCCCCGCACCCAAACGCTCTCAACGCGCGTGGCCACGCCGTGCGGCGAAAGAATCGACACTCCGAAGCTATGATGAAGCGCTCTGTTCTCTTTTCCCGCGCCGTTTGCCTTGCCGTATGTCTGTTCATCAGCACCGTCAGCGCCTTCGCGCAGGCCTCCGGGCAACCGCAGGAACTCAGCCGGTGGCGCGCTCACTCCCTGATGCAGGCCGCCGCCAAGTATGCAGCCGTGGTCTGGGCCAACACCCATCGCCTCTACATGGTGGATACCGAAAGCATCGTCATCACGGACACCGAGCTGCGCCTGACAGGTGTACACAAGGGCGAGCCAACCAGTTTCCATATCGCACTCAAAGACGTTTCAACCGCCAACACCGGTTTCTGCTTCGATTTCGCCTGCCGCGTGGCCAGCCCGCGTGAACTCCCCTTCCTGCTACGCGACGACAAAGACAAAAAATACCTGCTCTACTTCGGCGATACGCCCACCATGTGGAAGCGTCCGCCCTGCTCGGCTGCGGACAACAAGGACGCATGCATGAAGGCCGCAGGCCAGTTTGCCGCCGCACTCAACGGCCTGCACGGCAAGCATGTGCTTTACGATCCAGCCAGTTTTCTGCAGCAGGCTGCGGCTTGGCGGGCGCTCAATCCCAAGCCCGCCATTTCCCCCGAGGTGAAGCTGCGTCGTACGCTGGCCGAGGACGCCATCCGCATCGGCAAGCCGGAAGATGCGCTTAATTATTTTGAGCTTGGACTCGAGATCGACCCGACCTGGGCGCAGGGGTGGTTCAACGCAGCCGTCATCGCCGGGCAGCTCGGCTACTACGCCGACGCCGCCGAGCACATGCAGAACTATCTGGCGCTTATACCCGATGCGCCGGATGCCGAGTCAGCCCGTGAGCAGATGTCGGTATGGAAGTACAAAGCGCCGCGGAAGTAGCGAAAGTAACGGTAGAGGCCGAGAAAATGGGCGCTAAACGTACGCCCCGTTGAGATGCCGGCGGACCGCACGCAGCCAGTTTGAGCCGTGAAAGATCAAGGCCGCAGAAACATATTGAGACTGCGGAAGAACATGCTCCCAAGGAGCCTAATAATGCACCGCTGGAACCGCAGATTTCCTATTTTTGCCTTTCTGTTCGTCGCCTTGGCGCCATTCCTGAGTGCGCAGCCCGCCGCTCCCCGCACCATGAGCTTCTGGCACGCACGGCGCACCATTCTTGCCGCCCGCAACCTTTGGTCGGTCTATGGCGACCAAACCAACGCGGAAGGGTTCAAGGTTACACGCGAATCAGTCGAGATCGAGACTGGCAAGAAGGGGCACGAGAAACATTCCAGTCTCATTTTTCGGTCCATGCCTGCACTCACCTTGGAACGATGTGACGCGCGCACGATGTGGTGCACAGTCAAGGATCCTTCCGGACACACCGTGCATTTTCCCAGTGGCACAAAGTACCCCATCGTCTTTGGCTTCGTCTCGAGAGAGAATGAGGCGACCGTGGTTCCCGTGATTCGCACGATCGTCGAGGCTTTGAACAACCTTCGCGAATCCGCCGTCAGCGACAGTGAAATCGACTTCCATCAGAAGGCGGCTGCATGGCGGGCGGCAAATCCGAAGCCGCCACTGCCGGAGCTTGTGCGCCTGCATCGCCTGGCCGCCGAAGACGCTATTCGGAACAACAAGCCAGCCGACGCGCTGAATTACTACGAAATGGCGGTGGAGCAGGAGCCGGACTGGGCGCTCGGCTGGTACAACGCAGCCGTCATCGCCGGGCAACTCGGCTACTTTGCCGATGCCGCCGAGCACATGCAGAACTACCTGGAACTGATGCCCGACTCACCGGACGCCGCGGCCGCACGGGACCAGATGGATTTATGGAAGTTCAAAGCCAGCCGGAAGTAGCGCAGAGCACGCACACGCAGCGGCCCATCGCCCTGCGTGTTCCGGGTGAGTGGCGCCGCTGCCGGAACCTCTGATATCGCTTTGCCCCAAGGACAAGCTCCTCCTTCGGACGAATTCTGCCCGGCTCCTCCGCTTCCCTGATATCCGCCGCCTGCCGGACAGGATGGCTATCGGTCAATCAGGCGGCATAAGTTATTTATTATTAGCAAATTAGACCATTCAAAGCTGAGTTCTCTCGGCACAAGCGAGGCGCATAGGGCATAATGTTCCTGTTCTCATAAGCGAGTGATTTCGTGCCACTTCCCTCTCCTGAGCCGTCGCGCCGCCCCGATCCGGACTCTCCCGAAGAGTTTGCTGAGACTGGCGCCGAGGAGTCGCAACTTTCCGAGTCGGAAGGGGTTTCTTCCGATATGAGTACGGTTGCCATCAGCGGCGGGCTGGGAGCGGCGAAGCACCGGGCTGCAAGCATGCGGTTGAGCGATCCGGCGGTACTGGCCGGGTTGAGCGATGCCGAGGTCATGCTGCAGGTCAAGACCGGTGACGAGAACGCCTTCAACTTCCTGATTGAGAAGTTCCGCCGCCCGCTGATCAGCTTCATGTACCGCATGACGCACAACTCGGCGATTGCCGAGGAGCTGGCGCAGGAAGTCTTCCTGCGCATCTACCGCTCGCGGGAGAGCTACTCGGCTGACGCCAAGTTCACTACGTGGATGTACCGCATTGCCACCAACCTTGCGGTCAACCACGCACGAGATTCCAAGTACGACCGTCCCGAAGTGAAGGCCAGCCTGGACGAGACGGACGAAGAAACAGGGCTGACCATGGATGTGGCCGATGACACGCCCAACGTGGAGCAGCAACTGCTGCGCCGCGAACGGCTGGCCGCCATTCGCCGGCAGGTGGAGAGCCTGCCCGAGAGACAACGCATGGCGGTGTTGATGCACAAATATCAGAACCTGGATTACAAGCAGATTTCTGAAGTGCTGCACCTGAGCGAGTCGGCCACCAAGTCGCTGCTTTTCCGCGCCTATGAAACATTGCGCGAAAAACTGAAAGCATTTGTGTAGGGGTAACAACCATGAATTGCACGGAGATTCGCGAGACACTGCCGGACGTTGCCAGCGGCGTGACTGCGCTGACGCCCGAGCTGAACGAGCACCTGGCCCACTGCGACGCCTGCGCCGACACCTTTGCCGGCCTGCAGGAAACCATGGCCCTGCTCGACGAGTGGAAGGCTCCCGAGCCTTCGCCCTACTTTGATACCCGCCTGCAGGCGCGGCTGCGCGAGGAGCGCGCACTGGCGGAAGCCAAGGCCGCACGCTGGGGCTGGCTGCACTGGCTGAAGCGCCCGATGGTGGGAGCAACCGCCACGGTGCTGCTGGTGGCAGGCATTGGCATTGGCGTGGGCGTGCAGTACTACCCGGCGCACAACAAGTCGGTACAGCCCGTTGCGCAGGACACCGTGAAGGCCCCGCACGGCACCCCCGTGGGCGACCTCCAGTTCCTCGACAGGCACCAGGAAGTGCTGCAGGCATTCGATCCGCTGGATGCGGTCGACGGCCTGGATGACGACGACGCACCCACCGCGAATTAGATAACCAGGGGAACGGCGGGAGCAGATACACTGGCAGATTGAGCAGTAGCAAAGAGAGACGACCGTGCGAGGCAAGTTCACCATTTCGATTCTGACGGCGCTGGCGCTGAGTACCGCACTGGCTTCCGCCCAAGGCCGCGGACACGAGCGGCAGGAATCGTCGCCGCGTGCCCAGGAATCGCACTCGCAGAATTCGCGTGCATCGCAGTCCCGTGAGTCGCAATCGCGTGAGCCGCAATCGCGCGGGTCTCAGGCAAGAGATTCGCAAGCACGGGAGATGCGCGGTCCGTCCTACCGCGAGCAGCGTGGACAAATGGAGATGCAACGCGGGCGCTCGGAATCTCCGCGTTGGCAGGAATCTCGTGGGCAGGGCTACGGACGACAGTCGATGCGTCAGGAAAGCCCGGCACAGTACGCCGCACCGCAGAATAACAATGTGCACCGTCCGCCTCAGAGCAATGCTCCCGCGCAGCGTGCACCGCAGTACGCGACACCACAGGACACCGCGCCGCGGGGCAATTCAGGACAAGGGAATGGCGCACAGGTGCACCGCCCGGGACGCGCCGGCGACTGGCTGCGCAATTCCGGCAACCTGCCCTCCAACGAGCAGCAGAAGAGGCTGGAGCAGGACCCGAACTTCCGCCAGCTTCCGCCGCAGCGCCAGCAGCAGTTGCGCCAGCGGCTCGACAATTTCAATTCCCTGCCGGAGCGCCAGCGCGAACGCGTGCTGAACCGCATGGAGAAGATGGAACGATTGACGCCGGAGCAGCGCCAGCAGGCGCAGAGCCTGAACCAGCAGTTCCGTGGCATGCAACCGGACCGTCGCCAGCAGGTAACGCGGACGCTGCGCCAGTTGCGCGGCATGCCGCCGCAAGCGCGGCAGGACCTGTTGAACTCGCCGCGCATGCGCGAACAGTTCTCGCCCAACGAGCTGAACATGCTGAAGGGCTACAACAACCTCGGCCTGGCCATGGATCAGCCCCAGCAATAGCCGGGTTGAAAACTGAGTTTCAGGTTTCGAGTTTCAAGAACCACTCAAAGTGAGAACATCTTGAGCCTGTCGGAGTAATCCTCCGGCAGGCTTTTTCATTGCGCTGTGCCCTGGCGCATGCTCCGTAGGGCCAGCCGAGGCTCGTCTCGATGTTCGAAACTTGTGACTGGAAACTCGAAACTGAATTTTCCTCGTTCTTTTCCCCGCAAGTTTCTCTCCGCCGCCCGTTCTCCCCATGCAGGCAGAATTCATTCGGAATTCGGAACCTTGCACGCGTGTCCGGGGTCTACACTGTCAACCGGACGGAGCAGCACCAAACCATGGAGCCCATCATGCGCAGGCACATTGCCGCCGTAGCCCTGTTGTTCGCCGCCACATCCCTGTTTGCCCAACCCGCCGCCGCGCCCGCCGCGAAAGCGAAGCCCGCACCGGCCAAAGCGGAAGCCCGCGCGGATGCCGCTCGCCCGGTTGAGGCCGCCGAGCTGCCCGTGCACCGCGTGGTGCTCTACAAAAACGGCGTCGGCTACTTTGAGCACAACGGATTTGTGCGCGGCTCGCAGGAGTTGAACATACGCTTCACAACCGCGCAGTTGAACGACGTGCTGAAGTCGCTGACCGTGGTCGACCTTGGCGGCGGGCAGATCACCGGCGTGCGCTACAACTCGATTGCCCCGCTCAGCCAGCGGCTGAGCACCCTGCGCCTGCCGCTGAGCGAGCAGACCACGCAGCAGGAAACGCTGCAGGCGCTGCGCGGCGCGCGCGTCGAGGTCAAGAGCGGTGCAGGCACCTTTACGGGCCGTCTGCTTTCTGTGGAGACCGCCACGCGCAAGGACCCGCGCACGGATACCGAATACACGGCGACGCTGGTCTCCGTGGCCAGCGACGGCGGCGAACTGCGCAGCTTTGAGCTTGGCGCCGCGACCAGCGTCCGCGTGCTGGATGGCGATTTGAACCAGGAACTGGGGCGGTATCTCGCGCTCATCGGCTCGGCGCGCGCCAAGGACCTGCGGCAGATGACGATCACATCCACCGGCACGGGCGAGCGCGAAGTGCAGGTCAGCTACATCAGCGAGGTGCCGGTGTGGAAGTCGACCTACCGCATTGTGCTGCCGCGCGACGAGGCGAAGAAGCCGCTGCTGCAGGGCTGGGCCATCATCGACAACACGGTGGGCGAGGACTGGAAGAACGTGCAACTCTCGCTCGTTGCCGGGTCACCACAGTCATTCATCCAGAACATTTCGCAGCCCATCTACCTGCGCCGCCCCACCGTGGAACTGCCCAAAACCGCGATGCTCACGCCGCAGACGCACGAGGGCACAATGGAGACCCAGAATGCGCTCGCCACCGCGACGTCATCCGGTGCCGGCGTGGTTGGGGCTGCTCCGCCTCCCATTCCGAGGGCCATGGCAAAGGTCGCGGCGCGCTCGGAGATGTACGACAAGCTGGACTCCGGCAGCAACGTCGAGTTGAGCGCTCCTGCGGAGAACGAGGTCGACACGGCCTACGAAAGCGCGACCGCAACGATCGCGGAAGCCTCGGGCGAGACCTCCGGCGACCTGTTCGCCTACAACCTGCGGCAGCCGATCACGGTGCTGAAGAACCAGTCGGCGCTGGTGCCGATTGTGCAGTCGAAGATCGACGCCGAAAAAGTGACGCTGTGGAATGCTGGCGAGAAGTTTCCGCTGCGCGCGCTGTGGCTGAACAACACCAGCGGCCTCACGCTTGACGGCGGCACGTTCAACATCATCGAAAGCAATGAATTCGCGGGCGAAGGCATCTTCCAGGAGTTGAAGCCCAATGAGCGCCGCCTGCTCAGCTATGCGGCCGACACCGCCGTCCGCATCAAGACCGAGCGCACCGGCGACGTGCAACCCGCCACCCGCATCCGCATGGCCCGCGGCCTGCTGCACATTGTGCGCGAGCAGCGCTCGCAAACCACTTACACCGTGCACAACTCGGACACCAGCGCGCGCAACGTCGTGCTGGAACACCCGGCACGCAGCGGCTGGAAGATCAGCGACAAGACGCCGAAGCCCGAGGAGAGCACCTCGAGCTTCCACCGCTTCAAGCTGACGGTTGCCGCAGGAGCCACGGAAAAGCTGACGGTCGACGAAGCCAACCCGCTCGACAGCGTCTTCTACCTGAACAACCTGAACGACGACCAGGTGAAGCTGGTGCTGCGCGAGCGCAACGTGAACCAGGCCGTGCTGGACGCATTGCAGAAGCTGCTGGCCAAGAAGAATGAAATCGCCTCCGTGCAGCAGCAGGTCTATACACGGCAGCAGGAGGTCAGCCGCATCAACACCGAGCAGGCCCGCCTGCGCGAGAACATGAAAGTCTTGAAGGGCTCGTCGGAAGAGAAGGCGCTGCTACAGCGCTACGTTGGCAGCCTGAACCAGCAGGAAGACCGGCTGGCCACGCTCAACAAGGAGATCGCCGACCTGCAGGTACAGATCAGCAGACTGACCGACGAGCTGAACGCCATGGCGCAGAGCTATACCTTCGACGAAGCGCTGTAGCCTGCACAACTCCCAGCGGCGCGAACACATGCTTCACGCCGCGAACGAAAAACGCCCCATCCGAAGACCAGAGAGATGGTCGCGGATGGGGCCTTCTTTTCTCAGGAAGAAGCTTGATCCGGATGTTTAGTGCCCCGGCATCGGATACGTTGGCGCGCCCGGCGGCAGCATCACCGGCTCCTCGGGAATCGCGATCCAGAGGATGATGTAGGCGAGCAGCCCGGTTCCGGCGCAGAAGAGGCAGAGCAGCCACAGCACGCGAACCAGCGTCGGGTCGAGGTCGAAGTGATGCGCCACTCCGGCGCAGACGCCTGCGATCTTGCGGTCGGTGCGCGAGCGCATCAGGCGGCGCGAATCACCGGGCGCGTAGCCGGCCACGGGCGTGCCGCACGCCTGACAGAAGGTTGCCTCGGGAGCCATCGGTTTACCGCAACGCGTACAGTACATGGTCGTTCTCCTTCCACGGATGCGCTCTGGAACCACCGGCGCTGATGAGGATACGCAGCCGCGCCCCCGCCGGTTCCCTGCTTCTGTGGAAGCCGCTCTCGACGCCGGTGACGGGCTTTCGGCTTCGGATTCAGCACTTTAGCCTGTGACGCCCATCACCACCGAATGTGAGATTCAACCAATCACTGTGTGAATTACTCCGTTCGCGCCTTCTGCATTGGTGACCGGGCACCGGGCACCGTACCCTGACCATGCAGAAGACTACGTTCCAAAAGGGGTGGGGCGTGCGCACAGGCGCATCGGTATCTTCGCCAGACCACCCGCAAACTATCGCACCAGGAGAGAAGCGGTTCATGCATAAGCCCATCAAATATGTGGAGAAGGCGTTCACCTACGGCGCGAAAGCCGCCTGGGTCGTTTACGACAAGCTTGTCAGCGTCAACCAGAAGGAGTCGTTCACGCCGAAGTGGAGCGACAAGCCTCTGCTGAAGAGCTACCAGAAGACGAAGCCGCCGCTGGGCTGGCCGCGCGAAACCGATTCGCTCTGCCCCAAGTGCGTGCCGGAGATCCGCCAGCAGATTCTCGACGGCAAGGTGCCGTACGAGATCCTGATGAATGAAAAAATCGGCGAGATCAAGGCCAAGATCATCGAGCGCGACGGCCAGATCCTGATGGTGAAGGACTGCCCCAAGCACGGCCACTTCGAGGACGTGATGGCGATCGACACCGCGTTTTTCCGCCATCTGGAAGAGACCTTCCCCGGCCGCGACATCCGCGCGCACAATGACGAGCGCCTGCACCATCACGGCAGCTCCACCGTCAAGCACGGCCGCGGCTCGGTGTTGACCATTGACCTGACCAACCGCTGCAACATGATGTGCGACCCCTGCTTCATGGACGCCAACCAGGTCGGCTTTGTCCACGAACTGGGCTGGGACGAGATCAAGAAGCTGCTCGACGACGCCATCACCATCAAGCCGCGCCGCCAGATGAGCGTGCAGTTCTCCGGCGGCGAGCCCACGCTGTCGCCTTACTTCCTGGACGCTGTGGCCTACGCGCGCAAGGTCGGCTTCAACTCCGTGCAGGCGGCCACCAACGGCATTGAGTTCGCCAAGAGCCCCGAGTTCGCAAAGAAGGCCGCCGAGGCGGGTCTTCGCTACGCCTACCTCCAGTTTGACGGCATCGGCAACGCGGCCAACTCGCACCGCGCCGTGGGCAACCTGTTTGACGTGAAGCTGCGCGCGATTGAGAACCTGCACAACGCGGGTGTCGACATTGTGCCGGTCATCACCATCGTCAACGGCGTAAACAACGAGCAGGTGGGCCGCGTGGTGCAGTTCGCGCTGGATAACCCGAAGAAGATTTCGTTCCTCAGCTTCCAGCCGGTTTCGTTCACCGGCCGCGATGAGGAGATCACCGATGAGCGCCGCCACGCGCAGCGCTACACGCTCAGCCATCTGGCGCATGACGTGAAAGCGCAGACCGGGCTGGGCGAGCCCGCGCGCGACTGGTTCCCCATCTCGTTCATGGGCACCTTCAGCGACTGGGCCGACCATGTGAAGGGTCCGAACCAGGACTGGGGCTCGCTCAACTGCGGCTGCCACCCGAACTGCGGCGTGGGCATGGCGCTGATGATCGACAAGGAAACCAAGGAAGCCGTGCCGGTCACCAAGTTCCTGAACGGCGACCGCATTGCCAAGGACGTGGCCAAGGTCACGGACGCGGGCGGCAGCCACTTCATGTCGCTGCTGGGCATGTCGCTGGCGCTGGCGCGCAACTACGATCCGTTCCAGTCGCCGACGCACTTCCGCTTCAGCGATCTGCTGAAGAAGTTCGACAAGACCTTCGGCGCCACCAAGAGCGCGGACAAGCGTTACGGCAGTTCCAAGCCAGGCCGCACCATTGACGACGTAAAGCGCCGCCGCGCCGACCGCTGGAACTTCCTGTTCATCGCCGGCATGTGGTTCCAGGATCTGTTCAACTACGACTTCCGCCGCACCGAACAGTGCATCATCCCCTACGCCACGCAGGAAGGCGAAATCAGCTTCTGCGCGTACAACACCGGCGTGGGCTGGCGCAACATTATCGAGAAGATGCACATGACGGCCACGCTCACCAAGTGGTACGAGGAGCACGGCCGCCACGAGATCTTCGCCGGTGGCAAGCAGGTGCCGCTCAACAGCAAGGAACACCACCTGATGCTGAACGAAGAGCACGTGCACGCCGACCGCAACCACACGCTCGACGAGCTGGGCATTGCCCGCAACGCGCGCGAGGAGAAAATTCGCGCCCGCAACGCCAAGCTGGCCGAACAGGACCCGAAGCGCGCCGCCGAAGACGCACGCATGGCCGCCCTCTACCGCCAGCACATTCTGGGCGAGAAGCCGGCAGCCGGTGGATTCGTTCCCGTCAACGGCATCGCTGCGGCGAAGAAGGAAGAAGAGACAATCGCGGGCGACTAGTTCATGGCGTCCCAGGTTAGCGCCAATCACCGGCGCGAACCTGGGGCACCCAGCACCCGCAGCACCAATCACAATCTCCTGATGCAACTACACAAGCCTCCGGTCTTCGGAGGCTTTCTTTTTGGGAAACGAAAGAGGGGATTCATCCGTCCAACCAGTCATGAGGACAATTCAATTCCTTCCATTTTTCCTTCTTGCTGTTCTCATTCCAGCATCTGCACAGGAACGTGCGATCGATCACGCGCAGGCCACACGCTATTTTCACGAAATCGAGAGCATCTCCGCCCTTGAGCATGGCGCACTGTGGGGCAAGCGACTTTATGGCCCCATCCTGTTTGTAGAGCCTGGCACTCATGAGATTGTTGCCAATCAACCGGATGCGGAAGGCAAATTGAAAGCCGATGGCAACATCTGGCGCGGCATTCTGCCGAAGGAAACACCCGTTGCGAATACCGCGGTGGACTGGAGCGGCGTGAAGTGGACGATGGTAATTTGGCCGCTGCCAAAAGCACGGCAGGCACGGGCGCAATTACTCGCGCATGAGTGCTTCCATCGCCTGCAAAGCGAGCTGAAGCTGCCACAGGCCGACTCCGTCTCTCCCCACTTGGACACGGCGGAAGGACGCGCCTGGATGCGCTTGGAGTGGCGCGCGTTGCTGCGTGCGCTGGAAACGGAGGGAAGCGAGCGGAGGAGTGCGGTCGCCGATGCAATGCTCTTTCGCGGGCAGCGCTTGCGCGCCGCTGGCGCAGGAAGCGACGCTGCAGCCCGCGCCGAGAACGCACTGCTGATGAACGAAGGATTGGCAGAATATACGGGGATTCGTGCCGCGTCGGTCAGCCGCGGAGAAGCAATGGTGTTGGCCGCTTTCAACGTGAAGCGGTTTGACAACCAGCCCTCCGGCTATGCGCGCAGTTTCGCCTACGCTTCAGGACCGCTCTACGGCCTGCTTCTGGATGATGCGCGCCCAAAGTGGCGGACACACCTGCAAAGCAACACGGACCTGGCCGCATTGCTCTCCGCCGCATATGGAACACGTTTGATCCGCTTGCGTGATGCAACAGCGAGAGACGTCGCCAAGAGCACCTACGACGGTGACGATGTATTTCTTGAAGAGCAAAAGCAGGCGGAACGCATGGCCGAACGCATCGCGGAGGCACGGCGGAACTTTCTGGACACACCGGTTCTGGTGCTGCCGCTCAAGTCGCCACAATACTCCTTCAATCCTGGGGATATGTTCACGCTCGACGAGAAGCGCCTCGTCTATGGCAGCCTGAAACTGAGCGACCAATGGGGAACCCTGACCGTGAACAAGGGGGCGTTGCTGGACTGGGGAACCATGACGTTGCGCGTTGCGCGCGCAGCCACATATGGAGAAGGTGAAATCCAAGGTCCCGGCTGGACTCTCCAACTCAAACCTGGATGGCAGGTACTACACGAATCCGACAAGGACACTGTTCATAAGACCGAGTAGAAGGAATGGAGTTCGGCGTCACTGTGCAACAGCCTCCCCCACGGAGGCTTTCTTTTTGATGCGAAGCAAGCCGGGAGCCGTTATGCTGGGGCGCATGAAATACGTGTTGCTGCCGCGCGGCGTGAACGTTACCGGCAAACACAAACTGCCGATGAAGGACCTCGCACGCCTCTGCGAAGAGCTTGGCGGGCAAAACGTGCGCACCTACATCCAGAGCGGCAACGCGGTCTTTGAGTCTTCCGCCGCGACGGCACAGACAATGCCCTCGCGATTGGCTGACGCAATCGAGAACCGATTCGGCTTTCGCCCCGCTGTGCTGTTGCGCTCGCGAAGCCAGATGCAGCGCGTGGTCGAGGAAAATCCGTTTCTGGCGCGCGGCATTGAGACGAAGTGGCTGCACGTCGCGTTTCTTGAAAGCTCATTGCCGTCAGCGGCGGCGCAGACACTGGCCGCGCTGGACCACGCGCCAGATGAGTATTTGGTCACGGGGCGCGAGATATATCTTTACCTGCCGAACGGCGTGGCGGAAAGCAAGCTGGGCCGCTTGCGCTATGACGCCAAGTTCGGCGTGGTGAGCACCGCGCGCAACTGGACGACCGTGCGAACGCTGCTGGAGATGATGTAATACGCGAGTGCGTGAATCAGATTGAACCGCGCCGGATTGTGCGGCGTAGAACGTCTATGAACCTGCTCAGGAGACTGCTGGCGGTGACCATGCTCACGGTGGTTGGAATCTATTGCCTGCTGATGTTGGTGGCGCTGTTCTCGGACCACATGATCTTTCAGCCTCACCGCGCGAGTTACCGACTCGCGGATTTTCAGCAGCGGGGCATTCAGACTTTCCGCATCGACGCCGAGGGCACAAAGATCGCGGCCATCTACCTGCCCAATCCGGCTGCGCGCTACACGCTGCTCTACAGCCACGGCAACGGCGAGGACATTGGCGACGACCTGGAGATGCTGGAGCAGTATCGCAACGCGGGCTTTGCCGTTTTTGCCTACGACTACGAAGGCTATGGCGAAAGCAATGGCCACCCGAGCGAGGCAGGGCTTTACCGTGACGTGGAGAGCGCTTACCACTTCCTAACCACGACGCTCGGCGTGCCCGCCGACCGCGTGATCTCGCACGGACACTCGCTGGGCGCGGCAGCCGCCATACACCTGGCTTCGGTGCGCCCGGTCGCGGGCCTCATCGCCGATGCACCCTTTGTTTCGGCCTTCCGTGTCGTCACGCAGGTGCCGATTCTTCCGTGGGACAAATTCAACAACGGCCGCGCCATCCGCAGCGTGCGCTGCCCGGTGCTGGTGGTTCACGGACGCCGCGACGGCATCATTCCCTTCTGGCACGGCCAGCGCATCTACGCGCTTGCAAACGAACCGAAGCAGCACCTATGGATTGAGCGCTGCGGACACAACGACGCCATGCTGGTAGCTCCGGCGCTCTACATCTCGACCATGCGGCAGTTCGTGCAAACCTTCGCAACGGCGCACGCCAGGAATGACGCGCCGCTTCCGGTTGCCGCCGCCGAAGCCGAGGCAGACTGAAACACAAAGGGCGCAGCCGAAGCCGCGCCCTTCTTAAAGGAATTGTCTCCGCTGCCTAGTCGAGGCGGACGAGGTAGATGCCGCCCTCATCGACCGACATGTGTTCGGAGGCTTCAATGGCGCGGTGCTTGTCGTCCTCAAGCACGCGCAGGCGCACCCAGTAGCCGGTAGGTCCGGCGAACTCGAGCACCTTGGCCGTCTTGTAGCGGCGCGTGAGTTTGTCCTTCAGCTTGAGCGCGTCGCCTTCCCTCTTGAAGGCTCCGACCTGCACGCACCAGCGTCCGCCGGTGTCGATGGGCAGGGGCGCTTCCAGCACGTCCACGCGAACCTGCGCCGTACCGGGGCGCCAGACGTCGACGGCCTTGGCCGCGGCCATCGAAAGGTCGATGATGCGGTCATCGACGAACGGCCCGCGATCGGTGATGCGCACCACCACTTCACTCTTGGTCTTCAGGTTCACCACGCGCACGGTGGAGTTCATCGGTAGCGTGCGGTGCGCGGCAGTCAGTGCGTACTGGTCAAAGACTTCGCCATTGGCGCCTCGCCGGTTGTGGTACGGCGGGCCATACCAGCTCGCAAAACCCGTCTGGCTCCAAATGGCCTTGGCGTGCGGATCAACCTTGTGCTCCGGCGTAATGGGCCGGGCATCGCTCGTCTGTGGCCTGCTGCTGGAACTGGTGGAAGGAATGGAGGGCGCGGGCGGCACCTTGGCCGTCTGCTTCTTGTGTCCGCAGCCGCTTGCCAGCGCCATGGCCAGCAGCGAGCAGGCAACAAACAGCGCGGGCCGCAGGCAGCGCGCAGCGCGGGCGTTGGCCGCTTTGGTTGGGGTCCCTTGGAGCATCCGTAAGAATCGCAAATCTCGCCGAGCACTTTGATTATGCGAACTGCGGCCGAGCGGGTCAATCAGGTGGTACCCGCATGGTTTACACTGTCGGGGAATACTCAGCGAGGCACACCATGTCCGACTGCCTTTTCTGCAAGATCATCGCGGGGCAAATCCCGTCGCGCAAAGTCTACGAGGACGACCGCGTCTACGCCTTTGAGGACATCGATCCCAAAGCGCCCACGCACGTGCTCATCATTCCCAAGCAGCACTTGGCGGGACTGAAGGAAGCCACCGCCGACGATGCCGAACTGATCGGCTACATGCAGCTGACGGCCGCCAAGATCGGCCGCGAGCGCGGCATCGAGGACGGTTACCGCACGGTGATCAACGTGGGCCCGCGATCAGGCCAGAGCGTCTTCCACATCCACCTGCACCTGCTCGGCGGACGCGACATGACCTGGCCTCCAGGCTAGTCTGCAATCTTCATCAGGAAGGCAAAAAGCCGCCGGAGTTCCGGCGGCTTTTTATTTCTCGTCAGCGCTGCGAACTACTCTTCTTCGCTCACGCTCTCGGTGGCGTGGCGGCGCAGCAACTGCGGCAGGTTCTGCGAGAATGCCGAGCGCGGTACCACCATGTCGCAGCCGGCTTCCTGCGCCTTCATCTTCAGGTCACCCTGCAGGTGGCTGAGGAAGCCGATGATGCTGGTCTGCTTCTTGAGCTTTGCTTTGAGCTTGGGAATGATGGTCAGCGGCTTGGCGCTCACGTTGTTCAGGTCAAAGATGATGAGCGCCGGCTTCTCCTCGCTGTTGACGATGCCGTCGAGCACATCCTTGTCATTCTTGACGAAGTTGACCTTGATGTTGAGCTTGCGCGCCGTCTCCTGAATTTTGGCCAGGAAGAACAGGTCGTCCACGAAGGCGTAGATGGGGCGCGTGCTGACCGCCTCGGCCGGCACGGCCTCCATGTCGGGGGACTGGAAGCGTCCGGTGCCACGGCCGTTGCCAGCCTGCTGACGGTAGCTGTGATCCATGGGGGCGCTGTAGATTTCCGCGTCCGGCGTCTTCTGATTCACCGCGGGGCGATGCGGGCGCTTGCCCTGCGTCTGCTGGCGCTTGCGGCGCTGTTGTCCCTGCCGCTGCTGCTGGCCGTTGTGCTGTTGCTGACCCTGTTGCTGGCCCTGAGCGCCCGGCGCACGGCGTCCATGACGCCGCCTGCGGCCCTTGCCTCCGGCGTTGCCGGTGGAGGGCTGGTTCGGTCCACTGTTCATAGGTTTTGTGTTCTCGTAATCAATCGGTGCGAATTCCGCGCACGCTGCGCGACGCCTGACGTCGGCGCGACTCTTCGGATTTCCAGCAACGCTGAGACCGGCTGAACCAAGCAGTTACCGCCGGATTCGATCTCCGGCTGCTTCCAAGTCAATCCCTTGCGCGTTGTTGATTTAGCCTTGTTTGCCCCGCTTGCAAGCCCGACGGCCACGTGCGTGGCCCTGAAGTTCCCCAATACTGCCAGCCGATGGGAGGCAAGCGAACGTTATTGCTGAACGAATCTCCGCGGCACAGCTGCTGTGCCCGCTCATTAGGATGCTTCCGCGCGGCACCACGGTGCGGAGGATTTCCCGCTCCGCCGGCTTCCGCGCACAGTTTCCCGGCCGACAGCTTGAGCCAAATTCCACACCAAGGGTCTTCAATCTGTCGCAGCCAGTTTCGGTTTGACCATTCGCAGGGGATGGAATGGTGGGCGCTATAGGATTCGAACCTATGACTTCCACCGTGTGAAGATGGCACTCTACCGCTGAGTTAAGCGCCCAAAACCGACTCCTTCATTCTGCCTAACCAGCGGCTCCATTGTCAACGCAAGGGAAACACTTTCCAGTGGAAAGCCGACGATTAAATTCCAGCGCCGCAACCGGGAAATCCTCCTGACTGCCGCCCTCTGGAGCCTCGGCGCAGAATGCGACAGGCCGGAGTCGCCTCCGGCCTGCTGTCTACCTTGTGTCTGCTCTTGCTCAGTCGTTGTTCGCTGCCGTGGGCCGCTGGAACGGCGCCTGCAGATAGCGCCGCGCCTCGTCGAGCGCACCCTGCGTGTTGTCGTTTGTCTGCAGCGCCATGCGGTATTCGTTCAACGCGCGCTCGCGCTGGCCGGTCACATCAAAGATCTTGCCAAGCTGTATGTGGCTCCAGACCTCGGTCCAGCGCGGCTCTCCGTCGCCGTTGAGCGAATCGCGGTAGGAGTTGGCCGCCGCCTGGTAGTTGCGCTGCTGGTAGAAGACCTCCGCAATGCGGTAGTGCGCCAGCGAACTGTTCTTGTTCGAGTCGAGCGCCTTCTGGAACTCGCGCAGGGCCTCCGACAGGCTTCCCTGCTGCACCAGTTGCTGTCCGCGCATGATGGCCGTGCGCAGCCGCAGCTCGCCGGAGTTCTTCAGCACCCAGTTGTTCGGGTCGATGCTGATCTTGCGCGGCTTGCCGAAGGTCTCAATCTGGTAAGGCGAATCGGTGCCGGCCACATCGATGGTCTTCAATTCGCTCTTGCCGTCGGTGTCGATCTTCAACTGCACCGGCATGCGGAACAGGTCGAGGTCCTGCTGGATGTGTCCAACGATGCGGAAACCTTTGGCGGTGCGGAAGACCGTGTACTTGTTCTTGAACTCCGGCGCGCCGGTCGAATCCAGCCACTGCGAGAAGAACCAGGTCATGGACTCGCCCTGCGCGGCCTCGGCCGTCTTCTGCAGGTCGCTCATGCCTGCGGCGCGTCCGTGAAACTGCTTGAAGAACTCGCGCCACATCTGGTCATACTTCATGTCGCCCAGCGACCAGCGCAGCATGTGCATCACGATGCCGCCCTTGTCGGTCACCAGCGACTGGAAGACCGGGTCGAACAGGTCGAGCGAGCCGGCCTGCGACATCGGCACGCTCTCATAGGCGAGCGCGCCCACCGACATGTCCTTCACTGCCTCTTCCAGCCCGGCGCGGCCGGAGGCAAACTCAATGTAGCGGGCCTCACTGTAACGCGCGCCGCCATCCTGAATCCACCAGCTGTTGCGCGAGGTCGGGCTGACGTTCACGCCGAACCACTGGTGTGCCAAGGTGTTCGCCAGCAGCCGGTAATTCTGCTTGTTGGCAATGGCACGGCCAGCCAGTGCGGCAATCTCCGGAGCCCATGCCGAGGGAACGGTGTCCTCCGGAAGCTGCACCACGTTGACCCGCGATGACAGCGTGGGACCATAGATGGTGGTGAAGTAGCTGAACTCCTTGACCGCCGTATCGGCCAGATCCTGCGCCCAGCCCTCGCGGTCGGGCAGCGTGTAGACGTGCACCGTCAGGCCGCCCTCGCTCACCTTCGTGTCCGTGTACTTACCCACAAAGATGCTGCCGGGGAAACTCGGCATCGTCCACTTGAAGTTGTAGGTATAGGTGCCCGGCCCGCCCATCGGCGCCAGCTCCTTCTCGGAGGTGGCAACAGGCTTAGCTGCCTTCTTCGCCGGAGCAGCGCGATGCTTCAGCCTTGGCGCGCCTTCCTTTTCCGCTTGCGCTTCGGAGACCGCTGGGGTCAGCGCGGCGCTGCCCAACATGCCGCCCGCGCCCGGCTTCTCATAGCCGCTGCCGATGGCGACATAGCCCTGCGGCACGGTGAGATGAATCTCGGCGGTGAAGCGGTCGATACCGTAATTATTCAGCGGGAACCAGCGCCCCGCGTAGAGCAGGTAGCCCGCCGGGTCGCCGATGTAGGCCAGCTTCAACCCCGGCACAGGCGAGTCGTCAACGCTCTGCAGCGAGCCTTCATAGCTGATGTCGAGCGTCATCTCCTGGCCCTTGCTCAGCCCCTGCGGCAGCGGAATGCGTATGGTGCCGTCCTGCGGCACGCGGTCAACCGTCAGCGGCTTGCCGTCCACGGTGGCGACGCGCGTGGGGCGCAGCGCGTTGTGCAGCTCAAAGGTGGCGATGCTGATGTCGTCGAGCGCGGTGAACTTGACGCGGGCACGCGCCACCAGTTTGTGCGTCAGCGGCACCACCTGCGCGTCAATCACGTAGTCGGTCACACGGATGCGCGGCCGCTCGGCCGCCTGCACCGCCGTGGCGAACATCGCCAGCATGGCAACGGCAAACGCCGTCCAACGTGTCAGCTTCAAAGCCATACGCCTGCAATCTTCAAAATGCATTGGGACCTTGCTCCTGCCACTCCCTGCAAAAGCGGCGCCTGCGTGGCGCCCGCCGAACCCTACCGCAAACCTGCCGGATGTGGAAACAGAAAGAAACCTTGCGCTTCACCCTTGCGCAGCCACCTCAAGCACCGCGCGCGCCGCCCGCGCAGAAGGCAACTCCTCGCCGGTTCCGCGCAGCTTGTTGCGAACCTCTTGCAGCCCGCTCAGCATCTTTTCCCGGGCTTCGCCTTCGGCGATCAGCGGCCGCAACTCATGCGCCACATTCTCCGCCGTAAAGCCCTGCTGAATCAACTCCGGAACCACCTGCCGCCCGGCAATCAGGTTCACCATGCCGTAGAACGGCAGCTTCACCAGGTGCCGCCCCAGACTGTAGGTCAGCCCGCTCAGCCGGTAGACCATCACAAATGGCACACCCGCCACCGCAGTCTCCACCGTGGCCGTGCCGCTGGCGACCACCGCCGCTCGCGAATGCTTCAACGCCGCGCGCGCGTCGTGCACCATCCGCACCCGCAGCCCCCGCCGCTGGAGCCATCCCGGGCCGCCCAGCAGCAGCCCCAGTTCGGTGTTCAGCAGCGTGGAGGCCACCGGCAGCAAAAACTCATACGCGCCTTCGCGGTTCATCAGAGCCGCCGCCTCCAGCATGGTCTCCAGGTGGCGCTCAATCTCTCCGCGACGGCTGCCCGGCATCAAGGTCAGCCAGGTTTTGGATGCATCCAGTCCGTAGCGCGCGGCAAACTCCTCGCGCGTGCCCGGCGGAGGTTGCAAACGCCCCAGAGGATGCCCGACAAATTCGGCGTCCACCCCGTGCCCGGCGTAAAACTCGCGCTCAAACGGAAATATGACCAGCATCTTGCGGACGTAACGCTCCACCAGCTTCACCCGGCCACGCCGCCACGCCCACATCTGCGGACTAACGTAATAGACGACCGGCACGCCGATTCGGTAGAGCTCCTTGGCCAGCTTCAGGTTCCACTCAGGAAAATCGATGAGCACGGCGACGTCGGGCTTGCGCCGCTCCAGCTCGGCCACCAGTTGATGGAAGCGCCGGTAAAGCCCCGGCAGGTGGCGCACGACCTCGAACAGGCCGACGTGGGCGACCTCCTGCGCATCAATCAGCAGCTCGCAGCCGACGCTGCGCATCATTTCGCCGCCCATGCCGAACAGCTCAACCGGGCGCGGCGAGAGGGCGCGCAACTGGTGCGCCAGCTCGGCCCCGTACATCTCGCCCGAGGCCTCGCCCGCCGAAATCATCACCCGCAGCGGCTTTTCGTCCACGCTTTGCATGCGCTCAGGATATCAGGCGCGGCCTGTTGCGCTTCGCGCGCGGTCAGGCGGCGAACTCGTCCGGCGATTCGCGATATGGTTGCGGATCAACGCCCTGCGGCACCCGGTCACTGACCTCGGCCAGTGCCGCCAGCTTCTGCGCCAACGCCGCGTTCAGCGCTCCCGGCTCCAGACGCCAGCCCCAATTCCCGCCCGGAAGGCTCGGAGTGTTCATGCGTCCCTCGCTGTCGAGTCCCAGCACATCCTGCGCGGGGATGACCGCCAGATTCGCCACGGAGTTCACCGCTGCGCGGATCATTGCCCAGTGGATGCCCTCGTTGGGCTCGCCAAAATAGCTGAGCACCGCTTGGCGCTCATAGCCCGTGCAGGTGCTCCACCAGCCCACGGTCGTGTCATTGTCATGCGTGCCGGTGTAGACCACGGTGTTGGGCTCGTAGCGGTGCGGCAAATAGATGTGCGCGCCCGGATCGCCAAAGGCAAATTGCAGTACGCGCATTCCGGGCACCGCCAGCCGCTCGCGCAGCGCGGAAACATCCGGCGTGATGACGCCGAGGTCCTCGGCAATGAATGGCAGCTCGCCAAGCGTGCTGCGCAGCACGTGGAAGAGATCGTCCTTCGGCCCATCCACCCAGCGTCCGCGCACAGCCGTGGGTTCACTGGCGGGAATCTCCCAGTACTGCTGGAAGCCGCGGAAGTGGTCGAGCCGCAGAATGTCGCAGGTGGTCAGCGCCCAGCGCACGCGGCGAATCCACCAATCGTAGCCGTGGTCGCGCAGGGTGTCCCAGCGGTAGAGCGGGTTTCCCCAGCGCTGGCCGGTCTCGCTGAAGGCGTCCGGCGGCACCCCGGCCACGGCCACCGGCTCGCGCTCGGCGTCGAGATAGAAGAGGTCGGGATGCGTCCATACATCGGCGGAGTCATAGCTGACAAAGATGGCCACATCGCCGATGATGCGCACGCCCTTGCGGCGGCAGTGCTCGTGCACGGCGCGCCACTGCTCAAAGAAGGCAAATTGCAGGAAGCGCCCGACGGCCAGCTCCACCGCAAATTCGCGGCGCGCGGCTGCCAGCGCCTCCGGCTCACGATGCGCCAACGCCTTTGGCCACTGATTCCAGCTCTGCCCGTTGTAGCGGCGGCGCAGCGCGTCGAAGAGCACAAAATCTTCCAGCCACCAGGAATTTTCTGCGCAAAAGCGGTCGAAACGATCGCGATGCTCACCCCAGGCATTATCGAGGAACGAACGCGCGGCCTCCTCGAGCAGCGGCATCTTGGCCGCCGCCACAGCCTCAAAGTCCACACGCCCTGCCGGGTTCGGCAGCGCCGCGACCTTCTCCTTGGAGATCATGCCGTGCGCGGCCAGCCGCTCCAGGCTCACCATCAGCACGTTGCCTGCAAACGCCGAAGTGGACGAATAGGGCGAGTTGCCGATGCCGGCCGGAGCCAGCGGAAGAATCTGCCACAGGCCCTGCTTGGCGTCTGCCAGAAAGTCTATGAATTCGTGTGCGGCGGGACCGAGGTCTCCAATGCCGCCCGGCGAGGGCAGCGAGGTGGGATGCAGCAGGATTCCGGTGCGGCGTTCATTCAGCATGCGGCCTGGGGTTCCTTCCACAGCTTGGGTGACTGCAACGGTACCTTCCAGACTAGCATGGCGACCGCGCCGCGTGCGGCCTCCATCGGCTTGAGCAAAGCGGAATCACTCGCGACCCAGGCGAGGCCTTCCCGCGCAAAATGCAGGGCTACCGCATCACCAGCCCGCAGGCCAGCAACAGCGGCAGCCACGCCACTAGGGCCAGCGCCACGCTGGTGCGCAGACGCAACGGAACCGTGTGGCCTTCCGTGCGACTGGCCCGCAGGCTGCGCGTAATGTCTTCGGTTGCCACGCAGGCCGAAAGCAGAAACAGCGAGCCAGAAGAAAAACAGAGCAGATGATCGAACGAGAGCATGGCCAGTCCCCTTGGAGTGCCTGCGTAAATTGCGTTACTTGCGGTCTGCAGCGTTGCTGGCAACGGCTTTCGGCACAAAGAACAGACGGGTGATTCCGCCGAAGATCAACTCTTCCATCAGTACCGCGACGGAAAACGAGAGAATCAATCCTGCGGTCAGCGTCAGTGCAATCAGTGTGGCGTTCATGGTGTTTTCCTTCCCTGCTTCCTTCGCCGGCTGGCAACGGTGGCATTCTTCGTTGACTTCCAGACTCGCGTGGGGCGCGCTCATCGCGCGCTTACTGCTGTCCGCCGGAATTCGCAGTTGGTGTTGCCGAGGCCATCAGCGTTCCGGCGGCAGCGGCGCCAAACAGCCGCGACGTGCGTTCATCACGCTCGGCCACGATGAGCACCTCGTCACCGGGCCGCACGATTTCAAACAGCTCTTCCACGTCGGCCTTGGCCATGCGCACGCAACCGTGCGAAGCCGCCTTGCCGATGGAGCGCGGAACATTGGTGCCGTGGATGCCGAAGCCTCGCTCGCTGAGGCCGATCCAGCGCGTGCCCAGCGGATTCGCCGCACCCGTCGGAACAACTTTGCCGGGGTGGTAGTAGGTCGGGTTGGTGACGCGCGTAACCACCTTGAACGCGCCCACCGGACTCGGCGTTGAAGGCTTGCCCACCGCTACCGGGTAGACCTTCTTCACCACGCCGTTTTCGAGCACCGCCAGCTTGCGGTCCGGAATGGAGACGATCACCTGGCGCACCACGGTCGACACGGGAGAAGCCTCAATAGGCGCCGCGACGTGTGCCGCCAGCTCCTGCTGCGCACTTGCCTGCGCCACATACAGCGCCAACACTCCCACCACAGCCTTCACCTTTGCTTCCATCCTGCGGACTGCTTCAGCCTGCGTCATCGCTCTGCCTCCCGGTTCGTTTCCTGCTGCACACAGAGAGAGTGCAGGGCGGCAGCCAAATGGCGTCGCATTGATAACAAAGGTGTTAGCTTTCGGCGTGCGCGGCAGCAACGTGTCATGGCTGACACGCTGTGTTCGGAGAGAGACGTTCTCGAGCGACACAAACGTGAATACTCCACCTCAGTGCCATTCGATTTCGCTTGACGCCATTACAAATTGCGATATTGTTATTGCAATTTGCGATGAGACAGGCAACCACCCGCTCCCGCAAATCGGCCCGTCGCTCAAACCAACCCCCTTGGCGCGGCCGCAAGTCTTACGCAGAAACTGAGAGGAACGGACCCGAATGACGCTGGGAGAGAAACTGCGCTACCTGCGCGTGATGGAAGGCACGCTGCGCGGGCTGGGGCGCGAGATGACGCAACAGGAGATGACGCGGGCGCTGAAGTCCGAGATGGGCCAGAGCCTGAGTCAGAGCTACCTGTCGCAAATTGAGAGTGGCGCGCGTCCGCACCTGACCAACTCCTCCCGCCTGCTGCTGGCACGCTTCTTCAAGGTGCATCCGGGCTATTTGGTGGACGACCCGGAGGGCTACCACACGGAGCTGGTCAGCGACCTGCGCGCGCAGGAGGATTCGCTGGATCTGTGGCTGGTGAGCGGCGCCGAGCGCTACCGGCGCGATCCGCAGTTGCGCCACGCGCTGCTGACCCTGGCCAAGCATGACGATTCGCGCGGCTGTCTGATGCTGCTGGCTTCGATTCTTGAGACGCCGAAGCTGGCCGAACGGTTGATGGAGGTGCTGCGTCCGGAGCAGATGCCGGAGGCGGTGGAGAAAGACAATGACGGTCTCTGATCTTTATTTGACGTGCTTTGTAGTGGGCTTTCTGCTGAGCGCGTTGAGCGTGCTGATGGGCGGCTTCAATCTGCATTTGCCGTTTCACCTGCACTTCCCCGGACACGTGCATGTGCCGCACGTCCATGTTCCGCATCCGCACGTGCCGCACGCGCACATCCATGTTCCGCACGGAGCGCATGTGCCGGCGGCGGATGCCGAGGGCATTGGCATGGGGCCGGCGCCGGTGGGGATGCCGATGATCAATCTGTTTACGATCGCAGCGTTTCTCGCCTGGTTCGGTGGCTCGGGCTTCCTGCTCACGCGCTATTCGCACGTGGTGGCCGTGCTCTCGCTGCTACTGGCAATTGGCGCGGGCATGGCGGGCGCGGCGCTCATCTTCGGGTTGGTGAACAAGGTGATGGTCGCCAACGAGCATCCGCTGACCGACGAGGAGTTCGAGATGGTGGGCGTGCTGGGCAGGGTCTCCAACGGCATCCGCGAGGGCGGCACCGGAGAGCTGATTTACTCGCAGGCAGGCACGCGGCGGGTGTGTGGCGCACGCAGTGACACGGGCAGCGCCATCCATAAGGGGACGGAAGTTGTTGTGACACGTTACGAGAAGGGTCTGGCCTATGTCCGCACCTGGGACGAGCTGGAAGGCAGCGATGGCCTGGCAGACAGGGAACATCTGTAGAGCAAATTAGCAGCAGCCTGCCTTTTACAAAGGCGGGAGAGAGAGAGAAAGACGATGATGCGCAATTTTGCGATTTCGATGGTGATGTTGATGACGATGGTATTGGCCGTGTCGGCACAGCAGGCCACGCCTGCCGAAGCCAAGGCAAAGGCGGAAGCCGAGGCCGCGAGTTGGTTGAAAGCGGTTGATGCCGGTGATTACGGCCAGAGCTGGGAGCAGACTTCGCCCGCGCAGTTTCAGGCGAAGGTGACCAAGGCGCAATGGCAGCAGATGCTGACGCAGGTTCGCACGCCGCTCGGCGCGGCGAATGCGCGGACGCAGAAGGCTGCCGAGTACAAGACGGAGCTGCCCGGAGCGCCCGATGGCGAATACGTGATCGTGGCCTTTGAGACCACGTTCGCCGCCAAATCGCACGCGATGGAAACCGTGGTGCTCACGCGTGACGCCGATGGGCGGTTCCGCGTGGCGGGCTACTTCATCAAGTGAGTTTCGCAGTTTGAATTCCCTGCCGCGGAACTTACGCGGCGTGGCAACAACGCAGTAACAGCAAGCCGGGGCCCGGGGAGACGCCAGCCATACGAAAGGCGGCGAAGCTCCTGAGTAACGGGTGGGCACAGTGAGGCGGCGGACATTCCGCGCCTCCGGGAGAGGAAGAGATGTCGGAACTTGTTTCGACACCGTTTGTGGTTGGCGGACTGATTGTCCTTGTCATTTTCTTTATCGGCGCTGCGGTCGTGGGCTTGTACCGCAAGGTTGCGCCGAACGAGGCGCTGGTGGTCTACGGCATGCGCGGCATCAAGGTCATCACCGGCGGAGGCACGCTGGTGGTTCCTGTGATTGAGCAGGCGCGCGAACTCTCGCTCGAACTGATGTCGTTCGACGTGGCGCCGCAGCAGGACCTCTACACCAAGCAGGGTGTGGCCGTGACCGTGGAGGCCGTGGCGCAGATCAAGGTCAAGAGCGACCGCGAAAGCATCCTGACTGCGAGCGAGCAGTTCCTGACCAAGACTCCGCCACAGCGCGAAGGATTGATCCGGCTGGTGATGGAAGGCCACCTGCGCGGCATCATCGGCCAGTTGACGGTTGAGGAGATTGTGAAGCAGCCGGAGATGGTGGGTGACCGCATGCGCTCCACCTGCGCCGACGACATGAGCAAGATGGGCCTGGAAGTGATCTCGTTCACCATCAAGGAAGTTCGCGACCAGAACGAGTACATCAGCAACATGGGCCGGCCGGACATCGCGCGCATCAAGCGTGACGCCGACGTGGCCACCGCCGAAGCCGAACGCGATACGGCCATGAAGCGCGCTGTGGCGCAGCGGGAAGCCGCCGTGGCCAAGGCACAGGCCGACCAGGAGCGCGTGGCGGCGGAAACCGCCTCGCAGGCCAAGCAGGCTGAAGCGCAGCGAGACCTCGAGGTCAAGAAGGCCGAGTACGCCGAGCTGATCAAGAAACAGCAGGCGCAGGCGGACAAGGCTTACGAGATCCAGACCAACGTGATGCAGCAGCAGGTGGTGGTGGAGGCCGTGAAGGTGCAGCAGGCCGAGAAGGAGCAGCAGGTGAAGGTGCAGGAAGCTGAAATTCTGCGCCGCGAGAAGGAGTTGATCGCCACCGTGCTCAAAGAGGCCGAGATCGAGCGTCAGCGCATTGAGACTCTGGCGGCCGCTGAAAAGCAGCGCCAGATTGCCGAAGCCGAAGGCCGCGCCTCCAGCATTCGCCAGCAGGGTGAAGCCGAGGCGGAGATCATCTTTAAGAAGGGTGAGGCCGAGGCAAAGGCGATGAATGTGAAGGCCGAGGCTTACCAGGAGTACAACCAGGCCGCAGTGGTCGACAAGCTGATCACCGGTCTGCCGGAGGTTGTGCGCGCCCTCAGCAGCCCGCTGGAGAAGGTGGACAAGATCACCATCGTCTCCACCGGCGACGGCCGTGCGGCTGGTCTGAACAAGATCACCGGCGACATCACGCAGATTGCCGCGCAGGTGCCCGCGCTGTTCGAGACCCTGAGCGGCATGAAGATGGACGAGTTGCTCGGCCACGTTCGCCAGATTGGCGACAAGGCGGCCAAGCCTTCGCCCAAGGATGGCGACGCCAAGTAACACACACTTCCCCGCAACTGCGTTGCAAACCTGCAGCGCGGTTGCGGGCCGCCAGCTCAGGCGCTGAAGTTATGCGAGGCCCCGTGCGGGCTTGAAGCGCACGGGATTGAGCCACCGCCGGAAGAGGCCCGCAAGAGGCCTCTCCGGCCGGCGGCAGGCAACACCCGAAGAGAGAAACGAGAACCATGAACACGAAGAGCAGTTACGCAGCCATGACCGCCGCCGTCAGTGCGGTGGGAGCGGCCCTGAACGCAAGCAGCGCGCACGGCGGGCTGCTGCTCTCCCTGATGCTGCTGGTGACCTGCGGCGTCTCGCTCGGCGTGCTGCTGGACAGCCTGCGCCGCCGGGCACGGTAGCCCGAGTTCGCAGAGGGTGTACCCAGAGGGCGGTTACGCACCGGGTACTCCAACTTCGAATTCGCGCAAGAAAAGGAGCAAGGCAATGGCACTGTTGGAACGAGTCGCAACGCTGATCCGGGCGAACCTGAACGACCTGATCGACAAGTCCGAGAACCCGGAAAAGATGGTGAAGCAGGTGCTGCTCGACATGCAGAACCAGTTCATGCAGGTGAAGACGCAGGTGGCCATCGCCATTGCGGACCTGCACCTGCTGGAGAAAAAGCGGGTCGAGAACGAAGCCAAGCACGCCGAATGGCTCCACATGGCCGAGCTGGCCGTGGAGAAAAGCCAGGACGATCTGGCACGCACGGCGCTGGACCGCGCCATGAGCTATGAACAGATGCAGAAGAACTTTGTGGAACAGCTCGAAGACCAGAAGACGCAGGTGGAATTGCTGAAGGGCGCCCTGCGCGACCTGGAGAAGAAAATTGCCGAGGCCCGCGCCAAGAGCGACATGCTGGTGACGCAGCACCGACGCTCGAAGGCCGTGGAACGTGCCGCCGACGCGCGGCTGAACACCACGGGCAGCGATCCGCAGTCGGCCTTTGACCGCCTGCAGCACGAGGTGCAGAGGCAGGCCGCCATCGGCGAGGCCAAGGCAGAACTGGCTGGCGAGGATGTTGACCGCCGCTTTGCCGCCCTTGAGCGCGAGGACAAGATCGAGAAGCTATTGGGCGAGATCAAGGCGCGCAAGCAGCTCACCACCGGTCAATAGGCCCGCACAAACAAAGCGCGGGACGATGCCGTTCGCACCGTCCCGCGCTGTTCTTTTCTCGTCAGCCTCAGACTAGCCGCAGGCTTCCTTCTGGAGCACCTCGGCGAAGTTTGCGTCAATGGCGGCGATGGCGTTTTTCAGCCGCAGTTCGCCAAGACCGCGAACAGTCGTCCACGGCAGGCCGCGCTCGTTCAGCACCTGGCGGAAGCGCTTGTTCATCCACTCGCGCACGTGTTCGCCGTCGCGCTGGCCGTCCTGCGTAAACGGAATATCGGTCTCGGTCAGCAGGTAGAGATCGTACTGGCGGTCGCGCGCAAAGGCCCACACTTCCTCCGACTGGAAGTTCATGTAGCGTTCGTGCCAGATGCTGGTGGCCAGCGGGTCGGTATCGCAGATGAGGAGGCGGTTGGCCTCCAGCGCGGCGGAATCCTCCATCACAATCTGCTGTTCGCAGATGGTGATGAAGTCCTGCGTGGTCCACTCAATGGCCGCCATATCTCCGACCTCGGCGACTTTATCCTTGGTGTAATCACGGCCATACTCGGGCACCCACAGTGTGTGGTAGTGCTCGGCGAGCTGCTGTGCGAGCGTGGTCTTGCCGGTGGATTCGGCGCCGACAAGGCAGATGCGCTTGATGTCCTGGATCATGCGGTGGCCGTCTCAGCGAGCGAGTCTTCTTCCTTTTCCTTCATGGAGCGCTGCCACACGCGGTAACCCGCGGCGCACATCACAATGAACACGGCGTAAAGAATCGCCGTCGGATAAAGGTGCTTGTAGCAGTAAAGGCCGATGTAGAGCACGTCGACAAAGATCCATACCAGCCAGTTCTCCAGCATCTTGCGGCTCATCATGAACTGGGCAGTCAGGCTGAGCGCGGTGGTCACGGCATCGCCCAGCGGCACATTGCTGTCGGTGAAGCGATGCAGCACAAAATACAGGACAGCCGCAGAGGTCAGCGTTACGGGAACGAGCACGGCCTTCACCTGCGTGCTGGCGTTGGTCACCACCAGGCTCGTGTGGTTCTTGCCGGCATAGAGCCATGCCCACCAGCCATAGGCCGAAACGGAGAGATAGAAAATCTGCAGGCCGGCGTCCGCATAGAGCTTGGAGTGCCAGAACACGATGAGGAACAGGATGTTGTTGGCGATTCCAATCGGCCAGTTCCAGATGTTCTGACGCGCGCCCAGGTAGACGCAGGCCGCGCCAGTCAGAACACCCATGACCTCTAACCAGTTCAAGTGCATGCTTCCATGTTAGCGTGCCGGGGCCGTATTGCGAAACGTCTGTCTCCGGGGTCCGTCCGCACGCATGCTCCTACAAAAAAAGAAGGCCAGCGTCGGGCTGGCCTGAATCAGGAGGTCGTTCTTGAACTTCTCTTAGCGTTTGTTACGAAACTTGACTTTGAGTCGACCGCGGCCGGACAGGTTCTTCACATGCCGGGGCCGCTCAAAGGGCGCGGGTTAGCGCCGAAACCTTTTGCGCCGCAGCCGGAGCGGCATCTTGCCGCGTACCCGGCTCGCACAGCTCATGCTCTGTACAGGCGCCGAAACCTTTTAGGAACCGCTCTTCACGCCCAGCAGCTCGCTCATCTCGTCATAGAGGAATCCCTTGCCGGGTCGGTATGGCTGCACCCACTTGCCATCGACGACGAACTGCGGAATTGCACGCTTGCCCGTGTTGCGAACCACTTCGTCGGCCGCGCCGGGTGTCGTCTCGATATTCACTTCCGTGTAGGGGATGCCGTGCTTCTCGAGGAACCGCTTTGCCTCGCGACAATCTCCACACCAGGGTGCGCTGTATACCGTTAGTTCCATACACATATATGGATGTGGCACACGTGCAAACGGTGCAGGAAAAATGCAGTGTTTGATGCAGATTTCCGGTTGCGAGGTATTGCGCGCAGGTGTTCGCGCAAAAGAAGAAGCCCGGCATTGCGGCCGGGCTTCGTGTGTTCTGTGCTGCGTGCTGGTTAGTTGATCAGCAGCGCCGCGCTGTCCTTGCTCTCTTCGCCTACCTCGCGGTAGTAGAGCTGGTTGTTCTCGAGGTAGACCTCGATGAACGCAGGCCGGCTCTTGATGGCACCCTGAATGAGCGCCTCCGACAGCGGGTCTTCCACGTACTTCTGCAGGGCGCGGCGCAAAGGACGCGCACCGTAGGAGCGGTCGGTCACCGTCTTCTCGAGAATCCACTTGCGTGCATCCTCGGTGACCGTGATGGTCAGCGCGCGCTGCGCCAGGTTCTGGTTCAGCTGCGTCACCATCAACTCCACGATCTGGATCAGATCCTGCTCCGTCAGCGCCTGGAAGAGCACAACCTCGTCGAGACGGTTGAGGAACTCGGGATTGAAGGTCTTCTTGACCTCCTGCTTCACCAGATCCTCGACCTTCTCGCTCACCACTTCTTCCTTCTCCGACTGGAAGCCCAGCCCGGTGCGCTTCATCAGGTGACGCGCGCCGATGTTGGAAGTCATGATGATGATCGTGTTCTTGAAGTCGACCGTATTGCCCAACCCGTCGGTGAGCTGGCCGTCTTCAAACACCTGCAACAGCAGGTTGAAGACGTCCGGATGCGCCTTCTCGACTTCGTCGAGCAGCACCACCGAATATGGCGCGCGCTTCACGCGCTCGGTCAACTGGCCGCCCTCTTCGTAACCCACATATCCCGGAGGCGAGCCGATCAGCTTGCTGACCGAATGCTTTTCCATGTACTCCGACATGTCGAAGCGGACCAGCGACTTGTCGCTGCCGAACATGAACTGCGCCAGCGTGCGGGCCACCTCCGTTTTTCCGACACCGGTCGGGCCGAGGAACAGGAACGAGCCGATGGGCCGGTTCGGGCTCTTCAACCCGGCGCGCGAGCGGCGGATGGCGCGGGCCAGCGCGCTGATCGCCTTCTCCTGCGAGATGACGCGCTTGTGCAGTTCTTCTTCAATGCGCAGCAGCTTCTGCGACTCTTCTTCCTTGATGCTGGCAACCGGAATGCCCGTCCAGCGCGAAACCACTTCTTCAATGTCCTCGCGCTTGACGATGCCGGTGGCCGTATCGTCAATCTGGTACTTCTCGCGCAGCAGCCGCAGGTTCTCGCGCTCCTTGCGCTCCTCGTCGCTGTAGAAGCGCGCCTTCTCGAACTCGTGATTGGCGATGGAGTTCTCCATGCGGTTCACGATGAACTTGATGCGCTTCTGCACTTCCATGATCTCTTCCGGCTGGGCGGTCTGGCGCAGCTTCACGCGCGCGCCCGCTTCGTCGATGAGGTCGATGGCCTTGTCAGGCAGGTAGCGGTCCGGAATGTAGCGGTTCGAATGCGACACGGCAAACTCGATGGAGTCATCCGTGTAGCTGACCGCATGGAATTTCTCGTAACGCTCCTTGATACCCATCAGGATCTTGGTTGCGTCGGCCTCATTCGGCGGCGGAACCTTGACGGCCTGGAAGCGGCGCTCCAGCGAGCGGTCCTTCTCGATCGACTTGCGGTATTCACCCGGCGTGGTTGCGCCGATGCACTGAATCTCACCGCGCGAGAGCGCAGGCTTCAGAATGTTGGCCGCGTCGAGCGAGCCTTCCGCCGAGCCGGCGCCAACCAGCGTATGCAGCTCGTCGATGAAGATGATGGAATTCTGCGACTCCATCAGCTCCTTCATGATGGTCTTCAGGCGCTCTTCAAACTGTCCGCGATACTTGGTGCCGGCCACGATCAGCGACAAGTCCAGGGCAAGCACGCGCTTGTCCGCCAGGAACGGCGGAACTTCGCCGTCGGAGATGCGCTGCGCCAGGCCCTCGACAATCGCCGTCTTGCCGACGCCGGGCTCGCCGATGAGCACCGGATTGTTCTTGGTGCGGCGGCACAGGATCTGAATGGTGCGGTCGACCTCTGCATCGCGGCCCACCAGCGGATCAAGCTGGTGCTCCATCGCGGCCTGGGTCAGGTCGCGGGAGAACTCCGCGAGCATGGAAGACTCGCCGCGGCTCTGCCGCTGCGGCTGTGCCTGGGTCTTTTCCTGCGCGGTGCGCGCCAGTTCCTCGCGGACATTGGCCAACCGCAGCCCGCGCTCCTGCAGAATTTCGGCAGCGAAACACTTCTCTTCACGCAGCAGCCCGAGCAGCAGATGCTCGGTGCCAATGTGCTTGTGCGAGAGGCGCTCGGCCTCCTCGGCGGCATAGGCCAGCACACGCTTGCTCTCGTTGCTCAACGGCAGGTCCACGCTGGTGGAGACTTTCTCGCGGACCGCGGTGTGAGCCTCGATCTGCTTGCGAATGGAGTCCACCGACGAGTGCTGGCGAAGGAAGCGATTGGTCAGCGCTTTGTCCTCACGCAGCAGGCCCAGTAGCAAGTGCTCGGTCTCGATGTAAGGCGAGCCGAACTGACTGGCTTCATAGCGCGCAAAGAAAATCACGCGTCTGGCTTTCTCGGTGTACCGTTCAAACATTCTGTGTTTCTCCCGCTTCGGGGCCGCCGTTCTTCCCAGCCGGCAGCAGAAGCTGTTTCCTGCCTGCTTCACTTCCCGGCCCGGCCAAAGAGCGCCGGACCGCGCAACGGATGCCGTGCAGAAAGCAGCATCCGCAAAACCCTCAAACCCTTTCTCCTTCCAACCCGGCGCGCGGCTTTGTGTCGTGCGTGTGGCCCAAAAACTTTGGCCGGCCGCTAGTCGTAGAACCCTGGCGGCGCTTCCTCGCCCGCCGGCAGTGTCTCCGGCGAAACATCCTGAGCGCGTCCGCCCTTGAGGGCCAGCACACGCTGGCAGCGGCGGGCAAAGCCCAGGTTGTGCGTCACAATCAGCGAGGTCAGCCCGTAACCGGCGTGCAGCTTCGCAATCAACTCGAAGACTGCCTCGGAGGTTCGCGCATCCAGGTCGCCGGTCGGTTCGTCGGCCATCAGGACCTTTGGGTCCGTGACCAGCGCCCGCGCCAGTGACACCCTCTGCTGCTCGCCGCCGGAAAGCTCGCCCGCGCGATGATGCCCGCGCTCGGCCAGCCCGACTTCAGCCAGCCAGTGGGAGGCTTTCTCCTCCGCCTGCTTGCGGCCCACGCCGCGAACCAGCAGCGGCATGGCCACATTCTCGCGGGCCGTAAACTCCGGCAGCAGGTAATGAAACTGCCAGACAAACCCCAGCTCGCGATTGCGGAACTCCGCCGCGGCATCCTCGCCCAGGGCTGAGACGTTGCGATCGCCAAACTGCACCGTGCCATGTGTCGGCCGGTCCAGCGTGCCCAGCAGATGCAGCAGCGTACTCTTGCCTGCACCTGACTGGCCAACAATCGCCAGCATCTCTCCCTTGTGAACTTGGAAGGACAGGTTTTCAAAGAGCACTAAGTCTGAATTTCCGGAGCGAAAAACCTTACTGAGATTATCGGCCCGGATGACGATTTCTTTGTTCATTGGATGCTGCGCTGTTCTCCTCCGGTGCAGTTTTCCCCAATCCGCGCGGCGCGGCCGGAGCCACCCGCTCCACGCCGTCACGATACAGCTTTCCTGATATAACGATAGACTCTTTTTCCCCGGCTTGGCGAAGGAAATCAGCCGTTCGGCGGAAAGCCTGTGCGCATCCTGAACGATCTCGGGAAGGCATTCGATAAACTTTTGCACATCCGTGGAAATCGCTTCTCCGGCGGAATGCGTGAAAGCCTTTTCCGTTCATTCATTCAGCAGGATTTGTTGCGAAAAACATCAGCCCCGGGCGCCACGCCCGAGGCTGAAAAACCACACTGTCACACCTGTGACAGCCACCTGCTCCAGAATCTAGAGCGTGGCGATGTCAATCACGAAGCGGTACTTCACATCGCTCTTGATCATGCGCTCGTAAGCTTCGTTGATCTTGCTGGCCGGAATCAGTTCAATGTCGGCGGTGATGTTGTGCTGGCCGCAGAAATCGAGCATCTCCTGTGTCTCCGGAATGCCGCCGATGAGCGAACCGGCGAAGTTGCGGCGCTTGGCCACCAGGTTGAAGACGCCGACCGGCAGCGGCTGCGGCGGAACGCCAACCTGCACCAGCGTTCCTTCACGCTTCAGCAAATTGAAGTAGGCGTTGATGTCGTGCGGCGCGCTCACGCAGTCGAGCAGGAAGTCGAAGCTCTCGGCGGCCTTGGTCATCTGGTCCGCGTCCTTGGAGAGGATGACCTCATCGGCGCCGAGGCGCTTGCCGTCAGCAGCCTTGCTGGCCGTGGTAGTCAGCAGGGCCACATGCGCGCCCATGGCATGCGCCAGCTTCACGCCCATGTGGCCGAGGCCGCCCAGTCCGACAATGCCGACCTTCTTGCCGGGGCCGACCTTCCAGTGGCGCAGCGGCGAGTAGGTGGTGATGCCGGCGCACAGCAGCGGAGCCACGCCCTTCAGGTCCAGGTTGCCCGGAACCTTCAGCACGAAGTCCTGGTCGACGACGACGTGGTCGGAATAACCGCCGAAGGTCGGTCCGCCCAGGTGCTTGTCCTTGGAGTTGTAGGTGAAAGTGATGTCGTGGTGGTCGCAGTACTGCTCAAATCCGGCCTTGCAGCTATCGCAGACGCGGCAGCTATCCACCATGCAGCCGACGCCGGCCAGGTCGCCTTCCTTGAACTTGCTGACCTTGGAACCGACCTTGGCGACGCGGCCGACAATCTCATGGCCGGGGACGCACGGATACATGGTCGGACCCCACTCGCTGCGGGCCGTGTGAATGTCCGAGTGGCAAACGCCGCAGTAGAGAATGTCGATCTGCACGTCGGTCGGACCGGGGTCGCGGCGCTCGAACGAATACGGCGCCAGCGGCGAAGTGGCCGCCTGTGTGGCATAACCTTTTGTCTTGATCACGGAGTTCTCCTTCAGGAATCTTGCGCTAGAAAGATTCGATGCTTGCGGCGGACAGAAAGGCGCACCCAACGCCGGAGGCCCGGCCGCGTTCTTTCTTGGTTGTACTCGGATTGGCGCGCCTTGCAAATAGCAGAACGCGCCAATCTTCTGGCGCGTTTTACCCGTGGGACAGTCTTGGCAACAGCGATTTTGAGCAGCTAGAAGCTGGCGGGGGCGGTCTCGTGGATGACCGTGGCGGGTATCTTCATTCCTGCGGCCAGTTCCAGGGCGACGGCAAAGGCGTCATCGCCAGTCTGGTGGCCGCGGACCACCTCGATCTGCTTCATGGCCACCACAGGCATGCGGAACCGCATGCCGACAATGTACGGCGCGCGGCTGGTAACGCGGCTGATGTCTGTCACCGTGCTTTCCATACTGTTGGTAACCAGATAGACGCTGGGGCGGCAGATGCGGTCGAGCAGGCGAAAGATTTCTTCTTTGCTGTCGAACTCCTCGGGCACCGCCTCGATCACCACGTTGGCTTCGCGCGCGGCGTTCTCCAGCGAAGTGGCGTAGGAGATGCGCGAGATGGCCTCATGTGCGTCCACCGAGCTCAGCTCGCCCGTAGCCACGGCGTGATCCAGTTGCGAGCGGATTTCACCCTCGGCGCGGCGCAGCGTGGAAGGCAGAATGTCACGCAACGTGGTGCGGAACCCGGCCAGCGCGCACGCATGTGCGATGCTCCGGCCCATGAGCCCGGCGCTGATGACCGCCACGGACTGAACCAGGGCCATTACGCTTCCCGTTCCAGTTGCTCGACGAATTTGGTGTAGCTGGGATCGCAGTTGCGCATGTATTCGGCCAGGCGCTTGCGTTCTTCCGGAGAGATGCGGGCCGAGCCAGCCACGATACGGCGAAGCGTGGCAGCGATGTCGTCAGCGTAGTTCATCATGCGGATCAATTCACCACTGGTAACCATGGGTCCTCCCGAATGTGCCCCGGCACTGGCGGCAAAGCAACATTGTCGACGCCGGGGGGCGAGGTTGTCAAAAGCCGGCGCCCGCAGCGTTCGTCGCTTCCGCATCACGGAAGTCTCCTCATGGTGGTGCCGGGTACCAACGTGCGCGAAATTCTCGAAAAGTTCAGTCGCGGGGAGCTTTGCAGTCTCTATAATTTTGCGCCAAGGGATGAAACGCATCGGCCCCATCGTCGCGCTGCTCGCGCTCCTGCTGACGCAGTGCATGGCCGCGCCCTGGGATGGCCCGGCGACGGAGGTGGCACGCAAGGTTGCCGCCGTGACTGGCCCGGCATCGGTTGCGCTGGAACTGCACGGAGCGGCCTTCCCTTCCTCCGAGTTCCGCCCGGTACGCAACGCCGTGGAAGCGCAACTGCGTGCCACAGGCCTGACCGTGCGCGCGCATGACGCGGCCTTCACGCTGCGTCTCACCATCAACCAGAATGCACGCGGATGGCTGTGGGTCGGCGAAGTCATCAACCACGCCACGTCCTCGGCCGAGCCGCAGCTCGTGCTGGTTGATGTTCCGCTGGAAGCTCAGCCCGCGTCCTCCGATGTGCAACTGCCCGCACTGCGCAGCACGCCGCTGATCAGCAGCGCGGAGCCGCTGCTTGATTTGCAGGCGGCCGGGCCGCAGACGCTTGTGGCGCTGACGCCGCACGCTCTGCTTATCTACCGCCAGCAGGACACACAGTGGCAAATGGCCCAGACGCAATCCATCACCAGCATGCTGCCGATGCCCCGCGACCCACGCGGACGGCTCGCCGTCGACGCCGCGCAGATCAGCGCGTTCCTGCCCGGACTGCACTGCACAATTCCTCTGGCGGGTGGCGCGGTTACCTGCGAACCCAGTGACGATCCCTGGCCTATCGGCACGCAGCACGCGTTCTTCAACTCCTCGGCAAATTTCTTTACCGGTGTGCTCACGCCCGGCGTGGGACATCCGCTCGCCAGCTTCTACACCTTTGCCGAATTGACCAATTCCGCCGCAATTTTCACACTCACAGATGGGCGCACCATTCTGGCGGATTCGACGGGCGTTCACGCGCTCACCGGCGCCGCGCACACCTGGGGCTCTGATGTGGCGATGGCTGGAAGCTGCAACGGCACACCCGAACTGGTGGCAGCGCTCAGTGGAGCCGATTCCGGGGAAGACACGTTGCAGGCATTCCACATCAAGGGCCGCGAGGCCGTTGCCAGCAGCCGCCCCTTGAAGTTTGAAGGCACGGTTACGGCGCTGTGGCCATCGGCGGCGGGCGCAACGGTCGTGGTGCAGAGACCAACAGGAGGCTACGATGCGTTCAGCATTTCGCTGGCTTGCCGCTAGCCTCATTCTGCTGCTCCCCGTGACGGCCACGGCCCGCACCCGCCCCCACTATGGCGGCACCGTGAGGGTGGAACTGCGCGCCGCCGATTGGCGCGAGGCAGCCTATCTTCGCCCGCTTGTGTTTGAGACGCTGACCACCGTTGATGCACGCGGCGACGCACGGCCAATGCTGGCCACGCGATGGGAAGCCCAGAACAACGCGCGGCGATGGGTGTTCACCCTGCGTGCGGGCGTGCGCTGGCATGACGGTGCAACGCTGACCGCCGAGGATGCCGCGCGCCTGCTCGGCTCCGTGCGCTGCCCCGGCTGCGAGCAGCGAACCGTGCGCGCGGCCAATGGTCAGGTCATCATCGAAGCCGCCCAGCCGATGCCGAACCTGCCCGCCGAACTGGCGCTGCCCCGCTATGCCCTTTTCCGCGACGGTGGCGGCGGAGTGGCTCTCGGCACCGGGCCGTTCCGTGTTGCCAGCCAGAATGCGAGCAGCGTGCGTCTGGAGGCCTTTGCCAATGCATGGCAGGGCCGGCCATTTCTTGACGCCGTGGAGATTGCTCTCGCCCGTCCGGTGCGCGACCAGTGGCTTGACGCCGCGGCAGGGCGCGCCGAACTTGTCGAGGTTCCCGCTGAGCAACTGCGCCGGGCACAGCAGGAGCGGCTGCACATTATGAGCGGGCCGAACAGTGAGTTGATCGCGCTGGTGGCCAACTCCGCACACGCCTCGGACGCGCGCCTGAGATTGGCCCTGGCCGCGACGGTTGACCGCGCAACCATCCTGAGTTTCGTCTTTCAGAAGCAGGGCGAAGTAACCGCCGCCGCGTTGCCGAACTGGCTGACGGGATACGCCACGCTGTTCCCCACGGCACCGAACGCCGCCCGGGCGCATGAGCTGGCCGCGCAGCTTCCGAACCGGCCGCGCCTGACTATCGGTTGCGGCACGCCGGACTCTACGTTGCAGTTGGCGGCCGAACGCATTGCGCTCAACGCGCGCGAGCAGGGTTTGAACGCGCAGTTTGTGTCCGGCGCCAACGCCGACATGGTACTGGCGCGCATCGCGTTGCCTTCCACGAATGCCCCGGTCGCGCTGGCGGAACTGGCCTCGCTCGCTGCGCAGCAACGCGTGGCTACGGTGGAGAACTCCGAGCAGCTTTACCACGCTGAGCGCGATTTACTGGGTTCCGCTGCGTTGGTGCCACTGCTGCAGACGCCACGCGCCTTCGCCGTCTCCGAGCGGCTGCATGACCTGAAACTGAATGCCCTTGGCGAGCCCGAACTGGCCGACGCCTGGATCGAGGACCGCCGATGAATCTCCGCCAGAAACTGCTGTTGACCCTTGCCGTGCTGCTGGTGGTCATGATGGCCGCCGTGACCTGGGTCATCTCCCTGCGCACGCGCCAGGCGCTGGAAGAGATTGAGCAGGCGCGCTCTTCGGCACTTGAATCTCAGGTGCGGCTGGAGTTTCAGCGGCAGGGCAACGCGGTTTCCGCCACGCTGGAACGGCTCGGACACAGTGACCACATGCAGCGCATCGCCTACGAGGTGTCGCACGGTGGTGACAACACGCTCTACGCTTCCGACGCAGCCGCGCTCGCGCAGGAATACCAGCTCGACTTCTTGGAGGTCGTCACCGCCGACGGCACCATCCTTTCATCGGCGCAGATGCCCGCGCGCTTCGGCTATCACCGTCGGCTCTCCGCGCTGAATGGCCCCTTCTTGGAGAACGTGGAGACCTCCGGCGGCTCGCAGCTCGGCCTCATCTGCCAGCGCCCCATTCTGGCTGGTGACGCGCCGCTCTACATGGTGGGCGGACGCAAGCTGGATGCCGACTTCCTGCACGCGCTGGCACTGCCCGACGGCATGTACGTCTGGTTCTATGCCTCCGGACAATACACGCTTGACCCGCACAACCTGATCAGTTCGACGCCGGTGCCGATTGCCAACTTCCGCGCGGTGCTGCCGGCGGCGCTCGCCGGAGGCAATGAGGTGCACGGCATGGTGCGCATCTCAAGCGAGCGCAATGACCATGCCGACGTTGTGGCCGTGCCGCTGAAGGACCAAGCCAACGCAACCAGCGCCGTGCTGATGGTGGGTGCCTCGCGGAGGCCGATGCTGGAACTGCTCCAGCACATCCGCGCCATCGCCTATATCGTCACCGGCGTTGGCATTGTGTTGGCCATCCTTGCCAGCCTGTGGGTGGCGGGCATTTTCAGCCGGCCGATCGAGCAGCTTGCGGCGGCCTCGCGCGAAGTGGCCACCGGCAATCTTGACGTGAAGCTGATACCGGATTCGCATGACGAACTTGGGCAATTGGCCGAATCCTTCAACCAGATGACCCGCGAGTTGCTGGAGCAACGCGAGCGCCTGTTGCAGGCCGAGCGCGTAGCGGCTTGGCGTGAACTCGCCCGGCGGCTCGCGCACGAGCTAAAGAACCCGCTGTTCCCGCTGCAGATCACGGTCGAAAATCTGCTCCGCGCCCGCGACCTTCCGCCCGAGCAGTTCAATGAAGTCTTTGAGGAATGCGCGCGCACGCTGCTCGACGAGATCATGCACCTGAAGGCCATCATTGGCCGCTTCAGTGACTTCTCCAAGATGCCGCAGCCGCAACTGCAGCGCACCAACATCAACCAACTGGTGGAGCGTTGCGCGCAACTGCACCGCCCGCAGGCCTCGGAGCTGGCCAACCCGGTCACCATTACAGTGGAATCCGATCCCTCGCGGCCGGAGCTGATGGCCGACCCCGAGTTGCTGCACCGCGTACTCTCCAACCTGACGTTAAACGCCTTGGACGCCATGCCCGAAGGCGGCCGCCTCACGCTCTCCACGCGCGTGGACCAGGATGTAGTAGAAATCCGCGTCAGCGACACCGGTACGGGCCTGACGCCCGAAGAGAAGGCGAGGCTGTTCACGCCCTACTACACCAGCAAACAGCACGGCACCGGGTTGGGGCTGGCCATTGCACAATCGGTCGTCAGTGACCACCACGGCACCATCAGCGTGGAAAGCACGCCCGGAAAGGGCACAACGTTTATCATTCGGTTGCCGCGCCAGCAGGCTGAAACGCGCGGCGGAGCCAACGCTTGAGCACACGCGCCAAGGCCGAAATCCTTATCGTCGACGACGAACCCAACACCCTCGCCTCGCTGGCGCGCGCCTTCCGGCTCGCCGGGCACGAGGCCACCGTGAGCGACAACTCAGCACGCGCCCTGGAGCTTGCGCGTTCGAAGCCATTCGACCTCATCCTGAGCGACGTGGTGATGCCGGGCCGTGACGGGTTGCTGCTGCTTGAAGACCTGAAGAACGCCGGCGTGGCCGCGCCTGTGGTGATGATGAGCGGGCAGGCGCACGTTGAAATGGCGGTGCGCGCCACCCGGCTTGGCGCCCTCGATTTTCTTGAAAAACCAATCTCCACCGACCGCCTGCTGCTGACCGTGGAGCACGCGCTCACGCTCAAGCAATTGGAGACCGAAAACCGCGAGCTGCGGCAGAAAGTCGGCAAGTATCAGATCGTCTTTGGCGGCGCGCGCATGGCGCAGGTAATGGCGCAGATTGAGCGCGTGGCCGCCAGCGAAGTGCGCGTCTGCATACAGGGCGAGACCGGCACGGGCAAGGAGCTGGCCGCGCGCACACTGCACGAAAAGAGTCCGCGGCACGCCGGGCCGTTCATCACGCTCAACTGCGCCGCCGTGCCCGCCGAGCTGATTGAAAGCGAACTATTCGGGCACGAGAAAGGCTCATTCACCGGCGCCGCCGCGCGCCACATTGGCAAGTTCGAGCAGG
The DNA here is from genome assembly GCF_059726245.1 of Oryzophilus luti. NCBI lineage: Bacteria > Pseudomonadati > Acidobacteriota > Terriglobia > Terriglobales > Koromonadaceae > Oryzophilus > Oryzophilus luti. Next base: position 2,053,956 of record NZ_AP040874.1, read on the forward strand.
CGCACCGGGGCACGCTGTTTCTCGATGAAATTGGCGACATGCCGCTGGCGATGCAGGCCAAGCTCCTGCGTGTGCTGGAAGAGGGCGAGGTCGAGCGCATCGGCGGCGACCGGCCCATCACGGTGGACGTGCGCGTGGTTGTGGCCACGCACCGCAACCTGGAGGAACAGGTGCGCGAAGGCAGCTTCCGGCAGGACCTCTTCCACCGCGTCTACGTCTTTCCTCTGCTGCTGCCGCCGCTGCGCGAGCGCACCGAGGACATTCCGCTGCTGGTGGAGCACTTTGCTGCGCAGGTGTGCGCGCAGAACAACTGGAAGCCCGCCTCGTTCTCGGCGGAGAGCATTGCGCTGCTGCGGCAATACCCCTGGCCGGGCAACGTGCGCGAACTGCGCAACGTAGTGGAGCGGCTTCTGCTGCTGGCAGTGAACAACCAGGTCACGGAGGCCGATGTGCGCCTCGCGCTGCCATCACTGGCCGAAGCGCGCATGCAGACTGCTGAAGCTTCTGCGCCTCAGATTGAAAACCCAGCGTTGGCGCTCAAGCAGGAAGAGATGAGCCTCTCCGGCCCGCTCGCCGAACGCGTTGCCGAATTTGAGCGCACCACCATCCTTGCCGAGCTTTCACGTCAGAACCACCACATCACCAACACCGCGCGCGCGCTCGGGCTGGAGCGCAGCCATCTCTACAAGAAGTGCCAGGGGCTGGGCATCAGCCTCAGAAAGCAATAGCCCCGCTGCGCGCGGGGCCATGCCTCCCTGCATTGATTGAAATTCGCGCGATTGAAACCCGCGCGAGTTTACTTCGCATTCTGGTGCAGCCGTTCCACAATCTGGTGGTAAAGCCGTGAGCGCACGTCAAAGCGCGAAGCCGCGTTGACAATGTAGCGCACCGAAACCTGCACACCGCCACCGCCGGGCCGCACGTCCAGCGCCGGAGCTGCCGAAAGCGGTTGCACGCCCAGGTGGTGCGTCACGCGGTTCCACTCGGCTTCGGCCTGTGCGGCCTCGGTCTTCGTTTCCTCGGTCACCAACTGGCGCACCTCGTCCACCAGCGGCAGAGTGTCAATGCCCACCGGCAACACCACCTGCAACTCATCCCACAGCCACTGGCCGCTGGTAGTGAAGTTGAAGTAATGTCCTTCGATGGCGAAGCTGTTGACGAACGCAACTTTGCGCCCGGTGGGGTGGCTTGAGTCGCTCCAGTTGCCGGTCTCCAGCAGCATGGTGCGCAGTATGCCAATTTCGACCACTTCGCCGCCAATGCCGTTGATCTCCACCCAGTCGCCCACGCGAATGCCGTTGCGCCCCATCAGCACGAACCAGCCGAAGAAGGCGAGGATGAAGTCCTTCATCACAACCGTTAGGCCGGCGGTGGCCAGCGCAATGATGGTGGAGATTTGCTGCGGCGGGCCGAAGAGAATGAGCAGAATGAGCAGCAGCGCCACGCCCTGCACGGCCACGCGCGCGGCCATGCGCAGGCTGCCCAGGCGTCGGCGGTCGAGCTTGGTGTTGTGGTGCGTCAGGCGCGAGAGAACGACTTCCGTGGCCAACACCGCAACCGCAAGCAGCAGAATGACCACCACATTCATCAAGCCCGCATGCAGCACGCTCTTGCGCGAGGTGGCCAGCGACTGCTCCCACTGCTCGTAAGTCTGCGCCAGTTGCACCTCATCCTGACGGCGCTGCTCGTAGGCGGTCTCGATCCGGCGATAGGCGGCTTCCTTGCGAACCTTCTCCGCACGCGCCCACTTATCGTTCGCGTCCTGCCCGTTGGCGTTCGGGTCGAACTGCGGAGCCTTCAGCGTCTTCGCCGTGTCGTAGGCCTTTTCCTTGGCCGCCTGCACCTGGCGTTGACGCTGCAACAGGCTCCACCACTGCTGCGCCTGCTTGCCCAGGTGGTGCTCCGTCTGGAAGGCCAGGGGCATCATGCGCGGTGTGGTTGTATCGAGCGCCTTGTCGGTCTTCTCGTGCCAGGCGCGCTCGTTCTTGATGCGCGTGGCGATGTCGCCGCCGGCGTCGAGCAGGTCCTGATGCGCGCTGGCCAGCTCATCCTGATGCAGCGAGAGCATCGCGTCCGCCATCTCGGCGTCACTCTGCAGGTCCTCGTCGTCGGGCTTCTTGTCTGCCAGAGCCTGCTTGCTCGCGGAGTCGGCCTCGTCCTGCTTCACCAGGGCTTCCAGGTCCTTGATCCGCTTTTCGGCGGCCTTCACCTCCGGGCCTACGGCCGCGGGCTGCACATCCTCCTGCAGCAGCGCGCAGGTAAAGGCCACGTCCACCTGGTGATCGGCCAGCCGCACGGCCTCCTGCGCAATCTCGTCTTCCTGCCGCGTCAGCGTGGAAGCGGCCAGCGTCTTGGCCGTTCGCCACTCGGCTTGCGGCACAATTCTGCGCTTGACCTGTGGCTTGGCGCCCTTGCGCGTCCAGTGCACCACCGGCGCGTTGCTTGAAGTCAGATAGATTCCTGCCACGGTCGCCGCCAGCAGCACGCCCACCGCCGCCAGTGACACCTTCAGTCCTGTCTTCATGGGTACGAAAATTCCCTCCGCTTATTGCGAACACTATATTCGCGCGCGCCACTCGCGCCAAGCGCACTTTCACCGGCACGCACTTTGCTGCCCGCTTGCGCCCCGCCAGACGCCCCCGCAACAACAAACGCTCCGCCGCAGCGGAGCGTTTGCGCGCAATATCGTTGCTACGGCTTCGGCAACACCAGCACCTCGACGCCCGAAGGATGCCCGGCGTCGTGATAGATACGCTCGGTGGCTTTCACAAAGTCCGAGGGCTGTGCCTTCGGAATGTCCGTGAAGGTCTGCGGGTTCAGGTCCACCAGCGGGAACCACGAACTCTGCACCTGCACCATGATGCGGTGGCCCTTTTTGAACGTGTGGTTCACGTCCGGCATGGTGAACTTCACTTCCTCCACCTTGCCCGGCGTAAGCGGCTCCGGCTTCTCAAAACTGTGGCGGAACTTGGCGCGGAACGGCTCGCCGCGCACAAGCTGCTGAAAGCCCTCCATCATCGTCTCCGGCACGGCAACGTCATTGGCGCCACGGCGGCGGCGCTGCCGCTCCTGTTCCTCGTCCGGATAGACGTCGATGAGCTTCACCACAAAGTCGCTGTCGGTGCCCGTGCTGGAGACGAACAGCCGCGGCGTCACCGGCCCGGCCAGCGTCACGTCCTCCTTCAGCACCTCGGATTGGAAGACCAGCACATCTCCGCGCGTGGTGGCAAAGCGCTGGTCGCTCGCCATGTATTCCTGCGGAACGTCCACACCAACCGTGTAGCCGACGTACGGCACCGGGTGTGCCGGATCGCTTACATACTCGCTGAAACCCGCGTCCTTGGCTGGCGCGGCGAAGGTCACGCCGTTGTCTTCCCGCAGGTAGAGCGTCTTCTTCTCCGCCTGCTTCGGAGGCCAGGCGTCGTACTTGCGCCATTCGTTGCTGCCGGTCTCGAACATGTACGCCTCCGGCAGTTTCGCGTCGGGCGCGTCCTTCAGGTAGTGCTCAAAGAATGGGAACAGGATGTTCTTGCGGAAGTACTCGCCGGTATTGGAGCCAAAGTCGACGTTGCCAAGCTTGTGTCCGTCGTAATGCGCCCAGCCGCCGTGCACCCACGGGCCTTCCACAAGGGTGTTCACTGTGCCGGGGTTCAGGGTTTCCACGGCGCGGTAGATGGCCAAGGGGCCTTGCAGGTCCTCGGCATCAAACAGGCCGCCGACGTTCAGCACCGCGCAGTGCACGTTCTTCATGCGCGGCACCAGGTCGCGCGACTTCCAGTAGTCGTCGTAGGTCCAGTGGATGATGTTGTCATCCCACAGCGGATTCTTCACGCGCGAAAGGCGCGACAGCGGCTCATTCCGCAGATAGAAGTCATAGCCGTTGTGCGTATCGAAATTGAAATCCCCAGGAATCCACTTGTCCGTCGGGTTCTTCTGCGGGCGAAAGAAGGCGTAGAAGCCGAAGTTGCCCGAGAGCATGAAGGCACCGCCGTGATAGGCGTCATCGCTCATGTAGAGGTTCGCCATCGGCGCCTGCGGCGAAGCCGCCTTGATGGCCGGATGCGAATCGATGATGCTCGCCGCGGTGTAGAAGCCCGGGTAACTGATGCCCCAGATGCCGACGCGCCCGTTATTGTTCGGCACGTTCTTCAGCAGCCACTCGACCGTGTCATGCATGTCGGTGGTCTCGTCAATGTCGCCCGGCTGCTTGCTGGCCTTGTAGGGCGTCTCCTCAATGAACTTGCCTTCGGACTGGAAGCGTCCGCGCACGTCCTGCACCACGAAGATATAGCCAGCCTGTTCGAGTTCGCGCGTTGCCAGGTGCTGCGGAAACTTCTCCGCCCCGTAGGGCCCCGAGCTATACGGCGTGCGGTTCATCAGGAATGGCAGCGGCCCCGCCTGCTGCTTGGGCGTGTAAACAGCGGTGTAGAGCTTGACGCCGTCGCGCATGGGAATGCGGTACTCCGCCTTGTTGTAGTGCTCGGCAATCTCGCTCTTCGGCGGCTCCGGCGCGCTCTGCGCCACGGCCACCGACAGGAATAGAAATGCGACGACGGCCAGCTGCGCCAGCCGTTGGAGTCTCTGCTGCAAAGTTCACCTCGGAGAAACGGTGAGAGTCGTTTCAAGAAAGCTAATGTCCACGGGAGCCGAGCGTCAAGTTTTCTGCGCTGCCCGCCGGTTCCGCGTACAAAGAAAAAGGCCGCGCCCATTGGCACGACCTTCCCTATTCTGCGGCGAACGCCGCCTACTTCACGGTAACGGTGATGATCTGCGAGCCGCTCACCACGCAGTCCAGCGGCGTCGAGGCTTCGCTCACGGCGCTCTCGGCGCTGACCACCATCTCCTGCGTGCCGCGCATGTTGTCCATCACGTTCATCACGCTCAGCGGCAAGGCGGGCATCACCTTGTCCTCCACCATGGCCTGCGGATTGCTCTCCAGCAGGCTCACGTAAAGCCGGTGGTTGGAGTGCTCCTTGTTCAGCAGAGAGATGGTCGAGTTCAAGTCGAACTTGCGGGCCGCCAACGGTCCCACGCGGCGCACGCGGTCCAGAGTTTCGCCATCACTGACCAGGATGCGCAGCGTACCGCGCGGCGTGGAGGGCGGTATCCGCACCGCCACCTGCCGCACCATGCGCTCGCCGCGATAGGGCCGCAGCACGGCCTCCACGGTGATCTCATCTCCCGGGCGAACCTCGGTCAGGTCGGTTCGCGCGGTCTCCAGACGGGCCGACCGGCGCTCGCGCACCAGGTCGATGTTCAGCACCACGCCGTCAATGCGCGGACGTTCGTAAGGATTGTCATAGATGCGCGAAAATCGCTCGCCAATGGCCATGGCAATGGCCGCCGCCGTGGGCGTGTTGCCGTCGGCCGGGGCGTACATGTTGTTCATCGCCAGCGGTGAAAAGCCGCGCACGGCGATGTCGCCCGAGACGCGGAACGACGTGTCCTCGCCATACTCGTTCATGCCCTGGATCGAGTTATAGATCGAGGCCATCATCATCACCGGCGTCATGCGCGGGTTGTTCAGCACCTCAAAGTGGATGCTCTTGGGCTTCTCCAGCCCGCTGAAGTTCAGCGTCACCGGAATCATCTCCGGCTGCGTGCCGAAGTGCCCGAGAATGCCGGTGTGGCGGTCCTGCACAAAGGCCCCGATCGGCTCGGTGGTAGCGGCGATCTTGAATGCGTTGGCCGGGGAAGGCAGCGTGGCCAGCACGCGCGACTTCGTCATCGGCACCTCGACGGCGCCGAAGTTCAGCACCGGGTGCCCGCAGGCCAGCAGGTGGTCGGCATCAGTGTAGGTGACCGTGCAGGTGGCGGAAATGTCCATGTCTCCGCGCACCAGCACCAGCCCCACACTGGAGCCGGGCACAATCGGCTCCGGCTGCTTCTCGTTGGAACTTGACCCGGCACCCATGACGGGCACAATGCCGGCCGTGGCCATCTGCGGGGCGAAGCGGCGAACCGTCTCTTCGCTGAATCCGGCGAAGACCATCGGCGTCTCAATCGGCTTCAGGTAGGTGGCAAGCTGGGAGTTGGCGTCGGCGGGCATGCCCGCGCCGCTGGTGCGCGCCGGGGTGGAGGGTGCACGCGTGGCCGCGGCCGCCTCTGCCTCAATCGACTTATCCAGCTCGTTGATCTCCAGCATGGACTCAATCGGCGTGACGCCGCCAATGGGTTCGCGCGAAAACTCTCCAATGCGGTAGGCCAGCGCGCCCACCAGCCGTCCGTCAATGTAGACGGGGCTGCCGCTCATTCCGGCCACCACGCCCGTGTACTCCGGCTTCTCGCCGTGCAGACGCACCAGGATGACGTCACCCTTAGGGCCGGACATGTTGTGGAGCACTCCCAGCACCTCCACGCCCATCTTTTCCGGCGCAACGCCACTGAAGACCGTCAGCGCCTCGCCCTTCATGCCGGCCTTCACTTCCGCAAGCGGCATGATCGGCACGCTCAGGGCGGGCCGGGCCTGCTGCGCGGCAGGCGGCGTCGAGTTCTGTGCCGAGGCCGCGCCGGCCAGCAGGACAAAAACAGTAAGGGTGTGCAGGATTCCCGATGAAAACACTTTGTTCATAGCGTGCCTTTTGGATGCTCCAAGGCTGATGGTTGCGTCTTTCTTTCTTGGACGTCTGTAGTAAATAGGACGTTCGTTTCCGGATGCGGTAAGCCGGGGCCGTCGCTGGTTTTCGAGGGCGGCACGCTTCCGGAACAGGATTTGCTGATTGGGGGCCGGTCGGTACATCTATACTAGCAAAGACTTCGGCCTCGGGGGGTGCTTATGCCTGCGAATGATTGCTTCGACTTCCGTCTTCGGTTCTGTCGTTTTCTTCGTGGTCCTTTCGCCCTGGCGCTCCTTGCGCTTGTGCTTGGCACAGCCGCGTTCGCGCAGGAGACCACGCAGCAGCAGCCGGCCAAGCAGCCCACGCCGGAAGCCGACAGCGGCCCCACCGGCGACCTCGGCCCTTACGCCATCCCCAAGAAGAAGGATGAGGAGACCAAGGCGCCGCTGCCGCCCCCGGCTCCGCCCAAGATCGAAGGCATGCCGGATTACACCATCAGCGTGAACGTGCCGCTGGTGAACGTGGACACCATGGTGCTCACCCGCGACGGCATGCCGATCCCCGGCTTGAAGAAGGAACACTTCCGCGTGCTGGAAGACGGCGTGGAGCAGAAGGTCACGAACTTCAGCGTCACGCAGGCGCCGTTCACCGCCGTGCTGCTCATTGAGTTTGGAGCGTCAAACTACCGCTTCATGCAGGACGCGTTGAACGCGGCCTATGCCTTCGCCGACCAGCTCCGCCCCAACGATTACGTGGCGGTGGTCGAGTTCGACATGAAGTCCACCATCCTGGTTGACTTCACCAACGACAAGAAGGCGATCTACGGCGCGCTGAACATGCTCCGCGTGCCTGGCTTCCGCGAGGCCAACGTCTTCGACGCGCTCTATGACACGCTGGACCGGCTCGACCGCATCGAGGGCCGCAAGGAGATCATCCTCGTTGCCAGCGGCATCGACACCTTCAGCCGCATCACCTATGACAAGGTGCTGAAGAAGATCAAGGACACGCCCAACGTCACCATCTTCCCCATCAGCACCGGCTTCCTCTACCGCAACTACCTCGGCATGAACCAGAGCTTTGGCGCCACGCTGGCGAACATGGACTTTCTGCAGGCCGACAACCAGATGCAGACCTACGCCCGCATGACCGGCGGACGCTTCTTCCAACCGCGCTTCCAGGGCGAGTTACCGAGCGACTTCCGCGAAATCAGCGACTCCGTGCGCAACCAGTACACGCTCAGCTACCATCCCACCAACTCCAAGCTCGACGGCACCTTCCGCAAGCTGAAGGTGGAAGTGGTGGCGCCCGGCACCGACAAGCCGCTCATCATCAAGGACCAGAAGAACAAAGAGCTGAAGTACCACGTGGTCGCTCGCGAGGGCTACACCGCCAAGCGGCAGGTGGAGTAAGAGCACAGTTTCGAGTTTCCGGGTTTCAAGTTTCGAGGGATGAAGTGTTCGGCGGGGCGCGTTGCGGCGCGCCCTCACTGTTTGCCGAACGGCCTCTTCTTCCCGCTCTGAGATCGGTGCGCGCGAACCATCACCAATTCGCTTCATCCGCCCGCTTTTCTGCTACCCTTCTTCAACGATGAAACGACTGGCCGTAGTCCTGCTACTTGCCGCATCCGCCTTCGCCCAGACCACGCGCACCTGGGAGCAGTCGCGCTTCGAAGAATTTGAGAAAGGCACCGCCAAGGGCGTGGCCCTGCGCAGCGACGGCGCCATTGAACTGGCACCCGAATTCAAGCCGCTGGCCACCCTGCCCTCCACCTATCTGTGGGCCGTGGGCAGTGATGCCGCTGGCAACCTGTACGCCGCCGGAGGCGCTCCCTCGCGCGTCTACCGCGTGACGCCCGCAGGCAAAGTGAGCACGCTGCTGGCGCCGGCGGAATTGCAGGTGCAGGCGCTGGCCGTTGCGCCGGACGGCACCCTCTACGTGGCGACCTCGCCCGATGGCAAGGTCTACGTCATCCGCCGCAAGGAAGGTGGAGCGAGCGCCAAGCCTGCCCCGGCAGCGACTGACGCGAAGGCCGCGGATGCTTCGCTCTCTGGTGCTCCGCGCGTGGAACTGGATTCGAACTACGCGGCCAGCGTCTTCTTTGAGCCAAAGACAAAATACATCTGGGCGCTGGCGCTCGATTCGCGTGGGCAACTTTACGTCGCCACCGGAGACCGTGGGCAGATCTTCCGCGTCGCGCCCGATGGCCACGGCGAGTTGTTCTTCACCAGCGACGAGGCGCACATCCGCGCCATTGCCTTCGATCGCCTTGGCAACCTCATTGCGGGCTCTGACGGCAGCGGCCTGATCTACCGCATCTCGCCCAAGGGCGAAGGCTTCGTCCTCTACAGCGCGGCCAAGAAGGAGATCACCGCGCTCGCCATCGACGAGGCTAACAACATTTACGCCGCGGCCGCCGGAGACAAACGCGAACGCGTCGCCGCTCCCGTGACAATGACGGTCGCCATGCCAACGCCCGCGGCAGGCGGCTCTGCGACGGGCCAGCCCGCTGCCACTCCGGCTGCAACACCCACCATGGTCGTTCCCATACCGGGCCTCGGCGCCATGGGTTCGGAGGTCTACCGCATTGACGCTGATGGCTCTCCGCGTCGGCTGTGGACCTCGCGCGAAGACCTGGTTTACACATTGGCCTTTGATCGCGCCGGACGCCTGCTGGCCGGCACCGGCAACAAGGGCAAGATATTCATCATTGGCACGGACAACCGCTATACCTCGCTGGCCAGGGCCACGGCCAACCAGTTGATCGGTTTTGCCAAGGCACCGAACGGCGCGCTCTACGCCGCCACCAGCAACCTCGGCAAGCTGCTCACCATTGAGGATGCCGGACAGCGCGAAGGCACCTTCGATTCCGACGTCTTCGACGCGCACATCTTCTCGCGATTCGGGCGCGCCGAGCTTCGCTCGCGCGGCAACGTGGAGTTGCTTGTGCGCAGCGGCAACGTTGACAACCCCGACCGCAACTGGAGTCCGTGGCGCAAGGTTGAGTTGGCGAAAGACCAGCCGGTCGATGCTCCCGCCGCCCGGTTTCTGCAATGGCGCGTAGTGCTGCGCTCCGGCAGCGTCGCGCCGGAAGTGGAGCGTGTGGCCATCAGCTACCTGCCGCGCAACATTGCGCCGGAGGTGGACGAGGTGTCCGTGCAGGTGGGCATACGTGTGCAGCCCGCGCCACGCCTCACCACAGATCTCTCTTCGCAGGCCTCCGCGCGCACGGAGGCCATGGCGCCCAACGCGCAACGCGACCGCGACTATGTGACCGTGCGCTGGAACGCCCATGACGAGAACGAGGAGCCGCTGACCTACTCGGTCTACTACCGCGCTGATGGCGAAACACGCTGGCAGCCGTTGAAGAGCGGCCTCGCCGACCGCTACTACAGCTTTGAGAGCGCACTGCTGCCCGACGGCGGCTACACGATTCTGGTCGTTGCCTCCGATGCGCCCGCGCACACGCCCGCCGAAGCCCTGACCGGTTCGCGTGAGAGCGCCCGCTTCGAGATCGATAACACTCCGCCCGTCATTGACGGGCTGGCCGCCAGCCTTGAGGGTAATGCGCTCCACATACGCTTCCGCGCCACCGACGCCTTCAGCACCATCCGGCGCGCGGAATTCAGCATCGACGGAGGAGAGTGGCGGTTCGCCGCGCCCGTTGGCGGGCTCAGCGACTCGCGCACCGAGAGTTACGACTTGATTGCTACGCTGCCGCAGCGCACTGCCGCGCCGTCTGCCCCCGACTCAAAGTCGATGACGGACACGCCAACCGCAGCTAGGCTCGGCGAGGAACATGTGATCGTGGTCCGCGCCTGGGACCGCTATGACAACCTGGTGACCGCGCGGCTGGTACTGCGGCCCGCGAAATGAGCATGCGCGCGTCGGAGTTGTTCCGCCTCTTCGCCGGGATGGTGTGCGGCATCTATGCCACCATCCCGGCCTTCTGGATGCTCGTGCATCCGCTTGCCGCCTGGTGGCGGCGCCACGGGCAACTGCGCGCCATCGCCGTCATCGGCCCCGTGTGGCTTGCCCTGTGGTGCGCGGCCTGGTGGCTGAGCGCCCCGCTGCGGAATGTTCTTCTCTACGACCATCCGTGGACGTGGCTGCTGGCGCTGCCCTTCTGGTGCGTTTCGCTCTTCATGTACTCGAGCGGCGCGCGCTCGCTCAGTCTCAAGCGCATCACCGGCGCACAGGAGCTTGACCGCCAGCCGCGGCCCGACGCACTCATCACCACCGGCATCCACGCGCACCTGCGGCACCCGGTCTACCTTGGGCACCTGTGCACCATGCTCGGCTGGACGCTCGGCTCCGGCAGCCTCGCCTGCCTTGCCCTGCTCGCGTTCGCCGTGGCGACCGGCGCCGTGATGGTGCCGCTGGAAGAGCGCGAACTGCGTGCCCGCTTCGGCACCGCCTGGGATGACTACGCCCGCCGCGTCCCGGCAATCTTTCCGAGATTCTAGAGATGCAATCCGTGCTCTCTGTGCCGCCATTTGGCCCTGTCACACAGCCTGCTTCTATAATTGAAACATGAGCTACCGCCGCGAGGCCCGCCGATGAAGTTCGAGCTGTTTGTAGCCGCACGCTATCTGCGCGCCAAGCGCCGCCAGGCTTTCATCGGCATCATTACGATCATCTCCATCATCGGAGTGGCCGCCGGTGTGGCCTCGCTCATCATCGCCTTGGCCATCAACAACGGCTTCCGCCAGGACCTGCAGCAGCGGCTGCTCGGCTCCACCTCGCACGTAAACCTGATGAGGGTGGAGAACGACGGCATTGAGAACTGGCCGCAGCTTCAAAAGCAACTGGATCAGACGCCGCACGTTATCGCCTCAGCCCCAGCCATCTACGAGCAGGTGCTTATCTCGCGCGGCGCGCGTGCCAAGGGTGCGGTGCTCAAGGGCGTGGTACCCGAACACGAATTGCGGGTCAGCGACATGCTGAACTCGGTTGCTCCGGCTTCGGCCACGCAGACATTGCGGGATGCGCAGAAGCTTAGCGAGCAGCGTCACGCCTGCGAAGCAGCGGCTGTCTCCGGCAATGGCACGACCTCTGCCGAGTGCTCCAGCCTGCTCAACTCGGCCTCAAGCGAGACAACGAAGACCGCCGATGATAAGTCAGAGTTCGCGGATGCACAACGGAACCTGACCACCCTGCCGCCCATCATTCTTGGCAAGGACATGGCCACCGACCTCGGTGCCACGGTCGGAACCGTAGTGCTCGTTACCAGCCCACAGGGCGAGCTGACTCCCTTTGGACTGGTTCCGAAGTATGTCCGCTTCAAGGTCGCCGGAATCTTTCAGTCGGGCTTCTACGACTACGACTCATCCTGGGCGATCATCTCACTGGCCGACTCACAGCGGCTCTTCGCCCTTGGCGACGTGGCCAGCGTGCTTGAGTTCAAGGTGGATGACATATACAAAGCGGCCTCCATTGGCAACGCCATTGAGCAGCGCGCCGGACACGGCTACCAGACCACCAACTGGATGGAGCAGAACCGCGCCCTGTTCCGCGCCCTGCGGCTGGAGCGCGTTGTTACGTTCATCACCATCGGACTCATTGTCTTCGTTGCAGCACTCAACATCCTCATCTCGCTCATCATGATGGTGATGGAAAAGACCAAGGACATCGCCGTGCTGGTCTCCATGGGTGCTCGCCGCGCGCAGGTGCGCCGCATCTTCATCTTCCAGGGTCTGTTGATCGGAGTCATAGGAACCGCCATCGGCTTGGTGCTGGGCTATGCCATCTCCATCGCCGCCGGTCACTACCACTGGATTACGCTCTCGGCCGAAGTCTATGCGATCGACTATGTGCCGTTCGCGCCGCGCCTTATCGACGGCTTGCTGGTTAGCGTGGTGTCACTGGCAATCTCCTTCATCGCCACAATCTATCCATCGGTTTCCGCCGCGCGCGTGCTGCCAGCCGAAGCGCTACGCTACGAATAACTGCCCCTGAATCTTCTCCCCGGCACTCAGTCCGGAATCGGAACGTGATTCTTGAGTGGAATCATAACCAGGGAGATACCCGCAGCAGAAAGATACTTCCGGCGAGACAAACCAGAAACCGATGTTTTACACTGTCTCCGGGCAATGCGGCAGTAACCAGTTGTAAATTCCCCCTTGCTGTCGACGGAGCTGACATGGATATTTCGAAGATTCTTTCTGACCTGCGCGCCGAGCGCTCACGCATCGACCAGGCCATCAGCGCGATGGAAGCACTCGCCAAAAAGACCAACGCGCAGACAACAACCAAACGGGTTCTGTCCGCGGAGGGCCGTCGCCGTATTTCCGAGGCGGCCAAGAAGCGTTGGGCGGCCGCGCGCAAGTCAACTGGAAGCAAGAAGAATTCCTAGGCCCTGAAGATCGCTTCTTTATCCCGCACGCATTGCCGTCGTGATGCGTCTACGCCACCTGTGGCTGGTGGCAACCAACCAGAAGGTTCAGTTCGTGCCCTGCTTCGGTCACTCGAAGCGGGGCTTTGTCATTTACAGGTGAGATTGGCAGGCAGGAAGACACACCTGAAGCAGGGTGTTCTGCATAGTCAGGGCGCAGGAATTTGGCGGGAATTGGACGAGCCGCTGCCTCAGATCTGGACTTGCTCCAGAAATACAAAAAAGGCAGGAAACGCGTCTGTGCTTGTCCAAGCAAGCATCGCGCGTTTCTCTGCCTCCTGAAGACGTACTCCATAACAGAGACGCAGGGTAAACGGTACCCTTCTAAGAGCACGCCGCATACCACTCTGCGAAGAAAAATAACATCATGTTTTCAATTACTTACAAAATAACCTCCGGAAATATCTACAACTTTCCGGAGGTTTCGTATTAGCCCATACCAATCATGGTAGAAGCCAGACTTCTGATCCAGCCGTCGGGCGGCCTCCAAACAAGGCCCACTGGCGACACCCTAGTGCATGGCGGGCGTGTTGTCATCCTTGTCGCCGTCCATGTGCGCGGGCTTCTTCATGATCAGCAGAAGCGGCAACATGGCCAGAAACAGAATGCCGAGGAAGCGAAACGTCTTGATGAAAGCCAGCATGGCAGCCTGCTGCTGCACCATCATGAAGACCACGCCATAGCTCTTCTGCAGGGCCGAAACCGCGTCGCTCCCAGCCGCCTGCATCGCCGAATAGATCCCCTGCACCGTACTAATGGAGAACGTGTTGTACGGATTCACATGCGCGCCAAGCACGTTGGTGTTTGCCTGCGTGGTGCGCGCATAAATGGTGGAAACCGTGGCGATGCCGATGCTGCCGCCCACGTTCCTCATCAGGTTGAAGATGCTGCTGGCGTTGCCCATCTTCTCCTTGGCGATGTTGTTCATGGTCACCGTGGAGAGCGGCACAAACAGCAGTCCCATGGCGGCGCCCTGCAGAATCTGCGCCCAGAAGATGTCCCAGTAGCCAGCCTGCAGGTTCAGCACTCCGAACATGAAGAAGCTGGATCCGACGATGATGAGGCCGCTGGCCAGCAGCTTGCGCGGATCGAAGCGGCCGACCATGATGCCGACCATCGGCATGAACAGGAACGATCCCATGCCGCGCGGCAGCAGCGCCATTCCCGACTGCAACGCCGGATAGCCCATCAGCGTCTGCAGCCACAGCGGCAGCAGCATCGTGCTGCCGTAGAGCGCAAAGCCGATCACGGTCATCATGAAGACGCCGGTGGCGTAGCTGCGGTCCTTGAGTGCGCGCAGATCCACGATGGGATGCTCGGTCATTAATTCCCGCACCACAAAGGCAATCAGGCCGAGCACGGCAAACGTGCACATCAGACGGATGAAATCGCTGGCGAACCAGTCGTCCTGCTGGCCCTTGTCGAGGAACACCTGCAGGGCGCCCATGCCGAGCACGAGGAAGCTCATCCCGATGTAGTCCACCTTGCTCGCCACACGCTTGATGTAGGGCGGATCAAAGACGAACATCTGCGCCAGAATGACGGCCATGATGCCAATGGGCAGGTTGATGTAGAAGACCCAGCGCCACGAATATGAATCGGTGAGCCAGCCACCGAGCACCGGTCCGAGCATCGGCGCCACAACGATGCCAAGCGCCCAGAATGCCATAGCCTTGCCGCGCTTCTCCGGCGGGAAGGCCTCCATCATGATGGCCTGGGAGAGCGGCTGAAGACCGCCGCCAGTGGCTCCCTGCACAATGCGGAAGAAGATAAGCACCGGCAGCGACGGCGCCAGGCCGCATGCCAGTGACGACAGCGTAAAGCCCGCAACCGACATCAGCAGGATGCGCTTGCGTCCGAAATAATTCGCCAGCCAGCCCGTCATGGGCAGGATGATGGCGTTGGAGACCAGATAGCTGGTTAGCACCCACGTGGCCTCGTCTTCCGTGGAGCTGAGGCTGCCTGCAATGTGCGGCAGCGCAACGTTGACCACCGTCGTGTCCAGCACCTCCATAAAGGTGCCCAGCATGACGGCGATGGCCACGATCCACGGATTGACCGTTTCGTGACTGCGAACTGACTCTGGTGTGACTGCGATACTGGCCATGAAATCTCAACAGCGCGGTCCGGCCCCACCCGGACCGCACTCAGGTTACTTGGTAATGACGGTGGGAACCACGCTCATGCCGGGGCGCAGCTTGTGCTCGCTGTCTTCGCCCTTTTCCAGAGCGATCTTCACTGGGACGCGCTGCACAACCTTTACGTAGTTGCCGGTGGCGTTCTCCGGAGGCAGCAGGCTGAAGCGCGCGCCGGTGGCGCCGCCAAAGCTGTCAACATGGCCGTTCAGCTCGCGGCCGTAGGCATCCACCTTCACGGTCACGCTCTGGCCCGGCTTCATGTTCTTCAACTGCGTCTCCTTGAAGTTGGCCGTGATGTAGATATTGTCGAGGTCGACGAGCGCGGCCAGCGGCTGGCCGGCGGCGACCACCTGTCCCACTTCCGCCGAGCGCTTGCTGACGATGCCGCTGACAGCGGCGCGAACCGTGGTGTACTGCAGGTTCAGCTCCGCCTGCTGGAGCGCGGCCTGGCGCATCTGCACCAGGGCCTGCGCCGAGCTGTAGCGCTGCTTGGTCACGGCCACCTGCTGCGGCGCGGTCTGCGCCACGGTGACGGCGGCGTGTGCCTGCGCCACGCGGCTTTCGCTGGAAGCGACCTGCGCGTGCATGGTATCCACGGCGGCCTTGGCAGCGGCGTCGGCCGCAATGGCGGCGTCATACTGCTGGCGCGACACTTCATCGCGCGCCACCAGCGTCTTCAACCGCTCCAGGTCCTTGGAGACCTTCACGTAGTTGGCCTCGGCCTCACGCTGCCGCGCATGCGCGGCATCCACGTCCTTCTGCGCGGCCTTCAGGTTGGCCTGTGCCGTCTCCAACTGGCCCGCGGTGCTGATGTGCGTAATGGGCACGTTGGTTTCGGCGGCAGCGGCAGCGGCCATTGCATCGCTCAACTCGGCCTGCGCGCGCTGCACCGCAATTTCGTAATCCTTCGGATCAAGCTGCACCAGCACCTGGCCGGCCTGAACGTACTGGTTGTCTTCAAAATTCAACTTCACCACGGTGCCGCTCACGCGCGAGCTGATCGGCGTGATGTGTCCGTCCACCTGCGCGTCGTCGGTCGACTCGCGCACGCTGAAATAGCGCCAGATGAACAGGCCGGCGGCCGCAGCCACAATCAGAAAAATAACCAGAGCGACGCGCAGCCCGGGGCGTCCGCTGAGAGAGGACGACTTCTTCTCGGGCGCCTGCTCGTTGTTGGTTGGTTCCGCCACTTACTTACCTCCTAGGAATTTCCGCGTCGCATCTTCGGCAATCCCGATGGCGCGCGCCAGCGATAGCTTGGAAAAGTTGTGCAGGAAGAGGCTGTTGATGTAGCTCTCCTCCGCTGCGGCCCGGGCTTCCTGCGCCTGAACCACTTCCACGTTGTTGGTCACGCCGGCCGCAAAGCGGTCGCGTGACTGCTCCACCTGCTGCCGAGCCAGATCCAGGTTGCTGGTGGCGACGGTCAACTGCTTGGTGGCGGCCTCCACGTCGAGCGAGGCCGTGCGAACTTCATATTCGATGCGCCCGCGCAGATCGTCGGCCTGCGCCCGGGCCTTCTTCACGTCGGTATCGGCCGCAGCCACGTCACCGCTGATCCGCCCGCCCTCGAAGATCGGCACCTTCACCGCCACGCCCGCGCTGTAGGTCATGTGGTTCTGCCACAGACGCTGACCGATGCTGCCGAAGTCACCCTGGAAGCCGATGGTCGGCAGACGTTCGGCGCGCGCGGCACGCAGCAGGTCTTCCGCCGCGGTTACCGAGGCTTGCACCTGCTTGTAATCGTTGCGGCTTGTGAGCGCCTGCTTCACGTTCTCATCCACGCCGCCGGTGACCGGCGAAGGCGCTGGCATCTTGTCCGTCAGCTCGATCTTCTGAGCCGCCGGAATGCCCAGCACGCGGGTGAGAGAAAGCAACTGCTTGTCGTAGTCGTTCTGCACCACCAGCAGGCGCTGCTGCTCGGTTTGCAGCTCCACCTGGGCGCGCAGCACGTCAATGTTCGGCACCATGCCTGCCTTGTGCAGGTCCACGGCCTGGTCATAGAGCGCCTGCGAGGTTGCCACCTGCGCCTGCGCCGACTCCACGCGCGAAGCGTCCGAGAGCGCCAGCAGATACTGGTAGCCAACGGCCAGCACAACGAGGTCGCGCGTGTTGCGATAGCTGAACTTGACGGCCTGCTCGCTGCTCTTGGCGGCGCGGTAGTTGTTCAGCGCGCTCATATTCAGCAGGTTCGACTGCACGGTGGCACGCATGTCCGTTACGTTGAACGGGCCGTAGATGTACTTTTCACCCGGCGTGATCGGGAAGCCAAAAGCTACCACGCTGAGCTGCTGGCTCACGTCGGAGAGCGAGCCATTGACTTGCGGCAGCAAAGCACTGAGCGCGCGCACGCGCTGCGCAGCCGCGCCGCTCATGCTTTGCTCCGCCAGAATGCCGCCAAGGTTGTACTTCAGCCCGCGGTCGAGCGCGTCCATCATGGTCAGCCGGACAGGTTCGGTCGTGACCGCGCCCTGCGGCACCGAACCCAGCAGCGGGTTCTGCGCCGCCGACAGGTCCTGCACCGACATACCGCCCGACTGCGCCATGGTCATCGGGACCAGCGCCAGAGCGAGCAGCGCCGTCAGGCGCAGCGGCGTCGATTGAGAAATTTTGCAGAAATTGTGTTTGAACACCCTTACCACTCCGGGCGGTCGGAGCCGCCTCAATAGCGCGTGCGGGGAGGCCCCGCCGCGATGTAAACCCATTCTACCGTGGTTGACGCAGGTTTGTCAGTAAACACTTACTTAATTTTCAAGAAATATTTACAAGTCGTGCCGTACCGTTACTTTCCGGCCCGGCTCAGTCCGCGAACGGAACCCCATGCGCGTCGGCCCGGACCGTCACAATGTCCACGATTGCCCAGATAAAGGAAACAATGCTCAAAATTCCGATCGACAGCACCGTGATAAGCAACTGCGTCACGGCCTTGCCGGTGTAGCCCGCATAGAAGTTATGGATGCCCAGAGCGCCCAAAAAGATGCCTAGCAGAATGTACGCGAGCCGGCTGCGCCGCTCGCCGGTGCCGGCCGCAGAGTATGGCGGCGGAAATGTGGCGGGAGATGCATATGGCGCGGAAGACGTTTCTGCCGCCTGCGTGCTTGCCTGTGGTGCGCCGCACAGCTGGCAGAAACGGGAGTTGGAGTCGATGGGGCGGCCGCACTGCGTGCAAAAACAGGCTGTAGTCATATCGGCAGGAGTATATCCGACACGGTGCGTCCTGAATAGGACGCCGGCTACTTCTGGCGCAAACGCTCGCGCACGCGCTCCAGTGCAATTTCCAAGGCACGCATGGCGTCGTCCACGTTCTCAGAGTTGCTGGCGAGAATGCCGCGCCAGAGGTCTTCCGGACTGTGCGCCAGCCGCGTCATATCGCGCCAGCCCGGCCCGCTGACCTTGACCGGATCTACCTCCGGCGGCAGCGCTTCGCGAGCGGCCTCCACCAGAGCGTAGGAGACAAGCTGCGGCAGGTGAGAGGTGTAGGCCAGCGCGCGGTCATGCACGTCGGCCGGAATCTCACTGACCACGGCGCCGAGGCTCTCAATCAGCGCGGAGAGCGCGGCGAAACGCTCCGGGCCTGCTCCGGGCAGCGGCGTCAGCAGCCAGCTCTCGGCCTGAAAGAGCGTGGCCTCGGCATTCTCGATGCCGCCACGTTCGCGGCCGGTCATGGGGTGGCCCGGCAGAACGCGCTGTGCGGCGTTGGAATCAAAAACTTCTCGTGCGGCTGCCACCAGCTTGCGCTTGGTGCTGCCCACGTCGGTGATGAGCGAATCCTTGGGAGCGACGGACGCCACTTCCGGCAGCAGACGCACTGCAACCTCCACCGGCACGGCCAGCACAATCAGCTGCGCCTCGCCGACGGCGGTAGGCAGCGCAGGGGCCGCTGCGTCGATGGCACCGCGGGCCTTGGCCTGCTCCAGCACCTTTGGGGTGTCGCAGCCGGTGATGCGGCCCCGGAACCCTGCTGCGTGCAGCGCCAGCCCAAGCGAGCCGCCGATCAGCCCGGTGCCAATAATGGTGATGCGCTCGAACATCCTAGCGCTCCGCCTTGGTGGCTGCGTCCTTGTCCGAGCGGTAGGAGCCGAAGATGCGTATGTCAACCGTGCGCGGCTTCAGGTCTTCCAGCGCCTGAGAAAGACGCGGATCGCCCATCGGCGCCCACAGGTCGAGGAAGAAGCGGTAATTCCACGGTGTGCCCTTCAGCGGGCGGCTGACCAGCGAGGCCAGATCGACGCCGTGCCTGGCAAATGGCTCCAGCGCGTGAAAGAGCGAGCCGGCCTGATTGGGAATGGTGATGGCCAGCATGGTCATGTCGGCGTCCGTGGGAGGCTCCGCCTGGCGCGAGAGCAGGCCGAAGCGGGTAAAGTTGCCCGGATCGTCCTCAATCTCGCTGAGCAGAATCTGTCCGCCATAGCGGGTGGCGGCCTGTGCTCCGGCAATGGCCGCGCGGCTGGTGTCGCCGCTTTCAAGCACGCGACGCACGCTGTCGGCGGTATCGCTGGCCACAACGCGCTCAATCTCCGGACGCTCGGCAAAGAACTTTTCGCACTGCGCCAGCGCCACCGGGTGCGACTCCACACGGCGAATGTCCTGCAGTCGCGCCGCCGGGCAGGCAATCAGGCAGTGCGATATACGCATTGCCACCTCGGCGTTCATGTGCAGAGAGCTTTCGTGCAGCAGGTCATAGCAGCGCAGCACGGGACCGGCCAGCGTGTTCTCCAGCGGGGAGAGGATGAACTCCGCCGCGCCTTCGTCGATGGCGGCGAACATGGCTTCAAAGGTGGCACATGGCACCGCCACCGCCTCGGAACCAAGCAGCTTGTGCACGGCGGCTTCGCTGAACGCACCGGGTGCGCCCTGGTAGGCAACGCGGACTTTCGTTTCGGAACTCATACGGAGGCTCTCCGCTTTGCATTGTACGGCCCTCGGCACTCGCGACGTCCGCTCAATCTTAGAAATCTCTCAGAATTTGACCACACTCTGAAACACGTTGGGGCTACGCCTGTTGCCTCGCTCTCCGGCGGGCATTCATTCCACTGGCCGAATCCCCGGCGTCCGGTTGGACACACCCGCTTCGTCAGGCTTGCTGACAAATTCACTTAAGCCGCACGCTCCAATTGCCGATTTCTTCTGATGTAGGCCGCGTTCTCACGGCCAAAGCCGGCCTGCGCCGCCGCCAGCCGGACACTGTGTGCGCGCCCGCCGGCGCGGGAGACCTTCGATGAATGATTCCAACGCTCTGCTCGGATTCGAACCTGCCACCATCCTCGAGTCGCTGCCCGACGCTGTCTGCGTGCTCGACCGCGAGCAGCAGGTGCGCTATTGGAACCGTGCCGCCGGGCAAATTACCGGATACGCGCAGGCAAGCGTGCTCGACCAGCCCTGCCCCGAGGGCGTGCTATCCGCCGTGCAATCCGCACCGCTCCGCCCCCCACGGCCGGAGGAATCCACGCCACCGCGAGCAGGAGAGGTGCATCACCGCGAGATGGTCACCTGCATACGCCACCGCGACGGCCGCGCCGTTCCTGTTCGCATCAAGCTGGTGCCCATTGTGATTGAAGGAGTCGCCGTCGCCACGCTATACCAGTTTTGCGACATGACGCCCCGCCCCGTCGCCGCCACCGATCCGCGGGCTCGGACTCCGCAGCCGCGCGAATGGGTGGACGAACACACGCTGCTGCCTTCCGTCATGGCCTCCGCTGCGCAGATTCGCGAGAGCTTTGAGCGCTGGGCCCTGCACGCGGAGTATTTCTCCATCATTCTGCTGGAGCCTGACGGGCTGGAGGCTGCCGCCGGACAGGGTGGCGACGCTGCGCGCCACCGTCTCTTTCTCGCTCTCAGCAAGGGCCTGCTGGCCGGCGCGCGTAACTCCGACTTTCTCGGCCGCTGGATGGACGATCAGTTTCTTGTGCTGCTGCCGCACTGCAACCTGCCACAGGCGCGCTCAGCCTGCCAGCGTCTGCTGCAGCACGCAGGCCACGCCAGGATTGAGCACGAGGGACGCGAGTTGAGCGCCACGCTCCGCGCCGCGGTCAGCATGGTGCTGCCGGAAGACGACCCATCTTCACTCCTCCGACGCGCCTCGGACGAATTGAACCGGAGCAGCGAGCTGTATCACTACTCCTCGCCCGCTTCCGGCGAGAACACGCAGAGCCTATAACACTCGGCCCAAGCGCAAAGGCCCCGCACAGTGTTCATCCTGCGCGGGGCCTTCGTTGTTACTACTCGAAACTTGAAACCTGAAACTGCTCTTGCTACTTACTTCTTCGCCGCGTCGATGGCGGCAAGCACCTCGTCGCTGTGCGCCGACGGCTTCACGTCGGTAAATACCTTTGCAATCCTGCCCTGCGGGTCGATCAGGTAGGTTTCGCGCGAGGCGAACTGCATCACTCCCAGGTTACGCAGCGTGCCATAGAGCTTCGTCACGCTCTTGTCGCCGTCGGAGAGCAGCTTGAAGCTGAGACTCTCCTTGACGCAGAACTGCTTGTGAGACTCCACGCTGTCCACGCTGACGCCGAGGATGACGGCGTTGCGCTGCTGATACTTTGCCAGGTCGCGCTCAAAGTTGTGAGCCTCCAGCGTGCAGCCGCTCGTCATGTCCTTGGGGTAGAAGTACAGCACCACCCACTTGCCGCGGTAATCCTTCAGGCTCACAGGCGAGCCGTCCTGCGAGTTCAGCGTAAACTCCGGCGCCGCCTGCCCCACCTCGGGGCGGGAGGCAGCCCACATCGCCACCGCCAGCATGGCGCACAGGCTCATAACCAACCACATTGTTCTTCGCATCCCATTCCTCCAAGGCGCATTACGCGCATCTATACAAATCTTGGATGTTCGTTTCCAGGCTGCCGGTGCAACATCACTGGATCTGCCTGATACACAGAGTTTTAACTTCAACAGAAGTCACGCCGCTTGACTCGCACGCCGTTCCGCCCGTTCAATGAAGACAGCCCCTGCGCCACGGCGCAGTCCGGCATCGAGCATGAAGCAACGTCTCCGCAAGCTCTTCCAACCCGTGCTTGACCTGCTGACGCAGGGCGTCACGCCCGGTCAGATCGCGCTGAGCCTCGCGCTCGGCGCCGTCATGGGCACGTTTCCTCTGCTGGGGACGACGACCACCATCTGCACCATTCTGGCCATTGCCCTGCGCCTCAACCTTCCAGCCATGCAGTTGGCGAATTACGCAGTCTACCCGGTGCAGCTTGCCCTGCTGCTGCCGTTTGTGCGAATCGGAGAGAAATTGACCGGCGCCGCGCCGCAGCCGCTTTCGGTGGCGCAGATCACCGCCGTGGTGCACTCCGGCTACGCGAACGCCGCACACACGCTGTGGGCCGCCGCGCTGCACGCCGTCGCCGGATGGTGCATCTTCGCCGTGCCGGCTTTCTTCGCCGCCTATGCTCTGCTGCGGCCGCTGGTGGCCATGGCCGCGCGCTCGTTCACCGAACGCCGCGCCGAATCCGCCGAATAACACCGCTTCCCTTTTCGCTTCCAAAGCCCATAACCAGTTGCGACCGCGAATCGACATTCTCGCCGCTACTGCGTGGAGGGTTGCGTAATCGCAGCGCGCGCCGCCCCTAGGAATCGGGTCGTGCGACTCGCGAGTGCTCACGCCTGCGGCCGGTCTGCTGCAAATAAGAAGGCCGCCCACGCGGGGCGGCCTCGTTGTCCTGCTTGTTCGCTACCTAGTTGGCCCAAGCCACGCTGGTGGCTCCCACGCTGGAGCTAGGCACGGTGTAGCTGTGCGTCGTGCTCTCCGTGGAGGTCACCGTGCCGCTGGCCACCTTGAAGAAGTGGTAGGTGATCGTCTTGCCTGCCGGGACCGGCGTGGTGATGAAGTAGTCAGTCCCGCTCGGCGGAACGAGCAGCGGGCCAATGGCTGTGGAGGTCGAAGTCGAATTCGAGCCCAGTTCGACCACATCGCCGGTCATGTAGATGGATTCGCCGCTGGCCGGGTTGGCGCCGGTTACGGTGAAGGTCACCGGAATCTGCGCCGCGTTCAGCACGCGGAAGCTGTTGGGCGCCGTGACAGCCGTGCCGCCCGACGGCGTGACCACCACCGGCTGCGCACCTGCCGAGACACCCGGCACGTTGAAGACCACCGCGTCGTCAGCCCAGGAGACGATGGTCGCCGAGCTGCCGCCCACCGTGACCGTGCCGGTCGTGGTGCCAAAACCCTTGCCGTAGACGGCGGCGATAATGCCCGGTTGTCCCTGGTTCGGAGTGAGTGCGCCAGCCTGCGCGCCGCTCACGCTGGCCGAGTAGCTCCAGACGCTCACGCTGTTTGCCGGCAGCGTCACGGCGTTGTTGCTCACCGTGTTGTCGCTGTTGACGGTCAACGAGACGCCGCTCATCAGTCCGCCGAGGAAGTCCGTGTAGGTGCCGGCCGGAAGCGAAGTCGACCACGGGCCGCTCAGTGCCTGCGCGGTTGTGGTGCTCTTGTTGATGGCCACCAAAACCACGCTGCCATTGAAGGCGCGCTCGTAGATGTACACGTCGCTGTTCTTCCAGCGCTGCTGCATGGTGCCGTAAGGCAGCGCCAGGTTGGTGCTGCGCAGCGCCGCCAGGTAGCGCACAATCTTCGCGCCCGTGGTGGTGGTGTCAAAGCTCGACATCAGCACGCGCGTGTACGGATCGCCGCCGCCGCTGGTGTCATTGTGCAGCGCCTGCTCGTCGCCATAGTAGACGACCGGGATGCCGCGGGCGGTCAGCACAAAAGCCAGAGCCTCGTTCAACTGCGCCGCCGTCGCACCCTTGGAAAGCAGAC
The DNA here is from genome assembly GCF_059726245.1 of Oryzophilus luti. NCBI lineage: Bacteria > Pseudomonadati > Acidobacteriota > Terriglobia > Terriglobales > Koromonadaceae > Oryzophilus > Oryzophilus luti. The sequence continues at coordinate 2,077,797 of NZ_AP040874.1, forward strand.
GCGCGTTGTCATGGTTGCCAACGAACGTCACCAAGTCGTTCGGGTAGCTGAAGCTCGAATACTCGGTGGTAATGTCGCTGTCGACCGTGTTGAAGCTTCCGCTGGAGGCGAAGGCCGTCGCAGTGTCGTAGTAGAGCGGGTAGTCGAGCAGGGCAATGCCGGAATTATTGGCAAACTTCACCGAATCGCTGTACAGCGAATCGCCGATGCCCTCCACCCACTCGCCGAACAGGAACGGCGGCGTGCTGGTGGCGGCCGTGCTGGCAGTGTTGGCCAGCGTGTACTGCCAGCCCCAGTTGGCGTGCTTCACGGCATCAAAGCGGAAGCCGTCGACGCCGTGCTGCATGAACAGCTTCACCGAATCCTTCAGGTAGGTGTCGACCGGCGCGCTCTCCTGGTTGAAGTCCGCCAGGCTGCTCAGCGTGTAGTACTGAAGCTGATAGCGGTCGGAGTAGTCGGTGATGTTCGACGTGTGGTGATAGTAGGTGCCGCTGTCGCTGTTGTAGTCGGTCAGCTTGGTGCCCGCGTCATAAAGCGCGCCATACTCACCGGCGTCGCGCGGATTGCTGTGGTTGGCGGCGAAGTCAACAATGACCTTGATGTTGGCCGCATGCGCCGCCGAGATCAACCCATCAAAAGCCGTCCAACTCTTGGCACTGTCGCCAAAGTGATCGTCAATCAGCTTGAAGTCACGCGCCCAGTAGCCGTGGTACGGCGCATAGGGAACGCTGCTGTAGGTGGTCACCAGATCCACGTTGTCCACCGGCGGCGAGACCCAGATGGCGCCGACGCCCAGCGTTTTCAGGTAGGTAAGCTTGGCCTGAATACCCGCCAGGTCGCCTCCCCAGTAGTACTGCCAGTTCGACTGACTGGCGTCATACATATTGGGGCTGATGGACGGATTGTTATTGGTGGCGTCGCCGTCATAGAAGCGATCCGTCACCAGCTGATAAATGATGTTGCGCCGCAGATCGGCATGGGACTCCACGGTGGGCATGGCGCCCTTCACCGTGACGGTCACCGCAACGGTCTGTGTCTTCGAACCCGAAGTAGCGTCCGGGGCCGTGAAGGTGAGCGTGCCGGTGTAGGTTCCGGCCGAGAGCGACCCGGTTGCCGGCTGCACGAAGACCGCCTGCGTGGCGGTGCCGGAGGTGGGCGAGGTCGTCAGCCAGGAAGAATCACTGGTGACGCTGTACGTCATCTCCGAGGGCGTCGAAGTGGAATTGAGGTTCTTGACCGTGACCACCTGGCTCTCCGGGCTGCTGCCGCCGGCGGTCGCCGTAAAGCTCAGGCTGGTGGGCTGAAGCTGCATCACCGGCTCGTCCGGCGTCTTGTTCACTACCAGCGTGACCTTGAGGTAGGCCACACTCTTGCTCGACTGCACCGTAATCCAGCCGGTATAGGTCTTGGCGGCAAGCCCGTTGGGCAGCGCCGTGACCGTCAGAGTGACCGGAGTGACGCCATTGCTCGGCAGCACGCTCAGCCAGCTCGAATCCGAAGTGACCGAGACGTCGGTGTTGCCGGTTGAATCGGTCACCGTCACCGTCTGCGGGTCCACTGTCGTGATGTTCGTCAGTCCCTTGGTGAAGCTGAAGCTCATCGAGGAAACCGAGAGCGAAAGCGTGCCGGAGTTAGTGTGGCTGGTGCTGCTGCCGCAACCTGCCATCGCCAGCAGCGCGCCAACCAGCAGAATTAGGGCTGCACGCCGCCAAAGCAGGTTCGAGAAAGATGCGCCTGTTTTTCCCATGATCACTCTGTCACTCATTCAATCTGCACGGCACGGCGCACGGAGGCTTCCCCGGGACGCCGCGAAAGGTGCAATTTATCTTAAACCCTGCCAGCCCAAGCAGACAGGGGCGAGCATCAACTTTCGTTAAGCTGTGCTTCCGCCCGCTCTCCGGGCACAACATTGAATTTTATCGGGTTAAGGCAAATCAGTGGGGACGATCTTCGCTGGCTCGTCTCTCCCGCTGGCTTCCATGCGCCCGGGGAGCCTCCAGAAGTCTGTAGCGCAAGTGCGCGACTGCATCCGCCAGCCTGCGGATGCGATGCGCGCCGCTCAATTGCCGGGTCTTAAGACCTGCGCGATGTGCCCAAATGACGCCTGCTGAGCGCCATTTAGCGCGCTTTTCGCTTGGATACTCGCGGATTTTGCCGCGCAGGAAGGTGGCCGATGGCCGGGGCGGCCACTTTTTTCGCGCAGTTTGTGTCAAACTAGTAGTACGCCCTCACGTAGGCCAATTCGCAAAATAGCAAGGATGAGAGAGTTTTGAGCAAAGAGCTTCGCAATATCGCCATCATCGCGCACGTCGACCACGGTAAGACCACGCTGGTTGACGCCATGCTTCGTCAGAGCGGAGTCTTCCGCGCCAACCAGGAACTGGTCGAGCGCGTCATGGATTCCAACGATCTGGAGCGTGAGCGAGGCATCACCATCCTGGCCAAGAACACCGCCGTCTTCTATCACGACACGAAGATCAACATCGTGGATACGCCGGGCCACAGCGACTTCGGCGGAGAAGTGGAGCGCGCGCTCAAGATGGTCGACGGCGTCATGCTTCTGGTCGACTCCAGCGAAGGCCCTCTGCCGCAGACGCGCTACGTGCTCAGCAAGGCGCTGGAAGCGAAACTGCCGCCCATCGTCGTCATCAACAAGATTGACCGTGCCGACGCCCGCTGTCAGGAAGTGCTGAACGAGGTTTACGACCTGTTCATCGACCTCGACGCCAGCGAAGAGCAGCTCGACTTCCCCGTGCTCTACACCAACGCCCGCTCCGGAACCGCCACAACCGATCTGGCCACGCCGGGCGAGAACCTTCAGCCGCTGTTCGACGCCATCATCAAGACCATCCCCGCGCCCTCCGGTGACGCCGACGCGCCGCTGCAGGTGCTGGTGGCCAACCTTGATTACAGCGACTACCTCGGCCGCCTGGCCATTGCGCGCGTCTTCAACGGCACGCTGCGCACCGGCGAAGAGGTTGGCATCGCCAAGGCCCACGGCAACATCGACAAGGTGCGCATCACCAAGCTGTTCAGCTTCAGCGGCCTGAACCGCACCGACATTGAGCAGACCGAGATGGGCGACATCATTGCCGTCGCAGGCGTCGAGGGCATCACCATCGGCGACACCATCACCAGCTACGAAGCGCCCGCGCCGCTGCCGCGCATCAGCATCGACGAGCCGACCATTGCCATGCAGTTCACGGTCAACAACTCGCCGTTCTCCGGACGTGAAGGCCAGTTTGTGACCTCGCGCAACCTGCGCGACCGCCTCGACAAGGAACTGCTGACCAACGTCTCCATCAAGGTGGAGGAGACCGACAGCACGGATTCGTTCCGCGTCTCCGGACGTGGCGAACTGCAGCTTTCGATCCTGCTGGAGATGATGCGCCGCGAAGGCTTTGAGCTTGCCGTCGGCATGCCGGAGATCGTTACCAAGGAAGTGGACGGCGTGCTCATGGAGCCGGTCGAAGTGCTCTCCGTCGACATCCCCGAAGAGTTTGTTGGCGTGGTGATGGAGAAGCTCGGCACGCGCAAGGCTGAAATGCAGAAGATGCACAACCACGGCTATGGCCGCGTGCGCATGGAGTTCCGCGTGCCCAGCCGCGGCCTCATCGGCCTGCGCAGCGAACTGCTGACCGAAACCCGCGGCACCATCGTCATGAACTCGCTGTTCGACGGCTACATTCCGTGGCAGGGTGCCATTGCCCACCGCCTCACCGGCGCCATCATCGCCGACCGCGCGGGCACCACCACGACCTATGCTCTCAACGGTCTGCAGGACCGCGGACAGTTATTCGTCAACGCCGGCACCGAGCTTTACGAAGGCATGATCATTGGCGAGCACAACCGCGACAACGACATTGACGTGAACGCCGTGCGCGAAAAGAAGCTGACCAACATGCGCTCCTCCACCGCCGACGAGGCCATCCGCCTGACGCCCTGCCGCGAGCTGACGCTCGAGCAGTGCATCGAGTTCATCTCCGACGACGAACTGGTGGAGATCACGCCGAAGTCGCTGCGCCTGCGCAAGAAGATTCTGCAGGAGAACCGCCGCCCCAAACCGTGGGAAAAGCGCGAGGCGATGGAGAAGCCCGAGTAGCAGCACACGCATTCAACCAAAACAGAAAGGCCGCCATTTCGGCGGCCTTTCGCATGCTGAAGAGTTGCCCCGCATCCACGGCCGCGATGGCCACGGATGCAGGGCTTGCTGTTTAGAACGAGAACCGCACCGCCAACTGGGCGCCGCGCGGACCGCCGCCACCCAGGAACGGGTTGCCGCTGCCCACGTCCGGCGTGGCCGTCGTCTGCAGGTAGTTGACCGACTGCGACGGATCGCCCGCGTAGATCTTGCCCTGAGTTGTCGAGCCCGCATTCGCCACAAAGTGGTTGGTGGAGAACACGTCGATGCCGAAGCCCGGCAGAAGCGGATTGGTGAAGTTCGAGTGATTGAAGATGTTGAAGATGTCGGCGCGCAACTCCATCGTCACCCGTTCGGTCAGGTGCTGGGTCTTGCTCACCGAGAAGTCCATGTTCGTGTAGTTGGTGGAGCGGAAGGCGTTGCGCGGCTCATTGCCGAAGTGCTGCGTGCCCGCCACGCATCCACCGTTGCCATCGTTCAGCGTGGTGTCCCACGTGCACGGCGCGGTGATTGACGCCAGGTTCAGCAGGTTGGTTCCACTGGTGCCCTGTTTGACGGTCGCGAAGTTGATGTCCGGACGGCCAAACCACTCGCCGCTGCCGTTGTAATCGGCCTCATACAGATAATGCACCGTGTAAGGCTGGCCGGTAGCGAAGTTGAACATGCCGTTGAAGGCCCATCCGTTGGTCAGCCACTTCGCCGTCTCAAACTTCGGCAGCGAGTAGTTGAAGTACCACTGGATGCGGTGGCGCACGTCGAAGTTCGAACTGGCGCGCTCCTTCCAGGCGTTGTAGCTGTCGTCCGGCTGCGCGGCGTTCGGCACAAAGTCCAAGCCGTCGCTGGCGTCGTCAATCGAGTGCGCCCAGGTGTAGTTCAGCGTGGAGCTGAAGCCGTGCCAGTTGCGCATCTTCAACGAGGCCTGCAGCGAGTTGTAGCTCGACGAAGCCTGCGTCTCGATCTGGTTGATGTAATACCAGTCTGGATACGGGAAGTTGCCGTTCGTGTCCGCCTGGTTCAGGTCGCGGAAGCGGAACAGGTGGCGGCCCTGCGAACCGACGTAGCCGATCTGCGCCGCCATCGTCTTGGTCAACTGCGACTCAATGTTGAAGTTGTAGGAGACGTAGCGCGGCGTTTTCAGCTTCTGTGAGACCGTAAACAGGCTGGTCACCGCGTAGCTGTTCGGGTCAAAGACCTGCTGCGAGGATCCCAGGATGTAATACGGATTCTCCTTGGAGTCATAGCCGGTGGGCAGCAGGCTGCCGTAGGCGATGTTGTTGAAGGCTGGGCCGGCCTGCGCCGGAAGCGTGTTCCAGGGCTGGTTGCCCACGAAGAAGTCCTGCGACGGGCCATCGTAGAAGACGCCGGCGCCGGCGCGCAGCACCAGCTTGCCGTTGCCCATCACGTCATTGACGATGCTGAAACGCGGAGCCACATCGCGGAAGTCGCGCGGATACAGCTTGTGCACGTTCGTCAGCACGTCGCCGTTTGCGGTGTTGAACAGGCTGAACCCATGGTTGCGCTCACCCACCACGCCGAAGTAATCCCAGCGCAGACCGAAGTTCAACGTCGTGCGCGAACTCAGGCGGTAGGAATCCTGCAGGTACATGCCATCGGAGTTCTGATAGGTATAGCGCGTGCCGTAGCCGGAGGCCGACGAGCCGCTGGCGATGTTACCTGCCAGGAAGTCGTCGAGCGACGCAAAGTGCAACGCGCCGCGGTGGCCGGAGTCGATAAAGCTGTTGATGGCCGTGCGGCGGAATTCATAGCCGAACTTGATGTTGTGCTTGCCCGAGGTGTAGCTGACGTTGCCGAACAGCTGGTAATTGGTGTCCACACGGCCACGCGAGTCGCTGCCGGTGGCGCCAATCGGGCTGTAGCCGCCCGAGATGGTGATCGTCGGCAGACCGTAATCGCGCGTCGCCATGTACTCCGGCGGCAGTGTGTTCAGGCCAATCGAGGTCGGGTTGAACTTGATGTCCTGCGGGTAGAAGTCCTGCAGAAAGCGGTTGTAGCCGCCACGGATCTCCACCACCCAGTTCGACTTGGGAACCGTGGTGTAGGAGAGCGAAACAATGTTGACGTGCGTCGGCGTGGAAGTGTTATAGCCCGGCGCGCTACCGCCCGTGTAGAGCATGCCCAGCGGGAAGCTCTGGTCGCTGTTGCCGAAATAATAGCGTCCGGTCAGCAGGTCGCTGTCGCTGAACAGGTGCAGGTGCTGATCCATCTTGAAGATCAGGCTGTCAATGCGGTTGCTGAACGGCGTGGTGTAGGTCACGTTGCCCAGTCCATCGGTTGGCAGCGAGCCCCACGGCTTCATGGCCAGCAGCTTCTGGACGACCGGGTTGATGGTGCCTTCGTAGGCGTTGATGTCCGCCTGCGTGGGCGCCTTGCCCAGCTGCGGCAGGCCGCCATCTTCGCGCTGGCCTTCATAGGCCACGAACCAGAACGACTTGTCCTTGACGAACGGGCCGCCGGCGGAGCCGCCGAACTGATGGTTGTGGAACGAATTTTTGGACTGGCTGGAACTGTTGAACGCGTTGCGCGCACCCAGCGCATCATTGCGGAAGTACTCGAAGAAGCTGCCGTGGATCTGGTTGGTGCCCGACTTGGTGACCAGGTTGACCGTGGCGCCCGAGCTGCGGCCGAACTCGGCCTCCGGGCTCGCCGTCACCGGCAACTCGGCCAGCGCGTCAATCGGCAAAATCGTCGAAGGGCAGCCCCAGACGCCAGCCTGGTTGATCGACGGCAGGTTGCGGTAGCCGTCGTTCATATCAGTGCCGTCCAGCAGGTAGTTGTTCGAGCGGCCGCGGTTGCCGTTCACGCTGAACAGGCCATAGCTGCCAGCCGACTCGGTCGAGCCGTTCGGGTCGCTGCACGAGCCGGGAACCAGTTCCAGCAGCTTGGTGAAGTCGCGGCCGTTGACCGGCAGTTGCGCGGCTTCGGCGGCTTCAATGGTGCCGCCCATGGTGTTGCTGGTGGTCTCCACCAGCGGAATCTCTGCGCTGACCTCAACCTTTTCCTGCACCTGGCCGGTGGAAAGTTTGGCGTCGGCGCGCTGCGGCGAGCCTACGCTCACCGGAATGTTGGTCAGTGTGGTGGTACGGAAACCCGGCTTGGTGACGCTGACGCTGTAATTGCCCAGCGGCAGTTCGCTGGCCACGTAGTCGCCCTGATCATTGGTGGTGACCGTACGCGACAAGCCCGTGGCCGGGCTGAAGACCTTGACCTGCGCGCCGCTGACGGCCGCCCCGGTCGGATCGGTCACTGTGCCTTGGATGCTGCCTCGGAACGTCTGCGCCGAAAGACAACAGCAAACGGTGAACAGAAGGAAAAACAAAAATCCCAACGAGCGGCTTCTCATGGCCGAGCTCCTTCGGTGTCTGTGTCTTAATTTCGGGAAGAGGGGTTTCCTAAAGTTGTGTAAAGCATAGCAGGATGTTTCGGGAATGTGAACGAACTGTTTCAGCGAAAAACGGGACATAACACGAAAGGGGCACTCCTGTCCGAGTGCCCCTTGGAATCTTTGCGCGGCTTGCTGAAAACTACTTGAGCGTCTTCTCCGCCAGTGCCTTGAACAGCCCGCCAGCACGCGCCTCGCCGTCCGCTGCCGGGTTCAGCACGGTAAAGTCCTCGCGGTCGTAGTGGCCCACGCCCATCTGGAAGGCTCCCTGCGATTTGTGCTCGGCCACCACCCAGTTGACGATGATGGTGTAGTCGAGCCCCTGCCGGAAGCCGAACTTCTGCGTGCGGTCCACCGTGTAGTGCGCGGTACCGACCGTGAACGGGTGCGCCGCGCTCTTGTAGCCGGTCCAGTCGAGCGGCTTGGTGTCCTTGCTCGCGCTGTCCTGGCAACCAAGCACGACCGGGTGCGCACCCTGCATCCGGCCAACCGCATCCAGCGCGGTCAGCGTTGCCGCCTTGTGCGCACCGTGCGTGTCCGGTGTTGGAAACAGCCCGAAGACAAAGTCATAGTGCCCCTCGGCCAGCCGACGCTCCACGGCCGCCAGCGCCACGCCCGGGTGCCAGTGGTCTTTGAGCACCTCATCCACATCCTGCGTGTAGCGCTTGTCCGGCTCGTCGAGGAAGTAGTGCTGCGAGACTCCCATGATCTTTCCCGCGGCCAGCAACTCGCGCTTGCGGATCTCCGGCAGCGCGGCGCGACCGGTGGCTTCGTCCGTCAGCTTGACGCCGTAATACGGCTCCGCCAGCAGCGAGTAGCGGTAGCCGCCCTCTCCGTTGGTGATGACCATCTGCTCCACCGTGCCGCCGAGGTTGTGCGTGATCTGGTAGACGGTGGCGGCAAAGCAGCTCTCATCGTCCGGATGCGCCACCACGATCAGCACACGGGGCTTCGCCTCCGGAGCTTTTGCCTCCTGCGACGCGCTCTGCGCCCACGCGCCCGCGCACAGCAGGGTCAAGCACATCACCACCAGCATTCCACGCCACAATTTCTGCATGATCCTCACCTCGGACGCGCCATTGCTCGAAACTTGAAACCGGAAACTCGAAACTTCCCCATCATACCCGCCTTGACCTCGCGCGCGTTCCTCTCTACCCTCAGCCCATGGGCCAAGTTGTCGAGAAGCCGGCCTCCGCGCATCCGCAACTGGTCCGCGGACTCACGCTGTTCCCCGCCGTCGCCATCACCATGGTGGACATGGTGGGCACCGGACCATTCACCACGCTGCCCAACATGGTGGCCGCCATGGGCGGCTCGCAGGCCGTCTTCGGTTGGCTGGCAGGGGCCTTCATGGCCTTCGCCGACGGCCTCATCTGGGCCGAACTCGGGGCGGCCATGCCGCGCGCCGGCGGCACCTACGAGTACGTCAAAACCATCTACGGCCCGGAGCGCTGGGGACGCCTGCTCTCGTTTCTCTTTGTCTTCCAGCTGATCTTCAGCGCGCCTATCTCGGCCGCCACCGGCTGCGTCGGCTTCGCCGGAAACGCGGTCTTCCTGTGGCCGGGGCTGAACCACGTTTTCTACTCGCACGACCTCAGCTTCAACCTGCTCGGGCAGAGCGCGCTGCGTATTGAGATCTCCGGCGCCACGCTGATGGCCATGGCCATTGCGGCGCTGGCCACGTTCCTCATCTACCGGCGCATCTCCGGCATCGCGCGCATCTCCAAAACCATGTGGGTCGGCGCCATTGGCACGCTGCTGTTCGCCATCTGGATGGGCGCCACGCACTTCAACGCCGCACAGGCCTTCCCCGCAGGATGGGCGCGGCCCGCGCACGGCTTCGTCTCCGGACTTTCGGCCGGACTGCTCATCGCGCTTTACGACTACTGGGGCTACTACAACATCTGCTTCCTCGGCGAAGAGGTGGTCGATCCGGCGCGCACCATTCCGCGCACGCTGCTCATCTCCATCACCGCCGTGGGCACGCTTTATATCGCCATGAACGTCAGCATGGTAGGCCTCATCCCGCACGAGGCGTTCCACGCCGCCGCGCAGCACACGCAGGCCAACCACATCTTCCCGGACGCCGCCGCACTCGTCTACGGCCCGTGGGCCGGCAAGCTCATTGCGGCGCTCATCATGTGGACGGCCTTTGCCTCGGTCTTCGCCCTGCTGGCCGGGTACTCGCGCATTCCGTTTGCCGCCGCGCGCGACGGCAACTTCTTCTCCATTTTCGAGCGCGTGCACCCAACAGGCGGCTTCCCGCGCTACTCGGTGCTGTTCCTTGGCGGTGTGGCGTGCCTCTGCTGCATCTTCCAGATCGGCGACCTGGTGAAGGCCCTGGTTGTCCTGCGCATTCTCATGCTCTTTCTTGTGCAAGCCATCGGCGCCGTGGTGTGGCGGCAACTGCACCCGGAGCAGCCGCGCCCGTTCCGCATGTGGCTCTACCCGCTGCCGGTCATCATTACCGTGGCGGGCTTTGTGCTGGTGCTGTTCGACAAGGCCGCGCTGCTGGAACGCGGGCTGCTGTTCGCGCTCGCGGGCATCGCGCTCTACCTTGTGCGCTCCGCCATCCGGCGCGAATGGCCTTTCGCGCCGAAGTCCTCGCACTAACGCAAAGCGCAATCCTCCCAGCAGAACTTTAGGGACGGTTTCATAAATCAGACTTGAAAGGGCACGGCTTTAGCCCCTGGGGAAAGCTTCGCGAAAGTCAGGTCGAAATTTATGCAACCGCTTCCAGGCATTCGTGCAGTTCAGCTCGTACCTCGAGCCGAACCGGGTAGCACCGGGCTTCAGCCCGGCGAACAGAATTCTCCCGCAAAAAAGGAACGTCCCTCGACGCGGGCTGCGAGAGTCTTTCCGCGCGCGTTAGTTGCGCGCGTCGCAGCCCAAGTTGAGGGACCGAGAAGCTTACTGCAATCTTCCGACGCCTACTTCTTCGGCAGCTCCCACTTCTTCGCCTGAAGGTAGTAGGTGCTCGACGGCATCTGCACCAGCACGGGCCGCTTGTCCGGGTTCAGCCAGCTGATGATCACGTCGAGATCGAGCGCATCCATTGCCGTGCAGCCAATCGTCGGCTCGCCCATCTTCTTCCAGAGATGCAGGAAGATGCACGACCCCGCGCCCGGCTGCACCGGCGAAGTGTTGTGCGCCACAAATACGCCGTTGCGGTAGAGGTCGTCATCGCGGCGCATGATCTCCGAACTCGTCCAGTCCTTCTGCGTCTCCGGAGCCCACACAAGCTGGTTGTAGTGCATGCTCTTCGGGTCGTCCACGCACTCGAGCTGCGTTGTGGCCTGCACGTACGGCATGCTTGTCTGCTGCTGCGCGGCGTAGCCGAAGGTGGTGGTCAGGTAGAAAACTCCCGCCGGGGCCTTGCCGTCGCCTTCCTTCTTCTCCGGCCCAGCCAGCCCCGTGGCGTCATGCAGGCCGCGTCCCCAGCCCAAGCCGCTCTTGCCCAGCGAAACCGAAAAACTCACGCCCATGGGCTTCCACTTGCCGCCCGGCTTCTGGCGTTCATAGCGCTGCGCACTGCCGTTCTGCGCGTCCCAGTTCGCGCTCGTCACCACAATCATCTGCAGGGAATCCTTCGGGACCTGCGCCATCGCCATCGCACTCAGCGCCAGCAGCGCCAGCGGCAACCATCGTCTCATTGCCTCTCCTTCGCTCCTCAGTCTCGCACGCCGCCCGCTCGACGGCCAAACGGAAATCGCAGACGCGTGCGACTGCACCAGATTTCGACGCAGCTCTCACCGCTGGGAACTCGAAACTTTGCACTTGAAACTTACAGGTAACGGATGTGCGTCTGCTTGAAGTAGCGCCGCTCCAGCTGGTCGGCAATGCGCTTGACGATGTTGCGCCGCAGTTCCAATTCCACCGGAATATTCGGGTCCTGATGCGCCTGATTGATGCGCGTGCCCACCAGAAACTCGACCACGTCGCTGTCCATCAGCATGTAGACCAGCCGCCGCGCGGCGTTGGGGCGCACCTTGTCCAGTGGTGTCTCCGACTCCAGAATGCGCGCGACTTCCCCGAGCGTGAGCGTGCCTTCCGTCACCAGGTCCACGCCGCTCATCTTCGCCGCCGGAGGAATTTGCGGGTCGATGGGCTGGTTCAGTTCCATCTCCACATCCACGTCCAGCAGCCGGCCCACGATGCTCGCCGTTGTTCCGCCGCAGATGGCCTTGCGCCCGTCAAAGCGCATCACCATCTGTGCCAGCTCCATGTCGCTTTCACGCGCGAATGGCGGCCCGGTCACCACCAGCATCTTGCGCGGCGTGCGGAAGTAGATGACCACGCAACTGATGTCGTCCTTGGCCCAGCCGCGATCCATCTGCAGCGCGTGGTCCACAATCTCCTTCGCCAGATCGCTGGCACTGGCCTTGGGACGGCGCTTCACGCACTCCTGCGCGAACTCCTCCACGCTGTCGCGCCCCCAGCCGAGCGGCGTGGCCGCCTCGCCGGTGCCGGCCTGGCTCACGCCATCACTGAAAAACACGATGCGGTCGCCCAGCGCGGCGCGGAATACCGAATGTGTCACCACGCGGTCCTGCCAGCGCTGCGGACGGTGCGTGGAACACTCGATCTGCACCTCGCCCTTCGGGCGCAGCATCACGAACGCCGGGTTGCCGTGTTCGATGATGCTGGTTTTCCCGCGCGTATCAATATCGACGATTGTGAATGTTGAATAGCTGATCTTGCGCACTGAGCAGATCGGCAGCGTGTCCATGATGGTCTCGGCCGCGCGCATCAGGTCCATGCAGCCGGACGAGGTGTAGCGCAGCGCCATCGTGGCCGTCAGCGTGGCCAGCACGTTGGCCTTCACGCCCGAGCCCAGCCCGTCGCTGAGCACGCAGAGCGTGCGGTCTTCATGCGTCAATTTCTGCGTCAGGAAGATGTCGCCCGCAATGTTCTGACCGTGCTTGGCCACCATGCAGGTGCCAACCTCGATAAAGCCCCTCTCACTTCCGGACATCGTCCTCCGGCTCCTGCAATGAGAATGACTCGACGATCGAGTTCAGCGTCGTCTCCGATTCGGCCGCGTTTTCGCCCAGCAGAAACGCGATCTGCTGCACTGTCTTCAGATTCTTCTGAATGACCTGCTCGGCACGCGCGATGATCTGCTCCTTCTGCATCGTCGACTGCGTGATGTCCTGCAGAATGGCGCCCACCACCGCGTTCGGCTCAATCACAAAGATGCTGAAGTGCAGAATAGTGTCGCGGAAGCGCACGTCGCGGTCGATCAGGTCCTCGCCCGTTTCCAGCACGCGCTGGAACAGGCCGTAGAACGGAACAATGTCAGCCAGCAGTACGTCCTCAGCAATTTCGCTGGCGCGCGCCTGGTCCAGTTCGGTGGCGAACATCGCGCGGAACTTCTGGTTGCACTCCAGAATGCGCATCTGCTCGTTCACCATCACGGCCGCCGACGGCATTTTCATCATCAGCGCGTTGGCCTTCTTCTGCGCCAGTTGGCGCATGTAGGTGGCGCACATGGTGCGCTCGGCCTTGTGCTCCAGCAGCGCGCGCGCAAACTCGCGGCAGCGGTCGTAGCCGCATCCGCCGCAGTTTTTCTCGTCGGCCAGCGTGCGCTTGCCCACCAGCCGCAGGGCTTCGCGGATCTCAGCTTCGCTGAATTGCGGACGCACCGGTGTCGCCCGCCCCTGGTCGTTCCCGATGGAAACCACCTGGCTGTCCTCGCCGAAGACCGGCGGCTTGGCGTAGCGGATGATCTCGTAGCGCTTGCGCACGGTGCCGCTGTTGCGGTGCGCCTTGGGCCCGTTGATGCAGCCGCCGTGGCACGCCAGCATCTCGACAAAGATGCCCTGCTCCGGACTCCACTCACTGACTTCGCTGAGCGCACGCCGGATGCTCGTCAATCCGCTGAAGGACATGAAGCGCGCATCGGTCGGCGAGTTGGCCTGCACCGCCGCCGACATGCCGCCCTCAATCGGATACAGCGCGCCTTCGCGGGCTTCTTCCGGAACAAAGTGGGCATGCACGTCCGGCATCAGCTCCGCCGGATTGATCTGCTCTTCCTGCAGCCACTGGCCCAGTTCTTCAAAGGTCAGCACCACGTCCAGCAGTTCCGGATGCCGGTCTGACTCGCCCTTCTTGGCGATGCACGGCCCCACGAAGAGGATGCCGATCTCGTCGCCGTACTCCTTGCGCAGCATTTTGCAATGCGCCAGCACCGGCGAAAACAGTGCGATGACCTTCTCCGTCTGCTCCGGGTAATACTTGTGCACGAAGTCGACGACCGTGGGGCAGGCCGAGGAGAAGAACACCTGCTTGTGCTCCTTCTCCATCTCCAGCCGCACGTGCAATGAAACCTGCTGTGCTCCGAGCGCGGTTTCACTCACGCCCCAGAAGCCCAGCCGCCGCAGCGCGGCAATCATCTGCTGCGGTTTGATATCGGGAAACTCGCTGACGAACGACGGAGCCAGCGAGCACAGCACCTTCTTCTTTTCCGCCAGCAACTGGCGCGCGGCTGCCACGTCATTGCGCACGCGCTTGGCGCCGCTGGGGCACACCTGCACGCAATGGCCGCAGTAGATGCAATACTCCGGCATCACCATAGCGCAGCCGCCCTGCACCTTGATGGCCTTCACGGGACACTCGCGCAGGCACTTGTAGCAGTCCTGGCACTCGCTCTTCTCCGTGTAAATGGGCGCGACTGACTTCGTCATGCCGGCTGTTTCTCCTTCAACGCAACTTCCAGCAGCGCGACGGCGGCGCCCGGCTGCACCTGTGTGTGCTCCACGCCGTCAATCACAATGCTCGGCCCCACGGTGCATTTTTCGCGGCACAGCACGCCGCTCATCCGCACCTCCGCGTTCAGGCCGTTCTTCCTAACATACTCCTGGATGGCGCGCAGGTTGTCGCCGTTGCCGCGCGCAAAACAACTGCTGCCAAGGCAAATCGTAATCTGCATCGCGCTGCTCATTGCTGCCCTTTCATGCGGTCAACACACCTCGCTGCCGTCCGCCCGGGCCGTCCGCAACCTCGCGGCCCACGCTTTGTATGCGCGCGCGCACGCACCGCGCGCACTGCTCCACATCCTCATCCACGCACGCCTTGCCCGGATAAATCTCGTACATCTGCCGATAGGGCTGCGGCGTCAGGTTCGGCATGATGACGTTGGCCCCGCTTTGCAGGCCGTGTTCGCGACCCTGTAACGGGTTCACCGTCGCCAACGCTGTTGTGCTCGGCAGGTTCGCCTCCGGACACATCAGCCGCGTCAGCGCCACCATCTTCAGCACCATCTGCTCGCTGCTCTCGGTCTGCTCGTCCCCGGCGTTTGGCACGTCTGGCGCGCCCAGTGGCGTCTCCGGATGCGCGAGAAACGGCCCAATGCCGACCATATCGAGATCCAGCTCGCGGAACAGTTCCATGTCGCGCGCAAGGATGTCGTAGGTCTGCCCTGGAATGCCCACCATCACGCCGCTGCCGATCTCGTAGCCCATCGCGCGCATGGCTCGCAACTGCGCCACGCGGTCACTCACGCGGCGCGGCAGCGAGGGATGTATGCGCTTGTAGAGCTCCGGATCGCTGGTTTCAAAGCGCAGCAGATAGCGGTCGGCTCCAGCCTCTCGCCACAGTTGCAGTTCGTCATTCAATCGCTCGCCCAGGCTCAGCGTGACGGCCAGCCGGGTCTCGCGCTTGATGGTCTGCACCAATTCGGCTATCCACTCGGCCTTCAGTTCAAAGTCTTCGCCCGACTGCAGCACCACGGTTCCGAAGCCGAGCTTCATCGCCTTGTGCGCGCAGTACAGAATTTCATCACGCGTCATGCGGTAGCGAGCAATGTGCCGCAGCGCGCGCAGGCCGCAGTAGCCGCACAGCCGGCCGCAATGGCTGCTGATTTCGATGAGTCCGCGCAGGTGCACGCCCTCGCCTACGTGCGCCTTGCGCACCGCGTCGGCGCGGGCGAACAGCGGCTGCAGGCGCGCTTCATCGCGCTCCCGCAGCCACGTCACCAGTTCGTCATGCGTGAACGGCTTCATGCAACTGCTCCAACTTCTTCTCGTACGCCTCGCGCGCCTGGGGGAACGGCTCCAGCGCGCGGCGCAGGCTGCCGTTCACGGCCGCAATCAGCACGCCGTAATTGGTGATGGGCACGCCCTGCGCCTTGCAGCGCGCAATGCGGCTCAGCATCTGGCGGCGATTCATCATGCAGCCGCCGCAGTGCACCACCAGCTTGTAGCGGCTCACGTCTTCGGGGAAATCCGGTCCCTGCACGGTGGTGATTCGCACCGGGCCGCCCACAAACTCGTTCAACCAGCGCGGAATCTTCACCCGCCCGATATCGTCCTCCACCGGATGGTGCGTGCAGCTTTCGGCGATCAGCACTTCGTCGCCCGGCTTGAGACCGCGCAGCGCCGCCGCGCCCGCCGCCTGCTCGCACAGGTCGCCCCGCAGCCGCGAGAACAGCACCGAGAAGCTCGTCAGCGGAATCTCCGGCGGCGTTGTCGCTTCCACCTGCTTCCACACTGCCGCGTCGGTCACCACCAGCTTTGGAGCCGTGCGCTGGCTCTCAATCGCCTGCTTCAGCTGCGTCTCTTTCACCGCCACGCCAATGGCGTCGCCGTCCAGAAGGTCGCGCAGGCACTGCACCTGCAGCATCTTGATGCGGCCCTTCGGCGCCTCGCGGTCGATCGGCATCACCAGCAGGCAGGTCTCGCCCGCGCCCACCAGGTCGCGCAAAATCACAGGGTCTTCCACGGCCTCGCGCGGAGCCACCGCCACCAGCGCCTGCCGCAGCTCGGTGATGCCTTCGCCCGCCGTGGCTATCGTGGTCACCACGGAGACGCCGTTCTCCACCAGCTCGAGCATGGCGCACTCGTCGGCCTGCGCCACGTCGCGCTTATTGAAGACCACCACCGGCGGAATGCCGCGCGCGCGCAGCTCCTCAACAAGGCTGTCTTCAAACTGCGTCCACTTTCCGTCGCTGACGATGACGCCGATATCCGTGCGCGAGAGAATCTGCTGCGTCTTCTTCACGCGCAGTCCGCCGAGCGCACCCAGGTCGTCAATGCCTGCCGTATCCACAAACAGCACCGGCCCGATCGGCTGCAACTCCATCGGCTTCTCCACCGGGTCCGTGGTGGTGCCGGCCACGTCGCTCACAATCGAGACCTGCTGCCGCGTGATGGCGTTCAGCAAACTCGACTTGCCCACGTTCCTGCGCCCGAAGATGCCGATGTGAACACGAAATCCCTTGCTCGCTCCGCGTGTCTGCTCGCTCATAGGAAAACGTCCCTTTCTCCCGCCCGCACCCGCTCGATCATGGGTGTGGCGATCCGTTTCTGCCGCGCGTCCATGGCCTCAATCTGACGCACGATGTGCTGCTCGCCCTCCCGCTTTGTCTGCGGGCAGGCATAATCCTGCAAATACTCCGTAAAGGTTGAAAGCGCGTTCGGCTCGCAGTGGTACTTGATGGCGCCCGGCTTGGCCAGGTCCATGAAGTCGGCGCCCGTGCGCCCCTTGCGATAGCACGCCGTGCAGAACGAGGGCGTAAAGCCCATCTCCGCAATCTCGCGCACCACCGCGTCGAGCGTGCGGGTATCGCCCACCGCGAACTGCGCCGTCTGAAAATCCCCCTGAGACTGCTCGTAGCCGCCGGGGTCGGTGCGGCTGCCCGCCGAGGTCTGCGAAATGCCGATCTGGAAGCACTTGTGCCGCATCGCCGGAGACTCGCGCGTGGACATGATCATGCCCGTGTACGGCACCGTCAGCCGCAAAATCGCCACCAGCTTCAGGAAGTCCTCGTCGCTCACCGCATACGGCGGATGCCCCGCGAACTCCGAGCCCACCGCAGGCTCCAGCCTCGGCATGCTGATGGTGTGCGGACCTACGCCAAAGCGCTGCTCCAGGTGGTGTATGTGCTGCAACAGCGCCAGCAGTTCAAAGCGCCAGTCGAACAATCCGAACAACGGCCCCACGCCCACGTCGTCGATGCCGGCCATCATGGCGCGGTCCATCACTGTGGCGCGCCAGTCAAAGTCACGCTTCGGCCCTTTCTTGTGGACACGGGCGTAGGTGTCGCGGTGGTACGTCTCCTGGAAGCACTGATACGTACCGATCCCGGCGGCCTTCATGCGGCGGAAGTCGTCAATGGAAAGCGGCGCAATGTTGATGTTCACGCGGCGCACTTCTCCGTTGCCGCTACGCGTGGCGTAAATGGTGCCAATCGCGTCTTCAACGTAGTCGAGCCCCTTGCCATCCGGGTAGCACTCGCCCGCCACCAGCAGCACGCGCTTGTGCCCCTGCTCCACCAGCACCTTGATCTCGGCGGCAATCTCCTGCTGCGTGAGCGTGCGGCGCGTTACTTCCTTGTTCGCCGCGCGGAAGGCGCAGTATTCGCACTCGTTCACGCAGCGGTTGGTGATATACAGCGGCGCGAACATCACCAGCCGCGAGCCGTAGATCTCCTCCTTCACCGCACGAGCCGTGGCAAACATCTCCTCGCGCAGTTCCGGGTCCGTGACGGCGATCAGTTCCGCCACGTCCTCGAACGTAAGCCCGGCGAGCGCCTTTGCCTTCTCGAGAATTGCTCGAACGCGCGCCGGTTCCACGGCGTCCTTGCGCTCCAGACAGCTCCAGATCGCCTGCTCATTCAACCAATCGGCCTTTTCCGTCCACTGCTTCAACGTCGTGCTCCTCAGTCGGCCGTCGCCGGCTGCAACTGCTCTTCCACCGCCGCCAACGCCTGCTCGGCGGTGCAGTGCGTCATGCGCGTCTCGCCAATCGTCACCGTCGGGCCGTGCTCACAATTCTCCGTGCAGAACATCGCGCGGATATCCACCAGATGCGAGAGCGAGTGCTCTTCCACATGCTGCAACAGACGTTGCAGAATCTGTTGCGAGCCTTTCACGTAACAGTTTGTCCCCACGCAGACGCCCACCTTCAGCTTGCCTTCCGGCGCCTGCAGAATCGGGAACGGCTCCTCGTCCATGCGTCGCCGGTTGACGTAGTGCGTGTGCAGCAGATGGTGCGCCTTCTCGCCGCCCACCTCGCCCAGGCACCGCGCATAGGTCTCCGCAATGTAGGGGTTCTCCTGCGATTTGTGCAGCGGAGCCTCGCGGTCGGCCTTGTACAGGCCCTGGCTGCGGCGCGCGCGAACCTCGCGGCTCGTGCTCACCGGCTGCCCCGCGCCGCCCACACAACCGCCCGGGCAGGCCATCACCTCAATCAGGTCATAGTTCGACTTGCCGTCGCGAACCTGCTCGGCCACCACGCGCGCATTGCGCAGCCCATGCACCACGGCCAGCTTCAACTCCGCACCGCCCACCGGCACCGTCGCCTCGCGCAAGCCACTCTCGCCACGCACAGCGTGGAAGTCCACGTTGCGCAGTTTTTCGCCCGTGACTTTTTCAGCGGCAAAGCGCAGCACCGCTTCGGTGACGCCGCCGCTGGCTCCAAAAATGACGCCCGCGCCCGTGTAGAAACCGAACGGCATGTCGAACGACTCCGGCTCCAGACGGTCGAAGCGCACACCGCGCGATTGAATCATGCGCGCCAGCTCCTGCGTCGTCAGCACGTAGTCCACTTCCTGCACGCCGTCCTGCCGGAATTCCTCGCGCCGCGCCTCAAACTTCTTGGCCGTGCACGGCATGATGGAAACCACCACGACGTTCTCGCGCGTGGTCTTCAACTGCTCCGGCAGAACTTCCTTCAGCAACGCGCCGAACATCTGCTGCGGGCTTTTGCAGGTCGAAAGGTTCGGCAGAATCTCCGGGAAGAACTGCTCGGCGTATTTGACCCAGCCCGGGCAGCACGAGGTGAACTGCGGCAGGTGTTGGCCCGCGGCCTTGCGCTGCAGGAACTCCGTCGCCTCTTCCGTCACCGTCAGGTCGGCGGCAAACGACGTGTCATAGACCTGGTCGAAGCCGAGCCGCCGCAGCGCCGCCACAAGCTGCCCGGTCACGATCTCACCCGGCTTCAGCCCCATGGCTTCGCCCAGTCCCACGCGCACCGCCGGAGCGATCTGCGCCACCACCGTCTTGTCCTTATCGGCAATGGCCTTCCATACCAGTTCCATCTCGCTCTTGACGGTCAACGCGCCCGTCGGGCACACCGTGGCGCACTGCCCGCAATTCACGCAGGAAACGTCGGCGAGGTCCTTGCCCATCGCGGGCAGTACTGCCACCTCGTGTCCGCGGTAGGCAAAGTCAATGGCGCCGATGCCCTGTATCTCCGAGCACATGCGCACACAGTCACCACAAAGCACGCACTTGTTCGGGTCACGCACCAGCGACGGCGAGCTGACGTCGATCGGCTTCCGCTTCTGCACCGGCTTGAAGCGCACCTTCTCGATGCCCAACTGCCGCGCCAGATTCTGCAACTGGCAGTTGGCGCTACGCGCGCACGTCGGACAGCTCTGGTCGTGGTTCGCCAGCAGCAGTTCCACGCTGATCTTGCGGATCTCGCGAATCTGCTCAGTCTGCGTGCGCAGCTTCATGCCCGCTTCCGGCGGCGTGGAGCAGGCGGCCATGATGCCGCGGCCTTCCACGTCCACCAGGCACAGCCGGCACGCGCCGTAGATGCTCAATTCGGAGTGATAGCAGAAGGTCGGCAGGTCGATGTCGGCCTTGCGAATCAGCTCCAGCAGGTTGCGCTCGCCCTCGATTGCGACGTCGCGCCCATCAATCGTCAGCAGGGGTTGCACGTTCGGTTTCATTTACACCCCCTCCACGGCCGCCAGGTTGCACACCTGCGCGCATGTACCGCACTTGATGCACAACTCGGGGTTGATGTGGTGCGCCTGCTTCTTCTCCCCCGTAATGGCTCCGACCGGGCAGTCCTTGATGCACAGCCCGCAGCCCTTGCACTTTTCCTGGTTGATCTCCGGGCGAAGCAGCGCCTTGCAGCGCCCCGTCTTGCACACTTTGCGCAGGACGTGGTCCTCGTACTCCTCGCGGAAGTAGCGCATCGTCGAGAGCACCGGATTCGGCGCCGTCTTTCCCAGCCCGCACAGCGAGCCGGTCTGCACGGCCTTGCCCAGCGATTCCAGCAGCACCAGCGTGTTCTCGTCGGCGCGGCCTTCAATCACATCGTCGAGCAGTGCCAGCAACTGCCGCGTGCCCTCGCGGCACAGCACGCACTTGCCGCAGCTTTCGCGCTGCGTGAATTCCATGAAGAAGCGCGCCACGCTGACCATGCAGGTGCGCTGGTTCATCACCACCAGCCCACCCGAGCCGACCATGGCGCCCACCGACTTCAGCGAGTCGTAATCGAGCGGCAGGTCCAGATGCTGCTGCGTCAGGCATCCGCCCGAAGGCCCGCCGATCTGCACGGCCTTGAAGCCAGCCTTGTCGATCTTGCCCTTGTCGTTCGTAACGCCGCCGCCGACTTTGAGCACGACCTCGGCGAGCGTGGTGCCGAACGGCACCTCCACCAGCCCGGTGTTGGCCACGTGCCCAGTCAACGCAAAGGTCTTGGTGCCCGGCGAAGTCTTGGTGCCGATGGAGCGGAAGACCTCCGGCCCTTCGTTGAGGATGCGCACCACGTGCGCCAGCGTCTCAACGTTGTTGATCACCGTCGGCTTGCCCCACAGCCCCTTCTGCGCCGGGAACGGAGGCTTCGGCATGGGCATGCCCCGCTTGCCCTCGATGGAGGCGATCATCGAAGTCTCTTCGCCGCAGACGAATGCGCCTGCGCCTTCCATCACCTCGCAGCGCATCTTCAAGCCGCTGCCAAAGACGTTGTCGCCGAGAATGCCTTCGTGCTCGGCGTCGGCCACCGCCTTGCGCATGCGCTTCACCGCCAGCGGATACTCGGCACGCACGTAGACGTACATCTCATCGGCTCCGATGGCGCGCGCGGCAATCATCAGCCCCTCGACAACCGAGTGCGGATTGCCTTCCATCACGCTGCGGTTCATAAACGCCCCAGGGTCGCCCTCATCGCCGTTGCAGATGACGTACTTCTTCGGCCCGGGCTGCACGCGCGCCGCCTCCCACTTGCGTCCCGTGGGAAAGCCGCCGCCGCCGCGGCCGCGCAGGCCGCTGTCCAACACCGTCTTGCAGACTTCCTCCGGCAACATCGCCACGCACGCCTTGCGCGCCGCCTGGTAGCCCCCGTGCAGCATGTACTCGTGGATGTCTTCCGGATCGATAAAGCCGCACTCGCGCAGCACAAAGCGCTGCTGTTGCAGGTAGAACGGATTGTTCTGCGGCCCGATGCAGTGCTTTTTCGTCGCCGGGTCGATATAGAGCAGGCGGTCGACGGCCTCGCCGCCGATCAGGGTACGCGTAACAATCTCCTCCACATCGGCGGGCTTCACCTTGCAGTAGAGGATGTCCTCGGGCATCACGGTCACCAGCGGCCCCATCTGGCAGAAGCCCTGGCACCCGCTCTTGCTCACGCGGATTTCGTCGTCGTGCTCCTCGGTGCGTAGCTCGAGCGTCACGTTCAGCCCGGCGGCCTTCATGCGCTCGTCAAACTCGTGGTAGACCTTCAGCGAGCCGTTGGCCATGCAGCCGGTTCCGGCGCAGATGATCACGCGCCGCTGCTTGCTGGCCTGGGGCGCAAATTGTACGGTCATTGCGCCTCCTTCTGCGTGATCTCATCGATCAGCGCCACCGCCGCCTCCGGCGTCATCTGCCCGTGCACATCCTCGTTGATGACCACCACCGGTGCCAGTCCGCACGCGCCAAGGCACGCCACGGTCTCCACCGTGAACATCTGGTCCATGGTTGTTTTGCGTTGTTCGGTCACGCCGAGGCGGGTGCGCACGGCTTCCAGAATGGGTTGGGATTGCTTGACGTGGCAGGCCGTGCCATCGCACAGGCGCACCACGTACTTGCCTTTCGGCTCCAGCGCAAAGTGCGCGTAGAACGTGGCCACGCCAAAGACCCGCGCCGGGGGGACGCCCAACGAGGTCGCTACAAAGGTTAGAACTTCTTCTGGCAGATACCGGTACTCATCTTGTATGGCCTGCAGGATCGGGACCAACCGTGCAGGCTTCCTCTGGTTCTCCGCCAGGATCGCACACACTCTCTCGAACTTCTGGGCGCTCGTCGCTATGGTTCCCATGAATCCGCCTTGATAATTGCTGGGTTCTCAGCTTGCAGCTCAGTGCCGCCAGCGAGTTATACAGGTCTTCGTTCTGCACAATGATTCCCGCCGGCACCTTCAGCGTGACCGGTGCAAAGTTCCAGATGGCGCGCACGCCGCCTGCAACCAGCATTTCGGCCACCGACTGCGCGTACTCGGCCGGGGTGGTAATAATGCCGATATGGATGCCCATCCGCTGGGCCAGCGAGGGAAGCTTCTCTAGCGGTAAAACATGCTTCTCATGAATCTGCGTGCCGACCTTCGATGGATCCGCGTCGAATGCCGCCACGATGGTCATGCCAAACTGCTCGAACTTCTGGTAGCCAAGCAGCGCCGAGCCAAGGTGCCCCGCCCCCACCAGGAACGCCTCGTTCACGTTGTCCCAGCCAAGGAAGTGCTCAATGGTCTCCAGCAGCTCCTGCAACTCGTAACCGACCTTTGGACGTCCGACAATGCCGGTGTATTGCAGGTCCTTGCGAACCTGCACCGGCAGCAATCCCAGCGACTCCCCGATTCGCGTGCAGGAAACCGAACCTACGCCCTGCTCGCGCAGCTCCACCAGAAAGTGGTAATACTTCGGCAGCCGCCGCAATGTCGGTTCTGGAATCAGCGTGGTCATCAGTTCATCCGCCTCTCTTCTTCTTGAATCTCAATACCCCAATACGTTCGGCCCCGGATCGGTTCCCAACTGCGGACTGCCCCACTGCATCCCGCAAGAATTCCACAGAAAATAATCGATAATGCTTTATCTATTAAGAGCCATAGCCCTTGCTTTGGCGGTGATTTCCATCACAAGCCAGAGTGTCCGGTGTCATAACGGGTAATCATGACAAATATCGCATTTTGTTGTGCTTACGCGCCAGAGAGAAATTGCCTCGCGCGTCCGCAGCCATCCTGCCCGGCCGTCGTATTTTTCCTTATCTAAAACGGTTTAGATGGTGTACAAAGGTGCCGCTATGCGCACCCCCTCGGCATTCTCAATCTTCTTATCTCTCATTCTGTGCGCTTGGGCCGCCCCGGCTTCGGCGCAGACCGTCTCCGTTTACCAGACGACTTCGAGCCTCTCGCAGGCGCTCACGCCGCAATCTTCGGTCTCATTCGCCAGCACGGGCACCGGCTCGCAAACCATCACGCTTACCGAGGCAAAGACCTACCAGCAGGTGGAGGGCTTTGGCGCGTCGTTTACTGATTCAGCGGCCTGGCTGGTCTACAACAAGCTGACCACAGCGCAGCGCGCCCAGCTCATGCAGCAGTTGTTTGACCGCAGCAACGGCATCGCGCTCGGCTTCCTCCGTCAGCCCATGGGTGCCAGCGACCTCTCGCTGAATTTCTATTCCTACGACGACATGCCCACCGGCCAGACCGACGCGTCGCTGGCGAACTTCTCCATTGCGCACGATGAGGCCTACATTCTGCCCGTCCTGCAGCAGGCGCTGAGCATCAATCCCAAGCTGAAGATCATGGCCACGCCGTGGAGCCCGCCGGGCTGGATGAAGTCCACCGGCTCGCTCGTCTGCTCGGTCAACGGCTCAAACTCCACGCTGAATTCCTCCGCCTACCAGCCGCTGGCGAATTACTTCGTCAAGTTCGTGCAGGCGTACTCCGACGATGGCGTGCCCGTCGACTACGTCAGCCTGCAGAATGAGCCGCTCTACTGCCCCAGCGGATACACCGGCCTGATGATGCAGCCAAGCGAGCAGATGAGCCTGCTGAACGGCTACGTTGCTCCGGCCTTCAAGAACGCCGGACTCTCCACCAAGGTCATGCTGTGGGACCACAACTGGGACAACACCAGCTACTCCGCCGCGGAGATTGCCGACGCTTCGACGCTGGCCAACTCCGCCGGCGTGGCCTGGCACCACTACGCCGGAGACCCTTCGGCGATGACCACCATTCATGACAAGGCGCCGCAGCTCTCCGCCTGGGTGACCGAAGCCAGCGGCGGTGACTGGCAGAGCGGCAACGTCCTCATCACCGAAGGCACCGAGCTGATTCAGTCCATGCGCAACTGGGCGCGAGCCTACGTGCTGTGGAGCATGGCGCAGGACCAGGACCGCGGCCCCTATGCCACCACCAGTGACGGCCAGCACGGCTGCTCCAACTGCCGCGGCGTGGTCAAGGTCACCTGGGACAAGACCGGCTCCGGCGGCGCATCCACGGTCACGCCCGAACTCGACTACTACGTGCTCGGGCACGCCAGCAAGTTCGTGCAGCCGGGCGCCTACCGCATTGACTCCACGCAGAACACCAGCGCCGGTCTTTACGATGTGGCCTTCCGCAACCCCGACGGTTCCATCGTCGTCTACGTCGCCAACAGCGCGTCGGCGGATCTCAGCTTCAATGTGAAGTTCGACAACCAGTTCGCCACCACCACCATCAAGGCTGGGGCGCTGATGACGCTGGTGTGGACGCCCACAACAACGCCTGCCGTCAGTCTCACACCGGCCGCCACCGGCCTGACCGTTAGCGCCGGCGCGAGCGGCACGGTAGCGCTCGCGGTCACGCCCGTGAGCGGCACGCCGACGGTCAGCTTCGGCTGCACGGTGGTGGATGGCTCGGGCAACTTGGTCAGTGGCGTCTCCTGCGCCGTCGCGCCCACCAGCCTCACCTTTACGGACAGCGCCACGCAGAGCGCGACCGTCACCGTCACCAGCACCAGGACTACCTCGGCGCTACGCCCACCAGCTTCAGCCAACGGAACCACCTGCGCCTCCGCACGGCACGCACGCTTCGGCCTTGCCTCACTCGCAGGGCTTGCCTTTGGCGCACTACTGCTTGCGCCGTGCCGCAGACGCCGCGTAATGATCTTTTCCGTGCTTGCGCTGCTAATGCTGGCCTGCGCCTCCTGCGGCGGCGGTTCCGGCTCCACCACCTCCACGCCTGTCACGACGACCAAGACCGGCACCTTCTATGCCAACGTGACGGCCACACCCTCCAGCGGAGCGGCTGTGACGGTCTCGCTGCAAGTGCTGGTGAAGTAACTCTTTTACATGCGTTCCCCGCCTCCGCCTGCACGGTAGAGGCGGGGAATGTGCCTCCCTCCCGCACGGCCAAGAAAAAGGATTCTTTCAACTACTCCGCGTGACTTTGGTCATCGCCCGCCTCGCAAGGCTGCCGCACAATCGCAGCATAGTGAGGAGGCGACATGAACACACAGGCAGAGAGAACCGTTCGGGAGGTGGCATTGAAGACCACCGCAGCGCCCGCCGTGCTGGAAGCGCTGGGCATTGACTACTGCTGCGGCGGGCAGTTGCCGTTTGACGAGGCCTGCCGCCGTCGAGGCCTTGCGCCCGAACAGGTGCTGGAGCGCATTCGCCATGCGTCCGCCTTGCAGACGGCGCGCACCGCACTCAGTACGGACTGGCAGACCGCACCGCTCACCGACCTGGTGGCACACATCATGCACACCCATCACATCTTCGTGCGCAGCGAGTCTCCGCGCCTGCTGGCGCTGGCGGAAAAGGTTGCCGCCAAGCACGGAGAGCGCCATGCGGAATACGGCGACGTGCTGGACATCTTCCGCCAGTTGGCCGAGGAGTTGCACATCCACCTGTTGAAGGAAGAGCAGGTGCTGTTCCCCTACATTGAACGGTTGGAGGAGTCCTCCCTGCAGCACGAGGCGGCACCGCCTTCGGCTTGCTTCCCGTCAGTGGCCAACCCCATCAACATGATGGTGCATGAGCACGACAGCGCCGGAGAGGCCCTGCGCCAGCTGCACGCGCTCACCGGCGGCTACGCCGTTCCGGCTGACGCCTGCATGAGCACGCGCGCCCTGTTCGAAGGACTGGCGGCCTTTGAAGCCGACCTGCACCGGCACATCCACCTTGAGAACAACATTCTGTTCCCCCGAACCCTGGCCATGGCTGGCCGCTAGAGTTCCCTTAGCAACCACTATGCCCGTCTTTGCCCCCCAGCGAAGGCGGGCGTTTTTCTGCCCGCGCGTGGGCCTCAAACTCCTGCCCGAAACTTGAAGCCTGAAACTTGAAACTAGGTCCTCTCTCCCCTTTTGCCTGACAGGCCGCTGCCCGGAGTGCTAGCTTAGTGGTCATGGCGGGCCCGGAACCGGATCGCAAACAGCAAATCGGCCGATATCGCGCGCTGCTTGGCGTGGCCAACGCCATTGCCAGCCAGACCGGCCTGCAAACGCTGCTGGAGAGCTTGCGTACCTTTCTCTTTGACGTGCTTCCGTTCGAAGCACTCAGCCTGCTGCTGCTCACCGAAGACGGCAAGAACGTGCGCGTGGCTGCGCTGGAACGGGAAGACAAAGTCCCCGCGCTGCCGCTTGGCATCGAATCTCCCATCGAAGGCACCTCCGTGGGACGGGCCATTGCCGAGCAGCGCCCGGTGTATATCCCCGATATCGATGCCGAGTGCGACCGCTACCCTGTGCTCTCCTCGCGCATTGTCAAAAGCGGGCTGCGCAGCGGATACATTTTTCCGCTGTTCACGCCACGCGGTCAGCTCGGTGCGCTCACCGGCGGCAGTTCCAAGGTCTTCAAGCTCTCCCCTGAAGATATGGAGTTGATGGTCTCCGTGTCCTCGCACGTGGCTGTCGCGCTGGAGGGAGCGCTGGCGAGCGATGCCCTCAGCCACTATCAGCAGCAGCTTGCGGAAGAACGCGACCGCCTTCGCCTGCTTCTGGAGATCAACAACCACCTGGTGCAGCACCTCCAGATCAACGATCTGTTCAGCGCTGCCAGCGTCAGCCTGCGCCGATACTTTGCCAATGACTTCGTGGGCCTTTGGCTGCTCAACAAAGAACGCCGCATCATGGAATGCGCGGCCATGGACTTTCCTGACAGCAAGGGCGACCTGCTCAACATCCCCTCATCGGAGTTGACCTCGACGGACATTGAGGACCTCCGCGCGCGGCGCATGGAAGTGCTCTCGCGGGAGGACATGAAGGAACTTCCCCCAGCGGTGCAGTGGAGGCTTGCGCAGGAAGGCATTGAAACGCTGGCCGTGGTGCCGCTGTCAACCTCCAACGGCCCGCTCGGCATCTTCTCGCTGGGCAGCCGCCGTGCAAACTACTTTTCTCCGAACGACCTCGACCTGCTCTCACAGGTGGCCACGCAGGTTTCACTCGCCATTGACAACGCGCTCGCCTACGGACAACTCAGCGCCTCGCACGAGCGCGTGGAGCAGGAACGGCTTTACCTCGAGTCGGAAATCCAGTCGGAATACAACTTCGGCGACATTGTGGGCAAAAGCGCGGCACTGCGACAGGTGCTGGAGCGCGTCGCCATCGTTGCGCCAACCAGCTCCACTGTCTTGCTGCACGGCGAAACCGGCACCGGCAAAGAGTTGATCGCGCGCGCCATCCACAACCTGAGCCCGCGCAAGGACCGCACCTTCGTCCGCCTGAACTGCGCCGCCATTCCTTCCGGCCTGGTGGAAAGCGAACTGTTTGGACACGAAAAAGGCGCTTTCACCGGCGCGCTCATGCAGAAGCGCGGACGCTTTGAAATCGCCGACCGCGGCACGCTGTTCCTCGACGAAATCGGCGATATCTCACTCGAATTGCAACCGAAGCTGTTGCGCGCGCTACAGGAACAGGAGTTTGAGCGGCTCGGCAGCTCCAACACCATCCACGTCGATGTGCGGCTGATTGCGGCCACGCACCGTGACTTGTCGGCGATGATCCAGGCCAACCAGTTCCGCGAGGACCTGTTCTACCGCCTCAACGTCTTCCCCATCGAGATTCCTCCGCTGCGCGAGCGCCGCGAGGACATTCCGATGCTGGTGCAGTATTTTGTCTCGCGGCTGGCGCGGCGCATGCAGAAGAACGTGCAGACCATTGCCCGGGACGACATGCAGGCCCTGATCGAGGCCCCCTGGCCAGGCAACGTGCGCGAACTCGAAAACTTTATTGAGCGCTGCGTGATCCTGACGCAGGGCTCCGAGCTGCACGTGCCGTTGCAGGAACTCAAACTCGGCGTCATGGTGGCAGCTTCCACTCCCGAACCGTCCAGGACAGAGCAAAGACGCCGCCCCGTCATGGTGGCTGAGCCTGGCCCCGTATTCTGCTCGCGTGCGGCGCAACCGCAGCCGCCGCCACGTCCATCTACGCCACTAAACTCTCCAACTGCTGCGGCACCTGCCACTGCATCCGGCTCCACCTTCGCCGAGGCCGAACGGCAGGCAATTGTGGAGGCACTCCGCGCTGCCGGTGGCCGCGTTGCCGGCCCCGGAGGCGCCGCCGAGCGCTTGGCGCTCAAACGCACCACCCTGCAAAACAAAATGCGTAAGTTGGGCATCACCCGCGAGATGCTTCAGTAGCTTTTGCGGCTCCGCCTTCCTGCCCATATTAGGGCGCCAAATAAGCGTTCCTGCGTTTTAAATATGCCCATTTATGGGCATATGACTGATGCCCAAAATTGGGCACTGCATAGAATCAACAAGTTGCATAGATTTTTATTTGGCACGCGGCGTGCTCTTCTCTCATGCGTTAGATCGAGAGGCTGAGCCGCCATGCTGCGGATTGAATGTTCGCAAAAAGGCACAACGCTGCAGATGAGGGTTCACGGAAGGCTGGTATCAGAGTACGTGGAGGATGCCCGGAGCTGTCTGCGAATGTTGCGCGAAGGCTGGAGCCTTGAGGTGGACCTGTCGGAGCTGACGTATGTGGATTCGGCAGGAGAAGCGACGCTGATGTGGTTGAGTGATCGCGGCGCGCGCTTCCGCGCCAACGGGTTTTACGCCCTGGCGCTGTGCTCGCGGCTGAAGCTGCCGCAGTGCTTGGCGACGCCCCAAGCCACCGGATCGATCATGAGTTGAGTTGTACGGGTTGAACTCCCTGGATTGCGCTGCACGGATTGAACAAGGTTGGGCGGCAAGCTGGGAGGTCAATGGAGAGTGCGCGCCGCCCTTTTTGGCGATGAACCTGCCCTTCAGACGCCGAACGCACTTTCCCCCCTGGGCGCGGTATTCACCGGCAAGCAGTGAATGCCGCGCCTGCCCAGGAAGCAATGAGGTTTGAGGAGCCGGGTGCGTTGGCTTGCGAATTCGCGCTCCTCAGCTCCGTAAACGTCGCGACCGTAGCTGAAAACAAATGCAATCCCCCGGCCGGCGCGGCGTTTGCGGAGTGTAAGGCAAGTTCAGGATCGGACCAACATTCGATGCGGTGGCTCCACAGGACGAGCGAACAGGAACAGACTACCCACCGGCCGGCCGTGGCTTCCAGTGACGACAAGCACGCCGTCTTTCAACAGTGGTACAACCAGTTGCACTGGATTGCGCTGCTCATCACCGCCTCCGACGAATCGGCTCAACGGGCGGTGGTCAACGCCAGTGAGCTGGCGGACGAGGCTAATTCCGTCTTCCGCGACTGGCTTGTACGCTGGGCGCGTGAGGCAACCGCCCGCGCTGCCATTCAGGAAGCCCACGACACCATTACCAGTTCCTCCACCCACTACGTTTCTGAACCCTGCCAGCACAGCTACCATGATCCGCTGACCCCGCAGCAGATTGAGATGCTGCGCCAGGTGCCGCTGGCCGTGGTTCATGCGGAGCTGGATGCCATGGCGCGCGCCGTTCTGGTGCTGCGCGGCATCCACCAGAACCCGACGGCGGCCTGTGCGCGCCTGCTCGACGTTCCGCGCGACCGCGTCTCCAACGCGTATTGCCGGGTGGTACGGTGGGTGCAGCAGGTGGACGCAGAAGCCGCTCTGGCCCAGAAGTAAAGTATCAATATTCGAGGTCCGGCCCGGGCAGGGGGTTCCGATGAAGCAAATGCGCGCCGCGGCGTGCGCCAAGAGGCTCGCGCAACCCCGTTTCGGCGACTACAATTTCGCTGACTTAAAAGCTTTGTCAGGAAGCACGTACGGAATGAACAGATTCGTTGGAAATTTTCTGCGCGCCACGGTTGCCGGAGTGCTGGCAGCCTGCTCGGTACTGGCCGTGGCGCAAAATGCATCCCAGGCTTCGGCCACGGCGGAAGCAGCACCGCTGCTGACCGTGGATGACGCGGTACACGAAGCGCTGGTGCACAACCGCCTGGTCAAGAACTCTCTGCTCGAAGTGGACAAGGCCGGCTTCCGGCTGGACACCATGCGCAGCCGCCGTCTGCCTCAGTTTCAGGTGGGCGCCATGAGCGGCGAGTTGCTGCACTCCTTCGACTTCACCTTCCCTGCCGGCGTCTTCGGCACCTATCCCGGCCTTGGCCCCATTCCGAGTACCACCGCCAAGGTGCACACGCCGCAGCAGTGGTCCACCTACGCGCTGGCCGGTATCGACCAGCCGCTCTCTCAGCAATACAAAATTCATCTTGGCATCCGCGCCGAGCAGTTGAACAAGCAGTTGACGCAGGAGCAGGTGCGCGAGCAGAAGCAGAAGGTAGCGGCGCAGGTGCGCACCGCGTATTACGAGACGGTGGCCACGCAGTCGGCGCTGGAAGCCGCGCGCGACGCGGTGAAGACCCTGGAAGAAGCGACTCGTTTCGCCCATGAGAATGAGGCGCAGCACACTGTGTTGCACGGTGACGTGTTGCAGGTGGAAGCCCGCCTGGCCCGTCAGCAATATCAGGAAAAGGTGGCTGAGAATGGCTTGGCCACGCAGCACGAGCACCTGAACCAGCTCCTGGGGCGCGAGATCACCACGGGCTTCCGCGTGGATGCCATGCCGGAACTGGATGAGAGCGACCTGACGCTGGAGGCCGCACGGCAGCGCGCGCTCGACGCCCGTCCGGAGGTTCGCGAGGCGAAGTTGAAGGTACAACTGGCGGAGACCGACCGCAAAATTGCCAAGGCCGAGTACATTCCCGACCTCAGCGTTTCCCTGCATTACCTCGGCATCAACAACGTGGAAGTGGTACCGACCAATATCGCAGCCGCCGGCTTCCTGCTGACGTGGGAGCCGTTCGACTGGGGACGCCGCCATGACAAGGTAAGCGAAAAGGCAAAAACCGTGGAACAGGCGCGCAACGGTCTCGGCGAGACCGAGTCGCTGATTGCCGTCGAGGTCGGCATGCGCTTCCGCAAATGGCAGGAGGCGAGCCTGCTACTGAAGGCAGCGCGCGGCGAGCGTGAAGCGGCTGCGGAAAAACTGCGCGTCACCTCCAATCAATTTCAGGAACATGCGGCGCTGTTGAAGGACGTGCTGCAGGCCGAGGCGCAGAACGCCGACGCCCAGTACCAGTACCAGCAGGCGCTCTCCGGTTACTGGAGCGCACTGGCCGAGCTGCGCAAAGCCATGGGAGACGAGTAAGACGATGCGAAAGACGATTTTGTGCGTAACGATGGCGCTTGGGTTGAGCGCGTGCCACACCAGCAAGCCGATGGTGCAGCCTCCGCAGGGTGTGCAGACGGAGAAGGCGGAATTGGCGCAACACAACGACGACGCGCTGCGCTTCTCCTCCGTGGTGATGCCGGATACGCAAGTGGTGACGGCGTTCAACATTCCGGGCTACATCAGCGCGCTGGGCCGCTCGGCCAGCGGCGCGGAGTTCGATGAAGGCGATTTCGTCTCCAAGGGAACCGTGCTGGCGCGCCTGCGCAGCAGCGAGTACGAAGACAAGGTGAAGCAGGCGGCTTCGCAGGAGGACACCGCCTCGGCCGCCGCCGAAAAGGCCCGGCTCGATGTGGACCGCGCCAACCGCCTGTGGGAGAAAAACAGCCTGACCAAGCCCGACTACGACGCCGCGCACGCGCAGTATGACGCCACGCAGGCGCAGTTGCGCGGAGCCAAAGCCAAGAAGAGCGAAGCTGCAATCGCCCTGCATGACACCACGCTGCGCGCACCGCTCTCCGGCTTCGTCATCAAGAAGATGGCCGAGACCGGTTCATTCGTCGGACCGGGCGTGCCGGTGTACGTGGTGGCCTCCACCGACGTGGTGAAGCTCACTTTCGGCGTGCCGGACATCACGGTTGCGACGCTGAAGCTGGGCATGCCGGTCACGCTGACGAGCGAGGCCATGCCGGGCCGTAGCTTCCAGGGCAAGATCAGCCGCATCGCCGCTGCAGCCGACCAGAAGACGCGCAACTTCGACGTGGAAGTGACGATTCCGAACCGCGGCCATCAGCTCCGCGTAGGCATGATTGCCCTCGTGCAACTCGGCTCGCAAAAACCGACGGCGGCGCTTCCGCTGGTGCCGCTGGCTGCGATTACGCAGGCCAACGGAGGCTATGCGGTCTTCAAGCCGGTGGCGGGCACGAACGGTACAGTCGCCCGGCTGACGCTGGTGGAAGTCGGCGCGGTGCAGGGCGGAAAGATTGAGATCGTCAAAGGAGTCTCGGCGGGCGAAACCGTGATCAGTTCCGGCGCGAACCTGTTGAAGGATGGCCAGGCCGTGGAGGTACTGCGGTAGCCATGGTCTACACCGGACGCAATCCCGCACGCTACTTCACTCACAACCGCCAACTGGCGTGGGTGGCGCTGATCGCCGTGATGGCCTGGGGCGTCTTCGGCTATCTGCAGATGCCGAAGCGCAAGGACCCGGAGATTCCGGTGCGCACAGCCATCGCCGTCTGCACCTGGCCGGGAATTCCGGCAGACAAGGTGGAGCAACTCGTCACCCGCAAAGTTGAGCAGGCGGTGGCGGGCAACTCCACGGTGGAGAAGATCGAGTCGAACTCCATCGACAGCGTCTCCATCGTCAAGGTGCACCTGCAGGACTCGATCAACAACACCAAGGAGCAGTTCCAGGACATTGGCCAGCGGCTCGACCAGATTCACGACCTGCCGCAAGGAGCCGGGCCAATTCAGTGGATCAGCGACTTTGGCGACACCGCAACGTTGATGCTGACGGTGGCCAGCCCTGAGGTTCCGCAGACAGAGCTGGCGCTGCGCGCGCGCGGCGTGCAGCAACAGATCGCAACTGTTCGCGGCAGCACAACGGACAACCGCGTATCGGTCTTTTACTGCTATCCCTCCACGTTGCCGGCGGTGAACGTGGAGCGTCCGTTTGCGATGCTCGCACGCCAGATGGTAAGCGACAAGCTCGGCGTGGACCCGAGGCCGTTCAGCGTGGCCAGTTGCTCCGGCGTGGACTTTGCGACCGGCGCGACCGACGAGCAATTGCGCGCTTACGGTGAAAAGTTTCTGGAAGAAAACCTGCGCAGCTATGAGATCCACCCCGACGCGTGGGGCCCGATCATCGTGCGCGACCCGCAGCAGACGCTGGCGAAGCTGAGCGCGCTGGCCGGCGACCGCTACACCTATCGCCAGCTCGACGACTTTACCGACCTGCTGCAGCGCACGCTGCAACGCGTGCCGGAAGTTGCCAAGGTGCAGCGCTCCGGCGTGCTGCCGGAGAACGTCTTCCTCGAATATTCGGCGGACCGCCTCGCGGCCTTCCACATGCAACCCACGCAAGTGGCCAGCGTGCTGGGCGCGCGCAACGTCACCATGCCAGGCGGCGTGCTGGAGACCAAGCAGCGCAACGTGCTGATCGACGCGGGCACGGAGTTCAAGAGCGAGCGCGAAATCGGCAACGTGCTCATCGGCAGCTCGACCAGCGGCACGCCGGTCTACCTGCGCGATGTGGCGCAGGTGGAGCGCGGCTACCAGAGCCCGGCGCGTTACGTAAACTTCCTCACCTCCGAGGACGCACAGGGCAACTGGCACCGCAACCGCGCCATCACGCTCGCCATACAGATGCGTTCGGGCGAACAGATCGGCCACTTCAGCAAGGCTGTGGACGCCGCCATTGAGCAGACAAAACGTCAGCTTCCGGCAGACCTGATTCTGGCACGCACCTCCGACCAGCCGCGACAGGTGAATGAGCTGGTTTCGCTACTGATGCAGAGCCTGTACGAGGCCGTGGTGCTCGTCGTAGTCGTCTCGCTCATCGGCTTCTGGGACTGGCGCGCGGCGGCACTGATGGCGGCTTCGATTCCGCTCTCGCTCGCCATGGCCTTCGGCGCGGCGCACGTCATCGGCGTGGACATTCAGCAGGTCTCTCTGGCGACATTGATCATCTCGCTCGGCCTGCTGGTGGATATGCCAGTGGTCGCCGGCGACGCCATCAAGCGCGAGATGAGCGCTGGCTCTCCGCGCGAGACTGCCTCCTGGCTCGGCCCCACGCGGCTGGCCAAAGCCATCATCTTCGCCACCATCACCAACGTGGTTGCCTACCTGCCGTTCCTCGCGCTTGAGGGCGACACCGGGCGCTTCCTTTACACGCTGCCGATTGTGATGACCGCGACACTGGTGGCGGCGCTAATCGTCTCGTTTACATTTATTCCGCTGATCGCCTTCTACCTGATCAAGGCGCCGAAGACACTCGAGGTGCCGATTGCCGAGCGGCGCAACCACGGCTTCACCGGACTCTACTATCGCGTGGGAGACTTCGCGCTGCATCATCGCTGGCGCGTTTTTGCTCTGTCACTTCTCGTACTGGTGGCGGGCGGCGCACTGCTGCGCACGCTGAAGCCGCAGTTCTTCCCCAAGGATCTGTCGTACCTCTCCTACGTGGAGGTGTGGCTGCCGCCGGAGGCGCCGCTGGGCGCCACGGAAAAGGCCGCCATGCAGGCCGAGCAGGCCATCCGCAAGGAGACCGAACGCTACGCCGCCGAGCATCACGAGCCGAAGATGCTCAAGAGCCTGACGACGTTTGTCGGCGGCGGCGGACCGCGCTTCTGGTTCAGTGTGGAGCCGGAGCTGCAACAGCTCAACTACGCGCAGATCGTGGTGGAAGTCACGAACAAGCATTACACCAACCAACTGGTTGGCGCGTGGCAGACGGCGTTGAGCCGCGAGGTGCCGGGCGCGCGCGTTGACGTTCGCCAGCTTGAAACCGGCAAGCCCGTCGGCATCCCGGTTTCCGTGCGCCTCTCCGGGCCGGATGTGGATGTACTTCGCCAGCTTTCCGCGCAGATGCAGTCGATTCTGCGCTCGGCGCCGAATGCCACTCGCGTACGCGATGACTGGGGCGAACCTGCACTGAGCGCACGCCTCACGGTCGACGCCGACCGCGCCAACATCGCGGGCGTCACCAACCTGGACGTGGCGCTGTCTTCCACCACGGGCATGAGCGGCATACAGGTCTCCACGCTGCGCGAGGCCGACAAGCAGATTCCGATCACGCTGCGGGCACGCATGGAAGACCGCGCGCGGCTCGACGATCTGGAGAATATGTACGTCTACTCGCTGACCAGCGACCAGCGCGTGCCGCTACGGCAGGTGGCGCACGTGGAACCCGCGATGGCCACACCGCGCATCTGGCGGCGCAACCAATTCCGCACCATCACCGTCTCGGCCTTCCCCGAGCCGGGCGTGCTGCCCTCCGAAGTACTGACGCCGGTGAAGGAGCGTATCGATACCTTTGCCAAACAGCTTCCGCCGGGCTACACCATGGAGTACGGCGGCGAGTACGAAGAGCAGGTCAAGGGCTTCAAGAACCTCGCCGTGGTGATGTGCATTTCTGTGGTGCTGATCTATTTCGCGCTCTGCATCCAGTTCAACAGCGCGGTCAAGCCGCTTCTTGTATTCGGGGCCATTCCTTATGGCATGACCGGAGCCTTCGCGGCGCTCTCTCTCATGAACCAGCCGTTCGGCTTCATGGCCTTCCTTGGCATTGCCAGCCTCATCGGCGTCATTGTCAGCCACGTCATCGTCTTGTTCGATTTCATTGAGGAGGCGCACGAGCGCGGCGAACCATTGCGCGAGGCGCTGCTCGACGCCGGAATCATCCGTCTGCGCCCGGTGATGATTACCGTCTGCGCCACCGTCTTCGGCCTGGTGCCGCTGGCGGCGCACGGCGGGCCGCTGTGGGAGCCGCTCTGCTATGCGCAGATCGGCGGACTTACCATCGCCACGTTCGTCACGCTGATTCTGGTGCCCGTGCTCTATTCGATCTTCGTGCTCGACCTGAAACTCATCAAGTGGGAGCACAAGCCCCACGCCGAGCCGCAGGTTGAGGCGGAAACGACTGAGTCGTAATGGTAAGACGGCTCAACCTTGCCCGGTTCGCTCCCGTCGCGAGCCGGGCGTTTTTGTTTCCGCCGCGGAACTGAGAACCTCTTCTTGATCTTGCAGGCCGCCCCACCGGCGCACCAGAAGCGCATGAATCATGCCGCGCAAGAGCCGCGGGGAAATAGAGGTGGTAGCGGCTGGAACAACAGCCTGACGCATCTGGCGCGTCCGTCGTACACGCTGTGCCTGCGTGCCTCTCGACAACGCCTTCGCTTCAAAGAACAGGGCCGGTGCCCATAGCGGCCCGGCCCGTCAGTCTCGTTCGCTTTGCATTGTGCAGTGATTACGCGGCTTGCTGCTCCAGGTCCTCAATCAACTCGGCCACCACGTGCTGGTCAATATTGAGAAAGCCGCGCGTCACTTTGGCGAGACCGAGGTAGAGGTCTTCCTTGGCGAAGCGGGGAATGTCATTGCAGAACGTGGGCACCCAATTGATGAGGTGCTCGTGCAGAAACTTCTGCTGCTTCCGCAGGTACTCAATCCCCTCCTTGGCGCGACCAGCCTCGAAGTGCTCGAGTGCTTTGCGGTTGAGGATGACCATGAAGGAAAGTTCGAGCGCGAGATGATCTTCAGGGTCGGTAAAGTCAGGAGCCTTGCCAATGCCCTCCGAACGATAGAAGGCGAGCACCTGGTCGCGCGCCTCCTGCATCAGCAGGCGCTGCGGGCTGGTGTAGACGGACTCGTACGGATACGCCGCGCCGCTGGAAGTCTGTCCGGTTCCAATGAAGGCGCGCACGTAGTCGACGGCAAGATCGACGAGGGTGGTGTCGGAAATATTTTGCTGGAACTTCTGCCAGAGCGCGTAGCCCTCGGCCACATCCGCGTCGTCGATCTCGGCGGTGAACTCGGTGGTCTTCAGGTCATCGAGCAGCGACGGATCGACTTCCAGGCGGAAGAGCCGGGAGAGCAGACTATAAGTGCCAATACGGCTGAGCATCAGTTCAGAAAGGTCCAGCGAAGCCTCGGTGGTATTCACGGCAACTCCTCTCCCAGCAAGTGGGACGCGGAGAGGGCTGGCGCCCTCACGCGGTTAAGAAAGAATCAGAAAGGCCCCGCCTGCAGCCCAATTGCGAGCTGCTGCGGGACCTGGTAAAGCAAGCTGGCGTCGTCGGAGGTCCACATGCGAATCAGTTGCCAGGTGTAGACCATGAGCACGACCGCAATCACAATCGCCACCACGGAGAGTACCCGCAAAGCCTCTGCCTGACGGTGCAGCCTGTATGCATAAATACCCATGAAGACGGTGCTGACGAAAACGACAATCAGTTCGCGCGACAGCACGGAGTTCGGATTGGCAAAGGCTCCGAAGATGCGCTCCGGGTGTCCGAGATAGATGGCGCCGGAGAGCAACCCCAGCACCATGGAAACGAAGGCGGCGGCAGCCACCGGGAAGTGCAGCTTGGACCACTTCCCGATGGCACACACCGCTCCCGCCGCGGCCAACTGCACCGCGGCGAGGCAGGTCAACAAAGCGAAGAATGTCGCCCACGAGAGTTCCATGGAGGCCTCTTCGCTATCCCTTCACCTGGAAGTCAGCCTTGACGCCACCGCGCCAGGCAGCCTTCCGCAGGATGTACTTGAACGACGGGTGGGTACCCGAGTCCGGCAACTGATGGTTGGTGGCAACGCCAGCCTCACGCAGCTTCTTGTTCGGCAGGCTGTTGGGATCATCCAGGTCGCCGAAGAAGCGGGCGCGGCCGGTGCAACCGGAGACGCACATGGGCTGCTTGCCCTGCTGCGTCAACTGCTCGCACAGCGTGCACTTCTCCACCACATGGGTGTCGGGGTTCAGGTAACGGACGCTGTACGGACAGGCCTTGATGCACAGCTTGCAGCCGATGCACTTCGACTTGTCGATCTGCACGGTGCCGTCGGCCTTCTTCTGCGAGGCGCCGGTCGGGCAGACCTTCACGCACGACGGGTTCTTGCAGTGCTGGCAGCCAAGTGGCATGAAGTACATTTCAACGTCGGGTGGCTTCGCGCCGGCATACTTCGGGTTCGGCCCAATACGAAGCACCTTGAGGTAGTACGAGCCGATGGCCACGTTGTTTTCCATCTTGCAGGCCACCGTGCACGCCAGACAACCGACGCAGCGGTTCAGATCCGTGACAATTCCTAGCTGCATTGTTATCCCCTTCCTTCATGAACTGGCAACCACTGCTTCAGCCGCTTGTCGTCGTGGGACTTGATGATTCCCTCCGGCGCGCCTTCGACCGCCTTGTAGATCTTCACGGGGGTGCCGCGCAGACAAGTCGATCCGTTCATCGGGTCCTGGCAGTAGGGATCAATGAGCTGGTTCAGGTCGCCCAGCAGCGAGCCCTTGTCGGTGAACTGCTTCTCGTGCTCGTTGCCAAGTTCCGGATACCACCACTGGTGCTCGCAGTTGATGTGATCGGGGCGAATGCCGGCATAGATGTCGACCGTCTGCCGCACGCGGCCCCACGGAGATTGAATCCAGATCCAGTCACCCTGCTTGAGGCCGTACATCTTGGCGATGTCAGGGTGAATTTCGCACTTCGGAACCGGCCACAGTTCGCGGCACCACGGCAGTTGACGGTGCTCGGAGTGGAAGTAGACCGGAATACGGCGGCCCGAAGTCATGATGAGCGGATAGTCTTTGTAGAGCTTCGGATTGGCCAC
Organism: Oryzophilus luti; assembly: GCF_059726245.1. Classification (NCBI taxonomy): domain Bacteria; kingdom Pseudomonadati; phylum Acidobacteriota; class Terriglobia; order Terriglobales; family Koromonadaceae; genus Oryzophilus; species Oryzophilus luti. The sequence goes on from NZ_AP040874.1 coordinate 2,116,946, forward strand.
CGGACTGTTGCCCGGCTCGGTAAACGTCGGCAGTTCCCAGCCGTGGCCCGGATGCACCGACTCGATGACCGTCGACCAGATTTCGACCTTGCCGGTCGGAGTCGGGAAGCCCTGCTGTCCGTCCAGACGCAGCTTGCCGAGCTTGTAGCGCTCGTACGGCATCAGGTTCTTGACGTTGTACCAGCCGTCCTTCTCGAACTTCTCCTTGAACTGCTTCCAGCTCATGCCGGTCGGGGCGACCGTCCAATCCAGCTGCTGCTGGTAGGTCGGCCACGGGTTGTCCGGCTCACCGAAGGGAACTCCCATGCGCTTGAACATCTCGAGGACGATTTCCTGGTCATCGCGACGCTCGAAGCCGGCCTTGACCGGGGCGGTGTGCGCTCCCATGCCGTAGTGCGCGCCCTGCGACATGCGCGGGCACTCCACTTCCAGCCAATGCTTCACCGGCACCACGATGTCGGCGTACTGATTGGTGGGCGTGAACCACAGGTTCAGGTCGAGCGTGAACTCGACGTGGCGCATGGCATCGCGGCCCTTGTTGGTGTTGGTCTGGTTAGTGAGCTGTCCGGACTGGATGAAGCAGCCCTTTAGCGGATACGGCTTGCCGCTCAACACGGCATCCCACAGCGCGGTGGCGTCGGACCAGCCGTTCCACCAGGCCAGCAGCGGGAACTTCTGTACGCCGATGATCTTCTTCTGCTGCGCGCGGCTGAGTGGCGGTGCGCCGTGCGCGGTGTAGACGGTGCGGATCGGCACCACGGTCGGGCCACGGTGTCCGCCCGGCCGGTCGAGGTTGCCGGTGATGGAAGCCAGCAGGATCAGCGCGCGGACGTTCGAGGTCGAGTTCGCCGACTGTTCGATACCGAGCATGAACGGGATGCCGCCATTGCCGGGCTTCGACGCGTAGATCTTCGCCGCTTCGGTGACCCTCGCCGCAGGAACGCCCGTAATCTTCTCGGACTTCTCCGGCGCGAACGCTGCGGCGCGCTCGGCCATCATCTGGAAGACGGTCTTGACCATGACCTTCTTGCCGTTGGCCAGCGTGACCGGGAAGACGCCAAACAGCGCGGGCTTGATCGCCGGCGGGTTGTGCTCCCACTTGGTCGTTTCCGCGTTGAACCACTTCAGGGACTTGGACTTCTCGTCGAAGACCATGAACTTCTTCACGTCGCCGCCGCGCTTGATGTCGCTTTCCTTCAGCAGGCGCGTGCGCAGTTCGACTTCGCCGCCGCCGGTGGAGACTTCACCGGACATGATCTTGGCCTTCGGTGCGTGCCACTCCCAGCCGGTCGGCTGAATGTCCTGGCAATAGAGGAACGGGCCGTTGGTCCACTCGCGGCAGAACTCATCGTCATACAACTTGTTCTTCACGATGACGTCCATCCAGGCCAGGGCCATGGCCGCGTCCGTGCCGCAGCGCAAGGGCAGCCACAGGGCCTCGTTGACGTCGAGGTTCTGCATGCGCGGAGAAACCACGATGTGCTTCTTGGCCTTGAAGCAGCGGTCCACGGTCACGCGGCCGCTGTCGTCATAGTTGGAGATTTCCGTGGCCGAGCCCCACTGCACGTAGACCTTGGGACCGTCGACCAGGGCAACCCAGTTGGCGCTGTGGAAGGCTGTGAAGGCCGTGGCGAAACGGCGCGGGCCTTTGCAGATCTGCCACGCCATGTGGGTGTTCGGAGAATCGAACAGGTTGCGGGCGCAGCCGTAGGGCGCCATGGACCAGATGCGGCTGGTGCCGCCGATGGTGAAGATCGACTCACCACCGTACTTGTGCTTGAATTCGTTGAACTTGGTGCAGGCCGTGTGCAGAGCTTCGTCCCACGAGATACGGACCCAGCCGGGGAAATCGCCCTTGGCGCGGGTGCGCTTCATCGGGTACTTCAGGCGCTCGGGGTGGTAGCAGGCTTGGAGCGAGGCCATGCTCTTGGTGCAGCAGTTGCCTTCGCTGGTGTGGCAGCTCTCGTCGCCTTCAATCTTGATGGCGCGCCCGTCCTTCACCGTGACCCAGACGCCGCACTCCATCTTGCCGCAGCCGCGGCACGACGAGCGGATGCGCTCGACCTTGCCGGCATTCTGCGGGACGGGGCTCGGAACCAGGGCCGGATTCAGGGCCTCGGACTTCGAGCATAGCGCTGCGGTAGCTCCGGCAACGGCCGTGGCCGTCAGGAAGCTGCGCCGCGTTAAGTTGATGTTCATATGAGTTCGCTCCTAGAGTTCAAACTCTGGCGGCCAAGCTTCCGCCGTTTTTACGTATGACTACAGAACCGTTTTGCCTAATTCAGTGGTTGACCACTGACCCACCCAGCGCAGTGCTCCCGCACTTTCCAGAGCTCCCAGGAAGGTCAACGGATAGGTTTTCGGTGGATCGATCGACGGATCGCCCTCCAGCATCTCCTCAATCACCTTTCTGTCCTTCGGAGTGGTACAGAAATTCAGGATCTTGAGGTACGTCTGACGGTGTTCGGGTGATTCATCGAGCAACTGCAACAGCTCTTTGGAAAGATCGACTTCAGCCAGCGCCAATTCGCCGGCCGGGGTGGTGTGCCAGCCGTCCACGGCCTGCTCGCCCTCCCCAATCCTGACGTGCTCCAGACCTCCCGCGCGCTCCAGCCACAAACGCATCGTCACCGGCGAGTACACCGAGACGCCGCCTTCAAGGAACTTGTTCAGGTCGGCATCGGCCTCTTCGGCAGAGCGCTGGGTGACGCAGAACGCAAGCACGCGATGCAGCGCCAGCCGCTGGCCGGATGAGTTGTTCATGAGGTCCACGATCTTGACGGCTTTTTCTTCGTTCGTCAGTTCCGGCTCGGCTTCAGCCGGAGCGGCTTCCGCCGCTTCTCCCGGCGCAGGAACCAGCGCAGGAATGTACTCGTCCTGCTCGGCAACCTGCGGCATGTGCATCTGTGGATCCATCGTCACGTCGTCCATATACGTCTCCTGCGGTGAGCCGGGGCTGACGAACCGTCCCCGGAGCTCTCGCTCTTTCATCTCCGTTCCAAGCTATTGCAGGTGAGATGCCAGTTCGCGCACGATGGCATGCAATACGAAAAGGCCGCTGTTTCTGCGGGCTTTCACCGCTTTTCCACGGATGACGCTTGCGGTGTGGGCACGTGCGGTACGTCGGCCGGCGGTCAGTGCCGAAATGGCGACAGGCGCCTCCGAGCTGTCGACGTTGTGGCGCGCACGCGGCTGACGCTCTGCGGACAGCGGCACACGCGCGCGCCGAGGAAGCACATGCACGGCAGAAAGAAATTGAGAGAAGAAAGGAGAAAACAAAAAGCCTGCCGCGAGGGCAGGCCGTTTACTGCTTGATGGATTTTCGGTCGATGCCGAGCCGCTGCATTTTTGAGAGCAGCGTGGTGCGCTTGACGCCCAACCGCGCCGCCGCGCCCTTCGGCCCGGCAACCACGCCGCCGGTTTCGCGCAGGATGCGCAGAATGTGGTGGCGCTCCATCTCCTCCAGGTTGGAGGACTGCAACTCGGTTGCATCCACCGGGGCTTCCGGCACGGCAGGCTTGGGAGCCGCCACAACGCTCGCCACGACCGGCACAGCTTCGGTCGTGCGCCGCGGAATGTCCGATGGTAGCTGCAGCACGCTGCCGCGGCTGATGATGACGGCGCGCTCCACCACGTTTTCAAGCTCTCGAATGTTGCCCGGCCACGGCATCTGCATCAGCGACTGCATGGCCTCTTCGGGCACGCTCTGTATCTCGCGCTTCATCTTCTTCGCGTACTTCTGCACAAAGTGGTGCACCAGCATCGGAATGTCTTCGCGGCGCTCGCGCAGTGGCGGAACAAAGATGGGGAAGACGTTCAGGCGGTAGTAGAGGTCGCTGCGGAACTGCCTCTCGGCAATCATCTGCTCCAGGTTGCGGTTGGTGGCCGCAATCAGGCGTGCGTCCACGTGGATGACGCGCGTGCCGCCCAACCGCTCGAACTCGTGCTCCTGCAAGGCGCGCAGCAACTTCGATTGCAGGTCGAGCGGAATGTCTCCAATTTCGTCGAGGAACAGCGTGCCCTGGTGCGCCAGTTCAAAGCGGCCGATCTTCTGCGAGATGGCGCCGGTGAACGCGCCCTTCTCGTGGCCGAACAAATCGCTCTCCAGCAGGCCCGTGGGAATGGCGGCGCAGTTCACCTTGACGAGCGAGCGGCTGTGGCGCGAGCTCATGTTGTGGATGGCGCGCGCAATCAACTCCTTGCCCGTGCCGGTCTCGCCAAGAATGAGCACGGACGAATCGCTGTCCGCCACCAGAGAGATCTGCTCCAGCACCTCGCGCAGCTTCGGGCTCTGGCCCACAATCTCCTCAAAGTTGTAATGCGACTTGATCTCTTCTTCGAGGTAGGTCTTCTCGGAGACCAGCTTGTCTTTGAGCTGCTTGATCTGACGGAAGGCCACGGTGTTGCCCACCGACATGGAGACCTGCCCGGCAATCTGCTCCAGCAGTCTTACTTCTTCATCGAGGAACGCGTCCTCCAGCAGGCTGCCCACGGCAAGCACGCCAATGGTGGTGTTGCGCACCACGAGCGGCAGCGCGCAGAAGGCGTGGATGCCCTCCTTCAACAGCAGGCATTGCAGCTCGGACTCCGCCTCCAGCTTCTGCATGTCCTTCTGCGAAAGCACGGCGGAGCGGCGCGTCTTGAGCGTTTCGGCAATGATCGGCCCTGCCAGCGACGCGATGCGCCCCGGCTTGATAAGCCCCTTGCCGCGCGGAAAATGGACGACCTCCCAGCGCAGTTGCTCATCGGCCACGTCATAGAGCACCAGACCGCAGAACTCCGCGCCCAGCACGCGCTCAATCTGCGCGGAAACCTGATCGATCAGCGCGTCGGTCTCCAGGCTGGAGACGGCTGAGTTGGTGACCTCCAGCAGCGTGCGCAGGTGATCGCGCTCGCGCGCCAGGTTCTCCTCGGAGTTGCGCACCCGGGCGTAGACCAGCGAGTTGTCGATGGCGGTGGCGACCTGTCCGGCCACCAGTTGAATAAAGCGAAGGTCATGCGGCGTATAGGCGTTCGGTTCGCTGCTCAGGAACTCGAGCGCGCCCACGCGGCGTCGAGCCGTCGTCAGCGGCAGGGAGATGGAGGTCTGCACGCGCTGGCGATGACGCTTGGGTGCAACCTTCGGGAAGTTCTTCTCAATCTCCGCCACGCTCTGCAGAATCGGCTGCTGGTGCGTCCAGGCCCAGAAGCCCGGCCCGTCGCGGAAGGTGAACTCCCCGGTGCGCGAGAAGGGTTCTTCGCAACTCCCCGGATAATAGACGATGCCCTCATCGATATCCGCATCGTACAGCAGCAGAACGAGATAATCGAATTTGACGACTTCGTGCAACACCCCGGAGAGTACGTCGATCAGCGAGCCAAACTCCTGATGCCCGGCAATGGCGCGGGAGACTTTCAGGAGGGTTTCAAGCTGACCCGAGGGGACGGCTTCCGAGCTAATAGTGACAGTCGTCATTCCATTCCCTTATTTAGCACGTCGTCTGCCGTTCGACAACCAAGCACGACAGTGTGTGACGGCCGAATGTCAGAAACTGTCGCCCTGTCTGCATTCGCACAAACCGACTATTTTTCATCCCACACTCACGGTCCTCCATTCTCAATGATCAATCTATCTCAAATCCCGACACGGCTGTCGGCCAGTCGTCAGCGCGTCGGCATTCCGTAACCTGCGGCAGCAGTCTCTTTCCTTCCGTTCGACTTTTCAAGCACTTCCCAAAGGTACATCTCTGTCGACAGTTGGCAGCACGCGTGCCTTCTGGCCCGTGGCGTCTGTGATCAAACCGGCTAGCTTGGGGCCGGAAGCATGGCGTGATGCCGGCGGAGGAATCCGCCTGGCAGTCAACGGCAGGCTCGCGGACGCAACTTGTCTCACTTGATTGGCTACTTATTCCACTGTTTCGACTTCTGTAAGCGGAGGTTCGATGTTCAAGCGACGTGCTTTTCTATCTCTACCATTGATGGCCCTGCTGACCGCTTCCCTTGCGGCGCAGACGGCCGCTTCTCCTGCTGCACCGGCGACGGTCTCCACACAAGCCGCCGCCCCAACGGCCAAGGCGGAGTCTCCCCTGTTCACCTACGGCTTTGACGAGCGTGTGCGCAGCGAAAACTGGAACAACAATTTCGACTACAGCAACCTGACCGACGACCAGCGCAAGCAGCTCCGCGTGCGCACCCGAATGTGGGCCGGGCTGGCCACGCCGGGCAATGAGGCCCGCCTCTACATCCGCCTCACCAACGAATTCAATAAACGCATTTATCCCAACGTGCGCCTCAACATGCACGAGGTCGCCATCGACAACCTTTACCTTGAGCTGAACAAGACCTTCATCCCCGGGCTTACCGTGAGCTTTGGCCGCCAGGAATTCATGCGTGGCGAAGGGTTCCTGTTCATGGACGGCAGCAGCGGCGACGGTTCGCGCCTGACCTACTACAACATGCTCGACGTGGCCTACAAATACAAGAAGTCCAAGCTTGAGCTGGTCGGCATTCTCGACCCGCGCACGGACCGCTTCCTGCCCTTGATCCACACCCAGCCACAGTATCTGAATGAATGGGATGAGCAGGCACTGGGTGTGTATTACACCGACCACAACAACAAGAACCGAGACGTGGACGCCTACTACTTTTTAAAGAAGGAAGTGAAAGACTACCGTGCCGCCACCAACGCGCAGTTCCAGCCCGACCGCCACATCAACACCGTTGGCGGACGCGTGGCGCAGCGCTTTGGCCAGGGCTATACCGCAGTGGGCGAGGCCGCCATCCAGTGGGGTGCACAGCACGCCAACCCCGCACAGTCGCGGGCGGCAACCACCTTCACCGCTGCCGGTGGCTACGGCTACTTGAAGAAGCAGTTCACGCAGACCAAGGGCAAGCCCTACGTGATGGGCGGCCTCTACCTGCTCTCAGGCTCGGACTCGCTGACGGCCGGCGCGGGCTTTGATCCGCTGTTCAGCCGCTGGCCCAAGTACAGCGAGCTGTACGTCTACAGCCAGGTGAACGAAAAGGGCGTGGCCTACATGACCAACAACCGCATCTTCCAGGTGGAAGCCGGTTGGAGCCCCGTGAAGCCCGTCACCCTGCGCGCCACCTTCTATGACATGGAAGCCTTCCACTCCATTGCCGCTTTCAACCCGAAGGTCTTCGGCTCCGGCACTCATCGTGGTGAAAACTTCCAGACGCGCATGGATGTTGTGGTCAACAAGAACTGGCGGGGTCACATTCTCTACGAACGTTTCGACCCCGGCAAGTTCTACGCGCATCAGGATTCGAGCTTCTTCTTCCGCGGGGAGGTCACCTACACCTTTGAAGACAAGATCTTCTCACTCCACAGGCAGTAGCCTCCGCCTGCGGAGCTGGCAATGCTGATTCGGGCGGGTGCCAAACACCCGCCCTGCTCTTTTGCAGGGCAGCTCACGCGAATGAGGCAGGGATCTTCCGCTCACAATTCGCCGGTTATGGACAGAGCACAGGGGCAGGAGACAGGGACGAGGCTTTCCGGCAGCGTTGCGGGGGTACAACGTGGGGCTGCCGGACTGCAGCCAGAACTTCGCCGCAGGCAGTTAGAAGCTGCCGCAGCGGCGGATGTCGCCCGTGAAGATGGAGGAACAGAAGTTGCCGACTCCCAGCTTCGCCGCGCGTTCCTGCTCCTCGCACATCACGGAGATCAGGCACGGCACCGCTTCATTGGGAACCTTCAATCGTGTCCCGTCGCGGATCAGACGCCGCATCACGGAAATGCAGGTGTCATGGTCGAAGAAGGTGACAGAGGAGAGGTCGACGATGCAGGTCTTTCCCAGTCGTTCTGAGGACGCCTTGACCCATGCAGCGTACAGGTCCTGAACCTGCTGCCCCTTCATCTCTCCCGTCACCCGGAAGCAGATGGTCTGCGCCGATGGCTCAAAGATTTCGATCATCTTTGCCGCCTCAATCCAATCTCAATCAGCTTACTGCCAGTTTCGCGATTCTCGAAGCAATCGTTTGCACGTGGAACCAGAACGGAACCAGAGATGGAACACGGAGCGTGCCGGTTCAAATCCACCGGCAGCGCCGCCTGCCCCCCCACGGCCGCCTCCAACTGCTGGCAACTGGCGGCATAGAGTTGCTCCGGCGTGTCCACGCTGGTCCAGCCTTTCATGCTCTCCGGCGGGGTGACAACGGCGGTGCGCGGGTGGTCGAGCAGGCTCGATAGCCGCACCTCCTCCCAGTCGTAGGTCAACGCCATGCGCGAGAGGAAGTGCAGCGCCTGCGGCTCATACAGCGCCAAGGTCGGGCAGGGATGGCCGTCGCGCTGACGCGGAATGATGGCCCAACGTCCCGGCTTGCGCTGACGCTCCAGCCAGTTGATCTCGCGGGTGCTCAGGTATGGATGATCGCAGGCGGAGACGATCCAGGCTGCCTCCGGCGCCCAGCGATGTGCCGCCATCAGCCCGGCCAGCGGACCGCTGAAGCCCGGTACATCGGCAAACATCGGCAGAGATTTCAGTGAATCGGGCACTTCGCCGCGCCCCAGCAGTGCCACACACGCCTCACCAGTCCCGGTGCGCAGCGCGTCCGCCACAGATTCTCCCAGCGTGTGGCCGTTCAGCCGCAGCATCTGCTTGGGGAAGCCCATGCGCGAGCTGGCGCCGCCGATCAGCAAACCGCGATGCAGCGTGCGCTTACGCCACTGCAACGGCAGCCAGTTCTCCAGGTAGCTCAGCAGCGCCGAGAGCCGGTCGCTGTCCCAAGGCAGAGAGGCGAGCACACCTGTCACCCCCTCCGGGACCGGTTTGTGCTCAGCGCTCTGCATCCAGAGCTTCGGCAGCGGGGTGTGTTTGTGGCCCTCCACCAGAATGAGATCGTGGTCGGCAGCCAACTGAGAAATCGTTACCTGCAGGGAGAGTTGCGTTCCGGCATGGCGGCGCATGAACTGCTCGCCCGGCCCGCGCAACGCCACTGTGGCCCCGGCGCGGAAGAAACGGTCGGAGTCCTTGCCTTCCTGATCGACAACAAAGCCGTGCGCGTCATGCTTGACGACCGCCACGGAGAGTCCCCGGGCGACCAGTTGCGCAACGGCCGCTTCCAGCACCGTCGTTTTGCCGGATCCCGAAAAACCGCAAAGCGCAAGGACGGGAGTGCCAAAGTCATGCGTCATCTGGCACCCCCGGTCCTGCAGGAGAGGATGGTCCATGCCCCGTGCAAGCATGACATCCTACCCTCCGATCTGGCTCATTGCATACTCCATCTCCATCCCATTGGGAGCATGCTTTCCAGCCAGGTACTCAAGAAATGCTTCGGTTGCGTGCTGGTCGCCGGCGGCTTGCAGAGCCGGGAGGTCCAGCGTGGCATCATCCATCAGGCAACGGTGCAGGCGTCCGCGGGCATCCATGCGCAGGCGCTCGCAGCTCGCGCAGAACGGATGCGAGCGCGGCGAGATCCAGCCCACGGTGACGTTGCGGCCGCCCCACTGCACGGTGGTGCTCACCGCCGGGGAGCCTGTGCGCGTGGTCGCCGCGTGGATTCCCGCACGCTCACTCAGCCAGGCCTGCACGGTGTCAACCGTCACCACCTCGGACGCACACCATTCCCGCTCGGTGCCGGTGCGCATCAACTCAATAAAACGAAGCTCCACGCCGAGGTCGGCGGCGAAGTCGAGCAACTGCGGCACGTCCTCCTGCCAGGTGGAGCGCTGCAACACAGCGTTGAGCTTCACGGGCTTCAGCCCGGCATGCAGCGCCGCCGTAATGCCGGCCAGCGTGCGATTCAGACGTCCGCCACGCGTCAACTCGGCAAAACGCTGCGGGTTTAGTGAATCAAGCGAGATGTTGACACGCGTCAACCCGGCAGCTTTCAACGCCCAGGCTTCATCGGCAAGCAGCGCGCCATTGGTAGTCAGCGAAATCTCACGCAGGTGAGGCAGCGAGGAGAGCCGGGTAATCAGGTGGTGGATTCCCTTGCGGACCAGCGGCTCGCCACCGGTCAACCGCACCCGCTCGATGGCGGTGCGCTCGGCCACCCACTGCACCTGCTCAAACAGCTGCTCCAGCGGCAACTGTTCGGCGTGCGACATCCATTTGACGCCGCACGCAGGCATGCAGTAACGGCAGCGGAAGTTGCAGCGGTCCGTGACCGAAACCCGCAGGGAGCGGATCTTGGTCGCCCGCGGGGAGGTCAACACCGGGACAACCGGGAATGGCACCAGCTTGCTTTGCGAGAAAACACCGGAAGAACTCATCTTGTCTCCTTTCCAAGTTCGGGAGGAAGCGCAGTTTCCCGCGCGACCCTGGGACCGCTCTCCTGATTCAGGAGTCGATCACCGCCGGTGTTTCCCTGAGCGATACGCGCCGTTAGGAGACACCGGTCAGAGACGGAACCCACAAAACCACCATGGATTGACCGCTTACTGATCGAGCCACAGAGCATCAATCTCTGGCACTTTGCGACTCGCGCTTATGTATTGCACGGGAGAGGCCATTCCAAAGGCATGTAGATTTCTACGAAATTTCAATGGTTTACACGGGAAGGAGCGACGCGGACTGCACCAAATATGTCAGAGCTGTCGACAGGGTGACAGTCTGGCGTCAAATGTCGAAGTCGAATTCGTCAGTTCCGCCAGATACTCTCCGCCGAAGAGTTGAGGAGACGAGGGCGGAGGAACGAGGAAGGGAACGGCCGCGTCACCCGAGGGGGAACGCGGCCGGAAACTGCACTTTACACGGAGCGGAGCACTCCGTGGCTAGGAAAGCACCTCACCCGCCGAGCGCATGTCGTAGCCGGTGGTGGCTTCCACTTCGCGACGGAACGAGGAGCGCCCGAGCAGGTCGATGAGCGCCTCCACGGCGGGAAGCGTCAGATGCTTGCGGCGGATGACCAGGTGGTAAGGCCGCTTGGCCAGTGGCACAAAATCCAGGCCGAGCACGCGGGCCGCCGCGCGGGTGGTGATGCAGGCATCCACCTGCTTGTTGAAGACCATGCGCGCCGCCGGCAGGTGACCGAAGACGACGGTTTCATATCCGTTGACCTGGCTGGTCTCAATGTTCTCCTGATGCAGCAGAGACTCCAGCAGGTTGCGGCAGGCGGCGCCAACCTCGCGGTTGGCAATGGTGACGCCAGGCTTGGCCAGGTCGGCAACGCTCTTGATGCCCTTCGGGTTGCCCTTGGCGATCGTAATGCCCTCTTCCCAGGTGGCATAACAGATGACGGACACAGCGTTGCGCCCGAACATCTCGCGAATACGCGACAGGTTGAATTCGCCGGTCTTCCTGTCGACAAGGTGCGTGCCGGCCATGTGAACCAACCCTTCCCGCAGTAATTCCAGCGCAGCCGAGCTGTTCTGGTAGGTCACAAGCAGGTCGAAATCCAAGCGGCGCAGGTCATGGGCAATGACCGAAACACTGGGGTCGCACCCGGCCACCAGCAGCCGGTTCGGGTTCTTCCAGTTCTCATCGGCGACACGGACACGGCACTCATCGAATGCCTTGCCTTTGCCATTGCTGACCGAAACCAATTCGCCATCGGAGACCGAGATGCCCAGCACACCGGCCTCCGGTAGAAACGCCGAAGTGCGCGTACCTACCTGGCAAAGCCGCAGAGGTTGGCCGGGCTGCGGCTTTTCACCGGCATGAATCAGTGTGGCTTCCACCACCGTCTCGGCCACCTGCGGTTCTTCCACCATCGAGAAAATATCTTCCACCGTCACATCGAGGACCCGAGCCATCTTCAGGCTGACCGTGGTATTCGGGATATAGCTTCCCGCCTCAATGGCATAGACCGTCTGCCGGCTGACCCCGATCATGTTCGCCAGCTGCGCCGCCGAAATGCCGCGCTTGGTGCGCAACTCGGAAAGATTGTTGCGAACTTCCATGTGGTACCCTCCCACCCAACGAAGGAAAGCAAGGATTGAAGGCACGCGGCTGCCTCCGCACACCTTCCGCAAAAGCCGTTAATCAAACAAGACGGATTATACTCAAACAAGGCAAAAGTGACGACACTTGAAAGTGTCATTTTTCTCGTTTAAGCGAATACGATTTGTTCCTTTTAGTAAGGAATGGGGACAATCCTCGCCTTGACGGCACCGCGCACCCAGCGCCCTTGGCCGCCATCATCGGGAATCACCAGCTTCAGCGGCCCGTTCTTGGCATCGAGCGGCTTGCTGTCGACAGTGTCGACAATCAGCACCGGTTTCCGGTGCGGCGATGACAGCATTTCGCCCATCGAAAGGATGACGCGGTAACCATCAGGAGCGCTCACCTCCAGGTATTGCCGGTATTCGGCGCCGTGCGGAGCCTTGTCGGCCGGAACCCTCACCTTGGCCAGCAGATCGGTCAGGAGCACGCCCTCGTAATGCTGCTCCGCCTTCGTTTTGTGATCGACCGCCGTAAAGGTTTGGCGCGGCAACTGCTTCAGGTCAGCTGCGGTGAAGGTCGCCGACTTGCCGTCGATGCCGGTTACGGTGAAGGCCGGAGCCTGCGCGAACAGCGTGACGGCGGCCAGCAGTATGAACAACACGATGCAAAGCTGCTTCTTCATTCAAAATCTCCTCGGGCGGATGCCAGACTACTTTGCGGCCTTGGTGCTGGGAACGGACGCGGCCAGTAACTGGTCCAATTGCTGGTCGGTAAGCTGCACGTGATAGAAGGTGGCGTAGAAGTGCCGCGCCTCCTCGCGAATGTTGTAGTGGAACAGCTCCGGATAGAAGAGGTTGGCCAGCCACTTGATGCCGATGATGCGGTTGACCGAGGGCGGACGGTCGATCCAGCAGAACGGATACTGCGGCACCTCATAGACGTTGTGCGCCTTAACAGCCTTGATCTGCTGCCAGCCGCGATCCTTCCACACGCCCTTGTAGAACTCACCGGGTGATGAGGTGTGGTCGTAGCCGGTAATGATGAACTCCGGATTCCAGCGCATCACCTGCTCAAACGAGACCGGCGTGTGCCCGTAGCCCTGCTTGTTGGGCACGGCAGCCACGTTGTATGCCCCGGCAAAGATGAGCGCCTCGGCGTGCATGGAGTCGCCCGGCTCAGTCTCAAGCCCCGTGGGACCTTCGGCGTAGTAGACCCGGCGGCGCTTCTCCTGAGGAATGCTCTTGATCTTCTCCTCGACCTCACTGGTGGCCTTTCGGCACTCCTCGGCCAACAGCTTGGCGCGCTCCGGCTCGCCGAGCAGTTCCCCGGCCTTGAGGTAGGACTCGGCCAGCGACTTCAGATCGCTGTTCAGCACCACCACGGGAATATGCGTCTGCTGCGAGACACGGTCGGCCATCGAGGTGCCCATCGGGTCGCCCATTGAGAGCAGTATGTCCGGCTTGGCCTTGGCAATCTCCTCCAGGTTGCCGGAGTTGTTCTTGCCATACCACCCACCGAGCACCGGCAGGCTGCGGTATGGCTCCGGCACCAGCGACCACTCACCGGGATCAGCCTTGTAATTCCAGCCCGCAAGTTTTTCCGGCGCCAGCGTGTAGACAACGATGGTGCCAACGGGACTCATGCCGAGCACGCGCGTGATCTTCTTCGGCACCACCACGCGGCGTCCGGCCATATCGACAAACTCGCGCTGATCGTCGCGCAGCTTGCCCGCGTTGTGGCGATTGCAGCCCGCCAGACTCAACAGGCAGAGCAGCAGAGTGAACCAGCAGATGTATTTCGTAGAAGTGCGTTTCATAAGGGTCCTCAATGGATGCACGGCACCACCAGCCGCAGGTCGGGTTCGGGTTCCACAATGCGCAGCGGCGTTGAATAGGCATCACAAAGATGCTGCTCGGTCAGCGCCAGTTCGGGACGATCAAGAGCCACGATGCGCCCCTTCTTCATCAGAGCCACGCGCGAAGCATAGAGAAAGGCGTTGTCCGGAAAATGCGTGGTCATCAGCAGGCCGAGTCCTGAATCGGCCAGTTCCTTGATGTATCGCAGCACGCGCACCTGGTTGCCGAAGTCGAGGTTGGAGGTCGGCTCGTCGAGCACGAGCAGCTTGGCCTCCTGCGCCAGCGCGCGCGCAATCAGCACAAGCTGGCGCTCTCCGCCGCTGATCTCCGTATACAACTCATCGGCCATGCGGAGGATGTTCAGCCGGTCGAGCGCGGCCTCGGCGATGGCCATGTCTCGGCGACCGGGTGAGGCAAAACGCCCGACGTGTGCGGTGCGCGCCATCAGCACCACGTCGCGCACACGAAAGGCAAACGGCGGGTTGTGTGCCTGCGGCACGTAGCCAATCGCGCGTGCCAATTCGCGCCGCGACCATCGCCGCAGGTCAACGCCATCGAGCAGGATCTGTCCCGACATCGGCGGCAGGAAACCGAGAATCGTCTTGAACAGCGTGGTTTTGCCGGAGCCGTTCGCGCCGAGCAGACAGAGCAACTCACCGGCTTCAACGGTCAGCGAAACGTCCTCAACAATGCGCTTGTCGCGGTATCCGGAGGAGACGTGCTCAAGCGCAAGCTTCATGCAGCACGCCCCATCTTCGTCTGGATGAGCAGGTAGAGAAAGAACGGCACGCCGATGACCGAGGTCAGGATGCCGAGCGGCACCTCGACGGCGAACAGGCCTCGCGCGCAGTCGTCCACCAGCAACAGGTAGAGCGCGCCGATGACGAACGAGGCAGGCAGCAGCCACTTGTGGTCGGCACCCACCACCATGCGCGCCAGATGCGGAATCACCAGCCCCACCCACATCACCATGCCCGCGATGGCCACCACTGAAGCGCTGACCATGGAGGCAGCGATGATGACAGCGGCGCGCGTGCAATGTGGATTCACGCCCATGGCGCGCGCTTCCTCGTCGCCGAAGCTGAGCACGTTGAGACGCCAGCGCAACAGCAGCAGCACGGCCGTGCCCACCAGCAGCGGCCCGCCAGCGTATTGCACGTCGCGCGGGTTGATGGCCGCCAGCCCTCCAACGAGCCAGAAGGTGATGGCTGCCAGCTTGCCGCGCGGGTCGGCCACGTACTCGATGAGGCGTATGAGCGCCATGCCGCCCTCGCGCACGATAATGCCGACAAGAATCAGCGTTAGCCCGGCGTCGGCGCCAAAGCGCGCCAACCCGCTCGAAACCGACCACGCCAGCATCACGGCAGCCACGCCACCGACGAACCCCGCGGCCTGTATGCCGACAATGCCCCAGCCGTGCAGGATGGCCAACGACGCGGCAAAGCCCGCGCCTGCATAGGCACCGAGCATGTCCGGCGAAGCCATGGGATTACGGAACAGCCCTTGAAACGAGGCTCCGGAGACCGACAGCGCCCCGCCGATCAGCACGGCGGCAATCACCCTCGGCAGCCTTACCTGAAGCAGTACAATGCTGGCCGCCTCGTTCTGCTCCGGAGACACCAGCACCTGCCACCACGCGGTCAGCGGCAGCGGGTAGCGGCCCAGCACAAGCGAGGCCACTACCACGAGCGCGAGCGCCAACGTGATGCCCCCCAGCAACCATGCGTTGCGCGCGCCGCGCCGCTGCACCCTGCCCGCCCGAACTGTCGAAACTTCCACAGCCATGGCGTCAGTCCTGCTTGAAGAGCGAGTCTTCGCGATAAACCTTGACCATGCGTCCGCCGCGCGTAAACAGCTCGCCGCGTCCACCCTCGCCAACCGCGCGCCACACGCCGGCCACATCCTCCACAATCAGCCCGCCCAGCACGGAGACACCGTGCGCGAACATCAGCGGATGCAGCGGCGTGCTCGGCCCGGCCACCACGACCTCGGCGTTATGCGAGAGTTGCAGCAGACGCGGCATGGTTTTGTTGATCAGCGTGGTCGCGGTCATCACCACCACATCCTGCTCGCCGAGAATGTATTCACACGCGGGATCAGGCGTATCGCCCTCCTGCGGCATGCGTTCGAGAATCGTGAGATCGCAGACGCCCTTCAAGCGCTCCATGTTCAGGAAGTGACCGACGACGGCGACTTTTTTGCCACGGAACTTCTCCATCAGCGTGCTGAAGACGTCCTGCTTCTCGTCCATGTGCAGGCGGTTGCCGCAGTTGGCGCGCGCCGTCTCCGGCGCATTCAGCGCGGAGTTGATGGCAGCCAGGCCCATCGCTGCCTCGTTCCAGTTCCACGACTTGACCCACCCGGCCAGTTCGCGCAACTTCATGCCGGTGATGTTTCCGGCGTTGCGCAACGGCCCGTCAATTTCGCGCGGACGCATGGTGACGCCCACGCCGCGCGAGCGCACCAGAAACCAGCTCAAGCCTGCCAGGCAATCCTCCACCACCAGGTCTTCGGGGACCGCCGCAATCAATTCGTCGTACAGCTTCCACATAGATGAGTGCACCTTCCGCCGCGCCGGGGCGCGGTCAATGTCGCGCATAGACTACATAGGTTCTGTAAACATTGCAAATATTTCTTGTCACGCGCGCTCATTTGGGCTACCTTCGAGCATATCTTGAGTGTCAAGGTAAAACTACAATGAAATTTATTCAGTACATATCGGTCGCCGCGACACGCATCGGCCTGGGGCTGGCGCTGTGCGCCGGTCTGTTCGTCACCACTGCGCTTGCACAAAATGGACGCCCCCTGACCTGGGAGCAGGATTTGGCCTACCTGGAGAAGCTCTCCCCCTCGGAGACCGCGGCCCAACAGGGAGCGATCAAGCAGATTCGCCATGAGGTGGAGGAGTGGCTGAAGGTGCACCCGAACAGCGGCATCAAGCTGGCGGCAACCTCGCCCAAGACCACACCTCAGCAGGAAGTTCAGGCGCTGCGCGCGGCTGTGGAAGAGATTGTCAAGAAGGACCCGGCGCACCCGTTCCATCTGGGCCAGACGGAAATTGACGTGACCTCGACGGTCTCGGCCGTCTCGCCGATGGCGATGAGCATCAGCCAGAGCGAGATTCAGTCCAACAACGCCATCAACGTCACCAAGGCCATTGCCGACCTGCCGGGCGTGCAGATCTCCAACCTCGCCAGCAAGCGCAATGAAGCCTCGTTCATGATCCGCGGCTTCAGCAGCAACGGCCAGGTGCCGCTCTACCAGGACGGCATCCCGATGTACGTCCCCTATGACGGCTACCTGGACATGAACCGCTTCCTCACCAGCGACCTGGCGGAGATCGAAGTGGCCAAGGGCTACTCCTCGCCGCTGCTGGGACCGAACGCAATGGGCGGCTCCGTCAACCTGGTGACCCGCGAGCCGATGCGCAAGTATGAAGGCGATGCGCTGATCGGAACCTATTCCGGCAACGGCCTGTTGGCCTCCCTGAACCTGGGCATGCGCCGCACCAAGTACTTTCTGCAGGGCGGGCTGGATTGGGCACAGGCCGACTACATTCCGCTCTCCGGCAACCTGAAATATCCGACCGGCGGCTACACCGCACTAAACACCTCGCCCAATATTCCCTACACGCTGAATGACGAGATGAACAACTCCTACAGCCGCGACGAGCGCTTCAGCGGCCGCATGGGCTGGACGCCGAAGGCCGGCGACCAGTACGTCTTCAGCTACATCAACCAGAAGGGCGAAAAAGGCTCGCCGCTCTACATGGGTCCGAACGCCGCCGCCAGCTTCAAGGCCTTCTGGAAGTGGCCGCTCTGGAACAAGAACAGCTACTACTTCATCGGCAACACTGGCTTGAGCGAGAAGACCTCGCTGAAGACGCGCATCTTCTATGACCAGTTCGACAACGGCATCAACATGTACGACAACTCCAAGTACACGACGATGACCAATTACACCTACAGCAGCAAGAGCGGTTATAGCGGCTCGGAAATCAGCCGGTACCATGACCACACCGACGGCTTCTCCACGGAGTTGAACTCGCACTCCATCAACCGGCACAACATCGGGGCATCGTTCTTCTTCAAGGACGACACACACCGCGAGAACGGCATTTACGGGCCAACTTCAACGACTCCCCTGACCATCCCCGACAAAGTGCTGCGCGACCAGGTCACTTCAATCGGCCTGCAGGATTCGATCACCATCACCTCGCGCCTGCGCGGCACGCTCGGTTTCAGCTCAGACCACCTGAACGGGCGCCAGGCCTCGACCTACGGCACCGGCACCACCATCACGGTCATCCCCTACAAGTGCGCCAGTGAGTCCTCGAACACCTCGTTCAACGGCTGCACCGCGCACTACTGGAACAACAACTGGCAGGGCGCGCTGACCTACACGCTCACCGACACCAGCAACCTGTTCGTCACCTACGCCGACCGCGGCCGCTTCCCCACGCTGAAGCAGCGCTACTCCTCCGGCATGGGCTCGGCATTGCCGAACCCGGACCTGAAGGGCGAGAACGCCCGCACCTGGAACATCGGCTACGCCAAGACCTTCAGCCCCAAACTCTCGACACAGGTGGAGCTGTTCCACAGCAGCCTGCGCAACGCCATTGAAGGCGGCCTGGTGGTTGACTCCAACGGCCTGTGCCCTAATAACAGCACCACCGGCTACTGCTCGATGAATGTCAATATCGGCAAGGAAACGCATGAGGGCGTGGAGTTCGAGTTGCACAGCCGTCCGTTGCCGCGCCTGCTCTTTGACGGCAGCTATACGTTCCTGAACCGTGAAGTGGGCGCGGCCACGCTGCCAACCGGCACCGTGCTCAGCTCGCTGACCACCACCATCGGCATTCCGAAACACGCGCTGGTTGGCAAGGCCACGGTGCAGTTGCCGCGCCGCATCACCGGCATGGTGGTGGCCCGCTACGATGGCGGCGTCACCCTGCAGGACACCAGCTACTCCAGCAGCTCAGCGCTCTACCACCCGCATGGCTCCGCCTTCGCGGCCGTCGACCTTGGCGGTACGGTTCCGGTGGGCGAGCGTTTCAGCGCACAGGCCGGCGTCAAGAACGTCTTCGACCGCCTCTACTACTTCACGGCCGGCTATCCTGAGCCGGGCCGCAACTGGTATATCAACCTTCGTTATCGCTACTAGACGTCGCTCCACTGGCCGCCGCTCTGCTCGGGGTGGCGGCCTTTTTTGTCCCCGCAGACGCAATCTCCGTACTTCACTTTTCTTAACATCTGCGCTACACATTTCTTCACATTCAATATTCGTTTTAGCCGCATAAATACAGGGTTTCCCGCACTACCCGCCAAATACATTCTCTTTTACGAATCTTAATAGGCGCTTCCCTTCCGCAGCCGTCAACATAGAGGCAGGAACAACGCTGCAACGAATACGAATGGGCACTATGTTCATACCTGTGAATTCCAGATTCCGCGATTGCTTCCGTCCCCCGGCGCGCACGCTGCTGCTCGGCCTGGCTCTAGCCGGGCTGGCGCTCCCTGCCGCCGCCGCGAGCAAGCAACCAGCCAAGCCTTCCGTGGCACTCCCCGAACAGTGGACCGCCACCGACAAGGCCATCAACACGCAGACAGTGGAAGACCTTACGCGCTGGTGGGAGAAGCTCGGTGATTCAACGCTCAGCGACCTCATCGAGCGTTGCTTGAAGTCGAGTCCCGACCTGCGCACGGCGCAGTCCAAATTGCGTGAGGCTCAGGCGCAACGTCGGCTGGCAGGAGCCAACCGCGGCCCGAGCGTTACGGCTTCCGCTTCGCCAAGCTACGGAAACAACACGACGCTTGGCTCCGGCTCGACCTCAAGCAACTCCGGCACTACGTCCGTGCAAGCCGCCGTAAGCTGGGACGCTGACGTGAACGGAGCCAAGCGCAACGCCGCCCGAGGCGCCGAGGCCGACCTGCACGCCACCGAAGCCGACCTGCACAACACGCAGGTCTCGCTGGCCGCACAGGTTGCGCTGGATTATGTGCAGTCGCGCGCATATCAGGCGCGGCTGGAGGTCGCAAAGCGCAACGAGGCCAGTGAATCCGAGACGCTGCAACTGACCGAGTGGCGCGAGAAGGCCGGGCTGGTGGGCGCAGTCGATGTAGAACAGGCACGCTCCGAGCGCGACCAGACACGCGCAACCATTCCGACGCTCGAATCGAACATTGCGCAACAGCAGCACGCGCTGGAACTTCTGCTGGGCGTGGCGCCTGGCACGCTGAACCAGGAACTTTCTGCGGAGGCGAAGATTCCCTCTCCGCCGGAAGCGCTTGCCGTGGGCATTCCAGCAGAGACGCTGCGTCAGCGTCCCGACGTGCGTGCCGCCGAATACCGCATTCTGGCAGAGACCGCCCGCCTGAAGCAGCAGGAAGCCGCACGCTTCCCGAGCCTGAACCTGAGCGGCAGCTTCGGGCCGGAGATCATCACCGGCTACGGCGCAGTGAACTACCTGGTCACCAGCGTGGCGGGCACGCTCTCGCAGACGCTGTTCGACTCGGGCAAAATCCGCGCCAACATCGACGTGCAGAACGAGGTGCAGCAGCAGGCCGTCATCAGCTACGAATCGACGGTGCTCACAGCGCTCAAAGACGTGGAGAACGCGATGACAGCCTACGTGAAGAGCCGCGACCGGCTCGCGTCGCTGGGCACCGCCACGGACGCGGCGCGCAACGCCTTCACCCTGGCGCGCGATCGCTACGCTGCCGGACTCATCGATTTTCAAACAGTGCTGACCACCGAGCGCACACTGCTCACGCTGGAAGACAGCGTGGCCACCACGCAGGCGGATCGCACCACGGCAGTCATCGAGCTTTACCAGGCGCTTGGCGGCGGCTGGTCGCAGAGCCAATAGCAGATTACGGGAGCAATTATGAGCAGCTACGCCAACCAACCGGAGAACGACATCAACGCGCTGCTTGCGCCGCCGAGTGCACGCAAAGGATGGCGCAGGTATTCGCGCTGGATCTACTCGGCGATCGCGCTGATGGTCATCCTGTTTGCCGCGCGCGCATTTTTCGGCAGGCAGGAGGCGGCGGCCATGCCGCGCTATGATTCCACGCCCATCACGCGCGGAGATTTGAACGTCACCGTCACGGCCACCGGCAATTTGGCGCCGACCAACAGGGTGAACGTCGGCAGCGAATTGAGCGGCACCGTGGAAGACGTGCTGGTGGAAGAGAACGACCATGTCACCAAGGGGCAGGTACTGGCGCGGCTCGACCCCGCGAAATTGAACGACGCCATCACGCAGTCTGAAGCCACGCTCGCATCTTCAAAGGCGAAGCTTGCACAGGCCGAGGCCACGCTGAAGGACGCACAGGTAAACCTGGACCGCTACAAGGAAGTTTCGCGGCTCTCCAACGGCAAGGTGCCGTCCAAGGCGGAGATGACTTCGGCGGAGACAACCGTGGCGAAGGACCAGGCCGATGTGGCGAACTACCGCGCTTCGGTCAAGGAAGCCGAAGCTGAGTTGAGCACTGCAAAGATCAATCTCTACAAGTCATCCATACGCTCGCCCATCAACGGCGTGGTGCTGGCGCGCGACGTGCAGAAGGGCCAGACGGTGGCCGCGCAGATGGAAGTCACCACGCTGTTCACCATCGCCGAAGACCTCAGCCAGATGGACCTGAAGGTTTATGTGGACGAAGCCGACGTGGGCAGCGTGAGCAACGGACTGACGGCGACGTTCTCCGTCGATGCCTACCCAAACCGCAAGTACAACGCTACGGTAGCGCGCGTTGCCTACGGCTCGACCACGTCGAACAACGTGGTCTCGTACTCCACCGTGCTGAAGGTGAAGAACGATGACCTGAGCCTGCGCCCCGGCATGACGGCCACGGCGGCCATTGCCACGCTGGCACACAAGGGCGTGCTGCTGGTTCCGAACACGGCGCTGCGCTTTACGCCGCCGCAGACAGCCACCGCAAAGAAGAGCGGCTTCCGCATCTTCCCCGGCCCTCCGGGGGAGAATGCCACCAAGACGCAGACCATCACCAAAGGCAGTACGCAGAAGGTGTGGACACTGCGCGACGGCCAGCCCGTTGCCATCTCGGTTGTGGTTGGCGCCACCGATGGGCAGCTCACGGAAGTCACCGGCGACGGCCTCAAGGAAGGCATGGCCGTCATTACCAACACGGCGGAGCAGAAATGAGTACGCTGTCACCCCAGGCGGGCAACATGACGGGCGGCGCAAACAGTGCGCCGCAACCGGTCATTGAGCTGCGCAACATCACGAAGGTTTACGGGCAGGGCGAGTCGGCATTCCAAGCCCTGCGCGGCGTGGACCTGTGCATCTATCCCGGCGAGTTCGTTGCCATCATGGGGCCAAGCGGCTCGGGCAAATCGACGATGATGAACACGCTCGGCTGCCTCGACACGCCTACCTCCGGCGAGTACCTCTTCAAGGGCGTGCATGTGGAGCAGTTGACGCGTGACCAGCGCGCGCTGCTGCGCCGCAACTTTCTCGGCTTCGTCTTCCAAGGCTATAACCTGCTGGCGCGCACCTCGGCGCTGGAGAACGTGGAGTTGCCGTTGCTCTACCGTCACGAGGCTGCACACGTACGCCGTCAGCTCGCGCGCGAGGCGCTGAAGCTTGTGGGCCTTGAAGGCTGGGAGACGCACACGCCCGCGGAGCTTTCCGGCGGACAGCAGCAGCGCGTCTCCATTGCGCGCGCACTGGTCACGAACCCGGCCGTGCTGCTTGCCGACGAACCCACCGGCAACCTCGACTCCAAGCGCAGCCGCGAAATCATGGAGCTGATCACCCGGCTCAACCGCGAGCGCGGCATCACCGTGGTGATGGTGACGCACGAAGGCGCGGCGGCCGCTTACGCCGGACGCACCGTGCACTTTCTCGACGGCGTGGTGGACCGCGAAACGCAGAATGGGAGCGTGGCCTGATGCTGTGGAATGCCGTACTACTCGCTTTGAAGGAAATGCGCCGCAACAAGATGCGCACGTTCCTCACCATGCTGGGCATCGTCATCGGTGTCTCGGCCGTGGTCACCATGGTCACGCTCGGCAACGGTGCCACGCAGTCGGTCTCGGACCAGATTTCAAGCCTCGGCAGCAACCTGGTCATCGCCATGCCCGGCCAGCGCCCCGGAGCTTCACGTGACACAACCGCTGCGCCGAACTTCAAGCTGGCGGACGTGGAGGCCGTGCGCAACCAGATCGCCAACGTCAAGGCCATTGCGCCCACCGTCAGCAGCAGTGTGATGACCATTGCCAGCGCCAGGAACTGGTCAACCTCCGTCACCGGAACTACCAACGATTACTTTGTCGCCGGCAACTGGACGCTGGCCAGCGGCCGCCAATTCGAGGAGATGGAGCTGCGCGCAGGAAAGTCTGTCTGCGTGATTGGCGAGACCGTGCGGAAGAACCTGTTTGACAATGCCGACCCGGTCGGCAGCCGCATCCGCGTCAAGGATTTCTCCTGCGACGTCATCGGGCTGCTGAAGTCCAAGGGGCAGGCCTCCATGGGCCGCGATCAGGACGACGTCATCGTGATGCCGCTGCGCACCGTGCAGCGCCGACTCAGCGGCTCGCAGGACGTTGCCGGCATCATGATCGCCGCGCGTGACGGCAGCTCCACGAGCAAAGTCAAGGAAGACCTTGTGCAGCTTCTGCGTGAGCGCCGCCACATCATCGCAGGCAAGGAGGACAACTTCGACGTGCTCGACACGCGCGAGATTGCCACGGCCATGTCCGGCGCGACCAAGGTGCTTACCTCGCTGCTGGGTGCGGTGGCAGCCGTCAGCCTGCTGGTCGGCGGCATCGGCATCATGAACATCATGCTGGTCTCCATCACCGAGCGCACCCGCGAGATTGGCACGCGGCTCGCCATTGGCGCCCTGGAAAGCGAGGTGCTGCTCCAATTCCTCGTGGAGGCGGTGACGCTCTCGGCATTTGGCGGGACCATTGGCATCATCCTCGCCACCTGTGCGTCTCTGCTGCTGACCAAGCTGCTCTCCATGCCGTATGTCTTTAGCCCGTCGATCAACCTGCTCGCCTTCGGCATCTCAGCGCTCATCGGCGTGGTCTTTGGTTATGTTCCGGCCAAGCGTGCCGCGCGGCTGGACCCGATTGAAGCCCTGCGCCACGAGTAACGCATCCTCCTCCGCAAAACAAAAGGCCACCCTCGGGTGGCCTTCTTTGTCGCCAGATACCGCAGCCGTCAATTGCGTCCGTGCGGCTTTGCTTCCACAGAACAAGGGTCCGGCCGAAGCCGGACCCAGGTATTGCACCACTGTTTCAGGAGGTCTTACTGTCTTTAGTTCTTGCTGTACGGCAGGAATTTGTTGAACTTGTGCATCCACTCCACGCGGAAGTAGTACGAGCTGTTCTTGTTCACGTAGAAGTTGCCGAAGTACGCCTTCTCTAGATAGAGGTAGGCGCTCTCGGTGCTGCTGATGGTGAACTCCGAGCGTGCCGAAACCATCTGTCCGCGGCGCGTACCGTTGGAGAAGTAGGTGCTCACCGAGGTCGGCGTTGCGATCAGGTTTACATACACGTGGTAGGGGTTCATGGTGAACGGGTTCATGGCGCCCAGGTAGCCGTAGTAGCCGGTCACCTTGATCTTCTTGGTGGGCTGGAAGCCGGCCTGCACGTCTAGAACCTTCTGGTTCGTGTTGTAGGCCACGCCCACTTCGTAGACCTGCGTGAATGGATAGCCTTCATTCACGCACGGGATGTCATCGCCCGGAAACTGCGGGCAACCCGGCCAGCGCGAGAAAAGCGGGTCCCAGTTGGTGCTGGTCTTGTCGCCGGCCTTCTGGCCGGAGTAGGCGCGGAAGCCCACCAGCAACCAGGGCTGCGTCTTCACCTGGAAGGTCTTCTTGGCATAGCCGATGCCGCCCCAGGCGCGGATATCCGTGTTGGCAACGCCGGTGGTCATGCTGTTCTGCGTGCCGAACTCATAGGCCCACTCAGTCACCAGCTTCAGGCCCGGAGACTTTGGTACACGCTGCACAATGCGGCCGCCGATGGTGTTGAAGTGGCGATCCGGCTGGAACAGGTAGTTGGTGTGCGCGCGCATGTCGTTGTACTCGCGCTTGAAGAAGTAATAGGCGTCCCAATCGGTGTTCTTGTGATTGCGGTCGGTAAAGTAGAGGCCCGCTGCGGTTTCATCCCACTCGGTCAACTGCTTGCCGCGGTGGTAGTGCGTGGCGGCCGTGCCCTCCGCCGCGTTGATAACCGGCAGGAACTCATCGTACTTGGGGTTGAAGATGCCGATAAATTCGAGCTTGTACTTCTTCTTTGTGTAGGCCAGGTCGAAGGCGTTGAAGTAGATGGAGCGCGACGCCACGCCGGTGCCGCCGGTAAAGAACAGGAAGCCATCTCCGCGGTACATATCCTGACGGCCGACCTTGAGGCTGAGACCGTTCACCACCGGGAGCTTCTTGAAGTCCATGTAGAAATTGTCGAAGAAGATTTCGTTCATCGCGAACGGTGAAGCGATATCGTTCGGACGCGACGGGTCCTTGGTCTTCTTCGTGGCTTCGTTTGCCAGGCGCACATAGATATCCAGGTTCCGGCCCACGTTGAAGTTGGCGAACACGCGCGTCTTGAAACGGTAGTAGCGCAGGTCGTCTTCCTTCGAGCCGATGTGGTCGGAGTTGTTGTTCAGGTCCTCCTGGCGCATGCGCTCGTCAAAGCCGAACTTGATGCCGAGCCTGGGGGCATCGGCCGTCTTCGCAGGCTTTGCCGCCGAGGGGGCATCGGGTGCAACCGCAGTCGTCCGTGAAGACGACTCCGTGGATACATCCGGTCCTTCAGCAAACGCCAGCGCTCCTCCGGCAAGCAGGATGGCCGCTACGGTGAACAGGCACAGAGCCAATCTCCATGCCCGGCCGGAACGGCTGGACCGCGGAGTGAACGTGCAAATCTCGTATTGATTCATCATGAGTATCGTGACCTTACAACTGCAATGAAGTGGCGGCGCCCCTTCTTGAGCAAGGCGGGAGATCTATTCAGCCTGCCCACAGAATCGACATCGTGGAGCCGCACACTTGCTGAGGCATTCGCCGTGCCACGCGTCACGGCATTTGCGCCCGTCTATGTTGTTGAAAGTGCGGCGCATCTGTTTTCCGTTCGTGACACAGCAGGTGTCCATGTCGGCACTTTGCCGACGCGCAAAACACCAACGACGACAGCCTGCCCTGAAGGTGCCGGATGCATACGCTGACGGTGCTGCTGTTGATTGCGGAACGAAGAAGAAAAGAGCCGCACAGGAGCGTGCGGCTGGAGAGTGAATCGGAATCGTCGTGGTTATGGCTATGAAACCGGTGCAGCTTGGAACTTCCCGCACCGGCATCAGGTTGTCAGCTCCGGCAGGCGGCCCGCCGGAGTGTCGACACACCGCCTGTTACGCGGCGGGGCGCTGCACTTCTTCGATCAGCTCGGCAAGCGCGGCGGCATCGACCTCAAGGAAGCCCTTGGTGATCTTCGCCAGTCCGAGATACAGGTTGCTTTGCGAGAAGCGCGGAATGTCATTGCAGAATGTCGGAGCCCAGCGGTTCAGATGGTCGGTGAGGAAGCTCTGCTGCTTCTTCAGATATTCGAGGGCTTCCATCGGCTTGTCGGCGGTGAACAGCTCATGGCAGCGCTTGTTGAGGAAGACCATGAAGGACAGCTCAAGGGCG
This sequence comes from Oryzophilus luti, assembly GCF_059726245.1. Taxonomy (NCBI): domain Bacteria; kingdom Pseudomonadati; phylum Acidobacteriota; class Terriglobia; order Terriglobales; family Koromonadaceae; genus Oryzophilus; species Oryzophilus luti. The sequence continues at coordinate 2,143,286 of NZ_AP040874.1, forward strand.
ATGTGGTCCTCGGGGTCGACAAAGTTCGGCGCCTTGCCGATGCCCTCGGCGGCGTACAGTTCCAGCACCTGGTCGCGGGCTTCCTGCATCAGCAGGCGCATGGGGCTGGTGTAAACCGACTCATAGGGATAGGCCGCGCCACTGCTGGTCTTGCCGGTGCCAATGAAGGTCTTCACGTAATCGACGGCGAGATCCACCAGGGTCTGGTCCGTCAGGTTCTGCTGGAAGCTGCGCCACAGGGCATAGCCCTCGTCGATGTCGGCGTTGTCGACAGCGACGTTGCAGTCGAGCTTCTTCAGGTCGTCGAGCAACGGCGCGTCAACTTCCTGCCGGAAGAGGCGGCCTAACAGTTCGTAGGTGGAAGCACGGCTGGCAAGCAGCTCGGAAAAGGTCACGGATTCAGCGGTCGGGCTCATAAGTATGACTCCTGCATGATTATGAAAATGCGCGCCGGCACTCCGAATGCCGGCGCACGACCGTTGCACTACGTAAGCAGAGACTCTAGGAGCGAACAGGAGCTTACTGCCGGCTGCAACAGGTAACTTTCATCAGTTCCGTCGGCGGTCCAGAATTTGATCAACTGCACGGTCAGGACCAGTGCCGCAATTGCGGCGACAATTGCCAACGCGGAAAGAACTTTCGGCGCACCCGCTGTGCGCCACTGCTTGTAAACGAACACCGCCATCAGAATCGGCAGCACCAGCACCGCAATGAGCTCGCGCGAGAGCACGGAGTTCGTGTTGGCGAAGGCGCCGAAGATTCTTTCCGGGTGCCCGAGGTAAATGGCACCGCAGGCCAAGCCGACGAGCATGGACACCAGCGCGGCCGCAGAAATGCGGAACTGCCAGCGGCCCAGCTTGTTCAGCAAGGTCACTGCACCCGCCGCGGCAAACAACACCGCGGCGAGGCAGATCAGTACAGCGAAGAGAACATCCCAAGGAAATTGGGTTTCCATCGCTCGTTCCCTTCTAGGACTTCAACTGCGGTTCGAAGTCGGCCTTGACGCCTCCGCGCCAGGTGGCCCGCTTCAGGATGTACTTATAGGACGGATGCGTACCCGTATCCGGCAGCTGATGAACCGAGGCGGCGCCAGCTTCACGCAGCTTCTTGTTCGGCAGGCTGTTCGGATCGTCGAGGTCACCGAAGAAGCGGGCGCGGCCCGTACAATCGGAGACGCACATCGGCACCTTGCCCTGCTGAACCAGCTGTTCGCACATGGTGCACTTCTCCACCACGTTCGTTTCCGGGTTCAGGTAGCGGACACCGTACGGACACGCCTTGACGCACAGCTTGCAGCCGATGCACTTCGACTTGTCGATCTGCACCGTGCCGTCGGCCTTCTTCTGCGAAGCTCCGGTCGGGCAGACCTTCACGCACGACGGGTTCTTGCAGTGCTGGCAACCGAGCGGAAGGAAGTACATTTCCACGTCGGGGAACTTCGCGCCCGCATAGCGGGGGTTCGGTCCAATGCGCAGCACCTTGTTGTAGTAATTGCCGACGGCAACGCCATTCTCCATCTTGCATGCCACCGAACAAGCCAGACAGCCCACGCACCTCGTGAGGTCGGTAACGATTCCAAGTTGCATTGTTAGCTCCTCCCTTCGTACACGGGCAGCCACTGCTTCAGGCGCTTGTCGTTGTGCGACTTGATGATGCCTTCCGGCGCGCCTTCCTTCGCCTTGTAAACCTTGACCGGGTAACCGCGCAGCGTGGATGAGCCACAGATGACGCACTGCGCATAGCGGTTGACCAGGATGTTGATATTCGAGTCATGGAAGCCATGGTCTGGACCCGGCTTTTCCGGATACCACCACGCGTGCTCCGCGTTGATGACATTGACCGGAATGCCGGCGTAGATGTCGACGGTCTGGCGGACGCGACCGCGATCATTCTCAACCCACACCCAGTCACCCTGCTTGACGCCGATCTTCGCGGCGGTCTCCGGATGGATTTCCACCTTCGGGACCGGCCACAATTCGCGGCACCACGGCAGCTGACGGTGCTCGGAGTGGAAGTACACCGGAATACGGCGGCCGGTGATCATCGTCAGCGGGTACTTCTGGTTCAGCTTCGGATCGGCGACCGGGCTCTCGTACGGCTCAAGGTGCTTGGGCAGCGCCAGGTCCTGATTCGGGTGCTTGGTCTCAATCAGCGTCGACCACAGTTCCATCTTCATGGTCGGCGTGGCGAAGCCAGGCTTGCCGTCACCGTACATGAACCACAGCTTGCCGGGGCGAAGCTGTCCGTTCTCGTAGCGGCGGAAGGTGCCCCAAGCTTCAGGCTCCACCTTCTTGGCATCCCACCAGCCGTGCTCCTGGAAGTGGGCGCGATACTGCTTCCACGTCATGCCGGAACCCTTGACGCAGATATCCAGCTCGCCTTCCAGACCGGGCCACGGGTTGTTCTTGTCCGTGCTCCACGGCACACCGGCGTGATGGAACAGTTCCTGTACGACTTCGGCGTCGTGCTTGCACTCAGCCAGCGGCTTGACGGCGGCGCAGGTGGCGCCGATACCGCCGCTGGAACCCTGCGAAACACGCGGGCAATCGATTTCCAGCCAGTGACGGACCGGAACCACGATGTCAGCGGATTCAGAGGTAACCGTGTGCCACAGCTCCAGCGAGAGCTGGAACTCGAGCTTCTTCATGCATTCGCCCGCGAACTTCGCGTTCGTCTGGTTGAAGAAGCTGCCCGACTCGTGGAAGCAGGCCTTGACCGGATACGGCTTGCCGGTGGCGACAGTGTCCCACACGGAGTTGGCATCCGCCCACTTGCCCCACCACTTCAACAGCGGGAAGCGCTCGCCGCCAAGGATCTTCTCGTACTGCGACATCGGCACTGGAGGCGCACCAAAGGCGAATTCGCCCGCCAGCGGGTTGACCTTGGAGAAGGTCGGTCCACGGTTGCCGGCCGGCGTATCAAAGTTGCCGGAGATGCCCACCAGGCAAGCCAGGGCGCGCACGTTCTCAATCGCGTTGCCAGACTGCTCGATGCCCAGCTCGTAAAGAATGCCACCCTGCAGCGGCTTGCCTGCCCAGGTCTTGGCGGCCTTGATGACCTTGTCTGCCGGAACGCCCGTGATCTTCGCGGACTTTTCCGGAGCATAGGCGTCGGCGCGATTGGCCAGCTTCTGGAAGACCGGCACAGCCTTCACCGTGCGGCCGTCCTTCAGCTTTACCATGTAGTGACCGAAGATCGCCGGCTTCATCATCGGATCGAACTTCGAGATCGGCAGCAGCGTGCCGCCGTGCTTGTACGGCGTGCCCTTCGCCAGCGGACGCTTGTGATCGCCCTGCCAGTAGCCGGTCTCGGCGTCGAAGTACTTCAGCGACTTCGACAGCTCGTCCCACACCATGAACTTCTTGGGGTCGCCGCCCTGCTTGATGTCGCTTTCCTTCAGCAGGCGGGTCTTGATCTTGACGATTTCGCCACGGCCCGGGAAGTCAAAACCGCTCGGCTCCAGCTCCTGCACATAGAGGAACGGGCCGTTCGTCCAGCGACGGACGAAGGCATCGTCAAACAGCTTGTTCTTGATCAGCACGTCCATCCAGGCCAGCGCCAGGGCGGCGTCGGTGCCGGGACGAAGCGGCAGCCAGATGTCGGCGTGCGTGCCCGTGTTCTGCAGGCGCGGGTTCACCACAATGTGGTGCTCGGCTTCCATCATGGCGTCAACCGTCACGCGGCCCGAGTCATCGTAGTTGGAGATTTCCGGCGCGGCGCCCCACTGCACATAGACCTTCGGACGATCGACCGTGGCCATCCAGGCGGAGGCGTACAAGTCGGTCATCTGGGTTCCCCAGTGACGGGGGCCCTTGCAGATCTGATAGGCGACGACGGCGTTCGGCGTCTGCACCAACTGCTTGAACGACGCGTAGGGAGCCATCGACCAGATGCGGCTGGTGCCGCACATGCCGAAGATGCTCTCGCCACCGTACTTGTGCTTGATCTCCATGAACTTCTTCGCGGAGGTCGAAAGCGCTTCGTTCCAGGAGATGCGAACCCAGCCGGCATCGTGTCCCTTGGGATGGGTGCGCTTCATCGGGTACTTCAGACGCTCGGGGTGATAGCAGGCCTGCAGCGACGACATGCTCTTGGTGCAGCAGTTGCCGCGGCTGGTCGGACAGCTTTCGTCGCCTTCAATTTTGATGGCGCGACCGTCCTTGACCGTGACCCAGACGCCGCATTCCATCTTGCCGCAACCGCGACAAGTGGAACGGACCTTTTCGATGTGCCCCGTCGTAGCGGGATGCTGCGGCGATAGTGCGGCCGTCAGCGCCCCGGCGTCGGAGTGCAACGCAGCGGCTGCACCACTGACCGCAGTCAGGGTCAGGAAGTTTCGCCGCGTGAGTTTGAGATCGTTCATGTGAATGACTCCTTGAAAAATGAAACCTCTGGGACGGTGGCCTCCCAGCGCCTTACAACACCTGCCTGCCTGCTTCCGTCGTCAACCACTTCTCCGCCCAGCGAACACCACCGGCTTCCTCCAGCACACCGAGGAACGCCGTCGGGTACGGAGACTTTCCCTTCGGAAGAAGGTTCTGCGCATACACCGCGTCTTCTATTTCCTGCTTGTCTTTCGGGGTACGGCAGAAATCGAGAATGAATAGGTAAAGAGAACGGTATTCCGGGTCGGAATCGAGAAGTCTGCGCACATCGCTGGCCGGATCGGCTTCGTCCAGATACTGGATGCCCACCTCGGTCGTCTGGCAGATCTCAATCGCCTCGCCCTCACCTTCCGGCTGCTGCCGGGTCGAGCTCAATCCACCGGCATTCACCAGCCACCCGCGAAGCGTGACTGGAGCAAAGACGGAGACCTGCTGATCGAGCAGTTCCTTCATGGCCTGGTCGACTTCCGCGCCCGGCTTGGGTTCGCGGCAGACTTCCAATGCCGTGCGCAGCACGTGGCGCAGTGCCGATGCCGACACAAACAATTCGTCCAGCCGGGCCATTCCTGCTTCCAATGGCTGCGGCTCTGGCATTTCCTGCTGCTGTTCAATGAATGAATCCATGACTCACCGAAATCCTTGGCGGTAACGGAAGTCTTTGCCCCCGCGACGGCCGCTATGAACTTGTGATTCCGGTAGGGGAATTGCAACTGGCGTACCAATCCGCGAAACCGCGAAAACACTGGTTTTGCGCGGGTTTTGCAGAGCCACGAGGAGGAGGAAGAACAGTGTCGCTGCCGGGTTTGTCGTCATGTGTTGACAACACTCACAGACGAAGAGCGACGACAAAAGGGGCGTGCCGGTGGTGTCACGCCGCAAAATAGAAGAGCCGGGCGTGATGCCCGGCTCTTCATTAATAAGGAATGACTTCGATAAATACCAATTAGAAGTTCTTGGGAATTCCCAGCCGCTGCATCCGTGAATACAGCGTGGTACGGTTCAGGCCCAGCCGTGCGGCCGCGCCGCGCTTGCCAGCAATCTGGCCGTTGCACTCGCGCAGTGTCCGCACGATCAAATCGCGCTCCTGCTCACCCACACCCTGCGGATAAAGCGAAATACGCAGGCGTTGCGTGGCCGAGAGGAACTCGCTGCGGCTCATGCCCAGCTTGTCCGCCGCGCCATTCGGCCCCGAGATGCGCCACTTGCATTCGCGCAGCGCCTCCAGAATCGCATCGCGCTCGCCATGATCTTCCCTACTTGGCAACTCGGCCACCACCGTCGGCTTGCGGAAGCGCGACGAGTACAGCAGCGTATTCTCCACCGGGCGCGAGTCCGGCAGCGGAACGTGGAGTACCGGCCCCTGGGTCACAATGACGCCGCGCTCGATCAGGTTCTCCAACTCGCGGATGTTGCCAGGCCACGGCATGCTCTTCAGCATCTCCATCGTCTCCGACGGAATGCTTTCGATGTTCTTGCTGAGTTGCTTGGCGTACTTCGCGGTGAAGTACCGCACCAGAAGCGGGATGTCCTCCGCGCGCTCGCGCAGCGGCGGCAGCACGATGGGAAAGACGTTGAGGCGATAGAAAAGATCACGACGGAATTCACCGTGCGCAATCATCTCATCCAGGTCGCGGTGCGTTGCGGCAATCAGCCGCACATTCACCTTGAACGAGCGCGAGCACCCCAGCCGCTCGATCTCGCCTTCCTGAATGGCACGCAGCAGTTTCGGTTGAAGTTCCAGCGGCAGGTCGCCGATTTCGTCGAGGAAGAGCGTGCCGTTGTTGGCCATCTCAAAGCGGCCAATCTTCTGCGCGATGGCTCCGGTGAACGCGCCCTTCTCGTGTCCGAACAGGTCGCTTTCAAGTAGGCCGCTGGGCACGGCCGCGCAGTTCAGCTTCACCAGCGTGCGGGACTTGCGCTGGCTCAGGTCATGGATGGCGCGCGCCACCAGTTCCTTGCCTGTGCCGGTCTCACCCAGGATGAGCACCGTGGCATCGCTGGCCGCCACCATCGCAATCTGCTCGTGCACGCGCTTGAGCGCGGCGCTCTCGCCGATCATCTCCTTGAAGTTGTATGCCGTGCGGATTTCCTCTTCGAGGTACAACTTCTCGCTGCACAGCGTGTCCTTCAGTTTTGAGATTTCGACATAGGCGCGCGCGTTGTCGACAGAAACCGAAATCTGGTTGGCAATCTCCACCAGCAACTGCACTTCGGCATCGTCGAAATATTCCTTGCCGAAGTGCCCGATGCTGAGCACGCCGAGCACGCGGCCGCGCGCAGTCAACGGCACCAGGCAGACGCAACGTATACCATCCTTGACCGCCTGCGCCGCGTGCGGGCTCAGGTTGATGGCGCCATGCAGTTCCTTCTCGCAGAGGTTGATGGGGCGGCGCAGCTTGAAGGCCTGCGCCATCGGCGAGTCCTCCACGGGAATGATGCGCCCCGGCGCCAGCTTGGATTTGCTGTTCACCGAGTAGACCGCCATGCAGCGCAGCACGTTCGCCTTTGGGTCATGCAGCACCAGACTGCAATATCCAGCACCGAGCACATGCTCAATCGTCTTGGAAACCGCCGTCAGCAATTCCTGCAGATCGAGTGACGAGACAACCGCGTTGCTCACGTCGAGCAGCGTGGAGATGCGCTCCTGGGTCAGACGGGCGCTCTCGTGGTGCAGCGCGTTATCCACCGCCACGGCCACCTGCGATCCCACCTGCTCCATGAACTCCACGTCTTCTTCACGGTAGACATCGCTGTGGGTGCTGAGGAACTCCAGCACGCCGACCTTGCGGACGGCGGTGGTCAACGGCACCACGCAGGAGGAGACAATATTCTGTTCGCGTCGGCGCTGTGCAATCTTTGGGTAGTTTTTCTCAATCTCGTCGATGTCGCAAACGATGGGGCGCTGATGTTCCCACACCCAGCCGCCAGGCCCGTCCTCGAATCCGAATCCGCAGGAGCGCGGAATGGAGCGCGAGGGCAGGCCCGGATAGATGACGCAGAAAAGATCGTCGGTCGGGTCGTAGATCATCAGGGAGAGGTAGTCGAACGGCGCCACACTGTGCAGCAACACCGTCAGGGCTTCGAGCAGGGAGGGAAGATCACGATGCGCGGCAATGAGCCGGGCAACATCCAGCAGCGCCCGGTATTGCCCCGACATACATTCTTTCTTGTGAACGGCTGAAGGCAGGATGATTTCCTCCCCGCCCTCGTCCAAGCTTGCAACCGTCGCCAGTTCCATATAAATGACAGCCTTTCACGTGCAGGAACAACCATGATTACAACGTCGACGAATGCAACTGTTCAACCATTTATTCTCGATATGTAGTTTCAATAACTTAGATCGCTAAGCACGAAAGTATTGGCGAATTTTGTCGACACAGTCGACAAAATCAGACGGATTTTTGTCGACATGTCGGCCCGTCGTCATGGAGAAACACCTCCTCGCATACCGATTCTTGTCGACAGCGCGACTGTCTTCGAGAAGAAACAAGCTGGGGATTTTTGCGCGCGGGATTCGTCCACCAAGATGAGTCCTGTCGACAGCAGGAAGATGCGATTCGGGGGCCTGTCGACAGAGTTGCAGCGGAATGAGAGAACGGATTGAGGACAAAAACAAAACGCCCTCTGCCGCGGCGTGGGGGCGCGCACGACAGAAGGCGTTTTTTGTTGCAACCGTTAGATAGACTGGCTGACCTTCACCATGGTGAGCGCAACTTCGGCAGCTTCTGCGCCAATGTTGCCGCCCTTCAGCCCCACGCGCGCCAGCGCCTGGTCCTGCGTATCGCAGGTGATGACGCCGAAGGCATGCGGAATTCCTGTTTCCATCGCCGACTGGCTGACGCCGCGAGCCACCTCCTGCGAGATCAGCTCGAAGTGGAAAGTCTCGCCGCGGATGACGCAGCCGAGGCAAAGTACGGCGTCGAAGCGCCCGGACTTGGCGAGCTTGTTCGCTATCAGTGGAATCTCATATGCGCCCGGCACATGGAAGACCTCAATGCGGTCGTCGGTGACCTCGTGCTCCTTCAACGCAGCCAGCGCCTCGCTCAGCAGCCGGTCGGTAATGAGCTTGTTGAAGCGGCTGACCACGATGCCGAAGCGCGGCGCGGCCGCAGACTTCTTCGGCGTAACCGCAGCAGCCTCCCCGCGCTCGTTCCACTTGGCAAAGTAGCGGGCCAGCACATCCGTCTCCAGGTTCACCGGATCGCCCGGCTTAAGGGTTGAAAGGTTTGTCGCCTCCAGCGTGTGAGGAATGACAGCGATGGTCAGGCGGTTGCCTTCCAGCTTTGCCACCGTCAGGCTCACACCCTCAATGGCCACCGAGCCTTTGTAGACCAGCAGCGGATCGAGTTCGGCCGGCACTTCAAAGTGCAGCCACTTGTCGTCGGCGCCCGCAATGTCCTCGCTGCCGAGAAACTTTCCGGTGGCGTCAACGTGGCCCTGCACCATGTGTCCGCCGAGCCGCGCATTGGCGCTCAGCGCACGTTCCAGGTTCACCACCGCACCCTGCTGGATGCGCGAAAACGAGGTGCGAACCCAGGTTTCTGCCGCGAGATCCGCGGAGAAACCCTTGGCGTCATGTTCCACCACGGTGAGGCAGACGCCGCTGACGGCGACGCTGTCGCCGAGGTTCAGGTCCTTCGCAATGGTTGGCGCCTCAATCCGGATGCGGCGCATGCCTTCGCCATTCGTAATGGCGGTGATCTTTCCAGTTTCTTCAATGATTCCGGTAAACATGGCTTTCCTTATCGAGCGATGCTGGCGTTGATGCAGCCGCTCCGGCCACCGGGCCGGAATGCTTGCTGCACCTTCCGCGCATTCGGTCTAGACGGTCGTCAACAAATGACCCAGCTTCAACTTCTTGGTCGTCAGGTACGGAATGGTATGGCGGCTCGGCGTGATTTCGCAACGCAGGCGCTCCACAACCTCAATGCCAGCCTGCTTCACCGCAATCACCTTGCCCGGATTATTCGTGAGCAGGCGAACACGCCCGATGCCGAAGTACTCAAGGATTCGTACCGGCAGCAGATAGTCGCGCGCATCCACGGCCAAGCCGAGGCGTACGTTGGCCTCCACGGTGTCGAGGCCCTGGTCCTGCAGCTCGTAGGCTTGCAGCTTCGCCATCAGGCCAATGCCACGGCCTTCCTGACGTTCATAGATGACGACGCCGCAGCCTTCCTTGGCAATCGTCTTCATTGCGAACTGGAGCTGCTCGCCGCAGTCGCAGCGCTGCGAGCCGAAGGCGTCGCCGGTCAGGCACTCGGAGTGTATGCGCACCAGCGGCACACCCTCGCTGAGGTCGCCCATCACCAGTGCGACGGCGCTCTCCTTCTTGCCGTGGTTGATGTGTTCAAAGCCGAGTGCGCGGAACTCGCCCCACTTGGTGGGCATCTTTACATCCGCAATCGGCCGCAGGCTCTGGCCGTACTCCCGGCAGTTCATGCCTGCTCCTTTGCCGACAACCGGCGGCGATTCGCCACCAGCTCGTCAATGCTCAGGATGACCATGTCATTGTCTTCGGCAAAGCGCACAATCTGATCGCCCTTGGTCATGGTTCCGTCGGGGTTGGTCAGCTCGCAGAGCACGGCCGCCGGCTTCAGTCCGGCCAGTCGCGCCATTTCCACCGAGCCTTCCGTGTGTCCCTGGCGTGCCAGAACGCCGCCATCCGCCACGCGCAGCGGAAAGACATGGCCGGGGCGGGCCAGATCGTCCGGCGTGGCATTGGGAGCAATGGCCGCACGGATGGTGGTCACGCGGTCGGCCGCCGAAACGCCGGTGGTAACGCCGTTGCGCGCTTCAATGGTGACGGTGAAGGCGGTGCCGTAGCGGCTTCCGTTCTCCTCCACCATCATCGGCAGACCAAGCTGGTCGCAGGTCTCGCCCGTCAGGCACAGGCAAACGATGCCGCTGCACTCGCGGATCATGGTGGCCATGGCCGGAACCGTCAGGCGCTCGGCGGCCACGATTAGGTCCGCCTCGTTTTCGCGGTCAAAGTTATCGACAAGAAGAACCGGGTGTCCGCGACGCATGTCGGCAATGGCACGCTGCAAACGGACTTCAAAAGGAAGGGTAGAAAATTCCAGGGATGATGTGGTGCTGGTAAGGCAGGACATTTGTGAAACGCTCCTCGTTTATGAATTCAACGAAAGATCGTTTCAGGGCATTGCAGATGTAACCCTGCACACACGTACCTACACGTATGGCGTGGTCGCGTCTTCTTCCATCCGGACTTTAACCGTCGGCCCTGGAATTTCACCAGATCTGCTGACCCTGCCGTTGGCAGGCGCTCGCGGGCTATACCGCCGGTGGGGAATTACACCCCGCCCTGAAGACGAAATTCAGTCTTGCAGTTCTTACTATACACGCGCCGGAAATTGGCAACTACAAAAATTTGGCACCAAAGAGACTGTCCAAAAATCAGGTGATTCTTCCAACTTGAAGGACACGCGCAGTCACCTCCGAACGGAGGCACGCACAAATCAACGCGCCTGTTCGCGATGCAGCGTCACGGTCCGCGGGTGCCGCAGCAGGTCGCCCGGCAAGGCAGGATGCAGGTGGTCGGCCAGCAGCAACCGCTCCAGGTAGTGCATCGCCTGCGGTTCGTAAATCGCAAGAGCAGGCCAACCGCCGTCGCATACCGCATGCGACACGATGGCCCAGCAGCTAGGCCGCCGCATCGCGATCAGGCTCTGCACCTCGGCAAGATTGCATGGCAACCATGTGCTGGAAACAATCATCCACGCTGAGCGCGGCGCCCAGCGGTGCGCAGCCAGCAGTGCCGCCATCTCTCCCGAAGCATCCGGCACCGGGGGAAGCTGCGCGAACGACATGGTTGGATACGCCGGGACGTCTCCACCCAGCAACGCAATCTCTCCAACGGGCAGCCCGCCGTGGCGGAGTTCCACGAAGGCCTCCGCCACGGCCGCGCCAGCCGGCTGCGAACTCTGCGGATGCGCTTCAGCTTCAATGCGAGATGCACCGAGGAGAACCCCGCAGTGGAGACTTCGCGTGCTCCACTGACGAGGAAGCCACTCTTGCAGGAAATTGAGCATCGCCGCCGGACGGTCGCTGTCCCACTCGAGCGACGCAATCACTTCGGTGACGCTCTCCGGAATCGGTGCGCGGTCCGCGCTCTGCACCCACAGCTTTGGCAGAGGCGTGTACTTGTGCCCCTCCACGAGGATGAGGTCATGGTCGGCAGCCAGCTGCAGCAGAGTTGTATTCAGATCCAGCGCGCTGGCGCCGTGACGGCGCAGGAACTGTTCCTCGGGGCCACTGAGCGCAACAGTCGCACCGCAGCGGAAGAAGCGGTCGGAGTCCTTCCCCGGATGATCGACCTGGAAGCCATGCTCGTCATGCTTGACCACGGCAACCGCCAGCCCGCGCTCGACGAGTTTCGGAAGCACGGCCTCCAGCAGCGTGGTTTTGCCCGATCCGGAGAAGCCGCACAGTGCGAGCACCGGCGTGCCGTAGTCTCTCATTGCGTTCCTTCCTTCGAGCCGGGGATCCTGCGTCGCGCACGAACCATCAGGGCCGGTCGCCTATGCTCTGCCTAGTGCTGCACAGGCTCAAGCTGACGCTGCAAATCCTGCACATAGATCTTGCGCTTGTGAATGCGGTCGCCAAAATACTCCGCGAGTTTCGCCTTTGCCATGTGCGCCAGGTTCTGCACCTGCTCAAATCCGTGATACTTGTTGCGCCACTGCTGCTGCGGAAAGTGATAGCGGATGACCGAATTCTTCAGAGCGTGCTTGTTCGTCGGATGGCGTAGAAAATCCGGGTTGTGCAGCACAAAGTCGATGATCGGGATGCGCTGCCAGGCCAGCATGATCTCCGGCGCGCTGAAATAGAAGTACGGCTCGTGCGGCAATTGGTTGCGGCGGCAGAATTCGAGTGGCGTGGTGTAGCTGATGTCCATACTGAGATACGGGTCGGCGGCCGTCAGCACGGGCTTGCTGGTGTCGACCTCGAACAACTGCTCGCCACCGGCCAGCACCGCCAGGCCGCCCATCTCCTCCACCAGTTCCATCTCCTTGATCATCATGAATCGGAAAGGCTCGATGGCGGCGTAGCCCTGGGAAACGTAGCGTTCAATCTCGTCGCGCACAAAGTCGAATACGTCGAGCTGATGAAGCTTGTGCGTCACGCGGTGCGCCTTGCACCACTGCTTGGCGTATTCAATATCGTGCGAATTCTTTCCGTCGGCGAACTCGATGGTCAGCACCTGGAACGGAATCTGCCTGCGCAGGAAGATCTCGCACATCGTCTCGCTGTCCACGCCTCCGCTGGAGCAGAGCCAGATGGGGCGGCGCGTGGATTCGGCGATGCGCACCGCCGCCTGCTCCAATTCCTGCATCCAGCTTTGCGGCTGGCGCGTGCAGTGTGAAAAGCCGAACTCGGACTCATGCGTGGGGAAGCCGGGCGCTTCTCCGTGGTAGCGAAAGTTCTGAAGGCTGCCCATGAAAGGCATTATAAGAAGAAAACTGGAAAAGTGGTATACCGGTATGCCAGAGAGTGATACACTACTTTCGTGCCAGAGGCCCAAGGCCTCCGCGCCGCATCCAGTGCAGAGGTAACCCCCATGAGTGCGCTTAAGAAAGTACCGAATTACGTCGTCCTCTTTCTGATGTTTCTGCTCACCTTTACCCGCACCACCTTTGCCCGTGTCTTCCCTGCTCTGCGCCACCACCCACAGCCTTCGGTGAAGGTTTTTGCCCTCTCCGACCAGGCCTGGGCCGACCTGCGCGCAGGCGCCGAATTCCAGGACACCAAGGCCGCCACCGACGACAAGAAGGCGGACGAGCAGAAGGACCAGAAGAAGGCCGACGACGCCAAGAATGACTCCGCCACACCGGCGGAAAAGCAAGACCAGAACAAAGACAACGCCAAGAGCACCGAACCGAAGGAACCCGCCAAGGCCCCTGATACGCAGAGCCCTGGCGGCGGCGATGGTGACCTCGGCGGAATTGGTGGTTAATTCTCTCTCGTAGTACTTCCGATGCAATGCCTGCGCAGTAGAAATTGAAGCCCGTCGATGCGACGGGCCTTTTCTTGTCTCCGATGCGTTCGTGATCCGCACCTGCAAGGACGCCCCTGAGACTGCGCCACCCCGGATGTGCAGTGGGACAAGCGCCCACACTTCGCTCGTCGCTGTGCCTCGCCGTGCAGCACGGCCTCCTTTCACCTATCAGCTACGCCACACCTCGCACGTCTTCTCCTTCACTGCTGCAAACAAAAAAGGGGATGGTGCCGAAGCACCATCCCGAAGTGAGTACCGCCCGTCTTGGAGGTTTAAGGCAGGTAGTAGCGCAGCGTGGTGTAGACCACCACGTTGCTGCCCGTGGGAGCCGTGCCCACGCCACGCCACAAGCTGCGATGGAAGTAGGCCACCTGGTTGCCGTACTGCACGGTTCCGGCCGCTCCCTTGTAGAAGCGGTACCAGAAGCCGCCCGTGGCCTCGTAGATGTTCTTGTTCGAGCCCGCGCAGGAGTTGATCGCCACCTCGTTGGTGCAGGAGGCGAACGACGTCAGCGGAGAGCCGTAGCCAGCGGCGGTTCCCGTCGCGGTCACCTGCGCCAGCCGCTGCGCATATTCATCGCCACCATAGGCGAAGAAGTCCACCTTCGGATTCGGATGGATTTCAATGCCGCCCATGAAGTGCGCTTCCCGCAACGGCAGCAGTTCGCCGGTGATCGGGTTCAGCGTATTGTCAGGCAAACCGGAGGCGCCATAACGGCCAATGCCGCGGCCGATGAGACCTTCGCCGACAATATCCACCTTCTTGGCCACCACGGGGAGAATGAACGCAGCACCAATGCCGCCGCCGTAGCTCACGTTGCTCTTCGCCTCGGTGGTTGCCGTGGCTGCAACGCGGTCGCGGAAGGTGCGGCCGATCAGTTTGATTTCATAGTGTCCCCAACCCGGCTCGATGGCGATCTTGCCGAGGAAGTCCGGCAGCTTGTTGGCCGCTACGCCGCTGCTGTAGTTGGCCGAGTACGGAAGAATCAGCACGCCGCTCGCGTCTGTGGCGCTATTGGCCAGGCCCATCAGGTTCGCCGGCGCAACGCCGGTCACGGTGGTCTCCGGGTTGGCCACTTCGACGGCCGCCCACACCTTGTTATTGAAGTTCTTGGTGAGGCGAACACCGGCCTGCCGCACGAAGTTGTAGCCGACGTGGTAGTTGCCATCGGCGACCAGGGGGAGGAACTCCGTGCGGAGGGCGATGCCCTTGCGGTTGGTGGTGATCAGGCTCCAGAACTGGCCGGCCGACACCGTCCATCCGCCAGGGAACTCAGCCTGCGCCCATGCCTGGCGCAGACGCGGCACCCACGCGTTGACCTGCACCTGGTTGGAAGTTGGCGCGGCACCGAGGAAGTCCATTTCGTAATAGCCACTGAGCTTCGTTGAGCCGGCCTTGCCTTCTGCCAGCAGCGTCAGGCGGGAAGCACGGGCACTTCCGCGGAACTCGGTGAGGTTTGCGTTCGAAGAATGATCAAGCGGCGAGGTCGTGTAACCATTGGCAATGTCGGCATTCTGGTTACGCGCACGGACGACAAAGTCGGTTTCGAGGAAACCGCCCGGCGTCAGCGTCAGGCCCTTGTAGCGCAGCGTGGTCGGCTCTTCCAGCTTCTTCACGCGCGTTTCCGTGGCGGCAATGCTCTGGGTGCTGGTGGCCACCACAGTCTTCACGTTGCTCAGGTCGCTCTGCACCTGCTTGATTTGCGTGCTGGCCTCATCGGCCGTGGACGCTTTGGCGCGAGCTTCCTGCGCCGCCGCTTCCGTCTGCGACAACTTCTGCCGCGTCTCCTTCAACTCCTGCTGCGTCTGCTGAAGCTGGTTCTGCAACTCGTCGGTCTTGGCCTGCTGCCGAAGAACCATCTCCTTCAGCTCCTGCATCGACTGTTCGGTAGCCGACGGAGCTTTTGCCTTCTTTGCCGCGACATGCTTCGCCGCTGTTTTGCCAGCCTGCGGACCTTCCGCCGCGCATGGCAATGTACAACATAACCCGCACAATAAGACTGCTATGGCACCACGATGAACGGGATGTAGCATGATTTCTCCTTATATGACGTGCAACGCCGCCCGCCTGGGCAGCGTGCTCTCGACTTCGAGCTTCGCAACTGCTGCAACTGCTTTTGCGGCGTCGTCCTGTGGCTCATTTGGCGCAGAGCTTCCCCTGCGCGCGAAAGGCCACGCTCTCGCGCCACGTCAAATCCGTGTTTCTACTGTTCGTTGAGCCTGTGTTGAGGAGACGCGTGCGCACGAATATTCCGCGCCCAAACACACGCCTCGACGTGGGCCGGACAACGCATCCAGCCCACACCGCTTCCCTGCCAGAGAAATTAGCCCGCCCCGGCGGATACCAGGAACTGCCGCGCACGATCTCCTGTGCATTCACGTGCGCGGCGCGAACCTGCTCCCCCAGCCGCGGGCGGCTGCAATGCCGGGCTTCCGGCTATGGGTGCTTGCCAATCCGCTGCGAGTGGCAGCCGCCGCAATCCATCTTGCCGCGGGTGTTCTCCAACATGCCGCCGCGCTCGTGGCAATCCATGCAGCCTTTGGTCTCGCGCGGGAAGACAGCCAGAATCGGCTTCTTCGCCACCTGGTCGTTGAGCAACTGCACGCCCTTGTAGGCGACCGAGGCCGCAATGGTGGCGCAGCGCTCCACGCGCTCCGGCGAGTAGGTCTTCTTCTTCGACGCCTTGCACCAATTGGAGACCGACGAGTGGCAGAGCGGCGTGGTGGAGACCGAGTGCACCTGCGGGAACTTCATGCCCGTGGGCTTGAAGTTCGGCAGCGGCTCGGCTTCGTACCACGCGAACAACGAGTCAATGAGCGGCCCCGGCGTGGGCGAGAGCAACTGGAACGCCGCCGCGGCGCCCGACAGCGCGCCGCACACCGTGCCCCAGCCGTTGATGCCGCCAGCCCCAAAGCGAAACATCAGGAACGGAAAATCCGTGTAGGGTTCGCCGAGCTGATCGGCAACCGCGCCGGCAATGGCCTCGAAGGCGCCGTACATGCAATCGCCCTTCTTGAACGATTCAAAGGCGCGCTGCCCGATAACGGCAGGATCGAGCGGCTTGTAAGGCCAGGGCATCTGGCGCAGCTTGCTCGCGGCGACGGCCTGCGGCGCATCGTTCGTTGCGCTCAGCAGAACCTCGGCGCCCAGCGTGACGCCAACCACGCCGCCCATCAGCTTGAGAACGTCTCTACGGTTTGACTCACTCATGCATTCTTCTCCTGATCTTTCGGTGCAACGGCCGCCCCGGCGGCAAAGTCCTCCGCGAGAATCGCGGCCGCGAGGCGGTACAGCGGATGGCGCGCATGTTTGCCCATGCGCTCGGCGAGCGCCAGGGCGAAAGCCGTCAGGTGCTTCGTCAGCAGGACGACGCGCAGCTCCTGCGCGTAGGCGACGGTATCGGCATCGCCCTTGTGGCCCGCTTCAAGCTCTTTTGTATAGAGAAACGATAGAAACTCCAGTTCCACCGCGATGTGGTCCAGCGGCAGGCGGAAGTCCTCGGAGAGTGTGAGCCCCGCGTCCTGATAAAGGCGCGCCACCTGGAAGGTCGACTCCTGCATCAGGCGGCCCTCGCGGTAGACGGACTCAAACAGGTATGCCAGGCGCGGCTTGGAGGCAAAGAACAGACGCGTGTAATCACGCTCCAAGGTCAGTAACGCCTCGGCGGCGTCGCCTTCCACTGCGTGCGCACAGTCCGTGCTCAGCGCGCGCATGGCCTCGCTCGGAGCCTTGCCGGTGGCCTGCTCAAAGGAACGCAGCAGGGCGTCCAGCATCGCTTCCTCGTGTAGCATGCCGTAGAGCGTCGCGTCCGGATAGTTCATCACTTGCGCGAGCAGTGAATAGTGAAGTGCCTGTTGTTCGGTGTGCGTGGCTTCTCCGCTCGTGCACGGAGTAGCCGCAACTTGCGCTGTCATCGACATAGAAACCTCTTGCGTGCAAAGCCCCGGTCGGGCGAACCCGGCCGGGGCCTGCTGCTTGCTTAGTCGTTCCCCGTGCTGGCGTCCTGCTCGCTGCGTGCCACGTCGTCACGCCGCTCGGTCAGCTTCTGCAAACCGGCCAGGGCCATGCCCGCCACCAGTGGCAGCGCGCCCAGCTTCATGCCGGCTACATGTTTGCCACCGTGCTTGGTAGCGGCGACCACCGGGTACCCGAGCGTCGCGGGCGCTTCCTTGGTGAGGATGATGAAGTGCGTTCCACCATTCTCCTTGGCGCCGTAGATTTTCAGGTTCCCCTTCTTGGCAGTCTCCTGCGCCAAGGCCAGCATCGGTGCAAGTTCGCCGAACTGCAGCGCCTTCGCCGGGCAGGCCTCCACGCACGCCGGAGCCTTGTCTTCCACCAGCCGGTGCGCGCACATGTTGCACTTCACGGCCTTGCGCGTCACCGTGTCCAGCTTGATGCCGTGGAACGGACAGGCCGAGACGCAGTGTCCGTCGCCAGTGCATTTGTCATTGTTGAACAGGACCGCGCCGTATTCCGACTTGCTGAGCGCGCCCGCCGAGCAGGCCTGCACGCACTGCGGGTCGGAGCACTGCATGCAGCGCTGGTCATACATGCCTTCGTCCTTGATCTCGACAAGGTTGCGGAAGGTCCCTCGCGCCGCGACATCGTGCTCGCGGAATTCCTGAATGCAGCGATAACTGCACGTGTTGCACCCGGTGCAGTAGGTGCTGTCGTACAAAATGGCATATTCTTTCATCGCTTGTTCCCTCTACGCTTTCTTCAGGCTGACGTACACGTCTTCCACCCAGCCCATGCCAAGCGGGTCCAGTTTCTTGCTCATCATCGGATCCTTCTGCGGAACCAGATCGCCGTCGCGGTAGCCGAATCCCTTGGCGTACCGCAGGTTCTTCGCGCGGTGGCCGATGCCGTGATACAGCAGCACGCAGTCCTCGCGCGTAATCCGGCTCGTAAGGTGCAGCTTCGCCTTCACCGGACGCGGCAGGTCCTTCATGTAGCGCGGATTGCTGGTCAGGATGACTTCATCGCCTTCCTTCAAGCCCAGCTTCTCCGCGTGCTTCTTGCTCACCCACACGCAGTCCATGTAGTTCTTGGTGGTGATCTGCTTGAGCACCGGATTGTTGATGAAGTTCGGATCGGCGTGCATGTACCACGGAGCGCGCGTCACCAGCATCGAATAGCGGTACTCGCCCTCCGGTGCCTGCCAGCGCGCGTGCCAGTTGGGCAGCGCGTCGTGCCCCACCTGCGTGAACTCGTCGAGGAACATGCGCACACGTCCGTACGGTCGGCCGTAGCCGAACTGGCGGATGTGCTTGTAGTTCTCATACGGCTTGTCGTCGATCCAGAAGGCACCCTTGGCGATGAAGTCCTTGGTGTTTTCCGCTGCGCCAACCTGCCGCACGGCCACATCGGTGATGTTCATCGGATAGGCCTTCTTGGGGTCGCCGCTGCCATCCGTGGTCCAGTACTCCGGAGCCATTTCCAGACCCATGCGGAACGCGATGTTGCCCCAGCCGATGACGTCGCCCGCCGGCTTCTGCACAGGCGCGCCGCCCACCAGGCAAGCTTGCTTCGGGAAGTAGGAGCGAACGTCGAGCTTGGAGTCCTCGAATTGATGCGAGGCCGGCAGCACGTAGTCGCACCAGTAGCCGATGTCGTCGAGGAACAGGTTCCAGTCAACCACCAGGTCCTTGTTCTCCAGGCCCTTCTCAACCATCTGCGGCTGAATTGTTGCGAACATGCCGCGGTGCGGGTTCACAAAGAAGACGACCTTCGCGCGGTTGGTCTTGTACAAGCCCCAGCCCACCATGCCGTAGTGACCCGGCGCCGAGAAATCCTTGTAGCGATAGATGTTGTTGGTGACCGGGAACTCCGTGCGGAAGTCCGCCGGTGTAGACGGCAGTTCCGGATACGGCTTGTTCGGGCCGCCGAGGTCTTCGAACCACGGAATCTTCACGTCGTGCTGCATCAGCACGCCGCCCTCGTGGTCGATGGAACCGAGCAGCGTATTGACCACGCTGATGGCGTGGCGCAGGCGCCAGCTGTTGGCGTAGTTCGGGCCAGCAGCGTCACGCTTGTTGGAAGGAATCATCGCTTCCGGCGCGTTTGCCGCCAGTTCGGTTGCCATGCGGCGGATCGCTGCGGCAGGCACGTCGCTGATCTTCGACGCCCATTCCGGCGTGAAGCTCTTGGTCGACTCACCGAGCAGTTGCAGCACAGGCTTGGCCGTTACTTCCTTGCCGTCAACCGTGACCTTGTACGGGCCGCCCGCGAGTGCAGGCTCCTTGCAGTCGTTGATCGACTCGGCCTTGCCGCTCGCTGTATTCCAGCCCATGAAGGCGCCGTCTTTGGTCTTGAGCGCCAGCTTGGTGTTCACGTCCACCAGCGCCGGAGCGTCGCTGTAGTTCTTCAGGAAGTCCGTGTTGTAGCCCTTGCTGGCAATGATGGTGTGGATAATTGCCAGCGCCACCGCCAGGTCGGTGCCCGGCTTGATCGCGTGATACTCGGTTGCGTAAGTATCGGCGTAAGGCGTGCGCATCGGGTTCAGGATGACGATCTTGCCGCCTCTGCGCTTCACTTCCGCAAAGTGGTTGAGCAGCGCGGCCTTGCCCAGCTTGGTCATGGAGTCATAACCAAACCACACCTGGTACTTGCACATGTCGAAGTCGAAGGCCGGCACGTGGTGCGAGGGCGTGTAGGTGCTCGAATAAACCGAGTTCGGCGGGTTGGTCAGCGTCAGGCAGTTGATGTAGTAGTGCGTGCCGAAGCACTCGGTGCGCTGGTCGCTGCGGATAACGCCGAGCGATTTGCAGATCTTGTTGGTGGCCGGGTTGCCCGGCGAGCAGATCAGAATCTCGTCGCGCTTGTGGTTCTTCATCACGCGGATGATGTCGGTCACCGCGTCGCTGGATTTCACCGTCACCCAGCCCGGGTCCTCGTCCGTGCCCTTCTTGGGGTTGGTGCGCTTCAGGGCCACCATCAGGCGGTCAGGATCGTAGAGCGAATCCACGTAGCCGAGCGCCTTGATGCAGTACTTGCCCTTGGAGACCGGGTCTTCCGGGCGGCCTTCAATCGTCAGTGCGCGCTCCATGCCGGTCTTCGGGTCGATGCCCACAACAACGTTGAAGAAGCAGTTGGCTTCACAGGCGCGGGCGCACACCTGCGGAATCCTCTTCGTGAC
Organism: Oryzophilus luti; assembly: GCF_059726245.1. Lineage (NCBI taxonomy): Bacteria > Pseudomonadati > Acidobacteriota > Terriglobia > Terriglobales > Koromonadaceae > Oryzophilus > Oryzophilus luti. Next base: position 2,163,825 of record NZ_AP040874.1, read on the forward strand.
TTTGACTGCGTACTCTTCCTGGGGATGGCGCTTGAATTCGCCAACCTGTTTCAGGTTCTGGAAGGGGAAGCCGGCAAATGCCGGGCTCACCGCTGCCACACCCGCGAACTTTAGAAAACCTCGCCGGGATAGAGGCTTGTTTTCGTCCATGATTTCTCCTCACGACCACTTACGCGAATGAATGCCGCAGGCTCTCTGATGTGCACCTGCTTTTCATCACTTTCAGCATCCCCCTGCCGTGCATGCCTGCCCACTCGGGCATTTACGAGGTGTGCCAACTGAAATTACGGGTTCAACACCACGGGGTTCGGCTCCAAGGCAGGTCACATGGAGCGGAGACGCCACATTTCCGCCGTGCCGAGGAGACTGGATTGTGCGGGAAACAAAGGTGGTAAACTTACGCGCAGCCATGAACTTGAAGAAGGAACAGCAATCGCTTGACCGCACCACCGAAAACGCCGGTGCGCTCTATTCGCAGATCGTCGACCGCATCAAGCAGTGGGTTCGCGAAGGCGATTTGAAGGAAGGCGATGTGCTCCCCTCCGAGCGCGAACTGGCGGAGGTCTTCGGCGTCAGCCGCGTGCCGGTGCGCGAAGCCCTGAAGTCATTGCAATTGCTCGGCATTGTCTCCAACGTTCGCGGCCAAGGGGTGGTCATCCGCAAGGCTCCAATCAGCGACGTCATCAGCAACATGGACCCGCTGCTCGATCCCGTTGCGCGCCTCTATGATCTGTTCGACGTGCGCGAGGCCATCGAAGGCCTTGCCGCCGGGCTGGCCGCACAGCGCCGCACGCCCGAGGAGCTGGAGCGCATGGAAGAGTACATGGTCGAGCACGAATTGGAGATTCTGCGCGACCGCCCGGTGCGCCAGGCCTCCGTCAAGTTCCACAACGCGGTCATCCTTGCCTCGCGCAATGAGATTGTCATCCGCATCAATGAAATGCTGCACACCATGTTGCTGCATTCGCGGCAGGAAACCCTCCGCACCCGCAAGCAGCGCATGGAGGCCCTCGCCGGACACCGCAAGATTTTTGACGCCATCCGCAGGCAGGACGCTGACGCGGCCCGTGCCGCCATGCTTCACCACCTGCATGACGTCCGCCACATGGTGCCCACGTTGAGCGCCAGCGCCTCTGCCTCCCGCAAAAAATAATTGGCACGTTTGGGGAATAGTGGTATACCAGTATACCGATGGAGATCCCCCATGCCGCTGCCAAGCATTCTTCACGCCGATGACCACCGCATGATCACTGATTCCCTGCAGGTCATCCTCTCCCGGCACTTCGCATACGCCGGAAACGTTGGTGATGGCCGTGCCCTGCTGGATGCATTCGAGACCGCGCAGCCCGATGTCGTCCTGCTTGATATTTCCATGCCGCTTCTCAATGGGCTGGACGCCGCCGCCCTGCTCAAGAAGTCTCGACACACTGCCAAAATCGTCTTCCTTACCATGCATCGCGAGGTGAGTTACGCCGCCAAGGCCTATGAGCTCGGCGCTTCCGCCTACGTTCTCAAGCACTCATCGCCGGAAGAGCTGATCGGCGCCATCAACATCGCGCTGCGCGGTGAAAAGTATGTTCCCCCGGTCCTGGCGGGGCCGCTGCTCGAACAGTTCCGCACCGCGCCCGCCGGAGGTGCCTCGGAAGTTCGCCTGACTCCGCGCGAGCGTCAGGTGCTCCAGTTGCTCGCCGAGGGCCGCTGCGCCAAGGAAACCGCTTCGGTGTTGAACATTTCGCCGCGCACCGTTGAGTTTCACAAGTACCGCATCATGGAGGACTACGGGTTGAAGAGCACGGCAGAGTTGGTTCGTCTGGCCATGCAGGAAGGCCTTGTGAGCTAAGCCGCGTGGAGCCGCGCCGCCTGCTGCGTTGCATGCAGAAGCCGCACAGACTCCTTGCCGGAGAAGAGACGCCATGACGATTCCTCAACCTCCGTTGCAACTCCTGTTCCCCAGCGCCACGGATAAGCCGCTCGCCCCGGACCCGGTCAAGCGTCTCCGCGTGCTTCGCCTCTCCGTCACTGGCCGCTGCAACTTCCGTTGCTGCTACTGCATGCCTGCGAGGAGCGGCACGGCCGAGCAGCCGGACCCGGCACTGCCCCTGCAGCAGCTATTTGCCCACACCGCGTGGATTTTGAAACACACGCCGATCGAGCGCGTGCGCCTTACCGGCGGAGAGCCGCTGGTGCGCCCGCAGGTGGAGGACTTGGTGCGCAACCTCCGCACTCTGCCGCAGCTTCGCGAAGTCTCGCTCACCACCAACGGCACGCTGCTCGAAAAGAAGGCCGCTGCCTTGAAGGCCGCCGGCCTCAGCCGGGTGAACATCTCGCTCGACTCCATGAACCCCACGCGTTTTGCGGAGATCACGCGCGGCGGACGCCTGGAGCAGACGCTACGCGGAATTGATGCCGCCCGCGATGCAGGCTTCCAGCCCATCAAACTCAACACGGTGCTTCGCCGGTCAACATGGAAGGATGAACTCTACCCGTTGCTTGACTACGCGGCCGCCAACGACTTTGAGCTGCGCTTCATTGAACTGATGCGCACCGGCACCGAGCGTCCATGGTGCGAATCGGAGTTCGTGGCCGTGGATGAGGTGCTGGCGTGGCTGATGCGCCGCACCGTAGTTGAACCCATCGTGTCCGTCGGCCACACTCCGGCGCGCAACACCCGTATTCTCTGGCGAGGCCACAGTATCACCGTCGGCTGGATCTCGCCGCGCTCGCATCCCTTCTGCGCCGCCTGCGAGCGGCTGCGCATGGACGCCACGGGGCAGCTCCGCCGCTGCCTCATGGACCCCGTCACGCTTGATCTCCCTGCCCTGCGCACTCACTCCGACGACGAGTATTCCATCGACGGATTTCATCAATATTTGTCAGGAAAGCATGCGCCTCAGCAGATGGATACGGAGTACGTCATGAGCCGCATCGGCGGATGAGATCAGCGGCAGGCTCCCTTCATTTCTGAGGCATCCCGCACCTTTTGCGTGGCGCGCTCGCCGAATCCTCCGGGAGGAACCCGCATCTTTTATAATAGGAGGAATGCGCAACCAACGTCACAATGCGGCTCTGTCGTGCCTGCTCGTGCTGGCGTTGCTGTTGCTCGGTCTCACGCCGTCGGTTCGGTTGAGGCCCGCCGCGCCCGGAGAGGTACGCCCGGCTGTCGCCTCCGTAACCAGCTCCGCGCCTGCATTCTCATCGCTGCCCACGCGGCCGCCCAACGGCGTCTACCGCTCGCAGCATGCCAGTGGAGCAGCTTTCGCACACCTGGCAGCACTCGTTTCACTCCCCATCGCGCACAGTGCCGTCGCCGCACTTCTACATACGCAGCCGCAACCGCTACGTCCGGCCTCTACGGATGTGCGCACCGTTGCTTCACGCGCTCCGCCGCAGTTCTCCTCATCGCTCAGCTAACAACCCTCAGGCCTCGTGCCTGTTCGCCAACCTGTCAGCCCTGATGAGGTGATCTATGCTCGCATCGAAAATTGTTGTATTGGTCATGACCCTGATCGCCGTAGCGTTCCTGGTGTGGGTGGAAATTCGCTCGCGCCGCAACGGCCCCATCGTCGAAACGCCGGAGACGGCGGCACCCGCCGTGCTGCCGCCGGCCAAATCCGGCAAGCGCAAACGCTAACTTAGGAATCTGTAAATATAGGCCTCCCGGGCAGGTTCAATGCCTTGCCTCGGGAGGCCTCACTCTCGCTGCCGCCGCACTGTCCCTGCCCCACGGCGGGGAGCCGCACTCGCATAGGCTCGCCAGTCGCTGCCTACGCTTGCAGGCTCTGGGCCTTGAATTCGGCCAGTGATATGCCCAGGCGTCGCATTTTCGCAATCAGCGTGCTGCGCTTCTCTCCCAGACGGAGGGCAGCGCCCCGCGGACCGGACACGATGCCGTTGCACTCCCGCAGAGCATGCAGGATGTGGTCCTTCTCCGTGCTCTTGAGCGTCGCAATTGGTTGCGGCCGGGTATGCGTCCAGAACGGAACCAGTTCTGCCAGAGGCACGTTCAACGTCGCGCCCTCTGAAAACAGCTGACCCGCAAGAATGCTGAAGGCTAAAACCGAGTGACCATATCAGTGTCACCGTCAAACTGGGTGCAGGTCCGGTCAAGCCAAAGATCAATTGCTTTAAAAGATAGAAACGGCTCTATGAGAGGGGTGAGTACCTTGGCTTGCCAAGGTGCTCACATCAAATCAATTTGTACAGGCGCAGTCCACAACTGACAGCAGACAACATGCCGCAGTGAAGATAGATCTATTCCTATTCTCTATCTTTCCATTCCTCGTACCAGGCCATCTGGATCGCTTCCAGCTTACCCTCGGTCGACTTCTGCGGATCGTCGCCGAACTCCGCCAGCGCCGTAACCTTCTTGTGCAGGTCGGTAAAGCGCACCTCCAGCGGGTTCTCCTCCGGGTAGGCTTCGGCCAGCGCAATGCCAATGTCTTCCGCGTTGTCCCAGCTCAGCTTGGCCATTAGTGGTCTCCGCCCTCGCTCACGTAGTTGCGGTTCCACGAGGGGATCTCGACAACAATCTCACCGGGCTTGGTGATGACCGCCTGGCAGCCCAGCCGCGAGTTCAGTTGCAGGTCGGCCGCCATGTCCAGCTTGTCGGCCTCGTCATCGTCCATCTCGCTGATGAGTTCCTTGCCCTTCTTCACCACCACGTGGCAGGTTGTGCACGCGCAGTTGCCACCGCACGCGTGCTCCAGGTGGACGCCGAAGTTCATCGCCACATCCAGCAGCGACTGCGGCTTGCCATGCTCCTGGTACTCCAGTTTGCCGTGCTCAAACTCCACCGTCTGCCCACCGGGGAGGAACGTGACCTTCACCGTCTTTTCCGAAGCTGCCGTCGCCGTGTTGCTCTGCTTTTCGTTTTGTTCGCTCATAGGTTCGCTTGTCTTATTCAAACTCTGCTTTGCCAATCGGGTGCGGCGCCGCCGGTCCCTCGTCGCGGACCTCGGTCATGTTCTTGCCGCGCAGCGCGCTCGTCACGGCCGTGTCCATCATCAGTTCGGCCAGCCGCATGGTTGCCTGGTTCAGCGCGTCAATCGCCCCGCGAATTGTCTTGTAGTCGCTGCCTGCGCGCGCCGCATTCAGCTCGGCCTCAAGCCGGTCAATCGACGTGCGCTCGTCCTTGCTCAGTAGTTGCCATGCTTCATTTGCACGGCCCTTGCCGAGCGCGGTCAAAATCGTCTCTGCCTCGTTGCGCGCCTCAATCACCTGGCGCTGCTCAAAATCCTGCTCGGCAAAGTCGAACGACTCGAGAATCATGTTCTCCACCTGCTCGTCCGTCAGGCCGTAGCTTGGCTGCACGTCAATCTCGGCTTCCTTGCCGCTGCGAGCCTCGCGCGCCGAAACATGCAGGATACCGTTGGCGTCGATCAGAAATCGCACTTCAATGCGCGGCAGTCCGGCCGGCATCGGAGGAATTCCCTTCAGGTCGAACCGCGCCAGCGAACGGCAATCCTTCGCCAGCTCGCGCTCGCCCTGCACCACGTGGATTGCCACGCTCGTCTGCCCTTCAACACCGGTTGTAAAGTGCTCGGTTGCCGAAGCCGGAATCGTCGAGTTGCGGTGGATGATCTTTGCCACCACGCCGCCGAGGGCTTCAATGCCCAGCGAAAGCGGCGTCACGTCCAGCAACAGCATGTCTTCCGTGGCCGCGCTGCCGCCGCCCAGAATGTTGGCCTGCACCGCCGCGCCCAACGCCACCACCTCGTCCGGATTGATGTCGCAATGGGGTTCGCGCTGGAACAACTGCTTCACCAGTTGGCGCACCAGCGGAATGCGCGTGGAGCCGCCCACCAGCACGACCTCGTCAATCTCCTGTGGCGTCAGGCCCGCGTCTCGCATGGCCTGGCGGCACGGAGCCACCGTGCGCTCCACCACCGGCTCAATCAGCTCTTCAAACTGTGCGCGCGTAATCTCCCGCTGATACTTCACACCGCCCGGAAGGTCGACGTCGATCGTCGCCTGTTCCTTCGAGCTGAGCGCGATCTTCGCCTCGATCACAGCCTTGCGGATGCGCTGCACGGCCTCGCCGCTCGAGCGCAGGTCCAGCTGCATGTCACCGGCAATATCGGTGAGCGCAATGCCGATCAGCAGGTTGTCGATGTCGTCGCCACCCAGGTGCGTATCGCCGTTGGTGGCCACCACTTCAAAAATTCCATCGCTCAACTTCAGGATGGAAACGTCGAAGGTGCCGCCGCCCAGGTCGTAAACCGCCACCGTGCCGTTGCGCTTCTTATCCAACCCATAGGCCAACGATGCCGCCGTCGGTTCATTCACCAGCCGCATCACTTCCAGTCCGGCAATACGTCCGGCGTCGCGTGTGGCCTGCCGCTGCGCGTCGTTGAAATACGCGGGCACCGTGATGACCGCCTTCGTTACCGGTGCGTTGAAAAACCGCTCGGCGTTGCGCTTGAGCTGGCGAAGGATGAGTGCGGAAATTTCCGGCGGTGTATACGTACGCTCGCCCAGCTTGATGCGCAGCACCTCGCCGGCGGCCAAATCCTCGGCCAGGTGGAAGGGGAACAGCTTCAGCTCGTCCTGCACATCTTCCACGCCGCGGCCCATCAGCCGCTTCACGCTGTAGATGGCGCGTTCGGGGGTTTCAATCAGCGCTTTGCGCGCAAGGTTGCCCACCTGTACGTGGCTGTCTGCTTCCAGCGCCACCACCGAGGGCACAAGGTTCGAACCATCTTCGCCCGGGATCACCATCGGCCGCTCGCCTTCCATGTAGGCCACCAGCGAGTTCGTGGTTCCCAGGTCGATTCCTATCACACGTTCAGACATGAGTCCTGTTTTCGAATCTATAAATTTGGAGACTCTCGAATTTCAACACTCTCAAACCGCTCTCGCCGTCGCGATACCGCCGCAATCAGGCGCAGGTTCGAGAATATTGAAATTCCAAAATCCGAAAAATCAATGCGAGGGTCTCAGCCCTCGCACACTTCATTCACGTCGCGCACCAGGTTGCGGATGTAGCTGCGCCGATTCAGCACATCGACCATCTTGTTGAGCGCGCGCTCGCGGTCGGTTGGGCCAATCAGGCCGCGCTCAATCAGCGCATCCCACTGCTTCCACGCCTCGTGCAGTTCGTTCATCAGGGTGTTCATGCGCTCTTCGAGCGTGCGCTTCATGCCCTGCAACTGTTCGGCTACATCTTCGTCGTGCTCGCCCATCTTCTTGTTCGCGCGAGCCTCCTCCAGCAGCATGTTCAGCTCAAACACTTCTTCCAGAAGATCCGGCGGAACAATCTGCTTCTTCTGCGCACCGCTGGCCTTGGCCGCATCGGTTGCGTTCCGCGACTGTTCTTCCAGTTCGCGGCCTTCAAGCTTCAGGAGGTATTCGGTTCGCGAGATTGGGTCACGCAGCGTGCGGTAGGCGTCGTTGAGCTGCGAGGTGAGTTGCAGGCTCCACTCCTGCTCCTTCGACGTTGCCAGCGCGTTCATGTCCGGATGCAGCTTGCGGCTCTGCACGTGGAAGTCGTGTTCCAGCTTCTTGGTGTCGACCGCGAGCTTGCGCTTCAGCCCGAAGAAGCTGAAGTAGTCGGCCGGCAGCGGTGGCTGCACCTTGCCACAGGAGTTGCAGAAGCGCGTGGCACGCATGTCGCCGCAGCTCCAGCACTGGTGCTCGCTCGGGCGCTCCTCCACCTGGAGCGCAATGTTCGTTCCCTGCTTCACGTCTGCCATTATGAGAACGAGCTCCCGCATCCGCACGATTTCTGCGCGTTCGGATTATTGAAGACGAAGCCCTTGTGCATCAGCGTCTCCTGCCAGTCGAGCGTCATGCCGTGCAGGTAGATGAACGACTTCGGATCGACGAAGATGCGCACGTCTCCGTACTGAAACACGCGGTCGCGCTCGCGCGGCTGCGTGTCGAACTTGATCACGTAGCTCAGTCCCGAGCATCCGCCGCCCTGCACGCCAAGGCGCAGCCCGCCTTCTTCCGGCGCAATACCTTCCTTCTGCATCGCCACCCGTATGTGTTCCAGCGCCTTATCGGTAATCGTGATGCCTTTCGGCGGCGCCGCCTGTGGTGCTCCCTGCACTGCTTCCATCTGCATCTCCTGCTGCAACCACGCAGCCGTTATGGCTCGGAGTTCCAGTACAAATTTCTAATCCCTAGCCCCTGATCCCTGCTTTCCTAGCCGTTGTTCTTCTTCTTCCAATCGCCGATGGCGGCGCGGATCGCGTCCTCCGCCAGCACCGAGCAGTGAATCTTCACCGGCGGCAGAGAAAGCTCCTTGACTATGTCCGTGTTCTTGATCGCCAGCGCCTCATCCACCGTCTTGCCCTTCACCCACTCGGTCGCCAGCGACGAGCTGGCAATGGCCGAGCCGCAGCCGAAGGTCTTGAACTTCGCGTCCTCAATCACCTTCGTCTCCGGGTTTACCTTGATCTGCAGTTTCATGACGTCGCCGCACTCCGGCGCGCCTACCAGCCCGGTGCCGACTTCCTGGCTCGCCTTGTCCAGCGTGCCTACGTTGCGCGGGTTGGTGTAGTGGTCCAGAACCTTATCGCTGTATGCCATCCCAATTTCTCCTTCTCTGTTCGGTTGCCGCGCCCACCCCACGCAGGCGCGGTCAACGCTGAATCCTTACAAACCTTCGTTCTGATGCGTCCGGGGGTTATGCCTTTACTTCTCGCGAACCCGGGACATCAGTTCCTTAGTGCTGCTCGCCCGCCGCCCACTTCACCTTCGCCAGGTCCACGCCTTCCTTGTGCATGTCGTAGAGCGGCGACAGTTCGCGCAGGCGCTTCACCACGTCCACCACACGCTTGGCCACGTAATCGATTTCAGCCTGCGTGTTAAAGCGTCCGATGCCGAAGCGGATGGAGCTGTGCGCCAGGTCATCACCCGCGCCCAAGGCCTTCAGCACGTAACTCGGCTCCAAGGTGGCGCTGGTGCAGGCCGAACCGCTCGAGACCGCAATATCATTGATGCCCATCAGCAGCGACTCGCCTTCCACAAACGCAAAGCTGATGTTCAAGTTTCCCGGCAGGTGATGCTCCATGCTGCCGTTGATGTACACCGCGTCGAGGTTCGACATGATCTGTTCGCACAGGCTGTCGCGCAGTGCCGCGTCGCGCTTGGCTTCCTCGGCCATCTCCAGCCGCGCAATCTCGCACGCCTTGCCCAGCCCCACAATGCCCGGCACATTCAGCGTGCCCGAACGCATGCCGCGCTCGTGTCCGCCGCCGTCCATCTGCGCCACCAGTTGCACGCGCGGATTCTTGCGGCGCACATACAGCGCACCCACGCCTTTCGGCCCATAAATCTTGTGGCCGGAGATCGACGCCATATCCACGTTGTCTTCAATTACGTTGAACGGAACCTTGCCCACGGCCTGCACGGCGTCAGTATGGAAGATGATGCCCTTCTCATGACAGATGGCGCCGATTTCGCGGATCGGCTGCAACACGCCGATTTCGTTGTTCGCCGCCATGATCGAAACCAGGATCGTCTTGTCGTCGATCGCGGCCTTCAAATCGTCGAGGCTGATGCGCCCGTCCTTCTGCACCGGCAGGTAGGTCACGCGGAAGCCATGCTTCTCCAGCCGCTTGCAGGTGTCCAGGATTGCCTTGTGCTCGGTCACCTGGGTGATGATGTGGTTGCCCTTCTCGCCGTACATCTCGGCAACGCCCTTGATCGCCAGGTTGTCGCTCTCGGTGGCGCCGCTGGTAAAGACAATCTCCTTTGCCGACGCGCCGATCAGCTTCGCAATCTGCTCGCGGCCGCGCTCCACGGCCTCTTCCGCCACCCAGCCGAATTCGTGGTTGCGGCTGGCGGCGTTGCCAAATATCTCGCCAAAGTACGGCAACATCGCTTCCACCACCCGCGGGTCCGGACGCGTCGTCGCATGGTTATCCAGGTAAATCGGCAGCTTCACGCCGCTCGCTTCGGCCAGTGCTTCCTTCGTGATCGTTTCCGTAGACATCTAGTTCTCCTCGATCTTTGCCGTGTTCCCCGCGGCAACCAACTGCACAAAATTTTCCTGCTCGCCCGTTTCCGCCGGTTTCTGCTGGAACCGGGCTTGAACCTTTGCTTCCGCTGCCGCGTCGCCCGCACCAATCGTCACCAGCGCCACGTGCATCTCCGGCGCCGGAGCCGTCAGCTCCCACACCGTCAACTGCTCCAGAACCTCTTCAATCGTGCGGCTCACCTTGCGCAGCGGCTCGCGCACCGTACAACGGTCGCTCTGCCCGCAGTCGCCCTTGGAGCTGCTGCAACTGGTCAAAAACAGCGGCCCTTCAATGGCACGAATCACTTCCAGCGCCGAAATCGTCTTGGCGTCGCGCGCCAGCACGTAGCCACCGTTGGTGCCTTGCAGCGAAACCAGCAGACGCGCCTTCGCCAGCCGCTGCAGAATCTTCGCCAGCGCTTCCTGTGGAATGCTGTACAGATCGGCCAGGTCCTTGGCGCTGCAGGCGCCGCTGGCCGGGTTCTCCGCCAGGTGCCGCATCGCAATCAACCCGTAATCCGCCTTCTTCGTCAGCTTCAGCATCCTTGCTTCTCTCTGTCCCTCTGCACTTCTCTCGTACTGCCTGCTTCGGACCGCCGCCGCATCCCACTCACGCCGCGCCGTCCGGCTTCAACCTGTCTGCCCTTGTCTCCATCGCTCAGGGCATCATCCTGAGGAGCTTCGCCGCCGAGGATCTGCTTTTCACACCTTGCCCTCGCGCCGCTTGCTCGGAAGAGTCCCCGGCCAATCCCTGCTCGTTGGACTCATTCCAGACCGAATTGGTCGCCAATATTGCCGACTTTTTTGGTCGGCTTTAAGCATAGCCCTCCAAATTTTCGCGCGCAACCGAAAATCGCGCCAGAAACTCAACTATATTTTCTATGGAATCTATAACTTAGATGATAGGCGAGCAAATCAGTCGGATATCCACAGGAGTGCACCGCGAGTCGCCGCTGGCCTAAGAGGCTGCGCCTGAACTTGTAGAAGGTTTTGCCGAGCACCGCGATTTCATGGGTGCCCCAGGTTCGCCGAGCACCGCGAGGCTAACCTGGGATGCGATACCGCACCACGCAAAAAGGCCCTCCCGAATGCGGGAGGGCCTTCGCTTTGAAACTCGAATCTTGAAACTCCACCTAGTCTTCTTCCAACTGCTGCGCCAGGTAGCGCTCGTAGCCAATTTCCTTGATCAGGTGCAGCTGCGATTCCAGCCAGTCGGCGTGTTTCTCCTCGTCGGCCAGCAGCTTCACAAACAGCTCGGCTGTGACGTTGTCGCCCAGTTCGCGTGCCAGCTTGACGCCTGCGTTGTACATGGCCACGGCGTCCTCTTCGAGCTTCAGGTCGCTGGCCAGTTGTTCCTTGACGGTCTGTCCAATGTTCAGCGTCATGGGCTTGGTCATGTTCGCCGTGCCGTCCAGGAACAGGATGCGCTCGATCAGCTTTTCGGCGTGCTTCATCTCGTCGATCGACTGCTTCTTGATGAACTCGCCCAGCTTCTCGTAGTGCCAGTTCTCGCACATTTCAGCATGGATGAAATATTGGTTGATCGCCGTCAACTCCTCGGCGAGTGCCTCATTGAGCTTTTCGATGACCTTCGCGTTTCCCTTCATAGTCCGAACAGTGTAGCCCGCACCCGCCAGCCTGCCAAGTGCGGAAATCGCCACCATCCGCTCCTTTCCGAGCTACGTCAAAGGCCCTCCCACTCGGAAGGGCCTTTGCATCAAAACTTGAAACTCGAAACTCCGAAACTTGAAACTTCTCCTACTCGTCTTCCAACTGCTTTGACAGGTAGCGTTCGTAGCCGATTTCCTTGATCAGGTGCAGTTGCGACTCCAGCCAGTCGGCGTGCGTCTCCTCGTCTTTCAGGTTCGCGAGGAAGACCTCGGCTGTGGCATTGTCGCCCAGTTCGCGCGCCAGCTTGATGCCGGCGTTGTAGGAGGCGATGGCGTCCACTTCCCCCTTGAAGTCGTTGTTGAGCTGCTCCTGCACGCTGGCGCCAATGGTCAGCACCAGCGGCTTGTTCACCACCGGCGTGCCATCCAGAAACAGGATGCGCTCAATCAGCTTCTCGGCGTGCTTCATCTCCTGCACGGCGCGCTTCTTGGTAATCCCTCCGAGCTTCTCGTACTGCCAGTTCTCGCACATCTCGGAGTGGACGAAATATTGATGAACCGCCGACAATTCCTCGGCGAGGGCCTCATTCAGCTTTTCGATGACTTTAGGATTGCCTTTCATAATGCCGCCAGTTTAGCCCAGCTGCACCTTCGTGCCAAGCCTCTGAACTTCGCTTTTCGGCTACAATTCCCGCATGGCACGCTTCACCCATCACCGATTGGAAGGCAGCCTTTGGACGCGCGGTCCGTTCGGCATCGCGTGCGGCGCCGTCCTCATGGTTGTGCTGCTGATGCGTTACCCCGGCTTCCGTTTCTTTTTCGGTGTCAGCGTCCTCATCGGGCTGGTGATTGCCCTCGGACTGCGCTGGTATTACCAGCAGGTGCCGATCAAGGACCCGAACGAGGGCAAGGTTGTGCTGCATCTGAACGACGAGGAACCGCCCCATTCCACTCCCGATGACCGCCGCCCTATCGACCCGAAATAGCATCGCCGTTTCTGGAGTGGCATCTACCTCAAGTAGAATAGGAGTGGCAATTCCCCTCGAAACGAGCCGTACCGGATGGAACAGTACTTTCTTTTGAATAGCCGCAAGCGCGCCGTCATCGCGCTCATCCACGCCTTCTTCTTCCTGCTCATCGCGGGCATGGGGTTGCGCGGAGGCGCCAAGGCGCCGCTCCCCCTGCACACCACCGGCGGCATCATGCTTTACGCCATCTACGGCATTGTTACCACCCTGCTGGTCTGGCTGTTTGCCATGGCCCGCTGCTGGCGCGAGCGCATGTACTTTGGCCTCTGCGCCACCTCGGCGGCGCTCAGCATCCTCCGCGGCATCATTGGCGACCCTGCGGTACACCCCATCCAGCTGCTCAAGGTCCTCATGCTTGTCAGCGGAGGCCTGGCTGCGCTCAGCATCCACCGCTACCACTCGGCCAACCAGCCCGCGCCCGCCACGCCCTTGACGCCGGAAGTCTCCGAAGCCGACTAAGCACTCCGTCCGCCGAAGCTGCGACCTTTCTCCTTCATTCATGAGCCGTTGCTTTTCCTCCGCACCTCCGTGCCCTGCTCCCAACCCGTAGCATCCCTATATAATGAAGCTAGAGTTTCGGAGTATCTGGATTCGGACCCGCAGGAGGGCCCTTCGTTTTGAGCCACGAAGTAGACACGTATTTTCAGGATCTGGCGCGCGCGCTGGAGACCGTTGACTGCACCGGCCTCGACGGCCAGGGGCTGACGCGCGCCGCCGCCTACGACCGCGCCCTCGCCCTCTCGCTGGAGACCATCTCGCGCGGCGACAAGATCATGTTCATCGGCAACGGCGGTTCGGCGGCCATCGCCGCTCACATGGCCATCGATTTCTCCAAGAACGGCGGCATGCCCGCCATGTGCTTCAATGACGGCGCGGCTCTCACCTGCCTCGGCAACGACTTCGGCTACGAAGAGGTCTTTGCCCGCCAGATCGGCTTCCACGCCCATCGCGGCGACCTGCTCTACGCCATCTCCAGCTCCGGCAACTCGCCCAACATCCTGAAGGCCGCGGCCAAAGCCCGCGAGATCGGCTGCCGCGTCGTCACCATGAGCGGCTTCCGCCCGGACAACAAGCTCCGCGCTCTCGGCGACGTCAATTTCCACGTCACCGTCGAGCACTACGGCATCGTCGAGGTGGCGCACACGGCGCTCATTCACGCCGTCGTCGACCTCAAGATCACGCGCGACCGCCTCGTCGCCGCCCAGGGCGCACACTAGCCATGATCATCAGCAAGACGCCTACGCGCCTCAGCTTTGCCGGTGGCGGCAGCGACATCGCCAGCTACTACCGCGAGCACGGTGGCGCCGTCGTCAGCGTTGCCATTGACAAGTACGTCTACCTCACGCTCCAGCAGCGCTTTGACCACAGCATCCGCATCGGTTACTCGCGCACCGAGGAAGTCGAGCGCGTCGACGACATTCAGCACCCGATCGTCCGCCACTGCCTGAACCTGCTGGGCCCGAAACAGGGCATCGAAATCACCTCGCATGCCGACATTCCCTCGAAGGGCAGCGGCCTCGGCTCGTCCAGCTCGTTCACCGTCGGGCTGCTCAACGGCTTGCAGGCCTTTCAGGGACGCCGCGTTTCGCCACAGGACCTTGCCGAAGGCGCCTGCCACGTTGAGATCGACCTGAACAAGGACCCCATCGGCAAGCAGGACCAGTACGCCGCAGCCTTTGGCGACCTGCGCATGTACCGCTTCCATCCCGATGGCACCGTCGCCGTGGAGCCGCTCATCTGCTCCACCAAAACGCTCGACCGCCTGCACCGCAACCTGCTCATGTTCTACACGGGCATCACGCGCAGCGCCGGAGACATTCTGAAGGAGCAAACGCAGGTGCTCGGCAGCAAGCAGGACAAGATTGCCACCATGCACCGCATGGTGCAGCACGCCTATGACGTGCGCCGCGAGCTTGAGGCTGGCAACCCCGACGGCGTTGGAGAAATTCTGCATGAGAGCTGGCTGCTGAAGCGTTCGCTCACCGCCAGCATCTCCAATGCGGCCATTGATTCCTGGTACGACGCGGCACGCGCGGCTGGCGCTCTCGGCGGCAAGATTCTTGGCGCCGGCGGCGGCGGCTTCCTGCTCATCTACGTCCGCCCGGAGCAGCGCGAAGCCGTCAAACAGGCCCTCAAGGGGCTGCGCCGCATCCCCTTCCGCTTCGAGCGCGAAGGCAGCAAGATCATCTTCTATCAGCCCACAACGCTCGACCCCGAGCGCGAGGAAGTCGAGGACGAAGAACAGGAGCTGGCGCGCCGCTCCGGCCTGTGAGCGACGCCCGCGCCGCTTCGCCTCGCGAAGGGACCCGATCTGTGAAAGCCGTCATTCTGGCCGGAGGCAAAGGCTCGCGTCTGGCCGCGCGCACCAACGGTCTGCCCAAGCCGCTCGTTCCCGTCGACGGCAAGCCTCTGCTCGCCTATCAGCTTGAGCTGCTGGCCCGCCACAAGGCCGACGGGGTCGTGCTGCTGTGCGGCTACGGCGCCGCGCAGATCCGCGAATACTGCGCCGACGGCTCGCGCTGGGGCCTCAACCTCCGCTGCATTGACGAACAGCAGCCGCTCGGCACCGCCGGAGCCGTCATCGCCGCGCTCGGCGAGTTGCCCGAAGAATTCTTCGTCCTTTACGGCGATACCATGCTGAACGTGGACCTTGCGCGCATGCACGCCGCGCACCGCGCCAGCCGCGCCCAAACCACTCTCTTCCTGCATCCCAACGATCATCCGCAGGATTCCGACCTGGTGGAGAGCGACCTCGCCGGACGCATTATTGCCCTGCACGGCTACCCGCACCCCGAGGGCGTATTGCTGCCCAACCAGGTGAACGCCGCGCTCTACGTGATGAACCGCTCCGCACTCGCCGGCTACAGCGTGCCGGAGTCGCCGCTCGATTTTGCCAAGCACGTTTTTCCCCGCATGCTCGCCGCCGGAGTTCCTCTGCACGGCTACCGCAGCCCGGAGTACATCAAGGACGCGGGCACGCCCGACCGGCTCGACCACGTAGAGGCCGACGTGCGCCGCGGCGTTGTCGCGCGCGGCTCGCTGGATGTGAAGCGCCCCGCCGTCTTTCTCGACCGCGACGGCACCATCAACGAGGAAGCCAGCTATATCTGGGAGCCTGCGCAGTTGAAGCTGCTGCCCGGCGCGGCGCGCGGCATTCGCCTGCTGCGTCAGGCGGGCTATCGCGTGGTCGTCGTCACCAACCAGCCGGTGGTTGCGCGCGGCACCGCCACCGAGGCCGACCTGCTCCGCATTCATGACCACATGGAGATGGAGCTGAGCCGCGAAGGCGCCTTCCTCGACGGCATCTACTACTGCCCGCATCATCCCGACAAGGGCTTTGAGGGCGAGCGCCCCGAATACAAGATCCTTTGCGAATGCCGCAAGCCGAAGCCCGGCATGCTGCTGCGCGCCGCGCGCGAGCTGAATCTCGACCTTGCGCAGAGCTGGCTCATCGGCGACCGCACCGCCGACCTGGCCGCCGCGCAGGCCGCCGGTGTGCGGCCCATCCTCGTGCGCACAGGAATCGGCGGTCAGGACCATCGCTACCCCGTGCAGCCTGAACTTATCTTTGACGACCTGCTCGCTGCCGCCGCGCACCTTGCCGCGTCCAACGGAATAGAAAGCTAACCCCCATGCATATTCTTGCCATCGTGCTTGCCGTGATTGCCGCCATCGGCACGCTCTCTTCCACCATTGTTCTTGTGCTGGCGCTGCTCGGCACGCGCTACTTTCACCGCCTGGCGCGCGAGCAGCAGCAGCTTGAGCGTGCGCTGCGCGAAGACCAGTTGCCGTTCGTCTCGCTGATGAAGCCTTTGCACGGCCTTGAGCCGCAGCTCGAAGAGAACATCGAGAGCTTCTTCACGCAGGATTACCCGGACTTTGAAGTTCTGTTCGCCGTCGATACGCCCGACGATCCCGCCGCGGAAGTTGCGCGCCGCGTCGCCGCCCGACATCCCGAGCGCCACTCCGAGGTCATCGTGCAGGGCGAGCCGCCGTGGCCGAATCCGCCCGCCTTCGCTTTCCACAACATGGCGAAGATCGCGCGCGCGCGCATCCTCGTCACCAGCGACAGCGATGTTATCGTCGAACGCGACTACCTGCGCACCGTCGTTCCGCCGCTGCTCCAGAAGAACACCGGCATGTCCACCTGCGTCTACCGCGGACTCAACACCGGCGGCTTCTGGTCGCTGATGGACGCCATCGGCATGAGCGTGGAGATGACCGCCGGAGTCATGATCGCCAATTGGATGGAGGGCATGAAGTTCGGCCTCGGCCCCACCATCGTCGTCCGCCGCGACGCGCTCAACGCCATCGGCGGTTATGCCGCCACCGGCGACTACTTCTCCAACGATTTCATCATCGGCAATTTCATCGCGGCCAAGGGCTTTGACGTGGCGCTCTCGCACCACATCATCTCGCACGTTGTGCCGCCCATGACCTTCAAGCGGATGTGGCAGCGCCAGGTGCGCTGGGCCGGCGGCACGCGCCGCTCGCGTCCCATGGGCCACCTCGGAACAGTCTTTGTTTATGCGGTTCCGGCGGGTATCCTCGCCGCCATCGCCGGAGCCATGCTCGGCCATCCGATCCTCGGCCTCGCGGTCTTGGGTTGGTCGCTCGTCAACCGCATGATTGAGTCGGTTGCCATCGGATGGGGCGTCACGCGCGACCGCGTCTGCCTCACGCAGCCCTGGCTCTATCCCGTGCGCGACCTGCTCGGCTTCGCCGTCTGGTGCGCCAGCTACCTGGAGCGCAAGATGACCTGGCGCAACGGCCAGTTTGAACTGATCGAGGATGGCCGCGTCCGCATGCGCGACCGCGAAGGCAACGTCGTCACCACGCTCGAACAGTAGCCGCACACAGCCTTACCGCAAAAACACAACGAGCCGGGCACCCGCCCGGCTCTTCCTTTACGCACCTCACTCCACACCGTCCCCTTCAAGTTGTCATCCTATTAGGAATGTCATCCTGAACAAGGTGCGCAGCCGCAGGCTGCGCACCGAAGTGAAGGACCCCCGTGACGCATACTCATCCCGTGGCACCTCAAGCTTTCTCTCCGTGCCGTCATTCGGAGGGGGCACACACCGATCCCAAAGACTCTCCATCCTCCACAAGCGCCCCAACAGCAGATCCTTCGCTGCGCTCAGGATGACACCTCTTGAAAGAGAGCAGCCACTATGACTCCGTACAACGCAGAAACAAATAAGGAGAGCCGGGCACCTGCCCGGCTCTCCTTCCGAAACTTTTCGAAACCTCTCGAAACCTTTCCTACGGTCTGTTGCTGTAAATCACTTTGCCGGAGCTTTCGCTCACCACGTAGCGCGGTGCCACCAGCTTGTCCACCTTCTCGCGTTCGTGCTGCGGAACAAACAGGAACACCCGCGTCTGCGACTGCCATGCCTGCGCCAGCTTCGCGTCGTCCACAAATATCTTCGGCGCATCCGGATAGGTTGAGCCCCACCACATCGACGTCGTATTGCCGTTCACCAGCTCAATCGGACGGTGCAGGTAGAACAGCAGCGACGAGCCGAACGACTGGTCGCCGTAGATCATCAGCCGGTCGTCGCTCTTCAGTATCGGGCGAATCTGCTCGGCCATCGTGTGCGAGCCAAGATAGGGATCGAAGCGCACCAGCGCAATGTGCGCGGCAATGAGGAAGACCATCATCGTCAGCGCCGTCGCCCAGGTTGCCGCGTAGTGCTTCGCCTTGCGGCGCAGCACAAACGCTGCCAGCGGCCCCAGGGCCAGTGCGATGGCCGCCAGAATTGCCGGCAGCCGCAGCGCTGCGAACGATTCGCCCGTCAGGTCCAGAATGTGTCCCATGGAGAGTGTGTCAGCCTGCAGGTCCGGCTTGGCCAGCACCGTGCCGATATCGGGCACGAACGCCAGTTGCCGCGAGGACCACAGCCCCGCCACCAGCACGGCGGCAAACGCGATGCTCGCCAGCGCCAGGGCACCGCTCGTCCACGCCAGCCATTTCTGCGTCGACTCTTCTTCCTCCGCCACGCGCGAGGCGATCAGCACCAGCACCGGGAAGTAGACCGGGAACGTGTAGTACTCCTGGTTGGTGGAGAGCGAGAAGAACACCAGCAGCACCGCCGCCCAGATGAAGCACACCAGTTGCGTGCGCCGCTTGAAGTCCATGGGCTGCGCCGCGCGCTTCTCACCGCTCTTGCGGCGCGCCCACCACTCCGTCACGGGCTTGCGCAGCGCCACCGGCAGATACAGGCTCCACGGGAACAGCCACACCATGTGCAGCAGCCAATAGAGCGAGTTCGTCTGCTTGTTGTAATCGTGCGGAATGCGCTTGCCCAGGAAGCGCATCACATGTTCATTGATGAAGTAGAACCAGAAAAACTTGGGATTGCGCACGCTGGCCAGCACGTGCCACGGCACGGCAATCAGCAGGAACAGCAGCAGCCCCGTCGCCAGCCGGAACTCGCGCCAGCGCCGCCACTCGCCGCTCACCGCCAGATACAGCAGCATGGCAAAGCCCACCAGCACCAGCGCCACCAGCCCCTTGGTCAGCACCGCCAGCGCCATCAGCGCGTAGCCGCCATACCAGTGCCACGCCTTGCCGTCTTCCAGCGCCGCGGTAAAGCAATAGAACGACGCCGCAATGAAGAAGCTGAGGATGGCCTCGGGGATGAAGATGCGCGTGAACAGGTAGTAGCCCACGGTCGTCGCCACAAACAGGCCGCCGTAGATGCCCGCGCGCGCGCCGAATGCGCGTCCGCCCCACTTCACCGCCAGCAGCACCAGCCCCAGCATGGCCAGCAGGTTCGGCACGCGCGTCGCCGCTTCATTGGCACCGAACAGCGTGTAGCTGAAGGACACCAGCCAGTACGGCAGCGGAGCCTTCTCCAGGTACCGGTTGCCGTTCACCTTCAGCGTCACGTAGTCGTGCGTCTGGCTCATCTCGCGCGCCGCTTCGGCGTGCGTCGAGTCCGCGTCGTCCTGCAAGGGCGGCGAGAAGATGGAACCGAGATAGATGATTGCGAATACGATCAGCAGCGCCGCAACGGCCAAGCGTGCGCCCGACTGCCACTTTGGTTGAGGGGTGGATGCCACAGAAATTGTGCTCAACGTTTACACTTTCCTTGTTCGTCTTCGTCTATCCTATCAGTGAGGGTGCCTGCTTGGCGCGTCTTGGGTTGCGCCGGCATGGGCCGCGTGACTGACCTTCTCCCAGCCGGTCGGTCCCCGCAAGTTGTATCAGACCCTCCATGAATGCGTTCCGTCCTGCGCGGCAGCCATGGCAGGGGTGCGGAATCAGGCATTGTAAACAGCATTTGGAGTCTCATGAGAAAGTCTGCTCGTAGCTTGTTCGCTGGCGGCCTGCGCCGTCATGTTTCGCGCCTTGTCGCGCTCATCGTCGCGCTCACCGTGTGTGTTGTCCTCGCTGCCGCTGCCGCCCTGGCGCAGGCCAAGCCCACCGCGCTGAATCTCAGCGTCACGGACGACAAGAGCCAGCCCGTCGCCGGTGCCACCATCGAGGTCCGCCTAGCCGACAAGCTCGTGCACACGCTTACCACCGCCGAAAATGGCAAGGTCTCCACGACGGTTGCGTCCGGCACCTATCAGGTTTCCATCAGCAAGAAGGGCTACCTCAAGGAGCAGACCACACTCACCATCGCCGCCGGTACGCCCACACAGGATGTTGATGTGGTCATCGCCGCCGCTGCGCTCAGCCAGCAGCAGGTGGAAGTCACCGCCACCGCCGAAAACCCCGTGACCGAAATGGCGCCTGTGCAGCAGACCGTGCAGGCCGTCGAGGCCAAGGAGGCTCCCGGCAAAGCCGCCACCGTCACCGACGCTCTGCCGCTCGTGCCCGGCGTGGTGCGCTCCGCCGATGGCAGCGTGCACATTGCCGCCATGGCCGAAAATCACAGCACGCTGCTCATCAACTCCGTCGACGTCACCGATCCCGCCACCGGCAACTTCGGCCTCACAGTCCCCATCGACAGCGTGGAAACCATCGCCGTCAGCGAGTCGCCGTACCTTGCACAATATGGACGCTTCACCGCCGGAGTCGTTACCGCCGAGACCCGGCGAGGCGGCGAAAAGTGGGACTACAGCATCAATGATCCGCTGCCGGAGTTCCGCATCCGCAGCGGCCACCTCGAAGGCCTGCGCACGGCTACGCCGCGCGTCAACTTCAGCGGTCCGCTGGTCAAGAACAAGCTCTATCTCGTCGAAGGCGCAGAGTATTCCATCGTCAAGTCGTCGGCGCGCACCCTGCCCTATCCGTTCAACCAGTCCACCAGCCAGGCCATCAACAGCTTCACCCAGTTGGATTACATCCTGTCGCCGACGCACACGCTCACCGGCAGCTTCCACATTGCGCCGCACTCGGTCGATAACTCCGGGCTGAATTTCTTCAATCCCATTCCGGTCACGCCCAACGCGGCTTTCCACCCGCTGACCGGCACTGTGACCGACCGGCTCGCCGTTGGCGGCGGCATTCTGCAGAGCATCTTTGCCTACACGCAGGTGAACAGCAATGTTTCGCCCAAGGGCACCGCGGACATGGTCCTCTCCCCCACGGGCAACAGCGGCAACTATTACAGCGACCAGCAGCGCCGCGCGCACCGCGTCGAGTGGATTGAGAACTTCACCACGCGCACCTACCACTGGCTCGGCACCGATCACACGCTGCACGCCGGAACCGTGGTGGCCGGAGCCGCCGACGAAGGACACTTCAACCCGCACAGTGTCATGCTGCAGGACGCGAACGGCTACCTGCTCAAGCAGATCAATTTCAGCGGCGGAGAAAAAAGCTACTCCGTGCGCGACGTGGCGCCTGCCGCCTACATTCAGGATCACTGGATGCTGACGCAGCACACCGCGCTCGACCTCGGCCTGCGCCTGGAGTCGCAGAGTGTCACCCGCACCGTCCGCACCGCGCCGCGCGCCGGCTTCATCTGGAGCCCCGACAAGAGCCAGCGCACCGTCGTTCGCGGCGGCGCCGGAGTTTTCTATGACTCCGTGCCGCTCAACGTCTACGGCTTCCGCAGCTATCCCGAGCAGACCATCACCACCTACATGGCCGGCTGCGACCCGGCGAACATCGCCGCCTGCACCATCGTCGACGGCCCGCGCACCTACGTAAACGTGGTGCAGACCGTGGCCGAGAAGGGCTTCCTCTTCGTCGACCGCTCGCAGCATGACGGCAACTTCGCGCCCTATTCCGTGGCCTGGCACATCGAGTTCGAGCGCCGCATCAATCCGCTGCTCGTCGTCCGCGCCAAGTACCTGCAGAGCATGGCCAACAACCTGCTCACGCTCAAGCAGGAATATTTCGAGAATCAGGACGCGCTGGTGCTCGGCTCCAGCGGCTCCTCGCACACGCGCCAGCTTGAGCTGACCGCGCAGATAGGCTCCACCGATAAGCGCCGCTTCTACTTCAGCTACGTTCGCCAGCACGCGCGCGGCACCGTCAATGACGCCGCCAGCTACCTCAGTGATTTCCCCTTCCCCGTCGTGCGCAGTGACTTCCACGCCAGCCTGGCCAATGAGATTCCCAACCGCTTTCTGCTCTGGGGACTCTACTCGCTGCCCATGCGCATCCGCGTGCTGCCCAAGCTGGAGCTTCGTAACGGCTTCCCGTGGCAGCCCACCACCGTCGCGCAGGATTACGTCACGACGCTCGCCGGGGCGCAGCCGCGCTTCCCGCGCTACTTCCAGTTTGACCTGCGCGTGAGCAAGGACCTCACCGTGCTCAAGACGCACGCCATCCGCCTTGCGCTGACCACCAACAACCTCACCAACCACAAGAACTACCTTGAGGTGCACGGCAATCAGGCGGATCCGCTCTACGGTACATTCTTCGGCACCACCAACCGCCGCATCACCATCGACTTCGACTGGCTGTTCTGAGGCAAGGCAGGGATTAGGGTCTAGGGGTAAGAGCTAGGGGTTAGGAATTCTCCGGGCACCCCAAGCCTGCCCTGAGCCAACCGATGCATTCGCCGAACACAGCACGTTTCATTGGGTGCCCCAGAAATCGGGTGCCCCAGGTTCGCCAAGCGTAGCGCGGCTAACCTGGGACGCGTGAATTCCAGACCGTCACTCCACACACTTCACTCCACTCCGCCCCCTTCAAGTTGTCATCCTGAACGAGACGCGCAGCCCTCAGGCTGCACGCCGAAGTGAAGGATCCCCGTGACGCATCCTCATCCCGTGGCACTTCAGGCTTTCTCTCCGTACCGTCCTTAGGAGGACGAGGATCGCGCAGAGTGCGAGCCCTTGTCCTCCGAGCGAAGTTGGGTGCCCCAGGTTCGGCGCGCCCGCTGTTGGCGCGGCTAACCTGGGACGCGAAATGCTCGCACGTCCGAACCCTTCAGACACGAAAAGGCCGGAGCATTGCTCCGGCCTCTCCTTCTGAAACCTTTCGAAACGTCTACTTCAGCATCGCCGCCAAATCCTGTTCCGGCGTCGTGATCGGCATCAGGTTGTAGTTCTCCTGCAGCAAGGCCAGCACGCCCGGCGTGATGAAGGCCGGCAGTGTCGGTCCGATGCGAATGTTCTTGATGCCGAGGTACAGCAGCGTCAGCAGGATGGCCACCGCCTTCTGCTCGTACCAGCTCAGCACCAGCGAGAGCGGCAGATCATTGACGCCGCACTTGAAGGCGTCCGCCAGCGCCACTGCAATCTTGATGGCCGAGTACGCGTCATTGCATTGCCCAATGTCGAGCAGGCGCGGCAGCCCCGCGACCGTGCCAAACTGCATTTTGTTGAAGCGGTACTTGCCGCACGCCAGCGTCAGCACCAGGCAGTCCTGCGGAATCTGCTCCGCCAGTTCCGTGTAGTAGTCGCGGCCAGAGCGTGCGCCGTCGCAGCCGCCGACGAGGAAGAAGTGGCGGATCTCGCCCTTCTTCACCGCGTCAATCACCACCGGCGCGGCGCCCAGCACGGCGTCGTGTCCAAAGCCGACGAGGATCTCCTCATCCGGCCCGTCTTCGGCAAAGCCCGGAGCGGCCAGTGCCGCCGCAATTACCTTACTGAAGTCCTTGCGCTCCACGTGCTCCACGCCCGGCCACTCCGTGGCGCCACTGGTGAAGATGCGCGCCTGATAGCTCTCGCGCGGCTTCTGGATGCAGTTTGAGGTCATCAGGATGGCACCCGGGAAGGCCGCGAATTCCGCCGCCTGATCCTGCCATGCGCCACCGTAATTGCCAGCCAGCTCCGTGTAGGCCTTGAGCTTCGGATAGCCGTGTGCGGGCAGCATCTCGCCGTGCGTGTAGACGTTGATGCCCGTTCCAGCGGTCTGTTCCAGCAGCGCGCCCAGGTCGGCCAGATCGTGTCCGCTGACGAGGATGGCCTTGCCCTTCTTCGGGTGGATGCGGACCGAGGTCGGCACCGGGTTGCCGTAGGCGCTCGTGTTCGCCTTGTCCAGCACTTCCATTACCTTCAGGTTCAGCTCGCCCACGCCCAGCGCGCAGCCCAGCAACTCCTCCGCCGTCGGATTCAGGCGGGTCAAAAAGTCCATCACCTCGTGAACCTTCGCGTAGATCGCCGGGTCTTCCCCGCCGAGCTGCCGCGCGTGCTCCGCGTAGGCGGCCACGCCCTTGATGCCGTAGGTGATCATCTCCTGCAGGTTGGCCACTTCGGTTCCGCTCGCCAGTTGGCGCGCCGGAATCGTCGCCGGCTCGGCCTGCTGCACCAGCGCGTCCACGCCCTTGGCAAACACGGCCTGCGCCGGGCCAACCAGCTTCTCCGGCGTCACGCCCTTGGCCGCGCAGGCGTTCTCGTAGAGCTTGCGGGCTTCCTCGCGCTTGGTCACGGCTTCGGCCACAATCTTGGCCAGCTTTTCGGCGTCAAAATTCACGTTGGTCAGCGTGGCAAAAATCGATTCCACCACGAAGGCATCGAGCTTGGCGTCGGCGGCGCCCATCTGGCGGGCGCGATGCGCGTACTGCGAAACGCCTTTCAGCGCGTAAAGCAGCACATCCTGCAGGGCTGCGGTGGTTTCATCCTTGCCGCAGGTGCCCAGTGACGTGCATCCCTGGCCTTTGGCGGTTTGTTCACATTGGAAACAGAACATTTTGATTTTTCCTGCCTGATCGGGAATCAGCTACAGGCAGCAGACTACGGGGCGCCCTGCCCACCCGGAATGACTTATGTCACACCGCGCATCTTCTGCCATGAAACTCCCGGATAAGGCTGTTCTGCGCCGGATTTGAATGAACCTTCACTCATGTTTTTCCTTCGCATTCTCCTTGACATCGCCTGTTTTGCCCCTGAAAATACAGCCCTCGCACATCCTTCCCGCATGCGCAAAAGCTGCCCGGAAGCCGGTGAGTGAAATCAATCGATATGCCAGCCGCAAGCAATCAGCCGTCTTCGCCCGCCCCGAACCAGCCATTCAACAAACCCTGCCAGCATCCTCGTGTTCAGGTCGTCGCCCGCAATGACGATCAGGAGTTCGTCGAGTGCGTCGACTGCCGCGAGGTCTTCGACTCCAGCGAATTCCGCGACATGTCCATTGAGGAGAACGCCCCCGAGGAAGAAGCCAGCTGACGAAGCACGTCCAAGCTGGCCCCCTCGAAATCTAGACCTGCGACTCAAGGTAATTTTTACCTACGTTACCAACGTTCACGTCTAGTAGGCCAATTCTCTAGCATGCCCTATAGAACGGTGTATACCTACTTGTAGGCGAGATCCGGCGCACCCAGCCGCATCGCCCGCAGGAACCGCTTATGACCTCCGAAAGTACCGCTTGTCGTGTCGCGCTCGTGGTGGATGACTCCATGTTGATCCGCCATACCGTGTGCCGATTCCTTGAGGAGAGGGGCTTCGTGGTGGAAGCCGCCATGAATGGCCTGGAAGCTCTGAAATTGCTCTCCGGCATACGCCCGGACATCATCGTCACCGATCTCTCGATGCCGAAGATGACCGGCAGCCAGCTCATTGGAGAATTGAAGCGCCGCCCCGAATACCAGGACACTCCCATTGTCGTGCTGGCAGCCCGGCGCAGCGCTGATGACATGGTCGAGGAAGCGCGGGCCGATCAGATCATCTTCAAGGACATCGACATCGAAGACCAGTTGGAGCGCATGCTCCAGTCCACTTTTGCTGCCAACTAAAAAGCCCTCCCCAGGCTTTCGCTGCACCCGAACATCGAAGGTAAACACTCGTCTGTGACGCTCGTGCGTGCCAGCCGCCCCGCCTGCCCTTAGACTTTCTGAGGTATGAGTTCCGGACGCATGGTGGAGATGGTGGCCAAGGCCCTGGACCGCGTTTCGCGCGTCATTCAGCGTTCGCGGGCCCAGCAGCCCGAGTCTGCGCCTGCCCAGCCCACGGCCGAAACCGGCGAACATGGCGAAGAGATCGCCTACTTCCACCTGCGCCGCGAAGGCTATCAAATTGTCGCCCGCAACTGGCGCACCCGCCGCCGCCGCGGTGAAATTGACCTGGTCGGATGGCATGACCGCGTCCTCTGCTTCATCGAGGTAAAGACCCGCTCCTCTCGCGCCGTCAAGCCCGCCGAGGCCGCCGTCGACCAGGACAAGCAGCGCGAGCTGATCGACATGGCCCGTGAATACATGCGCCGCATTCCAGCCGAAACTCCGTTCCGTTTTGACGTTGTCAGCGTCTATGTTTCAGGCGAGCAGAAAGTCGACGTGCATCTGTTCAAGAACGCTTTTTCGTGGCGTAGGATGAAGTAGACTGTACGGTTTCGCCCTCCCGCCGTTGTCGCGCTTCCTGTTTTCCGGAGCACAGGCGGAGTTACGCAAGCATCGAGGTCAAACGTGCCGGAACTGAGGAAAGACCCCATCGTCGGACGCTGGGTCATCATCTCCAGCGACCGAGCTAAGCGCCCCTCCGAGTTTGTCCACGCCCCCGTCAAACCCAACGGCGGCTTCTGCCCGCTGTGCGAAGGCCACGAGAGCAAGACTCCGCCCGAAGTTCTCGCCTACCGCAATGGCCCTGACGCCCGTCGCGACGGCCCCGGCTGGACCGTGCGCGTGGTGCCCAACAAGTTTCCCGCCCTCGGCATTGAAGGCACGCTCAACCGCCAGGCCGAAGGCATGTTCGACAAGATGACCGGCATCGGCGCGCATGAGGTCATCGTCGAATCGCCCGACCACTACTCTTCGCTCGCCTCGCTTTCGGAAGAAGCCATTGAGCGCGTCTTCTGGGCCATGCGCGACCGCATCGTCGACCTCCGCCGCGACCGCCGCTTCAAGTACATCGTCATCTTCAAGAATCACGGCGATGCCGCCGGCGCTTCGCTCGAGCACCCGCATGCGCAGCTCATTGCCCTGCCCATCGTGCCCAAGCACGCCACCGAGGAGTTGGAAGGCTCCAAGCAGTACTTCCTCATCAAGGAACGCTGCATCTACTGCGACATCATCCGGCAGGAGATGGAAGACCCCGTCCGCATCGTGGCCGAGAACAACGAGTGCGTCACCCTTGCGCCCTTTGCGCCGCGCTTCCCCTTCGAGACTTGGATTCTGCCGCGCCGCCACGAGTCGTCGTTCGAGAACGCCTCGTCGCAGATGTTCCGCGGCCTGGCTGCGGCGGTGAAGCAGTTGCTCATGAAGGCCGACGTCGCGCTCGATTCGCCCTCCTATAACCTGGTCATCCACTCCTCGCCCCTGCAAAATCAGGACAACGAGTTCTACCACTGGCATGTTGAGTTCATGCCCAAGCTGTCCAAGACCGCAGGCTTTGAGTGGGGCACCGGCTTCTACATCAATCCAACCTCGCCGGAGGAAAGCGCCCAGTTCCTGCGGCAGGCCGATGTCCGGCGCTTCCAAGCCCCTGAGCCGCCGGAAGAGTAGCCAGAGTTCTTGCATACAAACGAAAAGGGCAGCCTCTGCGGCTGCCCTTTGTATTTCCTGTGAACTTGATTAGTAGAGGTTGAAGTTAACTTCAATCAGAACCGCAACCGGCACCGGTTGGCCGTTCTTCTGTCCCGGCTCAAAGCGCCAATCGCGCGCCACCGTCTCCATGGCTTTTTCATCCAGCCCCATTCCTAGGGCCCGAACCACACGGATATCATGTGCGCGGCCATCAACGCCGACCACAGCCTGCAATACCACCAACCCCTGCCATTTTGCCTTGCGGGCCTCTTCGCTGAACTCAGGATCCGGCTTGGCCAGCACCTTCGGCGCGCTCACGCCGTTGCCCACGCGATAGGCACCGCCACCATATCCGCCGCCGTGTCCCGGTCCAACGCCCGGACCACTGCCCGGGCCTACGCCCGTCCCGCGTCCCGAGCCGATGCCAGCGCCCGAGCCTGTACCGTTCGACATAATACCCGAGAGCTTCGAGAACGGATCGCCCAGCTGTCCCTGCTGAGGCAGCGGCAGGTTCGGCGCCACCACCGTCGGCTCCATCGGGAGCTTGGGATTGTTGTTCAGCTTCACCACGCTCGGCGGGGTGAACTGTTCGGTGCTCGCCTTGGGAGGATTGCCTTTCGGAGCCGGCAGCTTGTCATTGCCGCCGCCGCCACCGCCGCCGCCCATCTCCTTGCTGCCGGGCTTCATCACCAGCGGCACGGAGTCATCCGTCAGGGCAATGATCTGCTGCACTTTGACGGGGTTCTTGGCCACGATGGTTCCCAGCAGCAGCACCAGCCCAATCATCAGGCCTTCCAGCAGGAACGAGGCGACAAACGACCCCTTCTGGACCTTGTAAGTGCCGTAGCCCTCGCCAAACAGTGTTGGCAGAACCATGTCCTGCGGCTTGATTTTTTCCGGAGTGGGCTGAGTTGTCATCGACGAATCGGGCATGTTAGCGTTCTTCAAAATTATAGACCGTGCGTCACTGCAAAAGATTCGGAAAACGCGAACGCACACTACGCATTTTCCTGGCCGGGCAACTCTCCCGCGGCGAAGGCCCACACCCGGCACCCGCCCCGCGCATATCTTCCAGTTAAGGACGCACCGCCCCACCCAAGGTAAGCAGCCACCCCCACCACAGTGCCATATCCACTTGAAACGCTAAGGGATGCAGCGGACGGCCCTTGAGCTTGCAAAGGGAACGCCGGAGTCTAGCCCCTGCCCGGAGTGTCTAGCTAAAAGACGCTGCGTGCCCCAGAGCCTTTCCTTAGCTTGCCGAAGGACTCTGCGCGCTTGCCGGGTGCCCCAGGTTCGCGCCCGTATTTGGCGCTAACCTGGGATGCAGGAACCATACACAGATACGTCACTCATCCCTCTTCCAGTTGTCATCCTGAGCGAGGTGCACAGCCGTCAGGCTGCACACCGACGCGAAGGACCCCAGTGGCGTGCGGTCATCCCGTGGCGCTTCAAGCTTTCTCTCCGTCACTTCATTTGGAAGTGTGGACACACACCGATCGCGAAGACTCCCCGTCCTTCCGCATGGCCAACGCCGTGTTTCGCGCATCCTGTCTTCGCTCGCAACACTCACTGCAAGCCGTCAACTTCTCCTGCAAGGACGCCAGCCCCCCCGCCTCCGGGTGACTCTTTGCCTCCGGGTAGCCCCGGGCTTCAGCCCGGGGTTCTCCAGCAATCACAAAAAGTCCCGCTCCTCGCCAAGGCCTGCCATGGCGTGCCTCAGCCACCTGCCACGGCGTGTCCACGTCCGTTCTCACGGCTCAGCACAAAACTCCGCGCCCGCGGTTGGCGCGTGGCAGGCCGAGTTGAGGAGCCGCGCGATCGCAACTTCCATCTTCCCCATGCCTGCCGAATCCGGCCTACCCGATCACCACGCGCTTCATGCGCTTGCCCACGCGCAGCACAAAGTCCTTCATCTCCGCCGGAATCTGCACGTACAGCTCCGTCGCCTTGTTGCCGTCCACGGAGACCGCGCCTTCCTTCACCTTGCGCGAAGCCTCGGCGTTGGAGGCCGCCAGCCCTGCGTGCACCAGCACCGCCGCGAGCTTGGCCGAGCGCGAGCCGTTCTCGCCCGCCTGCAGCATTGCCGCCTCCAGCGTCACTTCCTCCAGATTCTCCGGCACTTCGTCCTTCTGGAACTGCTTCGCCCAGTTTGCATCAGCCTCTTCGGCTGCGGCCTTGCTGTGGAAGTCGGCGATGATGCGCTTGGCCAGGTCTTTCTTGGCCTTCATCGGATGCAGCTTGCCAGCCGCCACGTCAGCCTTCATCTGCGCGATTTCAGCAACCGTTGCATCGGTCAGCAGCTCGTAATAGCGCCACATCAGCTCGTCGCTGATTGACATCAGCTTGCCGAACATCTCCTGCGGCTCTTCCGTGATGCCCACGTAGTTGCCGTAGCTCTTTGACATCTTCTGCACGCCGTCGAGCCCTTCGAGCAGCGGCATCATCAGCACGATCTGCGGCGTCTGCCCGTACTGCCGTTGCAGCTCGCGGCCGCACAGCAGGTTGAACTTCTGGTCCGAGCCACCCAGCTCCACGTCGCACTCCAGCGCCACGCTGTCGTAGCCCTGCATCATCGGGTAGAGCAGTTCGTGGCAACTGATCGGCTTCTCTTCCTGGAAGCGTTTGCTGAAGTCTTCGCGCTCCAGCATCTGCGAGACCGTGAACTTGGCCGCCAGCCGCACAAAGCCCTCGTAGTTCAGCTTGAACAGCCACTCCGTGTTGTAGCGAACCTCGGTCTTGTCCTTGTCGAGGATCTTGAAGACCTGCGCCTTGTAGGTTTCGGCGTTGGCGTCAATCTGCTCGCGCGTCAGCGGCGGACGCGTGGCGTTGCGGCCCGTCGGGTCGCCAATCAACCCGGTGCCGTCGCCGATCAGGAAGATGACCGTGTGGCCCATGTCCTGGAAGTGCTTCAGCTTGCGGATGAGCACGGTGTGGCCCAGGTGGAGGTCGGGCGCCGTCGGGTCAAAGCCGGCCTTGATGCGCAGCGGTCGGCCGCTCTTCAGCGACAGCTCCAGGCGTTCGCGCAGGTCGCTCTCGCGGATGATCTCCACCGAGCCCTTGCGCAGGTATGCTAGTTGTTCGTCTACGGGTTTGAATTGCGGCATAACGTAATGATTATTGCAGATTCGCCTTCAACAGACGATGATGTTCCGTCGCGCCGAACTCCCCACGAGGCCCGCATCCATGACGGTCATCCACGAACCTGGCTCGTTTCTCTCCGACGACGGAACCAGCATCGCCTACACCCGCATCTCCACCGAAGAGGAGCACCCGCCGCTGGTCATCAGCCACGGCGCACTCACCGACCAGCGTGACTGGTTCATGGTGGCCGAACGGCTCGCCGCGCAGTACACCGTCTACGTCTTTGACCGCCGAGGGCGCGGTCAGAGCGGTGACCACCAGCCCTATCAGTTCGCCTCGGAGATTGCCGACCTCGACTGCATGATGCGCAAGGCCGGCAATGACGCGCAACTCGTCGGGCACAGCTTCGGAGCCTCGCTCGCCCTTGCCTGGGCCGTGCAGAGCGGCTACCCGTGGCGGCTGGTGCTCTACGAGCCTCCCACCTCGCACGGCGGACAGATGAGCCGAGGCCTGCTGCCGCAGTTGCGCGCACTGCTCGCCGCCAATGCCACCGACGACGCCTACCAGCTTGTGGCCGCCGAGATCATCCGCACCCGGCAGGAGGACATCGACGCCTTCCGCCCGCACCCGCTCTACAAAAAGCAGTGCTCCATGCTGCCGGTCTTCGTGCGCGAGGCCGAGGCCATCGACAGCTTCCGCCCCTCGTACGACGAACTATCGGCGCTCCGCTGCCGCACGTATTTCCTGCTTGGCGAACTCACGCAGCGGCGTCCTCTGCGCAACTCCACGGCCGCACTGCTCGAGCGCATCCCCGGCGCGACGGTGCTGCCCATCGCAGGCCAGCGCCACATGGCACACCTCGCCGACCCGGAGCAGCTCTCCCGTCTCATCGCCCGCGCGTTGAGCATGGAGTAGCGCCGTCCTTTGCAAATCGTCATTCTGCGCAGCCTGTTCTGCAGGCGACGAAGAATCTGCTGTGATTGCTTCCCGCGTGACTGCTTCTTGCGCACCCGCTTCCCGCGCATTGCCGAAGAATCCTCTTTTCCCTTGTCATCCTGAACGAGACGGCAGCCGTTAGGCTGCACGTCGAAGTGAAGGACCCCAGTGACGCGCACTCGCCCCGTGGCTCTTCAAGCTTTCTCTCCGAAAACGCCCTCTGAGGAGACGCACCTGACGCGCGTCAGCCTCTGGGCGGGGAACCATGAGCGCTAACTTTCCTCCTCACTCAACTCCTTCCTCCCCGCTACAGGAGCAAGCGATCACGGCACGCCGCATATCACCTGCCTCCGGGTAGCCCCGGGCTTCAGCCCGGGGGATATTCCCTGCCCCAGAGGATTCCGCTCCTCACCGAGGTCTGCCATGGCACAACCTTGCCAACTCCCGCAACGCATTCACCTCCGCACTGCCTCGTCAACGCCATGCCCCCGCGCCCGCTGTGGGCGCGTGGCAGACCGAATTGAGGAACCCGCGCGTTTTGGCCTCGCCACGCCCGCTTGTTATAGTCGGTCATGCTCAAAGTGAAGTTGCTCTCCCCCTCGGCCAAGGCTCCCACCATCGCGCATCCGGGCGAAGACCTCGGCTACGACCTGTTCTCCGCCGCCGACGTCACGCTCCCCGCGCGCGGCAACGCCATTGTTCCCACCGGCGTCGCCATCGAGCTGACCTCCGCCTCGGGCGAGCCGCTCGGCGCGCTGCTCCGCGACAAAAGCTCCATGGCCGCCCGCCGCTTGACCTGCACCGGCGGCGTCATCGACTCCGGCTACCGCGGCGAAATCCGCGTGCTCATCGAGAACCTTGGCGACACCGAGGCCGTCATCCACGCCGGCGACAAGCTCGTCAATCTCATCCCCTACCCCGTACTCACCACGCCGGTCGAAGTCTGCGACGACCTCAGTGCCAGCAGCCGCAACGACGGAGGCTTTGGCTCCAGCGGCAGAAAGTAGTGTTCATCGCGCGCGTTTTCTGCTTCACTGTTGGCCGTGCGTGAACACCTGCTCTTTGCGTGCCCCATAGCCTGCGCTGAATTTGTCGAAGGGTTCGCGAATCGCACTCGGGTGCCCCAGAGCCTGCCCTGAGCTTGTCGAAGGGGTCGCGAAGCTAACCTGGGCTGCCCCCCTCGGAAGGCTTCGGCGATCAACGCGAGCCTAACCTGGGACGCGGATCATCCAAACACCATGCCCATGACTTTCACCGACCGAACCCGTAAGCTCGTGCTCGCCACCGGCGCTCTGGTTTGCGCCATGGCTCTCATGCTTTACACCAGCCAGATCGCGCAGGGCTTTGTCGCCCGCGGCATGACCGAGCGCGTGCTCGGGCTGGCACAATTCGGCTCCGTGCTCTTCCTGGTCGCCATCGCCTTCAGCTTCGCCCGTCCAAAGATGGGCGCGGTTGCCGCCGCGCTTGGCGCGCTCAGCGGCCTGCCACTTGCCGCCGACTTCGCCATGCCGCTGCTCTTTCGCCGCGTCTTCCAGCAAGGTGAACCAGCCGAGAGCTTCTTCTACTACTTTGCCGGAGACCCCAAGGCGTGGCTGCTGATGCTCGCGCTCCTCGCCATGCTCGCCTTCTGCGCCCGCGAACTGCCGCGCCGCCCCAGCAGCCGCCCTGCCTGCTGCCAGTAGGCCGCCATCACCGTTCCCTTTGTCATCCTGAACAAGGCGCGCAGCCGTTAGGCTGGCGCCGACGCGAAGGCCCCCAGTGACATGCGCTCATCCCGTGACAGTTCTGGCTTTCTCTCCGCAGCGTCATTCTGAGGAGCCGGCTTCCCCGGCGACGAAGAATCTGCTGCTGTTCCCAATCTCCGCCACCATTTCCAAGCAGGTTCTTCGCTGCGCTCAGGATGACGCCTCGCACGGGTCCGGTGGCACCCCCGCGCCGCCATCGCATCCCCGCCTCTGAAAATTGATACAATGAACTGTTCGCCCCTGCCGCTGGCTTTGCTGGCGCCCCTGGCGACCCGCCTGCTGCTGCGCGGCCCGCGTCGCGCCCAGGAATTCATCAAGTTTTTGGTACAAGGAGCTTCTCGTCATGGCGATTCCCGCCACTCAACTGCGTCCCGGCATGATCATTAAGCACAACAACGAGCTGCACTCGGTGTTTTCCGTCGAGCACCGCACGCCCGGCAACCTGCGCGCCTTCATTCAGGCCAAGCTGCGCAACCTCAAGTCCGGCGCCATGTTCGAACACCGTTTCCGCTCCGCCGACGCGATCGAGAAGATCACCGTGGACGAAACCAAGATGGAGTTCCTCTACGCCGACGGCGACGATTTCTACTTCATGGACATGCAGACCTACGAGCAGTTGCCGCTGAAGCGCGAAATGCTCGGCGACGCCGTCGACTACCTCATCGCCAACCTCGAGATCACCGTCGAGTTCTACGATGACAAGCCGGTGGGCATCGAGCTGCCGCAGACCGTCGAGCTGACCGTAATCGAGACCGAGCCGGGCCTGAAGTCGGCGACCGCCTCCAGCGTGGCCAAGCCGGCCAAGCTTGAAACCGGTCTCGTGGTGCACGTGCCGCCGTTCATCAACGAAGGCGACAAGATCAAGGTGGACACCAGCGAAGGCGCCTACCTGAGCCGCGCGTAGGGCTCTGTTTTTCCGGGCCTTGCAGAGTGAACTTCTGGATTTTCGAATTTTCGAAATTCAATATTTTCGAATTTGAAAATCCAACGGGAGCACGAGCTTTATGAACCGGGACGAATTGCAGAAACGCACTCGTGATTTTGCAGTTCGTCTTGTTCTTTTGTTCAAGGCTCTTCCCAAGTCTCCGGAAGCCCCGGTTTTGGGAAGGCAGTTGCTTCGCAGTGGAACCTCTGTGGCGGCCAATTACCGCGCCACCTGCCGCTCACGCTCCCATCAGGAGTTTCTGGCTCGACTCGGGGTTGTAGTGGAAGAAATTGACGAAACCGTACTTTGGCTCGACCTGATGACAGCCAGCG
This sequence comes from Oryzophilus luti, assembly GCF_059726245.1. Taxonomy (NCBI): domain Bacteria; kingdom Pseudomonadati; phylum Acidobacteriota; class Terriglobia; order Terriglobales; family Koromonadaceae; genus Oryzophilus; species Oryzophilus luti. Next base: position 2,198,253 of record NZ_AP040874.1, read on the forward strand.
GTATCGTCCCAACGCGACGGGTAGAGTCGCTCACGAAAGAGGCGTCCGAACTGCTCGCAATTTTCACCGCTTCTCAGCTCACCGCCAAACAGCGGGGGCGAGGGAGCCGTTAAATTTGAAGATATTGAAATTCGAAGATTCGAAAAATTGACTATGTCAAAAGCTGAAAGCGCGAAGAACGAAACGCGCAGGTATCTCGTCAAGGGTCGTGTTCAGGGTGTCGGGTTCCGCTGGTTCGTCGAGCGCGAGGCCAAGATCATCGGCGTCGCGGGCTGGGTGCGCAACTTGCACGACGGCTCGGTGGAGGCCGTGGCCTGCGGCACTGACGCGCAGCTCTCCGCCTTCTTCTCCAGGCTCCACATTGGCCCGCCTGCCGCGCGGGTCGATGAAGTTGAGGTTTCGCCGGCGCCGGATTTCACCGGATCTAATTCATTCTCCATCGAAGGGACCTGCTAATGTCCGCCAAGTTGACCATCAATCAGCCCGAGCTCAAGAAGATCATCCGCGCCGTCCCCGACTTCCCCAAGCCCGGCATTCTCTTCTATGACATCACCACGCTGCTGAAGGACGCGACCGGCTTCGCACAGGTCATCGACGCCCTCTCGGCCAACTATCTCGACAAGAAGATCGACGTCGTTGTCGGCATGGAAGCGCGCGGCTTCATCTTCGCGCCCACGCTCGCCTACCGCCTCAACGCCGGCTTTGTCCCCGTGCGCAAGCCCAAAAAGCTGCCTGCCGAGACCGTCAAGTGGACTTACGAACTCGAGTACGGCTCCGATACTCTTGAGATCCACAAGGACGCCATCAAACCCGGTCAGCGCGTGCTCATCGTCGACGACCTGCTGGCCACCGGCGGCACCGCCAAGGCCACCGCGGAGCTGGTCTCTTCGCTCGGCGCCGACATCAAGGGCATGGCCTTCATCATCGAGCTCGACTTCCTCAACGGCCGCCGGCAGCTTGGCCAGTATGACGTGGTCAGCCTGCTGCACTACGACAAGTAGCGGCGGCGTCTCTGAGTTTCACAAGAAAGCCCCGGCCTTGCGCCGGGGTTTTTCTGGTCTGCAACCGTCGCTCACTTCCGTTGATTCTTCTTCCCTTCTGCCATTGGCAATCGCGAGGGAGCGCCGATTCCTCTCGGGCTGTCATCCTGAGCGAGGCGCGCAGCCGCCAAGCTGAACACCGAAGCGAAGGGCCCCGGTGATGCGCATTCATCCCGTGACGTTTCAGGCTTTCTCTCCAAAGCGTCATTCTGAGGAGCCAGTCCTTCCGGCGACGAAGAACCTGTTGTTACCGTTCCCATCCAGTACCCGCCACCTCAACTTTGCACTTCGCAACACTACTGCGCGCCTCTCCGCGTCCAAACTGTAGAGATCAATCCGCAGATCAAGCACAACATCATGAACTTTACGATCGTCAATCGGTTCCTTCGCACTCTCGCCACCGCGACATTTCTCGCCTTGCTCTTCTGCTCGCTTATTCCGCTGATGTACGCGCAGGAGGCAACATCTACCAAGCCTTCCTCCTCCAGCGCCCCCGCACCGCAGGCGCCTCCCGCCGACGGCCAATTCGATGGCCCTCCCGGTCCGCCGCCAGACGGCCAAGACGGGCCTCCGGGACCGCCGCCCGATGGCGAGATGCAAGGCCCTCCCCCGGGAGGCCCCGGCGGCATGCGCCGATCCGCTTACAAGCTCAGTGGAGTCTTCTCCGCCGGCACCGGCGAGGCGAAGCTAGAACGCGGCGGCACCTATAAGTCCGACGCCCAGGATGTCTCCGCCATTTACGCGCATGACGGCGGCAGCATCTCGCTCACCGACGCCGAAGTTTCCACCAGCGGCCCCACCTCCTCGCAGGAGAACTCCAGCTTCTTCGGCCTCAACGCCGGGGTGCTGGCCGGAGCGGGCGGCAGCATTTCCATCACCGGAGGCAACATCAGTACCACCGGCACCGGAGCCAACGGCGCCTTCGCCAGCGGCAACGGCGCGCGCCTCAGCCTCACCAACGTCAACATCCGCGCCACGGCTGGCGGCGGACACGGCGTGATGGTTGCCGGCGGTGGCGCCATGTCACTCACCAACGTTTCCATGGAGACCTTTGGCGAACACGGCGCGCCCATCGCCACCGACCGCGGCGGCGGCAGCATCACCGCCACTGGCGGCACGCTCATCAGCCACGGCGAAGGCTCGCCCGCGCTCTATTCCACCGGCCAGATCACGGTCAGCAATGCCCGCATGCTCGCCGCCGGTTCGGAGGCCGCCGTCATCGAAGGTTCCAACTCCATCACCGTCAGCGACAGCACGCTGGCCGGGCAGAAGCTGTGGGGCGTCATGCTCTACCAGAGCTTCAGCGGCGACGCTCAGGGCCGCCAGAGCCAGTTCACCATGACCGGCGGCGAACTCTCTGCCGCCCAGGGCCCGCTGTTCTACGTCACCAACACCACTGGCACCATTCATCTGAATGGCGTCAAGCTCAACGCCGCCAGCGGCGTTCTCGTAAAGTCCTCTGCCGGACGCTGGGGGCGCAAAGGCTCCAACGGTGGCACCGCCATCCTGATCGCCGATCATCAGCAGCTCACCGGCGACCTGATCGTCTCCGATTCCACAAGCGCCATCCGCGCCACGCTCACCGGCCACAGCCATCTCACGGGCGCCATCCATGGAGCCTCGCTCTCGCTGGAGCCCGGCAGCCAGTGGACGCTCACCGCCGACTCCTCACTCGCCGCACTCGACGGCGCTACGCTTGGCAAGGATGGGCGCATCACCGGCATTGTCGGCAACGGGCACAACGTCACCTATCACGCCTCCGACCCGCATAATTTCTGGCTCGCGGGCAAGCGCTACCCGCTCGCCGGAGGCGGCGAACTGGTTCCTGCAAATTGAGCAGACTTCTCTCCCTGCTCTCCGCCCCGGCTCACGCCGGGGCTTTTTCTGGTCTGCAGCAGGCGCTCACATCCATTGCTTCTTCTTCTCTTCCACAATGCACAATCGCAAGGAAGCACCGCTTCCCTCTCTTGTCATCCTGAACGAGGCGCGCAGCCGTCAGGCTGCACGCCGAAGTGAAGGACCCCGTGGACGCGCACTCTTCCGTGGCGTTTCAGGCTTTCTCTCCATAGCGTCATTTCGCGGCACCCGTTCTTTCCGCAACAGAGGATTTACCGTGGTTACTTCCGGTTCTTCGCCGCCATTGCCTTGCCTCTCAAAATCTGCACCTCTCCCTCCCGAATTTGCTAATCTGGAGTCACCCATGCACAAATTAGCCCCCATCCTCGTTTTGCTTGCTGTCGTCGTGTCGGCCTCGGCGGTCACCGCGCCCGAGGAGCTTTCCGACTCTTCCAAGTTGTTCGGCTTTCCGTTGACCTCGTCGTCGCCCGCCGCGCTCAAGAGCCTGGCCGAAGGGCAGCTTGCCTTCGAAAAGCTCCAGCTTCCGCAGGCCATCGCGAGCATGCGTGCGGCGGTCAAGGCCGACCCTGACTTTGCCATGGCGCACCTGCTCATTGGCCGCATCAGCTACGACCCGACCGAGCGCCAGCATGAGTACGCCACCGCCAAGTCGCTCGCCGCCCGCGCCAGCAAGGACGAGCAGCTTTACATCGAGTGGCACGTTGCCGCCGAGGAAGGCCGCTTCGTCTCCGCCATCGCCGCCATGAACGAGCTGCTGGGTAAGTATCCGCAGAACAAGCGCCTGCTCTACGCTGCGGCACTTTTCTACGGCAACCAGAAGGCCTACGACCGCGCACTCGATTCCTGCAATCGCGCGCTCGCCATCGACCCGAATTACGCCACGGCGCTCAATCAGCTTGGCTATGAGTACGCCTACACGAGCCAGATCGAGAAGGCCATTCCGGTCATGGAGCGCTACATTGCGCTGATGCCCGGCGAGCCCAACCCCGAGGACTCCTACGCGGAGATCCTGCGCATGAACGGCCGCTACAACGCCGCGCTCGACCACTACCGCAAGGCGCTCGCTCTCGACGCCACCTTTGACTCTTCGCAGGCCGGCATCGCCGACACCCTGCAACTCATGGGACGCCAGGCCGAAGCCCGCCCGGAATACGACAAGGCCATCGCCATCGTCCCCGACGAAGCCAGCAAGATCATCTATCTCCAGCGCCAGGCCATCACCTGGGTGCGCGAGAAGAACTTCTCCGCCGCTGACAAGGCGCATATCGCCATTGCCGAGCGCGCGCATCGCGACCAGATGCCGAGCGTCGAGGCTGACACCCTGCGCGCCATGGCCCTCTACCAGCCGGACAACACCAAGGCTTTCTCACTGCTTGACCGTGCCGAGAAGGTGCTCAATGCCGGCGAAGTTTCCAAGGCCACACGCGCCGCTTCGCTCGCGCCGCTGCTGCGCGACCGCGTTCTGCGCGCCGTCCGCGCCAAACACATCGCCGATGCCGAACGCTGGCTCCAGCAGCTTCAGGCGCTCTCCGACGAAGCCAACCGCGAGGACGTGCTGGCCGCCTACGAAGTCGCCGACGGCGCCGTGCACCTCGCGCATGGCAAAACCGCCGAGGGCATCGCGCGGCTGAAGGAAGTCCCCGCCGATCCGCTGGCGCTGCACCTATTGGCCGCGCACCTGCCCGCCGCCGAAGCCGCAAAGGCCAAGGCGCACCTTGAGGGCATCCACGATGTCACAATTGAACAGGCCGTGACCCGCTAGCGTATTGCTCTGTTTTCTGAACAGCACAAAGCCCCGCTCGCGCGGGGCTTTCTCATCGGGTAGCCCTGGGCTTCAGCCCGGGGTCTCTTACGAAGGCAAGAAAGAATTTTCGCTCCTCGGCGAGACCTGTCATGGCGTAGCTCCAGCCACCTGCCGGAGCCTCTTCACTTCCGTATCTGTGTATGCAGGGCAAACCCCGCGCCGTGGTTGGCGCGGGGCAGGATGAGTGGAGGAGCTTCGCACGTCCTACGCGGCTCTCCTCGTTTTGCTGGGAATGTTGTGAGGGCAGCGGCTAGCTCCCGGTTTCTTCCTCTTGCAGTTCGCCGCGTTCCAGCTTCTCCTGGCAGTCGCGGCAATGCTGCGCCCACGGCACCGCCTCCAGCCGCTTGGGATTGATGGGGCCGCCGCAGGTGACGCACTCGCCGTAGGTGCCCTTCCCAATGCGCTTCAACGCCGCCTCGGCCATCTGCATCAACTGGCGGTCATTGCTGCTCTGGTGAAACAGAAACTCCTTCTGGTAGGAACTCTGCGCACGGTCTCCAATGTCCTGCGCAATATCGGTTTCCTCCGTGTGGCGGCCGTCTTCTGCGGTACGCACCACGTTCTGTTTCAGCCCGTGAATCCGCTCTTCCAACAAGTGCTTGAAGAAGTCCAGCTGCTTTTTGTCCATACGCCCTCGCGCTCGGGGCCGTGGTTTTCCGCCACCGGCAAACTCGGAATCATATGCGCGCCCCCTCACCCCGTCAACCGGAAGCTGAAGAACAAAGCTCGTATTGATCCGCCTCCTTGAAACTGACTGCTTGCTGGTCACTCTGGGATAAATCCGCGCTCGGGCAAAAAAGAAGCGGTCCGCTTGCGGACCGCTCTTTCAAGAGGCAAGTAAGGCGGGGAGGGTACTTCTGAGGAGACTAAGCGCGTTGCACTCCCCAGGGGGAGCGCAAGGATCGGCACCGTCGCGTGGGACGGCAGATTGAAGTCGTCATCAACACAGAATTGCCTCTTTCGTGTGCCTTTATCTGTGCACCCAAACCGCCAAACTCCCCTTCCCCTCCGATGAATCCTTTTCCTTCAACTATCCGTCGGAATTTGAGCAGCTTACCCAGTGTTACTTAGGTCCAACGGCCGGATTCTCGACACAATCTACCGCTTGACAGCCGCTCAATAGTGGCAAATAAGTTCCACTATTATTAATCTATTTACCCTTATTCTGCATTAAGTTACCCTCAAGGATTTTTATCTTATTGAGCAAAGCCTTGTAGCTCAAATTTAAAATCTTCGCGGCGACGCGGCGGTTCCATCTCGTTTGTTCCAGCACGCGCAGCATGGCCTCGCGCTCGGCCTGCCATGCCGCACGCCGTCCAATCTCCAGCAACGAAACCGGCTCCGCGTCGCCTGCCGCTGGGACCTCGGACAGCGGCCGCGCTCCTTCCGGATGAAGTGTGCTGGCTGCGTTTCCATCGCGGGCGCCAGCTTCGCTCTCGGTGCGAGAAAACATACCCGCAGGGGCCTGCTGAATTGCAGCTTCGGCGGGCTTGTGCGCATGCAGCTCGCGGACGATCTGCTCCTCCTTGCCCACGATGACGTAACGCTTCACAAGGTTTTCCAGCTCGCGTATGTTTCCCGGCCAGTGGTAGTCCATCATGCGCGCCACAGCCTGCTCGCTGAACGGCACCGCCGGCTTGCCGTAAGACTCGCTGTACTTGCGCAGAAAATAGTCGAGGAACAACGGGATCTCCTCGCGCCGCTCGCGCAGCGGAGGAATCTGTATGCTGACCACGTTGAGGCGGTAGAACAGGTCTTCGCGGAAGGTCCCTTCTTCCACGGCGCGCTCCAGTTGCTTGTTCGTCGCGGCCAGCACGCGCACGTCCACAGCAATGTCGCGCTTGCCGCCCAGCCGCGAGAATTCGCCGTCCTGCAGCACGTGCAGTAGCTTGGCCTGCAGCGCGGGATGCATCTCGCTGATCTCGTCGAGAAACAGCGTGCCGTTGTTGGCCAGGTCGAACTTGCCGAGCTTCTGGCGACTGGCGCCGGTGAAGGCGCCCGGCTCATAGCCGAACAGTTCGCTTTCCAGCAGCTCATAGGGAATGGCTGCGCAGTTCACCTTGACGAAGGGTTTGTCGCGGCGTCCGGACTGGCTGTAGATCATGCGCGCCACCACTTCCTTGCCCGTGCCGCTCTCGCCGCGTATGAGCACCGTGGCGGTTGTATCGGCCACCTGCTCGATCGTGTTCTTCACATCCTCCATGCTCGGCGAGGTGCCGAACATCAGCGTAAAGTCACCCTGCCGACGCACCTGATAGCGCATCTGCGATGCTTCCGAGGCGCCCTGCTTCTTCTCCAGCAGACGGCAGACACGTGTTTGCAACTCCTCATTCGGGCAGGGATAACCGAGAACGTCGTCGGCGCCCAGGCGTCCCGCCTTCAGCACCAGCTCCGGCTCCAGGCTGGTGCCCAGCAGCAGCACGGCGGTCTGGGGACGCAACTGGCGAACGCGCTCCAACGCCGCCAGCGACGCTTCCGGCTTGCGGCCCACATGCAGCAGCACCAGCGACGGCTCCACCTGGCGCAGCGTGCGCTCCGCGTCGTCGCCATAGCCGGAGTAATTCACCTCGCGGTCCTTGCGCTCCAGCGAGCTGGAAACAGCGCTCGCCACGCCCGCATCGCCACTGACCACCAGCAGCCGCATTTTGCCCACCACACTCATTCAACCGATCCTCTGCGTTCAGCGTTCTGCCAATGTCCGAGCTATCAGACCACCCCGGCGAGGCTTGCCGCCATTGTATTCAGCCCTTGGCGGATTGGAAGCGGAATATCCACTGTGGGTAGCGTGATTCACATTGCAGAATGGTTGCACATGGAGATGACGAAAGAAGGCGGCAAAACAGAAGGCCGGCACGTGGCCGGCCTGCAGGGTTACCCGATGCTTCTGCCTAGTTGCTGGCGGCGTTGGCGACTGTGCGCAGTTTGCCGGGCATGAAGTGGTACGGCGGCCAGGGACCGCTCAAGCTGATTTCGCAGTTCTTGAACTGGTGCATGGCGCTGGAGTAGCGATTCTGGTACTTGGCAACCGTGTCGTGGTCGATGAGGTGGGCAATATCGATCATGACGCCGCGATCCATCTTCTTGCACACGATTTCTTCCTGCAGCGGGTTAAACAGCTTGTGCACCTGCACGGAGAGAGCCCGGGCCTTGCTCTGGCGTTCGCGGTCGCGCGAGGCCTGCTCACGCAGGGCGCTCAGGTATTCGCCGCCGACCTTGGAGGGCAGCGCGTGCACGAGGGCCTCCGGAATGGCGGCGTTTTCGGGCACCATGACCTTGATGTGCATCTCCGCCTTGCCGCGCAGATGGGCCATGCTCTCAGCGAACGTTTTTTTGTTGGTGCGAACGGCGTGGCGCAGCGCTTCATCGGATTCAAAGACCGTGCCGAAGCGGAAGGGCAGCACGGTGGACAGCCGGAAGCACTCGCCCACCACGCGCGCGTGGTCGAGAATGGACTGTTGCGTGAACTGGGTTCCGGCAGCAAGTTCGCTCACCAGCACTACAAAATCTCCGCTGGGAAAGCCTTTGACTGCCTGGCCTGAGAGGCCTTTGAGAGGTTCAATGGGGAATGGGCGACGGACTCGGCCTTGCTGAAACGCGGCCTGCTCCGTGATGCAGTATGCGTACCACGCCATCTTCGTTTCTCCAACGATTCCGGGCGGGGGGATTGACTAACGCCGCGGGGTGATGATGCCCAGCACGTTCTATGATCGCCTGCACATAGCCGCTACGGTACATTTTCATCGTGCAGCGGCCAGACTACTGCTTTGTTTACTCTAGCGCGGAAGATGAGAATTGGCAAACGCGCTACCTTTGCGGACAAAGTGTATTTTCGGGCAGTTGAGCAGAATGGAACACACAGGCAAACGAACGCCCGCACACCCTATCACTTCAGTCCGGAGGAGGGGATGCGCCAACTCTGGGGCACCGGCAATCTCATCCCAGGTTAGCGCCGACTACGGGCGCGAACCTGGGGCACCCCGCTTCCGAGGAGAGCCGTGCCAACCATGACCCACTCAATGGATCAGTCGCTAGATGGAACCCCGGCGGTGGAGAAAGTACTCAATATCCCGGACCGATACGGGCCATTCTGAAATACGGTTTCCATCCGAATTGATGATTATTCGATCACTAATTAGGTTGTCCAAATTGAGAACATCGAAATTCTGTGGGAGATTGCCAAGAAACAGCAATTGGTTCTGGAAATAAACCCACTCATCTTCGCGATAGGCGCGCCAGATTTCCCAATTGGGCATGCATTTTGGGTCATCATAGTCGACAATCAATGCGACCTTTGGTCTTCCTTCACAAAGCGCCTTCAATTCGCGTAGCCAGTGAGCCTCGTAGTCCGCTTTGCTCCAGACGGACACATTGGCCACGAATTCTTCCATGCAATTTCCCAGCATGAGTCGGCCCGGAGCAGAGGGAATGGTTACGTCATCGAAGAGGTATTCCAGCGGTTCGTCCGTGAATTCAATCGAGAACATGCGTTTCAATGCCCAATCCAGTTAGAGTCGTACGCCGTAAGTGTGGGGCACTTTGCCTCTCTCCGCAACTGCCCAGAGTTGGGGGTACGACAGATTGAGGCCATCCGGCAATCTCATCCCAGGTTAGCGCCAACTACGGGCGCGAACCTGAGGCACCTGGCAGGTATGACACTCGGGAACAGCGCAAATGAGATACCTATAAGCAATGTGCTTCACCGCACATCGCACCCGTCAGCATATCATCAGATGGTTCTTGATAAACTCAATAATGCAGTTCAGGGCTTATCTGGTGAAAGAGCGCAACAGGCTTTGGTTCACGCCCTTGGCGAGATCAGAGCAAGAATTGAAAAAGCTCCTGAGATACTACGATGGAAATGAAATGGTATTGGGTCATCAGCTGCTGTAGTCCGTTCGAGAACGCATACGTGTCTGAACGGCACATGCTAATGGGCATTGAAAGCGACGATCTCTGGGCTGGTAAACCTGTTCAGAGCTGGATGGTAGGTGCATTTATACAAAGTGCTGATAGATCATGCGATGGAGTACCGGATGATGCTTTGCAAAATCATTTAGGACTCCCCATTTTTTCCAGGCGTCTCCGTTCACATTTGGAAGAAAATTCGATAGCGGGAATACAGTATCTTCCTATTAAGGTTTTACACGCAGATGGGGCGGATGCAGGAGAATTTGCGATTGCTAACATTTTGAATACCCCGCTGGCAATGGATCTGCAAGAGTCTGCGGTCGAGAGATTTCCTACCGATTACTTCATCCTTGAACGGAGAGGATTGATCTCCGGCGTGGCTCACGTGGTTCTCAGACGAGAGAAGATACGACAGGTCGATATAATACGCACCCGTGAGTATTTGCGACCAATTTACGTGTCCGAGAGGTTTGTGAGGCTGTTCGAGTCGCTGGGGTGCACGGGGTGGGCCTTTCAAGAAGTGGCGGTCAGTTAAGTTGTAAACTCACCGTGCGGAGAATGGGGGCAGGTCAGCGGCACTAGTGGCCTGAACCAAGCTTTCCATAATTTTCATGCTGCGCCCCTCCAGTTCTTTTAACTCCATATCTGACTTCACGCGCGTGTTCCATACTCACATGCGATTCGCAAATATGCAGACTCCGAACGCTCACACAAAGAGTACGAGGTCAGGACGCGGACCGCGAATGAATTCTTCAGGAACTCACTTGCTCAAAACGAGTGACCTGACTTATGCAGGGCAAGCAGACTTAGGATGAAACTCCGGCGGAAGACCTCTGTGCATGGCTTCTACGCAAAGCTCGTTGCAAGCTACGGTGCGGGCTTCGGGGCGACTCTTGCGAAGAATCACTCGTTGACGCTGGCGAAGACGAAAAGGCCGCCGAAGGATTCGGCGGCCTGGGTGAAACTCGACTGTTTCCGGTGAAACAAGCAGCTACTTCTTCGCCGCCTTCTTGGCGGGCTTGGCGGGCTTTTTCGCCGCGGCCGGCTTCGGCTTGCCCGCAGGCTTGGAGCCGTTCTTTGCCGGCTTGGCCGCAGACTTCGCGGCAGGCTTTGGCGCTGGCTTGGACTTGGCTGCCACGGCCTTGACGGCGGCCTTCGGCTTGCTGCCGTTGCTCTTCGTGGTCTTCGCCTCGGGCTTGGCTTCTTTCTTCGCCGGAGCCTTGACGGGCGCGGGCACAGCCTTGGCATGCTTCGGTGCTGCCTTCGACGCCGGTTTCGACACTGGCTTAGGCTCGACGTGGGCTTCCTCGGCTTCCGGCTCGGGAGCTTCCTCGGCAGCCTTCTGCTCGGCCTCTTCGGCGGCACGTTCGGCGGCGGCCATGCGTTCGGCCGCCAGTTCGGAGGCGGAACGCACGCCAAGCTGGCGCATCACCACCTGGCGCATGCCTTCGATGGGCGCGGGCTTGCCGGTCCAAATCTCAAACTGGCGTGCGGCCTGCTGCACAAACATTTCCACACCGCTGATGGTGGCCAGGCCCTTGGCGCGGGCCATCTTCAGCAGCTTGGTCTCCACCGGGTTATAGACCAGATCGTAGACCAGGCGAGCGTTCAGCTCCTTCTCTTCCAGCGGAGACTGCTTGTTGGCGCCCATGCCGACCGGCGTGGCGTTGATGATGACATCGAACTGCGACTTGGCGAGGTCCGACCGCTTGACCCAGGTGGCCTCCGCCTTGCGGGCCAGCGCCTGACCGGTGGCCGGCGTGCGGTTGCTGAGGAAGACCTCCGCCCCGCGCGACTTGCAGCCAAAGACAGCAGCGCGGGCCGCGCCGCCAGCACCAAGCACCAGAACCTTGGCGCCACTCAGCGCCACGCGCGCTTCCAAGGCCGCCACCAGACCGTAGACATCGGTGTTGAAGCCGAAGAGGCGGCCGTCGTGTCCGCGGACCACGGTGTTGCAGGCGCCGGACTGCTGCGTCTGAATGTCCGTGTTGTCCAGGTGCTCGAGGATCTCCTGCTTGTAGGGCATGGTGACCGAAGCGCCCGAGAGAGGAATGTCCTTGAGGCAGCCAAGCATGTCGCTGAGCTTTTTGGCGTGCAGCGCCAAGTAGACGGCGTTGACGTTCTCGCGGCGGAAGGCCGAATTCATGATGAGCGGCGACATGGAGTGCGAAATCGGGTCGCCGACCACGCCGTAAACCTTGGTAACGGCATCAACCTGCTCGATGCGGTAGAGGTCACGCATCTCGCGGAACTGAATCTGGCCGGGAGCAGTCTCTTCGCCCGCGCCGGTGGAGGCAAAGGTGAAGACGCTGCCGGCGCGCACGGAGAGCACGCGGCTGATAAGGCCCTGCTCGCCCATGCAGAGGCCGACCATGGCGTAGTTCTCGCTGGTGCGCTGCAGGAACTTCATCATCACCACGTTGTCATAAAGACAGGTGGCGGTGCCGACGACCTTGTAGAAGTCAGCCGGATAGGCCTTCATGCGTTCAAACGTCTCGTCGAGATGCTTGGTCGACTTGAAGTCATGGTGCGAGACGATGATGGCGGCCAGGTCCTTGAGCTGCTCGAAAGCCTCAGGCTTGAGCGTCTCAGCGGTCTCCAGTTCAAGGTCGATGGCCTGGAAGCCAATCTCGGCGGCCTTCTTCAAGACTTCCAACTCGCTGGCGACGGAGCCTTTGAAGCGTCCGCCGGCGACCACGCGCCGGCAGGTGGCTATGGCAATGATGTCGGGCCGGTAGTCGAGCAGGCGCTTGATCTTCTGCAACCCAGCCAATGGGTTGGCGAGATAGTCGAGGCGGAACTCAAGCAGGGAGGCCTCGCGCGCCAAGGCTTCGGCGCGCTCCACCATGGCGTTGGCATCGGGGCTGGCAACAGCAACACAGACCCGGGGCATACGCAGGCGCAGAGTACGGGCGGCAAAATTGACGTTCGGTGCGTTCATCTTCGGGGGAATGGTACAAGTGCCTCACCAGAGTTGCAACTGTCGCGTGTAAAGAAACCGAGGGACAATCCCGAAAATGTATCCAGTCAGTAACTTAGCTGGACCTTGGATACCTTGACCGGGGGGCTTCGGTTTGTTACGTTTCGGCAGTACCGGCGCGGGGTAGGTGCCGCAGTCTGTTTACCGAGTGGTAACGAGGAGGCTGAATGAAGAAGCTTTTAATTGTTTTCTTGCTCGCCAGCGGGGCACTGTACGCGCAATCGCCCCGGACGAACCGTGAGTATTATGCCGCCGCCTCCAACCGCCCCAGCCGCACGCAGATGCAGTGCTCCGGCTTCATCACCCATGCCAGCATCTCCAAGAGCCTGCATGTGATTGGCGGCGCTGAGTCTCCGAACGCCTCGCGTTTTGACCTCGGCCAGGACGTATTCCTTGCCGGGGGCCAGGTTGAGGTTGGCAAAAAGTATCAGGTGCTGCGCGAGATGAAGGACAGCAATCGGCAGACCAACTTTGGCGAACAGCTGAAGGAAACCAAGAAGCTGGGCGCCCTGTACCAGGAGATCGGCATTGTGCGGGTGACCAATACGGATCAGGGTATTGCCGCCAAAGTAATCTCCACCTGCGAATCGATCGTGGCCGGAGACTTCCTGGTTCCTTACGAACCGGAGCCGGAGCTGTACTATCGCGCCTCGCATGAGTTCAAGAAGTACGGCGTGCCGCGCGCGGAGAAACATGGCAGCATTCTGCTCTCCAAGGGCTTTGACACCATGCTTGGCACCGAGAGCATCGTCTACGTGAACCTCGGGGCCAACGCCGGTGTGGAACCGGGCGACTACCTGCGCATCGTCCGCAACTATGCGGCCAAGAACATGCCGGAGATTGATCGCATTTCGCTGAAGGCCGAGGTGGGCGAGGACACGCAGAAGGACCCGGCCGCCACCAGCAACCATGACCTGGAAAAGATGCCGGCGCGCGGCGTGGGTGAGGCCATTGTGCTGAAGGTAACACCCGACAGCGCCACCGCCCTGATCGTGCGCTCCGACGACCTCATCCAGCTCGGCGACGAAGTGGACCTGGAGCCGAGATAGCCGCGCCACGCTAAAGATTCTCCGCAAGACTACTGAAGCCGCGCACCATGCGCGGCTTCTGCATTTACCGGCGAAGGACGATTCGGCCCGCCCGACGCCAAACAGGTTGTGCCACTCCCGGTGTCTCTCTGCGCTATATTGCTTCCCGACGGAGGACCAATGGGATACGAACTCTGGACATCTCCAATCACAGGTTATCGCAGGACCGGCACGCGATTGTCAGAGCTACGCACGGCAGTAGCAGGTGGAATTCAGGCGGCCGCGATCTTCGAACCTATTCAATGCTGCCAAATGAACGCGCCTGCAGAAGAAATGAAGTGTTTATTGGAAGATCAAGGCTTTGATGTTGCAGGGGTAAGAGAAAAGCATGACGGCCCAGTAATTGGCTTCGTGCGACGAGAACGACTCGCCGGCGGAGTAATTCAACAATATGTGACCCAGATTCCTACCGAGGACTTGATCTCAGACTCAACCACTATCGAAGAAATCCTCGCGATCTTGGGGACAAGGCCTCACGTCTTTGTAGTGGCTGGTTCGGGAATAAAAGGCATCATTACGCGCGCGGACCTCAACAAGCCACCAGTTCGGGTTTACTTATTTGGACTCGTGTCTTTGCTTGAAATGCACCTTCGCTTTTGGGTGCGACGATCCTACGATGGCGAATCATGGATGGGAGCCCTAGCCGGAAGGAGAGTTGAATCTGCCAAGAGACTTCTGCGACTGCGCCAAAAGCACAACACGGACATCTCGCTCTTGGATTGCCTTCAGATTTGTGACATTCGCGACCTGGTGGTGAGGGTGGAAGACTTGCGAACAAACTTAGGCTTAGGCGACGAGGCAATGGCCAAGAATTTTCTTGGTGGTGTAGAGGATTTGCGAAACTGCCTAGCGCACAGTCAACACGATTTAATTGGGGATTTAACCTGGCAAAAACTCCTAGCGAATGTGGGGAACATCAAAACACTCGTCGAGAAATCCGACGAAATTATCGAAGCAGAGGCGAGGGCCAGTGCACAGGCCCAACATTAGCAATCAGTACCTGATCTATCCTTCACTCAATAGCTGATGACGAAGTGAAGTTCCTGTGCGCAGAGCGCGACTGACCGCTCCTTTGTAGGTCACCGAGGCTCCCCGTTTTCTAGACTTGGAGTTTTGCCAAGCATTTCCTTCATGCTGGCATCAGCGTCACATCTTGAGAATTCTTCCTCCGCGAAGGATGCGATAGAGAGGGCCTTCGCTGTGTTCTGAATGACAGACGAAATGGGAATTGAAAAGGCCGCCCGGGGAGGCGGCCTTCGCTGGTTGTGGCATGCAATGGCGATCAGAAGCGATAATTGAGGCTGAGCGACGCAGAGCGGCCACGCCCCGTAAGCGGTTTGACCTGCCCCATCCACATGGAGGCCATGAAGTCATCAAAATTAACTCCGCCGAGTGGAAGAGCGTAAGCGCGGTTCAGCAAATTGTCGACGCGGAAGCTGCCCTCGACCGGTCCGCGGCGATAACCAGCGTGCAGATTGAACAAGGCATAACCCGCCGTGGCCTGCTCCAAACGATGGGGGTCGAGCCGGGACTTGCGGTCCACAGCTTCAACGCCCAAGCCCGCAGTCAGCGCACGGAACTGTTCGTCGAGGTTGATCTTCAGGTTCAACGGCATCATCTGGTAAAGCCCCTTACCGGTATCCGTGCGGGAACCGTGCACCCAGTTGCCAACGGCTTCGAGGGTTCCCCGCCCGGCCGCGCCATCCCAGAGTGCCAGCTTGCCGGAGAGATCCCCGCCGAACAGGCGCGCGTCGTGGTTGGCAAACCGCAGCTTGGCAAAGGTGCTCATGCCGTACATGGTCGTGGCCAGCGTGTTCACATCGATGTAATCCTCGACGTAAGTGAAATACGGCGTCAGCTTCATCTCCCAGGCGTGTGCGCCGGAGCCTCGCAAGGCCAGCGTACCGCTCACGGTGTGGGCGACTTCGGGCTTTAGGTCGATGTTGCCAACGTAATAGTTGCCATCGCCAAACCAGCCAATCATGCCGCTGGCCATCCAGTTCGTGGACCAGGAGTAGCGCTCGTAGAGGTTCGGCGCGCGGCTCTTGCGGGCATAGCCGAATTCAAGGCTGGTGGAGCGGTTGGCGTCGTAGCGCGCCTGCGCGGTCAGGTCAATGTTTGCGTCCACCTTGGCGCGGTGCACGGAGTTGAAGGCCACGGCATCAGTGGCGTACATCATCGAGTAGCCCTGCACCTGTCCGGCGTTGCTCCAAACCGTGTCATTGCGTACCCCGAGCAGCGTAGTCCACTTCGGAGACCAGCGGCTGTCGAGTTCGACGTAACTGCCAAGGCGCAGGCGATGTCCGCCATTGATATTCACGAAGGTGTTCGGGGCCATGTGAGGCTCGGTGCCGGCGACCGGCGGCCAGCGGTCGTCGAGGGCGAACCGATGCAGTTCATTCCCCACGCGCAGGACGTGCTGCGCACTCAACGGCAGCTCGTAACGAACGGCGTAGCCAAGATCGCGGCCATGCGTATTCATCGGCATGTTCATGGGCATGGGGAAGGTTGACTTGTCGTGGCCGATGTTCATTTCATGGAAGCTGTTCTGCCAATAAACGCGGGCTTCAAGCGTGCCATTGCCGATGGAGCGACGGTAGCGCAGGTTGAGGGTTTCGGCGTAGTTGCGCACCATGTCCATCTGAGCGTTGGCAAAGCCCTCGTAAGGCGTATGCCGCAAACCCGCCTGGAGCACGAACAGGTTGCCGCGATGCTGCGCCGCCAAGGTCAAAGTGTGCTCGGTGGTTTGCGAATAAGTGGAGGTAACCTTGTGTCCCGCGCCGTCTGTGTAGTTGTCTGTGGTGGCCCAGTTGCCGGTATAGCCGAAGCCGAAGATGTTTCCGGCGACCCACTCGCTGGCCGAGCCGCCGTACCCGTCGCCATTGGAGCGGTAGAAGGTGGTGACGTTGCCTTCCTCACGCACCTGGCCGCGTTCAGCGAAGGCAGGCAGGCGGGAATCAACGACGACAGTGCCTCCGATGCTGTCTCCGCCAAGGCTGACCGGCGTGATGCCGGCCATGACGCTGACCTGCGCGACCTGAGCCGGAGCCACATAGGAAAGCGGCGGATTCATATGGTTCGGGCAGGAGTTGCCAACAGTCACGCCATCGACAACAACCTTCGCGCGCTCGTCTCCGAACCCGTGCAGCATGGGAGCCGAGGCCAACTCACCATTGCCGCGCAGACTGACGCCCGGGGTCTCTGAAAGCAGCTCGGCACTGTTCCGCGCCTGACTGCGTTCGGCGGCAGAAGCGGCTATAGGGGGCGTGGCAAGCGAATCGCCACGATTGCCATCAACCTGCACGGTGGTGTGCGCCGCAGCAAGGCGAAGCGTGAGGTTGGCACTCACTTCCCGGCCCGCCTCGACGGTAACCTTCACCGGTGCGGCCTGAGCAAACCCGCGGGCCTGCGCCGTCAGCTCATAACGGCCGGGCGCAAGCTGGGCAAAATGAAAGCGCCCCTGCGGATCGGTTCGCTGGGTGGAATGCTTCCCGGTGGCCAGATTGAGAAGCTCCACGGAGGTTGAGGCCAGCACGGCGCCGCTGGGGTCCTTGAGGACACCGGTGACGGCTCCCTGTTGCGAAGACGATGAAGGAGGAGCCAAGGCTTGCTGTGCCGAGGCAGGAGAGGTCTGCACAAGCAGACAGAGAGCCGCCAACAAGACGGCGATGAATGCGTTTCTCATAGGTATCGGGCCTTTTCCGGGTTGCGAACACGCGCGAGCACACGCAGCCGCCAGAAACAAAACGGCTACGCAGAAAAAATGTACGTGTGGCTAGAAAAGGACCGGAGGAGGACCGCGGAAATATGCCGTCTCGGTGCCGGTTACACGGAGGGTGCGAGGACCGAAGGAGGAAACAACGGCAATCTGAGGAAGAAGCTCATCGACTCCGCGCTTTTCATCCTGCGCGAACTCGGAAGAGTGAGCAACAGTCGTCATGCCGGCGGGGCATGAACACCGCTTGGAGACGGTGGCAAAGCCCGGCGCTCCGCTGTTGGAGGAATGCCGCCGACAGCACGCACAGTTCTTGCCGCACTGCTTGCAGTGGCATCCGCCGTGTTCTCCGCCGCCCGCCGCGCCAACCATGGGCACGGACATGAGCCAGCAGAAGACCAGCAAGAGCGCGATGGAAGTGAGACGTCTCATGCAATGGCGGCGGACGTTGGCAACATCCAAACATCCGGCAGAAGCGCAAAGACGGCAAAAGACACAACAGGATACACAAGCCTGCCGCTTCTGTTTTATTTAGATGCCCGGTGCCAGGATTTGATGCTACTCGTTCTCGCCGAAGACCTCGGCGGTGAATGCCTCGATGGAAGCGCCGTGGCGCCAGGCGTCGGGCGGCAGGCCGGCCTTGCGGCAGGT
The DNA here is from genome assembly GCF_059726245.1 of Oryzophilus luti. NCBI lineage: Bacteria > Pseudomonadati > Acidobacteriota > Terriglobia > Terriglobales > Koromonadaceae > Oryzophilus > Oryzophilus luti. The sequence goes on from NZ_AP040874.1 coordinate 2,216,296, forward strand.
TTCGCCGAGGAAGGTCTCACGGTCGAAGCCCCACTCGGTAGCCACCTGCGGCAGCAGCAGTCCGCGATAGAAGCCGCGCGAGATGAGCAGCCCGTGCACACCCACCTTGACGTCGGCGGGCTTGATGGGCTTGAGCAACGACATCACGCTCAGCTCGATGGTGATCTCATCCATCTCCGGCAACTCCACGGGCGAGAAGCGCGGGTCATGCAGCGCAGCCTCCACAGCGGTCTCCTGCACCGTGCGCCAAAGCGGATAGAGCGGCTCCACGTAGCCGATGCAGCCGCGCAGTTGTCCCTGCTTGTGCAGAGTGCAGAAAGCGCCGCGCGGTTGATCAAGATGTTCGGAGGGGACAGGCTCGGAGAAGGAACGCCCGGAGAGGCGGGCGATGATGGACTGACGCGCCAAGGCAAGCAATTGCCTGCGTTCTTCCGAAGAATACTCGGCCATAGGAGGTGGCCTCGATGTGCGGCGGGCGGAGCGGCTCCGCCCGCGCAAAGGTCGGACTTACGAGTTGGTTGGCGGAACGGCCTCGGCGGGAGCCGGTGCCGGCGCTGCCGGTTCCACGTAGTCGTTCACCAGGTCCTTCAATTCCTTGCTGGGCTTGAAGAACGGGATCTTCTTCGGCGGAACCTCGACGCGGTCGCCGGTCTTGGGGTTGCGGCCCACGCGCGCCTTGCGTTGACGCGTGCGGAAGCTGCCGAACCCGCGAATTTCAATCTTGTCTCCGGCGCGCAGTGAGCGAACCACGCTATCAAAAATGGTTTCGACAATCACTTCGCTATCCTTGCGGGTCAACTCCGCCAGGCGAGAGACTTCTTCGATCAAGTCGGCTTTGGTCATTGCCCGTTCTCCCTCTCGAGGTTGCACCTGCAACCCCGAACCAGACTCCATGAATCGCTACAATGGCAGATTTTACAATCACTTGCAAGATTTTGTGATTGCCAAGTTGACTACCACCCGAGGAAAAAACGCCGGAAACGGCTCTAGTGGCCGCCGAAGATCTTTCGCAAGGCACGGCCAAGGCGCTGGAAGAAGTTCGCCCGGGGCTGCTCAACGGGCTTACCGCTCGGCTGTATCGACTTGAAAAGACCGGTGTTATCAGACCGCGCGCTCAGCCGGATGATCTGCGCGGCTGGTTCAGGCTCCTCGGCAGCGCCGTGGTAGGTAAGCGGCGCTTCGGCCTCCACATGCAGGCCGTCCGGGGCCGAGCCATCGGCGGCAACGCCTTCGGCAGAGGCAGGCGGCAGAGGAACCTCATCGGCCGAGCAACCGCAGACACCCTCGGGAGGCACCGCATCCTTGATGCTGCCCTTGCGGAAGAGTATGGCGCGTCCGGGCGTGACCTGATAAAAACCCGCGCCGAGCAATTCCATGACGATGATGCCGGCGGCATTGTTCTTGAGCGAGCGAATACAGGTGGTGCCATCCTGCTCCACGCGCACGGCAAAGTCGAACTCGCCGGGACCGGTCAGTTGCAGGCGGAAATCGGGGGTGACCAACGCGTCGGTCACAGCACCGCTGGCGAAATGCAGTTCCACGGCGCCGGAGTTCATGCCGAAGAGGAACTCCTTCTTGGGGCCGCTGACAACGGAGACCACCGTCTTGGGGCAGATGCGAAGCGATCCTCCGCGCGCCAGTTGCAGGCGTGCCGGACTGGTGCCGGCCGAGACCTGCGAGCCGCTCATGACGCGGGTTCCGCCGCCGGCAAAGACCACGGAGCCGCGCACGCTGGCGTCGGCGGCGTAGACCTCACCGATATCGGCAGGGTCCTGCGCCAGCGCAACGCACGAGAACGCACCGAGCAGGGCCGGAAGGCACAGGGATTTGACGATGCAGGCAAGCTGCTTCACGCGCACCATTCAAACACATTCCGGACGGATCGTGCGATGAATCGCGAGCAAATGTGAGAAGCAGGCGGCTACTCGTTGGGCAGAACGAACTCGTAGCGGCTGATCTGGGCGGCGATGGCCTTCTTCCCTTCCTCTTCGGCGTCGCCAATGCGGAGAACCTTGGCTTGGCAGCGCACGCGGATGGCCTCGGTCATGGTCATCTCGGGCGGAAGGGTCAGGATGAAGTCGATGGTGGAGCCCGGCTCAATTTCCTTGTCGATGACGAAGCGAACGCCCTGGGAGCTGACGTCTTCGGTCTCACCGAACAGGGTGTTGGTGTGCTCGCCGCGGACGACGATGGGCAACTGCAGGGTAAAGCGGCGCAGGGCACGCTTCTCTTCCGGCGGTGCGGGAGTGACGGGCATTTGATTCAATGCATCCATAACGTATAGGTCCACCCAGTTTTAGAACTTTGAGGCTGGCGGCGGGGACTGTCAAGACGCGGAATCAATCTGTGTACGATGGTTCCGGTTTTGGAATACGTCGGAAGTAACCGTTCTGCAATGAAAACCGGTGACCTAGGCCCATAGCATTTTCGTTCAGTGGGGGAGACTCGAAACCGCCCCCAAGGTGACGTATAATCACCGGACTCCTACTCCCCGAGGAGATCTGTGCGCTTTCGGCTCCATGCGCGGCAGGAGTGCTGTGCGTTTTGAAGAGAGCCGTAGCAAACCGACACGATTCGAGTGTTCTGATGAAGATCAAGTTCTGGGGTGTACGAGGATCGACGCCAACGCCGCAGCCGGAGAACATGCGCTACGGCGGCAACACTTCCTGCGTAGAGCTGCGGCTGGGCGGGCAGCTTTACATCCTTGACTGCGGCACCGGGTTCCGCAACCTGGGCAAGGCGCTCTCGGCCGAATACGGCGAGAAGCCGATTTACGCGCACGTTTTTCTCTCGCACTTCCACTGGGACCACATTCAGGGCATCCCGTTCTTTACGCCGCTCTACGAAAACCCCGACAGCCATTTCTTCTTCCACTCAAATTCGCGTGGACGCGGGTTGCAGCGCGCACTGGAAGACCAGATGGCAGACCCGTACTTCCCCGTGGATATGTCCGAGATGACGGCCAACCGCAGCTTCTTCGCGCTCGAAGAAGGCCAGTTGGAGTTCGACCAATGCAAGATCCGCACGATGTGGCTGAACCACCCGCAGGGCTGCCTCGGCTTCCGCTTTGAGACGCCCGAGGGCGTGCTGGTTTACGCCACGGACAACGAGCCGGGCCACGCAGTGTTCGACAAGAACGTGCGCGAACTGGCCGAAGGCGCCGACATTCTGATTTACGACGCGCAATACCTGCCCGAGGACTACGAGGCCAAGCGGCGCGGCTGGGGACACAGCCACTGGCGCGAAGCAGTGAACATCGCCATGCAGTCGGGTGCGCGCGAACTGGTGCTCTACCACCACGACCCGGACAGCGACGACGAGAAAGTGGACCGCATTGTGAAATGCGCCAGCGATTATTACCCGAAGGTGCGCGCAGCCCACGAGGGGCTGGAGATGGAGCTGTAACGACAGAGCCGCGTGCTAGAATCCGCGGATGATCCGTTGCATTCTCTTCCTTGCCGCACTGCTGAACACATTGCCATTGATTGCCCAGACGGCCCCGGCCGCGAAGGCCGAAGCGTCTCCGTGGGACGGAGTGCGCTTTCTCGCCGGCTCCTGGACGGCGCAGACCAAGGGTGGCAGCGCGAATGCCGCCGTCACCGGCAGCTACAGCTTCACCCTGGAACTGAAGCAGCATGTGATGGCGCGCCACACGGATTCGGGCGCAAAGTGCAGCGGGCCGCAGGACTTCGACTGCAACCACTCCGACCTGCTCTACCTCTACGAAGAAGACAAGGCGCTGAAGGCGATCTACTTCGACAATGAAGGCCACGTCATCCACTACGCGGTGACGGTGCCGCAGCCGAATAAGGCGGTGTTCCTCTCGGAAGCCGCAGCGGGCGCGCCGCAGTTCCGGCTGACCTACGAACTGCGCGACAAGACCATGTATGGAACCTTTGAGTTCTGCCCGCCGGGCGGACAGCCGTGCCACGCCTACCTGGCATGGGAGGGCGGGAAGCGGTAGAGACACGATCCGCGTTGCCCGGATGACAGGCGCCGATGGCTTTTCGGAGAGTACTCCTGAAGCGCGCAGGGAGAGCAGACGTCGCAGGGGGTCCTTCCCTTCGTCGCGCAACTGGGCGGCTGCGCCCTTCGTTCAGGATGGCGAACAAAGAATTTCGGGCGGAGGGATGAGGTCGCGCGTCCCAGGTTAGCGTCAACAGAAGACGCGAACCTGGGGCACCCGGTGTTGCTTTCTCGGCGAACCCTTCGACAAGCTCAGGACAGGCTCCGGGGCACCCACTCAGGGGGCACCCGGCGCTGGGGATTCCGCCCATTCTTGATGCCGTCATTTGTCCTTTTTCACCATGGAAGCGAGCGCTTCGGCTTGCCCATGCTTCGGGGCGAGTCATATACTTCCGGGTTGTTGCCTGGCACGAAAAGGGTGCGCTCTGGCGCACGGCAGGCAACGGCATGGGGTGAGACCCAGAAGAACCAAATGCGTTCCGGCGACCCTGGCCGGAGAGGACGCCTTGTGCGTCCGGCGCTCAGTGAATTGAACCAAGAGTCCTGGCCGCAAGAGGCGCGGGACCGAAAAAATCCGGAGATGTGATGACCACCAAGCAGACAACCGCGGAGATGAACCCGTGGGAAGCCCAGGCGGCGCGCTTTGATTTCGCCGCACAGAAACTCAACCTCGATCCCGGCCTGTGGAAGATCCTGAGCCAGCCGAGCCGCGAAATCACCGTGCACATTCCGGTGATGCTGGACAACGGCTCGCTGGAGGTCTTTACGGGCTACCGCGTGCAGCACTCGATTGCACGCGGACCGGCCAAGGGCGGCGTGCGCTTCTCGCCGGAAGTGAACCTTGACGAAGTGCGCGCGCTGGCCGCGTGGATGACCTGGAAGTGCGCCGTAGTGAACATTCCGTTCGGCGGCGCCAAGGGTGGCATTATCTGCGATCCCAAGCGGATGTCCCGTGGGGAGCTGGAGCGCATGACGCGCCGTTACACCGCCGAATTGCTGGACGTGTTCGGCCCCGAGCGCGATGTGCCCGCCCCCGACATGAACACCAACGAGCAGACCATGGCGTGGATGATGGACACCTACTCCATGCACAAGCGCAAGACGGTGACGGCCGTGGTGACCGGCAAGCCCGTGAACATGGGCGGCAGCCGCGGACGGCTGCAGGCAACCGGGCGCGGCGTGATGATGGTGGCCAACCGCGCACTGCTCAAGCTGGGCATGCGTCCGGAGACCACGCGCGTGGTGGTGCAGGGCTTCGGCAACGTGGGCTCCAACGCCGCGCAACTGATGCACCAGGCCGGGTACAAGATCATCGGCATTGCCGAGTGGGATGGCGGCCTGCACAACGCGACCGGCATCGACATCAACGCGCTTGTTGAATACAAGAAGGCGAACGGCACCATCCACGGCTTCCCCGGCGCGGAGAAGGCGGATTCCGCCGAACTGATGACCGGCGAGTGCGACATGCTGGTTCCGGCGGCAACGGAAAACGTCATCACCTCGCAGAATGCACCGAAGCTGCGCTGCCGCATCCTGGTGGAAGGCGCCAACGGCCCGACCACTTCGGCGGCCGACGAGATCCTGGCCGACAAGGGCATCTTCGTCATTCCGGACATTCTGGCCAACGCCGGCGGCGTCACTGCCAGCTACTTCGAGTGGGTGCAGGACCGCCAAGGCTTCTTCTGGAAGGAAGAGCTGGTGAACTCGCGCCTGCAGGACATCATGGACGGCGCGTTTGATGACGTCCTCAGCTACGCGGAAAAGCACAAGGTGAACAACCGCATCGCGGCCTACATGCTGGCCATTGACCGCGTGGCGTACACCATCGTGCAGCGCGGCATTTACGCCTAGCGCCCTGCGCGACTCGAAGGCAGACGGTCGCTGGCAAGCCGGGTACGCGGCAACAGATGCCGCTCCGGCATTTACGCGTAAACAAACGGTTCATCAGGAAAGGGCACGGTCACGGCTGTGCCCTTTTTCTTGCACGCAAATGAATGGGGCAGGCTCCCGCTTCCTGTGCGGCATTCCGAGTGAGAGTCTCCGTATCCCAGGTTAGCCGCGCCAACAACAGGCGCGACGAACCTGGGGCACCCGGCTCCGCAAACCTGGAGCACCCGAGGCTCAGGGGAAAGGTGCCATCGTGATCCGGTGAAACCGCGGCGCCCGTGCACGCTGCGTTGCCATGTGCTTGCCGGAAGGGGCATAATCGAGTTCTACAATCGAGAGAATTGCGTTGAATCTTCCGAATTCCATCACGCTGGCCCGGATCTGCTGCGTCCCCCTCTTCCTGTGGGTGATCTCGAGCCATTCGTTTCAAGGGACGCACGGCGAGCAGGAGCTGCTGGCCTCGGCTGTCTTCATACTGGCCTCCATTACGGACGGGCTCGACGGGTACCTGGCGCGCAAGCGTCAGCAGGTAACAACCTTGGGCATGCTGCTGGACCCGATGGCGGACAAGCTGCTGGTGTGCGCCGCCTATGTGTCTCTGGTGCAATATGCGCCGAAGATTGTGACCGCATGGATTGTGGTCATCATCATCGGGCGCGAGTTCCTGGTGACCGGCCTGCGCTCCATTGCGGCGCAGCAGGGCTTCACCATCACCGCCAGCGACGTGGGCAAGTTCAAAATGGTGGTGCAGATTGTTTCGGTGGTGGCCGTGCTGCTGGCGCACCGCTGGGACTACTGGCCCATCGGCCCGTACATCTTCCCGGTCAAGGTCATTGCCATCACCTCCATCTGGTTCATGGTGGCGGTCTCGCTGTTCAGCGCGGGCGACTACTTCTGGGGCTTCTGGTCAAAGATTGACGAAGAGGCCGCCAAGAACCGCAAGGGCGCAACGCTGTTCCGCCGCAAGAAGGACGCAACCGTTTAGAGAGCTACCGCATGAGCCGTACCCGCGAAGTTCTGCTGGGCCACACGCTCGAAGCGATCCATCGCTGGGAGCATGGCTGGCAGTTCGTCTTCAGCGGGGAGACGAGGCTGACCGTGGAATGCCTGTGGCGGCTGGTGCACGCCGCACGCGTCGAAGTGAGCAGTGAAGACGAGGCCGAGCGCTTTGGGCAGACCGAGCCGGCGAACATTGCCGAGCGAGTGAACGTGTTGCTGGAGCAGACGGTGACGGAAGTTGAAACCGATGGGGCGAGCAACGACCTGACCCTGCGCTTTGGCGAGCGCGAGTTGCAGATCGTCAACAATCCTTCCGGGCACGAGGCGTGGACGCTGACCTGCGGCACATCCATCATTGTGGGACGCAACGGCCTGTAGGAATCATCGTCGACGGCGCATTCCCACTTCTGCCAAAAGCGGGCAGAAATGGGGCACGGACGAAAACCCCACCTCAAAAAAACACAAAACAAAAGCAGGAGACGGCTTACGGTTTGATGGCGATGACGGCCATCATGCGGCCGGTGACGCGCTCCTTGCGATAGCTGAAGAAGCGGTCGGTACGGCAGGCCGTGCACTGGCCCAGCACCTCAATGTTCTCCAGCTTCAGGCGCGCATCGAGCAACTGGCGGCGGTTGGCCTCAGCCAAATCGAGGTGACGCGAGAGCGCGGGCTCGCCGTGTCCGGGGGCGCGCTGGTTGAGGAACAGCAGCGGGTACTTGTTGTGCAGCGACCAGGAATCGAAGACGTCGCTGAACAGCTCCTTGGAATAGGCGAACTGCGAGTCGAATTCGTTTTCGACCTCTTCGCCAATCTCATAGCAGCAGGTGCCGATGCCGGGGCCAATGGCCGCAAGCAACTCCTCTGGCCGAGAGCCGAAGGCACGCCGCATTTCGCCCACACCTTTTTCCGCAATGCGCTGCGTGGTTCCGCGCCATCCGGCGTGGAAGATGCCGATGGCCTTGTGGCGGGGATCGGCCAGCAGCACGGGGTAGCAGTCGGCAATGCGCACGCTGAGCGTGACGCCGCGCAGGTTGGTGATGAGTCCGTCGCCGACCTTGGCGGGCGCGCCCTTGCGCAGCGTGCCAAAGGTCTTTCCGCCAGTGACGCGATGGATGATGGCCGTGTGCCGCTGGTTCAGCGCATTCACCGGCCAGAGATTGCCGCGGCCGGTCTTGGCGCCAACGGCTTCAAGGAAGCGGGCGCGGTTGCGCAGCACGTTCTCGCGCGTGTCCTCTTCGGTAATGCCGAGGTTGAGCTGGTGGCCGCCGTATTCGGGCGTGACGCCTCCCATGCGCGTGCTGAAACCGTGGACGAGCCACGGCAAGGCCGAAAGATTTTCGGCGTGCAGAATCTCCAGCTTTCCCTGTGCGGACTTGCGCGCGCGGCGCTCGCGGTCACGCAGGCCGCGGCGGCTCTTAATGGCCGAGGGCGTTGCGTCGGGCGCGGATTTGCGCGCGTGCTCGGCGGCATAGCCGGGCACGGCCACGTCAATGGCCTCTACGGTGCGCGAACTGAGATCGACGGACGCGGCGGATTTTTTCGCCACTGGCTTGCGGGTTTTGCGAGCGGTGCTGTCTTTACGGGTCTTCACTGCTCTCCATTGTAAAGGAGGCCGGGAGAACCGAGGTTGGCGATGACGGGTTGCAACACTTCTTCATTGCCTCAAACTGGCGTGCTGACATATGATTTTCAGTCATGTTTGAAGACTTCCGCGCCACCAACCGCTGGACGGGCCAAGAGGTTCGTTGTGTATTCCAGGCCGTCGTGACGGCCATTGCCACGCGCCACGCCGACGCTGTCGACGTGAAGTTTGTCGTGAATGGGCGCACGGTATGGATTGCGCTGCCGCATCCGGCGTGGGCCGAATACACCCGCCGCAGCGGCCAAATCATTACCGACGCGCTGGCGATTGAGACCGCGGGACACTTCCTGAAGACATTGATTGAGAGCGGCGACGAGGATGGCCGGGAGATTTACACGGCCACGCTGGATGAGACGCTCCAGCACCTTGATGCCGTGCTGAACCCCTCTGCAGTCGCCGCCGGTTAACCAGCGGTACGCATCCTTTTTCCTGAGATTTCCTGCACGCCCAATTCACTTTTGGAGCGCAAGTTTTCTTGCCGCCTGAAAGCGAGTTGGTGTAGCTTGTTACGTCACCAAGGAGAGCCATTTTATGCCCCACGCCACGCAAACCCTTGAGATCGCCGAAATCCTTCGCGGCGACAATGTGCACTACAACTTAGCTCCTGCCGCCCTGTATGAAATCGCAATCCGCCGTGCGGAAGGCACGCTGGCTGAGAACGGCGCGCTGGTCTGCAACACCGGCTCGCGCACCGGCCGCTCGCCCAAGGACCGCTTCATCGTCAACGGTCCCGAAGCCGCGCAGGTGAATTGGAATGACAACAACCTGGCCTGCGACGCCGCGCTGTTTGACGCCGTTTACGAAAAGGTGCTGGCGCATCTGAAGTCGCGCGAGGCACTGTTTGTGCAGGACCTTTATGCGGGCGCCGACACCACCTACCGTCTGAAGGTGCGCTTTGTGAACGAGAAGGCGTGGCACAGCGTCTTTGTGCACAACCAGTTCGTGCGGCCCTCGGCGGCCGAGCGCAACGGCTTTGCGCCTGACTTTACGGTGATTGCCGTGCCCGACCTGAAGCTGGACCCGAAGGTGGACGGCACGCGGTCCGAAGTGTTCATCGGCGTGAATTTCGCGCGCAAGATGATCCTGGTGGTGGGCAGCGGTTATGCGGGCGAAATGAAGAAGTCGATCTTCAGCGTGTTGAACTACATGCTGCCGCAGAAGAATGTGTTTCCGATGCACTGCTCGGCCAACATTGGGCAGGACGGCGTGACTGCACTGTTCTTCGGCCTGAGCGGCACGGGAAAAACGACGCTTTCGGCCGATCCGGAGCGCAAGCTGATCGGCGACGACGAGCACGGCTGGAGCGACAAGGGCATCTTCAACTTCGAGGGCGGCTGCTACGCCAAGTGCATCAAGCTGAGCAAGGAGAACGAGCCGCAGATCTGGAATTCGCTGCACTTTGGCTCCGTGCTGGAGAACGTGACGATCGATCCCGCGACGCGCGTGCCGGATTACGACGACGCGAAGCTAACGGAAAACACGCGCGCCAACTATCCGGTCGAGTTCATTGACGGCGCAGTGATTCCGAGCGTGGGCGGGCACCCGAAGACCGTCATCTTCCTGACGGCCGACGCCTTCGGCGTGCTGCCTCCGATCTCCAAGCTCTCGCCCGAACAGGCGATGTTCCACTTTGTGAGCGGCTACACGGCCAAGGTTGCCGGCACCGAAGCGGGCGTGACCGAGCCGCAGGCGACGTTCTCCACCTGCTTTGGCGCGCCGTTCATGCTGCAGGCGCCGAAGGTTTACGCCGAGCTGCTGCGCGAGCGCATGACCGAGCACAACGCCGAAGTGTGGCTGGTGAACACCGGCTGGCAGGGCGGCAAGTACGGCGTGGGCAAGCGCATGAGCATCCCCTACACGCGCGCCATGGTTTCTGCCGCCGTGGAAGGCCGCCTGCGCGGCGCGGAATTTGTGCATGATCCGGCCTTCGGGCTGAGCGTGCCCAAGCATGTGCCGGGCGTGCCGGATGAAGTGCTGATGCCTCGCAACAGCTGGCAGGACAAGGCGGAGTACGACAAGACCGCCTCGCACCTGACCGAGCTGTTCGACAAGAACATCACCAAGTTTGACGTGCCGGACGAAGTGCGGGCCGCCGGACCGAAGCCAAAGAAATAGGGATTGAGTTTCGGGTTTCCAGTTTCCAGTTTCAAGTTTCAAAGTTGGGCCGCTGCGCAAGCAGCGGCCCGTTGCTTACTACGTAGAAAACTTGCGGAGTTGCTCACGCAATTTGAAGATGAGCGGGCGACTTAAGGCGGATTCAGTGTTGCTGCAGGCCGAGAATCCGAACCGGTTTGGGACTTGGAAGAAAACGACTTTAGTCGTGCCGCTACGGGCAGCGATCGTCGGCCTTCAGGCCCTGAGGTTCTGCCCTCAGCGGCTTCAGCCGTTTGCAGCAGCCTCCTGCGGCACGGCTGAAGCCGTGCCCTTTCAAAAACTTTCGGCCGCTTCGAGGCCCACCGTGGTTGTGAAGATACTCTAGGGCTTTTCACACCACGCCGGCACAGGTTCGAACTTTTCCTCAAAGATATTCTTCGCCGAGGCCACACATGCTGCCTGCATGTGCCCTCTCTGGTACGTCTCTAGCGGGCAAATTTCATAATCTGCCCACACTCGACTGCCAAATGGGCAAATAGACAGGTTGCGAGGCAGTGATGGATTCTCGTTTTCAATATCGTCTCGAAAGCGAGGGACGTTGGCGTAGATTCCAAACACATGGTTCGTACCAACATGCCACAAACGCAAAGAGGGGGAACCGTTGGAGAAAGCAAGTCGTCCATGCACCCAGAAACACTGACTCGCGTTCTGCTCCGTCTTGCAGGGGGCGGTCTTCGCGGAGGGTGACTTTGCCGCATGCTTGATAGCGGGCTTGGCGGCGGGTTTTGCCGCGGGTGCCTGCGCGACGGCAATGCCGGTGAAGAGCATGAGCAAAGCGAGGATGAGCCTGCGATTCATGTGCGCAGTTATAGGGCTGCCGGGTAAGAACGTCAAATGAACTTTTGCAGGGGACATGGCTCTCTGAGAAACGGAACCCGCTTGGCTTTATACTGGTCAGCCATGTTTGCGCGGAAGATACACGTTACCTATGAAGAGAATGGGCAGAAGCTGGCGGCACCGCTCAAGTGGCTGGACAGCTTTGCCATGCGCAGCTTCACCAATGACTCGGTGTTTGACGACACACTGCCGGTGGCCGACGGGCTGATTGAGATTGGTGCGCGCGTACCGCTTGCGCTGCTGCGCGAGCGCATGGAGGACTGGTTCCGGCGCAAGAGCTACCTGCCGAAAGAAGCGACGCTGAGCGTGCGCGAGGAGTGATGCGGCATCCCAGGTTAGCGCCAACACGGGCGCGACCCCTTCGACAAGCTCAGGGCAGGCTCTGGGGCACCCAATGACCTGCGACAGGCTCCAGGCAGGCTCCTCCGAATGATGATTCAGAGAGAAAGCCTGAAGCGGCGTGGACTGAGCGCACGTCGCGGGGGTCCTTCCCTTCGAGGTGCAACCTGCGGTTGCGCCTCTCGTTCAGGATGACAACCCAAAGGCGTGTTTCGTACACGTCAATCCCGAAGAACAGGCGGGGATTCCGGGGCGGCGTGAACAGAAGGGAAAAGGCACGGCCGCAGCCGTGCCTTTTCCCTTCCCAAGGCCGCTCAGTCGCGCAGAACGAAGTCGGCGGTGACTTCCATTTTGACGGCCACGGGGTTGCCATTGCGGTCGCGCGCCGGTTTGTAGAGCCACTCCTTCACGGCGGCGACGGCGTTCTCATCCAACCCGAAGCCGAGGCCCTTCTTCACGGTTGCCTCGGTGACTTTGCCGTTGGCATCCACAACAATATCGAGCACAACAGCGCCTTCAATTTTCTTCTTCTTTGCAATGTCGGTATAGAACGGGCTGGCCACCTCCAGCAGGACAGGTGGCGTCATTTCCTCGGTGAGTTCAACCGGCTGATGGTTGTTCATGGCCGGTTTGTTCTGGGCGACAGCAACGGAGACAAACAGCAGTAAGGCCAACAATGCCAGCAGGACCAGAATTGCGCGCTTCATACGGTGTGCTCCTTTCCCCGCGCATCCCGGCACAACGGCTCGGGCCGCTGCGGTGCCTACTTTACTGGCGCTATCTCACCTCCAGACGGACGGCTTTGCAGTGACGCAGCGCACAAGGCTCGGCCCACGGCGAACATCGCGGCAGGTCACGCGTTGCGTGGTCGAAAGCGGGCTGAGTGACCTGCGTCCCAGGTTAACGCCAACTACGGGCGCGAACCTGGGGCACCCACATCCAATCGACAAGCCAGAGCAGGTTCCAGGACACCTATCGAGCTAGCGGAGGTGGTCGTTCCAGGTGGCGAGCAATTGGGGAAGCTGAAGATTCCAACTGTTCCAGGCGTGCGCACCCTCCGTGGTGACGAAGCGATGGGCAATTCCGGCATGCGTAAGCGCCGAGGCGAAGCGGCGATTCGGCTCAAGCAGCGGGTCCTGCCGCCCTGCGCTCGTCCAAATGAAGAACGAACTGTGCGGGGTGTGAAAAGCGGGCAGCAGCCGGAACGGATCAAATGCATTGCGGCTGTCATTCCACGGGCCAAACAGTTTGCGATAACGCATGCTCTGGCCAAAGCGGCGGAGGCTGAACTTGCGGCGCGGCGCGTCGATGGCGGCGCTCATCAAGCCGACGAAGGAATAAATCTCCGGATGCTTGATGGTGAGCAGCATGGCGCCGTAGCCACCCATGCTGACGCCCGCGATGCCGCGCCCGCCAGCGGTGGCAGTGGTGCGGTAGTGCGTCTCCACGTCGGCACGGAGGTCGTTGACGATGTAGTCCTCATAGCGATCCTCTGGGGCGCGGGCGGCGTTGACGTAATAGGAGTCGTCGCCTTCGGGCATGATGGCGATCCAGTTTTGCGCTTTCCAGAGTTGTGGCAGGCTCGACTGGTTGAGCCAGTCTTCCGGTGCTCCGTTGCCGCCGTGGAGCAGATAGAGCACGGCATAACTCGACTGCGCCTGCTCGGCGTAGTGCTCCGGCAGCAGCACAAGATAGCGCATTCGCCGGTTGAGCGAGGCGCTGTAAAACGTAACCTCCTCGGCCGTGACACCGGCGGCGGCAATGTTCCGGGTACTGCGCGCGTGGTCGACGGGCGGCGCAGCATGGCGGCAGGCAGGCAGCGCCAGCAGGAGAGCAGCGAAGAAACCAAGATGGAATTTCTGGCGCAAAAGCATCGCGCCCATGCTAGTAGACATGGGCGCAGAAGAGGATAACGAAACTGGTTCCTAGCTGTAGATGACCTTGCGGTCACCCTTGACGATGCGGCCGATGACGTAGCCCTTCTCGCCGGCGCGGTCGAGGATGCCCTGCATGCGCTTGAACTTCTTGGCCGGCACCACAAGAATCATGCCGATGCCCATGTTGAAGGTGCGCATCATCTCGTCATGCTCAATGTTGCCGAGCTTCTGCAGGTGCTCAAAGAGCGGCAGGACCGGCCAGGTGCCCATCTCAATGACGGCGGAAACCGTCTTGGGCAGCACGCGCGGCAGGTTCTCCGTGATGCCGCCGCCGGTGATGTGGGCCATGGCGCTGACGGCCTCAGCCTCGACGGCGCGGCGCACGACCGGCCAGTAGCTCTTGTGCTGCTTCATCAGCTCGGTGCCGACCTTGCCCTTGATCTCGTTGACGTAGGTATCGGGCGTGTACTTGGCCACCTCAAACAGCAGCTTGCGGGCCAGCGAATAGCCGTTGGTGTGCAGGCCGGTGGAGGGCAGGCCGATGAGCACGTCGCCCACCTGCACGTTCTTGCCGGTAATGATGCGGTCGCGGTCGACGGCGCCGACGATGAAGCCGGCCAGGTCGTACTCGTCGCCCGGGTAGAAGCCCGGCATCTCGGCGGTTTCGCCACCGATGAGCGCGCAGCCGTTGTGCTTGCAGGCATCGGCCACGCCGCTGACGATCTTCTCGGCGATCTCAGGGTTCAGGCTGCCGACGGCTAGGTAGTCCATGAAGAACAGCGGGGTGGCTCCCTGCACGGCAATGTCATTGACGCAGTGGTTCACCAGATCGCCGCCGACGGTGTGGTGCACACCCATCTCAAAGGCGACCTTCAGCTTGGTGCCGACGCCGTCGACGCTGGAGACCAGCACGGGGTCCTTGAACTTGCGCTTGTCGACCTGGAACAGGCCGCCAAATCCGCCAATCTCGCTCAGGACGCTCTTGTTGAAGGTACGGTGGGCGAGGTACTTAATGCGCTGTTTGGCGCGGTTTGCCTGGTCAATGTCAACGCCCGCGTCCGCATAGGTAATGCTTTTTTTGGCCATTGCTTGTGTTTGAACCTGTTCAGAAAAAGTGTGGGGAAGCACCGGACTACCTGCTCATTGTAGCATCCGCGGCGCGGAAAGCCGCGATTTTCCGGCCCGGGACCGCATGAACAGCGGCCCGCACGAAGGACTGGAAAAGTTGACGGCCCGGGTGCACACTAGGCTGTTTTCGGCAGTGGGCTGCGCATTGCACAGGGCTCCGGGCGTACAATTTCATCCTTCCACCCAATGAAAGGGACCCCAGAAATGGCACCAACTGGCAAAGCAGTCGGCAAGTTGAGCGGTTCGCCCGCACACGACGTACTCCGCACGGAACGGCATCCGTTAGATCCCATTTTTGCGCCTCGCAGCGTTGCCCTGGTGGGCGCCACCGAGCGCGCCGGAAGCGTGGGCCGCAACGTGTTGTGGAATCTGCTGAGTTCCCCGTTCGGCGGAACGATTTTTCCCGTCAATAACCGGCGTACGAACGTGCTGGGCGTGCGCACCTATCCGAGCGTGAAGGAACTGCCCGAGGTGCCGGAGCTGGTGGTGGTCACAACCCCGGCGGAGACCGTGCCGGGCGTGCTGCGCGACTGCGTGGAGATCGGCATCCCCGGCGGCATCGTCATTTCAGCCGGCTTCAAGGAGACGGGTCCGCACGGCGTGGAGCTGGAACGGCAGATCAGCGAAATCATACAGGGCAAGATGCGCATCATCGGCCCGAACTGCCTGGGCGTGATGAACCCCGTGCAGGGGCTGAACGCGACGTTTGCCGCCGCCATTGCGCGGCCGGGCAACGTGGCCTTCATCAGCCAGAGCGGCGCGCTGTGCACGGCGGTGCTGGACTGGAGCCTGCGCGAGAAAGTCGGCTTCAGTTCGTTCGTCTCCATCGGCTCCATGCTGGACGTGAACTGGGGCGACCTGATCGACTACTTCGGCAATGACCCGCGCACGCACTCGATCGTCATCTACATGGAGTCGATCGGCGACGCGGCGGCCTTCCTTTCGGCGGCGCGCGAGGTCTCGCTGACCAAGCCGGTCATCGTCATCAAAGCCGGACGCACGGCGGCCGCAGCCAAGGCGGCGGCTTCGCACACGGGCTCGCTCACAGGCTCCGACGATGTGCTGGATGCGGCCTTCCGGCGCGTGGGTGTGCTGCGCGTGGACTCGATCAGCGACATTTTCTACATGACCGACCTGCTGAGCAAGCAGCCCCGTCCGCGCGGAAACCGGCTGTGCATTGTGACCAACGCCGGCGGCCCGGGCGTGCTTGCCACGGACGCGCTGGTGCAAGGCGGTGGCGAACTGGCTCCACTCTCGGACACCTCGATGGAGGCCTTCAACCAGTTGCTGCCTTCGGCGTGGAGCCACAACAATCCGGTCGACATTCTGGGTGACGCCGAGCCGGAGCGGTATGCCAAGTCGCTCGAAATCGCCGCGAAAGACCCGGACATCGACGCCATGCTTGTGATTCTGACGCCGCAGGGCATGACCAACCCGACCAAGATTGCCGAACAGTTGAAGCCCTACGCACACAGCCTGGGCAAGCCGGTGATCGCGAGCTGGATGGGCGGCACCACAGTTGCCGACGGCGAGACCATTCTGCATGACGCGGGCATTCCGACCTTCCACTATCCGGACACGGCCGTGCACGCCTTCAACTACATGTGGAAGTACGCCTACAACCTGAAGGGGCTGTACGAGACTCCGCAGATTGGCGACGAGGGCACGCCCGACCGCGCGGCAGCCACCGGCTTGATTAAACAAGTGCTCGACGGCGGACGCACGATCCTGACCGAGTACGAATCGAAGAAGCTGCTGGAAGCCTACGCGATTCCAACCACACCCACCGAAATCGCGATGAGCGAAGACGAAGCGGTAGCGCTGGCCGAGAAGATGGGCTACCCGGTGGTGCTGAAGCTGCACTCGCTGACCATTACGCACAAGACCGATGTGGGCGGCGTGGTGCTGAACCTGCGCGTGCCGGAGATGGTGCGCAAGGCCTTCGCGGAGATCAAGCAGTCGGTGACGGAAAAGGTGGGCGCCGAGCACTTCCAGGGCGTGACCGTGCAGCCGATGGCGAAGCTCGACGGCTACGAGATCATTCTGGGTGCGAGCCTTGACCGGCAGTTCGGCCCGGTGCTGCTGTTCGGCACGGGCGGTCAACTGGTGGAGGTCTTCAAGGACAAGGCCCTGGCGCTGCCGCCGCTGAACTCGACACTGGCGCGCCGCATGATGGAGCAGACGAAGGTCTACAAGGCGCTGAAGGGCGTGCGCGGCCGCAAGAGCGTGGACCTTGACGCGCTCGAACACCTGCTGGTGCGCTTCAGCGAGCTGGTGATTGAAAATCCGCGCATCAAGGAGATCGACATCAACCCACTGCTGGCGTCTCCGGAGCGGCTGCTGGCGCTGGATGCGCGCGTGGTTCTGCATGAGGCAAGCGTGCCGGATGCCGAGCTGCCCAAGCCCGCCATCCGTCCCTACCCGGCGCAGTATGTTTCGCCGTGGAAGATGAAGAACGGCGAAGAGGTGCTCATCCGGCCGATCCGGCCAGAGGACGAGCCGCTGATGGTGGAGTTCCACGAAAAGCTGAGCGAGCGCACGGTGTACCTGCGCTACTTCCAGCCGCTGAAGTTCTCACAGCGCGTGGCGCACGAACGGCTGACGCGCATCTGCTTCCTCGACTACAACCGCGAGATGGCGCTGGTGGCGGAGCGCAAGACCGAAAGCGGCGCGAAGGAGATCATCGCCGTGGGACGCCTGAGCAAGCTGCACGGCGTTCCGGAGGCGGAGCTGGCGGCACTGGTGCGCGACGGATTCCAGGGCAGCGGGCTGGGTACGGAGCTGTATCGTCGGCTGCTGGAGGTGGCGCGCAACACCGGCCTGCGCAAGGTGCACTCCAACATGCTGGGCGAGAACCGCGAGATGCGCGCGCTGTGCCAGCATCTCGGATTCAAGATCAGCGCGCCGGACCTGGAGGACAACCTGGTGCTGGCGGAGTTGACGCTGTAGACGCATTGGCATCCCAGGCTCGCCGCGCCAACGACGGGGGCGACGAATCTTTCAACGCTGCCGACGAACAGACAGACCAAAGCCCTGCGCTCCGGCGCGGGGCTTTGGTCTGTCTACGCGAACTTCTCCCGCGCTGTCATCCTGAGCGCAGCGAAGGAGCCCTGTGACGCTTCTGACGAAGGGACGCAAAGAGTTTCTATTGGAAAAGCCGGTCAGCCGCATGGAGAAAAAGCTCTGCGGCAGGGCGAAGCAAGCATGCAGCACTGGGGTCCTTCCCTTCGAGGGTCGGCCTTCGGCCTCCCCTCTCGTTCAGGATGACAACGGGAGAAATGGACGTCACTGGCGACGCTCCGGCGCGGGGCTTTTTCATGTCAAAGGGCGACAAAGAAGCGGGTGGAAGCTTTCCGTGGCGCGTTGTGGGCAACAGGAGTATGGTTATTCCGGATTTGACCTGTACCGGTTTAGATAAGGACAAAACGACTATGCGCTCCCTTCCCCTCCGCCTTGCCGTTCTCTGCCTGATCGTATTGTTTACCGCCACGGCGTTCGCCGCCTCTCACCCATCCAAGATCGAGTTGAAAGACGGCTCGTACTATATTGATGGACATAAATTCTTTGTCAACGCGCTGGGCTATGAGCCGGGGGCGCGTCCGGGCGAGGCACCGTACGTCAAACGCGTGGTTGACCTTGAACTGCTGCGGCAGAACCTGAAGAACATCAAGGCTGCGGGCTTCAACACCATACGCACCTGGAGCGACCTGACCGAGGACGAACTGAAGGTGGTGCAGGCCTCGGGACTGAAGCTGATCTTCGGCGTGAACATTGCGCCGGACGGCAACTGGAGCGATCCGAAGGTTGTCGACGCCGACCTGGCGTGGCTGCACAAAACGCTGGCGTATTCAAAAAAGTACGACTGCATCATCACCTACCTGGTAATGAACGAGCCAATGCCGGCGCACATACACAAGATGGGCGCCGCGCCGACGCGCGAGCTGTGGACGAAGCTGCGCGACACCATCCACGCCGAGCACCCGGGCGTGCCCGTGACGATCTCCGGCAACACGGCCATCACCGGCTGGGTGGACATGAACCTGTTCGACGTTTACGGGCACAACACCTACGACTACGAGCACGAGGGCGCCAACTACACGCACCGCTACGTGAACGCCAACAAATTTGTGGACGAGTTGAACGGCGCACACAAGCCGGTGCTGGTGACGGAGTTCGGGCGTTCGGTTTCACGCAAGGGCTTTGGCGTTTATGGCGGCAACACGCTGGAAGAGCAGGCGCGCGCGGTGGTGGCCGATTATCGCGGGCTGCTGGATTCAGGCGTGGCCGGCGTTGTGCCTTTCTATTACGCGGACGGCTGGTGGAAGGGCGGCGAGCCGGGCAATCACAATGACACGCCGGAGGAGTGGTTCGGCTTCTGGGGCTACAAGAATCTGGGCGACAAGGCGGGTCATCCGCGCCCGGTGTGGTACGCCTTGGAGCAGTACAACAAGGCGCTGGCAAGCCAGCCGCGCAACCACGAGTTCTACCAGAACGAGGTGCCGGTCGAGGTCTTCTGCCTGCCCGAGGTGAAGAAGATTCGCGTGGTGTACCTGGATGGCGTGCTGCTGGAAGGCACGCCGGATGCGCATGGCTACTACAGCGGCAAGCTCTCATTCGGCAACGAAGGACTGACCGACCGCGAGTTGGTCATCGAGAGCCTGGACGCGCGGGGCAAAGTGGTGAAGGCTGAGACCATCATTGTTCTGACCGGCAAGGACGCGGTGCTGTGGCCGACACTGACGGTGGCAACCGGCGCGAACGACCTTGAGGGCACGCATGATTTGCCGATGGAGTTCACGCTGACCAACAACGGGCCGCTGGAGCTGGCGAGCGACCTGCGCTATGCCGTGGCCCCGCACAAGAACTGGGAGGGCGGGCCAGTATTCAAAGGCACGCTCGATGGCAAGCTGAAGACGCAGACGGTGAAAGACACGTTCAAGGTGAACGATGAGACGATCGTGCTCGGCATCTACGGTGGCGCGGACTTCCGCTATGGCAAGTTCACGAAGACCATTTACGCGCAGAAGTATCTGTTCCGTGGAACGTGGGCGGACGCGCTGCGGCTGAAGTAGCACAGCATCCCAGGTTAGCCGCGCCAACAGCAGGCGCGACGAACCTGGGGCACCCGGGATCAATTTGGATGTGAGGAAGACGAAGCCCCATGCGATGGCATGGGGCTTTATTGTTGCGATACGGATTGCAGCCAGCTAGGCAAGCAGCGTGGGAGCCAGGTGCTTCAGCTCCGTGAGCTTGCGCGCGATGTTGACCGAGTTGCGGCACTGCGCCTTGCAGGTGGAGCAACCAGAACAGGCGTCGAGACCGCGGCCGGGCGCAATGGCTGCCAAAGTCCGCGCGGCGTGCTCCTGGTTGCGGTACTGCACGGCGTACATGTGCGAGCGCATCAGCTCGGGGATGTTGGCGCCGAGCGGACAGTCGGCGCGGCACTGCCCGCACTGCACGCAGAACTCGGCCTGCGCGAGCTGTTTCTTGTCGGAAAGGAACTGCTGCTCGGCGGGCGTGTAGGCGATGCCGCGCGCGACGGTGAAGTTCTGCTCAAGCTGGTCAAAGTTGGTGAAGCCCGGGATGGCCGTGGCGATGTGCTGGTTCTGCAGCACCCACTTGAGCAGCGCCGTCTGGCTGTGCTCGGGCAGATTGGTGCCCAGCTCCTTGCTCGGCTTGGCCAGTCCTCCGGCCTGCGTCTTCATCGCCACCAGGCCGATGCCCTTGGCGGCGGCGTTCTCAATGGCCTGCTGCAGGTCCTTGTTGCCGGACATGACGTAGTTGTAGGAGACGAGCGCCACGTCGTAGACGCCGAGCTTTGTCGCGGCGTTAAGCACGTCGGGCTGGTGCGCATGCGTGGAGATGCCGATGAAGCGCGTGCGGCCCTGCTTCTTGAGCATGGTCAGGGCCTCCAGCGGGCCTTCCAGCGCAACGTCATCGGCGTTGTCGACGTTGTGGTAATAGAGAATGTCGACGTGGTCCATCTGCAGGCGCTTGAGGCTTCCCTCAAAGATGTTGAGGAACTCCTGCTTGGCAGTAGGCTCGCGTCGGCGGGCGGCCTGCACGTGCGCCTTGGTGGCAATGACGACGTTGCCGCGCACACCGAGTTCTTTGATGACCGCGCCGAGCATCTCCTCGTTGCGTCCGGCCTGGTAGCCTGCGGCGGTGTCGAAGTGGCGGATGCCAACCTCATAGGCGCGGCGCACCACGGCGGGCATGTTGGCATTCATCACGCCCATGCTGACGATGGGCACGGTAAGGCCGGTGCGGCCGAGCGTGCGGGTCAGGACCTTCGGTTGCGTCTCGCCAAAAACGGCGGCGTGCAGCAGGCTGGCACGGCCGAGCAACGGCGCGGCGGCGGCCAGCGTAAGCGGCTTGGCGATGAATTCCCTGCGGTTCCACGGCTTGAACGTCATGTCGGACTCTCCGTTCGCGCGTTTACGCGATGCAGTTAAAAGTACACATCAGTTGCCAAGCCCGGAGTACGGGCCGTTGTCGAGCAGGACCTGGTTCTTCGGGTTGCGCGTTTCGCCCACGCTGGTGACGTAGACGCCGCGCTGGTCCGCAATCGGACACTTGTTCTCGCAGATACCACAGCCGGTGCAGAGCGTTGGGTCCACGCGCGGCTGCTTGACGGTGACCATGCTGCCGTCGGGGGCCATCACCTGCACTTCCTGAAACCAGATGGCCTTCTTCGGCGTGGGGCAATGCTCTTCGCACACGATGCACGAACGCGCGGAGGCATAGGGCAGGCAGCGGTTCTTGTCGAAGAAGGCAAGGCCGATGTGGACCTGCTGCTTCTCCGCCAGCGAGGTGTGTTTGATGGCCTGCGTGGGGCAGACCTGCGAGCAGAGATTGCACTCGTACTCGCAATAGCCGAGCTTCATCTTCATCACCGGAGTCCACAGGCCGGCGATTCCGCCTTCGGCGAGCGCGGGCTGTATGGCGTTGGTGGGGCAGACGCGCATGCACTCCGAACAGCGAATGCACTTGGAGAGGAAGTCCGCCTCCGGCACCGAGCACGGCGGACGGATGAGCGACGGACTGAAGGTGCGGTCTTCACCGAGCGCGCTGCTACGCACCAGCAAGGCCGTCCCCAGACCGGCGGCTCCGCCCAGCAGGACGTTGCGGCGCGTAAGGTCGAGCTTGGCGCCCTGGGGCGGAACAAAGAAGTGTTTGAGCCAGCGCAGGAAAGCGTTCATCAGTTCTTCCCTCCCGGCACGTTGAGCTTGATGGTGATGGCCTTTGACGGGCAGACGGATTCGCAGTTGTAGCAGAAGAAGCACTCGGAGGGCTTCCAGCCGTCGGCCACATCCGGCTTCGCGCCGCCCTGGCAATCGGCCACGCAGGCGCGGCACTGGTTGCAGGCGGCCTCATTCCGGGTCACACGCACCAGAGGATTTTTGCCCACCACACCGAGAAGCGCGCCAAGCGGGCAGATGTAGCGGCACCAGAAGCGCGCACGGAACAGGTTCAGCAGCAGCGCGCAGAAGAAGAGCGTGGCCAGCAGCAGCGTGCCGTAGTAGTGCGGCTGCGCGGCTGTGAGCGCGTGCTGGCGGAGCACGTCATACACAGGCTCGGTAACGCGCGTGACCTTGAAGCCGCCGATGCCGGGGTCGGCCTGATAGACGGCGCCGAACGAGGAGCGCGTGGCGTCGTCGAGCATGGGGTAAACGACCATGGCCGTGCCGCGATAGAGGAACGAGAACGGATCAATCCAGCCGGTCAGGTTCAGGCCGAAGATACAGGCCACGAGCAGGGCCGCCAGCACGTAGTACTTGCTGCGCTGCCAGCCTGTGTAGGAGGCGCTCTCGATCTTGGCTTTGCCCTTGTGCGAACGCAGCGCGGTGAACAGGTTGTGCAGGGCTCCGAACGGACACACCCAGCCACAGAACCAGCGTCCGGCGAGCAGTGTGACCGCCAATGTCACGAGCGAAAGCAGCAGGCCGCCCGCGATCTGGTGCGAGGCGATCCACGAGCTGACGAGCACCAGCGGATCAAGCTGGAAGAAGAAGCGCACGCCGCGCCCGGTGGTGTTCACCGGACGGTAAACGGCCTGCAACAGCAGGTAGAGGAATATGAGCGTGAAGGCCGTCTGGCTTACGCGACGCAGCCACACCGGCCAACTGGTTTTACTTCGTGCCATCCGGGGTCCTCGAATACAGCGGCACCGCCGTGGAGCTGGACGAACGGTGCGGAAGAGTCTTGAGCGCTATTACCTCAGCGGCTAAAGCCGCGCTTCATCAAACACCCTGCGGCACGGCTGGAACCGTGCCCTTTCAAAGCGTGCCCTTCATAGCGTCTTAGACCTCGACGCGGTGCGGCCGAAGCGATTCGAAGTCCATGGTGCCGAGGCGGCGTGCGTGGGCCTCGGCAATGTAGCCGATCTCCTGCGGCTTGTGGCCGAGCAGCGAGGCACCGAATGAATCAACGGCCACCTGATCGGTGCCGGCGGCGACGGTGTCCTTGCGGCGAACGTCGGCCAGATTGCCGCCGACGGGGCCGTTGGCCACCAGCACGCGAATGGCGTCCATGACCACCAGCGTGGGCTTGAAGAACGTGGCCAGGTCAACGAGCGTGTTGTTCAAGTCCTGATGGAAGCGGTTGCGGTCGCCACCCATGATGCCCATCAGGTTCTTCATGCCAAGTGTGGCCTTGCAAAGGCCGTGATGCTTGACGATGGGCACGTTGATCAGCTTGTTGACGCCGAGCACATCTCCGTAGACCTGCCACGACTTGAGCACCTTGCCGTTGAGCGCCGTCTGGCGGTAGTGGCGGTCGTCAAGGATGAAGCAGTCGGCACCGGCCGCCTGCGCAGCCTTCTGGATGCCGCTGCGTGCGAAGGAGGCGTTGGCCGCGTTGCAGGAGTTGTCGCTGACGATGACCTTTTTTGCGCCCGCCGAGTAGCAGAGCGAAACCAGCGTGGCCACAACGTCGGGATTGGTAGTAGCGGCTTGCTCGGGCTGGCGGTTCCAGCCAATGTTGGGCTTCACCCACACGACATCTCCGCGGCTGATAAAGCGCTGCATGCCTCCCAGGCCGTTGATGGCCTGCTGCGTCAGGCGGCGGGCTTCCTCGGCGATGGCTGCGGGGTCCTGCGGCGAGGTACGGTAGTGGGCAATGCTGAGTGCGGGACCTGCGGCAAGAGCGTCAAGCGCGAACGGACCAAGCTGGAGCGCGGCACCGGCGGCGGCACAGGCGGCCAGGAACTCTCTGCGGGTGGAATCAGACATGGAAGCTCTCCTCTGCCGTCCTGCACGGGTCCCTTGGCGCTTGCTGCTACGAGAACTCCACTTTCCTGGGTGCGGCGGCGATGCACACTCTTGTACAGCAACGCGCACACGGGTGCTGTGACGCAGCGCACGTGGTGGAAGTTTGGCGCGTTGTGCAAGATCTGGCTATTCCAACTGTGAGGCCGCCTGCGTGAAGACCGGCTCCGAGGCCGCGCTGGCGTTAAACAGCACCAGCACGTAACGCCCCTTGGCACGCGCGACCACCGAACCTTCATAGCTGTTGCTGGCGCGAATGGCTCCCGTGCCAAGCTCGGGCGCGTTGTCGCATTTCCCAGACTTGCGAAAGTGGTCGGCGAGCTTTGTAAGGCGGGCTTGGGCGTCGTCGGCGTTGGTGGCCACGGAGACCAGCAGCGTGGCCTCGCCCTTGGCGGTGGTGTAGACGACCGTGTAGGCGGGGCCGAGGAACGAGTGCCCCAGCGGGTCTTTCTTCAGGTACTGCTCGGAGCGCGGCTTACGCGAGTCCTGCGGCAGTTTCTGCAACAGCGGCGGAAACCCCGCGGGACCGGCGATCCTGGCGGAGATGGCGCGCGCGAACTGGTCAAGCACGGCGTCGGCACCCGCGCCAAAACCCGCGAGCTTGACGTAGTAGCGCCCTTGCAGAAAGTTGAGGATGCCCTGATTGCGGTAGCCCTCGGCACCGAGCGCGATGAAGTCGTAGCTGGGCGAGCGCTCGGAGGCGTAGATGCCGAAGGCGTTGTCGGAGTTGCCCATGTCGAACAGATCAACCGTGACGTCGACCTCTCCGGCCTTGAAGTCCTGATGCAACATGGCCTCAACGTCATAGAGCACGAAGGCGTCGGCACCGCCATCCATGTAGCGGTAGAGCGTCTCCGGCGAATAAAACTCGGCGGAAGCAGTCGGCACGGCTGCGGCCGGAAGCGTCGCGGGCAGCAACGCCCGCATGCGGCTCTGCGTTTCATCGGAGACCGGCGTAACCTTGGCGGGTTCGGACGAAAGCCCCTCCTGCGCCCGCAGTGCAGGAGCGCACGAAACAGCGGCGAGGGTCAGGAGCAGAAGTGCGCGGCGAAGATGCGTCAGAGGCATGGAAGGCTCCGCAGAAGAATGACAGCCATAGTTATAAACCCAAGGCTGCGTGCGCAGGCTGTCTCCGGCGGCACAACGCGCCAAAATCAAATCGATTGGAGTGACCTGCCCAAAGCACGCTGAGGAGTTCGCCCGCTACAAAGCGCCCGGTATATATTCGAGGCATCGGCGGCACAGGGATTTGCCCCGCCGAGCGGGATGGAGCAGACGCACTATGCGCGGAGCGGCAAAGAAGACGGAGCTTGTGCGGGCACTGCTGAACGAGCAGAGTACGCTGACGCTCGCCACGGAAGGCGACGAAGGCGCGGCGGGCGCACCGCTGTTCTACGTGCGGCACGCGGGTGCGCTCTACTGGTTCTCCGCCGCAAAGAGCGAACACAGCGTGAACCTGACGCACGGCGGACGCGTGGCAGTCTCGGTCTACCGTTCAACCTTTGCGTGGCGCGAGATTTGCGGCGTGCAGATGAAGGGCGCCGCCAGTGAAGAGACGGACGAGGTTCTGCGCGGCACGGTGACCGAAATTTATTGCGAGCGCTTCAGGCTCGGACGCGTGCTGCGGCTGGCCTTGGGACAGATGCGGCTCTACAGTTTCCGTCCGGATTGGCTGCGCTACACATCAAATGCCACCCGGTTGGGCACGAAGCTTGAACTTCGCGCCGAGGATGGCGAGGACCTGCTGTGAGTATTGCTCGCTCCATAATGTGGAGGCGCATCCTCCTTCCGGCGTTACTGGTCGCGCTCTGTGCGGCGCTGCACGCTCAGGCACCTCAACGCACCTTCGCGCCCTATCTCGATCTTGGATTGAGCGGCATCGACATTCCCAGCGTGCAGCGCGAGAGCGGCGTGCACTGGATGACGCTCGGATTTCTGAACAGCGGTGGAGGCTGTGCGATACAGTGGCAGGCACGGAAACCCGAGGCCTCCGAGGCAATTGCCGCGCAGACGGAAGAAGCCCGACGGCAGGGTGGTCATTTCATTCTGGCGTTTGGCGGCTACACCGGCACGGAACTGGCCGTGACCTGCACGGATGACAATGCGTTGGCCAACGCCTATCTGGAGGCCGCGCGGCGCTTCCATGCCGAGGTGCTCGACTTCGACCTGGAGCACTTTGACAGCGAAACGCCCGCATCGACCACACGGCGCATACGGGCACTGAAGCTGGTGACGCGAAGCGAGCCAAAGCTGCGCGTGCAGTTCACCTTCCCGGCTTCACCGCAGGGGCTGACGCAGAGCGCGCTCGAGGTGCTGGCAGCAGCGAAGCGCAACCGGCTGCCGGTGGCTGCCGTGAACGTGATGGCAATGGATTTTGCCGTGCCGATGCCCGAAGGCGGCATGTCGCACGCGGCCATTGCCGCAGCGGATGCAACGCGCGCGCAACTGCGAAAGCTGGGCGTGAGCGCACGGCTTGGCATCACGCCCATGATCGGCATGAATGACTCGCCGGGAGAAACCTTCACACTGAAGGACGCGCAGGCGGTCGTGAACTACGCAATGCAGCACAGCGATATTTCTCTGCTGGCATTCTGGTCGCTGGGCCGCGACCACGGCGGCTGCAACGGCCTGCTGCGCCCAACGTGCAGCGGAGTGGAGCAACAGAACTGGCAGTTCAGCCGCATCTTCCGAGCCTTCCGGTAACGTCAGTGGGAAACGGCGGCAGCTTCTTCCATCTCCTTCAGCATCGGCTTGCCAAGCCGCTTGTGCAGGTTGTTGTAGCGCTCCTCGCACAAGTTGCGGCTCTCGGCCTTCGCGGCGCAGACGTCTTTCCAGTAAAGCTCCAGCGATGCGTCCGACCAGCTCTCCAGCTCGCAGAGCGCGTACTTGTGGAAGAACTCGGCGTCTTTGGGCTTGCGCTGGATGATGTGTGGATAGCGTGCGTGCAGCTCGTCCATCCACGCGACCTCGGCATCCACGATCTGCGGGATGAGCGGCGAGAGATGGAAGTGCTCAAGCTGGCCGTCGAAGAGCGCGTACTTCTCGGTGAGCACGTTGCGGCCACTCGACTTGGCCTCGCACAGATCGCGCATCCACGAGGAAAGCGTCTCGTCGGAGAGCACCGAGTAGGTCATCCAGCGCATGATGCGGAATGGCGGCACCTTGTCGTCGGTGATGGGCGGGTTGGTGTTAAGCCCGCGATACATTTCAGTTTCAAGATCCACAATTGCATTCAGAACTTCCGCTGACATTCCAGCCTCCAGGGTTCCAGAACAGTCCTTGCACCGCACCATGCCGCCGGGGAGAGAGATCCGGCGGCATCAGGTAATTGCCATTTGCGGCGCGGTTCTATTTCTCCGCTGAACTCATCAGAGCCGCGATGGACGGTGCACCCAGCGACTCCGCCAGGTACTCATAGCGCTCACGCACGAGGTTGCGGCCCGCCTTGGCGGCAGCGCGCACGTCGAGCACCAGCAGGTCCAGCGTCTCGTCCGAGTACGTTTCCAACTCGGCGTGCTCGTAGCGCTCCAGCGCTTCTCCCGAACCGAGCAGCCGCGGGAACTGCTCGCGCAGCTCCGAAGCCCAGTGCAGCTCGTAGGCAACAATCTCCTCGATGAGCGGATTCTCTTTGAGCGGCGGAATCAGGCCCTGCACGCGCGCGTATTTTTCGGTGAAGAAGTTGCGCATCATCACCGGGCTCTCCGGCGGGCACAGGTTGGAGAGGTTGGGCGCCACGCAGCAGGACTTGTCCTTCGGCTGCGTGAAGGCCGCTTCCAGGTCCGCGTGGTAGGAGCGCAGCGTGTCATCGGAGAGCACGCTGTGCGCCATGCGGCGCATGACGGCAAAGGTGTTCAGGCGAGACTGGCAGGCGGAAGGCTCCTCGGCCTTGACCGCAACGAACATGCGGCGTTCCAGTTCCACAACCTCATCGAGCAGCTGCTTGCGGGTATCGTTTTCGTTCATAGGTGAATGGCCTCCAGCCCTACTTCAAATTGCCGCGCGCGGCGGGCGTGGCGAATCTCATGCAGAATCCTCTCGGCAAGCTTGCGGGCGGCCTCGGGCGTCGGGTGGATGCCGTCGCTGCCACAGGCCGCCGGGCCAAGATCAAGAAACAGTTGAAAGGCGTCGACAAGGCTGGCATTGTGGCGCATGGCCAGCCGGCGGAGCACCTCGTTGTACTGTTTGGAGCGCTCGAGCGCGCCGGGGTGGCGGCGATACTGGTCGTCACTGACGCGCGGCGCATTCACAATGACGGGCCGCAGTGCTTCCACCGTGGAGCAGAAGCCGAGGAAGCGTCCGATGCCGGATTCGAAGGTCTCCAGGTCCACCCAGGGATCGCGCGTGCTGCCGCCGTTGGCAGGCTCAGGCGCACCGCCGCGGCCCTCGCGAGGCCACAGATCGGCCAACCCAAGCTGAAGCACAACGTAATCCGGGCGGAAGAAGATGACCTCGCTGGCGGCGCCATTCTTCAAAGACAAGGAGGTGGCGGCGTGCGCGCAGCGATTCAGCACCTGCACCTCTTCGCCGGGCCACTCACACTGCGCCATGCGGCGCAGCCGCTCCGGGTAGGTCTCGTCGTAATAGCACTCAACTTCATCGCGCTCGTGGTGGAAGCGCGGCAAGCCCATGCTGTCGCCCAGTATCAGGATTCTCATCGGTTCCCTCGCGTGGAGTCGCGTTACTGAATCCCGAACTGGTGCATCTTTTTGTAGAGCAGCGGCCTCGTAATGCCGAGCAGCTTGGCGGCCTGGGCGCGGTTGTTGTTGCAGCGCGCCAGTGCCGTGGAGATGGCGCGACGCTCGGCCATTTCGACAATGCCCGCCAGTGGCACCTTGTCCACCGGAGCCTGGCAATCGTGCTCGGCCACGCCGCCCTGCAGCAGCATGCGCAACTGGTCGGCGGTGATGGTGTCATCCTGCACGACGGCGATGGCGCGGGCCAGCAGGTTGTGCAACTCGCGCACGTTGCCCGGCCACGCATAGTTTTCCAGGAAGACCATTGCGTCATCGCTAAGCGTTTTGTAATAGACGCCCTGCGCCTTGGTCAGCTTGTCCCAGAAGGCGTCGACCAGCTCGGGGATATCGGCCACGCGCTGGCGCAGCGGCGGAATGACGATGGGGATGACGTTGATGCGGAAGTAGAGATCCTTGCGGAACTTGCCTTCCTGCACCAGCCGCTCCAAATCCTGATTGGTGGCGGCGATGACGCGCACGTCCACCTTGATTTGCTTGCCTCCGCCGAGCTTCTCCACCTCCTGCTCCTGAAGCACGCGCAGCAGCTTGGCCTGCGCCTCCAACGGCATGTCGGCAATTTCGTCAAGGAAGATGGTGCCCATGTTGGCCAGCTCGAACTTGCCGCGCTTGCCACCCTTTGAGGCGCCGGTAAACGCGCCTTCCGCGTAGCCGAACAGCTCGGACTCGAAGAGGCTTTCCACGATGGCCGAGCAATTGACGCGGATGAACGGGCCACGCGCGCGCGGGCTAGTGGCATGGATGGCGTGTGCGTAAACTTCCTTACCCACGCCGCTCTCGCCGAGCAGCAGCACGGTGGAATCCGACGGGGCCACGCGCAGAGCGGTGGCCTTGGTGGCCGAGCTGCGCGGCGACACGGCAACGATGTCCTCGGCCGTGTACTTGATGTCGGGGTTCGCGTCCGGCTGGTTGCGGTAGAACTCCAACTGCTTGCGCAGGCGTTCGAGCTTGAAGGCCAGCGCATCCACCTTGTCGAAGTCTCGGAAGATGATTTCGCCGATGGCGCCGATGACCTTGGTGCCCTTGAAAACCGGGATGCGGCTGACGATGTAGCGACGCTTGCTCTCCAACTGGAAGTCGGCGATCTCCGGAATGCCGGTCTTGACCACCAGGTGCATGCGCGTGTTTTCGATGATCTCGGTGACGTGATGGCCGATAACGTTCTCGGCCTTCACGTGATGGATGCGCTCGTAGCTCTTGTTGATGTAGGTGATGATGCCTTCCGGATTGACGAACATCAATCCTTCGGCGGAGGCATCGAGGATGAGCTCGAGCAGCTCCATACGCTCTTTGACGGCCTTGGCTGCGGTAAGTTCGAAGGTCTCGCTGCTGACATCGGCGAAGACCACCAGCGAGAGCTTGCGGCCATTGGTGGGCACGTGCTCCGGCACAGGCAGGCGCAGGGCCATCAGGCTGCGGTCGTCCATGGTGAGCAGGCGCACGCGGTCCAGCGTTGGGTGGCCTGTGTCGAACAGCGGACGCAACTGCGGAATATGGCAGATATTGTCCGTGACCTGCGTGAAGAAGGCGCGGAACAAGGGGTTGGATACGACGATGGCACCCTGCTCGGTGGTGACAGCCGCCATGCAGTCCAGTTCCATCAGCGTCTGTTCCAGCGAGTCAAGCAATTTCGGATGCTCCGGACCCGTCATCATCTTGCGAACCTGCTCAACTGCGAGATTGTGCATTCTACGTCTCCCCGGGGAATCTTGCGTGGTTCCACATCACAGAACAATGTGCGGTGCAAGAGAGGCCCCGGCCGGAACCGGGGCCAGGAGAGCCAACTGCCTACTTAAAGGACACCAGTACTCGGTTGAAGGTGTACAACACTTGGGCCTGCACGAAGAAAGCCGAGCTCTTGTTGGTATAGAAGTCGCCGGGCGCAAAGCTCTCAAACAGCGCATGGCACTTCCAGCGGGGATTGAAGGTGTAGTCGCCGCGCACCTGGTAGTTCTCGCCACGGTGGGTGCCGGTGCCGGAGGCCAGCTTTGCGTTCAGCGTGTAAGGATGGAAAGCGTACTGCTCGTAGAAGGTGGCACGCAGGTTGAGCTTCTTGGTGGGGCTTATGCCGCCTTCAATCTGCAGCATCTTGTTGTTGGTCCAGTAGGCCACGCCACGCTCCGGCACCAGCGAGTAGATCTCCAGCTCGCTCCACTTGGGCCAGCGCGAGAAGATCGGATCGAAGCCGTTGAGGGTGGAGGCGTTCTTCGGATCGTCTCCGGAAAGCGCCCAGAAGCCGACCTGCACATAAGGCTTCCACGAGGTGGCAAACATCTTCTTGCCGTAAACGTAGCCGCCCCAGGCGCGAATATTCATCGCAGAAGCGCCGGTGACGGTGTTGGCGCGCTGCTCGCCCCACTGGCCGGCGAACTCACCGGTCACCGAGTAGCCCTGCGGCAGCCGGCGGACGGCCCGCGCACCGAGGGTCTCGATGTGGCGGTCCGGCCGGAACTGCACGTTGGTGGCAGCGCGGTAATCGTGAATTTCCTTCTTGTGGAAGTAGTAGGCGTCGACGTCGGTGTCCTTGCGCTGACGGTTGGTGTAGTAAGCACCAACGGCCTGCTCATCCCACTCATTCATGTATTTGCGCTGGTCGTGGATGATGCCGAGGAAGCGGTCCTGGCGCGGGTCCAGGATGCCGATGAGGTCGAGCGACTGCTTGTTGCGGGTATAGGTCAGCACGGCGGCGTTGAAATACTGCGTGCGCGAACCGTCGCCCGAGGTTCCGTCGAAGAGGATGAAGCCTTCGCCACGCTGAATGTCCTGGCGGCCAAAGGTGAAGGTCAGGCCGGGGACGCCGAGGTTCTTCAGCTTCAGGTTGAGGGTTTCGAAGATGACTTCGTCGGAGTTGAAGCGGTTGGCGGTGACGTCGGCCGGCTTGAGTGCGTACTTCTTATTGACCTCGTCGACCACGCCAACGTTAACGTCGAGCGGCGAGCTCTTGTAGTTGAACCAGAGCCGGGTGCGATAGCGCATTTGGCGGCGCTCATCGTCATTGGCCGAATTCATGTCGGTGATGTTGTTCCAATCCTCGGTGCGGATACGCTCCTGGAAGCCGAAGCTGATGGAGGGGGCTTCGACCGTGGGGGCGGCTGCCGGCTTTGACGAGGGGGTGGGGTCTGCTTTTGCCGACGCACTGGCGTTCTCGCCAGCCCAGGCCATTCCGCAACCCAGTGCGAGAACCAACAGAACTTTCAAGAACGTTTTCATGAAGCCTCGTTTCACATGAAGACTTAAAACGGCGTATTGGAGCCGATGTAACACCGCAAGCCCTGCTGTGTATAAATCTCCGCGAGCGGGCGGAGCGCCTCCGGATTGGTGGCCGGCTGCTCCGCGTACTCATACTCGCGCCCGAGCTGGTTGTGCTTGGTGGCGCCCAGCCGGTGGAAGGGCAGCAGGTTGATTTCGGTCAACCCGCATTCCTTCATGAATGCCGCGGTCTGCGCCGCGTTTTCCTTGCTGTCATTGAAGCCGGGGATGACCGGCATGCGCAGCAGCAGACGCCCCTTCCATCCGCTGCCCGCAAGCCAGCGAATGTTGTTGAGGATCAGGTCATTGTCGACACCGGTTCCGGCGCGGTGGCGCTCCGGGTCCATGTGCTTGACGTCGATGAAGAACCACTGGACGTACTTCGAAGCCTCTTCCAGCGTCTCGCGGTTGACGTACCCGCTGGTTTCGACGGCGGCCGTGATGTAGGCCTCCTGACAGCGGCGCAGTATGGCGAGAATGAAGTTACGCTGCATCAGCGGCTCTCCGCCGCTGAAGGAGACTCCGCCCTGCGGTCCCCAGTAGTAACGGTCACGGTTGAGGATCTTCATCACCTCATCGACCGTGTACCACTTTCCGCTCTTCTGGAGGGCGCGCATGTAGCAGACGTCGAGGCACTCCTGCGTGGTACAGACGTCGCACTTGGAACGATCGAAGCTGACCAGCCCATGCCCGTTGTCGCTGCGCGTGACGGCGTGCTGTGCGCACGCCTCCACGCAACGCGTCGGACAGCCCTTGCAGAACTGTTCCTTGAACATCAGGCATTGGCGGATCTTCTGCCCTTCCGGGTTGGCGCACCAGGTGCACCGCAATGGACAGCCGTTCAGGAAGATCAGCGTCCGTGTACCCGGCCCGTCGTGCACCGAATGACCTTGGATGTCGAAAATGAGCCCTGTCTCCAGGGGGTCTACTGCTCGCATACTCGGTTCCCCAAAGTGGATTTACTTACCGGCTCCCACCAGCTCCGCTTCACGGGCTGGCGTGGGCTGCTTGCGAGGTACGGCCGCCATGGGCAGGCTCGAGGCCGCCAGAGCGGAGAATGCGAATGCTGCCATCGCGAACAGGATCGAAGCCCTGTACGAGCCGGTCAGGTCGCGGAAGTATCCGCCGAGGAACGAACCGGTCGCCGGCCCGATGCCCATGCAGATCAACGTGGCCAGGCCCCAGATCTTGCCCAGGGTTTTGCGTCCGTAAACGGCGCCGGTGTAGCCCACCACGCCGCCGGGAATCATGGCCCAGTAAACGGCGAACAGGAAGCAGGCCACCAGGCCGAGCGCAAGAGAGGCCCCCGTCTGCAGCAGGCAGATGCAGGCCACCACTCCAACCAGCGGTCCGATGATGAGGCTGATCTTGCGGCCCTTGGCTTCGTGTCCCACGTTCTGCACGATCTTGTCGGCCACAATGCCCATGATGGGCATGCTGAAGATGCCGACCAGGCCAATCGTCGAGTAGATGTTCACGGCCTTGCCCAGGCTCATGCCGAGGTCCTGAACAAAGAAGCTGACCGCCTGCGACCAGACGAGGAACTCCGCCACCAGGCTGCCGAGGAAGGTGAAGATGACGGCCCAGATGGCCCAGCGCGAGAAGGCTTCGCCCACGCCCCAGACGTACTCTTCCTTGGGCGCGCCGGGCATGGCGCCGAACGGCTTGACGCCGTAGTCTTCCGGATTCTTCTTAGCCAGCACCGTGGCCAGCAGCATGGCGAACAGGACGATGACGCCAAGCATGCGCCAGCAGAAGCGCCATCCCATCGTGGGGATGACCTGCTTGCTGATCAGGCTGAGGATGATCTGCGCCATCGGACCGCCCATGAAGGCGAAGCCCCACATCTTGGCGTAATCCTTACCGACATACCATTTGCGCACCGAGACGGTCGAGGAGACCCACAACATGCCGGTGCCGATTCCGCCCAATGCGCCGTAGGCGGCGTAATACGCCGGCAGGGTGTTGACGCCGGAGGTAACGAAGAAGCCCAATGCTCCAAAGATTGCAGCCAGGAAATAAGCGGGCTTGGTGCCCCAGCGGTCGATGATGTAACCGCTGAAGAATGCCGTGACAGCGTAGATGGTCATCATGAGCGAGTAGCCGGCCGAGATGTTAGCGGCCGACCAGTGCATATCCTTGCCCATGGGCACTTTGAGAACGGCAAACGTGGCGCGGAACCCGAACAGACAGAACACCGCCAGCCACGAGGCCATCACGACCAGGATGGCCGTGCGTTTTGCTTGACTCTCAGTCATCGTGCAGCTCCACGAGAACGAACGGAGGAGGGTGAGGGCCCTCCTCCGCGCTAGAGGTTGTTAGGCCTTGTACATGCCACAGGTGACCGCAATCAGATCCGGGTAGGTCCACGGTTTGTTCGGATCGGCGTTGCAGGTTCCCATGAACTCTTCCTTGGCGGCGGTGAAATTTCCGCAGTTCTTGCACTTGTGCAGTTCCACAAAGTGCTCGCAGTGCGCTTCGTCGCCCAGGATGAGGTCCTTGGTCCGGTGGCAAATGCCCTTCACGACATCCACCGGGGCGTAGTTGCGGCAATCGCAATGACGTTCAGCTTGTTTGCTCATGGCTACATCCCCTCGTATTCGGTTCTGGCGATGACTTCGTCCTGAATCGGCTTACCGATTTCGCACCAGTACTGGGTGAAGCCGGCAACGCGGACGACCAGATCGCGGTACTTTTCCTGTTCCTTCTGCGCTTCGCGGAGCACCTTGGAATCCACGACGTTGAACTGAACGTGGAAGCCGCCTTTGCGCATGTAGGAGCGGGTCAGATCCAGCAGCTTCTTGGAGCCTTCCAGACCCTGAATGGCGGTCGGGTGGATCTTCAAGTTCATCTGCGAGTTCTGGGACATGGTGTGATCCCACACCGTGGCGGAGTTGAACAGGGCGTATGGCCCGTTGCGATCCGTTCCGGCATAGGCCGACATCGAACCATCGCTGAACGTGGTGCCGGACAGACGGCCGTCAGGAGTGGCAACCGTCGCCGCGCCCATCGGAGCGTGCGTCGACACCGAGATCTGGCAGGGATACATCGGCAGACCGTAAAGCGACTCGTAATCCGAGCACATCGGGCAGAACCACTCTTCCCACTGCTGCATGATGGAGTCGGCGTACGGATCGTCGTTGCCATACTTCGGGGCGGTCAGCACGGCAAAGTGGATCTTGTCGTACTTGCCGCTGTCGTCCCGCTTCTCCTGGTCAGCCAGCGAGTAGGAGCCGACTTCCTCGGCCTTCTTGAAGCCGAAGTTGTTCTTCAGGGCGTCCTTCATCTGGTCGAGCGTGAACTGCTTGTCCTCGTAGACCACCTTCTTGAGGGCGATCAGCGAGTTGACCAGGGTGACGGTGCCGCAGGTCTCAATGTTGTAAGTGCCGTTGTACTTGTAGCCCAGCTCGTGAATCAGGCGGCCGGTCTCAATCCAACGGGCTTTCAACATCGAGGTGAAGATCGACATGTTCTGCTTGCGCCAGATGTCGTGCTGGATGTTGTTGGTGGTGGCCAGGCAGTCGCAGGCGATGCGGAAGTACTCCTGGACCTGAGCCCAGAGTTCTTCGTAGGTCTCCAGCTTCTTGCCGTGGGCCGGGAAGACCCGGTCGCCGGTGCGCTGGTCGATGCCATCAAACAGCGCCAGTTCGAGGATCTTCGGCAGGCCGACAAAGTGCACGCCGACGCTGGTGGGCTGTCCGCTGCCGCCCGGAATGTCGTACTTCTTTCCGTTCAGCTCAAGGGTGTACCAGGAACCAGCCGAGCTCTCCAGGCAGCCGCCGACGGACCACGCACGCGCTTCATCAATGGTCATGCCTTCGCGCCCGTACTGGCGCTGCATGAAGTCGATGGCGTTGTCGTTGTTCATCCAGGCCGGATAGCCGGTGCCGGTCTTGTTGCACTCGATGGCCTTCAGCAGGAAGTCCTCGGGCAGCTTCTCGTCATAGAGCACGCTCAGGGTGGGCTGGGTGGTGACGCAACGGATGCCAGCTTCGATGATGAGCTTCTCCAGGTCGTTGGCTGCCGGCTGACCGTTCTTCTTCTGTCCGCCGGTGCAGAGGTTGTTGAAGGTGTTGCCGCTGAGCACGCCGCCCACGACGCCGGCCGAGCCGAAGACGTCGATGCAGGTGAACTTCACGCGCTGCAACTGCAACCACTCGAGCACTTCGTCGTCGGTGATTTTGCCGGTGGCCTTGTCCTGGTCGAAATACGGGAACAGGATCTGGCCCATACGGCCCGGCGACATGCCGCTGGCCACATCCTCGTTCAGGACGGCCAGATGGCTGGTCCAGCAAAGCTGGATGGCTTCACGGAAATTCCGTGGCGGGTTGTGGGCGATCCACTCGAGGCGCTCGGCAATTTCCTTGTACTCGCGCTTCTGGGTGGCGTCCTTCTCGAAGATCTCCAGACGGCGGGCTTCCTTGGCGTAGTTCAGGATCCAGGCCTGAACGCCTTCGACCACCTGCTTGATCGCCTCGTAGTTGTAGAGGCGGTTCATGCCGGTGATGCCGTCGCCATCGGCGCGGCCGGCTACGGCCTTCTTGCGCTCTTCGCAGATGCGAATGACGCCGTCAAAGCCGCACTGCAGCGGATAGAAGTAGTTGATGACCTCGCGGCCCTGCGGCAGGGTATATCCAGAGTCCATGATGCAAACCACGTTGCGCATGATCGACTCTTTGATCGGATACTCGGGCACCATCTTTTCGTACTTGCGGCAGGCGTCGTCCGCGGATTTGTTGACCCACTCGCGCGCCACGCGCAGGGTGGCCGGAACTTCTTCCTGACGCATGCCGAACTTGCCGGCGAGGGAGACGACCGTGCCAAAGCTCTTGGTGACGTTGCCGCCGCCTGTACCGAACTTGGAGAGTTCGTCGGCGCTGGCGCCACCGGTGGCCATGGCCGCCTTGTGCAGCTCATCTTCCTTGGCCATGTAGTAGCCCTCGGAGAGCCACGGCATGGGGTACGAACCGCGATAGTAGTGGGCACGACCCATCACGATCAGTTCGCCAGGGTAGATGGTCGGAGTCTGGTGGCTGAAGGCCTGCTTCAGCGCCAGGGCGCGGCGCATGATCGGCAGTTCACCATCCAGGGATTTGAAATAGCGGGTGTACCAGTAGGGGAACTCACTCGTTGCCGAAGAGAGCGTGTTGTAATAAAGCTCCCGCAACTTCTTGGCGCGGGGACATGGCTCCTGCTTTACCTCACGGTCTGCGACCGTTTCCGGTGCGGAACCGCCGGCTTCGAAGTTCAACGAAAGGCCGGACTGTTCCAACACCTCGGAAAGTTTCTTACCCATGTGAAGCTCCTTGTTCCAGCCCTTTTCGTGAGAGCCGGAGACGATCGGTGCGGTGCTTTCGCATCCGCGTTCCCTTCTTGCATTCGGAGCGCCAAGCGATAAATTTCCTCTATCGCGGCGATATGCCTTTGAAAACAAACAGGAGTTATGCGGCGCGTGGGTGAAAGCAACTAGCAGGTGAACCGGGAAGTGTATTTGCGCGTGACAGTCACGCCTAAATCGAGAAGTGTGAATAAAAGCTCTTCCCTCTCCTGCATGTTATTGAGAGCAGAGGAAATGCGAAGAGGTCGGCGCTCGATGCGCCAGCGATCTAGATAACGTGTCATATCCGTGACATGCGTCACGTTGCAGCTTTCCGGTTGAAACAAAACTTTACAGTTGAGTTCCAAAGCCCGGCCAAGCGTCTTCAGAACGCGCCTTTTGTCACGCGACAGATCACCGGCATAAAGAAAGCCCCGCAGAGGGTGTCCGCGGGGCTTTACAGTTTTCATCTCCGCCAGACGGCAGCGGAGTTACCGAATTTTCTGAACCAAAAAGCCAGCGCTCCCTACTGCACCACGAACGGGATGGCTGCCAGGGTGGCCTGCGTGGTGGAGCCGTTGGCATGCGTCGAGTCAGCTCCATAGACTTCGACAACATAGTTCCCGGCCAACGGTCCTATGGCGGTGCAGGTCAAGAAGCTGGTTGCGGCTGGGCGGAGCGCTAACGCCTGCGTTTGGATGGCTTCTTCATGAAGCGCGCGTCTGCGACGCGGGTGGACTTGGTGCTTTTGGCGTACCAGCCCTGACGGCTGCCGGGGTGGCTGTCGAACTCCGCGACGTAGGGCTTGATGTCGAGCAGCGGCGTGCCGTCAATCATGTCGACATCGCCGACCTCGATGCGGTCCTCGTGCACCGCCAGCAGGCGCACCGAGGAGAGCCCGATGGGATTGAAGCGCGCCGGGGTGCGCGTAGCAAACTGTCCGCGCAACTCCACGTCGAGAAACGGCGTGACCAGCGCCTTGCCACGCGGCGCGCGGTGCAGCCAGAACAACAGCCACACACGGTCGAAGCCGTCCAGGTCTTTGAGCGCGGCGCGGTAGGGCTTCTGAATCCACACGGTGCCACGAGCGCCATCGGCACGCGACGGCCCCAGCGGCGTCCCCTTGGGTGCCACGAACGGCGTGTGTATGGTGCCGATGCGGCGCAGCACGCAGACGTTGGTGGAGGCTTTCTGCTCGTCGTTGACTGCGCGTTTTGCCGCCTTCTTCGGGCTCCTGCGTGTGGTTGCCGAGGTGCTCTTTGCTGATTTTTTCCCGCTATGCTTGGCTCGTAGTGTTCCGGACATTCCCTCTCTCCGCTAGCAGCATTGTAGACGCCAGCGGTCACGCGCGGAGGCTACGGACGTACTTCCAGCACGACCAACCCATTGACGGGGACCTGCAACTCAAGTTTGCCGCCGCGCAATCGCAGCTTCCGTGGCGCTCCCAGCTCCGTCGCGGCGTTCATCTGCCGCACCTGCGCGAGAGTGGGATAACGCGGACTGCCCAGCCCGGTGTAGGCCGCCTGCGTGTTGCCATGGTCGGCGTCGAGCCGGAGCAGCGAAATCTCCGCCTCCGGCTTTACGTGTTCGAACCGCAGAGCAAACGTCTTTGGCCTGCCGCTGGCGAGAACATCCATCTCGACCTGGTTCCACAAGGCAATGACCAGCGTGCCGTCGGCGCGGCGCGTCACCAGCACCTCGTTCTTGTTCTCCAGCCGCTCCGTACCCAGCCTATGCAGCAGTTCAAAGGCGTGGAAGCTCGGCTTGCGGATGCCTCCGGCGGCAACCAGTCCGAAGCCGCCGTCGAACGGCTCGCGGCGCGGGCCCTCTTCTTCAAAGACGTCGCTGAACGTCCACCATGACATTTGATCGACAAGCCCATCGCACTGGAGTATGTCCGACGCGAGCGCCGCGCCAACGTATACGTTGTCCCGCGCGTGCAGTTCGCCGTAGGATGGCACGCTCCACTCCGTCCAGAACAGCGGCAGGCTGGGCATGGCGGAGCTGGCGATTTGCCCGCGCACTTTGCCAATGGCGCGGCAGACGCGCTGGCTCATCGGGATATCGAACTTTTGCCCAAACAGGTCTTCGGTTGTGTCGTCCGCATAGCCGTGTGAAGAAACGAAATCGACAGGGACGTTTTCCCTCGCGGCATGCGCCAGGAAGTCGTCCACCCAATGCGCGGAGGAACTGGCGGGGCCGCCCACGCGCAGGCGCGGATTCACCGCCTTCAGCGCACGCGCCGTGTGGTCGTACAGTTCAAAGTAAGTCGCCTGCTTGGGCTCGCCGGTCCAGAAGTCGATGTTCGGCTCATTCCAGACTTCGAAGTACCACGTGGCAACCTCCTCCAGGCCGTAGCGCTCGATAAGGTGCGCGGCAAAGGCCCGGATCAGCGCGTCCCACCGGGAGTAGTCCTTGGGCGGCGCCACGATCTGCTTGTACCAGAAGGGATGCACGTCCTGCCGGGCGGCCAGCTTGCGAGGCATGAAGCTGATCTCCACCACCGGGCGCAC
The DNA here is from genome assembly GCF_059726245.1 of Oryzophilus luti. Classification (NCBI taxonomy): domain Bacteria; kingdom Pseudomonadati; phylum Acidobacteriota; class Terriglobia; order Terriglobales; family Koromonadaceae; genus Oryzophilus; species Oryzophilus luti. Next base: position 2,256,224 of record NZ_AP040874.1, read on the forward strand.
GCCGTTGGCCAGCAGGCCGTCATAGATCTGGTCGACATAGGTGAAGTTGTAGAGCGGGTTGCCACGCTCATCCTCGTCATAAACGCCGACTTCATCATGCAGCACGTTGTGAAAGCGCACGTAGCGGAAGCCGGTAACGCGTTTTACGTCGCGCAGGTCATTGCGGTAACTTTCGCGCAAAGTGAGGATGGCACGGCCGGAGCCGAACATCTCCTCCCAGAAGTGCGGAAAGGGATGCGCGGGAGCCTTGGCGTCGATGACAACCGGAACCGCCTGGGCATTCGCCGGCAGGCTGAACGAAAACGCGCTACCGAGCAGCAAAAGGGGGAGAAGCAGCGTTGGGCGCATGGCAGAATTCTCCGCCGGAAGGGTAGCACCAAACCGGGCGGGAGAGAGAGCAAAATCGGCCAGTGAATCGATTTAGTGCGTGACGAACCGCATTCCGCTGGGGTACAACTATGTTGTTCGCCGCCGGACCACGCAAGGCGCTTCCCTGAGTGCCCCGTCCGCCGGCCAGTGATCGTTCCAGGAGACCTGAGAGATGAGAACGCATCGCGCCCTCTGCCTGCTGACCGTACTGTTTGTCTGCGCGTTTGCCTTCGGGCAACCCCCAAGTTCGCTGTCCTCCCCGGAGATTGAAAAGCGCGTCAACCAACTGCTGAAGCAGATGACGCTCGAAGAAAAAATCGGGCAGTTGAACACCTACTCGGCAGGCACACCGACTGGCCCCGGCACCGGCCTGCTGCCGTATCCAGAGATGGTTGCCAGCGGACGCGCCGGATCGCTGTTCAACTACAGCGGCACCAAAGAGACGAACGAGATGCAGCGCATCGCCGTTGAGAAATCGCGACTGCATATCCCGCTGCTCTTCGGACTCGACGTGATCCACGGCTACCGCACCACGTTCCCGGTTCCGCTTGGGATCTCCGCAACCTGGGACCCGGCAGTGGCCGAGCGGGCCATGCGGGTTGCCGCGCGTGAAGCCCGCGCCGACGGCATCAACTGGCTGTTCTCCCCCATGCTGGACATTGCGCGTGACGCGCGCTGGGGGCGCATGACCGAGGGCGAGGGCGAAGACCCCTACCTGGCGTCGGCGTTTGCCAAGGCTTATGTTCGCGGCTACCAGGGCACCGGCCCGGTCGCCGAAAGCGCCGCCTGTGCCAAACACTTTGTGGGCTACGGCGCCGCCGAAGCTGGACGCGACTACAACACCACGGAGATTTCCGAGCACACGCTGCGCGAGGTTTACCTGCGCCCGTTCCAGGCCGCGCGCGAGCAGGGCGTGATGTGCTACATGGCCGCCTTCAACTCGTTGAACGGCGTACCAGCCTCAGCCAACCCGTTCACCATGCGCCAGGTGCTGCGCAAGGAATGGGGCTTCCGCGGGCTGGTGGTGGGCGACTGGGAGAGCGTGAAAGAGTTGATTGGCCACGGCGTGGCGCTGGACCAGCGCATGGCCGCGATGCGCGCCTTCAACGGCGGCCTCACCGTGGACATGCAGGACAACAGCTATGGTCTCTATCTGGCCGATCTGCTGAAGACCGGCGAAGTTTCGCAGGCCGATATTGACGAGGGCGTGCGACAGGTTCTGCGCGTGAAGTTCGCGCTCGGCCTCTTCGACAAGCCTTACGCAGAGGCTACACACCCGGTCTTTGAGGGGCCGATTCCAGAGGCTTCTCGCGCGGTTGCCAGAGAGGCGGCGGAAAAGTCCTTCGTGCTTCTCAAGAACAATGATGTGGATGGCAAGCCGGTGCTGCCTCTGCGCGGGGTGCACACCATCGCGCTGATTGGACCGCTGGCAGACAACCAGGCAGCAATGCTCGGTTCCTGGCAGGGACAGGGCCGCGCGCCGGACGCCGTGACCTTGCGAACCTCGCTGGAGAGCTACGCCAGCGCACACGGAATCAAAGTGGAATACCTGCAGGCTTGCGAGAAACCGATGTCCGCCACCTGCGACGTGCAGGCTGCGGTGGCGCTGGCCAAGGACGCCGACGTTGTTCTGCTAGCCGTGGGGGAAGACCCTCCGGAGCAGACGGGCGAAGCCTCCTCGGTGACGAAGCTGCGTCTGCCGCCCGCGCAGGACGCGCTCATCCGCGCCATGGAAGACGCTGGCAAGCCGACGGTGATGCTGCTGTTCAGCGGACGTCCGCTGATCTTTGGCGACCTGGAACCGAAGCTGGCGGCGGCGATGGCCGTGTGGTTCCCCGGCGTGGAAGCCGGTCCGGCGCTGGTGCGTACGCTGTTCGGAGATGTGAACCCGAGCGGTCGTCTGACGGTGAGCTTCCCGCGCGCGCCCGGCCAGGAGCCGCTCTACTACAACGCGCTGACCACAGGCCGCCCGGCCGACGGCGCGGACCTGACGCGCTTTCCCTACAGCACGGAGACCAAGTTCGTCTCGCGCTATATCGACGAGGTGAACGCTCCGGCCTACATCTTCGGCTACGGACTCTCCTACACGAAGTACGAATACTCCGCACCGTCGCTGAGCGCGACCACCACCAGCGCAAAGGCACTCAACGAGGGCAAGAAAGATGCAGCGATCCGCGTAACGGCCACTGTGCGCAACACGGGCAGCATGGCGGGCGACGAGGTTGTGCAGCTTTACATTCAACGTCGCGGCACCAGCGTTTCCATGCCGGTGCGCGAACTGAAAGGCTTTGAGCGTGTGGCGCTGGCGCCGGGCGAGCAGAAGACCGTCAGCTTCACGCTCGGACGCGAGGAACTCAGCTTCTGGAATGCAGAGATGAAGGAAACGGTGGAACCGGAAGAAGTCAGCGTGTGGGTCTCCAAGGACTCCGCCAGCGGTGCACCCGTGAAGTTCACGATTCAGCGGTAAACGGTAAACAGACGAACACTGAAAAGGTCCGCCACGTGGCGGACCTTCTTTTTTGCTTCTCATTGAGTTGAATGAAAAACGCGCGCTCTTTGCTTCGCGCTACGTGTTGGCCGTGAAGCCGGCGGCGGTCATGGCCTGCTGCGTCTCGGGATTCTTCATGAATGTTGACCAGATCAGCCCGGTACGCTGGTTCTCCGCCATCAGCATGGTGATGCCGAGGTCGATGCCGAGCACGTCATTGTTGTACCAGCTCTTGAGCGGGTTGAAGGCATCGAGCAGGCCGTAGCGGCCCCAGGCACCGGCGGCATAGGTGCCACGAATGCGGCGCAGTACCTTCATGCAATCGGAGTAGAGGAACGGCAACGAGCCACCCGCGGCGCACGGCACAATGCTGCCGTCGATGCTGCCGGTGGCCGGAGGGCCGCCCCACGCCTGATAGCCGCTGGCGGAATCCGATGCGGTGATACCCCACAGATCGTCCGCGTAGTCGGAGAACTGCGAGTTCAGCGAGAGACAGAAGAGCTTGTGCGCCTGCGTGGCCTTCACCGAGTTCTGGAAGTAATCGGCGTAGGCGTCGTGCTTGTTCTTGAAGTCGAACCATGCATGCGAGTACTGGTGCGTGAACAACGGGTCTCCGGCGGAGATATAGGTGATGCCCTGATAGGTGTACGTCGGGCGCGTCCACGCGCTCCAACTCGAAGCTGGCAGCGGATAGGTGGTGGAACCGATGCCGAGCAGGTAGAGCATCATCAGCTCGCAGTAGTGCTCCCAGCGCGCCGCGAGGAAGCCGGATTCGGGTGTCCAGCCCATGGAGAGCGTGGCGCCGCCGTTGAGCATCCACGGCCAGTTGACGCGGTTATAAAGCTGTGTGGAGAGATCCACGATCTGCTGGTTCGCGCTGTAATACTGGCGCACGGTGAGCACGCCGCACATCAGCAACGCGGTGTCGATCGATGACAGCTCGGAGTTCCACATGCGCTGGCCGGTCGACCAGTCGAGGAAGTGGTAGAAGAAGCCCTGATTTCCGGCGGCGGAGTTGAGCAGCGTGGTCAGCGTGGTGACAACGCGCTGCTGAATGGCCGCGGAGGTCTGGTAGCCGCGCGCGTCGCCAATGCAGAGGGCCGACAGGCCGAAGCCGACCGAGGCGATGCTGCACGCCGTGTAGCTGTCGGTGCCGGAGGCGTGGGCGCGATCCTTGATCAGGCCGGTTGCGGAGTTTGCCTGCTCCCAGAAGAACTGGAAGGACGTCTGCTGAATTTCATTGAGAAGCTGATCGTCCGTGCCTTGGTACGGGCCGGGCAACGAGGACTGCGAAGTGCTGCTTGAGCTTCCGCCGCAGGACTGCATGCACAGCCCGGGAGCGAGAGGAAGCAGGGCCAGCATGCGCGCGGACGAGGCGAGGAAGGAACGGCGGGAAACAGAAGGTTTCAATGCCATAGGCCCATCACGAAGACTGTGAAGTTGGAAAAGCTCCGGGCGGCGAGGATATCACCGCCCGGAGGAAAGGAATGGAAGAGATTAGAAGTTGAAGCGCGCCCCAAGGGTCACGGTGCGGCCACCGAGGCCATTCTGGGCCTTGCCAAAGTTGCTGTCGTTGATGTTGTTGACGATCGAGTCAGCCTTGACGTTCATCGTGTTGAACAAGTTATAGGCATCCACACGGAACTCAAACTTGGCAGCTTCACCAAGGATCTTGTTCGAGGGCAGACCGAAAGCCTTGACCAGCGTCATATCGACGGCCTTATAGCCGGGACCGTTCAGGAAGTTGCGGCCGAGGCTGCGCCCCGGGTTGGAGCTGCCGTAGTTGCTTCCGCTGTACGCGGTATAGGTAGGCAGCGTGAAGTACGCCGCGCCACCATTCGGATAGTTGGAGCCGGTCTTGAAGGCGTCATTACTCGTGCTGGTTCCTGCGCCGCCAAGATACTTGCCCGGAACCAAGGTGCTGTAGCCGCAGCTCCCGCAATAGAGGCTGCCACTGATGTTGGCCACCGGGGTCCAGCCGAAGCCGGAGTGCCAGTTGAAGATGCCGCTGACGGTCCAGCCGCCCGCCACCTTCTCAAGCCATCCCTTATGGCCCTTGAAGAATGTTGGCGAATAGGAGCCGTAGAGCTTGAACGCGTTGCGCACGTCGTAGTCGGAGCGCCCGTAATTCAGGCTCGGTTCATAGGCGTAGACCTGCTCGGAGTACGGAGCCGAACTGGCATCCAGGCTCTTCGCCCAGGTGTATTGCACGTCGAGCAGGAAGCCCTTGGAGAAGTTGTGCTTCAACTCGGCGAGCATGGCGTTGTAGTTGCCGTAACCGTTGACGCCCCACAGGTCCCCACCACTGATCTTCGAATTGAGCGCGTAGCCCTTGCCTGCGGCATACGCATTCGGATTGGTGTGGAAGTAGGTGTTGTGGGAGAGGCTGCCCTGATAACCGAGCGAAGCGATCCAGCCCTGGGGCAGCTCATATTGCACGTCGAACGAGAAGTGGTGCACGCGCATCGTCGGCATCACCGTCGGGAACAGTCCGACGTTGGCCGAGCTGCTGACGGGCAGGCCATCGGAGCCAAACGAGGTCTGGAAGTACGGGATCGCCGGATACGAGTAGGAGCTGATGTTGGCAGCCGTCTCGTAGACGATCGCCGGATTGCTGTCCGTCGGGACCGAGATGTTCGCATTGCTCCAGAGTCCCAGTCCGGGGTTGGAGGCGATGTTGGCCGAAATGGCGATTTCGATCTGGTTGAAGCTCAGACCATAACCGCCGCGGACCACCATCTTGTCCTTGAACATCTCCGGGCTCCAGGAGAAGCCGATCTGCGGTCCAAAGTTATTCCACTCCGGATTCCAGGAGTGGCCGGTGGCAACCGTCAAACCGGTCAGGTATGCCGAGCCTTCCCCTGGGGTGGCGCGATACATACGACCGCCCTTGTCGCGTAGTGCGCCGAAGTACGACCAGCGCAGGCCAGCGTTGATGGTCAGGTTCTTGCGCAGGCGAACGTCATCCTGCACGAAGAAGCCCCAGAGGTTTTCGCGGTCATCCTGACGATTGGCCGTGGGAGAACCCGTTGCCGGATCGAACTGCGCGTTGATGCTGCGCGGTGCATCGTTCAGGAAGCTCCAGAGGTTGAAGAAGTTGTAGCTGGGCACGCCGCAGCCAACGCACTGGTTCAAGTAATGCAACCGCGTGAGTTCACCACCGAACTTGATGGTGTTGCGTCCCCAAACCTTGGTGGCCACATCCTTGTAGCTGTACGTCCACTGGTTGAGGATGCTGCCCACATTCGGGCCAAAGCTGCTGATGCTGGCGTTGCCAATGTTGCCGATGCTGTCCGAAGGCAGGCCCACCGGCGACTGCGGATTGGAGGTCACTTCGTTCCAGCGCCAGCCGGCGGCGTTGAAACGTGCTTCGTTCACAAACGTATCGGAAACCGTGTGGTTCCAGATGAGCGCGAACGCGTTGTTGACCTGGCTGTGGTGGAAGAGGTTGTACAGGCGCGCCGGACCATTCAAGGAATCCGTTGACTGCGGAATCCAGTAGATGGAACCCGCCAAGCGGTCCTTGCCGGTCACATTGGCATCGACACGGCCGACGTACTGGTTCTTTACGTAGCTGCGGGTAGAGCTGGTGTTGTAGTTGGCGATATCTGCAATACCGTCAAGACCGCCGCCGACCCCCGGGTTGCTGGTGGTGTTCCAGCTCAAATCCTGGGTTCCCAGTCCGGTGGTTAGGGGGGAGCCGATATCAAGCCCCTGCCCGGCGATGGTGTTGCAGTTGGAACCTTCCACCAGTCCGATTTGGGAGCACGAAATCTCTTTGATGGTCGAGCCGTTCGGACGCGAGCCGGTCAGCGTCAGGTACCGATTGGCGATGCTGCTAGCGCTGGCGGAGCTGGCAAACGAAGTGGTCTCATACCAGCCATTGGCGAACTCTACCTGCGCCTTATTGCTGCGCACGGTTTCCCAGTTGAAGAACGCGAATACCTTGTTCTTCCAGATGGGGCCACCGATGTTGCCGCCAAATTGACTGAAGAAGTTTGTGTCCCTGTAGACCGGATTGGCGTAACCATTCCACTTCTGGTAGGCGTTCAGCCCCGGGCGGTGAGCGGTGAAGAATGCTCCGCCGTGCACCTGATTGCTGCCGCTCTTGGAGGTCACCTGCACCTGGGCGCCGGCAAAACGGCCGTTCTCGGCGTCATAGGCGTGGGAAACGACCTTCACTTCCTGCACAGCATCCTGCGAGGGCGTGATGATGGTGGTGCCGCCCCAGACGGCGCTGGTGGTGCTGATGCCGTCCAGTTGGTAGCTATTGTTCTCGTACTGCTGGCCGGCGGCCAACGCTTGAGGACCATTTTCCGTCTGGAAGATGCCCGCGTTTCCGCCGGTGGCACCCGGCCCCTGCGTTCCGGGGAGGTTATACCCGTCGCCGCCAGCTGCCTGTGCGTTGGTTCCAAAGACGCCCGGCGCAAGCTGCAGGAGCTTGAAGACGTCACGGCCGAACGACGGCATGTTGGCCACCTGCGAGCTGGTGATGGTGGTGCCGACCGTGGCGGTTTCGGTGTCCAGAGTTTGCGTGGTGCCGGAGACCATCACGGTCTCCTGCGCCTGACCGACCTCAAGCTGCACGTCGAGGCCATTGAGCTGATCGGGGATGATCAGCACCCGCTCCAGAACCTTCTTCTTGAAGCCGGCCTGCTCGACGGTGAGGCGGTAATTGGCGGTGGAAAGTGCGTTGAAGACATAGATGCCGGCGATATCGGACTTGGCCGTCATCCGGGCGTTGGTGTCGGTGTTCAGCAGGGTTACCGTAGCGCCTTGAACCACCGCGCCTTGAGGATCCGTGACCACGCCACGAAGTGATCCACGGTACTGTGCCTGCGAGAGGGAAACGAGCGTCAAGAGACAGAATGCAACAGCGAAAATCTTTAGCAGAATGTGCTTCTGCATATTGCCCTCCGTATTCGAAGTCCATGCTTCATAGGAGCCGACGGGCATGTCGAGTCCCTGGAAGGGTTCGAACAAGTGCTAAACCGGTATCAAATCGATTTAGCACTGGAGCTTATAGCTCGTTCGCCCTCCCCGAGTCAAGCGATTCTTTCGTCGAAACCCAAGCTGTTCCAACTGTGGGACTTGCAAGGTAAATCGTTTTTCTCTTGGTCAAAGCTCCACTCGCCCTGCTCTGCCGCCGAATTGCGTTGCCGTCCCCGGAGCTTTGTGCAAGACTTTGGCTGTGCCGACCCGGAAAAACTCGCCTTCCAGCACAGCCAAAAAGCCTGTCACGCTGAAGGAAGTTGCGGCCTACGTGGGACTGTCCCCGGCGACCGTCTCCCTGGTTATCAACCGCTCTCCGGTGGCCAACTCGATTCCTCAGCGCACCAAAGACCAGATCTTCGCCGCCGCCGCCAAGCTGAATTACCGGCCCAACCTGCTCGCCCGGTCGCTCCGCCAGCAACGTTCCTACACCATTGGCGTGCTGCTGCCGGAGCTGAGTGATGGCTACTCAGCGCTTATTTTGAGTGGCATTGAGGACTACCTGCTGCAGAACGGCTATGCCTGGCTGGCTGGCAGCCACCGCCACAAGAAGAACCTGATCAAGGACTATCCCCGGTTGCTGTTTGACCGCGCCATCGAGGGGCTGATCCTGATCGATACGCCGTACCAGGAAGAGCTCTCAATCCCCATCGTCTGCGTCGCCGGACACAAGCGGATTCCCGGCGTCACCAACATTGTGCTCGACCACGACTGTGCGGCCTCGCTCGCCCTGGAGCATCTGCTCGAGTTGGGCCACCGCAAACTCGCCTTCATCAAGGGCCAGTCGTTCAGCTCGGACACGGCCGTGCGCTGGAACGCCATTCAGCGCGCCGCGAAGAGGCTCTCCCTGCCCATTGAGCCTGACCACGTGGTGCAGCTTGAGGGTGACTCGCCCTCGCCGCAAACGGGCTATGACGCCACGCGCCGCCTGCTCGCGCAGACCTCGGACTTCACCGCCATTCTGGCCTTCAATGACGTTTCGGCCATCGGCGCCATCCGCGCCATCCAGCAGACGGGCCGCCATGTGCCCGACGACGTCTCCGTCGTCGGCTTCGACGACATTGCCAGCGCGGCCTTCTACAACCCGGCGCTGACCACCATCCGCCAGCCTCTGGTGCAGATGGGTTCGCTGGCGGCGCAAACCATCGTCGAGCGCATCTGCGACCCGGACAAACTCGTGCCCGGAGAATTGCAGGTTGAGCCGGAGCTGGTGGTGCGCGAATCAAGCGGCCGCTGCCCGGTGGCCGAAGCCCTGCAAGCCGCTCTCGGATGAATTCCCTGCCTCTGATTGCGAACCTGGTGTTTGTGCTGGTCGGAGTGGCCACCACAATGCTTGGTCCACTGCTGCCACTCTATGCGGCACGCTTCGCACTCGGCGACCGCCAATCCGGCATTCTGTTTCTGGCACAGTTCTTCGGCGGCTTTGCCGGCTCCATCCTTTCCACGGAGCTGACGCGCCGCATCGGCCTGCGGCACACCATACGGCTGGGCCTGCTGGTCATCGGCGCTGGTGCGCTGGCCACCGCCGCGCCTTCGCTGACGATGGTGGTTGCAGCCATCGGAGTTTACGGCGTCGGCATCGGCTTCTGCTCGCCCACCATCACGGCGGCCGTCACGGGCGAGGCGGGCGCGCGCAGTTCCTCCGCGCTCAATGTGCTGAACTTCAGTTGGAGCATCGGAGCCATTCTCGCTCCGGCGCTGCTGGTAAAGCTGGCCTCCACGCCGCGCGCCGGATTCGGCGGAGCCATGCTGCTGCTCTGCGCAGCCTTCGCATTGGCGGCCGTGGTCTTTCCGCAGACGCGCGATGCGCGCGCCACTCCGGCTGAACCGGCGACAAGGATTTCCGCCAGCTTGCTGCGGTTGATCGTCGCCACTGGCGTCATGATCTTCCTCTACGTGGGCATTGAAAACGGTGTGGCCGGCTGGCTGCCAACACTCGCCAGCCGCCTCCACCAGTTCACCGCCAACGACATGGCCTGGCTGCAGGGCACGTTCTGGACGGCTCTATTGGCCGGACGCCTGCTGGCTCCGCTGGCGCTTGAGCGAAGCTCCGAGCCGCCCGTGCTGCGCGCCAGCATCGCGCTGGCCACGCTCGGCACATTGGGCATTCTATGCGCACGCGGCAGCGCCATGCTGTTTGCGGCGGTCTTCGTCACCGGACTGGGGCTTGCGCCGGTCTTCCCCACCACCATCGGCTACCTCTCGCGGCACCTAGGCGCGCAGGCCGGCACGCGGCTGGGATGGATGTTTGCCGCCGCCGGGCTGGGCGGCGCGGCCGTGCCCTACTGCGTGGGCATGGTCTCCTCGGCAACGCAGCGGCTGCTGGCCGGCTTCTCCGTCGTGCTCGCCGCCGAATGTGCGCTCTTCGCGGGCTTTCTCATCACCCGCGCACAGGCCCGCCACGTCGAACACGAGACCTGAGCGTAAGCGCCATCACACCCGCGCAGGAGAGGCGCGCCCCACATCCGAAGAGAGGCACACTTCCCTTCGCGCGCCCTGCAAACCACGACGTCCGCTCCCCGTGAATGAATTGTGGATGGAATGGAAGGAAGTAATAATGGTCGGCCTTAGCAGACGATTTTAGAACTCTCCTGCGGGTCGGAGAACCAGCGGCATAGACGTTCAACTTCCCCGGACAACAAACAGAACGTTGTCCGGGCCACCCTCCCTGTCAAGCGCAAAATCTACGTTATCAGCGAAGCTGCTAACTACCCCACCCTCTCGCTGCGCGAGAAGGGTAGGGCACCCACTTGCTTACTCAGACGGAAAGGGTGCGCCACCCGCCTACCACTCTGCAGCTAGTACTTTGTACAAAATCAACTGTTTGTCGAAACCACCTAGATGGCCATATTTCTGACCCGCTTGAAACTCTCCTTCCAATGTCACCCGAAAGGGACTGCGGTTTCTCGATGAGAAGAGTCGTTCCATGCGGTCCTGATCTGCTTTTGTCAAAGTACCCTCGTGACTAGCACGCCGGGGCTGTCCGGCTGGAGCGATGGATTCAAAGCGTTCGAAAGCTGCAAGATTCTCCACCCAGACGGCCTGGCGAAGTGTGTCTTTTGTAAGTTCGCCGCAAGGAAGCAGAACCGAGATTTCATCGTCCGCCTTAAAGCACCCTGAGACATTTACCACTCTGCCGTTGTAAGCGGACGGATTCGATGCAACTTTCGCCACCTCGACAGCACGATGCGAACAGCCAACTAGCATTAACAGGGCAAAGACAGAAATGCCCCATTTACTTGTGCTTGTTCTCATTGTCCATCCTCTCAGCAGTCCGCTGGCGGATGGCGCACCCTTTCGGTCTGCACTCATCGTTCTTCGGGTGCCCCATCCTTCTCGCGAAGCGAGAGGGTGGGGTCGTTCGTTTCACGAACTCGAAGCCCTGCTGGTGGCCCGTTCAACCCCGCTGTTGGCTTGAGCGGGGCGGTTCTGCTCACGCCCTGCAATGGGTACATGCCCGCACACCATGCCCGCCTCTGCGGCACTTCCACAGCGTAGTGCAACAGTAACTTCAACGCGAATGAATTGTGGTTGGATTACACAGAGTAAAGCCAACGCAAAAGGAAAGGCCCCGGATGGAGATCGGGGCCTTTGTGTCGTTCAGGCTCGCGCGGGACGTGGGTTCCTGTGCTCATCGTCCGAATCCTTTGACATTCGTTGTCCAAGGTTTTTGACAAAGCGAGCGGCCGCTTGGCTTCGCCTTCCATGTCCCACGGACAATCAAGCACTTAGCGGCATCACACTTTGGCAGTGTGAATGCTTTTCTCCTTCACAGAGGGATGGCCGTCATGCTGTGGCCTCCCCGGAGGAGATGAACATGAGCAAGCTTCGCACCCACTTTGGAGTACTCGCCATCGCAATCCTCGCGCTCGCCTGCACGGCTGCGGCGTCCACCACTGCCAAGACGCTGGCCAACATGCAGACCGCCTACAACGGCGAGAGCAACGCCCACGCCCGCTATCTGGCCTTCGCCGACCAGGCCGCCAAGGAAGGCTACGGAGAAGTTGCCAGCCTGTTCCGAGCCGCCGCGCGCGCTGAAGAGATTCATGCCGCCAATCATGCCGAGGTCATCAAGAAGCTTGGTGCAACGCCCCAGGCAAACATCGAAAAGCCCGTGGTGAAGTCCACAAAAGAAAATCTGGAAGCAGCCAACAAGGGCGAGACCTATGAACGCGACACGATGTATCCGGACTTCTTGAAGCAGGCGCGCGCTGACGGCCAGAAGGACGCCATCAAGTCGTTGAACTACGCGCGTACGGCAGAAGCCGAGCACGCGAAGCTCTACACCGAGGCGTTGAACAAGCTTCCGCAGTTGAAGGGCTCCAAGGCGAAGGACTTCTTTGTCTGCACCGTGTGCGGATACACCACAACCAACCTGAACTTTGCCAAGTGTCCCTCCTGCTTTAATCCCAAGGACAAGTACGTAAAGGTCAGCTAGTGCGAAAGCCAACGGGCCGCCGCAGTGGCGGCCCCGCACATTTAGATCGAGGAGCATCGATATGTTTCAATTTCCGCCAATTCCGAGTTGGGACGGCCTTCATCCGCTGATTATTCATTTTCCAATTGTGCTTCTGCTGATTGCTCCGCTGTTGGTCATTGTGGGAGCAGTCGTGCCGCCGGAGAAGGCGCGTCCCTACCATCTCATCGGCCTTGCGCTGATGGCGCTGGGGACGATTGCTGTCTTCGTCTCGGTTGGAAGCGGAGAGGCTGCGGGGGAACTCGCCGAACGCACTCCGGAGATCAACCAGATTCTGGAGAAGCACGAGAATCTTGCCGAACAAACCCGTGCGGTCTTCAGCGTCCTCACCATTATTTACGCGGCGTTGCTGTTCGTACCACGCTGGATCAAGAGTGTTCAGGGGCGGCTTGTCTCCAGCATACTGCCGCTGGCGTTTCTTATCTTCTACTCGGCAGGTGCGCTCCTGCTCGTAAATACGGCACATAACGGCGGGCGCCTGGTGCATGAGTTCGGGGTGCGCGCCATCATGCCGGCATCGCCTGGGGCAGCCGCGCCCACTGCTGTGACTCCTGAGCAGCATGAGGGCGACAAGGATTAGCAATGTCTTCCAAGAGGGAGCTTCGGCTCCCTTTTGTTCTCACCTGGGCTGACGTACTCTTATGACGCTGTGAAATCACTCCACGAAAGGGACGCGGGATATCCGGTGTTAACACACATCGAGCCTGAGTCATTTCATCCGCAGCAGAGCATCTTTGCCGTACTGAATCTCTTCGTGCTGGCGGCGCTGCTGCTGCTGCACACCTTGTTTTCGGAGGTTCTCGGCAGTCCGGCGCCGTTGTTGCTGGTGGCCCTTGGTGGCGCATTCCTGCTGAAGCTGATGGAGTTGCTCTGGCTTCAGGCGCGCGCAGGAAGTGTGTCATCTTCCACGGCCGCATGGCTCAACTGGGCCTCCATCGCGCTCAATCTGTGCCTCGCCCTATTGTTCACTCTGCTGACCAATCGAATTGAGAGTCCGTATTTCGTACTGCTGGCGCTGCCGGTGCTTCAGGCTGCCTTCTATTTCGGCCTCGTGTCCCTGCTTGCCGTTATCGTCATAGCAGACTCCATGATGTTCTTCTGGGTCTGGCATTTTTCAACCTACCATCCGCCGGTCCCAGTGGGGGAGTATCTGGAAGCCGGCGTCATTGCGCTGATTTATTCGTTGGTTGGCCTGCTGGTGTGGTCGCTGATCCGGCGGATTCGCAGGGACCAGTCTGAACTGCAGGAGAGCATGAAGGCATTGGAGCAGACCCGCACGCAACTGGCACGCGAGGAGAAGTTGGCGGCTGTCGGGCGGCTGTCGAGTGCCATTGCCCATGAAATTCGCAACCCGGTGGCGATGATCGCCAGCGCCATGTCCACCGCGGACTCTCCCGGCGTCACGGCCGAGGCGCGCCTGGAGATGTACGCAATCGCCAGTTCGGAAGCCGCACGGCTGGAGCGGCTGACAACCGACTTTCTCTCCTATGCACGGCCAGGAACACCGAACCGCGCGCGCACCTCGATTGCGGATTTGCTCGGCTATATTGTTGAAATCGCCGGGCCGCATGCAATGCAGAAGGGCTTGCGAGTTGACTGCACAGCCGACAGTGAACTCTTCGGGAATGTTGATGCCGCGCAGCTTCAGCGCGCGTTGCTCAACCTCTTAATGAATGCGCTCGATGAAGCCTCCCCGCAGAGCACAGTCCACCTGCGTGGGACATGTTGGCAAAACGGGTTGCTGAGCCTTGAGGTGGAAAATGAGGGAACGCCAATTCCCGAGCAGGTTCTGGCACGGATCTTCGAGCCGTTTTATACGACCAAGGCTCATGGAACCGGCCTGGGGCTGGCAATTGCGCGCAATATCGCCTGCGCACACGGAGGCGATCTCTTCGTTTCCACCAACGAAGGCGGACGTGTCTGCTTCACAATGGTTTTGAAACAGGACGACGCTCCAGACAAAGGAGAGCAATAGCATGGGCCGGATACTGATCGTCGACGATGAGCCAAATATGCGCCGGATTCTCGCCTCCAACCTCGTCATGGAGGGGCACTCCGTTGCAGAGGCTGAAGGCGTGAACGCGGCAACGCGGCAGTTGGACGAACATGAGTTCGATGCCGTGATTACCGATCAGAAGATGCCTGACGGAGAAGGGCTTGCTGTGCTGTCCGCAGCCCATGAGTTCGACCCCACGGTTGCCGTAATCTTTCTTACCGCAGTCGCAACCATCGAACTTGCGGTGGAAAGCATGCGGCAGGGAGCGTTCGACTTCATCACCAAACCCTTTTCGCCGGAGGTGGTGAAGGCCACGGTGCGTCGCGCCTGCGAGCGCACGCAGCTCGTGCGTGAGAACTCTCTCCTGCGAAGCACGGTCGGGCAGCTCGCTGGCACCGACGAGTTGTACGGGAACGCACTGGCCATGGCGGATGTTCGCGCCAAGATTGCCCGCGTTGCTCCGACCGATGCGACGGTGCTCATCACAGGAGAAACCGGCACCGGCAAGGAGCTTGTTGCCCGCGCCATCCATCGCAACAGCCGCCGCGCCGGGAAAACGCTGATCGCCGTCAACTGCGCGGCATTCACTGAAACGCTGCTGGAAAGCGAGCTTTTTGGCCATGAGCGAGGAGCGTTTACCGGAGCGGACAAGGCGCATGCGGGCCTGTTTGAAGCCGCGCATGAAAGCACGCTCTTTCTGGATGAGGCGGGCGAAATGTCGCCCGGAGCGCAGGCCAAGCTTCTGCGCGTGCTCGTGGACGGGCAGGTGCAGCGCGTGGGCTCCACAAAAACGCGCAAGGTTGACGTACGCGTGCTTGCCGCAACCCACCAGAACCTGCAGGAGCGCGTGAAGCAGGGGTTGTTCCGCGAAGACCTCTACTATCGCCTCGCGGTCTTCCCCATATCGTTGCCGCCGTTGCGGGATCGCAAAGAGGATATTCCGGGGATCTGCGAGTTGCTCTCCCGGCAGATTGCCCGCGATCTCAAGGTGCAACCTCGCTCCCTGAGCGCTGAGGCCTTAAGAACCCTCATGGAATATTCCTTCCCGGGAAATGTGCGGGAACTACGAAATCTGCTGGAACGCGCGCACATCCTGGCGCTTGGCCCGGAGATTGACGAGGTGCCGGTCACGCCCGAGACAGGGCAGGTTCCGGAGCGCCATGCCGACGTTTGGCGCTGCCTGGAAGCACTGCCGGAAAACCTGGACTTTCGCGCCGTGCTTGCAGACGTTGAGCGTTGCCTGCTGCAAAGGGCGTTGACACGTGCCGGCGGTGTGCAGGCGGAGGCGGCGCGCATGCTGAATCTGTCGCGCAGTGACTTCGGCTACAAAGCGACAAAGTACGCCTTGGTGCGCGGAGCTGGAGGCAATGGCATCTGATCCTCTTCCCCAGCGGCATCTTGAACACGAGGCCTTCAAGCGCGAGACACCTCAGAGTGCTTTGTGTTGACCTCTCCGATCGATTCGCTAAAGCCGGGCGTTCGCTTGTCGAGGCGACCGGCTTCTCGTATGCTATGAATCAGTATGCTTCGGCGATGCCACAGATTCCTGGCGATACTCCTGCTGCTGTGGGCAGTGGTGGATACCAGTGTGCCGTCTGTGTGCCAGACCGACGATCTGGGAATTTCGAGCCTTCAGTCGAAGGCGGTCTCCGTCACCTCTGGCGGCGATTCTCACTCTTCTCCGAGTTCCCCGGAGGACGACTGCTTCTGCTGCTGTTCGCACATCACCGCAAGCCCATACTTTGAAGTAGCAGCACTCCCCTTTTCCGGCGAATTTGTGCAGGACACACCTTCCTCCGCGCACCTGAATTTCTCTTCTCCCTATTACCGCCCCCCACGCGCTTAGTCCGTTCTCTGTCTTGGCCAACCAAGGTACATGTGTGTCTTGTTGGCCCATCCAAGGCATTTTGATGAAACGGACGATACCCCATGCTTACTATGCGAAGCGTTCAGCCGAACGCGCGCCACTTCCTGCCGAAGTGGCTGTCAAGAAGCTGCTCGATACTTGTGATCGGGCTTTGCGCTACAGCTCTGCTCGGCGGCCTCCCCCGGGCCGTCGCACAACAGGAACAGATTGACGTTCCCCAACAGCTTTCTCTTCAGGATGCGCTTGAGATCGCACTGAAGCAGAATCCGACTCTGCAACGTGACCGGCGAGGTGTGGCGATTGCCCGGGCGAGCCTGCGGCAAGCGCGTCTTTTGCCCAACCCCAGCCTCGATATCAACTCCGAAAGCTATCCATTGTTTGAATCGAACAAAGGCTCATTCTGGAATAACCAGGAGCTGAGTTTCCGCGTTGGGCAGACGCTCGAAACAGGCGGCAAACGTTCAAAGCGGACCGGGATCGCGCAGTATGAACTTCGCGCAACCGACTCGGACGTGCTCAATACAGAGCGCGAGGTCCGTCTGGAAGTCAAACAGCGCTACTACACAGTTGTCCTGGCCAAAGCGCAGTCCGCACTTGCCAGCGACATCCTGCAACAGTTCGACGAGATCATCCGGCTCAACGAGGCGCGCTTCAAGCAGGGCGAGCTCTCGGGACTCGAGATGAATCGCGTGCGCGCCGAGCGTTTGCGCTTTTACACCGATGTTCTTGAGTCGAGACTTCAACTCCAAAATTCGCGAACTGCCCTGCTCGAGGTTCTGGGTTCTCCCAACCTAGCCGCCGAGTTTGATGTGACGGAGCCGCTCACCGCCAGTGCCGCCTCCTTCGACCTGGCCGAGCTTCAACAGGCCGCATTGCAAAATCGCCCCGATCTGGCTGCTGCCCGGCAGCGACTTGAACGTGACCGTCGCGAACTCAGCCTGCAACGGGCAGAAGCTCTGCCCAATGTCACGCCGTCCTTCGGATACAAACGCGATACAGGGCTAAACACCGCCGTTTTCGGACTGAATCTTCCATTGCCGCTGTTTAACCGCAACCAAGGCGGTGTTGAGCGGGCTAATGCGCGGATTGAACAGCAGGGGTTTGAGGTCACTCGAGCGTCACTCGCTGTGCGGCGCGAAGTCCAGCAGAACTATCAGACGCTTCAGGGGCAGGCTGACCTGTTGCGCGCGCTCGAACAGGAGTACGTTCCCGCCGCGCGAAAGGCACATGAGACCGCGCAGCAATCGTATCGGCTGGGCGAACTCGACCTGATCGGACTGCTTGATGCCGAGCGCATTTATCGCGAAACCCTGCGGGCCTACAACCTCGCTCTGTTCAATTACAACATCGCCTCGTTCCAGCTTGCGGCTTCGGTCGGAAAGGACTTCTAGAGTGAACAAGAAAGCATTGATTTTCGGGTTGATTATTGTCGCCTCCGTCGCCGCTGGTTCGTTGTTGCTTCGCACTCGCAACAAGCCGTCAAAGCAAGCGGATGAAAAGTCCGAGCCCAATGCCGTTGAGATCAGTCTTGCGGCGCAGAAGAATGGCGGAATTCAAATTGCCGAAAGCACCACCCAGACCTTGGAGCAGACAATCGCGACAACAGGCGTAATCTCCGCCGATGAGGGCCGCGTCTCACACATCGCGCCCCTTTCACAAGGTGTTGTTGAAGATGTGCTGGTTCAGCTTGGAGACCGCGTCGGCAAGGGCCAGCGGCTGATCGTCTACGACAACGTGGAGCTTGGAGAATACGTCGGTGAATACAACAATCTCTCGGGACTGCTGCGGAAGACGGAAGCGCAACGCGATGTCGCGAAGAAATCGCTGGACCGCGCGAACTCGCTGATTGCTGTCGAGGCAATCTCGCCGCGCGAACTCGATCTTCGGCGCGCCGAATACCAGCAGGCAAACGCGGAGGTCGACAGCCGCAGAGCGGAATTGGCGCGGGCAGAGGAAAAGCTCCACCGTTTTGGACTCACCGACCCGGAGATTCGCCGGCTTAACAGCCCGGAGCGCGGCTCAGAAAGATCCTTCCACAGGACTTCTTCCCACTCCACATTGCGCTCGCCTCTGTCCGGTGTAGTCACCAGGTTTGAAGTTTCCAGGGGCGAAGTGATCAACCGTGACAAGGAACTACTCACCGTAGTGGACACGAGTACCGTGTGGGCCTTGGCCGATGTCTACGAGAAAGACATACGCTACGTCGGACGCGGCGGACAATGCGATGTCACGCTATCCGCTTATCCCGGCGAAATCTTCAAGGGAACCATCGCTCATCTGAGCGACACCCTTGATCCGGCGTCGCGTACGGCAAAACTGAGATGTGTGCTGCCGAACACGGATGGGCGCCTCAAGCTGGAGATGTTCGCCACTGTCTCCCTCCCGACGAAGGAGTCACGCACGGCAATCAGTGTCCCGGCTACGGCCGTGCAGGAGATCAACGGCCAGCCAGTTGTCTTCATCCAGACCGAGCCTTCCAAGTTCCAAAAGCGCGTGGTTGAACTCGGCGAGCGCACCACGTCCGCAATTGAGATTCGGTCCGGCATAAAGGCCGGCGAGAAGGTGGTGACGAACGGAAGCTTCTACGTCAAGGCAGCCTTCCTGCGTGAGCAGATCGGCGAGGGGGAGTAGCGCGATGAATAAGGTCGTTGAACTCGCACTGCGCAATCGTTTTCTCGTTATCGTCTTCGCGCTTCTCGTGATCGGCGTGGGCATCTGGGCCATGCAGGCTCTCCCGGTTGATGCGGTCCCTGATGTGACGCCCAACCAGGTCATGGTGTTGACAAACTCGCCCGGCCTCGGTCCGCTGGAGGTCGAGCGCCTGGTCACCTTCCCCGTGGAAACCGCCATGAGCGGATTGCCGGGCGTTACCGAAATTCGTTCGATATCGCGATTCGGCCTCTCCTCGGTGACGATCTTCTTCAAGGAAGGCATGGATGTTTATTTCTGCCGCAGGCTGGTGATGGAACGCCTGCCGCAGGCGAAAGAAGCAATCCCCGCAGGGTTTGGCATCCCGGAGATGAGTCCAATTAGCACAGGCTTGGGCGAGATATACCAGTTCGAGGTTCGTGGCGATGGCAAGTCGCTGATGGAGCTTCGCAGCATCCTGGAGTGGGATATCTCCCCGCTCCTGCGCTCGGTCCCTGGCGTCGTCGAGGTGAACAGCTACGGAGGTGAGCTGAAGACATACGAAGTGCAACTCGACGCGAACCGCCTGGTCAGTTACAACATCCCGCTGGCAAAGGTATTCGAGGCGCTGGAACGGAACAACTTCAATTCCGGCGGCGGGTACATTGAGCATAATCAGGAGCAGTATGTGGTTCGCGGCGAGGGCCTGGTTGGCTCTCTGGAAGACGTTGGCAACATCGTTGTAGGCGCCACGAAGAATGGCACACCCATCTACATCAAGAACCTCGGAAACGTTCAGTTCGCGCCGATGCTCCGCCAGGGTGCGGCGACCCGAGATGGCCGGGGCGAGGTTGTCACCGGCGTGGTCATGATGCTCATTGGTGAGAACTCGCGCGTTGTCGCCAAGCGGGTTGACCAGAAGCTGCAGGAAATTCAGAAGACGTTGCCCGCGGGAGTCACGGTCGAAACGTACTACGACCGCACCACACTCGTTCAAAAGACGATCAAGACCGTGGAGAAAAACCTGCTGGAAGGCGCTCTGCTGGTGATCGTGATCCTGCTGCTTCTGCTCGGCAACGTCCGGGGAGCGCTGATCGTGGCGGCCGCGATTCCATTGTCGATGCTTGCTGCGTTCGCCGGAATGGTGTGGTTCGGCATCAGCGGAAATCTGATGAGCCTCGGCGCCATCGACTTCGGCCTGATTGTCGACGGCTCCGTGGTGATGGTTGAAAACATCATCCGTCACCTGGCAGAGGCAAAATCGCGTGGCGCGAAGAACACGTTCGCCGTCGTGCTTGATTCTGCACGCGAAGTAGCGCGACCGGTGTTCTTCGCCGTTCTGATCATCATCGTTGTCTACGTTCCGATCCTCACTCTCGAAGGCATCGAGGGCAAGATGTTCCGTCCAATGGCCCTGACGGTCATCTTTGCGCTGATCGCTTCGCTCGTGTTTGCGTTAACCCTTATGCCGGTGCTCAGTTCCTTCTTCCTGACGAAGAACGTAAAAGAAGAGGAGTCGAAACTGATCCACAAAGTGAAGGAACGGTACGTACCCTGGCTGAATGAGGTCGTTGCGCGTCCAAAACTCACGGCTGCTGCCGCAGCGTTTGTGCTGGCCGCTGGCGGTGTAACAACAATGTTCATGGGGGCTGAGTTTATTCCCCGGTTGGACGAAGGCACAATCGCTCTTCAAAGCTGGCGCCTGCCTAGCGTCGCACTGTCTGAATCCATTCACAGCACCACGATGGTAGAGAACGTTTTGAAGCAGTTTTCAGAGGTGCAGACAGTGGTGTCGCGTACCGGCCGCGCGGAAATTGCCACAGACCCAATGGGAGTAGAGGTCAGCGACATTTATGTGATCCTCAAACCGCACGCTCAGTGGAAGACCGCTTCGACCCGGGAGGGATTAATCGAAGTCTTTGACAAGGCGCTCCGCGAGAAGGTTCCGGGAAACATCTTCAGCTACTCTCAGCCGATTGAATTGCGAATGCAGGAGCTGATCGCCGGCGTGCGCTCAGATGTTGCAATCACCCTTTACGGCAGCGACCTTGACACGCTTCGACAGAAGGCAGACGAACTCGTGCGCGTCGTGTCACAGATCCCGGGCGCCGCCGATGTGAAGGCCGAGCAGACCGGCGGCCTGCCGTACCTCCGCGTGAACATCAAGCGGGATCAGATTGCGCGCTACGGAATCAATGCACGGGACGTGCTCGATGCCGTGGAAGCCATCGGAGGCAAGGAAGTCGGGCAGGTCCTTGAAGGACAGAAACGCTTTGCGCTGCAGGTCCGCTTTGCCAAGACAGATCGCGATGCGGTCGAAAAGATCGGCAACCTCAAGGTCGCTGATCCACAAGGCCGCCTCATTCCAATCAGCCAATTAGCGGAACTCAAGGTGGAGGAGGGCCCCGCACAGATCAGCCGCTCTGACATTCACCGTCGCATTAGCGTTGAGGCCAACGTGCGCGGGCGCGACCTGTCCAGCTTCATCAAGGACGCGCAGGCGGCAGTTGGAAGCAAAGTTCCTTTGCCGACCGGATATTGGGTGACGTGGGGCGGACAATTCGAGAACCTTCAGCGCGCGACGCAGAGACTGATGATCGTCGTGCCGCTCTCAATGTTCTTGATCTTCATTCTCCTTCACACAACCTTTAACACGATGCGACCAGCGCTGCTGATCTTCCTGAACGTGCCCATTGCTGCCAGCGGAGGCGTCATCGCGCTTGCCTTGCGCGGACTGCCGCTCAGCATCTCTGCCGGAGTGGGCTTCATCGCCGTATCAGGCATTGCCGTGCTGAACGGTGTAGTGCTGATCTCCTACATCCTCCAACGGCGCAGGGAGGGGGCGTCGCTTGAAGACTCGGTGACCGAAGGCGCAATTACGCGACTTCGGCCCGTGCTGATGACGGCACTTGTCGCCAGCCTCGGCTTCATCCCAATGGCTGTTGCCACCAGTGCCGGCGCTGAAGTTCAGCGTCCATTGGCAACCGTCGTCATCGGAGGACTGGTTACTTCCACGCTGCTCACTCTGTTCGTTCTGCCCACGCTCTATCGCTGGTTCGAGACCAAACACGAAGAAGTGGAGCGATAGGAGGAACCACGTACGCGATCAGGCTTGTCAGGCACCTGCTCCTGCTCTGCAGAATGATGGCGCTGATTCTGTCAGAGAGGCACTGCCGGACTCATCTCTGATTGTGTCCGCTGTGTTCCAGCCTATGGAGAAAAGGCCCCGGAGGGAGATCCGGGGCCTTTGTGTCATTCAGGCTTGGCGCGATGCGGGCTTCTGTGGCCCGCCCGCAGCCTACGAGCAGCCCGAGGTGGAGCCGCACTCATTGCAGCGGTAGCAGCTGCCGTTGCGCGTCATAATGGCGCCGCAGACCGAGCAGCTTGGCGCGTCGCCAAGGTCGATCATGCCCTTCAGCGCCTGCGTGGCGTGCACCGGCTTCTTGACCGGCTCGGCCACGGCCTGCACCTTCTCAACGGTCTCCGTGGAGGCCACGGCCGGCTGCGGAATCATCCGCATGTCGGCAAACAGCGACTGCTGCTCGCCGGTGAGGAAGCGGAGTTCCAGCCAGCGGAAGATGTAATCCATGATCGACTTGGCAAAGCCGATGTCCGGATTGTGGCTCCAGCCGCTGGGCTCAAAGCGGGTGTGCGCAAACTTCTCGCACAGCAGCTTGAGCGGCACGCCGTGCTGCAGGGCCAGCGAGCAGGCGGTGGCGAAGCAATCCATCAGGCCGCTGACCGTCGAGCCTTCCTTGGCCATGGTGATGAAAATTTCGCCCGGCTGCCCCTCCGGATAGGTGCCGACGGTGATGTAGCCTTCGTGTCCGCCGATGTTGAACTTGTGCGTGACGGCGCGGCGCTCGTCGGGCAGCTTGTGGCGGCGTGCGCGCGGCGGGGCCTGCATGTTCTCGTCTTCCACCACGGCGGTCGTCACCACCGGCTCGGACTTACCCTCGGCCGTGGCCGAGCCCTTCGACGAAAGCGGCTGCGCCTTCTTCGAGCCGTCGCGGTAGATGGCCACCGCCTTCAGCCCGAGCTTCCAGGCTTCCACGTAGGCCTCGGCAACCTCGTCCACCGTGGCGTCTTCCGGCATGTTGATCGTCTTGGAGATGGCGCCGGAGATGAACGGCTGCACCGCGGCCATCATCTTCAGGTGGCCCATGTAGTGGATGCAGCGCGTGCCCTTGGCCGGCTTGAACGAGCAATCGAAGACGGCCAGGTGCTCTTCCTTGATGTGCGGCGCGCCTTCGATTGTGCCGGTGGCATCAATGTAGCTGGCAATCTTCGACGCCTGCTCCTGCGTGTAGCCGATCTTGAACAGCGCCGAGGAGACCGTGTTGTTCACGATCTTGATCATGCCGCCGCCCACCAGCTTCTTGAACTTCACCAGAGCCAGGTCAGGCTCCACGCCGGTGGTGTCGCAATCCATCATGAAGCCGATGGTGCCGGTCGGGGCCAGCACAGTCACCTGCGAGTTGCGGTAGCCGGACTTTTCGCCCGCCGCCAGCGCCTCGTCCCAGCAGACGCGGCTGGCGTCCAGCAGTTCCTTCGGCACGTTGTTCTTGTTGATGTTGTTCACCGACGCGCGGTGCATGCGGATGACGTCGAGGAACGGCTCGCGGTTGATGTACCAGCCCGGGCAGGCGCCGCCGGTGATCTCGCCCTGCTTGGTCGGCTCGGTAATCGGAGTCAGCGTCGGGCAGTTCTCGGCAATGCGCGCGCTCTGCGCGTAGGCCTCGCCGCACATGATGGCCGTGACGCAGGCTGCGTAGGAGCGGCCGGTGTCGCTGTCATAGGGCAGGCCACTGGCCATCAGCAGGGCGCCAAGGTTGGCGTAGCCCAGGCCGAGCGGGCGGTAGTCGTGCGAGTTCTTTGCAATCGACTCGGTCGGGTAGCCGGAGTTGTCCACCAAGATTTCCTGCGCGGTGATCAGCAGGTCGACTGCGTGGCGGTAGCCGGCAACGTCAAACGAGCCGTTCGGCGCAAACTTCAGCAGGTTCAGCGATGCCAGGTTGCAGGCGGAGTCGTCGAGGAACATGTACTCCGAGCACGGGTTCGAGGCGTTGATGCGCGCCGTGTTCTTCGAGGTGTGCCAGCGATTGATCGTGGTGTCGTACTGCATGCCCGGATCGCCGCACTGCCAGGTGGCGTCGGCAATCTTGTGCAGCAGCTCGCGCGCCGAATACTTATGGATGGCCTCGCGGGTACGCACGCCGCGCGTGGCAAACTCTTCGTCCTTAATGACGGACTCCATGAAGTCGTCGGTAACGCGGACGGAGTTGTTCGCATTCTGGAAAAAGATCGACGAGTAGGCTTCCGAATCCGGGCCGCTGGTGCCGTCGTAGCCCTCGCGCATCAGCGCGTAGGCCTTCTCCTCTTCCTTCCGCTTGCACTCGATGAAGTCGATGATGTCCGGGTGATCGATGTTGAGGATCACCATCTTGGCCGCGCGCCGCGTCTTGCCGCCGCTCTTGATGACGCCGGCAAAGGCGTCAAAGCCCTTCATGAAGCTGAGCGGGCCGCTGGCCGTGCCGCCGCCGGAGAGCTTCTCCATGGAGCCGCGCAGCGGAGACAGGTTGGTGCCGGTGCCCGAGCCCCACTTGAAGAGCATGCCTTCGGTCTTGGCCAGGGTCAGGATCGACTCCATCGTGTCCTGAATGGAGTTGATGAAGCAGGCCGAGCACTGCGGCTTGCGGTAGCCCACGGGGGCAAATTCGATGCCGCCCTTTTCGGCGTTCCAGTGCCAGTTCTGCGCGTCGGACTTAGGCTCAATACGCTCGCAGCCCACGTTGAACCAGACCGGCGAATTGAAGGCCGCGTACTGATGCAGCAGCAGGAAGGCCAGCTCGTCATGGAAGGTCTGCGCGTCGTCGTCGCTGTGGAAATAGCCGTCGTGCTTGCCCCAGTTGCAGATGGTCTCGGCCACGCGCGAGATCAACTGGCGCACGCCTGTCTCACGCTCCGGCGTGCCAAGCTGCCCGTGCAGATACTTGCTGGCGACAATGTTGGTCGCCGTCATCGACCAGTCCTTGGGGACTTCGACGTTTTTCTGCTCAAAAATTGTGTTGCCCTTGGCGTCGGTAATCGACGCCGTGCGCGTCTCCCACTCCACTTCATCGTATGGGGAAACGCCCGCCTTGGTGAACATGCGTTTGAAGCTCAGCCCGGCGAATTTCCTGTTCTTCTGCGTCATTGGCGTCGCGGTCTTTGCTGCCGCGGATGTCTTTTCACTGACTTCTGCCATCTTGTTACTCCTGAACTCTCTCTACGCTCAATGCCGGACTCACGCCGGCCCGCTTTGCTGCCATCGTCCCGAAGACTGCCATCTCCTGAAACGAGTTACTGCCCGCCGGTCTCTGGTCCGGCAGCCCGGATTTTTGGGGACAGAAATCCCTGCCGGGAACGACGGTGAAATCACCGCCGTATCCGGGCCTCCTCTCCGAGCGAGGAGTCTTCTGCCGGTCCGGCGGCCACCGCTATGGCACCGGACTGGCACTTTGCAAGGAACGCTTGCGGAATCCGTCATTCGCAGATGACGGAACCTTGATCTGTTGCCTGACGGATTAGCGTTTAGCGCTTTTCCGGAAGACTCGACAGCAGGCTTACCTCTGGAACTGCTACCGCGGAACCCCGGGTCACCTCTGGCCCTGATTCCTGCCGGACAAGCTGCTCGCAAAAGCTTGAGCTTGCCCCGCCAGAAGCGCCCAGATCCGCGCCTCCGGCAAAACGATTGAAGGCCTCCGCTTGCGGCGGCGTCGACCCTCCTTGCCCATCCCTGAAGTGCTGCTCGGGGGGAACAACTTGAGCAACCCTTGGGAAGCGAACAGTACTCCCACGAATAGTGCCTGTCAAGGGGGTACCGCAATATGTTGTATTTTAATCCCTTAGCCCTAGGAAAACTGCCTCACCGCCGGAACGCCTTTTGTGGAAATCAACCGAAGCCACACTCCGGCAACGGGTTAGTTGCCGCAGACTTTTTTTCGGGCTCGCAAGTGCCGCAGAGAAGGTGGCTGGAACGATCTAGGTTTCCACTGCGGCGCATCCGGTTCGCCAACTGCTTTTGGCCGAAATCTCTCCCAACACTAGCTTCCGGACGACGACCGGTCAATCCCCGAGAATTGTGCAAACTGACTGGTATACAGGGACTTATGTGGATTCCCTGTGCAAAAGACGGACGAATTTCACGGCAGGAAAAAGGGCGGCACGCGGCCGCCCTGCTTGAAGAAGTTTGTGGCTGAGTCAAAGCTCAGGGCTTCGCCTGTGGAGCAGGCGCTGCCGAGGCGGATGGCCTGGGTACGGCGAGGTCCACCGCGCCAATCCGGTCCGTGACCAGGTCACGCACGGCCACGCGCACGCGCGCGGCGCCCGCGGGCAGCAGCACACGCAGCTTCTGATTCACCCCCACCTGCTGCAAATACTTCCACTGCTCCTCCGCCAGGTCATAGCCGCCGCTCTTGCTGTCAAATTGCAGCGACTTGTTGCTGGCGTCAAAAACCTCGTAGGCGAACTCAACGAGCAGGCGATGCTTGTTCTCGTCAGTAGCCAGCGGATTGAAGGCTTCGACCGGAATTGTCATCAATGCCGCGCCCGCCGGGTCAAGCCGCGCCTTGAGCGGCATGCCGGTGGCGAGCTGGCTGTCGCGCATCACTTCCATCATCTCGGCGGCCATCAGCTTGCGACGCTCCTCGCTGGGGTGCTCGCTGTCAGCCGGTTGCACCGCGTAGTAGCCCTTGCGGAATTGCAGGGTCACACCGCCGCGCTTCACCTTCACATTCAGATCGTGCAGGCGTCCGTCGGGCTGGTAATTCTGCGGCACAAAGGCCATGGCGTAATACTGCGAGCCGGAGTCGAGCGCCGTTTCAATGGAGGTGGTGATGTCGTTGGTGTTATAGAACGCCTTGCCACCGGTCTCGTCGGCGATTTGCTGCATGGCGCTGTGCATGGCCCAGGCCTGTGCGTCATCGTCGGAGAGAGAGGTCGTCATACGCTCGCCAATGGGACGGCCATTGCGGTCGGTGGCACCGCGCCGCGCAGAGTTCATCGCCATGAACTTCTTCGGGCTGTAGCTGGCCCAGGTCATCAGCCCCTGTGCATCCACCGGGTAGACGGAGATGCGGGCCGTGGCCAGCTGCGCCGCCAGGTCATGCAGCGACTGGTAATACAGCCGCTGCGAATTGTCTTCCGCGGCCCAGTCGGTCAGGAATGAGAGAGGAAAGGCCGCCGAGACCCAGATGATGTTCTTGCGGCCGCGGTAGCCCATGGTGTGGTTCGCCACATCCTGAAATGCGGAGAGCGTACGGCGGATGCGATCGTCATTGTTGAATGCCGCATCTTCGTTGAACCACGTCGCCATCTGGCCGAACATGCCTTGGGCAACATCGTCGCTGACGAACTCATTGCCGGACACCGAGACGCTCTGATCCAGCGGAGCCTCGATCTTGATACCGCCGGCGGCCTTGCGCAGAGCGGCCGAATCGGGCGTGAAGTCCTGCAACAGGCGCAGTTCGCGGCCAAGCGTGTAGATGGCCACCGGTTGCTTGGGGTCAAACTGCTGCAGCAGTTTGACCACCGAGCGCCGCGCGTAGGGCTGCGCCTCCAGCGGCGTGTTGAGCGTGTCGAACAGGATGATGTTGACCGCTCCGTCCCAGATGCCGGCGCTGTTGCTGATGAATCCGTCGGGCGAAGTCGCGGAAGCTTTACTCTTGCCCGCAGCGCGTGCGCCGGAAGCCGCCGCAGCCTCTGATGACGCGACAGTCGCGCGTTTTTCGAGGGTGCAACGCGTGATGCTCTGTGCCTTCTTGTTGTCGAAGACTTCGAAATCCTCAGGCTTCAGATCCGTCACCGGGTTGCCCTGCTTGTCGAGCGCGACCACGTCGATGGTGACCAGGTTGGAGGAAACCTTGTAGGTATAACTCTCCTTCTTCGCCTTCACGCGGTCGGGCACCACTGTGCGCGGGTGTGTGTCATTTTCAATTCCCTGATCTATGTGCGAGCCGCCCCCGGAGATGGTCCGGCCCGGAGCTGGAGCGCTTCGACTCGTTTGAGCAACGGCGGGAGAAGCCATGCTGCCGAACGCCAACAACAGAACAGCAGATCGAATAATCTTCACCGCTGCCACTGTCTTTGAATGATTGCCTGTCAGATCCACCGTGCTTCTCCTTTGCCAGCCGTTGCCGCTTTCGGGTTGGGGGGAACCTCACTGGCGCAACCGCATCGTCTGTTGGACGGCCGCCCTCCGTCCTCTTTCCGTGTATCTCCGCAATGCGCCAGCACTGCGGGGAATGAATTGGAAAATATTAGCCCAAACCAGACAATCGTGCGACGGTTTGCCACCCGTGCGAAAATATCCGGCCAGAGGAGCCCCATGACGATACCGAAGACATACCGCTGTGAAACGTGTCCGATGAGAGCCCGCGCGGAGCGTAAGCCGGGCAGCCTGCTGGCACGGCTCTGGCGCTGGCACACCGGATGGTGTCCGGGCTGGAAGGCCTACCAGCGTTCTCTCGCAGAGCAGCCAACGAACACGCCTCACTAGCACGGTGCGGAGACACGCAGGTGGCGGCACACCCGTTAGACGAAGATCGCTTTGGGCGCGATCAGGAGAATAAATATGCGGAAGATTCTCGCGAGTGCGCATCTGTCGCTCGATGGCGTGATGCAGGGACCGGGCGGCGCCGAGGAAGATCCCAGCAATGGCTTCGATCTCGGAGGGTGGACCTGGAAGTTTGCAGACGATGCGGCGAGGGCGGCCATGATGGGCATGGTCGGCTCGCTGGAAAAACCGAATGACCTGCTCCTTGGCCGCCGGACGTATGACAATTTCTCGCGCTACTGGCCCAACGCTCCCGTCAACAGCCCTTTCGCCGCTTTCAACAAGGCGAACAAGTACGTGTTCACCCACGGCAAGTCAGAACTTGAATGGGCCAACAGCCACAAGCTGGGCAGCCTTGACGAGCTGAAGGAAATTGCTGCGGGCGAAGGCCCGGACATTGTGGTGTGGGGCAGTTCGACGCTCTATCCGCCGCTGCTGGAGGCCGGCCTCATCGACGGTCTGAACCTGCTGATCTACCCCATCCTGCTGGGCAAAGGCAAAAAGCTGTTTGGCCAGACAAGCCATCCTGTGACCATGAAGCTCATGAGCAGCACGGCGGCAAAATCAGGAATCATCATCGCGAAGTATGAACGGGCTGAGGCCGCGCGTTAACGTTTGCAGCCCGCCCGTCTGTGCCCGCCCGAAATGTTTGCGCCGGGGGCAGAATTTTTCTTTAAACTCGGTGCAACACTCTCCGAGGTCTCTGCCCATGCATCGTAATTTGAGTCTTTCTGTCGCTTTGGCATTCGCACTTTCCGCCAGCCTGTTTGCCCAGGCCCCACGCCCTGAAAAGCAGGCACCTGTGCCCGCACGCACCGTGGTCATCGCCTGCCCCAATTTCTGGGACGGACGGGCCGACGCCGTGCGCCACAACGTCTCTATCGTCATACAGGGTGACCGCGTGGCAAAGCTCGTTGACGGGCTGCTGAAGCCCGCCGAAGCCGACAAGCTGGCCGCTCCGGGCAGCAAGGCCATGCTCTACACCGCCGAACCCGCCGCCACCTGCATGCCCGGCCTGATTGAGGGCCACACCCACGTGCTGCTGCAGGGCGACGTGACCTCCGCCGACTATGACGAACAGATCCTGAAGGAGTCGGTGGCGTTCCGCGCACTGCGAGCCACGCGCAGCGCCCACTTGGCGCTCAAGCACGGCTTCACCACCATCCGCGACATGGAGACCGAGGGCGCGGGCTACGCCGACGTCGACATCAAGAAGGCTATCAACCAGGGCATCATCGTGGGCCCGCGCATGTTCACCAGCGGCCGCGCCATGGATGTAACCGGCGCCTATCCGGTGCTGGGCTACGCCTGGGAGTTGCAGCCGCACCTGCCGCACGGCGTGCAGGAGGTGGATGGCGTGGAAGGCGCGCGCAAGGCCGTGCGCGAGCAACTCAGCTACGGCGTTGACTGGATCAAGGTCTACAGCGACCGCTCCTATGTGCTGCGTTCGGACGGCGTGCTGGATGACATACCTACCTTCACCGTGGACGAACTGCGCGCCATCGTGGACGAGGCGCACCGACAGCGCCACAAGGTGGCCTCGCATGCGACGGCCCTGAACGGCGTGCACAACTCGGTCGTCGCCGGAGTGGACTCCGTCGAGCACGGCGACTACATCGCCAACGAAGACCTGGCGATGATGAAGCAGAAGGGCATCTACTACGTGCCCACCACGCTGGCTGGTGAAATGGTGGCCGAGGGTCGCGGCGGCGTGTGGCCGAAGATGATCGCCGTGAATGAGGAAACCGTGAAGCGCGCGATGAAGGCCGGCGTGAAGATTGCCTTCGGTACCGATATCGGCGGCTTCGACTGGTCCGTCACCCCGGCGAAACAGTTCGCAACACTCGTGCGGCTGGGCATGACGCCGAAGCAGGCCATGCAGACCTCGCTGGTGACCGGCGCGGAGTTGCTCGGCATGTCCGAGCTGGCCGGTTCACTGGAGCCGGGCAAGTTCGGCGACGTCATCACCGTCGCGGGAGATCCGCTGAAGGACGTCACTGCACTGGAACATGTGCAACAGACCTGGAAGGGCGGCGAGCTGATTCCGTAGCAGTCTCAATGTGCACCGAAATTGGGGCGTCTGCGGGCGCCCCAGCTGTTTTTGCACAGAATTCGAATTCGAGACGTCACATTTCGGAACCACCGACCACTTGATGGGTAAGTGCATCATGCACCTCTGCCCACAATGCGGACACCGGCAGCCTTGGCATCGGATGGCTGTGATGGCAGCTTTCGCCTCGCAACGCTGCGTTCACTGCGGCACCAGCATCAGCATCCAGAGCAGTTGCCGCATCACATCGCTGCTGGTCGCACTGATTGCCGGTGGCTGGGTTGGGCATCTCTTCCGCAACAACACGTGTGAATTCAGCTTGGCAGCCATTGCCTTCACGATTGGTGCAATCGGCATGCTGGGTTCGCTCATCAATTGCAAGCTGGTTTCCGAGCCTGACAAAGTCTTTGACCCCACCGCCTTGAAACACTAGCCAGGCAGCCCGCATAAAGAGAAATGCCGGGACTATGCCCGGCACCCTTTCAACACGTGAATAATCGCTGATTTGAAGCTACAGCTTCCTGCCGTGCAGTTTGATGGAGGCGACTGAAGCCGCAGCCGTTGTGGCCATATCGCTGCCGCAGCAGGTGGACTTGCCGCCGTTGGGCGCCAGCACCGAAGCCAGCTTGGAGCCGTACTGCACCTGTGGAATGGTCAGGTCGGTGAGGCCGGCCTCCAACGCCAGACGGATGTAATCGCCCATCGGGATGGCTCCGGCGATGCAGCCGACATAAGCGCTCACATCGTGGCGCACATCGTCTTCCAGGGTCTTGAGGAGCACAATGTCACTGACCGCGAAGTGGCCACCCGGCTTGAGCACGCGCTGAATTTCGCGGAAGACCGCAGGCTTGTCGACGCTGAGGTTGATGACGCAGTTGCTGATGACGTAGTCGACCGAATTGTCCTCGACAGGCAGATGCTCGATGACGCCCTTGCGGAACTCAACGTTGGTGGCGCCGATGCTTGCGGCGTTTTCGCGCGCCTTGGCCAGCATGTCATCGGTCATATCCACGCCGATCACACGGCCCGTGGGTCCGACACGGCGCATGGCCAGAAACGCGTCGAAGCCCGCGCCGCTGCCCAGATCAAGCACCGTCATGCCTGCGCCCACCTCGGTGAGGGCCAGCGGATTGCCGCAGCCAAGCCCCAGGTTCCCCGGCGTCTCCGCCTCTTCCTTCGAGTACCCAACGGCCGTCGCCAACTGCACCGGGCTGGAACAACCGCAGCCGTGCTGCTCGCCGCGCGCCACTGCACCATAATGATCCTGCACTGCCTGTTTCACGTCGTCGGCTTTCATGGAAGCCTCCTTCATATTCGATTTTTTGAATATATTGCCAACGTGATATATTCGTCAAGCCTGATATGACAAAACTTTCTCCCGAAGCACTCTTTCGCGCCCTGGCCGACCGTACGCGGTTGCGCCTGCTGAACCTTGTTCAAGGGCAGGAGGTCTGCGTGTGCTATCTGGTCTCGGTGCTGGAGTTGCCGCAGCCGAAGGTTTCGCAGCACCTGGCGAACCTGCGCAGCGCCGGGCTGGTGAGTGCCCGCCGCGAGGGAAAGTGGATGCACTACCGGCTGCAGGAGCCTGCGGAGAGTTCTCTGCGTGCGGTTCTGCGCCAGGCGTTGGCCTGCCTCAAGACGGACGAGCTGATGTGCGATGACCTTGCACGGCTGCAGCAGGAGTGCGCCCAGCCAACCACGGCCGCGCCCCTTGTGAAGATTGCGCAATCCTCCCCATCGCCTCGCGCCAAGGCATAGACCCGGCTTAGCCGCAACGACTGAAAATCTCGTTTCGAATTCTTCCTTCGCCGAATCTCTAAGAGGGAATCCATTTCCCTTTTCCATCGGAAAAGCGGCCATGCGGCACCAAGGTTGGGGTAAGCTCACCTATCACCCACGGGCAGAGTGCTGGAAGACCCCTAATCTCTCGACCGGCACCGGGAGGCTCCCATGCTCAGGCACCTTCATCTGTTGCAGCGCATGGCGCTGGCTTGCCTGGCGGCAACACTGCTGCTGAGCGCCGCGGTGCTGCTCGGCTGGGCAACCGGGACTGAACTACTCAAAACAATTTTTGTGGGCTACTACGCCATGAAGGTGAATACGGCCTTGTGCCTGTTCTTCACCGCGCTGGCGCTGGCGGTACTCATCGTTCTTCCGCGCGATGGCAGGCGGGGAATGATCATCGGAGGCTGCCTGCTGGTGGTGCTGGCGTTGGCCGGAGGCACCGCGCTTGAGTACGTGGCGGGTTGGGAGCTGGGTATTGATCAGATGCTGTTCCGTGATCCGGTCAAGTTCCCCTTCCCCGGACGCATGGCGGAAAGCTCGGCGGTCAACTTTCTGGTGATCGGGCTGGGCATTGCGGCGCTGGCCATCTCCGAGAAGAACGTGCTGCGGTACCAGCTTACGGCTCTGTTCGCGGCCTTCCTGGCAATGCTGGCAGTGATCGGTTATCTCTTCGGCGTACCCATGAGCTATGGCAGCGTGCAGTTCACGGCCATGGCCCTGCACTCCGGAGTCGGCTTCCTGCTGTTGGCCACGGCCATGTTCTGGGCGCGGCCGCAGAGTGGCTTTATGGAAGTGGTCAGCGATCCCGGCGTAGGCGGAACCATCGCGCGCAGCTTCCTGCCGGTCTCCATCCTGGGACCATTCCTGATTGGCTGGGTGGTAATCCTGACGCATGGCACAAGAGGCTCTCTGCCGGCCAGCGTGGCCGACCTTGTGCTGGGCTGCAATGTCGTATTCGTGTGCGTGACGTGGCTGATGGCGGCACGCATCCACCATCTGCACAAGGCACAACTGGCTGCCGAAGCCGATACACAGCTTGCGCACGAGGAGTTGTTCCGCAGCAACCGTCTGCTGCAGGACATCAGCGACTCCGCGCAGGACGTCATCTTTGCCAAGGACCTGCAGGGGCACATGCTATTTGCCAACCCGGCGCTGCTGGCCGCCTTTGGACGAACCAACGACGAAGTGCTCGGCCGGACGACGCCGGAGTTCACCTGCGATCCCGTGGGCGGTGGCGAGATCATGGAGCACGACCGCCAGGTGATGGACACCGGTGTGGCGCACGAATTTGAAGAGACAATCACCCTGCCCAATCAGGCGCCCACCATCTGGCTGGCGCGCAAGATGCCCTACCGCGATGCTGAGGGCAACATCATCGGGCTGATTGGTATCTCCCGCAATATCACCGAGCGCAAGCGTGCGGAGTCCGAGAGCCGCCTGCTGCAAGCGCGGCTGGCACAGGTGGAACGCATCGAGGCCATTGGGCGGCTGGCGGGCGGCATTGCGCACGACTTCAACACGCTGCTCAACGTCATCCTTGGCAACGCCGAGTTGCTGCAGGAGGAGTTGCTGCCGGACGATCCGCGGCGTGACCGCGTGCAGCAGATCTCCAAGGCCGGGCAGACCGGCGCGCTGCTGACGCGGCAGATGCTGGCCTTCAGCCGCCACAACAGCGTGACGCCCCAGGTGCTGGACCTTTGCCAGATCGCCCGTGACATGCAGCCGATGCTGGCTCGGATGCTGGGAGAAGATATTGAGCTGACGGTGCGCACCGCCGAGAAGCCATGCGCCGTCATGGCTGACAACGGCCAGTTGCAGCAGGTGCTGTTGAACCTGGGGGTGAACGCGCGCGACGCCATGCCGCACGGCGGCAACCTCACCATTGAGGTGCGCCCGGCCGACCTTGACTCAGGCTACCTGCGCCACCACCCCACGCTCCAACCGGGCCGATACCAGATGCTGGCCGTGAGCGACAACGGCAGCGGCATGGACGCGGCGACCGTCGAGCACATCTTCGAGCCGTTCTTTACCACCAAGGAGACCGGCAAGGGCACGGGCCTTGGACTGAGCACGGTGCACGGGATTGTGCGCCAATGGGGCGGCGATATCTGGGTCTACAGCGAGCCGGAGGTAGGCACGGTCTTCCGCGTCTACCTGCCATGCTGCGAGCAGCCGCTGAGCGCGCAGCCAACGCCGCAGGCAGCGAGGAAGGAAGCCTCCGGCAAGGAGACCGTGCTGGTGGTGGAAGACTCCGCGCCGCTGCGCGAGCTGACCTGCGAGCTGCTGAAGCGCGCCGGATATGCGGTGGTGGAAGCCTCCGATGGGCTGGAGGCGCTGGCGCTCTCGGAGAAGCATCCCGGGCTGATCGACCTGCTGGTGACCGACGTGGTGATGCCGCACATGCGCGGTACGGAGTTGGCGGCACGCTTCCTGGCACTGCGTCCGAGGTGCGGGGTGCTGTTCCTCTCCGGCTACAGCGGGGAGGCGCTGGCTCATCTGGGCGGGCAGGGCGACTTCCACCTGCTGGAGAAGCCTTACACCAACGACGCATTACTGGCGGCAGTGCGAATGGCCATTAATGAGGCGTGCGCCAGAGAGTGAGCCTGGTAAGTGCAAGCCGGTGATGCTGTCCTGCTTCCGCAGAAATGAAAAGGCGCCCGCTTCGGCGGACGCCTTTGTTTCACCCATCCCCATGGGCAAAGCCTGAACGGCGGAGGCTGCGGCCAGGTTCTGCACGCGGCCCGGGCCGTTCCTTGCGCTTACTTCGTGAACTTTGCGTAGCGCGCGTTCACTTCGTTCCAGTTGACCACGTTCCACCACGCCTTCAGATACTCGGCGCGGCGGTTCTGGTACTTCAGATAGTAGGCGTGCTCCCACACGTCGTTGGCCAGCAGCGGGTACAGGCCCTGCGTCAGCGGGCTGTCCTGGTTGGCGGTGGAGAAGACCTTCAAGCCGCCTTCACCGATGGCCAGCCACGCCCAGCCAGAGCCGAACTGCTTGGCACCGGCGTCATTGAACTTCTCCTGGAACTGCGCGAAGTCGCCAAAGGTCTTGGTGATGGCCTCGGCAATGGGGCCGGTCGGCGCGCCACCCGCGTTCGGGCCCATGATGGACCAGAACAGCTTGTGGTTGTAGTAGCCGCCGCCGTTGTTGCGAATGGCTCCGCGGAATTCCTCGGGCACCGTGTTGAGTTCCTTCAGGATCTCTTCGGCGCTCTTGCTGGCCAGCGCGGGCACCTTGGCCACGGCGGCATTGAAATTGTCGGTGTAGGTCTGGTGATGCTTGTCGTGGTGCAGATGCATGGTCTGCTGGTCGATGTAAGGCTCAAGGGCGTCGTAGGCGTAGGTCAGCGCAGGAAGTTCAAATGCCATCTCTATCTCCTCAATCAAAACCAAATTCGTGGAAGGCGGATCGGCAGGGGGCCGCGCAACGGCACGGCAGCGAACGGGCAAAACCGCCAAACTCGATACGTACAGTTTGATGCCTCCGGGGGCGGGAGGGTTCCTGAAATTTCGAGATATGAAAAATCGTTGAACACGGGAAGCAATGCCCTCCCAGAATCGCATCTGGGAGGGAGTGCCACCGGGAAGCTTGAACCACGGAGCCAGTACCGGGTACCGAGTGATTCCCTCGGCAAAGCGGTCCTGTATTTACGCTGCTTCGCGCGCCAGCTCCGCCCGTCGTGAGCGCTCCATCAGGTAGTAGACGCCACGCACGCCGAGCAGCACGGCCAGCACCGCCGCGTAGCTCAACGGCTCGTCAAGGTCTTTCTTGACCAGCCAGAAGAAGTGCAGCACACCGAGCACGGCCACGCCGTAGACGATGCGGTGCAACGTTTGCCAGCGCTTGCCCAGGCGTCGTATGGAGGCCTGCGTGGAGGTGACCGCCAAGGGCACCATGAGCGCCCAGGCCGCAAAGCCCACGGTCACAAACGGACGCTTGCCAATATCGTGCGCGATGCGTCCGAGGCTCACCGACTGGTCGAAGATGACGTAGGTCAACAGGTGCAGGCTGGCATAGAAGAACGCAAACAGACCGAGCATGCGCCGGTACTGAATAAGCCAGTTGAGTCGCGGAATGCGCCGCAGCGGCGTGATGGCCAGCGAGGCCAACAGCAGCTTGAGCGCCCAGCCGCCCGTCCGATGCAGCACGCGCATCACAGGGTCAGCGCCGAGGTGCCCCTGCACGGCGGCCAGGACAAGGCCCGCCAGCGGCACCAGGCAGAGAAGAAAGACGAGTGGCTTAAGGATAGTGTTGCGTTTAATGGCCATAGTTCTCTGAGTGAAAAGGTCTCAAAAGGTTTCGAAATGTTTCAGAAGGTTTCAAATGCAACGGCGGCAAGCATTCTGCTGGCATCACTTTCAGCCGCCCTCCACGGGACAGAACAAAAAAACACACTCTCCGAGGCTTTCCTTTCGTGACCTTTCGCAACCTTCTGAAACCTTCCGAAACTTGTCTAAACCTTTCTAGAAATCCTTCCGCAAATCCATGCCGTTATACAGCGAGGCAACCCAGTCGCCGTATCCGTTGAACATCAGCGTGTCGCGTTTGAAGAGCTCGCCGATGCGGCGCTCGCGCG
This sequence comes from Oryzophilus luti, assembly GCF_059726245.1. Classification (NCBI taxonomy): domain Bacteria; kingdom Pseudomonadati; phylum Acidobacteriota; class Terriglobia; order Terriglobales; family Koromonadaceae; genus Oryzophilus; species Oryzophilus luti. The sequence continues at coordinate 2,293,050 of NZ_AP040874.1, forward strand.
CCTGCGACCAGCGCGGGTGGTCCACCTTCGGGTTCACGTTGCTGTAAAAGCCGTACTCGCGCGGATTGGACAGAGCCCAGGTGGTGCGCGGCATCTGGTCCGTCAGGCGAATCTTCACAATCGACTTGCCGCTCTTGAAGCCGTATTTCCACGGGATAACGGCGCGGAACGGCGCGCCATTCTGGTTCGGCAGCACGTCTCCGTAAAGGCCGACGACGAACAGCGCCAGCGGGTTCATCGCCTCATCCAGCCGCAGCCCCTCGACGTAGGGCCAGTCGAGCACGCGGCCGCGCTGCCCGGGCATTTCGTTCGGACGCACGATGGTGATGAACTCCACAAAGCGCGCCTTTGACGTGGGCTGCACGCGGTCAAGCAGCGCCTTCATCGGGAAGCCGATCCACGGGATGACCATCGACCAGCCTTCAACGCAGCGATGCCGGTAGACGCGCTCTTCGAGCGGTGCCAGCTTCAGCAGCGAGTCGTAGTCGAACTTCTGCGGGTGGGTCACCATGCCCTCAACGCTCACCGTCCACGGCTGCGGGTTGAAGCGTGCCGCCAGCGAGGCTGGACTCTCCTTGTCGGTGGAGAACTCGTAGAAGTTGTTGTAGTGCGTCACATCTTCGCGCGTGGTCAGCTTCTCGCCATGCGTGCTGAGCGAGCCCTGCCGGTATTGCAGGCGGCTGGCTGCAAACGCCGTCTCCGGCGAGAGCAGGCTCATCACCGTGCCCCCGGCAAGCGCCACGGCCCCGGATGCTGCAGCAGCCGTGAGGAACTGGCGGCGGTTCAAATAGCGCGACTCGGGGGTTACTTCCGAGTACGGAATGTCCAGCGCGGTCTTGATTCGAATCAACATGCCCTCACCCCACCCGTGATATCTGATTCGACGTTGGCGGGGCCTGGAAAGTTACAAAACACGGCTGCAATTCGGCCTGAAGGTGGCGCGGGCAGAAACTACACAGATACCGCAGTGGTGTGGCAAGAATTGCATAGCTGTCCCAATGCGCGGCCATGATTGTCCGGCAAGACAATTGAAAGGATTGGACTTCTGCGATTCCGCTGCTTGGCAAAACGCGTGCATCATTCTCCACGGGAGGCAAAATGTTGAAGACGAAGCATGTGTTGTTCCTCGGCGTGGCGGCCGCGGTGCTCGTGATGGCGGTATTGAACGCCTGCGGCGGCAGCAGCAGTCCTTCGAATTCGGCCAGTTCCATGGCCACGGTGAGCGTCAGCCTGAGCGACCCGCCCACCTGCTCCACAAGCTCCGGCGGAGCTTTCAATCACGTTTACGTCACCATTACGGATGTGAAGATTCACCAGAGTGCCTCGGCGGGCGCGTCGGACTCAGGCTGGGTTGACCTGACACCGAACCTTGCAGCCAGCCCCAAGCAGGTGGACCTGCTCGCGCTGGGCGGCGACGGATGCATCCTGGCAGAGCTTGGCTCAAAGACGATGATTCAGCCGGGCACCTACCAGCAGATACGCATCTACCTGGCGCCGAACTCCACCAGCGTCACCAACAACCAGTGCAACGGCACCGCCAACTGCGTTGTCTATAACAACACCATCCACACGCTGAATCTCTCCTCTGAATCGCAGACCGGCATCAAGATTCCTTCGGGCCAGATTGCGGGCGGCAGCTTCACGGTCGCGGCGGGCGAGGTTCGGGGACTGGTCATCGACTTTGACGGTTGCGCCTCGCTGGTGCAGCAAGGCAACGGGCAGTTCCGGCTGAAACCGGTGCTGCATGCAGGGGAGGCCTCCACGAGCGCCACGGCCGTCACCGGCCAACTGGTGGACTCCGTGACCGGCGTGGCCGTGACCAGCGCCACTGGCATTGTCGCCTTGGAAGCCCGTGACGCCAACGGCATTGACCGGCTTGTGATGCAGACCACTCCGGACGCCAACGGCAACTTCATCTTCTGCCCGGTCCCGGCCGGCAGCTTTGACCTGGTTGCGGTAGTGGAATCCACGAGCGGCGGCGCCATCACCTCGTACTCCGCCACCATCACCACCGGGGTGCAGGCGGGCAACGCCGTGGGCAAGATACCCATGCACGCACAGCCCTCGCTCAGCACGCAGCCGGGCATCATCAACGGGCTGGTTACAACGGCAAGCGCGTCGTCCGCGGGCATTGCGGAGGATGTAGCCGTCTCCGCGCTGCAAACGCTGACCATCGGCAGCACCACCACGCAGTTCACCATTCCGCTGGTGGACTACCTGAACACCGCAATCCTGGTGGAAACCGCCAGCAGCAACTCCTGCCCGACCGGTACCGACTGCGGCAGCTATTCGCTAACGCTCCCGGCGGCACTGCCCTACGTTGGCACCTTCAGTGCAAGCGGCACCACCTGGATGCAGGCGACGGGAACCTCCGTGGCGTACTCGGTCGACGGCATTGCCTACACGCCGGGCTCCTCCGGCACGGCAACCTGCTCACCGAGCGAACAGATGGTGAGCGTGCAGACCGACGGAACCTCGGCGCTGGCACTGACCTCGGGCCTGACGGTGACGGCCAAGAACATGGCCTTCACCAGTTGCCAATAACAGAAACAGCACGGTAAAACGGATCCCGCCTTCCCCGGAAGGCGGGTTTTTCTTGCACCTCGGCAGGAGATCATGCGGCCTTGGGGGGGGCACCTCATCCCAGGTTAGCCACGCCTTTTGGGGCGTGCCGAACCTGGGGCACCCGGCCGAATCTGAGGCCCCGGCCACACGGAATTGTGAGAAGAACCTAGGGCGCCAGAGTTCGCACAAAAACAGAAATGCCCGGAGGCTCTCCGGGCGATGGGTACGGCGCGAATTCGAGGGCGGCTAGCCCTTTTTCAACTCGATGAGGACCTGGCGGGCGACTTCCTTGAGGGTCTCAAAGACGCCGGTGGCGTTGACGGCCACAGCCTCGTAAACAGCCTCATCGCGGCGCATCAATTCCTTCTTCAACTGCTCCACCGGCAGGGCGTTGGGCAGATCGCGCTTGTTGAACTGGAGCACGTAAGGAATGGTCTGGAAATCGTAGCCGTGCTCTTTCAGATTGTCGGCCAGATTGTCGAGCGCTTCCATGTTGGCGTCTTCACGTTCGGCCTGCGAATCGGCAACGAAGACCACGCCATCGACACCGCGCAGAATCAGCTTGCGCGAAGCGTCGTAGAAAACCTGTCCGGGGACGGTATAGAGGTGGAAGCGGGTCTTGAAGCCACGGATGGTACCCAGATCGAGCGGCAGGAAGTCGAAGAACAGGGTACGGTCGGTTTCGGTGGCCAGCGAGATCATCTTGCCCTTCTGGCCTTCCGCCGTCTTGTCATAGATGCACTGCAAATTCGTCGTCTTGCCGCCGAGACCGGGGCCATAGTAGACGATTTTGCAATTGATCTCGCGCGCGGCGAAGTTGATAAAGCTCAACGAAGTCCCTCGATGAACCGCCCGAATCCCCGGGGAATCACGCAGTTGCCGCGAAGCCCCTGCGCGAAGCCTGATCATACAACGTGGTGTCCAGTTTCAAGCCACCTTTTGCCTGCCCGGACGCTCGGAAACGGCTAATTTGGTTTATACCATAGCGATACCGGCCCGCCGACAGATTCTCCCACAGAAGCAAGCTTTCGTTACATTCCGGAAGGTTACTGATCAGTTGCCATCCGGCCATGCCATTCCGGGTCTGCCCGAGGGCAGACCCGGCGAAAGCTACTTTCTGGGTTCGCTGGAGGGCGGAGCAACGATGCGGCGCGGCGGCAGCGGGTAGTATCCGGAGCGGCAAAACACCTTCAACCCAGGCTGGTTCACGCGGCACTCCACCGAGCGGTAGGCGGAGGAGACGTTGAACGGCGTGGGGCTGTAGTAGCCGATGGTGTACTGGTTGCGCGCCTCACCGGCAATGACGGCGTAGGCGTTTTCAATGCCCTCGCGGGTGAATTCGGTAAAGATCTCGCCGGCGGTGGCTGAAGCGTACTTCGGCAGGATGTTGGTCATCTCCTCGCGCTTGGGGATGTGGATGCGGCCAATGCGGTTGTAGACCGGGATGGCGGCGGCATCGGTGGCGATGGCGTAGACGGAAATCTCGCTGGTCAGCAGCACGCGCAGCACGTCGGAATAGCTGGCGTTGCTGCCGCGCTCGCGTCCGTCGGAGATGACGAAGATGATCTTGCGGCGGTTGCGGTCGCGGCGGCCAAGGTCGACGGCGGCACGCAGGATGGCGTCATTCAGCACATGCGAGGGGTCCGCGTTCTTCGGCGGCGCGTAGTCGACTGAGCGCTGCTGGCCGGGATCGAAGACACGGCCATTCACCGTGGGACCGACCGTCATGGGGTTATAGACCGAGCCGCCGGAGGTTGCGCCGGGGATCGTCTTCACCGCGGTCAGGGTGCGCGAAGTGTGCTCGCTGGTGGCCGCAATGTAGTCCTGCTGCTGGCGCACCGTGTTCGAGTAGGTGTAGATGGAGACTTCGTCGTACTTGCTGAAGGCGCCAATGAGCGCCGAGAAGGTCTGCTGCACCTTCTTCAACTCCACGTCACCGATACCGAGGTCGAGGATCACGGCCGCCGAAAGCGGGAACGGGTCGCTGGTGAAGAAGCGAATGGGAACCTTCTTGTCGTTCTCGTAAATGCTGAAGTTTTCGACCGTCAGGCCCGGCATATCATGGCCACTCTTGTCTTTGACGCGAACGGGCACCTGCACGAAATTGACCGAGGAGCGGATGGCGAAGCCAACCTGCTCAGGGCCGTTGCCCTGCGGCTCCGGCACCTGCCCGGCAGGCACGGTCTTGACGTCGGAACTGGGCTCCTGGGCCGACGGGGCCGTTTGATTGGCAAGAGCGGACGGGCTGCTGGTGGGCATGGAGAGCTTGGAAGGCACTGCGGGCGTGGGAGCATCTGGAGTGCTCTGCTGCGTCTGCTGTTGCGCGTTGGCCTGCGGTGTAGGACCGTCCGGTAGAGACTGTTGCGCCCACACCAGCGGGCTTGCCAGAATGACTGCCGCCAACCAAATTTGCTTCATAAGTTCCTTCCCGCTTATCCCGTTTTCCCAAAGAAATTCACGGCGGTTCATGCCGCCCTGCGTCTAAGTCCGTAGGCGTGCGTCGCTGCCTCTCTATTAGACGGCAGGCGCCTCCCGTTGGAAGCTGCCGCCGCCCGGGGCAGGACCGCCGACGGAGCACTGCGAACAGTGTAGACTACCGTACCAAAGACAGGAAAATCATGTTGACGGCATACAGCATCCGCCCCCGTAAGTCAGCTTCCACCGGGTTGCTTCTCCTCCTGGCGCTGGCCGCCGTCTGCCTTGTGCTGACCTCGCAGGCCTTGGCCCAGACCGACTACGGCGACCAGCCGCCGCAAAGCTCGGTACCGCCGGCTCCGCCCTCAAAAACGCCACCACCCGGGGAAGATGAGCCGGTTACGACCCTGAGCGTCGACGTCAACGTGGTGAATCTGTTCTTCAATGTTCGTGACCGCCATAACGGGCTCATCGGCGGACTGGGACGGCAGGACTTTGAAATCTACGAGGACGGCAAGCCGCAGACGGCAAAGTTTTTCAACCGCGAAGCCGACCAGCCACTCACGCTCGGCCTGCTGATTGACACCAGCGGCAGCCAAGCCAACGTACTGCCCATGACCCGCGAGATCGGCGCGGCCTTCCTGCGCGACGTGCTGCGCGCCAAGGACATGGCGTTCCTCATCGGCTTTGACGTGAATGTGGATCTGCTGCAGGACTACACCAACTCGGTGAGCCGCCTGCGTTCGGCCTTGCAGAACACGCGTGTCAACTCCGGCTGGGGCAGCAGTGGGTTGCCCGGACTTGGCGGCGGGCCGATTCCAACCTCCAACCCGCGCGGCACACTTCTCTATGACGCCGTCTACCTGGCGGCAAACGAAAAACTGCGGCGAGAGACTGGACGCAAGGCCGTCATCATCCTCACCGATGGCGAGGACCAGGGCAGCCGCGTGAAGATTCACGACGCAATTGAGGCGGCGCAGAAAGCGGACACGATCGTCTACGTCATCCTCGAAGCCGACCGCGGGTATCCCTCCGGCGACAGCGAGATGCGCAAGCTCTGCACGGAAACCGGCGGCCGCGTCATCGACGTGGGCAACAATTCCGACAAGCTGAACAAGGCCTTCCGGCAGATCTCCGAGGAATTGCGCACGCAGTACAACCTTGGCTACACGCCCACCAACGCTAAGCGCGACGGCACCTTCCGCAAGGTGGAAATCAAGGCCGCGAACAGCGACTACAAAGTGCAGTCTCGCAAGGGCTACTACGCCAAGAAAGCCGGCAGCGACGACTAGCTGGTGAAGTTCAATTTCTCGTGAATTCCGCCGAGTCTGCGCACGAGAGGCACAGCTTGCCAGGCGACGCGGCGCGCTTGCAACTTGCCGTCTGAAACTTGAAACTACTCTACGCATGCCCCTGGCCTTGATTCTCACCGCCGGAGCCAGCCTCTGCGCCTGGCTCTATCTGCTGCTGTGCAACGGACGCTTCTGGAGCACGCGCGGATTGCTGCTGCCCGCGCCGGACGATCAACAACTCGCCGCGATCCGAAACCTGCGCGTGGCCGTGGTGATTCCCGCACGCGATGAAGAAGCAACCATTGCACGCACGGTCGGCTCGCTGCTGGCCCAGAACTTTCCCGGCGAATTGCACGTCACCCTGGTGAGCGACCACTGCACGGACCACACGGACCTCTACGCCAGCGAGGCCGCCCAAGACTGCGGCTGCGAACCGCTGCTGCCCCTGCGCGAGGGCGCTACACTTCCGACCGGCGCCCATCGCTCATTCACCATCGTCCACGCCCACCCGCTGCCCGCCGGATGGAGCGGCAAGATGTGGGCCGTTCATCAGGGCGTAGAGCAGGCGCTCGCTTGGAAGCCGGACTTCCTGCTGCTGACCGACGCCGACATTGAGCACGCACCTACGAGTGTCGCCTCGCTAGTGGCCAAGGCCAATTCCGTCGACGGTGCCTTCGACATGGTTTCGCTGATGGTGCGGCTGCATTGCCGCTCACTGGCCGAGCGGCTGCTGATACCGGCATTCGTGTTCTTCTTCTTCATGCTCTATCCGCCGCGCTGGATCGCCAACCCGTGCCGCCGCATGGCCGGAGCCGCAGGCGGCTGCATCCTGATCCGTCCGGAGACGCTGGCGCGTGCCGGAGGCATTGAGGCCATTCGCGGCGAGATCATTGACGACTGTGCGCTGGCGCGCCGCGCCAAGCAGAGTGGAGCACGGCTCTTTCTCGGCCTCGCCGACGAAACGGCCAGCATCCGTCCCTATGACACCTTTGCCGAAATCGGCCGCATGATCTCGCGCACGGCTTTCAACCAACTCAAGCATTCCACGCTGTTGCTGCTCGGTGCGGTGATGGGGCTGGCACTCGTCTACCTTGTTCCGGTGGCGCTGCTGTTTGCGCCCGCGCGCGCGGTGCAGTGCCTGGCCGCCGCAGCGCTTGTGCTGATGTGCGGCGTTTATGCGCCGATGGTGCGGTTCTACCGGCAGCCTGCGTGGTGGGCTCTCACACTCCCGCTGGCCGCGCTGTTCTATCTCGGCGCCACCGTGCAATCAGCCGTCCACTACTGGCAGGGGCACGGAGGCCAGTGGAAGGGCCGCGCGCAGGACCAGTAACTTCGCTTTGCAAAACAGAAGGCCAGCCCGAAGGCTGGCCTTTTCTTTCGCGTGCGCGACGCGTTCTTACTTCTTCTTGTTCACCGGGGCAGGCGCACCGGTCGGCACCATGCCGGTCGGGCGTGCCGGACGCGGCGCGTAGTATCCGCGGCGGGTGCGCACGCGCAGGCTCTTATTGCGCGCTTCCAACAAGATGGTGCGGAAGCGTCCATCAGCGGCCAGGTTTGCGGGCTTGTAGGTCATGGCATACTGGCTGCGCAACTCGTCCTGAATTTCGCGGAAGGCGTCGGAGACTTCCTCCAGCTTGTAGGGGTGGAAGACCTGCCCGCCGGTGCTGCGCGCCAACTCGGCCAGCACTTTGTCGCCCTTGCTCTCCATGTTGGCGGTGTTGGTGCTGATGGCGTAGATGATGACTTCGGCGCGCTGTGCCTGCTCCAGCGCCTCTTCGCGCAGAGCACGGCTCCAGGTGTCTTCGCCGTCGCTGAGCAGGATGATGGCCTTGCGCACCGGGCCTTTTACGGAGGTCTCCGCCAGCTTGTCCTTGCAGGAATTGAAGATGGCGTCGTAGAGCGCGGTGCCGCCGCCGGGGCGCAGCGCACGCACACCCGCCGCCAGCTTCTGCTGGTCGTCGGTGAAGTCCTGCGTCAAGTCCTGCACGGAGTCAAAGCCGACCACAAACGCCTGGTCGACCTTGGGCCGGATGATCTGGTTGAGAAATTCGATGGCTGCTTCCTGCTCAAAGCGGAAGCGGTCGCGCACGGAGCTGCTGGCGTCCACAAGCAGGCCCACGCGTAGCGGCAGGTTGGTCTCCGCATGGAAGCTGTCAATTTTCTCGACCGGACGATTGTCGTCGAGCAGGTGCAGGTCGGCGGCGGTCAGGTCCTTGATAAAGCGCCCGTGCTTGTCGGTGACGGTGAAGATCAGGCTGACGCGGTCGACGCTGGAGCGGATCGTCTCCAGTCCTGCGTCCTCCGGCTCAGAGGCTGGCTGCTGGCGTTGCGGCTGAGCGGCCTGCTTGGGCGTGTCGGCCGGTGCGTCCTGCGCGGCGGCGGGAGGCACAGCCGGAGTACCGGCCTTCTGCTCCGCGCTTTTTGCCGCATCCTGCGCGGCAGGCGCCGTGGCCGCCGCGGGAGCAGATGTGGCGGGCAGCGGCTCCGCCGTCTGCGGCGCGCTCTGCGTCGTCTGCGCCTTTCCGCCGGGAAAGCGCGTGACGGAGGGCGCCTCGGGCAGGGGCTGCTGCGCGTCGTTCTGCGCCCACAGGCTGACTGCGCTCAAGGCCATCGCAAGCAACAACAGTGTTCTCTTCATCGGACCCTCATTATATCGCCCGGACCGGCGCGGCAAGCCCCCACGGCCGGGCCGCGCAGCACGAACGGTCAACGGTTACGGCTTCCTTTTTCGCGCATCAATCTTCTTCTTCGCCACGGTCTTCGGCTTTGCGTTAGCGGTGCGGGCTCGCTTGCCACCCGTCACCTTCTTCGCGGCTTTCGCCCCGGTCTTCCGGACGGCTTTTACCGCAACGCGCTTGGCGGCCTTCTTCGGCGTGGCCTTCACTCGCGCCGCCCTTTTCGCCTGAGGCTTCTTCCCTGCCTTCGCCCCCGCAGTCTTCTTCGTTGCGGGCTTCTTCTTGGAAACACCGGCCGCTGCAACAGGTTTCGCCTTGGCCGCCGCGGGCTGCTTCTTCGCTGGCTTCTTCATCGGCTTCTTCGCCGATTTTCTAGCCACCGCTTTCTTCTTTGCCTGTGCGGGCGTTGGCTTCTTCCGTGCGGGAGCAGCGGCCTTCGCCACGCTCTCCGGTTTCACCGCCGGTTGCGCCTCGGCTTCCGGCTCTGGACGCAGCTTCTGCAGGTACTCCTGCAACTCCGAAGGCAGTTCGGCGTAGAAGCTGAGCCGCTCGCCCGTGCGCGGCTGGTCAAGCTCAAGCTGGGCGGCATGGAGAAAGTTGCGGCCCAGTACGAGCGTAGCGCCGGTGGGCGAGGTCTTCATGCGCGCCTTGAGCGCAATGGGCGTGCCCTGCCGCTCGCGGTCCAGCGTGTGCGGCGAGAGCGCGCTGGGCGCACCGTAGAGTGTGTCGCCCACAACCGCATGGCCGATTGAGGCCATGTGCACGCGGATCTGGTGGGTGCGGCCGGTGTCGATCTTCACGTCGACCAGTGCGAAACGACCGTAACGCGAGGCAAAGCGTTCACGCACTGTGTAGTGCGAAACCGCCTCGCGCCCATAGGGATCGCGGGTGGTCATGCGGGTACGGTTCTGCGGGTCGCGCGCGATGGGTGCGTTCACGGTGCCGGTATCCGCGCCGGGCCAGTTGTGCACCAGCGCCACGTACTGCTTGCGCACCTTGCGGGTGGCGAATTGTTCGGCCAGCTTGCGGTGGGCGCGGTCATTCTTGGCGACCACGATGAGGCCGCTGGTGTCCTTGTCGAGCCGGTGTACGATGCCGGGACGCAGCTCCCCGCCGACGTGCGAAAGCCGGTTGAAGCGGAACAGCAGTGCGTTCACCAGCGTGCCGCGGTTGCGCACGTCGTCCGAGGCGCCGTTGCCTGCGTGCACCACCATGCCGGCGGGCTTGTTGACGACCGCCAGATCGTCATCTTCGTAAACAACGTCAAGCGGAATATCTTCGGGCACGGCCTTCAGCGGCGGCACCGTGACTTCACCGGTGACGGCAATCTGCTCTCCGCCCTTGAGACGCAGCGAAGCCTTCGCCGTGCGTCCGTTGACCGTGACCTTGTCCTGCTCAATCAACTGCTGCACGCGTACGCGGCTGACGTCGCCGAGTTGCGCTACAAGGTACAGGTCGAGCCGGAAGCCGGCATCCTCATCGGTGGCCGTAAAGGTCTGTGTGTCTGCGCCGGAAGCGGCGTCCCCGGCCTCCGCGGCATCGGCGGCGGCCAGTTCTTCGTCCCCTGAGTCATCGAGCAGCAGCTCGTCGGCGGCAGCGGGTTCGGGCAATTGCGTCTGAAACTTGTTGGGCAAATCGTTACGCGTCATCGCGCTCAGGATAACTGAAAGCAGGGCCTAGGGGACAGGGATTAGGGATCAGAGGCGGGAAGCACCTCTCCGAACAGCCCTCTTCCTGGTTTGCAGGTCGCGCAGAAATGCCTTCCGGTTCTGCGCCGAGCTACTCTGCCTTGGATTCTTTCAGCGCTGGACGCACCGCCCACAGGATGGCGCCGGTCACAATCAGGCAGATTGAGATGATCTGCGTACCGGTAATCATGCCGTGCAGTGCCGCAAACTGGCCGCGTCCAGGATCGCCGCGGAACAACTCGACGATGTAGCGCTCAATGCCGTAGAGGAACAGGTAGAGGCCGATGATCTGGCCTTCAAACTTCTTGCGGCGGATGAGCCAGAAGAGAATGACGAAGTTCATCAGCTCGGCGACGAACTCATAAAGTTGCGTCGGGTGCAGCGCCACGTTGAGCGGCACGCCGGTGATCTGCTCGGCCACAGGATTGGTGAAGGTGACGCCCCAGGCAACGTGCGTTGGCCTGCCGTAGCAGCATCCGGCGCTGAAGCAGCCGAGGCGTCCGACGGCATGGCCAAGCGCAAGGCCCGGAGCAAACACGTCGCACGCGCGCAGGAACGGCAGCCTGGCGTAGCGCATGTAGAGCCACGAGCACAGGATCGCCAGCAGCAGTCCGCCGCTGAAAACGCCGCCCGCCTGAAAGGTGTCCGTGCTGAAGATTTCCGCCGGATTCTTTGAGTAGCGGTCCGGCCACTCATTGATGATGTAGAGCAGCTTGGAGCCGATGATGCCGCTGAAGATGGCGATGGCCGCCAGGTTCCACATCTTGTCCGGATCAAGCCGCTGGCGGGGCGAAAGCACAAACACAACCCAAAGGCCCAGCACCATGCCGAGCGCGCACAGGAAACCGTAGGTAGGGAGGACGAAGTTGCCGATGTGGATGAGTTGTGGATGCACGGAACTATTCTACTTGAACAGAAAGGCCGGCCCGCTTGGCCGTGTACAGTGGGGTTCTGTGAACCCTCGTCACCAGGTGGGCGCCCGCCGTGGTCCTTTAGGCCGATCCGACTGGGGATAAGCACACCAGACCATATGTCGAGTCAGGCTCCCGAAGTATCACTATCGGTTCGCAGTGGTGTACCACCGATCACCAACTTCGCAGGCCGGCTTTCATGAGTTAGATGCTAGGCGACCGCCGCAGGTCGCGCAAGGCGAAGCACGAACTTTCCTGTGAAAATTCAGCTCATGCAAATCCCGCCAGCGAACGGAGCAAAACGAAAATAGTTGCGCGCCGGGAAAGAAATTTAGTTGCCGTCTGCGCGGGCATGGTTCGCAACTTCCGCAGACAGGCAGGGTTTCTCCCGTCATCCGCTCGCGGCAGAGACCGCGAAGCGCCAGGAGGAGACGATGAAGAACCGCTGGCAGGTTGCAGCACTGGCACTGGGCCTGGCGTTGAGCGCAGGCACGTTCACCGCCAAGGCGTACGCGCAGGGGCCGTACTACGGACCCACGTACGCCGACCGTGATTATTACCAGAGGCATTTCGATCATGGCTACCGCGACGGCATGAACGAGGGCGCAAAGGACGCGCGCAGGAGCTACCGGCCAGACCCGAACCTGCACAGTCACTTCCGGAACTCCGATAACCGCGCCTACCGAGAGGGCTACCTGCGCGGCTACCACGAGAGCTACGAGCGCACCGAACACTGGATGCGCGACCGCTACCGTGACCGCTACGATCATGACCGCGATTGGCATGACCGTAGCTGGTAACAGAACCACTCCACTTCGCAAGCCAACGCAAGAGGCCGCCCACGGTGGGCGGCCTTCGGCTTCATGCAACGAGGTTTGGCGAGCCAGCCGGAAACCTGCGCGGTTGAGCGCACCGGCTTGCCGCGCGACTACTCCTTCGGCAGGCAGGACTCCATAAACCCTTCGTAGTCCTTCTGCAGCTTGGCGTGCGAGGGCGTGTGGAGGTACATCATGTGACCGGCCTCGTAGGTCGCATACGAAATGTTCTTGCGATACTGCGGCAGCAGGTCGAGGTGGTTCATGGCGTAGTTCGCCGCGAAGTACGGCGTCGCCAGGTCGTAGTAGCCTTCCAGCACCTGCACCTTCAGCCACGGGTTCTTGGCCATCGCCGAACGCAGATAGGTGGCGGTATCGGCAAAGCCCTGCTGGTTGCCCCAATCCCAGCGGAACTGCTCGGTGAGCTGTCCGGCGGAGAGCAGGTACTCCACGTCGGTCTTGTAGCCGAGTTCGCGACGCAGATAGTCATTGAAGACGGCGTTGAACGGCGCGGTGGTGTTGGCGCTGGTCGGATCAAAGAAGCCGCCGCCGGGGAAGCGCAGATCGCCTGGTGTGGTCGGTGCCGGACCGGCGTAGCGTCCATCCAGACGGCCCACCACGAGCTTCTGATCGGCCAGCAGATTGGTGGTGAAGGTGCGCACATCGACGCGCAGGTTGGCCGCTTCCACCACGTCCTTCTTCAGGCCCGTGTAGGCCACCAGCTTGTCGAGAATGGCCGCGTGCTCGGCGTCGCTGAGCGCGTCTCCCTTGGCCAGCGCCAGCGTGTAGTCATTGGCGGCAAAGTGCTCCACCTCGGCGCGCGTCTTCGCCAGGTCCTGCATCAGCTCCGGCGAGAGCTTCTTGTGGTAGGCGGCGATCATGGTCAGCGAGGGCAGCGTGTTCACGTAGCCCTCGTCATTGCGGCGCGTGGTGATGACACTTTCGTAGTCGATGATGCTGGAGAGCAGCGTGACGCCCGCGAAGTTGATACCCTTGTCACTGAGGTATCCGGCGATGCCCGCCGCGCGCGTGGTGCCGTAGCTCTCGCCCAGCAGGAACAGCGGCGAGGACCAGCGGTCATAGCGCGTGATGTACATGCGCACAAACTCGCCAAAGGCCTCAATGTCTCCGCGCAGCCCCCAGAATTTCTTACCCTTCTCCACGTCCGCCGGACGGCTGAAGCCGGTGCCGATGGCGTCGATCATCACGATGTCGGTCTTATCGAGCGGCGTGTAGGGATTGTCTTCCAACTTATAAGGCGGTTGCGGCAGCGTGCCTTCGGGCTTCTGCAACACGACCTTGCGCGGGCCGAGCGCGCCCATGTGCAGCCAGATGCTGGCCGAACCGGGGCCGCCGTTGAAGGAGAACGTCACCGGGCGCTTGGCCGGGTCGGCGCCGTCAAGCGTATAGGCGGCAAAAAACATCTCGGCCTCAATGTTGCCCTGATTGTCCTTGATGGGCAGGCGGCCGACGGTGGCGGTGTAGCGGAGCAGCTTGCCGTTCACGGTGATCTGGTGCTTGCTGCTGACGGGCGCCACTTCCTTCATGTCCCAATGCGCGCCCTTTTCGCCGGGCTTGGGGCTTTCCGCCTGCGCCACGTTTACCTTGATTTCTTCGGTGCGAACCTCGGTCTTCTTTTCGTCGGAGGACTTCTCCGCAGTGTCCTCGGTAACGACTTTCACCGACCGTTTGGCCGTTGCGGCCTTATCTTGTGCCACTGAATAGGAGATGAATAGCGCGACTGTCAGCGCCAGGAAGGCAAACCGTTTCATGCTGGCTCCTGTGAGAAGGGATTAAGCATTGATAACGCTTTGCGCTGTTGCGTGCAACAGCAAAGCGCGGCCGCAGCCGCGCTCAGGTCCTTAAGATTTGTAAGCTTCAGCCGGCGCGGCGGGTGTCGCCGAGGGCGTCTTCCAGCGCGTGGTCAAGAGCGTCCTGCAGGGTCTGTGCACGCTCGCTGTACTGCGTGTTGGCGTTCTCGTATTTGGCGCGCACGGCTGCCAGCTCGTCCGCAATATTGAGCGCGGCCAGCACCGCTACACGGAGAGAGTCGACCGTGCTGGTGTGCTCGGCCACCAGGCGCATCTTGCGGTCCACATACTCGGCCAGCTTCTGTATGTGCTGCTCATCGCTGCCGCGCAGGTTGTAGACCTGATCGTAGATTTCCACGCGAATGCTGTCGTTCTGTGCCACGCTCGCCTCCCTACTGGCCGATGAGTGCGTCCATTTGCTCCAGCAGCTTGGTCACGCGCGAGCGCACTTCCTCGCGCTCCTTGCGCAGCGCCAGAATCTCGGCCTTCAACTGGTCGGTCTCCTGATCGCGCGCCTCCATCTGCTCGCGGACCTGTTCGAGCTCGCGCTCGGCGGCCGCCTTGGCCTCCCGCGCGCCTTTCAGCAGCTCGATTGTGCGATAAACCTTTTCCTCCAGCGAGACAAATTCGCTGGGGGTACTCTGGAATGCAAACTGTTCACTCTGTTCCGACATGCTCACGTCCCGCATCTTCTTCCATCTGAAGATGCCACTTCTTCAGGCCGAGTATACCCCACTCCCCCTTGTGGAAACCCGGCGTCTGCGGCCAGCGGGCTCCTCCGGCATCCCGAGTCCGCCCTGCCACGCCACCGCATGAATTCAGCAGAATTCATTCCGGCTTCATTGCGGCACCCTTGCGCGGCATTGAGTTATGGAGTGGAATAGCTGCATGATGCGCACCTTTGCCCGTCTCCTGACCCTGGCAGCGCTGTTGCTTGTTTCGCTCTCGCTCGCCGCCCAATCGGCCTCTGCTCCGGACGCTCCCGAGCCGATGGCCTCGCCGGAAGTCGCCAAGCCCTCCGATCCTTCGTCGCAGGCCGCCGTGGTGGAAAAGGCTGAGACTATTTACCGCTTTGAGAACGACGGCACCGGCAGCAAGACGGAGCGCATGGTGGTGCGCGTGCAGAATGAGGCGGGCGTGCAGCAGCTGGGCACACTGCGCTTCGGCTACAGCTCAGCCAACCAGAAGATCACCATCACCTATGCACGCGTGCGCAAGGCGGATGGCACCGTGGTGACCGCCGACGCCAGCGCCGTGCAGGACATGACCGGTCCGGTGGCGCGCGTGGCCCCCATGTACACCGACTACCGCGAGAAGCACGTGACCATGCCCGCGCTCCGCCCCGGTGACAAGCTCGAATACGAGATCATCACCGAGACCACCGCCGCACTGGCCGAGAACAATTTCTGGATGGAGCACGACTTCAACAAGGACGCCATCATCCTGGATGAAACGCTGACGGTCGACGTGCCGGCCTCGCGCGAGGTGAAGCTGAAGGTTCAGCCGGAGTTCAAGTACACCACCAGCGAAAACAACGGCCGCCGCATCTACACCTGGAAGTACTCAAACCTGATCACGCGCATGGACCGCGAGCGCGCTGAGAAGGACGCCGCCACCAAGAGCGGCAAGAAGCAGAAGAAGACAAAGCGCGACGATACCGACAGCGTGCAGATGACCACGTTCAAATCCTGGCAGGAGATGGGCACGTGGTACAGCAAGCTTGAGCAGGAGCGCCAGCAGCCTTCCGACGAGATCAAGCAGAAGGCGCAGGAGCTGACCAAGAACCTGAAGACCGACCGCGAGAAGGTGAAGGCGCTCTACGACTACGTGGCGCTCAACTACCGCTACATCAGCCTCTCCTTTGGCGTGGGGCGCTACCAGCCGCATGCCGCCGCCGACGTATTTAAGAAGGAATACGGCGATTGCAAGGACAAGCACACGCTGCTGGCCTCCATGCTGCGCTCCATCGGTTTCCACCCGAACACGGTGCTGATCCACTCCTCGCACAAGCTGGATGAGGAAGTGCCTTCGCCGTCGCAGTTCGACCACGTCATCGGCAACCTGAAGCTCGGCGGCGATGTCGTCTGGATGGACACCACCAGCGAGGTTGCGCCGATCGGCATGCTGGTGCTGCCGCTGCGTAACAAGCTGGCCATGCAGATTGCCCCCAACGCCAAGACCGAACTGGTGCGCACGCCTTCAACCGTGCCGGTGGAACAGCGCAACGTCTATGAACTGGAAGGCAAGGTCACCGACCTCGGCCGCCTGATGGCGCACGTCAAGCGCAGCGTCCGCGGCGACCAGGAAGTGAGCATCCGCGCGGCCTTCCGCAGCGTGCCTGAAGGCCACTGGAAGGAACTGATCGAATACGGAAGCGGCTTGGAAGGCATCGCCGGCAAGGTCAGCAACGTAAAGAGCAGCGAACTGGCCGACACCAGCAAGCCGTTCAGCTTTGAATACGACATTGAGGTTTCCGGCTACTTTGACTGGACGGCGAAGGAGAGCAAGCTGGCGCTGCCCATTCCTCGCTCCATCATGCCGGAACTGGATGAAGACGATACCGACCCGGCCACGCTCGGCGGACCCACGACGATTGAATCGCGCGTGCGCATCACCGTGCCGGAGAGCGTGAAGCTCACGCTGCCGGTGCCGGTCAGCACCAAGCGCGACTTTGCCGAGTACAGCGACAACACCTCTCTCAAGGACGGCGTGCTGAGCACGCAGAGGGTGCTCAAGGTGAACGTGTTTGAAATGGCTCCGGCACGTGCCCGCGAATTCATGGCCTTTGTGCGCGTGCTGCGCGCCGATGAAGGACAGATGGTGAGCGCGCAGTTCACCGGCGACCGCGACGCCGTGGTCAGCAAGCAGGCGACTCCGGAGGAGATCGAGGAAGCCGCCAACAACGCCTTCAACGCGCGTAAATACAAGCTCTCCGCCGACCTCTATGCCAAGCTGGTGGAGAAGGACCCGAAGCATCCGCGCGCATGGAACAACCTTGGCCGCGCCTACACCACGCTCGGCCAGTTCGCCAAGGCGGAGACGGCCTACAAGAAGGCCATCGAGGTCAACGCCTACGACGAATACGCCTACAACAACCTGGGCGAACTCTATGCGCAGCAGGAGCGCTGGGATGACGCGATGGCACAGTACCGCAAGCAGCTCGAGATCAACCCGCTCGACAAGTTTGCGCACGCTGGCATGGGCCAGGCGCTGATGCGTGCGCGCCGCTTTAAGGACGCCGTTCCTGAGCTGGAGACCGCCGTCCAGATCACGCCCGACAACGCCTTCAACCTGCAGATGCTGGGCGAGGCCTACCTGAAGACCGGCGAGGCCGACAAGGCCATCGACGCCATGGACCGCGCGGCGGAGAAACAGCCGGAACCGATCATCTGGAACAACATCGCCTACGTGCTGGCCTGCGAACGCCAGAAGCTGGATCGCGCGCAGCAGTACGCGGAGTCGGCAGTGAGCACCACCTCCTCGCTGCTCAAAAACTTGTCGCCCGACCAGGCCGACTGGATGGGCGCGCAGATCAGCGGCCAGCTTGCCACCTACTGGGACACGCTCGGCTGGGTCTACTTCCAGCAGGGCAACTACCCGAAGGCCGAGAAGTTCCTCTACGCCGCGTGGATCAATACGCTGCACGGCGAAGTGGGCGACCACCTTGGGCAGGTGTATGAAAAGCAGGGCATGAAGGACAAGGCCCTTGAGACTTACTCGCTCTCCCTGGCCGCCCGGCGCGCGGTGCCGGAAACACGCGAACACCTGAAGGCCCTCGGCATGAAAGACAAGGCCCTCGACAAGCTGGCGGCGGAGTACAAGCCGAAGCTGCTCGCGCTGCGTACCCTGCCGGTCAATCTCAGTGCCGGGGACGGCGAGGCCGAACTGGTCTTTGTGCTCAACGCGCTGGGCAACACGGAGAGCGTGCGCTTCCTGAGCGGCCGCGACAAGTTCGCGAGCCAGGAGGTTGTGCTCAAAGCGTTGAAGCTGCCGGCGACTCTGCCCGACGAGAGCACGCCGCACTACGTCCGCAAAGGCCTGCTGAAGTGCGTTAAGGGCAGCTGCTCCGTGCGTCTCATCCCGGCCGACGAAACCAACGTCAACGTGGACACCGACGACACCGCAACCGCCGCCGAATAGTTCGCAACCATCATTCATTCCGCCCCGTTCAGGCCATGCCTGCGCGGGGCCTTCTATTTACAGCCTGCCGCAGCGCCCGAGCCATTTTGCCTTGCGTCTCGAAACTCGAAACCTGAAGCTCGCTTTCGGTGTACCATCGTTGCGCTATGGTCAATCCCCCGAATGCGTTGCATCTTCGCCCGTTCTTCTGCGCCGGTAAATGGCAGTTGGAGGGCGAACCGCTCGCGATTCATTCTCCGTTCACCGGACAGGTGGTGGCGCAGGTTGCGCTCGCCAGCCGCGAGGCGGTGAACACGGCGCTCGACGCCGCTGTTTCATCCTTTGCGCAGACGCGCCAGTTGCCCGCGCACGAACGCCAGCGTGTGCTCTACTCCATTCACCGCTACGTCTCCGAGCACAAGGAAGACTTTGCACAGACCATCTGCATGGAGGCCGGCAAGCCGATCAAGACGGCACGCGGCGAGGTGGACCGCTCACTGTTCACCATCCAGGTAGCGGCCGAGGAGGCCACGCGCATCTACGGCGAGGTGCTGCCGCTCGACCTGCTGCCCTTCGCCGCCGGACGGCTGGGGATGGTACGCCGCTTTCCGCTCGGCCCTATCGCGGCCATCACGCCCTTCAATTTTCCGCTGAACCTTGTGTGCCACAAGCTGGCCCCGGCCATCGCCGCCGGATGCCCTGTGGTGCTCAAACCTGCCTCGCAAACACCGCTCTCGGCGCTGCTGCTGGCCAAGGCCGTGGAGCAGTCCGGCTGGCCCGCAGGCGCACTGAGCGTGCTGCCCATGTCGGGCGCCGACGCCGCGCCACTGGTGGAAGATGAGCGCACCAAGCTGTTGACCTTCACCGGAAGCGCCGCCGTGGGCTGGGCTTTGAAGGCCCGCGCAGGCAAGAAGCGCGTGACGCTGGAGTTGGGCGGCAACGCCGGATGCATCGTGCACTCTGACGCCGACCTGTCGCACGCCGCCGCCCGCTGCGTTACCGGAGCTTTCAGCTACGCCGGACAAACCTGCATCTCGGTGCAGCGCATTCTGGTGGAGCAAACAGTTTTTGAGCCGTTCCTCGCGGAGTTCCTGCCCGCAGTGGAGCGGTTGCGCGTGGGCGATCCGCGCGACGAGGCCACCGATGTTGGCCCCATGATCCGCGAAGAAGATGCGCACCGCGTCGACGATTGGATTGCCGAAGCCGTCTCGCGTGGCGCGCGGCTGCTCTGCGGCGGGCACCGCACCGGCACCGTGCTGCAACCGACGGTGCTGACCGGAACGCTGCCCACCGAGCACGTCAACTGCGCCGAGATTTTTGCGCCTGTGGTGACCGTGGAGCCCTATGCCACCTTCGACGAGGCGCTGGCCCGCGTGAATGACACGAACTACGGCCTGCAGGCGGGCCTCTTCACGCGCGACGCACAGCTCATCTTCCGCGCCTACGAACAGCTCGAGGTCGGCGGCGTTATCGCCGGAGACATTCCTTCCTTCCGCATCGACCACATGCCGTACGGCGGCACCAAGGACAGCGGCCAGGGCCGCGAAGGCGTCCGCTCCGCCATCCAGGAGATGACGGAAGAAAAGCTGCTGGTGCTTAGCCTGTAGCCGCGCGCGGCACTCACCGTTCGCACGAGACAGAAACGCCCCCGGAGTTCCGGGGGCGTTGTATTTGATCGTGAAGCCGACTGCTTACTTCTTCGCCCGAACCTTGCGATGAACCGCCGCGTGCTTCTTCATCACCTTGGGAGCGTCGAGCGTGTCGTAGGTCGGTGCCCCGCCTTCAACAGCCTTCAGCCCCTTGGTGTTGAATTCCGCACCCGGCGCCGCAATGTAGAGCATCACGCTCTTCATCTTCGCATCGCCCTCATAGACCGAGATCGACGACGGCTCCACGCCGCCGCCATTCTTCTTGTCCATCAGGAACTCGCGGGCGTTGATGGCGCGCTGCGCGGCCACCTTCTGGTTCTTGTCGTGGCGTTCCACCGTGGACGCGTTGCCCACCAGAATGATGCGCGAGCCGATTTCACTCTGCTGCAGCGCGTGGGCCGCGTCGCGGAGCATCTGCTTCGCCACGTTGTCCAGCCGCCCAGGCTTGGCCACGTTCAGGAAGTTGACGGTCTGCACGCGGCGCGCCTTGGCAACCTGCTTCTGGCGCGGCGTCACCGTCACCAGCGCCTTGCTGCGCAGCGCTCCCACGCGGCAGGCAACCGTGATGGTTCCCTGCTTGAACTCCGTGGTGTCGAGCGTGTACATGCCCTTGGAGCCTTGCAGGTGTCCGGCGCTGGCAGTGCACTGCTCGGCAATGGCGCGCTTCAGACCGGTCGTAACGGCGGTAATGCTCACCGCGTCGCCGGAGACCACGGCATCCGGCGTGGCCGTCACCGTCAGCGCAGGTCTGCCCTTCGCCTTCGGCGCGGACTTGCTGGCCTGGGACTCGTTCGGCTTTGCGACACTCTCCGCTGGCTTGGAAGAATCGTCTCCGGACTTCACTGCTTCCGGAGCAGCAGGCTTGCTGGCTTCGCCTTCGGGCGATTTGGCCGGCTCCGTCGTTACAGGCTTCGACGCTTCCGCTTCGGTGGGCTTGGCCGCTTCTTCCGCAGGTTTAGCGGCTTCAGGCTCTGCCGACTTGGCGGCTTCCGCCTCCGGCGCTTTGGCAGCTTCCTCGGCGGGTTTCGCCGCTTCCGCTGCTGCCGTCTCGCTGCTGGGCGCCGCCACGGCCTTCACCTCAAACTTGGCTACACAGGTGGCTGTCTGCGGATGTTTCTTGCTCCCGCCGGTCACGGTGCCGGTGGCTTCGTAGTTTCCGGCGTCGACGCCCGCAGTCTCCACCACACCGGTTTCAGAGGTGCTCGTCAGCTTGCCGCCCGTGGTCGCCCACTGATACCTGGCGGAGCGTCGCGAGAGTCCGCTTGCCTTGATAGCGACAGTCACCGGCTCGCCCGCCAGCACGGAGGCCGGCGTGGCGGTGCAGGCGGCACTGGCTGGCGGCGGTGCTGGCTGGCCGACACTCCAAACCACGCCGCTCTCCACCCGCATGCTGTTCCAGAATGACTGAACTTTGTTGCCGTCGATCGTCCGCGGATTATCGAAGGAATGAATGTAGTTGGCCCGGAGCAGACGCAGCGACCAGCGGGATTGCAGACGAACATCCACGCCGCCGCCCAACGACACTGCCGTGCCGCTGGTGTTGACCGCGGCCTTTGGCATGCGCCACATGACGCCGATCATGCCCTCCGCAAACGGTTGCACGCGGAGCTGGCGCCATTTGTACTGCACGCCAACCATCATGGTCGCAAAGCGGTCGCCGCTTCCGCTCTGTCCGGCGGCATCTGCCTGCAGCGCCCAGTTGCGCGAGGTCCAGAAGGTGGCCGATACGCCCGCCCCCGACATGCTCTTGGCTTTGACCGGCGTAGCCGCCGAATAGTTGCCGTTCGGCTGCAGGTAGGCAACACCGCCGAACAATTCAACTTTTCCGGAGTCACTCGACAACTGCTGGACTTGCGCCGAAGCCACCACGGCTCCGACGAGCACAATCCACAGCGCTACCCAGCGCGCACACCGCGCCGCAAACGTCTCCACCGAGCCGCGAAGCATCCATGACCTCCAACGCACCAGAGAACAGCAGTACCGCAGTCAAGCCGGTCCCAGAGCCGGAAAGCAGCACAGACACTGCTCGCCGCATCTTTGCTGATTCTATCCCAGCGCGGCGAACATCCATCCCAGCTTCTTCCTGTGTGTTGGGTACGGTCTTGGTTCAAAAACAAAAAGACAGGAGCCGAAGCCCCTGTCTCGCGTGAACGCTCAAGATTACGAATCTGCCTGCGCGTCTTTTGACGTGACGTGGTGGTAGGCGCGGAAATCCTTCACGCCCTGACGGCCGAGATACTTGCCGAGCAAGTCGGGGTTCGCCTCGCGCAGGTCCACCATCAGCAGACCGTCGATGACGTTGCTGAACTTGGCGTCAATGTTGAAGCCCAGAATCTTGCCGCCGAGCCGCAGGTAATGCTTCACCAGGATGGGGATGCCCTTGCCATCGGTTTCGAAATCCGCCACGCGGTCGCTCACGCTCTCCAGCGTCAGCGCCTTGGCAAAGATCTCCTGATGCAGCTTGGCCTCGCGCGAAATTCTCGGCGGATGCTTCGGAGAAACCATGTCCGCCAGTTCCGGCGAAGCCGCCGCCTGCGCCCGCAGGAAGCTGGTCATCAGCTCACGCGAGGCCGGCGAGTAATCGTTGGAGATGCTGACGGCGCCGAACAGGATTGGAATCTCCGGATGCCGCACGATCAGCGTGCCAATGCCCTTCCACAGCAGCAGCAGCGGAGAAAACTGCCGCTGATACTCCAGCCGCACGAATGAACGGCCCAGTTCAAAGGACGGCGGAACCTTATCAAAGAAGCCTTCCTCGAAACGGAACAGCGTGGCCGTGTACAGCCCGCGCAGGCCGTAGCGGCGCAGGATGTGCTGCACGTTGCCGATGCGGTAGGCGCCCACCAGTTCCTGCTGCTCGCGGTTCCACAGCACAATGTGGTTGTAATGCGCGTCGTAGCGGTCGAGGTCGCGCGGCTTGCCGGTGCCCTCGCCAGCGGCGCGGAAGGTGATCTCGCGCAAACGGCCCAATTCCTTCACCACCGAGGGGGCCTGTCGCGCGGTCAGGATGTAAACGTCGAACGCGTTGGCCTGTGCCAGCTTCGCATCGGCGGGCAGCGCGGCCAGTTCGGAGGCCAGCGTCTGCGCCGGAATGGCCGGGGCCACGGGGCGCTGCGGAGGCCAGTGCATGGCCATCTTCAGCTTGGCCCGCTTGCTCATCTTCTCGTTGTTCAGCGAGAGCAGATAGCTGTGCCAGCGCATCATGGCAATGGCCTTGCGGTCGTCCTGCACGGCCGCGAGCGCCTCCGGCGGAACCGGTGCGCCAATGCGGATGTCCACGCGCGTGCCGCGCTTGTTCAGCAACTCATGCGGCAGGCGGAACGTGCGCAACCGTGGATGCACAATGCCCGCCAGTTGGAAGCCAAGGCTGTTGCGTCCGCGCACGTAGAGCGGCACACAGGTTGCACGCGCAAGGCGCGCCAGCCGCGCCATGTTCGGGTTCCACTCCGGCTCGCGCACGCGCCACTCGCGCGTCACCCAGTGCGCCACCTCGCCCGAGGGGAACACCACCAGGCAGCCGCCGTTCACCAGATGGTCGAGCGCGCCGCGAATGCCGCTGCGGTTCACCTTCTCGTGGTCGGAGCCCATCAACGGGTCCACATAAACGCAGTACTGTTCCAGCTCAGGGAAACCGCCCAGCATCTGGTTGGTCAGGATCTTCACGTCCGGCCGCAAGCGCAGCAGGAGCGAGCCAACCATCATGCCGTCGAGCAGGCCGAAAGGATGATTGCAGAAGACGACCGTGGGGCCGGTGCGCGGAACATTTTCCAAGTCGCGCTCACGAACTTCGTAGCGCGAATCCAGGGCTTCCAGAAAGCCGTCAAACACCGTCGGGCCATGCTGGCGGGCGGTGTCATACAAGTTATTCAGCCGGCGGATTGGCAGCAGGGGCTTGGCCCAGCCCGCCTGCTCTACCATCACATCCACCGCGCGCGTTTGAGGGGCGCTGCTGCGAGTGTTACGTCCCAGTTGCATACTCTTCAATAATATCTGCACGGCGGTTGCTGCACCGTGACTCTTTCATGAATAGCCGATAAATCAGCCAATGTCTGTGAGGATAGTCACCGCCATCCGCCACCAAAAGGCCATACGAATGGTTAACATCCTGATTACGTGGAACGTTTTACCACCCTTTCACACGCAATTGATACGAGCGTAACCGGTTCCGACGAAACTATTACCATGCCCGAGTTCGATACGCTCATTCTCTCTGACGTTCATCTGGGCTCCGAGGTTAGCCGCGCCCGCGAAGCCGTCAACCTGCTGGAGAACGCGAGCTATCGCCGTCTCATCCTGCTGGGAGACATCTTCAGCGACCTGAACTTCCGCCGCCTCACCGGTGACCACTGGAAGTTCCTCTCCTGCATCCGCAAGCTCTCCAACCCCAAGCGCAACGTGGAAGTGGTGTGGGTGGAGGGCAACCACGACAAGGGGCTGTCGCAGATCATGTCTCACCTGGTGGGTGTGCCGGTGTACCAGCGCTACGCCTGGGAGTACAACGGCTACCGCCATCTCGCCATCCACGGACACCAGTTCGACCGCTTTGTGTGCAAG
The DNA here is from genome assembly GCF_059726245.1 of Oryzophilus luti. NCBI lineage: Bacteria > Pseudomonadati > Acidobacteriota > Terriglobia > Terriglobales > Koromonadaceae > Oryzophilus > Oryzophilus luti. Next base: position 2,317,544 of record NZ_AP040874.1, read on the forward strand.
AACGAGTTTCTCAGCACCTGGGGCGAACGCCTTTATGCGGAGATTCAGAAGCTCGACCGCGCCGGATGCCTCTCGCGCGTCATCGACCGCATCAACACCCGCTGGCTGCGCATGGAAGGCAAGGTCGCACGCGGCGCCCTGGCCTTCGCGCGCTTTGCCCGCATCGACCGCGTCTTCTGCGGCCATACCCACACCGCGACTTCCATGTTCCAGGATGGCGTTTGGTACTACAATACCGGCAGTTGGACGGGCAACCACGCCACCTACGTCACCGTAAATGAACAAGGAGTCGACATCCGTGAGCACGAACGCCGAGCTGACGATAGTAATCCCAGCGAAGAACGAAGCGCGGAACCTGCCACGGCTGCTGACTTCTTTGAGCCGGCAAGACTACCCGCTCTTGCCGTCTACGAAAGTGTACGTTGCTGACGCCGGCTCCACCGACGACACCGTCGCCATCGCCAACTCCTACAAAGGCCAGCTCGATATCGAAGTAATTCCCGGCGGACTGCCCGCGGTGGGCCGCAACGCCGGAGCCGCGCGGGCCACCACCGAGTTCGTCCTGTTCATGGACGCCGACATTGTGCTGAAGCGCCGCACCCTGCTGCGCCGCGCCATGCAGACCATGAAGCGCCGCCGCCTCAACTGCCTGACCACCAACGTCTGGTGCACGGGCGGCAACCTGCTGGACCAGGCGCTCTACGCGGGCAACAACGCCATCCAGTACTTCGCCTCGTGGACCAAGCCGTTCGCCACCGGCATGTTCATGCTCTTCCGCAAGCCGGTCTTCGACAAACTCGGCGGCTTCAACGAGAAATGCCTCTTTGCCGAGGACTACCTGCTGAGTAAGCAGGTCTCGCCGCTGCGCTTCGGCATCGTCACCGGAGGCATCCTCACCTCCAACCGCCGCTTTAAGAAAATGGGCCGCTTCAAGATGGTGCGCATGTTCTTCCGCACCGCCTTCAACACCTTCAATGAAGGCTACTTCCTCCGCGACCACCACTACTGGGACAAGGAAGACCCCAAGGCGGCCAAAACTACCGTAGGACGATAGCAGGCGCGTCATCGCCAGTGCTCAGTATTTCGTTCGCATCATCAAGCGTTGAGCGTTCATCTCAGAATGCACATCGGGCAGCCCCGGGCTTCAGCCCGGGGTTTCTCATGCTCACGCTTGAAAATAGTGTTCCTCGGCGAGGGCTGCGCTCACCACACGCGCAGAGCGAAAGAAGGTTTTTCGCGATGCCGCATGCCCATGCGCGCGCCTGATGTTGGCGCGGCGCAGCCGGAGTTGAGGAACCCCGCGCGGCGTTTTCATTTCAACTCACACGTATGGCCCCGCCAGCGCGCACGCGCTAGCCGCACACCAATTCGCGGCCAAAGATCTCCTTGAACTGCGCGCGTTCCTTCTCCACCGCCCACAGTTCCAGGTCCGCGCCACCGCCGCGTGTCTTCAGATGCAACTCCACGCGACGAGGCGAGGTGCGCACGCGCACGCCGCTGACCGCGCCACGCCGTCCCTGTTCGAGCGCGCGCGCCAGCCGCAGCAGCATCACCGCGCGCGGTACCAGCAGGCGGTCCGCCACGGGCAGCGCCATCATCGCCGGAGAGCCCTCGGCGGGTTTTGACTTGCCCACGAAACGCGCGATGGCCGCAATGACCTTGCGCTGCTGCTCGGTGTAACCGAACAGCTCCGAGTTGGCGATGATGTACCACGTGTGGCGCCGACGCCCCGAGCGGTTGATGAACGAACCGGATTCCTGCAGCATCGCCGCCGCCTGTAGCCAGTCAGCATAATCGGCGGGCAGCGCGTGAACCGGCTGCAGCGAGCGGAACAGCGTGGCGCAGTGCGCGCGCACCCGCTCGGCCTGCGCCAAATCCACGTCATAGTGCTTCGCCAGTTGTTGCAGCGAGTGTTCGCGCTCATTGCGGACGCGGCTGCGCATGCTCGCGCCCGTGCCGTAGTCGGTGGCCATCTGCGCCAGAAGGCCGTCGCGCAAACCATAGGGCAGGTAGCGGAAGCTCGGCAGCTTTAACTGCGTCAGCAGCTCGCAAAAGACGTTTGCCCCGGCCACGATGATCTCCGCGCGACGCGGGCCAATGCCCTTCACCGCGCGGCGCCGTCCCACGTTCATCGCAGCCAGCCGTTGCGCCATGCGCAACACCCCTGCGCGCGGCACCGTCTGCCCTCCGTGCGCGCTCGTCCATGCTTCACTCAACGCGGCTGGCGTGCCGGAGGTCGCCACGGTCAACCGTATGGGATTGCGCACGAGTTTTTCGCGCACGCGCGAAACTTCCTCGGCAATGAGCGCGCGCATCTTGTTTACTTCTTCTTCCTGCGGCGGATCGTGCATGAGAAAGTCGCGCGTCAGGCGCACGGCCCCTAGCGGCAGGCTATAAATGCGCTCGATCTGCCCCTTGCTGGAAACTGTCAGCTCGCAACTGCCGCCGCCAAGGTCGATGAGCAGCATGCGCCCCGCAATGCGCGTATTCGCCATCACGCCGAGATGAATCAGGCGGCCTTCTTCCAGTCCGCTAATGACCTCAACCCGCCAGCCGGTGGCTGCGCGCACCCACTGCGTGAAGGCCTCGGCGTTGCTCGCGTCGCGCAGCGCGCTGGTGGCCACCACGCGCACTCGCTCGGCGCCAAAGCTCTGCGCGGCACGGTGGAAGCGCTGCATCACCTTCACGCCAGCGGCCATCGCCTCAGGGTCAATCGCTCCGGTGCGGAAGACGCTCTCGCCCAGCCGTATGACCTCGCGATCTTCGTGCAGCGTCACCAGCCGGCTGCGTACAAGTTTTGCAATCTTCAACCTTACGGAGTTCGCGCCGATATCCACGGCGCCGAGGATGGGCATCATCAGCCTGCCAGGCTCTGCCGCTCCCTGCTGCCTGCGGCTGTTGTGGGTGACCGTTTGATGGCGTGCCGCGCGAATTCGTCTCTCAGCTCGCGCACCACACTTCTTGCCTTGGATTCATGCAGACGGGTTCGACGCCGCAGAATGGCCACGAGCGCCGCATCACTCCTGCCGTGCGCCCGCTGTATCAGATCATCCCGCAGCGTCGCCCAGTCATGCCAGAGCCCGATGGCGTCCTGCACACACTTGAACTGCTCCACCAGCCTTTGCAACGCAGACTGCTGATTTGCGGCGTGTACGACTTCCGCAGACGCCAGCGGCTCCAGCGCGTAGCGCAGGCGTTTGCAGTCAATGCGAAGCCGATGCAACGCAGTATCGTCCGCGGGCGGCTGCGCGGTCAGCGCCAGATACTGCCGCCGTGCGGAGGCAGCGTGCATTTGGCTGCTTTCTGCCGCGTGTTGCGGCACATTGTTCCGCACCGCCGCGCGCTGCAATCGCGCAGTCAAATCGTTTGCCAGTTCCTTTCGCAGCAACTTCCGCAGACCTTCGGCACGCTTCTGGCGCCGGTGCCCAAGTCGCGCAGCCAACCGCGCCTTCGCACGTCCGGCGGCCTCGCTACGAATCGTCTTCAGCAGCGCCTGCTGCACGTCGAGGTCGCGCACCCTGCCCGCTGCCCGGCGCAAACGCCGCAGTTCGCGGGCCAGCCTCGGACCTCCGCGACGCGGGCCCAGCGCGACTTCAAGCCGTCGTATGGTGGTGCGGAGCCGATGCACTTCTTCGGCGGACACCGACTCCGGCATCGCCTCCAGCAGCAGTGCAAAGCGCGCCGCCAGCTCCGCGCCGCGCGAGGCCACAACCGACGGTGCTGTATGCCGCGTGTTCACAGGCCCCCACGATAGCGAATGCTGCAGGGCGATGCAACCGCCGCAATGCACCTGCTCCACGCGCCCAGCCCGCCTGCTTTACAATCAAAGGGTGAAGAAGCTCGGCATATTGCTCTCCGGACGCGGCTCCAACTTCGTCGCCATCGCGGACAACATCCAGCGCGGCGCACTGGCCGCAGAAATCGCCATCGTCATCAGCAACCAGCCTGACGCCGGTGGCGTTGCCGCCGCACGCGAGCGCGGGCTGAACGTCAAGGTCCTCCCCAGCAAGGGCCGCAAGCGTGAGGAGCACGACCGCGACGTGGTGAACGCGCTGCGTGAGGCCGGAGTTGACCTGGTGATCCTCGCCGGATACATGCGCCTGCTTTCCCCGTGGTTTGTGGAGCAGTTTCACGGACGCATCCTGAACATTCATCCCTCGCTGCTGCCTGCTTTCCCCGGGCTCGATGCGCAGCAGCAGGCATTTGACTACGGCGCGCGCGTCAGCGGCTGCACCGTGCATTTTGTGGATGAGCATCTGGACCACGGCGCCATCCTCGTGCAGCGCGTGGTGCCGGTTCTTCCCGGCGACGACGCACACGCGCTCGCCGACCGCATTCTCGAGCAGGAACACCAGGCGTACACCGAGGCCATCGGCCTCGTGCTCGAAGGGCGCTACCGCATTGAAGGCCGCCGCGTGATCTTCGACAACTAACCGGCTTCCATTTTCTGGCGACACGAAAAAGCCCAGCCTCTTCGGCTGGGCTTCTCGCATTCATAATCATTCGTGTTTAGCGGTGATGCCATCCCCCGCGATACGGCGCACCACGCCAATGTCCACCACCATGCCAGTAGCCGCCAACAACCCACACGTTCGGACCGTAGCAGAACGGATCCCAGTAAGGGCCGCACCAGCCATAGGCCGGATAAGGCCGCGGGCCGGCCGTGGGCTGCTGCCGCGGAGACTCAATGCGCTCCTCCGCCGCTGCCTTGGTGTAGGTGTTCGAGTCCACCGCGTGGAACGCCTGCGGAGCCGCACTGGTGTTGATTTCCACCGGCGCAGTCGTCTCAAACAACAACCGCGTTTCGGCGTAAACCACGGTGTCGTGTCCCTTGGTGGCCAGCACGCCAGCCAGGCCAGCCGCCAGTCCGACGCCGGCGCCAATGCCTGCGCCCGCGCCACCGTCGGCAGCCGCGCCAATCAAAGCTCCGGCGCCCGTGGTGGTCGCCACAACGCCGGTATCACGTCCGGCCGTGGAGCCCGACCGTGTCACCATCAACTGCGTTGCCACCGGCAGGCTCTGGCCATCGACCAGAATCAGCTTGGTCAGCGCCAGCTTCAACTGCGAGCTGCCGCCAAAGCCTTTTGCCTTCTTCACGTCCACAACGCGGCCCAGAACCATCTGCCCGCGCTGCGCCACCACAATGCCTTGCGCCACCAGCGGCTGCGTCAGGGTGCCGGTAAAGGTGTCGCCCGGCTGGTTGCGATCCGACGCCAGCGACTGGTCAATGCGAATGCTGACCAGCGTCCCCGCTGGAAGCTGCAGCGGCGCGGTCCCCACCGGCTCCTGCTGCGGAACCTGTTCCATGGCTGCCGGCTCTTCCGGCGGAACCATCGGCTGCTCTGCGGCAGGCTGAACTTCCGCCTGCTCCTGTTGCGGCGGCATCGGCGGCTCTTGTGGAGCCGGTTCCTGCGCCACCGCGACGGCCACTGTGCCGAGTGCAGCCGCAGTAAATATCAGTAGTTTCTTCGAAATCCCCTGGCAGATCATCTCTCTACCTCGCTCTCCCCGGTGCATGCTTGCCTGCCACGAGCTGCCTTCCCGTCAGCAGTAAGAACACCGCAAACCTCTCGCAGTTGCGCTGGTAAAGTTCGCTCTTTTCGGCGCAATGGCACCTTCAGGCCAACTTTCCAGCGCTGCCGGACTGCCTTCCGGCTCTGCTGGGTTCCTGTCAAATTGGACGCCGCATCTGAATTTTCGTCACATTTTGCGGCGGACTTCTTCGCCAGGCAACTGAAAACTCCGGCGTGTTCAGTAGAGATGGAGCCGCCCTCTTGCGCAAAACAAAACGGCCGGGCGCATGTGCCCGGCCGCTCGCTTAGAACGAATGATTGTCATGCGCGGAGCTTGCCGCCCAGTTCTTCCAACTTACCCACAATCTGCTGCGACCATGCGTTCACTTCCTCGTCGCGCAGTGTGCGCTCGCGAGACTGGAACTTGGCGCGCACCAGCAGCGAGTAGTTGCCCCCGCCCAGGTTCTTGGCCGCCGGGGAGCCCGGCTTCGGCTCGAAGACCTCGACCGGAACGAACGTCTCCATCTCGGCGATGCTGAGCCCCGCAACCACCTGTGCAATCTTCGCGAACTCGACGCTTTTGGCAAAGACGAGCGAGAAGTCGCGCTCCACGGCCGGGAAGCGCGGAATCGGCGCATAGACCGGCTCCTTCAGCGCCAGTTGATAGAGGCGGTCCAGCAGCAGCTCGGCCACAAACACATCCTGCTTGGACTTGCTGCGTTCGGCGGCGATCTCCGGCTTGAGCTGCCCGAAGCGCGCCACCGTAATGCCGTCGATGACCACGCGCGCCGCGCGGCCCGCGTGATAGTACTCCGGCACCAAGCGGTCAAAGTAGACGTTGCGGAAGTCGAAGGCCGCCAGCAGCACCTCGATATCGCCCTTCATGTCGAAGAAGCCATACGGCTGGGCCTTGCCCTGCACGCCGCGCGCGCCCGCCAGTCCGGTGGCCACAAACACGGTGCTGCGGCGCTCTTCCACCTTCTCGCCAAACAGCTCAAAGATGTCGCCGGTCTCGAACAGGCGCACATCGCTGTTGCCTCGGTTCAGGTTGTAAGCCACCTGCGCCACCAGCCCTGGCACTAGAGAGGTGCGCATGAAAGCCGCTTCATCACTGAGCGGGTTGGCCAGCCGCACCGGCTCGGAACCGCCAAAGACCTTGGCCTCCGTCTGCGGAATGAACGTGGTCGAAATCGACTCGTTATAGCCGAGCGCCAGCAGCCGGCTGCGGATCAGCGCCGCCTTATCTGCATTCGGCAGCTCCACCACCCCGCCCTGGAAGGCCGGTAGCGTGTTCGGAATGTTCATCAACCCGAAGATGCGCGCCACTTCCTCGATCAGGTCGATCTCGCGGTCCACGTCGAGCCGCCAGCTTGGCACCTGCACCAGCCACTCCGCCGAGTTCTCCACCGGCGCAGCCGAGCTGATCGTGCTCAGCGTGAAGCCGAGCCTTTGCAGAATGCGCACCACGCGCGAGCCCGGAACCTCAACGCCGAGAATGCGCGTGATCTCCGAGCGGTGCAGCACAATCGACGGGCGCTCCACCTTGCGGCCCACCACGTCAATCTCCGCCGAAACCTCGCCGCCCGCCGTCTGCTGAATCAGCTCGCAGACGCGCGCGCAGGCAACTTTGGTGATGCCCGCGTCTGCGCCGCGCTCGTAGCGGTGCGACGCATCGGTGTGCATGCCGAGCCGCCGGGCCGTCTTGCGGATGGCCGCTGGATCGAACCATGCCGATTCAATCAGCACGTTCTTCGTTTCGGCGGTAATCATCGAGGCTTCGCCGCCCATCACGCCGGCCAGCGCCACGGCCTTCACCGCATCGGCAATCACAACATCGTCGCGCGTCAGCTTGCGCTCAAGGCCGTCGAGCGTCTTCAGCACTTCGCCCTCGCGGGCGCGGCGCACAATAATCTTGCCGCCCTCCAGCCGGTCGAGATCGAAGGCGTGCGTCGGCTGGCCCAGCTCGTTCAGCACGTAATTGGTCGCGTCGGCCACGTTGCTGATCGCCCGCTGGTCAATCAGTTCCAGCCGGTGCGCAATGTTCTTGGGCGACGGCGCAATGTTGACGCCGCGCACCACGCGCGCCGTGTACCGCGCACAGCCCTGCGGGTCCTCAATCTCAATGGAGAACTGCGGCGCGGCCGTGCCGCCCTCGAGCTTCGGCTCCACCGGCTTCAGGTCAAGGTTATAGATGGCCGAGACCTCGCGCGCCACGCCGTAGTGGTTCATGGCGTCCACGCGGTTGGTGGTGATCTCCGCCTCCCACGCGGCGTCAGCGCCCTCGCCGTAATAGCCTTCAATCGCAATGCCGCTGACGGTCAGCGCCTCGCTCACCGCGCGGTCGCCTTCCTTCGGCGCCACAAAATCACGAATCCAAGTAGGACTGATCTTCATAATCTTTACGCACCCTAATTCCTACAAACCATTCATTCCGTCATGGTGAGCGAAGGACGAGCCCTTTTGCGGCGAAGCCGCACGGCGAGTCCGCAGCCGAACCATCTTTTGTCTCCGCCCGTCACTCAGTCATGTGCGGGCAATCACTGCGCCGAAAGCGACTGGCCATCAGCATCACCCGCATGAACCGCGAACGCCGCTACTATGTCTATTTCATGCAGAGCCCGTCGCGGCACGTTCTCTACATCGGAGTCACCAGCAATATCGAGCAGCGCGTCTTCCAGCACAAACACCACACGTTTGAAGGCTTTAGTGCCAAGTACAATGCAACGCGCCTCGTCCACCTTGAACGCTATTCCGACATGCGCACGGCCATCAACCGTGAAAAGCAGCTCAAACGCTGGACCCGTGCGAAAAAGGAAGCACTCGTTCACGCGAACAACCCGGAGTGGCGTGACTTGGCGGAAGACTGGGGCAAGCAATTCCTGCCCTGAACCCAAACAAAAGATGGTTCGACTCCGCTTTGCTCCGCTCACCATGACGCGGCTCAAGAGCACATCCGCACCTTGACCGCATCGTCTTCGCGCTCTTACGCGAACTGCTCCAGGAACCGCATGTCGCCCAGGTAAAACTGCTGAATGTCGTCGACCGAATACTTCATCATCGCCAGCCGCTCCACGCCCATGCCGAAGGCGAAGCCGCTCAGCTTGGCCGGATCGTAGTCGACAAAGCCGAACACCGCCGGGTCCACCATGCCCGCGCCCAGCAGCTCAATCCAGCCGCTCTGCTTGCACGGACGGCAGCCCTTGCCGCCGCAGAACGGGCAGCTGATCGAGACTTCAACGCTCGGCTCCGTGAACGGGAAGAACGACGGGCGGAACGAGGTCTGCACGTGCGAACCGAACAGCGACTTCATCGCGTGGTCGAGCGTGCCCTTCAGGTCGGCGAAGGTGATGTTGGTGTCCACGCAGAGGCCCTCGATCTGGTGGAACATCGGCGAGTGTGTCGCGTCCGGGGCATCATTGCGGTGCACCTTGCCCGGGCAGATGACGCGCACCGGCGGCTTCATCTTCTCCATCGTCCGCACCTGGACCGGCGAGGTGTGCGTGCGCAGCAGCAACCGCTCGCGCTGCGCCTTGCGCTCCTGGTTGGCGACGAACAGCGTGTCCTGCGTGTCGCGCGCCGGATGGTTCGGCGGAAAGTTCAGGGCCTCAAAGTTGTAGTAGTCGGTCTCGACCTCCGGACCTTCGGCAATCGAGTAGCCCATCTTCACAAACACCGAGATCAGGTCGTCCAGCACATGCAGCACCGGGTTGCGGACACCGAGGATCTGGCGCGTTCCCGGCAGCGTCACATCCACCGCATCGGCAATAGCCGACGCAGCAGCGGCAGGCGCGTTACCTGGCTTCGCCGCTCCGGCGGCCGAGCCGTTCTTCACGGCCTCCACCGTCTCTTCCACCTTGGCCTTGATCTGGTTCACGCGTGCGCCCACGTCGCGCTTTGACGGGCCGGGCGCGGCCTTCAGCCACAGGTCGTTGATCTGCGTCAGGATGCCGTTCTTGCGGGCCATCCAGCGGTTGCGGAACTCCTCGGCCTTGGCGGCCTCCACCTGTTTGGCTTCCGCTTCGAGCGCCGCCAGCAGCTCGGCGGCGGCCGCATCCAGCGCGGCGGCGGAGAAATCTTCAAGTTTCGGAACGCTATACATAATCAGTTCTCGGTTCTCAGTTCCCAGTTCTCAGTGTAGAACAGCCGATCCTTCGCTTCGCTCAGAATGACGCCAAAGCAGAAGGAGGTATCCACGCGGCTCTCAGACCGTCACTTCCGCACTTACATCAATTCGTTATTCAATACGAATGGGCGGCCCGAAGACCGCCCACTCGAAAAGCTTGCTCTGTGACCAGTAGAAGCTTAGGCGACAGCGGCCTTGGCCTGTTCCACAAGGTTGGCAAAACCAGCCGGGTCCTTCACGGCGATTTCGGCCAGGATCTTGCGGTCGATGTCCAGCTCGGCCTTCTTCAGACCGTTGATGAACGACGAATAGCTGACGTCATTGAGCTTGCAGGCGGCGTTGATGCGCGCGATCCACAGCGAGCGGAACTGGCGCTTCTTCTGCTTGCGGCCCGTGTAGGCGAACTTCAGTCCGCGCTGGACGGCTTCCTGCGCTGCCTGATACAGCTTGGATTTTGTGAGGAAATAACCACTGGCCAGATCCAGTAACTTCTTGCGGCGCTGGCGACGCTTTGTACCACGTTTTACGCGAGGCATTGCTGCTCCTTTTTGTGCTCCGCCTGCGGCTATGCGCGGCGGGAATGAAGGCGGCTGGAGGCAGGAGGTTTGTGACCTATGGACCTCTTCACACGCCTGGGGCTGAAACGTTGCGAACCGCTTGCGGTCCGCTGGCTGCCCCTTTTGGTTACACCCGGCAGATCACTGCCGCCGGGCGGGAAGCTCGGCCAGCCCTTGCACTATGGCTGACCTTCTCCGGCGCCTACGCGCCGGCCCGCTACCAGTCCCGTAGGACTAGTAGGGGAGCATCCTCTTCACCTTGGGCGCGTCGGCCTTGTCGACGAGTCCAGGCATATCATTCTGACGCTTGCGCTTGGTTTCCTTCGAAGTCAGAATGTGGCGCTGACCAGCGTGTCCGCACTTGATCTTGCCACTTGCCGTCTTCTTGAAACGCTTGGAAGCGCCCGAGTGGGTCTTCAATTTCGGCATAACAGTCTCAACCATCTCGCCCCGGCCCTGAAGGGCGCGAAGCGCAAAGTACAACCCTTTAATTGTACCAGCTTTCGCTGGCTCTCACACCACGGCCCCGGTGCGGAGTCTTCCGCCCCAGAGGCCGCTCGTGAACTTTTGCAGAAGGCAGGAGCCGCAAGGCTCAACCGCCACACCGGAGCCTTACTTGGTCTTCGGCGGAGCCACGATCAGGTGCAGCGTGTTGCCTTCCTGCCGCGGCATATGCTCCACCACGCCCTTGTCGGCGATGTCCTGAACCAGGCGCTGCAGAATCTCGCGGCCCAGTCCCTGGCGCGTCATTTCGCGTCCACGGAAGAAGATGGTGGCCTTCACCTTTGAACCTTCTCCGAGGAAGCGCAGCACGTGGTTTCTCTTCGTCTCGTAATCGTGATCGTCCACATTAATGCGGAACTTCACTTCCTTGACGGTAATGACCTTCTGGTTCTTCTTCGCCTCGCGCTCCTGCTTGTCCTTCTGGTACAGGTACTTGCCGAAGTCCATGATGCGGCAGACAGGCGGCTGCGCGGTGGGCGAAATCTCCACCAGGTCGAGGCCCTTTTCGCGGGCCATTTTGAGCGCTTCGAACGGGGGCATAATGCCCAGCTGTGCGCCGTCGTCGGCGATCACGCGAATTTCGCGTGCGCGGATGCGCTCATTCGTGCGGATGAAACGCTTATCGATATCTTCCTCCCAGCTACTGAAAGCACCGCGATTATAGCATTTTCACCGCAAGCTCCAGAACAGAAAGGAATTGAGCAGCGGAGAAATCGGGCGCTCCGAATGCGGAACATGAACAAAACACCCGCCTCTGCATAGCGTCAGAAGCGGGCATTTTCAAACTTATTTGGCAAAACAGTTGAGTATCCGGTTGCGTTAATTTCCGTGGTGCAGACGCACCATGTGCACCATTGCCTGCGCCCACGGGAAGGCCATCGCCATCAGCGCGGTCGCAATGCCGGCCATCGCCATGGCCAGCGAGGCAGTCGAACCCTGCAGTTCGCCTTCCTTGAGTGCGCGGGCCGTGCCCAGCGCGTGCGAGGCGGTGCCCATGGCGGCGCCCATGGCCATCTCATGCCGCACGTGCGCCAGCTTCAGCAGTTGCGGGCCGATCAGGCTGCCCATGATTCCGGCCACCATCGCCATCGCCGCCGTGATCTCCGGCACGCCGTGCAACTGGAGGGAGACCTCCATCGCGATCGGCGTGGTCACCGACTTCGGCACGGCGCTCATCACCACCTGCTGCGGAGCACCCAGCAACTTGGCCGTCACGCCGGCGGTGATCATGCCCACCAGCGCGCCGCTGACCGTGGCCGTGGCCAGCACCGGCAGCCGCTCTCTCAATTTCTGCGCCTGCTTATACATCGGCACGCCGAGCGCGACGGTCGCCGGCCCCAGACAAAGCGCAATGATGTCGCCGCCCTTTTCATACTGGCCGGGCTGAACCGGCAGCAGCCACAAAATGCCGAGCAGGCCGCCAAAGGTCGTAAACAGTGGATGCGCCCAGCGAAAGCGTTTGTGCAGCTCGGCCGCGCCCACATAGATACCGATGGTCAACGCCAAGCCGAAGATTGGAGTGCCGAAGAACTCATTCATGGTCGGCCTCCGCTCCCGTCAGCTTGCCTTCCTCGTTGGCGAGCAAGTGGTGGCTCACCAGGCCGGTCGTCAGCATGACGGCCAGCACGCTGACCACACAGGAAACCAGAATGGCGCGCATCTGGTCCGCAATGCTGGGCAGCAGGCGGATGGTGGAAACCATGATGGGCGCGAAGAACAGCAGCATGTTGCCAAGCAACACATTGGCCGTGCCCTCCACCCACTCCAGCTTGACCGCGCCCGCAAACAGCGCCACCACGAAAAGAAGAAGACCGAGGATTGAACCCGGCAGGGGAACGCCGATTGCATGCAGCCCCACGCCGAGCAACTGAAAACAGAGAAGGATTGCCATCCCACGCATGCAGATCAGGATAACCCTACTGGTCTTACCAGTCAACTATGTTTTCCGAGCCACCTCAGCCGACAGCGGTGCTACCATCGGGGCATGGAAAACGCCGCCCCTCCGGCCTTTGAAAAAGTGCGCGCCACCCGCGCCCACGAGCAGATTGTGGAACAGCTCCAGCAACGCATTCTGAGCGGAGAACTCAAGCCCGGCTCGCGCCTGCCGTCGGAGCGCGCCATGATGGCCACCTTCAGCGTCAGCCGGCCCACCGTGCGTGAGGCCCTGCGCGTGGCCGAAAGCCTCGGGTTGATCTCCGTGCGCCACGGAGACCCGGGCGGCCCCACCGTGCTGGGCACGCCCTCGGTCGGCATCTCCAAGGTTTTTGACGGACTGCTGCGGCACGATCTGACTTCGCGCGTGGAGCTGCTGCAACTGCGCATTGTGCTCGATAGCTCGGCGGCCGCGCTGGCCGCCTCACAGCCTCGTACGCGCATTGCCCCGGCCGCCGAAATCTTCAAGCAGATGCAGGCCTGCGAAGACCTGACGCAGTTTGCCGCGCTCGACGCACGCTTCCACCACGCCATTAACGAGGCGGGCGGCAACCAGATGTTCACGCTTGTCTATGAGTCGCTCGAGGAGCCGATCCGGCAGCTTATCGCCAGCAGCCTGGGCGAGGGCTTTGCGCGCAAGCGCCCCGAAGCGCTGCGCCAGCACGAACACATTCTGGAACTGATCAAGGAAAAGAAGTCGCGCGAGGCCGCGCGCGCCGTCCGCGAGCACTTCCGCCAGACCTGCTTTCCCAAGCTCGACGAACATGAGCGCCGCAGTCTGGAAAGCTTCCTGGCTGCGCTGAGCTAGCGCGAGTTTCGCTGGGCCACACGCTTCAAATGCAAAGAAGCAGATCCTTCGCTGCGCTCAGGATGACAGTACCAAGGAAAAAGTAGTTTCTTGCAAGCGGCGACGGCTCAACCCAGCAGTTACTCCAGCGTTCCCACCAGCGCCTCACCCTCAATGCCCGCAATCAGCGGCTCGATGCTCTGGTTGGCCTCGTGCACGCCGTCCAGCCACAGCTTCTGATAGTTCGCGGTCAAGCACTCGGTGCGGCCGTCGACGACGGTGGTCAGCGTGAGCGCCGGCAGGCGACGTCCAAGAAACTGCTGCTGGTACGCCGTGCGCTTGGCCGCGACCAGCTCGCGCAGGCGGCGGTTGCGCTCGCGCGCCACGTTGCCGTTGACCTGATCCTTCATCTCCGCCGTGGGCGTGCCGGGGCGTGAGGAGTAGGTGAAAACGTGCAGGTAGGTAAATGGCAGCCGCTCCACCATGCGGAAGGTCTCTTCAAAATCCTCGTCGGTTTCGCCGGGGAAGCCGACCATCACGTCAGCGCCGATGGCGGCCTCGGGCAGCGCGGCGTGAATCCTGTTGATGCGGTCCTCGTAGTGCCACGGGCGGTAGCGCCGGTGCATCAGACGCAGGATGCGGTCGCTGCCGCTCTGCAACGGCACGTGCGCGTGCGGCGCAATGCGCGGGGTCGAGGCCATCAGCGCAATCAGCTCATCGCTCCAGTCCATCGGCTCCACGGAGCTGATGCGCAGCCGCTCGGCTGCCGTGTGGGCCAGGATGGCGCGAAGCATGTCCACAAAGCGCGCCCGGCGCGGTGCAGCCGCCTGCTCTGTCTCTGCGGCCACCAGCAGATCCTTCGTCGCCTTGCTCTTCAGGATGACGTCTTCACTTGCGGCCGCTGGCGCTTGCAGGTCTCGGCCCCAGCGGCCGAGGTTGATGCCGCTGAGCACGATCTCGCGGTAGCCGTTGGCGACCAGGTGATTGACATTGGCGATCACTTCGCCGAGCGGCAGTGAGCGGCTGCGTCCTCGCACCGAGGGAATGATGCAGAACGAGCAGCGATTATTGCAGCCGTCCTGCACCTTCAGATTCGGACGAGTCTTCTCGTTGTCGCTGTCAAAGACCGGCGCGGCCAGCAACTCGGTGTGGGCAAAAATGTCGCCCACGGCGATCTCCGCGTGCGGCGCGGCTCCGGCAATCTGCACCAGCGTTTGCGGCTCCGCGTGGCCGAAGGCGATCTGCGCCAATTGGTGTTTGTGAGAATTGCCGATGACGATGCTGACGCCGGGGATCGAGGCAATTTCTTCCGGCGCGCGCTGCGCGTAACAGCCGGTCACAATGATGCGGGCGGTCGGGTTTTCGCGGTGGATGCGGCGGATGGCGGCGCGGGCGTCGTGGTCGGCGCTGGAGGTGACGGTGCAGGTGTTCAGCACCACAACCTCGGCGGCCTCCGATGTTTCAGCGCGCACCATGCCCTGCTCGGAGAGCTGGTGCTCGATGGCGGCGCCGTCGGCCTGAGTGGCGCGGCAGCCAAAATTCTCAACGTGATAACGCGTCACAACTACATTATATGTGGATTGGCGGAACTCAGGCTTGTGCGCGCGAATTGGCACGGGAGTGGCGAATTTCGAGGGACAAATTCACTCGATTTCCGCTGCCGTACTTCGGCGCTGGTCTCCGGAAGAGAGCCGTTCGGACAGTTGTCTTCAATTGCCGGGAAATGGCCGTCTCCTGGGGAGAGACGGCTGTGATCGTCTGCCCAATCAGCATGTGCCTTGCGGCAATCTTGCTACCCCAGGCATGGGACCGTGCCCTATGCGGTCACCGGTGGAGTCTTCTTCGAGGCCTGGAAGCACTCCCGGCAGAAGACCGGGCGCCCCTGGGTCGGTTTGAACGGCACCGTTGTCTCCTTGCCGCAATTGGAGCAACTGGTGCGGGTCTCCACCTTTTTGTAGGAACTTTCCTGCTGCAGTCCGAGCGCCGATGCACGCTTGGTTTTGCAGTTCTTGCAGCGTTTGGGTTCGTTCTTGAACTGTTTGTCGTGGAAGAACAGCTGTTCGCCGGCGGTGAACACGAAGTCTTCGCCGCAATCCACGCACTTGAGAATCCGGTCCTGGAATTCCATGGAAGACACCCCTTTCAGCCCTTGTTCCTCATTGCTGAGAACCTGACCGGTACATCGCTCTGCCCGCCCGGAACGCATCCCGGGCCCACTCCGGTCTGGTGATTGCATTGCCCCTGGGTTCGGCCTTGCGCGGAATCCCGCGCGGTACAACTGCGACATCGATAAAAGCAGCGACGGCGTTGTGCATCTCCGGTGTCTAGGGAGACGCAAAAAGGCCGCCGAATTTTCGGCGGCCTATCTTACATCGTTAGTCCTGCTCTTTGCGAGCCTTTTTCCTGCTGCGCTTCCGCGCCAGGGCTTCCTTCAGACGGGCCTTCTCGCCCGGCTTCAGGTAGTAGGAGTGGCGCTTCACTTCCTTAATGATGTCTTCCTGCTGCACCTTCCGCTTGAAGCGGCGAAGCGCGTTCTCCAGGGATTCTCCCTCTTGGAGTCGAATCTCAGCCAAGCCTGATACACCCCCAAACTCGCCCTATAGGCTGGAACAGTATATCAAACCCCCTGCCGGGCTTGAACCCCCAACACGCCAGCACCTCTTTTGCAAGCTGTTTCCCGCTGATTTTAAAGGCGTTAGTCACCATCGGATCGACGAATCAGCTCTGCGCAGAGTAGAGAGCCGGCATAGAAACACATGCCACTCCGCCATGCCCATGAACTATTTCCGCCGGCGTGACGTATATCACACCTGCCTGTGATACAGTACGTCACTCCGGGCCCGGCTCAACATCCACGAAAAGGAGTTTCCATGTTCGACGCCCCGGTCCAAAATGCCGCCGAAGTTCGCAGCCCACACCCCGGCCCCGAGCACGTTCAGCACGTGTTCCAGCTTGCCACCGGAGTCATGGTTGCGGCCGCCCTGCACGCCACACTCAAAGCCCGCATTCCCGACCTGCTGGCCAACGGCCCGCGCCACGTGAGCTATCTGGCACGCGAATCCGGCATGCACGAGCAATCGCTGTACCGCTGCCTGCGCGCCATGGCCACCGTCGGCCTGTTTACGGAGGTGGAGCCTCGCACGTTTGAGAACACGCTCTCCTCCGAGGTGCTGCGTTCCAGCCATCCCATACGCGCCATTGACACCGCACTGTGGATGACCAACCCCTTCCACTTCCGCACCTACAGTGAGTTTCTGCATTCGGTGGAGACCGGCGAGCCCTGCGTGGAGCAGGTCTACGGCATGCCGGTCTTCGACTACTTCCCCACCGACGCCGAGTGCAACCGCGAATTCAACAGCGCCATGACATCGCTGACCGCGATGGCCGTGCCGGCGCTGCTGGCCACCTACGACTTTGGCGGGCTGGGCACACTGTGCGACGTGGCCGGTGGCCATGGCCGCCTGATGACAAGCATCCTGAAGAAGCACCGCGACCTTCAAGGCATCATCTTCGACCTTGACCATGTCATCCAAGGCACACGCGAGCGTGTGCGAGACGCTGGGTTGGAGCATCGCTGCGAGTGCGTCAGCGGAGACTTCTTCAAAGCGGTGCCGGCCGCCGACTCCTACGTGATGAAGCACATCATCCACGACTGGGAGGAGCCGAAGGCGATTGCCATCCTGCGCAACTGCGCCAACGCCATGCGCGGCAACGGCAAGATCATTCTGATCGAAGCCATACTGCCCGAGGGCGATGCACCGCACCTTGGCAAGTTCATTGACCTGGAGATGCTGGCCATGCCGGGAGGCATGGAGCGCAGCGCGCGCGAATACCACGAACTGCTGAACAAGGCGGGGCTGCGCATCACCCGCATTGTTCCCAACGATTCGCCCTTGTGGGCAATTGAGGCCGTGAAAGCCTGAGAAGACACCACAATCCGAGACATCGCTTCTGCCCCACCTTGCACCAAGGTGGGGCTTTGCCGTTTGTTCCCTCTTTGGGGCTTGAGAACCCTTGCAGCATTTTCCTCCTCATCTCCATCTGTTATGGTGAGAGGTTACGGAGCCTGCCATGATCCGCAGTTACAAGGGCGTGATGCCCTCGTTCCCGCAAACGTGCTACATAGACCCTTCGGCACAGCTCATCGGCGATGTCGTGCTCGGCGAGCATGCCAGCGTGTGGTGTTGCAGCGTGCTGCGCGGCGATGTGCACATGATCCGCATCGGTGCCAACTCCAACATCCAGGACAACTCCGTGTTGCACGGGATGCTGGGCAAGTGGCCGGTAATTGTGGGCGACTGGGTCACCGTGGGACACTCCGTGACACTGCATGGTTGCGTGGTGGAAGACCGGTGCCTGATCGGCATGGGAGCCATCGTGCTCAACGGCGCGAAAATCGGGCATGATTCGATCATTGCCGCCGGCACTCTGCTGCCGGAAGGCACGGTCGTGGAGCCCGGCTCGCTCTGGATGGGCTCGCCCGGCAAGTTCCGCCGCTACCTGACTGAAGAAGAGAAAGCCTCCATCATGAATTACGGCACCAACTACATCGGGTACAAGAACCAGTACCTGAGCGAGGCGTCCAAGTGACGCCGGAAACCGCACGCCCGACCACCTTCGGCATCCTGATTTATACGGACGTTGAGCCGCTGGATTTCTGCGGCCCCTACAACGTCTTCAGCACCACGCGGACGGATGAAGAGACGCGTCGCGAAACCGAATCGCCCATCAAGGTCACGCTCATCAACGAATCGCTCGGCCCGGTGGTCACTGCTGGCGGCATGCGCATTCTGGCCGACGTCGACTTTGCCACCTGCCCTCCGCTGGACGTGCTCATCGTGCCCGGCGGACACGGCTCGCGCGCGCTGATGAACAACCAGCGCTACCTGGATTTTGTGAACGCGCAGTCCACCAAGGCGGAGCACATCGCCTCGGTTGCCACCGGCTCTCTGGTGCTGGGCGCAGCGGGGCTGCTCAATGGACGCAGCGCCACCACGCACTGGCGCTCGCGCGATCTGTTCCGCTCCAAGTTCCCGACCACCACGCTGCAACGCGACCTGCGCGTTGTTGTGGATGGGCCGATCATGAGCTGTTCGTCGATCGCCGCCGGAATTGAGATGAGCCTGATGCTGGTTTCGCAATATTATGGAGACGAGGTGGCGCGCAACGCCGCCATGCAGATGGAGTACGCTTATCCGGAAGCCACAGGCCGCCGTCGCGGCACGCTGGTGGGTGTGTAGCTCGCATCCCCGGGTAGCCGCCGCGCGTTGAACCCAGGCGGCAGTATTCTAATGAGTGAGTGGCTCTCCATTTTGCCGCGCTGGACGCGGATGGATAAATAAAGATGATCAAAGCCGTACGCGGCACGCGTGATCTGCTGCCGCCTGATACCGACCTCTGGAATTTTGTGGAAACCCGCGTGCGCGAGGTCTTCCGCCGGTACAACTACCACGAAATTCGCACGCCGATTTTCGAATCGACCGAGCTGTTCGCCCGCGGCGTCGGCGAAGAGACCGACATTGTCTCCAAGGAAATGTTCACCTGGGAGGACAAAGGCCGCGCCGCCAGCGAGAAGAACCAGTCACTGACCCTGCGCCCGGAGAACACGGCGGGCGTGGTGCGCGCTTACATTGAGCATGGCATGGAGCGCACGGGCCTGCTGCAGAAGCTCTACTACATTGGGCCGCAGTTCCGCCGCGAGCGTCCGCAGAAGGGCCGCTACCGCCAGTTCTTCCAGATTGGCTGCGAGATCATCGGACCCGCCTCGGCCGGAAGCGAACTGCCGCTGCGCGACGCCGAAGTGCTCGACATGCTGACCGCCTTGCTAAATGAAGTCGGCCTCACCGGCTGGACGCTGTATCTGAATTCCGTGGGCTGCCCCAAGTGCCGTCCGGCGTACAACGCCGCTCTGCGCGAGGCGCTGGCCGGAGTGAAGGACAAGATGTGCGGCGACTGCCAGCGTCGCGCGGAGACCAACCCGCTGCGCGTGCTTGACTGCAAGGTGCCCGAGGACCAGCCGATCATCGAAAAGCTGCCGAAGATCAGCGAGTACTTGTGCGAGGAGTGCCGCACGCACTTTGCTGAGGTGCGCGCCGCGCTCGACACACTTGCGGTTCCCTACACCATCAACCTGCGCATGGTGCGCGGGCTGGATTACTACACGAAGACGACGTTCGAGTTCACGCACGGCGAGCTGGGCGCGCAGAGCGCGGTGCTCGGCGGCGGACGCTACGACGGATTGAGCGAATCGCTCGGCGGCCCGAAGTCTCCGGGCATTGGCTTCGCCATCGGTGAAGACCGGCTGGTGCTGGCCCTGCAGGCGCAGCAGCAGGCAGCAACCTCGCCGCTGAAGGCGTTTGTGATTCCGCTTGGCGAAGGCATGAACAAGCACGCGCTGGCCTTAGCGCATGAGTTGCGCGCGGTAGGCGTCTCGGCCGACATTGGCGACGAGCACTTCCGGCTGAAGAAGGGCTTTGAGACCGCGGAAAAGCTGGGCGCGGAGTTTGCAATTCTCGTCGGTGAAAACGAACTGGCCTCGCAGACCTTCGCGCTCAAGAATCTCAAGAGCGGCGAGCAGCTTCCGGTGCCGCGCGCGGAGCTGGCCGCGAAGCTGAAATAGTTTTTCAGCAGTACCACGGATGCCCCGCCTGACCTACCTCGGGCGGGGCGTTTCTTTTGTGCGCAAGCACATGCCGGGATGTTGCAGCCTGAACCGCATTCCCGCAAACGCCTGCCACTCACGATTTCCGAAATGCGTTCCAGGCCGAAAACAGGCCGTATTCGCGAAGGACGCGAGGGATGGCCGCGCCAAGCGCACGCAACTTCGGTACAATGAATGAATCCCTTTTTCCGATTGGCGAGAGCAATGGAACTGGATTTCTTAGGTGATCTAAAACGTACGCATCGTTGTGGAGAGCTGCGCGCCACTGACGCCGGCCAGACCGTTACGCTGATGGGGTGGGTCAACAAGCGCCGTGATTTCGGCGACCTTGTCTTCATCGACCTGCGCGACCGCAGCGGAGTGACCCAGGTTGTGTTCGACCGCGAGCGCGTTGGCGCCATGCACGACAAGGCCAATGAGCTGCGCAGCGAGTATGTGCTGGCCGTGACCGGCAAGGTCCGCCTGCGCGGCAACGACGCAATCAATCCCAAGCTCGATACCGGCGAAGTTGAGATCTACGCCGACGACCTGAAGGTTCTCAACGACAGCAAGCTGCCACCGTTCCTTCCCGGAGACACCACGCTTCCGGCAGAGGACGTGCGCCTGAAGTATCGCTACATCGACCTGCGGCGTCCGGAGATGCAGTACAACATACAGCTCCGCCACAAGGTCGCGCTGGCCATCCGCAATCACCTTTCGGAGCAGGGCTTCTACGAGATTGAGACGCCGTACATGACGCGCTCGACGCCGGAAGGCGCGCGCGACTACCTTGTTCCGAGCCGCGTGCATCCCGGCGAATTCTACGCGCTGCCGCAGTCGCCGCAGATCTTCAAGCAGATCCTGATGATCTCCGGCTTCGACCGCTACTTCCAGATCGTGCGCTGCTTCCGCGATGAGGACCTGCGCGCCGACCGCCAGCCGGAATTCACGCAGATCGACCTTGAGTTTGCTTTCCCGACCGAAGAAGTCATCTGGTCGGCCGTCGAAGGCTTCCTCGGCGCGGCGTTCAAGGCCGCCGGATTTGAAATTGCCGGGCCGTTCCCGCGCATGACCTACGACGAGGCCATCGCGCTCTACGGCATTGACAAACCCGACATGCGGCTGCCCGCGATGACCGACGTGAAGGCCGTCTTCCCGGCCGATGCGCTGCAGACGCTGGGCGTGGACCCCGAGCTGCCGTTCGTGGCCATACGCATTCCGCACGTGGGCGACCTGAGCCGCAAGGAACGCGACGACCACAAGCTGTTGCTGAACGAGAAGCAGGCCAAGGTCATCAAGTTCTTCGACGACTTCAAGCGTCTGGAGAAGAGCTGGCCGGAAGCCATCGCGAAGGTTCGCGAGCTAACCAAGGCCGAGGCCGGCGATCTGCTGGTGCTGGTTGGCGGTCCGCAGCGCGCTGAAGCTGCCGATGCGCGCAAGACGCGGCGGCAGGGCGCACAGGTCTCCACCAACGCCGGACAGCTTCGCCTGGCGCTGGCGCAGAAGTACGCGGACAAGCACAAGGCCTTCGAGCAGAAGCAATTCAAGTTCCTCTGGGTCACGGATTTTCCGTCGTTCGAGTGGGACGAGGATGCGGAAAAGTGGACGTTCGCGCATCACCCGTTCACCTCGCCGCACGAGGACCACATGGGCATGCTGGCCGAGGGTGTCGATTCGATCAACGATCCGAACTCAGTGCTGGGTGAGATTCGCTCGCGCGCCTATGACGTGGTGCTGAACGGCACCGAGCTTGGCTCCGGCTCCATCCGTATCCACCGGCAGGACGTGCAGGCGCAGATCTTCCGCGCGCTTGGCATGGACGAGGCCGAACAGAAGCTGCGCTTCGGCTTCTTCCTGGAAGCCCTGCAGTACGGCACGCCTCCACATGGCGGCATCGCACTCGGGTTGGATCGTATTGTGATGATCCTGGCCGGTGCACCAAGCCTGCGCGAGGTCATCCCGTTCCCGAAAACCGCCGCGGCCACCGACATGATGATGGACGCGCCGACTCCGGTGACCGACGCACAACTCCGCGAACTGCACATACAGGTCAAGAAGTAGGAATCCAACCAGACACCGAGAGGCGCCCACGCGGCGCCTCTTTTCTTTTTCGTTCACTTTCTTCTTCACGACGACTGGCTGTCAGTCGCGCGCGAAACATCACCTCATTCCCGCGAGCAAAAAGAAAGGCCGGAGGCTTTCGCCCCCGGCCAACTTGCAGTTGGTTCCGACTAGATCAGCTGCGCGATGAGTGTGTCCGTTCTTCTCATCGCCGGGCGAAAGCACCCGGCTTTATCTCGGACACACCTTTCGCGAATCCGGCCTAGAAGTTGATGCGGATGACAGCCTGCGCACGGCGGGCGGTGGTACCGTCCGGCGTGATCTGCGTGGCAGTCAGCGCACCGTAGCTGGTGTACGGAATCAGCTTGTAGACCGTGTTGGTACCCGTCGTCGTCGCGGTGTTGGCAGTGCAACCCAGTGAACCGCTTGCACCGTTGCAGACCGACCACTTGGTAAAGGTACGGCCGCTGGCGATGATGGTGTTCAGCAGGTTGACAGCTTCGATGCCGGCCTGGATATTGACACGCTCGTTGATGACGAACTTCTTGCTGATACGAGCGTCGGTGCGGATGACCTCACCGATGTTAAGACCAGAGAGTGACTCGAAGGGAACGATGCTGGTAACACCCAAGCCGTTCAGGCCGCTGCGAACAGCACCGCTGAAGTTGCCGCTGGCGGCCGTGGTGTAACCCGGGTTGGTGGGCTGCGAGGTCGCCAACTGCTCAACCAGAGACAGCGTCCAGCCGTTCACCACCTGCTTCGCGAACTGCGAGTTGCTGTTCGTGAACTTCGGGGTGAAGGTGGCGTTGATGATCAGGTTGTGACGGCGATCCAGGAAGCTGGAGCCCTTCTGCTGACGGTACGCTTCGTTATAGAAGCTGCTCGGCGTGGTGCTGCCGAAGGTCGGCGTGGAGCCGATACCGTAGTCGATGGTGTGTCCGTAGGTGTACGACGCCGAACCCGTGAACCAGCTCGAGTAGCGGCGAGTCAGGTTAACCAGCAGCGCGTTGTAGTAGCTGTTGCCAGCCGCCTGCAACTCGGTCACGCGGCCGGTGTACTGGGTGCTGGTTCCCGGAACCACGTACGTTGGGTTGTAGCTGCTGTAAACAGGATAGACATCCGAAGCGCGCAGGAACTGCGTGGCTGCCGCATCCCCATACATCATGTACTGCAGGGTCTTGCTGGCATCCTTCTTGATGTTGGTGTCTTTCTGGACGTTGATGTGCATCGAACGGCTCCAGACATACGACACCGACAGGTTGGTACCCTTCGCGATTTCACGCTCGATGGCGACGGTCGCCTGCTGCGAGTACGGATTGCGGTACTTGCTGTCGGCGAAGAAAATATCCGGCGACAACGACTTGGCACAGCTACCGGTCGGCGACCAGCCCCAGGCTTCCTGATTCGGGAAGGTAGGCAGGCAGCTGGCGATGGAAGTGGTAAGGCTGCTTCCGCTGTAGCTGTAAGGCTTCTGGTACAGGCCGGTGGTGACCAGCATGTTCTCCAGGGTCGACGTGGTGTAGCGATCCTGGAAGATGCCGTAGCCGGCGTGGATCGAGGTCTTGTTGTTGATGGCGTAGGCGATGCCAAGGCGCGGAGCCCAAGCAGCGTTGTAGGTCGGAATGTAGCAGGTACCGATCTTCTTGACGCCGGTAGCAGTCTGGATCATGGTGTCCATCGCCGTGTTGCAGCCGGCGACGGTCGAAGAACCGATCTGCGGGGTCGGCATCGAGGTGTACTCGTAGCGGATGCCCGGCGTGATGGTCAACTTCGGAGTTACCTTCCACTCATCCTGCGCGAAGAACGAGCTCTCCCAGATGGTGAGGTCAACGTTACGGCCGCCCACGGTCTGCGAGAAGCCGGAGAACGCTTGCGTTCCGGCACCCGTCAGGCTATTGAAATCCAGCGCGAAGAGCGTCATGGCATTGACACCGTAGCCGGTGTTTCCGCCGCTGGTCACCGTGCCGGTGGTCGCGCCGTAGCTGTAGGTCGGATACTGGCTCGGCATGCTGATGACGTGATCATGCAAACGGGTCTCGTCGATGCCGAACTTGAAGCTGTGCTTACCCTTCACGAAAGCGAAGGTATCCGCGAACTGCGTACGCAGCTCGCTGGGGTTGACGCGCGGATAGTTGGTGGCGTCGCCCAGGTTGCTGACGCTGTTGATGGTCAGGGCGGTGATGGCGGAACCCGCCGCGCCAAAGGTCGGGATGAGCGACTGCGAGGCCGGGTCGATCTGGCGGTCCTTGAAGATACCGAAGCGGAACTCGTTCAGCGACGAAGCGCCGATCACGCGAGTCCAGCTCAAACGGCCGGTACGATCGAAGACGTTGGTGTCGGCATTGTTGCCGATGGCGCTGCCGTTGGTCAGAGAGAGCTGCGTCTGAATGCCGTTCGGGCTGCGGAAGTCAAGGTAGTTGAAGTTGGCCGAGATGGTGTCCTTCGAGGTCGGATGATAATCCAACTTGAAGAACAACAGGTTGTTGTCCATGTGGCGGGGAATCAGCTGCGGAACCACACGGCTCTGGACCCAAGTTGCGGCAGCCAGGCACTGAGCGGCGGTCGGGGCAGCCACAACTGCGCCGGCCGGCGTCTTTACGTAGCCATAGGTCAACGCAGCGCCGGTGGAATCCGTACAAGGAGCCTGACCGGTCTTATAGTTTCCGCTGCCATCGAACAGGTTGTTGCCGGAACCGGCGTTCAGGTTCGAGGAAACGGCCGGAGCATTGCGGCGGAACAGTTCACCGTTGAAGAAGAAGAACAGCTTGTCCTTCTTGATCGGGCCACCGATGCTGAGACCAGCCTGGTGACGCCATTCCGGCGGATTGATGCCCTTCGGCGTCAGACCGTTGACTGTGGTGGCGTCGATGGCGTTCAGCGTGCGGTTGCGCCAGAACTCATAAGCGCTGCCGTGGAACTGGTTGCTGCCGGAGCGGGTAACGGTGTTGACCACGCCACCGGAAGCCTTGCCGTATTCGGCCGCGAAGTTCGCGGTCACGACCTGGAATTCCTGCACGGCGTCCTGAGAGATGTTGTAGGTACGAGTACGGCCGGCGTTCTCACCGTAGTAGCTATTGGTGGTATCGACGCCGTCGGTAAGGAAAGTGTTGCCGCCCGGGTTGCCACGGAACGAAAGCAGGCCAAAGGCCGCATCGTTGGTGACGCCGGGGTTCAACAGCACAAACTGGTCGACGCGGCGGCCGTTGATGGGCAGGTCCAGAATCTGCTGGCTGCCAACCACCGTCGAGGTGTCGGTCTTGGCGAAGTCCACCACCGGAGCCTCACCCGTCACTTCCACCGTGGTACCGGCGGCGGCAGGCCTCAAGGCTGCGTTGATCGTCACGGTCTGGCCGACGATCAAGGTGATGTTCTTGACTTCGTACTTGCCGAAGTTGGGCGCAATCACAGTCACCGTGTAGCCATCGGCCGGAACCAGGGCCTGGGCGTTGTAAACGCCGGCGCCGCTGGTGGTCAGCTCACGATGAATGCCCTTGCTCGAGTTTTCAACCAGGACCTTCGCGTTGGCAACCACCGCGCCGGACTGGTCGGTCACTGTTCCCACAATGTCACCATAGCCGGCGCTCTGCGCCAGGCCGATAGCGGCAAACAGGAACACGAATGTTACTGTCAAAAGGATCCGGCTGAAGCTCAACCGGCTAGAAAGCGTAGACATTTCGTCTCGTCCTCTCCTAAAGGTGTACAGACGTTGCTTTGGCTCAGCGCTTCCGCCAGCTCCTCGTTCCGGGTCCCTTTTCGGAACCTCTCGGGCTGCGGCTTCCCACGCTGAGGAACCACACTGCAAACACTCCGGACTTGATTCCGTCGAACGGTTCTCAGTCTGGCTCTGGGAAAACGGTAATCCTGAATACGGAGAGCACTCAGGCACACGTCGACCGGCATGTTCTTTGGGCCGATTGCGACACACTGATTGTGCCATGTACCTCCGGGTTTGGAGCCTTGAAAATTCGGTAAATCTACGCTTTCGTGCTCCTTTTTCTAGAGGGAACACCCCGTCATGCACAATTTGCGAGGCAGTCGGAATTTTGCCCAAGTTTTCCACAGGCAAAGCCATAAATCTTTCGCAGTGGCCCCTAGCTCCGGCTTCCTATAAGATTTTTGATGGTGGAGTGTAGAGGTATGGGCACTTCGCCAGAGCGGCTCGTGGCCTCGCGGCCAGAACGAACTTTTGAGCCGAGGTTCGAGGTGTGCGTTCGGGAAGTTCAGGGCAGCCATTCCCAGATGCATGTTCCGGAACCTTTTGAACTTGAAGCTGCTTCGATTGCAGGAGCAGATTGACTGAGCGGCTGCCGATAGTAGAAGTACGGGGCAGGCTCCGGTTTGCCCGGGCTAAGCAGTAGGTACCAATCGCCATTATGTCTGACATGAATTCAGCCCATCCGCCGATCAATCCCATCGACGTTCTCCGGGAGGATATTGCCCGGCACATTCGCTATACCCTGGTACGGCAGCAGGACAATCTGACGCCTGCCGAATTACTCGTGCCCGTTTCGCTGGCGGTCCGGGATCAACTGGTGGACCGCATGCTCCGCACCGAGGAGCGTTACCGGCAGAACGACGTCAAGCGGCTCTACTACCTCTCCATGGAATTTCTGATGGGCCGCGTGCTGGGCGATACGGTCGTTAACCTGCGCCTGACCGAACTGCTGCAGGAAGTGATGCGCGACTTCGGCGTGCCGCTGGACGACGTGCTGGAGGCTGAGACCGACGCCGGGTTGGGCAATGGCGGACTGGGACGGCTGGCTGCCTGCTTCCTTGAATCGCTCGCGACGCTGGGCATGCCCGGCTATGGCTACGGCATTGACTACGAGTACGGTCTCTTCCGGCAGGAGATACTGAACGGCTTCCAGCGCGAAAAACCAGACCGCTGGAAGGCCAACGGCACTCCATTCCAGATTCCACGCGCCGAAGAAGCCATCGTCATTCCGCTCTATGGACGCGTGGAAGGCCCCCGCGACGGCAACCTGAACGCCCGCCAGCACTGGAAGGACTTCCAGGTGGTTGTCGGCGTGCCGAATGACATGCCGGTTGTTGGCTACAACGGCGAGACCGTGAACTTTCTGCGCCTGTTCCAGGCGCGTTCGTCGGACGACTTCGACATTGAGATCTTCAACCGAGGCGACTACATCCGCGCCGTCGAGCAGAAGATCATCCACGAGAACATTTCGCGCGTGCTATACCCGTCCGATTCCGCAATGGCGGGCAAAGAGCTGCGGCTGGTGCAGGAGTACTTCCTCGTCTCCTGCGCGGTGCATGACATCGTGCGCCGCTACCTGGCCGACCACGAGAGCATCGAGCAGTTCGCGGAGAAGGTCGCCATCCAGATGAACGACACGCACCCCGCGCTGAGCGTGGCCGAGTTGATGCGCGTACTGATTGACGAGCGCGGCATGAAGTGGGAGGAGGCATGGGAGATTACGCAGAAGACCCTGGCCTACACCAACCACACGCTGCTGCCCGAGGCGCTGGAAAAGTGGGGCGTGCCGCTGATGGAGCGCGTGCTGCCGCGCCACATGCAGATCATCTACAACATCAATTTCCAGTTCTTGAAGGGCTTGCAGCAATACTCATGGGTGGACGGCGAGAAGGTTCGCCGCATGTCGATCATTGAGGAAGGGCACGAGAAGAACGTGCGCATGGCGCTGCTGGCCATTGTTGGCTCGCATGCGGTGAACGGCGTAAGCGCGCTGCACAGCAACCTGGTTCAGAGCACGCTGGTGCCGGAATTCGCCCGCCTGACACCGGAGAAGTTCAGCAACAAGACCAACGGCGTGGCTCCGCGGCGCTGGCTGCTGAAGGCCAACCCGCCGCTCTCGCGTCTGCTGAACTCCACCATCGGGACCGGCTGGATCACCGACCTGGAACAGCTCCGCAAGATTGAGCAGTTCGCCGGTGACGCCGCCTTCCAGGAGAAGTTCGCCGAGGTCAAGCACCAGAACAAGCTGAAGCTGGCACGCATCCTGCGCGACGACCTTGCGGTGCTCGCCGATCCGAAGTCGATGTTCGACGTGCAGATCAAGCGCATTCACGAATACAAGCGCCAGTTGCTGAACATCCTGCGCGTTATCCACGACTACCTGCGCGTGGTGGAGGACGGAC
This sequence comes from Oryzophilus luti, assembly GCF_059726245.1. Lineage (NCBI taxonomy): Bacteria > Pseudomonadati > Acidobacteriota > Terriglobia > Terriglobales > Koromonadaceae > Oryzophilus > Oryzophilus luti. Next base: position 2,345,778 of record NZ_AP040874.1, read on the forward strand.
AGACGCTGGAAGTGCCGCGCACCGTGATTTTCGCGGGCAAGGCCGCGCCCGGCTACTGGGCCGCCAAGCAGATCATCAAGCTGATCCACAACCTCGCCGACATTGTGAACCACGAGCCCAAGCTCGACGGCCAGTTGAAGATCGCCTTCCTGCCTGACTACCGCGTTTCGCTGGCCGAATCGATCATTCCGGCAGCCGATTTGAGCGAGCAGATTTCTACGGCCGGCATGGAAGCCAGCGGCACCGGCAACATGAAGCTGATGATGAACGGCGCCGTCACCATGGCCACCTACGACGGCGCGAACATCGAGATCTTTGAAGAAGTGGGCGAGGAGAACATCTACGTCTTTGGCCTGCGCACCGAGGAGATTGAGGAGATGAAGCGCGCCGGAGGCTACACGCCGCGCACCTACTATGATCGCGACCCGCGGGTGAAGCGCGTGCTTGACTGCTTCCTCAACGACCGCTTCTCACCGCACGAGCCGGGGCTGTTCCGCTGGATCTTCGACGAGCTGATCAACCGGGGCGACCGCTTCTTCCACGTGGCCGACCTGCCGCAGTACATCGACATTAACCAGCGCGTGGACCACGACTACCGCGACACAACGCAGTGGCGGAAGATGTCGATCCTGAACACGGCACGTTCGCCAAAGTTCTCCAGCGACCGCACCATCGAGGAGTACGGCAAGGAGATTTGGAACATTGCGCCGTGCCGGTCGGAGAAGGCTATGCATCCGCCCGAGCCGGTCGAAGGCCAGGAGCCGATCACAGTTGCCCGCATCTCCACCGACGGCACCGCCCAGGAAGAGCTTTCGGCGGACTAACCGCGCGGCTACATCAAAAGCTTCTGGAAAAGACAGGAAAGGGCGCGGAGAAATCCGTGCCCTTTTCGATTTTCAGGCGGAACACGGTTGCGCTACCTGCGTGTGGTAGTTGGGAACTCCACGCGAATCGCATCCGGGGGCACGTGCTTCACTGGTGGCATGAACACTTGCAGATCCTGGCGCCAGCCATACGCAAAGCGAACGGAATTCTGCAGGCCGACGGTAAAGCGGGGCACGCCGTTGCTGTCCACATAGGGAGCCCTCGTGACGATCAACGTAGCGCCCGTAGGAGGATTGGGACATTGGCGCGGAAGAGTTTCGACAAAGCTGCGCGTCTCGTCCGATGCGATCCTCCAAGACCGCAGGTTGGCATGCAGGCCGACGAATAGAACCACCACGACCACCAGCAGGCTCCCCGCCTTTTGCCAGCGGCTCCAGGGAACGCACTGAAACACGAGCGCGAGCAGAATTGCCAAACCGGGTGTGCCGAAAAAGACTGCGCGCGAAGACGTGAGAAGCGGATCGCCGCCGCTGACGTAGAAATGTGCCGGCATGGGTGCAATGCAGATCAGGAGCAGCAGGAGGCAGGCAGCGAAGGATTCACCCCGGCTGAAGCGCGCGAACACGGCTGCGGCCAGCACGAGTATCGCCAGCAGAATTGCCGCTGCCAGCTCGCGCGGACCGGCAATTGACCAGTTGAACCCGAACAGCATCTCCGCCGGAGCGTTCCAGAGCACACCCAGCAGGGTCTTCAGGTTGAAGTCCGTCACCTGGGACGCACCGGACTTGGCGTAGTAATAGCCGCCGAGTCCGCCCAGCACCAGCCAGCGGTGCACCACCAGCGCGCCCACCGTGGCGCCATAGGCAACCCAGCGCATGAACCGTGCTCGCCTGCCGTTTCCGGCAGGTTCTTCCGCGACAAAGAGCGGAAGGCACTCCACAGCGCCCCACAGCAGGACTACGACGTAGGCGACCTCCTTGGAGAAGACCGCCAGCACCAGCATGAGGCAGGCCAGCAACGCCGTGCGCAGTCTGCCGCTGCGGCGCGCACGGATGGCCGCGATCAGCGACAGCAATCCGAACAAGGATGCCCACAGATCAAAGCGGCAGGCGATCCAGACGACTGCCTGCGCGTTTACAGGCAGCAGCGCGTAGAGGAGCGCCGCCACCCCCGCGGTGTTCCGTGCGAGATGCAATTCACGCGCGAGCGCATACACGGCGGCCACGCAAAACAGGTACACAAGCAGGTTCGTGAGATGAAAGCCCGCCGCCCACTCATGCCAGAGCCGGTATTCAAGGAAGTAGTCGAGAAATGGAATGGGGCGATAGAAGATATGGCGCTGGCCGTCAAACTGCCCTGCGGTGAACTGCAGCCACGCGGACTGCGTGAAGGGTTGACGCGCGCCCCACAGATGATCAAAGTCATCCGCATTAAAGTAGAAGCGCAGCGCCGGAGCATAAGCCAGCAGTCCCGCCGCAAGCGCAGGCAACCACTGCCAGCGATGCGCGCCGGAAGACTCCGCCGATATGCGCTCTGTCGTCTGCCCAAGCGCCGCCATGTGCAGTACCACGAGGGCAAAGAACACGAGCGCGAACCGCTGAAAAATCTGCTGGCGGCTGAGCGGATCTGAATTCAGAAACCAGGGAGTCGCGTAGATGGCCAGCAGTCCCAGCAGCAATGCGGTCTGCGTACCGCGGCCACAGAGCACATTCAGCAAACGCCTCAGCAGGCCGTGGCTAACTTCACCCGGGGGTCTCCCCAGCCACTTCACGCGATCTGTGTCCAAGGCCCCTGTCTCCTGTGCCCGAGCGGCGGAGCACTCATCTTAGCGCGCGCAGCAGGCATGTGAAACAATCCACGCGCCACGGTCGCGCCCGCACCCGCAGCGCTACTGAATCCGCAGACTGCGCAGCATCTCACCGAAGCTCGGACGCAGGGATTTGAAGTCCTTGTCCGGCGAGATGAAGACCACGGTCACGGTGCCGCCCGCGCCGTCATCGACCGTCACTAGCCAGTCGTGCTCCACAAGCGCGTGGCCGCCGTCGTCTGCCAGCGGAGACTTCCCTACCAGTTCCACGGAACGCCCTTCGCGGCCGTTGACGCGAATACGCTGCGGCGAACCAAGCGCCTTCATCTGCGGGTTGTCATGCAGCAGGCCTTCGAGCGCCACACCGGTTCGCCGGGCCAGCGAGGCTCCGCTGCCATCACCTGCTGCGCGTTGCAGGCTTAGCCCGTAGGCGATGCCGTTGCCGACGATGCCGGCGCGCGGCGCAATCACGGCCTCGCCGTTCTTCTGCGCAAAGACCTGCCAGTTATCCGGGTAGAGCAGGCGCATGCCGCCGGAAGCGTACTCGCGCTGTGAGCGTGAGGGCTGCCACGACTGGCCGACGCTGGCGGCATTCACCTGTGTGGCGGCAATCTGGCCGGATTTCTGCATGCTTGCAATTTCCTGCGAAGTGTACGGCTTGATCCGCATGGCCTCGGCGTGCATGGCCACGAACTCTGGTGAATCCGAGCGCGGAAACTGCTTTTTCGGGAAGCGCGCGATGACGTGCTGCACGTTTTCGGCGCGATTGCCCGGGTCGGGGTGATCGCTCAGAAACTCCGGCACGCCCTGGCCGCCCTGCTGCTTCAGCTTGTCAAAGAATTCAACCAGCGAGGCGGGATTGTAGCCGGCGTCATACATCAACTGCGCGCCCATCAGGTCGGCCTCGGTCTCGGCCGTGCGCGAGTACTTCATGACGATGCCATTGGCGCCCATCATGATGCCCACCTGCGCCATGCGCGAGCCGAGCGTGTTGCCAAGAACGGCCCCGGCCAGCACCGCGCCGAGCGCGCCTACCAAACCCACGCGCTGCTGCTTGGCGGCTTCACGCGCAGAGTGTTGCAGCACAACGTGGCTGATCTCGTGGGCCATCACGCCGGCTAGTTCGCCTTCATCGGCATTCTGGATTGTGCCGAGGTTTACGAACAGCGGACCGCCCGGCACGGCAAAGGCGTTGATCTCCTTCTGATTGACCACGTGAAATTCCCAGGGCCACTTGTAGCCGGGAGCCTTGGCGGTAATGCGGCGGCCAACTTCGGCGACATAGCGCGTCATGGGCGAATCGTCCGGCAGCAGCGGCAATTGCTTGCGCGCTTCGGCGGCGGCCTCGCGGCCGATCTTGATCTGGTCCTCGGGGCTCATGCCCACGTTGAGGTCGGGCGTCAGACGTCCGTCAGCCCCCTGCTTGAGGTGCGCGGTCTGGGCCACGGCGGACGCGGGCATGAACGCGCCCGGAACGCACAACAAGAGCCACAGCGCCACCATTCGCGTGGCGCGCAAGGAAAGCAAATTCATCGTCGGCCTCCCACCGAAGAAGAATGCAACATAGCAGTCTATTCGATGCGGCAGAAGTGGACATGGTTGTCATGACTCAACGTGGACAATGGACAGCGACCAATGGCACACGGCAGCCAGCCGGGAGCGTGCTAGCATCAGGCCATTCGAGCCTCACGGGCCGGTCGTATCTATGTCGCAGAAATCGAGAAAGTCCTGGTGGTTGGGGGTTGCGTCGTTGTGCGCGGCGACGCTGGCGGGTGTGCTTTTCTTTCACAGCGGCGCTGCGCCAAGGTTGCCACTGCTGATCACCGGGCTGGGGCGTTCCGCCCCGGAGCAGCCAACGCAGACCACACCGGCGACGCTGCCCGCCAAGCCTACGGAACAGCAAACTCCCGCGACTTCCGCCACACAGCCGCCACAGCCAGCGAACCTCGTGTATACGGTCGCCAAAGGAGAATCGCTGCCAGCGATCCTGCGCCGCTACCTGCCGGAGACGACATACATGACGATGGCGGAGTTGGAGGCCGCCGTGCGCGAGGCCAATCCGCAGCTCGGCAAAGGACTGTATCCGAAGCCCGGCACGGAGATCACGATTCCGAATTACCTGAAGATGCCGTGGGTCGAGAAGCCCGTAGTGCTCGACAAGAGTTTTGAAGTCCGGGCGGTCTACCTGACGGGTACGATGGCTGGCAGCGTCAAGGGGCAGGAGATCATTCGCCAGTGGCGCGCCGCGGGCGGCAACGCCGTGGTCTTCGACCTGAAGGACAGCGACGGCATTCTGAACGTGCCCTTTGAGCACGAACTGGCGCCACGGCGCAACAACGTGCCGCTGCACAATCTGGCAAAGTTCACGCGCTTTCTGCACCGGCAGAACATGCGAGCCATCGCGCGCATTGCCATCTTCCGTGACGAGCAGATGGCGCGCAATCATCCGGAACTGGCCGTGATTTCGGCTCACACCGGCGAGCCTTGGAAAGAAAACGGCAAGCTGGTGTGGACCGACCCATCGCGCCATGAGGTTTGGGATTACAACATTGGCCTGGCGCGCTACGCGGCAGAAAACGGTGCCGATGAGGTGCAGTTCGATTACGTCCGCTTCCCTGCCGAGGGCGACCAGAAGGATGCGCACTTCGCATTCCAGGACGAGCACAAGGACTGGAAACGCGCCGACGTGATTTCTGCATTTCTGCAGAAGGCCCACGAGGCGCTGCAGAAAGAGGGCGTGCTGTTTTCACTCGACGTGTTTGGCGTGATGGCCTGGGAGCGGCCCGTCGATCTCTCGCACACCGGGCAGGACATTGCGCGCATGGCGCGCGAGTGTGATGTGCTCTCGCCGATGATCTACCCTTCGCACTTCTACGGCATGGACGGCTACGAACTGCCGGGCGACGCGCCCGAGCACTTCATCTCGCAATCGATGCTGCGCTTCCAGAAGACAACCGAGGGTAGCGGCGTGGTGCTGCGCCCGTGGCTGCAGGCGTTTGGCTGGCGCACAAAAACCTATTCGACCGATTACATTCGCACGCAGGTGGAAACGGCGAAGAAGGATGGCGGCGTGGGATTTCTCTTCTGGAATGCGCGCAACGATTACGACAAGCCGCTGGCCGCCATGCCGGAGATGAAGGCCGCCGGTGACCGCTACTTCCGCGGCGATGAAGTGGACGAGGCTCTGAAGAAGCAGAACGAACGCAACGCAGGCGCCGCGCCTGCCGACTCCAAACAGACGAAGTAAGCGGCGCAACATCCGGCATGCAAGTTCTCCAAGCGTTCACCTTGAAGCGCCACCGCTCGCGCAGCTCACCCTTGCGCCGATCTTCCGGTTCAGCACGGAACTTGCCAGCGGAGCTATAATCACTGTTCTTCCTTTAGGGGAACTCAGCACACATTTTTGTGAAGGAGCCAGTCATGGCGATCATCAAGACGGAGAACATTTGGCACAACGGGAAATTGATCCCCTGGGATGAGGCCACCCTGCACGTGATGGCGCACGTGGTCAACTATGGCAGCAACGTGTTCGAGGGCATTCGCGCTTACAGCCTGCCTTCGGGACCTGCCATTTTCCGCGCCAAGGAACACATGCAGCGGCTGATCGACTCGGCCAAAATCTACCGCATGGACAGCCCCTACACCTGCCAGCAGCTGGTGGATGGCATGGTGGAAATGGTGGCCGCCAACAAGGCGTGGCCCTGTTACATCCGCCCGCTTATCCTGCGCGGCTACGGTGAGTTTGGCGTGAATCCGCTGAACTGCCCCATCGAGGTCTACATCGCGAACTTCCCATGGGGCAAGTACCTGGCCGGCTCGATTGACGGCGAAGGCGCGGCGGTCTGCGTTTCGAGCTGGACCCGCCTTGCGCCAAACACACTGCCGGCGCTGGCCAAGGCGGGCGCCAACTACATGAACTCGCAGTTGATCAAGATGGAAGCGCTGGCCAACGGCTACGTGGAAGGTATTGCGCTGGACGCGAGCGGCCACGTCAGCGAAGGCTCGGGCGAAAACCTGTTCCTCGTGCGCGGCGGCAAGATCTTTACCGCGCCGCTCGGCAACTCGGTGCTTGGCGGCATCACGCGCGACACGGTCATCACGCTGGCGCGCGACCTCGGTTTCGAGGTCATCGAGCAGTCGATCCCGCGCGAAATGCTCTACATCTGCGACGAAATGTTCTTCACCGGCACGGCAGCTGAGATCACGCCCATCGGCTCGGTGGACAAGATCAAGGTCGGCAACGGCAAGGGCGGCCCCATCACCCGCGCGCTCTACGACGAGTTCTTCGGAATCCTCGAGGGCAAGAAGGCCGACCGCTACAACTGGCTCACGCCGGTTCCGGTCAAGCAGCCAGCCGCCACGCGGTAACCACGCAGTCTCTTTCGTACAGGCACCGCCGGAGAGATTCCGGCGGTGTTTGTCTTTTCGGCACTGATTCCGGTTACGAAAGGCTCGCGAGGCGTTACTCAACGGTGCCGGGTGCATTGCTCCTGCCGCCGGTTCGTGCTACTTTCGCGACAGCTTCTGGATGATCAAAACGTATGCTGATTGACGACCTGCTTCGACAAGCTCTCGACCGCAAGGCCAGCGACCTTCATCTGAAGGTCGGCAACTATCCGCACGTCCGCGTGGATGGTGAACTGGTGCCGCTCTCGGACCAGCCGCGCGTGACCGGCGAAGACATGCTGAGCATGGCGTTCAGCATGATGTCGAACCGGCAGAAGCAGAAGTTCAAGGAGAACGCCGAGCTCGATATGGCTTACGGCGTGGCAGGCCTCGGCCGCTTCCGCGTCAACGTCTTCCAGCAGCGCGGCAACGTCGGCATCGTGCTCCGCGTCATTCCCACCAAGATTCGCGCCCTCGAAGAGCTGCATCTGCCACCGGTGATTGAGCGTATTTGCGATGAAGCGCGTGGACTGGTGCTGGTCACCGGCGTCACCGGCTCCGGCAAGTCGACCACGCTTGCCGCCATGGTGGACCGCATCAACTCCACCCGGCCGGAACACATCATCACCATCGAAGACCCAATCGAATTTCTGCACCGCGACAAGAAGGGCTTCGTCAACCAGCGCGAAGTCGAGGTGGATACGCCGACCTTTGGAGCCGCGCTGCGAAGCTGCCTGCGCCAAGACCCGGACGTCATCATGGTCGGCGAAATGCGCGACCTGGAGACGATCTCCACCGCGCTGCACGCGGCTGAAACCGGCCACATGGTCTTCAGCACCCTGCACACGCTGGACGCCGTTGAGACCATCAACCGCATCATCGCCGTCTTCCCGCCGCCGGAACAGAAGCAGATTCGCCTGCAGTTGGCCGCCACGCTGCGCGCCGTCGTGAGCCAGCGCCTGGTGCGCCGCAGCGACGGACCGGGCCGCGTGCCCGCCGTTGAAGTGCTGATCTCGACCGCCTACATCCGCGAGTGCATCATTACGCCGGAAAAGATGCGCAACATCAAGGATGCACTGGCTCAGGGCCAGTCGCAGTATGGCATGCAGACCTTCGACCAGTCGCTCTACGACCTGCTGCAGCGCGGGCTGATCTCGTTTGAGACCGCACTGGAAAACGCCAGCAATCCGGACGACTTCAAGCTGCGCGTGCAGGGCATCAGCGGCACGGCCGAATCCACGCGCGACATGAGCAGCTTCACGCGCTTCTAGCCGGAAACTCCGTTCTACCGCTTTGCGCGCCGCCCCGGTCGTGGCACACTAGCCCGCATGGGGTTCCGCAAGAAAGAAAAACGCGACTACGACGAAGACGCGCTCTACGAGTACGCCGTTGGCGCCCTTGGCCGCCGCATGCGCACCGTGGCCGAGCTGAAGCGCCTGATGCGCACCCGCGCCGGTCACCAGCCCAACGCCGAGGCGCTGATGGACGCCGTGGTCGCCCGCCTGAAAGACCAGCGCTATTTGAATGACACGCAGTACGCCACGTACTACGCCGGCATGCGGCGCGACGGCGAGAAGTTCGGCGCCCTGCGCGTGGCGCACGACCTGCAGGCGCGCGGCGTGCACAAGGACATCATCAACCGCACCATCGCGCAGACCTATGACGGCGTCAACGAGGTGGAGCAGGCTAGGGCGTTCCTCGAACGCAAGCGGGTAAAGCCTCCGAAGAACGACAAGGAGGCCGCCCGCATCTTCCGCATGCTGGCCCGCGCGGGCTTTTCCACGCGCGCGGCGGTAAGCGTGCTGCGGCAGTGGCGCATTGAGGAAGAGACCTTGACGGCGCTTGAACAGGAGCGGCTGGAAGCCGAAGAAGCCGCGGAGGGCGAAGAGTGAGCATGGACTGGGTTGAGGCGGAACGTCACCTGGCGGGCGTCGATCGAAAACTGGCGGCACTGATAAAGAAGGCTGGACCGTGCACGATTGCTCCGGCACGCGAATCCATCTTCTATTCCCTGGCCAGCAGCATTGTTTATCAGCAACTGGCGGGCAGCGCGGCGGCCAGCATCCTGGCGCGCGTGGATGCGCTGTTTGACGGTGGACAATGCGAACCTCGTCAACTGCTTACGCTCGAAGAAGCAAGCCTGCGCGGAGCCGGACTTTCACAGGCCAAGATGCTCGCGCTCAAAGACCTCGCGGCCAAAACTCTCGACGGCACCGTGCCCGACGGCCGCCGCATGCGCGCCATGAGCGACGAAGAGATCATTGAGCACGCCACGCGCGTGCGCGGCATCGGCCGCTGGACAGTCGAGATGTTGCTGCTCTTCCGCCTGCGCCGCCCCAACGTGCTGCCGGTGGACGATTACGGCGTGCGCAAAGGGATGCAACTGCTCTACGGCATGCGCGAGCTGCCAACAAAACAGCAGATGCTCCGGCGGGGCAAGAAGTGGGCGCCGTGGTGCAGCGTAGCAAGCTGGTACATGTGGCGCGTGCTGGAACAGCCGGAGTTCCAGCGCAAACGGAAGACGGCGAACACTGCCTCCAAGAAGACCCCGAAGAAGGCAGCGTCAAAAACGAACGGCCGGCGAGCGGCCGGCCGAAAGAAGACACGTTAGCGCGTTCACTCTTCCTTGGTGTTGCCAAAGGCCTCGCGCTGCTGCTGGAGCATGTCAACCACCTGGCTGTAGACGCGCTGCACGGATTCCGGCAGCGTGGCAGACATGCGGTTCGGATCGTGGCGAACCATCTCCTCCAGTTGCAGCAGGCTCTCCCGGATGCGCTCCACCTGCGCCATCAGGCGGATGTGCGGCGGCAGCTTATCTCCCAGCGACAGCTCGAGCTTCTGGAGAATAGCTTGCAGCTTCTGCTGTTCGGCTGGCTCAATCTGCTCGAACTCAAGCCCCATGCCAATGGACGGGTGAGAGGCACAGACGCGTGCCGTGCACCGCAGGTCCTGGCTTCCCAGCGTCATCGCCAGCTCCAGTACCGATTCCGGCGGCACGGTGCTGACCGTCTGGACGTAACAGCCGCCCGCGCTGATATCGGTGACCGTGCCCCACATCTTGTAGTTCTTGCCGGGGTGGCCGATTTCGACGGAGCCACTACAGGGGAAGCGCACGCTGCGGCGACGGTCGGAGGCGCTGACCTCGGCGAGGGACTCGACCGGAGCGGCCAATTGCGCCGGCCACAGACACTTGCCGATATCGATGCAACTGAGGCCGACCGAGTAGCTCACGCGATCGCTTGACGCCGTCCAGATGACACGGAAGCGCGCCTTCTCCGGTCCATACTGCAGACCGATGATTTCGCCCATGCCGACGCGAACAGTCACGCCGGTGATGGCCGCGCCGGAGGCGCTGATGTTGAGGGTGGCGACGGTCTGCACGAACGGATTGCCGGAGGCATCCATTCCCCAGACACGCACGGGCAGAGCGGCTTTCACGCGAGGCTCACGACGACGAGGACCGGATTGATTCCAAGTAGGTTCGGGGGACATAGCTATTAACCTTCGCCCGATTATCCTACGCTTCACCTTCCACGTCCTGTATCCGAAGTATCAGTAATCAAACCAGTCAGCAAAGTTTGGAACAGTGTCCTCCCGAAACGGCATTCGGGAACGGATTCGGGCGGATGGTAAAATCGTAAGTTCGGTCCCCCTTTCAGGCACGCAATCCGCGGGGACTCCACAACCCTTATGCTCACAGGAAATCAAGTACGACGCATGTTCCTGGACTTCTTTGTCCAGAAGGGGCACCGCGAGGTGCACTCCAGTCCCCTCGTTCCGCAGAATGACCCGACGCTGCTGTTCACCAACGCGGGCATGAACCAGTTCAAGGACGTCTTCCTTGGCGCGGAGAAGCGCGATTACACGCGCGCCACCACCAGCCAGAAGTGCGTCCGCGCCGGCGGCAAGCACAACGACCTCGAAAACGTGGGCTTTACCAACCGCCACCACACGTTCTTCGAGATGCTTGGCAACTTCAGCTTCGGCGACTACTTCAAGGAAAACGCCATTGCCTACGCCTGGGAGCTGATCACTTCGCCCCAGTGGTTCGGCATCGCGAAGGACAAGCTCTACGTCACCATCTTCAAGGGTGAAAACGGAGTGCCGCGCGACGAAGACGCCTACAACTACTGGCGCGCGCAGGGCGTTGCGGCCGAGCGCATCTTCGAGCTTGGCGCCAAGGAAAACTTCTGGCAGATGGGCGATACCGGCCCCTGCGGCCCCTGCTCGGAGATCCACTACGACATGGGCGTGGCCAGCAGCGATAAGAAAGACCCGAAGTGCGCCGCCGGTGAGTGCCAGTTCCCCTGCGAGTGCGGGCGCTACGTCGAGATCTGGAACCTGGTCTTCATGCAGTTCGACCGCTCCGCCGACGGCACATTGACGCCGCTGCCCAAGCCCTCCATTGACACCGGCGCGGGCCTGGAGCGCGTGGCGGCCGTAATGCAGGGCGTGGTCAGCAACTATGACACCGACCTGTTTGTGCCGCTGATTGAACGCGCCGCCGAGTTGACCGGCGCAAAGAACGGCAAGTCCGCCGGAGCGCACAACAGCGCCGCCAGCCTGCGCGTCATCGCCGACCACTCGCGCGCGGCCACCTTCCTCATCGGCGACGGCGTGCTGCCCTCCAACGAGGGCCGCGGCTACGTGCTGCGCAAGATCATTCGCCGCGCCATACGCCACGCCCGCCTGCTGGGGCAGAACCGCCCCTTCCTCGGCGAGATGGTGAAGTCCGTGGTGAAGGAGATGAAGGGCGCTTACCCCGAGCTGGTCGAGTCGCAGGAGCGCATCATCAAGGTGCTGGAGCGCGAGGAAACGCAGTTCGCGCACACGCTCGATATCGGCCTGAAGCGGTTGGAGGACGACTTGGCGCCTCTGGTGGCAGCCAAGCAGGAAAACCCTGCCTCGCGCGCAATGTACTCCGGCGAGAAGGCGTTCAAGCTCTATGACACCTTTGGCCTGCCGCTCGACTTCATCGCCGACGCGGCCCGCGATCAGGGCATCAGCTTTGACCAGGCGGGCTTTGAGCACGCCATGGAAGAGCAGCGCGCCACGGCCCGCGCCTCGTGGAAGGGCGGGCATCAAACCACCATTGACAAGGAGATTCAGAAACTAAGAGACAAGGCTTTGATTTTCGAGGGATACCGTACGACGCGATCGAACGGTTGCGAGATTATTGGATTCGAAGCCAGTGAGAGCAAGGGGATCATTGAACCGGGCAAGATTGTCTCCTTTATGCTCAATAAAACCCCCTTTTATGCCGAGTCCGGTGGACAAGTTGGTGATGTCGGTTACTTTTACGAACCGGGAACCACAAACGTTGTTGGGGAAGTACTGGGATGTCGGTTTGCCGCTGCCGGTGTTCGTGCGCATCGCGTTCGACTCGTTAGGCCACTCAAAATACATGATTTTGTGGACGCAGTCGTTAACGAAGAAGCTCGCCGTGCCACCATGCGCCACCACACCGCCACACACCTGCTGCACGCCGCGCTGCGCAGCGTGCTGGGCACGCATGTGAAACAGGCAGGCTCGCTGGTGGCACCCACGCACCTGCGCTTTGACTTTACGCACTTTGCGGGCGTGGAGGAGAGCGAGCTGCAGGACATTGAAGACATGGTGAACCGCGAGGTGCTGGCCAACCGCAAGGTCGACATCATCGAGGACGTGCCGATTGACGAGGCTGTGAGCGAATACCACGCCATGGCGCTGTTCGGCGAAAAGTACGGCGACCGCGTGCGCGTCATTCGCGCCGGAGAGTTCTCCACCGAACTCTGCGGCGGCACGCACGTCTCCGCCACCGGCGAGATCGGCCTGGTGAAGATCCTCAAGGAAGGCTCGGTTTCGAGCGGCGTGCGCCGCCTTGAGGCCGTTGCCGGCGAGGCTTCGCTGGCGCACTTCCGCCAGGACCACGAGCTGGAGAACATGGTTTCCACGCTGGTGGGCCGCACCGAAACCAGCCCGGCCGATGCGTTGCGCGCCGAGATTGAGCGTCGCGACGAGGAGCTGAAGAAGCTGCGCAAGGAGCTTGAGCAGGTCCGCATGAAATCGGCGGCTTCCGCCGTGGCCGGGGCCGGTGAACAGGCTCGCGAGGTGAAGGGCGTAAAGGTGCTGGCGCATCGCGCCGACAACCTGGAGCGTCCGCAACTACGCACGCTGATGGACAACCTGAAAAACAAGCTCGGCTCGGGCGTGGTTGTGCTCGGTTCGGTCACCGAAGGTAAGGTCGCCATCATCGTCGGCGTCACCAAGGACCTGACGGGCCGCGTGCAGGCGGGCAAGATTGTCGGCCAGGTGGCCAAGCTGGTTGGCGGCAGCGGCGGCGGACGCCCCGACATGGCCGAAGCCGGCGGCAAGGACCCCGAGGCGCTGGGCGTGGCGCTGGATGCTGCTTACGGCATCGTGGAGTCCCTGCTCGCGTAACGGGCATTCCCATTTTCACTAGAAGGGCCGGAACACTTCCGGCCCTTTTCCTTTGCGGCACGGTACACACACCAACGGCATATCGCCCGTGGATTCCGGCGGATTTAAGCTGGTTGCGGGCGGCGATGTGCGCGGCAAAAGCCAAGCGCGGAACCGTTGCGGGAAACTCCGGGTTTTGGCGGGTTTTGTGCCCTTCACTCCTGTGGTTCCCCATGCGTTCGCCTTTGCTCAGCTGTTGCCGCACCGCTTATAATCCAATCACTCTGGACGAGGTCTCCTCGGGGAGTGGATGGTGTCCAACTCCTTGATTTGCAGCCGGAAATTGCGGCTGCCACGAGTTGTGTATGGGTTTGCGATTGGTCCTTCATCAGTCCGCCAATGAGACCTTGCTGCGTGTGTCGCGCCTGGCGACCGCGTCAGCATTGCTGGCATTCGTCGCCCTGAGTCCGGCGGCAAGCCACGCGCAGGGCATCCAAGTGGTGAACGAAGGCGGACGCCGCATCTTCCGCAATGACGAGTCCTCTGCCAGCGAGCGAAGCGCCGAACGAACCACCGAAAGCCGCGGCTCCGAGCATGTGGCGCAGGGCGCTACCCACTATTTCTACTGGAGTTCGAGCGCGCATCGCTGGAAGGAAGTGTTTCCGCGCTCGCGCCGGGCGGTAACCGCCGCGCAGACAGCGGCCGCCGAGGTCACCAACCGCGTGGAGTCGCGACCCTCCTCCGCCGCCAGCGAGGTTCATAACCCAAATTACCGCCAGCTTGCCCGCGGACGCCAGGTGAGCAACACCGAACTGGACCGCATGATTGATGAAGCCGCCCGCCGCCACAACGTGGATCCGAACCTGGTGCGCGCGGTCATCAAGGTGGAATCGAACTTCAACCCCGGGGCCGTTTCCAGCAAGGGCGCCATGGGGCTTATGCAGCTGATGCCGCAGACGGCGCGCGATTTGAACGTGCGCAACGCGCTTGACCCGGCGCAGAACGTGGACGGCGGCGTGCGCCACCTCAAGTCGCTGCTGCAGAATTTCAACGGCAACATTCCGCTGACGCTGGCGGCCTACAACGCCGGAGCCGGTGCCGTGGCGCGCAACAACGGCATTCCGCCTTACGCGGAAACACGCGCTTACGTACGCAAGATCACGGGACTTTACCAGGGTGGAGACATTGCCAGCGGCTTTCTCCGCACCACTCACCTTTCAGCACCCATCCACGTCTCACGCGATGAGCGTGGTGTGCTGAGGTTTACGAATACGGATTAAGGAAGACATGGGATACGGGCGCAGCTTCGGTTACATGGTGCGCGCATGCAAGGGTGCATGTGTGCTCGCGCTTATCTGCGCAATGGTAATTCCCTCGCTGGCGGCACAGCGCAGCCTCACGCGCGGCAAGCAGGAGGCTCGCACGCAGTTTGAGACTGCCGAGCGCATGCGCGAGGAGCTGAACGGACTACCCAAGACCGAGCGCACGCGCCGCGAATACCAGCGCGTGATGGACGCCTACCGCCGTGTCTATTACCTCTCGCCGGGCAGCAGCAAGGCCGACCAGAGCATCGTGGCCGTGGCCGAGCTGATGGCGGAATCGGGCCGCGCCTTCAATGACGACAAGGCCCTGCGCGCCGCCATCGGTCAGTACGAATTCCTGCGCCGCGAATACCCCGGCAGCAAGTACCGCTTTGACGCGCTGTTCACCATTGGCCAGATCTACAAGCAGGACCTGCAGGAGCCGGACAAGGCGCGCGAGACCTTCCAGGAGGTCATCCACCGCTACCCGCACATGCCCCAGGCCGCCGAGGCGCGCGAGGCGCTGAAGGAGATGGACGAGCCTGCGCGCAAGCCGCGCGAGGTCAAAACCGTCACCAAGCCCGCGCCAGAGCCAAAACCTGCCATCGAGACCAAGCAGCCTGCGGTCGAAGCCAAGCAGGAAGAGCGCGCACCTGCCCTGAGTGTGCAGGATGAGAAGCGCTCGCCATTCCCGCTCGTCACCGGCATTCGCCACTGGTCCACGCCAGACTACACGCGCGTTGCCATCGACCTGGAGTCGGAAGTCCGCTACGAAGCCGGACGCGTACCCAACCCGGATCGCATCTTCTTCGACCTGCATGACACCAAGCTGGCCTCCACGCTGGTGGGCAAGAGTTTTGAAGTGGCCGACGGCTTCCTGCGGCGCATCCGCGTGGCCCAGTTCCAGCGCGGCATGGTGCGCGTGGTGCTTGAAGTCGACGACGTCAGCGAGTACTCGGCGTTTCTGCTGCCGAACCCTTACCGTCTGATTATCGACATTCACGGACGCCAGCCGAAGTCTCAGATTGAAGTGGCCAAGGCCGAAAAGCTCGCCGAGAAACCGGCGGAGAAGCCAGCCGCGACCGAGCCTCGCGCAACCAAGCCTGAAAGCTCGCAGCCAGTAGCTTCCACTGCGACCGCGCCGGGCAAGACTGAGGCAGCCACCAAGAAGGAGATGCCGAAGACCACGGCGCGCAACACGCACGCCGCCAAGCCCACGATAGAGCCTGCGTCGGGCGGCAGCCTGACCGAAGACAGTGGCGCGCACCCGACTGGTTCACAGGAATCCGCACGCACGGAAGTAGCCAAGATCAACGGCTCCGAGCGCGCGACGAAGGAGCCAACCAGCGAGCCCACGGTGAAAGTGGTGGCTCCGCGTGAGCGAGAGAAGTCCTCCACGCAGTCGGCCCATGTCGCGCGGCCCACTTCCGACGGCAAACAGTCGTTGACGCGCGCACTCGGCCTCAAGATCGGCCGCATCGTGGTCGACGCCGGACACGGCGGACACGATACCGGCACCATCGGCCCGAACGGCCTGCTGGAAAAAGACCTGGTGCTGGACGTGGCACTGCGCCTTGGCCGCTTGCTGCAGAGCAAGATGAACGCCGAGGTCACCTACACGCGCGATGACGACACGTTCATCCCGCTGGAAACGCGCACGGCCATTGCCAACCAGGCTCGCGCCGACCTGTTCATCTCCATCCACGCCAACAGCAGCACGGATCCTTCCGCGCGCGGCGTTGAGACCTATTACTTGCGCTTCACGCAGGCCAAGGACGCCCTCGAGGTTGCGGCCCGTGAAAACGCGGTCTCCGAGAAATCGATCCACGAGCTGCAGGATTTGGTGAAGAAGATTGCGCTTGGCGAGAAGCTGGAAGAGTCGCGCGAGTTCGCCACCGATGTGCAGAAGTCACTCTACTCGGGACTCTCGGTGAAGGATAAGAACCTGCCCGACCGCGGCGTGAAGAAAGCGCCGTTCGTGGTGCTTATCGGCGCTAACATGCCTAGCATCCTTGCGGAAATCTCGTTCGTCTCCAACCCCGGCGACGAGCGCAAGCTGGAAACGCCCGAATACCGGCAGAAGATTGCCGAAGCGCTCTATAAGGGCGTGGCGCGCTACACCTCCGGCCTGAGCGGCGTGAAGGTGGCCAACAAATCCGCCAGCAATCAGGGGCAATAGCTCCAACAACCTCTCTTCCGCAGCCGTTGGAATCCATTTTCGCGGCTGCGGTGTCTAAAATAGAGAGGTGAGTGCAAAAGCCCGTATGAGAGTTTTTCGACAGCTCGGCCGCATGGCGGCCTCTGCCCTTCTGTTTGTCCTTGGCTGCTGCGTAGCGCACGCGCAGGCACCCGCCCCTGTGGCTTCTCCGCTGCTGCCGCAAAGCTTTGCCGGGTGGACGCTGAGTGGCACGCCGCAGACTGGCACCAGCCCCGTGCAGGCGGACGCCGCGCACCCCACGGTGCTCAAGGAAGACGGCCTGCACGACTTTGCCACCGCCACCTACACGCGTGAGGACCGCAAGCTGACGGTGAAGGCAGCACGCTTCAACGACGCCAGTGGAGCCTTTTCCGCTTTCACCTTCTACCGTGCGGCCAACATGAACCCTGAGGACATTGGGCGCGCCGCCGCCTCCGCCAACGAACGGGTTCTGTTCTTCAAGGACAACATTCTGGTAGACGCGCAGTTTGACCGCGTAACGGCGATGTCCGCCGGAGAGCTGCGCGAACTGGCCGGAGCACTGCCCGCATTGCAGGGACCGGACGCGAAGCTGCCCACGCTGGTGGATTACCTGCCGCGCGAAGGCACCGTGCGCTACTCGGCGCACTACGTCCTCGGACCGGAAGGCTACAACGCACTGTCACTGCCGGTCTCCGCGCAGTCGCTCGACTTCTCAAAGCAGCCGGAGATCCTGACCAGCACGGTGCAGGGCGGCGGCACGCTGATGCTTGTCTCGTATCCGACACCACAGATCGCCATTGCGCAGTTGAAGACCCTGCAAGGCGCGAATCCCATGCCTGGCTCCACCTGGGTGGCGCGCCGCACCGGCCCGATTGTTGTCCTCCTGTGGGGCAGCATCAGCCAGTCGGAGGGAGAACGCGTGGCGGGCCGCGTGAACTACGAAGCCGACGTGACGTGGAACGAATACACGGGACTGGGCAAGCGCGACAACATCGGACGCATCGTCGTCGAAGCCGTGACGCTGGCTGGTGTGCTCTTCCTCATCTCGCTCGGACTCGGCACCGCATTCGGCTTCACGCGTCCCGTGCTCTCGAAGCTGTTTCCGAAATACTTCCGTCCGCGCTCGGAAGTCGATGAGGTCATTTCTCTGCACCTCAAGGACAAGTAGCACACACGAATTTCCGCTTTTTGGCCCCTCGGCGGTTCCGCCCCGAGGGGCCCGGTTTTCATGAGCCGTTCATCCGGGTCCGAGGGGCTTCCACAGGGCCTAAAGTGTCCCTTTCCAGCGGGTTAGGCCCGGAAATCCGCAGTTTTGACACTTTTTGTCACTTGTAGCGTCAGGGGTGACAATTTTGTAATTTATTGAAAACAAAGAGATTTAAGTCGGAGAAATTCCTTGACTCGCGGTTTTAAAGGCTCATAGTATTTTTTCAGAAAGTTTTGACGGTCTAGCCTCCGTTGGAACTATTCTCCCTTGAAGGAAGGTCGCCCAGTTGCCGGGCGGCCTTTCTGTTTGTGCGCGAGTTCTTCGCGCGCTGCTCTCTGCTCCACTGCACAACGAACACACAACGTAGCACTACGTCGTGTGTCGACACATGAGGTGGTCGGGATCGGCTCATCACAGCGCGACCGTGCGAGTGCATGCAACATGCGTCGCCGGCAGTGCGGCGACGTGAGCGATCACACAGAACAGAACGAGTGTGCACGAGCACGCGCAACCTCCACCAAGTGCTTGAGTGCGCCTCTACGCAGCAGAGGCGCGCATGCAGAGCAGGCGGTGGACTTCGGTGAGGATGTGAGCAGGTTCACTGCCGCGGCAAAAATGGAAACTTCCGGCACTCACATCTGGAGCTTTCGCATCAAGCCTCGAAGATTCGTTTACGCCATCGCGTGAACAAGACGTTGGGGCCTTGCCATCCACAAGCGCTCCCCGTTACAATCTTCTTCGGTAGGCCGACGTAGCTCAGTTGGTAGAGCAGTCGATTCGTAATCGACAGGTCATCGGTTCAAGTCCGATCGTCGGCTCCATTTCTACTCAATCAAGTTCTGAAAGCCACGGCATCCGTCCGTGGCTTTTCTATTTTCCGTTTTCACTCCGCAGTCAGACGCACCTTGCCATCTCCAATCTGAGCCCATCCCCGGCCTGTCACAGATCCGTGTGACAAGGCACGATTGGCCGCGACATGACTGCACCGCAGGGGTTTGTTGCGAATGGCACCAAAGTGCCACAAGAAAGGCACCACCATGAAACGAACGATTCTGGCAGTTCTCGCACTTACCACCCTGCTGGCAGTTCCGATGGTGTTCGCACAGGCGAACTCAGGCGCAAGACCCCGAGGGGCGCGCTTCTACAACACCTCTGCGGAAACGACCGTACAAGGCACGGTGGACAGCGTTCTGAGCACCACAGGACGTCGGGGCTTCAACGGGACACACCTGATGCTCACCGCGCAGGGAGGCCCGCTGGAGGTCCATGTAGGCCCGCAGGCTTACATCTCCGGCAAGAACTTCACCTTCGCCAAGGGCGACACGGTGGAAGTCACCGGTTGCAAGACCACGATCAACGGGAAGGAGGTTGTTCTTGCCCGCGAGATCAAGAAGGGAGGAGCGGTGCTCACGCTGCGTGACGCACAGGGCTTCCCACTCTGGTCGCGCGCGGCAAATCGCTGAACTGCGAGAAATAGCGCGGTATCCGCATGCGGATACCGCCGGGCTTGCACGTGCACTGCAAGACGGCGGCGTATCCCGCGCAAAGTCGATGGAACCTCCCACTCAGGGCAGGCGAAACACCCGGATCGTCTGCCCATCACTCCACAAGAAGCCTTCGAGTTCGAACGGGGGAATCCCTTCCAGGTCGTACAATTCGAGTACGTTGCCCAAGGAGCGGTGCATCTCCTTCTGTTTCTTAGTGGTTCCAATCCTTTACACTTGCAGGCTGTGGCAAATGGGTCGCATAATCGGTTTATTCCGGTACTAGCCCGTGAATGAGAGTAGCTTTCATCGGAATGACGTGTTGAGAATCCTGCGCATCACGCCGCGACAACTATGCGGCTGGCAGCGGGCAGGACTCATTGCCGTCGGCGAATCCTTTTCCTTCTTCGATCTCCTCCAAGTCAAAAAAGTTCGTGACCTGCGCGCCCGTCGCGTGAAGCCCTCGATCATCCGCGCTTCGCTCGAAGCGATGCAGCGGCAGGTGGAAGGCATGCAGAATCCCCTGCTTGAAGCTGGATCGTTCCCTGTCGGCTCGCGTGTGGCCTTCCGTACCGAAGGGCATGCCATTGATCCTTTGAACGGACAGTTTGTGATGGAGTTCGAGGACGGCGACCGCGTGGTGGAAACCAAGCGGGCACCACGCAGCATCACACTCTCCGACTCAGCCGCAGACTTTTTCGCGCGGGGCGTGGCTCTGGAGGAAGACCCGGAAACGCGCAACGAAGCGATTGAGAACTACAGGAAGGTGCTCGAACTCGATCCGGAGTACGCACCCGCCCATATCAACCTGGGCACGCTCTATTACAACCGTGGCGACTACCGCAAGGCGGAGCAGAGCTATCGCCGCGCCATTGAGATCGACTCGCGTTACGCGCTGGCCTACTTCGATCTCGGAAACGTTCTGGATGAAACGGGCCGTGTGCCGGAGGCAATCCGCGCCTACTCCACAGCGGTGCAGATTGCGCCCACCTATGCCGACGCTCACTACAACCTGGCGCTGGCCTACGAGAAGAACCGCCAGTCGCGCAAGGCTGTGCAGCACTGGCGCGCTTATTTGAAGCTGGACGGCAGCGGCCCCTGGGCCGTGCATGCCCGCAATCAGCTCCGCCGCCTGGTGGAGAATGAGAAATTGAAGGTTGTTTTCCGCCGCGCCGCTTCTTCCGTGTAACAAAAACCACTCGTACATGGCCCACGGTGCAAGGGATGGGGCGTTTTTTCGTTGCTCCAGATTCTCCAGAAAATCTAGATTGTTTGCCGTATAGAAACTGCACACAGGGTGGGGCGTGCGGAAATCGCAGACAAGAAGGTTACGGGACCCATGGGACCAGCGGTAGATCCATCAAGAGCAATTCAGGCGCTACTCTCCCTCACCGTCGACGACGGCGAGTACCAGACCGAACAGGCCAAGGCTGCACAAGCAGCAGCCAAGAATCTCGGCATCGATCTCCAAGTTATTTTTGCCGACAATGACTCCCTCAAGCAGAGCGAACAACTGCTGAAGGTAATCCAGGGACCGCAGAATCTGCGTCCGGACCTCATCCTGATGGAGCCGGTCGGTACGGCACAGCAGCAGGCGGCGCAGGCGGCAGTGCGCGTTGGCATTGGCTGGGTGCTGCTGAATCGAACGGCGGATTACGTCCCCAATCTAAGAATTGGAAGCAATGTTCCGGTCTTCAGTGTCTGCGACGATCAGGAAGAAATCGGCCGCATTCAGGGACGGCAGATGAAGGCCCTGCTGCCGCACGGGGGAACCGTCCTGTATCTGCAAGGACCAGCGACCTCACAGCCCGCGCAGGAACGCACCAACGGCATGAACTCCACCAAGCCCGCCAACGTCTTCCTGCGGATGCTGCGAGGCAAGTGGACGGAAGAGAGCGGCTACGAGAGTGTGGCTTCCGCACTGCGACTGGCCTCCACCACCGACGCGCGCATCACGGGCGTGTTTGCACAGGATGACTCCATGGCCATGGGTGCACGCAGAGCCTTTCAGACGCTCGCGCCGGGGCTGATGGATTCCATGGTATTTGCCGGATGCGACGGACTTGGCAACGCCGGTCAGGCATGGGTTCGCGAAGGCAGACTGTCGGCGACCATCATGATGCCAACAACGGCGGATCTGGGCCTGAAGATGGCGGTCAGTGCGCTGCGTGGCGGGCCGTTGCCTCCGGAGACAACCAGCGTGGCGGCAATCTCCTATCCGGAGCTTCGTCTGCTGGAACCCGCAGGCGCTCTGAGGTAATCCTCCCCTGTTTTGCCAGCAAGCCCCGCGGCATGAACCGATGCTGCGGGGCTGCGTTGTCTTCGCACCGGTTTTGGGTATAATGCACGGTTTCCCATTCCGATCGGTGAGGACACATCATGCCCGAGACAAGCATCAGCACACCGCAACTGCACCTGCCGCTTACCGCACTCAGCGAAGATGAACAACTGTTTCGAGACAGTGTGCGCCAGTTCGCCAACGACTCCTTGAAACCGCTGGTGCGCGAGATGGATGAGAAGGGCGTGTTTGACCATGCGCTGCTTGAGCAGTTCTTCCAGCTCGGCTTGATGGGCATTGAAGTCCCCGAAGAGTACGGTGGCAGCGGCGGCAAATTCTTCGACGCGATTCTGGCGGTGGAGGAAATTTCGCGCGTGGACCCTTCGGCCGGCGTGATTGTGGATGTGCAGAACACGCTGTGCATCAACGCGCTGCTACGCTGGGGCACTCCGGAGCAGAAGAAGAAATACCTGCCGCGCATGGCCGCCGAGTGGGTGGGCGGCTACGCACTGAGTGAGGCGGGCAGCGGCTCCGACGCCTTTGCGCTGACCACGCGCGCCGAGGACAAGGGCGACCACTGGCTGCTGAACGGCCGCAAGATGTGGATCACCAACGGCAAAGAAGCGAGCCTGTTCATCATGCTCGCCACCGTCGATCCTTCCGCCGGATACCGAGGCATCACGGCCTTCCTCGTCGAAAAAGACTTCCCCGGCTTCAGCGTGGGCAAGAAAGAAGACAAGCTCGGCATCCGCGCCAGCTCCACCTGCGAGCTGCTGATGGACAACTGCCGCGTGCCGAAGGAGAACCTGCTGGGACAGCTCGGCAAGGGCTACAAGATCGCCATTGAGACGCTGAACGAAGGCCGCATCGGCATTGGAGCGCAAATGCTTGGGCTGGCGCAGGGCGCGTGGGACAACGCCGCGCGCTACGCGCAGGAGCGCAAGCAGTTCGGCCAACCAATCTCCAGCTTCCAGGGCGTTCAATTCCAGATTGCGCAGATGGCGACGGAGATCCAGGCAGTGCGCATGATGGTCTACAACGCGGCACGCATGAAGGACGCCGGACACGACTTTGTGAAAGAAGCAGCGATGGCCAAGCTGTTTGCCTCGCAGGTGGCCGAGCGGGTGGCCTCCCTGTGCGTGGAAATCTACGGCGGCTACGGCTTCACCAAGGATTACCCGGTTGAAAAGTTCTTCCGCGATTCCAAGATCGGCAAGATTTACGAGGGCACCAGCAACATGCAGCTGGCGACCATCGCCAAGTTGTGCTTGGGCAAGTAGGACGACGCCCCGCGAATGTGTGTGCATCCGCGGGGCTTTCGTTTAAGATGCTGTGCATGTCGAACGAGAACCAGGAGCGACGCAGATACCCACGGCTGGAACTGCCCAACAACGCCACCGCTTTTGATGAAAACGGCCAGCGCCTCGGCATTGTGGCCCATGTCAGCGGCGGCGGCATGCGGCTGTTTTTGGAGAACAACGAGCAGGAACGCGCGTTTACGGCCGGCAAGCGGCTGAAGCTGACGGTTGTGGAAGACAACGGCGCACGCACCGACGTGCATGTGGAAGTCCGCTACGTACATGCGGCAGACGTGGGGCTGGAGTTCGTCTAGCAGACCGCTACGAAAGAAAGTCGACGCAGAACGTTGAGAAGAAGTGGTAGGAGCGGCAGGATTCGAACCTGCGACCCTCTGCTTAGAAGGCAGATGCTCTATCCAACTGAGCTACGCTCCCACAGGGTGCCTGGAAGAGGCACTTTTCGCATCGGGCCGTTTGGCACTGACGTTGTTTCTTGGACGACCTTTCGGACGAACTTCATCTTCATCCCAGTGTAGACTTTTGCACCCCCCGCAGCGCTTTGGCTTACCCGGTTTCCGTGGAAACCAGGTATGGCCGCAGCGTTTACAGGGGCCAGCCTTCGAGATGACGTCTTCGGGCATCGTCCAGTCGGTTGTACTCGGAAGAACCTCTTCCGGTCAAGAAAAATATTACCATAGTGATTATCGAGCTTGCGTCTCGCCCCTGGCAACCAAGCGCTCCGAAGCCGCTGGTTTCTTGGGGATCGCCAGTTCCAACTTCGCCGTGGCCTCGGATTTCGGCCGCAACCGAATGTGCGAATAGCGCCTCTTCATGGGGGAGGACAACGCGTGCCCGGCCATTTCCTCCACCGTCTGTTCGCTGACGTCGGGATCTTCCATCAGCTTCGTGATGGCGTGGTGCCGCAGGTCGTAATAGCGCAGTTGAGGTAATCCCGCTTCTTTGCGCAGCGAGCGCCAGGCTTTCTTCCAGCTCCCCATCGGCTTGTCAGGATTGAACGGCGTCGTGCGTCCTCGCCCGGGAAGAATGTACTGCTCGTTGTCTACTTCGATTCTTAAACGCTGACAGATTCGGTGATAGCGCTTTAGGATTTGAGAGATAGCCCAGCGCGAGGATTCATTCAACGGCACAACCCTCTCTCGGTATCCGTTCTTCAGTCCATCGCGGATCCGCAGAGTGCCGAACGGCGCGCCGGGCTTCTCCCCCAAGTCAACGTCGTTATGGTGCAGGTGCGCGATCTCCGATGGACCGGCCGTCGTTGTGGCGGTAATGATCGCGCACCAATAAGCCACCCTCCACCGCGAATTGGTGGAGGCCGTCGCGAACAAGCGGCTCTCGTCATTGACTTCCATCGCACGACCAACGCTGGACTTTGGAACCTTCATGGGCCTGTAGAACTTCTTGATCTCGCTCCACAGGCCTGCGTACTCGAGTATCTGTTTCAGGGTATTGAGCTCGTGGTTGATACAGCTTGCGCCGGCCGTAATTGAACGGCTCTCGCCGTAGGCGACCAGGTGGCCGATGTGTATCGAGTTGAGAGGCAGTTCACCGAAGAACCCCGACAGCGAGCGGATGTAGTACTCGTAATCGCTCGCCGTCTTTGGCGCGATGCGCGACCGGTGCTCATCAAGCCACACCGGAGCAGCTTCGTGAAAAGTCTTGTTCGCCACAGATGCGTGCTCCTGGATGCGTTCCATATAGGCACGGCAGGCGGGGCAATCAAGATGATTTGTTGTGTGAGTTAGTTGTTTGGTTGGCACGGTTGGTTTCATAATGCGGAAACCATAAAGCCAGTACTGGCTTTTTGCGAATGAACTCTGAATGAAATCTTTTCGCCTGGGACACCAAGGTAACCAGGCCGCGAGGAAACGATGTCCAAGACTGACGGTCACCACCACGGCAGCGGTATCTACTGCAAACACCACCCAGACACCGAGTTAACCTGCGCGAAGTGCACCTCCGCGAAGGGTGGCCAAACAACAGCGCAAAAGCATAAGGGAAAACTGAGCGACTGGGGAAGGCTGGGCGGACGGCCCAAGAAGAATTCTTGACATAGTCCTCCCGACATGATCGGCAAGAACGTGGCGGATAGAATATTCTCCGGCTATAAAGGCTTCACTTCTTCTGAATCCACGCTTGACGCCAGTCGGGAGGATTGCCAAGTCTCTCCAGCGCCACGCTACGCAACTCTTGTGCCCTAACACATGTTTTCAGGTTAATTCCGCGCGTCTCATGGCATAGAGATTCTTGATCCATCCACTCATGAATGGATTTTGCCAGTTCCTTGTCGCGGTCGTTTCTTGCTGAAAGCCACAAACGAATGACCTCTCTGCGAGCGTGCGAATAGCTCACGTTCCACGTTTCGTCAAACGGTTCCAGTGCATCGACTGCGGCAAATGCATCGAGCGAGCGCTCAACAAACGGCTTCGAACCGCTCGACTCTGACTGGCATCCCAAAAAGGCCATTACCACTAAGAGTGCCAGGAAGAATACCGCCTGAGCATGTCTCATCATGTTCTCCACAGAAACGAGAGGACATGCTATCACCCTTTATCGGCAAAGAACTCTATTCCTCTGTCCTACCCGCAATGCGCCGGCCCCTCCGGGTGCTCAATCCGGAGGGGCCGGTAGAACGCGCAAGATGGACTTGTGACCACTTGCAAATTGCAACAGCTATCTTTCAAGAAATGCTATTCGATGGAAAAAGGTGAAATCAGAGTGTGTTTCATAAATCGTTGATGCATTTCCGACACTCAAGCGAACAGGCTTGCAACTTGACTTTGTAAGCATCTAGGAAATAACATCGTCAATCTTCAAAACACGCTCTACGAAATTACGGTGGCTCCACAGTCGGTATTGGTGCAGTAGCGAATTGTAAATTTTCCATCGTAGAGCGTATGCATCTGTTGCGCGCCGCACGATTGACACTTTGCACCCTTTCCGCCCTTTCCTGTCGTTCCTGGGTGCTTCCACCAACCCACAGCGCCACAACTCGAGCACTTATAGATGCCACCTTTCTTCTGCATGGTAAGCTCGCCACAACTTGGACACTTATTGCCTTTGGCCATAATGCCTCCTGTGCGTAAAAGGTACGTCCCTCTCCTGAACGAGTCAATGACAGTATTTGCTTACTACTGCGGCCTTTTGTCCTCTGCGCCGCCAGGCGCAACACTTAGTCAATCCGGCCGCGGGCTGCTCCAGCCAGCCACGCAAGACAGCTTAGGTAGCCTTAGCACTCCATTATCCACGCAATGGTGTTTAGAGGATTTGGCGTACTCACCGCACGCTGGTACTGCGGTCTGCACGAGATTGACATAACGCTCCCCTCTTTCTACACTTCTGCGTTGAAAACCAGCCGTGCTTGCATCATGAGAATTCCTTGGGTGGCTTGTTCAGCTGTCGTTATCAATCTCCCCGGAGGCCGCTGTGAGCTCGAACACTTTTTTCGGCCAATATCTCAACGGAGTGATCAGTAGCCTCACGGCTGCTTTGTTGCCCTATTTGTTTAGCAGAGTTGCGCAATCTAAAAAAACAAAAAGATGGCTCGCAGTTGGGTGGGGGCTTTCCATCAGCAAGGTCATACGCCTGCCGGAGCCGCCCGGGCAAGTTCGCGCAGGATTTACATTGAAGATAGTGTCCTTTTCAATTGTGCTGGCAGCGGTCACTGCTTTACTTCAATTTCCATTCTCCACCCAAGTCACCACTCAGCAGCCCACGCCAGAAGCCCTTGAGAACCAAGCGCAGTCTATAATCACAAATGCCCGGCAACAGGCTGACTCTGAGGTTCGGCAAGCTCGATACGAAGGTGATCTATTGATCGAACGAGCGGAGGCTAACTTACCACGCTCCCTCGCATCGGGATCCCAAGCGACTGTGAAATATGCAGAGAATGCTATTGAGGAAGCGCGACGACGTGCTGAGCAGTCAGTAAAATGGAAGGAACAACTCGCGAAACAGAGCATAGATGATGCGGTTCAGCGCGCTGATGCTCTCCGGAAACAAAGTGCTGCTATTCGGGCAGAGCAACTGAGGAATGGAACGTCTTATCTAGACCGCGGTAATGCGTTTCTTTGTTCAGCAGTTTGGGGAATATTGCTCGTTGCTTTCCTCGGGATGATTTCAAAATCGATATGCAATTCAGAGCCACGAGGTTCGGGGTATTTGGGGGCTCTGGTCATTGCACTCTCATTTGCAATTACGGCGATGATGGGCGAACGCACAACTGGACTCACCCTTGAAGGTCTTGAAGCTGTGCTTATTGCCTCCGCGCTGTACGCTAGCACACTTCAGAACTTGTCACATACGGAGGCAATCCTAAACGGATTCTGGTTCTTCTATCAGAGGTTGGGCATAGGACTCAGAATTATCCTGTCAGCCAACATCTTGTCATTTCTCTTCTTTTTGAGTGTAGTAGAAGCCGCAGTTTTTATTCTTTATGTGCCAGATCACCCATCTCAAGCACCCAATGTGGCAGCACAATCTCCGGAGTTTTCGCTTTCATCTCCTGTCCTCTCGGAGGAAGCCAGATTAGAGCAAGCGGTCTTTAGCCAAGCTGCATTGGCTCAAGAGGATTTCTCTATATTGGTCATTGTCGCGAGTGCATGTCGGTCTGCGGTGAATTTCTTTTCAGCGCTGTGTAGCTTCATCTCAGGCACGACATTCCTGGCTGTGCTCGCAGGAAGGACAGAATCTCTGCCCCAACAATCAGTGACAGGCTGATTCCATCCTTTCCATCTATCCAATCAGCAACGGCCCCGCCAGGTTTTGTCTGGAGGGGCCGGCAAAGGCCTCGTAAGTATTCTGCGAACACCTAACGGCTGAGATTACGGCTGTAGCTCCGAGGGAGTCGCTTCACCCGGGTGTAGATCTTCGGAACTAGGGTGACACGCGCTCCAATTTGCGATTCGTATCGACGCAAGAGCACTTGCCCGAAAAGCACACAGGCAAATGAAGCCAACGGATCGCATCCAGTGAGATCAAGTTCAATTCGAATTTCGTTCATGTTAGTTGACGTGACACCCCCTTCCTCGCCTCAAAATGAAAACCCCAGCGGCGAGCGCTGGGGGACGAGGTAAGGTTACGAGTATTTGAATGCAGAGTCAAATGGGAAAACGGATATGGTTTACAAGATATAAACGCCATCATCATTCTCCACATCACGCGAGAAATGCAGAGGCCCCTCCGGGTGCTCAATCCGGAGGGGCCAGAAAAACGCACACAGTGGACTTGGGAGTCCACCAGTAGGCTAGCATAGCCATTTTTCAGTGCCAGTCTTTTCGCGCGGGGTAGCGCACACATCTAATCGCAGCAAGATGAAGCTCACACGAAGATACTTTCGTGAAATCACTTAACCCTGAACGGAATAACTTCACTCCGCGCGGGCTGACTCTTTGCTGGTAGCGCGATCCCGGTAACATTCTCGAATGTTCGCCGAGTGAAGTGCAGTTCTGAGCACAATTCATCCACAGTCAAGTCCACCTTCTTCCCAAGAGAGGCTAGTGCAACGCTGAGCAGTTCTGGTTGCTGAAAGCTAGGCTCATAAGGTTCTCCCTTGGTCCAACCTTGCGAAGAAAAATATTGGCAGGATCGTCGATAGGCAACCGCATCAATTAGGCGAAGGTCATAGGCACGACGCACTATCGAAGCCGCACTCAACATCCAGCGTCGCTTCAGTTCGAAAATGAAATTCCAAGAGAACTCCTTCGCTCTGAATTCTCGGGTGAACGCTACCCTCGGCATCAGAAAAGCGCTAGCAAAACGATTAGCTGCTGCCTCAGTCAGAGGATCTCCAGTAACCATATTCTGATGCATAACCAGATGGCCGAACTCATGCGCAATATCAAAGTTCCATCGAGAAGTACTTTGAATTGCCTGGTTGAGAAAAATTACAGTTGTGCTTCCCCGCCGGGAGAATGCGTCCACTTTGGCTGATTGCGAAAAATGTGGAACAACAAATATCCCGGCACGTTCAGCAACCCTTCCGACGTGAGCAAGAGGTCCGTCCAGTCCAAGTTTCCATCGAGTACGGCACTTCTCTGCTGCCTGCTCAATTTCTTCTTCTGAAGTCGCAGGGAATGCTGGAATATCCAGCTTGGGAAACCTGAACACACCTTTCAACTTGTCTATTACCATCGCCACGAGTGTGGCATGGGCACGCACTTGTGTTTTGGTTTTCTCCGGTGTTGTTCGACGATGCCTGAAACTGCATTCCTCGTCTCTAAAGACATCATAGAGCGGCGCGAAGAAAAAAGACGGCTCGAACCCTAACACCTCAGAAAATGCTTCGACAAGATCAATTGACGGTTCTCGCTTCTTGCCAGATTCGCAGTTCGACACGAGCGAGACGGATGCTGCGACTTCTTGGGCAAGAGCGCCTTGCGTCATTCCCTTAAACTCTCTAGCTAGCTGCAGTCGCTCTCCGCAGAATACCTCTTTAGGCGCTAGTATCGGCCTCGGTGGCGTTGTTTTCTTTTGCATCGGACTCGGCAATTTCTCCAATATTAGCAAGTGGTACGACAGGAGGCGGGGCTAGTTCGACTGGCCGCCCTTGCATTGGAGTTACCTTGCGAGCTTGCGCCAGTTCGGGTGGAATTACGTAGGTATTTATCGGATTTCCGGCGGTGTCAACTTCGACGAGGGTTATAGTCTCAACTTCCATCGTCACAGAATTGGTCTCAACCGCCAACCGGAGGACACTATCGGGAGGCCGTAGACCTTCCAGTTGGAGACACATTTGGAGATGGTGAAGTTCTCCAAAGCTCGTTATCTTATAACGCTCAGGAGGATCGTCTGGCGTTCCTCGATAAAACCTAAAGGGAATCGAACCGATCGCAAAACTAAATTGAAGATTCCGTGTCTCCGGAAGAATTGCAAACCAATCCGCGTATTTAGGAGCTTCGGCACGTAATTCGAAGCAAGTTCTCTCGTAGACACGACAGCCGAGTCCCCAATTCGTATCGCCCTTCGCTGGCTGGTGAGCCAGAACGGCATCGTGACGGGCCCGGCGGATAGTCGCCGCAACAACCGCAAGCCGTTCTGCGGTTAATGAAGGGAATTTCGCCCAAGGCTCGAAAGTGGGGATATACACCGTCTCGTCTATTTCGTGTTGCATGTTTTCTCTTATACGCCAGAGCCGACATTGGTGCAATATTTTTTTTGTATTTATAGAATTTTACGGGTCAAGAATTATTTTACATTCCTGCGGAGGACACCGAGACTCAGTCGAATTGGGAACGGAGTTCAGAGGCAGAACATCCACTACGCCTCATGGATGCACCACGAGTGCACATCATTGCACTACGCCTTGGCTCGGCGCGATGCCAGGCGCAGCGCATAGTCGATGCGTCCGCGGCTCCAGCCGGCTGCGCGCATGGTGCGGCGCAGCGATCGGCGAAAGGCCTTCCAGTCAGGCTGGCTCTTCTCCAGCGCCAGGCATTCATCCCGCTCACGCTCTGATGCCAGAAGTTCGCGGGTAATCTTCTCAACCCCCTGCTCCTGAGCTTGTAGCTTTGCCTCGAGCTCGCCGTTGGCGTCGCGGAGATCCTGCACCTGGCGCTGCAGCTCGGCGCTTCCCTTCCCCATGCTCCGTGCCCCGGGGACCAGGTGGCACAGCATCAGGCACACACCAAGGGTGCGCGGTCCGCCGACGCGGGTTGCGATGGCCCACCACTTTTCGCCGCGGTCCAACTCGGGAGCAATCTGCGCCGCGAGTTGCGCGTCAAGGTGCCCAACCTGCAACCTGCGCAATTGACCAGGTTGAGCGAATTCTTCGCCCTTACGGCGGCGCTCCTCGCCGACCACCGTGGTGAGGACCATGATGGCGTTGCGGTCGTAGGGATCCTGCGGGTTACGCACCAGTTCCACCACGTCAAACTGGCGCATCTGCTCGATGACCTGTTGCCGATCGGAGCCGTCCGGGTTGGAGGCCATGACGCCAACAACCTTGGTATGGATAATCTGGTCGTGCGGAGGCAG
This sequence comes from Oryzophilus luti, assembly GCF_059726245.1. Taxonomy (NCBI): domain Bacteria; kingdom Pseudomonadati; phylum Acidobacteriota; class Terriglobia; order Terriglobales; family Koromonadaceae; genus Oryzophilus; species Oryzophilus luti. The sequence goes on from NZ_AP040874.1 coordinate 2,376,934, forward strand.
CAGCTCGCCAAGGAGCGCCTGCTCCACGCGCTGCTCATCGCGCTCACGCTGTTCTGGTGATCTTGATCCCATCTCTCTCCTCCCAAAACAAAAGAGCGGCCCGAAGGCCGCCCTGTGTCAGTTCTTTTTGCCGAAAACGTAACTGAGGCCGGAGGTGAGTTCACACCCTCGCCTACTCCCGATCTGCACATAGCTGGCGTGCAGCGATTTCCAGGCAAGCGCCGAGGTCAGCTTGTACTCGATCTCCGCGCCCGCAATCACTCCGAAATTGCTGCCGCCGGCCGACAAGGTCGCGTTGCCGATGGCCGCGCTGAAGCTGACGGAAAGCGAATCGCTCGGAATGTTCGTCTTCTTCATCAACCCGGAAATATCCGGCTTCACCTTCGCGCCGGCGGCGTAGAGATTGAATCCGGCGGTATCGGTGGCCACGAGCTCGTGCCCCTCGATGTAGAGGTGATTCCCTTTCGAGGCCCCGAAGTCCAGCACGTCGAGCGATTCGGAGATGTGGGTGCCGGTGGTCCACTCGCCGTTAAAATACAGCGCGATGGCCTCGGAGCTGGCGGAAAACGAGATCCCGGTGTCAGAGGAAGTTGCGGTGGCCGTCGAGCTGGTGCTCGTTGCCGAGTTTGTGGCGTCCTGGCCGAATGCGGCGACGGCAAAGAGCGCGAGCGCCAGGCACAGCACGAGCGCACTGATTTTGCTCAGTTTCATGGTGGTTCTCCTGATGGTTGGGTTGGGATGATTACGCGACGGGAGTGGTATCGGAAGCGGAGCTGGTGGTTTTGCTCCGCGACGCTTCAAGCTTGCCGCCGCCGAATACGCCGAAACCGCCGCTAATCATGGCCATTCCGGCACTGGTATTCTTCAGGCAAAGTCCGGCTCCGACGATGATCAGCACGGCCGAGATGAGGTTGGTGGATGCGTTCAATTTTTCCAGCATGGTTGCTCCTTAGAGATGCCGAAGGACGAAGTTGCCGGTCGCCTGCAGCGTGCCGAGCAAGCTCTTCCACCAGCGCTTTGGCGCTGTCAGTTGTTGGTCGTAATGGGCGGCAACATGGTCGACGTGCGCGGCCGTGTCGTCGGCATGGGCGGTAAAACTGTTGGCGTGCGCGGCGAGTTCACGCCACTGCGGGTCGCTGACGAGCTCGTCGAGGTGTTGCACGACGCGGTCGGTCGACGTGAGCGACGCCACGGTGCTCTCAGCAATGTCGCGCTGGTGAGCGCGGTAATCGTCCGACGCCTGGTCAAGGTGGCCAAGCGTGCGGTCCGCGTGGCGCCACAGGTAATACATGCCCTTGCGGATCCGCGGGCGCGAGGCGTCCACCTCGGCAAGCACGGCATCTGCGTGGCCGGTGAGCGACTGCGCGTTGCGGAGTGTGCCATTGACCTGGTCAACGTCAAACTGCTCCACCTTGGCCGCGAGATGGCCACTGGCAATCGACAGATTGCAATTGGTGCTCTCAAAGTAGGGAGCTTGCCGCTCCATCCAGCGCTTAGTCTGGTAGCCGGCAATCAGCACGAGCACAAGGCCCGCAATGGACAAAAACAGCAGAATGGCACCAAGCGCTTTTAGCAGGGTATTCACGTCATGCTCCGAAGGTATAACTGGTCTTCTTGCCGGCGGGACTGAAGTGGGCCGTAAGGACCTCCTGCCGCATCTGCGGGTCCACAGAGAGATGCACCCAGGTTCCCTCCTGGATGAGCTGATCGAATTTGAGTCCGCTCGTCTGCAGGAAGCGCACGATCTTGATCGGTGGCCCAAACTCCGGCGCCACCCAGTCGGCAGCCCAGCCTAGGTTATGCGCCGAATGCGGCACGCCGCGAACCGCGCGGTTCAGGGCCTCCGAGCGATAGCCGGAGTTAACCGTGATGGGGACTCCCAACAGCGTGCGCACACGCTCGAGCGCGATGGCAAGCACCTGCAGGTGCTCAACCACCTCGGGCGGAGCAGTGTTATCGAGATGAAGCTCCTCCGCCGTCTGGCTGTGGACGAGCTCCTCCAGAGAAAAGTGTTCTGTCAGTCGCATGGGGTCCTCCGCTAGTGGTGCAGCAGCTTGGCCACTTCGAGTGCGATGGAAATCAGGCCGCCGAACGCTCCGCACGCGACGAATGCGCCCTTCGCCTTCAACCGAAACTCCGTGTTCTGGTCGACCTCGCCGGGCGCGGCTGCAGCGGACGACGATTCCGGATGGAGCACCTGGTCGAGACGTGCAGTGATGCCTTTGACGTCCTTGCTGACCACGGCCATGTCTGCACGCAATGGCGCGACTTCTTCGCGCACAACCATGACGATGAACTTGCGGAGGGGGACGTTGACGCTGAGAGGCTGGGTGGTCATTGTGGGCCTTAATGGAAAGGGCGCTCCGAAGAGCGCCTTGAACGGAATGAATTGAGTGGAAGAGGGGATTGCTGCCGCCGCGGCGCCGCCTTGCTAGTTCCGGCCCGTGCAGGAGTACTTCAGCACGTCGGTACCGGTGCCGGTGAAGGTCAGCGTGGTTGTGGTTTCCAACACGCTGCTCGCATTCGCGGGTGTGGTCACATCCGCCGTAAAACAGTTCGGAGCACTCGCATAGGTGCCTGTCAGCGTATAAGTTGCGCTTCCCCCGGACAGCGTAATGCGACCGGTGAAGTCCGTGTTCGACGCCAACCCGCTCCGGACCGATGGGGGCGCGATAAATTGCGCGATGCCGCTCGACATATCAACCGCGCCGGTCCCGGTGCCGCCGTGCGACAACTTCCAAACGGTGTTTGCGTTGGAGGCGTTTGTGACGGTCTGCAGGTCGTACTGGTCGGTGCTCTGTGCCGAGCCCGTCCAAATGTAAGACCTCCACGAAATCTTCGGCGAGCCGATCTGTGTTGCATAGGATGTGGCTGTACCGGTGGGCAGGAAAAACGAGTTTGGCGCGTACACGTTGATGGTGCCAATGCCGGAGGTCGCGCCAGCCGCCCAGTTGTAGCCCAAGTTAAGGATGCTGGTCGAGACGTTGATCATCGCGGAGTTTGTGTTCGGCATGCCGAAATAGAAGAGTCCGCTTTGATACTTTCCCTGGCAGGAGACGCCGGTCATGTCCTTCGGCGTGGCCGTCACCGACGCGTTACACCATGAGAACCCAACCCACCCCTGTTGAAGGTTTACGACACCCCAGGTGTTATCCCAGAAGGTCGCCCAGATGTTGTTGTACCACTTCATCCATGCGATGCCCGGGTTAAAGGCGTTGCTCATGCTGCGCGCGCGGTATCCGTTTGGACTCCAGAAATCGTGCGGAGTGATGGGCTGGCCCGGAAGATAGTAGCCGGAGTTGGGACCGTTCTCTGGATCCTGCACCGCCCCCGGAATCGCAATACCGATCGAGCTGATGGACGCCAGAGTGTTCGCCGCGATCACCGCGTGTCCAAGATTGTTGGGATGCAACGTGTCGGTTAGGCAATTCGCCGCATAGACAGCGTTGGAGGTCCCGGCACCGCAGTTTGCCACAAACGAATAGACCAGCGGGATGTTCAGATCCGCTGCGTTCAGCGTATAGGTCCCATTGCTCACTGCGTACTGCCCCTGAGAGGGTGCCGACGCAACCAGCGTCAACAGCTTCCCCGTCCGGTAATAACTGACACCGCTGTTTGAGACCCAACCCGACGTTCCCCCCGGCGTGACGGTTGTGGCGGAAGACGCAATCGGCAGAGTGACGGCAACGTTTGAGGCGAGCGCCGTTTGCGTGTTCGCCCATGTGACGTTGAGCCCATCGGCAATCGCGTTGCTCGCGGCCGTGCTCTCCAGCCCGTAATACACGGAGTTGTACGTATAGTTGGCCGTCGATGAATTTGCATAGGGGAACCCGATGACGACGACGTTAGGATTCGCCGCCGACGCGACCGGAGCCGCCATCACCATCAGCGGTTCCACCGCCGAGGTGCTTGCAGTGGTGCCGGTCACCGTCCAGACGAACGTGTGCGAACCGGTGGCCTGCCCGGTAAAGCGGGCACATACCGGAGCGGCGGTGACTCCGTTTTGCGTGGCGATCAGTGCACCGCCGTCACCATTGCCATACCAGGTGGTGGTGGCGTTGAACGGGTCCGTCTGAAGCACTCCATCCAGCGACAGCGTAAAGGTGCTGGTGTTGCTCGCGTCCTTGATGAGATAGCACGCGTAGAGCGTGTCGCTCGCTTTTGGCGCGGAGATCGTGCAGGTCGCGGTGTTTCCGTTCGTGGTGGAGTATGTCCCGGTCCCCTGGCCATACGCGCTATCCGAGGTCCACGAGCCGCTCAGAGTGCAGGATTGAGCCCGCACTTTGTTGGCTTCCGGTATCGCAAGATACGGAACGATGAAGGCGAGTGCCCGGCTCACGATGTTCTGCTTGTTGGTGGTGCCCTGATAGACACCGGCATCATTCGTGCCGATCATGACGGTCGAGACTGGGCTGTTCAACTGCGGATACTCAATCGCCGCGATCTTGGCAGAGGTGTCGGCGGCCTGGTCGCCGGACTGGGACAGATTGTTGTACGAACCGCCGATCATATGTGCCAACCGGAACGAGTATCCAAGCACTGTGGCCGGGAACCCCGACCACGATGCAGTCGCCCCGATTCCAGCGGTGATTGAATCGCCGTGGGCCGTGCTGCCAAACGGCTTGGAGCCAAACGCTTGTCCGTTCAGATTGGCAATGCCCTGGACCGTGACGCTGGCGGAGTCTCCCGTCAAGCTCGGGATATTGCCGGCGCCAGGCGCTCCAGTCGGGCCGGTTGCGCCGGTTGGCCCTTGGGGGCCAGTTGCCCCCGTGTCGCCCTTGGATCCCTTGGGGATCGTGAAATTCAAGATCGCGGCGGTGGTCGTCCCGCTGTTGGTAACGGCAGCGTTCGTTTCGGCATCGCCGGTGGTGGTGTCTCCGACGGATACCGTGCCTGAAGGTCCCTGCGGGCCGGTTTGAACCAGGGCAAGTGCGGCGAGGTTCGGCTGATACTTATCGAGGTACCAGGTGCCGCTCGTGCAATTGGACGGCGTCGGGGTGATGGAGCACGAAACCTGAGTGGGGCCGATCGTGAACTGGTCTCCGCTCACCAGGTCCGTGACGCTGAACATGTAGGCCACGTACTGCGGCTTCGTGTTGTTCGAGTCCGCGAGCTGCAGGTTCGTTCCGGACAGCACGCCATTCGTGACCGCCCAGCAGGCAGTGCGGCCGGGGACAGCGAGAGCAGCGCCGTTGGCGTTGAACGGGATGGGCGTGCCAGGCATTTTGGCCGAGACCGGCGTGGCGCAGACCTGGGCGTTCGCCAGGAGGTTTCCGGCCGGGTCGACGAGGCTGCTCGCGGCGATCGGCGTGTACGTCTGCGCGGCAGCAGACAGAGCACAGACACAGAGGAACGCAGCCACCAGGGCTGCGGTGAGGCGGATACTTTTCATCGGGATCTCCGGATCAGGAACTAAAGGCCTTGCAGGTAAGTGGGTTCAGTCTCTGCGAGCTTGGCGAGCAGTGCCGGCATGCTCATGCCGGCGGAAGCGCCCAACGCGGCGTAAGCGCTGATCACCGCATCCGCCACGGCTGTTGAGACGTCGATCGTCAACGGCATCACAGACACGCGAGAGTCCTGGCGCGCGGCCTCGATCTGGAATGGATCACAGGCCATCAGGACGAGCGCCGAGCCGTTCTCGGCGCCAGGGAAAAGCGGGCACATCCAGCGCGAGCCATAGGCGGCGCAGACTGGCACCATCATGTTCAGTTGCGAATCGGTGTAGCACTCGGAAAAGAACCAGCGGGTTGTCATATCAGCAGACCGAAATTGCGACGTTGTTGTGAATGAGCAAGGTATCCCCGGCGGCGAGCCAGTAGTTCTGCTCTCCATACGCATCAGCCTCAACGGTGATGAGGACCTTGGAACCCTGCATGGTGTCCACTGTGGCCCCGGAGGCCTTGAATGCCGGCTTCCAAGCTCCCTCGTGATAGATGGCTTCGCACGGCGAGACGCGATGGCCGTCAACCATGCGCCACGCACCGCAGCGCTGGCTGGACGTTTGCAGCACACGGCGGTAGACGTCCTGCCCGGTCTCAAAGCAGCGGCCCTTGATCAGGTCGCCAGACCGCACGTCGCCGGCAGCGACCTGGCCGCGGCCCTGCACGTCCACCAGCTCGGCCGACTCCGGGCACACATCACCGCCGCCGCCGGTACCGCCGCCAGTTCCGCCGCTCGAGCTGGGGGTTGTGACCTTGATCAGGCCGACCGGGATGCGACCGTCCATGGCCGTTTGCGTGGCGTAGACCGCGCTGGGCGTTGTTGGCGGCGGATCGCCATTGGTGGGCTGCACGGTTCCGTCCGCAACGCTGATGTACCAGTAGGTGTAATACGTGGCCCCGGCGGTGAGCGCGGAGTAGGTCTTGCTTCCGGCGGGAACGCTCAGCACGCTGCCATCCGCGCGCAGCACGCTCTGCGCCGCCCAGGAGAAGGTGATCGAGCTGGTCGTGGTGGCGTAGTTGATGACGATTGGCTGGCTCGGAGCGATTGAGCCCTGGCCGTTGAGCACCGTCGACGTGAACGAGCTCGTCGTGGTCGAAACCGTGTGGGGCCCCACCTCAAGCACGTCACTGGTGGCGCCGCTGGCGCGCAGCGAATAGATGCGCACGTTGTACGGCTGCCCGCAGATGACGCCGGGAATGTAGCAGCTCGTGTCGCCGCCGTCGGCGATCCGTACCGTTTGCCAGGCCGAATCCCCATCCTTCTGAAACTGCACGACGACGAAACCGCCGGTGGTCACGAACGGATCTTCCGGCGGATCCCAGGTGGCGAGGATCCGAGGCTGCACCACGCCGTCCGTACCAATGACCGCCGTACTGGAGCCGGACTCCAGGGAGAGGTTGGTGGGGGCCACAACCTGCCGGTCATCGTAGAGCGTGGGAGAGTCAGTGTTCTCGATGCCGCGCTCCTCGGCCGTTGACCAGGTGTAGATGTCCGGGCCGGTTTCGTTGACGGACATGGCGCAGTGGAACGACGGAGCTTCCTTGGAGTCCATCTTCGGCACGAACTGCCAGTTCCAGACTTCCAGGTACTTCTTGGCCCACTGCAGCGTCGGGAACGTAACGCGAATGACGTCCTGCGCCTTCGTCTGGAGCGCGCTGGGCATCATCACCAGGTTCCCCGTCCCCTGGTAGCGGGTACGGAGCAGGAAGATCTTCATCAGGCGCTGAGCCTGCGAGCAACTGGTGACGAAGCGGTAGCGGCGGTCCTGGTAGAGCTTCTGTCCGTCGGCAGTGAGGTTCACGTCGCTGGCATAGCCGTGGTCCGCATCCTGCGCGTACTCGGGCGCGTCGGTGGCCTGGTACTCGCCCGACCAGATGTTGTCATCCTTGTGATTGCGGTCATAGCCCACCACCGCGTAAGGGTAAACGGGAGCCACATAGACGGCGCGCACGGCGTTGCACAGCTCGCGCGCCTTGCGCTTGGGCGTCCACTCGACGTCGCCGGCCAGATCGCCCGCATCGAACTCGAGGGTGGTGCCATACCACGCGGCCGGATAGATCTTCCAGAGGCCTCCGGTGTAGGAGATGCGCCCCTCACAGGACATGAGCAACCCGTCAAGGATGTCGCCCGGAGGCTCGCTATAGTCGAACACGCCGTTGACGCTGTACCGCTTCTCGCTGAGGCCGTTGGCCAGCGGCACAGATTCATCGCAGATGTTGGCCGCGGCTATGAGCTGATCAATGTCGATGTTGTCCCAGGAATCCCCCAGGCCCCACTGGTCATTGGTGATGGACTCGGCAATCCACAGGGCGTTGTTATCCGTCCAGGCATGGGAGGCAGGGTTGAGCGACCCATCGGAAAGCAGCCGGTCGCCGAGACGCGGATCGTAAATGTCATTCTTGCCGTGGATGGCGGCCTTGACGCTCGGATCCCCGGAGAAGATATCCGCGTTGTAGCGAAATGCAAAGTGCGTTGCGCAGATCTCATTGAGCAGGCAGTCCGAGGTCCAGTGCGAATCGCGATTGTAGAGCTCGCTGAACCAGTGGCCGCTCTTGGATCCGAGGTGGTTATAGGCCCAGAGGCGCGGATCAGAGCCGCTGCCGTCCTTGCAGAACGTGTACTTGTTCCCCGCGCTGTCGTAGTAGTAGCCGCTCGCAGTCTGGCCGTTTGAGAGCAGGTGTATCTCGCGACCGTCGGCATAAAGCACGTCGATGGATTCGCATTGATGCGAGGCCCAGGCAACGACCTTGTGCAGGTCATGGTTCACCGTGTCCGAGCTTTCGTAGATGATGCTGCCCGAAACACGGAACTGGCCGACGATGACCTGGCGCGTGCCGGCGGAGGTCTTGACGCTAAGCGAGGTTCCGGGAATCTGCCGCAACGCATCGCCGATGCCGGCGATGGTGGTTGAGGCTCCCATCGCCCCGATGCCGATGATTGCGTTGATGGCCGTCATAGTCCACAGCGACGGGGCCAGCGCAACGATCGCGTATGGCGCGACCATGGCCGCGGCCACCATGGAAAGGCCGAGGGCGATGCGGGACATTAACCTACCCTCCAGGCGCGCGCGCACTGGCGGATGGGCAGTTTGCGCAAACCGGTCTCGCCTACAAACAGGCCGTGGCGTCCGTCTAGGTGGACGATGCCGACGGCGCTATCGTCTCCGCCCTGATAGAGCAGGATGTCTCCACGCATGGCGAAGAGAGGCGATTTGAGTTCCGTGAGGCTGTGCGCGGCGGTCTGATGCGCAACCACATCGGTGAGCGAGCTGCCGCCGGTGACCGCGGCGATCCGCGCGAAGGCCTCCTGCCGGGTCGAGTACGTTCCACGGAATTCGGCGGCCATGTCGACGCCGGTTTCCGCGAGGACCGCATCGGCCACGAACAGGCAGCAATCGTTCTTCCCCCACTCGAACGGAGCGGTGGCGCGCTGCTCGAGGAACTCGTGCAGCTTGATGTCCCAATCTTCGAGTCTTTTCACAGGTTCTACTTCCAGAGGAGGTGAATGTCCTGGTTACGGCTCACCCACTTGAGCGCGCCGTCATTGGGGTAGCGCGAGCGCTGGTCCTGGTCTGTATAGCGGCCGCCACGCGCGCGGTTGAGGTGGGTTAGCTGGTTTTCAACGGCAATGACGATGGTGGAAGTCTCGGTGCCGATCTTGACCTTCGGTTCGTCCATGTAACCGCGGTAGAGCGGGATAGGGTCGGGGATGACCGCGCCGGATTCATCCAGCAACCCGAGGTAGAGCTGCGCCGTGCTGCGCGTACCAATTTCCTCGAGGCTGTCGGTGAGCAGCTCATTATCCACGCCGCTGACCTCGAGGGTGATTCCCTGGGCCTCCACCGACGAGGACTCGGTCACGGTGCTGACCTTGCCAACCGTCCCCAGGCCGAGCCAGTCGACGCCGTTCCATGTGATTCTTCCGAAGCCGCTCCACACGTAGACCGGCGTGGGGAACATCATGGCGACCATCAGAAACGGGCGGATGATGCGCGCCTGTACTTCAGCGTTGACAGCGTCTGTGTTGTTACGAGGCATGGTGTGATCGGGAAAAGCTAGAGGGCTTCAATGACCTTGAAGGCGACGGTGCCGATGCGCGATACCTTGCGCGAGTACTCGCGGGCGTTGCCCGCCAGGCGGAACAGGCCCTTGCAATTGCGCGTGAGGACCGCCGCGCCATCGGCAAGATCCTCGCGGAGGCACGGCCAGATTTCCACGCTTGCGTGCCCGCTGGAATCCGAGTTGACCGGCGTGACGCCGGCAACAATGTGCAACCGGTAGCCAAGCTGCAGGTGGTCACCCGGCATCAGAATGCGCGGCACGCCCGGCTTGAGGTTCCTGAGATTCACGGTGGTGACCGTGGCCAGGTGCGCACCATTCACCAGGAGCGTGGATGCCACAGCCGGGTCCGCGATCTGCACGGCGCCACGCGGCGACGCCTTGAGCGGATCGCCAAGCTGGAAGACGTTGGCCACGCCGCGCAAGGCCCCGAACCAGGCGGACCAGTCGTCAAGCTGTGACTCGGTCAGCGGCGGCAGCGAGATGTTCGCCTCCCACCAATCGGCACCGGGCCAGACCTGGAACTGCGCTTTCTGGTTGAACGGCGAGCGGGTGACACCGACGGAATCATTCTGGGTGAAATCAATCTGCCGTGGGTTGGGCGCGGCCGGAAGCGGAATGATGTTCCACCCGTTGAACTGTGCGTAGGCCAATGGTTATCCCCCGAACCTGCGCCGCGACGGCACACGGGCCATGCGCTCGCGCTCGGCGGCCATGCTGGTGATGACGGCCTGGTTGTGGGCCTGCAGGGCGGCTTCGCGGACACGGTACTCGACGTCTGCGGCATTGGTGCCGCGCGCATCGATGACGTAGGTGTCCCCTCCGCCACGCCCGCTGCCGGTGCCGCGCAGAAAGTCATTGGGCAGGATGGTGCCGCTGGTTCTGGGAATGAACGGCTCCGGTCCTCGCTCCCCCACCAGGTACATGCTGCCGGCATTGACGTCACCGCCAGAGGCACGCATGCCGGCAAAGCCGGAGATCAGCGTCCCCCAGAAGCCCCCACCGCCAGCCTGCCCGGTCGACGAGCTCGAGGCGGACTTCATCGCGGCCATCTTGAGGCCGATCTCGACGAGCTGCGCCGCGAGCTGCAGAAGTATCTGCTTCCAGTTGTTGGATTGGGTGATGAGTTCCCGAATGGCACTGCCGGCGGCCGAACCGAAGTCGCGTGCTGCGATGGTAGCTGCATCATATTGCTGCTTGATCTGCAGGACCGCGCGTGCGGCGGTCTGGGCGTCGATGGCGTGACCATCTTGCAGCAGTTTGATCTTCGTCATTTCATCGTACATTCGCTCTGATGCGGTACGCGTTTGCTCGAAGATCTGATCGGCGGCTTCTTCAAGAGCTTTCGGGTCGCCTGCAATGGAACTGACCTTTGCCGCATGCCTGACATAGTCAGGCGCTATTCCATAGCGCTGGGTGGTATCGGGTAGAGACTTTGCCTGTTTCCAGAACTCCTCGTCGAGCTTCGGGAGAATGCCTTTCGATATTTTGTCAGCTAACTGGCTGAGCGCTACATCGAACTTCGCGGCGGCCTCGCTTCGCTTTTGCTCATTCCCAGAAAAGCCGCGCTGCATTGCCAACGAGCTTGTCCCACCTGCGGCGTGCAACCGGTCAAAGACTTCCGAGAGCTTGGCCAACGTCTCATCGATGTTGGCCTCAATCTGGCGCTGGAGCGAGAGTTGCTCGCGCTTCAGCGCAGTGACCTGCTGATTGAGCTGCAGGTCGCGGGCGCCATTTGGAGTTGGGTGCTCTGACTGAAAATTCTGAATTGCCTGGAGCTGTGCGGTAACGTCCACAAGACGTCTGCGGATCGCGCCCTCATCCTTGTCGAGCAACGAGCTCGTTCTCTTCCCCAGCTCTTCCCAAGCCGTCCAGTAAGCCTGGAGATTTCCGGAAGCCGCTTTTGCTGCTCCAGCGGTTCCCTGCACCTGTTCCGTGAGCTTGCTATTGAGGATCCCGATCTGCTTTATCGCTTCAGCCTTAGCAGGAGTGTTCCCCGAGCCAAGCGCATTCACAAAGCTCTGAAGTTGCGCGATTTTCTCCCGAACCTGCTGGCGGGCCTTCTTCTCATCCTGCTCGTCAAACTGGTAATTCACCTTGACCGGAACGGAGAAGTCGAAATCGCCACGCAACTGTGCAAGGTTCTGGCCGTGCTGTGATGCCCAATCCTGCTGCTGCTTTCGCAGGTCTGCAATGTGCTTTTCCTGCTCAGTGACCTTTGCCTGGTTTTCCGGAGTGCCGCTGAATGCCGCCTGACTCCTCAGGACCTTGAGGTAACTCTCGGCTGCGGCAATATCATTCGCAAACCCTTCCCGCTTCCACTGATCGTGGCCGAACTCCGCGAGGATGAGGGCCTGGCGAATGGTGCCGACTGCCCCCCCGGCTTTACGTGCCGCCTCCGAGGCGCTCTCCCCGACATGGACGAAGGACTGCGCGAGATCATTCAGCAGCGGCAGAACGGTTTGAGCAATCTCCAACCCCATGCCCTTCATCTGCATCTTGAGCAGCTTGAGGGAATCCTCGAACTCTTCGGCGCGCCTTACACCCTGCTCGTTCAGCACCAATCCCATTTTCTGCGCCTGGTCCGTGAGCCGCTCGATCTCTTCACTCCCCTGATTGAGGAGCGGGATCATAGCCGCGCCGGACTTGCCAAATATCTCCATGGCCAGGCCGGTCTTGCGCGCACCGTCCTCCATGTGCGAGAAGGAATCGGCGATGCGAAGCAGGACTTCATCGGCGCTCTTCACATTCTGGGTGTCAATGCCGAGCTGCTGAAGCGCCGTGTGGGCGGCGGTCATTTTCGGCGACTGCTCGATGCCCAGCATGGCCTTGGAGAGCTTGGTGAGGCCCATCTGGAGCGTGTCAGTATCCACATCCGACATGTAGGCGGCAAAGCGCAGCTTGCCCATCGACTCAATGCTGACGCCCGCCTTCTGCGCCGCCTTGCCAACCTCCTCCATGCCCTCGGTGATCTTGTGGAGAAACTCGAAGGTCTGGGTGACGGCAAATGCCTCGCCGGCAACGACGGCCAGAGACTTCAACTTTGAAAAGGTGGCGGTCATCGATTCGCCGAACTCACGAACTTCCTTGCGCGCGGTGTTGAGGTCGCGCTGGAAGCTCGTCATGTTCGTCTGGAGATCGATGACGAGTTCTGCGATTGTCTTTTTGGCCATATTTTGGGGCAAACAGAAACGGCGCCAGCAGGCGCCGTTTAGCGATAGAGATCAGCTATTGCTATTTGTGAACTACCGCTTTTGACTGGGCCTTCGAAGAAGATGCTGGAGGATTCCCAGCCAGCCATTCCTGCCCATTCCAGTAATAACGCCAAGTCGTCACGGTGGTACCGCTGAAGCTGCCATCGTCCGTGAAGACCATCTTCTTGAATCCGAGCGCCGGAATCTGAAGGATCGTACCTTCCGATTTCATTGAGTTGTAAACAACCGGGCGACTCATTCCTGCCCACGACAGGCGGAGAGTGTCGCGATCTTCGCCTTCGGCCGTGATATGTGCATCCATACCGCGGCTCAACCACGCGCCTTCTAATTGCTTGGCATACGAGACACGATCGAGCGGTCCTTTTGCCTGGACTGGATCCGGGGCTGAGGCCTGCGAGGGGGACGCATTTCCCGGCTTCGGCGAATTTTTTTCCAGTGATGCCATCAGGTAGAGAGAAAAGAACACTATCGCGATGACGGCCGCCACAACGGCCGGCATTTCACTCTTGCCGGGATTCTTGCGACCGCACTTCGGGCATACTGCCGCGTCGCTATCGACGACATTGGAGCAGGTTGGGCAGTTCCGTGCACTCATGCTAATGACTCCCGGCAAAGTCATCCGTGATCGCTTTACACGCTGGCTTGATCTGGCTCCGGAGAGTTCCCTTTTCGTGAACGAAGATGGGTTCGTTCTTCTTGTTCGTCACCATCAGTTGGTATACGTCCGCCCCGGTGATAAACGCGCGGAAGTGCTGCATATCAACCAGCACTGCGTAATCGTAGGATGCCGTGGGGTCCAATGTCACTTTGACCGTGGAGCAGTCCTTCAGAAAACGCCGTGATACCTCCGGCACCTCGCTGTGTTTGTTAACAGTCTCCTTGCTCGTTCCTTGAGCAACGGCGACCGTGCGATTCCCAACCACAGCTCCCGTCGAGTCACTGCTGACCACGATCTGGTCATGCCCCGTAATCAACACGACGGGACGTTTCGGTTCCTGTGCCGTGGCGAGAAGCGACGCGAGCAGTAGGCCCGGCAACACGAACATGAAAGATTTTGAAGTCACCTTGGAGAGTCCCCCTTTGCGCGGAAACAGATTAACTGTTTTGCGGTACTTTGTGCATCCGCTGCATCACTCCTGCAGGTGACTTTGGTGAGTTGAAAGAGCCTCTTCCGGAGGCAGCGAGGCGTTGTGGCTGGCTGCCCACATACTCATGGCCACATGGATGTTCTCCGCGGCCTCCTCCGGCGCGGGCGGCTTCCGGGCCGCGACGAGCCAGGCCGGCATGAAGTCCGTTACCTCAAAGGGCCGGGAACGGCTCTCCGGATCACGGTTGACCTCGGCGGTGATGTAGGCCACCGAGGCCGGGCCATAGGCGCGGCGCCGCTCGCGTGCGAGGAACTCCTGATAGAGCGCGTAGAGGCGCGGGAAGGTGAGGGCGAAGAACTCGCGCTCACCCATCGCGAACTCACTGCGCGCCCACGCCCACCAGGAGAGAGCGCATCCGGTCAGTCGGTAGCGGCCTCCGGCCCGTTGCCGGCCGCCGCCTCCGTAGGGTCGGAATTATGCTCGCCCTCCCCGGCATTCAACGCGGCCAGAGCGGACTGGATGGCCTCAATCACCTGGCTGATGTTGCCAGGATGCAACATGGCCAGCACACGCTCGCGCGTGAGTTCCGGATCCTCATGCTGCAGGCCCGCCCAGAGGATGATGGCGGCGTTCTCAAACTGCTGCCGCTTGGTCTCCGGGGCAAATAGCTTTTCGACTTCCTCGGGCGAGGAGGCGATGAGCGAGACGCCGGTTGCATCCTCGATGGCGAAGATGGCCGGGAGCGGAAAGCAGACGGTCCGCTCCCGGTCGAGGGCGATGGGAACACAGGGAATGCCGTTCTGATTGCGCTGCATTCTCCCTAGGCCTCCGTGACGACGCCGCTGGCCTTGATCTTGGCGGTGAAGGTGATCTTCTTGCCCGGTTCGATCTTGCCGACCTGCAGCTCAGTGACGAGGCCGCTGTAGGTAAAGCTCCAGGCCGGGGTGTCCGTGGCGTCCGAGGCGATCTTTACCGGGATCAGCTTGCGCGCGGCCACGGCGGCGGCGAGCGCGGCGTATCCCGTGGAGGCGCTGATGCCGAGGAAGTTGCCCTCGATCTGGGCTTCGCCCGGGTCGATGAGGCCGACGATGAACTGCTTGCGTGCGCCAGGCGCGGCCAGCTCGGTGCTGTCATCGGTATCGAGCTTCATGCCCGGAGGCGTGACGTTGGTGATGCCGGCGACGGCAGTGTAGACGGTAGGCGTGGCGTCATTGCCGAGCGACAGAATGGCACCGTAACCGGAAGTTGCGTTTTCAGACATGGCTTACTCCTGCTCCTGAAAGTGGATGATGTAGTCGGTGTCGCACGTCTGGCACCGGGTTTCCGGCTCAAAGCCGGTACGAAGGTCGTCCGCGATTTCAACGAATTGAACCTGATGGCCGCCAGCGATGAAGGTCCCCTTGAAGCCGTCGATCGCATTCTTGACGGCGCGGCTGAGCGCAACGGCGCCGGCCATGGTGTAGGAATGCGCGCGGACCTGCAGGCGCGGGTGGTGATAGTTCACCGGACCGGTGAGGCAGTACTCCGGCGGAGCGCTGATCCACTTGTAGGTCAGAGCGTCCGGACGGGCGTTCTGCAGGTCCAGTGGGTACGGCATCATGACCTTGGTGAGGGCCTTGACGCCGGGCGCCGCAAGCAGGAACTGGCGCAGCTCAAGCTCGATCAGCATCAGGCGAACTCCAGCAAGAGATCACCGAGGACCTGCGCAACGGTCTCCGAGGCCTCCAGCATCTTGTTGTCGGAGGCGGTACGCAGGAACGGGTTTTCCCTGGCACCCGGGTGGTGGACCTTTTCGACGTACATGCCGGGCCGGATCTCCAGGCCGCGCCGCTTGGCGGCATGGTTGATGGACCCGCTGCCGGCCTCAATCAGGTGGGGCAGGGTGCCGAACTCAACCATGTGGGCGTAGTAGGCATCGGCATCGCCGGCGACGACGCGCGCGTAGGCCGTTCCAAGGCGGGCATCCATGCGGGACTTGATGCGCAACGAGCGCAAGAGCGCCGCGGGATCATGCTTGTATTCGCCGCTGTGACGCCCGCTGCCGATCGGGCAAAGGAACTGGGCCTCCTTGAGGATGACCTCGGCCCCGGCGACGGTGGCCTGCTTCAGCACCTTGGCCGCAACCTTCTCGGGAAGCTCTTGCAGGCGGCGGTCGAGTTCCTTCAAGCCCTGTACTTCCCAGGATTCCACTTCATGCGCGGCCACTATTGACGCTCCTTGACCATGATGACGAGCTGACGATTGCGCTCCTCGACATTGCTGGGGTTGACGACGTCAAAGAGACGGTTCTTGTACTTGAACCACATGCGCGGGGTGACGTCGAATCCCGGATAGCGCATGGTGATCTTGAGGATGGATTCCGCCATGGTGAAGCCCGCATTCAGCACCTCGCGGCCGTTCAACGGCTCAACGGACGCCCAGAAAGTTCCCCGTGGCTGGAGCGCATCCAGATTGAGAGCGGAAGCGTATTCACCCGCCGCGTCCGGCTGCGACGGAATGTCATAGATCGCGACGCGATGACGAAGTTTCCCTGCCTGCACCGGCTGCATGGCTATACCCAGTCCGTGAGATACGGGGCAAGCACCCGGGCAATGCCGAGCGGCATTTCATACGGCGTGGCCCCGCTCAACAGAGACACGGGTTCGCGGTTCTCATAGAAATTCGCCACGAACATCAGGATGGCCAACTTGAGATTGGCCGGGACGGACTTTGCATCGGCATAGCCGCACCGGCAGGTGACGGTGACGGCGTTGCGCTGCATGCGATACGCCGGCCAGGTCTTGCCCGGGGCGATGTAGATGCGCGCCGGCTCACTGGCCAGGTCCGCCAGGTAGACGGAAGGATCCAGCGTCTGGCTGGCACCCGCGGGGTCGACGTAGGCAACCGACGCCACCTCGGTGACCGGCGATGGCATCAGCTCAAGGAAAGACTGGCGCGGCCACAACTGCGCGAACCTGCTCTGCGCCGAGTATGGGACCGGAACATTGGTCCCGTTGATGTTCAGACCTGTTTTGTAGCGGCGGTCGCGCTCGATGAAGTCATCGAAATAGACCTCCCAGGTCTGCGGCATGAGCGCCCGGCCGGTCCATTGTTCAACGTGTTCGCGGCCAGCCTGGATCAGCGTCTGCACCAGCGAGGTGTCGCGGGTCATGGTCGCAAGATCATCGACGCGAAGATAGGAGAACGCATCGGGGGCATCCAGCGGCTCACTCGCGGGCGCCACAATGAGTTTGCGCGGCATGGCCTACTTCGACTCCGGAGCGGCTGCGGCCTGCTCCTGGATGACTGCAATCATTGCGTCGCGCTTCATCTTGTTGGGATCGAGCTGAAGCTGATGTACTTCCAGGGCATGAGCTGCGAGCTGGGCCTTGGTCATTTCCTCCACGGCGGGCGCGGAAGGAACAGCCTGCGGATCCGCGTCTCGGGTTTCAAGGCCTGCCATCGTGGCAATGGCCTTCTCGGCCTGCACGTCGCCAGAGGGAACGGCCATTCCGCGCTCGATGAAGCGCACGGCCGTTGCATCCTCCATGTCGACGATAGCGCCGTAAGGATGGTTGTCTTCCGTGCCGGAGAGGCTGGTAAGAAGTTTCACTTTCATGATGTGCTCCAAAAACAGGGAGCCGGAAGCAACCGGCTCCCTTCAGGAGGTCCAAACAGCAAGGAGAGAGGACGCGGCAGGCGCAAGGTTACGCGTGCTGCTGCATGGCGGTAAGGGCCTTGGTGCTGGCCGAGACCAGGCGCGAGTCACCGCGGTACCAGGCCAGGAAGGCAACCTGGTCGGCGGTGGCATACAGCTCGTTCAGGCGGCGCACCACGACGTTGCGGACGTTGCGCACGATGAACTTGTTGAAGTCGCCGAACAGCATGCTGACGTTGCCGGCGGCCACCTTGGCCATCTGCTGGTTGATGACCACGCGCTTGCCGTGCAGCGTGGTGAAGGCTCCGGGGATGGTGGAGTAGTCGAGCAGGTAGCGGCCGTTGTTGTCCTTCAACTTGCGGATGAGGCGCACGGTGTCATCGTTGAGCATGAAGGCGCACTTGGGGTTCTCGCGGTAGGCAGGATCCACGGTGTGCTCGAAATCGATGATCTCGTCGGCGGCGATGGCCGTCGGCGACGCCGTGGTGAGAGCCACTGTGGCGGCAACGGCACAGCCCTGGAACGTGGAGACGCCGCTGCCAGTGGTGTACTTGGCATTGCGGCGGCGACCGAGACGTTCGCCGAGCATGTCACCCAGTTCCGGCTCCAGCGCAATGCCGGTGTCTTCCAGCAACTCAGTCGGAACCAGCACGACTCCGGAACCGATCTTGTACGCATTGAGCTGCGCCGCACCGAACGCCACATCCTGCTCGTTCTGCGCGACGTTGATGGTTTCATCTTCGCCGGTGTTCCCCGTGTCATCCGTGGTGGGCCAGGGGATGGGGTTGCCGCTCGTGGTATTCAACTGGCGGGCAATCTGGAGAACTCCGCCGAATGCCAACTGGGCACGCTCCAGTTCCGCCTGGAATCCCTGCGGAACGGTGTAGCCGCCGGCCGCGCTGGCCAGGCCGAGTGCACGGGTTTCGCGATCGGCTTTGACCTCGATGAAGCCCTTCTTCAAGGTGGAGCGCTGTTCCGGAGACAGTTCGGAATCGCCGTAACGGACGTAGCATTCGAAGGCCGAAGTGTACTTCCGCACTTCCTGGTCGATCTGCTCCTTGCGGGCTTCCTTGCCGTCACCGGACGGAGGCGTGATGGGGTCCTTCTCCGGAGCAGCGGCGAGCTCGCGATCGCGGCGCTCCTGCTTTTCGTAGAGCTCGATGTCCTTGTCGAGCTGGTCAATGTCCTTATCGATCGCTTCGACTTTGGCGCGGACTTCAGGGGTGAGTTTCTTGACGTCCATCTCCTTGCGGCTTTCCGCAATGAGCTTGGCGCGCTCTTCACGCAGTTCTTTCGATTTCAGCATCAACATGATGGTTTCCTCGTAGCGATTTGTGAGCTTCGCGTTCGGTTGCCCGGGCCGGACCTTGCCGGCGGCGTTGCTCTGGTGCGAGGACAGGCGCTCTGCCGAGTGCTTCGTCGCTTCCCGCGCGTGGATACACGGCTGCCGCCGTCCGCCCTGCGCGGGACTCAATCAAACTTGTGGCTAAATGCGTTCGTGGAGCTTCAGGCGCAGCTCCATGCGGTCGCGGAATTCGGCATCGGAGATCTCGGCAGCGCGGTCCTTGCAGCGGCACTCGGGATCGTCGCACTCAGGATCCGAACAATTGGCGCAATCACCGTCCTGGCATTCCTCGCATTCACACTGGCACTCGCCGGCGGCCGCGCGGATCTCACGCGGGATCTCCAGGCCCTCAAAGAGGCGGCTGCGCACGCCGGCCGAGGTAGCCGCATAGGCCGGATAGGTGACAGGCGAGACGTCAAGCAAGTCGACGTCAAACAGCTCGCGGAGGTAGGTGGTGTTGCCGTCCTTGGTGGTCTCCGTCCACTTGTCACTGCGCTTGATGAATCCGAACGAGCTGGCGTCAATATCCCCACGACCGATGGATTCCAGCAGGTCGTTGGCCACCGTGGTGTTGGGAGCGTCGATTTCATAACGCAAGCCCTTCTTGTCGACGGATAGATGCAGCGTTTCGCTCTTGGTGCGGCCGAGGACCTTGTCGGAATCGTGGTTGAAGAGGGCGCGGACGTCCTGCTTCTCCTTGAGCGCCCGATCGAATGCCGTGGGACGGATGATCTCGCTGTACGAGGATCCAATCCTGGTCTCTACGTTGAAGACGGCCGCATAGCCAGTGATGACGGTCGGCTTGTCGCCTTCCCCCTTCCGTACGCGGACTTCGGTTTGCAGAAAACGACGCTCTTGCTTCATGCGGTGAGCTCCTCGTAGCGCGCAATGGCGCGCTCGGCAAAATCAGGGGATAGAGGGTCAGACTCGTTCACCATGCGGAAGCAGAATTCGCCAGGCGTGAACGATGGGGACTTCTCTTTGGCGGTGGTGGCAAGGCAGTAGGAGGTGAAGACCGGAGCAAACGCTTCCGCGATCTTCTCCTGGTCGCGACGCTCCCAGCGGGAGACGCGATTCTGTACATCCTTCAGCCAGGCAACGTGCGCGGACCGGGAGGCCGCGCGAGCGCCGGATTCCGACTGCGGGGCCAGCATACGTCCCTTCTGCGCGGCGAGGACTTCATCCACCTTATCGAGCGGCATGAATCCCTGCTGGATGAAGTAGCGGTCCCCGCCTTCAATGGGATCGAGCTCCTCCCAGTCGCGAATGTCATTGGGAGAGAGAGCCCCGCAAGCCGACAAGCCTCTGTAAAACTCGGCGCGCCCTTTGGCATCGCCGCGCAGAAGACCGTTCAGGTCAAACTTGCAGTAGAGGTCGTCGGTGTTCGGGAAGAGCTTGCGGTCAAACTCCTGCTCGATGGCCTGCACCCAGGGGGCGATGGTGAACTTGACGAAGCTGAGGAAGAAGGCATCAGCACTGGAATGTGTCGCCGTCGCCGTGAGGCCGACCAGAATGTCCGGCACGCGGTAGATGCGCGCTACGTCACCGAGCTGGAAGTTGCGGGTCTCGATGTACTGCGCATCCTTCGGTGGAATGCTGAGTGCGTTCCACTTCAAGTCGCCTGACAAGACGGGGACTTTCCCGTGGTTGCGCGGTCCCGAGAACTTGAGGAACCACTTCTCCTCGAGCTTTTCACGCTGTGTATCGGTCAGCTTGGTGGCTGTTGAAAGGAACCCGGATGGCCGGGAGCTATTACCGAAGAACGAAGCGCCGGCCGATTCAGCCGCGAGTGCCAGGCCCACGGCCTGGCGATGCTGCGCAATGGGAGAAAGCCCGACAATGCCATCGAGCGACAGGCACGGAACGTGGATGACGTCAGAACAATCGAGCACGTCGACCGTGCTGTTACGGCGCGTGACACGATAGACGGTGCGCTCGCCGTCAAGGGCCTGGAAGATCTGCACCGAAGAGGGATGCAACAACCGCAGGAACTTTACCCGGTTGGCGCCATCGCGAACGATCTCCACATAGAGATTCCCGTACAGCAGCACACACGTCATCATCGCGACGCGGAAGCTGTAGGAGGTCATGGCGGCGTTCGGCTCAGAGTGCAGCAGGTAGTGCTCCGCGCGATCGCGCGCCACGGTCTTCTTGTCGCCGTCGCGGCGGAACACGTCCCAGGGAACTTGCGCGATGGTCTGGGCGAGGACGTTGACGCACGCATAGACGGCGGAGCATTTGAGGGCGCTGCGCTCCGAGACGGCCATGCCCGATTCAGTCGGATGCGTACCGAAGGCGTCATAGAGCCACCCGATCGGGGCGGCCAGAGACGAAAGCTCACCATCGCGGTGTTCCACGGAGCTGACGAAGATTCCCATGGCTACTTGGTTTCCTTATCAACGCCACGCGAGGCGGCGATTCCAAGACGAATGAAGACAAGGCCTGCAGCGGCCAGCCCCGCGGGACGGTACACGAGAGCCGCAGCCGCGATCAGGAGGAGATAGCCCGTGCAAACGAGCCAATCAGCTTTCGTCATATTTCGCTTTCTACTTGTGCGAGAAGTCGTTTCTGCATGAGCTTGAGGCGATCGGCCGGGGTAAGCGACTTCTCCGCCTCTTCCTGTTCGTCGTTTCCGCCGATGGCGTCGATATCCGGGGCGTCGCCGGATTCCGGCAACAGCCAGGCGATGGATTCGGCCATGATGAAGGCCGCGGCACCGTCGATCTTGGATTCAAGGTTCTGGCGGTCGGGTACGGTGGAATCCTTGCCAACCTTGCGGGCGATGACGTTGGACATCATCCAGGCGAGGACCGGATCGCCGTCATGGTGGACGGTCTCAGACCGGGTGAGCTTTTCAATCTGGCGCATGGCCGGCGAGAGGCGCTCCGCCGTCTGGTCGATCTTGACGAACTCGATGCCCTGATCCCAGCGCTCATCCTGCTTTACGAACTGCACGAGCGGCGGCGCGTGATGCGGATCGTAGGCGACGGCCTTGATCTGGAAGTTCTCCGAATCATCGATCAGGTCATCCTTGACGAGCGGATAGTCGGTTACGTTCCCGCTGGTCTTGGTGAGCCACCCGTCCTCGACCCAAGGAACGTAGTGCTGGTGCTTACGCTCCTCAACGCGCGCAGCGTTGAGGTAGTGCTTGGTGAACAGATACTGGTGGGCCACGCCGTCGACGTTCCGCTGGAAGAGATAGACCTTGGAGCAGATGTCGATTTCATCGGCGAGGTCGAGGGCGATGATGCAAGGCTCGTTGCGGAAATCCTCCAGCTTCAATGCGTAATCCGCACAGGATTTCCACCGCTCAGGATCGAGCCAGGCCTCGCGGGTATTCGTCCAGACGTTAAGCTGCTTGTTCTTGAAGTCATTCTGCTTCTCAACGAACTTGATCGCGGAGCGCTGATCGTCGAGCAGCTTCTGCTTGTCGACGGTGATGCCCAGCGATGGCTGCGCCTTGACCAGAGCGGCTTCGGTGGTCCAGTCATCTTCCGGATCGATGGTATAGACGATGCCGAAAGTGCGCTCTTCAACGACCGTGCCGGCGAGGATCTTCTCAACCTGCTCCTGCGTTTTGTAGCAGGGGCTGGAGATGTCACTGCCGGCGGTGGTGATGATGAGCAGCAAGGGATTGGAGCGCGCCGCCATGCCCTGGTACATGGCGTTATAGAGCTCATAGGTCCGATGCTCGTGAAATTCCTCGAGGGCCGCGCAACTGGGCGAGTCGCCGTCGCCAGGGCGCGCAATGACCGGCTTGAGAAGCGAGCCGTCATCGTCCTTGACCAGGCTCTTGACGTTGACCTTGATGCCAAAGGCCTTCTGCAGCGATCGCGACTTGAGGACCATGGCGCGCGCCGTGCGAAACGCCGTGCGCTTGGCCTGGTCGAGCGATGTGGCGCCAATGTAGACCTCGGCAGCATATTCACCGTCGGCGCAGAACTTGTAGAGCTCAATGCCGGCACAGACGGTGGTTTTTGCCGCCTTGCGCGGGACGCAAATGTAGGCGATGCGAAAACGGTACCGCGTTGGGCGATCACGCTCCACCCAGCCGAAGAGCGAACTGACAATGAACGTCCAGGACGGCGTCAGCTCGATGAGTTCGCCGCGCTGCGCCCACTCACCCTTGACGTGCGGCAAAGCCTCGATGAATTCGCAGGCGCGGGCAGCCGACTCCGGGTCGAACACGTAATCGAACTGCTCCCACCGAGACCGCTCGAGGTCATGCAGATGCCTCTGGCATGCCTGCTTAACCTGCCTGCAAGCCGGGATCGAACCATCTATGACACGCTCGGCATACCGCTTGGAGATGACCGCATAGTCCTTGCGGATGGACGAGAGGATCTCGTCGAGCTCCGCGGAATGGCTACTGGGTGCGGCGGGCGCGGGCTTGCTGCGCGAGGCGGCTAAAGGTGTCGGTTGACTCTTGCTTTTTGGTCGACGGGGCATTGATGCGTGAGCGATCGGCTGGTGTCCAGCCCATGAGGCTCAGAAACGACTTGACGAGGCCGTATTCGGCCGCCTTCAGGTTCTCGGGCGGGACAAGCTTGCCCGATGCGTCCTCGTAATTGCCGCGGTGACGAGAAATCAGGCGGCAATAGAGCTCGAGCAGGACGCGGTCCAGGTTGGTGAGCACCCCCTCGGGAGTGTTCAGCGCAACCTCCTCCCAGGCGGCCCGCTCGCCGGCGTTGAACCACTCGGGCGGCTTCCCGAGAGGACCGGTTGCCACAGGCTCATTCTCCCGGGCCGCAGCTCGCTGGGGATCGTGCTCAAAGGCCCCACGGGCCTTCAGAATTACAGTTGGGGTGCGAGGCCGTGCCATGTTATGTCGCCCCGTCCAGGGCCGCTATACGGGCAGCCAATGGCCAATCCACCGCTTCGGCGGCCCTGGCGAGAATTTGAAAAACGTGAATTTTGCGGATGTGGAAATGGGACTGAACGGGGCGGTCAACGTGCGGCCGCGCCAGAGATCCACCCCACCCCCGGGTCACAGTCTTCCGCCTTTTCCCCCAAGGGAGTCATGGCACTCACCGCATAGGGCCTGCAGGTTGGATTCGTCATACTTGGAGCCGCCGTCGACCAGGCGTCGCACATGGTGGGGGTCCGTGGCCTTGCGTCTGCAGCCTTTGCTGGATTCACACGATGGATGCCGGCGGAGATAGTCGGCTGCGAACTCTCGCCACCGCCTGTCATAGCCGCGCGCAGCCGAACTGGGGCGCTCGCGCTTACGCTGACGGTGCTCATCACAGCGTGTCCGGTCTGTGAGCCGGTGACAGCCAGGCTCTAAGCATGGCTGCTTGGGACGGAGGGGCATTCGCTGCAGCTCGCAATCAATCGGTCAATGATGGTGCATCCCGAGCCGAGCCCCAGCGCCCAGATGCCGCTTGGGTCTCCGGCTTTGAATTCGTCCTTCAGCATGCGAGCCATTCTCACGCGCACTCGCAGCAACATCACCCGGGTTTGTAGCTGGTCGTGACGGACCGTTCGCACGTTTCCATGCGTCCCGCACTCCGACCTGCTGTCTCCGATTTCGCGCGTGAATGGTCGTCCACAGATCTCGCATAGCTTGAGTTCGAGGCTCACGTATGACGCTCCATCCGTCGGCGTCCACATGGTCAGGCGCTCATCTCGCCGGAAACCGGGAATTCACTCTGCGGCACAATTCGGTCACAGATGCTCGGCTTGCGAAACTCCCTGATTTTCTGCCGTGCCGCGCGGCGCCTGCCTGGGCTCACGTATCCGGACGCGTGCACCGGCTCGCCTACGGAAGCCATCATGTCGGAGTAGAGGATGGTGGTCGGGCTGAGTGCGGATCCACTGGGTGGCGGCGGAGGCGGAAGCAGCCGTATCGCGACCAGGTGCTTCCCGTTATAGACGGAGGTAGCTACCATGGCGACCAGGTACCGCTTCGCATCGTGCTCGTCGATGTACTGCATGTGGTTGTCGCGCTCATCGCGCAATGAGACCTTGGTTCGTGTGTTTCTCACGCCATTCCCCGAATGAAGGCAATAAAAAACGCCCAGCGCCGTGAGCGGTGGGCGTGAAACTCGTTTTAAACGTACTGATCCCAGGACGGTCAGAAGATCAACTGCGGATCTTCCGAGTCCCTCTACGCGTGGAAGGCCTTTCAAGGGCGCGCCTGGTTAACCAGGTTGAAGCTCAGCAACGGTTGTGTGCTCCAGAGTAGTCTGTTTGACGGGCTGCTTGTCAACCCCCAGTTGAGAACCACGCATCAGCGGCGTCACGCTGCTACCTTCTTTGAACGGCAGCTTGCGTTCTCGATCCCGTAATTTGCGACCAGGACTTCGGCGGCCTTCTTAGAACTGCGCCCTCTTCCAGCCATCGTGTAAAGCACGCGTTCCTCTCGGATCTGAAAATGATGCTTTGACGCCAGCCCGCGAATCTCGGGACAGTCATCGAAGCTCATCAGAAACTTCCCATCGATCCGTGCGAGTCTTTCAAACAGAGCCACGCGCCGTTCTCCCGTGAGTGGTTCATATCTTCCGTTGCTTTCAAACTGCACATAGGGAGGGTCCAGATAGAAAAACGTGGCCGGGCTGTCATATCGCTCGATGATCTTCTCCCAGTCACGCTGCTCGATCAGCACATTGCGCAGGCGTTCGGCTGTTGCCTGGAAAATCTCAAGAATTCGATCAAGCGAGTGCTTGACCTTCGGGCTTACGGCGCTCGCGCTGGCAAAGTGTTCGCCCTTCGCTCCGAAGGAGAACCACACCAGGTAGGCGAACCGAAGCGCACGGGATATTTCGTCGACCGGAACCGCATCGGACTCCCGTAACTCGCGGAACCGCCCTGCGTGGATCAGCTCACGCTCCATCAGCTCCGCCAGTTCAGCGGGACGATGCTTGCAGATGCGGAAGAAGTTAATCAGGTCCTCGTTCGTGTCGTTCAACACCTCAAACTTTGATGGGGCCTTGGAAAACAGGAGTTTCGCCGAACCCGCGAACGGCTCGGCATACAGCGTGTGAGATGGAATCAGCTCGAGCAACGTGCGCGCCAACGCGCGCTTTCCGCCCGGCCATGCAATCGGTGAATTCATTCTTTGACCGTAGCTCGCGGAAATTGACCGAGCCTAGATGCCGAGTTTGGTTCACACGTCAGCACCCTGCTGGATTAGTGTTTCCGCTCGAGAATCCAGACAATTAGGGTCGCGACGACCCACAAAATGAATGCGACAGGCAACGCATAGACGAGCCCCCGAAACGCGCCCCCTGCCGGAACACGATTTCTGCCCATTTACACTTTAGTGGTTACTTGTTCGCGTTTGTGACAGGAACAGCCTGGCTCAACGCGGCTAGACTCATCTACCCATCACAGTTATTACGGCGTGCGACTAAACTTTCATTCGCAATCCTCTGCTTTTGTTGTTGCAGTTGCTGTTGCTCTTTCTTCCCTCTACCTTGCATTTCTTTGATCCGTACTCTTCCCTTTGGCATGAAGCTTGCGATCGTCTCTCCTGGCGGTAGCGGGGTTGCTCGAAGGGGCGGAGCCCCTTCGAAACTTGAAAGCCGTTGATCCGTCGCGAAGCGACGCACCTTAACAGAGAACAGGGCGAAGCCCGATGACGGCGTAGCCGGCCACCGCACTAATCCACAGACGAAATGAACCTGAAATCAAGAGACTGTTCTTTATAGAGAGCGAAGCATACAGGGGGAAATAACAACCATTGCTTCTTGCCATATTCCAATCTCGGTTTCTGCGCGCACTCCATCGGGCTTCTTCCGGAAAGTGCTTCTCGGTTTTTGCGCGTATGTTTTTCCCGATTTCCACATTTGTGCAAATTCCTCTGCATACTCTAGTTCGCACCGTCCGGACTGCAAACAATAGTTCGCACCTCCCAGGGCGGCATTACGAACTTGAGTTCGCACCTGCGAAAGCCCCTTCTTGCTAAGTGGCAGTGTTTCCGGTGCAGCATGCAAAAAGAGGCCGGAGACACTTCGCCTCCGGCCTTTCTTCGTTGCTCCTGAATTGTCGTTTCTTGTTTTCTACCCTGGCGACTGCTCGGGAAAGATCAGATCGATGGCTTCCCGCGGAATGCTTGCAGAGGCCATCTCCGCGCGGCACTCTCGCCAGAACGTCTCGAGGGTCCGCATTGTCCCCACAAACTCCCGCAGCTTCCGCCCGTGGATGGCGGCTACCATCTCCCACCAGAGTTCGTCGCGCAGCCGGTTCCTCTGCGCCACTTGCAACATGCGTTCTGTCTCAGCCACTGCAATCGTCTGGTCGATCAGGCGATCGCCAACGTAGATCAGCCGGTTCGGCGGCTGCTTGTATATCCCGTCCTGGCGGCGCCCTTTTTGCTGCGCAATCTGGAAGAGAACAACTTCTCCCTGCCGCAACTCGGCCTTGCCGTGCCGCGAGTGCTTCGAGCGCCATTGGCTCACTGATCGAAGGGCCGCCCGCACGGCATCGATGCCCAACCCTGTCTCGCTTGCGATGCTCTCCAGGGGAATTTCGATTTCGGGCCTGGTCAGCTTCCCGCGTTTGTCCACGTGGAAGATGCCGCGCCTGGCTAGAACCCTTAGCACGCTTCGGGTGTTGGGTTTGAATGGAGCCCGTGGATCACTGATCCAGCCTGGGGCCACATCGTATCCGGAGGCCCTCTTCGCATCCTCCAGGTAGTCGTGGAGCTTCACATTCTCCTGCAGCTCCGCCGTGCTTGGCGGCCAGTAATACTTCGCTTGGATCTTTGGCGGATGCTTGCCCTCGGCAACCAGGTGATATGTATTGGCGCCGGCGAAATGCTCCTGCACCTTCACAATCGGAGCCATGCGTGCCAGGTTCCGTGCCACCGTGCTCGTTGATAGGTACCCTGCGGCCGCAGCGATCCGCGCCTGGCTCACCGGCCCCGTTGTGGATTTCTCTCGGGTCGGCTCGGGGATAGCGCGTGTGGCCTGCAGAGCTCCTGCCATGCGTAACGCCGCGCTCTTGTCCTTCTGCGCTCTCACGCGGGCCTTCGGGGCCTTGTGCGCAGTGAACTCCTTGCCTCGCAGGTGAAAGAGCCATCGCGGCAGAAACTCCGTGGCGCTCTTCCGCACGCCGTATCGGCGCAACGCCGGAGGCACCCCTGCCTGGCGCTGCTCTTCCTTCGTTGGCGCGCTTCCGTGTTGGCCCGTGCGTGCGATTGGTTCGTATCCCTCTGCCACGTTGTAATCAGATCCCATTTAGTATAAGTGCCCCTGTCTAGTACTCCAGCACCACCCAGCCGGCCACCCGTACTTTTCCAGGTTCCGGATAATCGATCATGCCGGCGGAACGCAGCCCTCCCAGGTTGTTGCTGTAGGCGCTGCTGGTGTGGCTCGCACCCGCCAAATCCGCCAGCGCCGCCTTCTCCAGCGCGTGCGGATATTTCTCCGCTAGAACCTCCAAAATGCGTCCTTGTGGCCCGCTCACAATCCCCTTGCAGCGCTCCAGCATCTCCCGCGCGTCGCGCGGAGGATACACGTCGGGCGCCGCGGCACGTCCGCAATCCGTCAGTGCCACATTGCCAGGCGTCGGGTAATCGATCATGCCGGCAGAACGCAACGTGCCCAGGTTGTTGCTGTAGGCGCTGCTGGTGTGGCTGGAACCCGCCAGGGCCGCCACCCACTTCTTGGAGACCTCCACCCTTCCAATTGCCTCGAACTGCGCCAGAGCGGACAGAATGCGCGTCTGTGGCCCGCTCAGCGTGTTGTCTGTAACTTTCACCGGCCCGGCCTTGGGGCTTCGAACTTCGTTCCCCCGCCCCAAGGAGGTTGGCCGAGCCGGCATTTCACGCACGCTCTCTTGCACGTGCGTAAAAACGTAATCTTTGATCGGCTTATCGAGAGACGGAACGTCGATGGATTGCAGCGAACTTTTAACTGTCTCGCTCAACGTCACAGCGGACCGGACCATCGCGTCACGATAACCCTGTATCTGTGTCGCCCATGCCCTGTCCCGCTTTTCGATGGCGTCCGTCACGGCCTTTGCCGCAGTGGCCTTCATGGCATCCACGTCGACGGCTGGTTTTGCCCGCTGGGCGTCCATCAGCTCGCGCTTGAGCTGGCGTACCTCTCTCTGGAGATCCTCAATCGTGCGCGTCTTCTGTTCAGCCGCCGCCGGCAGGTCCGCGAGCTGAGGCAACAGCGCGCGGATCTTCTCCGGTGCCGGCGGAGGCTCGGTCGCGTGCTTTGAGGATCCCGCCTGCGGATGCGGCGTCTCCACCTGCCCAACTTTGAATAGCAACCGCTCCTTGGAAATCGCCCGGCCGAAACCAAAGAACCACCCCGGATCCATGGTGCGCATCTGTTGCGAGACTGAGCGCTTGTCCTCTCTGGAAACGCTCAGCAGCTCGAGCGCGCGCTTCACGTCGATGTCTTCAAACGTGCCGCCCACCAGGCGGTTCAACAGCATCGAGGTTGCGTCCTTCTTCACCTTCGCCAGGCGTTGCGTTGCCCATACCGCGCAGAACCCGCGCTTGCGGCCGCGCGTGGTCAGCGAGACCATCGCCTCCGACGCCACGCTCTTGTCTTCCTCCGGACAGAACATCTGTGCCTCGTCCACCACCACCACGCATGGATGCCAGAGTTTCTTCGGCGCATTGATCATGGCGTCCAGGAAGCGCTGCACCCACACGTGCCGCTCGCTCGGCTTCATCTCATACAGGTCGCACACGGCCGAAGCCCGCAACTCCAGTAGCTTCTCCGCCAGCATCTCGGCCGAACGGGTGTCCGCGGGCGTCTCGCCGCCGGCACCGACCAGGACAAAGTCATACTTCGCACGGAGCGTCGCAAACTCGCCCTCGGGATCGATGACGAGGATCTGCACCTTGCCGTAAAGCTGCTCAATCAGTTTGCGCAGCAGCCAGCTCTTTCCGGCGCCTGAGTTCGCCTGGATGAGCAGGCGCGTGACCAGCAGCGTCTCCAGGTCAAAGCCGACAGCCTTGCCGTTCACCTCGCCGATCGTGATCTTCATTCCCCCGTCCTCCAGGTACGCGCCGTCACTACACCACCGTCTTTCTCACATTCGTGCGAGTACCCCGACGGAATAAATGATGTGCAGAGCGGGCACAGCATCCCAATCCCCTCAACAGAGACCTGGCACTTCCCTTTCGTCAGTACGGTCACGGCCTTGATCTTTCCGCGTTCGTTCACTGCGCTCGTTCTCCCCTCGGCTGAAGAGCCCGGAGGCTCGCGCCCAAGTCAGCGGCCTTCCCCTTCAGCTCATCAAGCTTCTGAGCCGCCTCCGTGCTGTCGAGCTCGATCTTCACACTTATGGCTCCTCCATCGCTCACGCCAGTTCGTTCGAGTTTCTTCATGACCATCAACATCCACCAGTACAGTGCGCTGCCTCCGACGAGTATCATCACCACGCCGAGGAGACTTCCGCGCCCGGCGTTCACCCCGGCCAGGAATGCATAGGTCACGGCCAGGATCATCCGCGTGCGCAGCATCAGCTTCTTCGTTCTCCAGCTCATCCTCTCGTCCCCCAATGCCCCGGTGCATCGTGATACCGCTTCAACCCCGGATCGGTGATGTAGTGCGGATATGGCCGCAGGCTGCAGGTGCACGGCGGGGCAATCCATATCACTCTCCGAGGAACCTTCTCGCGCTCCTCCGTGGCCGTGCGGCGCTCCAGCTCAGCTTGCTGGCGCCGAACGTAATCCTGTTGCCGCTCTCCATGCCGCCGTGCCATTCGTCGCTCCTTGATCACTTATGAACCACTCCGGGGTGCCGGAAATCCCCGGGGACTGCGCTATCGGCCAAACTCCGATGTGTGAGCTCGTCGTGTCTTATCTGCTTGGTCACCGTGCTCCGGCTTGCCCCGGCGGGTGGCCTTGAATCCTCCACCCGGTCCCGTTTTACCCACGTCGAACGGGAAGCATCTCCTCCGCAGCTCACAGCCATGGCCTTCTCGGGTGGAATCTCTTACGATTTCGCCGCGTCAGCCGCAACAGTCTCGGACGCTGTTGTTTCCTCCGTGGTTGCGACGGCCGCTGCGGCGCTCTCGGTGCTGGAAGCCTCCGGCACGTCACTGCTGCTCGCATCAGTCGAGGCAGTGTCAGCGCTTGGCGCAAGCTTTGTAATGGACATGCTGATTCCGCTGCTGATGCTGATGCTGTCGTCGCCACCCCGCGAGGAATACCCGGAGAGGCTCACGGATATATCTTCCTGAGCGGAGAATTTCCTGACGCTCACCGCGCACAACGCGTCGTCTGTCCGGCGCGCCAGCTCGCTCAATTCGTTCATCACTGCTTCTTTTGATCCGTACAACGACACACTAAAACTCATGAGTTTCTCCTTGTCTCCTGTTTGTTCCGACCGTGGCGGCGACCGGCAATGGTGTTCGCTCCGCCAAGCGCGCTTGAATTTGCTAGCGCCTGCCGCCGATCGGCGCCGGGTACCACCACAACAGCCAACGCAACAGTCTCGAGCCCACCGTCTGCCTCTCCGTGTTATGCTTGGCCTGCAATTGAGCCAGGCGTTCTGGTCTGGGCCGGCGACGGGGTGCCACCCGCTGTCGGCCTTTGCATTTGTCGAGAGGCATTTCCGGAGCCCCTCGCATGTAGTCCTGCATCTCCTCTCCTTTCCCCGTCCTCACTGCGCACCGCCCCGCGCGCACCGGCTGCAAAGATTCGGACGCACCCAGATGCAGCCGCCCGCGCACGGAGTCAGCTCGGTGCATCCGCACACAGCGCACTGGTGCAGGGCGCCAGTCTTTAGTGCGCCATAGAACTCGCTGACCATCTGCTCCGCTTCCTGCACCTGTTCGTCCGTAACATCCAGAACCGGTTGGTCGTCTGGAAACAGGAGCTCATCCCGCGCGCCATCCATGTCGAGCATTGGATCGGTCAAATACACTGCTGCTGCAACTCCGTACACGTCGCCCTCCCTCCCCTCAGCCGTTCATCGAGATCGATACGTTCTCGCGCCGTGAGGTCTGTCGTTCCACGTCCCTTGCACGATTCACAAACGCGCACCCGGTACGGCTGCATCGCGTCCGGAATCAGTCCAGTTTGATTGCATGCGGGACAGCGCCACTTGAATCGCTTGTGCCTCATCGCGCATTCCTTGGCACCGCCTTCGCGTTCTCTCGACGGATCTGCGCTTGTTCGCGTTCGGCCGCGATGTGCTCATCCAGGGCGCGCCCGGCCTCGGCCCAGCTCCCACAGCGGCCACTCTCCCACCCGCATGCACACACCACGAACGGCTGGTAACTGTGTCCGTCGCTGACATAGGTTGCCTGCTGTACTCCGTGCCCCGAACTCATAGCAGCTCCTTGCAGCGCTCGTAATAGTTGCGAACGTGGTCGCGCGAGATGCCGAGGCGTTTTGCCGCGTGCGTCTTGTTGCCTTTGGTTTCCTTCAACACCACTTCCAACATCGCGGCGCGCAGAAGGCGCTGCTGTTCGGTGTAGTTGAAGTTTTCTTTGAACATCTCGCGGACCGCATCCTTCAACTTCAGCCGCGCGGATTCACTCGGCCGGCGATAGACCTTGGGGACTTTCTTTTGCACCTGGCTCATGCGGCATTCACCGTCCCTTCCGGCCTGTTGCGCCGTTCGCGCGCACGTTGCTTGCTGTCAGCCCGGCAGTAGACGCATTCGCGCACACGCCCGCGCACCATTGGCAACTTGTGGCCGCGCTCACAGCGGAAGACGTCGCCGCGCTTCGCCAGCGAGACGCTCTTTGCCTTCCGCGCACGTTGGTGCACGCTGCAGAACAGCGTGCGGTTGTACCGGCTCAGAAGCGTGCAGCAGCCCGCATGAGCGCAACGGCGCTTTGGCTCCGCCGGAATCACAATGTCCAGATCGGTGATCTCGACAAAGTTGTGAAGTCCAGCGAATACGATCCTGGGAGGGTGTGCGATCATTGGCCGCCACCTTTCCCCATCTCAATCGCCCGCTTACAGCGCCGCTCAAACTTCGTGAGTGCTTCGGCGGCCTGCGCGTCGGACAGGTACCCGCCCGGCTTGTGCATGTCGATGCGCCACTGGACGGAGAGCACCGCGCCTTCCAGGCACGCCGTCAGCTCACCAATCAGCTCGTCCTTCTCCCAACTCATGGCCGCTCTCCATTCCTGGTCAGCACAATCGTGTAGCCCTCGCGTAACGTCCCTGCAAAACAGCCGAGTGTTCCGCCGCGCTTCACATTCCACCCTTGTGAGCACTTCTCGCCTTTGCCGTTGCCGCCACGCTCACACTCCGAGCACGCGACCCAGTCCTTCCCTCGGCTGTTGAAGCTGTGCTTCGCCGATTTCACTTTGCACCGCCTTCCTCGAGGAACTCGCGGTCCTGAGCGACAGGGGAGACGCTGGCCACTCCACGCGCGAGCGCGTCCGTGATGCAGACGTGCAGGACGTCCGTGCGCTGATCCTTCACCGACTCCTGCAGCAGCGGAATGATCAGGTCTTTATCGTTGATCTCGATGACCAGCTTCATCGGGCCTCCTTGGCGGAAAATGCCTGAGCCATCACCTTCTCGCTCAGCCTGTGGTGTTGGGCACGCTCTTTGTTGATCTGCTCCCAGTCCGGCTTGTGGAGTTTGTAGCGGGCACGAGGGGACAGATAGACGCAGCATTCGCCGGCATAGCTGACCACCGAACGAATGCTTCCGCTGAGGACAACAAGAAGCGCTTCCGTTTTCGAGGACGGCTTTGCCTGGGGAAAGGTTGTTGCGCGCACGGGGAGTCCGATCGCTTCATCGAGTGGCTTTTCCCCGAGGAACGCAGACTTCGCGCGAATCACCAGCATCTTCATCGCGCGCCTCCCACTACGAATGGGCGTCCCTGATGCCGGCCAAGCTCGCGCTGGTAGACCATGTTGTGAAACACCGTCACGAGAGTCAGGAGTGCTTCCACACTGAGGTCTTTTATTGCGGGGCAGTCTAGCCCTCGTTTTTGAAGTTCCTCGGCGAGTTCGCTCGTATACCAAGCTGCGGAGTCAATCAGGCTCCCGAACTCACGCGAGATGGTCAGCAGAAGCTCCTCGATATTTTTCGTATCTTGCGTTTCTCCGCCGGTCACGCTTTGGCTGGATGATGCGGGCAGCGCCGGGACCTGCCGCATCTTTTCGGCAATCTGTATCTGCCGCATTTCTTCTTCGAGCAGCTTTCGGCGGAGGTCCTTGGCCAGAGTCTGCAACCTGGAACTCTGGCCGACCAGCGATTCGGCCTTCGCCTGCAGGGTTTCGCACTTGGTCTGGATCTCGTCAATCGTGTCGAACGAAGAATCAGGAAGGTCACGCGGTGCGATGGAGACACCTTCAATTTCCTTGAGCAGCTCTTCCACGCACTGCTGCGTCGCTTTCAGCATTCGCGTCCCTCCTGGGCCGAGAGTGCTGCGGCCAAGCGAAGGTTCGCATCCTGAAGAGTCGCGACCACTGCATCGAGCTCGCGCTTCGCGGCCGCGATGTTTCCCTTCTCAGCTTCTGCGAGCGCGCCGTAGATCTGCAGCATGGCGCCGCGCATATTGAATTGGGCCTGTTGATTGTTGGAGAAGATCAGCTCTGGAATCTTCATGCCCGACCCTCGGCAATGGCGATCGCGCGTTCAGCACGCTCGCGAAGGATTGCGAGGGAACACTCCATGCGTCCCACTCGGTACGCCATGGAGTGTGTGTCGGGAATCTTGTGGATCTCGACGTCGACTTCGACAAGGCGTCGCGCGAGGTCGAGAAGATCAGGAGCCGCTTTCCTGAGGTTGAGAAGAGTGACGGCGGGGCGATCGGGGTGATCGCCTGAAGTTGACTGTTTGGTAAGCGTGAGCACTGGACTATCTCCCAAGTCCAATGCCAAATCGGTTGATGCTGAAAGAGGTGCTTTGAGCCTTGCTGATAGTGCATCTGCTTAGAAGGCAGATGCTCTATCCAACTGAGCTACGCTCCCACAGGGCGGCAAGAATGCGCAGATGCGGCCTTCCGATAAGCCTGACCGTTGCGCTTGTCCCTATTCTAGCCGAGATTCGGCCGATTGCCTGAAATCCGTTTATCACATGATGCCTGCCCGGGTGCGCCCAACTGTGGCAGCAGGTCCGCACAAGCTGCCAGCGCACGGCTCCACTGGCCGCGAGCTTCGGCTGCGCTCTCGCCATAGCCGGTGACGTAGAGCGTAAAGTAGAAGCCCGCGATGGCAGCGTGGCCAGAGACAATCACTTCCGCACTCAAGTCCTTGGCGCTCGAACCGGGGATCTCCGTCTGACGCGGGCTTACAGCACTCTGTGTCCCACTCTTCTCTTCGCGAACCGCGAGAAAGCTTTTGCGGTAATAGCATCGGCGAACAATCAACTCCACGGACGCTTCCTGATCCACATCTTCGGCATGCGAGGCAAAGGTGCGCGCGAATTGTTCGTGGGCGTTGAAGCTGAAGTTGCGCGAGAGCGCAGAGCTGGCTGTGAGGCAATCACCGAAGAGCAAATCGATGTAGCCGGTCTGCCGCCAAGCGCCAAAGATGGCGTCGGCCTCTTCCGCCGGCTCAGGGGCGAATACGTCGCACTTGGCAGTGAGGAATGGGCCGTCTGCGGCGTTGAGCGCATGCAGCACCCCTCCGAGTTCCGAATAGGCCCGGCACTCGGAAAGCTCCGTAATCTGCTCCGGATGCTCGCGCAGGCTCACCCAGCGCAGTGCCCCATCGTCACTCGCCCAAGGCATCTCCAGCGCCGGATCATCGGCAGCGAGTTCGACGCTCCAATCAGCTTCCATCGCTAGTTCCCTGCCGGATGAGAATGCGGATCGTCGTCTTCGCCGATCAGGTGCGCAAAGTAGCGGACGGCCTGCTGCTCGGCCCAGCGGCCATCGTAGCCATTGGGAGTAGCGAGGAAGGCGCAGTGTCCACCATGAGCGCAGCGCGCAAAGGTCACGCACGAATTGTTGTTCAACTTGCGCTCGGTCTCCGGAAGCAGGACAACGAACGGATCGTCGAGCGCATGGATGACCAGCGTGGGCCGCGCAATGTTCTGCACCACGCGCGAGGCGCTGGAGCGCGTGTAATAGTCCTCGGCATCCGTGAAACCCATGTAACGGGAGGTGAACATATCATCAAACTCGCGCACACTGCTCACGCGGGAGAGTTGCGAAATGTCGTAATGCCCCGGAAAAAGCTGGGCTTTGCGCTTCATGCGCTCGCGAAGCGGGATGAGGAACCACCACTCATAAATGCGATTGGCACCGCGATGCATGACGTCGCAGGAGGCCGACAGGTCGGCGGCAGCTGAGACCGTCGTCGCACCGATTAGTTCCGCAGGCGCGTTCGCCCCCCACTCTCCCATGGCCTTCAACACCTGGTTGCCGCCCATGGAATAGCCCACCAGCGCGATGCGTTGGAGCTTCTCGCTCTCAATGAGGGTCTGCACCACGGTCTGCACGTCGCCGGAGAGTCCGGAATTATAGAGCGTGGGGCTAAGGTGGTCGGTGCCGCCGCAGTTGCGCACGTTCATGCGCACCACGTTCCAGCCGCGCCGCCAAGCCTTGTAGCCAAGTCCCAGCACGTATTGCGAGTGGCTGCTTCCCTCCAGACCGTGAACGATGACAATGGTCAGCCGCTCGGAGCGCTGCGGCTGCCAATGGCAATGGCAAAGCACCTGAACATCGGGCGTGACGTGAATGAGCCGGGCTTCCGGTTCGGGGAGCAGATTGGGCCGTTTAAGAAAATTGCCAGCCAGCGTCTGCAGGTGTCCGTTGCTCAGGAAGGGGCGCGGCACGAACGGTTGCAGAAGATAGGGATCCATCCATTAAACTGTATCAAGAATGCAGGCGCATTTCATGCGCACAAACGCCGGGCCGAATGCTCCGGGCGACGAGGAATCAGGATGCCGATTTTCGAATACATCTGCAAGGATTGCGGAAAGAAGTTTGAAGCCATTGTGATGGGCAGCCAGCAGGCGGAGTGCCCTGCGTGCAAGAGCACCAGCCTTGCGCAGCAGCTCTCCACGTTTGCGGCGCGCAGCACCGAATCCAGCCCGGCGCCGATGCCTTCGCCCTGCGGCTCTGCCGGCGGCTGCGGCCACTGCCCGTACAACTAGATTCCAGCGAGAGGCCAACGGCAACGATGGCACATCTCGCGATGAAACTCCCTTCAATATGAAAGCCCCATTGCGCCTTTGTTCGGCAGCAATGGGGCTTTGTGCTTTGAGTTTGGGGAGATGGCTACAGCTTTTCCTTCTGCGCCTCGGTCGCCACCGGCAGATTAAAGAGGAATGTGGTGCCGTGGCCAAGGTCGCTCTCGGCCCAGATGGTGCCTCCGTGGGCGCGGACAATGTGCTTGGCAATGGCCAGCCCAAGTCCGGTGCCGCCATTCTCGCGTGAGCGCGCCTTGTCGACGCGGTAGAAGCGCTCGAACAAACGCGGCAGGTGTTCGCTGGAGATGCCGGGGCCGAAGTCGCGCACATAGAACTGCACGCCCTCCTCAACGTCCTGCGCTCCGAGGATAAGGCGATGCCCGCTGGCGGCGTACTTGCTCGCGTTGTCGATGAGGTTGCTGAATACCTGGAAGATCGAGTCGCGGTCGGCCAGCGCCAGCTTGGTGGAATGGTTCTCCACAGCCAGTTCCATACCGGTCTCGGCCTGGTGATCGTGGAAATAGTCGGCAGCTTCCGCGAGTAGCGTGGCGGGCGAGAGCGCATGCAGATTCAACTTGTGCTCGCCGCTCTCAACCTTGGCCAGCGCCAGCAGGTCTTCGGTCAGCCGCGTCATGCGGAAGGCGTTCTTGCGGATGATCTCGAGAAACTCGCGCGTGTTGTCGTCAACCTGAGCAGTCTCAAGCAGCGTCTCCGCATAGCCCTGAATGCTGGTGAGAGGCGTGCGCAGCTCGTGCGAGACGTTGGCGATGAAGTCTCGACGGGTGCGCTCCACGCGCTCGATCTCCGTAAGATCGTGCAGCACCGCAACAGCTCCACCGCCCGGCATGGGTGCTGCGGTGACGCTGAAGCTGCGTCCGGGGGCAATGCTGTGGGCGCGCGTGGTCACGGCCTGCTGCGTAGTGATGGCGTTGTTGACCGCGGAAAGCAGGTCGGGGTCGCGCACGGTTTCCACCAGCGCCGAGCCAAGGCGCACGCCGGTGTGCAGCAGGGCTTCCATGCGGCGGTTGGCCCACTGCACGCGCGCTCCCTTGCCCACGGCGATAACAGCTTCCTGCATGGAGTTCAGCACGGCCTCCATCTCGCGGCGGCTGTCTTCCAACTGGCTGAATGTCTGCTGCAGGCGCTGCGCGGTGGCTTCCAGCGAGCTGGCGACCATGCCGAGTTCGTCATTGTGCTCATCCACGGTCTTGACCGTGAAGTCCCCACCCGCAACCTGCGAGGCGAAGTCGAGCACGCGCTTCAGCCGGTTGGCGAAGATGTGCGCGGAGACTGCGGCGAGGAACACCGCCAATCCAACGGCCAGCAGTGACGAGGCGAGCAGCGTGCCTTCCATCAGACGCTCGGCAGCGGCAATTTCCGCCAGCGGATAAGCCAGGCGAATCGCACCGAGCGGAATGGGCTGCGCGATATAGATGTATTCGATGCTGCGCGTCTTGCTGCGGCGGCTGTCCAGCCCCTCGTGGCCTTCGAGCGCTGCCAGCACCTCGGGACGGGTCGGCGAGGCGTGATTCTCCATCGTCGACGGATCGGCTTCGGAATCGGCCAGCACCACGCCGTCGCGCCGGATGAT
The DNA here is from genome assembly GCF_059726245.1 of Oryzophilus luti. Taxonomy (NCBI): domain Bacteria; kingdom Pseudomonadati; phylum Acidobacteriota; class Terriglobia; order Terriglobales; family Koromonadaceae; genus Oryzophilus; species Oryzophilus luti. The sequence goes on from NZ_AP040874.1 coordinate 2,415,335, forward strand.
GGTGACACGCGCGCCGGCGTCCTGCGCGGAGTTGTGCGCAAAGGCCGCGAAATCCGCGGGGGCTGTGTCACGCACACGGGCGGCCAGCAGCACCGACTTCTGCCGCAGTGACTGCTCGGCATCATTGCGGATCGAGCGCTCCCAGGACTTGGCGATGATCAGGTCAAGCCCAACCGTGGCGGCTACGATGACGATGGAGAAAAACAGTACGAGCTTGAGAAAGATCCGGCTCTTCACGATGATCCTTGCGTCCTTATTCCTGCGTTCCGGGTTTCTGGGCCTCAAAGCGGTAGCCCGCGCCGCGAACCGTGCGCAGGTACAGAGGCTCCTCGGGGTCCTTCTCAATCTTTTCGCGGATGCGGCGGACGTAGACGTCCACCGAACGCGGCGTAACGTAAGCAGTGTCGCGCCAGACGGCGTCAAGCAGTTGGTCGCGGGTAAAGACGCGGCCCGGATGACGCGCAAGGTACTCGAGCAGCCGGAACTCGGTGGCGGTGGTGGCCACCTGCTGGCCGCGGACAGTCAGCGTCATGGCTCCGGAGTTGATCTCGATCTCTCCGGTGGTGACAACGTCGGGTGCCAGCGGCCGCTCAAAGCGGCGCAGCACGGCCTTGACGCGGGCGACCATCTCACGCGGGCTGAACGGCTTGGGAATGTAGTCATCGGCACCAAGCTCAAGGCCCAGCACCTTGTCGGCCTCGCTGCTCTTGGCGGTCAGGAAGATCACCGGCGTCATGGCCAATGCCTGGTTCTGGCGAATGCGGCGGCAAAGCTCAAAACCATCCCCGCCGGGCACCATGATGTCGAGCAGGAACAGGGCAGGACGGTCGCGCTCGGCTTCGGCGACCACCAGGTTCGCGGCCCCGAAGGTCCGCACGTTGTATCCCGCGGCTTCCAGATGGTGCCGCACAAGCCGCGCGATATCGGCTTCATCTTCTACAACAAAGATCAGTGGCTTCACGCCTGACATTGTAGCCGCGGAAGATGGATTGGCAATGAAAGTCTGCAAGAATTCACGGGGCTGTAACAAAACAGAAGGGGAGCCGGTTGGCTCCCCTTCACACTTGCGCGGTTTGGTTTAGTGCGGCCAGCCGCGGCTAATGTAGTCGGTCATGCTCAGGGTGAGCAGGATGACCAGGAAGAAGACGGCGCTGACAATCACGACCTTGGTGATCTTCGAGGAATAGCGGACCTCCATGAAGAACAGCACCACCAGAAGGGCCTTGGATGTGGCGATGGCGAGCGCGACGATCGGGTTCAACGGCCCAAGGTCAAGCAGCGAGACGCCAACGGTGACGCCCGTCAGGATGAGCAATGCCACCCAGATCAGAATGAACGTCTTGACGCTGCCGGTATGCTCCGTGTGTTCGTTGTGTGCGCTCATGGCCTAGGCTCCGTGCTTGTGGCTGATCAGGTAGAGCAGCGGGAAAAGGTAGATCCAGACGACGTCGACAAAGTGCCAATACAGGCCGCACATCTCCACCGGCGTGTGGTACTCGCTGTTGTAGGCGCCCTTCAGGGAGCCGATGAGCAGCCAGGCCAGCAGGCCGATGCCGATGATCATGTGCACGGCGTGCATGCCGGTCATGGCAAAGTACAGCGAGAAGAAGAGCTGTGCGTGGCGTGCATCAGGGCCGTCAAAGAAGTAGTTATTGCCGGGCACTTCGCCATGAACCCAGTGGTCGTGGTACTCAACGCCCTTTACCACCAGGAAGGCGCCACCGAGCACGATGGTCAGCAGCAGGAAAATAACCTGCAGGTCACGGCGGCTGATTTTGGCGGCATGCACGGCCAGCACCATGGTGAGCGAGCTGCACAGCAGCACGGCCGTGTTGATGGCGCCGAGCTTGATGTCCATGGTCTGCGAGCCGGCCACCCAGGCGTTGTAATACATCACCCGGTAGATGAGGTAGGCGCAGAACATGCCGCCGAAGAACATCACCTCGGTGACAAGGAAGAGCCACATGCCGAGCGTGGCCGACTCCTTCTGCTGCTCCAGGTCGGCGAAGTGGTGCTTCAGAACGTGAGAGGCGGTGTGGCTATCCGACAAGCGTGGCCTCCTGTTTGTCACCCTCTGCGTGACCGTCAATTTCGTCGTAGTTGTAGGCCTCCCAGGTGACCACGGGAGTTTCGGTAAAGTTGGTGGTCAGCGGCGGAGACTGCGTCATCCACTCCAGGCCCGCGGCGTTCCACGGGTTCGGACCGGCGTCCTTGCCGTAGCGCAGCGACCACACGAAGTAGATCATGGGCAGCACATAGCCAATGGCCAGAATGCTGGCGCCGGCGGTGGAAAAGACATTCAGCACCTGGAACTCAGCGGGATACGCGTGATAGCGGCGCGGCATACCCATGTAGCCCAGCAGGAACTGCGGGAAGAACGTGAGGTTGAAGCCCACGAAGACCAGCAGCGCCGAGAGCTTGGACGGAAATTCCGGATACATCTTGCCGAACATCTTCGGCCACCAGAAGTGCAGGCCGCCGAGGAAAGCCATGATGGTTCCGCCCACCATGATGTAGTGGAAGTGAGCGACGACAAAGTAGGTGTCGGTCACATGCACGTCGATGCCAACGGCGGCGAGGAACAGGCCGGTCAGACCACCGATGGTGAACAGGCCGATGAAGCCGATGGCGTAAAGCATCGGCGTATCCATGTGAATTGAGCCTTTGAACATCGTGGCCGTCCAGTTGAAGACCTTGACGGCTGACGGGATGGCGACCAGGAACGTCAGCAGCGAGAAGATCAGCGCCGCATAGACGCTGATTCCGGCGACGAACATGTGGTGCGCCCACACCAGGAAGCCGAGCACCGCGATGGCGATCGACGACATGGCGACAAAGTCATAGCCGAAGACGCGCTTGCGCGAGAAGCAGGCGATCAGTTCGCTGACCACGGCCATGCCCGGCAGAATCATGATGTAAACGGCCGGATGCGAGTAGAACCAGAACAAGTGCTGGAAGAGCAGCGGGTCACCACCGAGCGCGGCATTGAAGATGCCGAGGTGGAAGACGCGCTCCAAAGCCACCAGAACGATGGTGATGGCCAGCACCGGCGTGCCGAGCACCATGATGACCGAGGTTGCGTAGGTCGACCACAGGAACAGCGGCATGCGGCGGAACGTCATGCCGGGAGCGCGCATGCGGTGGATGGTGACGATGAAGTTCAACCCGGTAAAGATGGACGAGAAGCCGTTGATAAACACGCCGATGGCCGCAGAAACCACGTTGGTGTTCGAGTACGTGGTGGAGAATGGCGTGTAGAAGGTCCAGCCCGTATCCAGGCCGCCGTTGATGATCGAGTACAGACCGAAGCAGGAGCCGATCATGTACACGTACCAGGAGGCGAGGTTCATCTTCGGGAAGGCCAGATCCTTGGCTCCGATCATCAGCGGCACCAGGAAGTTGCCCAGCACGCCGGGGATGGCCGGAATCAGGAAGAAGAACACCATGACAATGCCGTGCATGGTGAACAGCTTGTTATAGGTGTCCGACTGCACCAGATCGCCCGCCGGGGTCAGCAATTCCAGACGGATGAGCATGGCGAAGAAGCCACCGAGGAAGAAGAACAGCGTGACCGAGATGAGATACAGCAACGCGATCCGCTTATGGTCGGTGGTCAGCAGCCAGCTCTTGATGCCGTAATCGGCATTCAGGTAGTTCGGCTTCACTTCGGGTTGCACAGTTGCGGTAGCCATGTTGCTCCCCTGCTACTTTGCCGGCGCCTTGGGCGCGGCGGTGTTCGGCTTGTCCGGCGCGGCGACGGAATTCTCCGGCTTCGGCGCCACCGGGTAAATGTTCTGGTTCGGATTGCTGACGGGCTGCGCGGCGTTGGCGCCGCTGCCCAGCGCCTTGATATAGGCAACCAGCGAAATGACTTCCTCTTCCGAAAGCTGCCCCTGGAAGCTCGGCATGATGTTCTTGAAGCCCGAGGCAATCTTCGTGCCCGGCTCAAGAATCGACTCGCGGATATAGCTCTCGTCAGCCGTTACGGTGCGTCCATCGTCAAGCAGCACAGGCTTGTTGTAGATGCCGACCAGGTTCGGGCCGCGCCCCTGCACGTCGAAGCGGTGGCACATCGCGCACCCATAGTGCTGGAACGTCTTCTCTCCGGTCGAAGCCAGCGAGCCGTCTGCCGCCTGCTGCGCCCAGCGCTCGTATTCCTGAGGTTCCATGACGACAACTTCGCCGATCATGCCCGAGTGCTCGGTACCGCAATATTCGGCGCAGAACAGGTGGAAGCGGCCAACCTGCGTGGCATGGAACCACGTCGATGTGTAGCGGCCGGGCAGTACGTCGGCCTTGATGCGGAAGGCCGGAACGTAGAAGCTGTGGATGACGTCCTGCGAGGTCATGATCATGCGGACGTCCTTACCCAGCGGCACGTGCAGCTCGTTGATCTCGCGCTGTCCCTCAACGTGCTGGAACTTCCACATCCACTGCTTGCCGACGGCGTAAACCTCCATGGCGCCCTTCGGCGGGCGGACCTCCATGAAGTAGACCGCCGACGACCAGACGAAGATGACCATGCAGATGGCGAGCGGGATGCCCGTCCAGAGCAGTTCGAGCGCCGTGGAGCCGTGGATGGGCGTGGCCTTGGGGTTGCGCTCCTTGCGGAAGCGCACGGCGAAGACCAGGATGAGCCCCGCCACCAGCACGGTAAAGAACGCGGTGATCGCGATCAGAAAGAAATACAGCGCGTCAACATGCCCGGCAACAGACGATGCGCGTTGCGGGAAGAGCGGCGAATGGGACCAGAGGTTCTGCCACATAGTGCGTTAAGCCCGTCCTGTTCCCGCGCCTGTGGTGCTGCGCGGATTGCGGCGGAAAAGAATGATCAGGAACCCGCCCAGCACGACGATGGTGACCGCGCCGGACAGACGAACAATGTTGGTGATCACGGCGCCGTATTTTCCGGTGCGCGGATCATAGTGATAGCAGTAGAGCAGCACCTGGTCGGCGAGCGAGCCAATGTGGTTCTGCGAAGCCTCGACGATGCCAAGCTGCATGTCGCGCGCGCTGAACTCCACGCCGTAGTAGTACTGCGCCAGCCGCCCCTGCGGGGTCAGCAGCATGATGCCGGCTGCGTGCGCAAACTGATCGGTCTTGGCGTCGTACTGGTAATGCCAGCCCGTGGCGGCGCAGAGCTTGTCGATGTTTTCTTTCTGCCCGACAAGGAAATGCCAGCCCCCGGCGGCGTCTGCTTTGCCAAGGCGCTTCAGATAGGTCTGCTTCTTGGCGGCGGCCAGCTCGGGCTTCTCACGCGGGTCAATCGAGATGGTCAGCACCTCGTACTCTTTGCCCGGCGTGAACTTCAGCACCTTCATCGCGGCTGACATGCCGTTGAGCACTTCTCCGCAGAGCATGGGGCACTGGTAGTAGACGATGGAGAGCAGCACCGGACGGCCCGAATGGAAGTAATCGCCGAGCTTCACGGTCTTGCCTGTCTCGTCCTGAAAGGTGAGATCGAGCGGCACCTGTTCGTTCAGGCGCTGGTCAATGCCGACACCGGCCAGCCCCGGAGGCGCGACTGTTTTCGTCTCTGGCGCGGTAAAGAACTGCGCGGCAGCCGTGGCGCTCAGCACGAAGGCGAGCACGATGGCCATTCCGAGTTTTTCGAGCTTGGGACCCTGCATTTCGCTTTCCTCCGCCCTGGGCGGAGCCTCCCCGCGCGCTGCGCGGCAGATGCAAGTTCGTATCAATTCAGACAGCTACAACGACTTCAAAACTCTTTTCTTACTTCGATGCGCTGCTCTCCGCCATGGACTCGGAAGCCTTGTGCATCGCAGGCTTTTCCGCCGAACTTTTATCTGGAGCGGCCATCTCTTCCGGCTTCGAGCCTTCTTCAGCGGCCGGAGCGGCGGTCTCCATCTTGTATAGCTCGGGGATGCCCGAGTACGCCGGGCCAACTCCGGGGTAATTGACCGGGGCCTTGGCGGCGTTGGCGCGCACGGGCAGCTTGCCCGGCTGCGTCAAGTCGCTCATCGCGGCCTCGATGGGAACGTGGACGTTGCCCTTCTCGTCGCGCCAGGCCGAGGAGTGAAGCTCGGCCTCCTGCTCGCGCAGGAAATGCTGCATGTCACCCGCGTCGTCCGACTGCAACATCACACCGTTGAACTTCTCCAGGTGAACGCTCTGGGTGTTCTGCAGCACGCTCGCCTCGGGCGGAGCCTCGGGCTTCACCAGCGGACTCTGCTCGGGATCAGCCTTGGCGGCAATGGCCGAATAACCCTTGTACATGCCGTAGACGACGAAGTGCACGAGTACGGCCGAGACCGCGAGAATCGCGAAGAAGATCAGGACGCCCCGCGCGCTCAAGTCGGTGGAGTCGAACGAGACGTCGGGATTGGTTTCGCCGTGGTGTACCGGCTTATTAGTGTCCATGGCTCTCCTCCCACAGGCGCGGCAGCATGGGTTCGTTCACCACCAGCAGCGGACGCTGGCCAAGGAACCAGAAGAAAGCCGTCAGCCAGATGCCGATCAGCGCCAGCGGCACGAACAGGAAATTGGGGTTCAGCGTCAGATGGTGGTCGGTGACGCCGGGGAACGGGTTCGGCGCGATGAGCCAGTAAAGATCGACGAGGCGCATCACGAGCACGAGCACCGCCAGCGGCACCAGCTTGCGCGCCGTGCGCTTCAGGTCGCGCGAGAGCAGCAGCGCGAACGGCAGGGCGAACTGCAACAGCACCAGTCCGAGTGCGATGATCTGCCAGCCGCCCTCGATGCGGTCAATGTACCAGCTGATCTCTTCCGGCAGGTTGGCCATCCAGATGATGAGCCACTGCGAGAAGTTAAAGTAAGCCCACACCATGGTGAAGGCCAGCAGCCACTTGCCGTAGTCGTGCAGGCGGTCGGCCTTGAGCACCTCGCTGATGGGCGCGGTGTGGCTGAGCGCGACAAGCACCACGACCAGCAGCGCCATCACCGAAAGCAGTTGGCTGATCATGAAGATCATGCCGAAGATGGTGGAATACCAGTGCGGGTCCAGCGACATCACCCAGTCCACCGAGGCCAGCGTAACCGTCAGGCCGTAGATCAGGATGCCGGGCGCGGAAATGGCCTTCAGCCGCAGCCAGACCTTCGGCGAATCGTCGGAATCCTGCCTGGCCGAGCCGGAGGTCAGCATCCAGGCCCAGAGGTTCCACAGAACAAAATAGATGATGGCGCGCACCAGAAAGCCCGTCGGATTCAGGTAGAACGATTTCTCCTGAAGCACCTTGTCATGCGCCACCAGCGAGGCGTCCGACCAGATGTAGAGCTTGTGCAAGTTCATCGCGATGGGGATGAAGGCCACGGCCAGCAGCGGCAGGGTCTTCATGGCGGCTTCCATCGGACGGCGTCCGATCATCCACCAGTTGCCGCCCGAGAGATGCCCCATCATCACCAGCGCCATGGAGCCGAGCGCGAGGCCGAGGCACAGCATGAATCCCATCAGGTATCCGCGCAGGAAGTACGCGGGCCAGGCAAAGGAGCCGATGGCAGCCAGCACCACGCCGACCACGGCGAGTGCGACCGCTTTGTTCCGCAGGCTGGCCACCGCCGCGGGCGCGGAGAGATGCTGCGCGTTGATGACTTCCGTAGTCGTGCTCATTTCGAGTTCTTCTCCGTCTCGTGGCCCGCTGCGGACTCTTCGGCGGCGGCCTTGAAATCTGGCCGGTGATCGCTGACCGCTGCTCCGGCTGGAAGGTCGGCGGTGGTGGCGGCCTGGCTCAACTGGAGCGCGCGAATGTAGGCGGCAATTCTCCAGCGGTCGGCCACAGGCACCTGCGACGAGTAGTCGGCCATGGAGCCCCAGCCGTGCGAGATCACGTCGTAGAAATGTCCGACGGGCGCCTTCATCAGGCGGTCGTCATGGAACGACGGCGGCTTTTTGAAGCCGCGCTGCACCACCATGCCGTTACCGTCGCCGAGGCGCGAGTGGCAGGGCGTGCAGTAGATGGTGTAACGCTCCTGTCCGCGCGCCAGATCATCCTTGGTCATCGCGAACGGGAACTCGGCACCATCCTTGCCGTCGACCTTGCCGGTGTAGAGGTACTGGTCGTCGCGGAGTTGCCCGCGTGCGACCGTTCCCTGCACCACATCACGCGAGGCGCGCTGGTCGCCGTAAAAGTTATTGATGCGCAGCGGCTTGAACTTGGGCTGGTTGTGCATGTCCTCGCGGCAGCCGGCCAACACAAGCAGGCTGGCGGCGAGAACGGCGAAGGAAGCGGCGCGCGTGAACCGGGTGGCGTTCGTCATCTCAGTCAGCGACCTCCGTGACATCCACCGCATTGAGGCCCTTCATGAACTTGCCTGTCTCCTCAAGGTCAAACTTCGGATCGGCCGCTTCAATACAGAGGAAGAAGCGGTCCTTGCTGGCGGCGCTGAAGCGCGGGTTGTTGAAGACCGGGTGATACGGCTGCGGCAGTCCGTTCAGGGCCAGCATGCCAACCACGGCGGTAATACCGGCGAAGAGGATCGTCATCTCAAAGGTGATGATGATGAACGCAGGCCAGGAGTTCAGAGGACGCCCGCCGATGTTCAGCGGGTAAGCCGTGGTGTTTACCCAGTACTGCAGCATGTACCCGGTGAGCCCACCACAGATGCCGCCGATCAGCACGAGTAGTGGCACCGCAGTCTTGTGGAAGCCGATGGCCTCGGAGATCTCCTCGATCGGGTAGGGCGTGTAGGCATCCAGGTGCTGGTAGCCAGCCGAATGGGCGGCTTTCGCAGCCTTCAGCAACGCATCCGGCGTTTCAAATTCGGCCATCAGGCCGTGGAGCGGAGTGGCGTTAGTCATGCGCGGCCTCCTCGCTCACCTTGGACTGTGGCAGCAGCAGCTTCATTTCGAAGATCGTGATCATCGGCATGATGCGTACGAACAGGAACATGGCGCAGAAGAACATGCCCAGTGTTCCGAGATAGATTGCATAATCCCAGCGCGTGGCCACGTAGTGTCCCCACGAGGAGGGCAGGAAGTCGCGGTGCAGACTGGTGACAACGATGACGAAGCGCTCCAGCCACATACCCAGCAGCACCACCAGCGAGGTGAAGAACAGCAGGATGGGCTTGAAGCGCACGCTGCGGATCCACAGCACCTGCGGAATGAGGATGTTGAACAGAATGAGGCACCAGTACGCCCAGGCGTAAGGACCGAAGGCGCGGTTCAGGAACATGAACTTCTCATACGCGTTGCCTGAGTAGAAGGCGAAGAAGGCCTCCATCATGTAGCCGTAGGCAACGATCAGTCCCGTGCCGAGCATGACCTTGGCGGCATTATCCAGGTGGCGCTCGGTGATCATGTCCTTGACGCCGTAGAAGTGGCGGATGGGAATGGCGAGCACCAGCACCATGGCAAAACCCGAGTAAATGGCTCCCGCGACGAAGTACGGCGGGAAGACCGTGGTGTGCCAGCCGGGGATGACCGAAACCGCAAAGTCAAAGCTGACGACCGTGTGCACGGAGAGCACCAGAGGCGTCGCCAGTCCGGCCAACAGCAGGTAGGCCATCTCATAACGCTGCCAGTGGCGGACCGAGCCGCGCCATCCCATGGCGAGCAGGCCGTAAACCTTCTGCGCCCAGGGGCTCTTGGCCGTGTCGCGGAAGCTGGCAAGATCAGGCAGCAGACCGACGAACCAGAACAGCGCCGAGATGGTCGCGTAGGTCGAGACGGCGAAGACGTCCCACACCAGCGGGCTGCGGAACTGCGGCCACACGCCCATGCTGTTCGGATAGGGGAACAGCCAGTAAGCCAGCCACGGACGGCCCGTGTGAATGAGCGGGAAGATGCCGGCGCAGGCAACCGCAAACAGCGTCATGGCTTCGGCAAAGCGGTTGATCGAGTTGCGCCAGTTCTGCTTGAGCAGCAGCAACACGGCTGAAATCAGCGTGCCCGCGTGGCCGATGCCGACCCACCACACAAAGTTGATGATGGCGAAGCCCCAGCCGACGGGAATGTTGATGCCCCAGATGCCGACGCCCTTCACAAACAGCCAGGTGACCGCGATCAGCAGCAGGTTGAGCAGCAGGAAGAAGAAGGCAAAGCCCGCGACCCACCCAAGCGTGACCGGACGGCGCAAGACAATCGAGGCAATCTTGTCCGTCAGCGAGGCCAGCGAGTGGCCCGGCGCCAACACCGGTGACTGCCCCGGCAAGAGCCGTTCGTGAGTGGTGAGAGCTTTCGTCTCTGGACTGGTTTCCATGATCGGTTAAGACTCCAACTCGGGGTTCGGGTTGCGTACCGCAGCCAGGTAAGTGGTCCGCGGACGAGTGTTCAATTCTTCCAGCAGTCCGTAATTGCGCTCATTGGCCTTGAGCCGGGAGACGCGGCTGTTGGGATCGTTCATGTCGCCGAAGACGATGGCATCGGCCGGGCACGCCTGCTGGCAGGCGGTCATCACTTCGCCATCCTGCACCTTGCGCTTCTCCTCCTCAGCGGTGATGCGGGCGTGCGTAATGCGCTGCACGCAGTAGGTGCACTTTTCCATTACGCCGCGGCTGCGCACGCTGACGTCCGGGTTCTTCTGGAACTTGAACTGCTGCGTGTCGAAATCCGAGAACAGCAGGAAGTTGAAGCGGCGCACCTTGTACGGGCAGTTGTTGCTGCAATAGCGGGTGCCCACGCAGCGGTTGTAGACCATGTCATTCAGGCCTTCAGTGCTATGCGTTGTGGCGCCGACCGGGCAGACAACTTCGCACGGTGCGTTCTCGCACTGCTGGCACGGAACCGGCTGGAAGTAGGTCTTTGGATTGTCCGGCGCGCCCTCGTGGTAGTTATCCACGCGGAGCCAGTTCATGTGGCGGCCGCTCTTGACCTGCAGCTTGCCAACCACGGCGATGTTGTTCTCCGCCTGGCAGGCCACGGTGCAGGTCTTGCAGCCGATGCAGGCGTTGTGATCGATCGCCATGCCCCACTTGTGGTCCTTGTACTCGTAGGGCTTGTAGAGCGTCAGTTCCTTGGGCGGCGCTTCCACCATTTCGTGCGCGAAGCCCGGCGTCTTGATGAACTCTTCCAGCGTGGCGGCGCGGACAATCGCGCGGCCCTCCATTGACTGGTGTCCCTGCGGCGAGGCCAGACCGTAATGCTCGCCCGTGCGCGTCAGCTTGACGCCGCTGACGAAGTACGGGCTGGTGGTGGTCCGCAGGCGGTAGGCGTTGAAGCCCAGGCCCAGCATCACGCGGCCGCCGCGATCGCGCCCGTAGCCCAAGAAGACGGTGACGGAATCATCCGGGTGGCCCGGCGAGAGCCAGATCGCGCCCTTCACCTTGCGACCGTAGTATTCCAACTCGACCTGATCTTCGCCTTTCAGCCCGAGCTTCTGCGCGGTGGCGATAGAGACCAGCACGGGATTGTCCCAGCAGACCTGCGTCATCGGCTTGGGCATCTCCTGCAGCCAGCCGTTGTTCGCAAATCGCCCGTCGTAAACCGCCGGGTCGCGGCGAATCATCAACTCCAACCCACCAGCATTGGCCTGCGGCGTAGCAGGCGGCAACTCGCTCTTGGCCGTGACCGACTTCGGCTTTGCCGCCGAGTTGGCGATGAAGCCGTCATGCAGCGACTTCTGCCACCACTGGTCGAAGTTCGCGGCCTGCTGCGTGCGCCAGTAGTTCTGTGTCAGTTCGTGGCTGGAGGCCTCGGGCTTCCCTGCCAGCACCGAGAAAAACTCGCTCTGGCTGTGTCCGGCGTAGAGCGGCGCAATCAGCGGCTGCGCGAGCGAAGCGGTGCCGTCAAAGGACAAAGCATCGCCCCACTGCTCAAGGTAGTGAGAGGCAGGCACGTGCCAATGGCAGAACTTGGCGGTCTCATCGTTGTAGAGGCCGTGGTGAATGCGGAGCGCAACCTTGTCGATCGCACCGTAGAAATCAATGTCAGCCGGACCGTCGTACAGCGGATTCGTGCCGGAGATGATCAGCGTCTGCACCTGGCCGGCAAACATCTCGGTGGCCAGTGCGCGAAGCTGTTCATTCTTGCTCGCCGGGTTGGCGTCAATCGGCTCAATGTAGCTGACCGGAGCGCCAAGCGCGGCGTTGATGGCGGCGGCAATGGCGTGCACAGCGGCAGGCTGGTTGTCACCCACAACAACGAGCGCTCGTCCGTGATTGGCCTTGAGGTCTTTGGCGGCGACGGCCGCGAACTTCTGCGCGCGTCCGCTGAGCGACGCGCTCTGCGAGCCGACGCCCAACTGGGCGGCCAGCGCGCGGGCGAAGCTTTCCACCTGGCTGGCACGTAGCGGCAGACGATGGTCGGCCTTGGCGCTGGTGTTAGTCGGCGTGCTCTCCACGGCGTAGAAACGGAGCATCTCTTCCTTCAGCTCCGGCTTGCGGCAGGCCGCAAACTGCCGCGCGTAACGATGGAAGCCCGCGAAGCCGCTGGAGAGGAAGTCGCCGTCGAGGGAGACCACGATCTTCGCCTTGCTGAAGTCGTAGACCGGCTCGACTGGCTGACCGAAGGCGAGCTGTGTACCGGCATAAACGTTGTCGCGGTTGACCGGCTCCCACTGATACCACTTGGCCTGCGGAAGCTGCTTGAGCAATTCGTGCATCTGCGCCACAAAACTTGGTGAACTGGTGGCACCGGTCAGGAAGCGCACGCCCGCTCCACCTGACTGACGGATCTGCGCGAACGGCTGGCGCGTGGCCTCAAGGAACTGCGCCCAAGTGCGCTCCTGGTTCAGATTCATGCAGGTCTGCGAACGGTCCGGATCGTAGAGGCCGAGCACGCTGGCCTGCATGAAGACGTCCGTGCCGCCCAGCGTGGCCGGATGCTGCGGGTTGCCTTCAATCTTCGTCGGACGGCCTTCATGGCTTTCCACCAGCACCGGCAGCCCGTAGACGCCCAGCGGCATGGTGGAGGCATAGAACAAAGGCTTGCCCGGCACGATGTTTTCCGGCTGCACCACGTAGGGCACAATCGGCTCCAGCGGCTGCTTGGTGCAGGCGCTCATGCCGGCCAGCGCCAGCCCGGCGCCCATCAGCTTGAGGAAGTCGCGCCGCGATGCGTTGTCGCGCCACTCGGAAGCATGGCGCGGAAATTCGCGGTGCAGCATCTCCTCGAACTCGGGGGTTTCCGCCAGTTCGTCGAGCGTGCGCCAGTACTTGGGGCCGCGCGCGTCGGTCAGCTTCTGTTTCACATCGGCAAGCTCGAGCTTGTCGTGCTTGCCCGGACAGACATCTTCCTTCCTGCTGTTCCGCTCGTTGTCCATTCCGCTCTCGATGTTGCTCATCGGTTCTCTGCTACCTGTGGGCGCACGGGGCGCCGCAAACTTTCAAACAATCTTCAAAAACCACACGCGTTAGCGGTGGCAGGTGTTGCAGCTGGTGAGGTCGGCCGTGCTGCGCAGGCCAGCCTGCTTTGCCAGGTGACGGCCCAGCGCAAGCTGGTCGGTAAACTGCGTGCCGTCCGGCAGCGTCACCGGCTTCATCCTGGTCGGCTGCTCATAGGCCATGTTGAAGACCTGGTCGCTCATCGAGGCCGGATCCTTCGGGTCAGCCTTCACATGGTGCGGACGCAGAAACTTCTCCGGCTCGCGATGGCAGTTCAGGCACCACTCCATCTGCAGCGAGGCGTAGTTGTACATCAGCGGCATCTTGTCCACCGGCCCATGGCAGGTGTTGCAGCCCACGCCCTTGTTGATGTGAATGCTGTGATCGAAGTAAACGAAATCCGGCAGGTCGTTGGCACGCGTCCAGGTGATGGGCTTGCCCGTGCGATAGCTCTCGCGCACCGGCTCCAGCATGGGAGCGTTGGTCCAGATCTGCGAGTGACAGTTCATGCAGGTCTTGGTGGGCGGCACGCCGGCAAAGCCTGAGACTTCCACCGAGGTGTGACAGTAGCGGCAGTCAAGCCCGACGCCCGCCACGTGGTGCTGGTGACTGAACGGCACCGGCTGCATGCGGCTGACGCCTGCGTAGGTGAAGTAGGGCGAACGCTGCATCTGCAACGCGCCCCACAGAAGTCCACCGACCAGCAGCACCGCGCTGATGATGCTGACGCGGGCCAGAGTGTTTGTGCTGCGATGAAAGATCTGCGCCATGGAATCGAGCTGTCCGTTTGACTGCATGTGGCGGCCGGCTGCGGACGCCACCGAAAGGCCGGAGTCACCTCCGGCGTAAGCCAGCAAAGCAGGCATGCCAGCCGCGGGTCACGCACGGCCGCGCCACGCCCAACACGTCACACCATTTTGTGACGTCTGCCGTTCGCTTGTGTGACTGAAATCACTGGAACGGGTGATTATAACAGGAGACCCCCCTGCCCTGCACACTGCCAAGGAAATCTCCACACTCTACAACTGAACTTCTGATTCAAACTTCGACAAGCCCTGCTCGGCCGGGCAGAACCGCGCGCCTACCAACCGCGCATTCCTGTGAGTCGCCATGCCCTCGGAGCCACATTTGCGAAAGCCTCCGTGCCGGACGAAACACTCAGCTTCGGAATCCTATCGCGAAACCCCGCTCAACGACTCACGACATAGTTTGGATTTTCTCCAGGGGAGAACGATGCAGAAACTTTGTCCCGAAGCTGTGCAGAATCAGGACGATATAGACAAATCTGGATTTAAGAAATCAGGATATTTTTACCGGTTGGAATATTACAGGGATTCCCTGCGGGTTGAAAAGAAAGAAGACGAGGCTCAGCGCTCGAGGCGGGTCAGCGTGCCGTCGTGGAGGCGGAAACGTTCGCCGCGCCAGGTGACGGTCGAGCCAAACCAACTCACCAGCCATACGCCCAAGCCGGCGAAGTCACGCAGAGGCAGCAGCCACAAATCACGGCGGCTGCGCCGGTCATCAAGCACCAGACTGCACAGCGAGAAGGCTTGCAGCAGCCTCAGCCCGCCGACAAGCACCAGCAGTGCCAGCGCCCATGGAGCTCCCTGCGCGCACAGGGCACAGAAGACAGCCCAGGGCAGCCCGAAGCCGGTGATCAGCCCGAGATAGCCGCCGGCTCGGCGGTCGCGGATGGTGCGCGCCCAGCGCAACTGGTGGGCAAACATCGCGCCCCAGCCGTAGTCGGGCAACGAGGTCTCCACGACGGTCGGCGCCAGTTGCAGACGGTATCCGGCGCGCTCCACCAGCATGCCAAGCTCATAGTCGTCGGCCAGCTTGTTGAGCAGCGGCGCAAAGCCGCCGCCCTTTTCGAGTGCAGTGCGGCGCACGGCCATAGTGGAGCCCAAAGCGAAGTGCACGCCTTCCACCAGCAGCGCGCTCATCACGCTTCCGGCAAAGTCCGTGGCGATGCTGAGGGCCTCGGTGCGCGAAGCCAGCGTGCTCCCGGCGTGCGCCCGGTACATGGCCGTCACCAGCCCCACGCGCTCATCGGCAAACGGAGCCATCACGCGGCGCAGGTAATTGCGCTCCACATGAATGTCGCTGTCATTGATGAGGATGAAATCATGGTGCGCCTGCTGCGCCATGCGTTGCAGGTTGCTGACCTTGCGGTTGGTGCCCATGGCTCCGGGGCAGACGACCAGCTCGATGCGCTGCGCGGGAAACTCGCGACGCAGGCGTTCGACCTCGGCCACGGCTTCGTCATTCGGATCGCTGACGCCGAAGATCAGTTCGTAATCGCCTGCGTAGTCCTGCTGACAGTGCGAGCGGAAAGCCTCGTACATGTTGGGGTCGGCGCCGCGCAGGGGCTTCAGGATGCTGACAGCCGGAGTGAATTCCGGCGCGTGCGCCAGACTGATGCTCTCGCCGAGCCAGCGCTTGATGCCCGCCAGGGAGATGCACAGGTATGCGGCTCCGCCCGCCGCCAGCGCGGCGAAAACATAGGAAGTGATGCGCAGAACCTGAGCGAGCATGATTGGTTCAGAGTAACAGAAGCGCACACAGAACACCGCGCCTTGCCTACTCGTAGCGCAGGGCTTCAATGGGGTCGAGGTTGGCGGCCTTCCACGCCGGGTAGATGCCGAAGACCAGTCCGATGAAGGCCGACGAGCCGAAGGCGAAGACGGTCCAGAACGTAGTCATGCGGGCGGGCAGACTCGGGAAGACCACGGTGATGAGCGCGGTGACGGCCGCGCCGAGCGCGATGCCGATGACGCCGCCCACAGCGGTAAGCGCCACGGCCTCCATGGTGAATTGCAGCAGGATGTCTCGTTTGCGGGCGCCGACGGCCTTGCGCACGCCGATCTCACGGGTGCGCTCGGTGACCGAGACGAGCATGATGTTCATCACGCCCACGCCGCCCACGATCAACGCCACGCTCGAGACGGCAAACATGAAGACGAAGATGCCGCCCGTCACCTGGTTCCACACGTCGACCAGCGAGTTCTGGCTGAAGACGGCGAAATTATCCGGCTGCGTGGGACCGAGCTTGCGGCGGCGGCGCAGCAGCTCACGCATCTCGTCCATGGCGCGCTCCATGGCGGGCTGCGAGGTGGCCTTCACGCTGATCCAGTTCTGCTTCAGCTCCGGATGCATTTTGTGCAGCACCTGGTAGGGGAAATAGATGATGTTGTCGTCCGGGTTGGAGCCACCGCTGAAGGCGGCTTTGCGCTTGGCCGCCACGCCGATGATGGTGAATAACTGGCCTTCGATATTGAGTTGCTTGCCCAGCGGGTCGCTTTCGCCGAACAATTCGTGCGAGGTGTCATAGCCGATGGCGATGACCGGCGCGCGCTGGTCGTCCTCGGCCTGCACGAACCAGCGGCCGCGCTCGATGTCCACGTTGTAAACATCGGCGGCGCTGACGGTGTCGCCCTCGAGGATGGTGTTCTTCACCGTCTTGCCCTCGTACTTCACCGAATAGGTTCCGGCGCCGAACTGCGGCACAAACTGGCGCACGCCCACGCTGACGGACTGCACGTGCGGCAGATCCTGCATGGCAAGCCCGTCCTCCAGCGTCAGCTCCTTGCGGTTCAGCATCTCCGTGGAAGGCCGCCCGAAGGTGAACGGCTCCATGTGAAAGGCGAAGATGATGTTGGAGCCCATCGACTGCACCATCTCCTGCACATTGTTGTTCAGCCCGGTGACGACCGACGAGATGCCGATGACCGTGGTGATGCCGATGACGATGCCGAGAATGGTGAGGCCGCTGCGCAGCTTGTTGCGCGCAAGCGTCTCCATGGCAAGGTGCAGAATTTCGCGTGCTTCGCTGCCGCGTGCCATCAGAGTTCAAACCTCAAGGCGGCGATCGGGTCCAGTTGCGCGGCCTTGCGCGCCGGATAGACGCCGAAAAAGATGCCGACACTGGCGGCAACGATCAACCCGGCGGCCACAGCCCATCCCTTGATGACCGATGGCATGCCGATGGCGGCCGTCACGCCGAGCGCAATAGCAATGCCGAAGGCCACGCCGAGGATGCCGCCGACGATGGCCAGCGTGGTGGATTCAATCAGGAACTGCCGCAGCACGTCACTGCGCCGCGCGCCCAAGGCCTTGCGTATGCCGATCTCGCGCGTGCGCTCCGTCACCGAGACCAGCATGATGTTCATGATGACGATGCCTCCGACGATCAGTGAAATGGAGGCGATGGCGATCATGACGACAAAGAACGTTCCGCTCAGGTCGCTCCACACGCTCATGAAGCTGGCGTTGGTCTCGATCTTGAAGGTGTCCGGGCGGCCCGGCATGTCATGACGCCGCGCGCGCATGATGACCCGGACCTGATCGACGGCGGCGTCCATGGGCGCGCCAATGCCGTAGCCCTTGGCCCAGATGTTCAGGCTGACGTTATGCTCGCCGTATTGCTTGAACCAGGTGCTGATCGGCAGCAGCACCCAGTTGTCCTGGCTCTGGCCGAGCGTTTTGCCCTTGGGTGCACCCACACCGATGACGGTGTAAACGTGGCCGTCGACGCGAATCTCCTTGCCCAGCGGGTCGGTGCCCTTCATCAGGTTGTCGACAATGTCCCAGCCGACGATGACGACCGGCGTGGCCTGGTCGAGGTCGCTCTGGGTGATCATGCGTCCATGCAGCAGGTCGAGGTCATAGATGACGGACATCTGCGGCGTCCATCCGCGGACGACCGTGTCATTGGAGTTCTGCTCGCCGTATTTGACCTTGCTGGTCTGCCCGGCGCCGACCGAAGCGCCCACGTTCTTGCAGGCAGTGCACTGCTCGGCCACGGCGCGGAAGTCGTCGTAGGTGACGCGCTTGCGCTTCTGGTTCTCAATCCACTCGTCGACGCTGCCGATCATGTTGCCGCCCTTGCTGACAATGAAGACGTCGGCGCCGAGGTTGAAGATCTTCTCCGAGACAAAGCCGTTGATGCCGTTGACGAACGTGACCACGGCAATGACCGCGGCGATGCCAATTACGACGCCCAGCAGCGTGAGCATGCTGCGCAGCTTGTTGGCCCACAGCGATTGCAGAGCGAGTCGTATGGCTTCTACGGTGTGCATGTTGTCCGGTGTTCCTGCCCAAAGGTACAGGCAGTGTAGCAAAGCCCTGTGAGGACCGGGTGAACCTTGGCGCCCTCGCAGGAATTCTCTGCCGCGCACCTGCCCACCCTGTCATACGGAGGCTGTTCGCGCCGGGTTCCCGGAAGTCGCGAATGAATAAACAATGAGGCTGCAAAAAGTTACAGGTACGGCTTAAGGGCGCGAAGGAAGCGGGCCGGAACCGGGTTATACTATCGAGGTCGCTGTCGGATCGGGTGATCGCCCCGACAAGGTTGACCGTGGCTTTGGCCAGCCGGAACCTTGAAAGGGAGGAAAGTCCGAACTCCACAGAGCAGTGTGCCGGATAACGTCCGGGCACGGCGGCGTCAAGGCCGCCTGACGGAAAGTGCCACAGAGAACATACCGCCGAAGTCCGCAAGGACTGGTAAGGGTGAAAAGGTGCGGTAAGAGCGCACCGGCCGGGCAGCGATGCGCGGCGCATGGCAAACCCCACACGGAGCAAGACCAAATAGGGGAGAAGCGGCATCGGGCGTTCCGACAGAATTGCAGATGCCCACGGGTCGGCTCGGCCCGTCAAACTCCCGGGTAGGTCGCTGGAGCGCGCCGGTAACGGTGCGTCGAGAGGAATGATCGCCACGGCGCGGCGCAAGCCTCGCCGGACAGAATTCGGCTTACAGATCCGACAGCACATGAAAGAGCCTCCGCAAAACGGAGGCTTTTTCGTTTTCAGAAGTGACCTCGCCTTAGGGGTTCTTGCGCTTCACGCGGTCACGATCTTCTTCCACCACCTGTCCGTAAATATCGAGCATGCGGCAGACACTCTTGTCCCAACTGAAGCGGGCGGCCTGCTCCTTGCCTGCAGCCTTCATCTTTTCGCGCAGTTCCTGATCGGTGAGCGCCTTGAACATGGCGCGGCTGATCTCGAAGACGTTCTCCGGATTCACAAGGATGGCGGCGTTGCCCACCACCTCCGGCAGCGCCGAGCAGTTGGAGGTAACCACCGGCGTACCGTGCGCCATGGCCTCCAGCGGCGGCAGCCCAAATCCTTCGTACAGCGAGGGAAAGATGAATAGCTTGGCCACGTCAAAGAAGATGCGCAGCACGTCGATGGGCACGTAGCCAAAGAAGCGTACATCCTGCTGCGCGCCGCTCTTAATGACCGCGCGACGCAAGTCAGGATGGCGGGAAATTTCGTCGCCGATGATGATCAGCTTCAGGTCAGGGAGCGCGCCCTGCTTTTCAAGCTGGTTCTTCAAGGCCGCAAAGGCTTCAATGATGCGCACCACGTTCTTGTGCGGGCTGATGCGTCCAGCGTAGAGCACGAATGGGTAGTTCACCTGGTAGCGCTCCACAATGGTGGCGCGTTCGGCCGCCGTGGTGTGCCCGCGCTGGAAGCTCTCGTCGAGCGCGTTGTAGACGACCTCGATCTTCTCGGGCGGAATCTTGAAGCAACGCGAAACATCCTGCTTGGTGAAACCGCTGACGGCGAAGATGCGAGCGGCGCGGTTCAACACCTGCCGCGTGAAGGTGACGTGCATCCAGCGCTGCATGGCACTCTGCGGGTTGGCCCGGTAGAGATAATCGAGCAGGTCATGCGCCGTCACCACAAACGGGCATGGCAGCGGCAAAGGGCGCCAGAATGTGTGCGGAATGTGCACCAGGTCAATGTCATGCCGCGCAATTACCCGGCGGAACTCATAGACGCGCGAGACCAGCCCCTCGGCATTTTCAAACGGGACCCGGTGAAAATTCGCCGGCAGCGTGCCAACTTCCTGGAACGTACTGTTGACGCCAAGCAGGAAATACTCATTCTGCGCGTCATTGCGGGCCAGCGCCCGCACTACGTTGCGGATATAGGTGGTGACGCCAAAGTCGTACAGCCGCCGGATATCGATGGCGATCTTCACGGCCGTAGTCTATCGTCTTTTGCCACGCCGTGCCGCAACAGTTCACCCCCTCCGCGCAAAATGCATCGGCCATGAGCCGGATGGCGTAGTTGCCCGTCCCGCACAAGGCGCATTACAGTGGAAGGAGGGCAGAGTTCAACGCACAGAGGCAAGAAGATGAAACGCGCGACACGGTTGTCGGCATGTTGGTTCGCACTCCTGATGGCGCTGGCGCTGCCCGGCGCGCTGGCTGCTCAGCAGTCTTCGCTTGACCAGGTAGTCCAGGAGACACAGCGAGTTCCCGCGCAATGGCGTTACGCAGCGCATTGTGTCTCAACGGAGAAACATGACCTGCTGAAATTGAAAGCTGCGGCCCCGGCCAACTTTGAGATATCCACCCTCCGCGAGGCAAAATCCTCACCCGGTGAGACCCACCTCTTCCTGCTGATGAAGCCAGCCGAAGGTGCTTCCTGGATTTTTGAACTGCGCTATGAAGTCCGCAACAAGAAGGAAATTCTGACTCTGCTGAACTACGCCGAATTGAAGGGCGAACGACCGAACTTCACGTTGGCGGTGCCCCCTGTCGGCGGCCCCAGGGTGGAAAAGCTCTATCAGAACATGGCACGGAACCTCAGCCACCGGAACAGCTACACGCTCGACCTGGCCGACCTGCAGAAAGACGTGCCCGACAATATCGCCTGCCGCACCGAACTGCCGGAATAGTAGGGCTTTTTCAATCTTCGGGAGTTTGGAAGAATTACTTCCACTTAAAATAGAAGGGCCGCCAGAGCGATCTCAGGCGGCCTTCTTTATTGAAAGCTACTTCGGGAACTCGTCCTATGCGTGCACGGCGTCGGCAGCGTGCTCCTTGCGCAGTTCCGGATAGAGCGGGAACTGCTCGCAGAGTTCGAAGACCTCGCGGCGGATGCGCTTGAGCACGTCGGCCTCATTGCGATGGTGCAGCGCCTCGCTGATCCAGCGCGCGATCTGCCGCATCTCAGGCTCCTTCATGCCGCGGGTCGTCATGGCCGGGGTGCCCACGCGGATGCCGCTCGGCTTCAGCGGTGGGTTGGTGTCGAACGGGATGGCGTTCTTGTTGACCGTGATGCCGGCCTCGCCGAGCGCGTTCTCCGCCTCATTGCCCAGAATGCCCTGGCTGAAGACATCGACCAGCATCAGGTGCGTATCGGTGCCGCCGCTGATGATGCGGAAGCCCTCGCCTGCCAGTTCGGCAGCCATTACCTTGGCGTTGGCCACAATCTGCGCGGCGTACTGCTTGAAGCTCGGCTGCAGCGCCTCTCCGAAGCAGACGGCCTTGGCCGCCACAATGTGCACCAGCGGGCCGCCCTGGCAGCCGGGGAAGATGCTCTTGTCGATCGCCGCCGGAAGGTCCTTGCAGTCATAGAACGGGCCAGCCTTGGAGAGAATCAGGCCCGAACGGGGGCCGCGCAACGTCTTGTGCGTGGTGGTGGTGACGATGTGGGCGTGCGGCACCGGCGAAGGATGCACGCCACCAGCCACCAGCCCGCTGAAGTGCGCCATGTCAACCACGTACCAGGCGCCCACCTTGTCGGCAATCTGGCGCATGCGCGCGAAGTCGATAATGCGCGGGTAGGCCGAGCCGCCGCCGATGATCATCTTCGGCTTTTCGCGCTCGGCAATGCGCTCCATCTCGTCGTAGTCAAGCGTTTCCGTTTCGCGCGTAACGCCGTAGCTGACGACCTTGTAGGTCTTGCCGCTGAAGCTGAGCTTGTGCCCGTGCGTCAGGTGGCCGCCCATCGCCAGGTCCAGGCCCATGATGGTGTCACCGGGCTTGATGATGGCCGCGTAGGCCGCCATGTTGGCCGAGGAGCCGGAGTGCGGCTGCACGTTGGCGTGCTCGGCGCCGAAGAGTTGCTTGGCGCGGTCGCGCGCCAGGTTCTCCACCACGTCGGTATACTCGCAACCGCCGTAATAGCGCTTGCCCGGGTAGCCTTCCGCGTACTTGTTGGTGAAGACCGAACCGGCAGCTTCGAGCACGGCGCGGCTCACAAAGTTCTCGCTGGCAATCAGCTCCAGGCCACCGTGCTGGCGGTTCTCTTCATTAGCAATGGCTTGTGCGACGACGGGATCAGTGGCGCTCAACGGCTGCCAACGCGGATCATTCGACATGGGGAAGCTCCTGAAGAAAGTGCAGACCAATAGCTTACGCCGGTTCGCGGCGTGTTTTCCATGCTTGATTGCGGCAGAAGGCCGCTGTTAGCACTCGGCGGCCATCATCTTGTCGACGCGGCGCTGGTGGCGTCCGCCGGCAAATTCCGTCTTCAGCCACAGGTCGGTCAGCGCCAGGGCCTTCTCCGGCGAGAGGATGCGCGCGCCCAGGCAGAGAACATTCAAGTCATTGTGCTCGCGCGACATCTGCGCCTCAAACTCGCTGCAGATGTTGGCCGCCCTTACGCCATGAACCTTGTTGGCCGTGATGGCCATGCCAATGCCAGTGCCGCAAACGAGGATGCCGCGCTCCACCCGCTTGGCCGCCACGTCCTCGCCCACCAGCCGGGCAAAGTCCGGGTAGTCGACCGAATCGGCGGCGTTGGTGCCGTGGTCCACCACCTCGTAGCCGGCGGCGGTCAGGTGCTGCTTGATCTGGTTCTTGAGTTCGTAGCCTGCGTGGTCTGCGCCAAGTGCAATCTTCATACTGAAATTCTAACCCGGTTTGCACTGCAGGCCGAGGCTGCACACTAAATGGTGCAAATGCACAGCATCGTTCCCATTCTGCCTCGGAGCGCGCTCTTTGAGCGTGCGGCAGTTCTCTTCTGGACCGCTGGTTACCTTTGTCTGTTGCCCCCGCCTGTTGGTTGCGCGGATTTCGTTCGTAGGGTTCGAGAGAGCAGGCACGCAGAATTCCGCGCGGCCGGGCAGGAGGATTATGGCTGGATTGAGACCCGGAGAAATCGCAACCTTTACGTTGCGCGTACCACAGAACAAGACGGAACCGCCCCGCCGCTTTACTCGCGGCGAGCGGCTGGATCTGCTGCGCGAAGGCTGTGGGCTATGCCTGCGGACGCTGGACGGGACCTTGGCCGGGGTGATTCCGGAGCGCTATGCCGGGGCCATGCGGCGCTACCTCGAACTGAATCCGCACAACGCATTCACCGTGGAGGTGCTGCGAACCTCACGCAGTGGACTGTGGCTGCGCTTTGCCGTACCGCTCGATCCGCCGCCGGTGTCGCCCTCGCTGCTCACCGCCGAGCCGCAATCCAGCTACGTCTGCTGACCTCGGCCGAACACGGGCGATCAAAGGACAGGGCGCGCCAGCGGTGACGCGCCCCTGGCTCCTTGTCTCTTGATTCGCAGCATCAGCCGCATTCGCAGAGTTCGCCGCGCAGAGCCTCGCGCGCCTCTTTCACCAGCAGAGGCACGGCCACCAGCGCCGCCACGGAATCCATCCACGCCCAGTGCAGGAAGGCATTGGCGGCCAGCCCTGCCAGGGTCACAAACGCGAGCCAGGCACAGGTCGCCGACTGCGCAGCATCGGCCTTCAACGCACGGTCTCCGCTGCGCATAGCCTCACGCCGCTTGGCCCAGGCCAGCACGGGCATCGCCACCAGCGCCGCCACGGAAATTACAATTCCCGGAAGACTCGCCTCGGCTTCCCCATGCCCAAGCAGCGCGCGGATGGAGCCAACGCAGACGATTACCGCCAGCGCCAGCAGCAGCACACCCGCGATCTTTGCGGCGCGCATGCGGGAGATTGCAAATCGGGGAGAGTATTGCAGCAGCACCACGGCAGCCGAGAGCAGTTCCACCAGGCTGTCCGCGCCAAAGGCCAGCAGTGCCGCACTGTGCGCACGCCACGCTGAAGCCAGCGCCACGCTGCACTCAATCACCATCCAGCACAGCGTAACCGCCTGCAGCCAGAGCAACTCACGCGACGGGCGCGGAACCGCATGGCATCCATCCGTGCAGCAATCGCTCACTACTTGTTTCTCCAGACCGGGCGGCGGTTCTCGGAGACGGCGCGGATGCCCTCCTGCGCGTCTTCCAGGGCCATCAACTGGTTCAGGTAAATGTCCTGCGACTTGCGAATGGCCTCGCGTGTCGGCAGGCCCATGGTGGAGGAAATGGCGTTCTTGGTCATTTCCAGAACCGGCCCGCTGAACTGCACAATGCGCGCCAGAATGTTCTGCACCGTCGCCTGCAACTCTTCTTCCGGCACCACTTTGTTTACGAAACCAAGGTCTTTGGCTTCCTTCGCCGTCAGTGGCTCGCCGGTCAAAATCATTTCGTAGGTGCGCTTGGGCCCGATGACGGCCGGCAGCATGACCGAGGCAAACGGCGGGAAGATGCCGAGCCTCACCTCCGGCTGCGCGAACTGCGCGCGCGGCGTGGCGATGATCATGTCTCCGAAGGCGACCAGTTCGCAGCCGGTGCCCACGGCCTGGCCGTCGACGGCCACCAGCATGGGCTTGGAGGTATCGGTGATGGCGCGGAAGATCTCGTTGAATGCATCGAGCGTCTGAAAGACACGTTCCGAGCGCGAGTCCTCGCGTGAGATGCCGTAGGAGAAGACCTGCTGCGAGCTATCCAGCAGCAGGCACTTCACGTCATTGCGGCCATTCAGGCTGTCAATGACGCTGGTAAGCTCCTTCATCAGCGGAACCGTCAGCAGATTGTAAGGCGGGTGGTTGAGCGTGATGTGCGCCACCGACTGCACGGTTTCAAAAAGCAGGTAGTGGAGCGGTCCGAGTTCAGGAGTGCTGGCCATGCCCGGATTATGCTCTGAAACCACACGCCGGAACAAGCAGAAGCCCGCGCTCCCCGGGTGACGAAGGACCAGCCTGGAGCCCCAGGTTCATACCGGCGTTCGGCACTCGCCTGGGATGCTGAACTCTATCCTTCCGAGAACGCCGATCCGACGAAGCGGCAGATATGCCAGGCGTCCATGTACTTGTACGGTGTCTCGCCCAGCGTGTAATGCCCGCAGGGCAGTGACTTGACCTTGGTGGCCGTGCCGCGGCGGCGGAACTCGGCGGCAATCTCGCGGCTGAATTCCGGCAGGAAGGTCTGGTCGTACTGCGTGTAGATCATCAGCGACTTCTTCTTCCAGCGCTCGTATTTGTCGAAGAAAACCATGGGGCTGATGCCGAGCAGCGCGTCGCGCAACTCGTCCTGCGTCATCTTCTCCTCCACGGCCTCGCGGATGTGACGCGTCGACTGGCCCGTCCACACCACGTCGCCAAAGTAGGTGGAGGCATGGTTGAAGATGTTCACGCTCAGGCGCGGGTCATGCGCGCTGGCGACGAACGCCAGGCACGAGCCGAGGCTGGTGCCGAGCACGCCCAGCTCCGTGTAGCCCTGCTCCTCCAGCCAGTCGAGGCAGCAGCGGATATCGACCACACCCTGCCGCGTGGCGTGGATGGTGCGCCCAAGGTTCGAGCTGACTGCATAATCCGCGCGCGTGATGCCGTTCGGGCGGCGCACGTCATGGTACGGCATGGAGAGCCGCAGGGCCGAGACCCCGAGCAGGTTGAACAGCACGCCCAGCCCGTTGTGGCTGATGGCATCCGAATTCCACTGCGGCACGATGATGATGGCCTTCTTTGTCTTCTTCTTCGCCGGGAACCAACGCGCGTTGACCATGTCGTTTTCCGGGAAGCCGCTCTTGATGGGAGAGCTGAAGCGCAGGAATGTGCCCACCTTGCCTTCGTACTTCTTGTCGAGCTTGGGGTCGGGGTTGCTGCCAGTCTGGTGAACCTTGATGGGCTGCTCTTCGAGGCGGAAATCGGTCGGCTTCTGGTAGCCGTAGAACTCGTCGCTACGCTCGACAATCTCGCGGTTGAGGCGGAAGAAGTGCTCGCGCTGCGTCTTAGGGTCGTCCGATGGCGGGTTCTGTCCGGCGGCGAAGTCAAAGCCCTTCAGCCACTCAAAACCCCACTCAAACGGACGCACAATGCGGTTGGTGTCCCGCGTCGTCAAACGGTATTCCCAGTCATTCATCCAGCTTGCGTACCGCCGCAACATCGCGCCCACGTGCTCTCTCAGTCCTTTACATAAAAGTCGGAAGAATCCAAGAAAATCATAACAAAGGGCGGCGGGCGTGAAATTCAATGTTCAGCAAAAGGCGCAAACCGCGGGGCGAAGGTGGACGGGCGCGCGGTGAACAGAGCGGCCTGAAAGCGAAAGCCCCACGTCCGCCAGAGACCGGTGTACGTGGGGCATAAAGTTTTTAACCTATAACTTCCCTGTCTCGCCCTTGGAAACTGCGAGCAGGATACGCGCGGGTCGCTACACGTAGATTCTCGGCACGCGCGGCGAGAGACCGCAGAGAATCTCGTACACGATGGTTCCAGCGGCCTCGGCGTGTTCCTCGGCACTTACATGGCAGTGCTCACTCTCGCCGATCAGCACCACCTCGTCGCCGATGGCGGCGTGCGGAATGTCCGTGACGTCGACCATGGTCAAGTCCATGGCCACGTTGCCGCGGATGGGCGCATAGTGGTCGCGAATGATGACCCGCCCTCGGTTGCTCAGGTGGCGCGTAAAGCCGTCACCATAACCCACGGCGATGGCCGCCAGCCGCGTTGCACGCGGAGCCTTCCAGCGGCCGTTGTAGCCCACGGCGCGGCCTTCGGGAATATCGCGCATGGCAATGATGCGCGACTTCCAGCTCAGCACCGGCTCCACCGGCAGCACAATCTTTTCGGCACCGGGCCCTTCGCAGGGGAGGTTGTAGCCGTAGAGCAGCAGGCCGGGGCGCACCATCTGGTGCCAGATCTCCGGACGCGCTTCGACCGCGCCGGTGTTGGCCAGGTGCGCGTAACGCGGCGTAAAGCCCTCGTCGTGGATCGTCTTGAGGCAATCCTCGAAGCACTTCACCTGCGCCACCGCGTCGGGCGCGTTCAGCACCTCGGCCGAAGCCAGGTGACTGAAGACGCCTTCCAGCATGACGTACTCCGACTGCTTCAGCCGCGCCAGAAAGCCCGGCAATTCGTGAAACTGTATGCCAAGGCGCGACATGCCGGTGTCGAGCTTCAGGTGAACAGGAATGCTGTGCTTGGGGCGCTTGAGCGCCTGCGCCGCGCGCTCCAGGGCGATGATGTGCTCGAACGAGGCGATGGCAGGCGTCATGTTGTAACGCACCACGGCATCTTCCTCGCCGCGCCAGAAGCCGGTCATGATGAGGATGCGCGTCTTCACGCCCGCATCGCGCACCGCCAAGCCTTCTTCCGTCGACGTAACGCCGAGCCAGGTGCCGCCGGCACGCTCCAGCGCGCGCGCGCACTCCATCACGCCGTGTCCGTAGGCGTCGCACTTGATGACCGAGCAGACGGTCACGTTTGGGCCGACATGCTCCGCCACCGCTTTGTAATTGCTCTCCAGACGCGAGAGCGAAACCTCGGCCCAGTTGGGCCGCGTACGCATCGAAAACTTCTGTTGATTGGATGACAAGATAGACTTCCTGAGAAAACCGCGACCACTATTATAAATCCCAGCCTGCGGTGCAAGCCCGGCGAACCAGCGAAGTCCACAGCCAGCACGGCCTTCGCTGCACGCATTTCAGCGCAAGCAAAACGCGGACGCCTTCGCGCCCGCGCTCGCAATCTTCAAGTTGTCGCCAGTTAATCCTTCAGCCAGTCCGCGCGGTTCAAGGTCTCAAACCTGGTGGAGGCCTTGATAAACGCCAACTGCACCGTGTCCGTCGGGCCGTTACGTTGCTTGGCGATGATCAACTTGGCCTTGCCCTCAAGATCCGGATCGTTGCGGTTGTAGTACTCCGGACGGTAGAGGAACATGACGACATCGGCGTCCTGCTCGATCGAGCCCGATTCACGCAGATCACTCAGCTTCGGCTCCGATTCTTTGCCGCTGCCGCGCGTTTCCGTGGCGCGGCTGAGCTGTGACAGTGCGATGACTGGCACTTCCAATTCCTTGGCGATGGCCTTCAGGCCTCGCGAAATGGCCGACACTTCCTGCGTGCGGTTTTCATAGCGGCGTCCGCCGGGTGCGCTGGCAGACATCAACTGCAGGTAGTCGATCACGATCAGGTCCAACCCGACCGTCTGCTTCATGCGCCGCGCCTTCGAGCGCAACTCGGTCAGCGAGATGCCCGGCGTATCGTCAATGTACATTGGCGCCGACATCAGCGCGTCGAGCGCTCCGGCCATCTTGCCGCGATCTTCCTTGCTCAAAAAGCCCGTGCGCAGCTTGTGGCTGTCCACCCGTGCCTGCGAGCACAACATGCGGTGCAACAGCGCCTCGCCCGACATTTCCAGCGAGAAGATCGCCACCTTCTTCGTTCCCTGCACTGCGGCGTTTTCCGCAATGTTGATGGCGAATGCCGTTTTGCCCATCGACGGACGGGCGGCGATGATGATTAATTCCTGCTTCTGCAGGCCGCTTGTCATTTCGTCAAGGTCGGCGAAATACGTCTCCAGCCCGGTGACACGGCCACCGCGCTCGAACAGTTTTTCAATGTTCCCGCCGAAGCTGCGCAGAGCAACTTCCTGCAGGTTCATCAACTGCTGTCCGCCGCGCTCGTCGCTCACCTTCAGGATGGCCTGCTCGGCCGCGTCCAGCACTTCGGCCGCAGGATCGGCGCCATCCATGGCCTGCGACATCACGCCGTTGGCCACGTTGATGAGACTGCGCATCAGCGCTTTATCGCGAACGATGCGGATGTAATGCTCGATGGAGGTGCGGCGCGGAACGCCGTCCGTAAGCGAAACCAAATAGGAAACGCCGCCGACCGCCTCCAGTTCCTTGTGGCGGTTCAGCTCGTCAAGCAGCGTGATCTGGTCGATCGGGCGGGCTTCTTCATGCAGCGCGCACATGCGCGCGAAGATGCGCCGGTGCGCATCCAGCGAGAAGTGGTCGGGCTGAAGATCGCGCGTCGCCTCGGTCGCCAGATCGTTGTCCAGCAGAATCGCGCCGAGAATCGACCGCTCCGCGTCTGGTGACGCCGGCAGCCCGCGCTCTAGAGATGTCTGGTCAATAGTTGCCATCACTACTTTCAATGCTAGCGCTTAGCGATCAGTGAGCCAAGCTGCGGATAAAACCCCTGAATGGACAATCTCTAAAATTGGTTACGACGAACAAAATAAGCATGCGCATCGCCGTTGTTCATGCACTGCGTCCGCACATTGATCCATCCTACTGCGTCATCCTGCGAAGCCCGCTTGCTGGGCGGCGAAGGATCTGCTGTTCCGCCATTTCACAGGAAACTGCCATGAAAGACAGTTTGGGCCCGGAGGCGCCAGCCGCGCACTCCGGGCCCGGTTCGGGTGATTCCTGTCTGCGTGGATGACTCATCTCCGCCGCCGTATTGCGGAAACTGGGAGTGCCCCGCCGCCGCGCGGATCGCTCCGCTCAGCGTGCCTGCGCTCCGGCGAATTGCTTCGCCCTTGCGCCTGCTCCACGATGCGTGCTGGCAGGCCAGCATCGCAGCCGGGTTCCCCTTCCGAAGACTGTTTGCGCCGCCTGTTGCCAAGGCAGGCGCCACCTGCAAGCTCCGCCCGCAAGTTGCGCCCGGCAAAGGGTCCTGGTCGCGATCTCCGCGCCGCAGTTGCGCCGGCCCCGGCGCTCACGCCCTGCGGTTTCCCGCATGGTCAGTGCACCGCTGTTTGTGCGAACCTCATTCGAGCTTGCGTCGCGTTCCGCCCGCTCCCGGCGCGCATAGCACGCAGGTTGCAAAGCAGTGGACGCATGGCCCGTCCCAGGTTCACCGGCCCGCATCCGGCCCGCATGGCCGGAAGCCCCTTGCCTCGGCGCTCCCGTCTCCGGGAAGCACCACGCGCGGCAGGTTTCACCGTCGCGTTATTGGCAGAATGCAACGCCCCCGGCACGGCTTCAAGCGTGAAGCCCCGCCCCGCTGTGGCTATCCTGTGGGCATCGCGGCTTTCCTGTGAGGGCCTGTGGAAATCGCGTCCCGAACCACGTATTTGCACATGAAAAGAGGCAGGGCCGAAGCCCTGCCTTTTATCTTACGATGGCATGTGCGCCTTGCCGCCGGTGAACGCGTGTGCGCTGCCGGTTGCGGGCGGATTAGTCGTGCACGCCGTCCATGAAGGCGCGCAGCTTGCGCGAGCGCGAGGGGTGGCGCAGCTTGCGGAGCGCTTTGGCCTCGATCTGGCGGATGCGTTCGCGGGTGACGGCGAATGACTGGCCAACTTCTTCCAGCGTGTGCTCGCTGCCGTCCTCCAGCCCGAAGCGCATCTTGATGACCTTCTCTTCGCGCGGAGTAAGCGTGCGCAGCACCTGCGCCGTCTGCTCCTTCAGGTTCACGTTGATGACGGCTTCGGCCGGTGAAACCACCGCGCGGTCCTCGATGAAGTCGCCAAGATGCGAATCTTCTTCCTCGCCGATCGGCGTTTCCAGCGAGATCGGCTCCTGCGCGATCTTCAGTACCTTGCGCACCTTCGCCACCGGGATGTCCATGCGCTTGGCGATCTCTTCGCTGGTTGGCTCGCGGCCTAGCTCCTGCACCAGTTGGCGCGAGGTGCGGATCAGCTTGTTGATCGTCTCGATCATGTGCACCGGAATACGGATGGTGCGTGCCTGGTCGGCGATGGCGCGCGTGATGGCCTGACGAATCCACCACGTCGCATAGGTCGAGAACTTGTAGCCGCGCCGGTATTCGAACTTATCCACGGCCTTCATCAGGCCGATGTTGCCTTCCTGAATCAGGTCGAGGAACTGCAGGCCACGGTTGGTGTACTTCTTCGCAATGGAAACCACCAGTCGCAGGTTCGCCTCAATGAGCTCGCGCTTGGCGTGCTCGGCGTCCATGTCGCCCTGGATGATCTCGCGCTGCGTGCGCTTCAGGTCCGTGAAGTTCGCACCGGCTTCCTGCTCGATGCGCTCCATGTCCGTGCGCAGCGTGCGGACCTGCTTGCGCAGTTCCTTCTTCTGCTCTTCGTTCTTCAGCAGGTCGCAGCGCTTTTCCAGGTTCTGCACCTGGCGGTCGAGCGCCTTCATGTTCTCGACCGTCTTGTTCACACGCTCGATGAGGCGCTTGCGCTCCGTGTTGGTGAAGCCGAAGTTGCGGATGCAGCGGCTGACCTGCACCTGCGCGCGGCCGGTGGCCCAGCGGTGCTTGCGATACTCGCGCGCCCGCTTCTTGTCCTTGGAAGGAATCTCCAGCAGCTTGACGAGCAATTGCTGCGCCTTCTTGTAATGCTTGGCCAGCTCGTCAACCTTGCCCAGAACGTCCTTCTGACGGTTCTGCAGCACGTCCTCGGTGATCTCTTCTTCGTCGAAGACCACCACTTCCTTCACCGAGCGCACGCCGCGCCGGACGTCGTCGCCGATCGCCAGCACTTCGCGGATCACGATGGTGGAACGCGACAGTGCCTTGAGCACACGCAGTTGTCCGCGCTCAATGCGCTTGGCGATTTCCACTTCGCCTTCGCGCGTCAGCAGCGGTACCGTGCCCATTTCCCGCAGATACATGCGCACCGGATCGTTGGTCTTTTCCAACGCGCCGGGGGTCAGATCCAGCTCAACATCCTCGCCCGCCTCGAGGTCTTTCTCGAACTTGCCCTCCGAGGGCAGCTTCGAGTCCTCCAGCAGGTTGATACCCTGCGAGCCAATCATGTCGAGCAGGCCTTCGAGGTCATCGGGCGAGCTGATATCGTTGGGGATGAGGTCGTTGACCTGATCGTAGGTCAGGTACCCCTTCTCCTTGCCCGTATCAATCAACTTCTGAATATCGTCGTACTTTTCGTCGAGAGCCAAACTCAAATCCCTTTGTGTGGCGCCTATGCGGCTGCCAATAAAATTGCGCACTGCGGCGGGAGCGGCAACACTGTTGCCGGCAGAGGCAGAAACTTTCGTATTTTATCAGCCCGTTGCATGGCTTTTCCAGCCAAACGAGCACACCTCTCCCTGATCGCCGGAGTTACGCCCCACATATATAGAGCAATTATCGGCGAAATAGTTTCCCTGAAATCGCCTTCTTTTGAATAAAAGTTGGCGATTCAATTGCTTATCAATAAGTTAGACGGGGACAAGACGCAGGGAGCGTGTCAATTACGCCACATCAGGTGTTTTTAATCCAGATTTTCCGAAAAATTCAGCCTAGCGACCAAATTTAACGGCCTTGAACACCAGATGATCGCGCAGATGCGAGTCCGCCTCTTTCAATCCGGCCTGTGAGCGCAGCATGGCCTCGCGGTCGCCTGACAGAACTGCCTGCTCCATCTCCCGCGTAATCTGCTTTTTCCGCGTCTCCCAGTGAGGAATCCGAAGGGCCTCGATAGTGTTCTGCAGCAGTTCCGAGGAGAGCGGTGCCTGCACCTGGTCGAGCAGAACGCGGTGCACCAGCGTGCGCTCGGCCTCGGTTAGATCGGCCTCCAGAGGATCAATCTGCTGCTCAAAAGCCTTCAGCAGCTTCTCAATCAGCTCCGCCGTTCCCAGGCTCTCGTGCAAGGGTTCGGAGCGCAGCGAATAGTGAACCTGATCGGCGGCCGCGTAGGTCACGTTGTTGCCGTTCTCGTCGGGGGCCGTCACCAGTTCCCCGCCCGCCAGAGCGCGCAGCAGAATGCGCTCATCGTCGGTAATCTCCGGCCGGCGTGGCACATGCGAACGCACGGCAATCTGCTTCTTCTCGCCGGCGCTGGCATGGCGCATCTCCTGACGCAACAGATCGGGGTCGATATGCAGACGTTGCGCCAGGTTGGTCGTCAGTTCCTCGCGCACGATGCGGTTCGGCACGCGGTGCAGGTGGGGCGTCAGGTAGGCAACGGCCTTGGCTTTGCCCTCCGGCGTGCGCACCGCAAACTGCTTGCTCGCACGGTCCACCAGAAAATCAAAATACGGCACGGCTCCACGCAGGGCGGCCTTGTAGCCGTCGCCGCCCTTCTTGCGCACGTACAGGTCGGGGTCAAAGCCCTGCTCCAAGGTCAGAATGCGCACCTGAAACTCTTCGCTCACCAGCATGGCCAGCGACCGCTCTGCTGCCGAAGCGCCCGCCGTGTCCGGATCAAAGTTGACCACAATGTTCTTGCTGAGCCGCCCCAGCAGCTTTGCCTGAATCTCCGTGAACGCCGTGCCGCTGGAGGCCACCACGTTGTGCAGACCCGCGTTGAATACGCTGATGCAATCCATCTGGCCTTCAACCAGGATGATGTAGCCAAGTTTGCGGATCGCTTCTTTCGCCAGGTTCAGGTTGAAGAGCACGCGCGACTTGGAATAGATCGGCGTCTCCGGCGAATTCAAATACTTCGGCCCGGCCTTTTCGTCGGTGGAGAGCGTGCGCGCCGTGAAGGCGATGACCTTGCCCTGCTCGTTGCAGATGGGGAACGTGACGCGGTTGCGGAACTTTGAATACAGCGCCGCGCTCGAAGCCTTGCTGTGCTCTTCGCCGCGATCCTTCCAACTGAACAGGCCGCTCTCGCGCAGCAACTCCTCGCTGGCCTCGTTCTTCAGGCGGTCGCGCAGCAGGAAGCCCGATTCCGGTGCAAAGCCGATGCGGAACAGCTTGATGGCTGCTTCGTCGAGTCCGCGTCCTTTCAGGTATTCGCGCGCATGCGCAGCTTCCGGCCTCATCAACTGCTGCTGGAAGAACTGGCAGGCCAGTTCGTGCAGGTCCAGCAGCGCGCCGCGCATCTTGGCTTCGCGTGCTTCTTCCGGAGAGCTGAATTGCACCTTCGGCATCTCCATGCCAAGCTTCTGCGCCACAATGCGAACCGCTTCCGGAAAGGTGACGTTCTCGATCTTCTGCACGAAGCTGAAGACGTCGCCGGAGACTCCGCAGCCAAAGCAATGGAAGAACTGCCGCGAGGCATGCACGCTGAACGATGGTGACTTCTCGTTGTGGAAGGGGCACAGTCCCTGGAAATTCTGTGCACCCGAACGGCGCAGCTGCACGTATTCGCCAACAATCTTGACGATGTCGGCCTGCTGCTTCACCGTGTACGAGAAATCGCCCTGGTTTGCCGTATGCTGCCTCGTTCTTCGGAACTGATTCGGAGCGGCCTGCTCCTGCAATGCTCTAGTGTGCCTCACGCGCGCGCCCGGCGGCTGCACCGTTTTCGATGCTCCGCGCGTGGAAAACCTGTCAATATCGCGGCTAACTACCTGCCACGCTGTAACCTCCGGCTGCGCGCTAAGGGCTACTCGCCCTGAATCCAGCCCTTCGCAAAACTTTGCTCGATGATGTTGGTCACCACCGCCCACAGCTCGGGCGTTGCCGTGCGCACCGGGTCCATACGCTTGTACACCTGCGAGCGCCGCACCTTGTGGATTCGCCAGGTGCCGCCCTCCGTGTGCCAGTTATTGAGCAGCGGCTGCATGCGGTCGAGCGCGTTGGCATAGCGAGAATCGGCCGTCGCGCGCTCTTCAAACTCATCCCACAGCGCGCGCAATTCGTCTCCCTGTCCATTGGGCAGCAGGCCAAAGATGCGTTCGGCGGCCTTCTGTTCGCGCTCGTCCTTGTCGGTGTATCCGGCGGCATCGTAGGCGAACGTGTCGCCCGCGTCGATCTCCACCATGTCATGCACCAGCACCATCTTCATCACGCGGCTCACGTTCACCGGCTCGGCCGCATACTGCTCCAGCAGGGCCGCCATCACGGCCAGGTGCCAGGAGTGCTCTGCCGAGTTCTCCCGGCGCGTGCGGTCGATCAGCAGCGTCTGCCGGAAGATGGACTTGAGTTTGTCGATTTCCACGATGAAGGCAAGCTGTTGCGCCAACGGATTCATTTCCATCCCGCCAGTGTAACGCCAGCGCCCGGGACGCGCGAACCGCCGCCACGTTGCAACCAAGCAAAAAGGCCGCCCGCATCCGCCGGACGGCCTTTGATTTCTATTTCTTTCGTGGGTCTAGAAGCGCGAGCCTTCGGTCTTGGTGCTCATCGTCGCGTCCCACAGATGCACCGTCTGCCCGTTGCCGGTGATGGTCAGCGTCGGCTCCGGCGAGCGCTGCACCTTCAGCGTCAGCTCCTTGCCACCCACCGTGAACGGCATGTTGCCAGCCTTGGCCGTCGCCAGGTTCTGGTAGGCGTGCCACTCGGTGAGCGTCACCGGGTCAATCACCACGGCCCACGGCTGCTTGCTGCCCTTGTCGCCGGCCACGGCGTAATACTCCGGCAGCGCGGGGAAGACGCGACGTAATTCGGTGGTCTGCTCCGCTTTGGCTGGAACCAGCGTTTTGCCGTTCCACTCGCGAATCTTGTTGCCTTCTTCCATGGTGTAGAAGGTGCCGTTGAACGGCCACAGATCAAAGCGCGCGGGGGCCTTTGCCAAGCCCGGCACGCGCGCAGGCGTCCACGAACTGCCCGCAAAGGTGTAGACCGTCGCCAGTCCGGATTCCTTCGTCATCGGCGTTTCCGGCACGATGCTGGCCTTCGCCAGCAGCTTGTGCAGGTAGCTCTGCTCGCGCATCTGCAGCGTGGTGGAAACCGTCGCCACCGCCTGCGTCTCGTTCCAATAAATCTGAACGCTGCCCAGCTGCGTCTGCGCCTCATACGCCTTGTACTGGCTCAACCCCACGCCGGCAGCCACCAGCAGCAACACCACCACAATCAAAATGATCTTTGCTTTATCCATGTCGTCTTCTTCGCCCGCGATCCTCTGTCTGACTCTACCGCAGCCCGCCCGGCGGGCATAGTTACTCCCGTGTCACTCCATGCGATGGCCGCCCGGCAGCCGCTAGACTTTCAGTTCCGCCTCGGTCACGCCGCCGCCACCTTCCTTATGCGGTGGCTCGGTCACGTTGGCCACCTGCGGATGCTCGCGCAGGTACTGCCGCAACGCCCGCCGCAGAATGCCCATGCCCGAGCCATGCACGATGCGCACTCGGCTCAGGCCCGCCAGAAATGCGCGGTCCAGGAACTTCTCCACCTCGCTGGTGGCCTCGTCCACGGTCTTGCCAATCACGTTGATCTCGCTGGCCACCGTGTCGTCCTCGTTCTTCAGCCGCACACTGATGCCCTTCTGACGCGCCGCCGCCACCGGGTTGTTGGCCGCGCGCGCGATCACCGCCGCCACGTCGTCCAGCGGCACGCGCATCTTCATCGGCCCGGCCTCAACCTCCAGCATCTCGCCTTCGAGCTTGCGCGCCACCCGCGCCGTGCGCCCCAGCGACTTCAACTGCACGGTGTCGCCCTCGCTCACCCTGGGCACCACGTGCGGGCGCGCATTCGGGTCCTCGCGGTCCGAGCCGGTCGTGTGCGCCACCACCGCCTGGTTGAACTGCTCGCGAAACTCACGCCGCGCCTTGGCCATGCGCCGTTCGGCATCCTTGCTCAGCTTGGTCTGCGCAGCGCGGTCCTGCACGGCGTTCACCGCCTCGCGCGCGTGGTATTCAAGGTCGCGCAGCAGGCTGTCCAGCTTCTTTTCCAGCTCGCGGATCTTGTCGCGCTGCTCGCGCAGGCCCTCCTGCTCCAGCCTCTGCTTCTCGCGCTTGACCTCTGCCTCGCGGAGATGCAGCTCGTTGCGCTCGGTCTCCACTTCACGCAACTGCTGATGCAGCCGGTCGAGAAAGCGCGCCACATCCTGCGTCTGCGTGCTCAGCCGTTCGCGCGCCGCCGCAACAATCGAGCGATTCATGCCCAGCCGCTGCGCAATGTTGATGCCCGCGCTCGCGCCTGGCACGCCCACGCGCAATTCATACGTTGGCGCCAGCGTGTTCTCGTCAAAACCGACTGCGGCATTCACCACGCCCGGCGTGTTCGCCGCGTAAACCTTCAGCGAGGTGTGGTGCGTGGAGATCAAACTCAGCGCGCCGGCCTTCAAAAAGTATTCGGCAATCGAGACCGCCAGCGCCGAGCCTTCTTCCGGGTCCGTCGCCGAGCCTAGTTCGTCCAGCAGCACCAGCGAATGTGCGGTGGCTGTATGCGAGATGCGGTCGATGTTCGTCACATGCGCCGAGAACGTCGACAGGTTCTGCTCAATCGACTGGTAGTCGCCGATGTCGGCCAGCACGGCATCAAAGATCGGCAGCTCCGCGCGGTCGGCCGGAACCGGAATGCCCGTCTGCGCCATCAGGGCCAGAATGCCAGAAGTCTTCAGCCCCACCGTTTTGCCGCCCGTGTTCGGGCCGCTGATGATGAGCTGCCGCTGGTCGCGCGTCATCTCCAGCGTCATGGGAACCGCATGCCCGCCACGCGCGCGCAGGTTGCGCTCCAGCACCGGGTGCCGCGCGTTGCGCAGGATGATCGAATCCGCCGCACCGTCGGCCAGGAACTTCACGGCCGTGCAGTTGTAGTCCTCCGCGTAGCGCGCCTTGGCCATCTGCAGCTCAAGCTCGGCCAGCACCTCCACCGCGCGCGCCAACGCCACGCTCTCGGCGCCGATGCGGCGCGTCATTTCCGTCAGAATACGGAAGATCTCCGCCTGCTCTTCTTCCAGCAGCCGCACCAGTTCGTTGTTCTGCTCAATGGTCTCAATGGGCTCGACAAAGACAGTCTGCCCGCTCGAGCTGGCTCCGTGCACCACGCCCTGCACGCGACGCTTCTGCTCGCTCTTCACGGGGATGACGAAGCGCTCGCCGCGGATGGTGATCAACTCGTCGCGTACCACGCCGCCCTCGCTCAACTTCCGCAGGTAGCTGCGCAGAGACTCCTGAATCGACCGCCGCTGCCGTTCGATCTCGCGCCGTATCGAGGCCAGAGCCGGCGACGCATGATCATCGAGCGTACCGTCCGGCAGCAGCTTGCCCTTGAAGTACCCAAGCAGCGCGGAGAAATCTTCAACGTCCGCCGAAAGCGCTTCAATTGCGGGCCAGCCGTCCTTCATCTCCGCCGAAGGATGCAGCACAATCTCGCGCCACTCCACGGCCCGTCCGGCCACGATGAGAATCTCGCGTAGCTCTTCGGCTTCCAGCGTTGCGCCCTGGATGCGCGACTTCGCCAGCATCTCACCCGGATCGTTCAGCCCGCTGAAGTCGAACCTCGCGCCCGCGCGCAGGAATCCGCGCAACTCGTTCGTGAGCTGCTGCTGCAGTTCCAGCCACGCACGGTCGGCTGTCGGCTCCACGGCATCCACGCGGCTCTTGCCCAGCGGAGACTGGCAATACCCGCGCACAATCTCGCGCAGCCGGTCAAACTCCAGCTCGCGCGCACTCGTCTGTTGTAATGCTTCCGGCATCGACTAAGGATACAACGGAGATTTGCTTCGCTGCGCACTGCGAGCGTATGGCGCAACTTATGTTGAGGACACTTGCGAATTACGCCAGGTGGGTGTCTTCTTCGCGAAGCCGCCGCAACTCTTCCGGCGCGCGGGCGGGTGTGTCCTGCGGCTCGGGCTCGGCAACGGTTGCCAGCAGGTCGTCCAGCGACTCCAGCCACAACACCTGTTGCTGGAAGACGTCGCCAAACGCCTTCACCGCCTGCTTCTTTACTTCATCCATCTCTGGGCGCTCGCCGCTCTCGAACTCAATCGAGGTCACCGGCTTGGTCAGCCCGCACGGCACAATCAGCTTGAAGAAGTCGAGATCGGTCGTCACGTTCAGCGCAAATCCGTGCGAGGTCACGCCGCGCGAAACATGCACGCCAATCGCCGCCACCTTGCGCTCCTGCGGTTTCTGCTGGGTGCCTCCGGCATCGGGCGGCGGCACAGAACGCGATTCTTCCGCGGCCCAATCCCGTCCCATCTCGCGCCGCACCAGTCGCGGTGGCGGTGTCGGAAAGGTCCACACGCCGGTCAGCCCCTTGATGCGTTGCATCTCCAGCCGGTATTGCCCGCAGACGTGGATCAGCACTTCCTCCAGCCGCCGCACAAACTCCACCACGCCGACTCTCGGCACAAATTGCAGCAGGTTGAAGATCGGATAGGCCACCAGTTGGCCCGGCCCGTGAAAGGTAACGTCGCCGCCGCGGTTGATCTCGAAGATCTCCACGCCGCGCTGTTCCAGCACCTCGCGCGGAGCCACAATGTTGGCTTCCTTCGCGTTGCGCCCCAGCGTGATAACCGGCGTGTGCTCCAGCAACAGCAGCACGTTGCCAATG
Source organism: Oryzophilus luti (assembly GCF_059726245.1). NCBI lineage: Bacteria > Pseudomonadati > Acidobacteriota > Terriglobia > Terriglobales > Koromonadaceae > Oryzophilus > Oryzophilus luti. The sequence continues at coordinate 2,454,463 of NZ_AP040874.1, forward strand.
CGGTTCGCCTTGCGCAGTTCCACCAGCCGCTCCTGCAGCCGCAGCGCCGTGCCGTAGTCGCACATCCCGAGATCAAGTACGGAGATCATTCTTCCTCTTCGATCTGATGATACGCCGCACGCTTCGATTCATGCCCGGTGCCGCAAGCCTGCGCATCTCCTCTACCGGCAAACCCACAGAACTCCGCAGCGGGAAGGGCACGACTTCAGTCGTGCCATTAACCTCGCAAAATGCTACGGGCTTTAGCCCCTGAGGTTGTGCCTCTACTTCCGCGCGAGTGTTGCCGGACTTCTCACCGCAAAGCAGAAAGGCCCGCGCATTCGCACGGGCCTCTGCTACACATCTTCAGCCACTACTGAACAGGATTGATTGTCACGTTCAGCTTTGAGCCCTTCTCGCCGCCATAGTAGACGCGCTCGGTGGCCTTCACAAAGTCCGCCGGCTTCGCCTCGTAGATGTTCGGCACGAACGTCTGCGGGTTGATGTCCACCAGCGGGAACCACGAGCTTTGCACCTGGATCATGATGCGGTGGCCCTTCTTGAACGTGTGGTTCACGTCCGGCATGGTGTAGGCAATCTTCGTCGCCACGCCCGGCTTGAACGCTTCCGGCTTCTCATAGCTTGTGCGGAAGCGCCCACGAAACAACTCGCCGCGCACCAGTTGCTGGTAGCCGCCCAGCTTGATGCCGCGCGGGTTCGGCTCCGGGTCCGGCGTGTCATCCGGATAAACGTCAATCAGCTTCACCACAAAGTCCGAGTCCGTCCCCGTGGTCGAGACAAACAGCTCCGGCTTCAACGGGCCAGCCACTGTCACTTCCTCGGTCAGCGGCTCCGTCTGGTAAACCAGCACGTCCGTGCGGCGCCCCATCAACCGCTGGTCATCGGTCATGTGCTCGCGCGTCATGCCAATCGCCGTGTCCGTGGTGAACGGCACCGGCTTTTTCGGGTCGCTCACGTATTCGTCAAAGCCTGGCTTGCTCTTCGGAGCCGTAAAGCTCAGCGTGCCGTTCGCGCCAAAGTAGAGCGCTGCAGGCTGCGCCGTTTTGGGCGGCCACGTTTCATACTTCTTCCACTCGTTGCTGCCGGTCTCGAACACGTACGCCTCTGGCAGCTTCGGATCGGCCGCGCCCTTCAGATAGTGCTCAAAGAATGGCAGCTCAATGTTCGCGCGGTAGAATTCGCCGGTCTTCTGCTCAAAGTTCGCATTGCCCAGGTGGTCGCCATCCGTGCGCGCCCAGCAGCCGTGGCACCACGGCCCCATCACCAGCTTCACATCGCCATTCGGAGACTGCGCGTTGGCCGCGCCATAGGTGTGCAGCGCGCCGTACAAATCCTCAGCGTCAAACCAGCCGCCCACCGTCAGCACTGCCGGCTTGATGTTGCGCAGGAATTGCGGTGTCGAGCGCGCCTTCCACCACGCGTCGTAATTCGGATGCTGAATGATGTCATCCCACCAAGCAACGTTGTGGTGGTAATACTTGGCGTCCACGTTGGTCAGCGGGCCAAGGTTCAGGAAGAAGTTGTAGCCATCCGGCGTGCCGTGCTCAAAGCGCGGCCCCCACTTCGTTGTCGGCTCCGGGCGCGGCAGCCCGAAGGTGGCCATGAAGTTGAACATGTGCGGCAGGTAGAGCGCGCCGTTGTGGTGGAAGTCATCGCCGATAAACCAGTCCGCGATCGGTGCCTGCGGCGAGACGGCCTTGATCGCCGGATGCGCGTCAATCATCGCCATCGCCGAGTAGAACCCCGGATACGAAATGCCCCACACGCCCACATTGCCGTTGTTGTTCGGAATGTTCTTGATGAGCCAGTCCACCGTGTCGTAGGTGTCGCTGGCTTCGTCCACATCCTTGCTGCTCTTCTTGTCAGCAATATAAGGACGCATGTCCACGAACGTCCCTTCGCTCATGAACTTTCCGCGCACGTCTTCATAAACAAAGATGTACTTGGAGCGCGCAAACAGCTCGCTCGGTCCCAGCGCGGTCTTGTACTCATCCTCGCCGTAGGGCGCCACCGTGTACGGCGTGCGGTCGAACATGATCGGGTAGGTGTTTGTCGCCGAGGCATCCTTGGGCGCGTAAACAGAGACGAACAGGTGCACGCCATCGCGCATCGGCACCTTGTATTCATGCTTTGTGTAGTTCGCCTTGATCCACTCCGCCAGTTCCTTCTCCTTGCCTTCAAGCGGCGGACGGTTCGGCTGCGCCATCAGCGGCGCACATACGGCCCAGAGCAGCAGACAGCAACACAGCAGCTTCGATAAATACGGCAATCCCTTGATCTTCACGATCAAACACCCCTCCAGCAGTTGTGGTAAGCATGCGCGGAATGGACAGCGGCCGCGGCAGGTAAGTGATTTTCGTCATTAAATCACACCCCGGGCCGCCCTGCGCACTGCATAAGAAAAAGCCCTGCCACAATCGGCCGGGCTTTTGCGGGAGGAGCGGAGTCGGAAAACCGTGCTCCTCAGGTTCCCCCCGCCGTCCTCAGAGCCGACCGCCCCAATCGCAGACGGGCTTGGTTTCCAATCTCACGGATCACCGCCATGCATGCCTCAGCTCAAACGCAGACTCTCCCCACCAGCCCACAGGCGTCCGAACCGGCCCTCTGCCTTCATGCTCACCCTCCGCACCACCGCGACGAGGCGCCGACCGCTCCCCAACCTACCGCACCCTGCACCGGCGCCGCCTTTTCCGCGATCCTCTCGCCGGCCGGGTAGCCCCGGGCTTCAGCCCGGGATCCAGCCGCACCCCGCCATCTGCATTCCTCGGCGAGGACTGCGCGCGCCGGCTTGCCGGCGTTCCGCGCCCGCCTTCAGGCGCGGCGCAGTCCAAGTAGAGGAACCACGCGCAAAAGCAAAGGCCCCGCCTTTGCGGAGCCTCCACTCGAAACCAGAAACCTGAAACTGAATAGCTATCCCAGCAGCTTCGCCACGTCCTTGGCAAAGTAGGTCAGGATCATGCTGGCGCCCGCGCGCTGAATGCTCAGCAGCGACTCCAGCATCACGCGGTCGTGGTCGATCCAGCCGTTCTGCGCCGCGGCCTTGATCATCGCGTACTCGCCGCTCACCTGGTAGGCGGCCAGCGGCACGTCAAACTTCCGGCGCGCTTCGGCAATCACGTCCAGATAGGCGATTGCGGGCTTCACCATGATCATGTCCGCGCCTTCCAGCAGGTCCAGCTTGATCTCGCGCATCGCCTCGCGGCGGTTCGCCGGGTCCATCTGGTAGGCCCTGCGGTCGCCGAACGCCGGCGTTGAATCCGCCGCCTCGCGGAACGGGCCGTAGAAGCCGCTGGCAAACTTCGCCGCGTAGCTCATGATCGGCGTCATCTCCAGACCGTTCTTGTCCAGTGCCGCGCGGATGGCCGCAATGCGTCCGTCCATCATGTCGCTGGGGGCAATAATGTCGACGCCCGCCTTGGCCTGCGAAACCGCGGTCTTCGCCAGTATCTCCACCGAAGGATCGTTGACGATCTCGTAGTCGTCGCCGCTCTTCTTCACAATGCCGCAGTGGCCGTGGCTCATGTATTCGCACAGGCAAACGTCGCCCATGATGAGCAGCCCCGGCACCGCCTTCTTGATGGCGCGCGCCGCCTGCTGCACAATGCCGTCCTCGGCCCACGCGCCGGTGGCAACTTCGTCCTTCGTTGCCGGCAAGCCAAACAGGATGATCGACGGAATGCCCAGCGCCTTGACCTCGGCGGCTTCCTTCACCGCTTCGTCAATCGACAGGTTGTAAACGCCCGGCATCGAGCCAATCTGCTTGCGAATGCCTTCGCCCGGACACACGAACAACGGATAAATGAAGCCTTCCGGCGACAGACGCGTCTCGCGAACCAGCGAGCGCATCGTCTCCGATGTGCGCATACGACGTAAACGATTTACAGGAAACATAATGTTTTCGCCCCTTCGAGCAACCCCCAAAGCATAGCACCCGCCGCCGCCCCGCGCTCAGTGACAATGCTCACAAACCGTCTTCTGCTCAACCATAGGTACCTTGGTGTGCCCTTGTAGCCAGAATTCATTCGCGCCACCCGCTGAATCCCGCTAGAGTAATCGCGATTTACCGCCACATCTCAGGGGAACATCTCATCCATGACGCTCAACGCCGCACGTTTCAAGTGGGTTGCAATCATGCTCGCCAGTTTCCTGTTCTGCACGGCGCTTGGCAGTTATCGCTCCACAACGGTACGGGAAACGCTGGCCTCCGCTCGCGTCTATTGGAATGCCGACCGGGCCTTCATCACCATGACCTCCACCGAGGAGGTCTACAGTGAGGGTGCGCTGGTGCACATCTTCCGCCTGGTGCAGCAGAAGGCTCACCTCGGTGAAGTTCGCCCTGACGTTCGCATCGGCCCGGCTCGCATCTACTCGCTGCAGAACGGTACGTGGAGCCAGCACCCAATCGCGCCCTTCACCGCGCCCGCGGATATGCCGCTCTGGCCGTTTAACGGAACCTTTTACTCTTGGGACAATCTGCGAATTCTCCGCCAAGTGACTCCCTCAGGCACCCTCACTTCAACCTTTGCCCCTGCCCTGGCGCAGGATTTGTTCCGTGCGTTTCCCAACGACCCGGCCAACTATTTTCCTGCTGGATCAGGGCCCTCGCCCCAGCCCTACGACGTGATTCAGGATGTCATCACCCGCGAGGAATGGCATGCCTACTCCAACATGCAGAAACTGGCGCCCGGCAAAACCCTGACCTTTTCTTCCGGCGGACACGATTTCGAAATCTCCGCCGAGCGAGGCTCGCAGCCTTCAGACGTTACGCTGAACCTGCGCGACAATGGCAAGCTCACAACACTTTGGCAGGCGCACCCGGAACCCCGAACAGTTTCCAGCAAGATGGCTCTCTCCTCTCTCGGCGGACGCATTCTGCAGCCCGGTTATAACCGCTTTGGCGAGCGTAGCGGTTTTATGCCGCTCATCACCACAGTGATCGTTCTTCTGCTGGTCTGGGGCATCTTCCTGAAGCCAGCCATCATGCAGACCGCGCCGGAGACGGTCGAGTTTGTTCCCACCACCACCGCTGAATGTCCTGAACTCAACCTGGCGCGGTGGAATGAGTTGGACCAGCAACTGAGAACGCTCGGCTTTATTCCCCTTGGCGACTACAAGCTTAAAAATTTGTTCGCTTATAAGAGCATCAACCGCATGTTCGTGCATCCGCAGCAGAATTGTTACGCCAGCCTGTTTCAACTCTTCGCCCCTCAGGCGCCGCGCCAACTCGTTGTCTGGATCTCCAGCTATCTGGGCGAGGACTGGTCATTGGGGCACGGTGGCAGCAAGCCCACCAGCGGCGGCGTCATCCTCCGCTCTCCGCATAAGATCGGCTTCAGCCGTCCGGATGCGCCCGTCGAGCGCATCTTCCGCGAGCACCTCCTCGCGCGCAGCAGGATTTCGCAGGACCTTGGGCTCGCTGTCGTCAAGGCGGAAGGGATCGAGATGTACTTCGAACGTTCAAACCGGGAGGCTGTTGCCCGCCGCGACACACTGAAGCGCCAGAACGGCATCGCCATGGCGCTGCGTGTCATCGGAGCGCGCATCGTCCGGCCAAGCTACGACTGGCTCGGCGACTACCCGCGCGAGTTGGAACTGCGCACGGGCCAGAAGATTACGGCCCGCCAGTTCAAAGAGGAGATTGACCAGCAATTGGAAGCAGGAGCGGGGCCCTCTCCTGTGCTGCCAACGCCACCTGCGCTGTAGCCGTCCGCGCCCGCCGTCAGGCGCGTCACAGCCCGGGTTGAGGGACCCGCACGCCATTACAAAGCTTGCGGCAAAAACCAAACGGGGCGCGATGCCCTCGCATCGCGCCCCGCACTTTTCTAGTCCCTAATCCCTAGCCCCTAACCCCTGGTCTTTTACACCAGCGGCTCGTTCCAATCTTCCAGGTACTTTTTCACCACCATCATGAACTGATCGGCCACAGCGCCGTCGATCACGCGATGGTCAAAGGCAATCGCCGTCGTCATAATCGAGCGGATGGCGATCATGTCGTTGCCTTCCGCGTCGGTAATCACCACTGGCTTCTTCACAATGTTGCCAATGTCGAGAATCGCCACCTGCGGCTGGTTGATGATCGGCAGCCCGAACTTTGCGCCGAAGATGCCGGGGTTGGTGATGGTGAAGGTACCGCCCTGCACCTCGTCGGGCTTCAGCTTCTTGGTGCGCGCGCGCTCGCCCAGGTCATTCAGCGCCCGCTGCACGCCCACAAAGCTCAGCTCGTCCGCGTGCTTGATCACCGGCACCAGCAGGCCCCAATCCAGCGCCACCGCAATGCCGATATTGATGTCGCGCTTGTAATGAATGTTGTCGCCCTCGACCGAGGAGTTCAGGATCGGCCACGCCCGCAGCCCGTGCGCCACCGCCCGCGTAAAGAACGGCGTGTAGGTCAGCTTCAGCCCGGTCGCTTCCTGGAACTTCTTCTTCATCTTCTCGCGCAGCTTCACAATGCGCGTCATGTCGATGTCGAAGACCGTATGCACGTGCGCGCTCGTCCGCTTGCTCAGCACCATGTGCTCCGCAATCTTCTTGCGCATCACGCTCATCGGCTCAATCACTCCCGGCGTCCCCGCAAACTTGCTGGCCGGAGCAGCCGGTGCCGTTGCGCCCGCAGTCGGCAGCACCGCAGGTGCGTTACCCGACGCCGCAGCCTTCGCCGCAACAGGAGCCGCCGCGCCCGCCGGATGCTTCTCCAGGAACGCCAGAATGTCGTCCTTCGTCACCCGTCCGCCCGAGCCCGTGCCCGGCACCAGCTTAAGGTCGACGTTGTTTTCCTTCGCAATCTTCCTCACCAGCGGAGACGACCTCACCCCCAGCTCATCCTCCGCGGCCAACACCCCTGCGCCTGCGGCAGCCATTGCGCCAGCAGCCGGCAGCACCGCAGGTGCGTTACCCGACGCCGACGCTACGCCGCCAATGACGGCCACCACGCCGTTCACCTGCACGGTCTGCCCGGCCTCGGCGCGAATCTCGCTCAGCACGCCGCTCGCCGGCGCCGGAATCTCCGCGTCCACCTTGTCGGTCGAGATCTCAAACAGCGGCTCGTCCTTCGTGACCGTGTCGCCCACCTTCTTCAGCCACTTGGTGATCGTGCCCTCAAACACCGACTCGCCCATCTGCGGCATCACCACCTCAGCGCCCGCAGTTGCCTGTGCGCCAGCGGCCGCCTGTGCGCCAGCGGCCGGCAGCGGCTCCGGAGCGTTACCCGCCGTTGCCCCACCGGCCGGCACCACCGCAGGTGCATTGCCCGTCGCCGCGCCCGCGCCGCTCTCGTCAATCACGGCCACCACGCTGTTCACCTGCACGGTCTCACCGGCTTTGGCGCGTATCTCCGCCAGCACGCCGCTCGCGGGTGCCGGAATTTCCGCATCCACTTTGTCGGTGGAAATCTCAAACAGCGGCTCGTCTTTCGTGACCTTCTCGCCCGGCTGCTTCAGCCACTTGGTAATGGTTCCCTCAAAAATCGATTCGCCCATCTGGGGCATCACGACGTCGCTTGGCATAGGTGTCCTTCCGAGGAACTGGGGAGCCGCTTCACCGGCTCGCTCTCGCCGCCGGTCCGCCGCTCTTCTTTCTAGTTGGAATGCAAACCCCAAGAACCTTAGATTATATCGCCGCCCTCCAAGTCGCACCTTTCGCCCATTTCTCAAAGAAGGGTTCTCGTATGCCGGGTGCCCCAGGTTTGGCCAGGGTGCCCCAGGTTCGACGCGCCCTCTGTCGGCGCGGCTAACCTGGGATACCGTGCTCTTCCACCTGAAGTTGCTGTTGTCTGTCAGCACCCGTGCCCCACTTCTGCCCGCCTTTGGCAGAAGTGGGTTCTCGAACACTGCGCCTCAAGATTGCCACAGAGCTTGACGTCAGCTTTTTAAGGACGCAGGTTTCGCTGGCGTGGCTCGCCCTGAGGGGGCGTCCCCACGTTGCAGGAATGTCCCCCACTTAGGCCGTCTTTTACGTCATCGTTGGATGATCAAGGTGGAATTGCGCTGAATCGACAATATCTCTCCAAACGCAAAAATCGGGGCGGCAGGCTCTAAGCCCGCCACCCCATTCATCGCTCACCGCACCTCGCCCTCTTGCCTCTTGAAACCTCCCGAAACCTTTCGCCACCTTTCTAAACTTTTTCCTACGCCTCCTGCACCACCAGCTTGCCCTTCACAAACTGAACCGCCAGTTCCACAAGCAGCCGCACCTCGCTCTCGGCCACCTCAATCGACTGCGCCACGCACTCCTGCAGAATCCGCGCCACTGCCGCCTCTCGCTTCGCGCCGCTGTCCAGGTTCGTCACGCTCAACTGGTCCACCACTTCCATCGCAATCTTCCCTGCCGCCGACTTCAGCAACTGGTAGCTTGCCTGCGCGAACTGCTTGGCCGCGTCCTCGCCGAACAGCGCCACAAAGCCGCGCGCAATGTACTTCACCGCCACCTTCACCCCATGCCCGATCTTCTTGAACACCGTCACCACGCCCATCGCTTATTTCCTCTCTATCGTCTGGAACTGCGTCTCCAGCTCCTTCGCCGCTTCCGTCGCGGGCAGCGCCACCATCAGTCCCTTCGTCAGCGTCGACCGCCGGAACAGCAGCGTCATCGCCATCGCCGACATCACCATCCCCGCCCCCACCGCCACCCCGGCCCCAGCGCCAGCCACCAGCGCCGTGCCGCACACGAACAGGAAGCTCACTGTCGCTGAAAACACCATCTCGAACAGCAGCTTCAGCCACGCGCCCACCATCGCCTGCTTCATGCGGCCCAGCACAAACTCCGCCAATGCCGACAGCGGATTCACGGCCTCGCTCCGCTCACGTCAAAGTCCTTGGCCAGCGTGCCAAACACCGCGATCATCACCGCCACAGCCTGCTGCTTCCACCCGCCGCTCGCGTTCTGCCACGCATAGAGCCCCGCAATTGCCAGCGCTGCCGCCGTCGTTTTCCAGTTCTTCATCGCCCCTCCGCATTCATCCCCGCCTGCTCACCCGTCACCGCCGCTACCAGTTTCAACAGCTTTTCCGCGTACTTCGGATCGGTCGCCCAGTGCTTCGCCAGCGCGTGCACAAACTGCTCCACCTCGCCCGCGCACGCCTTTGCCTCCGCATAGGTCGCCGAGTTCGCAATCAGCCGGTCGCGGTCCGCAAAGCACTCTTCCATCGAGCCGTACTTCGCGAATCGCGCTCTCGTCTTGTGCTCGCCCTCTGCGTCGCACTCCGTCGTTGGCATCTCCATCCACTCATGCCCGCCGTGTGCCTTCAGACCGAAGTAGTTGTTCGCCGCCCGCGCGAGTCCACTCTGTCCCCAGTTGCTCTCCAGAGCCGCCTGCGCCACCGTCACCGCCTCGGGAAGCCCGCTCCCCTCACCTGCCTTGCGCGCCGCCGCCCACGCCTGCCGCAAAAACTCTTCTCTCGTCATCCGTGTTTCAGCACCCCCCACAGGTTGATGGCCACGTTCACCAGCGTCAGCAGTGCCATCAGCCCCGCACCCAGTCCGGCCATCCGTTGCAGCCCTGCTTCCTGCTTCTGCACGCGTCTTTCCAGCTCCTGCATCTTGCCCTCGTTGCCGTTGCCCACAATCCAGCGGATGTGCGTCTTCATCTCGCCCAGATCGCGCAGCACCATTTCCTCAAACGCCGTCATAGGTTCGCGTCCACGTGCAGCAGCGTCGAGTAGCGCGAGTAGTTCGGCGGTATCGCGCCGTCATACATCCGCACGTAGTAGTCCTGCGTTGCCTGTGTCTTCGGCAGCGTGAACGTCTGCGTTGTGTAGCGTCCCACCAGGTTTCGGTCCGTCGTGGTGCCCCAGCCGAAGTCGCCCTCGGTCCGCACCTCAAAGCCTCCACCCGCCACCGGGGCCGTCCCCGTATTGACCGTCAATTGCGACGCCGTGATCGTCGTGTATTCCGCAGCTGCCAGGCTTGCTACCGGCGTCGCGCTCCCGCCGCGCTGCACGTTTGCCGCCGGAACCAGTTGCTTGCGCGTCGGCTTCCCGGTCTTTACACAAATCGGCAGCGTGGCTTCGTTCGCAAACTTCAACACCAGTTGCGCGCAGCTTTCACTCAGCGCCACAAAGCTCAACTCCACTTCGCGCACCACCGCAGTAAACTGCGCCTTGAAGCTTGGTGCGTTGATCGTCAGCGCCTCGCCCGGAAACACATCCTCGGCCCCGCCCGGCAGGTAGCTGCGCCACCCCGTGTAGCTGCCTTCCCAGCCCGCCTGCGTCAGGTCGTCCAGCAGCGCCAGTGCCGCGTTTACGCAGTCCTCCGTGGTGCGCGCCACCGGGGACTTCACCTCCATCACCTCCGCACGCACGCCGTCATCGCCCACCGCCGCCAACAACGCCGCTGCGCTCGCGTCCGTCACTCGCGCCGAAGCCAGCCCCGAGTTGCGATACGCCACCTCAATCAACTCGCCGTTTGCCGGAATCGAATCCGCGTAGAAGTACAGCTCGTTGTAGCCCGCAATCAATTCGCACTCGCCGCCCTCGCTGCTCGCGCCCAGCCTCCGCGTAAACGCCGGATACGAACTGATTGGCGGCGTCGACCGCACCAGCGCCTCCGCCGCGCGCTCCACTCGCGTGTACCCAATCAAGCACTTCAGGTTCCCGCCGTTCACCAGCCCGTAGATCACAAATGCCGGCACCTGTGCCAGCATCCCGTCGTAGAGCACCGTTCCCTCGGCCACCAGCGTCGAGCTGTCCGCCGGGTTGATATCCCGCACCTCCAGCAACACCCACAGGTCGGCCGCATTCTGTGCGCCGCCATAGGCGCTCACGCCGTTCACCGCCGACGAGCAATACCGCTGACCCTGCCGGTAGACTTCGCGCGCGAACAGCCGAGTCTTCAGCTCGTACCGGTGCCCGCTCGTCAGCGTCATCGCCGTGCCCGTCGTCACACCATTCACCAGCGCCTGAATCGCCGACCCGTTCACCGCGAAGCCTGCCAGGCAGTTCGCCCGCGCCACCGTCCCGTTGTAGATCCCGCCCAGCACTCCGCTCCCTGCCGGCAGCGTCGGAAACTGCACCGCGCCGTGCTCCAGCACCCAGCTTCCACCCAACTCCATCGGCTCGGCCCACTGCGCCACCGCGCTCGCATCCGCCGCGTTGGTGGCATTCACCACCAGCTTGCCGCCGCTCACGGAAATTGCTCCCGCCGGGTCGCTCACCTTCCAGTACTGCGCCGAGAGAGCGCCCGCGTACTCTTCGTCCACCAGCACCTCGCCCGCCCGCAGAAACGGCGTGTTCGAAAGGTATAACCGCTGGTTCGTCCCATTCGCCACGAAGTAGTCCTTCACATACATCTGCGGTTCCTTCGCGCCCGTCAGCGTCAGGTCGTTCGCCTGCGGCCCCGTCTGACGCAGTTGCAGGCTCTGCAGCGCAAAATTCTCGTCGCTCTCTGCAAACGTATGTTCGACCGCGCCGATTGCCTTGGTCGTCACCGCCAGCGATTGCGCCTGCACGCTCGCCCGCGTCTGGTTGGCAATCGCATCCGCCGCCTCCGACCACCGTTCCCCCGCGTTCTCCGTGTAGTAACTCACCGCGCCGGCCGCCGTCACACCCGAGGCATCCACCCCTGTGCCTGTGTCGCCCACCAGCGTTGCAATCGCGTCGGCCGCCGTGCGCGCCACCATCGGAGCACGCGCTGGAAGCACCTTGCGGTCCAGCAGCAGCTCGTCGCTCTCCGCCTTCAGCACCACGCGGAAGACCTGTCCGTGCTCGCCGTCGCCCGCGTATGTCCGTTGCGGAATTCCCGTGGTGTAGCCCGTGAACCAGATCTCGCCCGTGTCGCTCGTCAGTTGCACCCGTGCCCCCGCGCGGATCGTCATCGCCACGCGCTCGTCGCTCACCAGGTGTACCTCCAGCGTCCACGGCTGGTTCAGCTTCCTCACCACTCTCGGCGGCTGCTCCGCGTCAAGCCACGCGGTGTAATCCCGCGCCCCCAGCATGTCCAGGTTGTCCACCGTAAACTTGATCATCCCCGCCCCCACGCCCGCGCCCCGCTTCTGCCCGCCTTGGCTGAAGTGGTTTCTCGAAACTTGAAACTCAAAACTTGAAACTCCCCTCAGTACACTTCCGCCGTCTTCGCCGGGAAGTAGCTCCGGTAGCAGACCACCTGCTCGCCGTCGAGCGTGTCCGTCACCGGCAGTGCCACAAATTCCGCGTGCAAGGCCACCGAGCGAACATCGTGCTCGACTTCGTTCACCGTCTCTTCCGCAGGCTTCGCGCTTTGCAGCCGTGGATAGTAGAAGCACACCATCCCGCCCGTCTTCTGCGGGTACACCACCAGCGCCGACCACTCCTGAAAGAAGCTCGCGCCCTCGCGGTCCACGAACGCCACCACCTTCTGCACCTTCGCCCCTGCAACCGGAACTCCGCCCACCAGTGGTTGCTCCAGTTGCAGCGTGTTGCTTGCCACGCTCGCCACGCGGCCCACGTTGAAGCTCACTCTCCGCACGTAGTCCGCGTCGTAACTCACGCTCGCTGCGCTGCTCACCACCGCTCCACTCACTCCCGTGCCCAGGTATCCGCTCTGCGAGACGTAATCCACATCCACCACCACCAGGTCGCCCGCCGCAAACTGCGCCGCCGACGCTGCATCCAGCGCGATTGCCTGCGCCGTGCTCGCCGCGCCAATCGTGATGGCCGCCACCGCGTGTCCCCCCGCGCCCGCCGTCGTTGCCCCATCGCTCGCCAGAACATTCAGGTGCTGCGTGCTCGCCGCCAGCGCCATCTGCAGCTTGCCCCACTCACGGAAATCCACGCTCAACCGCGCCTCGGACTCCAGCCGGTACTGCACCCGCGCCGCCGCCGACTTCCCCGTCCGCACCACGCCCATCTTCGTCGTGGCCGAGCGCTTCACCTTCTCCACCCAGCCCAGGTCCACCCACGGTACGGTGGGCACATCCACGTCGAACCCCTGCGACGGATCGAACACCGTCGGCGTATCCGTCGCGCGCGCCACCGGCGCAAAGAACATCCGCGCCGCACCGCTCACCGGCACCATCTCCGCCCGCTCGTTCGCCGTCATGCTGCCGCCTCCGGTAGGTAGTAGACCGTCATCACCGCCTTGCGCTTGATCGTTCGCGTGCCGAACTCCGCATCCTTGAACACCGGCTCGCTCCAGAACACGTTGGTGCCCAGCGACGCTGCCGGTGTCTGCGTGTAGTCGTACTTGTCTGCCCGCTGCGGATAACTGATTGCCGCCAGTTCCATGTCCATCGCGCCCAGCCGCCGCCCGCGGTCCATCCCCGCCTGCGCCTCCGTGCCCGCGCTCTCATAGCTCACTGTGCATTGCATCGCCTGCAGCCGACCGCCTGCTTCCACCGCCTTTGGCACGCCCCACTCAAGCACAAATGTCTCCAACAGTTCGCTCGTCTCGCCCGGCCGCTCGTTCTCCGCCGACATCACCGCCGGACGGTTCACGCCGCCGATCACCGCCGTCCTCGCCGCGTTCACCTGCGCCAGCCTCGTCCGCAGCGCCATGTAAAACGTGTCTTTCGTCGCCTGCATCTCCGCCCCCACGCAATCGTCTTTTGTTTCCGATACGCTGGGCGCCAGCCTCATCCCCACGCTCGGCTACGCACCCGTGCCCCACTTCTGCCCCCCATTGGCAGAAGTGGGTTCTCGAACCTTGAAACTGGAAAATCGAAACTTTTCGCAACCTTCCGAAACCTTTCCCCTCACTCCTCCACCACAATCCGGTACAAGTACTCCTCGCCCGCATAGATCTCCGGCGTCACGCTCACTACCCGCAGCGCCTCGTCGTGAACCTTCACTTCGGCTTTCATCAGCAGTGTCCGCAGCGTCGCCAGATCCTCGGCTCCAAACACGCGCCTCACTGTCGCGGCGCTGGCCACAATCTCCCGCTGCTTCGGGTTGTGCGGAGTCAGCCACCGCACCATCACCGGCTGCAACTCCCACAGCTGCTGCACCGCCGCCGTCAGCCCCAATCCTGCCGTGCCATCGTCGGTTGCCAGCATCGCGCCCGTTACCGTCACCGCGTCGCCGCCCGTCGCGCACAGCATTGCCTCGGCCACCATCGAAGCCGCCTTCGCATTCAGCAGCGCCATCGCTAGCCAACCTTCTGCGCCACAAACGGCGCCAGCAGCTTTTTCACATTCACGTCCAGCAGTGAATCCGAGAAGTACTCCATGTGCACGCGGTCCACCGTGCTGGACCGCACGTTCAGCGCTGGCACCGCCTGCGCATTGCGCACCACCATCGCGCACGCCTGTTTCACCGCCTCCGGCGTCTCCTCGTATCCCGCCGTGTACGTGAACTCCACCTCGCTGATCGGCACGCCCAGCGGTCCCTGGCTGAACATCACCTCGCCGGTCGCGGCATCCACGTCCAGTGAACTGGGGTCCTGTTCCAGCCACGTGCCCGGCGTCGAGAACGCCATCAGTTCGCGCTCCAGCGGTGCCTGGTCGAACCAGTCGCGGCTCACCGCGCCGTAGCGCACGCGCATCTGCGTAATCGCCCCGCTCGCCCCCTCCGCCGCCGCTAGCGGCAGGTAACTCAACCGCACCGTGTTCGCCTTGCGCAGCCGGAACCGCTCCGTGTACTGCGCCACCCCCATCGAACTTCTCCGGCAGTGCGCGTCAATCAGCGCGCTCGCCGCCGCCACCAACGCCTGCGGAGCACTCTCCTGCACTCCGTACTGCTCGTACTCCGACGCATCCAGGTACACCATCTCGTCCTCCCTCAGCGCACTGCTCGCACAAACAGAACGGACGCTGGCGGATGCTTCCTCCACCAACGTCCTTCCTTCGTCTCTTGCTCCGTGCCCCACTTCTGCCCGTCTTTGGCAGAAGTGGGTTTTCGAAACTCGACAGTGGAAACTTGAAACGTTCCTATCGAGTCACGTTCACCACGGCATGTGCGTAGCCGGCACCCTTCACCACTACCGCGCCGAACTTTGCAATCACCATCTGGTGCGCCAGCGAGCCAGGCGTACCCAGGCGGAACACGCGCGGATTCGAGTCCGTCAGCCAGTGGTACTCGATCATCTCCTCGGTCACGATGTAGGCCGGCAGGTTCGCCGTGCCCGAACCGACCGTGCCCGTATCGACGATGCACCACTCCGGAATCAATGGCAGGTCACCCGCCTGCGTCGACAGCATCTTCACCGTCAGGCCGCTGGTGATCTGCGTGCGGTCCAGAATCACGTTGAACTCGGTCTTCATCTCGCGATCAATCAGGTCCAGCAGGATCGGGTTCGCGTAGATGGCCGTCGGTCGCGCCGCGTAGTTCGAGTTCGCCACCAGCTGCGCCACCGCCGATTTCAGTCCGTCGACAATGCTTGCCGCTGCCGCCACGCTGAAGACGTTGCCGCCCGCCGTGATCTGCCCCGCCGCGCCGTAGTACTGCAGCGTCGTCGGCGAACTCAGCGAAGTGTCCGTGCCGTTCCACAGCGCCACGTCGTGCGTGCGCATCAGGCCGTCCACCGCGTCGGTCAGGTCCTTTGCCTGCAGATAGGCGAACTGGCTCTGCTGCTGGCCCACCTCCACGTCGAACAGGTTGTAGTTGATCTGCGACACCAGCGCCTTCAGAGGCACCGAGCGCTCCACCCGCGTCGGCGATGCCACCGTCGCCACAATGTTGCGCGGATCGACAAAGGCGTTGGCCGCCGTCGGTGAAGCAATCGCCGTCTCCTCAAAGAACCGCGACGGGTGGCCCGTGGCCGGCACCTGCTTGATGCGCTGCCCGAACACTCCGCGGCGCCGCACAATGTCCGTGATCTCCTGCTGGTAAAGGCTCACTTCCAACGCGCCCGGTCCCATGTAGTCGGCCGCGGCATGTATGTCCACAAACTGTGTGCTCATCCTGCTCTCCCTTTCCTTTTCTCCGTTGTCCGGAACTCGTCTTCCTTGCGGCTCGCCCGCAAACAAAAAGGCCCGTCTCGAAGCCGCGCCTTCCGCGCCGCCTCGTTCCAGACCCGCTGACACAGATTCCTTGTCCCTATCGTCCCGTCCTGCTCGTCCGCCGGGTGCCGTTGTCCGTGCCCCACTTCTGCCGGGTGCCCCAGGCTAGCGGGTGCCCCAGAGCCAGCCCTGAGCCTGTCGAAGGGTGCCCCAGGTTCGGCGCGCCTTCTGTTGGCGTGGCTAACCTGGGACGCAATATCCTCTCCCCCTGTCATTCCGAGCGAAGTCCGTGCACGCCCCGCGTGCACGGGCGCAGTCGAGTAACCTTTTGTTTCTCCTCCACCCTCACTCCTTGACTCCCTCCCCCGTACCGCGCCCGTGCCCCACTTCTGCCCGGCTCCGGCAGAAGTGGGTTCCCGAAACTTTCCATCGGCGATCTCTCACCGCCTCCCCTTCTTCCTCACTTCTTCCCGTACCGCCAGCGCCACGCCCAGGGCCATCACCGCGTCGTCGTGCGCACCCACGGCCGCCGCTTCCCGTCCGCGCTCATCGCGCACAAACGTCCGGCACTCCTCCAGCAGCCGACGGCTGCTCAGCGCCTCCGGCTCCCGCCCAATCGTCATCCCCACCAGCGCAATCATCCGCGGACGCGTCGCCAGCGTCGTCTGCCACCCCAACTGTCCGCGCTCGCTCCACAGCCGCCCGTAGCGCTCCACCTCGGTCAGCGCCGCCAGCACCGCATGCCCGTGGTTGTTCGCCTCCACCGCCACCAGCGCCTCGTTGAACTCCCTGCCCAGTTCCGCCACCGCCCGCGCCAGTTCCACCGGGGAGTAGTGTCCATACAGCTCTGCGCACTGCCAGCCCGTCTCCAGGTCCAGCACCTGCGCGCACGCGTTGTCGCCCGCCGCGCCGCCCCCTGCGGCGTCCACGCCCACCACGTACTCGCGCCCCTTCTGCACCGGCAGCCAGACCTCAATCCGCCCGTTCTCGCGCCGCTCCGTCGCCGCCGGAGCCTCGCGCATCCGCGTCATTACCCGTTCCGTGTCGAACACCGCCTGCGTGCTCGCCACAAAGCATTCCTCCGCCGACTCCGCGTACTCTTCCATCGCCCTCGCGCCAAAGTTCGTCCGCATCCTTCGCCGGAAGGCGATCTGCTCCGCGTCCAGCCCCTCCCGCGCCGCCAGCTCCCGCTCCTCCGCCGAGTATTCCATCTCCCCCAGCACCTTCTCCCGATAGCTCTTCTCAACCCACCACGGAAAGAAGTGCCGCACGTACCCGTTCGTCTCCGCCTGCTGCCACTCGTTGTAAAACAGTCCGCTCGCGCCGTTCGGCGTCGACTCCAGCACGATCTCGCCATCCGGCGTCACCGCCGCCCGCAGCGCCGCCAGCGCGTCCTCGCCCTTCGCGCCCCACCGCGCCACCTCCGAGCAGTGCAGCCGCTGGATCGTCATCCCGCGCCCCGCGTTCCGGTCCCCCGCGGTCTCCACCCGGTACTGGCTGTCCAGCTTCGGAAACACAATCTGTCGGACGTTGGCGCGCGAGGTCTTCAACGCGCCACGCCGCATCGCCTCCGGCAGGTTCTCCAGAAAGCGATGAACCATGCGGAAGATCTCCTCCGCCGAACTCCGGTCATGCGCCACCTGCACCGCCAGCGTCCCCGGATGCGTGATCGTATGCAGGAAGAATCGCGCCGCCACCCATGTCGTCATTCCCACTTGGCGTGCCTTCAGCACAATGTTTCTGGCCCCGGCCCGCCGCTCAAACTCCCTCTGCGCCTCATTCACCCGCAGCTTCACCGTGCGCCCTCGCTTATTCCGCACCCGCAACAGGCTCTCCGCCAGGAACTCCCGGACCGTCGCGCCCTTCAAACGCGCCGGACTCTGCCCCAGCCTCTCGCCCAGTTGCACCAGCGTCTCCAGGTCTCCCTCAAAAATTCTCTCCAGCTCCCGCCTCATCCTGCCCCCATCGTCCCGTACCGCCCCGTGCCCCACTTCTGCCCGTCTTTTGCAGAAGTGGGTTCTTGAAACCCGAAACTTGAAACCGGAAACTTCAAACTGCTCTCGTTTTACTGAGCTCCAAACGTCAAGAGGCGGCGCATTGCGCCGCCTCTCTCCTCCCCACACCGTTGCCTAATACGCGAAGCAGCTCACCGCCAGCACATCACTCGCTGTCCACGCCGTTGTTGCTCCGCTTGCGTTGTAGTTGGTCAGCGTCGCGCTGGTCGTCGTGCTCGCCGTCATCTTCGTGTTGTTCGTTGCCGGCGTCGTCACATCCGTGGCAAAGCAGTTCCAGCCGGTTGTCGCCGCCGGCAGCGTCAGCACGCCGCTGCTGGCCGAGCCGCCCGTGCCGACTCTCACCCGGAACGCCGCCGTGCCATTGCTCGCCGTCACACTTGGAGAAGTTCCAAAGCCACTGCTGACTGTCGGTGCCGTGTTCGACACCAGCAGGCCCGTCACCGTTAGCCCCGCCACCGTGCACTGGTTTCCGCTCGCGCACACTGTTCCACTCGTGGCAGGAAACGTCATCGTCGTACCATCGGTTCCCGCCAGCGTCAGCGAGTTGTTTACCGTCAGCGTCTTGCTGGTCGTGCTCCCGCCCGCCACGCTGAATCCCGATGTATTTGCCGTCAGCGCCAGTCCATTCACGCTCGTGGCCGTCGCTGCCCCCAGCGAGGGCGTGGTCAATATCGGGGAAGTCAGCGTCTTGTTCGTCAGCGTATCCGTGCTCGTCCGCGAAACCAGGTAGTCCGTAGAGATCGTCGGCAGGTACAGCGTGTTGTTGGCCGAGAGCGTCTGTGCGGCCAGCCTGGTCGTAAACCCGCCATAGGTGCCCACGTACAAACTGGAGAACACGCCGCTGCCATCTCCACCATAAAGGCTGATCGTTGTAGTGCCGGACGCGTTTTTCAACCGCACGGCACCATCTGCCCCATTGCCGACGTTCAGGTTCTGGTTCACCGTTACGGTTCCGGTAAACGTGTTATTGCCGCTGAAAGTGTTGGCCCCGCTGAATACATTGCTTGCCGCCACGGTCGCAACGCTGCTGTCCACATAGGCCGAGGTGATCGTGGCGCACGCAGGTGCAGTGCCATTGTTGACGGCCGTCACCGCCTGATTCATGCAGCTTCCCGCTGTCACAAGCGACAGTGTTCCGCTCGCATCCGGCAAGTTCCAGGTGCGCGCCGCCGTGCCGGTCGGCCATTGGAGCTTGTGCAGGTAGGTTCCGTCATAGCCCCTGACGTAAGAAGCTCCAGCCGTCGCGTCGCCCGGCAAATCCACGCCGTGCGTGCCGAACTGATAGCTCCAGCTATGGCCGTTGCTGTAGTAGCCGTTCACCGAGAGTTCCCACGTTCCATCCGCCGGGTGATAGTTCAACCAGTCCGAGCGGGATGCTCCCTGCAAGCCGAACACACCGACGCTTCCAGTGCATCCGGCAGCCGGGCACCCAAACCACATTCCATAGTCAGAGGGCGCAGTAGTCATGTAAACGCCACTCCGGATGCGCCCGATGAAGCGAAGCCCCAGCGGCGGCGTGAGAGTGGTGTAGTAACTCGACGCCGTGAGGTTGTTCAGGTTCAGCAGCGTGTCGTTGCCGCTCCACACGCCATAGAACTTCCAATCGTTCCCGCCCCCGTTGTTGCCTGGCGACGGAAACACCTTCACCTGAAGTTGCCGGACGCCCGTACTCGTGAACGCCGGATACAGCAGTTCATTGAAGTTCGCGCCGCTCCAGGCGAACTTGTTCGGCTCCAGCGCGAATGAATCATCAATCACGCCTCCGGTGGTCACACTCAACACCTCTGCCGACGGATAGGCCGTGTAGGTATTGCTGCCGCTCGTGGTGACAGCCGATCCCCAGTAGCTGTTCGCCGCACCCGACGATGACGCCCACACCGTCGCCGTGGTTGCTGAAGGCGTCGCCACAACCGGCAAAGCCATTCTCAGCGGAGCCGTATAGCCCCAGTACGCCATGCTGCCGCTGGTTGCCCAGGTGTCGGCGTCCAGCGCAATGGCGTAGCCGCACAACCCGCCGCTGGCAGCCGTTGCGCCGTTCGCATAGGTCTTCCGCAGAGTGGCCGTGATGTGCGTCGAGTCCGGAACGCTGGCAATCACCGTCTGCTCGTAGGTCGCGTTATCGGCAAGGCACAGGTTCGCGCCAGCGGTGAACCCCGCGCTGTTTGAAACCGGGATGCTCACCGTTCGCGCCGTTCCACTGCTCTGCACAATCGAGGACGTGGTGTTCGTGGTAACCGAAACCGGCCATCCCGTTCCACTACCGGTGTACGTCACCAGCCCGCTGCCGCTGATTGTAGTGATGGTGCCCGCCGAGTACGTTCCCGCGCTGGTCAGGATCACGCGCCGCCCAGTGCCCTGCGTTTGCGCGCCCTTGGTGGGCGTGCCCCCAGTGATCTTGTAGGTGCTCGCGTTGTAGGCCGCGGCCGTGTTGCTGTATTCCACGTTGCCTTGCACGGACGACTGCGTGAGAGGCCGCGTCCCTTCATCGCTCTGCGTGTCCAGTCCGCCAAAGCTGCGCGCCACAAAGTTCGCCGAGATGCAGTCGCCCGTTCCGTAGCAGTTCGCAATAAACTCGTGCGCGTTCACCTGTCCCCGGCTCCAGGCGTTCAAAAAGCTGGAATGCGCCGTCAGGTTCGTTTTGTTCGTGTAGCCGTTGGCATTGAAGTTCTGCGCCCCGTCCAGCACATCCATCTGCGACACCCGGAAATGCACATTCTGCGGATAGGACGCATTGAAGTTCGACAGCGCCACGCGGTTCTGGCTGATGCCCGTCCAACTGCCGGTCGAGGTGTTCAGCGCCGGGTTCCACAGGTACTCGCTCGTTGTGCCAAAGCGCATGTCAACGATGTGCGAACCGGCTACTTGATTCGAGAATGTCAGTGCGTTCGGATCAGTCACGCGAGTGCCTGCCACCACGTCCGCCGTGGTGTACGTCGGCGGCACAGACACGCTCTTCGCTCCCGCCGCCGTCGTCACCGCCGCCTGCACCGTAGAGTTCACGCTTCCGTCCACAGAGAGCTGGTTGTTATAGCTGGGCAGCGTCTGACTCTGCGTAAACGTGTTCACAGCGTTCACGCGGGCCACGCTGCTGGCGTCTGCCAGTTGCGTGCCGGCAATCGCCGTATCCACGTAGTCGCGGCCTACGTACTGCTGCGCCACGCTTGCCGGCGTCATCGTCGCGCGCACCGCCGCAATCGTCGTCTGCGCCACCGCTGGCACAGCCCACTGCTCTTCGCTGGTGGTGCCATCATCCAGCTTCATCGTCACCTTGTAGTAGCTGCCCGCCGGCGTCGAGCCTGTGTTCGGCACCAGTTGTGCGGAGAAGCTTCCATTCGCCCCCAACTTCACCGCCATCGAGCCCGCCGCAACCACTGTCCCATCGCTCGCCGTAAAACCATTCCACCGGATGTTCACCGTGCCCTGCGCTGGCGTGCCATCGGCGCGGTAAACAGTGTCCGCAACCGTTGTCTTCTGCGGTGTCGTCGCCGATAGCTTCGCCACGCCGCACAGCAGCACCACGCACATCGCCCAGAAACAGAAAAACCGCCCAGCAAGGCGGCTGCTCATGCGCATCTCAGTTCTCCTCTTTTGCCAACTCTCCACGTACCCCGCCCCACGCGCCCATCATTTTTCGGCTGCGCGACGGCTGTCCCGGGGGTCCATCCCCTCAATGTATCGCTCCACACTGCGCACATACACATCCGCAAAATCGGCCACGTAACGCCGCGTCTGGATGGTCTGCATCGCCTCCGCCAGCGTATAACCCAGCGCGCGGAGCACGGCCAGCGCCATCATCGGTGCCCGGTGCACGCCTGCCGCGCAGTGTATAAAGACCTTGGTCTCTTCCTGCTCCAGCGCCCGGCGCGCGAACCCCACGCCGCGCTCAAAAATCTGCGGCGGCTTCGGCTCAAAGTCGTCGTCTACGGGATTCCACAGCACCGCCACTCCAGCGGCCTCGCCCAGAGGCGTGTCATCAAACTCCAGTTGCATGTCGATGACGTGGGTCACGCCCATCGCCGCCAGCTCCGTCATCCGTTCTTCCGTCCAGATGCCGCCGCCGACCGCAATCCGCTCCGTCACCCACGTCAGGTCGATCGCCACGAGTGCTCCTTAATCCTGCGTCCCGTTTTTCTTGTCCGCCGGCTCGGTCTCTGCCGTCGAAGTCTTGTCCTCGCCCAGCTCCCGCAGCAGCAACTCCGCCAGCGAGCCTTCCGGCTCCGGCTGGCATTGCTGCTGCAACTGCTCCTTCACGCCCGTCACGTCCAGCAGTGTCTTCAGGTGCTGAACGTTGCCCTTCAGCGCCTTGTCCACCATCGTGTCCACAATCTGCGGCATCGCTTCCCGAACCCGTTCGGCTGCCTTGCGCAGGTTCGTGCTGCGTTTGGCCACTGCCTTGGCCTTGCTCTTCGCTGCCGGGCCTTTGCCGGAGACCTTCGCCCCCGCTTTTTTCTTCGTCCCTGAGTTCGGGCTGGCCTTTCGTTTGCCTGCCCCCGCCGGAGCTTTTGCTGCTTTCCCGGCTCCGGCATCCTGTTTTTCTGGTACCTCTCCCCGTCGTCTCGTTCGCACCGCCCCTCGCTTCCCGCAAGCAAAATGGCGGCCTGCACGGCCGCCTCTCTTCTCGCTTTCTGGTGAGCTTTCCGCCGTGCGCACTCTCCCGTTGGCGACTTGTAGTTACAGGATACACTGGCACGCGCGGAATCCTGCCATGCGCTCGCGAACTCAATTTGCTCCGCTTTCAGCGAGTTAAACGCCGCCGCGCACAATCCTCCTCTTGACACTGCGCAACCATCGCCGAACCTCTGTCATGTCGCGTCGAGGCTAGCAGGCGTAGCTCACATGCGCCACGCGTCCCACCACGAATTCCCCCAGCCCTCTCCCTGAGTTCAGCGTCAGGCAGTGAACCGCCGCATCGTTCTGCTCAGGGCGCAGGCACAACTGGCTTCCTTCGCGCTCCAGGTACCGCACCATCCATTGCTCGCCGCGACGCACCAGATACAGGTTCCGCGTGCCGCTGCGGTATTCCTTCAGCGACACATAGTGACGGTCCACCAGCAGCAGCGCCTCCGGCATCAGGCGTGGACGCATGGCCTCCGCCGATGCCTCGTCCACTTCATAGGCCACCCAGCGGATCCAGTGTCCGCGCCCATGTCCGCGTTCGGCACGCAGGCGCTCCAACAGCAGCGGCGGAAAGCTCTGGTAGCGCAGCACGTCGCGCGTGGAGAACGCCGCCTGCAACAACGCGCCTCCGCGCACCACGGGCACTGCTTCGCCATCTCCGGCAACGCTGGCCTCCATCCTCGCCACCTGCGCTGGCTGCTGGTAAAGGTCTTCCGCCTCCAGCCGCAACACACGCAGGATGCGGTCGCTGGCTTCCACGCTCAGACCCCGCCTGCCGCCGAGAAAGTTGGAAATGTGAGCCTGCTGAAATCCTGCTCGCCGCGCCAGCTCCGATCCGGTCATCTCCCCGGACTCGATCCTGGCACTCACAATCTTCCGCAAACGCCGTTGCAGATCCTGTATCAGCATTGTGATACCCCAAGTATTTCCCTTAGATATACATACACAATAATGAATTTCTCAAAGCAATATTTCATTTGACTTTTCATTTTTACCGCGGCTAATGTAGCGCTCGGCCACGATCCCAAATCCAATCCCCCACTGGCGAAGAGGCGCAGCAGCGCATGGACACAGAGGAAGGACCGCGTGAAGAAGCCAGTTTCGCGGAATTCCGCCGCAAGGTGCAACGTTCCGAGTTGCTTTCCGCGGCGACGGAAAAACTGCTCCTCCGGCTCCGCTTTTCGGGCCGCCTGAGCATCGTGATTCAGAACGGACAGGTACTCAAGTCCGGATACGAGGAGGGATATTTCACACGTCGGCAGGACGACCGGCTCGTCTAGCGGCCGCCTGCGCTCCGGAACAAAGCCGCCGCCGGGTAGAGCGGCTCCGGAAGCCACAACTAAATAGGCCGAGCAGGTCATCGTAACTGAAACGAGCCCTGTCTGGTGTTGCGCCATCACGCCTGTCTGCATCGAGGGCGTCCATGGCGCCTCACTCTGGCAGGGCTCAATGCGTTTCTCAGTCAAAGGGGCAGAGATGACAATGAACCATCCGATGCAGATTCGTGAATTGAAGTATTGCGAGCGATGTGGCGGCCTCTGGGTCCGCCCGCGTGACTCGCAACAGACCCTCTGCGCCGCGTGCCGGCGCAGGTTGCAGTTGACTCCGCGCGAGGTGGCCGAGCGGTTGCTCCGCACTTCTCCCCTGCCGCCCTGGCAGGCCGCAGCAGCCCCTGCCGAGGTGCGCCTATGAGACAGCGGAACCTCGAGCTGCACCTGATCCACTCCCGGCATTTTCATCTGGCCGCCTATCGCGCCCACACCGGGGCCTTGTTGCGTCGCTTCGTCCGACTCTCCACCGGGGTTGCGCGAACACCGGGCACCCTGCGTGTGCAGGAGGCGCAAGCGCGCATCAGCTCTTACCGTCTTCGCACCTTTGAGGACGCGATCATTTTCGTCCATGACGTGGAGCGCTGCCTGCGGCAACTCGACGCCGATTCGCTCGAGGCACTGGCAGCCTTTGCCCTGTTGGGGCTGGAACGGCGCGAAGCGGCAGCCGCCATGCGGCTCTCGGTCACGCAGGCGCAGCGCCGTTATGCCGCCGCGCTCGACCGCCTGACACGCGAGCTGTTGCGGGCCGGATTGATGAGCCGCCGATTTGGGGAAGATGAATTCGATGACGATCTCTCCGAACAATCCGGCTCCGCGCTCCGTTGCCCGCTGCCGTCCGCAGCCAGCCAGTTCCCGTTGCCTCCGCGCAAGCCGCCGGCGCGGGCCACGCCGGGCATCATTCATCCTGCCATGCCCGTCTCCCGGCGCTGAGGCTGAATGTGACTACGGAGGCGGATGCCGTCCTGCCGGATTCCGCCTCCCGCATACTGTAGGAGACAGGGTGAGAAAATTCCTCTGCAATTTAGCGCGCCGTGCTGCGCCGGTTCCGCGCCCTTCGCCGCTTCCGGCTTCGGAACTCCACTGCGCTGCTGCTCCGCAAACCAGCCGCCATGCCGCACCACGCTGGCCTCTCTACGATCTGTTATGATGCGGCTCGAGTTGGCCCTTCAGCCGCAGGAGATCTCCATGAGTGATACACCGACCCCGATGCCGCCCAGCCGTCGCGACGAGGAAATTGCGCTTGAAATGATGAAGTTTGTCGCCGTCACCACCGGCTATGGCAAGACGGCCCAGAGCAGCGCCGGATTCCAGGGTGGCTCCCCGGCCAAGCCGGAAGAGTTCGCCCGCCAGTTGATCGAACTCTACGGACAGTGCTTGACGGCCGTGCGCACCAAGTAACGCACACCCCGGCGCGCGGAGCATGATCGCCGCGCTGCGCTCTCCGTGAAAATTCCCGCTAAGACAAAAGGGCTGCGCCAAGCGCAGCCCTTTGTTACGAGTCTTCGATCACGAATCCCCGGATCGCGATTCCTCGCGGAAAACTACTTCTTGCCCTTCTTGGCCTTCTTCACGGCCTTGACGGCTTTCTTCACGTTCTTCAAAGCCTTCTTCTCGGCCTTTTTCGCCTTCTTCACCGGCTTGACAGGCTTGGCGGCTTTCTTCACTTTCTTGGCCACCGGCTTGGCCGCCTTCTTCACGGCCTTCTTCGCCACGGGCTTGACGGCTTTTTTCGCCACAGGCTTTGCGGCCTTTTTGGCAGCCTTCTTCACCGCTTTCTTGGCAACCTTCTTAGCCGGCTTCGCGGCCTTCTTTTCCACCTTGGCAGCGGGCTTCTTGGCGGCCTTGGCCGGCTTCTTCGGCGCAGCCTTCTTCACCGGCTTCTTGGCCACGGGCTTCTTGGCAGGCTTGGCCGGCTCGGCAACCGGCTCCACCACAGGCTCGGCAACCACTTCCACCGGAACCTCGGTCACGATCACGGCCTCGGCGATGCGAACCGGGGTGCTCTCCAGTTCTTCCTCTTCCTCATCCTCGTCGAATTCTTCTTCTTCCTCGTCGAGAACCTCATCGTAATTGCCGCTGTCACCGAAATCATCCATCTCGTCGTCACGTCCGTACAGGGTATCGTCGATCAAAGTAGCATCCTCCTGGTTTCGTTTGCCGGCGCCGCGGCTTTCTTAAGAGAAGTACCAAGCACCAACACTGGTGCCGCACTGCCACAAGCTAACGCGGAATTGAGCATGGGAAAAGAGTTTTCGCACACTTCCCGCGAAAAGTTCTGGAAAACAGGCAAACCGGGCCTGCGGGCGGCCTCAGCACCGCACCAAGATACTCCGGGCCACTGCATCATGCAATCATTCCCCGCCACCGCCACGGTCATGGAATGGACCGGAGATGGAGCACGATGCCGTTCACCTGTATAGGATTTCTCTCGCACCCCATAGTACATGTACTACAGCACGATGCAATAACAACTTCGGTGTGTCCGACTGGCGCTTTCCTGCACCCCCAATAGGACAGTTAGAGGTTAAATAACAGCGGCGACAGGGCCCGTAGAGGCCCGTCGAAGATACTGGAGTCAACGATGAAGGCCGTTCCCCTCTTTTGTCTGCTGGTCTGTGCCT
The DNA here is from genome assembly GCF_059726245.1 of Oryzophilus luti. Taxonomy (NCBI): domain Bacteria; kingdom Pseudomonadati; phylum Acidobacteriota; class Terriglobia; order Terriglobales; family Koromonadaceae; genus Oryzophilus; species Oryzophilus luti. Next base: position 2,480,890 of record NZ_AP040874.1, read on the forward strand.
CGCTGGTTGCCTTGGCAGCCGATAGCGCCGCCGGAACCGGGAAGAAATCCTACGAGAAGCACTGCGTCTTCTGCCACGCCGCCGACGGCAGCGGGCACACCGCCGCCGCCACCAAGATGCATATCCCCGACCTGCGCGCCCGCGGCATCGCGGCCATGAATGACCAGCAGATGATCGATTCGGTCGGCAAGGGCGTGGGCCACACGCAGTATCCGCACGCCTACCTGCTCAAGAAGGAGATGTCGGCCAACGAATTGAACTCCGTCATCGCCTACATGCGCGGGTTGCAACAGAAGTAGTAGCAAGCTTTCCATTGATTCAATCCAGACGCACGAAAGCCCGGGTGACGGCCCGGGCTTTTGCATGTCTGCAAGCTTGCTGAATCAGGGCTATTCGCTCTTCTTCTTGTGCTTGCCAGTGCTCTTGGTGGCGGGCTTGTCGCTCTTGGCGGACTTTGCCGAGGCCGTGCTCTTGCCCGAGCGCTTCTCCGCAGCAGCCTGCTTGCCAGACTTCTCCGTGCGTTTGGACTCGTCCTTGGAGGCCTTGTCGGCCTCCGCTTTTCCGGCGTGCTTCGCCGACTTCGACTTCGGCTCGGCTTGCTCCGTCTCCGCCTTGGAGGCCTTCGTCTTGCCCTTGCCCGCCGTCTTGCCCTTCACCGTATCCTTCGGCTCATCGGCTTCAGCCTGCTTGGAGCCGCGCTTGCGCGAGTGCTTCGAGCTGGTGGCCTCATCCGCTGTGCTCTGGTCGGCGGCGTCGCGGCCCTTGCTGGCCTTGGAGCCCTTCTTCGACCGGCTGGATTTGCCGGAGGCGCTGCGGTCGTCCTTGCTGGAAGCCTCCTTCGAGGCCACCGGGCGGTAGATGGTCAGGGTGCGGCCCGCCTTCAGGCTGTTTCCAGAAAGGTGGTTCCACTTGCGAAGCTGGGTGGCCGGAACGCCGTAGTCGTCGGCCACGCTGAGAACCGTGTCGCCCCGGCGCACCTTGTAAGAGACAGCCTTCTTCGAATACTTAGTGCCGGACGCGGCGGAAGCCGAGGACGAAGCTGAAGCGCTGCTCTTGTCGCTATCGGCATTGACCGAGCGGCTGACCGGGATGATGAGCCGCATATCCCGCTCCAGCTTGGCGTCCTCGCCCAGGTTGTTCACCTCGGCAATGGCCGAAGCCGTCGTCTTGTACTTGCGCGCAATCGCCGTCAGCGACTCGTCTCCCTGCACGCGGTGATAGCGCCAGTTGGTGCGGTTCTCCTGCGGGATATTGGCGATGGCCTGCTCGAACTGCTCCGCGCTGCCCACCGGCACGCGCAGGGTAAAGTCCATATCCTTGGGCGTGGTCATACGCAGCAGGCTTGGGTTAAGCCGCTGCAGCATGTCCACCGAGGTGTTGGCGCACTCCGCCGCCAGGCGCAGATCCAGCGGATAGTTGAGCTTCACGGTCTCAAACGGCACCGGCTTTTCCGGCACCAGTTTGTCCAGCCCATACTGCTCGGGGTTCTTGGCCATAATGGTCATGGCCACGATGATGGGGACGTAGTTGCGCGTCTCTCCCGGCAGCACGTTGCGATGGTAAAGCTCCCAGAAATCGGCATAGCCGGTGCGCTCCACCGCGTGCTGCACCGTGCCCGGACCGGAGTTGTAGGCCGCCATGGCCAGGTACCAGTCGCCAAACAGGTTGTAGAGATCCCTCAACAGGCGGGCGGCGGCGCGGGTCGATTTCTCCGGGTCCTGGCGTTCGTCAAGCCACCAATTTCTTTGCAAGCCGGCGTGCATGCCGTCCCACGGCATGAACTGCCACATGCCGCGCGCTCCCATGCGCGAGAGCGCCAGCGGATTGAAGCCGGATTCGGCCTGCGCCAGGTACATCAGGTCCTGCGGCACGCCTTCTTCCTTCAGCACCCGGTGAATCATCTCGCGGTAGCGTCCGCCGCGCACCAGCGCGTTCTGGATGACGAAGTGCCCCTTATAAGAAGAGAAGTAGGAGATGTAGCTGGCGACCTGGTCGTTCATCACCAGCGGAAGGTCGGAGTGCGTCTGCTTCAACTCGGCCTCGGCGCGCGCGCGCACCGCCGGATCGACCGGGAACGTAGCGTCGTTGGCTTCGTCGATCGGGGCCGGTTCGGACTTCCGCTCGGTAAAACCGTCGCCCTGCTGGAGAGCCACCAACTCCAGGTTGTAGACGGCCTCCACAATCTTGTCGAACTCTTTTTCCAGCGCCTCGTTCTGATGGATGGGCACCGGGCCGCGCGCAAGAATATTGAAGGCGCGGTCGAAATCTTCCTTGGCGGCTTCCAGGTGTCCGGCGTTGTAGTTGGCCTGGCCGCGGGCATAGGCCGCCTCGGCGTGCGAGATGAGCTGCTCGGCCGTGCGGGGCTGTGGCTCCTGCGGCTGCGGTGCCGCTGCGGGTACCGTGGCCTGCGCGGTACCCCGGGCCGGGGAGGCTTCCTGCTGCGTCAGCGTCGGGGCCGTCATCTCCGGCGTGGGCTGCGAAGACTGCTTTGCCGCTGCGCCCTCGCCCTCCGGCGCGCAAGCCAGTGCCGCCAGCGTCGTTGCCAGCAGGCCTACCATCCACCACTTGGAACTTGAATTCACCATCGACTCTCGCGGCGCGCGTTCGACTTCGCCGCTTCAGCGGAGATGCGCCCTTGCGGCCCTCGCCCGCCTGCCAAACGCAGGCACCAAGCGAAACAACCGCAGCTTCAACTCTAAATTCCGCAGCCAGAGGGGTCAATCGCCACCGTCCGAGGGTGATTGACCAAGTTACCTGTTTGCAGCGCCCAATGGATGCGATAGATTACCGGCCATGAGAATCCTCCGGCTCCTTGCCGCTCTATTGATGCTTCTGACATTGGCGCTCCCCGCACAAGACAAAGTGAAGAAGCCTGCAGCGGAGGCTCCGAAGCACGACTCACATGGGCTCATTCTTTACGGAGACGGGTTCACGTTCCTGGCCAGCGAGCCGGAAGGATGGGATGCAGATAGTGGTGACGCCGCGCGCAGCTATCAGGTAAATCTCATCTTCTTTCCCCGCGAACGGCAGTCGCGCGAACATCGAACGACCATTCGCGTCCGGCTCAACCCCAAGGCCACCGAAGCCCCGGCAGAGGACATGCGCCAGGATGAAATCGAGTACCAGAAAAAGTATCCCCAAACCAAGTTTCAGAAGCTGGCCATCAAGCATCCTTCCTATGCCTGTGCCGCCGAGCTGTTCTACACCGAAGGCGAATACTACGATTACGTGGCCTATTTGAATCCCGGCTCCTCACAGGGGCTCATGTTCTCCGTCTCAATGGGAAAGGAAAAAACGCCTGCCTCCAGCAGCGAGCTGGCAGCCTTTGAACACGTTCTGAAATCTCTGCAGATGATTCAGTCAAGCCACTAGCTGATTCGGAGCGGAATGGCGGCCCGGGCGGGTTGGCCGGCCGAGGAATTCACCGCAGCAATCAAAGGATAGTCAGCTCCTCGGCGAGGGCTGGGAAAGCCGACGCGCAGTGTCGGCGACCGCGCCCGTCTCTGGGCGCGTCACAGCCCAAGTTGAGGAGCCGCACTTATGCAAGCGCGCAGCAAAGAACCCGCGCTTCAAAAACTAGATTGTGAGGAAGGTTTGGGGTGGGTGGTGGGATTCGAACCCACGACAACCGGTGCCACAGACCGGGGTTCTACCACTGAACTACACCCACCGTGATCAGAACATTTCGATTATAGCAGAGGAAAAGTCTGTCTGAGAAGCCGTCCACCGCAGCCCTGCGGAAAACTTGGTTTCAGCGAATGAATACGCCGAAGCGCGCTGCCTCTGCGGCCCGCGTGAAGCCCCAGATACAATGGAACGCACCACCCCATCGCAATGGATACCAGCGGCACACACTCGTCGACCGATGCACGCACCGCTTGGACGCTCGTCGTGCTGCGCCTGCTACTGCTGGCCTGTGCGCTGGCAGCCACGCTCTACCACCTGGGCGTACGCCCGCTGGAGAGCTGGGACGAGTGCATCTACGCCGAAATTGCGCGCGAGATGCTGCAACGGCACAGCTGGCTGACGCCGCTGTTCGACTACCGCCCGTGGCTGGAGAAGCCTCCGCTGCTGATGTGGCTCACCGCCGCCTTCTATCAACTGTTCGGCGTCTCGGAGTTCACCGCGCGGCTGACCGGGAGCCTCTGCGGCGCCGGCACCGTCATGCTCACCTTTGAACTGGGCCGCCGCCTCATGAACCGCTGGGCCGGGTTGCTGAGTGCCCTCCTGCTGCTGACGAGCGGAGAGTTCCTGCTGCTGGCGCGCTTTGGCGGCACCGACATGCCGCTGACGTTCTGCATTACGCTAGCCGTGTTCGCCACCGTGCTCGCCCTCTCCGGCGAGCCGCGCTGGTGGTACGGCACGGGCGCCGCCTTCGGCCTTGGTCTGATGATGAAGGGTGCGGGCGCGCTGGTCATTCCCCTCAGTCTCCTGCTGGCCGCGCTGACCATGCGTGACCGCCAGCAGTGGCGGGCACCGCAACTGGGTCGCTCCGCCCTGCTTGCGTTGGCGCTCGCGCTGCCATGGCATGCGGCCATGCTGCTCCGGCATGGACGAGCTTTCGTGGACGAGTACTTTCTCCATCAGGTGATGGAGCGAACCTTGCGGCCGCTCGACGGCCATGTGGCGTCCTTCTACTCCCCGCTCTCGGTCTACTGGCACGCTCTGTTTGTGTTCGCCGTGCTCGGGCTGATCGGGTTGCTATTGTGCTGGCGGCAGCGCGACGCAACCGCCATCCTCGGCGCAAACGTCGCGGTGATTACCGTTGTTTACGCGCTGGCTCGAACTAAGCTGCCTGCCTACGTGATGCCAGCCCTGCCGTGCCTGAGCCTGCTGGCAGTACTGATGCTCTGGCGCGTGCCGCAACGCCGTTGGGCAATTTCAGCGTGCGCCTTGCTGCTGCCTCTATTCTGTGGCTGGCAGCTCCACCAGCGGCCGCCCCTGCCCGGCGAGCTCTACCAGCAACCGCCTGCGGCGAATGGGCTGTTTGACTCGCGCACGTCCGCCAGCTTTCTTCTTCTGCAACAGGCGCAGGCAGCACGCTACGGTAACAATGACGCGCCGCTCTACACCTGCTTCGACCAGACCTTCCTCGAGAAGCAGCCGCTGCTGTTCTACAACCGCCGCCCGCTGGTGATGACCTATTACCGGGAAGCGACGCAGGACGCGCTCCACTCCCCCTACGCTGCGCCGCGCCCCCTTCGCGAGGCGCTCGTTCAACCCGGCCTGCTGCTCACGCCCACAAGCCTCTACCACGCCCTTGCCGACGATGCGCACCTTCAGGTGCGCATCATTGCCGAGCGTGGCGAACTGGTGCTTGCAGAGATCGCACCCTCCACGCAAGGCAACCAGCAGTAACCTTCGCCCTGCCCCGGTGGAGACTACCTCCCTCAGCGACGCATCCGGGTGCCGCCATCTTGAAATCCGTGGAAGCAGCGCCGAGAGTCCCGCGAATCATCCACGTATCTTCGCGGTATGCAGGAACCGGCACAACTTCGCACTCTGAAATTGCAATGGACTGCGACTGTGCTCAGAACGAGCGTCGCTCGAAAGAGGAACAAAATTGGAGAGAAGAGTGTTGGTGCCGGGAGGGGGGGTCGAACCCCCACGAGGGGTAAGCCTCGGCGGATTTTGAGTCCGCTGCGTCTGCCAGTTCCGCCATCCCGGCATGTGGGAAGAAACTACCGCGGCAGAGCAACATCCTCGCTGGTTGTGGTCCTCACGCAAAGCTTATGGAAACCACGTTGGCCAGTTCTGGTGCGCGTTGCTCCGTTCTGGATGACTTAGTATCGCATAACCTCCGCGCGGCTTCCAACTGCTGCCGCAGGCAAAATGCACACGCCGCAAAATCACTTGCTACGCGCCTGAGCAGGTCGCTCGCTTCTCGGGATTTCCGCGCGATAAAAACGCCCATGGCGTTGCCAGAGGCGCCATGGGCAGGGTGGAAGAAGGCGGGGCTGTGTGACCGGGCGACAGCGGCGGCGGGACGGCGGGTGCGCGGGCCGGAGAGCTTGCCGATCCGGCGCGGCACCGTCTTCCCCCCGGGCCGCGGCGTCACCAGGTAACGTAGCCGTCGAAGAGGCGAGCGATGCGCGCCTCCATCGGCTCCATCAGGCTCCCGACTTCTTCCTGGCTCTTCACCGTCAGCAGGCGAGGCTCCTGCTTCAGCATGGTGTCGAGCTGTATCGTCGAACTCAGTTGCAGGCTCTCGCGCGAGCACATGTTCACGCACAGTCCGCAGTGGGTGCAGCGCGAGCCCTCGAAGAAGATGCCCCACAGGTTGTCGTGCTCAACGGCGGTCAGCGCGCCGGTCGGACAGATTTCGGCGCAGCCGCCGCAGCCGCTGCAACCGTGCGTGGCCGTGACCTCGCCCCACATCTCGCTCTCGAACGCCGCCGGCTCCGGCTTGCTCGGCTGCTGCTTCAACAGCGCCACCAGCCGCTGGTGACGCTCGGGCCGGTGCTTGGGATACTCCGAGAGCAGCCGGTGCGCGTTCGGGTTCTCCGTGCGGCGGCCGAGCGCGACGCTCAGCACGCCGGGCAGCGCCTCGGTGGCCAGTTCGGCACCACGTCCGCGGAAGACCGTGAAGAAGCCGCGGCGCGACAGCCCGGTGGCTGCCTCCTGCGTCTGCGGCAGCGCGACGATCTCGGCAGGCAGTTCCGGCTGGAGCACTACCGCTGGCTTGTGCTGCCAGCGCTCCAGCAGCGTGTTGACCGTGGTAGCCGTCTGCTGCGCCAGCTCTCGCAGCTTGCCCTGCGGACACCCGGCGCAAGCGCCGTCGATGAGCGTGACACTGCGCGCGCCGCTCAGCACGGCTTCAGCCAGCAGAGACTCGTCAAGCCGCGCCGTGCACTGCAGGGCCACCACGCGGTCGCGCTCCTCGGGATGCTGCTCCAGCCAGCTCTCGCAGGCGAAGGCCACCGCGCCCGACTGCGCGATGTGGCGCTGCACCAGCGCGCGCACCTCGGCGTTCGACGGCAGCTTGCCGCTCAGCGCGCCGCTCGGGCACACCGTGGTGCAGGCGCCGCAGCCGGTACACTTGTCGGCCGTAAACACCAGCCCGTCCTCGAACCGGATGGCGCCGGTGGGGCAGGCCGTGGAACAGCGCAAACAGCTGCTGGCCTGGTGACGCGTGTGCAGGCACAGCTCGTTCTGTACTACCACTCCCCGCTTATCCAGCTGGGAGCAGGCCTCGGTAAACAACTCCAGTTTCGACAGCATTACGATCGTCTCCACAAGGGGAAGCTGATGGCGTGCACCGGGCAGTGCTCGGCGCACTCGCGGCACTTGGTGCACTGGTTGATCCGGCTCTTCACGTCCACGGCCTTCAGGTCGATCTCCTCGGCGCAGGCCGCGTGGCACTGGTCGCACTTGGTGCCCCGGCTCAGGGCCAGGCAGCGCGTGCCGTCCACCGTCGGAACCAGCGAGCGGTTCCAGCGGCTGATGAGCGACAGCAGCGCCCCCACCGGGCAGATGCGGCTGCACCACTTCCGCAACAGCAGCAGTTCGGCAACGATGATGGCCGGATAAAGAATCAGGTCGATGGTCGGCTCGTTGAAGTGGAACAGACGGATGACGGCGAACAGCGTGGCGAACGTCAGCCCAATGGGGCACACCAGGCAGAAGACCGGGAAGCCGAAGACGGCCGACGACAGCAGCGTGCCGCCCAGCACCAGCAGGCCCGTCGAAGGCTGCTTCGCCAGCGGCTTGTCCGGCGCAGGGTCCGGCTCGGCATTACTGATGCGCACCGGCAACTGCGGCAGCGGATCGCTCGATGAAGCCGAAGACGGCTCGGCGGCCTTCGCCTTCTTCTCCGGCAGCCAGCTCTTGAGCAGCGGCACCGGACACACCCACGAGCAGAACACGCGGCCGAGGATGAGAACCGCCAGCGCGATGGCGAGGAACGGAACCAGCAGGCGCGGCATCAGCGTGCGGCTGGCCAGCGACGTCTCCAGGTAGCCCAGCGGACAGATGGCTGAGGTGCCTTTGACGCCGAAGCCCGACAACGAGCCGACCGCGATGTTGCCCATCGCTCCGGCCACAACAAGCACGGCCACCACCGTGATGGTGGCGGTGCGCAACTGACTGGCACGAGTCTTCTTCTCTGCGGCCACGGCTACGCCCCCACGTTGCTGCCCGGACGCACGATCGCGACGCCGCGCGTCTGTCCGGGCTGATAGGAGCGCAACTCGGTCGCCGGACAGATCTGCTCGCACAGTCCGCAGCCGTTGCACTTGGATTCCACGATGATCGGGCGCTTCTGATCGTCCAGCTTGATCGCCTTCTCCGGACACTTCTCATAGCAGCGCGTGCAGCCGCCCCACTGCCACGGAATGCACTGGTCCTTGAGGATGGCCGCCACGCCGATGCGCGCCGTCTTCTTGTCCACGCGCTGCAAAGCGTTGGTCGGGCACACGTCCACGCACTTCATGCAGAAGTCGCAGTAGCCCAGCGTGAAGTCCAGCTTCGGCGTCCGCGCCGCCAGCAGCCCGTCGCGCAGGCGCGCCGTCGAGATCACGTGGCGAGGACACACCTCTTCACACCGGTTGCACTTGATGCACAACGACGCAAAGTGGTGCTCCAACTGCCCACCCGGCGGACGGATCAGCTTGCTCCGCTGAACCTCCCCGGGCGCCAGACTCAGCGCCGCAGGCCCCAGCGCAACCGTCACCCCGACACACGCCAGCCCCTCCAGCATCGTCCGACGTCGTGCCTGAAATGCTGACTTGGTCGTTGCCTCTTGCTTACCGCCCTGCTCCATTCCTCTACCTCCACTGGCCCGGCAGCCCGCTCATTGCAGAGAGCAAGCCTCGGCTGTGTGTTTGAGAAACGGTTCGATCAAGTGCGGGTGTTTGATGGCGCGCCGAGAGGGTATGGCCGGGCCGTGAACTGCGCAAAGAGTGCTGGCTTCGCAAATCGTAAAAGAGAATTTCTAAAGCACGCATGATGTCTCTTTTCCATACTCGGGAGGAGGCGCGGTTTCCAGCGCGACCCTCGGATCGTTCTCCCCTGAGAGGAGCCGACCGCCGCCAGTGCGTCCCTAGGCGTATTCGCCGTTAGGAGACACCGATCAGAGACGGAACCCACAAATACCGCACGGATTAACCGTTTTACTGATGGACCAGCCAGCGCCGAGATCACGCCTTGCTGACCCTACCCGGGTGTGTAGCACGAAGGAGTCCATTCCCCCGGACGAACCGACTCTAGAAGTTTCAACAGGTTACGAATGGTGCAAATTACAACTCGGGGCTTCGCCGTCAGAAATGACGACGAAATGACAGTCGCCGGGCAAGCAGAGTGACATCAGGTCGACAGTTGCCCGAACGCAGAGGCCTTGCTGCAAGCGCTGCCGGGAACTCTGACGGAAGAAGAATGCGCGACGAAAACAGGCGGAGGCTCGTCAGCATGCCCCTCCATCTCGTGACGCGTGTCACAGACGGTTGGCCCTATCGGAGACAAAATGCCCGGCGCTCGGTTACGCGACCCAGATTGCGCCAGAGCGATTCCCTCATTGCAAAAGACGTATTCAAAGGAGTGCCATGTACCGGATTACCCCCTCGGGAAGCTTCCTTCGGACGTTGTTTTCCAGATTGCTTCCGAAACCGACGGAAGAGCCGCAACTCGATCGCGGCTGGATCATTGCGAACCACAAACTTGTCTCCTTCCACGCCGCGTTCCTGACCTCGCTGATGAGCATTGCGCCCACGGTGTCGTCGCGGGTGGAAGTAATCCGGCAGATGTTCCTCAGCTTTGAGGTCATCATCTCCTGCGCGATGTGGTATCTGGCGTGGCACACGAATATCGCCATCCACGAGATTGGCCACTACCTGGCCGCGGTGAAGACCAACAACCTTCGCCCGGAACTGGCGGTGGAGGCCGAAAAGAAGCTGCAAGCCGGCACCATGGATCGCTGCCTGTGGTACTTGGAGATGTTCGTGAAGATTCCGTATGGAAAATTCGCGGGCGTCAACAAGGAGAGCGGCAACTTCCATCCGGCGGTGAAGACACAGAACCTGGCAGTAGCAGCCGCCGGCCCGCAGTTCAGCAAGGTGCTGAGCCAGATCTGCTTCCTGCCGGGCATGGTGCTGGGCGTCTACGGCTTCCATGCCGACATGCCCGGACTCGTCTATTTTGGACGCTTTCTGTTCACCATCGGCGTAGTGGCGCTGTTTGACTTCCTGCTGGCAGACGCGGGCAAGTACAAAGCGTTCCGCGAGCGCCAGAAGGAAGCCGCCGAGAAGGCCGCCTCCGTCCGCGCCGCCGAACCCGCGAAAGAAGCGCTCACCGCGCGCACGGGCAAACCGGAAGAGTTGCGCCGCAAGCTGCGTCTGCACCGTTTGCAGGAGTTGAAGCTGGCCGACGGGCAGGTGGTATTTGCGCCGTGGGAGTTCCGCAACTCGATCATGGGCGGACGCCACACGGAGGAGATGGGCGGCAACCTCAGCTTCCAGGAATTCATGTTTCTGCCGCTGACGGCGCAGGACTACATTGAGGCGCAGCGCGTCACGAACCTGCTGCAGAGCCGCGCCATTCAGATCATTCAGGACACGGAAGGGCTGAACTTTGTCGGCATCGGCCTCGAAGGCGGCATTGTGGCCTCTTACGCGCGCGGCAAGGACGATGTGCTGCCCGAGGAGCGCGCGCTGCGCGTGGCCGTGCAGGCCATTGAGGAATGCGGATTTGTACCCGACCGCGACGTGTGCATTGCGCTGGACCCGGCGGCGAGCGAACTGAGCAACGCCTACCGCGAAAAGACCGGCGAGAAGGAATCGGTGGGCCAGTACCTGTTCTGGCGCGCCGAAGACCCGAAGGTTCTGACCACCGACGAGATGGTGGACCTGTACGTGAAGTGGGTGAAGAAGTATCCCATCGTCTCCATTGAAGACGGCTTTGCCGAGGACGACCACGAAGGCTGGAAGAAGCTGATGAGCGCGCTCGACAAGGACATCCTCATCATCGGCGACGACTTGGTGACGACGAAGGATTCGACCATCAAACGCTGCGCCGAGCAGGGGCTGATCAACACGGCACTCATCAAGGCCAACCAGATCGGCTCCCTGAGTGAGACGCTGCTGGCCACGCGCACCGCCAAGGAGATGGGTCTGGCGCTGGTGGTCTCGCACCGGTCGAAGTCTCCAAACGAGGTGATGGAGGCCGACATCAGCTTTGCGGTGGGCGCGCTGGGGCTGAAGTGCGGCGGCGGCGCCAACACCGAGCGGCTGGTGAAGTACGGTCGCATTGTGGAGTTGATGGAGATGGCGAAGAAGGGCATCCGCCCGACGCGCCGCATCGACCCCGACACGATCATCGTTGACATCTCTGCGCACGAGGAGCCGACCAACGCCGGCATTCCGACCGTGGGTGTGGTCATCATGCTGGATAACGGCATGAAGTTCTCGGCAGCGACGCCGCTGGGCACCTCGGCCGGAACCGACGAAGCCATCCACCTGGTGGACAGCATTGTGGAGCAGAGCCCGTTGACGCGGAAGTATCCGCAGTACTTCAACGCCAAGGAAAGGGAGAAGACCTTCCGCTTCAAGCCGGACGTGGACGGCGCAGCGCTGGCCCGCGAGGACACCGAACTGGCCGCGTTGTGGATCCGCGCCAAGCGCTACAACGGCAAGGGCTGCCTGAACGCCGTGGACAACGTGGGACAGATCATTGCGCCATGCTTCCTCGGGCAGAAGGTCTCCGCGCTGGGCAACCTTGTGGACCTGGACCGCACGCTGCTGACGCTGGAGCTGGACCTGGCAACCAAGCGCGGCAAAATCTCCGAGGACGCCACCGCCGAGGAGAAGATACAGATCATGCAGCGCAAGGCGAACCTGGGCATGAACGCCGTGCTCTCCATGTCACTCGCGCTCGGGCGGCTGATTGCCGCGCGCGACTGCAAGGAACTGCCAGAGGTGTTGCGTGCAACGGAACCGGTGATTGACCGCGACTACCTCTACGGGCTGAAGCCTGCACCAGCGCAGACCGCGGAGCCGGAGAAGGTGGCGGTGACCGTGTAACAGTTGTTGTAAGTGCAAAACGCGCAGGAGCCAGTATCCTGCGCGTTTCTTTCTTTGCGGATGCTACACAAGCTGGAATATTTCCGCAGTATCGGCCAGATGAAGCGCTTGTTTTCCCAGGTTAACTGCGCTTCGCTCCGTGAACCTGGGGCACCCAGCTTTTTCGCAGGCACCCGGGATTCCGCCCGGGCCGCTCCATCCGGCAAGATGCGCTACCGGTCGTCGGGCTTGGGAACGGGCAGGCTCTCCTCCTGGCAAATTTTCTCCAGTTGCCCAACCGACCACGGCGCGTGGTAGTCGTAGAAGTGCTTGTAGGGCTGCTGCAAAAGCTCCAGCACGCTGGCCGACTGCGGGTCGCTCCACTCCGGCAGCGCCTGACGCACCTGCTCCAGCGGCACGCCGCTCAGCTTGAGCGTGATGAGGCTTGAAGTGAGCGTGCCGGCGTGCAGCGAAAGTTCTTCCAGCCCGTTCTTGAGAATCTGCTTGCGCGCCAGCAGAATCTTGCGCTCGCCCACGTTGCGCAGCACTTGTATGTATTTCTCAAACAGCACCCACTCGTTCACCAGCAGCGCAATTTCCACGGGCTCCAGCGCACGCCAGAAGGCGACCGGATAGCGCGTGCAGAGGAAGCGCCCGAGCATGAACGCGCCCGCCTCGTAGCCGGAGATGCGCTCCTGGCGGCAACGCGCGAGCGCCTGCTTATAGAAGGTGATCTTGCGCTCGAGCGTCAGCATCTCGAAGACATTGCTCTGGCCGAGGTGGTCGCCAATGTCGCTCTTGAGCACCTCTTCCATGTAGGGCGTCTGGTGGCTGTCAAACCAGCCATTCACAAGCCGGCGCGCCGCCTCGGGATCATTGCGCAACTCGAAGTTCACCAGCCGTATGACCTCGCTGAAGGTCGCCACCTGGTCGTACTCGCGTCCCTTGCTGAGCTGCTGAAAGTAGCGGAAGGCGTATGCAACTTCAGTGAAGCTGTCCTTCTCTTCGTCGCTGAGGTTCTGGGTCTCGCCCTGCATGTAGCGCAGCAGGCGTCCGGCGTTGAACTTTGCCTGCCCGACGTAAACGCTCATGCGGCGCGAGGAGATGGTGATCCAGTCGCCCTCGCGGATGACCTCGCCACTGGCGTTGACGAGCTGTTCTTCTTCGAGCCGCGCGCCGCCCTTCTCCATGCTGAGCAGGCCGGGGATGCCGAGGCTCTGGCAGATGGTGACAACATGCACGGCCGCTGAGGTCAGGCTGATGATGGCGTCCATCTCGCGCATAACGGCCGAATCCGTCGGCAGGAAGGTCTGCTTGCAGAGGCAGACTTTTTCTCCGGCGGCCTTGGCGTTGAGCGCCGTGGAGTCGCTGAAATAGACCCGTGCGGAGACCGCCGAACGCGGCAGCACGGAGACGCCCGAGCAGAAGCAGTGCAAGGCACGGAATTGCTCCTCGTCGATGGTGTCGCTGGTGATCTGCTTGATGTGGTACGGGCGCACAAGCTCGGCAACGCGCTGGCGCGAGATGATACCCGCCTTGTGCATGTCCACGGCCGAGATGAGCGCGGCGCGGCCCACCATGCCCGTCTGGTTCAACTGAAGCAGGGCGAACAACTGGTGGCGGCGCGTGGCTTCCACGGCGAACTCGATGGTGACCGGCGCTTCAAACTCGCGTTCGAGCTTGGCGAGCGACGGAACGAAGTGATGCACGGCGGGAAAGTTCTCCTTGATGGCCTCGCGCGACTGAAAAGTGCAAGACTGCGTTTCCGCCGTGCCCGTCATCATCTCCTCGCCGAAGACGTTGCGCGCGGTCTGCAACTCAATGCCGGTGCCGAACTGCGAGTGGCGGCTGCTGATGACGCCGACGTAGGCGACTTCATCGCGCACGGTGCAGATCATCTTCTGCAGGATGAGGCTGGGCAGGTGCTCGGCGCCGCGGCAGAGCGCAATAACCAGCTCCTGATTGGCCTCGAAGTGCTGATAGGCGCGCTCGGCGAGGAAGCGCACCTGCGCGAAGGGATCGACGATGAGCTTGCGGTTCTTGTGGTCGAGCTTGTCGACGATACGCTCAATGAGCCGCTGCGACTGAGCAGCGGGAAGCTCGGCGCTGACGGCGCGCGCGATGGCCTCATGCTCCTCGCGTCCGAGACACTGGCAGAGGTTGCGCAGGTTGTTCAAAAACATTTTGCGCGCGGGCACCACGCCGTAGCGGCTTTCGAGCGTGGGCAGCGTTGCCGGCGTAACGCCAACGTTCAGGTAAGTCTCCAGCAGACCGGGAATGTAATACGCGGTGGCGCAGCGCAGGGCCATCACCAGCGGATTGCGCCGGTCGCCGAGCTTTTCCATCGTGAGCACTTCAAGCTGCTCGATGCCCTCGGCGAGGCGATCTTCAAAATGGCGCACGCGATCCTCATAGGCGCGCGTAGTGAGCACGGTAAAGTCCGGCACCGGGTAACCCTGCTGGCTGAGCTTGAGCAGGATGTAGGCTTTCTGGCTGATCTCCTGCTCGGTGTGCGGCTCGCAACTGGTGGAGGGCACGGCGTAAACGCTCTCCTTCGGCGCGGCGGGCGGAGTCTCACGCAGCGATTCCTGATTCAACAGGGCCAGCACCCGGGCGGCTTCGGCGTCGCCCTGGCGGGCGTTCAGGATGAGCGAAAGATGCCGCTTGGCGGTGGCGTCGTCTTCATTCACCAGCGCGGGAATATCGGTATCACTGATGACGAGGCTGCCCTTTTCGCCGGTGGCCAGCAGGTAGTCCACCACCGGCGGCGCGTAACCGGGGCACTCGTCGGAGCACTCGCGCTTGCTGGCATGGGCCGCGCGGCGGGCGACCAGGCTGCGCTGGCTGAAGTAGTTTCCACGGATGCGGAAGTCGGAGATTTCAACGCCTGTGAGGATTTGCATGCGCCGGAAACGTTGAAGCCCGAGGCACCCCATTGTCTGTGCCTGTGGTCACCACCGGGAGTGATTTTCCCATCGGAGAGCGCGGTTCCGAACCAGCGCTTCGCCCGTCTAACAAGCTGCGGAAAGAATTCCTTAACGGTGACTTCGTCCACAATTCATGGGCCTCAGGCAGCTCGGCGGGCAGGCTCTTTGGCGTCGCGCCCGGACGCTCGCCGCATGGTTCGGCAGCCTGTTAAGCTGCAAGGGACGGGTGTGACAGTCGCGCGTCGTTCTCTGATAAGGAGCATGCACGATGACACAGCTCTACATGGTTTTTGGCGTGGTGGCGCTGCTGCTGGTGCTGAGCGTGGTGGCCAGCAAGGCGGCGGTGCGGCTGGGCGTGCCCACGCTGCTGCTGTTTCTGGCGCTCGGCATGGTGGCCGGCTCGGAAGGCGTCGGCGGCGTATGGTTCGACTACCCACGCGTGGCGCAGGGCGCGGGCATCATCGCGCTGGTCTACATACTTTATGCCGCGGGCTTTGAGACGCGCGCGGCGGACTTCCGCAGCCAGTTGTGGCCGGCGCTGAGCCTTTCGACCGTGGGCGTGTTTGTGAGCTGCGCGCTGGTGGCGGCCTTTACGCACTACGTGCTGCGCCTGGGCTGGCAGGAGGCCGTGTTGCTGGGCGCGGTTGCCTCCTCCACGGACGCGGCGGCGGTCTTCAACGTGCTGCGCGCCAAGGGGACCAGCCTGAAGCCGTCGCTGGTGCACCTGATTGAGGCCGAGTCCGGCAGCAACGATCCGATGGCCGTCTTCCTCACCTTTGCGGCCATCACGGCCATCGTCTCGCCGGAAACTTCCCTGCTCAAACACGTGGAGCACTTCGTCCGCGAGATGGGGCTGGGAGCGGTTTTTGGCTATGCGGGCGGCAAGGCCATCGCGGCGGTCATCAACCGCATGCGGCTGCAGTGGGAGGGCCTGTACCCGGTGCTGAGCGTGGCGCTGGTGCTGCTGCTGTTTGCCGCCAGCTCGCTGCTGGGCGGCAACGGCTTCCTTGCCGTGTACCTGGCGGGGCTTGTGGTGGGCAACCTGACGCTCATACACCGCGGCAGCCTGCTCATGTTCCATGACGGCGTGGCGTGGCTGCTGCAGATTGCGATGTTCCTCATTCTCGGCCTGCAGGTCTTTCCCTCGCAGTTGTGGAAGGTGGCAGGCGCGGGCACGCTGGTCGCGGTCTTCCTGATGCTGGTGGCAAGGCCGCTGAGCGTCTTTGCGGCGCTCACTCCGTTCGGCTTCCGCGTGAAGGAGCAGTTATTCCTGGCGTGGGCAGGATTGCGCGGCGCTGCGCCCATCATCCTGGCCACCTTCGCCGTCACCAGCCATGTTCCGCATTCGGACAACCTGTTCAACACGGTCTTCTTCGTGGCGGCGCTCTCGGTGGCGGCGCAGGGCACCACCATCGACCGCGTGGCACGCTGGCTCGGCGTGATCGAAGCAAGCGCACCGGAGCAGGCGGCGCACCTGCGCTACAACACCGCGACGCTGCCGGACAAGAAGCTGGTGGAGTTCGAGGTGACCGTCGGGTGTAAGGCGGCACAGTCCCGCATCATGGACCTTGGCCTGCCGCACGGCGTGCTGGTGCTGCTGATTGCGCGCGGCAGCGAAAGCATTGTCCCCAGCGGCAGCACGGTGCTCGAAAGCGGAGACACTATACAGGTGCTGGCCGATGAGCAGTTCCTTGCCAGCGGGCAGATGCCGTTCGCACCGGCGCGGGGAAGGTAGAGTTGCGCGAGCCGTGTGTGCGCGCGCGCATGCTACAGTGAGCGCATGGGGAGCCGTGCGCAGCAGTACGACGCGATCATTGTAGGAGCCGGGGCGGCCGGGCTGATGTGCGCCGCCGTGGCCGGCCAGCGCGGACGCCGCGTGCTGGTGCTGGAGCACGCCGAGCGCGTGGGCAAGAAGATCCTGATCAGCGGCGGCGGACGCTGCAACTTCACCAACATTGGCGCCACCGCCGAGAACTACCTTTCCGCCAACCCTCACTTTGCCAAGAGCGCGCTGGCACGCTACACGCCCGCCGACTTTCTCGCGCTGGTGGAGCGTCATCGCATTGCGTGGCATGAGAAGACGCTGGGCCAGTTGTTCTGCGACGGCTCGGCCGAGCAGATTGTGGACCTGCTGCTGAAGGAGTGCGCGCGCGGCAAGGTGGAGATCATCACCGATTGCGAGGTTCGCGAAGTCTCGCGCGAGGACGAGAGCGGTGAGTTCATTTTGCGGTGCGGCGAGCGCGAATTCCGCACGGCGGCGCTGGTGGTGGCCACCGGCAGTCTTTCGATACCGAAGATGGGAGCCACCGGCTGGGGACACGCTCTGGCGCGGCAGTTCGGGCTGAAGATACGCGAGTGCCGCCCGGCACTGGTGCCGCTGGTCTTCGGCGAGGCCGACCGCAAACTGTTCGACGGGCTGGCCGGCGTGGCCACCGAGGTCATCGCCACCGCCGGAGGACGGAGCTTCCGCGAGAAGATGCTGGTGACGCACCGGGGGCTGAGCGGTCCGGCGATTTTGCAGGCATCTTCTTATTGGAAGTCCGGCGAGGCGATCGTGATCGACCTTGCGCCCGGCGTGGAGGTCACACGGGTCTTCCACGATCCGGCGGCGCGGCGTGACACGGCTGCCCTGCGCAATGCGCTGCATGGCACACTGCCCGCGCGGCTGGCCGAGCGCTGGGCGGAGGCACGGGGGCCGAAGCGCTGGACCAACGCGGCGCTGGAGGAGTTCGAGCGCGAACTGCACGCATGGCGCTTTGTGCCTGGCGGCACCGAGGGCTACGCCAAGGCCGAGGCCACTTCCGGCGGCGTTGACACCAGCGAGCTGAACGCAAAGACCTTGGAGGCTCGCAAGGTGCCTGGGCTGTACTTCATCGGCGAAGTGGTGGACGTGACCGGGCAGCTCGGCGGATACAACTTCCAGTGGGCGTGGGCGAGCGCGCAGGCCGCCGGAGAAGCGCTGTAGCTCAGCGGACGGACTCCGCGCCCTGAATGGAACACAGGCTGGCCGCACGGCCGGCATTCCCGCCTTGTACAACTTTCCGCGAATTTTCATTCGGCAGGCATTACGACCGGGGGTAAGATGGCCGGTCGAAATTGGATGGCTGTGACTTTTGTCATAGGTCGCATCCGGCACAGTCCCTACCATCAACCATCTTGCATGGTTTGTGCAGTCGGTTCACGCAAGACCTGGAAGTTCCCTATAACGCGGCGCTCGGCACCGCCTTAAATCTTCTTCTTACCAGGACAAGAGAATGAATCACATTTGCACTTTTTTGAACAAGAAACGCCTGCTGCTGATGATGGCTGTGGCGGCGCTTGCAGTGGTTCCAATGACGGAGGTCTCCGCGCAGGAGGCCGCGAAACCAGCGGCCAAACCTGAGGCTAAGGCTGCTGCCAAAACCGATGCCACCCTCGCCAACAGCGACGATCCGGCGGTCTGGGGCAGGAAGTATCCCACGCAGTACAAGAGCTATCAGAAGACCGTGGACCAGGTGCGCACCAAGTACGGCGGCAGCGAGGCCATGCCGCGCACGCCGACCGAAGCCGACCCGCGCTCGACCATTGCGCGCAGCAAGCTGGAGCAGGACCCGCGGCTGAAGACCATGTGGGCGGGCTACGCCTTCAGCGTTGACTACCGCGAGCGCCGCGGCCACGCCTACATGCTGATGGACCAGACCTTCACCGGACGCCAGAAGACGAACCCGCCGGCGATGTGCATCAACTGCCACGCCTCCACGGTGAAGATGTACGAGAAGCTCGGCCAGGGCGACATTATGAAGGGCTTTGACGAGCTGGAAAAGTCTCACCCGCCGTACAAGGAAGTGCGCACGATGGTGGAGCATCCCATCGCCTGCATCGACTGCCACGATCCGCAGACGATGAAATTGCGCATCACGCGTCCGGCGTTTATTGAGGGCATACGGGCGCTGAAGGCCAGCCAGGGCGTGAAGGACTACGACGTGAACGCCATGGCCAGCAAGGAGGAGATGCGCAGCTACGTTTGCGCGCAGTGCCATGTCACTTACTACTTCAAGGGCGTAGGCAAGCGGCTGACTTATCCGTGGTCGAAGGGCCTGAAGGTGGAGAACATCGTCGAGGTCGAGGACGGCGTCAGCGAGTGGGTCCACCCGGAGACGGGCGCGAAGATGATCAAGCCACGGCACCCGGAGTTTGAGATGTGGAGCCAGGGCATGCACGCGCAGGCGGGCGTGGCCTGCGTGGACTGCCACATGCCGTCGATGAAGCAGGGCAAGAAGACAGTCACCGACCATCAGGTGAACAGCCCGCTGCTGAAGATCAGCGCCGCATGCAGCCGCTGCCATGACATGCCAGCCGACCAGCTCAAGGCCAAGGTGGAGAAGATTCAGGACAACTACTTTGTGCAGCGCAACCTGGCGCTGGACGCGTTGATGGACCTGATCAAAGACCTGAAGACCGCCAAGGAAAAGGGTGCCAGCGATGCCGACCTGGCCGTGGCCCGCGACTACCAGCGCAAGGGGCAGTTCTTCATCGACTTCATCATGAGCGAGAACTCGATGGGCTTCCACGCGCCGGAAGAGTCGCTGCGCATCCTGACCGAAGGCACGAAGATGTGCCGTCTGGGGCAGGACGCACTGAAGGGCGAACACCCGAAGGCTGCGCACGTGCAGACCGTCACCGCCACGCCGGGCATGTAGTTCGCAATTTCTGAAAACGTACCTCTCACCAGGCCGCCGAACTCCGGCGGCCTTTTTCATGCGAATGCAACATTTCCAAAAGTTTTCCACTGCAATGTCGACCGCAACAAAGCCGTCGCGACCGGGTTTCCATCCACCGGAAACAGGAATAGACTTTCAACGGTTTGAATTCTTGTGTGGAGGCCACAATGAAACTTCGAGTTCTGGTTTTGACTCTTCTGGTGATGGCGGGCATGGCCATGCCGGCGGCGGCGCAGCGCTGGGGCCGCCCGAACCGTCCGCGCGACGGTGCCTGCTTCTTTAACCAACCCAACTTCCGGGGCGACTTCTTCTGCATGAACGCAGGCGAACGTATGGCCTCGCTGCCGCCGGGCTTCAATGACCGCATCATGTCGATCCGCGTCTTCGGCAACGCCGCCGTGCGCATCTTCAACGATGAGGGCTTCCGTGGTGTGAACAGCTTCCTGCGTGGCGATGACGCGCGCGACCTGCGCGGCTTCCGCGTGCCCGACAACCCGTACAAGAACTGGGCGGACCGCATCTCGTCAATCGCCGTGTTCTCGCCGGACCGCGATGAGTGGCGCAACCGCCGCCAGTTCGACTGGGACGATGACCGCGACCGCGAATATCACCGCGACCATCCGTACCCGCAGCAGTACCGCTAAAACGTTTCGTCTGTAAACAGGGGCCGCGCGCGCCGCGGCCCTTTTCCATTGCGCGGCCACACGAGAAAGCCGCTCAGGCTACAATAGCGGCGGAGCCCTTATGCGCTATATCATCCTCATTCTGGCATTGGCTGGCGTCATTGTCTCCGGCATGGCGCTGCGCGAGCACTACCGCACCGAACCTTCACCCTGCAAGATCAACGACCAGTGGGACTGCGGCGCAGTCAACCACAGCCCCTACGCGGAACTGTTCCACATTCCAGTGGCGATCATCGGCATTGGCGGCTACGCGCTGATTGGCGCGCTGGCCCTGCTGCGCCGTCGCGCGCTGGTGCTGGGTGCCGCGCTGATCGGGCTGGGCTTCGCCCTGCGGCTCAGCTACGTGGAAGCCAACATTCTGGAGACCTGGTGCATCCTTTGCGTCATCTCACAGGGCATCATCGCGGTAATCACGCTGCTGTCGGCGGGTTGGACGCTGGTGGCCTTCTGCCGCCGCAAGCCGATTGAGGCCTGAGCAATCTTCACGGTTCCACAGGAAATCAACAGCCGCGCCCAGTGCGCGGCTGTTTCGTGTTTGCGATGGGGAACTGCGCGGGCAGCGTGTTCAGCCGAGGGTTTCCACCGGCCAGGCGGGACCGGCGGCAAGCCGCAGCTTCTCTCCGAGCGCTTCCGGAACCTGGAGGCGTACCTGTTCGCCGCTGCCGCAGGTGAGCACCCAGAAGTTCCACCACAGGATTTTACGGCGGCTCACCGTGATCTCGTTCCACGGAATGAGCAGCGAGGGATGCGTCCAGCGGAAGATCCACATGACGCGCACGTAGAGGCCGTCGTGTCCGCTGCCGAAGGTGAGGCAGTTGTTGTAATTGCAGCCGCCGATTTTGGCGCTGGAGGGGAAGAACGTGAGGCCGCCATAGGGCAGCTCGTAGCGGAAACGCTCCGCCAGCTTCCGCCAGCCGCTCGCATACGAGATGATGCCGCCGACGAGCGGGATCAGGACCAGGGCCATCACCGGGATGACCCACGGCGTGGGGCCAAGCGGGCCGGAAGCCGGAGCCTGACGGCAGCCAGCGAGCAGCAGAGCAGACACGTACATGAGGAAATGCTACGACGGCGCGCGGCAGGCGGCCAAGAGATTCCGCGCGAGGTCTGCTACCCTGTGCGCATGAGCATTGAGCGGAAAGAGCCGGAATACCTCTACACGGAAGAACAGGTGGCGGCGCGGTCGGCCATCGCGCGGCAGTTTCTGGAGACGCGCACACGGCTGAATGAGAACGTGACCGAGGCCGACAACTACCTGGTCAAGCGCTTCTACAACATTGACCACAACACCTATCTGGAAGGCTCACTGGCAGCGAAGACCAAGGAACTGATGGGGTTGGCGGTTTCGGCGGCGCTGCGCTGTGACGACTGCATCAACTACCACATCGTGCAGGGCTACCGGCTGGGTGCCACGCGCGCCGAGCAGGAAGAGACACTGAACGTGGCGCTGGTGGTGGGCGGCAGCATCGTGATTCCGCACCTGCGGCGGGCCTATGCTCTGTTGAAGGAACTCTACGGCTAAAGCCTGCGTATCAGTCTTCCCGAGGGAAGGCCGACGGAGGGCGCGGCTGATTGCAGCCTGCAATAGAGTTTTGCAGACTGTAATGCAATCGCAACACATCCGAGCTGAGCGGGTCTTTAGTTTCTATGTTCCGCGCAAGCGGGCTATTCCCCCGGCAGCGTGCGGTGCGATACTGTCCGCATGACTTTTACTCTGTACTTGGAGGCAGCATGGTTGCGGTTCTAGTCCTGTTGGGAATTCTGGTTGTGGTGGGCCTGATTGTCGCCGGCATGTATAACGGCCTGGTGCAACTCAAGGTCCGGGCAGACAACGCATGGAGCGACATGGACGTGCAGATGAAACGCCGCCATGATCTGATTCCGAACTTTGTGGAGACCGTGAAGGGCTACGCGGCGCATGAAAAGGGCACGTTTGAGAACGTGGCCAAGTACCGCTCGGCAGCCATGGCGGCCAGCAGCGCCGAAGACCGCGCGCAGGCGGAAGGCCAGTTGACGCAGGCCCTGCGCGGGCTGCTCGCGGTGGCCGAAGCCTATCCGGAGCTGAAGGCGAACGAAAACTTCCAGGCCCTGCAGAGCCAGTTGTCCGGGCTGGAAGACAGCATTCAGAACTCGCGCCGCTACTACAACGCCGTGGTGCGCGACCTGAACACGAAGATTCAGTCGTTCCCGACCAACATCATTGCCGGCATGTTCAACTTCCAGCAGCGCGGATTCTTCGAGATCACCGACGCCGCCGAACGCAACGTGCCGCAGGTGAAGTTCTAACCCCAATGAGCACGCACCCGACTTCCACGCAACGCCCCAGCCGCACTGGCTGGGGCATTGTCGTACTGCTGGCCGCGATGCTGCTCGCGGTGGCCTCGCCGGCTTTCGCGCGCGACTACCGGATCTCGCGCTTTGACGACCGCATTGTGGTCAACAAGGACGGCAGCCTGCACGTCGAAGAGGAGATTCACTTCGTCTTCCAAGGCTCGTTCCAGGGCGTGCACCGCAGGCTTCCGCTCGACTACCCCGATCCAAAGATTGCCAGCAACTACCGGCTGTTCGTCAAGGTGCTCTCGGTCACCGACGACGCCGGGCAGGCGCTGAAGTACAAGAGCGACACCAAGGGCAAGCAGCTTGAGCTGACCATCTACATCCCCGGCGCGGTGGATACCGAACGCACCGTGAAGATTGCCTACGAGGTGGAAAACGGTGTGCGTTTTATAGACCGGCACGCCGAACTCTACTGGAACGTAACGGGCAACGATTGGACGGTGCCCATCGACGGTGCATCGGCACTGGTGGTCTTCCCTGGCGATGTCTCCGGGCTGAAGGTGCTGGCCTTTACCGGGCGCTATGGGTCGAAGTCTCGCGACGCGGAGCCAAAGGTGGATGGCAGCACGGTCACGGTCGAGAGCAACAACCCGATGGAGGCCCGCGAAGGCCTGACCATCGACGTCTACGTGCCGCCGGGCATGCTGCAGCAGCCTTCCGGACTGACGCGCTTCTTCCGCTGGCTGCGCTCGAACGCCGTCATGTTCCTGCCGGTGTGGGCGCTGATCGTGATGTTCAGCATGTGGTGGACGATCGGGCGCGAGCCGGACCCGGGCATGTCGGTGGCCGCCATATACGAGCCGCCGAAGGGCTTTACCCCGGCAGAAACGGGCGCGCTCATCGACGACGCGGTGCAGCCGCGCGACGTCACCTCCACGCTTGTCGACCTGGCCGTGCGCGGCTATCTCAAGATCGAGGAGACCAGCGAGAAGATTCTGCTGTTCACGAAGAAGGACTACCTGTTCCACCTGATGAAGCCGGAGCCGGAGTGGGGCGAACTTGCGCCGCATGAGCGCGAGATGCTGGAGAACATGTTCGGGCCGGGCGAGCAGATCATCTCGCTCAGCAGCCTGAAGAACCGTTTTTACCTGGCGCTGCCGACGGTGCGCGAAGAGATCATGGGCGCGCTGAAGGCGAAGAGCATGTACCGCGTGGACCCGGATTCCGGACGCGGCTACATGGTGGTGGGCGCGTTGATCGTCTTCATTCCCTTCCTGCTGCTGCAACTGAGCGGGCGGGTGAACTTCTTCCTGGCTCCGGCACTGACGGTGATTGGCGCTCTCCTCTCCGGCCTCGTCGTCTTCCTCTTTGGGCGGAACCTTTCAGCCAAGAGCCTGCGCGGCGCGCGCGCCAAGGTGGAGGTGCTCGGCTTCAAGGAGTTCATGGACCGCGTGGAAGCTGACCGGCTGAAGCGCATGCCGCCGGACACGTTCGAGAAGTTCCTGCCCTACGCCATGGCGCTGGGCGTGGAACAACACTGGGCGAAGGCCTTCCAGGGCATTATCAAGGACCCGCCAAGCTGGTATGTGGGCAGCGACCCGATGGGCATGTGGACGCCGATGCTGCTGATGAACTCGATGAACAATATGAGTTCGGCGGCTTATGAGGCCTTCACAGCGGCGCCGCAGGCCAGCGCTTCCGGCTCAGGCTTTGACGCCGGTGGCGGAGATTCCGGCGGCGGATTCTCCGGCGGTGGCTTTGGCGGCGGTGGCGGAGACGCCTTCTAAACCGAAATCGCGAAAGATGTGTCCCTGAAGAGGCCGGGCATCTTCGCCCGGCTCTGAGAAGGATGAACACACACTCCGCTCAATTCAGCCAGAGCGTTACCAACTGGAAACGGTCAGGCCCGGAGCGATCCTCCGGGTCTTTTCTTTTGCGCCAATAGCAGGAAGCACATGACGGCAAGCACCGGCAGGGCGCGGATTCCGGAAGCGGACGGTTCCGTGATGGGCTTTGACTGGGTATTTACTCCTTAGGTAATCTACGGATACCCGGTAGTACATTGGACTGTCGTGTGTGATAATCAGGCCAAGGGCGCGCCTGTGAGCAATCGGCGCGAGATCACGCATATGTCACATACCGACGAACGCGATTCCGAGTCCCGAACCAGTCAGCGTTTTCCGGTCCATCTGAACGTCAAGCTGGGCGACGGACAGGGCGGCCATGAAACGCAGGCGGCTATCACCGGAAACATGAGCGCCGCGGGCGCCTATCTGCTGGCCGAGCACTCGATGCCGGTGGGTTCGGCCGTGGAGTTTGAGGTCATGGTGCCCAAGGACGTTGCCGGCGGCCAGTCCGATGTACGTCTGCGCTGCCAGGGACGCGTGGTACGCAACGATAACGCACAAGAAGACGGCAAGACCGGCGTGGCGTGCGTGATCGATTCCTACGAGATTGTTCGGGCGCAGAGCACCACCCAGGAGGAAGGATGCTGAAGATCATCCTGGCCGATAACCAGGCTATTTTCCGCGCCGGCATCGCCAAGGTACTGGCCGTGGAAGACGACGTTCGCATTGTGGCCCAGGCGCAGACCGTGGAGCAGATGATGCTGGCGGCCGACAAGTTCCGCGGCTCGGTTCTGGTGTTTGCCAGCAGCTTTCTGGCGGACCTGGAAAAGCTCGCGGCCCTGGCCAGCGCCGGCAACCACCTGGTGGTGATCGCCGAAAACGGCGAGCAGCCGGAGCGCTACGTTCGCGCCGGTGTGCGCGGCGTGGTCTTTCGCTCGGTGGCCAGTGAAGACCTGCTGAAGTGCGTGCGCATGGTTTCCAACGGAGACATGTGCGTGCATGATTCGCACATGCCCACGCGGTCCACTGAGAGCGATGATTTTGTGGGTGCGCGCGTGCGCGACCGCCTGACGCCGAAAGAGCTGAAGATCGTCGCGCTGATTGTACAGGGCTTCAAGAACAAGGAAATTGCCACGCAGCTTGGCACCACCGAGCAGGTGGTGAAGAACTACCTGCGCAACGTGTATGACAAGATCGGCGTAAGCGACCGTCTGGAGCTGGCGCTGTTCACCATCCACCATCGCATTCTGGCAGAAGCGGCGGCGGCCACGGCGGCCAGCATGCAGCAGGCACAGGCCACGGCACCGGCCCCCGTTCCCGCGCCGGGCACATTGCCGCAGTAGTAATCCGGAATTTTTCGTAACGCAAAAGGCACGGCCTAGGCCGTGCCTTTTCGTTTCCAGCTAAAAACTATTCGCCGCGATTGATGCGCAGCAGTTCATTGACGATGGTGACAAGCTCTTCCGGGTTCACAGGCTTTTCCAGGTAGAGATCGGCGAGCGGCTCGGCGGCGTGGAACGCCTCATTGACGAATCCGCTGACGACCACCACCGGCATGGCGGAGAGCTGCTTGGCGGCCTGCACAATGGTGCGGCCATCGGCATCGCCCAGGCGCCAGTCGGTCACCACAGCGTCAAAGGTATTGGAGTTGAGCTTGTCGATGGCCTCGTGGGCCGAGGTGGCGGTGGTGACCTCGTGCCCGGCGGCCTCGAGGATCGCGCACTTCAGCGTAACCATGCTGGGTTCATCGTCAACGCAAAGAATTCGGGCCATGGTGATCTGGCTTCCCGTGTACTGGTCTGTGCGCAGACAGAATTGCGCCGCACTATTCTTCGCCGAGCCACCGGCGGCTGTCAATGCAATCCGCATGCTCCGTGCAAAATTGCAGAGCCTCACATTGCCTGAAAAGCAACGGGGCCGCCCGAAGGCAGCCCCGCCGGATGATGTGCCACACGCTTAGAACTTGCGCGCGATGCTCTTGGCCTGCGTGAACAGCAGCAGGTAATCCGGGCCGCCCGCCTTGGAATCCGTGCCCGACATGTTGAAGCCGCCAAACGGATGCGCGCCCACCATGGCGCCGGTGCACTTGCGGTTCAGGTACAGGTTGCCAACATGGAACTCGTTGGCTGCGCGCTCCAGCTTGTCTTCCGAGCTGGAGTAGACCGAGCCGGTCAGGCCGAATTCCGTATTGTTGGCAATGCGCAGCCCATCCTCAAACCCCTTGCAGGGGATGATAGCCAGCACCGGTCCGAAGATCTCTTCCTGCGCGATGGTGGCCGTCGGCTCCACGTCTGCAATGACCGTGGGCTGGAGGAAGAAACCGCCCTGCGGTGTCTGGATGGCTTCGCCGCCGGTGATGAGGCGTCCGCCTTCCTTCTTCGCGGTTTCGATATAGCGCAGGCAGTTGTCGAGCGACTTCTTGTTGATGACCGGGCCGAGTCCCGGGTTCTCGTCCGTAGGGCCAACCGTCAGCTTGTCCACGCGAACCTTCACGCGCTCCACAAACTTCTCGTAGATGCGCTCGTCGATGATGGCGCGCGAGCAGGCCGAACACTTCTGCCCGCTGAAGCCGAAAGCGGAGCCCACGACGGCCTCGACAGCGGCGTCAAGATCGGCGTCGGCATCGACCAGGATGGAATCCTTGCCGCCCATCTCCATGATGGCGCGCTTGATCCAAATCTGGCCGGGCTTGGTTTCGGCGGCAATCTTGTTGATGTGCAGGCCCACTTCCTTGGAACCGGTGAAGGCGATGAAGCGCGTTTTCGGGTGCTCCACCAGCGCGTTGCCGAAGGTGGAGCCGCTGCCCGGACAGTAGTTCACCACGCCGTCCGGCATGCCGCACTGCTCCAGCACTTCAAAGAACTTGGCAGCAATGGCGGGCGCGTCGCCCGAGGGCTTGAGGATGACCGTGTTGCCGCTGACGATGGAGGCCATGGTCATGCCCACGCAGATGGCCGAGGGGAAATTCCACGGCGGAATGACCGCGCCAACGCCCAGCGGAATGTAGCGCAGGCGATCCTTCTCGCCGGGGAACTGGATGGGCGGCTCGGACTTGGCCAGGCGCAGCGCCTCGCGGGCGTAGAACTCGCAGAAATCGATCGTTTCGGCGGTGTCGGCGTCAGCCTCGGCGTAGTTCTTGCCGGCCTCGAAGCACATCCAGGCGTCCCACTCAAAGCGCTTATCGCGGATGACCTTGGCAACTTTCAACAGCAGTTGCGCACGCTCTTCCACGGGCGTGCGGCTCCACGAGACGAAGGCCTTCTGCGCGGCATCCATCGCGGGCTCCACCTGCTCGGGGCCACAGCTCTGAAAGACGCCGACGACCTCGGCGGGACGGGACGGGTTGATGGACTGGAGAGTCTTGCCGGTCTTGACGCGCTGGCCGCCGATGACGACGTCGTACTCACGGCCGAGTTGCAGGCGCACCTTCTCCTGCGCCTCGCGCATCTTGCGCAGGTTCTCATGACGGGTGAAGTCAACGACGGGTTCGTTCTTGAACTGAGGAAGCACAAGTTCGTTGGGAGTGGTTGCAGTGCTGGCCATGATTTTGTCCTCTCGGCAGCGGTCCGCGCGTGGGCCGGGCAACAGCCCCTGTGCGCTTACGGACCCGGTTGGAAACAGGTAATTCTACACCAGCGCCGGGCGTGGCCGAAGCATGGCTCTATGGACGATGACCGCGTGCCACTGTGCAACCGGGAACCAATCTGTGCGGCGGTGAAAACGCGCTTACTCTGCGGGCAATGCTGGTGTTTTCGTAGATGAGCGACGCGCGGTCCACGCAGCCAGGATGGCGCCCCCCGCGACAAAGACGTGCGCGAAGCACTCCAGCATGTAGCGCGGCTCGGTGGTGCCCGTGCGGGCGAAGAAGAGGGTGCGCACCACCGTGTACGCCCACAGCAGCAGGAAGATCCGGGCGGCCTGTGCGCCTGCGGCGGGCAGCACCTGTGCGCCCGCAGCGGGCAGCGTCCCTGCGCCTGTGGCGGGCAGCGCGCCCTCGGCGCGCGTTACCCCTTGATGAATTCCCCACCCTACGTGGCGGCCAATCCACCAGGTTCCGCAGAGGGCGAGGATGACGTACGCGATGTTGATCAGTCCCAGTGAAGTGGAGATTATGCTGTCGTGCGGATCTTCCTTGAACTTCCACCACTCGGAGTCCAGCGGCAGCATCTCCGTGCGCGGACGAATCCACATATTCAGAGCACGCGCGGCGGGCAGCAGCAGGTGAAAGCGCAGTGGATGGCGACGCAACTTCTGCTGGTAAAGCTCGGCAAAGCGAGCGTCCAGCTCACGCGTCATGTCGTGGTTCTGGTTGTACTGGTCAAAGAGTGCGGCCACGTACTGCCGTTCTTCAGGACTATCAAAGGCCCGGGCGGGAACATCGTTGATGTCGATGGGCTCGCCGGGAACGGTGAAGGCGATCTTCTCCACCGAGGAGTAGTCCCAGATGAAAGTCTTAATCCAATTGGCATAGCCAACGTCGTCCCACTCGCCCGGCTCCAGGGCCGCAGCATTCACCAGCGGCTGAATGATGTGGAAGACCTGCCAGTTGCGGATGGTCCAGGGCACGAGCGGCGCCAGCGCAACGGCTCCCATCACAATGGCCGAGAGCAGCCACTGACGGCGCTGTTTACGGTCGCGCAGAAACAGCCAGGCCAGCACGAGGGTGAGCGTGATGAGGATCAGCCCGCTGTCCGGGCGCACACAAATCGCGGCGCCGATGGCGGCCCCCGAGGCGGCCCAGTGCCAGCGCGAACCTCCGGTGATGCCGATTGCCGCCTGCTGAAGCGCAAGCGTCGTCAGGAAAACGGCCATCACCTCGGTATGGGCGGTGGCGGCATAGTTGGCGATGAACGGGAACGCGGCCGCGAGCAGACAGGCCCAGCGCGCCGCGCGCTCGCCAACCGTCCGCAAGGCAAGATCCGTGACCAGCAGGCAGGTAACAAGATCAATGACAACCTGCACCATACGCAGTGCGAACAGGTTATCCAAGCCGAAGATAGCGAAGACCGCTGTCAGATAGGCGGGAAAGCCCGGCATGCGTATGAGGGTCAGATGAAAGCTGTGATTGTCGCTGATGGCGTAGGCATGGTCGCGCAGCATGTGACCGGCAATGTCCATGTAGACCACGGCATCGCCGACCGGCTCCGGCGGGAAACGCAGCACCATGAGAAGACGGATGGCGAGGCCCGCGAGCAGGCACCCGGCAAACCAGCGCGGATATTTTTTCAGGAGCGCAATCACCTTCAAAAATATAGCGTTACGGACGGCTGGCCGCAATCGAAGATGTGCGGCGGGCATCGACAGGTATCAATCCTCACATCGGAAGCGTCCAAGCGCGGTGCCGAGGGGGCAGGACAAGACCGGGCACCTCTGTGGCAGAACCACATTGGGCGAGGCTCTTGCGTTGACGCGCCCCCACCCCACCCTTACGATAAATAGAGAGAACCTCCCATGTCTTCGTCTCCAGTGTTTTACGATCCGAAACAGAAGCGGTGGAAGCGTATCCGGCGCGCCATTGACGTGGCCATCATTACGCTCAGCCTGTTAGCAGTTTTTTTCCTTGTAACGGTCTTCCGCGGCGCCAGCGTGCCGGGCATCCTGCTGGCTTCACAGAAGAAGAATTACCATGCGTTGCAGGTAAAGGAGCGCAAGCACAGCAAGGCGCAGAACCGTCACCGCAAAACGGACACAGCGCCTTCGCAGGTGATCCTGAACTCGGACGAAGGCATCCGCGGTGCGTTCTACGTGCAGTGGGACGCGGCCAGCTACAGCTCACTGAAGGAATACCTGCCGCAGCTCGACATGCTCTTCCCCGAATGGCTGCACGTGCTCACGCCCGACGGCCGCCTGCAGGCGGTCACCGAGATGAACACGCTGTTCACGGTGATCAACAACGGCCACGTCAGCACGGTGGATACCAAGGTGATGCCGCTGCTGAAGCAGGAGAAGAACAACGTCGAAGTCTTCCCGCTGGTCAACAATTTTGACCCCATCAGCAATCAGTGGCAGCCAGGCGTCGACAAGTTCCTGGCCAGTCCGGAGGGCCGCAAGAACTTCCGCAACCAGTTGCTGACCTTCCTGGCGACCGACCACTACAAGGGCATCACGCTCGACATCGAAGGCTTCTCGGAAGACGCGCAGAAAGACTACAAGCAGCTCATCGTGGAGCTTTCCGACGATCTGCACGCGCGGCAGATGAAGCTCTACGTGAGCGTGCCGGTGGCGAACAGCGACTTTGACTTCCCGTTCATGGCGAAGTACGTCGACAGCCTCATCCTGATGAACTACGACCAGCACTACCCGGGCGGAGAGCCGGGTGCGATCGCCTCGCAGGATTGGTTCACCGAGAACCTGCAACGCGCGCTGAAACAGGTGCCGAAGGACCGCATCATCTGCGCCATCGGCAACTACGGCTATGACTGGTCGACCGCGAAGGGCGGCAAACCGGGTCAGGCCGGCGTGCACAACGTGAGCGTGCAGGAAGCCTGGATTGAGGCGCGCGACGCTGAGGCCATCATCGATTTTGACCAGGATGCCTACAACCCGCACTTCATCTACGCCGACGACAAAGGCAACCAGCACGATGTGTGGTACATGGATGCGGCGACGGCGCTGAACCAGATGCGCGCCGCGCATAACCTCGGCATCTCCACCTTTGCACTGTGGCGGCTGGGTTCGGAAGATCGCACCCTGTGGAATGTCTGGGACAAGCCGTTTGAACCGGGCGCCGAGCAGAAGCTGACACAGGTGCTGCCGGGCGAGGATGTGGACATTGAAGGCCGTGGCGAAGTCGTGCGCATTCAGAACCAGCCCTCAAACGGTGAGCGCAGCATCAAGCTGGACCCGCAGACGGCGCTGATCACCGACGAGGAATTCGACCATCTGCCGCAGCCCTACCGCATCGGCAACTTCGGCTTCCAGCCGCACATGGTCTCCATCACCTTTGACGACGGCCCGGACCCGAAGTGGACGCCGAAGATCCTGGAGATCCTGAAGCAGAAGAATGTGAAGGCCACCTTCTTCCTGATCGGCATGCAGGCGGAGAAGTACGGCCGCCTGACGCGCCGCGTCTACGATGAAGGCCACGAAATCGGCAACCACACCTTCACGCATCCGGACATCAGCAACATCTCGCGCAAGTACTTCCAGTTCGAGCTGAACCTGACCGAGCGCTTCTTTGCCGGCAAGCTCGGCGTCAAGCCGGTCATCTTCCGTCCGCCGTACTCCATCGACCAGGAGCCGGATACGGCCGACCAGATGAAGCCGCTGGAGATTGCGCAGACCGCGGGCTTCATCACCGTCGGCGACAAGATTGACCCGAATGACTGGCGTGACGATCCGCGGCCCACAGCGCAGCAGATCGCCGACTCCATCTTTGAGCAACTCGGCAAGGATGGCAGCGTCATCCTGCTGCACGACGGCGGCGGCAACCGCGAGGAAACCGTCAAAGCGCTGCCCATCATCATCGACGGCCTGCGTGCGCGCGGCTACGACGTGGTGCCGCTCTCCACACTGCTGGGCAAGACGCGCGAAGACATCATGCCGGCGATTTCGCCGAGCGAACGCTTCTGGGCGCGCATTGACGCTGTCGGCTTCTCCATCTTCGGCGCCGTCAACAGCTTCATCGTCTTCGTCTTCTTCGTTGGCGACATCCTGATGACCGGGAGACTGGTCTCCGTGGGCCTGCTGGCCACCGCCGACCGCCTGCGCCGCCACGTCACCGAGAAAGCCACTTCAAACTACCAGCCCGCCGTGGCCGTGCTGGTGCCGGCCTACAACGAGGAGAAGGTCATCGAGCGCACGGTGCGCTCAGTGCTGGATTCGACCTATCCCAACCTGCGCGTCATCGTCATCGACGACGGCTCCACGGACAAGACCTACGAAGTGGCGCGCACGACCTTCGCCAAGGAAATTGAAGAAGGCCGCGTAACCGTGCTGACTCATACCAACGGCGGCAAGGCCAGCGCACTGAACCACGGCCTGTCTTACGTGACGGAGGAGATTTTCGTCGGCATTGACGCCGATACGATCATTGCCTCCGACGCCATCGCGTACCTGGTGCCACACTTCCAGGACCCGAAGCTCGGGGCCATCGCAGGCAACGCCAAGGTGGGCAACCGCATCAACCTGTGGACACGCTGGCAGGCGCTGGAATACATCACCAGCCAGAACTTTGAGCGCCGCGCGCTGAACATGTTCTCCTGCGTGAGCGTGGTGCCGGGCGCGATTGGCGCCTGGCGCACGGAGTGCGTGCGGGCCGCTGGACAGTATCACATCGACACCGTGGCCGAGGACGCCGACCTGACGATGGCGCTGCTGCAGGCCGGATACAAGGTCGAATACGAGGACCGCGCGCTGGCTTACACCGAAGCGCCCTCAACCGCGGGTGGCCTGATGCGTCAGCGCTTCCGCTGGTCATTCGGCATTCTGCAGGCCGTCTACAAACACAAGTCGGCAGTCAAGCGCGGCGGAGCGCTGGGCTGGATTGCGCTGCCGAACATCGTTGTCTTCCAGGTGCTGCTGCCACTGGTGTCGCCGTTCATCGACATCATGTTCATCGTGGGTTCGCTCAAGTACCTGCTCTGGGACAAGTTCTTCCACCCGGAGACGGCCGACCCGGCGAGCTTTGAGCAACTGGTGATGTTCTTCCTGCTGTTCCTGATCGTGGACTTCATCGCCTCCACCATCGCCTTCTCGCTCGAGCGCCACAGCGCGCGCGACCGTCAGGACTGGTGGTTGCTGGGCCACGTCTGGCTGCAGCGCTTTGCCTACCGCCAGTTGTTCTCCATCGTTCTGATCAAGACGATTCTGCGCGCCATCTCCGGCCGCCCGTTCGCCTGGGACAAGCTGGAGCGCAAGGCGACCGTAACTGCACCTCCAGCACGGTTGGGTGGCACAAAGTAGGCTCATCGAACGACGGCACAGCAAAGGCTCCCTCACGGGAGCCTTTCTTATTACCAATCCGATTGAAGGAGTACTGCTATTCGGTAAAGCCTGGCAACCGGTCGCTGGCGCGGAAGCGTGTACGTACCAGATCGCTGATGAGTTCGACGGCGGCGCGATTGGCCTCCGGCCCGCTCTTCACCAGGTAGGTCATGGCGCGAACCAGCAGGCGCTGGCCCTCGACGTAGCGCGGA
Source organism: Oryzophilus luti (assembly GCF_059726245.1). NCBI lineage: Bacteria > Pseudomonadati > Acidobacteriota > Terriglobia > Terriglobales > Koromonadaceae > Oryzophilus > Oryzophilus luti. The sequence continues at coordinate 2,514,451 of NZ_AP040874.1, forward strand.
TCGGGCATGCGGGCGGTGCTCAGGTTGGCCCTGCGCACCGGCGTCGGCATGATGAACACCTTGGCCATGAGTTCCTCGCCAACCGGAAGCTTGCTCCCATCCGGTTGCATGGTGCGCGGCAGTTGTGCCGCGCGGGTCCCGTTTACTGCCCCTTAATGACGGAAGGATTCGGCCGGGTCTTCAGCTCGAAGGCGCTATCGGCCAGCGAGGGGTTGATTCTGATGTTGGAGTATACGACGAGCTTGTAGTCGCGGCCGGAAAGAAACTTCTGCTGCACGCTGACGCCGCGCTTCACGTCGATCCAGAGGCTGATGGTGTTGAACATGTTGCGCGTGTTCTGCGATTTCGGCGTCAGGTCGAGGTGATAGGTCTCAACGCCGCCGACCTTCTCCATGCCCTCATACTTCACGTCAAACGAGCGTTGCAGATCGTGGCTGGTACCGCCGAAGCCGAGCACAAGGAAGCTGTTGAAGAGGTCCTTGTTCTTGCCCGCAGCGTATTCGGTGATCTGGTTGGTGCGCTCGCGGTAGAGGCGCAGCTTGCCGCCGGTGAACAGCACCTGCTGACCTTCGGAGTGAAGAACCATCTTCACCTCGGAGCCCGAGCGCTTCAACATCATGCTGCCATTCTGCCGGTCGTGCTCGCGCACTACTTCCTGGTACTGATCTGTGGCGAGGTCGGTCTGCACGGTGCGCACTTCACGCGCGGCCTGGTCAATGGCCTTGTAGGCTTCCTGCAGCGAACCCTGCGCGCAGGCAAACACACTGGCCGCCGACAACGACGCCAGCACAACGATGGAACGGAACAATTTCATGGCTCTCCTGCCTGTCAGGAATTGGACGCGGGCCGGGGAACAACGAAAGCAACGGTGAGGTCTGCGGCCCGCGGATGCGGCCGGCTAGTTGCCCTGGCCGCGATGCACCCACACGCGCCAGGCAATCACCTTGCCCCGGAGGTTCGGCACGGCCTGGTAGCGGTCAATCTGCACGTTGCCGGCAATGGGTACGATGACGCTCTTGAAGCTCGTGAGCAGCTCGGCATCGCTGGTGCCCTTCACCTGCTTGGCGTCAATGCGGTAGACGAAGCCCTGGTTGCCGTCGGGCTGCACAACCACGCCAGCCGGGTGCACCGGCTTGTCCTTGAAGTCGATGAACATGGGCCCGACGAAAACGAACAAAAGGATCAGCGTCACCATCACGTCGTAGTGAATGGAGCCGCGCTCGTGCGTCCACCAGATGTAGCTGCGTAATGTCTTGCCCAAGCTCATGTCCTAACTAGTGTATTGGAAGCGCGGCCGAGTTTCAAAGGCTTGGCGGCGCGGGGCGGCAAATCACGCCACGGATGGAACACGCGAAAGGCCTGTGGGCCGCGGCAGCCTTCTGCTACACTTTTCCGTTTCGCAAACCAGCGTGGGGAGAACGGTATGGCGATAGAGACAGTCGGCGTCGTCGGCGCCGGAACCATGGGCAACGGCATTGCGCACGTGTTCGCGCGCAGCGGCTTCAACGTGGTGCTGCTGGAGGTGGAACAGCGCTTCCTCGACCGCGGAATGGCCACCATTGGCAAGAACCTTGAGCGCGAACTGACCAAGGGCAAGCTGACAGCCGAGCAGCGCGACGCGGCTTTGGCTCGCATCAAAGGCGTGCTTGACCGCACAGAGATCGCGGCCTGCGACTTTGTGGTGGAAGCCGCCAGCGAGCGCTTTGAGATCAAGGCCGAGATGTTCCGCGCGCTCGACCAGCTCTGCCGCCCCGAGGTCATTCTGGCCAGCAACACCTCATCCATTTCGATCACGAAGATTGCGGCGCAGACCAACCGCCCGGACCGCATCATTGGCATGCACTTCTTCAACCCTGTGCCGATGATGAAGCTGGTGGAGGTCATCCGCGGGCTGGCCACGAGCGATGCAACCTATGCCACGGTAAAGGAACTGGCGGAGAAGCTCGACAAGACGCCGGTGGAGGTGAACGACGCGCCCGGCTTTGTGAGCAACCGCGTGTTGATGCCGCTGCTGAACGAAGCGATGTACACCGTGATGGAAGGCGTGGCCACCGCAGAGGCTGTCGATGAGGTCTTCAAGCTCGGCATGGCGCACCCCATGGGGCCGCTCACGCTAGCCGACTTTATCGGCCTCGACGTTTGCCTGGACATTATGCGCGTGCTGCACGCCGGGATGGGCGATCCGAAGTACCGCCCGTGTCCGCTGCTGATCAAGATGGTGGATGCTGGATGGCTGGGCCGCAAGAGCGGCCGGGGGTTCTACAAATATTGATGCTCGGCGCTAGAGCCGCGTGGGCTGTGCGTCGTCGGCGTCGTCGAGCGCGTCCTGCGCAGTCTCGGCAATGTCCTTGCACAGCGAGAGCTGCCCGCGCGGGCAGCGGCGCAGGGCGTGGTTGCGGATTCGCACCAGATCGCGGCGATCGTCGGAGGAGTTCACGCCCCAGAGCACGAACTCAAGGAAGTCCTTATTGTGCGCGAGTTCGGCAAGATGCGGCAGGGTCTCCCAGCGGTTGGCAAAGACCTTGGCGATGGAGTTGCTGAGGTTGGCGTCGGCACTGGCGCTGTCGCAGCGGTCGTAGAGCTTGTAGTAGCGATGAATGGCGTCCCAGTCATGGAGCTGCCCTGCCAGCTTCTCGGCCTTGTCCATCAACGGCGGAGAGCATGGCTTGCTCTGCGCCGCGCAGAATGCGGCCGCGAACACAACAAACACGCCGAGATGAACGACACGCCTCATATTTGGATTGTACTCGCAGCGCGCGGCCGCGCTGGTTACAATGGGCCGGGGAGCAACCTACCGTGAACGCCACCGAAGCCGCACAACCGTTTCCTGATACCAAACTTGCTGTGCTCTATCCGCTGGCCTTTGCCTGCGGCGTGCTGGCCGGACTGCTGCAAATCTTTGTCGCCGACCCGCTGTTCACGGCGCTGGCGGTGACGGCCTTCACCATGGCACTGGGCGTGGCGCGGCCGCTGCGTCCGTGGCGCTGGCTGCTGCTGGTGGGCCTGCCGGTTCCACTGACCATGATTGCAGGCACGCTGATCAACCCGCTGCTGCAATACACGCGCGCCACCATTGCTGGCTCGGTGCTCATCATGCTGCCAGGCTTTGCCGGCTCGTACGGCGGCTCGTTCATGCGGCGGGTTATCCGCACGCTGTTTCAGGAAAAGTAACATTCCGTTCTCGCAGTTGGCCCAACAGGAGAGACGACGATGACAAACTTCAAGCGGCTGTTCGGAACCGTGATCCTGAGCGCGTGCGTGCTGGCTCCATGCGCGCAGGCGCAGCTCGGCGACCTGATGAAGAAAGCCGAGCAGAAGCTCGGCACACAACAGCAGCAAAGCTCCGGACTGAGCGATAGCAAGGTGGTGGCCGGACTGAAGGAAGCCCTGCAGGTAAGCACCGGCAACGCCGTGGCGCACACCGGCCGCGTCGACGGCTTCCTGAAGAACGAAGCCATCCGCATCCTGCTTCCGCCGAAGCTGAAGACCGTGGGCAGCGGACTGCGCATGGTCGGCATGGGCTCCAAGGTGGATGAGTTGGAAGTGGGCATGAACCGCGCCGCCGAGCAGGCTGCGCCGCAGGCCAAGGCCATCTTCATCAGCGCGCTGAAGCAGATGACCTTCAGCGATGCGCGGCAGATTCTGACGGGCGGCGACACGGCCGCCACCGACTACTTCAAGCGCACAAGCTCGGCCGACCTGACGCGGACATTTACGCCGATCGTGAAGCAGTCGATGGCGAAGGTGGGCGTGGTGAAGCAGTACAACTCCATGCTGGCCGCGGCGCCCGGCGGCTCACAAATGGCCGGACAGTTCGACCTGACGAATTACGTGGTGAGCAAGACGCTCGACGGCCTCTTCTACGAACTCGGGCAGGAAGAGACGAAGATCCGCAAAGACCCCGTGGCGCGCACCACTTCCCTGCTAAAGGAAGTCTTCGGCAACCGTTAGCCCCATTTCGAGCATGGGCCGCGGGGTTTCCCTTGCGGCCCCGCTCGCGGTATCCTGCCAATCGTGGGTGTCAGCATCACAGTTCTGGGCAGTGGATCGAAGGGCAACGCCAGCGTGGTTGCCAGCTCGCGCACGCGCGTGCTGGTGGACTGCGGCCTGAGCTGCCGCGAACTCTGCCGTCGGATGAGCGAATCGAACATCGCGCCCGAGTCACTGAGCGGCATCGTCATCACCCACGAGCACAACGACCACGTCGGCGGCCTGCACGTGATGGCCAAGAAGTTCCGGCTGCCGGTCTACATGACGCGCGCAACGCACGCGGCTTGGGCGGGCTCGGCCAAGGATTCGCAAGGCAACCCGGTGCGGGCTGAACGTCTCGAACTGTTCGAGGCGGGCAAGGCGTTCGCCATCGGCGACCTGGACATTACGCCGTTCACCACGCCGCACGACGCCGCCGACCCGGTCGGCTTCGTCTTCCGCGCCGAGGGCATTCGGCTGGGCTACGCCACCGATCTCGGCTACATTTCGCAGAACGTGCGGTTGGCCCTGCAGGGCTGCCACGGCCTGCTGATGGAGAGCAATCACGACCTGGAGATGCTGCGCGTGGGGCCGTACCCGTGGGCTGTCAAACAGCGCGTCATGTCCAGAGTGGGACACCTCTCCAACGAAGCCTTGGCGGAATTCCTAACCCAAGACTATGATGGAGAAGCAGCGTTTCTGGTTCTGGCGCATCTTTCGGAGGCCAACAACCTTCCGGAGATTGCGCGGGCAGCGGCCGAACGCGCCCTGGGAGAACGCCGTACGTTATTGCGCAACCATCTCCACCTGGCCCGCCAGGAGGAGTGCTTGCCGGCGATAACACTGTAAGCCTCTATGCAAGAATGCATTGATCCCGTGGTCGGCAAGATTCTGGCCGGCTGGCGGTACGACATTTCGGGCATTGCGCCGGAAATGGCGGTGGACTATGAAGCGCACTTTGACGAGTGTGCGCATTGCCGCTCGCGCCGGCGCCTGCATCGCACCATCGACATTGCGCTGATTGCGCTGGCGACGGTCTCGGCCGTGGTCTTTGTGCTGGCCTTCGCCGTCATACACCACTTCAACCCGCACCACGCGCTGCTGTTTGAAATTGGCGCCGTGCTTGGCTTCCTGGTCTCCGTGGTGCTGTGGCTGCTGGTGGCCATTGCCACGCCCGCGCCACTGGTGATGAAAGACGCTGCGCTGATTGGCGCGCGCCGCATCCACGACCGCCTGCCGGAAAACCTGCGCGAACGCATCCCCGAAGAACTGCGGGCGAAGATCGAGCAGGAATAGAACAACCACCATTCAAGTGAAACGGGCACGGCCTTGGCCGTGCCCTTCGTATTTCAGTGGCGCAGTGTGCGCGCCGGATGCCCAAGCAGATACTTCGTCGCTGCGCTCCTCAGGATGACGCGTTGAGGAGAGTGTCCGAGGCGAGGTGCAGCAACCTGCTCAACGCGCACCCAACTCCACTTCGCGCAGGCACGGAGTCTCCGCGCTAGACGATCAGCCCGCCGGTGAGTGAGCTTACCTTGTCGACGCGGTGGCTCAGGCACCAGTGTTCGAGGTCGTCCACCAGCTTCTCGCAGGCGCACGGGTCCCAGAAGTTCGCGGTGCCAACCTCGACGGCGCTGGCGCCCGCCAGCAAAAACTCGACGATATCGGCCGCCGTGGAGATGCCGCCCATGCCGATGATCGGAATACGGACGGTCTTGGAGCACTCGTAAACCATACGTAGCGCAATGGGCTTGATGCACGGGCCGCTCAGCCCAGCCGTGACGTTGGAGATGCGCGGGCGGCGCGTCTCCGGGTCAATGGCCATGGCGAGGAACGTGTTCACCAGCGAGATGGCGTCGGCACCGGCGTCCTCAGCGGACTTGGCCATGCGCGCGATGCTGGTGACGTTCGGCGAGAGCTTCACGATCAGCGGACGGGTGCTGGCGTTACGCGCGTCGGCCACAAGCTGCTCCAGCAGCACCGGGTCCTGTCCGAAGGCGATGCCGCCGTACTTCACGTTCGGGCAGCTCACGTTCAGCTCGTAGGCGGCAATGCCCTCGCCCTCATTCAGAATGCGTATGGCCTCGACGTAATCGGGGTTCGAGTAGCCATAGACGTTGCAGATGATGGGCGTGGTGGTGGCCTTGCGCAGCAGCGGCAGCTTGTCTTCGATAAAGGCGCGCGCGCCGATGTTCTGCAGGCCGATGGCGTTCAGCATGCCCGCCGCAGTCTCATACAAACGCGGCGGCGGGTTGCCGGGCATGGCCTCGCGCGAGAGCCCCTTGCAGACGATGCCGCCGAGCCGCTCGAGCGAAACGATGTCCTCGAACTCAATGCCGTAGCCGAAGGTGCCGGAGGCGGACATGACCGGGTTGCGCAGCTTGAGCGGGCCGACTTCCACGCTCATATCGAGCGCGTTGGCGCGGTCACTGACGCTGCGCGGCTGCTCCTTCACCGCCGCCGGGGCACTGGCTGTCTCCGGCTTCTTCTGCTTGTTCTTGCTCACTGCGCCACTCCTTTGTTGGGAGCCGCGGGCGCGGGCGCGTCCACAAATGCCTCGTTGAGCACGCGTCCCACGGCGCTGGCCGGCGCGTTCACGCCGAGCACGGAGCTGAGTGTCACCGCCAGATCCACTGGTTCGGCGGTCTCGCGGTACTGGCCCGGACGGAAGATTTTGCCAGAGAAGGCCAGCGGCACGTGGCTGTCATACGAGTACGGCATTTCGTGATCGGTGCCACTGGTGTAGCCGATCACGAACGGCCGCGCCATGCCCATCACGTACCAGCTTCCGAGTGGCGAATAGCTGTTCAGGTACTTGCGCGTGAAGATCGTGTTCGGCACCTCGGCCTTGGCCAGCTGCGACTTCGTGACGTAGCCGCGCAGGCCCAGCGTCTTCATGATCTCGCCAACCATCTTCTCGGCGTCGGACTCGCTGAGCTTGGTGCTCTCCCAGGCGTGCTCGTCAAGGAAGGCCAGCGGATAGTCGAAGCCGACAACGTACTTCGGCGTTTCGGCCTTCTTGCCCGCGGCGGGCTTTGCGACGTTCAGCTTGGCGGCCAGCATGGTGTTGATCTGCGCGGCGAGGTCCTTGCCGTCGAAGGCGAAGGCCGGCATGCGCTGCTTGATGGAGTAATCGGGCACGGGCGCAATGCCGTGGTCGGCGCTGAAGGCCAGCACCACGTTGTCGCGGCCATATTTCTGGTCCAGCCAGCCGAAGAAGGCGGCAAACTGCTTGTCGAAGGCGAGCAGCATCTCGTGCTCTTCGTTCGAGTCCGGGCCCTTGCGGTGGCCGAGAATGTCGTGCGAGGAGAAGCTGATGGTGACCAGGTCGGTGACCGGGCCGGTGCCCACGCCTTCCTTCTCCATCAACTCTTCGGCAAAGGCGATCATGTAGTCGTTGGCGTAGGGCGTGGCGCCCACCGTGTCATAAAAGCCCGCGAGCTGGCCATTCGACTTGGCCTGCGGCGTGGTGTTGAAGGCTTCCTTGCCATCGGAGCCGGTCCAGCTCTTGTTCAGCAGGGACTTGGCGCGGTCGCCGTTCTCGTTGTAGGCCAGCAGCCACGCGGGCGCGTCCTTCATGTAATAGCTGGAGGTGATCCACTGGCCGCTCTGGTGGTCGATCCAGTAGGCGGCGTTGGCCGTGTGTCCGGAGGGCAGAATGGCGGCGCGGTCTTTGAGCGAGATGCCGAAGACGCGCGCGCGGCCGCCGGTGGCGAGCTTCAACTCATCGCCCACTGTGTCGGACATCAGGTTGTGCGGCGAGGCGCTGATGCCCTGAACGTTGGCGCCGACCACAGTCGTGTCCTGATCGTCCACGCTGGTGACCATGTGGTTCAGCTTGGGGTCGAACCACTCGTTGTTGTAAATGCCGTGTCCGAGCGAATAGGTGCCGGTGCCGAGCGTGGCGTGGCCCGGAGCGGTGCGCGTGTTCGCGTACTGGTAATAGCAGGTGCTGAACCAGGCGCCTTCGTCCATGAAGCGGCGGAAGCCGCCGGGGACGAATTCGTCGTGGTAACGCTCGATAAGGTCTCCGCGAAGCTGGTCGATGACCACGATGACGACGACCTTGGGCTTTTGCCCGTAAGCGGTAGCGAAGGCCGCGAGCGGAGCAAGCAGGACGACCACGAAAAGAAGGAGTGCGCGCGAAATCTGCTTCTTCATAGCCTTCCTAGTGTAGCGGAGCGGCCCCGCCGAATGAAATGGCAGAGTGCGGCGGCGTGTTGCAGGGCGGTGAAATCTGCGGCCTCCGGATGCCCGGAAATTCGTGCATTTCAGGCGGCTCCCGAGCGCAACCCTGTTCATCGGTGCCCTGTTTCCGTTACAGTAGAAGGTTCGAGGAGCTAAGGCGACCATGCTTGATCTGGCTTACGTACGTGAACATTTTTCCGTGGTTGAGGACAAACTGCGCGCCCGCGGCGCAAACCCCGACGAGGTTCTGGGGGATTTCCGCGCCATTGACCAGCGGCGCCGCGCCGAGGTGCAGGCGCTGGAAACCGCGCTGGCCCGCCGCAACGAGTTAAGCAAGAAGATTGGTCCGCTGATGGGCGCCAGCAAGAAGGGTTCGCTCACGCCCGAGCAGAAATCGGAACTGGACGCGATGACCGCCGAGGTGGCGGAGCTGAAGGCGAAGATTCCCGACCTTGAGGCCAAGCGCGATGAGGCCGACGCCGAGTTGCGCAAGATCCTGACGACCATCCCCAACCTGCCGCACGACTCCGTGCCGGTGGGCCGCGACGAGAGCGCCAACGTGGAGCAGAAGCGCTGGGGCGCGCCGCCGAAGTTTGACTTTACGCCAAAACCGCACTGGGAGCTGGGCGAACAGCTTGGCGTGCTCGACCTGGAACGCGCCGTGAAGCTGACGGGCGCGCGCTTTGCCCTCTACTGGGACATGGGCGCGAAGCTCGAACGCGCGCTGATGAACTTCATGCTCGACCTGCACACCCGCGAGCAGGGCTACACCGAAGTTCTGCCGCCCTACCTGGTGAACGCCGATTCCATGTACGGCACGGGCCAGCTGCCGAAGTTCGAGGAAGACCTGTTCAAGGTTCCGCACGGCGACCGCAACCTGTACCTGATTCCGACCGCCGAAGTGCCGGTCACGAACATCTACCGCGACGAGACGCTGGACGCGGCACAGTTGCCGGTTTCGTTGACGGCCTTTACCCCGTGCTGGCGCAGTGAGGCTGGCAGCTATGGCAAGGACGTTCGCGGCATCATCCGCCAGCACCAGTTCCAGAAGGTGGAGCTTGTGAAGTTCGCGCGCCCGGAAGAGAGCTACGCCGAGCACGAGAAGCTGACGCGCGACGCCGAAGCCGTGCTCGAAAAGCTGGGCCTGCACTACCGCCGCATGCTGCTCTCCACCGGCGACATGGGCTTCAGCTCGGCCAAGACCTTCGACCTTGAAGTCTGGCTGCCGGGGCAGGGGCTGTTCCGCGAAATCTCCTCCTGCTCGAACTTCGAAAGCTTCCAGGCGCGGCGGGCCAACATACGCTACCGCCCCGAGGGCAAGAAGGGCACGGAGCTGGTGCACACGCTCAACGGCAGCGGACTGGCCATTGGCCGCACCTGGGTGGCGATCATGGAAAACTACCAGCAGGCCGACGGCAGCGTCATCATCCCCGAGGCGCTGCGGCCTTACATGGGCACCGACCGCATTGTGCCCCGCAAGATGTAAGAGAGACAGTTTCGAGTTTTAGGTTTCAAGTTTCAAGTTGAATACAAGAAGAGATGGAAGCCCCGCGAGAATGCGGGGCTTTTGTTTGCCTCTGAGCCAGATTGCCGATGCGATTCAATCAGGCGGCACGCATGGTTAAGCAAAAATGGTCTGGCAACATGCGTCCCAGGTTAGCCGCGCCAACAACGGGCGCGCCGAACCTGGGGCACCCGACGCAGAGAGAACCTGAGGCACCCGAGTTGTTGGCGTTGGCCCGGGGTCGCGAGCTCCCCTAAAAACGAACACCTCAGTTCGCGGCCTTTACCTGCGTGGCAGAAGGCGCTGCCGCTTCTTTCAGGATGCTGGTGAACGGCGCGAGCGAGCCGTCGTTCGGGGCGGCGCGCAGGCCGAGCAGGTGCGTCATCAGCGGATAGACATCCACATTGTCGAAGGCCGCAATGCGCTTGCCCGCCGGAAATGCCGGGCCATGCGCGATGAAGACGCCGTGCTGCGAGGGCAGCATGTTATCGAAGCCATGCGCGCCCTTTGTGCAGGGACCCTGATATTTGAACGGGAACTCCAGCACGCTCCAACCTTCATCGGCCAGCACAAACAGGTTGGGGATTCGGTCATTGCCCGCGTAGGCCCAGCGCGGCAACATCTCTCCCTTGCGGTAGACGCGCACGTGCGGCTGCGCGGCAATCTTCGCTTCCACTTCCGCCAGCTTCTCCGGCGGCACATTGAGGCTGACGAACGCGTTGTGCGCGCCGAGCACCCATGCGCGGTCAATGAACGAGCTGATGTCGACGACGCGATCGCAACTGGTCTCGGCCATGCCGTGGTCGCTCACCAGCAGCAGGTTCATCTGGTCATACAGGCCGCGCTTTTTCAGCCCGTCGATGAGTTCGCCGATGGCGGCGTCCACACTGGCCACCGCCCGCTTCAACTGCGGAGAGTTCGGTCCGAAGTCGTGCCCGGCGGTATCGACCTCGTCGAAATAGAGGGTCAGCATTGCGGGGCGCTTCTCGGCGGGCAGATCGAGCCACTCAAGAATCTTCATCGCGCGGTCGTGGCTGCTGGTGTGCTTGTCGTAGGGCAGCCACAGGCTGGGCCGCACGCCCTCGATGGGCGCCTCCGAGCCGGGCCAGAAGACGGTCGCGGCCTTCACGCCCTGCTTTTCGGCGGTCACCCAGATGGGCTCGCCGCCCCACCAGCGCGCATCGGTGAACTGCAAGTGGTCCTTGGCGCGGAAGCGCGCGTTCAGCTTGGCGTCAAACATGGTGTTGTCCACCACGCCGTGGTGTGCCGGCGTCAGTCCGGTGACGATGGTGTAGTGGTTCGGAAACGTGATGGGCGGAAACTGCGGAATCAGCGCGTCAGCCCGCGTGCCCGTGGCGATCAGGGCCTCAATGTTTTTCGGGTGCTCCTTCTCCGGATAGTCGTAACGGAAGGCGTCGATGGAGATGAGCAGCAGCGTGGGACGGGGCTGTGCCGACTGCGCAACCGCGCACGCGGCAACCAGCAGGAGAAAGAGGACGAGTCGCAGGCTGAATGAGCGAACGCGTTCGGCGCGGGAAGACCTGTGGTTCATGGAGTACCTCGCGCCCGGTGCGGGCGCTGTGTTCCGTATGATGCGTTGCAGGTCCAGTGTATTCCGCAGGAGTCCGCGCCTGTAACTGCCGCGTGAAAATGAAAAGGCCCCGGGCGCACCCGGAGCCTCCGAAACCCAGTGGAAACTACTTCTTTTCCGCCTCGACCGTACCAGCCACCTTGAGTCGCGTAACCGCGCGCTCCAAGGCCGCGGCGGCCTCGTTGTAGTCCTCGGCGGACTGGCCTTCGTGCAGGGCCTTCTCGGCCCGCGTCTTGGCCTTCTCCGCGCGTTCCACGTCGATATCGGCGGCGCGCTCGGCGGTTTCCGCCAGAATGGTGACCTTGTGCGGAAGCACCTCGGCAAAACCCCACGCGAGCGAGATGCCCTCGGTGGTGCTGCCGACGCGGTAAGTGACCTCACCGACCGCCAGCTCGGCGATGAGCGGCGCGTGGCCCGGCAGCACGCCGAGGTAGCCGCGCTTGGCCGGAACCTGCACTTCCTCGACCTGAGCCTTCACCACCAGCTTGTCGGGAGTGACAATTTCGAGTTCTAAAGTATCTGCCATGAATCGTTCCCAGTTCTCGGTTCCCAGTTTTCAGCGGCGCCCTTGTGCGGAGCGCCGCCGTTTCCTGAGTCCTGGTCGCTGATGCCTGTGCTGCAGCCGGATGCGCGGCGAACATTGCCGCTCCGGCCGCGGCGCTGGCTAGGCGTTTGCCTTCATCTTCTCGGCGGTCTCAAGCACTTCCTCGATGGAACCCTTCATGTAGAAGGCCTGCTCGGGGATGTCGTCGTGCTTGCCGTCGACGATTTCCTTGAAGCTGCGGACCGTGTCCTCGACCTTCACGTACTTGCCCTGGAAGCCGGTGAACTGCTCGGCCACGTGGAAGGGCTGCGAGAGGAAGCGCTGGATCTTGCGGGCGCGCGACACAATCAGCTTCTGGTCTTCGGAAAGTTCGTCGATGCCGAGGATGGCGATGATGTCCTGCAGGTCCTTGTAGGTCTGCAGCGTGCGCTTCACGCGCTGGGCCACGTCGTAGTGCTCCTGGCCGACGATGCGCGGATCGAGAATGCGCGAGGTCGAGGCGAGCGGATCAACGGCCGGGTAGATGCCGATTTCGGTCAGCGCGCGGTTGAGCACGGTGGTGGCGTCCAGGTGGGCGAAGGTCGTCGCCGGAGCCGGATCGGTCAAATCGTCGGCGGGCACGTAAATAGCCTGCACCGAGGTGACCGAACCCTTCTTGGTCGAAGTAATACGCTCCTGCAACTCGCCCATTTCGGTCGCAAGGTTCGGCTGGTAACCCACGGCCGAAGGCATGCGGCCCAGCAGGGTCGAAACTTCCGAGCCGGCCTGGGTGAAGCGGAAAATGTTGTCAATGAACAGCAGCGTGTCAGCGCCTTCCGAGTCGCGGAAGTTCTCGGCCACGGTCAGGCCGGTCAGCGCCACGCGCAGACGGGCTCCAGGAGGCTCGGTCATCTGGCCGTAGATCAGCGCGGCCTTTGACTCTTCCGGCACACCCGGCTTGATAACGCCGGCTTCGCTGAATTCCAGCCACAGATCGTTGCCCTCGCGGGTACGCTCGCCCACGCCGGCAAACACCGAATAGCCGCCGTGCTGCTTGGCCACGTTGTTGATCAGTTCCTGAATGACGACCGTTTTGCCGACGCCGGCGCCACCGAACAGGCCGATCTTGCCGCCCTTAAGGAAGGGCTGGATCAAGTCGATGACCTTGATGCCAGTCTCGAACATTTCGGCGCGGGTCGACTGTTCTTCAAACGACGGAGCGGAGCGGTGAATCGGCAGGCGCTTGTCGCTGGCGATGGGGCCGAGTTCGTCGACCGGCTCGCCGACCACGTTCATAACGCGGCCCAGCGTGCCCTTGCCCACCGGAACGCTGATGGGGCCGCCGAGGTCGATGGCCTTCATGCCGCGAACCATGCCCTCGGTGGGTTCCATGGCGACGCAGCGCACGCGGCCTTCGCCGAGGTGCTGCTGCACTTCGAGGATGACGTTGACCGGCTTCGGGGTGACAAAGCCGTCGCCGACGACGCGAATCGCGGTGTAAATGCTGGGCAGCGCCGCCTCGGAGTACTGCACGTCCACCGCGGGTCCGCTGATCTGGATTACGTGTCCAATGTTTTCAGGCATCTCTTTGTTCTCAGTTCCCGGTACTCAGTTCCCGGATAAAAATCAAAAACTGTTTGCGGGCCGCGAGTGCTTGCCAGCCCGCTGATCTTTACAGTGCGGCAGCGCCGCTGACGATCTCGATGATCTCCGTGGTGATCTTCGCCTGGCGGGCACGGTTCATGCTCAGCGTCAGCGAATCGATCATCTCGTTCGCGTTGTTGCTGGCTGAATCCATGGCCGTCATGCGGGCGGCGTGTTCGGCCGCCGTCGATTCCAGCACGGCGCGGTACAACTGCACGCCAATGTAGCGCGGCAGCAGTGCGCGGAACAGCTCCAGCGGAGACTGCTCGTAGATGTAGTCGACCTCGGAGCTGGCGATGGTGCGCGCGTGCTCGTCAATCTCACGCGTGTCATGGGCCTCGAGCGAAACACCGGCGGTGACGGCGGCTTCGCCGGCACGCTCGCGTTCCTCGCGGCTCAACTCTTCCACCTGCTCCAGGTCACGCTCGCCAATCTCGGTGATGGGCATGATCTGCTCCACCACGAGGCGCTGCGCAATGACCGACTTGAATTCGTTGAACAGCACGTAGACGGCATCGATCTTGTTGCTGGTGTAGCGCTCGATGATGCCCTCGACGAACTGGTGCAAATGCGCGTAATCCGGCTTCTGCAGCAGGCCCATGTGCTCGCCCGTCACACGGACGCGCGCGTGGCGTTCGCCGTTGGGCTCCTGGAATGGGAAGCGGCGGCGCAGGAACTCGCGTCCCTTGCGGCCCACGCACTCGATGTCGATGTTGCGCGTGCTCTTGCTGGCCAGAAACCGCAGTGCGGCCTTCTGGATGTTGGCGTTGAAAGCGCCAGCCAGTCCGCGGTCGCCGGTGACGACCACGAGCAGGATGTTCTGCTCCGGACGCTCCTCCAGCATGGGATGACGCGCCACACCCGTCTCCGGGTCCACCACGTCGGCGCGGCGCACCAGCGATTTGAGCACGTTGGTGAGCATTTGCGCGTAGGGGCGCGCGGTCAACGCGCGCTCCTGCGCTCTGCGCAACTTCGCCGCCGAGACCATCTTCATGGCCTTGGTGATCTGCCGCGTGTTCTTCACGCTGCGGATGCGGCGTTTGATGTCTAATACGTTCGCCATGGCTCAGTCCTGACTAGTGGGCCGCGACGGTCTTGTCAGCCATATAGCGTTCCTTGGCGTCCACGATCGTCTTCTTCATATCGGCCTTGATCTCGTCGTTCAGCGCCTTCTTCTCTTCGATCGTCTTGATCAGGCCCGGGTTAACGGTATCCACGTAGGCATACAGCGCCTTTTCGAACGGACGCACATCGGCGACTTCCAGATCGTCCAGGAGCCCGTTGGTGCCGGCGTAGATCGCCAGAATCTGCTTGGCGAACGAGAGCGGCTCAAACTGGTCCTGCTTCAGCAGCTCCACCAGGCGCGCGCCGCGGTTCAACTGCTGCTGCGTGGCCTTGTCGAGGTCGCTGCCGAATTGCGCAAAGGCCGCCAGTTCGCGGTACTGCGCCAGTTCCAGCTTCAGGCTGCTGCCCACCTGCTTCATGGCCTTGATGGCGGCCGAGAAGCCGACGCGGCTGACCGAGATGCCGACGTTCACAGCCGGGCGAACGCCCGAGTTGAACAGATCGGCTTCCAGGAAGATCTGGCCGTCGGTGATCGAAATCACGTTGGTCGGAATGTAGGCCGACACATCGCCCGCCTGCGTCTCAATGATCGGCAGCGAGGTGATGGATCCGGCGCCCAGCTTGTCATTCAGCTTCGAGCTGCGCTCCAGCAGGCGGCTGTGAAGATAGAACACGTCGCCCGGGTACGCTTCGCGGCCAGGCGGACGGCGGAGCAACAGCGAAATTTCGCGGTAGGCCGCGGCGTGCTTCGACAAATCGTCGTAGATTACC
This sequence comes from Oryzophilus luti, assembly GCF_059726245.1. Taxonomy (NCBI): domain Bacteria; kingdom Pseudomonadati; phylum Acidobacteriota; class Terriglobia; order Terriglobales; family Koromonadaceae; genus Oryzophilus; species Oryzophilus luti. Next base: position 2,529,706 of record NZ_AP040874.1, read on the forward strand.
AGGGCGTGGCGCTTGGTATCGCGGAAGTACTCGGCGATGGCCGTGCCGGAGTACGGAGCCAGATACTGCATCGGGGCGGGGTCGCTGGCGCTGGCCACAACCACGATGGTGTAATCCATCGCGCCGTTGTCTTCCAGCGTCTTGACCACCTGCGCCACGGTCGAACGCTTCTGGCCGATGGCGACGTAGACGCAGATCAGGTCCTTGCCCTTGCTGTTGATGATGGTGTCGAGCGCGATGGCGGTCTTGCCCGTCTGGCGGTCGCCGATGATCAGCTCGCGCTGACCGCGGCCGATCGGGATCATCGAGTCAATGGCCTTCAAACCGGTGGCCATCGGCTCACGCACGGGCTGGCGGTCAATGACGCCGGGGGCCAAACGCTCCACCGGGTTGAACTCGGTGGTGTTGAGCGATCCCTTGTCATCGATGGCGCGTCCGAGGGCGTCGACCACGCGTCCGATCATGGCGTCGCCAACCGGCACGCTCATGATGCGGCCGGTGCGCTTCACCGTGTCGCCTTCCTTGATCTCCGTGGCTTCACCCAGAAGCACGCAGCCGACCTGGTCTTCTTCCAGGTTCATGGCCAGGCCGCTGATGCCATGCGGAAAATCAAGCAACTCGCCGGCCATGACCTTGTCGAGGCCGTGGATGCGGGCGATGCCGTCGCCGACCGACATCACGGTGCCAATTTCATCGACCGTGATCTTCGACTCGTAGTTTTCAATCTGCTCACGTATGAGCTTTGTGATTTCGTCTGCCTTGATCTGAGCCATATCCCGTTCTCGAAAAACGAACTTTTTGAAATCTCACAACCGCGCTTGCGCGCCGGCCACACCAGCGCGCGGCGCCGGAGGCCGTTGGAACCCTTGCCGCTTACTACTCGCTTGCCAACTCCTGGCGGAGGCGCTGCAACTGGCCGCGCACACTGCCGTCGTACACCGTGCTGCCGACGCGCACCGTGGCGCCACCCAGCAGCGAAGAATCCACCTGATAACTTGCTGTAACCTGCTTGCCCAGCTTCGCCGTCAACTGCGCCACCAGCGCCGCACGCTCGGCGTCGCCAAGAGCGCGGGCCGAAACCACCTCGGCCTCCACGATTCCCAGGCGCTGATTCAGTTCGGCGCGGAACTGCTTGGCAATCAGCGGCAGCGAAACAATGCGGCCGTGATCAATGAGCACCGCGATGAAGTTGCGCAACTGGCGCGGCACGGAGCCGAGCTTTGCCAGAATCGCATCCAGCAGCGCGTGCTTCTGCGCGGCCGGAACCGAAGGTGCATCCCAGACGCGGCGCAGGTCGTCGCTGCTCTCGTAGACATCCACGATGGAAGCGAGTTGCGCCTGCACGGCGGAGGCATCCAGCTTGGCATCAAGCACCACGTCGGCGAAGGCGCGGGCGTAGCGGCTGATCACACTGGCCATTACTTGCCGTCCTTTCCGAGCTTGCTCACGAATCCGCGCACCAGCGCTTCATCGGTTGCAGCGTCCACCTTGATCTTCTTTTCCGCCAGACCGACCGCCAGATCGGCGGCATAAGCCTTCAGGTCACGCTGGGCCGTGCGGGTCGCCGTGGCAATCTCCTGCTGCGCGGCTTCCACCACACGCTTGGCGTCCTCTTCGGCGGCCTGCTGAATGCGCTGCTCTTCGCCGCTGAAATCGGCTTCGGCAGCGGCGCGAATCGAGGCCACTTCACCGTCGAGCTTACTCAGGCGGGCTTCAATCTCGCCAAGACGGGCGGCAGCATCCACGCTGGCCTTGCGGGCTTCTTCCAAATCTTTCTGGATGGCGGCCGTGCGGGCTTTCATCGCAGCCGGTACCGCCGAACGCAGCATGAACCAGATAGCGCCGGCCAGAATCAGGAAGTTCAGCACCACAAAGGACCAGTAGGCCGCTTCACGCGACATGCCGGTGGAGTGCGCCAGCCACATCACGACCTTGTTGTACTTCAGGTCGGCGTGCTCTTCGCCCTCTTCTTCCTTCTTGCCTTCCGGCTGCGCGGCAGCCGTCTGGGCTTCCGGCGCCGGAGCGGCGGCCACGGCACCTGCCGGCTGGGCCGGCTGTGCAGCAGTGGCGGCGGGAGCCTGTGCGGAGCTGTTTTCCTGGGCTACGGCGAGACAGGCGCCAAACGCAGTCGTCAGCGCCAGAACAAGCAGAAAATTGCGGAGTGTTCGAATCATTCTAATTTCCGCCTGCCGCCGGGGCTTGGCCCGCACCGGCGGGCTGCAGAATGGTGCGGAGAATTTCGTTGGAGAGACGCTCGGCCTCGGCGCTGAGTGAAACCTTGGCGGTCTCAACTTCCTGCGTCAACTGCTGACGCGCGGCCTTTACCTGCTGATCGGCGTTGACGCGAGCCTTGGCGACGGCTTCCGTGCGGGCCTGCTGCGCCTTACCGCGGCGCGCTTCCAGCGACTTGAAGATCGTGGCCTTGGCATCACGCAGGCGCTCTTCGTACTCCTGCGCCTTGGCTTCTGCAGCGGCAATGTCCGTGCGCGCGCGCTCGACAGCGCCTTCCGTGCGATCATGCCGTTCTGCCAGAATCGCTTCCAGCGGCTTGTGCACCAGCTTGTGATAGATGGCGTACAGCAACAGCAGGAGCACAACCGTGGGGACGGCTCCGAGCAATAATTCGGCTACCTGTTTAAGGGTCTGGTCCATTCCTTTTTTGCTTTTGAGACCTGCGGATTGAGGGGTTCAGGAACATCCAAAACTAGCATTCCAAAAACGGACGTGTCAATGAAAAGCGTCCCCAGCCCCCCGGATGGCATCGAATCTAGCTTGGGACAAGACGCCGCAAAAATCAAGCATTTTGCTTGACTTCGCTTCCGCCGGCGCTACGATTTACGCATCACCTCCGATCCATCCGGATCGAATGGGCTTGCGGGCAAGGAAATGTCACCGCTTCTTGCCGGTAAGCCCATTTTAGTTTCCCGCCATTCTTTAGTTACCGAAGTTTTTCAAGCCACACCTCGCTCCGCGTCCTCCGCCTCCACTCCGCAATCAGAATGCAAAAGAAATGACCCGCCGTAGCGGGTCAGAGTCTTGTTCCAGGAGCTTGCTCGGAGCGACGCGGCTAAACAGTTTTGCCGTGGTGGCGCAGCAGGCCCTTGTAAGCCATTTCGATGAACTGGTCGCCGGTGAACATGCCATGCCCCCACTTGCCATCGAGATCGGCGGAAGGCTTGGCGGCGACGGCCTCGGCAACGGTTGCGCCTTTGTCCATTTGCTTGGCCAGCCGCTCGTGCAGGGTCTTCATCATGTCGGCGAAGGCCTGCACATCGGCCTTGGAGGCCAGCGGGCCGTGGCCGGGGATGATCTTCGTGTCCGACTTCGCCAAGTCCACGATCTTCTGCGCGGCCGAGGCCATGCCGCCGATCCAGCCCTTCGCGCCAAAATCGATGACCGGATAGAGGCCGTTGAAGACCAGGTCGCCGCTGTGTATGGCGTTGTGCTTTTCAAAGACGGCAAAGATGTCAGTGTCGGTATGCGCGTCGGCAACGTGCTCAAGCCGCAAGGGGTCGCCGGAGGCCAGCTTCAGTTCGTGCGCAAAGGTCTTCTTCGGCCAGGCCGCTTCCGGCCACGGCGGCATCACGCGCGGCGCACCGCTGAATGCCAGCCGCTGCTCGGTACTGAGGCGCTTGCGCGTGTTCTCATGGGCTACGATGAGGCAACCGGCCTTGGCGAAGTTCGCGTTGCCGTCCACGTGGTCGAAGTGGTAGTGCGTGTTCACCAGCGTCCGGGGCGCGGGTACGCCGAATGATGCAATCTTCGCCAACACGTCGGCAGTGCGGACGTGCGCCCCGGCGTCAATGACAATCGTCTCCTTGCCGGCGTGGAAGACCCCGATGTTGCCGCCAATGCCGGAGATCATCCACAGCCCTTCGACCACGGGCGTGACCTTGATCTCGGCCTTGGCCCACGCCTCGTTTGCTTTGCGAATAAATTCCGGCTCCTCGGCAAAGCTCAACTGGCTGAGCAGGCTCAGCGGCACACCGTAAACCACAGCCGCCACGGCGGCTCCCTTCAGCAACTCACGACGATTCACATTCCCCTCCAGAATCTTGCGGCTATTTCAGCTTGGACGCGGGCTTGCGCAGCGCAGCGGAAACCATGCGGTTCATGATGGCGTAACCGGCAGCGTTGGGATGCAGGCCATCGCCGGCCAGCTCGCGACGCATCTTGCCATCGGCGTCCACCATCGCGGAATAGTAGTCCAGGTATGGGATGCCGCGGCGGGCGCAAAAGGCTCTGAGCCATTTGTTCAGCGCGACAATGCGCGCCATCGGGCGGGTGGCAAAGTACTCCTGCGAAGCCTCCGTGTAGTTGTGCACCGGCGTAATCGAAGCAATCAGCACGTGGATGCCGCTGGCGTGCGCCAGCTCCGCCATGGAGGCGAAGTTGGCTTCAATGTCCTCGTTGCGAATGGGGCCGGTGTTGCCCGCAATGTCATTGGTACCGGCCAAAATGACGACCGCGCGCGGCTTCAGGGCGATGACGTCCTGCTGAAAGCGCACCAGCATCTGCGAGGTGGTTTGCCCGCTGATGCCGCGCCCGACATAGGGCTTGCCGGGGAAGGACTCGGCGATGGGCCACCCGTCGGTGATCGAGTCGCCGAAGAAGACGACGCGATTCTTATCCAACGGCTGCGCGAGCAGTTTGGCGTTGGCCTCGCGATATCGGACCAGTTCACCCCAATCGTCGGCCAGCCCCGTTCGAGAGGCTCGCCACTCCGCAAGGTGGCGGCGCGCGGTCTCTTCCACCGGAGCAGGCGCGGCCGCGCTCTGCGCAAACGCTCCCAAGCAGAATTGCATCGACAAGGCCAGCAACAGCACGGCGTTGCGCATCATGAATCTTCTCCCCCAAAGCGCGTTGCGCATCGAAATTCCGAGGACTGATTTGGTGGCAGACATTGTAAGCCGCCGATGTTACAGGGGAAACTGTGCAGCACGCCGCGCCGAGTGTTATTGCGGCCAATTACGCTGAGGTCTTGCTGCGGGTGCGCTTCTTCTTCTCCGGCAGGATGAAGGCTGCCAGCCGCCGCAGGAGCGACTCCGGCGCTTCCACCGAGAGCAGCACATCGCCCTCCGCGTATTCACGCGCGAGGATGCGCGCGTGCGCCTCCAGCGAGGCCAGCGCCTTGCCCTCCGACTGCGGCACCTTCAGGCGGGCCTTGCGGATCGGGTCCTGCTGCAGGTGGCGATCAATGGCCTCCAGCAGCGCGTCCATGCGCTCGCCTGTGGCGGCTGAAATGTGGACGGTCGTCGCATCGTCATTGAGCGCGGCACGCTTGGGCTCGGGCAGCCGGTCGATCTTGTTCATTACGTGCAGGCACGGTTTGTTGCCCACTTCGAGTTCACGCAGCACGCTCTCCACCTGCGCCATCTGCTCATGCGCCGTGGGGCTGGTGGCGTCGGTCACGTGCAGCAGCAGCGAGGCGCGCTGCACCTCTTCAAGCGTGGCGCGGAAGGCCGAAACCAGCGTGTGCGGCAGGTGGCGGATGAAACCCACGGTGTCCGACAGCAGCACCTCGCGCTTGCTGGGCAGGCGCAGGCCACGCAACGTCGGATCGAGGGTGGCGAACATGCGCGAGCTTTCCAGCACGCCGGCGCGCGTCAGGCGGTTGAACAGCGTGCTCTTGCCGGCATTGGTATAGCCGACCAGCGCCACCACCTCCACCGGCACGCTCTCGCGCCGCTGGCGCTGCTGCTGGCGGATTCGGCGCACGTCCTCCAACTGCTCCTTGACGTGGCGGATGCGGCGATAGATTTTGCGGCGGTCGGTTTCAAGCTGAGTTTCGCCGGGGCCTCGGGTACCGATGCCGCCGCCGGTCTGCGACATCTCCTTGCCGCGTCCGGCCAGGCGCGGCAGCATGTACTCAAGCTGCGCCAGCTCCACCTGCAACTGGCCTTCGCGGGTGCGGGCGTGGCGGGCAAAAATGTCGAGAATGAGCTGCGTGCGGTCGAGCACGCGCGCCTTCAGCGTGCGCTCCAGGTTGCGGAGCTGCGAGGGCGTCAGCTCATGGTCGAAGATGACCAGCTCGGCGCCGGTGGAGGCGATGATGCCTTCCAGTTCCTCCAGCTTGCCGCTGCCAATCAACGTGGCGGCGTCAGGGCGGTCGCGCCGCTGCATCAGCGTGCCTACAACCTTGGCTCCGGCGCTGGTGGCCAGCTCTTTCAGTTCGGCCAGGCTCTCCTCGGCGTCGAACGGAATGGTGTCTTCGTCTGCGGCGGCACGCGGCGTGGTGGCCGCCGAGCGCGCCTGGCGCGCTGCGGGCGGAACCGCCTGGGCTTGAGATGTACGGGAGGAGGATGCGCGAACAGAAGCCGACGCGGCCTCTGCGCCGGAGTCCGAGCCGCCCGTCGCATTGCGTTGCGGACGGCTGCGGAACTCCACGCCTACAAGAAAGGCTGTTTCCGGTTCTCCCAGCGCGCGTTCCATGGGAGAGAACCGGCGCGAAAGTTCGTCCTTATCGCGGCGGCTGGGGATGGCTCACCCCTGCGTCGTGGTTCCGGTTGCGGGAGCCGGTGCGGCCGGAGCCGCCGGGGCTGCCGCTGTGGGTGCCGGAGTTGCTGCGGGTGCGTGCGATTGCATCATGCTGCGCTCTGGATGCGCAGCCCGTGCCATCACCACAGTAGAAATGGCGTGCTTGAAAATCAACTGTTCCTGGTTGTTCGTCTCCAGCACGACCGAATACTTATCAAAGGAGCGGATGCGACCGGACAGCTTCACACCGCTGAGCAAATAGATGGTGATGACAGCTTTGTCTTTTCTGGCAGTGTTAAGGAAGGAATCTTGAATGTTCTGTGCCGGTTTGTTATCCATCGCTTAATTTCTCCTTCGTAGTTCAAACCACAGCCAACCGTACTGCCTGCCAGCGCTTGCAAAATCGCGCTTACTCCATCCGGACAAAACACTGCTATTCCGGATTGCACTACGATACGTCCTCGCCACACCAGATTTCAACCTGCTTGCAGCGAATTCTGCGGGCACCCCGGAAGGGCCTGTAAAGTGGCACAAATTCGGGAAGATACGAGCCCCAGCCCGGCCTTCCAAGCCTGCCACAGCCATGTTGCATCCTGATGACAGACCGCCGGACAAAATTCCGCGTTCGGGCCATGCTCAGGCCCGCAGTCATAGCGTTGGACGGGCGAGGGCGGAATCCGTCGCGGCCGGGGATTTAGCCCTTCCCGTCCATCCACAATTCATTCGCGTTGAATTTGCTGGTGCACTACGCTGTGACGATGCTTCGGGGCTGTCATGGTGTGCGGAGAAATCGATTCCGGGCGCACAAGCAGAACGCCCCCAAAAGCCCAAGGAAGGCTTGAACGGGCAATCGCCAGCTTTCGACACTATGCGACAGGGATTGATGGAGTAGTTGAGATCGAGTCGGAGTGGACGGCGAGACGAAGAGGACGGATGGGTTTGGTGCTTCGTGTTCGTGGAGTCAACACCCCCACCCTCTCGCTTCGCGAGAAGGATGGGGCACCCGAAGAACTATGAACGATGAGTACACAACGAAAGGGTGCGCCACCCGCCTCGTTCCTTCAGGAGATTACCGGCGGGCGAGATCGTAGTGGGTATCAGTACCGAATCGATGTTGATAATCTGAGCGGCTGGAACTTGCGTTACTGATGGAGCGAGAAAAATGCAGGAAAAGATAGAAGCTTTGTTAGGTACTGCATGTTCCAGACAGTTTCCGCAGCAACAACGGGAAGCCGCTTTCTTGGAACTTGCCTTACTCATCGAGAGGCGATACCGGATCGATCTTACCGGGAAGTGTCCGGCAGACGAGCACGCCAGCTCGGAGATGTCGAATGCAGAGGAGGCGGAGGTCGTCCTTCGGGTCGGTACCGTATTGTTACCCGAAGAGAAGGACGAAATCCTCTCTTCAGCTGCATCCGTATTAGGTTCAACCCGCAGCCAGAAGGCGCTTCGACTCTTGGTGGACTTGATTAAAAGTCCCGAGATGCGTGGACGGTTTCCTGTTCTGTATGCTGCCGTTGCGAATGTTGATGGACTCTATTTCTCACGCGAAGGGCCACTAGAATCCGAATTCGAAGAGCTACCAGTAAGGCAGATTCTGGAGGGCTTGGTTCCCAGCGGTAATGAGTTACTGGACGACCGTGTTCGCAGCGCCCTGTCGAATATGGACGTGGAATAGCGAAGCCAGTTTCGCGATTGAGTTCTATTCGTGCTCTGCACGGGGAGTATGGGTGACAGGTCCCCGCCGGTTCTCCCTTTTGCAGCGAATCGAAGCGACGGTCGCCCTGTGGAGGACGGTCGTTGTGTTTAGGAGTGGCGGGTGGCGCAGCCTTTCGGAAATGAATGTTTCGGGTGCCCCATCCTTCTCGCGGAGCGAGAGGGTGGGGTAGTCAGCAGTTTCACGGCGCGTGGCCTGGACAACACTCTGTTCGTTGTCCAGAGAAGTTGAACGGCTCGGCGCTGGTTCTCTTGCCCGCAAGAGAGTTCTAAAATCGTCCGCGAAAGCCGGGGTTTCGGCCGGGAGACTTTCCGGAGTGGGGGCCTCTGCAAACAGCCTTCGTAACCGGTCCTCTGCGCGCCTATAATGTCGGGATGGAAGAGAGAGACTTTTACAACGAGCGCGCCGAAACCCGCAAGCACACCCTGACCTGTCCCCACTGCGGGCAGAGCGCCGAGTACGACATCAGCTGGCTGGTGCGCACCAAGAAACAGTCTCTATCCGGACGCGCCGACGAGCGCGACCGCGCCCGCTTTGCCAAGTGGCGCAGCTACATGGTGCGCCGCGAAGACAAGGTCGGCTGCAAGAACATGCGCTGCCGCAAACCCTTTGAGATCGCGGGCGTGCAGTCGGTGGCCTTCCTCGAGTAAGCCACCGGCTGCCTCACGCCGCACGCTTCCCTACTGCACTCTTGCGCTGTACGCCTGGGCTCCGCCTTTGTAGCCCAGGTCGCCGCCAGTCCATCCGGCGTTGCCGCCCGGCTGCGCCTGCATGGGGCTGATGCGGCTGTTATCCACCTTGAAGGTCGAGACCAGTTGCTGCAATTCCAAGGCCAGCCCTGACAGGTCCTGGCAGGATTTTGCGGACTGCTCGGCGTTGTTGGCCGACTGCTCCACCATCCGCGCGATCTCCGTCATGTTGTTGGTGATCTCCTCGGCGGTAGCGGCCTGCTGCGTGGCTGCCGTGGCAATCTGCGTCACCATGTCGTGCTGGTGCTCGGCCGAACTGATGATGTTCTGGAGCACGTTGCCAGCCTCGGTGGCGGCGGCCACGCCGGCGTCCACCTTGGTCGTCCCTCGGCGCATGGCGTCCACGGCATTGCCCGTCTCGCGCTGGATGGTCTGAATCATCTGCGCGATTTCCTTGGTAGCGCTGCTGGTGCGCTCGGCCAGCTTGCGCACCTCGTCAGCCACCACGGCAAAGCCTCGCCCCTGGTCCCCGGCGCGGGCAGCCTCAATGGCGGCATTGAGTGCCAGCAGGTTCGTCTGGTCGGCAATGTCGTCGATGGTGCCGATGATTTTGCCGATGGATTCGCTCGAGCGTCCAAGTTCCTCGATCTTCCCGGCGGTATCGCGCGTGGCGTCGGCCAGTTCACGGATAACGCCGATGGTCTGCTCCACCACCTTGCCGCCATCAGCGGCGGCCTTGCCGGAAGCTTCCGCGTTGGAGGCCGCGTCGCGGCTGTTGTCGCTCACCTGGTTCACCGTGGAATTCATCTCGTGCATGGCGGTGGCGATCTGGCTCACCTGGTCACGCTGCAGGCCGGAGGCGGTGGAGACATTATTGGCGGAGGCGGAAATCTCCTCCGAGGCGCGGGCCAGGGTCTCCGAGTGGCGGCTGATGCCGGTGATGGTGTCGCCAATCTTCTCGAATGACGCATTCAACGCACGGCCCACATCGCCCAGTTCATCCTTGGAGCGCGCATCAATGCGGTGCGTCATATCGCCCTGGGCCAGGGCCGCCGAGGCCTCGTTCAACTTCGCAATCTGCCCGTTGATGTGCCGCGAAACAAAGAAGACCAGCAGGCTGACCGCGCCGCCCATTCCCAGCGCCATCACCCCCATCGTCCACAGGCCGCGCGTGACCTCCGACTGCGCCAGGCTTTCGTTCTCCTGAATGCGCTCCTGCACGGCAGTGTTCAACTCCTGCAGGGCGGCCTGCTGCGCCGTATTGAGCGGCAGCATCTTCTGCTCGCGCAGGGCACGGGCTTCGGCGGGCTTGCCGGCGCGGATCAGCGGCAGGTACTCGTTGCGCGCGATCTCCATGTACTTCGCCGCCAGCCGGTGCGAGTCGCCTTCCAGCAACTGACGCACGCGTGGGGCCTTCACATGCTGCAGGTAGTACTCGTGCTTCTTGTCGTAGGCGGCGGCCATGCTGTCGAAGCGCTCCACCAGCTTCTGCACCTTGCCAGCGTCCTGCGTGCCTTCCATCTGCAGGAATACCGTGGGAAACTCCGCCATGGAGAGGTCGGGCGGCGAGATGTCGGACATCAGGTCCTTGTCGAGAATCTCCAGCTTGTAGCGGTCGCTGCCAATCTCGACCTGGCGCATAGTGAAGAACGAAACTCCGTAGACCGAGACGATGCCGGCCAGCGCGGCCACGGCGATCAGGGAGAGTTTGACTTTGTACTTGATGTCAGCGATGCGAAACATGGGCGTCTGCTCCAGCCAGCAATGTCAGTCTTCAGAGGCTCTTTCTGAATCCTCCCCGGCGGGATTTCAGCCAGGTAACGCGCATAACGGTGGCCGGATTTCATTTCTGAAGCAGATTTGTACAAAGCCCTTTCGTAAGTTACCCGCTGGCGCCTCCGCGAATGGGAGTGTCTGCGGCTTCTTTCCACTCTGACTCCGGCTGAATGGATTTCCTGAAACCTTTGCCAACGCTCCTCACATTTTTTGCCACCCGCGGAATCCGCACGCATCGAATCCAACGACTGAATGGGTATTCATTTTTCTCGGGCCTCGGGATATACTCGCCAGTCTCGCAGCCGAAGGGTTGCCGATTCCGGGGTCAGGGGTGGACCCGCTGAGTCTTTCGTTTTGCTTTCCGACTTTGTGACGTTGCTGTAAGGCTGCGGTGCGCCCGCGGCCCAGACCTGTGTAGAGAGGTGCCTGGGTGAAGATCCTGGTATGCATGAAGCAGGTTCCACAGAAGGACGCTCCACTGAAGCTGAACGACGCGCAGACGTGGATCCGTGAAGATGTCTCCTACGAAGTAAATGAGCCGGACGCCTACGCGCTGGAAGAAGCTCTGCAGCAGAAGCAGAAGCACGGCGGCGAGGTTGTCGTCATCAGCGCCGGACCGGCCCGCGCCCAGACCGTGCTGCGCGAAGCGCTGGCCAAGGGCGCCGACCGCGCCATACACCTTGAGGACGACCGCTTTGTCGGCCTCGACGCCTGGAACATTGCGCGCGCCATCGCTGCCGCCATCAAGGACGAGCAATTCGATCTGGTCTTCACCGGATTGCAGTCGGATGACTACGGCTACGCGCAGACCGGCGTGCTGCTTGCCGAGCTGCTCGGCTGGCCACACGCAACCATCATCATGCAGATTGAGAAGACCGACGCAGGCCTGCGCGTGAAGCGCGAGCTTGAGAGCGGCTACTTCCAATACGTGAACGTGCCTCTGCCTGCGGTGCTCACCATCCAGAGCGGATTGAACAAGCCGCGCTACGCCACGCTGATCGGCATCAAACAGGCGAAGATGAAGCCGCTGCGCAAGGTCACCTGGGACGAGGTGGCTCCGGCGATGGGTGAGAACCTGCAAAAGATCGAGCGACTTTACGTTCCGCAGAAGACGAAGAAGACGGAATTTCTTGAGGGCACTCCGGCCGAGCAGGCAAAGAAGCTGGTGGAGAAGCTCAAGAACGAGATGGGCGTGCTGTAGGCGCGCACGACGCAAGGGGGCGCCATGACCGACAACAAACCGGAAGAAATGGATGTGGAGTCTCGCCGCGAGCGCGGCATGGCCGTAACCGTGGTGGGTTGGATTCTGTGGGGCTTTGCCCTGCTCTGCCTGTTCTTCCGTCCGGCGGAGCAACGGCTGGGCGGCTCGGCGATCTTCTACACGGTGCTTGCGCTTGCCGTACTGGGACTGGTGCTCAACATCATCGGCTGGCGCATGAAGAACGCCGCAATGAAGAAGTAACGCGGACGGCGCCGCAGCGATGCAGATTCACAGTGGCCTCTGCGGAGGCCCGGGCCTGAACCGAAAGAGTGCATCCGAAAGGGATTCGAATGGCAGAGACGATTCTGGTCGTAGTCGAGCAGCGTGATGGGAAGTTGAACCGCGTCTCCTGGGAGACGCTGACGGGCGCGCAGGCCGTTGCGGCCGCCACTGGCTGGGCACTGGAAGCCGCCGTGCTTGGCACAGGCGTTGCGCCGGTCGCCGCGGAAATCGCGGCCGCAAAGCTCTCCAAGGTTTACTGCGTGGAAGGCGAAAGCCTGGCGGCCTACACGCCGGACACCTACATTGCGGCGCTGAAGTCGCTGCTGGCCAAGCACGCACCCAAGCTGGTACTGATGCCGCACACCTACCAGGTGCGCGATTTTGCGCCACGGTTGGCCGCCGCGCTCGGCAGCACCGTCATCAGCGACTCCATCGGCTTCAAGTACGAAGGCGGCAAGCTCGTATTTACCCGCCAGATGTTCCAGGGCAAGTACGCCGCCGACGTCAGCTTCACTGGCCCCGGCCCGTGGTTCGCCACCTTCCAGACCGGCGCCTTCCGCGGAGACCAGTGCGAGCAGGGCGCGGCGCCAGCGCCGCTTGAGAACCTCGCCGCCGAAGCTGCCACGGCGCGCACCAAGCCCGAAGCTCCGTTCAAGGAAGCCAAGCAGGCCGTGGACCTGACGCAGGCCGAGATCATCGTCAGCGTGGGGCGAGGCATCAAGGAGCAGAAGAATATCGAGATCGCACAGGCTCTGGCCGCCGCGCTCGGCGGCGAGATAGCGGCCTCGCGCCCGATCTGCGACCAGGGCTGGCTGCCGATGGAGCGGCAGGTGGGCAGCAGCGGACAGACCGTAGCACCCAAGCTCTACCTCGCGCTCGGCATCAGCGGCGCCATCCAGCACCTGGTCGGTATGAAGGGCTCTCGCCACATTGTGGCCGTGAACAAGGACGCCGAAGCGCCCATCTTTGAAGTGGCCGACGTGGCCGTGGTGGGCAACCTGTTTGACATTGTTCCGGCGCTGACCGAAGAAGTGAAGAAGGCGAAGGGGTAACAGGAAGTTTCGGTTTCGAGTTTCAAGTTGAGAGTTTCGAGAAAGGATTCTCGGCGATGGGACATTCCTTCCGTGACCTGATCGTGTGGCAGAAAGCAAAGCTGCTTGCGCTGGAAGTCTACCGCCTGACGGATACCTTCCCGGCCAAGGAAGCATGGGGGCTGACGGCGCAAATGCGTCGAGCAGCGATCTCGATTCCTTCCAACATTGCGGAAGGTCAGGGGCGAGGAAGCAGAGCAGACTTTGCCAAATTCCTCTGCATTTCTCGTGGCTCGGTGCTCGAGCTGCAAACACAAGCTGAAATTGCTGCTGAACTGAACTACTTAAAGAAGAAACAACTCGATGCCTTCGAATACCAGAGTGGTGAAGTCTTGCGCCTAGTAAATGGCCTGTTGGACTCCCTGCGCCGTGGAGACCGCTCATTGCGAGCATAGTCGCACAGGCGATTCGGTTCGAAACCTGAAACTTGAAACACGAAACTCGAAACCGCGAGCTTATGATCACATTCCGCACCCCTCTCTCGAATGTTGACCACCCCGTGATGGAAGCCGATGTTGTCATTGTCGGCGGCGGGCCTTCGGGCCTGGCCTGCGCGCTGCGGCTGGCGCAACTCATTGACGCGCACAACGCGACCCACCCCGACGCGCCCATCTCGAAGGAGAACATCTACCTGCTCGACAAGGCGCGCGAGGTTGGCGCTCACCTGCTCTCGGGCGCGCTGCTCGATCCGCGCTCCATGAACGAACTGCTGCCCGGATGGGAGACGGAAGCGCCCATCGAGGCCGAGGTCACCAAGGAAGCCTTCTACTTCCTGACCGCCAAACATGCGCTCAAAGCACCCATTGTGCCCCCGCCCATGCGCGACCACGGCAACTACGTCATCTCCATCAACCGCTTTGCCAAGTGGCTGGGGCAGAAGGTGGAGGAGAGCGGCGTCACGCTCTTCACCGGCTTTGCCGGCAGCGAGCTTCTATTTGAAGGCAACGCGGTGGCGGGCGTGCGCACCGACGACAAGGGCGTGGACAAGCAGAACCAGCCGAAGGGCAACTTCGAACCCGGCTACGATCTGCGCTCGAAGATCACGGTGCTGGCCGAGGGCTCACGCGGCTCGCTGACCAAGCAGTTGGTGAAGCATTACGACCTCGACGCCGAGCGCAATCCGCAGACCTACGGCGTGGGCGTAAAGGAGCTATGGGAGCTGCCTGCCGGACGCGTGGCGCCGGGCGAGGTGATTTACACGCTCGGCTACCCGCTGACCACCAAGGAATACGGCGGCGCGTGGATTTATGGCGGCAAGGACAACACGATCTCGCTCGGCTACGTGACGGCGCTCGACTACCCCGACCCACGCACCGACCCGCAGCACGTGCTCCAGCAGTTCAAGCAGCACCCGATGATCGCCCGCCTGCTTGAAGGCGGCAAAATGGTTCGCTACGGCGCGAAGACACTGCCTTATGGCGGCTGGTGGTCGCTGCCACGGCTCGGCGGTGACGGCTGGATGATTGTCGGCGACTCGGCGGGCTTTTTGAATTCGCAGCGGCTGAAAGGCATCCACCTGGCCATCAAGAGTGGCATGCTGGCGGCGGAAACCGCCTTCGAGGCTCTGCTGGCACAGAACTTCACGACCGCGCAGTTGAGCAGCTACCGCGCCAAGGTCGATGCTTCGTGGCTGCGCGACGAACTCTACCCGGTGCGCAACTTCCACCAGGGCTTTGAGAACGGGCTGCTGCCCGGCATGCTGCATGCGGGGCTACAGCAGTTCACCGGCGGCCGCGGCCTGTTTGAGCGCTATCCATCACACCCCGGACACACGCGCATGAAGACCACGGTCGACATGCAGGGCTACGGCGACGACCGCACCTTCCTTGGTCCCGCGAAGGGCGACGGCAAGCTTACGTTCGACAAGCTGACCGACGTCTACCACTCGGGCACCAAGCACGAGGAGGACCAGCCGGCGCACCTCGTCATTCTCGATACGAACGTGTGCGCCACGCGCTGCGTACAGGAGTTCGGCAGCCCGTGCCAGAACTTCTGCCCGGCCAACGTCTACGAGATGGTGGATGCCCCCGGTGGCGGCAAGCAGATCCACCTGAACCCCTCGAACTGCGTGCATTGCAAGACGTGCGACATCATGGACCCGTACCAGATCATCACCTGGGTGCCGCCCGAGGGTGGCGGCGGCCCGAACTACGAGGGCATGTAGGAAAGTACGAAGGGACGAAAGTTCGAAAGTACGAATTGGGACAGCCCCGCGCGCGTCTTCCGCACTTTCACCGGTAGGGTGAATGCGGTAGGGGCCTGAGCGAAGAGGTTTCCATTTCGTACTTTCGTCATTTCCTACTTCGCTTGTTCTCAGGCTTCCGTTGCTCGACGGAACTGAATCCCGTCCCCGCGCCTCGCATCCGTTGTATAAACTGTCTGCATGAGTTTCTTGTCCTCAGTCCGCGAAGATATTCGCTCGGTTTTCGAGCGCGACCCAGCCGCAACCTCCACGGTGGCTGTGCTGCTCTGTTACCCCGGACTGCATGCGGTGTGGGCTCATCACATCACGCACTGGCTGTGGCTGCGCAACTGGCGGCTGCTGGCGCGCTTCCTCTCGCAGGTGGCCCGTTGGCTCACCGGCACGGAGATCCACCCGGGCGCCGTCATCGGCCACCGGGTCTTCATCGACCACGGCATGGCCGTGGTGATTGGCGAGACCGCCATCGTCGGCGATGACGTGACGCTCTACCAGGGCGTGACGCTGGGCGGCACCGGCAAGGAAAAGGGCAAGCGCCATCCCACGCTGCACAACGGCGTCTTTGTGGGCAACAACGCCAACGTGCTCGGCAATATCACCATCGGCGAGAACTCGCGCATCGGCGCCGGCTCGGTGGTACTGCGTGACGTGCCGCCGAATTCGACCGTCGTTGGCGTGCCCGGCCACATCGTCTACCGCGACGGCCAGCGTGTGCTCATCACCGACCCTCACCAGATCAAGGACCCGCTCTCCGACGTCATCATTGCGCTCGGCGCGCAGGTGGAGCAGCTCAAGCGGCGGCTCGACAAGCTGGACGGCGTGGTGGCCCAGGCCGTGGAGGCGCAGACGCCGACCCCGCTCCAGTGCCTGGCCGACGAGGACCTCGACATTGACACCTTCCGCAAGCAGATGCTCGCCAACTCCACCCACGAGGGCGGACTGGGCATCTAAGCAAAATACGAAATTTCAAAATTGCGAAGTACGGAATAGGGCAGAAGACGATCCTGCCTGCGGAGTGGAACTTCTGCTCAGGCGAGAGCGTTTGGCGGAAGCGTGTGCGAGTCGAACGCACCCGGGACGTCGCGAAGACGCCCCGCGCCGGTTTTGAAGACCGGGAGGATCACCGGACCCCCTTCGCTTCCGTTGCAAAATCTATCAGCGATTACAAAGCAAAGTGGCATCGGAGTCAAACAGGCACGGAATGCGCTGCTTGTGCGGATGCGAGCGAGAACATTGTTCCCGGCGCTTACTGTTTGGTCAGGGTGAATTGCTGCGGATGGAAGCCGCAGCCGACGCCGGACAGCGTGAGCGTGCCGGTGATGCTGTGGGTGATGCCCCGGCTGTGGGCCAGTCCGGCCAAGGCCAGCGCCACGTGATGCGGCCCGCTGGTATCCGCACCCGCCACGCTGAGCGCGTTGCCGGTGACGAACGAAGAGACCGGCGCTCCCGCCTCCGAATATCCTTGCTGCAGCTTCAGCGTGCCGGAGGGGTAACAGTCAGGCCCGTTGCTGATGGTGGCGGTACCGCCAAGCGAAAAAACACCGTCCACGGTAGGAGAGCTCTGCTGCTGCCAGTTGACGGTGACGCGTGTGCCCGCAACCGTGGTGCCCGTCCAGGTGCCGCTCAGGTTCGCCACAGGACGCCCGCTCAGCACGCCCTGCTCGCCGTCGGCACAGCCGCCCTGCACCTGATAGCTGCCGCTCAGTGCAGAGCCGTTGTACTGCGCGTCGATGGTGATGACCTGCCCGTAGACGGAATTGGACGTGAGATGCACGCTCGAACCTTGTATCCAGCCGGTAACGGGGATGTTGGTCTGCGTCTGGATGGCGGGCATGCGCGGCGTGGAGCACCGGCTGAAACTGATGCTGTGCAGAACCCCTGTAAGGTTGCTGCCATTCTGCTGCAGACTGGCGCCCAGCGAACCTGTTGAGGCCGCTGCCCCGGCCACGCGCGTCGTCATCAGCCAGTTGCCGGTGGGCAGCGAAACCGGCTGGCTGATGGTGCCGCAGCCGGCAAACGCCAGCACGCAGGCAAGGGTCACGACGATGAGAAACCGGGTGGACGAACTCTTCATGCGAAACGAGCGAATTTTGCAGGCTCGATTTGACTCTATCGCTTGCCGCCGAGGGCGTAAACCCGCATGGAGGTAAGTTTTGTAAACTTTGGTGCAACTTGAACAGCCACAGCGGGTTGATACCTGCAGCGAAGTACAACTCTTTCTCTCAAGAGGCTGTTACAGGTGGCCCGGAAGATCGGGCCACTTCTTTTTGTGGGGAGCATCCGCAGAAAAGGCGCATTGCAACCCCTCACGCTTTCCCGGCATCTCTTATAATTGACATGACAGTTTCCGACCGGAGCGGCCTGCCCACAGGATGGCCTCCCCGGCGAGGCGCGGAGCAACGCGCCGAGGGTGTGGCGGGAAACGGCCACGCCTCCCGAGTGGAAAGGAAACGCCGCCACCTTTCAGTGCGCCTGCTCCAGGGCGCGGGGTCGCTGCGCCACCTTTCGGCAGGACCCTATGGCATTAGTCGACAAGTACGGACGCACCATCCACGACCTGCGCGTCTCCATCACAGACCGCTGCAACTACCGCTGTGTTTACTGCCGCACCGGCAACAACGGAGCGCAGTTCCATGACCTGCCGCTGGCGGACTACCTGCGCATTGCGCGGCTGTTCGTGTCGCTCGGCGTCACCAAGGTACGGCTGACGGGCGGTGAGCCGTTGCTGCGTCCTGACCTGCTGGAACTGGTGCGCGAGCTGGCCACGCTGCGCACGCTGGAGGGCCGTCCACTCGACCTGGCCATTACCACCAACGGCCACCTGCTGGCCAAACTGGCGGCACCGCTCAAGCAGGCCGGACTGAACCGCGTCACGGTCAGCATGGACGCCGTGGATCCCGCGCTGTTTGCGCGCATCACGCGCGTGCCCAACGGTTACGAGAGCGTGATGGCCGGCCTGCATGCCGCACGCGAAGCAGGACTGCCGCCGGTGAAGATCAACTGCGTGCTGCTGCGCGGCTTTAATGACGACCAGATCGAGGCCTTTGCCGACTTCGCCCGCCGCGAGCAGCTTGTGGTGCGCTTTATCGAGTTCATGCCGCTGGAGGAAGATCGCCTGTGGACGCCGGAGACAGTCGTTCCACTGGCCGAGGTGGTCGAGCGCATTCAGCGCGTACACCCGCTGCGCGAGCTGCCGCACGGCGCCAGTGAGACCGCACGCCGCTATGCCTTCGCCGATGGAGCGCCGGGAGAGATCGGCGTCATCGCGCCCGTGTCATTGCCCTTCTGCGGACAGTGCTCGCGCATACGGCTGACCTCGGACGGCAAGCTGCGCACCTGCCTGTTCTCCGTGCTGGAGCACGACCTGCACAAGCGCATGCGCGACGGTGCCAGCGACGACGAGTTGCGCCACTACATTGAGCACGTGGTGGAGCAGAAAGAACCGCGCCACCGCATTGGCGAGCAGGATTTTGAGCGGCCCTCGCGCAGCATGGTGCACATCGGGGGGTAGGACCGCGTTCCCGGTTCTCAGTTCCCTGTTCCCAGGAGCAGCGGCGTTGCGCTTGGCGAGCCTGCGGCTCCGGGGCGTCCATTCAGCGATTCATCACTTCGTACTTTCGCACTTTCGTAATTTCGTACTTCGCCGAGGCGCGCCATCGCCGAGGAGAAGATTGGCGCGTTCTGCGGCTCCGCGCATTTGCATCCGCCTGTGGAATTCATGCATCATTTACATAGAAAGTTCGGCTCCAACATCCCCGCGGGTGGGGCGCAAACAAGCGCATGTGCATCCGCTGAAGCCGCGAAATAGCTTTCAACATCCCCGTCCGCGAGCGCTGGCTCCGGGCTGAAAGCGTGACGAAGTTGGCTACGACGTACCCGAGTACCGCCGGAGGACCGGCGCCCATTGTGAGCGGCGAAGTGTGTCCGCTCGAAAACTATCTGGTTCAACCCGATCACTCCATGGACGAGCGCATTGCCCGTGCCCGCGAACGGCTGGGCGAGGACTGCGTCATCCTCGGACACCACTATCAGCGCGACGAGGTAATCCGCTTCAGCGACTACCAGGGCGATAGCTGGCGGCTTTCGCAGCTTGCCTCGCAGGCCAAGGGACGCTACATCGTCTTCTGCGGCGTGCACTTCATGGCCGAGAGCGCCGACATTCTGGCGCGCGGCGACCAGAGCGTGGTGCTGCCCGATCTGAACGCCGGCTGCTCCATGGCCGACATGGCCGAGATTGGACAGGTGGAGGATTGCTGGGAGCAACTTGTGCGTCTCGGCATCACCACCGAGGAAGGCCACGGCATGACGCCGCTGACCTACATGAACTCAACGGCGGCGATCAAGGCCTTCTGCGGCGAGCGCGGCGGCGCGGTCTGCACCTCGTCGAACGCGACGGCGGCCTTCCGTTGGGCCTTTGAGCGCAACAGGAAGATTCTGTTCCTGCCCGACCAGCACCTGGGCCGCAACACCGGCTACGGCATGGGCATCCCGCTCGACCAGATGGTGGTGTGGGACCCGTACATGATCGGCGGCGGCGTCTCACCCGAGCGGCTGAAAGCCGCCAAGGTCATTCTGTGGAAGGGACACTGCTCGGTGCATCAGCGCTTCCTGCCGGAGCATGTGGACAAGGTCCGCGCCGAGCATCCGGGCATCAAGGTCATTGTGCATCCCGAGTGCCGCTGGGAGGTTTGCCAGAAGGCCGACGAGCTGGGTTCGACCGACCGTCTGCGCAAGCTGGTGGCTGAGGCCCCGTCGGGACAGGTATTCGCCATCGGCACCGAGATCCACCTGGTGAACCGGCTGGCCAAGCAGTATCCGGACAAGCCGATCATCTCGCTGGATAGCACCGGCTGCCTGTGCACCACGATGTACCGCATCTCACCGCAGCACCTGTGCTGGGCCTTGGAAAACCTTGTGGAAGGACACGTGGTCAACCAGATCAAGGTGGCTCCGGAGACCAAGCGCTGGGCGCGCGTGGCTCTCGACAGAATGCTGGAGATACGGTAATCAAGAGTTGAGCGGGAGGGCGTGCCACGGCACGCCCTCTGCGTCTCTGCCGCTTGAGGATGAGGAGGAGCCATGCGCACGTTCAGCCTGCGTGAAGCCGAAGCCATGCTGCCGGTGCTCGAATCCCTGCTGCGCGGCTCCATACGCGCCAAGAAGTTGATTGAACAGATCGAAAGCGAGTTTCAGGAACTGAACGCCCGCATCTTCATCAACGGCGGCACGCTGGTGGACGTGAAGCAGTTGGCGCTCCGCAAGGCCGAGCGCGAAAAGGCCCTGCAGAAGGCCAAGGATCTGTTACAGGAGATCGACGCCATCGGCGTGCAGGTCAAGGACATCGACACCGGATTGCTCGACTTTCCCTGCCGGGTGGACGGCGAGATTGTGCTGCTCTGCTGGCGGCTGGGCGAAGAGCGCATCACACACTGGCACAGCGTGGAAGAGGGCTTTGCCGGACGCAAGCCGATCGACGAGCGGATTGCCAACGCCCCCGGCTCCGATGGTGGGGCAAGCTCCAGCGATTTGGAGTAGCATGGCGGCAGCCGCGTCCGGCCCCACGGGCGCACGGCCTGGGCAGAGGACTGGGGCGCACACAGGGAGGCAGGCGATGGTTCGCGCACGGGCTCGCGTGGCATTGGCGGTGCTATTGGTTCTCACAGTGTTCTGCGCCGGTTGCGGAAACTTCTTTGTCTCCGGCAGCACGGTCAACACCGTTACGCTCTCGCCCTCGGCTGTACTGCTGAAAGCTGGCGACACAGTCAGCCTCACGGCCACCGCCAAGCTGGTCGATGGCACCAGCAACGACGTCACCTCCTCCGCCACATGGACCACCAGCGACAGCTCGGTGGCAAGCGTCGCTTCCGGCACGGTAACGGCGGTGGCAGGCTCGGCCAGCTACTCGGCAGCCACCATCAGCGCCAAGAGCGGCGGCGTGACCGGCACGGCGAACGCACTGGTCACCACCAGCACGCTCCCCACTTCTCTCACGGTCAACGGCAGCACCAGCATCGCGCTGAACAGCACCGCGCAGTATTCGGCGACGGTCGTGCTCAATGGCACCAATACGGCGGTCACCAAATACGTCACCTGGAGCAGTTCCAACACTTCTTACGCCAAGGTCAGCTCCAGCGGCGTGGTCACCCCTGTGGCGGCCTGCGGTGGGCTGACGCTGATCACCTGCCCCACCATCACCGCGACCATAACGACCACCAGTTCCACTTTGTCCAACGACCTCGCCATTTCGCTCATCCAGTAGGCACGCAGCCTATGGCGCCCGCCGTCCGTAGGTTACAATTTAGGGTGATTCATACTACACGGAACTTCTCCGTCTTTATTGAGCAAACTCATGACTGAGATTCGCAAAATCGGCATCTGCACTGGAGGCGGCGACTGCCCCGGATTGAACGCGGTGATCCGTGCGGCAGTCAAGACAGCGGTGCTCAAGTACCGCTGGGAAGTGATCGGCGTGCGCGACGGCTTTGACGGCCTGATCTGGCCGGAAAAGACCCGTCCGCTGCTGCTCAATGACGTGTCAGGGTTGATGCCGCGCGGCGGCACCATCCTGGGCACCACTAATCGCGGCAACCCGTTTGCCTACAAAATCCAGACCGACTCCGGCGAGGTCACGCGTGACCTTTCCGACGAGGTCATCAAGAACGCCAAGGCGATGGGCTTGGATTGCCTGATCGTGGTCGGCGGCGACGGCACACAGAAGATCGGCTACGACCTTTCCAAGAAGGGCCTGCCCGTGGTCGGTGTGCCCAAGACGATCGACAACGACCTGGACGCCACGGAAGTCACCTTCGGCTTTGACACCGCGGTGACGGCCGCCACCGACGCGCTCGACAAGATCCACACCACGGCCGAAAGCCACCACCGCGTCATGGTGGTGGAACTGATGGGCCGCGACGCCGGATGGATTGCGCTCGAAGCCGGCCTCGCCGGCGGCGCGCACGTCATCCTCATCCCGGAAATTCCCTTCACCATCGAGAGCGTCTGCTCGTTTATCAATCAGCGGAACATCTTCGGCAAGAAGTACACGATCATTTCGCTGGCCGAGGGCGTGAAGGTTCCCGAGGACATCGTCCGCGATTACAAGGAGCGCTACGGCTCCATTCCGAAGGCGGTCAGCGTGGGCGCCCTCATCGGCGAGGCCATTGAGGCCGGGTCGAAGAAGGAAGTGCGCGTCACCGTGCTGGGCCATGTGCAGCGTGGCGGCTCGCCCACGGCCTATGACCGCATCCTGAGCACGCGCTTTGGCGTGGCGGCCGTGGACCTGATTGCCGAAGGCGGCTTTGGCAAGATGGTGGCCCTGCGCAGCGCCAAGATCGCCTATGTGGACATTGCCGAGGCCCTGGGCCGCATGAAGTGCGTGGACCCGGACGGCGAACTGGTCCGCACCGCCCGCTCCATTGGCGTGCACTTCGGCGACGAGTAGCCTCTGTACTTCCGTGAGACGGCACGCTACGGCGTGCCGTTTTGCTTGCGCTATAGTGGAAGGCGTGGCAATGAACACTGTTGACGTTTCCCGCGCGTTGCGGCGCGGTGTGGTACTGCTGCTGATGGCCTGCCTGCTGCTGGCCGGTGCGGCCTGCAAGCGCGTCTCCCGCGAACTGCACGAGGCCATGTACGTTTCGGCCCCGCAGACCTCTCTGCGCGACCGCGTGGCCGCCGTCTACAACAAGACCGGCACGCTCAAGAATGGCGAGCGCGTGGAGGTATTGGAGAAGGTGAAGCGTTTTGCCCGTGTCCGCACCATGAGCGGGCAGGAAGGCTGGGTGGAGCTGCGTAGCCTGGTGACCGCCGACACCTTCAAAGCCTTTGAGAAGATGGCCAAGGACAACCAGCAGTCCCCGGTACAGGGACACGGCCTGACGCGCGCCGAGTTGAACATGCACGTCGCCCCCGGTCGCGAGACTGAAACGCTCTACCAGCTCGCCGACGCCGAAAAGGTCGAGATCATCCGCCGCGGCGTCACCGAGCGCGCCACCCCCGAACAGATTGCCGCCGCCAAGGCCGCCGCCATTGCCAAGGCCAGCGGCGAGCCGCAAAAGCCCGTCAAAACCGCTCCGAAGCAGACGCCCAACAAAGCCACGGAAAAGCAGCTTCCGCCGAGTCCGCCGAAGGGCCCCGTCGCGCCGCCGCCTTCCGCAAGCACCAAGCCGGGCAGCGCCGCGAGCAACCCCACAGCCGGAAACACAACCGCCAGCGGGCAGCAGCCTCCCGAAGAAGAGAAGCCAAAGCAGTATGACGACTGGTGGCTGGTTCGCAGCAAGGACGGCCACGTGGGCTGGGTGCTGGCACGCATGATCGACCTGGACGTGCCGCTGGAAGTGGCGCAGTACGCCGAGGGCCAGCGCATCCAGGCAGCCTTCGTGCTCAACACCGTGCAGGACGCCGACAAGCAGGTGGCGCAATACCTTGTGGTGCTGAATGAGCCGAAAGACGGCCTGCCGTACGACTTCAACCAGATCCGCGTCTTCAGCTGGAACCTGAAGCGGCACCGCTACGAAACCGCCTACCGCGAGCGCAACATTATGGGCTACCTGCCGGTCACGACCGCGACAGAGCAGTTCCCCGAAGGCTGGCAGCCGGTCTTCACCATTCGCGTGAAGCTCGATAACGGCACCGAGGCCCAGCGCAAGTACCGGATGATCGGCCCGATTGTGCGTCGCGTGCTTGCCCCCGGCGAGCAGCCCGCCAAGACCGCGCAGGCCGTGCCCGTTGCCCCCAAAGACAAGGCAGCAAAGAACAATGCCGCAGCCAAGTCAAAGGCCAAACCGAAGGCAAAAGCCAAGGCCGCGCACAAACGCTGATCGCGAAGTTTGCTGCAAACAGAAAGGCACGGCCACCGCCGTGCCTTTCTGTTTGGCCTGTTGCGAGCCTAGCTTTCGTCTTCGCTCTCGCTCCAGCCACGCTGAATGCGCCGGTAAAGCACAACAGCAGCCGCCAGGCTGAGGACAAGCAGCACGGTTCCGCCCACTGGTTCGCGCAGGATGATTTTGCCGGTGCCGAACAGCGCCAGGTAGACCATGGCGCAGCCGAGCACCCAGTTGACAAGGTTGCCGCCAATGTCGCGGGTCTGTTCCATGTCGGGCACCAGGCGCGCGATAGGCTGCCACATGCGCGCGTCAGGCCGCACCTTGCGGTAGAAGGCCTCCAGCGTTTCACGCGGCTCGGGCGGCGTAAGGAACGTGACCGCCACCCACACAATGGTCGAGAAGACGGTGGTTGTTAGCGCGGTCTGGGCAAACACCTTGGGCTCGCTGCCCTGGAAGGGCTGCACAAAGTGCAGCGTTACGGCCGAAACCAGCGAGGCCGCCATGGCGCTGATTTCGCTCCAAGCGTTGATGCGCCACCAGTACCAGCGCAGCATGTAAACCGCGCCGGTGCCTGCGCCAATCTCCATCACCAGTTCCCAGCCCTTGCCGATGGAGGACAGATTCACCGAGACCCAAGCCGAGGCGATGACAAGCAGCACGGTCGAGAGGCGCGAAACGATGACGTAGTGGTGCTCGCTGGCCTCGCGGTGAATGAAGCGGCGATAGAAGTCGCTGACAATGTACGACGCGCCCCAGTTGAGCTGCGTGGCCACAGTGGACATGAACGCCGCGAGGAAGCCGGCGATGGCGATGCCGCGCATGGAGTGCGGCAGGTGCTGGTTCATCGCCAGCATGTAGCCGGTTTCCGGATGCTGCAGGCCCGGGTAGAGCACGATGACTGCCAGGGCAGTGACGATCCAAGGCCACGGGCGCACGGCGTATTGCGCAATGTTGAACCAGAGCACACTGAGCAGACCATGACGCTCATTGCGCGCGCTGAAGATGCGCTGTGCAATGTAGCCGCCGCCACCGGGCTCCGAACCCGGATACCAGAACGCCCACCATTGCAGCGCCACATAGACGAGGAACGCCGTGACCGGCACCGACCACATCGGCTGCGCGCCAAGCCCCTGCGAGAAGTCCGGGAAGAAGCTGAGCGGATTGGCTGCGCCGGGACCGGCCTGCGCGCGGGCCGCAGCCAGCTTGGCCAGCAGCGCATCCATGCCGCCAACGGCCGCCACGCTGTACCACGCAATGAGGATGACGATGGTCATCTTCAGCACGAACTGGAACAGGTCGGTCCAGAGCACGCCCCACAGACCGCCGAGCGAAACATAGAGACCTGTGAGCGGGATGAGAATGAAGACGCAGATGGCGAGCGCTGCACCGTCCGAGGTTCCCCACATGGCTCCGAGATGCGCGGCGCAGAAGCCGCCGACCGCGTTCAACAGGCCGGAGCCGCCGAGCGTGGTGCTGACGATGTTCGTCATGGCCTTGGTGACCCAGCCGAGCACCACGCAGTTGATGAGCAGGCCGAGATAAATGGCGCGAAAGCCGCGCAGGAAGGCTGCCGGTTTGCCCGAATAGCGGATCTCGGCGAGCTGCACGTCGGTCAGCAGGCCGCTGCGCCTCCACAGCCGCGCGAACAGGAAGACGGTCATCATGCCCGAGAGCAGGAAGCCCCACCACAGCCAGTTGCCGCTGATGCCCTGCGTGTAAACCAGCCCGGCAACGACCAGTGGCGTGTCGGCGGAAAATGTGGTGGCCACCATCGACGTGCCGGCCAGCCACCAGTTCACGTTGCGGCCGGAGACGAAATAGTCGTCCACGCTGCGGCTGGAGCGCGAGCGGAAGTAGAGACCGAGAATCAGGGTGATGGCGAGATAACCGAGAATCGCGAGCCAATCAAACGGGCTCAAACTCATGGGGGACCTTCCGGAAAACGGACTCTCCTGCGCTACGCGAGCGCAGGCTCAAGGCTGTTGCGTTCCGCACAACCGCACACACACAGGAACGTGCGGCTATTGTACGAGCTTCATGCTCTCGATACTGGTCTACCAGACTCGCGCGGCAACCGGAAGCATGAAGTTTCCGGACGAGGCATGCGCGGTCAGGCGTATGCCCCGAAACGTCTCACCCCAGCGGATAAACGCTCGTGCTCAGCGCAGAATCTGCTCAATGCGCGCAAGTTCTTCTTCGCTGAATTCCAGCCGGGCGAGCGCAGCCACGTTCTGCTCAATCTGCTCGGGACGGCTGGCGCCGATAAGCGCGCTCACCACGGTCGGCTTGCGCAGCACCCAGGCCAGCGCCGTCTGCGCCAGGCTTTGACCGCGTGCCTTGGCAACTTCATTCAGCGCGCGCACCTTCGCCAGCTTTTCCTCCGTGATCTGCTCCGGCTTGAGAAAGACGCCCGAGCGCACGGCGCGCGAATCCGAGGGCAGTCCGTGCAGGTAGCGATCCGTGAGCAGCCCCTGCGCCAGCGGCGTAAAGACGATGCAGCCGACACCTTCCTCATCGAGCAGCGGCAGCAACTCCGGCTCCACCCAGCGGTCGAACATGGAGTAGCGGTCCTGGTGGATGACGAACGGCGTGCCCAGTTCGCGCAGAATGGCGGCGGCTTTGCGCGTCTGCTCCGGGCGGTAGTTGCTCAACCCGGCGTAGAGCGCGCGGCCGCTGCGCACGATAAAGTCGAGCGCGGCCATGGTCTCTTCCACGGGCGTTTCCGGGTCGGGCCGGTGCGAATAGAAGATGTCCACGTAATCGAGACCCATGCGCTTCAGGCTCTGGTCGCAACTGGCCACCAGATACTTGCGCGAGCCCCAGTCGCCATACGGCCCCGGCCACATCGTGTAACCGGCTTTGCTGGAGATGATCAGCTCGTCGCGATAGGGGCGCAACTCCTGGCGCAGGATGACGCCGAAGGTTTCCTCGGCCGAGCCCGGCGGCGGGCCGTAATTGTTGGCCAGGTCGAAGTGCGTAATGCCGAGGTCGAAGGCGCGGCAGAGCATGGCGCGCGCGTTCTCCAGGGTGTCCACGCCGCCAAAGTTGTGCCACAGGCCCAGCGAAATGGCGGGAAGGCGAAGACCGCTGCGCCCGCAGCGGCGGTAGGTCATCTGCGTGTATCGGCTTTCGAGCGCGGTGTACAAAACATACCTCCCGAAGCGAAACCAGTGCGAACAATCGCCGCGACCACGCTACCAGAGTTGTCCGTTTGCCTCAATTCCCCGCCAGCCCAAAAAGTGGCGTGAGTTTCCCCCGTAACTCGGATACAATTCCGCGCCATACCCAGGGATGGGAATGATGCTGCTGGCATGGTGTGACAGCAGAGGAGCCTTGACGGCCGCGTGTTCGCCATCCCAGATTGATTCGCACTCATTGAGGAGATGACCAACATGAACACACTGCCGGTGATGATCGGCGTGCTTTGTGCTTTTGCCCTGGGCTATCGCTATTACAGCGCATTCCTGGCGGCAAAGGCGCTGGCGCTCGACGACAGCCGTACAACGCCCGCCCACCTGTACGCCGATGGGCACAACTACGTGGCTTCTCCAAAGTGGGTTCTGTTCGGACACCACTTTGCCGCCATCGCCGGAGCCGGTCCGCTGGTGGGTCCAACGCTGGCCGCACAATTCGGCTTTGCGCCCGGCCTGGCGTGGATCCTGTTCGGCGCCGTGCTGGCCGGCTGCGTGCAGGACTTTCTGGTGCTGGTGGCGTCCGTGCGCCATCAGGGCAAATCGCTGGCGGAGATCGCACGCACCGAGATCGGCAGCTTCGCCGGACTGGTGGCGATGATCGCCGTGCTCTTCATCCTGCTGGTCACGCTCGCCGGACTTGGCATTGTCGTGGTCAAGGCGCTGGCGGGCAGTCCGTGGGGCGTCTTCACCATCGGCATGACCATCCCCATCGCCATCGGCATGGGCATTGCCATGTTTAAGACCGGCCACGGCGGTGAAGTCAACGTGGGCATGCCGAGCGTGGTGGGCGTCATCCTGCTGCTCACCGCCGTGTGGGGCGGACACATTTTCGCCAACTCCGGCGCCGCGCACTACCTCAACTTCAACGAGCACCAGATCACCTTCCTGATGGCCGCCTACGGCTTTATCGCCTCGATTCTGCCGGTCTGGTTCCTGCTGGAACCGCGCGACTATCTCTCCACCTACGTGAAGCTGGGCACCATCGCGCTGCTCATCATCGGCGTGCTGGTGGTGCATCCGAACATACAGTTCCCCAGCGTCACCAGCTTTGTGAACGGCGGCGGCCCCATCATCAAGGGCAAGCTCTTCCCATTCCTGTTTGTCACCATTGCCTGCGGCGCCATCTCGGGCTTCCACTCGCTGGTCTCTTCGGGCACCACGCCAAAGATGCTGGACAAGGAAACCGACGCGCGCTTTATCGGCTACGGCGCCATGATGTGCGAAGGCATCGTCGCCGTGCTGGCGCTGATCGCCGCCACCTCCATGTTCCCCGGCGACTACTTCGCCATCAACTGCCCGCCGGCGGTGTACGCGAAGATCGCTTCCACATTCCCCACTGTCGAGCTGAACGCCTATTCGCAGGAGATTGGCGAAACGCTAGCCGGACGCACCGGCGGCGCAGTCTCGCTCGCGGTGGGCATGGCGCACATCTTCCGCGGCATTCCGGGCATGGACAAGCTGATGGCCTACTGGTACCACTACGCCATCATGTTCGAGGCGCTGTTCATCCTGACCACAGTCGACACCGGTACGCGCGTTGCCCGCTATGTGCTGAGCGAACTGCTCGGCAAGGCCTACGCGCCGTTCAAGAAGCAGGCATGGCTGCCCGGCAACCTGTTCTGCACCGCCCTGGTTGTGATGAGTTGGGGCTACCTGATTTACACCGGCAACATCAGCACCATCTGGCCGCTGTTCGGCACCGGCAACCAACTACTGGCAACCATTGCGCTCGCCGTGGTCAGCACCTTCCTGGTGAACATGGGCAAGGCAAAGTATGCGATCTTCACCGTGGTGCCGATGCTCTTTGTCGGCGTCACCACAGTGACGGCCGGCGTGCTGTCGATCCAGAAGATCTTCTGGCCGCTGACGATGGAGCCGGGCAAGCACTTCCAGGGACTGCTCGACTCAACGCTGATGGTCATCTTCATCGTGGGCGTGGTGCTGGTGGTGTGCAACGCCGTGTGGCGCTGCTACCAGACGCTCAAAGGCAAGCCGATTCCGCAGGAGGCCTTCGGCAAGCCGGAAGTCGCTACGGTGAAGATGGGCTGCTGCTAGTTATTGATTTGTTCTGCAACAAGAGTGCGGAGAGGCAACAACCTCTCCGCATTTTCATTTGCAGCTCAATTCGCTTCGCACGAATCACGTTGCGTCTCACCGCACACCCTGCGCGCTACAATGCGGACGTGAACTCCGCGACCAAGTTTCTCTCAATTGCAATTCTGCTGCTGGCTTCCACCGCTCTTTACGCGCAGACCTCCAACGACACGGCCTTCGACGCCAAGGCCGCCGCGCGCTTTGCGCAGCTTGCGCTCGATTGCACCCACAAGGAATATCCGAACCATATCTCGCACACGCTGAACAGCGATGCCGATGTAGCCGCGCCCCACAAGCTGACGCCAGCCTTCTACGGCTGCCTCGACTGGCACAGCTCCGTGCACGGACATTGGCTGCTGGCCCGGCTGGCGCGCACGTTCCCGAACGCCGAGTTCGCGCCCGCCGCGCGCGCCGCGCTGGCGCAGAGCCTAACCCCGGAGAACCTTGCGCAGGAAACTCTCTACCTGAAAGGTGAGGGCCGCGCCAGCTTCGAGCGGCCTTACGGACTGGCCTGGCTGCTGCAACTGGCGGCCGAGCTGCACGAGTGGAATGATCCGCAGGCAAAGCAGTGGTCGGCAAACCTGCATCCTGTGGAGGATGCCGCGCTCACGCGCCTGAAGACGTGGCTGCCCAAGCTGCCGCACCCCATCCGCATTGGCGAACACGCGCAGACGGCCTTTGCCATGGGGCTGATGTTCGACTACGCACGCACCACGGGCGACACGCAGTTCACCACGCTGCTGGACCAGAAGGCGCGCCAGTTCTTTTTGAAGGACCGCAACTGTCCGCTCGCCTATGAACCGGATGGCGAAGCCTTCCTCTCGCCGTGCATTGCCGAGGCCGACCTGATGCGCCGCGTGCTGCCCGCGAACGAATACGCCAAATGGCTGACGCAGTTCCTGCCGCAGATTCCGGCAAAGGCCGACGCACGCTGGCTGCCGGTGGCAGTCTCGCCCGACCCAAGCGATCCGAAGCTCGCGCATCTGGACGGCCTGAACCTGAGCCGTGCGTGGATGCTGGAAGGCATGTTGAGCGGATTGCCAAAGCACGACACCCGCCGCGCCGCATTGCAGGCCGCCGCCGACGCGCATCGCAAAGCGGGGCTTGCGGCCGTCACCGGCGAGCACTATGAAGGCGGGCACTGGCTCGGCAGCTTCGCCGTTTATCTGGTGACGCATCGGGGCATTGCACAACGTTAGTGGCACATCAGAAACGGTAACGACGGCCATGTTTTTTGCTTATGCGAATTGACTTATGCATAAGTCTCCAGTATTCTCACTGTCACAATGACGAAGCACTCCATTCCCGCCCCGCTGAAGCGCACAGCCATTATTCCGGCCGTGCCGTCGGCCCATATTCCAAAGCGGGTGGAGAGCTAAAGAGAAAGTCACTCTATAAAGTTCACTACCCGCCGCCACCAGCGGCGGGTTTCGTTTTCC
This sequence comes from Oryzophilus luti, assembly GCF_059726245.1. Lineage (NCBI taxonomy): Bacteria > Pseudomonadati > Acidobacteriota > Terriglobia > Terriglobales > Koromonadaceae > Oryzophilus > Oryzophilus luti. The sequence goes on from NZ_AP040874.1 coordinate 2,560,691, forward strand.
GGCCCAGTTTTCGGCCCAGGCGCAAGACACTTTCAGCTTTGAGCACCCAAGGGGGTTACGAGATGCAACCGATCGAATCCACCTCCAGCTCGCCGGAGGCCCACCAGCGTCCCGCAAGCGAGGAACTTCAGCAGCAGACTCGCTACGGGCTGCCTCCCGCGCAAGGTCTCTATGACCCGCGCAACGAGCATGACGCCTGCGGTATGGGCTTTGTCGCCAGCATCGGCGGCGACAAGAGCCACACCATCGTCGAACAGGGCATACAGGTCCTCATCAACCTCACGCATCGCGGCGCCGCCGGATGCGACCCGGAGACCGGCGACGGCGCCGGCATTCTGATTCAGATTCCGCACGCGTTCTTTGTGCGTGAGTGCGCGGCGCTGGGCTTTGCGCTGCCTGAACCCGGACATTACGGCGTCGGCATGGTCTTCTTCCCTGTTGAGCGCCAAGCGCGGCTCCGCTGCGAGGGCGTACTGGAGCGCATTGCGCAGGAGGAAGGGCTGAGCGTGCTCGGTTGGCGCGACACGCCGGTGGACGGCGAAGCGATCGGCCGCGTGGCCCGTGCCTCTCAGCCTTACATCCAGCAGGTCTTCCTGGCCAAGCCTGACGAGATGGATGAAGACAGCTTTGAGCGAAGGCTCTACATCGTTCGCAAGCGCGTGGAGCACGAGATTGCCCGCGACGCCGAGAGCCGCTCAACGTTCTACATCCCCTCTCTGAGCTGTCGAACCATCGTGTACAAGGGCTTACTGCTGGCGCCTCAAATCCAACGCTTCTATCAGGAGTTGAGCGACCCAGAGCTGGTCAGTGCGCTGTGTCTGGTTCACCAACGCTTCTCCACCAACACCTTCCCAAGCTGGCAACTCGCCCATCCCTACCGCTACATCGCCCACAACGGAGAAATCAACACCCTTAAAGGCAACGTGGCGTGGATGCACGCGCGCGAATCGATTCTGGCCAGCCCGCTGTTCGGCGACGACATCAAAAAGCTGTTCCCGGTCATCACGCCCGGCGGCAGCGATTCGGCTTCATTCGACAATGCGGTGGAACTGCTCTTCCAGGCCGGACGCTCGCTGCCGCACGTGCTCGCCATGCTGATTCCCGAAGCCTGGGCCGGTGCCGAGCACATGGACCCCGCGAAGAAAGCGTTTTACGAATACCACTGCTCGCTGATGGAGCCGTGGGATGGCCCCGCGGCCATTGCCTTCACCGACGGACGCCTGATCGGCGCCACGCTTGACCGCAACGGCCTGCGCCCCGGACGCTACGTCATCACCAACAATGACCTGGTGGTGCTCAGCTCCGAGGCAGGCGTGCTCGACATTCCCGCCGAGGACGTGAAGAAGAAGGGCCGCCTGCAGCCGGGGCGCATGTTCCTCGTCGATACCGTCGCGGGCCGCATCATTGGCGACGAAGAGATCAAGCAGACGCTGGCCTCGCGCCATCCCTACGCCGAGTGGCTGAAGGAAAACCAAATTCGCCTGAGCCAGTTGCCGGAGCCTGCGCGCGTCCACGGCTTTGACCAGGACAGCCTGCTGCGCCGCCAGCGCGCCTTCGGCTACACGCTCGAAGACCTGAAGTTCATCCTTGAACCCATGGCCGCCAACGGCCAGGAGCCCATCGGCTCCATGGGCGCGGACACGCCGCTGGCGTGCCTGTCGAGCAAGCCGCAACTGCTCTTCAATTACTTCAAGCAATTATTTGCGCAGGTCACCAATCCACCCATCGACCCCATCCGCGAAGAGATGGTGATGTCGCTGATCAGCTACATCGGCACCGAGCGCAACATCCTCGAAGAGACTCCGCGCAACTGCCACACGTTGCGCCTGGAGCAGCCGATTGTGACCAATCGCCAGCTGGAAAAACTCCGCCGCATCTCGAACGGAGACCTGCTGGCCACCACGCTGACCATCGCCTTCCGTCCCGAAGAGGGCGAGGCCGGGCTGAAGCGCGCCATCGACGAACTGGGCCGACGCGCCTCGCTGGCCGTGCGCAACGGCTACACGCTGCTCATCCTCAGCGACCGCGGTCTGGACGAAAACTACGCGCCCATTCCGAGCATGCTGGCCATGACTGCCGTGCACAACCTGCTGGTGCAGGAAGGCACGCGCACGCAGGTGGCGCTCATTCTCGAATCCGGAGAGCCGCGCGAGGTCATGCACTTTGCGCTGCTGATCGGCTACGGCGCCAGTGCCGTGAACCCGTACCTTGCGATTGAGACCATCGAAGACCTGGCCGAGCGCAACCTGCTGCCTGAAGGCCTGACCGCCGACAAGGCGGTGAAGAACTACACCAAGGCCATCAACAAAGGCCTGCTCAAGACGTTCTCGAAGATGGGCATCAGCACGCTGCAGAGCTACCGCGGCGCGCAGGTGTTTGAGGCCATCGGCCTCAGCCGCAAACTGGTGGACGCCTACTTTGCGGGCACCGTCTCGCGCATTGAAGGCATTGGCCTGGACGTGGTGGCGCGCGAAGCCGCCATGCGCCACGCCTATGCGTGGAAGCCGCTCACGCAGTCGGAAACCGACCTCACCGTCGGCGGGCAGTACGCCTTCCGCCGCGACGGCGAATTGCACCTGCTGAACCCGAACACCATCAGCAAGCTGCAACATGCGGTGCGCAACTCGAATGAGAAGACCTTCCGCGAATACACGGACCTGATCGACAACCAGAACCGCGACCTGTGCACGCTGCGCGGCCTGCTGCGCCTTAAGGAAGGCACGCACCCGGTGCCGCTCGAAGAAGTGGAGCCGGCAAAGGAGATTGTGAAGCGCTTTGCCACCGGAGCCATGTCGTTCGGCTCCATCAGCAAGGAGGCGCACGAGACACTGGCCATCGCCATGAACCGCATTGGCGGCCGCTCCAACACCGGTGAGGGCGGCGAAGACGAGGCACGCTTTACGCGCGACGCCAACGGCGACCTGCGGCGCTCTTCCGTGAAGCAGGTGGCTTCGGCGCGCTTTGGCGTGACCACGCACTACCTGGTCAACGCCGACGAGCTGCAGATCAAGATGGCACAGGGCGCAAAGCCCGGCGAGGGCGGTCAGCTTCCCGGGCACAAGGTGGATGACGTCATCGCTCGGGTGCGCCACTCCATCCCCGGCGTCGGATTGATTTCGCCGCCACCGCACCACGACATCTATTCCATTGAGGATCTGGCGCAGCTCATCTACGACCTCAAGAACGTCAACCCCGAGGCGCGCATCTCGGTAAAGCTGGTAGCCGAAGTCGGCGTGGGCACCGTGGCCGCCGGCGTGGCCAAGGCCCATGCCGACGTCATCCTCATCAGCGGAGACAACGGCGGCACCGGCGCCTCGCCGCTCAGTTCCATCCGCCACGCGGGCATTCCGTGGGAGCTTGGACTGGCCGAGGCGCAGCAGGTGCTGCTGCTCAACGATCTGCGCAGCCGCGTGCGTCTGCAAACCGATGGCAAGCTGCAGACGGGCCGCGACGTGGTGATTGCCGCGCTGCTGGGCGCAGAGGAATTCGGTTTTGCCACCACGCCACTCATCGCGCTCGGCTGCATCATGATGCGCAAGTGCCACCTGAACACCTGCCCGGTGGGCGTGGCCACGCAGGACCCCGCGTTGCGCGCACGCTTCCAAGGGCAGCCCGAGCACGTCGTCAACTTCTTCTTCTATCTTGCCGAGCAGGTTCGCCAGTACATGGCCGAGCTTGGCTTCCGCAAGTTTGACGACATGGTGGGCCACGTTGAAATGCTCGACGTGCAACTGGCGGCCGACCACTGGAAGGCCAAGGGCATCGACCTTTCGACCATTCTTTATGCGCCCCCGGTGCCGGGACGCGTCTCACGCCGCTGCACGCAGAAACAGGATCACGGACTCGAACAGTCGCTCGATCACCAACTCATCACGCAGTGCCGCGCGGCGCTGGAATCGCGCGCGCGCGTGATACAGAGCAACGCCATCCGCAACGTGCACCGCTCGGTCGGCACCATGCTGAGTGGCGAAGTGGCACGGCGTTACGGCGCGGAGGGGCTGCCCGAAGGCACGATTCAACTTGCCTTCCAAGGCTCGGCCGGTCAGAGCTTCGGCGCGTTCCTCGCGCACGGCATCTCGCTCACGCTCGAAGGCGACGCGAATGATTACGTTGGCAAGGGACTGAGCGGCGGCACCATCGTCGTCTACCCGCCGCGCACCTCGCCGTTCCTGCCCGAGGAGAACATCATCGTCGGCAACGTGGTGCTCTACGGCGCCACCACCGGCGAAGCCTTCTTCTCCGGCATGGCGGGCGAACGGTTTGCCGTGCGCAACTCCGGCGCCACCGCCGTTGTGGAGGGCGTTGGCGACCACGGCTGCGAATACATGACGCGCGGTCTGGTACTAGTGCTCGGCTCCACGGGGCGCAACTTCGCGGCCGGCATGAGTGGTGGCGTGGCCTACGTGCTCGATCTTGCGGGTGACTTTGCCACGCATCGCTGCAACCAGGCTTCAGTGGATCTCGAACCGGTCGAGAGCGAAGAAGATATCAAGCTTGTGCGCGACCTCATCATCAAGCACGCCGGACTCACCTCGAGCCCGCGCGCGCGCTGGATTCTCCAGAACTGGTCAACGATTCTGCCGCGCTTCATCAAGGTCTTCCCGCACGAGTACAAACGTGTACTCGGGCGTGAACGATGTACCGAGGCTTACATTCCGGGGCGCGCCCTCGCCGCCTCCGCCAGCGAGGTGCAACATGGGTAAGCCCACCGGATTCCTTGAAGTCACGCGAGAAGTCGCCAGCCGCCGCTCCGCCACCGAGCGTGTGCACGACTGGAACGAAGTTTACGTGGAGTTGCCGCAGGAGAAGATTCAGAAACAGGGTTCGCGCTGCATGGATTGCGGCGTGCCCTTCTGCCACAACGGCTGCCCGCTCGGCAACATCATTCCCGACTGGAATGACCTGACCTATCGCGGACGCTGGGAAGAGGCAATCCGCCGGCTGCACTCGACGAACAACTTCCCCGAGTTCACCGGACGCATCTGCCCTGCCCCCTGCGAGGCTGCCTGCGTGCTCGGCATCAACCAGCCGCCGGTGACCATCAAGCAGATTGAGAAGACGATCATCGAACACGCCTTTGCCGAGGGCTGGATTGCCCCCGAGCCTCCGGCACATCGCACCGCGCGCACCGTAGCCGTCATCGGCTCCGGCCCCGCGGGACTGGCGGCCGCGCAGCAACTCTGCCGCGCCGGGCACACCGTGCGCGTCTACGAGAAGAACGACCGCATTGGCGGACTGCTCCGCTATGGCATTCCGAACTTCAAGCTGGAAAAGCACATCATTGACCGGCGGTTGAAGCTGATGGAAGCCGAGGGCGTCGAGTTCGTCACCAACGCGCATGTGGGCGTCAACGTCAGCGTGGAGCAGTTGCACCATGACTACGACGCGCTGCTGCTGGCGGGCGGCTCGGAGACGCCGCGCAACCTGCGCATCCCCGGCCGCGAACTCAAGGGCATTCATTTTGCAATGGAGTTTCTGCCACAGGCCACGCGCCGCTTCCTTGGTGATGAGGTGCCGGAGCAGGAATCGATTCTCGCCACGGGCAAGAACGTGGTCATCATCGGCGGCGGAGACACCGGCGCCGATTGCCTTGGCACCTGTCATCGACAGGGTGCGGCGAGCGTCCGCCAGTTTGAGATCATGCCCAAGCCTCCCGAGGACCGCGCTCCGCAGACGCCGTGGCCGCTGTGGCCGCTGCAACTGCGCACGGAGAGCGCGCACGAAGAAGGCGGCACGCGAGAGTGGGCGGTGAACACGCTGGAGTTTGTGGGCGACGCCAACGGCAACCTGAGCGAATTGCGGTGCATCAAGGTGGGTCCGCCGCCGAAGTTCGAGCCTGTCGCGGGCAGCGAATTCACGGTCAAGGCCGAACTCGTGCTGATCGCCATGGGCTTTACCGGCCCGGTGCGCAACGGCATGATTGAGCAGCTCGGACTCGAGCTTGACCAGCGCGGCAACGTGAAGACCAGCGAGAATTACCAGACTTCGGTGAACGACGTCTTCGCCGCCGGCGATATGCGCCGGGGACAGTCACTGGTCGTCTGGGCCATCAGCGAAGGACGCAAGGCCGCCGCCGCGGTTGACGCGTATTTAAGGCAATAGGGATCATGAGCGGTTATACAGAAGAAATCATCCTCGAAGGTCACATCATTGACTCGTGGGTGCTGCCCAAGGTGTTTGACACCATCATGGACATGGGCGGCTCGTTCGAGATCATGGAAATCCAGGTGGGACGGCGCAAGAACGAAGCCTCGTTTGCGCGCCTCCAGGTGGCGAGCGACAGCAACAGCAAGCTCGACGCCATTCTTGTCGCGCTGCAGAAGTACGGCGCCGTGCTGACTTCGCACGGTGATGTGCAGTTGCGCGAAGCCCCTTGCGACGGCGCTCTGCCCGACGACTTTTACTCCACCACGCACATGCCCACGCAGGTGCGCCTGCTTGGCCAGTGGGTGCCGGTGGGCGGTACCGAGATGGATCTGGTCATTGTGGTGGATGCCGAGAAGAAGCACGCGCGCATGCTTCCCATGGCCAGCGTGCGCAAGGGCGACCTGGTTGCCATCGGGCACGAAGGCATCCGCGTGATTCCGCCCGAACGTTCGCGCGACCGCGAGCTGTTCACCTTCATGGCCAGCGACGTTTCCAGCGAACGGCCCAAGCGCCTGCTGATTGAGCAGATTGCGCGGCAGATGAAGGGCGTGCACTCGCGCGGCGGACGCATCCTCGTCGTCGCCGGGCCCGCCATCATTCACAGCGGCGCCGGGCCGAACCTCGCGCGCCTCATCCGGGGCGGCTATGTGCAGGCGCTCTTCGGCGGCAACGCCATTGCCACGCATGACGTGGAGAGCGTGCTGCTCGGCACCTCGCTCGGCGTGGCTCTACGCAGCGGCGAGCCCGTCGAAGGCGGACATCGCCATCATATGCACGCCATCAATGTCATCCGCCGCGCAGGCTCTCTCCACAAGGCCGTGGAGCAGGGCATCCTGCGCGAAGGCGTGATGTATGAGTGCGTGAAACACAATGTGGACCTAGTGCTGGCCGGCTCGGTGCGCGATGACGGCCCACTGCCGGACGTGATCACCGATACGGTGGAAGCGCAGAAAAAGATGCGCTCGGCGTTGCAGGGCGTGGAGCTGGTGCTGATGATCGCCACCATGCTGCACTCCATTGCCACGGGCAACATGCTGCCAGCCTCGACCAAGGTCGTCGCCGTCGACATCAACCCCGCAGTCGTCACCAAACTCGCCGACCGCGGCACCTTCCAGGCGCTCGGAGTTGTAACCGACGCGGAGTTGTTCGTACGCGAACTCTCCGAGGCGCTCGGTCTCGGCACCGGCCCGCTGGCCAGCACCACGCTGCCTGCCGTCACATCTCACTAGCCTTAAAACTGCAACTTCACGAACAAGGCCGGGCGGATTGCCCGGCCTTTCTCATGTCAGATGCTTCGTTGCCTATCGTGATGTTTCAGCAGCAGAGCGTGCGGGCGTTGGCCAGCGAGCTTTCCGGCTCCAGCGGCTCCTGATGAACCGTCAGGCGGCGCAGCTTGTATGGCAGGCCGACCTTGTCGTACGTCTCACGTAGCGCGCGCTCCACATCGTCGAGATTGCGCTCGGCAAACGTCATGATCGACGGTCCCGCGCCGCTCAGGCAGGCACCCAACAGGTCCGGATGATCGAGCGCGAGGATCTGCTCCAACCCCGGCACCAGCTTCTGGCGGAAGGGCTGATGCAGGCGGTCGCGCAGGGCCTCGCGCAGCAATGCAAAGTTCGAAGTCTGCAACGCCTGAAGCAGCAGTGAGAGACGCTGCAGGTTGAAGACTGCGTGCGAGCGCGGCACAAGGTCCGGCAGCACGGAGCGTGCCGTCGAGGTCGCCAGCGCCATCTCCGGTGTGATGACCATGAACTGCAGGTTCTCCGGCCAGCGCAGGCGTGCCGCGAACACCGAGACGTCCGTGAGCTGGCAGCTCGCGGTCAGCCCGCCGAGCAGCGCCGCCGCCACGTTGTCCGGGTGGCCTTCGAGCGTACAGGCCGCGTTGAGCAGGCCCTGCTCCGGCAGTGCACCCGCCACGGCCTCATACAAGCGCAGCCCTGCGACGGTGGCCGCCGCACTGCTGCCCAGCCCGCCTTTCATTGGAATGTCGCTGTGAACCTTGATGCGCATAGACGGAAACGCGCGTCCCTGCTGGCGCTCCAGGAAGCGGAACGCGCGCTCAATATAGTTTTCGCCGTCGAGCCGCTGGTTCACAAACTCGAACTCCAGCGCGCCCTCGCCTTCGGCCAGCTCCACGTTGAGCGTGAGGTACAGCCGCAGCGCCACGCCCAGCGTGTCAAAGCCTGGACCGAGGTTGGCGCACGAGGCGGGCACGCGAATCTCCACGCGCCCCTCCTTGAGCAGCGGCAGCGCCGCGGTCAGTTTCACAAGATTCTCATTCGGCATGGGCGCTCTCCGTCGCGCGGGACTTGTGCTGCTGAATGATGTAATTGGTGTCTTTTAACACATGTCCGGTGAGGATGGCCACCACGCTCGCATCTTCCGCCACCGTACCGGCGCGCCGCAACTTGCGCAGGCCCGCCAAGGTCACGGCCGACGCAGGTTCGCAGCCGATGCCATCGCGGCCAATGGTTGCCTTCGCCTCGGAGATTTCTTCCTCACTCACGTCGAGCACGCATCCTCCAGTGGCCTGCACACCACGCAGAGATTTGCGCCACGAGCGCGGATTGCCGATGCGTATGGCCGTCGCCGCCGTCTCCGGGTGCGCGACCGGCGTAAGCTCGCTTGCCCCGCTCTGCCACAATTGCGCGAACGGGTTGGCGCCCGCGGCCTGCACCACTACCATCTTCGGCGCACGCTCAATCAGGCCAAAGCGGAGCATCTCCTCAAACGCCTTGCCAAACGCCGCCGAGTTGCCTAGGTTTCCGCCGGGAACCACAAGGTAATCCGGCGCCTGCCAATTCAACTGGTCTAGCAGTTCGAACATCGTCGTCTTCTGGCCTTCAATGCGAAATGGGTTGATCGAGTTGAGAAAGTAGATTTCGCTGCCGGTCTCCGCCAGCAGCGTGTTCAACGCATCGTCAAAGCTGCCTTCGACCTCCACCACCTCGGCCCCGAAGTCGAGCGCCTGTGCCAGCTTGTTCAGCGAGACTTGTCCAGCCGGAAGATAGACGCGGCCGACAACGCCCGCGCGCGCCGCGTAGGCCGCCATTGAGGCCGCCGTATTGCCCGTGCTGGCGCAGGCCACCACGCGCGCTCCGGCACGCACGGCCTCGGTCATGCCGGTGGTCATGCCAAGGTCTTTGAAGCAGCCCGTCGGATTCCAACCCAAGTGCTTGAATTGCAGGTCGCGCACGCCTGCCCACTGCGCCGTGCGCTGGCCGCGCACCAGCGGCGGGTTGCCCTCGCCAAGCGTCACCACTTTGTCGGCGGCGTAGTCAGGTAGCAGTTCGCGATAGCGCCACACGCCGCTCACGTCACGCGGGTCGCGTGACATCCGCCGCTCGCGCCACAACTGCTTCAGCGCCTCCGGCGGCATGGGCGCTTCGTCCACCGCAACTTCCAGCAGGTCTCCGCAACGCGGACACTCCAGCGCCCGGTCATGCAACTCCAGCTTTGTGCCGCACTCCCGGCGATGACAACGCAGATACATTCCGTCTCCTTCTCGCATGTCGTGTGTCCTCAGCCCAGCATCGGCAGGCTGAGCGGCTTCTCCACAAGGAAGTCGAATTTCGCGATTTCTTCCAGCGCCTGCTTCACCTTCAGCGTGCTGCACGGCTCCAGGGTAATGACGAACGGCAGCGCGGATTTATCGTAGCCCGGCTTCTGCAGCAGCGCATCAATGTTGATCTCATGCCGTGCCAGCGCGCTGGCCAGAGCTGCCACAATGCCCGGCCGGTCTTTGACCACGAAGCGAAGATACCAAGGGTTCACAAAGTCTGCGCTCACCGCGTAGCGCGGCTGCGGCGCCCAGCCGTTGCTGGTGTGCGGATGAAGTCGCGCAATTCCAAGCAGGTCGCTGACCACGGCCACGGCCGTCGGATTGCCGCCAGCACCGTGACCGGCAAAAATCGTGTCGCCGCCATAAACGCCGGTGGAGATGACAAGGTTCTGCCCGCCGACCAGTTCCGCCAGCGGATTGTCGCGGGCAACCAGCGCCGGCTGCACCGTGGCCTTGTACTGGCCGTCGCAAAGTTCCGCGCGAGAGACCTGCCGCACCGTGCAATCAAGATGGTGGCTGTAATCGAAGTCCACCGGCCCGATGGTACGAATGGTTTCGCAAAGCACCTCGTCGGGATTCACCACGGCATTCAGGCCCACGCGAGAGAGAATCACCAGCTTGGCGCGGGCATCGTATCCATCCACGTCGGCGGTCGGATCGGCCTCGGCAAAACCTGCCTTCTGTGCCTCCACCAGCGCCTGCGCGAACGGTGTGCCTTCGTTCTCAATCTTGCTCAGAATGTAGTTGCAGGTGCCGTTCAGCACGCCTTGCACGCGGAACAGATTGTCTCCGGCGAGCCCTTCCTGCAAGGCATCCAGCACTGGCACGCCGCCGGCCACGGAGGCGCCGAAAGCGAGCGTGCGGCCACACTTGTGCGCCAGCTCCGCTAGTTCCGGCCCGTGATGCGCAATGAGCTGTTTGTTGGCCGTCACCACGTGCTTGCCACTTTCAAGCGCGCGGCGCACCCACTGGTTTGCCGGCTCCACGCCGCCCACCAGTTCCACCAGCACGTCCACGTCGGCGGCCAGCACCTCGTCCATGCTCTCGGTCCAACGGAGTTCCGGGCCATTCCACTGGGCGCGCTTGCGCTCCACGCCGCGGTTGAAGACGTGCGTCAGTTGCAGGCGCGATGCCTGCTCGGGGCCGCACAGAATCCGCGCCACCGCGCTGCCTACCGTGCCGAAGCCCGCCAGCGCCACGCGCAACGGCGCGCTACATTCCGAATTGCTCTTTCCTGCTGACATCTGTTTCTCCATCCCCTCGGCGTTATGCCTGTGCCGTTTGTGCGGCCGTGTCGGCCACTCTCAGTTGCAGCTTGTGTGCGTTGGCGCCGAACAGGTGACGATGCAACGCACGCACGGCCTCGGCGGACTGCTTTTCTTCCACCGCAAAGCTGATGTTGATCTCCGATGCGCCCTGCGAAATCATGTGCAGGTTCACGCCAGCGCGGGACACCACACCAAACACCTCTGACGCGATGCCGATGATGCCGCGGATGTTCTCACCCACCAGGCAGATGATGGCCTTGCCCGGATTGACCTCCACATGGCCGAGCCTGCGCAGGTCGTTCGCCAACGCTTCCACGTTGCGCGCCGTCTCCAGCGCCACGGAGACACTCACCTCCGAGGTTGACACCAGATCGGCCGGAACGCCGTGGCGCTCAAAGCACTGGAACAGTTCTCGCAGGTAGCTGTAAGACATCAGCATGCGCGGGGCCTTCACGTTGATGAGCGTGACACCCTTCTTGACGGCGATGGCGCGGAAGGCGCTGCGGCCGTGGCTGGCGCGTGCACGAATGCAGGTTCCCTTGCCCTGCGGATTGCGCGAATTCAATACGAAAACCGGAATGTCCTTATCGACGGCCGGTATCAGCGTTGCCGGGTGCAGCACCTTGGCGCCGAAGTAGGCAAGCTCGGCCGCTTCGTCAAAGCTGATCTCGTCGATCTTCTCCGCCTCCGGACACAGGCGCGGATCGGTGGTCATGATGCCGTCGACGTCCGTCCAGATTTCGATGCGATCCACGCCGATGGCCGCGCCCACGATGGCGGCGGAAAAGTCCGACCCGCCGCGCCCAAGCGTGGTGGCCGCGCCTCGAACGCTGCGCGCGATAAAACCGCCCATCACCGGCACCTGCCCGGCCTGCATGGGGCCAAGCAGCGCGCGCTGCGTCGCAACTTCCGTGCGAGCCTGGTCCGGTACGGCGCGCGTGAAGTGTTCGTCGGTCACAATGCAGTCGCGGGAATCAACGTGAAAGGAGGGAATCTGGAAGGCGTGGAAGGCGTCGGCAACAAGCAGGCTGGAGAGCATTTCGCCGAAGGAGAGTAATCGGTCGGAGCGTGAGCCGCTGACCATGCCGGTTGCGGCCAGCTCGTCCAGAAGTTGCTCGCATTGCGCGAACAGCGGCTCGAGCTTCGCGCAGGTCGCCTCGGCGGGCGCTCCGAGCATTTCTCGCGCCGCCCGGTGATGGCGTTCGCGAATCTCCTCGAGCACCGCGGCGGCCTCCGCGCGTTTGCCTGACGCCGCCAGTTGCCCCATCGTCACCAGCCGGTCGGTCACGCCTCCCATGGCGCTGACCACCACGGCCGGCCGGGCCGCCAGCCTGCCTTGGACAATTGAGGCCACGCGCGCGATTGCCTCTGCACTCTCCACGCTCGTTCCGCCAAACTTCATCACCAACATCGCCGCTCCTCAACTTTCCGCACAAAACCGCACAAAAAGAAGAAACCCACCGGCCTTGTGGCTCGGTGGGCTCTCTGATGATTGCTGGGTTTTAACTAAAAACTCATGCAGAGACTCCCGCCCGGCCAGGTACGAATGTACCTGTCGATGTAATCGAAATAATAATGGGGCGGATGCTCAACATGATCTGGTTACTCTACCGGGTTGGCGCGCCTCTGTCAATCCGGACTTTACTCCCCGGCACAATGCGCAGCCGAAGACTCCGGCTGTCCCGCTTATCGGCCAAATCGGGCGGCGCTTGAGCTACGTGCGCCGTTGCATCGTATGATGGACGCATGACGGATTCGGCTTCCTCCGCGAACAGCGTGCGCATGGACCTGTGGCTGTGGGCGGCGCGCTTCTTCAAGACGCGCGCTCTGGCCAAGAAGGCCTGCGAACTGGGCAAAGTTTTCTGCCAGGGCGTGAACGCCAAGCCCGCGCGCGACGTCCGCGTGGGTGACATGCTGAAGATCACCACCGAGGGCGGCGATTTTGAAGTGGAGGTGCTGGGCCTGAGCGACCTGCGCGGCCCTGCCACCGAAGCGCAGAAGCTCTACCATGAAACCGACGCCAGCCGGGAAGCCCGCCAGCGCGTGGCCGCCGCGCGCAAGAGCATGGCGTTCTATGAGCCCGCGCCGGAGCATCGCCCATCCAAGCGCGACCGCCGCCGCATCATCAGCTTCCGCGGCGGACACTAAGTTCACCACCTGATTTTCTGCTCGTAAAGAAGACGTCAGGCCTGCGCCATGCGCGTGTATTCGTCCAGCAGGACCTTGCGCAGCGCGGCTGCCGCCGCCGGCTCACACGGCACCTCGGCGTTGTGACAACGCTCCACGGCACGCCGCAAATCATTGAGGAAGGCAACGCACGCGGGGCAATCTTTCAGGTGCTTCTGCACGCGCTCGCACTTCAGCTCATCCATGCGACCGTCCAGGTATTCACTCAACCCGGCGAACATCTCTCGGCAACTGAGCGGCTTCGGCTGCTTCTTGCGCTTCGGTTTCGGAGTTACTGATGGCGCGGCCAGTTCACGCCGGACAAACAGTCGCGCGCGGTGCAGGCGCACACGCACGGCGCCTTCCGTCAGCCCCATGATGAGCGCGACCTCGCCGGTCGTCAGCTCCTCCATGTCATGCAGCACAAGAATGAGCCGGTACTTGGCGGGAATGCGCTGCACGGCAGCGCGCACGCGCTCGGACTCCTGCTCGCGCGCCACTTCGGTCTCCGGATCGGCACCCTCACGCGCCGTGATCGATTCCAACTCGGCGGAGTCCGGCATCAACTCATCAAGTGAGAGCGTCTCGCTCGGTGCGAACTTGCTGCGGCGACGGCTCATCCAGCAGCGATTACGCGTGACCTTGTAGAGCCACACCGCAAGCGCTTTGGCGTTCTCGATCTTGCGCAGATGCGGCAGCGATTTCATCAGCACATCCTGCATGGTGTCCTCAGCATCTTCCGGATGCCCGCACACCTTCATGCTGAACGAGTAAACCGTGCGCTGCATCAACTCCAGCGCGCGCTCCAGGTCTTCCCGCTTGCCACTGTGCAGCAGCGTCGCTGCCTGTTCCAGTTCCGGACGCATGAGGTCATGGTACCTGATGCTCACACGCCGCGCACGCAGAAGCCGCGACAGCGCATCCGGGAAATCGTCGACCCAGTTTGCAGCGGCCCCCTCCCCCTGCGACGGGAGACGCGCCCTTCACAATGGTGGCAACAATCGCACCGGCAGGCGGCGATATTTGAACCCATGTAAGCTAGAATTTCGAGGAGAGTGCGGCTCGTGCACTTGCACACTACGTTCACGGGTTGAGGCGATTTCTCGGAAGGAGCACAGCGCGATGCAGCAGAAGAAGCGATTGGTCGTCGGAGTAAGCGGCGCGAGTGGCGCTCCCCTGGCCCTGGCACTGCTCCGGCAGTTGCAGACCCTTGAAGACTGGGAGTCGCACCTGGTGATCAGCGAGGGCGCGCGCCGGACCATTGCTCACGAGTGCGAGATTTCCGCCGACGAGATGCTATCCCTGGCGACCCGCAGCTACAAACTCGACGACGTGGGAGCCAGCATTTCCAGCGGCACCTTCAAAACCGAAGGCATGGTGATTGTCCCTTGCAGCATGAAGACCCTGGCCGGCGTCGCCAGCGGATTTTCGCAGAACCTGCTGCTGCGTGCCGCCGATGTGACCCTCAAGGAACGGCGCAAGCTGCTGCTGCTGGTGCGCGAGACACCATTCAATCGCGTGCATCTCCGCAACATGCAACTGGCCGCCGATGCTGGCGCCATCATCATGCCGCCCGTGCTCACCTACTACACCAAGCCCGCGAGCATCGCAGACATGACGGACCACATGGTCGGCAAGATCCTTGATGTTTTCGGCATTGAATACAACAAGTTCAAACGGTGGCAGTAGGCAGGAGCCGCTGCACAGCAAAGCCCCGCGAGGAGTATCGCGAGGCTTGCGATTTTTCGAGTGCGTTCGAGAGCTGCTTTGCTGGCATTGCCTTCGCCACTAAGTGCTAACTGCTAGTAGAGGTGGAACTCCACTTCAATCGCCACCTGCACCGGCACCGGCTGCCCGTCCCGCATCGCCGGCTCAAAGCGCCAGGTACGCACGCCCTCCTTGGCTTTTTCTTCCAACCCCATGCCCACTGCGCGCAGCACACGCATCTCGTGCACACGCCCATCCGTCCCGATAATTGCCCACAAGGTTACCGTGCCCTGCCACTTGGCCCGGCGCGCTTCTTCCGAGTACTCCGGCTCCGGCTTGTAGATGGGCCGCGGCGCACTCACGCCGTTGCCAACCCGGTACACTCCGCCACCATAGCCGCCGCCGTAGCCATTTCCGACACCGGGTCCGCGCCCTGTGCCAATGCCCGTGCCTGTGCCCTCGCCAATTCCGCCGCCATGCCCTGTTCCATTGGAGAGTGCACTCAGAGTCGACAGCGGATTTCCCATTTGCCCGGCCTGTACGTTCACCTGGGGCGGCCCAATCACGGTTGCTTCAACCGCCAGCTTCGGCTCCTCATTGCGCAGCACCACCACGGGCGGGGCCAGTTGCTCGGCGGCGAACCGAGGCGCCACGCCACGCGAGGCAGGAAGCGCGTCCTGGCCGCCACCACCGCCTCCTCCGCCCATGTTGCCGCTTCCCACGGAGAACACGTACTTGCCCGGATCAGCAATGGTTGAAACAATCCTGACCTGTGCTGTCTTCGGCTTGGCCACCCACCAGCCGGAGGTCAGCACCAGTGCCAGCATGGCAGCATGCAGCGCGAACGAGGCTGCAAAGTTCCAACGCGCTCGCGCCGTCTGTTGCCTCTCCGCAGCAAACAGCGAGGGAAGCACCTGCTGTTCCTTCTTCGTTGCGGATTTCCGAACCAGCACCGGGCGCAGGCCGGACCGCTCCTGAACCTCAGCTTCCGCCAACAGTTTCTCTCGAAGTTCTCCCTGAAACTCCTGGCGCGGCAGTTGCCGCAACAGATCGGCAACATCGAGCAACTCCATCAACTCGGATCGGCCGCCTGCACGCTCCCGCCCATTCAGCCGCGCATCAATCAAGTCATTCAATTCTTCTGCCAGCCTGCTATCCGACATGTCCGCCTCCCAATCGCGCTCGAAGCGTCTGCAGGGCACGGAATTGCAACTGCTTCACCGCGCCCTCGCTGCGCCTCAACTGCTGCGCAATCTCGCGTATGCTCTTCTGTTCCACGAACCTTGCACGAACCACGAGCTGCTGGTCGTCCGGCAGCGCTTCCACCAATTGTGCCAACATTGCCGCGCGTTCCACAGACGGTTCATGCCCAACCTCAGGCAGGGATTCGCACTGCACTTCACGGCATCCGCGGTCTTTGCGCCAGTGCTCCGCCAGCAGGTTTGCCGCAATGCCGTAGAGCCAGGCGATGAACGGCGTGCCGCGCCACTCAAATTCCGGAAGGCTGCTCAGCGCCTCTTTGAATACTTCCGAGGTGACATCCTCTGCCACTTCCCTGCCCGGGCTCCGCCGCGCCACGTAGGCATAGACGCGGGCAAAGTTCTGCTCGTACAGCAACGCAAATCGGCTACGGTCACGCTGAGCGGCTTCCACCAGCCGCCGTTCATCGGCTTCGCAATTCAGTGCCCTCAATGGCGCTCTCCGCGGAACGTTCTTACTTCTCTACTTCTCACTTCATTCATTGGACGTTGAGGCTGAAAAGTTACGAGGGGGAAGAAGACTTTTTCGAGAAAAATGGCACCAGGATGGCGGGAGCCTGTCAACTTCGGATGGACGCTGGCAAGTCCTGGCAAGGAAGAAAGCCTGCCGCTTGGTGTCCACGGCGGGTACACCTCTTTGGCAACCTGCGTCCTAGGCTTGGCGTGTCATCTCGACGCACGCGCCAAGTCAGAATTGAACGTGGCGTCATGATCGAGCACGGCGCGACACCTTGGGTGTTACCGCAACTGCAACTGCACCACGGCCGCCTCCGGGGGCAGCAGAACCGCACTGCAGGGAGCCCACTGGCTGCAGTGCACGCTCGCCCGCCGATAGAGCATGGCATGGCTTCCCTCCGGGAATTCCAGCTTGAACTTCGAGGCTTCCAACCGCTTCTTCAGAGGCTGGATTGCCTTGGCGCCCTCAATGAATGTGGCGGAGAGCACTCCACTTGGTTCAAAGCGAAGTGCAAAAGTAGCCGAGCCATTCGGGCCGGGCGCTGTCCCCAGCTTCACCTCGCGCATCTGCCCGAGTTCTTCGGTGGCAGAGATCGGCCATTTGCCGTTGGGCAGGCGCTCCGTTGCGTTGATAGACTTGCCCGTCAGCGCCCTATAGCGCTCGGAGGCCTTGCGACTTGCGTCCATACTGAGCTGCATCCGCTGTATTCGCGCCAAGCCCGGCGGCAGCGCGGAACGCTCCAGCGCCGTGGCGGCAGATACCAGAAAGTAGGTGTGCGCCGCCTGCTGCTTCATTCCCAGCTTTTCGTAGATCTCGGCAAGATGAATTCCGACGACACCTTCCTGCCCCAGCAGCCAAGCACTGCGAACATAGCTGACAGCCTGTTTGGAATCGCCCTTGCGAAACCATATCCAGCCAACGGTATCCCACAACATGGAGTAACCGCTTGTGACCGACGTCTGTTCCTGCTCCGAATTCCCGGCGGCATGCGCGCGGCGATCAAGTTCCGCCAGAGCCTTGTCCGCGCACTCGGCGGCCAGGTCCAGCTCAACGCTGGAATCCGCCAGCGTGTAGGCGATCTCATTCAGCTGCAAGTAATCGGGCGTGGCTGACTTCAGAGCGCTTTCAGCCGTGGCCCGCAGATGCGGCAATGCCTTCTCCTTCTCGCCGCCCGCAAGTAGCGCCTTGCCCAGTTCATAGCGCAGGCTCATGTTCTGCGGGTCTTGCTCCACGCCTTTGGCCAGCACTTCGGCCGCTTCCGCATTTCTTCTGCGAGCCAGCAACATTCCGCTCAACTTTCTGGCCGCTTCCTTATTGGAAGGATCCACCTTCAGCAGCTTTCGCCACTCATCCAGTGCAGACTCCGGATCGGCCATTTCAGCGCTCAGGGCCGCCGCACGATAGGCGCGTGTGTCGTTCGGAGAAATCTCCTCTTCCTTGCGAAATTCCGACAGAGCATCCTTAAGTCGTCCCAAAGTGGCATAGATTACGCCAAGACTCAGGTGGGCGGTTGGCACCTTGGGATCCATGGCAATCACCTGCTCAAACAATTCCTTGGCGCGCGAAGTATCACCCATTCGTATGGCATTCTCCGCCTCGTTCAGCTTGGCAAGAACCTCCGGCGAAGCATAATGAAGCTCGCCGTCCGCATTCTTTCCAAGTCCCCGCAGCGGCAGATACCGGCGCGCATCCTCGCTTTCCGCTTTCGCCATTTTCTGGAAGCTGCCCCAGTCGGCAATTGGGATTTCAGCTTTCTTCACCACCAATTGCCGGCGGGTCTTCAAGGTCTGCCCGTCGAGCGAAGAGTGCGAATGATACTCCGCGTAAGACTCGACAATGTCGGTATCCGTGGGCGACGCCAGAGAACTCCCCGGCGGCAGCTCGATTTCCGACTCGTAACGGATTTCTCCAATTTCTCCAAGGTATACCGGTTCGGTCGGCGTCTTGTCCTTCCATGCCAGCGTTTGGGACATCAGGCCGAAGGATGGCATCAGGGTTAGAATCTGCCGGTTCTCCCAGTCCGCGTAGTCCTTTCTCAGGTAGTCATAGGAGATTTCCAACGGGTGATCGAGGTCCTCAACCGGACTGATGTTGACGTTGCTGACTTCTCCGCCGAACCCGATGGCGTAGCTGAAGCGCTGCACAAGCTCCGTCCATTTCGCCTCCGGCTGACTCCGAAGTGCACTGCGGAGAGCCACGGCAACATCGCCCCGGTAACGCTGCACAATATGGCCCTTCAGTACTCCGTCGGCACCGAGTTTGGCGGTGGCCGTGAATCGCTGTTCCTGTGGCGTTGCGTTGTTCGCGGGCGTAGTCATCAGCAGCGCAGGCTTCCCGGGCGGCATGACAAGAACCTGCTTGTCACGCAGCACGGTCAACAGGGAACCAAACGGAGCTACCTCGCTCGTTGTATCCAGCCAGATCAGAGAGTCGCCGCGCGGCACCACGGTAATGACATGGTTGAACTGCCCGAGGGATGGTACGTCGGGATCCAGCCGTCGCGCAGTGTGGATCAGTGCAGGCCATGCATCATATCCGGCGGCCTTCAGCAGCGAGGCCAGCAGCGTGTGCTTGTCCTTGCAGTCGCCATAGGCGTTGTCGAGCACATCCTCTGCGGCGTGTGGCTGGTAGCGCCCGATTCCAAAATTCAGGCCGACATAGTGCACTCGCATGGCGACAAAGAAATAAATGGCGTGCAGCTTCTCGTCATCCGTCTTCAGCCCCCGCGTCAACTCGGCAGCCTTGGCTGTGATCATCGGCGTTACTGCCACGCGTTCGCGCTGCAGATCCGAATACCACTGCCCAATCTGCGCCCAGGTGTCAAACGTGCTCACTTCAATCGCCGGAGGCTTCGTGCCTTTCTGGCTCTTGAGCTCGAGCGCATCCTCCGCCTTGCGAGCAAGGTTCTTGGACCTCCAGTGATAGATGCGGCGGTCTCCCTCGTCGCTCACCTCCGGCTTCAATTCGTCGCTCTTCACCGTCAAGTGCTTTGACCGGGGCACGTTCAGGACAATCTGTTCATCACGCACGATCTCGTCCGTGGTGGGTTCCAGCGAATAGGAGAATTGTCCTGGAATTTGCGGTGTGGTGGTGCGGAAGCGGACTTTGTACTCCAGCACATCGCCCACGCCAAGCCCTTTCACAGTGATGTGCTTCTCGTGAAGATCGCTGTACATTGGCGCTGTCCGCGTAATGTCGGCGGGCATGTCCTGAATGTTGTAACTCGGCGTGACGACCACGGTTCCATCGGGCTTGCGCACGCGCACATAGTCGACTTCAACATTCTCGTTCGCGCTGGAATAGCTCACGTTGAGCACCGCGAACTGCTTCACGCCAGCATCAGCAAGCACCCGCACTTCCGCGCTGTGTTCGCGCACGTCCTGCCCCGATTCCTCAGCACGGATCATCGTCAACTCGTGCTCCACAATCCATGCCTCTTTGGAATCATCGGAAGCCTTCCCCGGCAGCACCTGCGCTGCGGCCCGTACAGGATTGAAGAGAAGGACGAGCAACAAGACAGAAAGGATTGTGGCAACGTAACTGGAGCGCATCAGAGGACCCTCGGTAACTCTGCGAGCCTGCATTTTGTCTCGCGAATTGAGTTGAGTCCCGGGAACAACGATGCACAAGCGGGGACTGAACAGGTAGCACCTCGCCGGGGCCGATCGTGAGGCCAACTTAGCAGAAAATACCCGGTGAGGCGAATGAACTCTTGTGGCGCGCCCTTCTGGCGTGAGGTGAGCAACGCGAGCCGCGGTCCCACAGGCAATACCCTGAGCGCAGCGAAGGCCTCGCGTCTGGTTCGCAAATTGTGAGAAGGAATTGGAGGCGCGGGGCGGAATCGAACCGCCGAATAAAGGTTTTGCAGACCTCTGCCTTACCACTTGGCTACCGCGCCGACCGAGGAAGGACAATATTAGGCTAGCGTGAACCGGGGCTTTTCGTCTAGCGCTGTGTGCAGCGTAACGCCCATGAGAATCGCGCTGGAGTAACGGGGTGATTCGCTTCAAAGATTTGCGCAGCGCGACGAATTCGCAGGCACGCCCTAAGCGTAGTGAAGGGCCTCGCACGTTGTTCCTAAATTGTGGGGGAAGAAATTGGAGGCGCGGGGCGGAATCGAACCGCCGAATAGAGGTTTTGCAGACCTCTGCCTTACCACTTGGCTACCGCGCCTGAAGGGCTGTACACACGAAGCCCCCGCCTGAGGCGAGGGCTAAATCTCTGGAGCGGGAGACGGGATTTGAACCCGCGACTTCGACCTTGGCAAGGTCGCACTCTACCACTGAGTTACTCCCGCTCGACTCAATTATCTTAACAAAGCCGTCCGAGCCGGTCAAACGCCCGGCCTGTGGATTATTGCGCGCCGCCTAGCGCTTCCCGCCCGTCCACTGCGGATCCAGCTCCGGCTGCACCAGCCGTCCATCGCGAATGTGGATCATGCGGTCGCCAAAGGCCGCAGCCTCAGGATTGTGCGTGATCATCAGCACCGTCTGGTTCAGCTCGCGGTTGCTCTCGCGCAGCATCTCCAGCACAATCTGCGAGTTCTCCGTGTCCAGGTTGCCGGTCGGCTCGTCCGCCAGCACAATGGCCGGCTTGTTGATGAGGGCGCGGGCCAGCGCCACGCGCTGCTGCTCGCCGCCGCTCATTTCGCTGGGCCGATGGTGCAGGCGCTTGGCAATCCCAAGCAGTTCCGTAATCTTCTTGAAGTGTTCCGGATCGTGGTCGGCGTCTTCGCCCGCGATGTCGCGCGCAATCTCAATGTTGCCGCGCGCATCGAGCGTCGGCAGCAGGTTGAACTTCTGGAAGACGAAGCCGATCTTCTTCTTGCGCAGGCGGGTGCGCTGGGCGTCGTTGAGCGAGGCGAAATCCACGCCGTCGATCAGCACGCGACCGCCGTCGGCCTTGGTCAGGCCGCCCAGAATGTAGAAGAGGCTGCTCTTGCCGCTGCCGCTCGGGCCCACGACGGAGAGGAACTCGCCCTTCTCCACTTCAAAGGAAACTCCGCGCACGGCCGGCACTTCCACCTTGCCGATGCGATAGGTCTTGACGACGTTTTCTACCTGAATAATGGGCGGCATCTCAAAGCTTTGATGATACACGAACGGGCACGGAAAAGCCCGCCCGGCTAGGCCACCGAGAACTGCGCCGTCACCGCCGCGGAGACCGAGGCCGCCGCAGGCTTGGGGCCGCGCTTGCGTATCAGCATCACGCGGATGCGCTCCAGAAGGTCGACGGGAGAATACGCTCCCCGGGGGAGGAAGACATCGGCGCGCGTGTCCGCCTCGTACACACGAATCTTGTTGCTGAACAGGATGGCCGGCGTCTGCGGCGCAACGTCCTTGATCTTCGCCACCAGGTCGGCGCCCCGCATCGACGGAGCCATGGCATCCGCCAGCACCAGGTCGATGCCGCCCTGTTCAAAGGTCCGCAGCGCACTGGCCGTCTCCGTGCAGGCCACCACGCGGTAGCCGCGCGTTTCCAGCATCAGCTTGCGGATCGACAGTGCCTGTTCGTTATCATCCACGCAAAGAATCGTTCTCTTAGGTTTCATCTGCCCCGATCGTCTTCGCAGGTCTCCGCCTGCGTTGCGGGAACGGATCGGTCGCAGGCTTGAAGTGCAAGCATCCTACGGGCCGCCCCCGGCTCTGTAAAGTGACTTCTTGTGCAATAACGCGGAGAGGAAGTGTGACTTCCGCCACACCTTCAAACGCCGTTTGCGCCGCAGCATTCGCTCACTCACCTCGTGCGAATGCGCCTTTCGCAGACCGACCTAGAACGTCAGTTCTCCTCGCAGCACCTCAACGACCTCGCCACCCACGCGAACGTTGGTCACGTTCCCGCCTGCGCTTGTCGCGCGTATCCTCAGGTAGCTCGGACGCATCATCTCCAACCCCTGCTCAATCACACCCGGCACGTCACTGCCGAGCACGCCATGCTTCACTGCCCACGCCGTACAACAACCGCCGGCTGAACCCGTCGCCGGGTCCTCGCCGTTGTAGAACAGCATGCGGGCATGCAACGTGGCCCCCGCCGTCACCACTTCGCGCGTCACCCAGTAGAACGACATGGCATCGCTCTGGGCCAGGAACCGCGCCGCGCGTCCCTGATCGAAGCTCAACCGCCGCATGGATTGCAGGTTCTTGAGCGGAACAATCAGGAAAGCCTTGCCGGTCGACACCGTCTGTGCCGGCAACGAGCGGTCGAACGCCTCCAGTGGCAGTCCGGTCGCTTCCGCAATTTCCTCCGGCGTGTAGACGTCGCCGAACTCCGGATTGCGTTGCGTCATCTCGCCGCTCACACGTCCTGCGGCGTCACGCGTAAAGCGCACCGGTATCTTGCCGACGTTCAGGTCCAGTTCCACCGTCTCCAGGCCGTAGCGCTGGTAAAGGTAGAAGGCGGTCCCGAGCGTCGGATGCCCGGCAAAGGGCATCTCTTCCCGCACGGTGAAGATGCGCACGCGCACGCCGTGCTGCCGTTCGACGTCGGCTTCACGCGGCAGGATGAACGTGGTTTCGCTCAGGTTCATCTCGCGCGCAATCGCCTGCATCTCCTCCTCGGTCAGTCCGCGTGCGTCGGGAAACACCGCAAGCGGGTTCCCTTGCAGCGGCTGCGAGGTGAAAACGTCGTACTGCACGAACGGCAATTTGTGCGGCTGCTTCATGGCTTCCACAGACTAGCGCGGAGCCGTCCGAACGGAACCCCATGGGCCCCAGTTTCCGGTGGATTTCAGGTGGAAATCGAAGGAAAACGGCGGAAGCTTGTGAATCGCCTCAACCTTGCATCAACTGTGCTGCAAGCTGTTGCACACGCGCGGCGCAGCCTTGCACCGCGGCTCGTGCAACCGCGCTCAGCGGCTCACCGGCCGCAAAGGACTGCCCGCCGATGGTGACCAGCAACGCGCGCGGAGCGCCACCGTAAAGCTCGCTGGCGAGCGCCAGCAGGAGTGGTGGAGGCATGTGGTGCGTGAGTTGTGCACTGGCTTCGCCGGAGGAGGATTCGAGTTCGCGCACGCGGATTTCGCCCGGGGCGCCCTCGGCGCTGGCATCGATGAAGATGGCGGCCTCGGCATACGCGAGTTCTTCCGCCAGTTCCGGCCCAAGCTGGTGACGCTGCAAGAGTCTTGCCTGCTGCGCCAGCGGCGTGCGCTCCAGAGCCTCAATCACCGCCGGCCCTGCGCCATCGTCTCCCCGCAGCGGATTGCCATAGCCGATGATCAGCAGCATGCGAGCCCTCTCCGCACAAAAAGAAACCCCACCGCATGAGATCACGCGGTGGGGGCCATTGTCATTCTTAGCGGGTAATGCTGTCGAGCAGGCGGCCATCCGGCGCGCGCAGCTCAACCTGCATCGCCATGTGGCCGTCGGCGTGGGTGGAGCAGCTCAGGCATGGATCGTAGCAGCGCACCACGGCTTCCACGCGGTTGAGCATGCCCTGCTCCAATTTGTCACCCTTGACGAAGTGCTTGGCCACCTGCAACACGCCCTTGTTGATGGCCATGTTGTTGTGTCCGGTGGCGATGATGAGGTTGCAGTTGCGGATGAGGCCGTTCTCGTCCACTGTGTAGTCGTGGATGAGCGTGCCGCGCGGCGCTTCCGTGATGCCCACACCGTTCAGGCTGTTGACCGAGGCGAAGGCGCGCACGTGCTTGCTCAGGATGTCCTTGTCCTCAAGCAGGGTCTTCATGCGCTCCAGCGCGAACAGCACTTCGATCAACCGCGCGTAGTGGTAGTAGAACGAGCTGAGCACGGTGTGGCGTTCCAGCTCGCGGAACTCCGCCAGTTCCTCGTCCGCCAGCGGTGTACCTGCCGACTTGCACATGTTCATGCGCGCCAGCGGGCCCACGCGGTAGACGCCCTCGGGGTAGCCATAGGGCTTGAAGTACGTCGTCTTCAGATATGAATCGTCGTTGTCGTACTCGCCGATGTAGTCGCGGTACTGCGCGCCCTCGATGTGGTCGGCAACAATGTTGCCTTCCGAATCGATCACCCGCAGCCAGCCCGTGTAGGACGAAAACTCGTTGTCCTCATTCGCCATGGCCATGAACAGCGTGGGGAAGTTGGCGAACGTGCGAATCTCGGCGCGGAAGTTTTCAATCTGCCCCTTGAACCACTCCAGCGCCTTCTTGGTGATGGTGATGGCCTCGGGGATCTGCGACAGAATCAGGTCGCGCTGCGCAATCTCCAGCGGCTGGCTGACGCCGCCCGGCACGATCCAGCCCGGGTGCACGCGCTTGCCGCCGAGCGTCTCAATCACCTGCTGCCCGAACTGGCGCAGGCGAATGCCGCTGCGCGCCATCTCCGGATGCTTCTGGATGACGCCGACGATGTTGCGCTCAGCCGGGTCGGTGTCCATGCCCAGCAGCAGGTCGGGCGAGGACAGGTGGAAGAAGCTCAGCGCGTGCGACTGCACGATCTGGGCCAGGTTCATGATGCGGCGCAGCATCCAGCCGGTCTCCGGAATGGAGACTGCCATGATGGCGTCGCAGGCCTTCGACGAGGCCAGCAGGTGGCTGACCGGGCAGATGCCGCAGATGCGCGCCATGATGGCAGGCATCTCCGTGAACGGGCGGCCTTCGGTGATCTTCTCGAAGCCGCGCACCTGCGTCACATGGAAGCGTGCATCCTGCACCGCGCCGCTGTCGTCAAGCTGCACGGTAATGCGCGCGTGGCCTTCAATACGAGTGACGGGATCAATTGTGATGGTTCGCATAGATTATTCCTCTCCGGTGAAGACGTGCTCCGCGCCCGAGGGCGTGGCCACTCGCATCACCGGCTCATGCTCCGAACCGCGTCGCCATGGCTGCTTCCGGCTCATGGCCTTCCAGCAGCTCGACAACGACATTGAAAATTGTGTCCGCCGACGGCGGGCAGCCCGGCACAAAGTAGTCGACCTTCACCACCTCGTGCACCGGCTTCACCCTCGGCAGCAGCTTCGGCACCACCTTCGTCGGCACCTGCTTGTTCAGGCTCGCGTTCTCAAAGTAGACGCGGTCCATCACGTCGCCGAGCGGGAACAGGTCGCGCATGGAAGGAATGTTGCCGGTCACCGCGCAATCGCCCAGTGAAACCACGATGCGCGAATTCTTGCGGATGGTGAGGATCTTGTGGAGATCGTCCTCGCTGCTCACCGAGCCTTCGACCAGCGTGACGTCCACGTTCTCCGGAAACTCCTTGGTGTCGACCAGCGGGCTGTAGACGATGTCCGCCTTTTCGGCCACCAGGAGCAGCCGCTCATCCATGTCGAGCAGCGACATGTGGCAGCCCGAGCATCCATCCAGCCAAACCGTTGCCAATCGCAGCTTGCTCATGACCGTTCCTCCCGCATCATCGTCAGGTAGGGCAGGAACTGGCGGCGCTTGCGCATTTCGCCCGCCGACTTGCCCTTCTCGCTCAGCGCGCCCGTCGGGCACACCTGCACGCACTTGCCGCAGCCGGTGCAGGTTTCACTCTCACCCCACGGCTGGTTCAAGTCGGTGATTACCCGGGCGTCGGTGCCGCGCGCCATGATGTTCCACGTCTTGGCGCCTTCCACGTCGCTGCAAACGCGCACGCAACGCATGCACAACACGCAGCGATTGTGGTCGGCCACAAAGCGCGGATGCGAAGCATCCACCGGCATGCGCGGATGCAGGTACGGAACCGTGATGTGCGTGACGCCCAGCTTCACCGCCAGGTCCTGCAGGTCGCAGTGTCCGTTGGTGACGCACACCGAGCAGATGTGGTTGCGCTCGCTGAACAGCATTTCAATGGTCAGCTTGCGGTATTTGGCCAGCCGGTCGCTGTTAACCGTCACCTCCATGCCGTCCTGCACCTTGCTCACGCAGGCCGGCTGGAGCTTGTTGCTGCCCTTGATCTCCACCAGGCAGAGGCGGCAGGCGCCCACGTCCTTCAGGCCGTCCAGGTGGCAGAGCGTCGGGATGAAGATGTTGTTCTCCTCCGCGACCTCCAGCACCGTCTGTCCTTCGCGCGCGCCGCACTCCTTGCCGTCAATCTTCAGCGTCAGAATGCCAACCCCAGGAGTGCTCATGCTCCCACCTCCTCGGTCTTCTTGTGCTTCAGGCAGACGCCCGCAGGGCATTCCTTCTGCTCAATGTGCGCCTTGTACTCGTTCATGAAGTAGCGCAGCGTGGTCAGCGTCGGGTTTGGCGCGCTCTGGCCCAGTCCGCACAGGCTGGTCGACTTCACCATCTCGGTCAGCCGTCCGAGCAGTTCCAGGTCGTCCGCACGTCCTTCGCCGTTCACAATCCGCTTCAGGATGCCGAGCATCTGCTTGGTGCCCACGCGGCACGGTACGCACTTGCCACAGGATTCCGACATGCAGAAGTCCATGAAGAACTTCGCCACGTCCACCATGCAGGAGCTGTCGTCCATGACGATCATGCCGCCGGAGCCCATGATGGACCCCACGCTTGCCAGCGACTCGTAATCCACCGGCATGTCAAGGAACTGCTCCGGTACGCAACCGCCCGAGGGACCGCCCGTCTGCACGGCCTTGAAGTGCCGCTCATCCGGAATGCCGCCGCCGAGGTCGAAGACGATCTCGCGCAGCGGAATGCCCATGGGAACCTCAATGAGGCCGGTGTTGCGCACGCGGCCCGCCAGGGCGAACACTTTGGTCCCTTTGCTCTTCTCGGTGCCGATGGAGCTGTACCACTCACCGCCCTGTCGGATGATGGGCGCGATGTTGGCAAAGGTCTCCACATTGTTGATCAGTGTCGGTGCGTTCCACAGGCCGGACTGCGCAGGGAACGGCGGGCGCGGACGCGGTGTGCCGCGGCCACCTTCCACCGAAGCAATCAGCGCCGTCTCCTCGCCGCAGACGAACGCGCCCGCGCCGAGCCGGATTTCAATCTTGAAGTTGAAGTGCGTTTCGCCGATGTTCTGGCCCAGCAACCCATTCAGCTCCGCCTGCTTGATGGCGATGCGCAGCCGCTTGACCGCCAGCGGATACTCGGCGCGGCAGTAGATGAAGCCGCGCTCGGCACCCACGGCGTAAGCCGCAATGGCCATGCCTTCCAGCACGCGGTGCGGGTCGCTCTCCAGCACCGAGCGATCCATGAACGCGCCCGGATCGCCTTCGTCCGCGTTGCAGATGACGAACTTCCTCGGCCCGGCGGCCTTGGCCACGGTCGTCCACTTCAAGCCCGTGGGGAAGCCCGCGCCGCCGCGTCCGCGGATGCCGCTCTTGGTCACCTGCTCGATGACCTGCTGCGGCGTCATGGAGGTGATGGCCTTGAACAGCGCCTCGTAGCCACCGGCGGCAATGTACTCGTCAATCTTCTCCGGATCGATTTCGCCGGAGTTCTCGAGCACGATCTTCTTCTGTTTGGTGAAGAAGTCCAGGTGGCTGTCGAGCACGATGGCCTCGTGCGCCGGCTTGTCCTCCACCACCGCGTCGACGATTGACTCAGCGTCGGCGGGCGTCACCGCCTGAAACATCTTCTCGTTCTTGCCGTCAGCCACCAGCGGGCCGGCCGCACACAATCCCATGCAGCCCACGCCCTTCACTTTGCAGCACTGGTCCAGGCCGCGGCGCTTCACTTCCTGCTCCAGCTCGGTCTTCACCTGGTCGGAGTGGGAAGAGAGGCAGCCGGCCGCCATGCACACCTTGATGGTGTGCTCGTACTGGCCTTCGGTCTCCTTCGTCTTGACCGCTATGTTGCCCAGCTCTTCGTGGTTCATGCGCTCGCCTCCGCCGTCGCAGGCTCCTTCAGGTAGTCGCGCACGCGGCTCTTGATGGCCTCGCCCGTCTGCTTGCCGGCCACTTCGCCGTCAAAGACCACGGCGGGGGCCAGTCCACAGGCGCCCAGGCAGCGTGCGGTCAGCAGGCTCACACGGCCGTCCTTGGTCGTCTGGCCGGGCTCGATGCCTGCTTCCTGCTGCACGGCTTCAATCAGGCTGGCCGCGCCCTTGATGTAGCAGGCCGTGCCGGTGCACACCACGCAGGTGTGCTCTCCGGGCGGCTTCATGGTGAAGAAGTGGTAGAACGTCGCCACTCCGTAGACCTTGCTGTACGGTATGCGCAGCGACACCGCCACGTAGCGCAATGCATCGTCGGTCAGGAATCCGAAGGTCTCCTGCACTGTGTGCAGGACTTCTATGAGTGCGTATGGCTCGTGACCGTGACGGCGCATGGTGCCGTCCACGATCTTCCATCGCTTATCGTCAGACGGCGGTGTTGCTTTTACAGGAAATCCCTGCATAGCACCTCCTCGCGCGAGATTCTCCGCTCCGCGGGACGAAATAACAGCCGCCCCGGAGCGATCCAGGTTCAATCAGCAAATAATGTTTTAGGGAACACTTCGGCAACGGCAGAAGGACCAGGCACTTCGGCATCAGAGCCCCGGTGGAGTCGCATGTTCTCAGCATCGACCGTTACCCTGCCGCCCGCTGGCGGCCTGTGGTCACGGTTTTCTACCACCGTGACCAGCAAGTGTATTGGGCCGCCAACCGTAACGATGTGATGTGGCTCACTGCGAGTCGTGCGCCGTTATACTATTCGCGAAAAATTTAGCAAATGCGCGGCAACTGCTCGCCGCTCAACATGTCGATGATCCGCGTGGTGCCAATGCGGCTCTTCATCGTCACAATGCCGCCCGCTGTGGAACTGACGGTGCCGATGCGCGCCGCGCCCGCCGTGATGGGGTCCATGGAGAGGGTCTCCAGAGCCAGTTCGGCCTGCGCCTCCGGCACGAAGGCGATGAAGCGGCCTTCGTTTGCCAGGTAGAGAGGATCGAAGCCCAGCACTTCGCAGGCACCGGCCACGTCTTCGCGCACGCCAATCTTCGTCTCCTCAATCTGCACCTGGAGATTGGTGGCTTCGGCAATTTCGATCAGCGTGGTGCCAAGGCCGCCGCGCGTGATGTCGCGGAGGCAGTGTATTTCGACTCCGGCAGCAAGCATGGCCTGCACCGGACGGTTCAGCGGAGCGCAGTCGCTTTCGATCTGCGTTTCAAACTCCAGCCCTTCACGCACGGCCATGATGGCGATGCCGTGGCGGCCAATGTCGCCGCTGACCAGCACTGCGTCACCCGGCTTCACGCTCGACGGCGCAATGGTCAGCTTGTGCTCCACCAGGCCGACGCCGGCGGTGTTGATGAAGATGCCGTCGCCCTTGCCGCGGTCCACAACCTTGGTATCGCCGGTGACCAGTTGCACGCCAGCTTCCTCGGCGCACTGCTTCATGGTCTGCAGCACGCGCCACAGGGTCTCCATGGGCAGGCCTTCTTCAAGGATGAGGCCGCAGCTCAGGTAAACCGGCTTGGCGCCGCACATGGAAAGGTCGTTGACCGTGCCGTTGATGGCCAGCGAGCCGATGTCGCCGCCCGGGAAGAACAGCGGATGCACCACATAGCTGTCCGTGGTGAAGGCCAGCCGCGCGCCGCCCAGATGGAAGACTGCTCCGTCATGGCGAGTCTCCAGCAGGTCGCTCTTGAACGCCGGCATGATCATGCGCTCAATGAGCTGGTGCATCAGCTTGCCGCCGCCACCGTGGGCCAGCGTAACCGAGGGGTAATCAGAAATCGGAATCGGGCACTGCAACGTAAAGTCTTTAATCTCAGACATTCCTTCGAACCTAAACCTTTCCGGGCGTCACAAGCTCGGCGCGACGATAACGATAATAAGCCGCACAGGCGCCTTCATTCGACACCATGGGCGCGCCCAGCGGCTTTTCCGGCGTACAGCGCGTGCCAAACGCCTTGCAGTCGCTCGGCATCGCCAGCCCGCGCATAATCTGTCCGCTGATGCAGTCCGAGCTTTCCTCTGCCGTATAGGCGGCCACGCCAAAGCGGTGCTCGGCGTCGAACTCGGCGAACTCCTCCGTCAGCCCGAGGCCGCTGTGTTCCACCTCGCCAATGCCGCGCCACTTGCGGTTCACCACGCAGAAAACCCTCTTGATCAGATCCTGCGCCGGGCGGTTGCCCTCGCGACGCACGCAACGCGAGTACTGGTTCTCCACTTCATAGCGGCCCTGCTCGAGCTGCGCCACGCACATGGCAATGCCCTGCAGAATATCGAGCGGCTCAAAGCCCGTGACCACGATGGGAACCTTGTACTTGGCGGCCACCGGGTAGTACTCCTCATAGCCCATGATGGCGCAGACGTGTCCGGCGGCCAGGAAGCCCTGCACACGGCAGTCTGGCGCGCCGAGAATTGCCTCCATCGCCGGCGGCACCAGCACGTGCGAAACCAGGATGGAGAAATTCTTGATGCCCTGCTGCTTGGCCTGGAAGACGGCCATGGCATGCGCCGGGGCCGTGGTCTCAAAGCCCACGGAGAAGAACACCACCTGCTTGCCGGGATTCTCCTTGGCGATCTTGATGCAGTCGAGCGGCGAGTAAAGCAGCCGCACGTCGCCGCCCTTGGCCTTCACTGAGAACAGGTCATGCTCGGTGCCGGGCACGCGCAGCATGTCGCCATAGGAGCAGAAGATCACATCCGGCTGCGCGGCAATCTGCACCGCCTTGTCGATCAGCTCCACCGGCGTAACGCAGACCGGACAGCCCGGCCCGTGCACCAGCGTGATCTCCTTGGGCAGCAGTTCGTCGATGCCGAACTTGACGATCGAGTGCGTCTGTCCGCCGCAGATTTCCATGATCGTCCACGGGCGCGTCGTCAGCTTGCGGATGGTCTGCGCGTACTCCTGCGCGGCCTCGGCGTCTCTGTACTCTGAAACAAACTTCATCGCGCGCTCCTAGTTCTGCGGCTTCCCGCTCGGAGCGTCCGGCGAAAGCTCCTGCAACTCACCGAGGTCGCCCATCGCCTTCAGGTATCCAAAGACCTGGTTTGCCTCTTCCTCATCCACCACGCTAATGGCCATGCCGACGTGCACCATCACGTAGTCGCCCACCTTCGCATCCGGCACGTAGGCCAGGTTCACTTCCTTCACAATGCCGCCGAAGTCCACGCGCGCCTCACGCGCGAAGTCTTCGCCCTTCGTGCTCAATATCTTTCCCGGAACCGCAAGACACATGCGTTTATCCTTTTTTGCTGCTCAATCGTTCTACTGCTCGTTCTTCCGTTGTGCGCGCGCTGCGGCCATCACCTGCCCCAGCGCAATGCAGCCATCGTTCGGCGGCACTCGCTGATGCCAATAGGCCTTCAGCCCGCGTTCTTCCAGCCTCCCCAGGGTCAACTCCGTCAGCAGGCGGTTCTGGAAGCAGCCGCCGCTGAGTGCAATCTTTGTTTCGCCGGAAGCCTCGGCCACCGTGGCAATCATCTCCGCCAGCGTGACGTGGAAGCGCCGCGCCATGCGTGCGATGCTTGCGCCCGTCTGCGTTTCCAACAGCAAGGCCTCCGCCATCGGCGCCCAGTCGAGCACGCCTTCGCGCAACGCGAATGGGTACGGCTCGCGCGCGTCATCCTTCAGCGCCTCGAACTCCAGCTCCATCGCGGCCTGGCCTTCATACCGCGCCACCTGCCGCAGCCCCACCAGCGATGCTACCGCATCGTAGAGCCGTCCCGCACTCGAGGTCTGCGGGCTGTTCAATCCCTTGGTCAGCATCTTCAGCAGCACACCGCGCTCGGTTGCCGGAATCGCCTGCAACGCCGCCAGCGCCTCGTGCTCGCCAATCCGCTCGCCGTACATCTCCCACAGCAGGCCCAGCGCGCAACGACGAGGCTCGCGCACGGCCCGCTCACTGCCCGGCAGCCGGAACGTGCGCAGGTGCGCGAAACGCTCGTAGCCCGTGGCGGTGACGCGCAGGAACTCTCCTCCCCACACGGTGCCGTCCGGCCCGTAGCCGCTGCCGTCCCAGGCCACGCCCAGCGCCGGCGCCTCCACACCATTCTCCGCCATGCAGGCCATTACGTGCGCGTAATGGTGCTGCACGCCCACCGGGTGCTGACTGCGTGCGCGGGCGTACTCGCTCGACATGTAATTCGGATGCAGGTCGCACGCCACCGTCTCGGGATGCGTCTCGTACAGCGTCTCGAAACTCTCGATCACGCTGCGGAAGGCTCCAAACGCCTGCTCGGTCTCAAGGTCGCCAATGTGCTGGCTGAGGAAGACCTGCTTGCCCACGGCCAGCGCCACCGTGTTCTTCTGGTGAGCGCCCACGCCGAGCAGCGGGCCGACATCGTCTTTCACCGTCACCGGCAGCGGCGCAAAACCACGCGCGCGGCGCAGAATCATCTGCCGCCCGGCCACCACGCGCACAATCGAGTCGTCCGCGTGGCGCAGAATGGGCCTGTCATGCACCAGCAGCACGTCGGCCAGCGTTGCCAGCCGCTCCAGAGCCTCTTCGTTGCGAATGCAGATTGGCTCGTCGCTGGAGTTGCCACTGGTGGCCACCACCGGGCAGTCCAGCTCCGCCATCAGCAGCAGGTGCAGCGGCGTGTAAGGCAACATCACGCCCAGGCACGGATTCCCCGGCGCCACCTGCGGCGCCAGTTTGCTCGCCGCATGCCGCTTCAGCAGCACAATCGGGCTTTCCGGCGAGGTCAGCAACTGCTCTTCAAGCGCGCTCACTTCGCACTCTTCGCGAATGGCCTTGAGCGAGGGCATCATCAGCGCGAACGGCTTTTCCTCGCGATGCTTGCGGGTACGCAGCAGCCGCACGGCATCGTCATTGCGCGCATCCACCATCAGGTGGAACCCGCCCAGTCCCTTCACGGCCACCACGCGGCCATCGCGCAAGGCCGCCACCGCCCGCATTAATGCCTCATCACGCCGGGCCAGCACGCGGCCATCGGCCGCCCACAATTCCAGTTGCGGCCCGCACACGGGGCAGGCATTCGGCTGCGCGTGGAAGCGCCGGTCGCGCGGGTCCTTATACTCATGCGCACACTCGGGGCACATCTTGAACTTCTTCATCGTGGTGCGCGGGCGGTCGTACGGCAGCTCTTCAATAATGGTGAAGCGCGGCCCGCAGTTGGTGCAGTTGGTGAATGGATAGCGGAAGCGGCGGTTCGCGGGATCGAAGATTTCGCGGCGGCAGTCGGGACAGGTTGCCACGTCCGGCATCACCAGCGCGGTCTTTTCGCCCTGCGAGCTCTCGCGGATTTCAAATGTGGTGTAGCCCGTGGCGTCGGCAAAGCTGCTCTCCATGCTCTGCACAAAGGCGATGGCGGGCTTCTCTTTCGGCACGCGCAGCAGGAAGCTGTCGAGCTTCTCACGCGGCCCTTCCACTTCGATGAAGACGCCCTGCGAGGAGTTGTTTACCCAGCCCGCGAGGTCCAGTTCGGTCGCCAGCCGGTAGATAAATGGGCGGAAGCCCACGCCCTGCACGGCTCCGCGGACAACCATGCACAGCCGCTGCCGGGTTGCGGCATCGGCGGGCTCGGCGACGGTCGCCGTCGTTTTGGAGATTACTTCCGGCACGGTCTTACCCTGCGGGCACTCCCCACATTCTCACCTACCATTCCATACGTTCGGGTCACGATTTCCTGTGATATTCGTCACAACAGAAAAGGATTTTCGCAGGCGTTTTTCGCGCTCTTTGCGGTGCTAGAATTTTAGGTAGCGCATTTTGCGCGCCGTGCAACCATGACCGATTCAACCGCCTCCCCTGCTGTTCCCATGCTTGACCTCCGCCGTCAGTACGCCACCCTTCGCGAAGAGGTGCGCGCCGCCATCGATCGCGTCTGCGAATCGCAGTCGCTGATCCTGGGCGAAGAGGTCGCCGCTTTTGAGCGCGAAACCAGTGTCTTTACCGGCGCCGCCGCCACTGTCGCCTGCGCCAGCGGTACGGACGCCCTGTGGCTGGCCCTGAAGGCCTGCGGCCTTGGCGAGGGCGAAACGTTCCTCACCACCGCCTTCACCTTCTTTGCCAGCGGCAGCAGCATTGTGCGTTGTGGCGCGCAGCCGGTCTTTGCCGATATTGACCCGCACACCTTCAACCTCGACGCCGGTGCCTGCGCCAAGGTGATCGAGAGCACGCCGAAGAAGCCGAAGGGCATCCTGCCCGTGCACCTCTACGGACAGTGCGCCAACATGGACTTCTTCCACTCGCTGGCCGAGGCCCACAAGCTCCACATTGTTGAGGACGCGGCACAGGCCTATGGCGCGTCGTGGAACAAGCTGCGCGCCGGAGCCCTTGGCAACACCGCCGCATTCAGCTTCTACCCGACCAAGAACCTGAGCGCCTTTGGCGATGCCGGTGCCGCCACATCCTGCGACCTGGACATGGCCGAGCACATGCGCCGCCTGCGCAACCATGGCTCCGCCCGCCGCTACTACCACGAGGAGTTCGGCGCCAACAGCCGCATGGACGCCCTGCAGGGCGCGGTGCTGCGCATCAAGCTGCGCCACATTGAGGATTGGAACCGCCGCCGCCGCGAACTGGCGGAGAACTACGACCGCCTGCTGAAGAAGGCCGGCCTCACGGGCGACCGCGGCACCTCCACCGAGGTGAGCCGCCAGACGCCGGTGCAGTTGCCCAAGACGCTGCCGCAGGCCTACCACATCTTCCACCAGTACGTGCTGCGTGCGCATGACCGCAACGAACTGCGCCACTTCCTGCTGGACCACAACATCGGCTGCGAGATTTACTACCCCGTGCCGCTGCACCTGCAGAGCTGCTTCCAGTACCTTGGCTACAAGGAAGGCGACCTGCCCGAGACCGAGCGCGCCTGCCGCGAAGTGCTCGCCCTGCCCATCTTCCCCGAACTGCGTGAAGACGAGCAGGAGCTGGTCGTCGAGGCCATCGCCGAGTTCTACAACCGTTAGGCCGCGCGCGGAACACGGCACGAGACAGTGAAGGCGTGGCCCCGGGCCACGCCTTTTCGTTTGTTCAGAAAAGAGAGCACGACGTTGCCTTCTACCTTCGCCGTGAGGGTACGCTTCTCTACTCCGCTTCTTCCTGCAACAACTGCTCCATCGTCTTTTTGTGCTTTGCCTGGCGATGCTCAAGCCGGGATTTCGTGTCGGGCAGCACCTGTGTAACCGGCACTGGGCCGACCTTCTCGCGCGCCGCGTCCTTCACGGCTTTCACTTTGCTGAACGTGTCTTTCTTCTTCGTTGCCATGTTGTCTCTCTTCGCTGCTTTGTATCACAGCTTGAAGGCCGCAGGAAATACACCGTACGCCAGATGCTCCCCGATTGGGCACACAGGCACCACCACCATCGGGATTCCAGATTTCTTTTTGGAGAAAATTTCTCCAATGCGAATCCTTTTCCTCCGTGCCACATCTATTCCACTGTGAAGATGCAGACAGAGGACGGCTTCCGTGAGATGTGCCACCGCAACGGTTTGGCGGCGACGCATCAGCGGTACGTGATCTACAACGCCCTCCAGCGCATGACCGGGCACCCCGGGCCGGAGGAGATCTACGACCGCGTTCGCGCCGAGATCCCTTCGATTTCGCTGGCCACTGTCTACAAGACCCTGCATTCGTTCCTGGAGTCGGGAATCCTCAATGAGGTCACACTTCACGGCGGCTCTCTGCGCGTGGATCCCAACCCGGAGCTTCACCATCACCTGGTGTGCGTCGAGTGCCGCTCCATTACGGATATTCCCGCTGAAGCAGTGGGTCCGATCAAGATGCAAGGCAAGTTGCCGCAGGGCTTCCACGTGGAGCGCTATGCGGTGGAGATACAGGGCCTGTGCGCGCAGTGTGCCGCGCGATTGAAGAAGAGCGGCAGCAGCCCGCAGTCCCGCAACATAACCGGTTCCGGCGCTTCGCGCGCCAACTGAATTTCAACTCAAAGAAGGAGATAGTGCATGCTTGGTGTTGGCGAAAAGTTTCCCGAGTTCTCTCTGACCGCGGCTGTGAGCCTGGAAAAGGGCAAGGAGTTCCAGAACATCACCGAAAAGAGCTTTGAAGGCAAGTGGAAGGTCTACTTCTTCTGGCCCAAGGACTTCACCTTTGTCTGCCCTACGGAAATCGCGGCCTTCGGCAAGGCCAACAAGGATTTCCAGGATCGCGATGCGCAGATCCTCGGCGGCTCGGTCGATAACGAGTTCGTTCACATTGCCTGGCGCAACAACCACCCCGACCTCAAGAACCTGCCCTTCCCCATGCTCTCTGACATCAAGCATGAGCTGATCGGCAAGCTCGGCGTGCAGGACGCCAAGGCCGGCGTTGCGCAGCGCGCCACCTTCATCGTGGACCCCGAAGGCATCATCCGCTTCGTTTACGTCACCGAACTCTCGGTGGGCCGCAACCCGCAGGAAGTCCTGCGCGTGCTTGACGCCCTGCAGACCGATGAGCTGTGCCCCTGCAACTGGCACAAGGGTGAAGAAACCATCCACGTCTAACCAGGCAGCGGAAGGTACGTTCACGAGGAAACCGGGTTCGGCCCGGCGGTGATTGCTCGGAACGTACCGCATGAGTTCCGCTCTGACCGGAATTTCCCGGGCGCCCGTTCAGGCTCTCATCGTCTGCGCGGGCGCCTCGTGGAGTCCTGCTTCACCCGGAGCCATCAACCAGTGGTCTTCCCGGGTGAAGCAAGGAATCTGTCTCACCCCACGGGAATCTTCAACTGTTTGCCACGCGCAGCCCACGCGGCGCGCGAAAGATGCAACACGCACTTACAACAGAGGAACCAATATGTCTGACAACGCCGCCAATCTCGCCGCCCTCATCGACAGCATTCCCGACTACGCCCGCGACCTGCGCCTGAACTGGAGCTCGCTGGAGCAGTCCGCCGAGCTGACCGACGCGCAGAAGTGGGGCACGCTCGTCGCCTCCGCCTATGGCGCGCGCAATCCGCAGCTTGCCAAGGCCGTGGCGGAAGCCGCCGCCGCGCACCTGACGCCCGAGCAGATTACGGCGGCCAAAGGCGCTGCCGGCATCATGGGCATGAACAACATCTACTACCGCTTCCAGCACCTGGTTTCGAATGAGAAATACTCGACCATGCGCGCGGGCCTTCGCATGAACATCCTGCGCACGCACGGCGTTCCCACCGAGGACTTCGAGCTGTGGTGCCTGGCGGTCTCGGCCATCAATGGTTGCGGCATGTGCATTGACAGCCACGAAAAGGTGGTGCGCGAAAAAGGCGTGAGTGAAGAAGTCATCCTCGCCGCCATCCGCATCGCCTCGGTCGTCAACGCCGTGGCCAGCGTGCTCGACGCCGAAGCCATCAACGCCTGAGGGATTTTCGAATTTTCGGATTGCAGGATCTTGGGATTTGGCAGCCGCGCGAACCAACGCCATCTGGCCCGCGAGTGAACAGCGTGAACTCAGAATCTCTGCTCAGTGTTTTTTCCCTTGAAGAGTGCCCGGCTTCAGCCGGGCCACACGCTCCCCTGTGTAGTCCCGCTCCTCGGCGAGGGCAGGGCTGGCTGGCGCGAAGTGCCGGCCAACCGCGCCCGTTGTAAGGCGCGGCCCAGCCGGAGTTGAGGAGACGCGCACAAAATAGATTCCGCGCACAAAAGGCCCTCCGGCTTTCACCGGAGGGCTTCTCTCTTGCTCTCTCTCCCAAAGGGCTACAACTCTTCACTACTGAAGCCGTCCGGCTGCGAAACCGAGCCGACCAGCACCTGCTCGTCAATGTACCGGCGCCCAGCTTCCAGAGCCTGCTTGTCCATCTTCAACAGCTTTTCGTTCTTCACCATGGTGGACAGCACATCGAGGGCCGTGGTCGGCGGCAGGCATTCGGTCACCTCCAGCAGCGCGCCCAGCATCACGATGTTGCCCACCTTCGGCGTGCCAATTTCGTCGGCCAGTTCCGCCGCCGGAACGCAGATGATGTTGCGTCCCATCGCGTCGAACTCATCTGGCAGTTGCTTGGCGTTGTAGATCACCACGCCGTCCGCTGCCACCGCAGGCAGGAACTTGCGCAGCGACGGCTCGTTCATCGCCACCAGCACCTTGGGGTGTGCGATGACCGGCGAGCCGATGCGTTTGTTCGAGAGCGACACGTGGCAGTGCGCGCTGCCCGAACGCATCTCCGGCCCGTACGACGGCAGCCAGCTCACTTCCATCTGCTCGCGCATGCCCATCTCGGCCAGAATCTGTCCCAGCAGCAGCACGCCCTGTCCGCCAAAGCCGGCGATCTTCATCGTCGTGTCCTTGGTGCGCGGGTGCGTATGCTTCACCGTTGAAGCCGCCTTTGTAAGCCCCAGCACTTCTTCCATCGACTTCTGCGGAGCCGCAATCTGCGGAATCTCTGGAATGCGGTCGCGGAAGACGCCGAGCGGGAACTGCTTGGTCAGCGTTTCGTTCACGAACTTGCGCGCCGCCGTTGGTTCCATTTTCAGGATCGTCGGGCAGGGCGAAAGAATTTCGACCATGGTGAAGCCCGCGCCCTGCTTCTGAAGTTCGAGCGCCTTGCGGATGGACTTGCGCGCCTTCAGCACGGTCTTGGCATCGCCCAGCGCCACGCGCTCAATGTAGACGGGCGCTTCCAGCGTGGCCAGCATCTCGGCCATGTGGATCGGGAAGCCCTCGTTGTTCGGGCGGCGTCCCCACGGAGAGGTGGTGCTGGTCTGCCCCACCAGCGTGGTCGGCGCCATCTGCCCGCCGGTCATGCCGTAGATGGAGTTGTTCATGAAGAAGACGGTGATGTTCTCGCCGCGGTTGGCCGCGTGAATGATCTCCGCCGTGCCGATTGCCGCCAGGTCGCCGTCGCCCTGGTAGCTGATGACGATGCTGCCGGGGTTGGCGCGCTTGGCGGCCGTGGCCACCGCAGGCGCACGCCCGTGCGCCGCCTGCATGTTGCCCACATCCAGGTAGTAATAGGCGAACACCGAGCAGCCGACCGGGCTGACGAAGATCGTCTTGTCCTGCACGCCCAGTTCCTCAATGGCATCGGCAATCAGCTTGTGCGCCACGCCGTGTCCGCAGCCGGGGCAATAGTGAGTCTGGTTCTGGTTCTCGTCCTTGCGCTCGTAAAGGTCGTAGAAGACTGGCGATTTGTGCTCTGCAATCTCAAAGTTATCCATCGTGTCCTCCCCTTACACCAGCGCCATTACGTGCTGTTGCAGGTGCGCCAGCAGCTCTTCCGCCGTGGGCACGTTGCCACCCACGCGGCTGTAGAAATCGACCGGCTTGCTGCCGCCGAGCGCCAGCTTGACGTCTTCCACCATCTGCCCGGTGCTCAACTCCACGGTCAGCACGCGCGAGCAGTTCTTGGCGGTTTCCGCCAGCGCCAGCGACGGATATGGCCACAGCGTGACCGGACGGAACACCCCGACCTTGATGCCCTGCGCCCGCGCCATGTCCACCACCGTACGCAGCACGCGCGAGACAATGCCGTAACCGACCATCAGGATCTCGGCGTCCTCCGCCTGGTAGGTCTCCCAGCGCGTCTCGGTCAGCTCGATTTCCTTGTACTTCGCCTCCAGCTTGCGCACGTGCTTTTCCAGCAGGTCCGCCGTCAACTGGATCGAGGTGACAAGGTTCTTGCGGGTCTCGGCCGTGCCGCGCACCGCCCACGGTTTTTCCGGCTGCTTGACTTCAATCAGTTCGAGATCGAGCGGCTCCATCATCTGGCCCACGTAGCCGTCAGCCAGCACCACCGCCGGGTTGTTGTACTTGTCGGAAAGCTCAAAGGCCAGCATTGTCAGCGAAGCCATCTCCTGCACGCTCGCCGGTGCCAGCACAATGTTGCGGTAGCAGCCGTGTCCGCCGCCCTTGGTGATCTGGAAGTAGTCGCCCTGCTCCGGCGCGATGTTGCCCAGCCCCGGCCCGCCGCGCATCACGTCCACAATCACCGCCGGCAGCTCCGCGCCCGCAATGTAGCTGAAGCCTTCCTGCATCAGGCTGATGCCCGGCCCGCTCGACGCGGTCATCACGCGCTGGCCTGCTCCGGCCGCGCCGTAAACCATGTTGATGGCCGAGACTTCACTCTCCGCCTGCAGGAACGTGCCGCCCACTTCCGGAATCAGCAGCGCCGCATACTCGGCGATTTCGCTGGCCGGCGTGATCGGGTATCCGTAGAAGGTTCGGCAGCCCGCCATGAT
This sequence comes from Oryzophilus luti, assembly GCF_059726245.1. Classification (NCBI taxonomy): domain Bacteria; kingdom Pseudomonadati; phylum Acidobacteriota; class Terriglobia; order Terriglobales; family Koromonadaceae; genus Oryzophilus; species Oryzophilus luti. The sequence continues at coordinate 2,601,108 of NZ_AP040874.1, forward strand.
GGCGGCCTTCACAACCGCGACGTTGCCCTTGCATAGTTGCCGCATCTCAGGCCTCCTCTCCACGAACCGTGGCTACCGCTATGCGCACAGCACAAGGCTCAGCAGGTTGCCGCATCGGGCACCTCCCGTACCACCGCGGGCTTCACCATCTTGTAGACCGTGATGGCGCCCGGCTCCGGACACACAAAGAAACACACGCCGCAACCGCTGCACTGCTCGCCCGTATACTCCGCCGGGTGGACACCGTAGTGGTTCAGCTCCGCCTTCAGGTGCAGCACGTGGACCGGGCAGCTCTCAACGCAAAGCCCGCATCCCTTGCACTCGTTCTGATCGATCTTCACATCGCCGTGTGACGCCATACCTACCTCGTTTCCTCCAGGGCCGCCATGGCCCGCGAGCTCCGGCGCATCCACTTCATGCGCTCGCAATGTGCGTAGAGTTCGTCGCGGAACTTCGGATGAGCTACTTGGATCAATGCCTCGGCCCGCTGCCGTATGTTCTTGCCGTGCAGATAGGCCACCCCATACTCGGTCACTACGTAATGCACATCGGCGCGCGTGGTCACCACGCCCGCCCCCTGGTCCAGGAACGGCACAATGCGCGAAAGCGCGCCGCCCTTTGCCGTGGCTGGCAGAGCGATGATCGGCTTGCCGTTCTTGCTGCGCGCGGCCCCGCGGATAAAGTCGAGTTGTCCGCCAAAGCCGCTGTAAAACTTGGTCCCAATCGAATCGGAAACAACCTGCCCGGTCAGGTCGATCTGCAACGCCGAGTTGATGGCCACCACGCTGTCGTTCTGCGCAATCACCATCGGGTCGTTGCAATAGATACTCGGGCGGAAATCAAAGATCGGGTTCTCTCGCACGTAGTCATACATGCGGTCAGTCCCCAGGGCAAAGCCCAGCACAATGCGGTTCGGGTCAATCTGCTTGCGGTGACCGTTGATGACGCCGCTTTCAATCAGCGGAATCGCGCCTTCCAGCAACGTCTCCGTGTGCACACCCAGGTCGCGGCGGTCCGTCAGGTACGGCAGGATCGCATCGGGAATGCCGCCAATGCCGGTCTGCAAACATGCACCGTCGTCGATGAGCGGCGCCACCAGCTTCGCAATCGCCTCCTGCTCCGGAGTCGGCGGAGCCGAAACAATCTGCGGCAGCGGCTGCGAGCACTCCACGAATGCGTCAATATCGCGCACGTGGATGAAGTTGTTGCCGCAGGTGCGCGGCATGCGGTCGTTCACCTGCGCAATCACCCGGCGTGCGTGCTGCGCAGCCGTCAGTGCAATCTCCACGCACACGCCCATGCTGCAGTAGCCAAAACGGTCGGGCGGCGAGACATGCATCAGCGCCACGTCCAGTGGCAGGTCTCCGTCCGTGAACAAGGTTTCAATGTCGCCCAGGTTCACCGGAATGTAGTCGCCACGGCCCGCCTGCACCGCCTCGCGCACGTTGGCGCCGATGAACAGCGCGTTCACCCGCAGATTGTCCTGCAGCTCCGGCGCCGTGATGTGCGGCTCGCCAAAGGCCAGCAACTGCACCACCTCAACGTCCGTTACCGACTTGCCGCGCCGTGCCAGCGCCTCCAGCAGCACCTGTGGATACGCCGCATTGGCGTGCACGAACACGCGGCTGTGCGAATCCACACACTGCAAGGCCTCATCGGCCGTCATCAACCTGCGTTTGTATAATTCCTGCCACTGCATACAGACACCGCTTTCCAGTAACACTCAGTAAAACTCTTATGAATTGCTCTTGGCCTGGACCTTTAATGCTTCCTCATAGCCCGCGGCCGCGTAATAAATCGCCCGGTCGATGAACTGATCGAGCAACTGGAAAATCTTCAACTCGCTGAACACCTCTGCGGGCTGCTGCAGAAGGTCGTTGGCGGTGAAGTATTCCCACAGGTTTTCCTTCACCAGCGTGATGCACCACAGCACCTGGCAGAGCGGCACGCCCTCTTCGGCGCGGCGCGCGCCAATCGCCATGTAACGCTGCTCAATATCCTGCTCGGTCCGGCTCATCAGCCACTGCCCCATTTGCTGATAAACCTCGCCCACCAGATGCTCCAGTTCGTACTGGTCCACCTTGGTGCGATAGTCGCGGCAGCGGTCGGAGTTGGCGATCTGCTCGCCGAGTGACTTTGCCAGTCCCTGGGCGTGGGCCTCGATCAACTTCACCAGCCTGTAGCCAAGCAGCGTCATCCTTCCTCCAGACACTTCTGCCCTCCCCGGATCGCACTCCGGGCGGTGGTTACCGAGGCTTTCAGGAAAAGCGGGCAGGCCTTGTGTAACACGTAGTTGTAGCCCGGGTGCTCTGCGCCAACGGTGATTCAAGTCACATTTCCGGGTGACTCGAATCACGCCGTGAACTATTTTTGTAATCCATTACGAATCAATATCTTAGACCATGATGCAACGCTCGTGGCGGAAGCTCCCCAGAAGCGGATATCAGGCCTGTTTTCGATTTCCATAAGACAAACTAATTACCGCATTAGCACCTTCATAGAATCCACCGACGGAAGCCCGTCGGGCCGGTGCCTTGACTCTCTCGCTCAATGTGCGAAATCCTCACCGTATGCGTGCTGTGGTGCAACGTGTCTCTGCGGCTTCGGTGGAAGTGGAAGGCAGCTTAGTCGGCCGGATCGAACGCGGCTTGCTCGTGCTCGTCGGCGTCACCCATGCCGACACCGAGACCGACGCGCAGTACCTCGCCGGAAAAATCGCAGGGCTTCGCATCTTTGAAGATGAGGCTGGCAAGATGAACCGGAGCGTGACCGACATTGGCGGCGCGGTGCTTGCGGTCTCGCAGTTCACGCTCTACGGAGACGTTCGCAAGGGCAAGCGCCCCAGCTTTGACGACGCCGCCCGCCCCGAACAGGCGCGCCAGCTCTACGAGCGCTTCGTCGCCGAGGTGCGTGCGCTCGGCCTGCCCTGCGAGACCGGCCAGTTCCAGGCGCACATGCGCGTGGCGCTCACCAATGACGGCCCGGTGACCATTCTGCTCGACAGCGGCAAGTCATTCTAGCTGCCCGCACGCACAGCCGCTGCGGTCCATTCCCAAATTGTGAAACTGCGGACCGTCGGCTTACGCGCCGCGACGTTGCAGCACGGCCGCAAAGAAGCCTTCGCAGGGATGCACGCCGGGCAGCGTGCGCAGGAATTCTCCACGCACCAGAGACTCCGGCTCCACGCTCAGTTCACCCTCGTCGCGCAGTCGGCGCAACTCTTCCACGCACGGCACCACGGCAAACTCCGGCGTCAACTCCGCACGCACCGCGGCTTCGCACTCCTCCGGCTCCAGCGAGCAGGTGGAATAGATGAGCTTCCCGCCGGGCGCGACCTGCCCCATCGCTGCCCGCAAAATCGCCCGCTGACGACGCTGCAAATCCTCGAGGTCTTCCGGCTTCAGCTTCCAGCGGATCTCCGGGTTGCGTGCCAAGGTTCCGGTGCCCGAGCACGGCACGTCGGCCAGCACGCAGGAGAACTCAGCTGACGGCGCAAGCTGGCTCGCATCTTCGGTGCGCACTTCCACGTTCTTCGCCGCCACGCGCTCGCGCAGCAGGCGCGCGCGGTGCGGATGCAGTTCGAGCGCGACAATGCGCGCCTGAGGATTGCGCGCGGCTATCAGCGCCGTCTTGCCGCCCGGCGCGGCACAGCAATCCAAGAAGCTCTCCGCCCGCCCCGCCAGCAGCGCCACCAGTTGCGAACCTTCGTCCTGCGCAGCAGCGCGGTGCTCGCGGAAGGCCCGTGCTTCGCGCAACTCGCCACCCACAACGCGCCGCGCACTGCGCACAATTCTTCCCGGCGCAAGTTGCACGCCCTCGTCCGCCAACTGCTGCGCAACATCCGGTGAAGCCAGCCGCAGAGCCGTCTCCGGCGCGTGCTGCCCGTAGTCACAGATGCGCGCCGCAGCCTCATCTCCAAAATGTTGACGCCAGCGCTCCACCAGCCACGCGGGATAAGCCGCCTCCGTACTCTGCGGCGAAGCCTGCGGCTTAGCAGAGGCGATCTTGCGCAACACGGCGTTGGTCATGGGCGCGGCGGAGACCTTGCGCGCGCGCCGCACCAGTTCCACGCTCTCATTCACCGCCGCATGCGCCGGAATGCGGTCGAGATGCAGCAGTTGGTACGCCCCCAGCCGCAGCGCCGTCAGCACTTCCGCATCCAGCTTCTTTAGAGCCTTTGAGACGTGCGCGGCGATTGCCGCATCGAGCGCGCCCTGCCAGCGCAGCGTGCCCATCACCAACTCGGTGGCCAGCGCGCGGTCCTGCGCGGAGAGCGGCTCCAGTTGCGGGCCGTTCAGCAGCTCCACCGCATAGGCGTCCTCGCGCCCCACCTGTAACAGGAGCGCAAAGGCCACACGGCGCGCTGGAGAAATCGACATGTATGGATTTACTGTCCGAGTTGCTCGCCCGGCTTCGGCTGGTATCCGTTCAGAAACTCGCGGGCGGTCATGCGGCGCTTGCCTTCCAGTTGCAACTCCAGCAGCTCAAGCGCACTGCCCTCGCCGCATCCGGCAAACAGTCTTCCGTGCTCCGCTGCCAGTTCACCCGGCGCAATCTTCGGTGCATCGGTGGCCACAGCCACCGCGTGAAGCACCAAACCCTTTTTACGGAAGGTGGTGAAAGCTCCCGGCCACGGCTGGAAGCCGCGCAGACGATTGCGAATCTCCGCCCCCGTGCGCGTAAAGTCCACGCGCCCGTCTTCCTTACTCAGAATCGGCGCGAGCGATGACTCGGCATCGTTCTGCTTGCGCGGCGTGATGGTGCCGTCTTCAAGGCCCTTGAGCGTCTCAATCAGCAGTTCTGCACCGGTCGCCGCCAGCTTCGGAGCCAGCGTCACGGCCGTGTCGTCGCCGGAGATTTCGACTTCGTTCTGTAGCAGGATGTCGCCGGTGTCGAGTCCTGCATCGAGCCGCATGGTGGTGTTGCCGGTCACGTGCTCGCCCCGCGCAATCGACCACTGAATCGGAGCCGCGCCGCGATACTTCGGCAGCAGCGAGGCGTGCAGGTTGATGTTGCCGTGCTTCGGCAGCGCCAGCATCCAGTCCGGAATGAGGCGTCCATAGCCGATGACGATGATCGCCTCCGGCTGAAGACGCTCCAGTTCGGCACGGAATTCCTCGTTCTTTTTGATCTTTTCCGGCTGCGCGACGGGCAGGTTCAGCGCAATCGCTGTTTGCTTCACTGGCGAGAACGCCAGCTCCATGCCGCGCCCCTTGGGGCGGTCCGGCTGCGTCACAACCAGTTCGACCGTGTGTCCGGCACGCACCACGGCCTCCAGGCCGGGCACGGCAAATTGCGGGGTACCGCAGAAAACAAGTTTCACAGTCCTACCACTCGCCCAGTTTCTGCAGCTTCTTGATCTTGCGCTTGATCAGGTCGCGCTTGAGCAGCGAGACGTGCGAGATGTAGAGCTTGCCGTCGAGGTGGTCTATCTCATGCTGGAAGGCGCGCGCCAGCAGTTCTTCGCCGGTCTTCTCAAACCAGTTGCCGTTCACGTCCTGCGCGCGCACCGTCACCTTGCGGGCACGGGTCACGTTCTCGCGGAAGTCCGGAATGCTGAGGCAGCCTTCCTGTCCCTGCTGCTTGCCTTCCATCGCAATGATGGTCGGGTTGGCCAGCACCAGCCTGGCGTCGGGGTCTTCCTTGAAGCTGACATCGATCACCGAGAGGCGCAGCGAGAGGCCAATCTGCGGCGCGGCCAGGCCCACGCCCTGCGCCACGTACATCGATTCAAACATGTCTTCGACCAGCGTCTTCAGCTTGTCGTCGAACTCCGTCACCGGCGCGCCCACTTTCTCCAGCACCGGGTCACCGTATTTCACAATGGGGTAAATCATCAGTAGTTTCGCACCTGTTCGCAATATCCCCGGTAGTTGCGGCCGAGTTCTTCGGCGGAGTCGCCGCCGAACTTCTCCAGCACCGCTGCGGCCAGCGTCAGCGCAACCATCGCCTCGCCGACCACGCCCGCCGCCGGGACCACACAAACATCTGAACGTTCGTATGACGCTTTCACCGGCTCGCGCGTCGCAAAATCCACCGAACCCAGCGGACGCCGCAAGGTCGAGATGGGCTTCAGGAAGCCTCGCACCACCACGTCGCAGCCGTTCGTGATGCCGCCTTCAAGACCGCCGGCATGGTTGGTCGGACGCGTGAACTTCGTGAACGGGCCATCGTCGGCGCGGTATCCAATCTCGTCGTGCACGGTCGAGCCCATCGAGGCCGCCGCCAGCACGCCGTCGCCAATCTCCACGCCCTTCACCGCCTGGATCGACATAACGGCCGCCGCCAGCTTCGCATCCAGCCGCTCATCCCAGTTCGCGTGCGTTCCCAGGCCCGGCGGCACGTTGTGCGCCACCACCTCAAAGACGCCGCCAACGGTGTCGCCCGTGCGCAGCGCAATGTCGGCCTGCGCCTTCATCTCTGCCTCGCTCGCGGCGTCCACGCAGCCGAGCATCACTTCGTCTTTCGCCGCCAGCTCCTGCAACTCCTGCCAGCTCGCGGTGCGCTTCAAGCGGGCTTCGCCAACCTGCAAAACATGGCTTAAAACTTCAATACCAACCTCGCGCAGCAGCAGCTTGGCCACCGCTCCGGCCGCCACGCGCGCCGTGGTCTCACGCGCCGAGGCACGCTCCAGAATGTAGCGAGCATCCGGCAGGTTGTACTTCAGCGCGCCCGCCAAATCCGCATGTCCGGGCCGCGGAGACTTCACCGCGCGATGCTTCGCCGGATCGCCCGGTCCCACCGGCAGCGACTCCGTCCAGTTCTGCCAGTCGCGGTTTTCAATCAGCATGGCAATTGGCGAGCCGATGGTCTTCCCGTGGCGTACACCGGAAAGGAACCGCGCACGGTCGGTTTCAATCTTCATGCGCCCGCCGCGTCCGTAGCCCTGTTGCCTGCGCCACAGTTCCCGGTCCACGAATTCCTGCTCGATCGAGACACCCGCCGGCAACCCCGAAAGGGTTGCCACCAGTGCCTCGCCATGCGACTCTCCCGCCGTAGCAAAACGAAACATAGTTTCATTTTACCGAATGCAGCCGCCAAAGTTGCAGAAAACCAAGCGCCTGCGCCAGCACCGGCGGTCGGCAGCAATGCCGCTGCGTTCCCCGTCGTGCGCAACGGCATTTCCCTCTCCAACGCGAACTTCCGCAGGACTGCGGGCTATCGCGTTAACTCGCTCTCGCCGGAGCGTCACGGACTCGCCCGGCAACCTCGGTCTCACTAGGTAAGCTTGGTCTCGTCGGGGCCTTGGGCTTCACCAAGTAAGCTGGGGTCTAAACGGGTAGCCCCGGGCTTCAGCCCGGGGTCAAGGCAGCACAGGGGTAGGAGGCAGCCCTCGCCGAGGGCTGGGCAGGCCGTCGCGCAGTGACGGCCCCCGCGCCTTTCTTCAGGCGCGGCACAGCCCGAGTTGAGGGCCCGCCGCCCTACTACGAGACCAGCGCTTTTCCCGCCCCGTGGTAGAACAGGCTGCCCAAGCCCACACTGAACATGAAGCATCCGTACAGCGCGTGCTCAATGGCCGAAACCAGCAGCGACCGGCTGACGGTGAAGCGCCAGGCAAACAGCAGCCCGGCAAAGAACGTCAGCCCCACCGACCACGGACTGCGGAAGATCAGGTGCGAGAAGCCGAAGACGGTCGCGCTCGCCAGGATCAGACCGACCGACGAGGGGAACAGCGGCCGGTATCGCTCCAGGAAGAAGGCGCGGTAGATGATCCCTTGCGGGTAGACCGAAAAGATCGGATAGCCCACCATCACCACCGCCCAGAACAGCGGGTGGCTTCGCACGAAGATGAACAACTGCTGCGGCAGCCGCCACCAGACAAATGCCGTCACCGAGGCGGCCATCACGGCAAAGCCCGCCAGCACCCACGGCAGTTGCCGCAACAGGGGCGCCGGGTTCCACAGCCGCGTCAGGTCGTAGCCGTTATTGCGCAGCACCAGGCAGCAGTAGACCGACACCACCCACAGCACCGGCAATGGAGAAATGTTCTGGGGCACCGCGCAGAAGGAGAGCGGCATCACCCCGAACAGCACCGCGAATTCCAACCACAGCCACGCTTTGCTCATCACAGCCCCCTGCGCGGAGCCTCCCGGCTCACTCCCGGCGACGCTCCGCGAACTTCGCCTCAAACTTGCGGACTTTGGGCGCCACTACAAACTGGCAATACGGCTGATATGCATTGTTTGTGAAGTACTGCTGGTGATACCCCTCGGCCTTCCAGAACTCCCGGGCCGGCTCCACGGCCGTGACAATCGGCGCATCGAACACCTTCTGCGCCGCCAGCACGGCAATAAACTGTTGCGCCTCTTCGCGTTGCGCCTCGCTGGTGTAGAAGATGACCGACCGGTACTGCGTGCCTGCGTCATTGCCCTGGCGGTTGAGCGTGGTCGGGTCGTGGACGGTGAACAACACTTCCAGCAGCTCCCGAAAGCTCACCACCGCCGGGTCGAAGCTGATGCGCACCACCTCGGCGTGGCCGGTCGCCCCGGTGCACACCTGCTCATAGCTCGGCTGCGGACGCGCCCCGCCCATGTAGCCGGATTCGACCGCGAGCACGCCCTTCATGCGCTCGAAGACCGCCTCCAGACACCAGAAACAACCGCCGCCAAAGACCGCCACCTCTCCGCTTTCCATGCGCCATTCGATGCAGACAGAGCGAGGAGGTTGCACGAGAGATTGCATGACCGGCAGGGTAGGGATTAGGGACTAGGGGATAGGGGGTAGAACGGAAGAAAGGTCTGGTGCCCAGAGCTAGCCTCGCAACGCTCGGCGAACCTGGGACACCAGCTACGGGCACGAAGACATTGCCCCCAAAGAGCTGCGTCATGCTGAGCGCAGCGAAGCATCTGCTGTTACCGCACGCGCACGAATGTCACGCAGATAAAAGCAGATCCTTCGTCACTGCGCTCCTCAGGATGAGGTTGGGGCAGAGCTACTCGCTCTTCCCTTCCTGCTTCTTCAGGAATTTCTGCGTGTTCAGCAGCGGACGCGCCAGCGAGGCGTTGTAGCTGGTCCACGGGGACTCCAGTTCGGAGTCGCGTTCCATCTGCGCCCTCATGGCTTCCATCTTCGAGTCGAGGTCGTCCATGTAGTGCAGCAGCAACGCCTCGGGGAACATGGGCAGCTTGGGCGAGCCGAATTCGTACTGCCCGTGGTGGCTGATGATCAGGTGCTCCACCAGCAGCTTCAGCTCGTCGGGGAAGCCCGCAACCAGAGCCATCTTCTCGTGCAGCATGTCGAGTTCGATGATCATGTGCCCGAGCAACTGGCCCTCGGTGGTGTAGCTGAACGAGCGCGCGTAGGTCAGCTCGTAAATCTTGCCAATGTCGTGCAGGAAGGCCCCGGTGATGACCAGATCGCGGTCGACCATCGGGTAGTTGCGCACAATCAGATCGCAGGAGGTCATCAGCGAGATGACATGCTCCAGCAGCCCGCCAATAAAGGCGTGGTGCAGCGTCTTGGCTGCCGGCGCGTTCTTATAGGCCGTGGCGATCTTCTCGTCGGCCATGAAGGCCTCCAGCAGCGCCTTCAAATGCGGGTTCTGCATGCTGGCTACAAACTGCCCGAGCTTTGCCCAAAGCTCGGCAACGTCCTTGGTCGTCTTCGGCAGGTAGTCGGAGAAGTCGATCTCCGGCTCGTCCATCTTGCGGACCTTGTGGACCGTAAGCTGCCAGCGCTGGTTATACTTGTTGATGAGGCCTTTGATCTTCACCACGTCGTCCTGCTCGAAGGTGTAGGCCACCTCCTCGACGTTGTCCCACATCTTGGCCGCAATCTGCCCGGTGCGGTCCACCAGCATCAGGTCAAGATAAGGCTCGCCTGACTTTTTCGACTTGATCTGTTTGCTGGCGACCACGAAGCTGCTGGTGATCGTCTTGTTTTCCTGTTGCGCGGCATCGCGCACGTAAAATTCTTTCATGGGTTCTCCGCCTTCACAGGCCCTTGTTACGGGGGCGGGCATGGTTGCAAACCCATGGTATCGCACCCGGCAAAATCGCCGCCGCCGATGCTCCAAGTTTCACAAAAAAGCCCCGGGAAGAATCTCTCCCCGGGGCCTTCCAACTCTATGCAGTTGACAGTTACTTGGCCAGCGCCACCAGCTTGGCGGCAGCGTCCTGTCCGCTGCGGATGCAGTCCGGCACGCCGATGCCCTTGAAGGCATTGCCCGCCAGAGCCAGTCCCGGCAGCTTCGCCAGCGACTCGTCGATGCTCGCCAGCCGCTCCAGGTGCCCCGGCGCGTACTGCGCCATGGAGGCATGCCAGCGCGAGACGCGCACCCACTTCGGCTGCTCGTCCAGCCCCAGAATCTGCTTCAGCTCGGCCTTGGCGATGGCCACCACCTCGTCATCGCTCAGGTCCAGAATGCCCTCGTCGTGAGCACCTCCGAGGAAGCAGCGCAGCACGCCCTTGCCCTCCGGCGCGCGGCCCAGAAACTTCTTGTGGACGAACGTGCAGGCCAGCATGCGCGTGCCTTCCGTGCGCGGCACAAGGTAGCCAAAGCCCGGAGGCAGCACCTTCAACTGGTCCATGTCGTAGCCCAGGTTCAGCGTGATCGACGAGCTGTAGTTCACCTTGCTCAGGTTGTCCGAGAGCTGGTGATCGATGCCGTCCAGCAGCTTTGCGCCGATCCTCGCCGGCACCGCCAGAATCACGCCGTCATAGGTGTCCGTGCCCATGGCGGTGCGCACTTCCCAGCGTCCATCGTCGTGGCGCGTAATCGCCTCCGCCGCAGTGCCGGTGTGCAGCCAGCCCGCTTCCAGCCGGGCCTCAATTCCGTCGGCCATCTTCTGCATGCCGTTTTTCAGGGTGCTGAACAGCGGCTTCGGCTTGCTGCCCTTCTCCTTGTGCATCATGGCCATCTTGCGGCGTGCGTCAATCATGGCCAGGCTCAGCGAGCCGTACTTGGTCTCCATGTCGGCAAAGCGTGGCAGCACCGCGCGGACGCTCAGGCTGTCGGCGGAGCCGCCAAACACGCCGCTCAGCAGCGGGTCGGCCAGCCGGTCAACCAGCTCCTGCCCGAAGTGGCGCCGCACCAGGTCGCCCACCGATTCATCCTTGTCGGCCTTGCGCGGCGGATGCATCAGTTCCAATGCCATCTTGAACTTCGTTCCCCAGCTGAACAGCGGCGACAGTGCCGTCGGGATCAGCTTGGTGGGAACCATGAACATCAGCCCATCGGGCAGCTCGATGAGCCGTCCGTTCACCAGAATGTAGGTCTTGCGCTCCTCGTCATTGCTCGGAACGATCTCATCCGCAATGCCGAGCTCTTCGCACAACTGGTTGGCCCAGGGTTTCTCCGTGAGGAACGAATCCGGGCCGCCTTCCACCACGCAGCCCTCCACCCGCTCCGAATGCAGAACACCGCCCAGCTTCGGCGCCGATTCAAACAGTCGGTACTCAACCGGCGCGCCCGCATTACGGGCTTTCTGCAAAGAATAAGCGGCACTCAAGCCTGAGATGCCGCCGCCAATAATCGCGATTTTCATTGCCACTCCACTGGTTCTGACCTATGAAAGCACTACCGTATACGAACTCCCTGCCCGCTGCTGAACAGCCCCTGTGCCAGTTCGGCCACAGCCTGCACCAGCAAGGGTGAATCATTCAGCGACTCGGCGCGCCACAACTTCAGCCCGCGCGCGGCCGCATATTCACGAAACATAATGTCGATATCGAACAGGACTTCCACGTGGTCGCAGACAAAACCGATCGGCTGCATGAAGACGCCCTTGTGACCGGCATCGGCATACGCCTGAATCGTCTCCTCGACCGTGGGGCCAAGCCACACGCCGCCGCTCATGCCCTGGCTCTGGAAGGCGAAACGCCATTCCTTGATTTCCGGCACCTTTCCGGCCACAAGCTCGGCGGTGTGCCGCGCCTGCTGTTCGTAAGGATCGCCGGCGGCCACCGTGCGCTCGGGCACGCTGTGCGCCGTCAGAATCACCGGCAGTGATGCACCGTGCTCGGCACAGGCCTTCACGTATCCAGCGCTCAACCGCTCGGCAAAGGCCTCAATCAGCGACGGCTGATCGTGCCAGCTTTCCACAAACTTCACGCTGAACGGCGCCGTTCCGGTTTCACCCACCACCGCACGCTTGTAAAGCCCTACGCTGGTGCGCGAATTGTGCGGCGCCATGCAGATGGCTACGCACTCGGTCACGCCGTCGGCCACCATCTGCTTGACGGTCTCCGCAATGTAAGGCCGCCAGTTGCGCATGCCCACATAGACGGGCACGCCCAGTTTGGCCGACAACAACTCGGCCTGCTGACGTGTAATCTCCGTCAACGGCGAATGCCCGATCAGCGAATAGCGGTGTTTGACCTCGTTGACGACCTGCTCCGGCAAAGGCCGCCCACTGGTCACGTTGCGCAGATAGTCCGGGATCTCCTCGATCTTCTCCGGGGTTCCATGCGCCAGCAGCAGTACGGCGGCCTTGCCCATTAGCGAGTCCCTACGGCCTTGGCGCGCAGCTCTGCCGAACGCTCTTTGACGAACTTGGCCAGGTTCTTCACGTTCTCCACCGGCGTGTGCGGCAGAATTCCGTGTCCGAGGTTGAAGATGTGTCCGGGGCGATTGCCTGCTTCCTGCAGGATAGCTTCGGCACGGCGCTTCACCTCTTCCCACGGCGCAAACAGAGTCACCGGGTCAAGGTTGCCCTGCACGGCCGGGCGGTAGTTCATCGACTTCCAGCCCTGGTCGAGCGGCACGCGCCAGTCGAGTCCGATCACCTCGGCGCCCGTCTCGTTCATCGAGGGCAGCAGCGTGGTCGAATCGGTGCCGAAGTAGATGATCGGCACGCCGAACTTCTGGAGTTTCTTGATCAGGTCGGTGGTGCGCGGCAGAGCGTACTGGCGGTAATCCTCCACGCTCAGGCAACCCACCCAGCTATCAAACACCTGGATGACGTCGGCACCGGCCTTCACCTGATCGCCGATGTAGTCCACCAGCACGGTGTTCAGCTTGGCCAGCAGCAGGTCCCAAACTTCGGGCTGCGTATACATCATCTTCTTGACTTCCACGTAGTTACGCGAGCCGCCGCCCTCGACCATGTAGCTGGCCAGGGTGAACGGTGCGCCGCAGAAGCCGATCATCGGCAGCTTGGAACCCCAGTGCTTGCAGCACAAGTCAATCGCTTCGCTGACGTAGCGAAGCTCGGGTGCGCCATCGGTGCGCAGCGCTTCCACCTGCGCGGCTTCGCGCAGCGGACGCTCAATCACCGGGCCTTCGCCGGTGGCGAAGTGGAACGGCAAGCCCATCACTTCCAAGGGCAGCAGCAGGTCCGCAAAGATAATCGCCGTGTCAACATCCAGCGCTTCAGCCGCGGTGATGGTGACCTCGGCGGCAATTGCCGGATTCTTGCAGATCTCCACCAGCGAGTGGTGCTTGCGAACTTCACGATACTCGGCCATATAACGGCCGGCCTGCCGCATGAACCACACCGGGGTGGTCTCCGTCGGCAAGCTTTTGCAGGCGCGAACAAAGGTTGAATTAGGAGCAGCCATGGACCTTCAACTTTATCAGAGGCTCGAACCATGACTTGTGATTGGAATCACAAGAGGTGGCCGGAAATTTGGACGGAACAGGCGGGGCAACCGCAGGAACCGACGTGCTTAGTGTATCGTGCGAGTCGCATTTACGAAACAGCGAATCGCGCCTCCTGAATGGCATTTACAAATCACGAGGGCTCACTTGACATTCACGGTGACGTTCGCCATCTGCTCATTGCCGACCTTGTCACGCGCTTTTAGGCGGTACTCCGTGCGGCGCTTTGGACTGATCTCAACGCAGCGGCTCATCGACGGCCACACCTCGCCCGCGGGAGGCTCCACACTCACGCTCGCCGCGTTGGCAACGCCGTAGCAAAGCTGGCTGCTCCCGCCCCGACGAATCTCCGGCGGAGCGGCGTAAAAGTGTATTATTTTCAATCTATTGCCACCATTCATCTCGACGGTCCGGCGGGCTTGCTCGGCGGCCTTCTCCCGCTGTTCGCGCTCCGCCTCGCGTTGCTGATGTCCACGCCACCAAAAGATCCCTCCGGCATAAAGCGCTGCCAGCACCGCCACCACCCAGGTCATGCGAATCAGCTTGCCCATGATCCCAATTACTCCCCTTCCGCGAACGGAAGAACGACTTTACACCTCCCCACCCCTGATGGAAACCGAGCGGGGCCCTCTGAAGCGATCTCTCGCTCCAGTCCTACTGCATTTCGCAGTATCTACGTTTTTTGGTATATGAATTCTAATAGGAAGGATATAAATAAGGAATGTGTCTTCTGACACAAAAGTAAGTTTTGTGGATTCAACAAGTTGCCAGCGCCAAAAATGGGCACTTTGGCCATCGAATTGCTTATGTCTCTTGTGCATTTCAGCACGATACCCAAACGCTGATTTTGTGAGTATTTAGGAGAGAGAATGCCTATGTTGAACAAGCGGTTGTTCTGGCTTGTTGCAGTCCTCGCGCTCCTGTCGTTTGTGGCCTTCGCCCAAACGAACGAAGGCTCGATCACCGGTACGGTGACCGACGCCACGGGTGCAATCGTGAAGGACGCGAAAGTGACGGTCACTTCGGTGGCCAAGGGCACTTCGCGCACCGCGACCACCAATGCGCAGGGCATGTACACCGTCACCAACCTGAACCCGGAAGAGTACAAGATCGCGGTCGAAGCCCCCGGCTTCGTCAAGGTGAGCCAGCGGCTCGTCGTGGCGGTCGGTTCTCGCAACGAAGTAAACGTGGCGCTGAAGGTCGGCGGCTCGGATACGGTTGTGGAAGTGAAGGGCGAGACTGCGGTTGCTGTTGAGACCCAGAACGCCGAAGTTTCCACCGTCGTCAACCCGTTGGCCGTTGATCAACTCCCCAGCCTGTCGCGCGATCCGTACGATCTGGTCGCGACGGCCTCTAACGTCTCCGCCGATCCGAACGGTACCAACCGCGGCGTTGGCTTCAACCTGAACGGCGGCCGTTCTGCCTCTACCGAAATTCAGCTTGACGGCACCGAAAACTCCAACCTCTACACTGCCACGACCGGCCAGCCCATCCCGATGGATGCGGTGCAGGAATTCCGTGTTATCACCGGTGGTATGAGCGCCGAGTATGGCCGCACCTCGGCTGGCGTTGTGAACGTCGCCACCAAGTCGGGCAGCAACGAGTTCCACGGCTCCCTCTACGAGTTCAACCGCCTGTCGGCGCTCGCGTCCAACGACGCCGACTCGAAGGCAAACGGCAATTCGAAAGCCGTGTTCACTCGTAACCAGTTTGGCTATTCGTTGGGTGGCCCCATCAAGAAGAACAAGCTGTTCTTCTTCAGCACCGCCGAATGGACCCGCGTCCGCTCCACCGAGAACATTCAGGCCGCGATCTTTGATCCGACCTTCATCAGCACGAGCACTGCCTCCAACACGCAGGCGTTCTTCAACGCCTACAGCCTTCGTTCCGGCCTGAAGACCAACGGCTATGTCACGCAGGCGGCTCTGTTCGATCCCACCGATACGACCAATCCTCTGTTCAACGCTCTGCCTGGCACGACCAACGTTTTCGACCTGGTCAGCTACCAGGCACCGAGCGATTCCGGTGGCGGTGCACCGCAGAACACCTACAACCTGTTGAACCGCATCGACTGGAACCTGAGCGAGAAGACCACCATCAACGGTCACTACGCCCTCTTCAACCAGAAGTGGTTCAACGGCTACATCAACAACAGCCCCTATGCCGGCTTCGATAGCGGTGAGACGGATCTGAACAACAACGTCCTGGTGGGCGTGACTCACATTTTCACGCCGAACTTCGTCAGCGAGTCGAAGTTCCTCTTCACCCGTCTGACCCAGCAGCAGCCTCTCGGCCAGCAGCCGGTTGGCCCGACGCTCTACATGAACGTCAATTACGCTGCTGCCATCGGCAACAACTACATCTACGGCCCGGGCTATTCGGCCACCACGCCGGGTAACTCCATCCCGTTCGGCGGCCCCCAGAACTTCGGCCAGATCCTGCAGAGCTTTAGCTGGACCAAGGGCAAGCATGACCTGAAGTTCGGCGGCTACTACATGTACGTGCAGGACAACCGCGTTTTCGGTGCTTACGAAAACGCGATCTTGGGCCTGGGATATTCCTCCAGCGCCGACCCGCAGGGACCGTATGATGCCCTGATGACCGGCCTGGCCAACTACTTCCAGGTCGCCATCGCCTCACAGGGTAAGTATCCTTGCAACCGCTCGACCGTGGATGGAACCTACAACGTCACCAGCGACTGCACCTACAACTTCCCGGCGACCTCGCCGAACTTCTCCCGCAGCAACCGCTTCCATGATGGCGCAGCTTTCGTGAATGACTCCTACAAGGTCTCTCCGAAGCTGACCCTGAATGCCGGTCTGCGTTGGGAAGTTTACGGACCGCAGCACAACAAGAATCAGGATGTGGACTCGAACTTCTACCTCGGCTCTGGCGCCACCATCTACGACCAGATCCGCAACGGTTCGGTCTACCAGGCCCCGAATAGCCCGATCGGCGCTCTGTGGAAGACGCGTTGGTCGAACTTTGCTCCGCGCGTTGGCTTTGCCTATGACCTGTTCGGTGATGGCAAGACCTCGGTTCGCGGCGGCTTCGGCCTTGGCTTCGAACGCAACTTTGGCAACGTCACCTTTAACGTGATTCAGAACCCGACCGGTCAGTTGAATGTCGCTTTGGCGGCCTTCCAGGACGGCGACATTCCGATCACCACCAACAACTTTGGCCCCTACGGTGCTTCCGAAGGCGACTACCTGATCAAGAACGTCTCGCTGCGCGCGGTCAACCCGGATATCAAGACCGCCTACAACGAGTTCTGGAACTTTGGTGTCCAGCAGGAACTCGGCAAGGGCACCGTTCTTGACCTGACCTATAGCGGTTCGCACGGCGTTCACCTGTACTCGATCGCCAACATCAACCGCTCCGCTTACGGCTACCTCTTCCTGGGTGACCCGTACTGGGCCAGCAAGCTGAACCTGCAGTATGGCGCCATCAACTGGCGCAGCAGCGACGGCTGGAGCAAGTACAACTCCTTCACCGCCAGCCTGCGCTCGCAGGATCTGTTCAAGCTGGGCTTGAGCTTCAACGCGGCTTACACCTGGTCGCACTCCACCGATAACCTCAGCTCGACGTTCTCCGACGGCGTTGCCGGCGGTTACGTCCTTGGCTTCACCGATGCGTTCGACCACTCGATCGATAACGGCTCGTCTGATTTCGACGTCCGCCATCGTTTCGTAACCAGCTTTGTCTGGCAGTTGCCGTGGGCGAAGAACAGCACCGGCGTGACCAAGCAGATTCTGACTGGCTGGACCATCTCGCCGATCGTGACCGTGCAGACTGGTGCACCGTTCAGCGTCTATGATTGCTACAACGGCCTGACCAACTGCCCGCGCGTCAGCCTCACCGGCGCCGGACAGGCGCGGACGGGGAGCGTGGGAGCTCGCGGTACTGGTACTTCGAGCAACGACTTCCAGTACATTGCCCTCAGCGGCGTGAAGCCGTACGGCACTGGCTACATGGATCCTGCGATCGGTGTGGGCGACCTGCCGACCTGCTCGGGTCTGAAAGGCGCTGGCTGCTACTACCCGACGGGAGCTTTCTCGGGCCGCAACTACTTCCGTGGCCCGGGATCGTTTGGCTTCAACACGGCTATCTCGAAGGACTTCTCGCTGACCGAGCGTTATAAGCTGCAGGCCCGCGCGGAGATCTTCAACGTGTTCAACCATCCGACCCCGTACATCCAGGGCGGCAACCTCGACTTGGCCTATATGAATACGAACGCGAACGGTGATCCGTACGTGGGCGTTTCCAAGTATGGCCGTCGTTACATCCAGCTCGCTGCCAAGCTGAAGTTCTAACCGAACTTCAAGCTGAGCAGTTGCTCAACGGGGGAGCCGAAAGGCTCCCCCGATTTCTTTTGCCGCACAATTTCGTAGCGCACCCCAGCTCTTCGCCCTGTGGTTCCCCTGTCTGTTCAACCTGCCAGGAGCACGGCTCCGCACGAGGCCGCGCCTGTCCCTGCCCCCACTCCTGCAAGCGTTCGTATCTTCTATATATGTCCACCGGTACGCCGCCACCCTGCGCGTGGAGGCAGCAGCTCAAAATTGGCTGGGGCAAGGACAAAAAAACGGCGCCCGTAAAGGACGCCGCACCGAGTGCTCTCCTGCTTTGGTATAAGCTCTATTTCCACTCCAGCGAGGTGATGGAGTCTGCCGCCAGCGTCAGCTTCACCGCCGACTTGCCAGCCTTGACCTCCACCGTCTGCTCGCTCCTAGAGGTATTGGTCAGCAGTAGCGCGGTTGAGCCATCCGGGTTGACGGCGGCAACGTGGTGAACGTCCTTCAGCTCGCCGCTGGTGGCAACGACCTTGGCGCCGCGGCGGATGTGCCGCGCGAACTGCTCCATGGCGTAATACTGGCCGCCGCGTGTGATCTGCGCCGTCTGGCTATTGACGGTGACCACGCCCGCGCACAGGAACGGCCCGATGTTCGGGTTGCCCTTCTCGTCGAGCGCGTAGTTCCAGCCAATGATGCAGCGCGCGCGGTTGCGCAGGATGCCCGTGAACTGTGCGCCCCACTTGGCCCACTCGGTCTCATAGCCGGGCTTCTCAAAGTCGGGGCCACCCTCGGTCCAGAACTGGCCCACCTGCGGAAAGGCCTCGTTGACGCGGGTCATGGCGTCTGCCGAGCCAACGTAGCCATGCCACGCCACGCCCTTGATGTATTTGCGCGCCTGCTCCACGCCGAGCGTGCACAGTGCGCGCCCCCACAGGTCATAGTTGTGGTCGAGGATCCAGATGTCAGCCGGGTTCTTCGCCTTCGCCAGCCGCGGGCCAAGGTGGTCCTGAATGAATTGCACTTCGTACTCCTGTCCCCATAGGCAGGCCGGCATCTTGCCATCCTGGTCGGTGTCCACCTCATTCTGCGAGGTGACCGACTGCACGCGCACGCCCTCGGCGGCGTAGGAGTCAAGGAACATCTCGAAATAGCGCGCATAGGCCCCGAACCACGCCTTGCGCATGCAGCCGCCCAGCATGCTGCCGTTGAACTTCATCCACGCCGGCGGGCTCCACGGAGACGCCAGAATCCACATGTCGGGATTGACGGCGCGCGCTTCGCGCAGGATGGGCAGAATGTACTGCTTGTCATGCTCGATGCTGAAGCGCTTCATCTCCGGGTCGGGCTCGGCGCCCTCGGAGTAGCTGTAAGCATTGCGGGAATAATCGGAAGCTCCGATGCAGATGCGGCTGACGCTCAGCCCTATCTCCTTCGGGTCGAACAGGGTGTGGAACAGCTCTTTGCGCGCCTCCGGCGTCAGGCGGTTGAGCGTGTAGCAGGAGGAATCGGTGAAGGCCGCGCCGAAGCCGAGCAGCGTCTGGTATTCAATGGTCGGATCCACCGCGATGACCGCTGCACCGCCTGTGCTCTTGCCCCACTTCATCTCCGGCAACGACGCGTGCTTCTGCTGCGCGTTGGTCACCCAGGCTTTGACCGCGCCCTTTGGACTCGGAACGCTCTTGGCCTCGGCCGCGACCGGCAACGACGCCGCCACGGCGCCAGCGCCGGAAATTTTCAGGAAATCTCTACGATTGAGTTCTGTCACGTCGTAACTCCGTTTCCAACCGCGCGGCCGGCTCGCCCGCGCAGCCGTAGCTGCTAATGAAGTTCAATCTTGCCTTCCAGCTCGATCTTTTCCGACGAGCTGCCAACGAGGATATGGAATACGCCGGGCGCGAGCGTCCAGGCGTGCTTGTCCACGTCGTAATAAGAGAATGCGCGGCGGTCGAGCGTGAGCGTGGCTTCACGGCTCTCGCCTGGTTTCAGCGCCAGGCGCGCAAAGTTCTTCAACTCCTTCACCGGACGCGCCACCGGAGCATGGTTGTCTCCCACGTAGAGCTGCGCAACCTCCGCGCCCTCGCGCGTGCCAGTGTTGGTGACGCTGAAGCGCACGGTCACCGTACCGTCCGCCGCCGGGTCCGAGACGCGCAACCCGCTATACCGGAATGTGGTGTATGACAGTCCAAAACCGAACGGATAGAGCGGTTTCACTGCGCTGCGGTCGTAGTGGCGATAGCCGAGGAAGATGCCCTCGGTGTAGGCCACGCGCTTACTGCCATTCTTGTCGTAGTAGCTATTGAAGGCGGCGCTGTCCTTCCACTCGCGTTCGAGCGAAATGGGCAGTTTGCCCGAAGGGTTCACCTTGCCAAAGAGCACTTCGGCCGCGGCGGTGCCACCCTCCTGCCCCGGATAGAACGCATGCACGATGGCACGAGCCTTCGCATTGAATTGAGACATGTCGATGTTTCCACCGGCGTTGATCAGCACAACGACGTTCTTGTTCGCCGCCAGCACGGCGTCAATCAACTGCTGCTGCTCGGCCGATACGGCAAAGGTGCGGTCGGAGCCTTCGCCCTCCGTCACATCCGTGAAGCCAACGCAGAGCAGCACCATCTCCGCCTGTTGCGCCAGCTTTCGCGCCTCTTCCAACTCGGGCTTGCGCGCGTCACTGATGCCGAAGCCAATGGCTGCGCCGCCGCCGCCCTGGAAGTACTCAAGGCGGATTTTGTAGGCGTGTCCGGCTTCAAGTTTCAGCGTGCGCTCCACAAGCGTCTCGCCCTGGTAGACCCACTGGTCCACGATCTGCTTGTCGTCCACCCAGAGTCGGAAGCCGTCGTCGCCGGAGAGGTGGAAGATGTAATCCTCACTCGTCTTCGGCGTGAAGTAGCCAACCCAACGTGCGGAGAAGTTCTCGCGCGAGGCCCCTGGCGCATAGCTGGTGTCGTTGTAGTCGAAGGCAACGTGCGGGTCCACGCGAGTCACCGCCGGAGTCCCCTTCAGGTCGACGTTGGCGAAGTATTCCGCGCGTAGGCCCGGTTCGCCGCCACTCGCCTCAGTGGTGAACGGAGTGTTCTTGAAGGTCGCCCGCACGAGCGGCACACCCGGCGCGTATTGAATCTTCACGTTCTTGCCCGCCAGCTTGCGCACACCATCGAGGTTGCTGACGACGGAGAAGGGCCGCACCAGGCCGCTGCCACCGCCACCATAGGCCGCAGGCGTCGCGTCCGGACCAATGACGGCGAGCGTCTTGATCTTCTTCGCATCCAGCGGAAGCACGCCATCGTTCTTCAACAGCACGATGGACTCGCGCGCGGCTTCCAGCGCCACCTTGCGCGCCTCGGGATTGTCGAGCGGAATGCGCCGGTCTTCCTGTGGACGATCGAAGAAGCCGAAGCGTAAAGCGGTGGAAAGGATGTTGCGCACCTTGGCGTCGATGACGGCCTCGGGCACCCTGCCGGAGTGCACGGCGTCGAGCAGCGTGGCGCGGTTCATGTACTTGCCATCCGGCATCTCAAGGTCGAGCCCGCTCAGCGCGGCCGCCACTCCGTCATACACGGAGTTCCAGTCGGACATAAGCACGCCGTTGAAGCCCCAATCCTTGCGCAGCACCTGCGTGTTCAGCCAGAAATTCTGCGTGGCGTGCTCGCCATTCACAAGGTTGTAGGAATCCATCACGGCGCCCACCTGCGCATCGCGAACGCTGGCTTCAAAGGCCGGCAGGTAAATCTCGCGCAGCGTGCGCTCGTCCACGTCCGAGCTGACGCGATGGCGGTCCCACTCCTGGTTGTTCGCCGCGTAGTGCTTGACAGTGGCGATCACACCCTGGCTCTGGATGCCCTTGATGTCGGCCACGGCCATGCGAGAGGCAAGAAATGGATCTTCGCCGAAGTACTCAAAATTGCGGCCGCACATGGGCGCGCGGTAGATGTTCACGCCCGGCCCGAGGAGGAAGTGCACTCCGCGCGCACGCGAATCCTTGCCCATCATCTGGCCCACGCGTTCGACCACAGCGGTGTCCCAGGTCGCAGCCAGCCCAATGCCGGTCGGATAGGCGGTGGAGTGTCCGTAGTTGCGCACGCCGGCGGGGCCGTCGGCCATCTTCAATTCCGGAATGCCGAGCCGAGGCACGGCACGAACGTAGAACTCGTTGAGACCGCCGATGTAGTCAATCTTCGCTTCCAGCGTCATCTGGCGGACAAGCTGGTCGGCCTTGGCGGCGGATTGTTCGGGGGTGAGCTTGGTCTGGGCCGCGCCAGAGGTGGTGCCGACGGCCAGCAGCAGGGCGAGCAAGGCGTGAGTCCGTTTCATGGATCCCATCCACGCAAGGGGGATTGGCAGCGGAGCGGAGACGATCAAGGGGCGCTCCGTCTTGCCGACTATCATCTTCTTCTAAACCGGTTTAGACAAGCACTTAATTCCCAATTCCGAGACGCGGGGAGCCGCCGGGAAAATCGCCCGCGGCAGTCCCGCGGGCGTCTCAGGATTGGCGTCCGATGAGAGAACTTGCGGAGGGCGTCCCCATGCATACAGCGGCGCAGGGACACCCTCCGGAGAATTGGCGCTTAGAAGTAGACCTTCGCACCCAACTGAATCACGCGCGGCCCGCCGTTGAACGAATACTGCGAGCCGTGGTCAGTCTGGCCCCAGTTGCTGTTCTTCGTGATCGACATTGGCGTGTACGTGCCGTTGCTGTTGTAAGTAGCAGGAGTGAAGTTCACTCCCATGCTCTTACTTGCGAAGTTCGGGTGATTGAAGATGTTGAACGCTTCCAGACGGAGCTGAATGTAGCGCTGTTCGGTGAACTTGATGTTCTTGAACAGCGACATATCCCAGTTCTGGAAGGCCGGGCCGCGCACGGCGTCACGCGTGCCGCGCGTTACAGTGCCGAGCTTCGGCAGTACCAGGTTTCCGCTCTTGTCGATGGAGTAGAAGAAGGGCACCGCCTTCGACCAGTCGGCGCCGCCGGTGATGGCCGTGCCGGAGATCCAGCCGATGCTGGTGTCCTGCGGCGTGCCGCTCATGAACTGCGTGACGCCGCTGAGCTGGAAGTTATCGGTGAAGTAGCCGAGCCACTTGGGACCGCCGAAATGCTTCGTCAGATTCGGCAGGTCATAGACGTAGTTGGCTGCCAGCACGCTCTTGCGATCCCAGCTCGCCGAACGATAACCAACCTTCGGGTTGTAGGGATCCTGCATGTCTTCGTCAGCTTCCGCGTCGGTCAGGGACTTCGACCAGGTGTAAACCAAGCCGTAGGTTAGGCCCTTGCTGTAGCGGCGCTGCAACGAAACCTGCAGCGAGTTGTAGTTCGAGCTGCCATTGAACTCCAGGTACTCGATCTGTCCGTAGCCCTTGTAAGGACGCAGATAATCGGTTGCGTAGGCATAGCGTCCGCTGAAGGCGTAGCCAGCCGCCGCGTACTCCGGAGGCAGGTTGGGCTCAACCGACGGAACTGCGCCGCCGAAGTTGGCCGGGTTCTGCGAAGAGGCAAGGAACGCCGTGCCGTAAGGCACCTGGTTGATGTCGCGCGCGGTCACCAGGTTCTTGCCCATGGTGCCCACGTAGGCGACGTCGAGGGTGGTGCCACGGCCCAAATCATGCTGAACACCGAGGCTGTAGCTGTAGACGGTCGGAACCTTGCCGTCCTTGGAGGCACCAAAGACGCTGCCCAGGGTGGAGGAAAGGTTCTCGGCAATGGTGCGGCCCGAGCCCAGGCTGGTGCCCAGCGAGGGCAGGTCGGCGATGGTGTAGTTGTAGGCGCTGTTGCTGACCGAGCCGGTCTCAACGTTGGCCGGGTTGTTGAACACGGTGTTGAAGATCAGGTTGCCCTGCGTGCGGTCATGCATCAGGCCAAAGCCGGCGCGGAGCACTGTCTTGTGGTCGCCGAACAGATCGTAGGCCATGCCCACGCGAGGCTCGGGCATGATGCCACGGCTATTCCAGCCGCCGGTGGGGATGGTCTTGTCGGAAGTAAACCGGATGCCGTCAAAGCGATCCTGACCTTCCTGCCACGAAACGCTGCCATCGCCATTGACGGTGGTGGCAACCGAAGGATCGTAGTAGTCAGGGCTGAAGATCGCAATCTGGTTCTTGGCGTCGTACTGCGGCGGAATCCAGGCAAAGCGCAGACCGTAATCCAAGGTCAGGCGCGGGGTGACCTTCCAGGTGTCCTGCACGTAGAACTCAAGCTGGTTATAGCGGAAGTATCCACGCGGGCGTGCCGTGCTCTGCGAGTAATTGCTGAAGAGGCCGAGCAGAGCGCTGGCGTACGGATCGCCGCAGGTATAGGTTTCCGAGTCGCAGGAGGAACCAGCCGTGCCCGGACGGTCAAAGCTGTACTGACCGTTGACGTTGCCCCAGGCAATCTGGTCCTTGCGGCTGCGCTGGTAGAAAACACCTGCCTTGAAGGTGTGGCTGTTCTTCACCCAGGTCAGGTTGTCATTGACGTTGATGGTGGTGTTGGACTGATACCACGGAGTCGCGCCCAGATAGCTCCAGCCGGCGTTGGTGTTCGGCCGGTTGTTGAAGCTCAAATCCGGAATGGACTGGTCGGTACCGATCGGGAACAGGCTGGGCAGCGAGATGCCGTTGGCGCCGATGGAGAGGTTGCCGTTGTTGCCGCCGCTCTCGGTGCGCGAAACGCTCGGTCCAACCGAGAATTCGTTCAGCAGGTTGTTGGTCAGCGTGCTGGTCAGGTTTACGGACAGGTTCCAGCCCGGATGCTTGGAATAGCAGCCGCCGGCAATGTTGATGCCACCGGTGCAGGCGAAGGTGCCGTAGCCGGGCCACGGCAGAACCGGACCGCTCTCGTTGTCGCTGTTGTTGACCCAGCGTCCATAGAGGCGGTTCTTGTCGTTGAGCTGGTAATCCAGGCGCAGGATGTCTTCACGCCGTGGATTGGAGAGCGAGAAGGTGGTGATGTAGTTGTAATTCTGTCCGTTGGTGCCGTAGCCGCTGACATTGGCCGTCGGGAACAGATTCATGATCTTCTGCACGTTCTGGAAGATTCCCAGCTGCGTGCTGTTCATCAACGACGTCTGGATGACGTTGTTCACTGCATACGGACTGGAGATCTGAATGGAGTTCCCGTTGCCGTCGATTGACTGGGAGAAGTCGCCATTGCGTTCGAGGGCGGTCGGCACGTAGAACGAGGTGCTGCCGCTGACCGGAACGAGCTGGCGGTAATACTCCTGGCTCCAGAAGAAGAACAGCTTGTTGTGATCCTTGTTGAAGTCGGTTCCCGGAATGATGACCGGGCCGCCGATCTGGTAGCCGGCGTAGTTGTAACGGTACCGGGCGCGCGACGTAACTTCTGTGCCGTCGCTGTACTTGCCGGCGTTGTTATTGGCCCAGGAATTGGCATTCAGCCCCTCATGGCGGTGGAACCAGCGGGCGTTGCCATGGAACTGGTTGGTGCCGCTCTTGGTGCTGAGGACTACCTGACCGCCGGCAGCCTTGCCGTACTCGGCCTGGTAGTTGCTGGTCAGAACCTTGACTTCGGCGATAGCGTCCGTGTTGATGGTGACGTGGGTGCCGCCGTTGTTGCCGGTATCGATGTTGCTGGCGCCGTCAATCGTCATTTCATGCTGATTGGCGCGGGTGCCGTTGATGTTGAAGGCGTCCATGCCGCCCGTACCCGAGCTGTGGCCGTCAAAGGTGCTGACCACGCCGGGGATCAACTTCATGTAGTCGAGCACCATGCGGCCGTTAATGGCAATGTCATTCAGCTGCTTGCTGCTGATGAGGTCGCTGCGCTCGGCACTGTTGGACTGTATCTGAATCTGGCCGGCATCGGCCACAACGGTCACTTCCGAATCCGTGGCTCCCACCTGAAGAGTGAGGGTGCCGGTATCGAGCTTGTCGGTAACGCTCAGGATCAGCCCCGAGGTCGCCAGCTTCTTGAAGCCTTTGGCTTCCACGACGATGGTGTAGGTGCCAGGAGGAAGGTTCGGGAAGACGAAATCACCGCCGGCGGAGGTGTTGGCCGTGCGGCTGACGCCGATGGCCTCGGCCTTGGCGATAACCTTGGCCTCGGAGATGACCGCGCCACTGGGGTCCTTCACCGTGCCTGAGATGGTGCCCGATGTCACCTGGGCCAGAATTGCGCCGCAGAACAGCGTCGCAATCACGAGAACCAACGCCAGGGTGCGCAGCGTTGGTAAGGGGCTGGTATTCAACAGCGCCGTCCATGGACGGCCAATCGAACCAGTACGATGCATGAGTATCTCTCCCATTCACAATTCCGGTCCCGTACGGGGCGCACTGCCAAACCGGAATCTTTTCGGCATCCGGCCGGAGGGGTTGGGTCGCTAGGCGCCGGTCAGTTGAAATCCTGACCACCACTCCGGGGCGTGATGCTGGTACTATCTCCCGCCAAGGATCACTGTCTTCTTTATCCCTGGCGAACCTGCCGTTTTTCCTGCGACTGCTTCCGGCTTCCGGGCACCTCGCCGGTTGTTACCTCCGGCTCTTGAGCCTAGTAACAATGCCGACCGCGAGCGCCCGGAGCTGGCTTGGAAATCTCTCCGTGGTTTGCGGGTTGCTTGGACACGAGCCGCAAACCGGATCCCGCGAGCGCTATTGGCGTCGGCTGAAGATGATGGCCGCTCCCGCGCTCCGGGGCACACGTAACTTATTTCTCCCCTCGTTGAAAAGCGTGGCCGAAGCCGGATGTTTGTCTGAGGAAAGTCTGAGGAGGGATGTAACATGAGGAAACATTGGACTTTTTCGGTGGTTCCGCACGCCGAAGAATGGTGCGGTAAAGCGTTCGATAACTGGTTATAATGCTGGGTTCATACCCCCTCAACCGGGTTTCCCCCATGAAGCAGGATTTCCAACTCGGCGACTGGCAGGTCCAGCCGAAGCTGAACTGTGTTCAGCGCGGAGGACTGTCTCATCACCTTGAGCCCAAGGTGATGCAGGTGCTCGTCCAGTTGGCAGCGCACCAGAATGAGGTGCTCTCCAAGGAGACCCTGATGCACGCCGTCTGGCCGGATACATTTGTCGGCGACGACGTGCTGACGCGGTGCATCTCGGAGATCCGGCGGGTACTGGAAGACGACGCCCGCGCTCCACGCTTCATCCAGACCATTCCAAAGACCGGCTACCGGCTGATCGCCCCTGTCATTTTTCCCGAGGAACCCAAGGCTCCTGCGCCGGAAGTGGCTCCCCAAAGTGAAAGCACTCCGGCGATTGCGGCACCGGTTCCGGCGGCACCAGCCTCGGCTCTGGCCCGCATTCCACGCTGGCTCTACTCCGTGGTGGCTGCCGCGTTGCTGGTGGCAGGGATCGGCGTGGGCTATGGATTATGGAAATCACGATCTCAAGCAGCCTCCGAGCCGGCGTACAAGACGATTCCCTTTACCTCATACCCGGGCGTGCAGGAGCAGCCGGCGTTTTCGCCGGACGGCAATCAGGTGGCATTCGTATGGAAAGAAGATAGCGGCAAGCATCAGTCGATCTACGTGAAGCTGATGGGCACGGAGACGCCGCTCCGCATTACGAATGATGAGGCCGACGATTTTGCCCCGGCGTGGTCGCCGGATGGCCGCTGGATCGCCTTCCTGAGGGTTTCGGAGACCGAACGCGGCCTTTACCTGGCTCCTGCGCTGGGCGGTCCCGCGCGCCGCATCTACACCCCGACTGGAAAGAAGGACTGGGAGCGCGGCTCCATCTCGTGGTCGAGCGACGGCAAACGCATCCTGTTCCCCGATGGCAAGTCGGCCAGTTCGCAGTCGCGCATTTACTCGCTGACGCTGGGTGAGACTGCGGCGCAGCCGATCACCGCACCGCCGAACTTCTGGGATGGCGACTTCAGCCCGGCGTTTTCTCCAGATGGGACGAAGATCGCCTTTACCCGCGCCATCGATGGCGCCGTGCGCGACGTCTACGTGATGCCTGCGGCGGGCGGCGAACCCATGCGCCTGACGACGGACAACCGCACGATTTCCAGCCTGGCTTGGAGCAGCGACAGCCGCGAGATCATCTTCAGTTCCAACCGCGCCGGCAAGTTCTCACTGTGGAAGATTGCGGCCACCGGTGGCAAGCCGGAGCGCATGCCGGTGGGCAGTGAGGACGCCTATTATCCCGCGGTTTCGCGGCAGGGCAACCAGATTGCCTATACCCAGCAATCGGCGCGCTGGAGCATTGTCCGCGTGAGCCTGGAGGGCCGCGAACCGCACACGACGCATCTGTGGTCGTCCACGCAGGAGGATTCGGCCCCTCGCTTTTCGCCTGATGGCAAGCGCATCGCCTTCCAGAGCTGGCGCAGCGGCACCCAGGAGATCTGGGTGGCCCGGAGCGACGGCAGTGACCCGGAAAAGCTAACTTCGTTCGAGGCCTCTCTGACGGGCAGCCCCGACTGGTCTCCCGACGGACGGCGGATAGCGTTTGATTCGCGTCCTGACGGACGTTCTCATATTTATGTCATTGCCGCCGATGGCGGACGCCCGCTGGCAATCACACAGGGCGAATGCAACGACATTGTGCCCACCTGGTCGCACGACGGGCACTGGATCTACTTCGGCTCCAATCGCGGTGGAAACTGGCAGATATGGAAGGTTGCCGCCGCTGGCGGCGCTCCAGTGCAGGTCACACGTCAGGGCGGCTTTGTCGCCATGGAGAGCGCCGACGGCCAGTGGCTCTACTATGCCCGCGCCGACGAAGGTGGCCTGTGGCGCATGCCGGTCGGAGGTGGCGACGAGGTGCGTGTGCTCGACCAGCCCGGCAGCGGATACTGGGGCTACTGGACGCTCGGCAACGACGGCATCTATTACATGAATTCCGAGGCCTCACCGACCACGATCGACCGCGTGCCCGCCAGTGGCGGACGCCCCACGGTCATTCATACCATGAGTCATGTCCCGCCTCCCTATGCGGGTGTCACGCTGTCTCCGGACGGCAAGACTCTGCTCTATAACGAGCTGAGCGAATCCAGCAGCCACATCACTGTGGCCGAGCGAACCAAGTAAGCCAATACGCGATGATATCCGGGGCCCACACATCGATTCCACGCTCTTTTCCGTGCAACTCAAGGAAGCGAGAAGCACTTCGCGGGATCCGATACGCATCGTTAACTATTGACTTCACAGTGTGAGAAGATGAACCATCGCTCATCGGGCAGTGACGATATGGAACCAACGGGAAAAATGGACCAGGATGCGACTCCGGAGAGCCGCGCGCAGGATGCTGCCCTGATCCAGAGGCTGGCGGCTGGCGACCGGGAGGCCGAGCATGAGTTTTGCCAGCGCTTTCAGCCCAAGCTGCGCCTCATGCTCAATTACCGCACTCAGGACCCCGATCTCTCCGCCGATCTGACCCAGGATGTGCTAATCGAAGCGTTGTGCGCCCTCCGGCAGAACCGTCTGCGTGAGCCGGAGAAACTGAACGCCTTCGTCCTCGGCATTGGCCGGAACCTGCTGAACAACCACTTCCGCTCCCGCCAGAAGGCTCCCGATTCCGTGGAATTGCCGGAAGAGCTGAGTGCGCCAGCCAAGGAAGACCCGGTGGAAACCCGTCAGCGGGAGCTATTGGCAGCGCGTGCCATTGCGGAACTGGACGAAGTGGACCGCGAAATCGTGCGTCTGACCCTTGCGGAAGGCCTGAAACCGGGCGAAATCTCGAACATGCTCCGTCTCAGTTCGACCGTAGTGCGTCAAAGAAAGACTCGCGCAACGCGCCGGATCGCTGAATTTATTCAGAAAATGTCACAAAATAGCCCCGAGCGCCACTCAGACACAGGAAGGCTTTTATGAAGTGCCGTGGGGACAAGGCGGAACAACTCGCCATCGATTATTTGAACGGGGCCCTGCCGGAAGAAGAGGCACAGGCGTTCGAAGAACATTTCTTCGCATGTCCGGAGTGTTTTGAGTTTCTGCAGGCCATGGAAGCGGCGCGGCGTGTCACATTGAAGACGCCGGCGCCGATCTCGCCGCCCCGCCCCTCGCGCCGTCCTGCCTGGTGGGGTACGGGAGTAGCAGCCATCGCAGCCGCAGTGCTTCTGGCCGTAGCGGTATTTCATCAATCGCCGAAGCCGCCGAGTACCAGCCAGTCAACAGCCCCGGCGCCTGCCGTGCAGCAAATGGATTCCATCCAGCCGACGATTGCAAACGCCACCCCGGATGTTCCTCAGAAGTCCGCTGTCGCACCCAAGACCACGCAGAGCCCGGAACCGGTGGAACTGGCGCAGTTGGCTGATCCGGAGTTGCCGCTCTACCGGGCAACCCGCGTCCGAGGAATATCGCAGGATGGGCGCTTCAGCAGCGCCATGGAGTCTTACGCACAGCAGGATTACGCCACAGCCGCGCGATTGCTGACACAGGTTCCAGCCGCCAGTGAGCAGGCGGCCGCCGCAGCGGTTTACCTCGGCGTGTGCGAGTACAAGCTGGGGCACAGCGACGCAGCGCGCAAAGCTTTGTCGCCTCTGGCGGCCGATATTGACTCCCCTCAGGTGGAAACCGCCCGCTATTACCTGGCGCAGACCGCGCTGCAGCAGAACGATGCTGCGGCAGCCCGTCGCTGGCTCCGCGAAACCATTGCCCTGAAGGGCGATTACGAACAACGCGCGCGCACTCAATTAAGCAAACTGCCTCCCCCCAGGAGATAGTCGACCATGATGCACCGCCGCCTGCTATGGCTGGGTGTATTGCTGACGGGCACGACGCTTGCACTGGCGCAGACCAGCGTGCAGAGCGGTGCCGCAGCAGCATTGCGCGCAGACCGCGATGCCTTGGCCCGGGTGGAGAGCGAACAACCGAACGACAGCATCGCCATCCGCAAGGCGATGCTGGAAGTGATCAACCGCGCCATTGTCGCCCGCAAGGTCGACAGCGAGATGCTGGCACTGGCGCAGCGCGCCACCCGGCTCGACCCCGACTATTCCACCATTGAAAAAGCACAGTGGCAGTGCCGCATGATGGAAATGCTCTCCCGCGTCTACATGGCGCAGGAGCGCATGACGGAAGCGCGCGCGGAGGCCGAGCGCGCCGTCGATTTCGGCGCGGAGCACTGCCCGAATGAAATCTCCACGGGCCGGGCCTTGAGCACGCTGGCGGCAATCTGCACGCGGCTGGGCGACCACGCCTGTTCGCTGCAATCCTCGGAGCACGCAGTGGCCGTGGTGCGGCAGAGCGGCTCGGCGGAAGACATTGCGTTGATGCCGCTGATGCTGCTGCGGCTGGCGCACGCGCGCTTTGACAACGCCGACCGGGTAGGCACCGCCGATGCGCTGGAGGAGTTGAGCGCCGACATTGCGCGTTACGGCCTGCCCGACGAGCAGACCGTTGCCGTCGAGACCGAAGCCGGGCAGCTCTACTCCAACCTGGAGCAGTTCGACAAAGCGCAGGAGCATCTTGCGCGCGCGCTGGACGCCGCCCGCGCACAATTCGGCTCCAACAGCATCTCCATCACCTTCCCGCTCGCCAACCTGGCTTGGATGAACACCCGCGCCGGGCATTACGCGGAGGCGTGGAAGCAGTTTGAAGAAGCGGTGGCGCTGCGACGCAAGCTCTACGGGCCGGAGCACCCGCGCACGGCTGCGCTGGAACGGCTGTGGGCGGCCTCTCTTGTGGCCGGAGGCGAGTCCTCCGACGCGCTGCCCTTGGCGTTGCACGCCGCCAGCTTGGAGCGCCGCAATTTTGAAGTGAAGGCGCAGATTCTGCCGGAGCAGCAGGCGCTGTATTACCGCTCGGAAATTGATGTGGGGTTGAATGTGGCGCTCTCGCTGGCCGCACAGACGCCGGAACTGGGGCTGCGGTCAACCTTTGAGGAAGCCATGCGCTCGCGCGCGCTGGTGGCCGAGGAGATGGCCCGGCGACAGAGGAACTGGAACCGCAGCAACGATCCCGAGACCGGGCGGCTGCTGAATGAACTGGCCGCAGCACGCTCCGAAGTGGTGCACGCCTCGTCGGCCTCCGACAGCAGTCCGGAGGCGCTGGATGCCGCCTCGCGGCGCCTGTTGAAGGTGGAGCGCGCGCTGGCCGAACGCAGCGCCAGCATGAAGGCCGACCTGCGTGCCGCACAGATTTCCGTCAGTGATCTGAAGACACACCTGCCCGCAGGCTCCGTGCTCGTCTCCTACATCAGCTATTGCTATTACCAGCTGCATCAGACGGC
The DNA here is from genome assembly GCF_059726245.1 of Oryzophilus luti. NCBI lineage: Bacteria > Pseudomonadati > Acidobacteriota > Terriglobia > Terriglobales > Koromonadaceae > Oryzophilus > Oryzophilus luti. The sequence goes on from NZ_AP040874.1 coordinate 2,633,049, forward strand.
TGGCGGCGCAATGAACTGGCACTACGGCGCCTTCGTCTATCGTCCCTCGGACGATCAACTGAAGTTTATCGACCTGGGCTCGCAGGCGGAGATCAACGATCTGGTCACGCGCATCCGCCGCTCGGTGAATGACGAGATCTCTTCCTACGGCATGGGCTCCACGCGCAATGAGCGGCAGTACCGAGAGGTTGCCACGCAACTGCGCCGCCGCGTATGGGACCCGCTGCAGACCAGCGTGGGCCAGTCCTCACTGGTGCTGATGGTGCCCGACGGCGCATTGAATCTGGTACCATTCGCAGCCCTGCCCTCGGGCGACGGCTACCTGGTCGACGGCGCACAGGTTCTGCACCAGCTCAGCAGTGAACGCGATCTGCTGGCGGCGGAGCATCCGAAGGCCAAGAGCGGCTTGCTCGCCATTGGCAGCCCGCAGGTCGATTCGCGCAACAACAACGACCAGGTGCTGCGAGATGCCGCCAGTTCCTGCGAGGAGTTTCGCAAGCTCGATTTTGCCCCTCTGCCCGGCGCCAGCGCTGAAATCCAGGACCTGACGCAGGCCTGGAAGCGGTGGAACCCCTCCGAGCCCGCCAACAGCGCCATTGGCCGTGAAGCCACGCGCAAACGGTTCCTAAGCCAGGCCACACAGAGCCGCGTGCTGCACATCTCCACCCACGCCTACCTGCTGCCCAAGTCCTGCGGCGGAGATAATCCGCTGCTGCACTCCGGGCTGGTCTTCAGCACGGAGGCCGGCGCGCGCGATTCGGCCATCCTGACTGCGCAGCAGATTGCCGGCATGGACCTGGAAGGCCTGGACTGGGCGGTACTCTCCGCCTGCAACACGGGCAACGGCGAGACCAAGGTTGGCGAGGGTGTGCTGGGCCTGCAGAGGGCCTTCCACGTGGCCGGCGCGCGCACCGTCATCATGACCCTGTGGCCGGTGGACGACACCGCCACACGGCAATTCATGGATGAGCTTTATGCCGAGCGCATGGGCAAGAAGGCCACCACGGCGACCTCGTTGTGGCTGGCCACTCGCACCATGCTGCACCAGCGCCGCGCCGCACACGCCAGCACCCACCCGTGGTACTGGGCGGGCTATGTCGGCTCCGGCGGGCTTGATTAAGCGCGCAAGCCTGAGAGCTTACTTATTGCTGAAAACTTCCTTGATTCGCTGCGCCTGAAGGCGGCGGCGCGTCTCGCTGAGGCGTGCAACTTCGTCTTCCGGCAGGAAGTGGGCGCAGCCAAGCTGGTGCGTGATGAGCGCAATCTTGGCAAAGTGCTCCACGGTTTCCATGTTCATGTAGGCCTGCCAGAGTTCGTGCGCGAAGGCAACGACCCCGTGATTGGCCATCAGCACGGCGTCGTGATCGTGCACGTGCGGCTCAATGTTGTCGCACAACTGCTGCGTGCCGGGGGTTCCATAGGCGGCCAGCGGCACGGAGCCGAGCGCCAGCACCACCTCGCTCACCAGCGCCTGATCGAGCGCGATGCGGGCGGCGGCAAAGCCGGTAGCTACTGGCGGATGCGCGTGCACAATGGCGTTCACGTCGGGGCGCACGCGGTAGATCATCAGGTGCATCCCCATCTCACTGGTGACCTTGCGGAAGCCCGAAACAACCCGGCCCTCGCCGTCGACGACGAGCAGGTCCTCCGGCTCCATCATCCCCTTGCTGATGCAGGTTGGGGTCACCAGAAAACGGTCCTCCCCGAGGCGCACCGAGATGTTGCCGTCGTTGGCGGCAACAAAGCACTTATCGTGCAGCATCCGACCGATGCGTAAAATCTCCTGGCGATATTGCAGCTCGCTCATGGTCAGCCTTTGAGGTCTCCCGTCGGCGTATAGTAACGTAGCCTGAAGGTGTGCGCCAAGAAATTCTGAACCTGGCGCTGTGAATTCACCGCTGATTTGCTCAACTTGCCAATGCTTGTCTCTGATTTTAACTTCCATTTGCCCGAAGAGTTAATTGCACAGCATCCGCTGGAGCGTGCTGCGGCGCGCATGCTGCATCTGACGAGGAGTGACTCCAGATTTCGCGATACGCACTTCCGCGAGTTCCCCTCCCTTCTGCGCCCGACAGACTTGCTGGTGATGAACAACACGCGGGTGATTCCGGCGCGGCTCTACGGCCACCGCAGCGGACATCGCGCCCAGCCGCTGAGTCCGCAGAACCCCGCGATGAAGGAGTTTCTACAGGGCCGCGTGGAACTGCTGCTGACCAAACAGGTTTCCGATGCGCCGCAGACCTGGGAAGGGCTGGTGCGGCCTGGACGAAAAATTGGACTGGGCGAGCGCCTGAGCTTTGAGCTGCCCGCAGAGCATGCGACGGAGGCCGAGCGCGCCGCCAGCCGCCTCGAATGCGAGGTGATCGCCCGTGGAGAGTTCGGCGAGCGCACGGTGCGCTTCGACCCGGTGCCGGATTTCTTCGCGCGCATTGAGCGACTCGGACACATCCCTCTGCCGCCCTATATCGATCGCGATGACACCCCCGAAGACCGCGTGCAGTACCAGACGGTCTACGCGCAGAAGGCCGGCTCGGTGGCGGCGCCGACTGCGGGGCTGCACTTTACGCCGGAAATCCTCGACGAGATTCACGCGCGCGGCGTGGAGACCGCCGAGGTCACGCTGCACGTGGGACTGGGCACCTTCCAGCCGGTGCGCGTGGAAGTGGTTGAGCAACACCACCTGCATACCGAGCACTACGAGATTGGCGAGGACGCCGCAGAGAAAATCGCACGCGCGCGCCACGAAGGCCGTCGCGTGGTGGCCGTAGGAACCACCACGGTTCGCACGCTGGAATATGCGGCGATGCGCGCCGCCGATGCGGCAAAGCTCGCCGGAGACGAGGCCGCACTGAACGACGTGAAGAAGCTGCTTATTCCGCCGCAGCGCAGCGAAGCCGATATCTTCATCTACCCCGGCTTCCCGTTCCGCGTGGTGGACGCCATGCTGACAAACTTTCACCTGCCGCAGTCAACGCTGCTGATGCTGGTTTCGGCCTTTGCCGGACGCGAGTTCATGCTGAAGGCTTACAACCACGCCGTGGCCGAGCGCTACCGCTTCTTCAGCTACGGGGACTGCATGTTCATTGAGTAGTTCCCGGTTCTTGATGGCTGGCAGAGCGTGGGAGCCATCCCCAGAGACGCGCTCGAGCATCCGGCGGGAGCTTGAAACTCAAAACCCGAAGCTCGAAACTTTGTTAGCATTCCCCCGTGGCAACAAAAACGAAGTCGCAATCGAAGTCCGCTGCTGAAACCGCTGAATCCAACGCTCGTCCGCCCGTGCTGCCCACCGGCGAGAAGGGCCGCGTCTTTCTCATTGACGCCTATTCGTTTGTCTTCCGCGCCTATCACGCCATGGCGCGCCAGCGTCCCATGTCCACGCGCACGGGGCTGCCCACGGCGGCCACCTACGTGTTTGTGAACATGCTGAACAAGCTGCGGAAAGATTTTGATCCTGAGTACATTGCCGCCATCTTCGACGTGGGCCCCAGCTTCCGCGAAGAGCAGGCGGCGGCCATGCCGGCGCTGAAAAAGCGCGACCGCGAGACCGGCGAGATTGTTGAGGTGGAATACGCGGGCTACAAGGCCAATCGCGCGGAGATGCCCGAGGACCTCCGCCAGCAGGTGCCGTACATCCAGCGCGCGCTTGAGGTCTATCGCATTCCAGTCATCGGGCGCGAGGGCTACGAGGCGGATGACGTCATCGGCACCCTGAGCCATCGGGCCTCCGATGCCGGTTATGCCGTCTACGTCGTGAGCAGCGACAAGGACATGATGCAGCTGGTGAACGAGCACGTCTGCGTGCTGAACCCGCCGAAGGACAATCTGATCTGCGACCGCGCGAAGGTTGAAGAGCTGATGGGAGTGCCGCCCGAGCGCGTCATTGACCTGCTGGCGCTGCGCGGAGACGCGGTGGACAACGTGCCGGGCGCACCGGGAATCGGCGAAAAAGGTTCGACCGAGTTGATTCAGAAGTTCGGCTCGCTGGAGGCTTTGCTGGAGCGCGCCGCCGAGGTGGAGCGCAAGACCTATCGCGAGTCTCTGCAGAACAACCACGAGATGATTCTGCTCAGCCGCGACCTGGTCACCATTGACTGCAACGCCGACGTGCCGTTTGAGCCGGAGAAGATGAAGGCGCAGTCGCCCGACGTGAACGCCGCGCGTGAACTCTTTACCGAGCTTGAGTTCAGCACCCTGCTGCGCGAGTTTCTCTCCGAGGGCACCGAGATCGGTGATGCGCACTACACGGCGCTGACCGCAGAGGTGCTGGCGCAGCTTCGCAAGGCAAAGCTGGTGGCCGTAGCGTTGGATGCAGCGACGGGCTCCGGCGGGGCCGCAAACGAAGAACCGGAAGAAGCCGACGATGCGGCAGGCCAGCAGCTCATGCTCGGCGCCGAAGCGCCGAAGCCTGAGGCTCCGGCTTCGCGCGCGTTGGCCCTGAGCGCGAAAAGCGGTGAGGCTTACACCGCGGAACTGAACGGCACGTTGCATGCGGAATTAGTGACGTTGCTTGGCGCGCAGGATGCCGCCAAAGCCGCGCACGACGCAAAGAGCGCGATGCACGCGCTGGAAAGCTCCGCCATTGAATTGAACGGCGTGGCGCACGACACGCTGCTCTATGCCTTCCTGCTGGACCCAACGTACAGCTCGTATCAACTGAAAGATGTGGCGCTGCGCGAGCTGGGATTGAAGCTGGCAGGCACCCTGCCGGAGGCCGCCGACGTGACGCTGCGGCTCGCCGAAAAGCTCTCCACGGAGGTTGACGAGCGCGGCCTGCGCACGCTGTACGAGAGCATCGACCGTCCGTTGACGCCGGTGCTGGCGCGCATGGAGCGCGCGGGCATTCTGCTCGACCGCGCCGTGCTGGCGGAGATGTCTTCGCGGCTGGAGCGCGACGTTGCGGAAATTGCGCGGCGCATTCACAAATTGGCTGGCACGGAGTTCAATATCAACTCGCCCAAGCAGCTTGGCGACGTGCTCTTCAACCAGATGGGGCTGCCCAAGCCCACCAAGGGCGGCAAGGGCAAGACGATCTCCACCGCGCAGGACGTGCTGGAGGGTCTCTCCGAAAAGCACGAGATCGCGGCCAAGGTGCTGGAGTTCCGCCAGCTCACCAAGCTGAAATCGACATACATTGATACGCTGCCGGCGCTGGCCGACCGCGCGGGCCGCGTGCACACCACGTTCAACCCGGCGGGCGCCGCCACCGGGCGGCTCTCCTCGGTGAACCCGAACCTGCAAAACATCCCGGTGCGCACGGAACTGGGACGCGAGATTCGCGCGGCGTTTGTGGCCGCTCCGGGCAACGTACTGCTCTCCGCCGACTACTCGCAGATCGAGCTGCGTCTGCTGGCACACTACTCGGAAGATCCGCTGCTGGTGGAAGCCTACCGCCGCGGCGACGACATACACACGCTGACTGCCGCCGAGGTCTTCGGCGTGCCGCCCATGCTCATCGACGCCGAACACCGGCGCCGCGCCAAGGCCGTCAACTTCGGCATCGTCTACGGCCTCTCGGCCTTCGGGCTGGCGCAGCAGATCGGCATCGAGCGCAAGGAAGCGCAGCACTTCATCGACGCCTACTTTGAGAAGTACAAGGGTGTGCGCCGCTTCATCAACGTCACGCTGGAGCAGGCGCGTGTGGATGGCCGCGTGAAAACCCTGTTCGGACGCGAGCGTCCCATCCCCGACCTGCTGAGCAAGAACCCGAACCTGCGCGGCTTTGCCGAGCGCACGGCGGTGAACACGCCGCTGCAAGGAACTGCGGCAGACCTGATCAAGCTGGCGATGATCGCCATCGATCAGGAACTGACCGCGCGCGGGATGAAATCGCAGATGCTGCTTCAGGTGCACGACGAACTGGTCTTTGAGTGCCCTGAGGACGAAGTGGAAGAGTTGCGCGCGCTGGTGAAGGAAAAGATGGAGCACGCCTACGAACTGCGCGTGCCGCTGGTGGTAGAGATTGGCGTGGGCCGCAACTGGCGCGATATGGACTGACGTCGCGTTCCAGGTTAGCCGCGCCAAATGCAGGCGCACCGACCCCGTGGCACCCGGCAGAGTATCGAATGGATTCTTTCATCCCAGGTTAGCGCCGAAAAGCACGGCGCGAACCTGGGGCACCCAAGGCATCTGATCTAAACAGGCTGTCAGCTATCGGTCGTCAAGGCCGAACCACGCGATGTGCAGGCCCTTGCCAACGGGAACCAGCGTCCAGAGGGTGTGCGGCAGGGACTCGACAAACTTGCGGTAGCCCGCAATTTCTTCCGGATGAGAGAGCGCGTTGTCGGCCATCAGCAGCGTGCCGTATTGCAGCAGCGGGAGCAGCAGGTCGAGCTGCGTGGGCGCGCTCACGCGGTCGGCGTCAAAGAAAATGCAATCGAGCGGGCCGAGCATGTCGCGCGCAAGCTCCGTGGCATCGCCTTCCAGGAATTCAACAAAACGGTCGAGCCTGGCTTCGCGAAGGTTGGCGCGCGCCTGTTGAATCTTCTGTGGATCGCGCTCAATGGTTCTGAGGTTCGCGTCTTCCGTGTGCGAAAGCGCTTCGGCAATCCACAGCGTGCTGTAGCCGTTCGAGGTGCCGATTTCCAGCACACGGCGGCGCTGCGTGGTGCGCACAAGAAAAGCGACCAACTCTGCTGTTGGCCGCTCGAGGTTCAGGTATTTGTGCACGCGATCCTGCTCACGCGCGTCGTTGTCCGCGCCCTGCGACTCCAGCCGATGCAACAGCGGTTCGAGCGCGGGGTTCATCGTCAGGCTCCGATGGCGGCTTCCAGCGCCTTGGCAATCGCCTCAACGTGCTTGCGCATGAGCGCGGCGTCTTCGGCTTCCACCATCACGCGCGCCAGCTTCTCCGTACCGGAGTAGCGCACCACGATGCGTCCGTTGCCGTCCAGCTCGCGCTCGGCCTCGGCAATGGCAGCCTGCACGGTTGGCAGTTGATCCATGGGCAGCTTTTCCCGCACGCGCACGTTCTGGATGAGCTGCGGGAAGACCTTGAGGTCGCTGAGAAGCTCATGCAACGACTGGCGGCTGCGCGCCAGAATGTCGAGCACGCGCAACGCGGTCAGCAGGCCATCGCCGGTGGTGGAGTCGCCGTCCATGAAGATGACGTGGCCGCTCTGCTCGCCGCCGAGCTTGGCATTGTGCGCCAGCATCTGCTCCAGCACATACTTGTCTCCGACGTTGGCGCGCAGCATGCGGATGCCGGAGCGCTCCAGCGCCTTCTCCAGCCCCATATTGCTCATGGTGGTGGCCACCACGGTGTTGCCCGTCAGCAGACCGCGCTGCTGCATATCGCGCGCGGCCAGCAGCAGCACCGCATCGCCATTCACAACGTTGCCGTAGGCATCGCAGAAGAGCGCACGGTCGGCGTCGCCGTCAAAGCAGATGCCGAGGTCGTATTTGCCAGCCTCGAGCTGCACCTTGGCGGCAACGTGCTCGGGATGCAGTGCGCCGCATTTGAGATTGATGTTGCGGCCGTCGGGCGCCACATTCAGGAACTCGGCCTTCATGCCAAGGTCCTGGAAGAGCGCGGGAGCCACGGAGCTGGCCGCACCGTTGGCGCAGTCGATGACGACACGCAGCGGGCGCACGGCTTCAGCCTTGATGTTGCCAATGAGCCAGCGCACGTAGTCGCTGCGCAACTCAGCCTGCCCGGGCAGGATCTGCGAGGTCAGCGAGGCCTGGTCAATGGCGTCACCGGCAAGCTCTTCGAGGTGGCTGAAGATTTCCTGCTCAATGTCGTGCTCGATCTCGTCGGCCAGCTTCATGCCATTGCTGCCGAAGAGCTTGATGCCGTTATCAACCCACGGATTGTGCGACGCCGAGATGACGACACCGGCCTCGAAGCCGTGCGTGCGCGTCAGGTAGGCGATGCCGGGCGTGGTCACCACGCCGGCGCTGGCAAACCCTGCGCCGGAAGCGGCGAGGCCGCGGGCCAGCAGTTCGCCAATCCACACGCTTGATTCGCGCGTGTCCTGGCCGATGACGACGCGGGCGGCGGGATTGCGGCGGCACAGGCGCGAGCCCAAGGCACGCCCGATGGCATAGACCGTCTTGCGGTCAAGAGGATACTCACCCGCAACGCTGCGGATTCCGTCAGTACCAAAAAGTTGTCTCATTGCTGAAAAAGGCGCGGCGCGAAAGTTTCGCGCGTGGCGCTATCGGGCCCCGTTCTTAGAAGACTTCTCTGTGATTACGGTAACACGAATCGGCCCGGGATTGATGGCGCGCACCAGCGGGTCGGGCACATGAACACTGGACGTAAAGGTGACCGAGCCGATGGCGCCGCTGGCGTCGACAGGGTCCGTCAACACGCTGTCGATGGCCTGCACGCGATGCGCCGGGCCCACGATCTGCACCTTTGATGGCATGGCCCTCACCTGTGCAATGCGGTAACCGGTGGCGAAGCTGCCCAGCACGCGCGGATGCACGTCCACCAGCTTGTAGGCGCGCAGGTCAAACGCGATGTGAACCTGCGCGGGGATCACCTGCACCACCTCGATTTCCTTGGGCAGTTGAATGTTGGTCGGGCTGAGCGAGTAAGTGTGCTCGCCCACGCCAGCTCCCTGCAGGTCAATCACCGGGTGAATGTTCGCGTAGGTCAACTGGCGCAGCACGCGCTCCGGGCCGCGCACGCGGATCTCGGCCACCGGCGCGGTCTCGCGCTTCCCTTCGCTACCGCTTGCGCTGTACTCCAACTGATCCGGCGGATGGCGGAACTCAATTGGCACGTTGAAGGCAACTTCCGCCACCGGATCACGTGCCAATCCGTACCAGATCAAAAATGAAATAATCAGCGACAGCAGCTTGAGCGAAAAATTCTGAAAGAGGAGACGGTTCAGCCGCGACAGCATCGCTTACTCCTCCTTGCCATTGCCGGTGGGAGACGAACCGGGACGAAGCTCATACGGCTGCTCGTCAACGCTGATGGCCGTGCTGGCGATGGACTGCGGCACGGCAGGCTGGGAGATGTAACGGCTGATCAACTCAAAGAGCCGCTCGCGCAGGCGCTCCGGCGTAATGTCGCGCTCCACGGAGCCGCCCACCGCGAGGCTGATGGCGCCGGTCTCTTCGGAGACGATGACCGAAACCGCGTCGGACTCCTCCGTGATGCCGATGCCGGCGCGATGCCGTGTGCCCAACTGCGTGGAGAGCAGCGGGTTCATGCTCAGCGGCAGGAAGCAGGCGGCGGCGGCAATGCGGTCGCCCTGCACAATCACAGCGCCATCATGCAGCGGCGCGCTGGGGCGGAAGATGGTGGCCAGCAGATCGTAGGAGAGGTGCGAATCCATCAGCACGCCGGTCTCGATGTAGGAGCGCAGACCGATTTCGCGCTCAATGACGATGAGGGCGCCGGTCTGGTTCTGCGAGAACAGGTTGGCCGCCAGCACGATGTCGTCGTATGCGTTGTTGCCCGTGTTGTGGCCGCCGCGCGAGAGCGTCAACTGGCTGCCCAGCCGCGCCAGCGCCTGGCGAATCTCGGTCTGGAAGATGACGATGAGGGCAAAGATGCTGTAGGGCAGCATGGTGCCCACCAGCCAGTCCAGCGTGCGCAGGCCGCCCACGTGGGCCACGTAAAACAACGCTGCCAGGAAGCCGACGCCTGCCATCATGGGCATGGCGCGGGTGCCGCGCACCAGCAGCAGAAACTCGTAGATCAGCACCGCAACCAGTACGATATCCAGCACGGCCCAGCGGTCGAGCTGGGGTGCTTGCGCCAGGATTTGATTCAGCGTATTCATGCTGGTTGCTCCAATGTCCGGGGCATCCATTGTAATTCGCCGCAGTGCCGGGTGGCCAGACGTGCGAATGAAATTCTGCGGCGATGAAACACGCCAGATCATCGAACACTACGATGGATCCCATGTCGACGACGGCGCAGATGCCTGCGCTACCGCCCTCTGTACAGCCCTTCTACCCGTTTCCACTGCGCACCCTGGCAGTTGAGGGCGAACAACTCGCCTTTGCCGACACCGGCAACGCAACGGCCGCGCCCATGCTCTTTCTGCATGGCGCGCCAGTGTGGTCGTACCTCTTCCGCGACGCCATCGCGGCCTGTGCGCCGCACTTTCGTGTCATTGCGTCCGATCTCGTCGGCTTTGGACTCTCCAGCAAGCCCGCGAGCGCGGGCTACCACACGCTTGCGCACCACACCCGGAACCTGCTGGCGCTGATTGACGAACTGCAACTGGAGAACTTGACGCTGGTGCTGCATGGCACAAGCGCAGCCATCGGATTGAATGCGGCACTGCAAGTACCGGAGAAAATCTCTCGCGTGGTGGTGATGAACGCGGCACCGATTGCGCCAACCCTTGTGCCGGGCAAACTGCCAGTCTCGCTAAGGCTGCTCGGCTCAAGCGCTGGTGCGGCTTTTGCTGGGCCGCTGGTGAACTCTTGGCTCAGCACGTTGAGCGCACGGCCGCTCAGCACGCAGGTTCTTGATGCTTATCGCTTCCCTCTGGCGCAGCCGAACGGCAAGGTCGGCCCGCTGGCGTTTGCGCGCAAGCTGGTCGCTTCGCCAGACGCTGAGATGCAGGAGCTCGCCGCCCGGCTGAAAGAGCTGACTGTGCGGGTGGAACTGCTGTGGGGCAAGGGTGATCCGCTCTTCGGGCGCGCGCTGGCGGCCTACACGCTGCGCGACACGCTCGGCAACGCCGCCGGGCCACACTTTGTCGACAATGCCGGGCACTTGGTGCCGGAAGATGCGCCGCAGGCCCTGAGTGAGCTGCTGCTGGAGCCTCTGCGCCCCAAGCCCGCCAAGCCGCAGCCGCTATTTACCATCCTGAAGTAACGAACGCGTGAGCAGGCACCGCGGGGCCACTCTCGTGCGCGCCCGAATGAGGCAACGCCTGCGTGGTCTGCGTGTGCTCGAAACTTGAAGCTGGGAATTCGAAACTCCACCGCTACTTCTTCCGCTTGCGCTCCGGCGTGGTCTCCGTGACGCTGGCGGTGAGGCTGCCGTGCGCGACGCGGGCGGTGATCGCCTGGCCGGGCGCAACCTGCGCGGCGTCCTTCAGCAGCCGGCCTTCGTGGTCAAAGACCAGAGCGTAGCCGCGCTCAAGAATTGCCTCGGGCGAGAGCGCACGCAATCTTCCGGATAATTCTTCCAGCCGCGCGCGGCGCAGCCGCAACAAGTACCGCATGGCCGAGGCGCAGCTTGCCACATGCGCAGCCAGTTCGCGCTCGCGTGCCTTCAGTCGGGTCCGCACGTCATGGTGGCGCACGCGGGCTGAGGCCGTATCAAGCCGGCTATGGAAGCCGCGCAGCACCACACGCGCTGCCGACGCCAGCCGAAAGACCAACTCATCCACACGCTGCTGACGCCGCGCCAGTTGCTCGCTCATGCGCGCAAAGGCCGTATTTTGCGCCAGCCGCATCAGGCTCTGCCGGTGCTGCAGAAGCTGGTAACGCACGCCGCGCGCGAGCCTCACGTGCAGATTTTCCACCTGATCGAGCAGCTCCTCGCGCGAGGCCGCGACCAGCTCGGCGGCCGCCGAAGGCGTCGGCGCGCGCAGGTCGGAGACAAAGTCGCAGATGGTGAAATCCGTTTCGTGCCCCACGGCGGAGATGACAGGAATCTCGCTGGCGGCGATGGTGCGCGCCAGCGTTTCGTCGTTGAAGGCCGCAAGGTCTTCGATGGAGCCGCCGCCGCGCGCGGCAATGATAACGTCCACGCGCCGCTTGCCTTCTTCGGCGTTGAACCAGCGCACGCCAGCCGCAACTTCTTCGGCGGCACCCGCGCCCTGCACCTGCGCCGGATAGAGCAGCACGTTGATGGAGTGATGGCGACGCCGCAGGACGTTGAGGATGTCCTGAATGACGGCCCCGGTGGGCGAGGTGACAACGCCGATGGTGCGCGGCAACGTGGGCAGCGGCCGCTTCCGCTCCTGCGCGAACAGCCCCTCGGCGGCCAGCCGAGCCTTCAACTGCTCAAAGGCAACCTGCAGGGCCCCGGCGCCCATCGGCTCCATGTGCTCGCATAGCAACTGCATTTCGCCGCGCTCTTCGTAGAGCGTGATGCGTCCGCGGGCGAGCACGGCCATGCCGTTCTCCGGGCGGAAACGCAGCAGCCGCGCCTGCGAGCGGAACATGACCACGCGCAATTGCGCGCTTTCGTCTTTCAGCGAGAGATACAGGTGACCGCTGCCAGCAGGGCGGAAGTTGCTGATCTCGCCCTCAACCCAGATGCTGGAGAAACCGCGCTCCAGCTCTCCGCGCACCAGTGAAACAAGCTCGCCCACGCCGTAGATGCGGCGCTCCGGCGTGCCCGGCGTGAAGTCAAACGTGAATTGCGGAGTTTCTCCCACGCGCCAAGTCTAATGCAATTTCCGGCTGTGCGTGATGCGCGAGTTGCGGCCGAGCGCAAAGTTGCTTCGCTGTTTCGGGAGAATGTCTCGCAGGCCGTGGGTTCGTGGAAAGGCGCATGGCATCCCAGGTTAGCGCCCGTTGGGCGCGAACCTGGGGCACCCGGCCACGCAGATGTGGGCCTTCAAGACCGAACAGGTTTTATGTGTGCATTCTTCAGCCGCTAAGCGCGGGCTGGCGCTCAGTGGCGCCAATGATTGAACAGCCAGGAGAGCAGCGAGAGAACGAGGCTGAGGACAATGCAGGTAACGACCGGAAAATAGACCGTGGTATTGCGGCCGCGCCAGGTGATGTCGCCCGGCAAGCGCCCCAGCGGCAGCCCTGCTTTGCCGAGCAGCAGGACGGCCGCGCCCGCCACCAGCAGCACCGCGCCAAGCATGATTAGAATTCGGCCAAGATCGTTCATCGCACTTTGTCCACCCATGTTTTACTACAGGAGTTGTGCACTGCACGAACACGCAAACCATACTTCTCCGCTCCGGCGCGCCGGGCTTCTGCTATGCTGTGCGCATGCTCGCCGACTACGCGGTGAAGGTGGAGAACACACGCGGCCGTCGCTACTCTGAGCCGCCGCATCCGTATCGCAACGCCTACCAGCGCGACCGCGACCGCGTCATACACGCCCGCGCCTTCCGCCGCCTGGAGAACAAGACGCAGGTCTTTACCGAGCGTTTCTCCGACCACTTCCGCAACCGGCTGACCCACACCATTGAGGTGGCCCAGATTTCGCGCACCATCGGCGTGGCGCTTGGGCTGAACGAAGAGCTGGTGGAGGCTCTGGCGCTGGCGCACGACATTGGCCACCCGCCCTTCGGGCATTCCGGTGAGCACGCGCTGAACGCGATGATGCGCCCCTATGGCAAGCAGTTTGACCACAATCTGCACGCGCTCCGCATCGTCGAATACTTCGAGGAGCGTTACGCCGCTTTCCCCGGCCTGAACCTGACGTTTGAAGTGCGCGAGGGCATCATCAAGCACTCGCATGACTACGATGCCGCGCAGTATCCGCACCTGGCCGAGTATCTGCTCGATCAGCGTCCGCCGCTGGAAGCGCAACTGATCGACCACACCGACGAGATCGCCTACAACACCGCCGACCTCGACGACGGTTACGAGGCACGATTGCTGCCGCTCGACGAGATCCGCGCCAACGTGCGCATCTTCGACCGCGCCTTCCGCGAGGTGGAACAGCGCTGGGCCAACGTGCGCGACAAGCTCAAGTTCAATGAGGCGCTGAAGGCCATGATGAACCGGCTGGTCACCGACCTGATGGAGACTACGGCGCGGCGCATCCGCGAGGCTGGCGTGCACACGCTGGAAGACGTGCGCACGTATCCGGAGCGGCTTGCGGGGTTCAGCCCGGAGGTCGACGCCGAGCGCGCCGAGTGCAAGCAGTTCCTCTACCGCGCGCTGTACCACAGCGCCAGCCTGCGGCCGCAGAAGGCCGATGGCGAAAAGATTGTGGCTGCCGTCTTCGAGGCGCTCATCGCCGACCCGGCGCTGATGCCCGCCAACGACCAGCAGAAGATCGTGGAAAGCTCACGCGAACGCGTGGTGTGCGACTACATTGCCGGCATGACTGACAACTTCATTCTCGACCTGTACCACCGGCTGTCGCACTAAACCCAAAAGCAGTCCGCAGGACTTCTGCAAGGCCCGCCACGCGCGGGCCTTCCCTTTTCTGCCGAGCAACTTTTACCTACCTTCGCAATTCCTACCCGCCAGAGGCGACCTGAGTCGCTGTACTCATCCCTGTACTCGACTGTGGAATAAGCACTTAATCATCCAGTCAGTTTGGCACTCCAGTTGTAATAGCAAACGGTGTACAAGACCCGTCTTCGGGCGGGTGGCTCGGCTCAAAACGCCGGGCCTGAGATTTCTTTGGCAGGCTTGCCTGCCGGGCGAGGCCGCGAAAGGCCCCGCCGGAGGACACAATGATGAAGACCCGTACGCTTTTCGCGCTGCCCCTGGCCGCCGCACTTCTGCTCCCTGCCGCCGCGCAGCAGAACACCGATCCGTTTGCGAACGCGACGCCTGTCACCGCGGAGAGCGCGCAGCCTTCACAGACTGGCACGCAAGCCTCGCGCGAACCGTTGAAGCCGGTTCGTCAGGGTTTCTGGGGCAAGCTGAATCCGTTCGCCCGCAAGAAGTACGTGGAGAAGCAGGTGGGCCCCGTGCGCGACCGCGCCAATGAGCTGGGTGAACTGACCGACGCCAATGGCCGCGCCATCACCGACCTCGACAAGCGTTCTTCGGCCGCTTTGCGTGCCGCCAATGACCGCGCCGCACTGGCCGACCAGCGCGCCACGGATGCCGATGGCCGCGCCCTGGCCGCCGGTGACACCGCACAGCGTGCGGGCACGCGCCTGGCCGGAGTCAAACAGGTTGTGGGCAACCTCGATCAGTATGAGCAGACCAATCAGGTGGCGTTGCGCTTCCGCACCGGCACCTCGCAGTTGAGCAAGACCGCGCAGGAGTCTCTGGATGACATGGCCGAAAGCCTGAAGGACAAGCGCGGCTACGTCATCGAGGTGCAGGGCTTTGCGCCGGGCAAGGGCCAGGCCGCCATCGCGCAGTCCAAAGCGCAGGCAGACGCCGTGGTTCGCTACCTTGTGATCAAACACCAGGTTCCGGTCTATCGCATCTTTGAACTGGGAATGGGCAATGCGGTGGTACCGGGTGCCACCGCCAAGTCCGGCCACGCGCAGGGTGCGCGGGTGGAGGTCACGCTGCTGAAGAACAGCCTTGAGCAGCTGGACGCGCGCCCTGCCGCCGGCAGCCAGACCAGCTCGCTGGGCACGCCGCGGTAAGGCGCGGCCCAGACAGCAAGAACTCGCCAACGCATCGGGCGAGCGTCCCGGCCCGTAGTCGGGACCAGACAGAGGCCTCCCACCCCCAATGGGAGGCCTTCTGTTTTGCACTGCATTCCGCATAGAACTGCTTCTGTTTAGTCCGTTTCTTTCACTCCGGCGAGCCAAATGGGCAGGAACAATCCACTTCAACGCTGCCCTATTCTTATTCCCCGAGGACAAGAAAGCCCGCCGTAAAGGCGGGCTTTGTTTTGAGGGCCTAAAGCTACAGGCAAGCAACCGGTTCTATGTGGCGCGGTTGCCGCCGCGAGCTTCTTCCAGCGTAACGCGCACGTCGATCTTCTTCTTCCCACGCCAGACGGTGACGTTCACTGTGTCTCCGGCACGATGGTTATTCATCACGTGCGAGAGGTCCTGTGAATCGGCAATGGCCTGACCGTCAACGGCCACGATGAGGTCGCCGCCGACCATCAGCGGGTAATTGCCGAGGTAGACACGCTCATTGCCGCCACGCAGACCGGACTTGCTGGCCGCCGACCCGGGCAGCGTCTGCAAGATCAGCACGCCGTATTCGGCCGGCAGATTAAGCTGCTCGCTCAACTCAGGCCCGATAGGGATGGAACGTATGCCGAGCGCCGGACGCCGCACGCGGCCGTAGGTGACAAGGTCATTGAGCACGGCCTTGGCCGCGTTGACCGGGATGGCAAAGCCAACGCCCGAATAGCCGCCGCTCATGCTGGCAATCATGGTGTTGATGCCGACGACTTCGCCCTTGTTGTTCAGCAGCGGTCCGCCGGAGTTGCCGGGATTGATGGCAGCATCGGTCTGGATGGCTTCATCGATGTACTGGCCATCGGGCTCCTGCACCTGACGGATGGAGCTGACGATGCCGCGCGTCATGGTGCCGGCAAACATGCCGAACGGGTTGCCGATGGCGAAAACCTTCTGGCCCACCATCAGGTGGGAGCTGTCGCCCATCACCACGGGCTGGAGGTTCGGCGCCTTGATCTTGATGACCGCCAGGTCGTGCGACTGGTCGAGTCCGATGATCTCCGCCGGATAGTGCTTCTTGTTCGCCAGCGTCACCTCAAGCTTGGCCTGGTTGCCCTGCACCACGTGGTAGTTGGTCAGGATGTGGCCTTCCTTGTCGATGATGAAGCCGGAACCGGCGCCCTGCTGCGGCACCGGGCCGTAGAAGAAATCCATCGCCATGGTGGTGGAGGTGATGTTGACCACCGCCGGCGAGACGCGCTTGTAGACGTCGATATTGTTCTGCTCTTCCTGGTCGAGCGTCTGCGGGCCTGCGGCTTCCGTGATTTCCAGCTTGTCCTGGTTGATCCAGTGCGCCGGGCCGGAGCCGAAGCGGTGGCTGGTGTAGACCACAAACAAAACGGCCACAACCGCGCCCGCAGCAATGTAACGCAAGGCTTTCGATTTCATAGTTCTTTGTACGCCCCTCTGGGCAGGAAAGTTCTGAACTCCATGGGATTATAGACGCCGGGAAAGGGCGAAAGTCGCGCCCTGCACCGCAATTTGTACCGGCCTTGTCCTCCTTCCGTTAAAGAATTCATTTGGGGGCCACGCGCTTCGAGGGTACTGTTTTTGCCAACGCCAACCGCATGCAGATGGAACAGGTTATGGCGCATAGGAGCGTCAATGGAGAAGCTTGAGCAGCCCCCGTGGGACAGGGGACAAGCGCGCCGGATTGCCCGCGAACAGACCGGTATCGATGGTGCCAAGTTGAGCGACACGCTGGGCGGCCCGGTTCTCTGCTTCTTTTCGCCCGAGGCACGCGAAGGCTACAAGGAAAACTGCTGCGCCACCGCCGAACGCGAGTTTCAGGTTCACGTCGACCGCAACAAGGTCTGCTGCGGTGCAGACTCAACCGTGCAGAAGGTTGGAGATGCACTTTATGACGCCTCGCATGCGTAGCATTTGTGCATTGATACTGTTGCTGTGGATTGTCCCCGCAGCAAAAGCACAGACCCAATTCACTCAGGTGGAGTTTGCAGGCAATGCATTTGTGCTCTCCTGCAATGGCAGCATTGCAGAACAAGACGCCAAGCAGATGAACGAACCTTCTTACTGGCAGATACGTTCGAAGGACACCGTCTCCGACGCCATCCAGGTGGAGCGCGTCACGCTCGACACGGCAGATTGCATTGTGCGTCTTTACCCTGCCTCGCCCGCGCAGGTGGCAGCATACACGGCGGAACAGTTCAAGAAGCTTGCGATCGTCTACCACCCGGAGATTACCTTGAAGGTGAAGCCACCGGCAAATGCGCCTTCGGGCGAGCCTCCGTTGCACGCGCCGGAGAATGCGAACTCCGGCGTCGCGGGCCTGCGGCTCACCGCAGACAGCAGCAATGCGGACATTGTGCTCACCGGCAGTATCCAGGCAGGTGTCGGTGCCAAACCGCAATACTTCTGGAGCACAACGGCGGCATATCCATTTTCATTTCGCAGCTACGGCAGCCTGGCCCCAACGTTCACCGCGAAGGCCAGCAAGGAACGCAATGCCGATCCGGATGCCATGAAGCTCAGCCTCGACTACCTGAAGATTGTTCCCTGTAATCAGCTCTGGCGTCCGCTATGTCCCCTGCGTGACAGCCTGCGCTTCGCCGTCGAACCCATTGGTTATGAGTTCGAACGGGCCAGCAAGAGCGAATACCTGATCTCCAGTGGCTCCATAGTGCAGCACGCCTACCAGCAGAAGAACACCAACTGGATTTCGACCGGAAGCTTCACGTATGCCAGCGGGTGGCGGAAGCTGAACTTCAACTTGGAGCCCATTGGATATGAACTGGGCGAGGCCCTATCGCGTTCCGTGAGGAAAACCGTTGCGTTGAACTCGGATCAGTCGATCCGCCGGCTCTTATTCGGCGCTGACGCCTATTACGCGCTGTTCGAGAAGAAAGATGCGAATGGAGCACGACGCAAGCTTATCGGGCTCGATAGTCACTATGTTTTGCGCCTGCCATTTATCGCCGAACCCTACCAACAGTATGCCGTCAACGGCGGCAACCAATTCCTGACCACCAAGCCGCGGCACTGGGTCGGCAACAACATCAGTTATGCAATCAGCAGTGGGTTCTCACTGAGCCTGCAACACAGGTATGGCTCGCTGCCACCGACCTACAACTTTGTGGGGCACCAGTTGACCTTGGGGTTGACGGTAGCGCTTAAAAAGCAATAGGAGACCCGGGCTCGCTCAGCGCTGGGCCAGCAGTTGCTGCCACACGTGCTCGACCTGGGCCTCGGTATCTCCGAGCGAGCCAGAAGTGTCGATGACATAGTCGGCGAGCTTGACCTTATCGCCCTCGGGCATCTGTGCGGCCATGCGCCGGCTCACCTCGATAGTGGCATCGGCCAGCGAAAGCCCGGCGCGGGCGGCATAGCGCTGCACCTTCATCTCCAAAGGGCAGGTCACAACAATCGTGCAGTCCATGCGCCGGTTGGCACCGGCTTCAAACATCAGCGCCGCTTCTTCAATGATGATGGCGCGCGGGTCGCGGGCCAGAATCTTCTCTGCCCAATGATCCTCGGCGGCGAGCACCGCCGGGTGAACCATGGCATTCAACTCGCGGATACGATCGGGGAAGACGACCTGCGCCAGGCGAGGACGGTTGATGGTGCGGTCCGGGTTGAGGATTCCACGGCCAAAGGCGGCAACCACGCGGTCATAGACCTCGTGGCCGGGCGCCATCAGCTCGTGCGCTACCTCGTCGGCACGCACCACATGCGCGCCTCTCTCCGCGAACATTGCCAGCACCGTGCTCTTGCCGCTGGCAATGCCGCCGGTCAACCCAACTTTCAGCATGACGGAAGTGTACTCCCACTTCCATGAAAATGGGCTAGTTACGAGAGTGTCCGACCGGACGATTAGCCCCGCCGCATTTTGGCGGCTTTCACGGTATTTGCCATCAGCATGGCCACCGTAAGCAGGCCCACGCCGCCGGGAACGGGCGTCATGGCACCGGCCACTTCGGCCGCCTTGGGGTGAACGTCACCGGCCAGCGTGGAGCCCTTTTCCGCAAACTGCTTCTCGCGCGCCGTGTCACCGGCAAACAGCTTCTCAAACAGCGCGCGGTCGCTGACGCGGTTGATGCCGACGTCGATGACCGTTGCGCCGGGCTGCACCATCTCCGGCGTGATGAAGCCTGGGCGGCCGATGGCGGCAATGAGGATCTCCGCGCGTCGGCAGACCTCAGCCAGATTGCGCGTCTTCGAGTGGCAGATGGTGACGGTGGCGTTGGCGTTGGTCAGCAGCATGGCCACCGGCTTGCCCACAATGTCACTGCGACCGACCACGACCGCTTCGCGGCCTTCCACCTCGATACCGCTGCGGCGCAGGATCTCCATGCAGCCAGCGGGCGTGCAGGAGACAAGGCCGGGACGCATGGTGGAAAGATACCCAACATTCATCGGGTGGAAGCCATCAACGTCCTTCGCCGGATCGACGGCCATGAGCACGCGCTTGGCGTCGATGTGCTTGGGCAGCGGCAACTGCACCAGCACGCCGTCAATATCCTCGCGATGATTCAGGTCGTCGACAATCTTCAGCAGTTCCTCGGTCGTGATGCTCTCCGGCGGAGTGATCTTCTCGCTGTAGAGACCGACCTCTTCGCAGGCGCGCACCTTATTGCGCACGTAGGTCTCCGACGCCGGATCGTGGCCCACAAGCACGGCCGCCAGGCCGGGGAGAAGTCCGTGGTCGCTCAACACGCGGACTTCCGCCGCCAGCTCGGCACGAATTTCCGCCGCGATCTTCTTTCCATCGAGAATCCTTGCCGCCATATGCACGACCTCTCTGAGCAGAATCTTAGTTGGGAACTACCAGTTTACCCTCATTCACCAGCGGCACCGAGACTTTCGGCTCAACTTCGCTCAGTCGCTTACCGATAGAGACGGTATGCAGTTAGGGAGTGGCTTTCCGGCGGCTGACTGCGCATTGAAGCATAGGAATGAATGCGCCGTAAGTGAGCCGGAAAACACGGGGAAAACAGGTCATCGAAAATAATTGCCTGTTACAGCGCAACTCTCTCCGCACTCTAACGCTTTAACCAGGTATGAGTCCGGAGGTGAGTGATGATGGACGAAAAGTTTTCAATTCCGGAGTTGGCAGCCCTGCGCATAGAACTGGTGCAGAGTGGCCTGGATTCGCGAGACACGGCTGACCTGCTCCGCATGTTCCTGGCCGGGCGCGGATACGCGGTCTCCAGCGAGGCCGCCATGGACGCTGCCTGCCGCGTGGGCAACGCCGGTTGCTCGATTGAAGTGATCGGACGTGAACTCGATCGCATCGCGATGGTGCAATAGAGCATGGCGCAGTAGAGCGCGCCGCTCGCGCTCTCAAGAATCGGCTTCGCCACGTGAATGACGAAGCACCAAGCACGAGGCCCGCGAATGCCGCGGGCCTTTTCCTTTACCTCACAGCTTTCCGCAAAACGACGTGCAAAGGAAAAGGGCCGGACAATTGTCCGGCCCTCCGCTGCTTCGCGCACCACCAAGTTAGAACTTGATGCGCGCGCCCAGTTGCAGGATGCGCTGGCCGCTGGTGCCCGAAGGCAGACCAAAGTAGCCAGTCGCGGCGTTCGCCCGGTTCTGCAGCAGGTATCCGTTGAACGTGCTGCCGCTGCCGGTGTTGATCGCCTTCCATGCGTATTCGGCGGTCTTCACGCTGGTGACGTTGAAGTGGTTGAACAGGTTGAAGGCTTCGGCAAAGATGCTCAGTTTGACCGATTCCTTATAGAGGTTGATGTCGCGCGAGACGCGCGGATCAAGCGACCAGGTGGCCGGCATGTGGTAGCTGTTGCGCACCGAGCCCGGCACGCGCAGGTTCGACGTGTTGCCGGTGTTCAGCAGGTTGTTGCCGGTCAGCATGGCCGAGTAGGCATAGCCGCTCTGCGCCGTCAGCAGGCCGCTGGTGGACCAGCCGTTGACCACCGCGCCGAGGATGCCCTTGACGTGGTAGTTGGCGTCATACGAGTAGCCCAAGGTCAGGCGGTGACGCAGGTCGGCACCCGAGAAGCCCCAGTCCGAGCGCGGAGTGGTCGGGTACATGGCCTGCTTGCTGTCGTCGGAGCCGTTGACCACGGCAGTCGCGTCCGGGTTGTCATCGTGCGCGATGCTGTAGGTGTAAGCCAGCTGCGCCATGAAGCGGTGCGACATGCGCTTCTTCAATTCGATCACCAGACCGTTGTATTCGGACTTGGCGTTGGACTGGAAGAGCGCAATGCGCTGGAACGCAGTGTTGGGGCGCGTGCCAAGATACTTCACGTAGCCGTACGCCTGATCCACCGTGCCCGCGGTGGTGCTGTTGCCCGCCGAAGCGTAGGTGGTCAGCGTGTAGTTGGTCGGGTCCCAGGCCAGGTTCTGGTCGGCCGTGCGCTGCAGGAACTTGCCCTGCACCGAGAGGTAGCCAACGCTGACCGAGAGATCCTTCGCCAGTGCGTATTCCACGTTGAAGTTCGCCTGCTGCACGCGCGGATTGCGGTAGCCCTGATCCATCACGTACAGGGTCGGGGTGACCGTGGTTCCGGTTGGCGCCGCGGCCAGCGTGCCGAACGTGGTGCCGTCATACGGCGTGGAGATCAGCCCGGTGATCTGGTTGGCCGTGTACTTCACGGTGCCGATGTTGACGCCGTTGTTGCTGTGCGAGGTGCCGAGGAACATCGAGTTGGTGAGGCCGTAGAACCAGCCGAGGCCGCCACGCACCACCAGCTTGTTGTTGCTGAGCGGCGTGTAGGCAAAGCCGAGGCGCGGGCCCCACTGGTGTCCGCCGATGGGCTGCGAGCCGGTGTTGTAGCCGTCAAGCAGCGCGGTGGCATTGGTAACGCCGGACTGCTTCACCTGCTGCTGGTCCCAGCGCACGCCCACGTTGACGGTCAGGTTCTTGGCCAGGCGCAGATCGTCCTGCGCGAAAAAGGCCGGCTCAAAGACGTCCGGATGCGTGGTCGGGCCGGTGGTCGGCGTGCCGCCCAGGTTGGTGAATGCCTGCTGGTAGTACCAGCTGGCGCTGGCGGCCGCGGTGCAACCAGTCGGCGTGTAGCTGGCGGTTTCGCCGCTGAGCACGCAGCCGAGGTCGGCGAGGCTGTTGAAGGTGTAGCTGCCGAACATGTAGCCCGGGAAGTAGTTGTAGACCTTGATCCAGACGAGGTCGGCGCCGGTCTTGAAGGTGTTGCGGCCGAGCGCGTAGGTGATGTTATCTGCCCACTCGTACTGGTGGACCGTGGTTTCACGCGGGCTGTAGTTGTTGCGGCCCACGTTCATCGCGTAGGAACCGTCGGTGACGGCGATTTCCGGGCCGTTCGCGTTGGCCTTGCCGTACTCGCGATCCTTCAGGTAGTTGAAGCGGAACTGGTTAATGGTGCGGCTGCTCAGCGTCGAAGTCAGCGAGCCGGTCATCGTGTCGGTGTAGACGAACGAGTTGCCGGTGTGCGACAGAGCGCTTGAGGCGCTGCCGTTTTCCTGGTTGCCCGCCGTGAAGCTCTGGTGGTTCCAGCGCACGCTCACCTGGTTGGCCTTGTTGAGGTAGGCGTCGCCCTTCAGCAGGTAGGTGTCCTGATTGTTGACCAGGCCGTAATTGCCGGTCAGCGGATTCAGGTAGTTGATTGCCGTCTGCTGCAACGCGGCCGTGGTGGCGTTCGAGGAGAGCGCCACTGAGCTGGTCGAGTTGGTGATGATGGGCGAGGTGTTGCGCTGGCTGTCGGCGGCGAAGAAGAAGAACGCGCGGTCCTTCCAGATGGGACCGCCGAGGGTGCCGCCAAACTGGTTGTAGTGGTACTTGGGCTTGTGCGCCGTAATGCCCGTGGTCGGATGCGACAGGTACCAGGTCTGCTTCTGAATCGGATCGTAGGCGTTCATCGATTCATCGCGATAGTACTCGAACGCTCCGCCGTGGAATTTGTTGGTGCCGCTCTTGGTGACCACGTTGATGACGCCGCCGCCGGCGCGGCCGATTTCCGCCGAGTAGCCGTTGGTGGCAACCTGGAACTCCTGCACGGAATCCTGGCTGAACTGATAGGGCTTGCTGGCCTGGCCGGTACGGCCGGCCGTCTGTCCGTAGAAGGCCTGGTTGTCATCGGCGCCGTCAACGGTCAGCGAGTTCAAGGTGCCGCGCTGTCCGGCAAAGCTGAGATCGCCGCCGCGGGCCGGGTCCTTGATCACCGCCGGGGTCAGCAGGGCGATGCCGAGGAAGTTGCGTCCGTTGACCGGGATGCTGTTGACGGTGGCTTCGTTCAGGTAGGTTGCGGTGGCCGTGCGCTGGGTTTCAATCAGCGGCGTCTCGTCGGTGACGGTCACCTGCTCCTTGGAGCCGGCAACGCGGAACACCAAGGGAAGATCCACCTTGGAACCAACCACGACGTTCACGCTGGGCAGAACGGTGGCGGCAAAGCCGGTCTTTTCAACCTTCACTTCATAGTTGCCGACGTGCACAATCGGAAAGACGAAGAGGCCAGCGGTATCGCTGGTGGTGGTCAAAACCGCATTGGTGTCGAGATTGCGGACGGTGACGGTGGCGCCAGGAACAACCGCGCCCGTACTGTCCGTGACGGTGCCCTGAATGGTGCCTCCACCCAGGACCTGCGCCCAGCTGGCCGAGACCAGCGCGCAGCACAAGCACAGCAAAAGCAGAATGCCTGCCGCGAGTGACTTTCGCATGAAATTGAGTCTCCGTTGAACTTTGGGGTTTCCGGTGAAAATACAGCAGTACGCCCGCACAAGCGGGCAACGCTTCAGTCTCTGCAACGCAAGTGAAGCTGCGATGAACGCAGAGACACAGAACTGTTAATTCCTAGGATAAAGAGATGAAAAAACAGAGTCGACGCCACAAAGGTGACGACGACTCTGTTTTTTGTGCGAAAAGTGGCCGAAATTCTCAATTTTTCGGCGCAAATCTGGAGCCGGTATTTTTTGTGCGCTGGGTGCAGTGGTTCGCACGCGTAGCGTCGATTCCGCAGATTCGCTCCCCGTCTGCGGAAACGCTGTCGTGGGTTATGCCTTCATCGCCGCCAGCGCCAGCACCGGGAAATAGTTGCGGTACATGTGGTAGACGAGGAAGAACACGTTGGGGAACCCGGTGCCAGTGGCCAGGTCCTCATGCCAGGTTCCATCCTCGCGCTGCGTCTTCAGCAGATACTCCACGCCGCGCTTGGCCGCCTGCGAAGTCTTGTCTCCGGCGGCAGCCAACCCCAGCAGCGCCCACGCTGTCTGCGAGGCTGTGCTCGGCGCTGCCACGTAGTGCAGCTTCTTGTAGCTGACGCAGTGCTCGCCCCAGCCGCCATCGGTGTTCTGCACCGAACGAATCCACTGAGCGGCCTTCTGCACCGCTGGGTAGGCCATGGAAGCGCGCGAGGCCTTGAGACCGCGCATGGCGAGAAACGTTCCGTAGATGTAGTTGACGCCCCAGCGTCCGTACCAACTGCCGTTCTTCTCCTGCACGTCGAGCAGGTAGTGCACGCCCTTGTGAATGGCCTCATGACTGGGCGGCACGCCGTTGCGCGCCAGTGATTCGAGCACGCGCCCGGTGATGTCCGGGCAGCTCGGATCGAGCATCGCGTTGTGGTCGCTCCAAGGAATTTTGTTCAGGATCTGCCAGTTGTTATCCACGTCGAACGCAGCCCAGCCGCCGTCCTTGGACTGCATGCCGAGCAGCCAATTGAGAGCGCGCGTCTTCACACGTTCCTGACGCTCAGGATCGCTGGCCTTGGCGTGCGAGAGCGCCAGCAGCACCATCGCCGTATCGTCGATGTCCGGGTAATACTCGTTGGCAAATTCAAAGGCCCAGCCTGAAGGCTCCAGGTAGGGACGTTTCACGCTCCAGTCGCCCTTGCGGCGGCACTCCTTGCTCAGCAACCAGTCGGCGCAGCGCGTCAGCTCCTCGGGCGTTCCCTGCCCGGCTTCTCCCAGTGAGAACGCGGTAATCGCCGTGTCCCACACGGGTGAGACGCAGGGCTGGAACTGGAAGCGGTCCTCGGTTTCAATCAGCAGGTTGTCGAACTGGAGCTTGGCCTCGATGAGATCGGGATGGTCCTCGGTGTAGCCGAGGCTGTCGAGCGCCATGATGAAGTACATCATCGCCGGATAGATTGCACCGAGCCCTTCGGTATAGCGCGTGCGGTCCAGCATCCAGTGTTCGCACTCGCGCAGGGCCTTGGCGCGCATGTTGCGCGAGCCACGACGCTCCCACAGCTTCACCAACTGGTCGATGTAGCGGAAGACGATGGTGAGACTCTCCCGACGCGGCCCTTGAAATTTGCGCGACGGGTTGAAGATCTCATCGATGGTGACGCCGTCCGGCACAGGGCGCACACCACCGGCGGCCTGCACCACGGAGAGCGGAATCACGATCGAGCGCGTCCACGAGGACATTTCGTAGATGATGTCGCCGGGCAGCATGATGAGTTCGGGCGGCACGGTTGGAACGGCTTCGCGCGGGAAGAGTCCGAACAGGCTGAGGTTGATGCGCACATAGCTGTTGCAGGCCTGCACGCCGCCCAGCCGCAGAATGCACTCGCGGGCCTTCATCATCGCCGGATGCGATGCCTCGTAGCCTGCGATCTTCAGCGCCGAATACGCTTTGACCGACGCGCTGATCTCGCTGGGGCCACCGGGATAGATATTCCAGCCGCCATCGGGTAACTGCTTGCTGAGTACGGTCTCGCAGGCGCGGTCCACACGGCGGCGCGTCGGTGGATTCCACGCCGCGCCCTCCGGACGGTAGAGCCAGAGCTGCAACAGGATGTAGTCGGATTCGAGCGTGGAATCCGCGGTCAGGTCGCCGCACCAGTAGCCTTCCGGAGTCTGCAATGCCCGCAGCGCCGCCCCGGCCTTGCCGACCGTCAACGCAATTTGCTCTTCCAGCTTGTGCGCTTCTGCGCTGATCGTCGCAGGAGCCGTGTCGACCATTCCAAGGGCTGGTTGTGTCCATTCAAACTTTGCCATGTGCAGAGTCTACACATGTTTAATTACATGATGCAATACAATGCAAATTACAAATTTTATATAATTGAAAACAATATAATTAATGAATTAATTACAAATTAAGTCGATTTATCATTCGTTAAATTAGCGTTCATTATCAGATAATTATCAGCAACTGAATCCACATCAAATATTCCATCCAAAACGATGAAGGGGTGCGCTTTCCAGTGCGAAGAATTGGGACGACGCGGTAGCATCAGCGCATGGCTGCGCTGAACGACGACATCGCTTTTCTTCCCTTGCTGGAACTGGCCGGGCGACTGCGGCGGCGCGAACTCTCCCCGGTTGCGCTGACGGCGCTCTGCCTGGAGCGCATTTCAAGACTCAATCCGCAACTCCACGCGTTCATCACCGTCACCGCCGATGAGGCGATGGAAGCGGCGGCGCAGGCCGAGCGCGAAATTGCATCGGAAAACTGGCGAGGGCCGCTGCACGGCATCCCCGTGGCCATCAAAGACCTGATCGACATGAAGGGCACGGTCACCACAGGCGCCAGCCGGGCCTTTGCCTCGGACGCTCCGGCGGGCAGCGATGCGCCGGTGGTTCGCAGGCTGCGCGAAGCCGGGGCAGTCATCGTCGGAAAGACGAACCTGCACGAAGTCGCCTACGGAGGCTCCGGAGCCATCTCCGCCTATGGCGCGGTGAGGAACCCTTGGAACCTCGCGCACGCCTCGGGCGGCTCGTCGTCGGGATCAGCTGCAGCGGTGGCCGCCGGGTTGTGCGTGGCAGCCATTGGCACGGACACTGCCGGCTCCATCCGTGTTCCCTCCAGTTGCTGCGGCGTGGTGGGGCTGAAACCGACCTACGGGCTGGTGAGCGCCAAGGGCGTACTGGCGCTGGCGCAATCCTACGACCACGTGGGGCCGATTGCCCGCACCTGCAACGACGCTCTGGCCGTGCTGCGTGCGATTGCACCGGTGAGTGACACAGAGAATGTTGAACCTGTGCTGACAGGCATGCGCGTGGGCATTCCGCACCCCGGCTTCTGCGAGAATCTCTCCGCGCCGGTGGAAGCCCTTTGGCGGCAGACGCTGGAACGCGTGCGCACGCTGGGAGCAGAGACTGTTCCGATTGAGTTGCATGCCGACCCCGACCGCACACTGGCCGATGGCGAATCCTACCGCGTGCATCGTCAACGCATTGCCGCAGACAGCCCCACACGCGAACTCTATGATCTGCGCACTCTGGCGCGCATTGAAAAAGGCGCAGGAGTCAGCGACGAACAGATGCGCAAACTGGCACTGAAACTGACTCAGGAACGTCAGGATGCGGCGCACATCTTCAACGAAGTGGATTTTCTACTGATGCCGACAATGCCGATTCTGCCTCCCACGCTGGCGGAGCTGGAGACACCAGAGGCGCGGGCCGTGGAGTTGCAAATGCTGCGCAATACGCGGCCGTTCAACGTGCTGGGGCTTCCTGCGGTGACAGTGCCAGTGGGCGTCTGCGACGGACTGCCGGTGGGCATGCAACTGGTGGCCGCCGCCGGAACCGATGTGCGGCTGCTGCGCATAGCGTCACTCCTGGAGATTCACCTGGAGCTTCCGCGCCTCTAAAAAGTGCACGCTTGGCCTCACTCGCCGCGGAGCACACGAGCGCGCACGCGAGGACACCCTGCGTGAAACGTCCGTGACGCCTACTCTTCCGAGGCGGAACGCAAAGCAGCGGCCGTGCCGATGCCGGTGGCAATCTCCGGCACAATGCCGAGTCGCTGGTAGATGGGACGCACGAGGCGGCGGATCTCCGCGAGCCTCCAGGCAAAGATGGCGGCAAACGCGATGCAAGCAACGCCGCTGAACAGAAGCGTGGTAGGCACGCCGAAGCGCGAGGCGATACTTCCGGCCAGCAGGCTGCCAAAAGGCGTCATGCCGAGAAACGCCATGGTGTAGTAGCTCATCACTCGGCCGCGCTTGTCGTCGTCGGCAATGGTTTGCAGGATGGTGTTGCTGACAGCCATGTGCTGCATCACCGAGTAGCCGGTCACGAACATCAATCCGAGCGAGATCCATAGCGCCGCCGAATGCGCCAGCAGAATGAGGCCGACGCCAAACGCCGCAGCGGCGATGGGAATGATCTTCAACAGGCCGCGAACATTGCGCCTGGCCGCCAGGATGAGCGCGCCGGTCAGGGCGCCGCAGCCGCTGGCCGCCATCAGGAAGCCGAGCGTGTGCGCGCCACCGCGCAGAATGGTGGAGGCGTAGATGGGCATGACGACCGTGTAAGACATACCGACCAGGCTGACCACCGCCAGCAGCAGCAGGATGGAACGAATGGGTGCGAAGCCCGAGACATAACGCCACCCCTCGGCGAGGTCGGCACGCACGCTCCGCCCATTGGTCACCACCGGACGCACAGCAACGTGCATCATCAGCAGCGAACCGATGACGGCGATGAAGCTGACGCCATCGACCAGGAAGCAGTAGCCCTCGCCGTAGCGCGCAATCAGCAGTCCGGCGAGCGACGGCCCCACCAGCCGCGCCAGATTCACCATCGACGAGTTGAGCGCAATGGCGTTGGCAAGATCGGCGCGGTCATCAATCAACTCGGATAGAAACGACTGGCGCGCGGGCGTGTCGAACGAATTGACGATACCCTGCACCACACTGAGAATGACGATGTGCGTGATGGTGATGCGTCCGCTGAGCGCAAGCCACGCCAGCAGCAGCGACTGCACCATCGAAATCGCCTGCGTCCAGACCAGGGCACGATGGCGGTTCCAGCGGTCCACCCAGACGCCGGCAAACGGCCCCAGCAGAAACATGGGAAGCTGACCGGCAAAGCCCGTGATGCCCAGCAGCATGGCCGATCCAGTGAGGCGGTAAACCAGCCAACTGGTGGCGATGCGCGTCATCCAAGTGCCAATAAGCGAGGTTCCCTGCCCGCCGAAATAGAGCCGGTAGTTGCGCGAGCGCAGGGCGCGAATGATGAAGCGCCAGCTTGCGCCTTGCGGCTCGGACTGGGAGACGGCGGAGGAGCTCATGAAGGAACAATAGTTGGATGCATGGGCCGAACGCAACGGAGCATCGCAAAAAGGCCGTCCCCGGGAGGACGGCCTTTGACTGATTGGAGCAGCGCCGCCCTAGAACGCGAACGTCATCTGCAACTCGATGCGGCGGTTGTAGGCCGAACCACTCGAGAACGGGCCTCCGGCGAGCGCGATGGACTGGCCAAAGCGGCTCGAACTGAGGTTGCCGATGGGCGTTGCCGAGTTGGTGGTGTTGAACAGGTTCCGCACGCCGACCGCGAAGGTCAGGTTATAGCGGCGGTCGCTGTTCACGCTGAAGTTCGGTCGGCCGTGGCCGCCTCCTGGGCCGCCCGGTCCGCCGCGGGGACCGCCCTGCGGGCCGCCGGAGGCCTGCGAGTTATCGACCGTGCCTGCCAACTTGGGACCGATGCCGAACGTTTTGCTTAAACGCATATTGAACGTGACGTTGGCCGGGCCGGTGCCGCAGTTGATGGGAATAACCTTCTGGCCACTCTTCGGACTGAGGTCCACCACTCCGCACGGCGTAGAAACCGTGCTGGTGCTGCTGGTGTCGACGTAAGTTGGGCGGTCGTTGTAAACGGTGTCGCCGTTCAGGTCGCGGCCGAGCGTGATGTTATACGGCGCACCGGCGTTGGCCACAAGGAACGGGCTGAAGCGAACCAGATATGGCAGCACCACGGAGCCGCCGAGGAAGAAGCGCTGGTGCACATCCCACGACGAGCGGCCCCAGTCCTGCTTGAAGTTGTATGGATTGCTGGGCGAGCTGGAGATGGCGTTGGCGTGCCCGAACATGTAAAAGGCGTTGAGCGAGACGCGCGAGCCCAAGCGCAGGTTTGAATTCACGATGAGCTGATTCTGCTTGTAGGAGCCCGCAGACTCGTACTGGAAGATGTTCTCCTCCACACCGTTCGGACGCACCCCGTCAATAGGCGCGTTGATGTTTGGGTTGACCAAGGAATGTTGGCCACGGGAGTTGAGATAGGTGGCCGAAACGGTCCCCATCTTGCCCAACTGGCGCTCCAGGCTGGTGGCAAACTGCATGGTATAGGGCGTGCGCAGGTTGTGGGCGATGGTGGTAACGCTCGTGGCCGAGGTCGTCAGCGAGCCAAGATCGGCAGGGACGGTGGTGAACGACGGATCGGAGACCACGTAGTTCGTCAGGGTCACGCCGTTGTAGCGCTGTGCGTTCAGCAGATAGCTCTCGCCGAAGCGGTCATAGAACATGCCCCATCCGACGCGGACAACCGTCTTGGGAGTGCTCTTGGCGCTGCCAAGCCCCCAGGAAAGGCCGATGCGCGGCGACCAATCTTTGTAGTCGCTGATGCCGCTCTGCGTCTCATAGCGCAGGCCGTAGCTGAGGGTGACGTTGGGGCGCAGCTTCCAATCGTCTTCGGCGTAGAAACCTACGTCCGCGAAGTTGATGTGCGACAACGGCTGGCCGGAGATGATGCTGAACTGGCTCGGTGTGCCGGCTTCGTAGGCGGCAATGCTGTCATAGGTGAACGTGCCGTTGAAGTTCTCCATGTCCAGGTTGGAGTCGCGCGAAACGCGCAAACGGCCACCGAACCGGATGAAATGCCTGCCGCGCTGCATCGAGGTGTAGTTCTGCAATTCAAAGCGGTTGTAGAGCTGCTGGAAGTGCTGCACAGCGCTATTGCCGCCATTGAAATAGCCGCCGACGGTGATGGCCGGCAGCGCGCCGATGGCGCCATTCTCGCTACGCGTGCGGATGTACTGGAAGCGCGTCTCATTGATGACCGAGTTGCTCAGCACCTGCGTATCGCTGATCTGCAGGGTGTGCTCCTCGGTGCTGCTGTTGTAGCCCTGCGAGGCAAGCACCAACTGGCCGACGCCATTGTTGGTCTCGTGGTTTTGCAGGTACTGGTAACGGGCGGTCAGCGTGTTGGTGGGCGTCAACTGGTAATCGAGACGCGGGCTGAAGTTGGTGCGCGTGCGCGGATGCCCCACCACCTGATTGGTGTAGGCGTCTGTGGCGGTCTGTGCGTTCACCACCGAGCTGTCATCAATGTTGCGGCGCTCGATGTTGAAGAACAGCGAAGCCTTCTTGCTGAGCGAGCCGCTGACGTTGCCCATGTACTGCGTGGTCAGGTAGTCGGGCACCTTCACGTCGCCAATGTAGGGATTGAGTGCGTTGATCGCTTTCGGGTTGGCCTCGAAGGTGAACTGCCCGTGCCACTTGTCGGTGCCGGGCTTGGTGAAGACTTCAACGCGGCCGTAGCCAAGGCGGTCATACTGCGCGGAGAACGGATTCTGGTTGATGCGGATTTCGCGGATGGACGACTTGGGCGGCAGCGTGCCGTTGCTGAAGCCGTCAATGTAAACCTGGCCGCCGTTGGGCCCGGCGGAAGGTCCGGCAAGGGCCTGAAGGTCGTTCGCCAGTTCATCCGGATCGTCGGAGAGCGATTCAAGATCCTTATCTTTCAGCACGGTCTGCGTAGCGTTCTGAGAGGCGTCGACGGAAACGGCCTTGGTCTCGTCGCTGACGGTGACCTGCTCGGACTTGACCGCGATTTCAAAGGCAATATCAAGCTGCTGCGGCGCCGCCGGCACGTTGACGTCGGTGAGCTGATACGGGCTGAAGCCCTTGGCCACCGCGCTGAGCGTGTACTTGCCCGGCGGCAGGTCCTTGATCACATACGCGCCCTGCTTGTCACTGGTGCCGGTGTAAGCCTGCCCGGCAGCAGAGGTCGCAGTGACGGTTGCCGAAACCACAACCGCGCCGGAAGGATCGGTTACCTGTCCGCGAAGCAGCCCAGTGGACTGAGCCGCGACGGGCAACACCGCCAACAAACACAGCAGAACAACAAGCAACACAGAACATCGAACACAGCGGTTCATCCCAACTCCTATTGCCTTACTCATTGGCGCCACCCTCGGCACCTGCACTCAGGCTCCACGGCGTAAGCAGGCTGCTGTTGCCGGGGGCGGTCAAAAGCGCTTCCACGCCGCTGAGCAGCGTGATGACGGTCGCCTTGTCGGACGAGGCGCTCTGCGAGGCCACGATCATGACGGCCTCGCCTTTTTGAAGATCGGCGATGGAGGCCGCCGGCAGGCGCGAGAGCATCTGCTGGAGGTCTCCGCCATTGCCATTGCCGGGTGCGCCACCGCGGCCTGCGGTCTCGCCCGCAGGAGCGGCATGAGAAGCTGCGGCCTGCCCTTCGGGTGCTCCGCCCTTGAGGCGCTGCGCCAGGCGCTGCGCAATCATGGGGTTCAGCTTCTTGAGCTGCGAATCCTTGGTGATGGCGACGGTCACGCTCTTCTTCGTCGCGAGGTCCTGGAAGGTGATGGTACCGGCTGTGGCGTCGATGGAGGCGATGACGCCGGAGAGATTGCGGAAGGCGCCGGTGACAATCTCGTCGGCGGTGAACTGCGTGCCGTCCTCGTTCTTCGCGCCGCGTGCGCGCAACTGGTCTCCCGCGCGGATTTCATCGAGCTTCGAGAGCTGTGCGTCCTCAAAGCGCGTGGAGCCGGGCGCGTAGCGGCGAATGAGCGCCTTGGAGCCGAGCGCAACCTTCACATCCTTGCTGCCGGTGGCCGTGGTGGTGGCCACAATGATGCTGGAGGTGGCCACATCGACCGACTTCACAATGCCGCCGATGCCGTGCTGCCAGGCCTGAAGCTCCTTTTGATGGCGAGCTGCCAGATCGGTGGCCTTCATGGCCAACACGTCGAGCGCAACCAGAGCGGAACCAGCTTCATTCATCCGCGCGCGAACCAGCACGCGGTCGCCGATCTGGAGATCCGCAGAGGTAATGGTCACAGCCTTGGTAAGATCTTTTTCTCCGGGAGGAATGGCGCGCACGCGCGTGGCGACCGCCAGTTGCACCGAGACATCGGCGCCACCCGCGTCAGGACTGACGGTCAGAGATGTCGCATTGACGGTCTTGACGGTGCCAAGCTGCTTGACCACCGGCGCCTGCGCCCAGGCGGAGATGCTGGCCAGTGCCAGCAACAGGCCCACCCCAGCAGATGCAATTCGATTCCTGAACATACCTTATGTTGCTCCTTCCGCGGAGAGCAAATGCACGAAGTCGCGGACGGATGACGGAGGGGGTTCCGTCACAACCGCTTCGCAATTCCTTTACAGGTCTGTTCGTTCCCGTGGTGGCCCACTGCACTGAGCGCCGACTCCACTGCCCTGGAACGAACTCCGTGCTCCACTATCTATTTTGACTGCAAACAAAAGCCCCGGTATACACCGGGGCTCGTTAAGATTTGTAAGGATCTTACTCCGTCCAGCGCTTGAACAGCAGCGAGCCGTTGGTTCCGCCGAATCCGAACGAATTCGAAAGCGCGTACTCCATCTTCACATCGCGGGCCACGTTGGGGACAAAATCCATGCCCGCCGTCGCCTCATCCTGGTTTTCCAGGTTGATGGTCGGCGGCAGCTTCTGGTCACGGAGCGCCAGCACGGTCACGCCGGCCTCAAGACCGCCCGCGCCGCCCAGCAGGTGCCCCGTCATGGACTTGGTGCTGCTGACCGCGATCGGGTGCTCGCCGAACAGATTGCGAATGGCCTTGGCTTCCAGATCGTCGCCGATCCCGGTGGAAGTGCCGTGCGCGTTGACGTAGCCAATGTCAGTGGGCTTGATGCCCGCGTCATGGATGGCGTTGCGCATCACACGGAAGCCGCCCTCATGCTCGGGGGCCGGAGCCGTGATGTGGTACGCATCGCCGCTCATGCCATAGCCAACGATTTCGGCAAGGATTTTTGCACCGCGCGCCTTGGCG
Organism: Oryzophilus luti; assembly: GCF_059726245.1. Classification (NCBI taxonomy): domain Bacteria; kingdom Pseudomonadati; phylum Acidobacteriota; class Terriglobia; order Terriglobales; family Koromonadaceae; genus Oryzophilus; species Oryzophilus luti. The sequence goes on from NZ_AP040874.1 coordinate 2,666,946, forward strand.
AACTCCAGCTCTTCCAGAATCAGAATGCCGGAGCCTTCGCCGACCACAAAGCCGTCGCGATCCTTGTCCCACGGACGGCTGGCGCGCTCGGGATCGTCATTGCGCGTGGACAGCGCGCGCATGGCTGCGAAGCCGCCGATGCCCATGGGCGTGATGGCCGCCTCGGCGCCGCCGCAGATCATCGCATCGGCATCGCCGCGCTGGATGATCTTGAACGAATCGCCGATGGCATGCGCACCCGTGGTGCAGGCCGTCGCCGTCGCCTCGTTCGGCCCCTTGGCTCCAAAACGGATGGAGACCTGGCCGGCCGCAAGGTTGACGATGGCCGCAGGAATAAAGAAGGGGGAAATCTTCCGCGGGCCGCCCTGCATCAGCGCGGTGTGCTCGCGCTCGATGATGTCGAAGCCGCCGATGCCGCTGCCGATGAACACACCGACGCGCTCAGCGATCTCCGGCGTCACCTTCAGGCCGGCGGTTTGCATAGCTTCATCCGACGCCGCGATGGCGAAGTGGATGAAGCGGCCCATTTTGCGGGATTCCTTCTTGTCGATGAACTGAAGCGGGTCGAAGTTCTTGACTTCGGCGGCGATCTGACAGGCAAACTGCTCAGCATCGAACGACGTGATGCGCCCCACGCCGCTCTTGCCCGCCAGCAACGCCGACCACACCGCTTCCGTGGTGTTGCCAACGCCGCAAATCAGGCCCAGTCCGGTAACAACAACCCTGCGCTTCAAGTTTACTTACCGCCTTTGGCGTGAGCCGTGATGTAGTCGACCGCGTCTTTCACGGTCTTGATCTTCTCGGCGTCCTCGTCCGGAATCTCGATGTCGAAGGCCTCTTCAAACGCCATCACCAGTTCGACCGTATCCAGCGAATCCGCTCCCAGGTCATCCACGAAGGATGCAGTGGCCGTCACTTCGCCTTCATCCACGCCAAGCTGTTCCACGATGATCTGTTTAACCTTCTCGTCTACCGAAGCCATTCGGCTTTCTCCTTTCAACGGCCTCTGCGGGCCGGGCCGGAGCCGCGGCTCCAGCGTGTGGGGGATGCAACTTTAATCTTGTTCCGGCGGCCGCGCAAGGCGGCGCTGCGCGCAACCGCTTACTTTGCGGCCTTGGCGTGCTCGGTAATGTAGTCGACCGCGTCCTTCACGGTCTTGATCTTTTCGGCGTCCTCGTCGGGAATCTCGATGTCGAAAGCCTCTTCAAACGCCATCACCAACTCGACCGTATCCAGCGAATCCGCTCCCAGGTCGTCTACGAAAGAAGCGGTGGCGGTGACTTCAGCCTCGTCCACTCCCAACTGCTCCACGATGATCTGCTTAACCTTATCTTCAACTGCGGCCATTCGGACGCCTCCTGCTATTAGAAACCGGCTCAGTGTAATGGTGGGCTGTGTGGCCTGTAAATAGCCGCAACAGGGTGCAACTGCCCGCGCCCACGCAAAGCAATTCCCTACCGCAGTCTGCTCGGACGGGAAAACACTCGTCCTTCATCCTAAATGTTGGGGGAAAGCGGGGTCAATGACCGCGAACATCTCTGCAAACCGTTGAGAATGAATGATGATTCATTTTGCATTCCGCGCAAAAGGAACGGGCGGAGCCCTTGGCCCCGCCCGCATGGGAATCCCGCGTGGTTAGCGGCTGTACTGATCGCGCAAGCGAGTCTGGCGGCTGCTCATCTCAACCGCCTTGCCCGCAATGTAGACCTGCTTGACCTGCGTCTTGACGTCCAGCGGATCTCCGGTGGCAACAACAACATTCGCCTGCTTGCCCACGTCGAGCGAGCCGAGCCGGTCAGCCACGCCCCAGATTTCGGCCGGGGTCAGCGTGATCGAACGCAGCGCTTCTTCGTAAGGCAGCCCGAAGGCCACGGCGAAGCCCGCCGCGTAAGGCAGGTTGCGAACGTTGTGCGCGTCATAGCTGGCCAGCGCCACCTTGACGCCGCGCTTGTAGAGCTCCGCCGGAATGCGATAGACCGCGTCATAGCGATCCTCGGACTTCGGCATGTCATAGATTGGCCCGAAGATGACCGGCACCTTCAGGGCCGCAATGCGGTCAAGCACCGCGCCGGAGTGCGTGAGGTGGTTAAGCACGAACTTGAGGTGGAACTCCTCGGCCAGCGCCACGGCGGTTTCCACATCGCTCGGCTCGTTGGCGGCAAGCACCACGAACTTCTTGCCCTCGAGGTAAGGAATCAGCGCCTCATATTTCAGCTCGCGCTTGGGGGCCGGCCCTTTGGCCTTGTCGGCATCGCTCTTGGCATTCCACTCGACCCACTTGCGCTGGTAGTCCTGCGCATCGATAAGCGCTTGGCGAAGCTGCGCGGCCATGCCCATGCGCGTCTGCGGAAACTTCGCATGCTCCCAGCTCTCGTTGCGGCGCTGCTCGCCGGTAAAGTTCAACGGCAGGGCAAGGTCGCGCACAAGGATGTAATCGGGCTGATGCTGGCCGTCGAGTTGCACAAAAATGTCCTGACCCGGCAGCGTGTCTCGGCTGGCCGGGGCCACCACGGCGTTGGTGATGCCGTTCAGCCGCGCGACCGGAATCAGCTCGCTTTCCGCGTGAAAGGCGTCGTAGGTGTGCATCTGCGGCATCACGTTGTCGCTCGGCTCCACCAGATCGTTCGTCGACTGGTCGGCCTCGATCTCGGTCAGCCCCAAGTGGGTTTCGGAATCGATGAGCCCCGGATAGACCGTCATGCCCTTGGCGTCGACGATCTTTGCTCCGGCGGGAATCTTCGTCGACGGGCCACCGATGGCGGCGATCTTGCCATCGGCGAGCACGAGCACGCCGTTCTCAATCACACCGTGCGAGACCGTCAGCAGGCGTCCGCCCTTGATGGCCACAACCTCAGGCTTCGCGTCGGCGGACTTCGCCTCCGCAGGCTTTGTCTTCTGCGCCACGGCTCCGGCGCTCCACGCGCAAAGGGCCAGCGCCACTGCCAGAATCTTCTTCGTCGTCTGCATTAGCGCACCTCCCCATCCACCGCGCTGGTGTGCACAAGGCCCGTGCCCGGCAGCGCGCGGTCAAACCAAAGTTGCCCGTCAATCCACACCTTTTCCGGCGTGGTGGCGGTGGCGAGCGGATAGTCGCTCCACAAAACCAGGTCGGCGTCCTTGCCCACGTCGAGCGAGCCCACGCGGTCTTCCACGCCGATGATCCAAGCCGGGGTGAGCGTGATCATTTTCAGCGCCTCGTCCTCGGAGATGCCGCCGTAATCCTCAATCTTGGCGGCTTCCTGGTTCAGGCGGCGGATGTAGTCGTCCGAATCGCTCTTGATGGCCACGCGCACGCCCTTGCGCAGAGCGATGGCAGCGTTCCACGGAATCGCATCCCACGCTTCATACTTGTAGCCCCACCAGTCGCTGAAGGTGGCGATGCCCACGTTTTCCTTGGCGAGCACGTCGGCGATCTTGTAGGCCTCCAGCGCGTGATGGAAGGCGCGCACCTTGTAGCCGAACTCCTTGGCCATGGCCAGTTCGGTCAGCATTTCATCGGAGCGGTAGCAGTGAATCTGCACCAGAATTTTTCCGCGCAGAACGTCGGCCAGTGCGTCGAGTTTGAGATCGCGCTTGGGCTGCTTGGCGTCCTTGTCTCCACGCTTGACGGCCGCGTTGTAAGCGTCCCACTCGCGCATGTAATCCTGCGCCTCAACCAAGGCCTCGCGCTGCACCTCAAAGTTGCCCATGCGGGTGGAGGGCGCCTGCCCCTTGGCACCGAAGACGCGCTTCGGGTTCTCACCGCTGGCGAACTTGATGGAGCGCGGCGCGCCGGGGAACAGAAGCTGGTCACGGTCAAGCCCGAACTTGGTCTTGATAACCACGGCCTGTCCGCCGATCATGTCCGCCGAGCCATGCAGCAGCAGCGCACTGGTGACGCCCCCGGCCAGCGCGCGGTAAATCTCGCGGTCGGTGTAGTTGAAGGCGTCCTTCATCATCATGTGCGGGACGATGGGGCTAGTGGCCTCGTTGATGTCGTCATCGAGCGCCATGTGCGAATGCGGATCGATGATGCCGGGCGTCACATACTTGCCGCCGGCATCGATGACCGGCACACCGGCGGGCGCTTCCACCTTTGCACCGATGGCCGCGATACGGCCGTCCTTCACGTAAATTGAGCCATGCTCGATGCGGCCATGCGTCACGGTCAGCAGCGTGGCATTGCGGATGACCACGTCTCCGCCGGTGGCCGGAGCGGCAGGCTTACCCTGCGCCAAAGCCACACAGGCCGCGGCCGTGGCAAGAAACACGACCGCCAGCAGTTTCCACATTTTCTTCATTGCATCTCCTGGATCGGACCAAAAGGAAGTGAAGGGATGATAGGAGGAAGCGCCGGGCGGGTCAAATGCGGGGTGGGGATTTCACCTCCGCCAGCGCGGGTGGAGGTGAAATCCCTTTGATGGTTCTGGCTCGGAATCCGGTCAGGAAGTGGCGTGCAATTCCTGGAGGAAAAGAATGACACTGCACACACACAGCACGAGCGCGAAGACGTAGGTAATCATCCGCGAGCCAAGCAGGGGGATCAGAACGAACGTGGTGAACAGTGTTCCGAAGACGTTGCCAATGGTGGAGATGCCATAGACAGAGCCGGAGACCTTGCCTGTGTTTCCGGCATTATCGGTAAGCAAACGCACGCACACCGGCGACAACGTGCCAAGGAGCGTCAGAGGCAGCAACAGCAGCGCCGAGGATGCGAGGAGCACTCCGAGAGGGCCTTCGCCGACGGAATTCAAAATCGCCAGCATGACCGAATCGGCAGCCTTGGGAACGAGGGCCAGATAGAACGCCGCGCCCGCGACGTTGAACGCGATCAACCGTGGCGACGGGTGTTTGTCAATCAGAGCGCCGCCGATGAAATACCCAAGAGTCAGCGCAACCAGCACCATCGAAATGAGCCCGGCCCATGTGCCGATTCCCCCGCCAAAGTACGGGAACAGATAACGGCTGCCCAGCATTTCGAACCCCATGAGCACTCCGCCCACGAGGAAGGCGGATAGGTAGAGAGCAAGCGAGCGAGCCTTCATCGCGCGGCTCCGTTCGGCTTTTCATTATGGCGGGAGATGGACTTGAGTGAATCGACGGGAGCGAAGTCGTCTGTCAGCAGCTTGGCGTTGTCCTCAATTCCGCCGGTAGCGAAGCCGTCCTTATTGAACACGTCCAGGTGCCAGACCTGCCCCACCATGACGGACTTGAGCAGGTATCGATCCCGAAGCATCTTCGCCGGATCGTAGCGCAGCCCAAAGGCAGTGGTTCTCTGGTGCGCCGCCTGCTCCAAGTCTTCCTTGCTCCGCTGCACGCCGTTGTACGCAATAACGACAACGTTGCCGCCCACATCCTCTCCGGTGAGTGCGCTGTGCCCCGATCCGCTGGCGTCGTAAAACTCCACCTGCGGGAACACGCGATTCAAGGTCTTCACTGCGGAATCAAACAGCATCGTGGAAGGCTCCACGTTCTGCGCCACCACGCCTCCGGCAACCAGATGCTCATGCACCAGTTGGTAGAACTCCTGCGTCAGGAGATGAAAGGGAACGAACGGACCACGATAGGCGTCAATCAGGATCACGTCATACTTCTCCTTCGATTGCGCCAGAAACAGCCGGCCGTCCTCCTTTACGAGATGGAAGTTGGGTTCCTCGCGGATGCCGAAATATTTGATTGCGAGATCCTGCACTGCGGGATCCAATTCAACGGAAGTGATCTGAACCGTGGGCAGAAACTTGTGCAGATACCAGGCGATGCGGCCTCCGCCGCTGCCGATCTCCAGGATGGAATTGATCTTCCCGGGATACATCAGCGAGGCCGTCATGTATTGCGTGTAGGGAACCGGCAGTTCGCGGTCGTCCTTGGGGTTATAACTGCTCTCCGTGTAAATCTTCTGATTCATACCGAAGGCCATGTTTACGTACTGGCCATCACGGTAGACATAGATGTTGTTATAGAGAGACTCCTTCGACTCGACCATTTTGCTGGGATCGATGACCTGAGCCGTTCCCTTCTTGCAGGAATTCACGAGAAGTGTTGCCGCGCACAGCACTATCAGCACAAGAATTGCAAGACTGCGTCTTTCAACCATGACCGGGGATGCTCAGCAGTGCGCTGCGATCTTGCCGCAGCCCTGCCGAGCAGAACTCCTTCCATCGGATTGAACAGCGGAACGGAAAAGACTTACCGTGGGGGAAACGGCATCTTAGTGACAATCCCAATAATTTGGTGTGACCACAGTCACCGCGACTTGTTTAGAAGGCTCAAAAGACGTCTCTCGCTTCATTTCCAGAGAGACAAATCCATATTTAAAACAAGAAGACGCGACCTTTAGAACAGCGTCTCCTGCGGCGGCTCGGGGCCGGGCCAGTTGGCGTTGGTGAGGGCCGCGCCATGGGAGAGCGCGAGCATCTGGCGCTGGTAGCGGACGGCGTCGAACTTTTTGGCCGCCGCCGGGCCGCTCATGTAGCGCACGGTGCCGAAGATGGCGCGCTCAAACCACGGGCGGTCGAACTTGCCGACCATCGACCAGGCGACGCCCGCGTAACCGTTCGGATCGCGGCCGTCGAGCTGATACTTATCGTTCAAATCGACGGCGGTCTGGTAGGCCACGGCCGGCGAGGGCGACCACTCCAGAATCTTCTTGGCCCAGTACATGCGCATGTAGTTGTGCATCCACCCGGCGTGGAGCAACTGGCGCTGCGCGGCGTTCCACAACTCGTCGTGCGTGGCGGCCTGCTCAAACTGGTCGCGCGCGTAGACCACGGGGCGCGGATCGCCGGCGTGCGCAGCCAGCGTGCGGTGCGCCCAGTCGGGGCCGCACTCCAGCGAATCGTAGACCGGATTGAAGTGCACGAAGTTGATGGAGAGCTCGCGCCAGGTGATGAGCTGGTCGAGAAAATCGTCCTTGGCCGCCTGTGGTGCCGACGAGGCGTTGACGGTGCTGACCACCGTCTGCGGGCCGATGTGGCCGAAGTGCAGGTAGGGCGAGAGGCGGCTGGTGCCATCGACTTCCGGGTGTCCGTGGCGCTCGGGATAACGCGCGAGCTTGCGCTGCACAAACTGCTCAAGCAGGCGCAGCGCGTGGCTGGTGCCGCCGGTAAAGCTCGTGACCTCGCCCACGGAGCGGTCAAGCTGCGGCCAGTCGCGCGTGATGTCGTAGTCCTCGGGCAACTGCGCAAGGCCCACAGGCGGCTGCCACGAGTGATGCGCGTGCGGATTCGCGGAGGCGGTTGCGTACTGGGCAAGGCGCTCGCGCAGGCGCGGACGAATGATGCGGGCGGCGTACTGCTCCTTGAGCAACAGGCGCGAGGGCACAAGCACGTCGGCGTCAACAGTCCAGAGCGGCACGCGCAGCTTGCGCGCGGCGGTCTCGCGCCACTGGCGAGGCTCGCGCATGGGGTTCTCATCGCCGATGACGATAGCGGCCGCGACCTCCTCCGCAAAACGCAGCAGGCTGTGCTCCGGATGACGGCGCAGCACGAAGCCAACGTTGCGCTGGCGGCAACGCAAAGCGGTCTCCGCAATGCCCTGCTGAAGGAAACGGTAGTGGCGCAGGTTGGCGTGCGGGTAATACGGCACCGGCGCGAAGAAGACCACGCAGGGCAGCGCGAGCGCGTTGGCCAGCTCCACCGCAACGTCGAGCGCGGGGTTATCGAGCGCGCGCTGCGCCCGCTGCATCCAGTAGACGACGCAGCGGCCATCGCGCGACGGCTCGCCCTCACGGCGGACTTGAATGCGCTCGGCGAATTGTGCACGGATGCGGTCGAGATCGGGCAAGCGGGCTCCGGGTGCAAGGTACTCGGCCCATGTTCGCACAACTGCGGGCAGGCAGAGCGGCCATTCTCGACGCACAGTTTCTTCGCAAGACTCGTGGTGAAAACGCGGCCGCGATTTTCTCGCCGGGGTAAAACTGCGGCCAAAGCAGTGCGCATGGGCGACAGTCATGCGAAGGGAGCGACAGCAGATCCTTCGTCGCTACGCTCCTCAGGATGACGCCCGCGTGGAGATTGGGTTTTGTGCGTCCGCTACTCTGCGCCCCGTGAGTGCTGGCCTACGGCAGCGGCGGGCCCTGCGGAATGGCTTCGCCGTCGCAGCGCGGGTCGCTGCCCGCGAAGTTGACGCCGCGCACGGTGTCGCGCACCACGGCTTCGCCCTGTCCGACGGTGAACGAGTACGGCTCCAGCAGCTTGATCTGGTGTCCGCGCGCGGTGAGTTCGCTGCGCACGCTCTCCGGAATGGTCTCCTCCATCTCCACGTCGCAGCCGTCAAAGCTGCTTTTGGTGAAGCGCGGGGCTTCGAGCGCGGCCTGCGGGTTCATGCCGAAGTCGACGACGTTGGCCACGAACTGCGCGTGCGCCTGCGCCTGGTTCCAGCCGCCCATGATGCCGAAGCCGATGCGCATGCCGTCCTTTTCCATGAAGGCCGGAATGATGGTGTGCAGCGGGCGCTTGCGCGGCGCCAGCGAGTTGGGCAGGCCCGGCTCAAGGGTGAAGCCCGCGCCACGGTTCTGAAAGCTGAAGCCGAGGCCGGGCGCGACCATGCCGGTGCCGTAGCCGCCAAAGTTGCTCTGGATGAGCGAAACGATGTTGCCGTCTTTGTCGATGGTGGAGAGATAGATGGTGGAGTTGCCGTGCGCGTCCAGCATCTTCTCAATGTCGGAGGGCACGACCTGGCAGGCGGCTTTCTTCGGGTCGATGAGCGCGGCGCGCTTCTTCGCGAGGTCCTTCGAGAGCATCTGCGCCACGGGCACCGGCGTAAAGCGCGGGTCGCCGACGAAGTGCACCATGTCAGCATAGGCCAGCTTCTTGGCCTCGATCTCAATGTGCAGCGCCTCGGCGGAATTCTGCTTGAGGCTGCCGAGCGGGAACTGCTCCATGATGTTCAGCATGGTGAGCGCGGCAATGCCCTGCCCGTTCGGCGGCAGTTCGTAGACCTTCCACCCGCGGTAGGTGGTGGAGATCGGTTCAACCCACTCGGGCTGGAAGTCGCGAAAATCCTCCGCCGTGTGCGTGCCGCCCTGCGCGCGCAGGAATTTCACCATCGCCTCGGTCAGCTCGCCATTGTAGAAGGCGTCGCGTCCGTGCGCGGCAATCTGGCGCAGCGAGTGCGCAAGTGCCGGGTTCTTGAACGTGTCGCCGAGTTTTGGCGCCGCGCCGCTGGGCATGTAGGTTTCGCGGAAGCCCGGTTGATTCAGAAATACCTTGGACGTCCAGTAGCGCGCGTTGCGCTCGGCGAGCGGGAAGCCGTTTTCCGCGTAGTAAATGGCGGGCGCCAGCACTTTGCTGAACGGCATGGTGCCAAAGCGCGAACGCAGTGCGTCCCAGCCGGCAACCGCGCCGGGAACATCAATGGTCTCCACGCCGATGGGGTTCATCTTCTCCACGCCATGCGCCTTCAGGTATTCGATGGAGAGGCCCTTTGGCGCCCAACCGCTGGAATTGAGTCCATAGAGCTTGCCGGTCTTTGCGTCGTAATAGAGCGCAAAGAGGTCTCCGCCGATGCCGTTGACGTAGGGCTGCACCACGCCCATCACGGCGTTGGCGGCGATGGCGGCATCCACGGCGTTGCCACCCTGCTCGAGAATGCGCGCACCCGCCTGCGAGGCAAGGAACTGCGGCGCGGCCACAATGCCAAACTTGGTCACCACCATTGAGCGTCCCTGGCCGGGCACGGAGACGAAGGACTTGGCCGCGTGCGAATCCTGCGCGGGGTTCGCCTCCTTCGTAGACTTCGGCGCCTGCGCGCCCGGAACGGCGGGCGATTGCGCGAACACGATGGAAGCGGAGAGCAAGAGTGCGGCCAGCGAGATGAACTTCATGGAATTCCCCTGCCAGATGGTTTTGCGTGCGGCGTGCTTGCAAGAACTATGACGGAGAGAGAGGACGGTTTCAAGTTTTGAGTTTCCAGTTTCAAGTTTCGAGCACCGGTGCACGGAACTATTGCGCGAAGAGTTCTCTCCGCGCGGCAGCACACCCACTTCTGCCAACTGCGGGCAGAAGTGGGACACGGAGCTTTGCGGATGAGCGAAGTACCTGCGACCGTGAGCGCGTTACTTGGCGGCGAGGATGGCGTCGGCGATGGCGACGGCCTCCACCGCGGGACGCACGTCATGCACGCGCACAAGGTGCGCGCCAGCCAGCACGCTGGCGGTGACGGCCGCGAGTGTGGCGTGCAGCAGGGAGAACGCGGGCAGCGAAGACGGGTCTGCACAGCCGAGCCGCGTGGCCACCGTGCGCGCCAGGAACGACTTGCGCGAGGGCGCGCTGAGCAGCGGATACCCGAGCGCGGCAAACTCACCAAAGCGCGCAAACAGCGGGTAATTCTGTTCCAGCCGTTTGCCGAAGCCGAAGCCGGGGTCGAGCACGATGCGCGTGCGCTCCACGCCAAGGGCAAGCGCGGCGGCGGCCACCTGCTCCAGCCCGCGCAGCGTGACGCCGAACGGATCGTCGAGCGGCGGCAGCGTGGGCCACTCGTCGGGACGCCCGCGCGTGTGCATCAGGATGGCGCCGCAGGGCGTGGCAGCCAGCGTCGGCAGCATGGCGGCGTCCCACTGCCCGCCGCTCACGTCGTTGACAATCTCAGCACCGGCGGCCAGCGCGGCTGCGGCCGTCGAGGCCTTGTAGGTATCGACGGAGATGACGGCCTGCGGACGCTCGCGCAGGATGCCTTCGATCACCGGCAGCAGGCGCGCCTGTTCTTCGGCGGCCGTGACAGGCTGCTGGCCGGAACCGGGGCGCGTGGATTCGCCGCCGATATCGAGAATGCCGGCGCCATCGTCAAGCAGACGCAGGCCATGTTCAATGGCGCGAGCCGGATCAAGGTAGCGGCCTCCGTCGGAGAAGCTGTCGGGCGTGACGTTGAGCACGCCCATGACGATCGTGCCTTCTCCGAGCGCGAGCGTGCGGTGCGCGAGTTGCCATTGGAATGGGGGCCGCATGCGGAAATTCTAACAACCGGAGCGATGGAACTTCGAGGCACGATGGTGTCAGAGCGCATGCGCCCTTCGCTGATACGCCACTGCAGAATCCGGTTAGAATGCAGGAACCATGCCGCGCACACGCACCCTGCTCACCTGCCTGCTTGTTCTGCTGATGGCCCTGGCGGCCACCGCCAAAGACCGCAAGGAAAAGCCCAAGCCGCTGGCAAAGCGCATTGACGCCGTGCTGGCCGCTCCCGACGTGGCGCGCGGTGAATGGGGCGTGAAGTTTGTGGACGAGGTAACGGGCCGCGTGCTCTACGAGCATGACGCCGAAAAGCTGTTCACCCCCGCGAGCAACACCAAGCTCTACACCACGGCGGCGGCCTTCGCGCTGGTGGGTCCTCAATACGTCTACCGCACCACCGCGGAGACGCCGGGCACGGTCGACAGCCGTGGGCGCGTGAATTCCGACCTGGTGCTGGTGGGCCGCGGCGACCCGAACCTGAGTGGCCGCGCTCTTCCCTACGCCGGCAAAACGGAGCGTCCGGGCCAGCCTGCACAGCACCTGCAGCAACTGGCGGATGCGGTGGTCGCGCGCGGCATCAAGGTCATCGACGGAGACATTGTCGGCGACGACAGCTACTACGTCTGGGAGCGCTACGGCGAAGGCTGGTCGCAGGACGACTTGATGTGGGAGAGCGGCGCGGCCGTGAGCGCGCTGAGCCTGAATGACAACCTGCTCTACGTGAAGATTGCGCCGGGTGACCACGCGGGCGACCGCGCCTTCCTGACCTTGGAGCCGTTCACCGACTACTACGAGATCGACAACCAGCTCGTGACCGCGCCCGCAAAGAGCGGCCCGCGGCGCTTGGGCCTGAACCGCGAACTCGATTCGCGCCGTATCACCGTGTGGGGCACCATTCCGCAGGATGACGCGGGCACCACCGAGTTGCTCACGCTGGAAGACCCCGCGCTGTATTCGGCGCAGATGCTGCGGCAGATGTTGGAGCAACGCGGCGTGGTCATTCTGGGCAAGACGCGCACACGCCACGCCGAGCGCAGCGTGCTTCCCTTTGCTGGAGCCAATGGCGCAGCAGCGATCCCTGCGCCTTCCCACCCGACCTTGACTGTGTTGGCCGAGAATGTTTCCGTGCCGCTCGCGGACGACCTGAAGGTGATCAACAAGGTGAGCCAGAACCTGCATGCGGAGCTAACGCTGCGGCTGGTGGGCAAGCAGCGCGGCACGAGCGGCAGCCTTGCGGGCGGGCTGGCGGCGATGAAGCAATGGCTGGCGACGGCGGGCGTCACGCCGGAGGAATACGTCTTCTACGACGGCTCCGGCATGTCGCGGCAGAATCTCGTCTCTCCGGCGGCGACCGTGAAGCTGCTGCAGTTCGCGCACGCGCAAAGCTGGGGCGCGCAATACGAAGACACGCTGCCCGTGGGCGGTGCGGACGGCACGCTGGCGCATCGCTTTACCGATCCCAAGCTGACCGCGCGCGTGCACGCCAAAACCGGCAGCATGAGCCACGTCAACGCGCTCTCCGGCTACCTGACGACGCAGGCGGGCAGGCGCGTGGTCTTCAGCATCATGGCCAACAACCACCTGCTGAGCGCGCACAACGCCAACGGCGTCATTGACGCGATGGTGCAGGCGGTCATCGAAGACGCCGGACGGTAGAATAGAGCCATGGACGCGACAAAGATGAAGCCGGTAATCGTGGGCACGGCAGGCCACATCGACCACGGCAAAACCGCGCTGGTGCGAGCGCTGACCGGCATTGACACCGACCGGCTGGAAGAAGAAAAGCGCCGTGGCATCACCATCGAGCTTGGTTTCGCGCATCTGGAACTGAACGGGCCGCAGGGGCCGGTGCGCCTTGGCTTTGTGGACGTGCCGGGGCATGAGCGCTTTGTGCGCAACATGCTGGCCGGCGTCGGCGGCATTGACGTGCTGCTGTTCGTCATCTCCGCCGAAGACGGCGTAAAGCCGCAGACGCGCGAACACTTCGATATTTGCCGCCTGCTGCGAGTTCCGCGCGGCGTCATCGCCCTGACCAAGTGCGACCTGGTGGACGAGGACACGCTCGGTGTGGTGCGCATGGAGGTTGAGGAGTTTGTACGCGGCAGCTTTCTGGAAGGCGCGCCGATTGTGCCCGTGAGCGCTCTGGCCGGAACCGGTCTGGAAGAACTGCGTCAGGAGTTGGCGCGGATTGCCGGAGAGGTGCCCGCCAAGGATGACCGCGCGCCGTACCGGCTGCCCATTGACCGCGTCTTCACCATGAAGGGCTTTGGCACGGTCGTGACCGGCACCACCATCGCAGGCGAAGTCCACAAGGAACAGGAATTGGAGCTGCTGCCAGCGCGCAAACGCATTCGCGTGCGCGGCGTGCAGGTCCACGGAGACACCAGCGAGCGCGCCCGCGCCGGACAGCGCACGGCGCTGAATCTGGCGGGCATTCCTCAGGAGGAGCTGGAGCGCGGTATGCAACTGGCGCAACCCAACCTGCTGCTGCCCGTAGCACGCTTTGACGCCCGCGTGACGTTGCTGAACTCCGCGCGCCCGATGAAAGACCGCGCCAAGGTTCACCTGCACCTCTACACCACGGAGACCGTGGCGGAGGTTGTGCTTTACGAAGGCGCGGAGTTGAAGCCTGGGCAGGAGACCTGGGCGCAACTGCGAATGGAGCAACCCGTGGCGGCCGCTCCTGGAGATCGTTTTGTGCTGCGGCAGTTCTCGCCGGTCATCACCATTGGCGGCGGCATGGTGGCCGATGTTGCGCCGATGAAGCGCGTCAAGTCAGAGAATCGCACGGCTCTGCTGGCAAAGCTCGCAACGGCCGATGATGCGGAGAAGCTGCGCCTGCTGGTGGCGCGGCGCGCCCTGCGTGGGCTGCCGCTGGAAGATGCCGTGCACGAGACGGGCTGGGGTGCGCACCGGCTGCAAAGCGTGGCGGAGGCGCTTGCCAAGCGCATTGCGCTGGTCAGGCTTTCCAGCGTGTTGCTGAGCGCAGAGGCACTCGGCGCGGCGCAGCATGAGCTGACGCAACTGGTGGAAGCCTTCCACAAGGCGAACCCTCTGGTGGCCGGCATCAGCAAGCAGGAGTTACTGGAGAAGAGCGGGCTTGGCGATGAAGTGTTCAGCGGCACGCTCAATTCGCTGATCGGGGCAAAGAAGCTGGCGCTCACCGCCGAGCAGGTGCACATGGCCGGGCGCGGCGTGGTCATGCAGGACGATGAAGCCGAGTCGAAGAAACAGATTGAGGCGGCCTTCGCCACCGCCGGCCTGAAGGTTCCGGCACTGAAGGAAGTGCTGGCCGGGTTGAAGATTGACCGCACGCGCGCGCAGAAGATTGTGACGTTGCTGCTGCGCGACAAGGTGCTCATCAAGGTCAACGAGGAGATGGTCTTCCACGCGCAGGCGCTGGCCCTGCTGAAGCAACAGGTCGCCGCGATGAAGGCAAAATCGCCGAAGATCGACATTTCGAGCTTCAAGGAAGCCACCGGCATCTCGCGCAAATACGCCATTCCGCTGCTGGAGTACCTGGACCGCGAGCGCGTGACGCGCCGCGTGGGCGATGAGCGCGTGATTCTGTAACGGACGACCATTCAAGTTTGAAAGGGTGAGAGATGTTGACCATTCGAGAGGCCACGCCGGAAGATGCTGCGCTGATTTTGCGCTTCATACACGGGCTGGCTGAGTACGAACACGAACCGAATGCGGTGAAGACCACGGAAGAAGATTTATTGCGTGAGGGCTTCGGGCCGGAGCGGCACTTCTGGTGCCTCATAGCCGAACTCGACGGCCAGCCCGCGGGCTTTGCGCTCTACTTCTACAACTACTCCACCTGGACGGGCCGCAAGGGCATCTACCTGGAAGACCTGTTCGTGTGGCCGGAGATGCGCAAGAGGGGCGTGGGCAAAGCCCTGCTGCTGCATCTGGCAAAGCGGGCCTGCGACGAAGGCTGCGGACGCTTTGAGTGGGCGGTGCTCGATTGGAACACGCCTTCGATCGAATTTTACGAAAGCCTGGGCGCGCGAAGGATGAAGGAGTGGCTCCCCATGCGCGTGACCGGTGAAGCTTTGAAGAATATGGCGGAGATGGCAGGCAAGTGAGCATGAAGGTAAAGGTGATTGGCGGCGGCCTTGCGGGGCCGGAGGCGGCATGGCAGTGCGCGCGGCGTGGCGTGGACGTGGAGTTGTACGAGATGCGCCCGGCGAAGCAGACTCCGGCGCACGAGACGGATCAGTTCGCCGAGCTTGTGTGCTCGAACTCGCTGAAGAGTGACAGCGAAAACACCGCGCCGTGGCTGCTGAAGGAAGAGATGCGCCGCGCCGGATCGCTGCTGATGGAGATTGCACGCACCACCGCCGTGCCCGCTGGGCACGCGCTGGCCGTGGACCGCGAGGCCTTTGCGCGGCAGGTGACGGAGGCCATCGCCCGCGAACCAAAGATCCGCGTGGTGCGCGAGGAAGTCACGCACATCGATGAGAACGAGATCACCATCATCGCCAGCGGCCCGCTCACCAGCGACGCACTTGCGGAGGAGATTGCGCGGCTCGGCGGCAGCGATCGGCTCTCCTTCTACGACTCCATCAGCCCCATCGTCGAGGCCGACTCCATCGACAGCAGCAAGGTCTACAAGGCCGCGCGCTACGGCAAGGGCACGGCCGACTACATCAACTGCCCCATGACCAAGGAGGAGTACGACATCTTCCTGGACGCGCTGCTGGAGGCCCGCCAGGCCGACGCGCACGAGTGGGACAACGTCAATTACTTTGAGGGCTGCCTGCCGATCGAGGAGATTGCGCGCCGCGGTCGCGACACGCTGCGCTTTGGCCCGATGAAGCCCGTGGGTCTGGACGACCCGCGCACCGGACGCTGGCCCTACGCCGTGGTGCAACTGCGGCAGGAGAACCTGCGCGCCGACAGCTACAACCTCGTCGGCTTCCAGAACCACATGAAGTTTCCCGACCAGGCGCGCGTCTTCCGCCTCATCCCCGGCCTGGAGAACGCGAAGTTCCTGCGCTACGGGCAAATCCACCGCAACACCTACATCAACGCACCCACGCTGCTGCAGGAGACTCTGCAGATGCGCGAGCATCCGAAGGTGCTCTTCGCCGGACAGATCAGCGGTGTTGAGGGCTACGTGGAGGCCATTGCCACCGGACTGCTGGCGGGCGTGACCGCCGCGGCGCTCGCGCTCGACCGCGAACCAGTGGCGGCGCCACGCGCCACGGCCTTCGGCTCCATGACGCACTACATCTGCCACGCCGAGCCCAAACACTTCCAGCCGGCAAACATCACCTTTGACCTGCTGGAGCAGCTTGACGAGGACACCAAGCGCCGCGTGCGCGACAAGAAGGTGCGCCACCAGATGGTGTGCGAGCGCGCACTGGAAGCGCTGGGGCCGTGGATGGACGCGACGCGGTAAGTCCCTCAGTTTCAAGTTTCAGAGTTTCGAGTTTCAAGCACGATCGAAGAATGGGCTGTTGCGCCCTGCGGCTTCCGCAGAGTACAACAGCCCTCGCTTTGAGTGAACCGCCGACGCCCTCGCTGCGTATCAGCCAACACGGGCGGGGCGCGTTCAGGCGCCGCGCGCCGCTGAGGGCGCGGGATGTCGCTGACCGACTTATTCAAAGACGTGCTGCAGACGCTGTGGGCGCACAAGCTGCGCACCTTCCTGACGATGTTCGGCATCGCCTGGGGCATCGTCTCCATTGTGCTGATGGTGGCCGCCGGCGAGGGCTTCCGGCAGGGGCAGGCCAAGCAGCAGGCCACCTTCGCCAAGGACCTGATGATCGTTTTTGCCGGACGCACCAGCCTGCAGGCGGGCGGCGCGCGCGCTGGCCGCCGCATCTTCTTCGACACCCAGGACATCCGCTACGTGAGCGAGAACGCGCCGTCCTGCCGGTACGTGATGCCCGAGCTGGGACAGAGCGATATCACCGTGCGCTCGGCCTTCAACAACGGGCGCCCCAACGTCACCGGCGCCTACCCGGAGTTTCAGGAGATCCGCAGCATCGGCGTCGCCGAAGGGCGCTTCTACAACTGGGACGACATGAACGCGGGCCGCCGCGTGGCCTTCCTCGGTAGCGACATTCACAAGCAGTTGTTTCCGCAGGGCGGCGCCATCGGCCGCTACGTCTACCTGAACAACATTCCCTACCTCGTCATCGGCGTGATGCAGGACAAGAAGCAGAACTCCAGCTATGACGGCTGGGACGTGAACAAGGTCTTCGTCCCCTTCCCGGTCATGCTCGCGGACTTCCCGAACAAGCCGCCGTCGACGCCCACCAACATTGACCGCATGTTGGTGACACCGCGCAGCGTGGAGTTGCACGAGGAGTGCAAGGGCCAGATGAAGGCCGCGCTGGCGCGCCTGCACGGCTACGACCCGGCGGACAAGGAAGCCGCCGGCATCTGGGACACGATCAAGGAGGCGCAGGCCTTTGCCAAAATGACCGACGGCATGAAGTATTTTCTCGGCGCCGTCGGCGTCACCACACTCTTCCTGGGCGGGCTGGGCGTAATGAACGTGATGCTGGTGGCGGTGCGCGAGCGCACGCGTGAGATTGGCGTGCGCAAAGCCGTGGGCGCAACCTCCGCCAGCATCCTGCGCCAGTTCTTCCTGGAGACAATGATCATCGTCTTCCTTAGCGGCGGCGCGGGGCTGGGACTTGCCTTTGGCCTGTGCGGACTGGTGAACCTGCTGCCCATGCCCGCGTTTTTTGCCGGGCTGATGCCGACCTGGACGGTGGGACTAGGCGCGGTCGGGCTGCTTGGCGGCATCGCCATCCTGGCGGCGCTCTATCCGGCCAGCAAGGCCGCCTCCATTGACCCGATTGAAGCGCTGCGCTACGAGGCGGGAGGTTAGGCGATGAACCGAGGCGGCATCTTCACCGAAATTCTGCGCGAGGCCTGGACGGCGCTGCGGCGCTCGCCCACACGCTCGGCGCTCACCATGCTCGGCATTGTCTGGGGCATCACCTCAGTCACGCTGCTCATCGCCTACGGTTCGGCCTTCCGCGGCGTACTGCTGGATGCGTTCAAATCCTTCGGTCCCAACCCGGTCATCTGCTTCCGTCAGCAGACGAGCGAGCAGCCCGGCGGACAGCGTGCGGGCTATCGCGTCAAGTTCGAGCAGGAAGACCTCGACCTGGTGAAGGCCAACGTCACCTCGCTGAAGTATGCGTGCCGCGAGAGCGTACGCGAGCTGCCCATGCAGTACGGCGAACGCGTGATGAACCCCACGGTGCGCGGCGTCTGCGCCGAATATGGCGAGATGCGCAGCGAGATTCCAAGCGAAGGCCGGTGGCTGAATGCGAGCGACGTGGCCGAGCGGCGGCGCGTCGTCTTCCTTGGACACCGCATCAAGGAGCGCCTATTCAGCGGACGTCCGGCGGTGGGTGAAACCGTGCTGATCCGCGGCGTACGCTTCACCGTCGTCGGCATCATGGACACCAAGATCCAGCTCAGCAATTACTTTGACAGCGACGACAGCTCGGTGTGGATTCCCTACAGCACGGCGGGCGACCTGTGGAACACGCGCGACGCGCAGGTGCTGATCTTTGAGCCGGTGGCACCTTCGCTGGAAGAAGACGCGAAGAAGCAGGTGCTAGCCACCATTGCGCAGCGGCAGGGCTTTTCTCCCACCGACAAGAAGGCCATACAGATGTTCGGCCCCGGCGAAGTCAAAGGCATTGTCGATGGGCTGACCATCGGCCTGCAGGGGTTGCTACTATTCATCGGCATGCTGACACTCGGCATTGGCGGCGTGGGTGTGATGAACATCATGCTGGTGAGCGTGGACGAGCGCGTGCGTGAAATTGGTCTGCGACGCGCGCTGGGCGCAAGGAAGATTCACATACGCCTGCAGATGCTGGCTGAGGCTCTGGTGCTGATGCTGCTCGGCGGCGTCATCGGCATCGCACTCAGCTATGTGCTCTCGCTGGCCGTGGGCCAGTTGCCACTGCTCGGCCCGCTCTATGAGGACGAATCCGGCAAGGCCGATATTCGCCTGCACGTCTCGCTGGGGACGGTGATGCTCTCGACCTTTGTGCTGCTGATTGTGGGTGTGTTGAGCGGCATGGCCCCGGCGGCCAAGGCCAGCAAGCTCGACCCGGCGGAAGCCTTACGGTGCGAGTAAAAGAGTTTCGGAAGGTCGCAAAAAGCAGATCCTTCGTCGCTGCGCTCCTCAGGATGACGCATTGACGGAGCCATAGAAAACACGATGCCCCGCGCTCATCCAACAGGGATGAACGCGGGGCATTTTTTGAAGCCTTCTGAAACGTTTCGAAACCTATGAAACCTTTTCTTACTTCTTCCCCGGTTTTGCGTTGGGCACGAACTCGCGGCGTTTGCGCGGGCGCAGCTTGATCCAGATGGGCGTGCCTACGAACTTAAAGGCCTCGCGGATCTGGTTCTCCAGAAAGCGCCGATAGCTGAAATGCAGTGGCACATCGCGGTCGGTGAAGAGGATGAACGTAGGCGGCGCCACGGCAGCCTGCGTCATATAGAAAATCTTCACCTTGTTCTTCATCGGCACCGAGGCGCGCTCGAAGTCCACCATGCGCAGGAAGCGGTTCATTTCGCCGGTGGTGACGCGCTTGCGCCGCTCGCTGGCCACCAGTTGCAGCGTCTCAAACACGCGCTGCACGTTCTTGCCGCTGGCGGCGGAGATAAAGATCATCGGCGCATATTCCAGGAACTTCAGCATGCGCCGCGCCTGCTCTTCAAAGATGCGGCTGTCTGCCGGAGCTTTGCCATCGGTGCGCGCGTTGGTCACAAGGTCCCACTTGTTGATGACGATGATGACGCTGCGGCCGGATTCATGCGCGTAGCCGGCAATGTTGGCGTCGAGCGCCGTCACGCCCTCGGTGGCGTCAATGACCATCAGCGCCACGTCGGCGCCTTCGAGGTGCTTGCGCGCCATCACCACCGAGAGTTTTTCAGCCATCAGCTTGGTCTTGCCCTTGCGGCGGATGCCCGCGGTATCGACAAAGCGGTAGCGTTGCCCCTCGCGCTCAACAACCTCATCCACGGCGTCGCGCGTGGTGCCCGCGATGGGCGAAACGATGGAACGCGCGGTGCCGGTGAGCTGGTTGAGCAGCGTGCTCTTGCCCACGTTCGGGCGGCCGATGATGGCGATGCGAATCTCCGCCGGCGGGCCGACTTCTTCGGCGTGATCGAGCTCAAGCCCGTCGCCCATGTCGCCGGTGGCTTCGTCGTCCTGCCCGTCGAAATTCTCGTCTTCATCGGTGGGGACTTCCGGCCCGCTCTCGGCAAGCAGGCTGTCCGGAACCGTGGGGACGACTTGCATGACGGCCTCAAGCAGTTCAGCCACGCCATCGCCGTGCTCGGCGGAGATCGGGTACAGTTCGCGAAGGCCAAGTGTGCGGAAGCTCTGCGCGTGCGCTTCCAGCTTGGGCGAATCGACCTTGTTCACCGCCAGGAACAGCGGCTTGCCCGTGCGCAGCAGCAGACGCGCCAACTCCATGTCCGGCGAGGCCAGCTCTGTGCGGCAATCGACCACGAGCACCACCGCAGCGGCTTCTTCCAGCGCCACGCGAGCCTGCCGGAAAATCTCCGACGGAATAAGGTCTTTGTCCTCGGGAATGATGCCGCCGGTATCGACGATGCGGAAGCTGCGGCCATTCCAGCGCACGTCGCCGTAGATGCGGTCGCGCGTGATGCCGGGCTCGTCGCCGACGATGGCGCGGCGTTTGCCAACGAGGCGGTTAAACAGGGTGGACTTGCCCACGTTGGGGCGTCCGACGATGGCCAGCAGGCCGGCGCGGTCTTGGGTTTCTTCCATAGGGGTCACAAAACTTCTCTCAGGGTGGGGCGGCGCTTCGCAGCGCGGCCCGGGATCAAGCGCAAACGGGCTTCCGTCCTCTATTATAGGTCGCGATGAGTTCCACTCCACAACCAGCGCCGGTCAAGGACCTTTCGCGGCTCTCGCTCTACCAGTTTTTCGGCCCTGGCGGCGTGTTGCAGCAAACCCACCCGCAGTATGAGTTCCGCCGCGGCCAGCTCGACATGGCGCAGGCCGTGGAGAAGGCGCTGGAAGAGCGTCGCCACCTGATTGTGGAGGCCGGAACCGGAACCGGCAAGACCCTTGCCTACCTGCTGCCCGTGCTGCGCTCCGGGCGAAGGGTCATCCTCAGCACCGGCACCAAGAACCTGCAGGAGCAGTTGTTTTTCAAGGACGTTCCGTTCCTCGACGAGGCGCTCTGCGGCCCCCGACCCGAGGACAACAAGCTGCGCCTGCGCGTCTGCTACATGAAGG
This sequence comes from Oryzophilus luti, assembly GCF_059726245.1. Lineage (NCBI taxonomy): Bacteria > Pseudomonadati > Acidobacteriota > Terriglobia > Terriglobales > Koromonadaceae > Oryzophilus > Oryzophilus luti. Next base: position 2,688,141 of record NZ_AP040874.1, read on the forward strand.
GGCGTAACAACTACCTGTGCCGCCAGAAGCTCTACGACCTGACAAACGTGCCCATCCTGAGCGGGCTGGAGGAGATCGACCAGTTCCGCGCCATCAGCGAGTGGGAAAAGACGACCGAGCAGGGCGACCGAGCCGAGATCGAGGGCCTGCCGGAATCCAGCGCCCTGTGGCCGCGGCTGGACGCGCGCAGCGAGCGCTGCACCGGCTCCAAGTGCCAGCAGTTCGACCGCTGTTTTATCACCGAGATGCGGCGCCGCGCGGCCGAGAGCGACATCATCATCGTCAACCACCACCTGTTCTTCGCCGACCTCTCCGTGAAGCTGGCCGCGCCGGATACCGAAGCGGGCGTGCTGCCCGACGCCGAAGCCGTCATCTTTGACGAAGCGCATGAGCTGGAAGACGTGGCCAGCGAGTATTTCGGCGTCACCGTCAGCAACCTGCGCATTGACGACCTTGTGCGCGACGTGGAGGTGACGCTGCGCGACAAGCAGTTGCTGGCGCCCAAGGTGACCTCCGCCGCCCAGCGCCTGCGCGAGCGTTCCAACTTCTTCTTCGGCATCCTGCCCGGCGGCGAGGGCCGCATGGCCTTTGAAAACCGACAGGATTTTCTGGAGGAGAATGGCGATGAATACTCGGGCGTGATGAACCAGCTCACCACGCTGTTCACCGAGATGAACGCGCTGCCCAAGAAGCCCGACGAGATTTTCAATCTCGTCCGCCGCACCGACGAGTTGAAGGCCGAGCTTGGCTTCATCATGGAAGCCAAAGACCGCAACACCGTTTTCTGGCTGGAGAAGCGTGGCGCGCAGGGCCGTGGACGCGCTGAAAAGCAGAACGTCTTTTTGCAGGCCACGCCCATCGACGTCTCCAGCATTCTGCGGCGCAGCCTCTTCCAGCGCTTTGAGACCGTGGTGCTCACCTCGGCAACTTTGTCGGTCTCCGGCGGCTTCGACTACATCAAGAATCGCGTGGGCGTGGAGAACGCGCGCGAGCTGGTGGTGCCCTCGCACTACAACTACGCCGAGCAGGCCGTCTTCTACGTGCCGCCTGACCTGCCAGACCCGCGCGACGCCCTCTACGCCGAGCGCGCCGCCGACCGCATGCGCCGCCTGCTGGAGATCACGCGCGGACGCGCCTTCTGCCTCTTCACCAGCTACCAGCAGATGCAGCAGATCTTCGAGCGGCTGGCCACCATGATCGAGTTCCCCATGCTGCTGCAGGGCACCAAGCCGCGCAGCGCGCTGCTGGCGGAGTTCCGCGCGACGCCGCACGCGGTGCTGTTCGCCACTTCAAGCTTCTGGCAGGGCGTGGACGTGCAGGGCGAGCAATTGAGCTGCGTCATCATCGACCGGCTGCCGTTTGCGGTGCCGACCGACCCGGTGGTGGCTGCGCGCGTGCACTCGCTCGACGAGGCCGGCGGCAATGCTTTCTTCGACTACCAGGTGCCCTCGGCGGTCATCACCCTGAAGCAGGGCTTCGGAAGGCTCATCCGCTCGCTGCATGACCGCGGCCTGCTGGCGCTGATGGATAACCGCATCCTCAAGAAGCCCTACGGCAAGGTCTTCATCAACAGCCTGCCGCCCTACCAGCGCACCACCGACCTGCGCCGGGTGGAAGAGTTCTTCGGCTGCGAATAATTTTAGAAATTTCAAATTTCAGAATTTTAGAATCACTTCACTGCAGGAATGTTCGCTGCCAGCAAAGCACGGAATTGCTCGATTGTCTCAGCCGACAGCTGCCGCTTGGGAACGATATTGAAAATGGGGGTATGCTGCCACAACAGAAAAGAAGATTCGTCCTCAACGAAATTTCGAAAAATCGACCAAGCAGCCTGGCCCATGGAAATAGGCCCATGAACCTCAATCCCCGCCTCCGATGCCACCAACTTCAGTGGCCCGTGCAGTGATACAGAACTCCTATAAATCTTCCTTTGATTTCTTCGTTTCCAAAGCAGACTGAAAAAGACTGCTATCCCCGACAGCGTGCAAATGCCGAGCATGGGGATCAGTGCGAACGAATCTCCCTGTGTCACAACCCCGTGCACCAGAAACAGCCCGAGACCGATGAAATAAACAGGCAGAAGCCAGCGTGCCCATCGGACAGTTGCCATCGGAGCTGTCTTGATCGCAAGCTTCTGCGCGTTCAAATAGTCCTGTTCGGAGATTTCGTAATCTATCGTCATACCTGTTCACTCTGCATCCGCGTCGAAACTCTGACCTTAATCTACCCTCCGCCGCGATACAATAGAAGCAGTTTCAGGCTTCCTGAGACCTGTGCTGTGTCCCCTTGGAGGGAGCCCCGGCGCAACGTCAGGAAGAAGGGACCGGCTGCACGGCAGGCCCGGAAACTGTGTTCGAGGATTGCACCAGGGTTCGTGTGCGGCATCTTTGAATCCATCCGGCGACGTCTGCGCGTGAACGTCCGCGCCCATGGAGAAGCATGTACGAAGTAACCGTTGAAGATTCGTTCGCCGCGGGCCACTACCTGCGCAATTACAAGGGCAAGTGCGAGAATCCGCACGGCCACAACTATAAGGTGCAGATCACCCTGGCCGGAAGCGAGCTCGACAAGGCCGGACTGCTGCTCGACTTCAAGGAGTTGAAGCAGGTGATGAAGCACGTCATCGACTATCTGGACCACAAGATGATCAATGACGTGGAGCCGTTCACGCGGCTGAACCCTTCGGCCGAGAACCTTGCCAAATACTTTTACGACGAGACCAACTCGCGCCTGAAGCAGTCCACCAGCGACCGCGTCAGCGTGAAGAAGGTCACCATCTGGGAGACCGATACCAGCGTGGCAACGTATTACGAGTAGATTTTCGGATTTGAGGATTGCGGCATTTTCGAATTTGAAATGCGCATGGGGCTTCGGACAGTGGCTCGCGCAGAAGTAAATTCGTAAATATTGAAATCCGGAAATTCGCAAATCAGGCCGTGCAGCAGCGGCAACCGGGGAAATCAGTCTTGCAGATCATCGAAATCTTCCGCTCGATCCAGGGGGAGTCCACGCAGGCGGGGCGGCCGTGCATTTTTGTGCGGCTGGCCGGATGCAATCTGCGCTGCGCCTGGTGCGACACCGAGTACAGCTTCCACGGCGGACGGAAGATGACCGTCGATGAGGTGCTGGCCGAGGTGAAACGCCTGGCCAAGCCGGGCGACCTTGTGGAACTGACCGGCGGCGAGCCGATGTTGCAGGCCGCCGAAGCCGTGCTACTGATGCAGTCGCTGCTGGCCGAAGGCTTTGAAATCCTGCTGGAGACCCACGGCGAGCGTCCGCTGGAGCTGGTGCCAAAGGCCGTCCGCAAGATTGTGGACGTGAAGTGCCCTGCGAGCGGCGAGGCTGGCAAGTTCCGCATGGAGAACCTGGCGGCTCTGACCGAGCGCGACGAATTGAAGTTCGTGATCAGCAACCGCGAGGACTACGAGTTTGCCCGCGACTTCATTCGTGCACACGGGTTGGAGCAGGCAGGACGCGAACTGCTGCTCTCGCCGGCCTTCCGCAAGGACGCTGCCGGCTCGCGCTCGACCGAGAACTGCGCGCTTGACCCGCGCGTGCTCGCCGAGTGGATGCTGGCCGACGGTCTGCGCGCCCGGCTGGCGCTCCAGGTGCATAAATTCATCTGGGAGCCGCAGGTCAAGGGCGTGTAGGGAAGTTTGAAAGTACGGAAGTGCAAATTTAATAGATTTTCGGATTTAAGAATTTAGGAATTTTCGAATTTCGGAGCCGGACAGCTTGGAAAGTTTCGCCGCGTGTTTCGGGTTCAAGTTCGAAAATCTTAAGATTCGGCAATTCGAAAATTCCTGACGACTGACGGGGTGCACATGAGTCTGGGAAAGACCAAGACGGTGGTGGTGTTGAGCGGCGGCATGGACAGCGGGGTGTGCGCCACGCTAGCCGTGCGGGAAGATGGTCCGGAGCAGGTGGCGGCCCTGCACGTCAGCTATGGGCAGCGCACGGAAGCACGCGAGCAGAAAGCCTTCCACGACATTTGCGACCAGCTGGGCATTGTGCGCCGCCTGATGGTACGCAATGACGCGCTGCGCGAGATTGGCGGCTCGGCACTGACCGACTCCGCACTGAACGTGCCCACCGCCGGCCCGGAGATTGGCAATCATGTGCCGATCACCTATGTTCCTTTCCGGAACGCGCATTTTCTGTCGGTTGCGGTGAGTTGGGCGGAGGTTCTGGACGCCGAGCGCATCCTGATTGGCGCCGTGGCGCAGGACAGTTCCGGCTATCCTGACTGCCGCCCCGAGTACTACGAGGCGTTCAACGCGCTGATTAAGGCCGGCACCAAGGAAGGCCGTATTCGGATCGAGACTCCGCTCATCAACCTGCGCAAGGCGGAGATTGTAAAACTCGGTATGGAACTCTCTGCACCCTTCGATTTAACATGGTCATGCTACAGTCGGCAGGACAGTGCCTGCGGCGTCTGTGAGAGCTGCGCGCTGCGCCTGCGGGCGTTTGAAGCGGCCGGGGCGGAAGATCCCCTTCCCTACCTGACGCGGGAGACGCGGCGGTAAGGGGCCTGCGGCTGAAAAAGTTCTGGCGTGTCCGCTGGAGGCGGAGATGAAAAATATCGTACGAATCGCACTGTTCGCATTCATTGCGTCCCTGTTCACTCTGGCTGCCTATGCGCAGAACACCACTGCCAAGGGCACCTGTAAGGACGAAGCGGGGCAGCCGATCGCGGGTGCCACGGTTGAATTCAACAACCTCGATAACGGCCGCAAGATGTCGGTAAAAACCGACAAAAAAGGCGAGTACTTCACCATGGGTCTGAACCCGGGCAAGTACAAGGTCAACCTGATTGGCGCCGACGGCAAGGTCATCTGGTTCCTCAACAACCGCCAGCTCTCCATGGACGAGAATGTCTTGGACTTCGACATGAAGAAGGAACGGTCGGAGGCCGATGCCAAGTCCGGCGTCAGCGAGGAGCAGCGCAAGGAATATGAAGCAGCCGTCAAGGAACAGGGCAAGATCAAGGGCATCAACGCCCTGCTTGTGGCTGCCGGAGATGCCCGCAAGGCCAACGATTGGAACAAGGCCGTGGAGCTGCTGGAGCAGGCGGGTGCACAGGACGACAAGAAGCACGACATCGTCTATGGACAGCTTGCCGACGCCTATCTGCAGGTGAAGAAGTATCCCGAGGCCGAAACCAACTACAAGCTGGCTATTGGACTGGCACCGACCAAGGGTGAGTACCACAACAACCTTGGCACCGCGATGCTCAAACAGAATCGCGTGGACGAGGCCATCGCCGAGTACAACGAAGCCGCCAAGGTGGACCCGGCCAAGGCTGGCATGTATTACTTCAACTTGGGAGCCGTGCTGACCAACCGCGGCATGACCGACCAGGCCAATGAAGCTTTCGACAAGGCCATTGCCGCCGACCCGACCAAAGCCGATGCCTATTACCAGAAAGCCGTAAACATGTTTGCCAAGGCCACCGTCGATAAGACGGGGAAAATGTCCGCCCCGGCGGGCACGGCCGAACTGCTCCAGAAGTATTTGGAATTGGCGCCGACCGGACCGAACGCACAGCCGGCAAAAGACCTGCTCTCTGCATTGGGCAGCTCGGTGCAGACCTCTTTCGGCGAATCCAAGAAGAAGGGCACCAAGAAGTAAGCGTTCACGCCCGGAATTGCAGGGGACGGCTTCGGCCGTCCCTTTTGCTTTGCATGGAAGGAAGCGGGCGGGGTAGTCTGGAAACGCGCGGCTGGGGTGAGCTGCGCGAGGTAGCGATGAACGATTTTCAGAAGCCGGAGCACGCAATTCCCTTTCAACAGGCGCGTGCAACGGTTGAGCAGTTGGCGGCTGAGATTGCCGCCGTTGGGACCGAAACGGTTCCGCTGGCCCAGGCTTTCGGGCGTGTGCTGGCTTCCCCTGTCCTGGCAGACCGTGACCTGCCTCCCTTTCCTCGTTCCGCGCGCGACGGTTATGCCGTTCGCGCCGCCGAATTGTCCGCCGAAGGCGGACGCATCCACATTCTGGGAGACATACCAGCCGGGGCACTGAGCGTTCCGCAACTGGCAGAACCCCTGAGCGCCTACGCCATCATGACCGGAGCACCGGTGCCTGAGGGTGCCGATGCGGTCCTGATGGTGGAACACACTCGCGCCCTCGACCAACAAACCTTTGAACCGCAGCGGACGCTCTCCGCCGGCACGAATGTTGTGCCACGCGGGGCGGAGGCCCACACCGGCGATGTGCTGCTGACGCAGGGTACCGTACTGTTCGCAACGGCCCTCGCCATGGCCGCCACCGCAGGGCAGGCCTCGGTTGAGATCTACCGGAAGCCGCGCGTTGGCATCGTCACCACCGGCGACGAGCTGGTGTCCGTGGACGAGCAGCCCAGCGCGTTCCAGATCCGCAACAGCAACCGCTGGTCGCTGGCCGCGCAGATCGCGCGCGCCGGAGGCGAACCGGTTCCGATGCCAATCGCCCGCGACACGCTCGACGATACCCGCGCGCAACTGGCCAAAGCCCTTGAAAACGACATGGTCGTGCTCAGCGGCGGCGTCTCCTTGGGCAAGCACGACGTGGTGGAGGCGGCGCTGGCGGAATTTGGCGCGGAGTTCCACTTCCGTTCCGTGGCGTTGCAGCCGGGCAAGCCCGTGGTCTTCTGCCACTGCACGCACAAGGGCCGCCGCGTGCCGGTCTTTGGACTGCCCGGCAACCCGGTCTCCTCGTATGTGACGTTTGCCACGCTGGCGCGGGTGGTGCTCTACGCTCTGGCCGGGCGCGGCGTACCGCCGTTGCGTTTCACCTGGCTGCCGCTGGCGGAAAACCTCCACGTGACGCCGGGCCTGACGCGCTTCCTGCCCAGTGCTGTTTCCGGCGAGGGCACCGGCTGCACCGTGGCACCGGTTTCCTGGCAGGGTTCCGGAGACATGGCGGCTGCGGCGCGCGCCGACTGTTTCCTGGCCATTGCTCCCGACCGCGAGCAGTTCGCCCAGGGAGAATTCCTTCCGGTACTTTTCCCGGAGTTCGATTTCTAGTAGGAGAAAGTCTGTGAACAAGAAAGTCAGCAAGAAGAAGACGTCCGTTCCGGGCAAGAACCAGCCCGCCGGAAAACTCTCGCACTATGACGCCAAGGGCCGCGCCGTGATGGTTGATGTCTCCGGCAAACAGGAGACGGTGCGCACCGCCGAGGCCAGCGGATTTGTGGCCATGAAGCCCGAGGTGCTGCGCGCGCTGCCGGAGAACCCGAAAGGTGACCCGCTGGAGGTTGCCCGGGTGGCCGGTATCCTGGCGGCCAAAAGGACATGGGAGCTGATACCTATGTGCCACCCCATTCCCCTCAGCCACGTTGATGTGAGCCTGAAGGCATGCAAGGATGGGATCGCCATTCGGAGCGTGGCCCGCACGCAGGCTCCAACCGGCGTTGAGATGGAAGCGATGATGGCCGCCAGCATGGCCGCTCTGACCGTCTACGACATGTGCAAGGCGCTCGACAAAGGCATCGTGATCCGCGAGGTCCTGCTCGAGAGCAAAACCGGCGGCAAGAGTGGGGTTTACCAGCGCAAGACCACGAAGTAGCCGCCGCAGTGGAGTGAACAACGATGTCTACGTTGCAGGTTCTGCTGGTCGATGATTCGCGTTTTGTGGGACAGATGCTGCGCCGCGAACTGGCACCGCTCGCCGAGGTGAGCTATGCCGAATCGGTGGAGGAAGCCTGCCAGCGCACGCGTGACGGAGTCTCTCCCGACCTGCTGATCTGCGATTTCCGCCTGGGCAAGCTCAATGGCAGCGTGCTCGCCGGGTTCATGCGCAAGCAGTCGCCGCACACGGCCATCGTCATGATGGCCGGGCGGCACGACCGCGAACATGCGGCCGAAAGCTGCGAGGGCGGCGTGGACGATGTTATTGAAAAACCATTCTTCCTCGGCGATGCCATCAGCCGCATCAAGCGCATCCTGAACCGGCTAGGCGTGGAGAATGCCACGCGCGGCAGCCGCGACTTCCGCGGCACGCTCGACCAGATGAGCGTTGTAGACCTGATGCAGTCGCTCGAAATGGGCCGCAAGACCTGCCTGCTAGAGCTGGCCAGCGGCAACGATACCTGCCGCGTCTTCTTCGCCGATGGGCGCATTGACGATGCCGAACTGGGCAGCGAGCGCGGGGACCAAGCTGTGTACCCCGTGCTGGCATGGACAAACGGCACGTTCCGGATAGACTTCTCCCAGGCCCCTGTGGCTCGCACAACTACGCGCAGCACGCAGGGCATCCTGATGGAAGGACTGCGCCTGCTGGATGAGCAACGTCGAGATAGCGAATAAACCTCGCGCCTACCAAGCCTCGGTCATCACCGTCAGCGATACCAGCTCCACCGGATCACGCCCGGACCTTTGCGGCCCGGCGGTGGCCATTGCGCTGGAAACCGCCGGCTTCCAGATCACGGGCGTGCGCGTGGTCCCCGATGAAAGCTCCGAGATACAAGAGGCGATCATCGAGGCCTGCGACGAGGCGCGCCTGATCATCACCACCGGCGGCACCGGCATTACCGAGCGCGATGTGACGCCGGAGGCCACACGCGCCGTCTGCGACCAGCTCATCGAGGGCGTCACCGAGCACATCCGCCGCGAATGCGTGAAGAATGCGCCCTGGACCATCCTCAACCGCGCTGTCTGTGGCTCGCGCGGGCATTGCATGGTGTTGAACCTGCCGGGCGCGCCGAAAGACGCGGTCGAGGCTCTGCGCACGGTGCTGCCCGTTCTGCGCCACGCGCTCGACCTGCTTGCCGGACGCACCGCCCACATCGCGGCCGGAACCAGCGAGTAGCGCCATGGCCAAATTTCAAAAGGCCCTGCTGCTCTATAACCCTGTTTCCGGCTCGCACATTGAGCGTCGCCGGCAACAGGTGGCCGAGGTGGAGCGCCTGCTGCGCTCGACTGGCGGCGACGTCATCGTGGAGGCCACGCGACAGGCTGGCAGCGCGGGCAAACAGGCCCACGAAGCGATTCTGCAGCGCGGCTGCGATGCCGTTTTTGCCTGCGGCGGTGACGGCACGGTCTTTGACACCCTGCAGGGCGTGGTCGGCACCACCGCCATGCTGGGCGTCATTCCGCTCGGCACTGGCAACGTGCTGGCCACCGACCTTGGCCTGCCGCGCAACACGCAGCGCGCCACGCGCCGCCTGCTCACCTATGAGCCGCACCGCATCGCCGTCGGCGCCATCCGCTGCAACTACGGCGCGGTCACGCGCTACTTCACCGTCTGCGGCGGCGTGGGCGTACACGCCGAGCTGATCTATCGCTCCTCGGCCAAGGCCAAGCAGGCGCGCGGCCCTTACGCCTACTACACCGCCGGCTTCCACTTGCTCTTCAAGAAGGGCTTCGTCCCCTTCGAGATGGAATACACGAACCTGAACGGCGAAACCCACTGCGGACAATTTCTTGAGATGCTGGCCATGCGCGTCAGCTCCTTTGGCGGGCTGCTCAGCCGCTTCCGTCTTGGCGGATCACTCGACGCACCCTATCTGCAACTGGCCATGCTGCGCAAAGGCTCGCGATGGGCCATGTTCCGCTACATGCTGGGAGCCATGCTTGGCGTGGTGCGCACGGACACGCCCACAAAAGACGGCGACGAGCTGGACGTGATCTACGTGCGCGCGCAGCGGGCAACCGCGCGTCCGCTCGAAGGCGCACTCGACCGCATCCGCGTGCAGGCCGATGGCGAGATGCTCGGGGTGATGCCCGCGGAGATCACGCTGGTGCCCGACGCGCTAAACTTGCTCATGCCTTCCACGGCCGAGTGAGCGCCACGCCGGGGACAGGCGCTAAACCGATGCCTCCCAGGTCAACCTCGCTTGGCTCGGCGAACCTGGGGCACCCGGCGAGCTGGGAGTGAACGGCACGCTCGGCCGGAACGTATCACAGCAGCAGGAGACGCATTGGAACCCATTACGCATTTTCTGACCGGGGCTGCGCTCGGACGCAGCGGATTCAACCGCAAGAGCGCGCTGGCCACCGCCGTCATGTGCGTGGCCGCCGAGGCCGGTGACATCGACGTGGTCGCCTATTTCGGTGGGCCGGTGACGGGCTTTGCGCAGCATCGCGGCATCACGCACACACTCATCGGCGTACCGTTCGTGGCCGCGCTGGTGCTGGGCGTGGTGTGGGCCGTGCGCGCGCTCTGGCACCTGTGGCGTCCGCACCTGCCAAGGCCGAACGAGCTTCCGGTGCGCTGGGGCTATCTCTACTTCTGCGCCATCCTGGCCGCGCTCAGCCATATTCTGCTCGACTTCACCAACAACTACGGCGTGCGGCCGCTGTATCCGTTCAACGGCCGCTGGTACGCCTGGGACATCGTTTTCATCATCGAGCCGGTCATGCTTGTGCTGCTCATCGGCGGGCTTACCCTGCCGTGGCTGTTCGGGCTGGTGAACTCCGAGATTGGAGCGCGCGAGCACGGCCCACGCGGACGCGGAGCGGCCATCGCAGCGCTCGTGGGCGTGGTGCTGATGTGGGGCGTGCGAGACTATCAGCACCGCCGCGCCGAGGCGGCGCTCGAGTCGTTCCTCTACAACGGACAGCAGGCCACGCGCGTGGCCGCCTTCCCCGCTCCGGTCAATCCGTTCAAGTGGTATGGCGTGGTGGAGACCAATTCGTTCTACCAGTCGATGAAGGTGGATTCGCTGCACACGCAGGTCGATCCGCAGGAGCGCGCCGTCACCTATTACAAGCCGGAAGAGACCGAGGCGATGAAGGCCGCACGGGCCACACGGCTCGGGCAGGTTTACTACGACTGGGCGCGCTTTCCGCTGATGGAGCAGCAGTCGATGCCGGAGCCGCAGGGCGGCACCGAGGTCATCCTGCGTGACGTGCGCTTTATGTCTTTGGAGCGCCGCGACGTGCTTGCCGGGTACGTGGTGCTCGACCGCTCGCAGCGGGTTGTCTCCGAGAGCTTCCGCCCGCCGGAAGGACGATAGGCAAATAAACAAGGGGTGCGGCTCAACCCGCACCCCTTTGCTTTGAAGCCTGTTCTTGAACTTGAATTACGCCGCAGGTGTGGCTACTTCTTCGGCTTCATCAGCTTTTCTGCGTAGCTTTTTCCGAAAAAACCAGAGCAGGCCGATCAGCACGAGGATGCCCAGCGTGAGCAGCGTGGCGTGTGCGTGCGTCTTGAACAGCGACTTGGTAACTTCGACGATCTCCGGGCCAAAGACAACGGTCAGGCCGCCGAGGATGAGGAAGCGGATGAGGCGTCCGGTGAAGATGGCGACGAAGAAATGGATGATGCCCATGCGCGCCACGCCCGCCGAAAAAACGAAAAGCTTGAACGGCGTTGGCGGAGGCATAAAGGCCGGCACGATCAGCGCCAGGTCACCGTACTTCTCCGTGTTGTTGTGGATCTTGGCAAAGCGCTCGGCACCGATCCGCTTGGCTAGCAGCGGCTCACCGCCCTTGTAGCCGATGGCATAGGGGATGAGGCTGCCGATGGCGCCGCCAATGGCGCCCAGCACCGAATACAGCAGCAGGCGCTCAGGGCGCTGGTAGCAGTAGCCGGCGAACAGTATGTCCATCGGCACGGCTTCCGCGGTCGAATCGACGAGGCAGACAAGGAAGATGGCCCACGGGCCGCCGAGCGGCGCCAATATGTGCAGGAACCATGCCTTGTAATGTGCAAAAAGGGTCTTGATAAGCCAACACCTGTCTCTAGTATCAATCAATTCTATCGGCTCGGGTGGGGCCGTGTCACGCACTGTGCGCAGGCCCTATAATGCCCGCATGAGCACGGCCGACGCCCAAGTCCGCAAACACATCGAGCACCTTCGCGAACAGATCCGCCACCACGAGCACGCCTACTATGTTCTGGACGCGCCGGAGGTGACCGACGCCGAGTTCGACGAGCTGGTGAACGAGCTGAAGGCGCTGGAGCGCACGCACCCCGAACTCATCACCCCGGACTCGCCCACTCAGCGCGTGGGAGGCAAGCCGCGCGAGGGCTTCGTAAAGGTGGAGCACTCGGCGCAAATGCTCTCGCTCGACAACGCTTACAGCGAAGAGGAGCTGCGCGACTGGGCGCGCCGCGCGCAGGATTTTGCAGGCGTGAACGACCTGGAGTTTGAGTGCGAGTTGAAGCTTGACGGCCTGAGCATGGCTCTGCGCTACGCGCCCGGCGACGACGGCCACTGCATCTTCCAGCAGGCCATTACGCGCGGCGACGGCGCCATTGGCGAGGATGTGACGCCGAACCTGCGCACCGTGCGCTCGGTGCCCATGCGCGTGAGCGAGGAGGCGCGCAAAAAGTTGGGCGTGCCTGCGACGTTTGAGGTCCGCGGCGAAGTCATCATGCCCACGCGCTCATTCCTGCGCATGAATGAGGAACGCGAGGCCAATGGACAGAGCAGTTTTGCCAATCCGCGCAACGCCGCCGCCGGAGCCGTGCGCGTGCTGGAGCCGAACATTACCGCCCAGCGCCGTCTGGATTTCTACTCCTACTTTTTGATCCAGGGCACAGACTATTTTTCCGCCGAGCAGAGCGAGGCGCTCGACGCGCTGCACGCGCTCGGCTTTAAGGTGAACCCCAACCGTACGGTCGTCCGCTCCATTGACGGCGTGATGGAGTTCATTACCAAAGTAGAGAAGCTGCGCGAGTCGCTCGGCTACGAGATCGACGGCGTCGTCATCAAGCTGAACCGCGTAGCGCTGTGGCGCACGCTCGGCTTCACCGGCAAGGCTCCGCGCTGGGCAATTGCTTACAAGTTCGCCGCCCGCGCGGGCATCACCCAGGTTCGCAACATTCTTGTGCAGGTGGGGCGCACCGGCAAGCTCACGCCGGTGGCCGATCTCGAACCGGTCTCCATCGGCGGCACCACGGTCTCCCGCGCCACGCTGCACAATGCCGATGAGATCGAGCGGCTGGGCCTGCGCATTGGCGACTGGGTGGTGGTGGAGCGCGGTGGCGACGTCATTCCCAAGGTCACGCGCGTCGATGACAAAGACCACCTGCGCGGCACCGGCACATTCCACATGCCCGCGCGCTGCCCGGAGTGCGGCGGACATGTGGTGCGCGTGGAAGGCGAGGCCGACCACCGCTGCGTGAACGCCAGTTGCCCGGCCAAGCTGCGGGAGAGCGTTCTGCACTTTGCCTCGCGCGGCATCATGAACATTGAGGGCCTCGGCGACGTGCTCGTGGACCAGCTCACCTCGCGCGGCATGGTGCGCGACATTGCGGACATCTACACGCTCCGCCGCGAACAATTGCTTGAACTCGAGCGCATGGGGGAAAAGTCCGCCGACAACCTGCTGGCAGAGATCGAAAAATCAAAGCAGCTTCCGCTTGAGCGCGTCATCTACGGCCTCGGCATACGCATGGTGGGCGAGCGCACGGCCGAGCTGCTGGCAGAGCACTTCGGCTCGCTCAACGCGCTGATGGCGGCCGCCCGCGAGGATGACGAGGCGGCGGCGCTTGCCAAGATGGAAGAAGTCACCGAGGTTGGCCCGCGCATCGCGCAGAGCATCCGCGAGTTCTTTCTTGAAGAGAAGAATGTGGCGCTCGTCGAGCGTCTGCGCCAGGCGGGGCTGCAGTTTACCGGCGAGATGAAGCAGCGCGGCACCGCGCTGGAGGGCAAGACGTTCGTGCTCACCGGAACGCTGGCGCGCCACACCCGCGACGAAGCCAAGAAGTTGATCGAGAATGCGGGCGGCAAGGTCAGCGGCTCCGTCAGCAAGAAGACGAGCTATGTTGTGGCCGGAGTCGATGCGGGCTCCAAATTGGAGAAGGCCCGCGAACTTGGCGTCTCCGTCATTGACGAAGATGAGATGGAGCGCATGGCGCGCGGCGAGTAGCCACGGTTCCCGATCTGAAACCTGAATGAATTCTGCGTGGAGTGCTCCCGAATCGGCGTTTCGCCGTTTCGGGGGCGGTACCCGTAATCAACCACCTCTTCCTCTTCTGTTTCTGCCAATCAATCCTGAACTTTGCCGATGGGGGCAATGAGCGAGGGGAGCCACCCGTCGATGGCTGCCAGCCTCCCGCAAGCGCCGTGGCGAATTTTCTCCCTTCCGGCGGGGATGCTTTCAGGAGAAACCTTATGAATTTGTCCATCCGGGCCAAGCTGATTGCAGCCTTTGCGGTCGTAGGTGTGCTCGTCGCTTGCTGCTCTTTGCTGTCGATTGTGAAGCTGCGCGAGGCTGAAACGTTGCAGCAGCGTGGCGCAGACCGTGAAAACATTCAGCGCTCCGTTCTCTCGCTGCAATCCGCCTTGAACCAGTCGAACGCCTCGCTGCGCGGCTACATCCTTGCCGTCGATGACGCCACGGAATCGCAGCGCCTTAAGGAAAATTCTGCCGCCATCTGGAGACGTGCCGATGCCGCCGCCGAGGACCTGAAGGCGATCCGCACCCGCTTTAAGCATGAGGAGAACAAACAACTGGTTGACGAAATTCTGGCCAAGCTTCCGGAATGCAAGCGACTCCAGAGCGACCTGATGAGCAGAATCGCCGTGGACGACCTGCGCGATCGCAACCGGCGGGCGTCGATCACCGCCGCCACCAGCGCCACGGCCAACGCCGTGCGCAAGCCCATCGACAAACTGGTGGAAAACCTGAACAAACTTTCCAAGGAAGAAGCACAGGCGGCGATCGAGGCCGACGACGCAGCCGTGCTCATCGTCATTACGGCCAGTGCGCTGCTGGTCATCGGCGCCATGGTCATCGCCTTCATCGTTAGCGGCTCCATGTCGCACCGCATTGGTGTGCTGCTGGAGCGTGCCCGGACCATCGCCAACGGCGATCTTTCCACCCATCCGTTGGAAGCGCATGGCGGTGACGAGCTGAGCCAGCTGACGACTTCGATCAACGACATGCAGGCGGCGCTCAAGAAGCTCATCAGCACCATCGCGGGGAGCAACGCGCAACTGGCCAGCGCCAGCGAGCAGATTTCGACTTCCGCGCAGGAAATCGCCGCCATCACGCAATGCGAGAACGATCAGGCCAGCCAGGTCTCGGCCGCCATCCACGAAATGTCCTCGTCGGTGGCTGAGGTCAGCGAAAACTCACAGCGCGCGGCCAACGCCGCCGAGCAGGCCCGCAGCATGGCCGAAGAAGGCGGCTCCGTGGTGCGCCAGGCCGTGGAGAACATTCAGTCGGTTGCGGTTGCCGTGCGCAATACGGCTGAGAAGATCAATCAACTTGGCGCGAACTCCGAGCAGATTGGCAAGATTGTGGTGGCCATTGAAGAGATTGCCGACCAGACGAACATGCTGGCCTTGAACGCCGCCATTGAGGCCGCGCGCGCCGGCGAACAGGGCCGCGGCTTTGCCGTGGTAGCCGATGAGGTTCGCAAGCTGGCCGAACGCACCACCCGCTCGACCAAGGAGATTGCGCAGATCGTGGAGGAATTCCATCGCGGCAGCGACGCGGCGGTGGCCTCCATGAGCGGCGGCATTGAGACCGTTGATGCCAGCGTGCGCATTGCGGGTGAGGCGGGCACGGCACTGGAGCGCATCATTGATGCCACCAATTCAGCCGGAGAGATGATCGCCTGCATCGCCTCCGCCAGCAGCGAACAGGCCAAGGCGGCCGAGCAGATACAGAGCAGCACCGAGGTGATCGCCAAGACCATTGCGCAATCCACCATCGGCGCTACAGAGGCCGCGAAAGCCTGCGAGAGCCTCTCCAACCTTGCCGCCGAACAGGAGCGCATGCTGGCGCAGTTCAAGGTGGATGAACATGGGACCTCGCATCATCCGCCCTCTGCACGCAGGGAGCACCATGCCGCGCCGCGCTTCCTGCCTGAATACGCGCAGCACGGTGGAACCGCGCTGCACCAGTAGCTTCACAACGCACGTGCCACTCGCGGGCCGGCCACCATGTCATAGGACATGCGCCGGCCCGTTGCCTTTGCGTCAATGCATGAATGGAAAGTTCGGAGAGAAGCCACGCGCTCAGCGTGAGCGCGCGTCCATCAGCAGCAGCGAACGCTGCGCAAATGGCGAGTAAACCAGAGCGGCGCAGGCTGCCAGCGCCAGCCCGAAGTTGATGTGGTGCAACAGCAGAAACGGCGCCAGCGACCACAGTGCGTCCATCACCAGCAGAACAGGAAACAGCTTGAGGAACTTTGCCACCAGCCCCGGCGGGTTGAACAGCTTGGCGGCTATCAGGAACAGGCGCACGGGGATCAGCACGGCAGCTGTGGTGATGAGCAGCGCCATCGCCGGACGAGGCGGCCACGGCAGCCCCGTGAACAGCTCGCCAATCTCCGGCAGGTTGGCCAGCGCACCCACGTAGAACGCCAGGTACATGCACTGCATCAACACAAACAGCGTATGCACCAGCCGGTGCGGAGCGTGCGGTAAATCCTCGGGTGAAGCCAGAATGCTGGACGCAAACTCTGGCGGCAGATCCATCGCCGGAACCGGCACCTCGGCCTCAACTGCAGGCGCTGCCTCCGCATCTGGCGGCAGCAGGGGCGCCGTGACGTCCTCAGCATCGCGTGTTGCGCGCGCCACGCACTCCACCGGCGCGATGAAGCGGTAGCCGCGCCGCGCCAGGGTTTCAATGTATCGGGGCTTGGCCGCCGAGTCGCACAGCGCCTCGCGGATGCGGTTCATCGCCGAGTTCAGGCTGTGCTCAAAGTCGACGAACGTGCCCTCCGGCCACAGTTCCCTCTGGAGCGCTTCGCGCGTCACCAGCTCGCCAGAAGCCTGAAGCAGCAACACCAGTATGCGGAAGGCCTGCGCGGGCAGGCGCACTCGCACCCCCTGCCGCCGCAGCTCACCGGAACCTTCATCAGCCTCGAACGGGCCAAAGCGGTAGAGCCTCGAGTTGGTGCCCTCGTGCATGTGAGCAAGAGTGTACCCGCAGGGCCACACAAACGCCAGCGCGCCTAGCGATCTATCTCTCGCGTTTTGTGCCTGTTAGCTGGTGATGTTTGTTTGACCCCTGTTTGACTTGCCGCACCGCGCGGATCTGAGGCAGGGTGGAGCCATGAAAGAACGGGAATCCGCAATTCGATGCCTAACGCTCAGCCTGCTGTTGATTGCCCTGGTGGTGCCAGCCGCATGGGCGGCCGATCCCGGCCGGGCTACGCCTGCCTTTGATGCCTATGTGGAGCGCGTGGAGGCCCGCCTCTCCCAGCAGCACAACTCGCCCGCCACGTTTCTCTGGGCCGGCCAAGGGCGCCAGCAGGAACTACTGCCGCGCGTGCATGGCGGCGGCACCTATGTGGAGAAGGACGCGGCTGGCATGAAAATTCCCGGCGGACTCATCCACCACTGGCGCGCAACTGCCTTTATTCCGGGCGCAACCTCCGCCGAGTTGCTGGCCGTACTGCGCAACACCGCACAGTTCCCTGCCTACTACAAGCCGCAGGTAGTTCGCGCTCAGGCTCAGCATCAGGGCGGCGACCTCGAACAGGTTACCTTGCGCATGCAGTATCACAAGCTCATCACCGTCACCCTCGATTCACGCTACGACGTGCGCTATGGGCAGCTTGATGCCGCGCACGGCTACAGCGCGTCACGCAGCACGCGCATTCGCGAACTGGATCACGCGGGCACCTCCAGGGAGCGCGAGCTGGAGCCGCAGGATGATCACGGCTTCCTGTGGCGGCTGAACAGCTATTGGAGCTGGACGCAATATCCCGACGGCCTGCTGGTGCAGTGCGAGGCCATCTCGCTGACGCGCGATGTGCCGCTCGGGCTCGACCACATTCTCGGCCCATTCATCTTCAGCATCCCGCGCGAATCACTGGAGTTCACGCTCGACCGCACGCGGCAGGCGGTGCTGGCAAAGAGGAATCATGGCAAGTAAAGCGAATATCCTCCCCGCTGCAACCACAGCGGCTCCGGCATTCCGTTCCGCCGAGCGCGTACAGCAGGCGCTGACCGCCACGCTCGAAAAGCGCGCGCTGCTCTGGCTGGCCGCGAAGATGCCCGCATGGGTCAACTCCGACCACCTGACCGCCGTGGGCCTACTGGCGCAGGTCGGTGCGGGCGCCTGCTACGCGTGGGCGTCGCGCCAGCCCCTGGCGCTGCTCGGCGTGGTCGCCTGCATCGCGCTCAACTGGTTCGGAGACAGTCTGGACGGCACGCTGGCCCGCCTTCGCAACCAGCAGCGTCCGCGCTGGGGATTCTATGTGGATCACGTCTGCGACATCCTCGGTTCCATTGCGCTCATGCTCGGGCTGGCCTGCTCGGGCTACGTGCACGCACAGGTTGCGGTGGCCATGCTGCTCGGCTTCCTGGTGCTGGCGGCGGAGAGCTTCCTGGCCGCGCACACGCTCGCGCGCTTCCAGATGTCGCAAGGCATCTTCGGCCCCACCGAAATACGCATCCTGCTCGTCATCGGCACCATCACGCTCATGGTCCACCCCTATGCCACGCTCTTCGGACACCGCTTCCTGCTCTTTGACGTGGGCGGAGTAATTGCCACCCTCGGCATGTCGGCAATGGCCGTGGCCACCACAGTCCAGCACGGCCGCGCGCTCTACCGCGCGGAACCTCTGCGATGAATGTTGGCGCAGATGGCTGGCGCGCCGTGGGCCTGCGTTGGCTCAAATTCAACGCCGTCGGGGGCCTAGGAATCGTGCTGCAACTGGCGCTGCTCACGGCGTTCCACCGGCTGCTCGGCGTGCCTTATATGCCGGCCACCGCGCTGGCCGTGGAGTTGACCGTGCTGCACAACTTTGTCTGGCATGAGCGCTACACCTGGCGCACAAGTCACCGGCCGATGCACGTCACGCTCACCGAGCGGTTGCTGCGCTTCCACCTCGGCAATGGCGCGGTCTCGCTCGCGGGCAACCTTGTGCTGATGAAGCTGCTGGTTGGCTGGCTGCACGCGCCGGTTCTGGCCGCCAACCTGGTGGCTATCACCGTCTGCGCCGTCGTCAACTTCGCGCTGGCCGAACGCTGGGTATTCCCTTCGCGCCAGATACCGCAACAGCCGTTCTAGCAGAATCAACAGCTTGCAGAGGGCGCATTTCCCGAAGGAGCATTGGCTGGAAATCTTTTCCGCCGGATCACAACCTTCGGCCTCCTGGTGCGTAAATATAGGAGGAGACGAATGAGTCGGGGGATAAAGGAGGACACCATGAAAGGACGCTATCTCGTGTTGGGGCTACTAATGCTAGGCCTGTGCGGCCTAGCTGGGGCACAAACCAAGGCGAGCGGTTCCACTTCGGTGTCGCAGCTGTTGGTAAACGCGCGCTACGTCTACATAACCACCTACGATGGACCGCCGGAATCGCCAGATGTACGTTGGGAAGATCGCGAGGCCGTCACTACGGTGCAAAATGAGATCCAGCGCTGGAATCATTGGGCGGTGAGCTACCGCCCGGAACAGGCCGAACTTATCCTGGTCGTGATGCGGCGCGGTAACGAGGACGTGCTTTGGGTCTACGAGGCCGGGCATCAGGACGGCTCCGCGCTGTGGTGGAAGAGCCAGCGCGACGGGCTTGATCCGAAGACCATGCCGATCCTGAAGGACCTGGAAACCCAGATCGACGCGGCTTCGGCAAAGACCAACCGCAAGTAGGAAACTCTTTGATTCCACGAATCAAGGCCCGGAGCTGAGCTCCGGGCCTTTCTGTCTTCGAGAGCAATTGCGCGAGACTTACAGCACCTGCTCCAGCCCGGTCTTGATGCGCTCGTAGGTGCTTTCCAGTGGCTCGGGCACCACGCGGGTCTCGCCCACCACGGTCATAAAGTTGGAGTCGCCCACCCAGCGCGGCAGAATGTGCATGTGGATGTGCCCGGCCACGCCGGCGCCCGCAGCCTTGCCGATATTCATTCCCAGGTTGATGCCGTCCGGCTTGTAGAGCTTGCGCAGGACGCTCTCCACCTTCTGCGCCAGGGAGAACATCTCCTGCGCGGCCTCTGGAGCCAGATCCTCCAGCTTGTCGAGATGGGCGTAAGGGACGACCATGACGTGCCCGGAGGTGTAGGGGAAGGCATTCAGAATGATGAAGCAGTGCTTGCCCCGGTAGACGATGAAGTTGCGCCGGTCGTCCTGCTCGGCGGGCTTGTCGCAGAAGATGCAACCGGTGGCGCTGTCGGCGCTGTGTATGTAGGCATAGCGCCACGGAGTCCAAAGAAAGTCCATGGGGGCAGGGTACCAAACGGCGAAGAGAAGTTGAAGGATGGGTGACGCAGCGGGCGGGAGAAATTCACCAAAGTGTCAAGCAACTTCTGTACCAAATGTGGTGCAAAACATGGAATTTAGCGCCTTGCGCGTTTGACACTCTTTCCGGCGGATTGCTATAGTCAGAGATGTCTATCGGTACCGCAAGGTCTGATAGATCCGGCCGCTGAGGAATGTCCAAGCCCGCGACAGCGGGCTCCATCATCCAAAAGATGAAATTCTGACAGCTGTCCGAATTCAGCCTGCTGCCTGTCTCTCCAGATGGGCAGAAACGACGCGCGCTAATGGCCTTCGAAGATACCCGCAACGATCTCCAGACTCCCGAGCAGAACACTGAAGCTGCTTCTCAACCGCAACAGTCCGAAAACATCCAGGACACAACCGCAAGCACTTCCGTGGAACCGGCAGCAGCCGCTCCGGTCCGCGAAAAAGAGCCTGTGACCGAAGATTTCGCATCCGCACTCGAATCGTTCGAGCAGGAACAGAGCGAGCTGGCCGCCAATGAGGACCGCGTCCTCAAGGGCACCGTCATCTCCGCCAACCAGAACTACCTTGTCGTGGACATCGGACTCAAGTCCGAAGGCGTCGTGCCGATTGCCGAAGTGACCGACCATGAAGGCAATGTGACCTTCCAGCCGGGCCAGGAAATCGACGTGATGATCGAGAAGGGCCACACCGAGGAAGGGTACGTCAACCTTTCTCACCAGAAGGCCCAACGGCTCCACGCATGGGACGAAATCGAGAAAGCGTACAACGACAAGTCCTCCGTCAAGGCCCGTGTGATTGACCGCATCAAGGGCGGTCTCACCGTTGACATTATGGGCGCCCGCGCCTTCCTGCCCGGTTCGCAGGTAGACGTTCGCCCGGTGCGCAACCTGGATGCTCTGAAGGGACAGGAACTGGAAGTCCGCATCATCAAGGTCAACAAGAAGCGCGGCAACATCGTGGTCAGCCGCAAGCAGATCCTCGACGAGGAGATCTCCGCCAAGCGCGAGCTGACGATGGAGCACCTGGCCGAGGGTTCGGTTCTGACCGGTACGGTCAAGAACCTGACCGACTACGGTGCGTTCGTCGACCTCGGTGGGATCGACGGCCTGCTGCACATCACCGACATGAGCTGGGGACGCCTGACTCACCCGCGCGACCTCGTCCAGGTCGGCGACCAGATTCAGGTGAAGGTCCTCAAGTTCGACCGCGACAAGCAGCGCGTTTCGCTCGGCTTCAAGCAGTTGACGCCTGATCCGTGGCTTGACGCCGCCGAGCGTTACCCGATCGGCGCGCATGTCGCCGGCCGCGTCATCAGCGTCACCGATTACGGTGCGTTCATCGAACTCGAGCAGGGCATCGAAGGCCTGGTCCACGTCAGCGAAATGACCTGGTCCAAGCGCATGAAGCACCCCTCGAAGCTGGTGAACGTGGGCGATCAGGTGCAGGCCGTGGTTCTGAACGTGAACCCGACCGAGCGCCGCATCTCGCTCGGCCTGAAGCAGCTCGAGTCCAACCCTTGGGAGACGCTGCACGAGAAGTTCCCGGTTGGCAGCGTGGTCGAGGGCAAGGTCCGCAACCTGACCGATTTCGGCGCGTTCATCGAAATCGAGGACGGTATCGACGGCCTGGTCCACGTCAGCAACCTGAGCTGGACCAAGCGCATCAAGCATCCTTCGGAAGTGCTGAAGAAGGGTGACAAGGTGAAGGCCGTGGTTCTGGCGATTGAGCCGGAAAACCGCCGCCTGTCGCTCGGCGTCAAGCAGCTGCAGCCCGACGTTTGGGAGACCTTCTTCGATCAGCATCGCATCGGCGACGTGATCAAGGGCAAGGTCCTCCGCATGGCGAGCTTCGGCGCGTTCGTCGAGATTGCCGATGGAGTCGAGGGCCTGTGCCACAACTCCGAGGCCACCGACGCCAACGGTCAGCCGGTTGCGCTTGAGCCGGGTACCGAGCTTGAGTTCAAGATCATCAAGATGAACCCCGAAGAGAAGAAGGTTGGCCTGAGCCTGCGTGCAGTAGGCGAAGAAGCCACCCGCGACGACGTGGAAGCCTACAAGCATCCCACCTCGCACGCTGCCTCCTCCGGCGGCACTTCCACCATCGGCGAACTGCTCGATTGGAAGCGTTCGAACGAGAACGAGTAAGCCGAAGGAAGTCAGAAACTCCAAAGGGCCGCAGCGATGCGGCCCTTTTCTTTTGCCCGCGGAAGGCACCGGAACATACCGCTACACGCCCCGAGCACAATCGGTGCAGACACACGAAAGCCGGGCGCTTGGCCCGGCTTCGCAATCTTGTCTGCGCGTGTGTCTACTTATCGAGCTTCAGGTTGATGCGAATCTGCGGGCGCGTGTCGAAGGTGCTCAGCGTCTTGGTGTCACTGCGCTTGCCATCCTTCTCGGCGTGCACTTCGTAGTCGATGTTCAACGACAGCGAGTGGAAGTGGTAGCTGCCGTCGGGGCCGGCGATGTAGGTCTTGGTCATCTGTGTCTTGGTGTTCTTCAAATAGACCAGGGCCTGCGGCACGGGCTTGTCCTGCTTGTCCGTGACAAAACCAAGAAGGGTACGAGTGCCGGGTGCGGGCTTGGGCTGCGAGCCGTCAAGCTGCGCGGCGGCCACCGATACCAAGGCGAACGCAATCACCGCAATCAGTGCGAACCACTTCCTCGAGACGTTCATTCCATGACCTCCGGGCTGCCCGTCTGTATTGTATCGGCTTTACTCGGGAAGATGAATGCTGGTGTCAAAGCGCGTGGAGAGCGAACCGACGTCAATGGTCACCTCGGGCTTCGCCTTTCCTTTGGGAACCTTGATATCGGCCTGCAACACGTACTGACCCAGCTTGGAGACGTGGAAGCCGAGCTCGCCGTGGTGATCGCTCACGGCCTGGTCGCGAAACTTCTTTTCGCTGGCAAGACGCAGGCGCACGGGCACGCCATAGACCGGGCGGTCATGCGCGTCCCACACGGTGCAGAAGATGATGGCAAAGTCGGGCACGTGTTCCACCGCGCCCTTTGACTTGCTGCTTTGCGGCGCGCCGGCCGCCAAGGCCAGCGGCGCCATCAGAGCACACAACAACACGGCGCACAGCGTCGTACGCAGCGCGCTCCGTGGGATGAGGAGCGGATTAATATTCACCTTCCTCTTCGTCTTCCTCGTCTTCGTCTTCCTCGTCCTCGTCTTCATCCGCGACGCGGCTCAACTCCAACGGATCGACCGCGACCACTTCAAAGTCTGTCCCGCACTCGGCGCAGGAGACGACTTCACCTTCGTCCAGCTCGTCTTCTTCAATGTCGAGATCGCTCTCGCACTCGGGGCATAAAACCATGGTTTCCTCCAGATGCCGCTTTTATATTTAGAATCTCCCCGCATGCAGCGTCAAGGGGAGTCATGCAAGGAATTGTGTAAAGTTTCCCTTAAATTTTTCCGGCCCCGGGCGGCGCATTGCAATTGACAAACGCTAATCGGCTTTCCGCCCCCGGCAGTCGCGCGCACGGCCCCCGCCGCGATACGATGGAAGCGACAGGAAAGAACGAGGAACAAGAGCTATGCGTGGTGGAATGACACTCAGCCTGCCGCCGTTCACGCGGGCAGTCAAAGCGCTCATCGTCGTGAACACCGCTGTCTTTGCGCTGATGGTGCTGCTGCCGCTCGTCGGCCTTGGGACGCTGGCCGCATATATGAAGGTCTACGGCTACCTCTCCGTGCCGGCGGTGCTGCACGGCGCGGTGTGGCAGCTGGTCACCTATGCATTCTTCCACATCGGCTTCAGCCACCTGTTCTTCAACATGTTCACCCTGTGGATGTTTGGGGCGCAGTTTGAGGCCGCCTGGGGGCGTAACCGCTTTCTCGAATTCTTTTTCTGGTGCGTGCTCGGCGCCTCGCTCTCCACGATAGCCATTGGGCTGATTGGGCGCCTGCTGCTCACAGCCGCGCCGCTGCCGCTGTTCGCCATTCTGGCCGACGTCTGGAACCACCCCACGGCCGGCGCTTCGGGCGGCATCTACGGCCTGCTGATCGCTTTTGCCATGCTTTACGGGGACCGCGAGGTCTTCCTCTTCCCCATCCCATTCTCGATCAAGGCGCGCTACATGGCGTACCTGTGGATTGCCATTGCGCTGGTGGGAGCCTTGGGCGAAACGGGTGGCGTGGCCAACTTCGCGCACCTGGGCGGCATGCTCTTTGGCTGGATTTACCTGCGCTTCCTGCCCTCACGCGGCCTGGGCTTTGCCTCCAGCGAGGGCTACTACGGCATGCGCAACTGGTACTACCGCTGGAAGCGCAAGCGCGCGCAGAAGAAGTTTGAGGTCTACATGAACAAGCACCGCAAGGATGACGCCTACCTGCACAACAACGACCGCGACAACTCCGGACGCGGTGGCTCGCAGGGCCCCTGGGTCAATTAGAGAATAGGGTTCCGACATGCAAAGGCGCGGGCCTGTGGCCCGCGCCTTTTTCATGCAATCAATTTTTCCGAAGCAGATTCCACGCGCCGCCGATGCGCCGCGCATGGCAATTCACACCAATCTTGCGTCTACCCCTTCGGCACTGTGGAGAAGACCGGCTGCAACGTCTCATAGGTGGTGGTGACGTCGCAGATCTCGGTGAGCTGCTTCCAGAAGTGATGGACGTCAGGGTCGTGCTGCGCCTCGCTGCGAACCTCTTCCGACTTCCAGATGCGCAGGTGAACGAACTGCACGGGCTGTTTGGCCACGCGGTACAGAATGTCACGGCTGTAGCCCTTCTGGCTCATCATGGTGTAGAAGTCGCGCAGCAGTTTCTGCGTGGCTTCCTCCTGCCCTTCAAACGGGCTGAGGACGGCGAGGGAGAGGATTTCAGTATTCGGCATCAGTTCTTCCTGTCGTGAACCATCTTACTTCTTCTGCGCGGGCGGGGCGGCCAGAACCTCGCGGAGACGCATAAAATTCGTGGAGCCGGTGGTGGCCTGCGTGCCGGCGGCAATCGCCATGATGTCGCCTTTGCGCGCCACGCCGTGCTCGACCAGGTAGCCCTCGGAGAGAGCGATCATCTGCTCAACCGACTGAGCCTGCTCGACCGGTACCGGGTGCACGCCCCAGTAAAGGTTCATACGGTTGCACACCGGGGCCAGGTGGGAGAAGGCATAGACCGGCGTCCGCGGCCGGTACTTGGAAATCAGCCGCGCCGTGTTGCCGCTCTCGGAAAAGACGGCGATGGCGCGCAGCTTCAGGTCCTCGGCCACGTGCGCCACCGATTCGCAGATGGCCTCAGCAATGGTGAGGTTGTGCGGCACGTGCTGGCGCGTGGGCGGCATGTTGTGCAGCATGTGATCTTCGGCCTCAATCACAATGCGCGCCATCATGCTGACAGCCTCGCCCGGATACTTGCCCGTGGCGGTCTCACCGCTGAGCATGACGGCGTCTGTGCCGTCGAAGATGGCGTTGGCCACGTCGCTGGCTTCGGCGCGCGTGGGCCGCGGATTTTCGATCATCGATTCCAGCATCTGCGTTGCGGTAATGACCGGGCGGCGACGTTCGAGCGCGCGGCGAATGATGTGCTTCTGAATGACCGGAACCTTCTCCGGCAGCACTTCCACGCCAAGGTCTCCACGGGCGACCATGACGCCGTCGGCAACGTCGAGAATCTCTTCCAGGTTCTCGATGGCCTGCGGTTTTTCCAGCTTGGCGATGACCGGCGTGTTCGACCCGAGCGAGGCGATCTCCTTCTTGGTGCGGAGCACATCCTCGGCGGTTCGCACAAACGAGAGCGCGATGATGTCCACGCCCTGTGCCACGGCAAAATGCAGGTCTTCCAGGTCCTTCTCCGTCAGCGAGGGCACGGTGACAACCGCACCGGGCAGATTGATACCCTGATGCTCGCCAAGCAGGCCGCCGTCAATGACGACGCACTCCACGTCGTCGCCCTTCACGGCCACCACTTCCAGCGAAAGCTTGCCGTCGCTGAGCAGGATGCGCGAGCCGGGCGTGACCTCTTTGGCCAGCGTGAGGAACGTGGTGCCCAGCAGCGTCGGCGTGCCTTCCACCTCGCGCGGCGTAATGGTCACGCGCGAGCCTTTCTCCAGCATCACCTTCTGGTGATCCTTGAGCGCGCCTGTGCGAATCTTCGGCCCCTGCAGGTCACCGAGAATGCAGATGGTGCGTCCCAGTTCGCGCGCCACTTTGCGCAGCTTGGCGATATTGGCGCCATGCACCTCGTGCGTACCGTGCGAGAAGTTCAGCCGCGCCACGTCCATGCCGCGGCGCATCAACTCGGCCATCTTTTCCTCGGAGCTGCATGCCGGGCCGATGGTGCAGACGATCTTGGCGCGACGCGCGCCCTCGGGTGCAGGTTTACAGATGTTCGTATCAGGCATAATCTCTAATCTTCCATGTGCGGCTGGCGCACGCGAAGCTCATCGGGCTTCAACTCCGAATAGCTTCCGAACAGGTAGCGCGGCGAGCACAGGGCGTTGTACTCAGCTCCAACCAGCACCACCAGGGAAACGATGTACAGCCAGATGAGCAGCACAATGGCCGTGCCCACCGAGCCGTAGACGAAACTATAGTTGGCGAATCGACGCAGGTAGACGCCGAAGCCAATGGTGGAGGCGAACCAAAGCAGCGTCGCCAGCGTCGCACCGGGCAAAACACGGTGCCAGGGCTGCGTGCGCGGCACGCCGTGGTGATAGATGAGCGAGATGACCGCGATGCTCGTGAGGGCCGCAATCATCCAGCGTATTGCCGTCCAGAGACCCAGAATGTAAGGGCCGAATTCATGGCCGCCGCGATGGATCATCCACATCTCAATCTGGTAGCCGAAGGCCAGCAGAAAGCTGACGAATGCCATTGGGATTCCGGCGAGCACCACCAGCAAAAAGCTGACGACGCGCTCCTGCGTCATCGTCCAACTGCGCGGCATCTGGTAGGCACGATGGAAGCCATCCATCCAGGAGATCATCACGCCGGAGCCGGTCCAGAGCGTCAGCAGCGAGGTCAGCACGATCATGCGCGCGCCCACCGGCTTGTTGCCCTGGAAGTAGGTGAGCACCGCCGACTGCGTGCCTTCCGGAAGAATGCGTCCGATGGAATACGCCACCTGGCGGATGAACTGCGCGGTGGTGTGCGAGGCAGCCAGAATGCTGGCCAGCACCAGCACGGCTGGAAAAATGGTCAGAATGGCGGAGTAAGCCGCGGCTTTGGCCACGGCGAACTGGTCGTGCGTAAACGCCCGCCATACCGCTATCCGAAACAGCTTCAGGAACTTCCCCATCGCGATTGTCTGGTACCGCACACGTCCTTGTTGAGCACCTGAGCTTTCGCCTTGATTCTAAACGAGTGCCGCTCCAGTTGGGAGAATGAAGTTGGGTTCGGCGGGCAATTCTGCCGTTGCGACACAAAGAGAAACCCCGGTGCACATTGGCACCGGGGCTTTGAGTCTTGCGGCTTGCCCGCCTGGCTGGCGGCGCCGGTTAGTCGGCGTTGAGCTCTTCCGGCTCGTTCTCGCCTTCCTCCACCCCAACAGCAAAGCTGTTGGGGACCCCGGCCTGAAGCCTTCCGGGGTCCGTGTGGATTTAGTCGGCGTTGAGCTCTTCCGGCTCGTTCTCGCCTTCCTGGCGCAGCAGTTCCAGCGCCCGCTCGGCTTCTTCGTTTTCGCGGCTGATCTCTTCCTGCACCTTCTGGGCTGCTTCTTCCAGCTCCGGAGCCAGCCGCACGTTGCGGTAGTACTCCATGCCGGTGCCGGCCGGGATCAGGCGTCCGACGATGACGTTTTCCTTCAGGCCGCGCAGGTGATCGACCGAGCCGGTGATAGCGGCCTCGGTGAGCACGCGCGTGGTCTCCTGGAACGACGCGGCGGAAACCCACGAATCAGTGGAGAGCGATGCCTTGGTGATGCCGAGCAGCAGCGGACGGCCGGTGGCCGGCTTGCCGCCGTTGGCAATGACCTTTTCGTTCTCCTCACGGAAGCGGAAGCGGTCGACCTGCTGTTCGAGCAGGAAGCTGGTGTCGCCCACATCCTCGACCTTCACCCACCGCATCATCTGACGAACGATGACCTCGATGTGCTTGTCGCTGATGGCGACGCCCTGCAGACGATAGACTTCCTGAATCTCATTGACCAGGTAGGCCTGCAGTTCCTTCTCGCCGAGCACGGCCAGAATGTCGTGCGGGTTCAGCGGGCCATCCATCAGCTGTTCGCCGGCGCGGATGCGCTCGCCTTCCTGCACGTTCACGTGGACGCCGCGCGGCACGGAGTATTCCTTTTCCGTTCCGTCGTCGGCCACCACGTACACCTTGCGCTGGCCCTTGCTCACTTCGCCCAGCTTGACCTCGCCGTCGATCTCGCTCATGACGGCCGTCTCACGCGGCTTGCGCGCTTCGAACAGTTCCACCACGCGCGGCAGACCGCCGGTGATGTCCTTGGTCTTGGTCGATTCGCGCGGAATCTTCGCGAGCACATCGCCCGGGAAGGTCTCGTCGCCGTCGGCCACCATCAGGTGTGCGCGTGAAGGCATCAGGTAACGCTTGTTGCCCTTGGCGCCCTTGATGACGATGGCGGGCTGGCGCTTTTCATCCGGCGAATCCATGACCACCTGACGCGACAGACCGGTGACTTCGTCGACTTCCTCGTGCAGCGTCAGGCCTTCCTGCAAATCCTTGAAGGCCACGGTGCCGCCGATTTCGGTCAGGATGGAGAAGGTGTACGGGTCCCACTCGACCAGCAACTGGCCGACCTGAACCTGATCGCCTTCGTTCACCTTGACGTGCGCGCCGTACACGATGGAGTAGCGCTCCTTTTCGCGGCCCTTGTCGTCCATGACCACGATGGAGCCGTTGCGGTTCATCACCACCAGGTCGCCGGCCTTGCTCTTAACCGTCATCAGGTTGATGAAGCGCACCGTGCCGTTGTTCTTCGCATCCTGGCGCGACTGCTCGCTGACTCGCGACGCCGTGCCGCCGATGTGGAAGGTACGCATGGTGAGCTGCGTTCCCGGTTCGCCGATGGACTGCGCGGCGATCACGCCGACCGCCTCGCCCAGTTCCACCGTGCGACCGGTGGCCAGGTTGCGGCCGTAGCACTTCACGCAGGCGCCACGCTTCGATTCGCAGGTCAGCACCGAGCGGATCTTGACGCGCTCAACGCCGGCAGCCTGAATCGCGATGGCGATTTCCTCCGTGATGTCGCCGTTGACGTCGACGATCACGTTACCTTCGTAGTCCTTGATCTTCTCGAGCGAGACGCGGCCCACAATGCGGTCGCGCAGCGGCTCGATAATGTCACCGGACTCGACGATGGAGCCGACGTAAATGCCGTCGACCGTGCCGCAGTCGTACTCGCTGATGATCACGTCCTGCGCCACGTCGACCAGTCGGCGGGTCAGGTAGCCCGAGTCGGCCGTCTTCAAAGCGGTATCGGCCAGGCCCTTACGCGCGCCGTGCGTCGAGATGAAGTACTCGAGCACCGTCAGGCCTTCGCGGAAGTTCGCCGTGATCGGCGTCTCGATGATTTCGCCCGAAGGCTTGGCCATCAAGCCGCGCATACCGGAGAGTTGGCGGATCTGCTGTTTGGAACCGCGGGCGCCGGAATCGGCCATCACGTAAATCGGGTTGATGACGCCTTCCTTGTCGCGCTGCTTCATGGCGCCGAACATCTCGTCGGCCACCTTTTCGGTGACGCCCGACCAGATTTCGATGACCTTGTTGTAGCGCTCGCCGTTGGTGATGGCGCCGTCCAGGTACTGCTGCTGAATGGCGATACGGGCGTCCTGCGCGGCCTTGACCGTTCCCTTCTTGCTGTCCGGGATGACCATGTCGTCGATGCCGATGGACAGGCCGGAGCGGGTGGCCGACTGGAAGCCGAGGGTCTTCACCTCGTCCAGCATGCGCACGGTCGTTTCCAGACCGAAGCGCAGGTAGCAGTAGTTGACGAGCTGGCCGATGCCCTTCTTCTTGATCAGGCCGTTGATGAACGGCATCTCCGGAGCGGCCGCGCGCAGGCGGTCGTTCAGGATGGCGCGGCCCACCGTGGTGTTGACGAACTGGCGGCTCAGCGTCACCGGCTCGGTGTGCATGATCTCCTGATCGTCATACGCGGTGGTCAGGTCGATGACCTCGCCGGTGTAGCGCAGGCGGATCGGCGTCAGCGTCTCCACCTCGCCGGCCTCGCGTGCCAGCAGCACTTCTTCAATGTCGCTGAACGCGCGGCCTTCGCCGCGGGCATCCACCTTCGCCTTGGTCAGGTAGTAGATGCCGAGCACCATGTCCTGCGTCGGGACCGTGATTGGCGCGCCCGAAGCCGGGGACAGAATGTTGTGCGAGGCCAGCATCAGAACGCTGGCTTCAATCTGCGCTTCCGGAGATAGCGGAATGTGCACAGCCATCTGGTCACCGTCGAAGTCGGCGTTGAACGCCGTGCAGACGAGCGGGTGAATCTTGATGGCCTTGCCTTCCACCAGCACCGGCTCAAAGGCCTGAATGCCCAGGCGGTGCAGGGTTGGAGCGCGGTTCAACATCACCGGGTGGTCCTTGATGACCTCTTCCAGAATGTCCCACACGATCGGGTCCTGCTGCTCCACCATTTCCTTGGCCTGCTTGATGGTGGTGCAGTGGCCGGTCTGCTCCAGGCGGTGATAGATGAACGGCTTGAACAGCTCAAGCGCCATCTTCTTCGGCAGACCGCACTGGTGCAGCTTCAACTCCGGACCGACGACGATGACCGAACGGCCCGAGTAGTCAACGCGCTTGCCCAGCAGGTTCTGACGGAAGCGGCCCTGCTTGCCCTTCAGCGTATCGCTCAGGGACTTCAGCGGGCGGTTGTTGGCGCCACGCAGCACGCGGCCGCGGCGGCCGTTATCGAACAGCGCGTCCACCGCTTCCTGCAGCATGCGCTTTTCATTGCGCACGATGACTTCCGGAGCGTGCAGATCCATCAGCTTCTTCAACCGGTTATTGCGGTTGATGACGCGACGGTACAGGTCATTCAAATCCGACGTGGCAAAGCGGCCGCCGTCGAGTGGAACCAGCGGGCGCAGTTCCGGCGGAATGACCGGAATCACGTCGAGAATCATCCACTGCGGCTTGTTGCCGCTCTTGCGGAACGCTTCGGTGACCTTCAGCCGCTTGGCGTACTTCAACCGCTTCTGCAGAGAGGTCTCGTTGCGCATCTTTTCGCGCAGCTCGACGGAAAGCGTTTCGGTGTCAACGCGCTTCAACAGTTCCTTGATCGCCTCGGCGCCCATCATGGCCTTGAAGCCGGTGGGACGGAACTGCTGATCGAGTTCGCGGAACTTCGATTCTTCCTTGATGATGTCGCGCTCTTTGACCGGCGCTTCACCGGCTTCGACGACCACGTAGGCCTCGAAGTAGAGCACGCTCTCAAGGTCGCGCAGGGAGATATCGAGAATGTGGCCGATACGGCTGGGCAGGCCCTTGAAGAACCAGACATGCGAGCAGGGCGATGCCAGCTCGATGTGGCCAAGGCGCTCGCGGCGAACCTTGCTGAGCGTGACTTCCACGCCGCACTTGTCGCAGATCACGCCGCGGTGCTTCATGCGCTTGTACTTGCCGCACAAGCACTCCCAGTCGGTGACCGGGCCGAAGATGCGGGCGCAGAACAGGCCGTCGCGCTCCGGCTTGAAGGTGCGGTAGTTGATCGTTTCCGGCTTGGTGACTTCGCCGTGCGACCAGCTGCGGATCTTTTCCGGCGAGGCGACGCTGATCCGGATCGCGTCGAAGTCCGCGATGTTGTTGCCGAGATCGAATGGGCTCGAACGGTACAAATTGCCTCCTTCCTGAACGCCGCTGTGCATTCAGGACCTGCGGTCTTGCGCGACCGCCTGCGGCTCCCAGCTAGCGACCGGCGAACCGGTCTCCGAATCCACGATCCGCGCGCCTGGGTGCTCCGTGTGCGGATCTTCGATTCTTCAGAACTCAAGCGGGGAGGCGCGGTGCCAGTGGCTCCGCGCTCCCCGTGCAACCGTTTAGTCGGCGGCCACCGTCACGGGCTCAGCCGGCGGCAACTGCTCGTTCTCCTTCACCTTGATCAACTCAACATCAAGGCAGAGCGACTGCAGTTCTCGGATAAGCACGTTGAACGATTCCGGCACGCCCGGCTCGATCGCCGCTTCGCCCTTCACGATGGCCTCGTAAATCTTGGTGCGGCCAAACACGTCGTCGGACTTGGCGGTGAGCAGCTCCTGGAGGATGTGGGCGGCGCCGTAAGCTTCCAGCGCCCACACTTCCATTTCTCCGAAGCGCTGGCCACCGAACTGCGCCTTGCCGCCCAGCGGCTGCTGGGTGATCAGCGAGTACGGTCCAATCGAACGCGCGTGAATCTTGTCGTCGACCAGGTGAGACAGCTTCAGCATGTAGATGTACCCGACGGTGGCCGGCTGCTCGAAGCGCTCGCCCGTCATGCCGTCATACAGGTACGTCTTGCCGGAAGTCGGCAGCTCGCAGCGCTCCAACAGCGCCTTGATCTCCTCTTCCCTGGAGCCATCAAAGACCGGCGTCGCAAAGTAGGCGCGGTCCTTCAGGTCGTCGGCGAACTTCAGCAGCGTTTCCTCGTCCAGGTCGTCGAACTCGGGCACGAACGGCATGCCTTCGAACAGCTTCTTCAAGCCGGCGCGGATCTGCTCGGAGGCCTTGTTCTCCTCGAGCATCTCGGTCACCTTCTTGCCGATTTCCTTGCCGGCCCAACCCAGGTGCGTTTCCAGGATCTGTCCGACGTTCATACGGGAAGGCACGCCCAGCGGATTCAGGACGATCTCCATCGGCGTTCCGTCCTCGAGGTACGGCATGTCCTCTTCCGGCAGGATGCGCGCGATGACGCCCTTGTTACCGTGGCGGCCGGCCATCTTATCGCCCACACTCAGCTTGCGCTTCATGGCGATGTAGACCTTGACCAGCTTGATCACGCCCGGCGGCAGTTCGTCGCCCTTCTGCAGCTTGTCGACCTTCTCGCGGACGATCTTGCGCAGCACGTCGATCTGGCGCGAGGTCATCTCTTCGATTTCGTCGATCTGCTCGTTGACCCGCGGGTCCTTGTCGGCGAACTTGATGCGCTTCAGGTTGCGCGTCGAGATGCGCTCGATGGTCTCGCGGTCGAGGATCAGGCCCTTGGTCAGCAGGCGCTTGTTGGTGCGCTCGTCGTGCAGGTCGGCCAGAACTTCCTTGCCGCCCAGCAGGCCTTCCAAGCGCTTCAAACGCTCGTCGGTCAAAATGCGGATTTCGTCCGAGAGGTTCTTCTCGAGGCGTGCAACCTGCATCCCTTCGATCTGCTTGGCGCGCTCGTCCTTTTCCTGTCCCTTGCGGGAGAAGATTTTGACGTCGACGATGGTGCCCTCAATGCCCGGAGGGCACGTGAGCGAAGCATCGCGAACATCGCCGGCCTTTTCGCCGAAGATGGCGCGCAGCAGCTTCTCTTCCGGCGTGAGCTGCGTCTCGCCCTTCGGAGTCACCTTGCCGACCAGAATGTCTCCGGCCTTCACCGAGGCTCCGATGCGGATGATGCCGCTCTCGTCCAGATCGCGCAGCGCGTTTTCGCTAACGTTGGGGATATCGCGCGTGACCTCTTCTGGCCCCAGCTTGGTGTCGCGCGCTTCAATCTCGAACTCCTCGATGTGAACGGAGGTGTAGTAATCCTCCTTCACCATCTTTTCGGAGACGAGGATGGCGTCCTCAAAGTTGTAGCCGCGCCACGGAATGAACGCGACCAGCACGTTGCGTCCCAGTGCCAGTTCGCCGTTGTCCGTGCAAGGACCGTCGGCGATGACCTGCCCCTTCAACACGCGCTGGCCGCGCTTCACGACCGGACGCTGGTTGATGCAGGTGTTCTGGTTCGAACGCTTGAACTTCGTGAGCTGGTAGATGTCGCTGCCGACTTCGCGCGACAACTGCGTCGGATTGTGCTCGCCTTCAACGCGCACGATGATGCGCTCGCTGTCGACCGAGTCCACAATGCCGGAGCGGCGGGCCAGCACCACGGCGCCGGAGTCGCGCGCCGTAACGCCTTCCATGCCGGTGCCGACGATCGGTGCCTGCGCACGCAGCAACGGAACCGACTGGCGCTGCATGTTGGCGCCCATCAGGGCTCGGTTCGCGTCATCGTGCTCCAGGAAGGGCACGAGCGAGGCGGCGACCGAAACCAGCTGCTTCGGGCTGACGTCGATGTACTCAACGTCCTTCTTGTCGATCAGGATGAAGTTGCCGGTCTTGCGGGCATTCACCAGGTCAGTGATGATGTTGCCCTTCTCGTCCAGCTCGGCGTTCGCCTGCGCGATGACCCACTTGTCTTCTTCCCAGGCCGACAGGTAGAAGCTGAACGGCTCGTAGTCGACCAGCTTCTTCTTGCGCGAGCGCAGCTCCTCGTTGACCTTGAGAACTTCTTCCTTCTCGGCATGGTCGCCGACGCGGAGCTCGCTGTCACCGGAGTTGACAACGGTGACGTAGTCGAGCACGCGGCCGTCCTTCACCTTGCGGTAGGGCGACTCGATGAAGCCGTAGTCATTGATGCGGGCATAGCAGCTCAGCGACGAGATCAGGCCGATGTTCGGACCTTCCGGCGTCTCAATCGGGCAGATACGGCCGTAGTGCGTCGGGTGAACGTCGCGGACTTCGAATCCAGCGCGTTCACGCGACAGACCGCCCGGTCCAAGGGCCGACAGGCGGCGCTTGTGCGTGATCTCCGACAGCGGGTTCGTCTGGTCCATGAACTGCGACAGCTGCGAGGATCCGAAGAACTCGCGGATGGCAGCCATGACCGGCTTGGCGTTGACCAGGTCATGCGGCATCGCCGTCGACATTTCCTGGTAGACGCTCATCTTTTCCTTGATGGCGCGTTCCATACGGACCAGGCCGATGCGGAACTGGTTCTCCATCAATTCGCCCACGGCGCGCACGCGGCGGTTGCCGAGGTGATCGATATCGTCCACCTGGCCGATGTTCTTGCGCAGCTTCAGCAGGTAGCGGATGGTTTCATAGAAATCATCCGGCTCCAGAGTGCGCACCTTGCGGTCCGTGGCGTCTTCGTTGTCGAACAGCTTGATGTTGAACTTCAAGCGTCCGACAGCCGAGAAGTCATACTTGCGCGGATCGAAGAACATGCCGTGGAACAGCGCGGTGGCCGTATCCAGCGTTGGCGGGTCACCCGGACGCAGCTTGCGGTAAATCTCGATCAGGGCTTCCTGCGGCGTCTTGACGGAGTCACGGCGCAGCGTGGCCGAAATGATCGTGCCCACGTCGTCGCGCTCAGGGAAGAACACCTGAATGTCGGTCACACCGGCCTCGAGCATCTTCGAGAGCTTGCCCGCGGTCAGTTCGGCATTGGCCTCCAGCAGAACCTCGCCGGTATTGGTGTCAACCACGTCGCTGGCGACATATGCGCCTTCCAGATCGGCGACGTCGATTTCGATCTCTTCGATCTTGGCCTTCACCAGCTCGCGCAGGGTGTTGGCGTTGACCTTGCGGCCGGCATGCCCAATTTCCTCGCCCGCCTTGTTCTTGATGGCGTGCGCCAGCTTCATTCCGAGCAGGTTCGTCGGGCGCTCCACGCCCGGCTCCAGCGTCCAGAACAGCTTGTTGTCCTTCAGCGCAATGCGGTCGACCGTGTAGAACGTGCGCAGGATGTCTTCATCCGAACGCAGGCCGAGGGCGCGCAGGAAGATCGTGCCCAGGAACTTGCGCTTGCGGTCGATGCGCACATAGAGCACGTTCTTCTGGTCGTATTCGAACTCCACCCAGGAGCCGCGGTACGGAATGATCTTGCCGAGGAAGTAGGTGTGGTTGTTGGCCGTCTCGAAGAAGACGCCCGGGGAGCGGTGCAACTGGCTGACGATGACGCGCTCGGTGCCGTTCACAATGAACGTACCGTTGTCGGTCATCAGCGGGATGTCTCCGAAGAAGACTTCCTGCTCCTTGATGTCGCGGATGGTCTTGTTGCCGGTCTCCGGGTCCTTGTCGAAGATGGTCAGGCGCATGGTGACCTTCAGCGGTGCGCTGAACGTCATGCCGCGCTCTTCACACTCATGCACGTCGTACTTCAACTGCATGCCCACCGGGTCGCCGCACTTGGAGCAGAAATCCGGGGTGTTGGCGTTATAGGTGCCGCACTTCAAGCAGAGCACGTCGCCCGGATGGAACGGGTCGGTAACGACCGTCGATCCGCAGGAACGGCACGTGGTGCGCAGGTGATGAAGCCCCTTCAGGTGTCCGCACTTGCACTCCCAGTTGCCGATCTGGTAGTCGACAAACTCCAACTGGGAAACATTGCGGAAGTCCGTGATGGGAAACACGGACTGGAAGACGGCCTGCAAACCGGCCTCGTCGCGCTCGCTTGGCAGCTTGTCCATCTGAAGGAAACGTTCATAGGAACGCTTCTGAACCTCGATCAGGTTCGGGATCCGGATGGTTGCCGGAATCTTGGAAAAGTCCAGGCGTTTGCGAAACGCTGTTTTCTGTTCAGCCATTGTGACTCCTCAAATTTGCCTGCTGCCACAAGCGAGACGCTGGCTGCGATCTTTCCGCCGATTGCTCGACAGCATGCTGCAGCACATAGCTCCCTCGTGGTTGCCGGGTCCGGCGCAGTGGCGCCGGGGCACGCGCGGCGCAGGGCCGCGCTTACTGCGTCCCAGCCCTGGACGCAGCTTTTGTGTCGCCCGCCCGCGGTCGCGGACCGCGGGACTACTGTTGCTCTCTGTCTACGCTGGCGCGTATTAAACGGAAGGAACTTGGACGCTCGTCCACCGGGGCGGCATTCCGCGCGAAGGGTTTCGGCAACCGCACGCGCCCGGCATCTACTTCAAAAATCTCTGAACACGTCAAAAGCCCGCAGGGACACACTTCCCTGCAGGCGCCTTGGACGGCGTCTTGTTCGCTTGTACGGCCTGTCGTTCAGGCCGCCGGCGCTGCTGCGCACCGGTCGTATGCATCTTCGTTTCCCGCGCCAGTATGAAAGAGCCTGTTCCCAGCCCACCCGCTGCGGAGCTATCGCATCTGGGTGAACCGTTTCGTGCTTCTCTGAGCTGCGACCTGCCTCCGCATGGCGGCCGCACTTCACTGCCCGGGAATTCCGCGATCTCCGGCGATGGGAGGACCGCTCCTCTTCCTTGGCGTTGCTGCTTGCGTTGCGCTCGCGCGCGAACTATTCTGACACTGCGGAACAGCCCGTGCGTCCCTGCATCCCCAGGGTCGCCTTCCTGGAGTAGACACCACAAAACGGCGTCAGGCGCAGACGCTCCCGATCGCTCGGCGCACGCCTAGCCAGACTGCCGCTCAAACTACATCTATAAATAATACTCCGAAGCAGCGGAAAAATGTTGCTTCAGATCACATTTTTCTTGACAGCGGGAATACCCCGTGCCAACCAGGGGATGGTACCGGCAGGAGCCCGGCCGGTTGACCGGGCTCCCACAGGGCACAACTACTTGATTTCGACGGTGGCGCCAGCCTCGACGAACTTGGCCTTGAT
The DNA here is from genome assembly GCF_059726245.1 of Oryzophilus luti. Lineage (NCBI taxonomy): Bacteria > Pseudomonadati > Acidobacteriota > Terriglobia > Terriglobales > Koromonadaceae > Oryzophilus > Oryzophilus luti. The sequence continues at coordinate 2,725,661 of NZ_AP040874.1, forward strand.
CTTCTCGGCCTCTTCCTTCGAGACGCCTTCCTTGATCGGCTTCGGAGCGCCGTCAACCAGGTCCTTCGCTTCCTTCAGGCCCAGGCTGGTGACTTCGCGGACGGCCTTGATCACGTTGATCTTGTTGGCGCCAGCGGCGGTCAGGATCACGTTGAACTCAGTCTTCTCTTCCGCAGCAGCGGCCGGAGCGGCAGCGCCGCCAGCCACGACCACCGGAGCCGCGGCCGCAGCCGACACGCCCAGGGTCTCTTCCAGTTCCTTCACCAGCTGCGCAGCTTCCAGCAGCGACAAACCACAAATCTGTTCCTTCAGAGCAGCCAAATCAGCCATTTCGATTCTCCAATCGTTTTCGTTATTCGTTGTGATTTCGTTATGTCCCGCGTGGTCACGTGCTCCCGGGGATTACAGGCGGCCATCACGCAGTCCCTGCGTTACTTTGGCCTGCCGGGGCGCTCAGCGCCTCGACCCCTGCCGTTACTCCAGACTCTGGCAACGGACTGGACACATTCCACAACGCATAACGGAATCTGTTGGAGCCGCCAAACCGCGGACGGCCCCGATCCCTTGCGTTCCGGCCCATACTCCGGGCCGGTCGGGCGATTAGGCCTGAGCCTCTTCGCCCTTGAACTTGCTTTCCTTGACGCCCTGGTCGATGACGATGGCCATGTTGCGGCCCACGCCCGCCAGTGCCGAAGCCAGACGCGTCGCCGGAGCGTTGAGCAGGAACAGCAGTTTGCTGTACAGCTCTTCCTTCGACGGCAGGCTCGCCAGTGCTTCGATGTCCTTCACGTCCACTGCCTTGCCTTCGACGAGGCCTGCCTTGAACGTCAGTTCCGGGTTGTCCTTGGCATACTTGGTGAGAGCCTTGGCCAGCGCCACCGGATCGCCCGAGGTATAGGCAATCGAGGTGCGGCCCTTCAGGCCCTTCTTCACCACGCCTTCAAACGCAGTGCCCTGCGCGGCGCGGATGGCCAGGGTGTTCTTCACAACCTGGTACTTGCCGCCGGCGGCGCGCACCGCGCGGCGCAACTGATCGTCCTGCGCCACGGTGATCTTGCCGTATTCGGTCACGAATCCGTTGCTGGCGGCCTTCAGGGTCTCTGCCAGCGCATCAACCTGCTCAATCTTCTTTGTCTTGGTGACAGCCATTGCCGTTTTCCTTCTTTATCTTGTCTGGTGCGGAGCAACTCCGCAGGGGCGGTCACGCCGCCCAGATAAACCGCTTATGCCTTGTTGGCGGCCTCGATCGCAGCCGTATCGACCTGGATGCCGGGGCCCATCGTCGAGCTGAGATAGCAGCCCTTGATGTACTTGCCCTTGGCAACCGGCGGCTTCGCCTTCACCACGGCCGTGATGACGGTGGTGGCGTTGTCGACCAGCTTCTGCGCGTCGAACGAGCTCTTACCCACCGGCACGTGCACCAGAGCAGTCTTGTCGGTACGGAACTCAACCTTGCCGGCCTTCACTTCCTGAATGGCCTTGGCAACGTCCAGGGTAACCGTGCCGGTCTTCGGGTTCGGCATCAGGCCGCGGGGACCCAGCACCTTGCCGAGGCGGCCCACCGACTTCATCATGTCGGGGGTCGAAATCACGGCGTCATAGTCGGTCCAGTTTTCCTTCTGGATCTTCTCGACCATGTCCTCGCCGCCCACGAAGTCGGCGCCGGCGGCTTCCGCCTCACGCACCTTCTCGCCGGAGGCGATGACCAGAACCTTCTTGCTCTTGCCGAGGCCGTGGGGCAGAACCACGGTTCCGCGCACCATCTGGTCGGCGTGGCGAGGATCGACGCCAAGACGGAACGTCACATCGACGCCCTCGTCAAACTTGGCGAACTTCACCTTCTGCAGCAGCGCGACCGCATCGACCAACGTGTATGCACGCGCTTCAACCGCGGCGCGCGCCTTCTCAATATTCTTTCCACCTGTACGAGGCATTTCCTGCTCCTGTCTCCCACCGCTTGCCCTGCGGGTGCAGGGGGCCGTGGTTTTATGCGACTGCGTTCCGCCTTAAGCCCGTTGAGAGCCGCGGCGGAACGCCTTCGAAACCTGCAAACTTAACCGGCGATAACTTCCAGGCCCATCGAGCGGGCCGTGCCCTTCACGCTCTTCACGGCAGCTTCGAGCGAGGCGGCGTTCAGGTCCGGCATCTTCTGCTTCGCGATGTCCAGAACCTGCTTCTCGGTCACCTTGCCAACCTTGTCCTTGTTCGGCGTGCCGGAGCCCTTGGCGATACCGGCGGCGCGCTTCAGCAGAATGGCAGCCGGAGGCGTCTTGGTGATGAAGGTAAAGCTGCGGTCGTTGTAAACCGTGATCACCACAGGGATGATCAGACCGGCCAGTTCCTTGTTCTGCGTCTTCGCGTTGAACTGCTTGCAGAACTCCATGATGTTGACCTGCGCCTGACCAAGGGCGGGGCCAATCGGGGGTGCCGGGGTAGCCTTGCCGGCTTCCACCTGCAGCTTTACGTATCCAGTAATTTTCTTTGCCATGGTTAACCTTTCTTTTCTCCGGCTCCCGCTCCTTACGGAGCCCCGAACCTAGGATTTTCGGTCCGGGCGAGTTCAGGGATGCCGCAAACTTGAACCCTGCCTACTGCTAAGATTAACTGAGAATCTTCTCTACCTGGCCGAACTCCAGCTCCACCGGAGTCGAGCGGCCGAAGATCGTGACCATCACCTTCAGGGTCTCGCGGTCTTCGTTGACCTCGTCGACCACACCGGTAAAGGTGGCGAACGGACCTTCGCTGATGCGAACGCTCTCGTTCTTGTCGAACTTGACCTTGAGCTTCGGCTTTTCCTTGCCCACCTGGACGCGGTAGATGATCTGGTTGACTTCGTCCTCGGAAAGCGGGGTCGGCTGCTGGCCGGTGCCCACAAATCCGGTCACGCGCGGCGTTTCCTTCACCACGTGCCAGACGTTGTCGTCCATGTCCATCTCAACCAGCACGTAGCCGGCGTAGAGCATGCGCTCGCTGGTGTGCTTCTTGCCGTTGCGCACCTCGGTGACGGCTTCGGTCGGGATCAGCACGCGGCCGATCTTGCTCTCCAACCCGAAGGCATGCACGCGCGTCTCCAGTGATTCCTTCACCTTGCGCTCAAATCCCGAATAAGCGTGGATGATGTACCACTTCATGTTCGGGTTGGCGGGAGCATCGCCAGCCGGGGAGGCCTGCGCGGGGGCTTCGGCCGCTGCGCCAGTGGCGCTCGTTTCCGGTTCCTGCGGGGTGCTCTCGTTCTTTATCGTTTCGTCCATCATCTCTCACGCGCCTTCCGCGCGTTTACCGGCTGCTAACGGCGCTCAAAAAAGTGGAGGGCCGCCTCCAGCGCCTTGCCCACCACGCCATCCACAATCCAGAAGTAACCAGCGAACACAAACACGGTGATGATCACCACCGCCGTGGTTCCCTGCACTTCCTTGCGCGTGGGCGTGGTCACCTTTTTCATCTCGGTGCGCACGTCGCTGTAGTAGGACTTGATACCCTGCGGCCAGCCTTTGACGCGGGCCACCAGGCTGTTCTCGTTCGCGCTCTCTACTGCTGCCTTCGCCATTTCCAGTTCCTGTCTGAAACCCGCGGGCGCCGCGGGTTCACTGCAAACTCTGCTGACCAGCCCACTGCCTCTGCGGGCCTTCCTGCTTAACTCGCCGGGAGGACGATGGCAGGGGCGGAGGGATTCGAACCCCCAAAAACGGTTTTGGAGACCGCCGGTTTACCGTTGAGCCTACGCCCCTGTATTGTCAATCCTCTCACGGGAGAGGGTCCGAGTGCTACACGCCTCGAACCTTCATCCTGGCGGACGACCCAAACACCGCCGCCCGAATGAGATATTGCTGCACCTTCGCCGGCACGCAGTCTGGGCGTTCAAACCCACAACCAACTGCGCTCAGCGCGGCACCCGACGGCTCAAGCGGCAAAAACCGCTCTGGCCGTCAATCCGGTGCCTACTTCACTTCCTTGTGCGGGGTGTGCTTGCGGCACTTGCGGCAGAACTTGTTGAACTCAAGACGCTCAGTCGTCGTCTTGCGGTTCTTGGTGGTCGAGTAGTTCTTATTCTTGCACTCAGTGCACTGAAGCTGGCAAATCTCGCGGGGCATGTTGCTGACTCCTTGCTCAATTACCCCGTCAGTTGGCTGCCGGGGCCTTGTCCGGGGCAGAGCCCGGAAATCAGCAGGTGCGGCGTGAACCGCACCTGCCGAGAAAAACTGTTACTGCAGGATCTCGCTGATGGTACCGGCGCCGACGGTGCGGCCGCCTTCGCGGATGGCGAAGCGCAGGCCCTTTTCCATGGCAACCGGAGTGATCAGCTCAACCTGAAGCTGTACGTTGTCGCCCGGCATCACCATCTCGGTGCCCGCCGGAAGCTCCGCAACGCCCGTAACGTCCGTCGTGCGGAAGTAGAACTGCGGGCGGTAGCCCTTGAAGAACGGAGTGTGACGTCCGCCTTCTTCCTTCGACAACACGTAAACTTCGCCCTTGAACTTCGTGTGCGGCGTGATCGAACCCGGCTTGGCCAGAACCATGCCGCGCTCAACGTCTTCCTTCGCAATGCCGCGCAGCAGAAGACCGGCGTTATCCCCCGCCATGCCTTCATCCAGCTGCTTCTTGAACATTTCGACGCCCGTCACAACCGTCTTGCGCGTCTCGCGGAAGCCAACGATTTCGCACTCTTCGCCGACCTTCACCTTGCCGCGCTCGATACGGCCCGTCACAACCGTGCCGCGGCCAGAGATCGAGAAGATGTCTTCGATCGGCATCAGGAACGGCTGGTCAACCGCGCGCGCCGGCAGCGGTACGTTCTTGTCCACCGCTTCCATCAGCTCGTCGATCGACTTTTCCCACTTCTCTTCCCCGTTCAACGCGCCCAGCGCGCTGCCACGGATCACCGGCAGATCGTCGCCCGGGAACTGGTACTTCGACAGCAGTTCGCGGACTTCCATCTCAACCAGGTCGATCAGTTCCGGATCCTCAACCGCGTCGCACTTGTTCAGGAACACGACGATGTACGGAACGCCAACCTGGCGCGCCAGCAGAACGTGCTCCTTCGTCTGCGGCATCGGTCCGTCGGTGGCCGCAACCACCAGAATCGCGCCGTCCATCTGCGCCGCGCCGGTGATCATGTTCTTGATGTAGTCGGCGTGGCCCGGGCAGTCCACGTGCGCGTAGTGACGGTTCGCCGTCTCATACTCCACGTGCGCCGTCGCAATCGTGATGCCGCGCTCCCGCTCTTCCGGCGCGTTGTCGATCGAGTCGAACGAGCGGAACTTGATGCCGGGGTTGTGCTTGGCCAACACCTTCGTGATCGCCGCCGTCAAGGTCGTCTTGCCATGGTCAATATGACCAATCGTGCCCACGTTCACGTGCGGTTTGCTGCGGTCAAACTTCTCTTTCGCCATTGCTCAGAGCTCCATCCTGAATTTCGTTGCGGGCACTGCTCAGCCCTTGGTTGCTGCTGCGGGGCCGAAGCCCCGCCGAATTCACAAACCTACTTCGTGGCCGTCTTTCCCTGGACCTTGGCCACGATCTCCTCGGCCACCGAACGCGGTGCTTCTTCGTACCGCGCAAAGTGCATCGAGAAGGTCGCGCGTCCCTGGGTCGAGCCGCGCATCGTCGTCGCGTAGCCGAACATCTCGGCCAGCGGCACCATCGCCTTGATCACCTGCGAACCGGCGCGGTGCTCGATACCCTCGATGCGTCCGCGGCGGCTGTTCAGGTCGCCAATGATCGTGCCCATGTACTCTTCCGGCACAACCACTTCCACGTTCATCACCGGCTCCAGCAGAACCGGAGAAGCCTTGCGGGCCGCTTCCTTGAAGGCCATCGACGCGGCGATCTTGAACGCCATTTCGTTCGAGTCAACCTCGTGATAGCTGCCATCGTAGAGCACGGCCTTGACGTCCACCATTTCGTAGCCGGCCAGAACGCCGCCTTCCATGGCTTCCTTGATGCCCTGCTCGACCGGCTTGATGTACTCCTTCGGAATCGAGCCGCCGACAATCGCATTCTCGAACTCGAAGCCCTTGCCCGGCTCCTGCGGCTCCAGACGGATCTTGACGTGTCCGTACTGGCCGCTGCCACCGGTCTGGCGGATGTACTTGCCTTCGGCTTCCGACTTCTTGCGAATGGTTTCGCGGTAGGCCACCTGCGGCTTGCCGACGTTGGCCTGCACGTTGAACTCGCGCATCATGCGGTCAACGATGATTTCCAGGTGCAACTCGCCCATGCCGCTGATGATCGTCTGGCCGCTATCCGGGTCGGTGTGCACGCGGAACGTCGGATCTTCCTGCGCCAGCTTGTTCAGCGCAACGCCCATCTTTTCCTGGTCGCCCTTGGTCTTAGGCTCAACCGCCACGTCGATAACCGGGGCAGCGAACTCAATCGACTCGAGGATGACCGGCTTGGTCTCATCGCACAGCGTGTCGCCCGTGGAAGCCGTCTTCAAGCCCACGCAGGCGCAGATGTCGCCAGCCAGCACTTCGCTGATTTCTTCGCGCTTGTTGGCGTGCATGCGGAGCAGGCGGCCAATACGTTCCGAGCGGCGCTTCGTCGGGTTGTAGATGGTGTCACCGGTCTTCAACTGGCCGCTGTAGACGCGGATAAAGGTCAGCTGGCCGACGAACGGGTCGGTCATGATCTTGAAGGCCAGAGCGGAAAGCGGCTCGTCGTCCTTGGCGTGGCGATCCACTTCCTTCGTCTTGTCATCCGGATCAACGCCCTTCACGGAAGGAACGTCGAGCGGCGAAGGCAGGAAGTCAATCACGGCGTCGAGCAGCGGCTGCACGCCCTTGTTCTTGAAGGCCGTTCCGCACAGCACAGGGAAGACCTTCATGGCGATGACGCTCTTGCGCAGCGAGGCAACCAGCACCTCGGGGGCAATCGCTTCGCCTTCGATCCACTTCTCCATCAGCTCGTCGCTGCCATCGCACTCAACAATGGTTTCAACCAGCGTCTGGTGAAGCTTCTCGGCCTTCTTCTTCAAATCTTCGGGGATCTCCTCGAGCGAGTATTCCGCGCCCATCGTCTCGTCATGCCAGAAGATGGCCTTCATGCGGAACAGGTCGACGCAGCCCTTGTACTTGTCTTCGGCACCGATCGGCATCTGGATGGCGACCGGCTTGGCGTTCAGGCGCTTGCGAATGGTGTCGACCGCGTGATCAAAGTCGGCGCCCATCTTGTCCATCTTGTTGATGAAGCAGATGCGGGGCACGCCGTACTTGTCAGCCTGGCGCCACACGGTTTCCGACTGCGGCTCCACGCCGTGAACGGCGTCAAACACCGCAACCGCGCCGTCCAGCACGCGCAGCGAGCGCTCAACCTCGGCGGTAAAGTCGACGTGGCCGGGCGTGTCGATGATGTTGATGCGGACGTGCTTCCAGAAGCAGGTGGTGGCAGCGCTGGTGATGGTGATACCGCGCTCCTGCTCCTGCGCCATCCAGTCCATGGTCGCCGTGCCGTCATGCACTTCGCCAATGCGGTGCGTGCGGCCGGTGTAGAACAGGATGCGCTCGGTCGTCGTCGTCTTACCGGCATCAATGTGAGCCATGATGCCGATATTTCTGCAATGCTCTAATGGAACCTGTCGTGCCACGGCTCTACTTTTCCTTTGTCATCGCGGAGGCCGGAGCCTGCGCTGGTTGCGGTTGAGCAGCCAGCGGGCTGCCCCTGTCCACGCGATGTCCGAATGCCCGGACGGCCTCCAGGCCGCCGGGCGGACAGATCCTACCCTTTACCAGCGGTAGTGCGCGAAGGCCTTGTTTGCCTCCGCCATGCGATGTACTTCGTCCTTCTTCTTGATTGCCGCGCCCTTGCCATTGGCGGCGTCCAGCAACTCATTGGTCAGCTTGTCAACCATGCCCTTCTCAGGACGCTGGCGGCTGTAGGTAATCAACCAGCGGATCGCCAGCGAAGTGCGGCGATCGGGATTGACTTCGACCGGAACCTGATAGTTCGCGCCGCCCACGCGGCGGGTCTTGACTTCGAGCAGCGGCTTGGCGTTCTCGACGGCCTTCTTGAACAGCTTCAAGGCTTCGTCGCCGCCCTTTGCTTCCAGGGCCTTCATCGACTTGTAGAAGATGCCCTGCGCCGTGCTCTTCTTGCCACCCCACATCAGGGAGTTGACAAACTTATTCGCCAGGGTGGAACCGTAGACCGGATCCGGCATCGGTTCGCGCTTGGCAATATGTCCTTTTCTCGGCATTCGCTTTCCTCACTCTTCACGGCCTTGCGGCCATTACTCCCGCGCGGCCAGATCTCGGACCGGCGGGCGGGTTCATGAAACTTGTTACGACTTCGGGCGCTTGGCTCCGTACTTGGAGCGGCTCTGCTTGCGATTCGCCACACCCACCGAGTCCAGCGTGCCACGGACAACGTGGTAACGAACACCCGGAAGATCCTTCACGCGGCCGCCGCGGATGAGCACGATGGAGTGCTCCTGCAGGTTGTGGCCGACGCCGGGGATGTAGGTCGTCACTTCGATGCCGTTGGTCAGGCGAACACGCGCAACCTTGCGGAGAGCCGAGTTCGGCTTCTTCGGGGTCTGAGTGTAGACGCGCGTGCAAACGCCACGCTTCTGCGGGCAGGCCTGCAGCGCGGGGCTGGCCGTCTTGTACCGGGGCGCCTTGCGTCCCTTGCGCACCAACTGATTAAACGTAGGCACTCTTCGAGCTCCTTGTTTCCGGCGCGCTCAGCGCGCCACACACAACCCGGCACAAGGCCGGGGCCTTGCTACAGAAGCCGGACGAACACGCGTCCAGCACTCCGCACAACCCTTGTCGGGCCTGGTCTGATGGGATATTCCGCCTCAGACCATTCTTTCCCGCGCAGCCTTGACGGCCACGCTTGGGAAAACTGGGGATTCCTGAATGTAAGGTGGCGACGGTGGCACTCTTGCTCCGCTTCGCAGCGGGTGGCACTCCGTTTCGCAACCTGAACCTGCATACCCTCCGCATAGCGCAAGAGGAAGCGCAGGTTCTTTGTCAGCGAGGGAACCCGTTTTCTGCAGGTGTTTCGCACACCTCACGGGTCTTACTTCCCTTGCAGCTCCGCCAATACTTCAGCTCGGCTTCACTTCCTGTGAACCAAAACTTTCAGAGACACAGAAGCGCAGTCAGCTCAGGCAAGCCTGATTCGACTCGCAGAACCTCTCAACTATAGCAAGCGGCGTGCCAGACGTCAATCGTTCGCGACAAGGGAAAAAGATATCCGGAAGGCGGAAAATTCGGCTGGATAAGCCCCAAATTCGGGGCACTTTCAGTTTACATCACGCTGGCATCCAGCGGCTGCACCTTTCCCTCGCTATTGGGCCTACCTCCGCTGGCGGCCACCACGCGGTTCCGCCCCTGCCGCTTGGCCTCGTAAAGCGCCTCATCGGCTGCGCTGATCAGCGAATCCGGGGTGGAGCCGTGCAGAGGACAGGCTGCAACTCCGGCCGAGACCGTCACCGCACCCAGCAACTGCCCTTCAAAGCGCACGCTCAACTGCTCAACCGCAGTCCGCACGGAGCTGGCGCGCCGGGCGGCATCTTCCAGGTCACACTCCGGCATCAGCACCACAAACTCCTCGCCGCCATAGCGGCACACAATGTCGCTCTCCCGCACCGAGGCGCGCATGGCCTCCGCCAGGCTCTTCAGCACGGCGTCACCCGCGCCGTGCCCATGCGTGTCATTGAACTTCTTGAAGTGGTCGGCATCGAAGACCACCACCGACAGCGGGGCCTGGCTGCGCCTCGCGCGCGCCAGCTCACGCTCGAAGGTGTCCGCCAAGTAGCGGCGGTTGAACAGTCCGGTCAGCGGGTCGCAGGTTGCCTGCTGACGCATGGCCTCGCGCAGCTTCAGGTTGGCCAGCGTCAGCGAGAGCATCTCGGCCACCGTCTCAGCCACACGGGAAACCTGCGCTTCATGCAGCGCCAGCACCAGCAGACCCACCGCCTCGCCCTGCGCCTGTAGTGGAATGCAGGCCGTCCGCAGCATCTTGTTCAGAATGTGGTCACACTGCAGGTCACTGCCCGGGTCCGACATCTGGTGCATGCGCCCAAGCCGGAACGACCAGCAGTCGTTGACGGAGAACACGGCCTTCTTGGGCGCTTCGCCCCAGCTTGCCACCATCTCCAGCAGGTGATGCGAGTCATTGGTCAAATACAACACGCCTTCGGCTTCCGGCAGGCATAGGGGCGCAAAGGTCTGGATGCAGGCCCGCGCGTCTTCCAGCGTCTGCGCCGCGTGCAGCATCTCGCGGAAGCGGTTCATCACCGTCTCCTGCATCACCCGGCCCTCCAGCCGCTCCGCCATGGTGTTGAAGGCCACGCCCAGTTCGCGCACATCATGGTTGCCGGTCAATGGGACGCGGCGGGCGAAGTCCCCACCCGCGACGGCTTTGGCAGCGCCGGTCAACCCGCGCAGACTGCGGCTAAGCGGCAACGCCACCAGCAACGCCGCCCCGGCCGCCACTACCACGGCCAGCAAAAACAGCGCGGTCGAGATCACATGCACGCGCCGCGCCGCCGCCAGACTCTCTCTTTCACGCTGGTTCAGCCGGATCTGCTCCAGGTTGACGAACCTCTGCGCGTCAGCCTCCAGTTCCTCCATCGTGCGGTCGGTCGCAATCACCAGCAAGGTCTGCTCGGCCTCATCCGGACGGCTCAATACCAGGCGCGTCGCAGGGCCGTCTCGAAAGGCGGCGAACTTCTCCACCATGTCCTGCACCTGGCTTCGCAGTTGTGGGTCCTCTTCCACAAGCATGCTCAACCTGTACATGGCTGCAATGAATTTCTCGACCCCGTGGTGATAGGGCTGTAACAGCTTTGGGTCCCGGGTCATGGCGTAGCCGCGAACGCCGTTCTGCGACTCGGCCGCCCCCAGCTGCGCCTGCTGGGCAAGAATGATGGCGGCCCGCGAACGCCCCACCAGTTCGTCGCGCATCTCATCCTCATGCAGCGCCGCCTGTAGCACCGCCACCCCAGCTACGGTCAGCACCGCCACCAGCAACGCCAGCACAACGGCTTCGGCCCGCAGCGTGGTCCGGCTTCTCAGGTTCTTGAAAACGCGAAGGTGGTCCGATGCAGGAATAACTCCTCCTGGTGCGGTCTGCAACCGTGGCTCCCTGCTGAGCAAATCGGCAATTTCCGCACCGGAGTTTAGGCCGCCGCCCCTTCAACTTGGTTCCAGACGCGGCCGCTGATATAGTTCTCGGTTCCGCGGAGCATGTGGGGCTTCCGCCGGAGACACCGTGCTCGCCCCCACTGCGACATGCTTGACCGGAGACTGCACCATGCCGACATCCTTCGAGAACCTTCGCTACGAGACGCACGAAGCCGTTGCCACCATCACCATTGCGCGCCCCAAGGTGCTGAACGCGCTGAACGCCGCCACCCTGGCCGAGCTGCGCACCGCCTTTGAGGCCGCGCGCGACGACCGCTCCATTCGCGTGGTGCTGCTTACAGGCGAGGGGGAAAAGAGCTTCGTCGCCGGCGCCGACATCAACGAACTGGCCTCCACCACGGCGCAGAGCGGCCACGAGTTTGCCCTGCGTGGGCAGGAGCTGTTCAACCTGATTGAGAACCTCGGCAAGCCGGTTATCGCCTGCGTCAACGGCTTTGCCCTTGGCGGCGGCTGCGAGCTGTCGCTGGCCTGCACCATGCGGCTGGCCAGCGAAAACGCCAGGTTTGGTCAGCCGGAGGTTAAGCTCGGCATCATCCCCGGCTACGGCGGCTCGCAACGGCTGCCGCGGCTGGTGGGCAAGGGCGTGGCCCTGCAGATGCTCCTCGGCGGCGACCCTATTCCCGCGCAGGAGGCGCTGCGAATCGGGCTGGTAAACGAAGTGGTGGCGCAAGCGGACCTGCTGCCGCGCGCACACGCCATCGCCGCCAAAATTCTCGCCTGCGGGCCGCTGGCGATCGCTTATTGCCTCGACGCCGTCAACCGTGGCATGGAGATGACGCTCGCCGAAGGCCTTCACTATGAGGCCGCTCTGTTCGCGCTCTGCTGCTCCACCGAGGACAAGACCGAGGGCACCCGCGCCTTCCTCGAAAAGCGCGCGCCCAACTTCCAGGGCAAATAACCTGCTCCAGCAGAGATAAGAGGCGCCCCGCCGTGGGCGCCTTACGCTCTTCTGGCGGGCGCTTTGCGTCGCGAATGCTCTGCCACGCTCCGGAGCAGGGCTTGTGATACAACAGAAATTGAGAAAGCGGGCTGTTGTCTCCCCTGCTCGCCGCCGGTTACCCTGCTCCGCAGGCCGCGGCTGGAGCGCTTCCGGAGCATCGCCCCGCCACCAGAGAGAGCGCAGCGCACGCCGCCGGCGCCAGAGAAAGGATTCAACCCGACATGGGAACCCGACGCAAATCGCGCGAACTCGCGCTCCAGATGTTGTTCCAGTTCGATATGGGCAAGCAGAACACCGACCAGGTTCAGAGGACATTCTGGGCCGAGCGCAAAGATCTTGACGAAGGCGTACGCGGCTTTGCCGACGACCTGTTCCGCGTGGCCACCTCGCGCATTGAGGAGATCGACAAGATGATTGAGCGCCACGCCGAACACTGGCGCATGGACCGCATGGCCGCCGTTGACCGCAACATCCTGCGCGCCGGCGTTGCCGAGTTCCTCGGCTATCCTCAGACGCCGCGCCCGATCATCATCAACGAGGCGCTGGAAATTGCCCGCCGCTTCTCCACGCCTGAGTCCGTGCAGTTCATCAACGGCGTGCTCGATAGCGTCAGCAAGGATCTGGCACCGGCCAAGTAACCGGCATATCTGTTCCACACGACTCCGCGCACACTGTGGCGCAACAGAAAAGCCCTCGACTCAGTCGAGGGCTTTCTATTACAGGCGTCTGTTTCCGCTTAGTTCCAGCGAACACCAACCAGGTTCGGCGTGGTAGCCGCGCCGTTGGTATCCACCAGCGCGGGAATGGAGATCTGCTGCGTGTCCTTGTAGCTGCTCAGGTCGATCTTGTGCACGGTGCCGTCGTTACCGCCGACATAAAACACCGAGCCGTCGCTGAGGGCACCGCCCTGATAGAAGGATGTGGCGCTGACAGCCGGGGTCACGCTGTTGACCGTGCCATCGCTCAGCTCCATCACCAGCAGGGTGCTGTTCGAGGTGGTGATGATCGCCTTGCTGCTATCCGGAGTGATGTAGAACTGATTCGCGGTGATTGAGTCGCCGTTCGGCAGCACATACTGGGACATCGTCTGCGAAACCGACGGCGGGCAGGTCTGCGTCGGGGTCGAGGCCATTCTGACCACGTCCACATTCGGCAGGTCCAGCGCCGCCACGCCACTGGCATCCGGCAGCGGCGTCAGCAGGCTGGGCGCGGTGCCCGTCTGCGTGTCCACCACCTGGGACGGATCGCAGGTAGCACGGGAGATGATGCTGTTTCCCGACGTCAGGTAGCCGACCGGGCCGCCAACATAGAAACGCACGCTGTTGGGGGTGCCGCCCACCGTGTACTTGATGATGCCGTCGGTCGTGTTGTAGGTGATCATCGTGTTGGTGGCATCCACCATCCACAGCGTGGAGCCGTCCGGCGAGTAGGCCGCGGAGACCAACCCATTCGGAGTCGAGATCGCCTTGGTCACCGCACCGGAAGACATCGTGATCAGGTAGACGTAGCCGTCATCGGCATCTTCCAGCACGCCGGTCTGTCCATCGGGCGAAATGGCCAGCGCCTTGCCCTTCACCGAGGAATTGCTCAGCGTCACGGCCGTGATGGAGCCGGTGGAGCTCATCACCATCGAGTAGGTGTCCGACCCGAGCAGCGCGCCGCCGCCCGCGGGCGCCATCAGCAGTGAATTCGGCTTGGCGTTCAGCGTAATCGCGTTCCCCACGGTGTTGGTGGTGGTGCTGATCGGAATCAGCTTCTTGCTGTTGGTCGAGCCGGCATAAATCTCGCCGGAGGCCGAGCCGCTGGTCACCTTCACCTTCAGCGTGTTGCTGTAAACCTGGTTCAGGTTGACGTTACAACTGGGCGGAATGCAGACCGACATCACGGTGGCGTCCGACGAGTCATGCACGGCCGTTACCGTTTCATTCAGCGTGGTCGCCGAACTTGTGGTTGTGGCCGCCGTCTCCGTCACCGTTGCCGCGTAGGTATTGGTGCTCAACCAGGAAATGGCCGGGTTGTACGTCTCATCCAGCTCAAGGCCGGTGGAGTCGATCGCCACCGCCGTCAGCGCCGCCGTGTTGCTCTTGGTCAGCGAAATCTCATCGCTGGAGGCGGCCGAGGAGCTGATGGTCAGCGATGTAATCGGGCAGGTGGTGAACGTCACCGACGGGCTCGACAGTGAGCCTAGCGTGGCGTAAATCTGCGTTTCACCCGGCACCGCAGCCTTGGCAATGCCATAACTGCTCGTGGTGCTGTTGTTGGCGTTGGTGAAGGTCACCACCGAGGATTCCTTCGCATACCAACTGAACGGTCCAAGCGTTCCGCTGGGGATCACGCAGGGAGCCGTTTCACCCAGCCGTGTGCACACCGTCGAATCCTTGCTGTAGGCCGAAGCCTGCACCGTGGTGGTCAGCGTGGAGTTGACGCACTTGGAGGGCGCAACCGCCGTGATGTAATCCACCGGCTCATGCACGTAGACCGTGACGGTCGCCGTGCCGGTGCCCTTCTGCGGGGTGATCACGATGGTCGCCGTGCCGGTGCTGCTGGCGGGCGAGCAGGTAATGCCGTTCGCATCCCAGGTGCCTGCGCAGATCTCGCCGGCGGAATTCACCGTGGCCAGCGCAGTGTTGGAGGAGACGAAGTTGAAATCAGCGGCAATGCTTGCGCCACCGCTGGTCTTGGCCGAAACCGACAGCGATATGACTTCGCCACGATTGGCCGTCACCGTCGCGGGAGAAACCGTCACCGATGCCGGCAGCGCGCCAGTACCGCCGCTGCAACCCGGCATCATCACCATCGCCGCCAACGCTAGGAACAAAGAAACAAGAGCACCTGTTGCTCGAAACCGCATGTACCCTCCCCGCGTCGGGAGACGCGGTAGAATTGCCCGGAAACACTCAGTTTAGAGGCTGGACCTGCTTTCGGCAAGCTGCGCGAGGCACACCCTTCTTCCCGCGGCACACCACACCCTTGCCGCTGCCTGGGCGACACCCCGCGCACATCTCGGGAACCCGCATCTTCGCCTTCGGCGCGCCTCGCCATCAACGGGCACAGCACGCCGCCAGCAGTTAGACCTTCCAATCCTCCGGCTTCCAGTTGGCCGGCTCTTCAGCCTCCTCCGGAAGATCCGGCGCAAAGTCATGGGCGCACTTCTGGCAGTAGTAGCGACCGCCGAAATCCTCGTTCATGTCCGGCTTTTCAAACGGCGTCAGCGAGCTGGCCATGCGGATGACGCTCTCCCGCGTGCCACACTCCGGACAAGCCGGAACCGTCTTGCCCGTCCCTTGAGACCTCGCCTGCATACGCGGCCCCTCCCGCGGCGCCCATATCATAAGCCCGTTGACAAGCCCGCGCGAGAGGATTGCACGCCATCGGCGGCGCCCGTCTTCTCTGCTCAACGCTCAGCCGGTTGAAGCCAGCCAAGCACCCCGCCTGGCGCGCAAAAAATAAAGCCCCGCACTTGGCGGGGCTTCTCTGTTCAGAATTGTTTAACCGCTACACAGCCGTGGCGGCCAGCGTGCGCTTGTCGGTCTTGCCGGTGACGGTGCGCGGCATCTGCTCCACAAAGCTGATGCTGCGCGGGACCTTGTAAAGTTCCAGCTTGCCGCGGCAGCTTGCGCGCAGGTCGTCGGCGTTCAGCGGCGAGGCCGGCTTCAACTGCACGAAGGCGTGCAGACGGTTGCCGTGGCGCTCGTCAGGCAGCGCAACCACCGCCGCCTCGTCCACGCCCGGAATCGACTCCAGCGCCTGCTCCACCTCGGAGGGATAGACCTTCTCGCCGGAGACCTTCACCAGGTCGTCGGCGCGGCCCGCCAGGTAGATGAAGCCGTCGGCGTCGATGTGTCCCTTGTCGCCGGTGTGCAGCACGCCGTTCACAATCTTCTTTGCCGTGGCGTCCCGGTCATTGAAGTACCCCAGCATCACGATGGGGCCTTCCACGCAGATTTCGCCAATTTCGCCCGTATTCAGGATGTTGTCCTGCTCGTCGCGGACCGTGACTTTCACGTTCGGCAGCGGCTGGCCCACGCTCAGCACGCGGTTCTTTTCCGGGCGGTTCACGCTGATGACTGGCGAGGACTCGGTGGCGCCGTAGCCCTGCACAATCTCGCGTCCAAAGCGCGTCTTGAAGTCCTCGGCCACATGCTCGGGCAGGCGCTCGCCGCCGGCAATGCACAGCCACAGCGAGCTGGCGTCAATTTGCGTCGGCTCCTTGGTGAGCACGCGGAACTGGCTGGGAACGGCGATGAAGCACGAGACGCGATGCTGTTCGATCAACTGCAACACATGACGCGGGATGAAGCGGTCCACGATGACGCACTTGGCGCCGTAGGTGGCCGGCAGCAGCACGGTCACCGTCAGCCCGTAGGCGTGGAACAGCGGCAGGATCGCCATCATGGTTTCTTTGTCGGTAAAGTTCATGTGCTCGGCGCAGCCGTCAATGTTGGCCAGCACGTTCTCTTCGCTCAGCTCTACCGTCTTGGGGCGTCCCGTGGTGCCGCTGGTGTAGAGCATGATGGCGCCCTTGCGCGCCATCGGGCGCGGGGCAAACTCGGCAGGATCCAGTTCACCGCCGGTATTGCCAATCCAGCACGGCACCTGCGCTTCCACCAGACGGGGGATGAACTCCTCGCTGGTCACCACCACCTGTGCACCGGCCTCCATCATCATCAGCTTCAGCAGCTGCGGGGGAGCCAAGGTCGGCATGACGGCCACGGACTTGCCCGCCCACAGCGCTCCCAGCAGCAGTTCAGGGAACGCCAAGCCGTTTGGCAGCAGCATGGCCATGGTGTCGGTCTTCACAATTTCAGAGATTTGCTTGGCACAGAAGGCTACTTTGCGCTCCAGGCTGCGGAAGCTTACATCCACGTCACCGCTGGTGAAAGCAGTGCGGTCGGGAAACTTGCTGGCAGCCTGACGGAAGCGCTCAACAATCGCGCTACTTGACATGTCACTTCCAAACGTAATTTTTTTGTAATTCCACGACGAACGCAAGGAAGTTTACCACGCGACGGGGAAGATTGACATCCCAACGGCTGCTATTGGCCATCGGATGGGGAAACCGGCTCATCGGGCAGAACGATGGAGACCGTGCCCGGCGTGTTGCGTGCTGTGGCCAGCGCGCGATCGGCCCGGTTGATCAACTCGGTCACAATGTCCTCTTCCTCGAAGTTGTTGCCACGGATGGCTTCGGCAACCACCGAACTCATGCTGAGCGCCGCCAGGGATGGGTCGGCGGAGTTCTGCACGGAGTTGCGGATTTCCGCCAGCAGCGCCGACGCCGAGCGCGCCGTGGTGCCCGGCAACACCAGGGCTAACGTGTTGGCTCCGTAGCGGAAATTGACGGCCGTGGCGCGCAGCAGCCCCTGAATGATGGAGCTGATGGCCTTGATCTTCTCTTCGTTGATCTGGCTCTCCGGGCGCATCTCCAGCAGCACGACAGTCACGCAGGCGCCCGAGGTGCGACTGCGGTGAACTTCTGCCAGCAGCACGTCCAGGTAGCTGGCGCGGTTCAGCAGCCCACTGCGTTCGTCGGTGACGCCCAGCGTCCGCACCAGCGAGCGCAGGCGTATGCCCTGCAGGGCAAGGGAAATCTGGTCGGCCAGCGAGCGCAGGCTCGCCGTCTCCTCCGAGGTCCAGGCGCGCTTGATGTCGCACTGCTCCAGTACCAGCCAGCCCCCCGGATGCCCGCCCTCCATGACGGCAACCATCAGCAGCGAGCGAATGGCAAGCACATCGAGTTCGGCGCGCAGGTCGGAAACCAGTTCGGCGGCCGTCACGTCATTGATGGCCAGCAGTTGCTGCGTCTGGGTGAGCTGCTGTGCCGCAGCCACCAGCTTGACCATTGCGGAACGCTGCGAGCGGGGTACGCCAACCGAGCAGTACTCGACCACTGCGGTTGGGGCTTGCCCCGGCAGTCCCAGAACACCCATGCACCGGCTCAGGTTCCACTGGTGCCCCAGTTCGTTGACCGCCGTGCTGATCAGCGCACGAGCATCGGTCTGCTGGGAGATGAGGCGGCCGATCTCGGCGGCGCGGCTGAACAGATCTCCCGTCTCCGGCCGGATGGCTTCTCCGGTATCAATCTCATGGGCCAGCCCGGCGTTGCGCATCAGGTCATGGAAGCGCTCGTTGCCTTCCAACTCCTCGCCCGGAAACTGCTCCTGAATCTCGCGAATCTTTTCCACCGCGCGGTCGCGCATCTGGTATTGCAGGAAGAGTTCGCCCTGCACAATCAGGTCTTCCAGCACGACGGGCGGAGGCGCAGCTTCTTCCTGCACGGCCTCGGCAGCCTTGGCCTCGCCGCTCCCCTGCTCGGGCTCCAGCCCGGCGCGGCGATAGAGGTTCGCCAGTCGCGCCTCCTCCACCTTGCCGGAAAGCTGATCGAGACAGTTCTTCAGGCGGGCGTCGTAACAGTCCACCTCGATGGCGCGGTCGAGCGCGTCATAGGCCTTGGGATAGTTGCCTTCGGCGAAGTAAACGCCGAACAACTGGAACAGGGTCTCTCCGTACTCGCGCTCTTGGTTGGCACCGTCATAGAGCAGCGCCAAATATTCCAGAAACTCGGCACCCAACCGGCGCGTAGCGGCCATCTGCGCCATCTGCTCAATGTACTGACCGCGGAGCCCGGCACGACGCTGATACTCCTCCAGCCGCTCGGCCAGTGCCAGCCCGCGCTCGGTTTCTCCCATGGCGACCAGACCGCCGATGGCGTTCACCAGCGTCTCCAGGTGCCGCGTTGGATCGCTCTCAAACAATCCCCAGAGGTAAGGCTCGGCCTCAAGCACGCGGTTCAGACTGAGCAGCGCGCGGGCATAGGGGTCACGGGCTTCCATCGGAGCCGAAGGATAGGTTGCCAGCGGACGCAGCAACTCCACGGCCTGTTCGGCGCGCCCACGGTCAACCAGCGCACGCCCGTAGGCAAGCTTGGCCGCAAGATTCTCCGGGTCGTACTCAAAGCCCTTGGCGTAGCTTTCGCTGGGGTCCGCGCCTTCCTTCTCCAGCAGCATGCCCAGGCGAACCATGGCTGTGGAGGCCAACTGCTTCTGTCCGGAAAGCAGCGCCAACTCGGCCTGCGCCCTCAGCAAATCTGCCCGGGGCGCCAGCTCCACGGCGGAAGCCAGGCACTCCAGCGCCTCCTTCGGCATCGACTTCTGCCGGTACAGCTTGGAGGCGGTCTGGAAGGTATCCGCCGCTTCCTTGCGGCTGGTGTTGGTCAGCAGTTCGGCATAATGGCGGACGGAATCCGCGTCGAAGAACTTCAACCGTTCCAGCTTGCGATACGCGACTCTGGCCTTGGTTAGGTTGGGTTGGCTCAAATACAGGCTGAACGCTGAACTCAGCAGCTCGACAGCGCGCGGCGTGTTGCCCAGCGCCAGCGCCAGGTCTCCGGCGCGGCTGAGCACCTGCTCGTTGCTGGGCTCCAGTTCGAGCGCTTCCAGGAATTCATCAAGCGCGGCTTCGCTCTTTCCCTTTTCCAGGTACTTGTCGGCGCGCTCCAGATGTCGCAGAAAATCTGCCATGTTATTGGGTTGCCATTGTCTCGCAACTGCCGACTTGAGGGAAGTGGCTGTTTTTGCTGGACAATTCGCTTTTTATTCGCCACAATATTGCGGCTGAAACTTCAGCCAGGAAGAATTCCCCATGGCTATAACCCGGCGGCAGAAACAAGTACTCGACTTCATCGCTGGATTTGTTCAGTCCAACGGTTACTCGCCGTCGTTTGAAGAGATCGGCAACGCCCTGGGACTCAGTTCGCTGGCAACCGTCCACAAGCATATCAGCAACCTTGAGCAGAAGGGGATGCTCAAGCGTGATTACAATCGGTCACGTTCCATTGACATAGTCAGTCCGCGCAAGCGTGCCAGCGCCGAGTCACTTCCACTGCTGGGCCGCATCGCCGCCGGCCGCCCCATTGAGCAGGTGGCGCAGCCGGAAACCATCTCGCTGACCGACTTCACGCGCTCGCGCGAGGTCTATGTGCTGCAGGTGACCGGCGAGAGCATGCAAGACGAACACATTGTCGACGGCGACTACGTGCTGGTGGAGCGTACCGAGACCGCACACAACGGCGAAATTGTGGTGGCGCTGGTCAACGGCTCGGAAAGCACGCTGAAGCGCATTTACCTGGAAGGCGAGATGGTGCGGCTGCAACCTTCCAACGCCACCATGAGCCCCATCATGGTCCCGGCGGCCAACGTGCGGGTGCAAGGCCGCGTCGTGGCCATCCTGCGGAAGTACTGAGAACAAGGTTTCGAGAAGTTTCGGAAGGTTTCAGGAAGTTTCGATAGGTTGAGTCCCGCCTTTTGAGACGGCGTCCCCTGAAACCTCGCCAGCAGAGTTCAGCAAGCAAAGCAAAAGGCCTCGCATGCGCGAGGCCTTTCAGTAACCTACTGAAACCTTTCGACACCTGTCGAAACGTTTCGAAACCCGGTCTTACAGCGCCCGGTCGAGTTCCTGCGTGATCTGGTCCTTGCCGCGGAAGCCAACCAGCTGCGCCTGCACCTGGCCGCCCTTGAACAGGATGAGCGTGGGGATGCCGCTGACGCGGTACCGCTGCGGCGTGGCCATATTGCTGTCCACGTCCATCTTGCCCACCTTGATCTTGCCCTTGTACTCGTTGGCGATCTCGTCGACGACCGGCGCAAGCGCGCGGCAGGGGCCGCACCAGGTGGCCCAGAAGTCGATCAGCACGGGGCTATCCGACTGCAGAACTTCTTTTTCAAAATTGGCGTCTGTTGCTACAAAAATTGCGTCGCTTGCCATTCATCCTCCGCTCGATATCCGGTCACCGGCATGCCGGTCAGGACCCCGTCAGTTCACTGCATTGCTCATGCTAACACCCAATATGGATGCAGGTGGACGCGATTCCGACTCATCCCGCCCGTAACTTGTGGAAAGCGCAAAGTCCTTGCTGCGCAGGAGGAGCCGGCACCCTGCGGGGGAGGATTCCCCCCACGCGGGCACGCTCCCCAACCTTCCGAACCCATTTGAAAACTTCTACTTACATTTTGCGGCGCTGGGTTTCCTTCATCACCGTGGCGTAGCTTTTGCCCATGAAGGTGAGGGTGGGAACAATGGTGCCCGCAACGCCGACGATGGTGCCCTTGGCGGGAACACCGTACTTGGAGCTGAGCACCCAGAGACGGCCCGTGCCGTCATCAATCTGGAAGATGCCCGAGCCCATGGCGCCGAACGAGGAGACGACCTCGCCGCGCACGGCCACTTCCTTGTCGGAGTAGCGCATGGGGTCCTTGTTGATCTCGGCAACGGTCTTGCCGACCGGGCAGCCAGCCAACAGCAATGTAGCGGCAACCAGCGTCGCCAGCAGTAGAATCGCAAACGTCTTCTTCATCATCCTTACACTCCTGTTCGGCCACGCAAACCTTCGCGGCAGCGTGCCTGTTCCCTTAATGCGTGGATCCGGCCCAGCGGCGCAGAACTCCCCAATGGCACCACCGCATGGCACATCTGCATCAACCCGGCCGAGACGACAAGGTTGCGTGCCCCGCATCAAACACACCCGAACCAACACGTTTGTGGAAGCAAAAGCCCCGCCTTCTGCAGGGCGGGGCTTCGCTTTGCATCGCTACCAGACCCCTTCTACTTCTTCTTGCCGAACAATCCGCCCAGACCGCCGAGGACGCTCTTGCCCGTGTCCTTGGCGGTGTCGCCGGTAGAGCCAAGCATCTTGCCCGCGTCGGGCGTGAAGCTCGGGTTGCTGGTGGGTCCGGTGATGTGGAATGGCACGTTGAGATTGGTGTTCTTGCGGCCGAGCGCCGAAGCCACCACGCCGACGGCCGACTTGCTGATGTCGACCGAGGCCTTCATGCCGTAGTTCAACTGGTTCTTGCTGTCGATAGTGCCGTCGCCGGTCATGCGACCGATGCCGGGCACCACCAGCAGCACGTTCTTGGTGGTGGTCAGCGAGGGCGTGACCTCAAAGTCGCTGGAGAACTCCTGAATAGCAGTCTCCTTGCCCACACTGACGCCTGCCAGCTTGGTCACCACCGCCAGCTTGGTGCCGAGGTCGTAGCCGGTGACCTTGGTGTTCACCACGGCCACATGTCCAGAGGTGACAAGCTGTTTGGCAGCGCCCTTGGCGACGGCGTTCAAGTTGGCGGTGCCGCCTTCCAGCTTGGCGCCGCTCGGCAGAATAACGCCGATGGCAGGCAGAGCCTTCTCCACGTCGCTGACGGCCATGCCTGCGGCATTGACCTTCATATCGAGCTTGGGGTCGGTGCCCTTCATGTCGATGGTGCCGGCCAGTTGCGCGGAGCTGCCGCCGATCTTCACCGCGCCGCTTGGCACGGTCACCAACTGGTCGGCAAAACCGTAGTCGGCCTTCATCTCGGCGATGATGGGCGTATCGATGGCCTGGCAGCCGGCGACAAGGCAGAGCTTCTTGCCGGTGAGCTTGCTGGTAACGTCGGCGCGCTTGCCGTCGGAGTTGAGTGTCAGGTCAAGGTCGGCAACGCCCTTGATGGCCGAATCGGCGGTGAAGCCCGTGGCGGCCATATTCAAGTCGCGCACCTTCACGTCCACCTTCAGCGGAGTCTGCTCGGTCTGGTCCGCCATGGGGCCGAAAGTGCCGTTGGCCTCCACGCTGCCGCCACCGGCGGGTACCACGGAGAACTTGAATGGAAACGCCTGCGTAAGCGAAACGTTATCGGCCTCAAGCCGCAGCTTGGAGTAGATGGAGCTTTTGCCCGTGGCCAGGTGCTTCAACACCACTTCGCCATCGTCGAGCAGGAACTTCTGCACCGCGAACTCGGTCTTGGCCGCAGGCTTCTCTTCCGGCTCGGCGGTCTTCTTCTTCGCCAGGGTTTCCACGTTCCACGTCTTCTTCTGCGTGGCCGGGTCGAGCTTTTCAATCAGCACCAGCTTGGGCGCATGCAGGGTGAACGAGCGCACGTTGAGCTGGCGATGAAAGATCAGCGCGCCCAAGTCCACGCCCACGCCCATGGACTTGGCGGTGACGAACGGCTGGTTGGAGTACGCGGGATCGTCGGCAATGGCAAGGTCTTCCGCCGTGACGCCGCCGGAGAACAGCGCCAGCTTCAGCTTGCCAATAGTGACCTGGCGACCGAGCGCCTGTGTGGCCTGCTGTTCAATCTGGGGGCGGAAGCGGTCGGCATCGACGAACATGGCCAACACGCCGACGGCCAGCACCAGGATGATGATCACAACACCGATCGCAATCAGAACTTTACGCATGAAAGTTGCCTCGTCTGCAAACTGCCGGTTGTGTGGAGAGTTAGTGAGTTCCGCAAGGCTGCCCGAACACTGCGACACAGTGTGACGCGTGAAACGGCTTCTGTAAAGTCCGCTGCGGCATGGCGGCTTCTCCTTCTCCATGCGTCATCGTGAGGAGCGTAGCACCGAAGGACCTGCTTTCCGCAGCACACGAGAAGCAGATCCTTCAGCCACAAAAAGCGTGGCCTCAGGATGACGCATCGGAGGAGATGGATACGACAACCACGATTCGCGTGGCTTTCGCCGCAACGCTGCCGCTACGCCTTGCGCAGCGCCTGATCGAGGTCGGCAATCAGCTCCTGCGGGTCTTCCAGCCCGACGGAAAGCCGCACGGTCGCCGCCGAGACACCAAGCTTCTTCAACTCCGCGGCACTCATGCCAATGTGCGACGACAGCACCGGATAGGAAACCGATGACTCCACGCCGCCGAGGCTCGCCGCCAGATACCAGAGCTTCAACCCGTCAATAAACCGCTCGGCCTCGCGGCCGCCGCCCTTGATGTCGAACGAAACCATCATGCCGAAGTCGCGCATCTGTTTCACGGCGACCATCTGATCCTCGCCAGGCAGGCCGGGGTAGAAGACGCGCGCGACCTTCGGATGTTGCGCCAGAAATTCCGCAACGTGGAAGGCGTTGACGCAGGCGCGCTCCACGCGCACTTCCAGCGTCTTCAGTCCGCGCAGAAGCAGGTAGGCTACGCCCGGGTCAGAGCAGCCGCCGGTGAGAATCATCATCTGCCGTACGGAGGCCGCCAGCGCCTTGCTGGCGCAGACTGCTCCGGCGGTCAGGTCGCTATGCCCGCCAAGATACTTGGTCGCCGAATGCACGACAACGTCCGCGCCATGTGCAAGCGGCTTTTGCAGGATGGGCGTGGCAAAGGTGCTATCCACCACCACGGGGATGCCGCGCTTGTGCGCTTCAGACGCGATGGTTTCAATGTGCACGCAGCGCAGCGTCGGATTCGTCGGCGTCTCGATAAAGACCAGCTTCGTCTTCTTGGTGAAGGCGCGGCTGATGCGGCCGAGTTCGGCGAACGGCACCAGCTTTACCCGGATGCCGCAGCGCTTGAGCACCTGCTCATACATGCGCAACGTGCCGCCGTAGACGTCGTACATCGAAACCACTTCGTCGCCCGACTGGCAGAGCGCCAGCACCGTGGCGAAGATGGCCGACATGCCGCTGGAGGTGACCACGCAATCTTCGGCGCCTTCGAGCGCGGCAATCTTCTCCTCGGCGGCGCGGATGGTCGGATTCGAGTAGCGCGTGTAGAGATGAATGCCGGAGCCACCAGCAGCGTAGCGGCGCAGCTCGTTCACGTTCTTGAGCGCGTAAACCGCAGTCTGCGCAATCTCGGTGGTGATGGGCTGGGTGCGCCCGTGACGGTCTTCTCCGGAATGAATGCAGCGGGTGGAGTCTGAACGAAGCTTGGAGGCCATGCAACAGTGTGGTGCCAGCCGGTGCGTGCGCGCAAGAGGATGTGGAGAGAAACGCCGAGCGGGATGAACGCTAGTGCGCCGTCCAGGCTGGGTGCGAGCGTGCACACGATTGCACTATTGCCTGAGCGCCTCCTCCTTTAGCTGACTGGTTCTTTGAGAACCACGCCGAGTTCTGCTGCGCTTCTTCGTGTTTCAGTGTGCCCTGCAAACCAGTGCATCACACGCTTATCAAACTCCCCAGGCGTGGTGCTGGCGGCGCCACAGTGGTCTGCGCTGGGCACTTCCCAAAGCACCACATCAGGATTGCGAGCGGCGATACGTCGCGAATTCACCACCGGAATGTTGCTATCACTGAGGCCGTGAATCAACAGAACGGGAACTCTCGTCTTCATGACGGCTGCTTCCGGCGAGACCTGCTCAAAATCCAGCGTGTACTTCCATCGCGCATAAGCAAACGCGGCTTCCACGACGGGCCGCAGAATGGTGCGGCCCAACCATGGCCCGCAATGAAAGGACTGACCTATGCGAAGGTAGGCGATCTCGCGAAAACTCGAAAAAGGTGATTCGGCGACCACGGCGCAAAAGCGTGGCTCGTCCTGCAACGATTGCAGTAACTGCGCGGCCCCCATCGACTCTGCAAACCCGAAGGTGCAGCCAGGATGCTGCGTCTCTTCAGTCCAATCAACCCAGCGATGAATATCGTTCGATTCCAACAAGCCATAGGTGGCGGTTTGCCCGCCACTCGCTCCATGTGCCCGCGAGTCTGGCAGCAGAACCTTGAAGCCGTGGCTCAGGAAGAACTCCGCGTAACCAATCATGCCCGAGCGGTTATCGCCAACTCCGTGCAGCAGAATCACGACATTGCCGTCGCTATTCTTCGGGGCGATGCTCCACGCACGCAGAACGGCTCCATCGCGGGCCGAAATCGCAACATCCGCGAGGGTTGAATCATGACGTCCCGCGATGTTGCGTGCTTGAAGCTCATTTTCCCGGGAGAGCGGGCGTCGCCCCGGATGGAGCGCTCCCTCCGCAAGGAATACTCCGGCTATCCATACCAAGGCCAAGACTCCTGAAAGGAGGAGAACGCTATATCGAATTAGCCGGCGTCGCTGCATCTCTTGAAGAATACGTGTCCTGGCTCCAGCGAGTTCCCGAGTCCGCCGTTAGTAGACGAGCCAGCGAGCGCGTAAAACCTGCTGAAAAGCAAAACGGGCGGCCGAAGCCGCCCGTGCGAAATACCTACGCAATTTCTGCTAGGCCTTGGCGGCCTTGTTCTTCAGCAGCTCCAGGGCGCGGCGAAGCTGTTCGTCGGGCTTGTCTTTTTTGTTGGGCTGATCGCGGTCAGGCTCGGCCTGCAGGTCGTCGTCCGGCGAGATGAAGTCGTCGGTCGCATCGGCCACCAGCACGTTCGGCGTGATCGGGTTGTCCTGGATTGCCTTGCCCGAGGGCGTGTAGTACTTGGCAATGGAGAGGATCAGCGCCGAGCCATCCTGAAGCTCGATGGTCTTCTGGATGGAGCCTTCACCGAATGTCTTGTCGCCGAGCACGTCGCCGCGCGCGTTGTCCAAAATGGCGGCGGCCATCAGTTCAGCCGGACCGGCCGTGGTGCGGTTCACCAGCACCACCAGCGGCAGGCTGGTAATCGCCTTTTTCGGGTCGGCCGTGAACTGCTGCTTGGGGAACTTCTGGCCCTGCACATAGCCAAGCTCTCCGTGGTTCAGGAAGAGGTTGGCGGCGGCGGCGCCTTCGGCCTCATCGCCGCTGGCGGAGCCGCGCAGGTCGATGATGAGCTTCTTGGCGTTCTGGCGCTCCAGCTCGTGAATCTTGGCAGCCAGCTCCTGCGCGCGGCCCTTCGGCAGGCCGTCCAGGCGAACGTAACCCACCTGGTCGTCGAGCATCTTGGCCGTCATGGGCGGAACGTTCGGCAGATCGCGCGTGATGGTGACCTTCTGCGGCTGCGCCTTGCGCGGACGCACCACGCTCACACTGACTGTGGTACCGGCGTCACCGGCAAGCACCGAGTGAATCTCAGCCAGCGACATTTCGCGCGTGCTCTTGCCTTCGATGGCCTCAATAATGTCGCCATTCTCAAGGCCGACCTTGGAGCCAGCGCCGCCCGGAATGACAGCCACCACGGCGGCATAGCCGTAGCGCTTGCTGACCACCGCGCCGATATCGGCCTTGGCGCTCTCATGCTGCTTGTAGGTCTTGTATTCAGCCGGGTCAAGGTAGCTGGAATCGGCGTCAAGCGCCTCCAGCAGCCCGTGCAGGGCGCCGTTGGTCACCTTGGGCAGGTTCGGCTCATCCACGTAGTCAATGCGGACGTGCTTGAGCACATCGTCATAGACGCGCAGTTGCGAATAAGCGCCATCGTCGTTCTTGTTCCCGGCCTTCACCCCCACGCCACCGGCCACGACGAAGCCGAGGGTGATGAAGGTGATGAGCAGTAGCGAAGTCTTAACGGTCTTGGACATGAATCATCCGGCGCGGAGACAGGCTCCGCGAATTTGTTGCAATTATAGAGCCTGGAGGCAGCCCTGATCTCAGGCGCGCGCCCGTGACCGCGGCGATTCCCCCTGCCCGTTCCCTCTTTGGATGCATCCGGCGGTTGCTCCGGCGCAGCCTTCGCGGGCAAAAAATAGTGGCCCTGCTAGGGATTTGGCTGCCGGCCGGGTCCGGCGTATGCATCGCCAGCCCACCTTAATTGCGCAACCGGTTCCCCGTCAGGGCCGGATCTCAGGAGTCGTCTTATATAACCTTTGACGGCAGCGGCACAGGGCGGTTAGCGAAGGTCTCCACAATTCCGGAAAAAATCTTCTCAGGCCACGCTCTGGTCGCTGACCAGCTCGTCAATCAGCACGCGCTTGAGCTTCTGCTGCTCCTGCGGCGTCAGCTTGGCGCCCTTCTGCGTCAGGTAGAAGACGTCAATGGCCATCTGGCCCTGCGTATCCACCAACGCAATCTCAATGTTGCAGCCGGAGAGCGAGAATCGGCGTGAAATGAGGTGGAGCAGGCCGGGGCGGTCCTGGGTGACGATCTCCAGCAATGTGGAGTGCGGCGAGGATTCGTCATCAAAGTTCATGGATGTATCAATATCAATCTTCGCCTTCTGCGGCTGCGGACGGCGACGCTCCATCAGCTTTTCAACCGTGGTGCGGCCGTCAATCACGTCCTCCACCGCCTTCTGGAAGCGCTCCCACTCCTGCACGTTCAGCTCAAGGGTGCGGAAGCGGTCGCTGAACAGGAAGGTGTCCACCACCACGCCGGAGGCGTTCGAGAAGACGTCGGCCTTCTGCACGTTCATGCCCCAGGAGGCAAGCGCACCGCAGACGTTGGCGAAGATCATCGGGCGGTCCTTGGTCACCAGCGTCAGCTCGAACAGCGAGCCATTGCGCTTGAGCGCAGTCTGCACCGGCGCCGACTGCAGCCGCGAGGCCATCTCAATGTGCTGCATGATCTGTTGCGCCGAATTCACGCTGAGGTAGCGCTGTGGCAGCCCGTCCAGAAAATTCTTGAGCCGCTTGCCGTAGACAGGCGCGAGGGTGCGCACGCGGGAGTGCGACTCGGCCTCGGCGTCGCCGCGGATGCGCTCCTCGTCGAGCGAGCGGTTGAGCACGTTGGCCGTGGCCATGTAAAGGCGGTAGATGTTCTCGGCCTTCCAGGGTGTCAGCGCCTCGGGGCTGACCGAACGTATATCCGCCCAGGTGAGCAGGCACAGCATCTTGAGCCGCTCGGTGTTGCCGACCACGCGGGCAAAGCTGCGCAGGTTGGGCACGTCGAAAATATCCCGCCGCAGCGCGGAGGACATCTCAAGATGCGCGCCGATGAGGAACTCCACGGTCTCGCGCTCCTGCTCATCCAACCCCAGCCGCTCCAGCGCCGGACGCGCCAGCACGAGGCTCTGCTTCACGTGGTCATCGCTCTCCACGCCCTTGCCAATATCGTGCAGCAGCAGCGCCAGCAGCAGAATGTCCTGCCGCTCGAGTTCGGCGAACAGTTCGGCAAACCCCTTATCGGCGTCGTTCTTGCTCGCGGCCAACTGGTGCAGGCTCTCGATGGTCATGAAGCTGTGCTCGTCGACCGTGTAGCGGTGGTATAGGTCGCGAAGCACGAGCGCGTCCACGCAGCGGAACTCGGGAATGAGCAGCGTGAGCACGCCAAGCTGCTGCATGGCACGCAGCGCAATGGCCGCGTGCGGACGCGTCAGAATGCTGCTCAGATAAATCCACCAGCCGCTGCCCTGCTCCAGGGCCGTCACAATCTGCGGCAACACCTGTTTGACGCGCTGCTCGGTGGAGGTAGCCAGCGGAATGCCGTGCTGCGCGGAGAACTCAAACAGCCGCAGCAGCAGATCCGGGTCGGCGATGGCCGAAGGCTGCTGCAAAAACAGCTTGCCGCGGACCACCGAGAAATCGGCGTTCGAGATGCGCCCGCGCCAGCTCTGGAAGCTCTTGTAGAGCGAAGACTGCGCGGCGGCAACGTCGTCCAATACCTGGCGCGAAAGGTGGTCGACCGAGCGCGCTTCGCGGAAGTAGGCGCGCATCCACTCGGCGGGCGTGGTGGCCGTGCCGCCCAGGCCAAGCCCGCGCGCGGCGGCCTCTTCCTGCGCCTCCCAGCTCAGGTTGTTTTCATCGCGTCCGGCGCGATAGTGCAGAAAACAGCGGACGCTCGAAAGGAAGCGATAGGCCTGCTCGCAGGAGACACGCACATCCTGCGGCCAATTCGCGTTGGGAGACTCCCACTGGCGGCTGCGCGCGAAGTGCGCCACCTGCGAAAGCCAGCACGACACGTTGTAGTCGCGCAGCCCGCCGGGACCTTCCTTCACGTTCGGCTCAAGGTGGAAGATCGTCTGCCCATACTTGGCGTGGCGGTCTTCATTGATCTCGCTGAGCCGCTGCGATAGCTCGCTCTGCTCGCGGGCGGCAAGCTGCGGCACCACTTCGTCATGCAGCTTGTCGTAAAGCTCGCGCGAGCCGCAAAGGTAGCGGCAATCAAGCAGAGAGACGGTGAATTCGGTGTTTTCGCGGCGGAACTGGCCGCACTGCGCCAGCGTGTGCGAACTCGGACTCAGCCGCAAACGCAGGTCCCAGGCCTGCTGACTGAAGGCGCGCACGGCTTCGCGCAGCTCGGGGCTGGGCGTTTCGGTGCCGAACAGAAACAGCAGGTCAACGTCGGAGGAAGGAAACAGCGCGCCGCGCCCGTATCCACCGAGCGCGGCCACTGCCAGTTGATTGGAATCGGCCACCGGGGCCAGGTACTGCTCCCACAGCCGCAGCATCAGCGCGTCCACGGCCAGGGTGCGCGAGGCCATCGCCACCAGCCCGTCGCCGTCGGCGTCAAACTGCGCGCGGATGCGGTCGCACTGGGCGGCGTACCAGTCGCGCAAGGGGGCGCCGACCTCAAGTGCTCGAACCTGACTCCACATAGTTGCGGTCCCGAGGGCGCTACAGAGCGCTCAGCCCCCGTTCGTCGTTGCGGATACGGATGGCATCATCGATCTTGCTGAGGAAGATTTTACCGTCGCCGATCTTGCCGGTGCGCGCGCTGGTCACAATGGCCTGCACCGCAGGCTCCACCAGCTCGTCGCTGATGACCATCTCCAGCTTCAGCTTGGGCAGAAGGTCGACCGAGTACTCACGGCCGCGGTAGAACTCCGTGTGGCCCTTCTGGCGTCCGTGGCCACGCACTTCCAGCACGGTCATGCCGTCCACGCCCACTTCGAGCAGGGCTTCCTTCACCGCGTCCAGCTTGGCTGGCTGTATGACTGCTTCCAACTTCGTCATTCCCATAAGAATCTCTCTCTCAGTAAGGCTCCGCGACGGGCGCGGGCAGGTTGCTTCGGTTGCTTAATTGGCCGGAGCGTTTTCGCCCCACGAGTAACCCTCTTCGCCGTGCTGCGACAGGTCCAGGCCCTGCGCTTCGTGCTCTTCGCTCACCCGCAGACCGATTGTCTTGTCCACCAGGAACAGCAGCACCAGCGTGCCCACAATGGCCAGCGCCCAGGCAATGGCGACGCCGCCGAGCTGGTTCAGCACCTGCATCGGGTTGCCGTCGATCAGGCCCGTGGCCTTGCCGTCACCGAAAATCGGGTTGATCGCTTTGACGGCAAAAACGCCGGTCAGGATGGCGCCCATCGTTCCGCCCGCGCCGTGCACGCCAAAGGCGTCCAGCGAATCATCGTAGCCGAACTTGGACTTGACCACCGCCACCATGAAGAAGCAGAAGATGCCGACGATGAAGCCGATCACCAGCGCCCACATGGGCGTAACAAAGCCCGCCGCCGGCGTGATGCCGACCAGCCCGGCCACCGCGCCGGAGATTCCACCCAGGGCGCTCGGCTTGCCGTTCTTCAACCACTCAGCCAGCAGCCAGCCCAGCGTGGCGGCCGCCGCGCCAAAGTGCGTGGCCACAAAAGCGCTGGTAGCCAGCGCGCCGGAGTTCAGCGCCGAACCGGCATTGAAGCCGAACCACCCAACCCACAGCAGGCAGGCGCCAATAAAGCTCAACACCACGCTGTGCGGCAGCATGGCCTGCTTGGGATAGCCCAGCCGCTTGCCCATGTACAGCGCGCACACCAGGGCCGAGACGCCGCTGGTGATGTGCACCACGGTGCCGCCGGCAAAGTCGAGTGTGGGGATCTTGCCGCCCAGCGCGGCGTTCAGCAGGCCTCCCTTGCCCCACACCATGTGCGCCATCGGCGAATACACGACCAGCGACCACAGGGTGAGGAAGACTGCCATGGCACTGAACTTCATGCGCTCGGCAAAGGCGCCGGTGATGAGCGCCGGGGTGATGATGGCAAACATCAACTGGTAGACCATGAAGGTCGCCGCCGGAATGGTCGGTGCGTAGTCGGCGTCCGGCAGGGCGCCCACGCCCTTCAGGCAGATGTTGTGCACGCCTCCGATGAAGGAATTGCCCGCGCCGAAGCAGAGCGAATAACCGATGACGCCCCAGACCACGGTGATGATCGCCATCATGGCCAGCGACTGCATCATGGTGCCGAGAACGTTTTTCTTGCGCACCAGGCCGCCGTAGAACAGGGCCAGTCCGGGACCGGTCATCAGCAGCACCAGGGCCGAGCAGACCAGCATCCAGGCGTTGTCGGCGTTGAAGCGGGCGTCGGCGGCGCTCTTTTCGAGCGCAGCCAGCCGGGCATCCGGAGAAACAGGGGCCGGGGTGGCCTGCGCCAGCAGGCAGCTGCAACAGGCAAGGGCGACGAGCAAAACCAGCACGAGTCTCAGTGAAAATTTGCGCATGGGCGAGTCCGGGACTCCATTTCTTACGAAGCAAGATAAGCGTTCGGGGTTTCCCCACGAGGCCGCACGCCGGTACCTGCCGGAGACGGAAGACAGAGCCACTGGGTAAACTCCGCGGGCAGGATACAAGGGTGCTTTGTACTTTCATACCTGCCCGCAAGCCGTGAGGGAAATCAAAACTCTTTATGAGGGGTATAAGGGCGCACTATGGCCGGAAATCGCCGCAATTCACGCTGAAAATGCGGGAGGTTGCGGCTGGCCTGCTCGTAGTTGAGCACAAAAGTGTGGCAGATCAAAAGGCTGCTTGGCGGGCACACGCAGCCCGCCTGCAAACCGTCACTCTTCGTACATGCGCGGGAAGGCCGCGCGCATCTCGTCGGCCTGGGCGCGAACAGCCTCAATCTGCACCAGAGGCCCCTGGCCGATGCCGGGACAGAAAGCCGCGGTCTTGCGCCACTCCTTGGGGTCGCCGAGCAGCTCAGGCCAATACGGAAAGGTGCGGCACTGGGTCGGCTTGGCCTCGTGAACCGAGCAGCCGTCGGGACGCAAGAACGGGCATTGCGCGTGCGGAGAACGTCCGCCGTGCGGCTTGCGCAAGCGTGCCGTGTGCTTGGTGCGATAGACAAACAGCTTTTCAAACCGCCGCGCGCTCATGCCAAGGAATGCCGCCAGACGGGCGATATCCTCGTCCGAGACGTAGATGAAGCCCTCGCGCTCGCAGCATTTGAGGCAGCCCGGCTGGCACGCGAAGCGGATTGGCTCGCTCAGTTCCATGAACAGCATGCTAACGGGAAACGCAGGAGTACGGGAAGGAGGAACGGCTTACGGCTGGGAGACGCTCGGAAATTACTTTTGACGTTCGAGGAGGATTTGTCCGACGCGGCGAATCTCCTCGACTTCCGTCGGAGTCAGATCCTTGAATTCCACGCCATAGCGAAAGCCGTTGCGGTTACGGATGACGCCGCGCACGCCAAGCAGCTTGCGCGATTTGGGAAGCTGAAACTGGATGCCGACCTCGGCGCCAATCGCCAGTTCGAGCGGCGCGTAGAGCGCCATGCCCCCCTCGTTGATGTCGTGTCCGCGCGCAGGAGTGATTTCCTCACCGACAAAAACGTGCACCGTGATGTTCGACGGAATGCGGCGGAAACGCCGCACCTGATCATACTTCTGGTTCTCCATGATTCGCGCCGGATCACCTACCATGCACTCTCCCCTTTTAACCGGGCCTCCGTGCAGAATTACACACCACTTCCGAGTTGCACACACTATATGCCGTCAACGGCAAACACGCCACCCCACTTGAGTAGAACCGGCCGAATTAACAGAATTCTTATCTTCACGGAGCCTGCGCGGAACCGGGTGAGAACGGCGAACGCCGTGCAGCACGTCCGGCAGCATCGCCCAATGCGCGGCTCGGCAAAAAAGCAAAAGCCCCGCTTCCACAAAAAGAAAGCGGGGCCTGCATTGTGCGGATGACGATTCGATCCGGTTACTTTTCCTTCTCCACCACGGCAACTTCGCCGAGCATGGGGCGAAGCGTCAGCTTGTCGGTGTGCACCTTCTCCCACTCCTGAATCTGGTAGCCGTGCTCGTTGAAGAACGAGCGGATCTCCGTGGCGTTCCATCCCACGATCTCTTCCAGAATGGGGATGACGACCGAGAAGGCGTCATCGGCAAGGATGGACCGCTTGGCGATCGGTGCCAGGAAGCGGTTCTCCGAGACGGCGATGGTGAATCCGTCGCGGCGGTTGACGTGCAACATCACATGCACATCGCTCGATCCATCACCGACGTAGATGATGTGGTCGGGACTGATGCAAAGCTCCTGCTGCAGGCGGTCAAGCGCCGCCACCTTGCCGTAACCGGCAGTGACGCGCTGAATGGTCTCGATCTCGCCCTTGGCGTTGTACTTGAACTCGGTGCCGAAGACGTGGTCGGCGGGCACAATGCCGTCGAGCGCCGCGCGGATGACTTCGACCGGTCCGGCGGAGATCACGTAGAAGTCGAACTCGTAGCCCGGAATTTCCTGGCTCAACGACTTGTAGAGCAGGTCGATGCCCGGCTTCAGGCGCACCTTGCGGCCCACTTCATTCAGCATGTCCTTGCGCACGCGCGAGCGATATTCAGGGTCGTGCAGCAACAGGTAGGCGAGTTCACCACCCTGCTGCACCAAATTCAGCTGCGCCATGCCGCGCGCCTTGCGCTCAAACTCATGCGCGGGAATGCCGATCATCTCGGCCAGGACCTGACCCGAGTCATTGAAGCTCAAGGTCTGGTCAAAATCACTTGCAAACAGATACCGCTGTATTCTCATTTCACTCATAACAGTTCCAACGAACATTCCGATATTTATCCATTTATAGGATACCTTCTTTTGATTCGCCTGATGGCCCCGGCGATTATGAAAAGCTCGTATCGGATGCATAAACAGAACGAATCAGGCAGCTTACCCGCTTTGGAAGCTGTTGGATACGGGGATTCATCCTAGACCCGGCCACACCATTTCCTGTAAGGTCACTGCTACGGGATCCATCATGAGCCTTGCCGACGAAAGAGACCGAATCGACGTGCTGGACGCCCAACTGGTGCAGCTTTTGAATGAGCGCGCCAAGTGCGTCTGCCGCATCGGAGAGATCAAGCGTCACTCCGAGATGCCTATCTACGAGCCCACGCGCGAGCAGGAAGTGTTCGACAACGTGCGTCGCAACAACCACGGGCCGCTCTCCAGCACCGACCTGATCCAGCTCTACGAGCGCATTATCGACGTCATGCGCAAGATTCAGCGCGAGCAGCAACTGGCCGAAGAAGAGGCCGAGCGCAACCACGGCAAGGGCAGCAAGGCCTGAGCCGGCGCTGTGCCGCGCCGGGGACTTCCGTACGCAGTTCAGCGCAACCTTCGAGGGGATAGCAGTCATGATTGTGGCAATGGCCGAACGCGCCACCGAAAAAGAAATTGAAAACGTTATTGAGCAGTTGACCGACATGGGCTTCACCGTGCACCGCTCCACCGGCTCCGAACAGACGGTGCTGGGCGTGATCGGCGCCACCAAGGAAGTGGATACGCGCGTGCTCGAAGTGCTGCCCGGCGTCAGCCACGTACACCGCATCACCTCGCCCTACAAGCTGGCCGGACGCGGCTTTCGGCCGGAAGGCACAATCGTCAAGCTGCCCAACGGCGTGGAGATTGGCGGCACCGATGTGGTGGTGATGGCCGGCCCGTGCTCGGTCGAGAACCGCGAGCAGATTTTCACGGTCGCCATGCAGGTGGCCAAGGCCGGAGCGCGCGTGCTGCGCGGCGGCGCCTTCAAGCCCCGCAGTTCGCCCTACGCATTCCAGGGCCTGGGCGTGGAAGGCCTGAAAATGATGCGCGAGGCCGCCGACGCCAACAAGATGGCGGTCATCAGCGAGGTCATGGAGATTTCGCAGATCGAGGAAATGTTGCCCTACGTCGACATCTTCCAAGTGGGCGCGCGCAACATGCAGAACTTCAACCTGCTGCGCGAACTCGGCAAAGTCACCAAGCCGGTCATGCTGAAGCGCGGCATCGCCGCTACCTATGAGGAACTGCTGCTGGCCAGCGAGTACATCCTCAGCGGCGGCAATTATGACGTCATCCTGTGCGAGCGCGGCATCCGTACCTTTGAGACTTTCA
Source organism: Oryzophilus luti (assembly GCF_059726245.1). Taxonomy (NCBI): domain Bacteria; kingdom Pseudomonadati; phylum Acidobacteriota; class Terriglobia; order Terriglobales; family Koromonadaceae; genus Oryzophilus; species Oryzophilus luti. Next base: position 2,761,351 of record NZ_AP040874.1, read on the forward strand.
CGCGCAACACCATGGACATTGCCGCCATCCCCATCCTGCACAAGCTCTCGCACATGCCGGTGACGGCCGACCCGTCGCATGGCACGGGCCTGCGCGACAAGGTGGCCCCGATGGCTGCGGCCTCCATCGCCGCCGGAGCCGACGCGCTCATCATCGAGGTGCACCCGAACCCGGACAAGGCCCTGAGCGATGGTGCGCAGTCGTTGCGTCCGGAGCAGTTTGAAATCCTGATGTCACAGATGCGCGCCATCGCGCCGGTGGTGGGCCGAGGCATTGCCTAGCACAATGCAACACGAACACGAATTACCGGCGCCCTCCGCAGAGCGGGGGGCGCTGGCCGCTTCGGGCAACTTTCTCCGCGCAAACTGGCTTGCGGCATGTGCCGTCTCCGGGCTGTTGCTGCTGCCCGCGTGGTGTCAGCGTCTGGTGCAGGCCGGCGATTTGGGCAGCCACGTCTACAACGCCTGGCTCGCGCGGCTCATCCGCGCCGGCAAAGCGCCGGGGCTGTGGATTGCACCGCAGTGGAGCAACACGCTGTTTGACCGCATGCTGGAGTTCGCCACCGGACACTTTGGCTTCCCGGTGGGAGAAAAAGTTGCAGTCTCCGGCGCGCTGCTGCTGTTCTTCTGGGGAACCTTTGCGCTGTGCAGCGCCGCCGCCAACCGCGCGGCCTGGCGCGTGACGCCGCTGCTGATGATGCTCGCCTGGGGCTGGAGCTTCAGCGTCGGCTTCTTCAACATGTACCTCTCGCTCGGGCTGTGCTTCTGGGCGGTGGCGTTGTTCTGGCGCGGACGCGGCTGGGAGTTGCTTCTGCTGGCTCCGATCTACGCACTCACCACCATGGCGCACCTGCTGGGTACGGCGGCGGCTCCGGGACTGATCTTGTTCCTGTGGCTCGCCCGCTCGCTGAAGCCCCGATACGTGGTCTGGCTGGGCGCCTTCTCGGTGGCAACCGTGGGCGGTACGCTCGCGCTGGTCAGCCGTCGGGTCAACTTCACGCCCTACACATTGGGAACCCATTTTGTGCCGGGTGGCGCAGCGCAGTTCATCACCGTCAGTAACACGTCCATTGCTGTGGCGGTTCTTTACACGTTGTTGCTGGTGGCGGTGGTCTTGGCCTGGCTGCGCAGGAGCACGCGCGAGGAGCGCACTGCGCAGGCCACGCTGCTGACGCTGTGCGTGACGGTCATGCTCATCAACTGGATGTTGCCGCCGGAATTCGACAGCACGAAGCTGGGCGCGATGGGCTACCTGCCGCTGCGCATCAGCATCTTCCCCGCCGTGCTGAGTTGCGCCGTGCTGGGCGTCTGTACCGTGCGCCGCTGGCAGGTGGCAGCCTACACGCTGCTGGCAGCGGTTTACTTTGGCGGCTATATGCATGACGTGACGGAGTTGAACCGCTACGAGCAGCGGCTGGAACAGGCGGTCTCCAAGCTGCCCCCGAACAGCCGCGTCATCTCCGGCATCCATCCGGGCCTGGCGCGCTTTCCGCAACTGCACATGCTGGACCGCGCCTGCATCGAACGCTGCTGGCTCTATGACGACTACGAAATCACGGCCCGCCAATTCCGCATCCACGCCGCACCCGGCAATGGCATCGTTGCCACCGATAGCGAGGACGAGGCTGAGATGGAGTACGGCACATACTCCCCCCATCCCGACGAGCTGCCGCTCTACCAGATTGTGGACCACGGCGACGGCCATCCGGTAGCCATCGCGCTGAAAGCCTCCCCGGAAGACGAATAGCACCAGATTCGCGAAAGGTGTGCCCAGGACAAGGCCGGGCATTGTTGCCCGGCGATGAGAAGGCCGGGCACACTCACAGGAAAATTGATCTGGCATCGCACCGGTTGCGTTTCGCGGGCGCACGCGTTACCCTGCACCAATTCCACAAGGGGGAGACCATGCGCTTTTGCCGTATTGCATTGCTGTGCCTGATTGCTTTTGCAACCCTGCCCTGCGCGGCTGCCACCAAAACCACCAGTGAAGCATCGCTGAAGAAGGCTTACCGCTTCGAGCGTGCCCACTGGATTTACCTGCATCTGGAGGGCACGCCGCACGAGGTCGGCTACCAGCACGGATACTTGCTGGCACCGGAGATCGAAGACGCCTTCAAGGTGGTCCGCCTGAACAACGTGCACAAGGTCAAGCGCGACTGGAGCTGGTTCCGCTCCACGGCCAAGACCGTCTCGTGGCCGCACATCGACAAGGAATACCAGCAGGAGTTGCAGGGCATTGCGGACGGTCTGAAGGCGCGCGGCGTGGCCATGGACCTGTGGGACGTGGTGGCCTTGAACCTGATGGAAGAACTCGGCGACTACTACGCTCCCATCGTCGATAAGCAGGAGAAGCGCGCCGCAGCCCCGGTGCTGAAGGCGCCCGGCAACTGCAGCGCCTTCGTCGCCACCGGCTCATGGACCAAGGACCACAAGCCGGTCATTGCGCATAACAACTGGACGAACTTTGCCTCCGGCGAGCGCTGGCGCATCATGTTTGACATTGTTCCCGCGCACGGCTACCGCGTGCTCATGGACGGCTTCCCCGGCGTCATTGCCAGTGACGACGACTTCGGCATCAACGCCGCCGGCATGATGGTGACCGAGACGACCATCACCGGATTTGAGGGCTACGACCCGAAGGGCGTGCCCGAGTTTGTGCGCGCGCGCAAGGCCATGCAGTACGCCGACTCCATCGACAAGTACGTGGAGATCATGCTGGCGGGCAACAACGGCGGCTATGCCAACGATTGGCTGCTGGCCGATACGCGTACCGGTGAGGTCGCACAGCTTGAACTCGGCCTGAAAGTGCACAAGCTGTGGCGCACCAAGGACGGCTACTTCGTGGGTTCGAACTTCCCGAGCTCCCCGGAGCTGATTGCCGCCGAGGCGCCGTTCGACGTGAACGATCACGGCAACTCGCCCAACGCGCGCCACAAGCGCTGGGATGAACTGATGCAGAAGAACAAGGGCAACATCGACGCCACGCTGGCCGAGCAGTTCCTGGCCGATCACTTTGACAGCTTTGAAGGCAAAGAAGACGCCAATGAGCGCGCGCTCTGCGGACACATCGAGGTTTCTCCGCGCGGCGTGAAGGAGTGGGACTGGCAGGCGTTTTATCCGGGCGGCGCCGTCAACGCCAAGGTGGCTGACGCCGCGATGGCGAAGAAGATGTCACTCCGCGCACGCGCCGGGCGCAGCTGCGGCGAGGACTTTCTGGCCGAACCATTCCTGAAGGCGCATCCGGAGTTCGAGTGGCAGCGTCCGATTCTGCGCGACATGAAGGGCAATCCGTGGGCGGATTTCAAGGTTTCCGACCACGCGTCGAAGTAGGAAGCAGCGTTTGCATTTCGGCACCCAGGGCCGGCGGCAGGCGGTGAAACGCTTGACGCGCGGCTCCGGTTGCCTGTATCAAAGAACTACGCCATGAATTGCGGAAGCACCAACGCGAGCGCCTTTGCTGCCAGCAGCAGCCGCGCCGCCGTGTCCGCCATTCGAATTTCCACCATCGCCATTATTCGTGCGATTGCGATCGCACACGCGGGTGGAGAGGCGCACTAGGCAGAGTTCAAGTTCACACGAGCCAAGCCACCACCCGCCAAGCGGATGGTGGCTTTCGTATTTTGCGGCCACTTCAAATCGAGGGCCGACGAGAGGAACCCAATGGTCACGCTGAAAGACATACAGGCGGCACGCGAGCGCATACAGGACTCCATCGCCGTTTCGCGCTGCACGCAGTCGCACTCGTTCACCCGCATGACAAGCAACCAGGTGTGGCTGAAGTTCGAGAACCTGCAGCGCACCGGCAGCTACAAGGAGCGCGGCGCGCTGAACAAGATCCTCACCCTCACAGAGGAGGAGAAGAAGCGCGGACTGGTGGCGGCTTCGGCGGGCAACCACGCGCAGGCCGTGAGCCACCATGCCACCCAGCGCGGGCTGGCGGCGGAGATTGTGATGCCGCTGGCCACGCCGCTCAACAAGGTGATGGCCACGCGTCGCTTTGGCGGCGAGGTGGTGCTGCATGGCGCCAACTACGACGAATCCTGCGAGGAAGCGCTGCGACGAGCCGCCGAACAGGGCCGCACCTTCATCCATCCATTTGACGATGACGCCGTCATCGCCGGACAGGGCACGCTTGGGTTGGAGCTGATGGAGCAGTGTCCGGACATGGAGGTGCTCGTCTGCGCCATCGGCGGCGGCGGCATGATCAGCGGCGCGGCCTGCGCGGTGAAGGAGCTGAACCCGCGCGTGCACGTCATCGGCGTGCAGACCTCGCGACTGCCTTCAATGAAGGCCGCAGTGGCCCAGGGCGAGGCTGTGACGCTGCCGGTGGCGAGCACGCTGGCCGATGGCATTGCCGTGCGCCGCGCCGGGGAGCGCACGCTCGAGATGGTGAAGCGCTATGTGGACGGCATTGTGACCGTGGAGGAAGACGAAATCGCCAGCGCCATTCTTCTGCTGCTGGAGCGCGAAAAAACGCTGGTGGAAGGTGCCGGAGCCGCGCCGGTAGCGGCCTTGCTGCATGAGAAGATTCCGTTTACCGGTAAGAAAGTGTGCGCCGTGCTCAGCGGCGGCAACCTCGATGTTTCGATTCTCTCGCGCATCATCGAGCGCGGCCTGGCCGGCGACGGACGGCTGATCCGCCTGCGCGTCTACCTGCCCGACTACCCTGGCGCTCTGCATAAGCTGACCGGCGTGCTGGCCGAGCACCGCGCCAACATTGTGCAGACCAGCTACGACCGCACCTACTTCGGTGTGGACCTGGGGCACACCGCCATTGACCTGACGATGGAGACGCGCGGCGCCGAACACCAGCAGAAGCTGATGGCCGCGCTCAGCGGCGCGGGTTACCAGTTCGAGCGCATCGAATAGAGGGGAGGCACTCCGGCGTAACCGGGCTCCGGGGTGTTACTCTAGACATTACCCCCGACATTTGCATGAGCCAGCCAATTCAGCCTCTGGGACTAGAGTCCGCGCCAAACGGCCAGCCACCGGCGGCTGAGGCGTCGCCTGTGCACTGGCTTCGCCTGATCGTGACGCTTGGCTCGGCCCTGTTTCTCTACTCCGGGCTGTTTGCCTGGCCTTTGATTCCCCGGAACGTCGGCAACGATCATTGGATCTTTGCGATGCATGCCCAACGCATGCTGCGCGGCGAGGTCCTCTATCGCGATCTGTTCCAGTTCAACCTTCCTGGAACGGAGTGTTTGTACTACCTGCTGTTTCGATCCTTCGGCGTGAGATTGGTCCTTGTGAACCTCACCATCCTCGTCACCGGCACCGTCATAGCGGTATTGCTCTGGGAGCTGGCAAAAAATGTGCTTCCGCCCCGAGCAGCCCTGCTCCCACCGCTCTTCTTTCTGACCTGCGGCCTGCACTGGTACCTGGATGGCACCCATCATCTGTTCAGCACCGCACTGATTCTGGCGACGGCGCTGCTGGCGCTTCGGGCTGGCACGCTATTCCACTGGTCGCTGGTGGGCTTGCTGGCGGCGCTCATCGGAGTGTTCACCTCCAGCCATGGAGTAGTTGTGGCGGCGGCAATCGCAATCTGGCTGCTCTGGCGGGATTGGCACCAGGAAAACCGGTGGCGCGCACCAGCCGTGATGGCACTCTCATTCCTGGCCGCAACCGCCGCCGTGCTCGCCTGGATGTGCTACCGCGCGGGCACACACGCCGTGTACTGGTCGGTCGTTGAGTTTCCTTTCCACTATTTCGGACTGTTCCGCGGGCTTAATACCCCGCAAGCAGGCTTGCTGGAAGCAAGAATGGTGTTCCAGCACCCGACGTTTGCTCTCTGCTTCCTCTACACGGCAACCTGTGTTTTCGCGGCATTCGCATTCGTTGCCGGCCCGCTGCGCCGCCGTGGAGATCAGCTTCGTCATTCTGCTGCCGGCCGTGCGCTGGGTCTCTACGCTACGCTCGGCCTTGCCATCTTCCTGACCGTGGCCCACTATGCCAAACCTCAGCGTTTGATGGTTTCAGCCTGCTTCGGAAGCATTGTGGCGTTGGCGATGCTTGCTCCGCGCCTCAATGCAAATCGATCGTCCTGGGTGCTGGTTGTCGCTCTGCTGCTGGCGGGGTTTGAAATGTATCGAGCCTACGGCTCTTCGCACGTTGTTCTGGAAACTCCCACTGGAAAACTCGTTGTTTCGCGGAGCGAGTATCAGGATTTGACGAGATTCCAGAGTCTGCTGCGCCCTAATGACTCTTTCTTTGGAGATGTTTCCCTCAACTTCATCTTCGAACTCCGGAATCCCTCTCCGCTGCCGTGGGTCACGGAGGACGGCTACACCCGGCCCGAACAGGTGCAGCAGATAATCCGCGGCCTGGAGCGCGACCACACGCACTTGGTGATGATGTATCCCGGGGCGAAGAACTCCGTAAGCCCGGACAGCAATCTGCGTCCTCTGCGCGTCTATCTTTGGCAGCACTACCGGCCTCGCTTCTCGTATGACAATGATGGGCAGGTTTTTGAGCGGCTGCCAGAGCTGGCCAGGAACATTGATTGACCCCTCCCGTCACCGCTCTTATAATGAGGTAGTTACGAGTGCCCTGCGCGGCCAGGCATCGCATGATCACGGCTCATTTCAGCATCGGAGATAAGGTGGTCTACCCCAACCACGGGGTAGGCATCATTGAACAGATCAGCAGCCGCACTCTCGGTGTCACCGTCGAGCGTTTCTATCTCCTCCGCATCAAATCCAGTAGCCTGAAAGTGATGGTGCCATTCCAGAACGTGGCATCGGTCGGTCTGCGCAAGGTCATCAAGGCCTCTGAGGCGGTCAAGATTGTCGAGTTCATGGCCGAGGGCAAGTGCGAGAACCACGCCGACTGGAAGTACCGCTACAAGGAAAACTCGGAGAAGATGCGCACCGGCTCACTGATGGAAGTGGCCGTGGTGATGAAGGGCCTGCTGATTCTGAACCAGCAGAAGCCGCTCAGCTTCCGTGAGAAAAAGATGCTGGAGCGCGCCCGCTACCTGCTGGTGAGCGAGCTGGCCATGGCCCGCAACTGGGAGGAGACGCAGGTGGAGGACGAACTGCGCACCGCCCTGCTAAAAGCAAAACTGCGCTTCCCCGAAGTGGTCTCCCTCGAAGATTAGCCTCGCTAGCCCCCCGAGAATCCAAGCCTTGTGATCCTGCTGCGCGCTCTGCGCAGAAAATTGCTGCGCCGCCTTGTCTGCAAACGGAACGAAAACAGGACGGCAGCCTCCCGAAGGAGACTGCCACCGTTTACTGCGGACTGAATGGGTTTACTTGCCTGCCGCCTTGCCGCTCTGGAGCGCGTTCAGCAGCAGCTCGGCGGTCTTCTGGCTGGAAGGCGGGTTCTGCCCGGTGATGAGCTGGCCGTCCTGCACCGCATAGGGCTGGAAGTTCGGCCCCTGCGAATAGCGGCCACCCAGTTCGATCAGGCGCTGCTGCACTGAGAACGGAACCAGCTTCTCAAGCTTCACGGCAACTTCCTCGGAGTCGCTGAAGGCCGTGAGCTGCTTGCCCTTCACCAGCGGCTCGCCGTTGGCGAGTTTTGCGCCCACCAGCGCGGCCGGACCGTGGCAGACCGCCGCCACCGGCTTTCCTTCGCTGGCAAAACCGGAGAGCACCGTGGCGACTTCAGCGCTGTTGGCCAGGTCAAACAACGGACCGTGTCCGCCGGGAATAAAGACGGCGTCAAAGTCCTTGGCCTGAATCTTGGCCGTCAGCGGCGTGATGTGCTCAAGTACCTTGGCAGCGTCCGCCCATTGCGCTTGCTGCTCGGGTGTGGGTTTGCTGCGCGGGTCAATCGGCGTGGCACCGCCCTTCGGACTCACCACTGTCACCTCGGCGCCGCCGCGAACCAGCGTCAGGTACGGGACAGCGAACTCCTCCAGCCACAGGCCGGTCGGCTCACCGTTGGCAAACCGGTCGGCGCTGGTGACAATCATCAGCACGCGCGGCTTGCGGGTGTGCGCCGAAGCCGCCAGCACCATACCGAATGCCAGGGCGAATACAACCAGGAATAACCTCACTTCGAATGCCTCACTTTCTCGAACATCACACCTAGATAGATGCGCTGCGCGTCCACACGATGCGAAGCACGCAGCGTCCATTGCTAGCGGTAACGCGCCAGCCAGTGTGCATACGACGCAGGCAGCGTCGCCTTCTCCGGCGCTTCCACGCCAAGCGCCTTGGCTGCGTGGTACGGCCAGTGCGGGTCGGAGAGAAATGGACGCCCCATGGTGATCACGTCGAGCTTGCCAGAGCGAATCATGGCATCGGCATTCTCCGCGCCGGAAACGTACCAGCTCGTAGTGCCCGGCAGCCCGGTGGCGCGCAGTACGCGCTCGGCGGTTGGCACCAGGAAGTTCGCACCCCACGGAATCTTGGCCAGCGGCGTGTTGAAGCCCATGCTGACGTCCACAAAGTCGAGCCCCTCCTGCTTCATCTTGCGCAGCAGGTCGATTGCTTCGGTCTGCATCTGCTCGTCGTCGCCATAGAACTCGATGACGCCCAGCCGCGCGGTCAGCGGACGATCTTCCGGCCACACCTTGCGCACGGCCTTGACGGTCTCCAGCAGGTAGCGGGCGCGGTTCTCCGCGCTGCCGCCGTACTGGTCGGTGCGCTGGTTGGAGAGCGGCGAAAAGAAGTTCTGCGCCAGGTAGCCGTGCGCCATGTGCAGTTGCAGCCACTGCACGCCAATCTCGCGGGCACGCTCAACGGCGCTGACGGTGTCGGCCTGCACGCGGGCAATGTCCGCCAGCGTCATCTCACGAGGCACGCGCGGCAGGCCGTTGCCAAAGGCGATGGCCGAGGACGCAATGGTCTCCCACGAATGCGGCTGGCCCTCGGGAATATGGTCGTCACCCTCCCACGGACGGTTGGCGCTGGCCTTGCGTCCGGCGTGGCCGAGCTGTATGCCCGGCACCGCGCCCCACTTCCGTATGGAGGCAATCACCGGCGCCAGCCGTTCCGCCTGCTGGTCATTCCACAGGCCAAGGTCGGCCCACGTGATGCGGCCTTCGGGCGAAACCGCCGTGGCCTCCACAATGACGGCGCCCGCGCCGCCGCGCGCCAGCGAGGCGTAGTGAACATCATGCCAGTCCGTGGCCAGGCCATCCTCGGCTATGTACTGGCACATCGGCGAAACCACTGTGCGGTTGCGCAGCGTCACGCCCTTCAACGAATACGAATCAAATAACCCAGGCATCCATTCCTCCCAACTTGTTCTGCGGCGCTCCGCCCCCTGCCAGCCTTTCTTTCTTCTTCCGGAATTGCAGGTCTTTCGTAGGCCGTTCAACGGGGGTGGTTCGCCAGACAGGTTTATAATACTTGCACACGCCGTATATTTGCAAGCGCATATATATTGCGCGCGCCGATAATATTCGTCAGGAATTCAGCATTTCGCTACAATGGGCTGATTCCGCACGGGAAAGGAGGCTGGCAATGCCCGAATCTTCGCTGACGGCTCTTGCCCAGGGATGGTGTGCGCTCTCCCAGCTGCATGAGCGCATACAGGCGCACGTGGAGCGCGCCCTGCTGAGCCAGCATGGTCTGAGTTCCCGCGAGTTCTCCTTATTGACGGTGCTGAGCCGCCAGCATAACGGCCAAGGTGGGCACCTGCAGATGAAGCAGGTGGCCGACGCCGTGGTGTTGAGCCAGAGCGCGACCACGCGGCTGGTGACCCGGCTGGAAGACCGCGGACTGCTCGCCCGCTTCCTGTGCCCAAGCGACAAACGCGGCATTTATACCAATGTGACCGACGCGGGCTTTGCCCTGCTGAAGCAGGCACAGCCCACCCACGACGCAGCCCTGCATGAGGCGCTTGAAGAGGCCAGCCGCGACCCGCAGTTGCAGCCACTGGTGCGCGCGCTCAGCGCGCTGGGCACGCTTTAGCGGCAGTTACCTGCCGCCCAGTTCACTCGATCAGGGAAATAAGCAGGCGCAATGGCGCCTCTGCCTGCACACAAGGTGATGTGCCGGGCATGGTTCTGCCTCGGCGGATGCTCAGTCGCCGTTGAGGCTCTCGCCCAGCCAGGCGCCGATGGCGCGCATCGGCTCCACGTGGTCGAGCACGATCTTGATGCCGGCGGTGATGGGCAGCGCCAGCACCAGCCCCATGGCTCCCCACAACCAGCCCCAGAAGAGCAGCGCAATGGTCACCGCCAGCGGGTTGAGCTGCATGCGCCGCCCGATCAGCGCCGGGTAGAGCACGTTCAGGGCGAACATGTGCAGCACAAAGACGGTGATGACGATGATGAAAACTTCCTTGGAGTGTATGTGCCCCAGCCCGGCAATGACCGGCGGAACAATGGCAAGGATCAGCCCCAGGTACGGTATTAGGCTCACCAGTCCGCTGATGACGCCGATGACGTAGAAGTACGGCAGCCCGATGGTGGCAAACACAATCATGCTGAGGACGCTGAGAAACGCCCCAACGATGAGGTTGCCGACGATGAAACTTCGCACCATCGCCGAGATCATGCCCAGCGTGACGTAGGCCGTATGGCGGTGCTCGATCTTGAAGAGCATGACGGTAGCGGTGCGCACGTGGTCCTGCCCGCTCAGCATGAAGTAGGTAAGGAAGGGCACAAAGCTGGCCAGCACGAGAATCTGCGTGAAGTTGGCGGCGCCGGTCAGCACGTCCGCCAGACCGTTGCTCTGCTTCACCACCAGGGCGCGCTTCTCCTCCGGCGCCTGCGGCAGCACGGAGTCGGTCGTCTTCTTCAGCTTCTCGGCGCTGCGCTGGAAGCTGAGGACGGTCTTGCGGATTTCGCCGGAATACTTCGGCAGGTCGTCGATGAAGTCATTGGCCTGGCTGTAGGTGGCGGCAAAAATTCCGTAGAGCACGGCCAGCAGCAGCATCACGGCCACCAGCGCGCCCAGGGCCTTGGGAAAATGTATGTACTCGAGTGCCGAAACAATAGGAGCCAGCGCAAAGGCCAGCAGCGCCGAGGTGGCCACCACAACAAGCACCGGCCGCGCCACGTACATCAGCGTCAGCACCGCGCCGGTGGCCAGCACCGCCAGCGCAAAAGTCTGCATGCGCAGCAGCAGCCGCCGCTCGCGGTCATAGGTACCGGAGCGGTCGATGGAGAACATCGGCGGCTTAGCGGAGGCGTCGGTTGCGGGTTGCGTAGGCTTGGGCGTCTCGGCGGTTTCGGGCATAGCTTGCTCCCAGCCGCCATTGCGCGCACCACCGCGCGGCCCGGCGGCCACTGTTGTTCTCAGACTATACTTGCGTTGTGGCTTCTGACGATATGCAAAACGCTCCCGGGCGCATTCTCTCGCTTGACGTTGGTACCAGAACGATTGGACTGGCGGTAACGGACCTTTTGGGGATTACCGCGCAGGGCCTGGAAACGATCCGCCGCCGCAACAAGCGCACCGACCTGGCCGCCTTGCAGGCGGTGATCGACGAGTACCACGTGGTCGAGATGGTGGTGGGCCTGCCGCTGCGCCTCTCGGGCGCCGAAGGCCGCCAGTCGGAGTTCGTGCGCGAGTTCGCCACCATGATTGAGAAGCACTTCGGCCTGCCCGTCCATTTGTGGGACGAGCGGCTGACCTCGGTGGAGGCCAACCGCGTGCTGCGCTCCTCGGAGATGTCGATCCGCAAGCGCGCCGGGGCCGTGGACCAGCTGGCCGCCCAGCTCATCCTGCAGAACTACCTCTCCGCTCGCGAAGCCCGCGCCAACTTCCCCCCGCCGGAAGATAACGGGGAGGAAGAGTAGCTAGCTGCTTTTCTTGGCTTTTCAGGATTCTCTCTTCACTGTCATCGCGAGCGAAGGACACGCTGCAGGCGTGTCCGGAGTCGAGTAACCTTTTGTTCCCGCCGTCACAGAGAGCCGTGTCTCTACTCACGGCGCAAAAGAGCGCTCTCGCGGAATATTCCGCCGTGCGCGAACATCGCTATTACGTCTACATCATGCAGAGCCCGTCCCGCCGGGTACTCTACATCGGTGTCACGAGCAATATTGAAAAGAGAGTATTCCAGCACAAGAATCATCTTCTTGATGGCTTCTCCGCCAGGTACAACACCACTCGCCTCGTTTACCTCGAACGCTTTGGAGATATCCGCTCGGCAATTGACCGAGAAACACAATTGAAGAAGTGGCGCCGCGCCAAAAAGGAGTGGCTGATAGAGATGGAAAATCCACATTGGCTGGATCTGGCACAAGACTGGTTCAAGCCGATGAAAACAGAAGGTAGCTCGACTCCGGACGCGCAGTAACCTGCGCGCCCTGCGCTCGCCATGACAGAGTTTTGTTGCTGTTTTCGGGGTCTTTCGGATTTTTGCTTCGCAGGGAGTCTCCGGCACCTTTCCCGCTAGCTGCGCCGCAGCCGTCCGCTCATCTACACTAGAAGCATGTTTCGTGCTCTTGGTCGACTGATCCTGCTGGCCATACTGGCTGCGGCGGGCTGGCTTGCGTGGGCGCTGGTGGCGCCCGTTGCGCCGCCCGCACCGAATACGATTGTTCTTCTGCCGGCCGGTTCCGGCAGCCGCGCCATTGCCACCGCTCTGGAGAAGGCGGGAGTCATCCGCAACGCCTACGCCTTCCGCCTGCTGCATTACACGCAGCTTGGCCGCAAGCTCAAGGCCGGCGAATACGCCTTCACCCGCGACGCCAACTCGTTCGAGGTGATGGACCGCCTGGTGCGCGGAGACATTCTGCGCCACACCGTGGTGGTGCCCGAGGGCTACAACATGTTCGAGATTGCCTCGGCTGTGGAAGCCGCCGGGCTGGGCAAGGCCGACGATTTTTTGAAGCTCGCCGAGCATGACACCGCGTTGATCGAGTCGGTTGATCCGCAGGCCAAGACGCTCGAGGGCTACCTGTTCCCAGACACCTACGAATTCACCCGCGCGCAAACCATGCGCGACATCATCGCGGTTATGGTGCACCGATTCCAGAAGCAGGCGGCCGCCATCGGCCTGCGCAGCGATGTGCACCGCGTGGTGACGCTCGCCTCCATCGTGGAGAAGGAGACGGCAGTGGCGGAGGAGCGGCCCATGGTGGCCAGCGTCTACAGCAACCGCCTGAAGCAGAACATGGCCCTCGGCGCGGATCCCACCGTGGTCTACGCGGCGGAGCTTGCCGGACGCTATCGCGGCACCATCCACCAGAGCGACCTGCAGGCGGACTCGCCCTACAACACATACAAGGTTGCAGGGCTGCCGCCGGGGCCGATTGCCAACCCAGGCCTCGCCTCGTTGAAGGCCGCGATGTCTCCGGCGCAGAGCAACTACCTGTACTTTGTGGCCGAGGGCAACGGCAGCGGACGTCATCGCTTCAGCGCCACCTACGAGCAGCACCAGCAGAACGTGGCGGCCTACCGCCGTGCGGTGGCAAAGCACTAAGGCGGCGTCGCGCGAAACTCGACCTTATATACTGAAGTAGAGCTTGTTTCCCGGATCTGAATGGATATGGCCCTGTCTCCCCGTCTGCTGACCGCGCTGCTGTTGCTCGCGGTGGTTACCAATTCGGCGTGTTTGTTCCGTTCGCACAAGGTCCAGTCGCGCATCTCCGGCGCGCCGCTGCAATCGGCCGCGCAGGAGGAGTTGATTGCGCGCCTGAATCAGCAGTCCGAACGAGTCCACACGCTGAACGCCACGGTGGATATCTCCACCAGCGTGGGCGGCGAGAAGAAGGGCAAGGTCACCGACCTGACCGAGATCCGCGGCTATATCCTGGTCTCCGAGCCGACGCGTATGTTCCGCTTCATCGGGCTGGTGCCCGTGGTGCGCAACCGGGCCTTCGATATGGTCAGCGACGGCGACCACTTCAAGCTCTGGATTCCGGCCAAGAACCGCTTCATCACCGGCGCCAACGAAATAACCACACCCTCGAAGAACCCGCTTGAGAACCTTCGCCCGCAGGTGCTGCATGATGCCGTGCTGCCGCGCGCCGTGGACCCGCAGAACGAAATTGCCGTGCTCGAAACCGGAACGCGTACCGTGGAGGAAGGCACCGGGCGAAAGCATCGCACGCTTACCCAGTCCGACTACCGGCTGAACATTATCCACCGGGGCAGCGACGGAGCCTGGCGGCTGGACCGGCGGCTCTACTACGAGCGCGAAACCATGACGCTCTACCGCCAGCGCATTTACGACCAGCATGGCAACCTGGCCACCGAGGCTACCTACGGCGCACAACAGGATTTCAATGGCAACAGCTTCCCGGCGGAGATCACCATCGTCCGCCCGCAGGAGGAGTACACCATCACTCTCCGCATGGTGAAGCTGACCTTCAACGAAGAATTGAAGCCGGACCAGTTTGACCTTCCGCTGCCCACGGGCGCGCAGGTCACCGTGCTCGGCAACGGCACGGCGGGGGCAGACGCCGTGCAATCACAAAAGTAAGGAAACGATGAGAGTGCTTGCGAAGTTTGCCGATTCCCCCGATGCTCGGCGTTATAACCGCGCCAGCCGCAGCCTTGGCATTGCCGATGCCATCCTCGCGCTGGGCTTTCTGGCGCTGCTGCTCATCACCGACTGGACCGGCGACTATCGCGACTTCTCATGGCGGCTGGCCGGACACACCACCTGGCTGGCGCTGCTGTTCTACGTGTTTTTTCTCACGGCGTCGATGAAGATGCTCGGCTTCGGGCTGGACCTGTATGGCTTCCGGCTGGAGCACCGCTACCGCCTCTCCACGCAGCGGCTGGGAGCGTGGCTGTGGGATCAAGTCAAAGCCTTCCTCGTCACCTTCGTTCTGAGCGCGCTGTTTGCCGAAATCTTCTACTGGATGGTGCGCAACCTGCGCCAGAGCTGGTGGATCGTTGCCTGGCTCACCTTCAACATCATCTCGGTCTTTCTGGCACAGATTGCTCCGGTGGTCTTCTTCCCTATCTTCTATTCGTTTGAGTCGCTGAAGAACGAGGGTCTGCGCGAGCGGCTGATGAAGTTGTGCGAGCGCGCCAAGACGCGCGTTCGCGGCGTCTACGAATGGCACCTGTCGGAGAAATCGCGCAAAGCCAACGCCGCGCTGATGGGCCTGGGACGCACGCGCCGCATCATCGTCAGCGACACGCTGCTGGCCAACTACACGGATGACGAGATCGAAGCCGTGCTGGCGCACGAACTCGGCCACCACGTGCACTGGCACATCGTGATTGGCATTGCCGTGCAGGCCTTCATCTCGTTCCTCGGCTTCTGGGCCATCAAACTGGTCATCCGCTGGACGGAAATGGACGCCCACAACTGGCTGACGAACTACAAGCAGTATGACTTTGCCAACCTGCCGCTGGTGGTGCTGGTCACCACCGTGATGTCGCTGGTGCTGCTGCCGCTGATGAACGCCGTCTCGCGCTTCCACGAGCGCCAGGCCGACCGCTACGCCTTCAAGTCGGTCCCCGATGTTGGCCCGTTCATCACCGCCATGGACAAGCTGGCTGCGCAGAACCTGGCCGAGCGCGAACCGGCACGCTGGGTGGAAATCCTGTTCCACTCGCATCCGCCCATCAGCAAGCGCATCAAGGCCGCCGAAGAGTGGGCCGCCAAATACGGTCGCAGCGTCCGCGGACGATAGCTCTCATTCTCTAAATTTCGGATTTCAAGATTTGTGAAGCTGCTGACGGGAGTGCCCTGCCTCGCCGGCAGAAGCTTGTTGTTGCGGGTAGCCCTGGGCTTCAGGCAGCGCGCACGCCAATTGGACTGACGACATCTGCTTTTTGTGTTGGCTGGGTAGCCCCGGGCTTCAGCCCGGGGGCTCTCTTTGTGGTGGCAGAAAGAGAGTCTTGCTCCTCGGCGAGGGCTGCGCTCGCCGACGCGAAGTGTCGGCGAACCGCGCCCGGGTTCAGGCGCGGCGCAGTCGGAGGTGAGGAGCAAGATACTCACAATTTGCTCGCGCGCCGGGTTGAATGCTCCGGGCCAGCCATTTCCGCGTCAGAAGGACAGGCTTACCCGCGCTGGCGCAGGATCTGCTCCACACGTGCGAGGTCGTCTTCGGTGTCCACGCCGACGGTGTCATAGGGCGTCTCAGCCACCCAGAGATCGACGCCGTTATCGAGGAAGCGAAGCTGCTCCAGCCGCTCGGCCTTCTCCAGCTCGCTCTCCGGCCAGTGGCAGAAGCGCTCCAGCGCCGAACATGTGTAGGCGTAGAAGCCCATGTGCTTCAGGTAGCGCACGGTGCCGGACTTGTCGCGGTCGAACGGAATGGGCGCACGGGAGAAGTACAGCGCACGGCCGTCGCGGCGCGTCACCACCTTCACCGCTCCGGGCTGCGCAATCTCCTCGGGCTTGCACAGGGTGGCCAGCGTGCCCACCTCCACGCCGGGTTTGAACATCAGGTTCATCAGCGACTCAAGATGCTCGGGGCGCGTCAGCGGCTCATCGCCCTGCACGTTGATGTAGACATCTGCCGGCACGCGCTGCGCTACCTCAAAGACGCGGTCGCTGCCGCTGCGGCAGCTCGCGCTGGTCATCTCCACCGCACAGCCGTGCTCGCGGCAGACAGCCTCAATCTCATGCGAATCCGTGGCGACAATGACCTTGGCCAGTCCCGGGCAGGCACGTGCGGCTTCATACACGCGGACGATCATGGGCTTGCCTGCGATGAGGCGCAGTGCTTTGCGCGGCAGGCGCGTGGAGGCGAGGCGAGCAGGAATCACGGCGATGACGTTCACACCGGAAGCATAGTGAAAACACGCGCAAAACAAAAGCCGCAGACAGCGAGCCTGCGCGCCGGAAGCCTCCCCGCTCCTGCAAGACCCTTTTTCCACCCGCTGTGCGTTGACACCCGCCGCCCGTCTGCATAGAATCACAATTGGCCCCTCGCGGGCCATTTGTGTGATGCCGCCAGCGCGGCATTCCCTTCGCGAGATGGCGGGGTAGCTCAGTCGGTTAGAGCGACGGTCTCATAATCCGTAGGTCGGTGGTTCGAATCCACTCCCCGCTACCAACTCCCAAAATCCAAAAACTTCCTCCACATCGCCCATGTCGATGGCCGGTGCGTTTTGCTGGAGCACCAGAAGAAGACCTCCCCACCTGCCAAATGCTGGAAGAACAACCAGCCCTGCGGCCCCGGACAATAGAAGATGTGATCAACACCACGCTCAACCAGGCACCGCCAAGCTGCATGGCTACCTCATCCAGCCGGGCACGTAAGTGTCACTTTGTCAGCACATTAGCGGCAAGGCCGAGTGAGTTTCCGCGACTATTTACCCACCCCTGCGAGTATTCCCCCACGGCCAGAAATGTTAACGAACGTAAAGCGAGAATTAATTATCTATAGAATCATGCACTTGTAAGAAACTGCTATCACAAATGCTCTGTGATATCTGGCGGTATACCGGGTGCATGAGTGTTTTCTTAGAAATGAGTGATGTAGTCCACGCGGGTGATGTACCGCGTGAGGGGGCACCTTGCGACGGAGTTCGGTCTTTTCCCGGGTTGAAGTCTTGGTTGTGATTCTGGGACTGGCGATACAGGCCTACGGGGCCAAACATCCAGTACCACTCACCAAAGACACCCCCGAAAGCAAATGCGTTGAATGTCACGACGACAAGAGCAAAGGAAAATTCACTCATTCCGCAATTGCAACCGGCTGCTACAGCTGTCACGAACTCCGGGTCAACAATGACATCACCCGCATCAAGCTCACCGAAGTCACCGTTCAAGGTCTCTGCCTTACCTGCCACCCCGACAAGAATTCAGAAAAGCTGAAGGGCCGCATCCATCCTCCGGCCGTGCGCGATTGCAACACCTGCCATGATCCCCACGCCTCCAACTTCAAGAACAACCTGGTGAAGGGGACCTCGGGGGCGGACAAGAAGGACAATCTCTGCCTGCAATGCCACAAGATGGGCCAGGATGTTCCCAAGGGCGGCAGCCGGCATGCAGCGCTGGATTCCGGCTGCGACACGTGTCACACGGTGCACAAGGTTGGCGACCCGAACAAGCAGGAGTTCGCCAAGCATCTGACAAAGGCGGTGCCGGCGCTCTGCGTGGATTGCCACGACACGGCAGACGCGAAGCTGAAGCTGGCACATAACAATCAGCCTTTCGAAAACTCCAATTGCCTGACCTGCCACGATCCGCACCAGTCGGCCTCGCCAAAGCTGCTGCAGAAGTTTGTGCATGCGCCCTTCGCCGGCGGCAAGGATTCGTGCTCGACCTGTCACGAGCCCGCAAAGGAAGGCAAGGTCGCGCTGACGCAGAAGACCAGCAAAGAGCTTTGCCTGATGTGCCACGACGACAAGGCAAAGATGATCGAGAGCGCCAAGGTGCAACACCCCGGCGCCATGGGGGACTGCACGGACTGCCATAATGCGCATGCCGGAAAGACTGCCGGGTTCCCCAAGCCGGATGCGGTGAATGTCTGCCTCACCTGCCATCCAGACCAGGCGGAGCAACACAAGAAGGCGCATTTGCACCAGCCTGCGTTTGTGCAGGGCTGTGCCACCTGCCATGAACCGCACGGCGGCTCCAATCCTAAGTTACTGCGCGCAACAGGCAACAATCTCTGTCTGGAGTGCCACGGGCCCAAGGCCCAGCCGGCCAAGTTGGAAGCGCAGCACGTGGTCACGATCTTCAACGGAAAAGTAAAGCTGCCGGAAGACTACTTTGATCAGGTCGTGCGGTTGCCGATCCGCTACGGTCTGGGACACCCCACGGTTGGGCATCCGGTGGAGGACCGCATGGACCCCACCGACAGCAAAAAGGTTCTGGTGCATATCGGCTGCATGAACTGTCATCAACCGCACGCTTCGGCGCAACCCAATCTGTTGGTGAAAGACCAGGCAAACAACATGGCCTTCTGCGATACCTGCCACAAGGACAGGACGATGCGGACGGTGACGGTCGGAGGAAATTGATGTTGCTGGGAGCAGGAATGAATCGCGCGCAAAAGTTGACTTCCGTAGTGCTGGCAGGGGCGCTGTGCCTTGGAGTTGCCTTGCCGGTGAGCGCCGCCAAGAAGAAGAAAGCCGTCAAGCCCGCGCCGACGCAAGTCAATCTTCTCAAGGATATCGACTTCTCCAAGATCTTCTGGCCCGCAAAGCCCAACATCACGCGCGTGCGTTACACAACCTTCTGGGTTGGAGAAAAGCTCGACGTCTCCGATCTTCCGACCAAGAAAAAGAAAAAGGCTGGATGGATGGACCGCGTCGCCGGCACCCAGACGACGGAAGAGAAGCAGGAAGAGCATCCGCGATTCGTGCTGGTGGCTCCGTACGGCATGTCGGTCGACAGCAAGGACCGTTTGTTTGTGGCGGACACCAAGGTGGGCGCTGTTTTCATCTTCAACACGGAAAGCAAAGACGTTGAGATGATCAAGAACGGCAAGGATGCGAAGTTCGGCCGGATTGTCGGCCTGGCCCTTGACGATGGCGACCGTCTGTTCGTGAGTGATGGCCAATACCGGCGCGTACTGGTCTTCAACCCGAAGCACGAGGTGATCGGCCAGATTGAGAATCTGGGCAACCCGGCGGGCCTGGCCATCGATGACGAAAACCGTCTGCTCTACATTGCGGATATCGAGCGCGACCAAGTTCTTGTCTATGACGTGGATTCGCTGAAGCCGCTCCGCAAGATCGGCACCACCGGCAAGAATCACGAGCTCACCACACCCGGCAATTTCTCCAAGCCAACCGCGGTGGCCGTCGACAGCGATGGAAACCTTTACGTCACGGACACGATGAACGATCGCGTCGAGGTCTTCTCCGCGGACGGCAAGTACATCACACAGTTTGGCAAGGCGGGTGACGGTCCGGGGGACTTTGGGCGCCCCAAGGGAATTTCAATTGATTCCGACGATCACATCTGGGTAACGGACGGAATGCAGGACCGTCTCCAGGTATTCAACCGGAAAGGACAGTTGCTGACCTACATCGGAGGCCATGGGCATATGCCCGGGCAGTTCGCCGCCCTATGCGGGGTCTTCGTGGACAAGAAGAACCGGGTGTTCACTTCGGAGCAATACCCCGGGCGTGTGCAGCAGTTGCTTTACATCACCGATGCACAGGCAGCAGAAGAAAAGGCACGTCGAGATGCCGAACTGACGAAGCGGCCCGAAAGGGCGCAGCCGTCAAAGGAGTAAACAGGATCAGTTAGTGGGCCCCCGCAATGTTGTTCCTCCTTCGAACTGATGGAGCGCGGGTACAAGTTTGGGCGCATTCACGCACCCAAAGCAGGTCGTTCAACGCCCTGCCCGACAAGAGACACGCAAGAACCGCCTCTTGCCCGTGAATCTGTACCGTAGTTGCAGTTCATCTCAGGAGGTTTCATTCATCATGAAGAAACTTATGTTCGTGGCCCTGCTCATGCTGTGTTCGAGCATGGTTTACGCGCAGCTGCAGAACGTTGATGTTCTTGGTGCGCACCAGAATAACGGTCGTGGTTGCGCAGGCTGCCACACCCCGCACAGCGGCGCCCGCGGTTCGGGCCAGGCGACCACCGACGCCACCACAGGCAATATCGCCCTGTGGGGCCAGGACGTCTCGGTCCTGTACGGCAAGACGTTCCAGTTTGGCGACGTCACCTCGTACAGCAACTACAACGAAACTCTGCCGACCAGCATGACGGGCGGAATCAGCGACGCCGAGACCGGTGGCCTGTTGATGTGCCTGAGCTGCCATGATGGCAGCCTGACGCCGACCAACATGATGTACAAGCAGTCCTATGAGCAGGTTGCCGGCTTGTTGCCTGCGGCTTATGGCAGCACCCCGATCCCGACCTTGCTCGGCACCGACGGCACCACCGCTACGTTCAATGGCGCCAACTACAACAACGATCACCCAGTGGGCCAGAAGGCCGTCATCGAGACCGGCGACGGTCTGTACTTTGATGAGACCGTGAGCGGCTACTCGGTGAAGGGCCTTTCGGTTACGGCGGGCAGCGACTACGCGAAGTTCGTCGACAACTATGGCTGGCCTTCCCTGGCTCCGGGACGCTGGAGCAAGCCTTACGGCGTCGTCGCGAATACGGACGGCACGCACTCTGCGTTCGTGGTCTGCACCACCTGCCACGATCAGCACTTGATGACCGTTTACACCTCGACCGATGGCAGCAGCTACGGCTCGCAGATCGCCAAGGACGGCGGCAGCAAGCACTACACCAGCTACTTCTTCGTCCGTGGCCCGTACAACGTTGCGGCTCAGACCAATGCAACCGGTCAGGCCGCTTCCACCACGCAGTTCTGCCGCCAGTGCCACTTTAGCGAGTCGAACGAAGCCAATGGTGTGTACTCGGTTTCCACGATGTTCTAGTGGTCGAAAGAACTCCTGATTTATGTAGGTCTGTGGGGGAGACATGGTTCTCCCCCACATTTTCCAGTTTTCAGCAGGAGCTGTCATGAAATTGCACGCGTTCGCGGCCTTCATTTTGTGGATTGCCGCTGGTACGGTTACCGCTCAAATCGCCTCCCATCAGCAGGGCTTGATGCAGAGCGTCCCCCCGAAGGTCTCCGACGCGGCGGTTGCGCGCATTAATGGCCAGGTTCTCACACAGAGAGACCTGGTTCGCGAGATGTATGCCATCTTCCCTTACGCCAAAGTACATAACGGCTTTCCCAAAGGCCAGGAAGAACAGATCCGGCGTGGCGCGCTGGACATGATCATCTTTGAAGAGCTTGTGTACCAGGATGCGGTCCGTCGTCATGCGGTTGTGAGCTCGCCGCGCGTTGAAAGCGGACTGAAGAGCTACCGGCAGCAGTTCAAGAGCCCGGACGAATTCAATAATTATCTGAAGGTGGAGTGCCAGGGATCCATGAAGGTGCTGCGTGATCGCATCCGCCGCGCCATTCTGATTGATGACGCGCTGCACGCCCAGGTGGACCGGAAGGCTCCGCCCGCACCCACTGAATTGCGCACGTATTACGACAAGAATGCGCCTCGTTTCACCCACCCTGAAACGGTGTCCATCCAGAGCATTTCCATTCTGCCGCACGTTAAGGAACCGGCAGACGCGACGCGCAAGCGCGCCGAAGAGGCTTTGCGCCAGGCCAAAGGCTCCGCCTCGGAAATGCAGTTCGGCCAGGTCGCGGAGAAGATGAGCGACGACGATTTCCACGTGAAGATGGGACTCCGCAAGCCGCAGCCGACACGCGAGCTTCCGCCGCCGGTTGCCAACGCCCTGCGGACACTCAAACCGGGACAGGTCAGCGGACTGATCGCCTTGGACGACTCCTACACGATCGTGCGCCTGGTTACGCGCACGCCGGCCGGCAAACAGCCTTACCTGGAAGTGAAGGACTCGCTGCGCAAGGAATTGACGGATCGCAAGCGCCAACAATTGCGCTCTGAACTAGCGAAGAGATTGAAGGCCGGGGCAAGGATCGAAATTCTGTAATGGGCTGCGGTAGAGGGTTGCGTGAAGTTTTTCAGGGTGGGTGAAATAGTCGCCGTGTTGTCCTTACTGATGCTGTATGCACCAGCATGGGGGCAGATTTCTGTCGGCGAAAACCTGAACCTGCAAGGCCGCGCCAGCGCAGCGCTCGGGTACGGAGGAAGCTTCGGGGAAAATACTTCCTCCGCGCACAGCGTCAGCTTCTCGGGAAGCGGAACCTTCACCGGTTACTACTATTCCCCGAAGTTCATTTCATTCCGCGCACAGCCGTACTACAACCAATCCCGGGCAAGCTCCAGTGACGCGACACAGACCGCCAGCGACGGCGTTCTGTCCTCCGCGCAGTTTCTCCCTGATTCGCGCTTCCCGGGAGCCATCTCATTCGACCGGACCAACAACAGCCTGAGTTATTTCGGAACCGGGACCGCATCACACCTCAACTCCGACGCCACGACCAACGGTATGGCGATCAGTTGGAGCGCGCTGCTCCCCGATTGGCCGACGTTCACGGCCTCATACGCCCGGGGAAATGGGCACTCCACGGTCACCGGCACGGAAGGTGAAGGCAAGAGCCACTACCAGACATTGAGCCTGCATTCACAATACGAGTGGCTGGGCTTTAACCTGCGCGGAAGCTATCTGAAGAATTCACACAATAACGACACGCCGGGCTTCCTGGTGGGCGAAACCACGCTCGACTCCCAGACGAAGAACGATAGGCTCGGGCTTCAGGCTACACATACACTTCCCCTGCATGGTTCCTTCACCGTCGATGCGAGCCATAACCACAACCAAAGCTGGTATCAGGGCATCAGTTCCGGCAAGTTCACGTTCAACACAATGGACGGCACCGCGTCCATCAATCCCCTGCGCCAGCTCAACGTCGCGGCCACGGCCTTCTACACGGACAATTTGAACGAAGCCTACCGGCAATCGATCGGGACCGATGGCGCAACCTCGTACATCAACCTTGGGACGCGCACCAATTCATTGACCACCAGCCTGATGGCCGGATGGGATACATTCAAGGGAATCTTCGTCACCAGCTCGCTCACCCATCTGCAGCAGCACTACAGCAACCATGACGTCGGTGCGACCTACTTCAACGGGACGGTCGGTGGAGCGGTGCGCCGCCCGTTGTTCGGCGCAGTGAACTGGTCGTTCTCATTGCTGGATTCCGCCACGCAGGAAGGCAACTCGGGACTGAGCTTTGCCAGCGGCGTTGGCATGACGCGCCGGTTGAAGCACTGGGAATTGAATACCGCCTTCGACTACGACCAGAACGTGCAGACCTTGTTGGCCACCTACACGACTTCCTCCATGCGCTGGAGAGTTCAGGGATCACGTCGGCTGGGCGAACACTGGCGGTGGAGCGTCGCCTACAGCGGTGCTCACAGCGGATTCAGCCAGCAGGTTGGCGCCGGGAACCAGAGCACCGGATACTCCTCCAGTCTCAGCCGGGGATGGTGGTCGGTCAATGCCACCTACTCGACCTCCAGTGGAACATCCATCCTGACCGCCTCCGGCCTGCAGGATGTAACCGGCGGCACGGCAGGGATCCCAACCAGCTCGCTGATTCTGTACAGTGGGCATAATTATGGCTTTGGCGCATCCGCGGCGCCCATGCGCAGACTGCATCTGACTGCCAACTACACTTATGGCAGCAGCAACACCTCGAGCACTTCGACAAAGTCGAAGAATGACAGCTCGACCCTGACGGCGCGTTTCGACTATTCACTCCGCGCGGTCACCCTGAATGCAGGTCTGCTGCGTCAGAATCAGCTCTTGAGTTCTTCCTCACAGGGCCGCGTCATCACCAACTCGTATTATTTTGGAATCAGCCGATGGTTCAACCTGTTCTAGCGCGCACGAACGGATGGAGAGGCGGTCTCCTGCTGGGGACCGCAATCCTTCTGCTGCTCGGAACCTGCTGGGCCGGAGGACGGGGAAAGGCCTTCACCGCCGAGCACCCGCCTGACATTCTGATGGATGGCGGACGCAAGCTGGTTTGGGAGCGGACCTTCAATTGCGAACGCGATGCGCAGAGCCGCAAGAGCGTTTGGAAGAAGTTTGTGAACCTGGTGCTGGGGCCTCCGGAGGAGCACAACTTCATACGGCCTTATGACATTGCCGTGGATTCGCGTGAGCGGCTGATTGTGACCGATCCCGGAGCGCGTGGCGTCCACATCTTCGACTTCAAAGAGCAGAAATACCAGTTTCTGGAACGTATCAACAGCCGTCGCGACCCCATGCAGTCGCCCCAGGGTGTTGCCGTCGATGCGCAGGATCGCATTTATGTGACGGATTCCGAACTGGGCAAGATTCTGGTCTTCGACGCCAGCGGTAAACTCCTGCGTACGCTCGGCAGCTCCAAGCGCGGAGAAGGATTCTTCAAGCGCCCCACGGGGATCGCCATTGATTCCGCAGCGCAACGCATCTATGTCACGGACACGCTGCGAAACAAGGTTTTTGTACTCGACATGGAGGGCCACGTCCTGCGCTCCATGGGAACCAGCGGCATTGCCAACGGCGAATTCAACCTGCCGACCGAACTCCTGCTGAAAGACAAGCAGGTCGCGGTTGTGGACGCCATGAATTTCCGCGTCCAGATGTTTGACCCGCTCGGCAACTATCAGTCGTCCGTTGGCAAGTATGGCCTGGGCCTGGGCAACCTGTACCGCCCCAAGGGGCTCGCCGCCGACTCTGAAGGACACTTCTACATTGTGGATGGCTACACCGGACTGGTGCAGGTCTTCGACGCCGAGGGGCATCTTCTCTACTATTTCGGGGGCAAGGGGACGAACCTTGGTCAGTTCCAACTCCCTGCCGGACTCTGCATCGACAAGAACGACCGCATCTACGTCGTGGATACCTTCAACGCACGCGTTCAGGTATTCCACTACTTTGGCCAGCACCACACGCCGCAGGGAGGCCAGCAATGAAGCGGGCACGCCTCTTGGGCTTGGTGCTGATGGCCGCAAGCTGCGGCCTGGGCTTCGGACAATCCGCCGACGTTCTCGGCATGCATGATCTTTCGCTGGGCAGCAAATCGCCGGTGCAGGCACCCGGCAATCTGGGCTGCACATTCTGCCATGCGCCCCACCACTCGCTGACCGGCACCGTCGCGCTGTGGAACCAGACGCTGTCGACCCAGACCTACGCGCCCTACCAAAGCAGCACTTATCACCAGACGGGAGCACAGCCGGTTGCAGGCCAGTCCACCAGCCTGTGCTTGAGCTGCCATGATGGAACGGTTGCGGTGGGGCACTCCGCCGCCTATGGCACCATGCAGACCTCCGGCAACATGTACACCTACGATCTGCTGGGAACCGACATGCAGGTTTCGCATCCGGTCAGCATGGCATCGCCATTGAAGGACTCCCCGGACCTGGCCGAGTCCCTGACGACCAACAGCAAAACGCTCGATTCAACCAATGCGGTCAAGCTCATCTCCGGCAAGGTCGAGTGCAACTCCTGCCACAATCCTCACGTGCAGTCGATTGACCACACAGCAGCGAATTTTCTGGTGCTCGACAACTCATTCAGCCGGATTTGCCTGTCCTGCCATGATCCGTCACGCAGCGTAAGCGGACAGTCGAATCCGCTGGCTGGGTGGACCAACAGCGTCCATGCGGTAGCCACCAACACGCCCGCGAGTGACGCGGCCGTCGGCTCCTACGACACCATGACCAAGGATGGGTGCCTGCTCTGCCACAAGCCGCATAATGCGCAGGGGAAGCGGCTGCTGCGACCGGCAAATCCCGCGAGCACCAGCCTCGATGCCGTTGCACAGAGCTGTGTCACCTGCCACAGCAGCACGTCCAAGGTGTCTCCGGCGGCTCCGAACATCATGGCCGAGTTTGCCAAAACAGCGCACCCCCTGCCGGGCGGAACGGCTGCGAGTTCGCACGATGCGGCCGAATCGACAATCCTGAACAACAACCGCCACGCCACCTGCACCGACTGCCACAACGCGCACGCCTCGCAGGCGGTCACGGAGTTTCCTCTTCCGCCCGCCATTCGCACCTCGCAGCGCAACGTCTCCGGCGTAGACGCCACGGATGGATCGTTGCTGATCACGGCGAACAATCAGTATGAGAACTGCCTGCGATGCCACGGCTCCAGCGCAGGCAAGCAGACGCTGTCGACCTTCGGATACATGCCGCTGCGCGCCGTCCTGAGCGGAGACCCGCTGAACGTGATTTCGGAGTTCCAGAGCACGTCGACTTCGAGCCACCCGGTGCTGCACGACCGCAACAGTTCCCTGGCCCAGCCCAGCTTGCGCACTTACATGAAGAGCCTGGATATGTCCAAGGACATGCGGGCGATGGGGACACGGATTCTATGCACCGATTGTCACAACAGTGATGACAATCGCGAGTTTGGCGGCTCGGGACCCAATGGCCCGCACGGCTCCAGCAACTATCACATTCTGGAGCGTCCGTATAAGTACAGCGAGGTGGCGGACAGCGCCGCGCCGGGCACCACCATTCAGAATTTGTTCACGCCGGTGGACCTGAGCGCGACGGGGCCGTATGCGATGTGCGCAAAGTGCCACGACCTGAACAATATCCTGGCGGACGTCAGTTTCAGCAAGCACTCGCTCCACATCAATCAGGGCTTCTCCTGCTCGGTGTGCCACACGGCGCACGGCATGGGAGCGACCAGTGCGAGCATTTCCGGAGAGCGGCTGGTGAACTTCGATCTTCGCGTGGTGGGCCAGAATGGCAGCGCGCCCGTTGCCTATGACCGCACCACGAACACCTGCACGCTCACCTGCCACGGCTACGCCCACTCAGGAAGTGGAGTGTCCGCGGCGATCAAGAAGTGATGTTTCCGGCGGGCGGGCTGAGTGGTACAAGCGCGCTCGCACAAAGTAACAAAGGAGCCTGAGCCAAACCGCATGTTGCTGCCAAGGATCATTGTGACGCTGCTGGCACTGGGGGCCTACGCGGCTGGGTTGATTGCCGTGCGCCGGAATGCCAAGACCGACCTTGCCGAGGCCACGCCCGAGGAGAGCCTGCTGGTTGTCGCAGCACTGGCAGCCTTATGGTTTCTCCTGCCCGCGCGCAGCGGACTGGGCTTGGCGGCGGGAGCACTCGTGGGGGCTTTGCTGCTGGGCGCCACGTTTGGCCGGCTGGGCAGGCAGAAGACGACCGGAGCCGGGATGCGCGAGTTTGAAGATCACGAAGAGACGAAGTCCGCTACGTTGTGGACACGGTGGAAGACCTTCGCGCGCTCCGTGGCCGACCATGAAGTACGGCTGGTGCTGGTGCTGTGCTACCTGCTGCTGATTGCGCCGATCGCGCTGGCCTACCAGCGCTCCGCTGAAGCCTCCACCACAAACGGCAGCGCATGGAGCGCTCGTGCCGAGGTTCCCGCAACCATTGAAGCTGCGCGGAGGACGTTCTGATGAACGTCCTCGGTATCTCCTGCTACTACCACGATTCAGCCGCGGCCCTGCTGCAGGACGGCAAACTGATTGCCGCCGCGCAGGAAGAACGATTCAGCCGCATGAAGAACGACAGTTCGTTCCCCCAGCGAGCCATCGCCTTCTGCCTGGAGCGTGGCGGAATCAAGGCGCAGGAACTGGACTACGTGGTGCTGCATGAAAAACCACTGCTGAAGCTCGAACGCTTTCTCACCTGCTCGCTGAAATACTGGCCCAGCGCATGGAGCCTGTTCCAACAGGGCACGGTGAGCTGGCTGAAGCAGAAGCTCTGGATTCGAGCACGCGTGGTGGAAGAACTGGGCGTGACGCCTGAGAAGGTGCTGTTTGTGGAGCACCATCTTTCTCACGCTGCCAGCGCATTCTTCAGTTCGCCATTCGAGCGCGCCGCCGTGATGACCGTGGATGGCGTGGGTGAATGGGCCACCGCGACGATGGGAGTCGCCACGGCCACACCTGGAAGCATTCGCCTGACACACGAAATGCGCTTTCCGAATTCACTCGGCATGGTTTACTCCACGTTTACCTCCTTCCTTGGCTTTGAAGTAAACGAGGGTGAGTACAAGCTGATGGGCATGGCGCCCTACGGCGCACCCCGCTATCGGGATGAGCTGCGGCGCATTGTGACGCTGCATGACGATGGCAGTGTGGAGCTTGACCCGAAGTATTTCTCCTATCAATATTCCGCGCATCAGAGCTTCACGCAGAAGCTAGTGGATCTGTTTGGCCCGCCGCGTCCGCGCGACCTGGCGTTTGTGACCGGCCGTGCCGACACCGGCGACGGCCCCGAAGACTTGAAGCGCCGCAACCAGCATTACGCCGACGTGGCGGCCACCGTGCAGCAATTCACTGAGGAAGCTCAGCTGAAGATTGCGCGCCACCTGCACGCCAGCACCGGCGAGCAGAACCTCTGCATTGCGGGTGGCGTGGCGCTCAACAGCGTCGCCAATACGCGCGTCTACCGCGAGTCCGGCTTCACCAATGTGTTTGTGCAGCCGGCGGCCGGAGATGCCGGCGGCGCGGTGGGTGCGGCGCAGTACGTTTGGCATGTGCTGCTGGGCAAGCCTCGAACCTTTGTGATGGAAGACGCCTACCTGGGGCGGGAATATAGCGATGCTGAAACCGCCGAAGCGCTGGCCGGCCTGCGGAGCGAGTGCTTCACCGATGAAGACAAGTTGATTGAGCGCGCGGTGGACGACCTGACCTCCGGCAAGGTGCTGGGATGGGGACAGGGACGATTCGAGTGGGGTCCGCGAGCGCTGGGCAACCGCAGCATTCTGGCCGACCCGCGGCGCGATGAGATGAAGGCCGTGGTGAACGCCAAGATCAAGTTCCGCGAACCGTTCCGCCCCTTCGCGCCGGTGGTTCCGGAAGACAAAGTGACAGAGATGTTTTCCGCTTCGCCGGAGCTGGCGCGCCAATATCCGCCGCGCTTCATGCTGATGGTGGTGCCGTGGCAGGAACAGGCAGGAGCCAGGGTTCCGGCGGTGAATCACCTCGGCACCGGACGCCTGCAATCCCTGCGCCCCGAGTGGAACCCGCGCTACAGCGCGCTGCTGAGCCGCTTCGGCGAAGCCACGGGAGTTCCGGTGCTGATGAATACAAGCTTCAATGTGCGTGGTGAGCCGATTGTTTCCAGTCCGGCGGACGCACTCAACACCTTCCGCAAAAGCGGATTGGATGTTCTTTACTTCGGCAATCATCGCGTGGAGAAACAGGCATGAGCTTCTTCCGGCAGATTTCAAACCGCTTCACCATGGTGCGCGAGCTGTTTGCGTTCCTCTGGGAGCGCAAACTCTGGTGGCTGGTACCGCTGGCCGTTCTCCTGCTTGTCATCGGCATCCTGTTGGCCGTGGCCCAGGTGTCTTCGGTGGCGCCGTGGATGTACCCACTCTAGGGAAGAAGAGACTATGACGACCTCGAATTGCTCCAGCGCCGCGGCCCGGCGTCCGCACTGGATGGTGCTTGCTCTGACCGTGGTGCTGGTTCCGCTGCTGCTGCTGGCGCTCGTCGAAGGCGGGCTGCGGTTGGCCAAGGTTGGCCACGCTACAACCGCAATGGTTCCCTGCACTGTCCGGGGCGAGCAGGCCTGGTGTGACAATCTCTTTTTCGCCAGCACATTTTTTCCGCAGCACATGATCCGCCTTCCGCGCCCGTACACAATTCCCGCGCAGAAAGCGCCTGGCACATATCGCATCGTGGTGCTCGGGGAATCTGCGGCGTTCGGCGACCCGGAACCTTCGTACGGATTCAGCCGCTACCTGGAAGTGATGCTGCGCACCAGGTTTCCCCAGACGCGGTTTGAAGTCGTCAACACCGGCATCACGGCAATCAATTCGCACGTGGTGCTGCCTATCGCCGAGGACATGGCGCGTCATCAGCCGGACATGTTCATCGTCTACATGGGCAACAACGAAGTTGTCGGCCCCTTCGGCCCAGGAACCGTCCTCACCGGGCACACCCTCTCGCGGCCGCTCATCCGCGCCAGCATTGCGCTCAAGTCCACCCGCCTCGGACAACTGCTCTCCGAAGCCATCTCCTCCAAAAGCCACAACAAGCTCAACCAATGGGGCGGCATGGAGATGTTCCTGAACCAGCAGGTGCGCATCGACAACCCGGGTATGCCCGCCATGTACAGCAACTTCCAGAGCAACCTGGAAGACATTGTTCGTGTCGGCCAGAATGCCGGTGCCGAGGTGCTGCTGGCCACCGTCGCCTCCAATCTGCGCGACTGCGGCCCGTTTGCCTCGGCGCACAAGCCGGGACTCGCGGGCGCTCAGCTAGAGCAGTTCAACCTGCTGCTTGCGCAGGGCGCGCAGCAGGAAAGCTCCGGCGCGACGGCGGAAGCGCTCCGCTCCTACCAGCAGGCAGAGGCCATTGACGGCACCTTCGCGGAGCTGGAATTCCGCATGGGACGCTCGCTGCTTGCGCTTGGCAACCGTGACGCCGCAGAAGCCAGGTTCCGCGCCGCCCGCGATCTGGACACTCTGCGCTTCCGCACCGACACGAAGCTCAACCAATTGATCCGCAATGTGGCGCAGGCCAACCAGCAGAGGACTCAGCTGGTTGATATTGAGTCTGCCGTGGCCGCCGGGTCGCGCGACCGCATCCCCGGAGACGAAGTCTTCTACGAGCACGTGCACTTTACGCCGCACGGCAATTACCTGGTTGCGCAGGCGCTCTTCCAGGCCATTGCGCACAGGCTTTCGCCATCGGCCTCAGTAGCGGATCTCTCGGAAGACGAATGCAATCAATTGCTGGCGCTGACCAACTTCGACCGCAAGCGTGTTGCCGATGGAATGCTGGAGCGCCTGATGCGTCCGCCGTTCACGATGCAGGTCAATCACGAGCGCGAATGGGCGGATGTCCAGATGGACGCGACGCTGGCTCCGGAATCGCTGATCGAGTTGAACGCCATCTATCAGCGCGCCATCCAAGCCGCGCCGCAGGACAAGGTGTTGCACTT
This sequence comes from Oryzophilus luti, assembly GCF_059726245.1. NCBI lineage: Bacteria > Pseudomonadati > Acidobacteriota > Terriglobia > Terriglobales > Koromonadaceae > Oryzophilus > Oryzophilus luti. Next base: position 2,792,519 of record NZ_AP040874.1, read on the forward strand.
GAATTACGGCTACCTGCTGAATGATGTGAACCCCTACACGGCGAACAGGGAGTTCCACCTCGCGCAGCCCTATGACGGAGTGCCGCTGGCCCGCTTCGGCCGCTGAGGCTTCGTTCTCCACCAGGAACCACTCAGGCTCCGCACCGGCGGAAGAGATGCCTCGTCAATCCCGAGGCGTCTCTTCCGGCTTGCATTTGCACGCGCCGGATTTCGTAATACCTTTGTAACACCTTCATTCAGAAGGACCTCGCCCCGCTTGCGAGGCGTAAGCTGGTTCCATTGTAGGAAAAATCACCGACCCCAATTTCGAACGGAGCCCCCTCCTTGCAACGTATTGTCACGTTCTTTTTCATCCTGTTGTGCGCTGTTTCTGCCTTTGCGCAGCAGGACTACGTTGGCCGCTACGCGGTTTATGCCGGCTATTCGCACCTCATCACCCCGGACATGCCCCTGTACCAGAAGGGCTTCAACCTGGATGCGGGTGTCAACATCACGCGCTGGCTCTCGCTGGGCCTCGACTACAGCCGTTTTGACGGAAGCAGCACCTTGGGCCTGAAGGACCTGAACGCCGCTCAACAGGCCAAGATCCTTCCGTATCTGAATGCCATGCCCGGCTACGTGCTCGATGTGCCGTATGACGCGCGCACCTACACCATCACCGCCGGACCGCAGCTCAACTACCGTCACTTCAAAAAGGTCACGTTCTTTGTGCGTCCGGCGTGCGGCCTGCTGCATGAGGTGGTGACCGGCAAGCCGCGCGCGGGCGACACCTTTGCCTACATGGCCACGGCCAACATGGTTGGCCCCAGCCTTGCGCAGGCGGACTTTCTGCGCTTCTACGGCGTGGGCGGCGGCATTACCTGGAACGCCACCAAGCACTGGGGAATCCGCGCCTCGGCCGACTACGTGCACACCTTCCTGTTTGACACCGTGCTGGCGCACCCGCGCAACACGCTGCGCATCTCGGTGGGCCCCAGCTTCAGCTTCGGCCCGAATGTGAAGGCCAAGGAAAAGAAAGTGAAGATGTAGTTCTACTCAAAAAGCTCTCTCACCGGCTGGGGCTTCGGCTCCGGCCTTTTGTTTTGCCCGCGCGCACAGCCATCTCTGTTCGCTACAATCGAAGGGTGATTACACTCCGCCGCCTGCCGTTCACACGCCGCTCATTTCTGCGCATGATTGCCGAAGCCGCCGCCGCATTTTCGCTGCGCGCGCGCCTGTTTGGAGACACACAGAAGGTCGACATTGTGGCCGGAGCACCGGCGCGCGACGAAGTGGAGCGCATGCTGCGCGGAGTCTTTGAGTGCTCGGACGCGGAGATGTGGCGGCTGACCGTGGACGCTTACCACGACTGCGTGCTGGGCAAACTTCGCCCGGCGGAACCGCCGCTGGAACATGCGTGGCTGGTGCCCGGCGGAGTCTACGAAGGCCAGTGGGTGTGGGACACCGTCTTTGTCTCCGACCTGTTGAGCTACCTGCCCGGCCAGCGTGACATCCTGCGCGGTGTCTACCAGAATTACTGGGACTTTCAGAAGCGCTGGAACCGCGTGAAGCCCGCCTACGCGCACGGCATGATCGCCAACTACATTGCGCCGCTGACAGGCAAGGCCGAGTTCAACGGCGAGCACTGGGAGACCTATCCGGCTTACTCGCAGGCGCCGCTGATTGCTTGGGGCGTAGAGCGCATCTGGCGCCGCACTGGCGACATGGAACTGGTACGCACGGCTTTGGCGCCGCTGGAGGCCTTCCACGAGTGGTACTGGCACGAGCGCGACCTGGACGACGTGGGCATGGTCTGCGTGGGGAGCTACGACGGCACGCTGCCCTGCGCGCGCTATGAGACCTACGACAACGAGGTCGATCTCGACTCGATGAAGATGCGCACGCATCCTAAGCGCCCGGCGAGCGAAAACGGCCTGTGGTACGGCAACATCCTGATCCCGGCCAACACCTCGTATCTGCTGCTGGCAGAGAAGAGCCTGGCGACGCTGGCGCGAGCCGCCGGAGACACGGCCATGGTGCATCGCCGCGAGCAACGTTTGAAGAAGGGCCTAGCCGCCATGCGCGAGCACATGTGGGACGAGGAGCGCGGCTGCTTCATGGCGTTGGAGAGCGGCACGATGAAGAAGCTGGAGCCGGTGACGGTTGGCGGCTTTGTGCCGCTGTTCACACCAGTTCCAACCAAGCACCAAGCGGCACGCATGGCGAAGGCACTGACTGGCAAGGATTGGGCGACGCCGCTGCCGGTGCCAACCGTGGCCGCCAGCGACAAGAATTACCGCAGCGACGGCTTCTGGCGCGGAGACGTGTGGCCGCCGACGAATTATCAGATTGCGCTGGGCTTGGCACAGCACGGGCACCGGGAGCTGGCCGCGCGCATCGCCGACCTGACCATCGACAACGCGCTCAAGGTCGGCATCAGCGAGCACTATGACAGCCAGAGCGGCAAGCCGCTCGGCGTGCCGGGCCTTGGCATGTCGGCGCTGGTGGTAACGCTGGCACTCGATGGCGTCAGCGGCAAGCGCAAGATTCGGCGCAAGCAGTAGCTACGCGGGAGAATCGTTCCGCAGAGCACAAGTGGGCGCGGGGGACGTGCCCGATCCGTTCGCTTGAGCGACCGCGATCAGGCTCTCGCCCGCAGTAGAGATGCGTAGACCTTGAGGTAGTTCTCCGCCATCGCCTGGCTACTGAAGCGGGCGGCATTCTGCAGGCTTTGCTCGCGCAAGCTGGAACGTTGAGTTGCGAGAAACCCGGCAACCGCGCTGGCGGCTGCGGATATGTTCTCAGGATCAATGTAGATGGCGGCGTCGCCCCCCACCTCGTTCATCGGCGGACGCCCTGTGGTGATGACCGGGCAGCCGCACGCCTGAGCCTCCAGAACCGGCCAGCCAAAGCCCTCCTGCAGCGACGGAAACAGGAGCGCCTCCGCGCAGGAATACAGCGCGCGCAGGTCCTCGTTGGAGACATTCGTCAGGCTCATGATCCGGCCCTGCAATCCGTGAGCTTCCACCAGTTCGCGAAGCTCCGGGGTGAATTCCTTCCCCACCATCAACAAATTGACCTTGCAATCCGGAGCCTGCCGCAGAAGCTCCGCGTAAATCCTCACGACGCCGGGACGGTTCTTGTACCAGGAATTGTTGCCCACATGAAGAATGAACCTTCCCGCATGAACGCCCAGCGCCTCCGCGCGCTGACGGGCTTGTGCGGGGTCCATCGGCGTGTAGGGATAGTTCAGTCCGTTGAAGATCACCGAAACGCGTTCTTCCGGCAGACGCAGGTCGTTGAGAACATCGCGACGCGTTGCCTGCGAAACACAGACAATGTGTTGCGCCTGCTTCAGGCCGCGCAGGATCATCTGTTGCAGACGCCGCCCAGTCCAGCGCGTAGGGTTGCGGTCAATCTTCCCCTGAGCGCTCTGAATGGCGAACAGGTCGTGACAGGTGACGACGTGCGGCACCTGCTGTAACTCGCGCACGTAAGACGCGTTAGAGTGATCGCAGATGTGAACGACATCCGCCCACGTCGCGGCCTTCCGCAACTCAGGAGGAAACAGGAGGAGCTTGTCGATGTAACCGAGCCACTTACCCAGACCGTGGTTCGACGGATGGAGCGCCGCCGCCCGAACGCGCGGACGAATCACGCGCACCTCGTGCCCGGCGGACGTCAACTGCTCCTGCAGAAGGGCGGCAAAGCGCAGCATGCTCTCCTGCCGGTCCGGCTCGTAATTGGCGATCAGAAGAATCTTCATTGCGGAGGCAATGCACTCATCAGGTACTGTCCCAGGGACTACTGCTGCCGTGGAACCATCCCGGTTCTAAAGTGGTTTTTCCGTTGCGAGATGGCACGATTATACCTGCTGCTTTTTCCTGCCTGAGACGTCTTCTTCTTCGAGGAAACAGTCGAATGTGCAATCTGAAACATTTGCGTCTGGAATGCAGCAAATTGCATCTTACTGATTCGTCGCATGTAAGCAGCTGGAGCGTTTTCTCCGGCACGGCTCGCGGTATAATCAGGGAACGCATAAGGACCGGAACGCGGACAAGATGCCCGTGAGGTTACCGGGCGTTAGCGCAGCGGTGTGATCGCTTTGAAGTTCATCTTCCGATTGCCGCTGGAAGGATTTGTATTCCCATGACCGAACACGTGAAGAGAAAGCTCCAGGAAGAAATTGATGTATTGGAGCACGAGCTCAATTTCGAGCTCCCGCGGGAACTCAAGAAGGCAGTCGCCCTCGGAGACCTGAGCGAAAACGCCGAATATCACATGGCCAAGCAGCGCCAGGAATTCGTGCGCGCCCGCCTGGGCCAGCTCCAGAAGCGCATGGCTGACCTTTCGCTGGTCAACATGGCCAACATTCCGCGCGACCGTGCGGCCCTGGGTTCCACCATCAAAGTCTACGACTCCACCAAGGACGAAGAGATCATCTACAAGCTGGTCACCAGCGAAGAGACTGATGTGACCAAGGGCTTGATCTCGACGACCTCGCCGATTGGCCGCGCCCTGATGGGTAAAAAGCCGGGCGACACGACCGAAGTCGTCACCCCCACGGGCAAGCGCGAGATGGAGATTCTGAAACTGACCACGCTCCACGACGAGGCGGACGCCTGATGACCTGGACCGCGGCGGTTGGCAATGTGTGCGGCAAGCTCCTCTACAAGATTGTGGACGGGCTTGCCCTTGCACGCATTTCGCCCAACGCGCTCACCTTCGTCGGACTGCTGATCAACATTGTTGCCGCGCTGTTCTTTGGCTTTGCCTCGGCCGACAACAACCAGCCTCGCATGTTCTTCTATGCCGGGCTGGTGATCATTGGCGCCGGCATTTTTGACATGGTGGACGGCCGCGTGGCGCGCGCCACGAACCAGGTGACCGAGTTCGGAGGCTTCTTCGACTCCGTCATCGACCGCTACAGCGACGTGGCCCTGTTCTTCGGACTGCTGGTCTACTACGCGCGTGCCAACCGCTACACCTACGTCGTGCTGACGGCGCTGGTCATGGTCAGCTCACTGCTGGTGAGCTACGCGCGTGCCCGCGCTGAAAACGTGATTCCGAAGTGCAAGGTCGGCTTCATGGAGCGTCCGGAGCGCATCGTGCTGGTGATCATCGGCGCGCTGTGGAACCACATGGCGCCCGTGCTGTGGCTGCTGGCGGTGATGTCCACCATCACGGTCATCCACCGCATCCGCTACACCTACGAGGAGACCACCGGCAAGGATCGCCGCCTGGCCGCCGAAGCCGCCGCCCAAGCTCCCAACGAGCAGCCCGTCGCCTAGCAGCCCGGGCTGTTCTTACTCCTTTCCATCTCTTCTGCAACAAATCAACAAACTCATCCCCTCAGGCTGCACCAGTCCTACACATAATGGCTTGTTCTTGATGCGAATCGTCTCCGACGTGAGGCTATGCCTTGCCCAGCAACCAGCTACTGTCATGTTGAGCGGAGGCGGCGGGGATGGCCGCCGGAGTCGAAACACCTTGTGCCCGGCACCCAGCAATTCCAACAGGAAGGGCCGGCGCGAGAATGATCGCGCATGAACCGCAGCAACGGCGGTTCGGGTAGCCCCGAGCTTCAGCTCGGGGAGTTGTACGGGGAGTCTCTGCCGGGCCGTTCCTCGGCGAGGGCTGCGCGGAACGGCGCGCAGTGCCGGACGACCGCGCCCGCATTCAGGCGCGGTGCAGCCCGAGGTGAGGACGCGCCTCGCGTCCTGAGGCTAACGCCCGCACGCTCTCCCCTGTTATCCTGAAGTGTTTGCGACCGGCGCCGTACGCGCCCGTCCAAGGAGTTGGTTGTGGAGAAAGCAAGTCCGGTCATTCTGGTGCATGGTGGCGCGTGGGCCATTCCTGATGAAGCCGTTGAGGCCCACATTGTGGGCGTGGAGCAGGCCCGCGCCGCCGGCTGGGAAGCCCTCGCCAAGGGCGGCTCGGCGCTGGACGCCGTGGAGGCCGCCGTCGCCTCGATGGAAGACAATCCGGTCTTCGACGCCGGGCGCGGATCGTTTCTCAACCGCGACGGACGCGTGCAGCTTGACGCGCTCATCATGTGCGGTAGAACACTGCGCGCCGGTGGGGTCGGCTGCGTTGAGCGCATTCTGAACCCGGTGCATGCCGCGCGGCTGATCCTCGAAAAATCTCCGCATGTCTATTTTGTGGCCGAGGGCGCCGAGGACTTCGCCATTGAGCACGGCATGGCCCTGTGCGACAACACGGACCTGGTGCTGCCGCGCGAGGTCGAGCGCTGGCAGAAGGCGCAGGAGCAGCAGTACCTGACCACGCCCGCCGAGTTCACCGGCGAAGCGCCCATGAGCGAGCCGCAGGACGCCGCTCCCCAGGAGAAGGCTCCGGCAAAGGATTCGCACGACACGGTCGGCGCTGTGGCACTCGACGCCCAAGGCAACATTGCCAGCGCCACCTCCACCGGCGGCACGCTGAACAAGGCCCCTGGACGCGTGGGCGACAGCTCGCTGATTGGTTGCGGCTGCTACGCCGACAACGATACCGCAGCGGCTTCCACCACCGGATGGGGCGAGCCCATGATGAAGCTGGTGCTGGCCAAGCATGCCTGCGACCACGTGACCGGCGAGCATGAACCCGCCGCAGTCGCGCCGGAGACCATCGCCTTTTTGGAGCGTCGACTGAGCGGACACGGCGGCATCATCCTGCTTGACCGCCAGGGACGCTTGGGCATTGCCCACAACACGCCGCGCATGGCGTGGGCGTGGCGCTCGGCGGCCAGCGCCAAATCGGGCATCGAAGTTCCGCGCTAGTCTCTTCCGAATTTTCCGCCTCCCAGGTTAGCGCCAGAAAACACGGCGCGAACCTGGGGCACCCAGCGCCCTCTACAGGCGCGTACCGGGCTGCGCATCTCGTTCAGGATGACAGAGGGAAGGGACTGTACCCGAAGCGTCCGCAACGGCTTGCACCCTTTTGAAATTCCTTCCTGTTACCGCAGTACCTTGAGTGCTACCTCCGGAGATTGCGACGAGGGCCTCGCCGGGTGCTATTCTGGCCTTTCCTCAGTATTTCGCGATGAGTACGTTGCTCCAGCCTGCCGAGAACCCTCCCGCGTCCCCACGTTACGTGGGACGTGTGCTTTTTGGCGTGGCCGCGGCCTTGGCTGCCGTGCTCGGCGCGGTGGCCGGGTTCCTGTTCATCAACTACACGGACCTGCCGCAGGTGGACAACCTGGCGCACTACCACCCCAGCTCCATCACAGAGGTCTACGACATACACGGCCGGGTCATCGGCTCATTCGCCCTGCAGCGCCGCGTGGTGGCCACCTATGACGACTACCCCAAGGTGCTGCGCGACGCCGTGATCTCCATTGAGGACAAGGACTTTGAGAAGCACGCCGGGGTCGACTTCTGGCGCATCCTGGGCGCGGCTTACAAAGACGTTCTCAGCGGCTCGCGCGCGCAGGGCGCCAGCACGCTCACCATGCAGCTCTCGCGCAACCTCTTCCTGAACCCCGACCGCAAGTTCGGGCGCAAGCTGCAGGAAGTGATGCTGGCCATACAGATTGAGCGCCGCTACACCAAGCCGCAGATCTTCACGCTCTACGCCAACCAGATTTTTCTCGGCCACGGCGTCTACGGTTTTGAAGCGGGCTCGGAGTACTACTTTGGCAAGCACGCCAAGGACCTGACGCTGGAAGAAGCCGCGCTGCTGGCCGGTCTGCCCAAAGGTCCGAGCGCCTATTCGCCCATCGGCAACCCGGAGCGCGCGCAACGCCGCCGTAACCTGGTGATCAACGCCATGCTGGAAGACGGCAAGATCACCGTGGAGCAGGCGATGGAGGCTAAGACCGCGCCGGTCGTGCTGCACATCCAGAGCGACCCGAACTGGCGCGCGCCATACTTTGTCGAGGAAGTCCGCCGCTACCTGGAGAAGAAATACGGCACCGACGAAGTTCACGAGGGCGGGCTGAAGGTTTACTCCACGCTCGACCTGGACTGGCAGGACACTGCAACGCGCGGCGTGCTCGATGGGCTGGCAGCCTATGAGCGCCGCCACGGCTGGCGCGGACGCCTGCATAACGTGGTGGCCGCCGGCATTGCGCTGGGTGACTACAGCCATCCCGACTGGGACAACCCGATCCAGCCCGGCACCTACGTTCACGCCATGGTCACCGAGGTGAACAACAACGGCGCCACCGTAAAGCTGGGCCGCTACACAGCCAGCATCACCAAGGCCTCCATGGCTTGGACCGGACTGACGCCCAACGCCGTGCTGGCCGTTGGCGACATTGTGTACGTGCACGTAACCGGCGTGGACACCGCGACGGACCGCGCCGCCGTTCTGCTGGAGCAGGACAGCGGCACACAGGGCGCGCTGCTGGCGGTGGAGAACTCCTCCGGCGAAGTTCGCGCCATGGTCGGCGGACGCGACTTTGAGGAATCAAAATTCAACCGCGCCACGCAGGCCTTGCGCCAGACAGGCTCCTCGTTCAAGCCTTACGTCTACACAGCCGCCATTGACCAGGGAGCCAAGCCGGACGATATGGTCCTTGACGCGCCGGTCAGCTTCCCGAGCGGCGGCGGCACCTACACGCCGCACAACTATGACGGCAAGTACCAGGGCAATATCACGCTGCGGCACGCGCTGGCCGACTCGCGCAACATTCCGGCCATCCGGCTGGCGCAGCGCGTCGGCATCCGCACCGTCATCGACTACGTGCACCGCTTCGGCATCCAGCAGGAGATACCGCCCTACCTGCCCGTGGCGCTTGGCTCGGCGGAAGTTTCGCTGATTGACCAGGTGGCCGCCTACTCCACGTTCCCCAACGACGGCGTGCGCATTGCTCCGCACTTCATCCGCAAGGTCACCGACTACAGCGGACACGTGCTGGAGGAGAACTACCCGAATGCCAGCGAGGTCGTCTCCGTGGAGACCGCGCGCACCATGGTCGACATGCTGCAGGGCGTGGTGCTGCACGGCACCGGCTATGCCGCCAGCAAGCTGAACCATCCGTTCGGCGGCAAGACGGGCACGACCAACGACTTTACCGACGCGTGGTTCGTGGGCTTCTCGCCCTCGATCACCTGCGGCGTCTGGATTGGTCTGGACGAGAAGAAGACACTCGGTGCCAAGGAGACCGGTGCCATGGCCGCGCTGCCCGTGTGGATCGACTTCATGAAGGTCGCCATCGTCGGGCGCGACGATGAGCAGTTCCCCGGCAGCGTTCCGCCACCTGCTCCACCGGCAGACGCCACATCACAGGCCGCCGCGCCTGCGCCGAATGCTCCGCCGAAGCCCGCAGACAATAAAGCCGCCAATGGCAAGCAGCCGCCGGCCGCGAAACCCGCGCCGCCCAAGCCTGCCAACGGCAAGAGCGCTCCCGCCGCCAAGGCGCAGCCGCCGCACGGAGACCCGGAGGACCACTGATGGGTACACTGCGCGGCATCATGAACGTTCTGATCCTTGTGCTGATCGCCATGGTCTCCTTCCTGGTGACCATGCGGCTGGCCATCCACGGCCGCGAGGTGAACGTGCCCTCGTTCCTCAACATGAACTACGCCGAGGCGCAGAAGCTGGCCGACTCCAAGGGCGTGAAGGTGGTTGAGGAAGACAAGTTCTATTCCGCGACGGTGCCGGCGGGCATGGTGCTCTCACAGGAGCCTGCGCCGGGAACCGCCGTGCGCAAGGGCTTCCGCGTGCAACTGGCCATGAGCCTTGGCCCGCAGGTGCACACCATTCCCGACCTGATGGGCCAGAGCCAGCGCGCCGCCGAGTTGAACGCGCGGCAGCATGGGCTGGAGCTTGGGTCGGTGGCAACCATCACGGACGAGCAGTCCGCCAACGGCAGCGTGCTGGGCCAGAGCCCCGCGCCAAACGCCGCCGGAGTGGCCTCGCCGAAGGTGAGCCTGCTGCTGGCGCAGCCGCCCGAACAGCGCACGCTGCTGATGCCCGACCTGGCCGGCATGCGTATGAACGACGCACGTGCACTGATTGAAAAGGCCGGGCTGACGATTGAAAGCGTCAGCGCCGGAAGCGCGAACGGCTCATTGGCTGGCACCGATTGGGTCGTGACCACGCAGACGCCCGCTGCCGGCCAGCGCGTCTCCCCCGGCGCAGCCGTCAAGCTCACCCTCCAGCGCACGGCACAGTAAGCAATTGTCATGTTGAGCGAAGCGTCCTGCGGTTGGACGCGGAGTCGAAACACCTTGTGTCTTTCTGCCGCCGCCATAAGAACAAACACAAGGTTCCTCCACTCCACGCCCTTTGGGCGCCGCGGTCGGAATGACAACTTGAGGAGATGGGATGAACGCAGCAGGTGCATTCGTTGTGCACACGCCAAGCAAACCTGCGAACCTGCGCGTGGGCATTGGGAATGACACCGCAAAGGAAAAACCCCGGAGCCTTTCGGCGTCCGGGGTGCGATGACAGGTGAGGTCGTCGCTGAAGCTTTTCCTGCGGGGTGGCCCGCACTTGCCTGCGATCCGGTCTAGAGGAAGAACTCCTTGACCGTCTCCATGTACTTCTCAGCCGGAATCTCTTTGCTCAGTTCGGCGCTCGCCAGGCCGCCGTCGTTCATGGTTGCCGTTGCCAGGCTGGGGACCTTGGTGCGAAGCCGCAGCGCCGCATCTTCCGTGAAGGCCCGGGCCAGCGTGCCGCCCATCAGGTTCCGGTAGTTGGTCTTGGCGTCGGGAGAAGTCACGGTCACCAGCCAGCCATCGCCGTAGTTGTCTTTCACCGCCAGTTCGGGGGCCTTCGCCAGGCTCTCGTTCACGTCGGCGATGGAGCCTTCGATCGGGGAGACCAACTCGATCAACTCGCCGTTGTGCCGGAAGGCGAAGATCTTCTGTCCCTGCCGGACCCACTGGCCGCGCGTGGGGGTCTGAACCGCTTCCACATCGCCCAGCAGCTTGGCCGCGAAATCATCGATGCCCACCCGCACCAAGTTCGGGCTCTCGCTCAGCGCCCAGGTGTGGCCCTGGTGATAGCGGAGATTCTCCGGAACCATGTAGCCGGCCACCATCGCCGGAGCCAGACGAGGCTCACGCGCCTCGGGACGGGCGTAGACGGGGATTTCGACCGTCTTCTTGTTGTTCATCACACGCTCTGCCACCAGGAAGATCACGAACGTCGCAAGCATCAGAATGACTGTCATCGCTCTCACCTCTCCCGCTCTGCGGGTGTCTTTGAATTCGGACTTTTGGCTCGGGCTTTCTGCTTCCCTTCACCTCGTCCGTACGACCGTTGTTAAAGCACGCGGCGCACCAAACGTGGGCCACGTCTTGGCCTCACCGTGCAACACCTTGATGCGAAAGCTTTTATTCGCGGCCGACCTTCGCGCTTGCAACCCAAAGCTGAAAAATGCAACGCGTAGTTTTGTTGAAGTTTGCAACGCCAAATTCTTGAGCGTTTGCGCAGGATGAATATCAACATTCGTCAATTCATTAGTTTGCGAGGGAGAAAGTGCGACTGTTGCAATCTTCATCGATCGTTGCGAAACACAACGCCCCCGGAGATTTTGCACAGGCACGGGTCGCCATCTCGAGCAGAGCGGCTAAGAAAAATTGCGGAGGAAGTGAGAATTCTGTACGAAACGCCTTCGCCGGACTCCGCTGGGAGCGGGAGTCCGGCAAAGAATACGGTTGGCTCTAGAAAATAATGAGCGGCGCTCTCAGTGCACCAGCAGCGCGGAGGCGGCGGCCAGCAGGCCGAGCAGCCCAACTCCGATGCCGGAGAACCAGAAGGCGCGGCGCTCGGTCAGCAAGGTGATGGATGTGATGACCAACGCGATCTCCAGCAGCGCCTCGCCAAGGTCATAGCGGTCGGCGCGGCGGGCAACCAGGTCCACCTCGGCCTCCAACTCGCGGGCCTTCTCCTGAATCTCCTTCTCCTCGTCCTTGTAGCGGTCGATCTCTTCCTTGTACTTCTCGCTCTGGGCCGTGGCGGTCTCTTTCGCCTCCGGCGAGGGCTTGGCGGCCAGCGTCAGTTTCCGATCGTCAATGGCGTGCTCGTCCATGGTACGGCGCTGGTGCTTGGCCTGGTAAAAGCCCCACTGGTCGGTGGCGCGGTTTTGCATCACGGTCTCTTCCGTGTGCGAGCGGTGGCCAAGCAGTCCGCTGATGGCCACCAGCACGGCCAGCAGCGCCATGGTCAGGCTGACCGGGGCCATCTGCTTGTGTTCGTGTCCATGCTCGGCGGATTCCTGCAGTTCTTCCAAATCGTGTTCGCTCATCGTGTCGTCCGCAAAAATAGAAATTCCTCGCTCAGAGGTTGGCGTTGTTTGTGTCCCGGATTTTCAGAGGCTACAGGGTGACGGCGGGCGGCGTAAATGGCACCTCTGCGCCGCCCCTGAGGAAATTATTTCTGCAGCTTGGCCAGTTCGGCAGCGACGTCGGCAGGTTTCCAATCATTGCCCCGGTAGAGCACCACGAGCCGTCCGTCGGCGTCGATCACGGCGGTGCGCAGGTCGTGAACGATCTGCAGGTCGCTCTTGGTGTAGCTGAGTCCGAAGAAGGCAGCGGCCTTGCGCGTCTCGTCAGGCGTGCCCACGCCCAGCGTCCAGTGCTCCAGCTTCGGGTCAAGCGTGCCCATGTAGTTTGCGGCGTACTGCTTCAGCACCGCGGGCTTGTCAAAGTCCGGGTCAATGCTGAGAGAGAGCAGTTGCAGTTTTGCATAGGCCTGCGGGTTCTGCTCCTTCATCTGCTTGGCCAGTTGCACGTAGTTGGAACTCATGCGGATGCAGAAATCCGGCAGCGGGCAGCGCGTGTAGATGAAGGTGAGCACCACGGGGCGTCCGCGGAAGTGCGCAATGGAACTTTTGCGGCCTTCCTGGTCAATAAACTTGAAGTCCGGCACGCGGTCGCCAGCGTTGGGAAAGTGCACCTCAGAGGTCGAGGACAGGTCGGCGTGGCGCTGGTCTTTGTTGATGGAGATGTTCTCCAGTTCGCCCTCGTCGGTGACAACGAGCGTGGCGTTGACGGTGTCGCCCGGCTCAAGAATGTCGAGCGCCCATTGGTCGCGCACCTTGAAGGGCATGGTCATGGCCTTCATGAAGCCGGGAATGTCCTTGTGCTTGAGCGTGACCTGCTGGTGGGCCTTGTCGATGGAGATGACGGTGCCTTCGATGGGGTAGCGGCGCTCCGGTTCAACCGGCTTGGGCTTGCAGGCCGAGAGGCATAGCAGGGCAAGAATCAGACCGAACAGAGAGAACGAAAGCAGCTTTGATGCGCGCAACCCGATCGCCTCCATCCGCAGGCAGCGGCACACAATTGCGCCTAGGGGGAGCTGTCCGGCGGATATCCTCAGTGTAACGGCATTGCGTGGCGCGAGCAAAGCCCCCGGTGGGGCGATGTCCCAATGGAAAAGGGCGCAGCCAAAGCCGCGCCCAGTATAAATGATTACTGCGTATGAAAACCTGTGCCCGCGGAAGCCCTACCGACATGGTCCGCCGCGAAACTGTCTAGTACTGCGCCGAAGGATCCTCAACGACCTCGAGCAGCATGCCGAACGGGTTCTCCGCGCGCGATTTGGGATGCACGAAGAACACGGTAGTTCCGCGCGAACCCGGACGCGGCGCGGCGTCGATCAGGTTGAAGCCGTCAGCCTTCATCTGGTCATAAGCGGCCTTGGCACTCTTCACCCGGAAGCCGACGTGCGCAAAGCCTCCGCGCCCGCCATTCTTCTCAATCAGCTTCTGCACCGGAGACTCCGGCGAGAGCGGCTCAAGAAGCTGGATGAGGTTGGGGCCGTTGCCAATCTGCAGCAGCGCCTCGCGTACCTGGTCCTTGCCAAGCACTTCCTCGCGGTGAATCTCGCGGAAACCGAGCAGTGCGTAGGCCGCAACCTGCGCGTCCAGCTCGCCCTGCTTTACGGCAATGGCAAAGTGGTCAATGAACAGGAAGCCCGGAACCGACTGCGCTGCGTTCTCGATTGCGTGATCAGTGCTCATTATTCAAACTCCACAAGAACCTGGTTCAGTTGCACGCCGTCACCGTTGGCGACCTTGATGGCCTTGACCTTACCCGCCATCGGCGCGGTCACGTTGGTCTCCATCTTCATGGCTTCCAGCACAATCAGAAGATCGTTGGGCTGGATGCTCTGCCCGGCCTGTGCCACCACCTTCACCACCATTCCGGCGATGGGGCTGCGGCAGACCTTGGACTCATCCACCACGCCGTTGTTTACCGGCTCGGTCGGCTTGGGAGCCGACGGCAGCGTAACGCTGGAGGGCATGGCGGCGGCTGCGGCGGCCGGGGGAATGTAGGCCGGGTGGCGCGGTGCCGAGTCGTCCTCGGTAATCTCGACCTCCACCTCGTAGGTCTTTCCGTCGATACCAATTTGCAGTTTCAAGTTGGTCTCTCTCTTTCCCCCGGGCTAGCGGCCGAGGTGGTGGGACGCCTGCACGTAGACGCGTCCCTGCTGTGCCCACGGACTCATGCCGGGGCCTGCGATCTGTCGGGCGGAGCGGATGCGCACCTTTTTGCCAAGGAAGCTGGTGACAGCCGCGGCAATCACAGCCAGCAACTCAGGTGTGATCGACTCGGCCTCAGCCGGTGCCGGTTGCGCCGCCTTGGGCGCACCCAGCCGGGCTTCCAAGGCCTCCAGCCGCGCGGCAAACGTGCTCTCCAGTTGCTTCAACTGCTTCTGTAACTGGGCAAGCTGTTCGGTCAGCGCGTTGGCTTCCACCGTTGGCGTGGGAGTGTTCTTCTCAGTAGCCATCAAATATCTCCTTCGCCCTAGAGTGGGATCAGCCCGTGCTTCTTTGCCGGACGCAGTGCGCGCTTGCCCGCCAGCGATTCAAGTGCCTTGGCGATGGCGCGGCGCGTGTCGGCCGGTTCAATCACCTCGTCAACCAGGCGGCGGCCGGCGGCGACGTAAGGATTGGCGAACGTCTCGCGGTAGTCGTCGATCAGTTCCTGGCGCTTGGCGGCCTTGTCCTCGGCTCCATCAATCTCCTTGCGGAAGACGATCTCGGCGGCGCCCTCGGCGCCCATCACGGCCACCTGCGCGGTCGGCCACGCAAACACGCGGTCGGCGCCGAGGTCACGGCAGGCCATTGCAATGTAGGCTCCGCCGAACGCCTTGCGCAGAATCACGGTGATGAGCGGCACGGTGCAGGCCGAATACGCGAAGAGCAACTTCGCGCCATGGCGGATGATGCCGCCGTACTCTTGCTGCACGCCCGGCAGGAAGCCCGGCACGTCGACGAAGGTGACGATCGGGATGTTAAAGGCGTTGCAGAAGCGGACAAAGCGCGCGGCCTTGTCGCTGGCATTGATGTCGAGCGAACCGGCGAGCACACACGGCTGGTTGGCGACGATGCCGATGGTGTGTCCCTGCATGCGCGCAAAGCCGATGACGACGTTGGGCGCAAAGCCGGGCTGCACTTCCAGCAGGTCGCCCTGGTCCACCACGCGGGTGATGATCTCGCGCACGTCGTAAGCCTGCTTGTCCGTGGACGGGATGATGTTGTTCAGCTCGGGGTTCGGATCGAGCGGCAGGTTGAAGTCAATGCGCGGCGGGTCCTCAAGGTTGTTCGAGGGCAGGAAGCTGAGCAGACGGCGGCAGATGTAGAGCGCGTCATCGTCGTTTTCGGCCACGAAGTGCACCACGCCGCTGTTGTTCATCTGCGCCACGGGGCCGCCCAGCTCTTCCGAGCTGACCACCTCGCCGGTCACCTGCTTGATGACCTGCGGGCCGGTGATGAACATCTGCGCCTGCTTGGTCTGGATGATGAAGTCGGTCAACGCCGGGCTGTAGGCCGCGCCGCCCGCACACGGCCCGCAGATCAGCGAAATCTGCGGCACGGTGCCGGAGAGCATGACGTTGTTGAAGAAGACGCGGGCGTAACCGGCCAGCGAGCCAATGCCTTCCTGCACGCGTGCGCCGCCCGAATCATTGATAAAGACGAATGGGGTGCCGGTCTTCAGCGAAAGCTGAAGCATGTCTGCCACTTTATTCGAGTGCAGTTCACCGGCCGCGCCGCCCGCCACAGTGAAGTCCTGGCTGGCCATGTGCACGAGGCGGCCATCAATGGTGGCGCATCCGGTAACGACGCCATCGGCGGGCAGTTCCTTGCCCTCCATGCCGAACAGCGTGCAGTTGTGCTTGGCGAACGCGCCAATCTCCTGGAAGCTGTCCTTGTCGACGATGTGCTCGATGCGCTCGCGGGCGGTCAGCTTGCCGGCCTTGTGCTGCTTCTCAACACGCTGGGCCCCGCCGCCCTCCACAATTTTCTCTTTGCGGGCGCGCAGTTCGCCAAGGCGCTGCTCCATGGTTTTGGGTTGGTGCTTGGTGGTTCCAGTATTTGCCATTCTTCGGCTCTCCGGGCCGGGGATCAACCGCGCCGGCCATGACATGAGGTGCGTTGCTGCCGCGTTACGCGGTGGGCGCGACCGTGACGGTGTGCGTCTGTCCGTTGATGGTGACGGCGTACTTGACCGGCTCGCCCGGCGCAGCGCCCTTCGCTGCATCCTTGGCGGGCGCCGGTGGTGCGGCCACGGCCTTCGACGGGTCCTTGCCCAGGTTCTTCGGGCCATCCTTGCGGGTGGAGAAGAACTTTGGCGCAACCTTCGGGAACATGGCGTAGGTCAGCACATCCTCGTCCGTACCGTTGCAGCCCTCGAGCGCCAACGCCTCTTCGCGGAGCTGGTCCCACTCGGGCTTCAACAGGTCTGCCGGACGGCAGGTGATGACGGACTTCTTGGCGTGCGCCTCGGCCAGCTTCAGAACCTCGGGGTCCTTCGGGCCGAGCGTGCTGCCGTAGTAGCCCAGCATCAGGTCGGCGAACTCGCCCGTCAGCACCTTGTACTTGCCCATCAGCACGTTGAAGACGGCCTGTGTGCCCACAATCTGACTCGACGGCGTCACCAGCGGCGGGAAGCCGGAATCCTTGCGGACGTTCGGCACCTCGGCGAGCACCTCGCGAATCTTGTCGCCTGCGCCCTGCTGCTTCAACTGGCTCTCCATGTTGCTGAGCATGCCGCCGGGAATCTGGCTCTTGAATATCTCGGTCTCCACGCCGGTGATGTCGGAGAGAAATTCCTTGTAGCGCGGGCGAATCTTGGTGAAGTGGTGCTTCACCTTCAGGATGCGTTCGAGGTCGAGCCGCGTGGTGTAGCCGGTGCCTTCCAGCATCTCGACAAAGCTTTCAGTCGGGTTGTGTCCGGGGCCGAGCGAGAGCGAACTGACGGCGGTGTCCACGATGTCGCAACCGGCTTCCACGGCTTTCATCAGCGAGACCAGCGTGACGCCCGTGGTGGCGTGCGTGTGCACGTGCACCAGCGTCTTTTCGCCGCACTTCTGCTTGATGCCCTTTACCAGGTCATACGCGGATTGCGGCTTCAGCAGGCCAGCCATGTCCTTGATACAGATGGAGTCGGCGCCAAGCTCGACCAGCTTCTGCGCCATATCAACGAAGGCCTGCGTGGTGTGTACCGGGCTGACCGTGTAGCTGATGGTGCCCTGCGCATGCTTGCCGGTCTTCTTCACGGCCTTGATGGAGGTCTGGAGGTTGCGCAGGTCGTTCAGCGCGTCAAAGACGCGGAAGACGTCCATGCCGTTTGCAGCGGCCTTCTCCACAAAGCGGCTGACGACCGTGTCTTCATAATGGCGGTAGCCGAGCAGGTTCTGGCCGCGCAGCAGCATTTGCAGGCGCGTCTTGGGCAGCAGCTTGCGGAACTGACGAAGCCGTTCCCATGGATCTTCATTGAGGAAGCGGATGCAGGAGTCGAACGTGGCGCCGCCCCAGCACTCCAGGGACCAGTACCCCGCGTTATCGAGGTCTTCGCAGACGGGCACCATGTCTTCCATGGCCATACGGGTGGCCAGCAGACTCTGGTGAGCGTCGCGCAGGATGAGATCGGTTACTTCAATCACACGAGCCATAAAAAGTATGAGTCCTTCCGGCAGAGTCCGGATGAAGCATCCACTTTCCTGCGGTCTCCGCCATGTGTAGCGTAAGCGCCCAACAGTCGCGAGCCTGTGAGACAAGTCACCTCGGCCCGTGACCGCCATCTATCGATCCAATTTTACCGATTTTTCTTCTCCGCGCCAGCCCCCAAGCGGATGAATTCCGCATGAATCGTGCAAGAAGTGTTCCATGAACCACTTTGGCAGAGCGGCGCATGACTCCACGCCGTAATCAGCGAGGCACTACGACCACCGCAGAGATTACCTCACAGATATCAGAGACGCTGCCCTGAGGGGATACCGCAGGGCTTCACCTTGGCGGGGCAGGGACACCGCACTGACTCAATATTGACCGCCGAGGACGCTGCGGTCTCAGGCGATCTGGCAGGTGCAGGCGCCGTGCAGCGCGCAGTCTGTCTTGGTGCAGCTCATCATGTGTTCCTGCGTCTGGCGGAGCTGGTTCAGCTCATCGCCCATCATGCCCAGCACCTGCATGCACAGTTCGGGATGCTGGCGCAGCATCTCATTGAACGCCGCAGTTTCCACAAAGCGAAGGCTGACGCGATCGACGGCTTCGGCCGTAAACTGATAGCTCTTGGCACATATGGCGGCTGGCAATCCGAGCAGCGAGCCGGGACCGAGAATGCGGCAGACCAGTTCGCGGCCATCTTCGGCGGGCAAATGCGCGCGCACGGTGCCGCTGGTGACCAGGTAAAGGCCGTCGGCGGGGGTTCCGGCGGTCATGACGCAGTCGCCGGGCTGGGCCGCAATCGATTGCGCGATGGGTTCCAAGGCTGAAGCCAACGAGGCCGGGGCCTGAAACGGTGTACGGGGGACTCCAGATGTGCCAGGTTGCACGAAAGGACTGTTCACGAGAAACGCTCCAGTACACTTTGTTTGTACCAGCGCGATAAACATCGTCATGTGATACGCATCACAGGTTGCTGTGACACTATCTTCACCGATCACTCCAGATTTCACGAAGGGATTTCTACTCCGCAACGACCATGCGACTGCCTTCCGAGCTGCGCAACGCGATTGATGAACACCTGGGCACGCAGGATGCCCGCGCCCTGGCGCATGCGGCCGCCATGTTGAGCACGCGCTACCGCGAGGCCGATTTTGCGCAGGCCGCCATGCGCACCGGCGCGGACCGCGCCGCCTACCTGGCCGTGCGCATGCCCGCCACCTTCGCCGCTGTCGGCGCAGCGCTCGAGCAGGCGCATTCGCTCGCACCGGAGTTTGACCCGCACACGCTGCTCGACCTTGGCGCGGGACCGGCAACCGCGTCGTGGGCTGCCGCCACACAGTTCGAGACCTTGGAGCGCGTCGTCTGCGTGGAACGCGACGCACAGCTTGCTGCACTGGGCCGCACGCTCATGCAGCACGCGGAGAGCGAAGCTCTGCGCAACGCCGCATGGCACACTACTTCGCTCGACGCCGCGCTGCCAGCCGAGAAGTTCGACCTTGTGGTGCTCTCGTACTCCCTGGGTGAGTTGGGCACGCGCGCCGAGAGCGTGCTGCGCCGCGCCTGGCAGTGCTGCTCCGGATGGCTGCTGGTGATTGAGCCGGGGACGAAGGTCGGCTTTGCCAACGTGGTGCGTGCGCGAAGCGTTTTGCTGGAGAGCGGCGCGCATCTGCTGGCGCCGTGTCCGCAGGAAGCGCACTGCCCGATGCTGGCCGCGAATGGAAAGCCGAGCACGCAGCAGACGGTGGCAACGAAAGGTGACGATTGGTGCCACTTCTCTGTGCGCCTGGAGCGCACAGGCGAGCATCGGCGGCTCAAGCTCGGCGAGCTTGGCTACGAGGATGAAAAGTTCAGCTACGTAATGGCAAGCCGCGCGGAATGTTCGCGGGCGCAGGCGCGGATTGTGCGCCATCCGATGCGCTATGCCGGGTACGCGCAGCTTGAGCTATGCACCAACGATGGCCTCGCGCGCAAGACCGTCACACGCTCACAGAAGGAAGCCTGGCGCAAGGTGAAGAAGAGCGACTGGGGCGACGCGTGGGAGTAAGCGGCCTTCTGCATTGGACGCCACAAGTGGCGCTTGTACGAAGATAGGCACAGGCACAGTAGCTCTGCATCTTTCTCAATTATGCAAAGCTCCCGAAAGAGCGACCGATGAACTCCTTTGATGATCCGCGAGAGGCCACATCCTACGTTGTCGGCAAAATACGTGAGCAGGCTGCGGTAGACGGAATCGAAATCTCCACGTTTGAATACGGGTTATTGGATGGCTCAGCTACCGAAGAACAGATCGAGTCGTTCGAGTCACAGAATGATAGCGAAGAGGCGGAGAGAATCTGGGAGACGGTCGCCACGCTCATTCGGCGCAGTCTGCGATCTTCCAAGAAGAATGGCGGACGGGCCGCGCAGCGCGAGTACGAGGACGCGCTCCGCAGCGCAGTAAAGGAACCCGGCTATCTGGCGAGCCTCATTACGCTGGAGGATCTTTCACATCCCACAATTACCGACGTCATCGAGCACAATTATCGACGGTGGCTGTTGCTTGCGCTGCTGTGCGTCTTCGGAGGGGTGGGGCTGGCTGCACTCATGATCTTTGGCATGGAGGCGTTGAATCGCTTTCAGGCAACCCCCGCAGGACAAATGGTCGTTGAGCATGTACGAAGGTTCGGTGCAGCCGGATACTTCGTGCTGCTGGCGCTCACTTCCCTTTGGATGGGGCTTGGGGGCCGGATTCGGAAACTGCGCGGAAACAGGCGCAGCGCACACTGACCCAACGAAGAACCCCGATAAATCTGGCGGCGTGAGTCTTTCTGCGGCCGTCACTTCTCCGGCTCAAAGCGGTAGCCGACGCCGCGCACGGTGACGAGGAAGTGCGGGTGCGCGGGCTCGTCTTCGATGTATCGGCGCAAGCGCACCACAAAGTTGTCGATGGCGCGCGTGTCGGTGTCCTCGTGCAGGCCCCACACCTCATCGAGAATCTGCTTGCGGCTGACGGCGCGCCCGGCGTGCTTGATGAAGAAGCGGAGCAGGTCGGCCTCCATCAGCGTCAGGCGCACCTGCTCGCCATTTGGCGCGGTCAGCAGCAGGTTCGTAAAGTCCAGTTCACGCCCGGCGAAGCGGTAGTGGTCTTCCGCAGGAGGCTCACTCGGTGCCGGTTGCATCCAGCGTCCGCGACGCAGCAGGCTGCGCACGCGCGCCAACAAGATGGACAGATCGAACGGCTTGGGCAGGTAGTCGTCGGCGCCGGATTCAAAGCCCTTGAGCACATCCTCGGGACGGCTGCGCGCGGTCAGCATCAGCACGGGAACGAAGTTGCGCGCGGCCCGCAGGCGCGCCGCCACGTCAAAGCCTGAGATGCCGGGCAGCATGACGTCGAGCACCACGGCGTCAAAGTGCGCGTCCGCGTCGAACAACTGCTTCAGCGCGGCCTCGCCACTTTCAACGGCGGTGACGGTGTGGCCCTCGGCCTCCAGGTTGAACTTCACTCCCTGCGCGATGTGCGCTTCGTCCTCTACCACCAGAAGGCGGCTCATGACTGCTCCTTGCGCGCCAGACCGGCGCTCTTCAAACGCGGCAAGCGAAGTGTGAACCTCGAGCCCTTGCCAAGTCCTTCACTCTCGGCAAAAGCCGCGCCGCCGTGGCGATGGGCCACCGAGCGCACAATGAACAGTCCGAGGCCGGTACCCTTGACGTGCGATTTGATGCGCTGCTGCACGCGGTAAAAACGGTGGAAGATGCGCTTCAACTCTCCGGCCGGAATGCCGACGCCGTTGTCCTTCACGCGCAGATCGTAGTCGTCGCCGTTCTCCAGCAGCTCCACCTCAATGTGCGGGTCCTGCGGCGTGTAGCGCGCGGCGTTCTCCAGCAGGTTGTTGAGCGCCGTGCGCAGGTCTTCCGGGTCACCCAGCACAATCGCGCCTTCGGAGACATGTTCAACGTAGGTGTAGGCTTCCGGCATGTGGTGGCGAACGCGCGCCAGCTCCACGCACTCCTTGGCCAGCGTGCCCAGCCGCACCGGGCGGAAGTTCTTCCGCGCCTTGGAGCCGGCCTGCGCCGCCTTCAGCACCATCTCCACCGTGTAGAGCAGGCGGTCGGTGTCCTCCAGCATGATGCGGTAGAACTGCTTGCGCTGCTCGGGGTCAACCTCGCGCGATTGCAGCGTTTCCAGGTAGAGCTTGAGTGAAGCGATGGGCGTCTTCAGCTCATGGGTAACGGCGTTGATAAAGCTGTCATGCTGCTCATTGCGGCGCACCTCGCGCACCAGGAAGATGGTGTTCAGCGTGAGGCCGACAATGATGAAGCCGAAGAAGAAGATGCCCAGCAGCACCATGCCGACTTCGCGCCAGTGCACAATCCAGATGGTGTTGAGCGCGATGGCCAGCCCGGCGGAAAGCACCCCGAGAAAGACGAAGAAAAAGATTGTCCAGCGCCGGGATGTGATCTGCATGGCCACGGAGGGATTGTATCGCGAGGAGCCAACGCAGGCAGCATGGAGTCCCAGGTCAGCCTCGCCAATTGCGTCGCGGCGAACCTGGGGCACCCGAGAGATTCGTTAGTCGCCGAGGACGGCTTGTGGCTCCGGCTCGCGCACGGAGATTCCTGCGGGCATTGCGGCTGCGGGTTCAACCTGGGGGGCGGCCCACAGGTCACGGATGCGGCTCCCTTCGAGACGCGGCAGTTTGATGTCCCACGCGAGCCGCGTAGCGCGCAGCAGGCAGAGCACGTACCAGTTGGTGTCAATCTGCCACCAGGCAAGGCCGTGGCGCGCCGACTGCGGATGCGCATGATGGTTGTTGTGCCAGCCTTCGCCAAAGGTCAGGAGCGCGATGAAGAAGTTGTTGGTGGAGTCGTCCTCGGTGGCAAAGCGGCGCGAGCCCCACAGATGCGTGGCCGAGTTCACCAGCCAGGTGGTATGCAGGTTCACCACCGTCCGCAGGAAGATGCCCCACAGCACGTAGTTCCATCCAAGCACGGCCCAGGTCAGCAGGCCGACCACAACTTCGGTCATCCAGTGATACTTGCTCATCCAGACGTGGAAGCGGTCGCGACGCAGGTCGGGCACGTAGGGAGCAAGCGTCTCCACCTCGTCGTGCATGGCCTTGCCCATCAGCACCCAGCCCATGTGCGACCACCACTTGCCATCGCGGGGCGAGTGCGGGTCGCCGGGCTTGTCCGTAAGCTGATGATGAATGCGATGCGTGGCCACCCAGAAGATCGGCCCGCCCTCAAGCGCCAGCGTGGCGCAGGTGGTGAGGAAGTACTCCACCCAGCGCGGAGTTTTGTAGCCGCGGTGTGTGAGCAGCCGATGATAGCCGAGGCCGATGCCGAGCGAGCCCGCCACCCACCACAGGAAGACCGCGTAGAAAAACGGCTTCCACGCAAAGTTGAAAAGAGCCACCACGGCGAGAACGTGAAAGACCACCATGACGCCGGTGGTGAGCCAATTGACTTGAGCAGACTTGCCCGAAACGGTTGCCATCCCTAGAACCTCAAACGGAAATGCAAAATTGCGGCGCCCCACGCGCCACTTGGTTTGATGGTGACGTTAACCGAGTCGACGCCGGGAGCCTGTAATACTTGTGTAATCCCGTAGCTCCCCGCTCCACAGCGAGATTCCTCCTGGCAACGCGGCAGGCGCGGTTTCGGTTTTGGGCCGCGTGGTGGTATGTTTCAAGCACTGTTGTTCTGGTCCGCGGAGCACGTTCCGCACTCCCGCATTGAGGCGAATTCATGACAAGAGGTGTACTTCCATTGATGGCACTGCTGTTTGGCAGCATGTTGCTGCTCTGCGCCGGCGCGGCAGCCGCGGAGGGCGGTAAGTCGAAGGGTTACCAGTACCCGAACGCCCGCGTCTCCGGGCAGGTTGATGACTACCACGGCACCAAGGTTGCCGACCCGTACCGCTGGCTGGAGGACGCCGACTCCGCCGAGACCAAGGCATGGGTGGAGGCCGAGAACAAGCTGACCTACGGCTATCTCGAACAGATTCCAGCGCGCAAGCTCATCAAGGACCGCATGACGAAGTTGTGGAACTACGAGCGCTTCGCCGAAGCCTCCGTGCATGGCGGCCGCTACTTCTTCGCGCGCAACAACGGCCTGCAGAACCAGAACGTCCTTTACTGGATGGCGAAGCTCGACGGTGAGCCGCACCTGCTGCTGGACCCGAACGCGCTCAGCGCCGATGGCACCGTGGCGCTCAATGGCATGGAGATCAGCCACGACGGCAAGCTGATGGCCTACGGACTCAGCGCCAGCGGCAGCGACTGGCAGGAGTGGCACGTGCGCGACGTGGAGACCGGCAAGGACCTGCCCGACGTGCTGAAGTGGGTCAAGTTCAGCGACGCCTCCTGGACGGCGGATAACAAGGGCTTCTTCTACGGGCGTTACGCCGAACCCAAGCCGGGCGCGGCCGTACTGCGCGAGGCCAACTACTACCAGAAGCTCTACTACCACGCCGTCGGCACCACGCAGGACAAGGACGTACTCGTCTACGAGCGGCCTGACAACAAGGAAATGTCCTTCCACGGCCGCGTCAGCGAGGACGGACGCTTCCTCATCATCTACGTCTCACAGGGCACCGACCACAAGAACCGCCTCTACTACAAGGACCTGAGCAAGCCCGACGCGCCAGTGGTGAAGCTGCTCGACGACTTTGATGCCGCCTACGAATACCTCGACAACATCGGCACGCGCTTCTACATCTCCACCGATCTGGATGCGCCGCGCGGCCGCGTCATCGTTATCGACATCAAGCACCCGGAGCACGCGAACTGGCAGACGCTGATCCCCGAGTCGGATGCGACGCTCGAAGAAGTCTCTCTCGTCGGCGGAAAATTTCTGGCCTGCTACCTGAAGGACGCGCACAGCGAAGTGCGCAGCTTCGACCTCGAAGGCAAGCCGCTCGGCACCGTGACGCTGCCCGGCATGGGTAAGGTCGCCGGCTTCCACGGCACCAATAACGACCACGAAACCTTCTACACCTACACCAGCTTCACCTCGCCGCTCACCATCTACCACTACGACGTGAAGAGCGGCACCAGTGTCATCTTCCGCCAGCCAAAGGTCGACTTTGATCCCACGGCCTACGAAACCAAGCAGGTCTTCTACGCCAGCAAGGACGGCACGCGCGTGCCCATGTTCCTGACCTACAAGAAGGGACTCAAGCTCGACGGCACCAACCCGACGCTTCTCTACGGCTACGGCGGCTTCAACATCTCGCTGACGCCGGCGTTCAGCGTGGCCAACCTGGTGTGGATGGAGATGGGCGGCGTGTACGCGCAGCCCAGCCTGCGCGGCGGCGGCGAGTACGGCGAACAGTGGCACCTGGCCGGCACGAAGCTCGAAAAGCAGAACGTCTTCGACGACTTCATTGCGGCGGCCGAGTGGCTCATCGCCAACAAGTACACCTCAACGCCGAAGCTCGCGATCCTAGGACGCAGCAACGGCGGCCTGCTGGTGGGCGCCTGCATGACGCAGCGGCCCGACCTGTACGGCGCAGCGCTGCCGGGTGTCGGCGTCATGGACATGCTGCGCTTCCACAAGTTCACCATTGGCTGGGCGTGGGTGAGCGACTACGGCAGCTCGGACAGCGCCGAGGAATTCAAGGCAATCTACAAGTATTCGCCGTTGCACAACATCAAGCCGGGGACGAAGTACCCGCCGACCTTCGTCGTCACCGCCGATCACGATGACCGCGTGGTGCCCGGACACAGCTTCAAGTTCACGGCCACCATGCAGGCTGCGCAGGCTGGCTCCGCGCCCATCCTCATCCGCGTGGAGACCAAGGCTGGGCACGGCATGGGCAAGCCCATCAGCAAGGCCATCGAAGAAGTCGCCGACGAGTGGACCTTCCTGGTAAAGAACCTGCACATGGCGGAAAATCCGTTTGCCACGAAGTAGTGATGTCTTCTGCATGAAAGGCGCGGCCTTCGGGTCGCGCCTTTGTTTTGCCTGCGGCAGCAAATCTGGAACGCAGTCGTCGTACGACCTTTGATATACCGCCCTGCGTTCCAATGGACAATCCGGCGGGGGAATGGCGGTAGCATGCGGATGTGACGAGAAGAACACTGCTGCTGACCGTGCTGTTGCTGTCCGCGACCTTTATGGCCGCGCAGCAGCCCACGCCTGCCCGCCTGGAAGTGGCGGTGCAGAAGTTCTCGCAATTGCTGGAAGGTGAGGGCGAGCGCGACATGGGCCGCGGCATGGCGCACTGGGTCACGCGTGTCTCGTCGCTCGACCAGTGCATGCTGGAGTTGCGCGTGCACACGAATTACCGCCTGCGCGAATTCTGGGACCAGGACGAAACCGTGCGTTTCCCTATCGGCGCCCTGGAGACCTATCAGCTCCGCTCCGATGCCCGCTCATTGTCCCTGAGCTGCCGCGACCACCAGAAGTGCGTGCAGCACAGCGTGGCCTGCAAGCGCAGCCGCCCGGACGGCGTCGTGTTCGATTGCTCCAGCAACTACCGTTCGCAGGATGCCTACCTGTTCATTACCGCGCAGGAAGACGGCGGCACCGCGTTGCTGGAATCCGTGCAGCGCGCCATCCACTCCTGCCAGAATCCCGTGACAGTCGCCGGTTTCTAGCTCAACGCATCAGCAGGCTTCGCAGATCCTGAATCTGCTGTTCGATGCTGCGTATCTGCTCCGCCGTGGCGCCACGCTCCTTCGCAATTCTGTCCGCATTGAGCAGATCCTGCAGCGCTCCGGGCAGGTCTCCCAGAGCGTAACGGAGATGAGAACGCCCCACCAGAATCAGGAATGATTCCGGGGACAATGCCACGGCCCGGTCCAGGTCCTGCAACGCCGGCCCCGACTCTCCGCGGAGCAGCCTGAGTTGCGCATCCCGGTACAGGCTCATTGCGGTTGCGGGGCGGAGGTCGAAGCTTCCGCGATAGACCAGCATGGCGCTGCCCGCGATGCTCGCCACCGGTGCCGCCTGGCGGAACGACTCAGCCATGGGATGGAGCCAGGGCCTCGTTTCATTGAGCATCCATGTGCTCACAATGACCGTGCCGTCCACATGGGTCGGGATCGTCTCATTCCATGGGAACCAGTACGCCTTGCACGGCAAGCCGTAAACGGTCGGATCCCATTGCCAATTGGAAAACACAGTGCATGGTTCTGAGGGATGCCGGGCGAGATAGCTGCGAAGTTCGATGAAGCCCTGACCGGTGTCGACCAGGACCGACTTGTACGCCCGCGCGGGCCCGCCGAAGCATTCGTTCGCATAGGAAAGGTAATTCGGGAATGCATGCAGAGAACTTGCCGCGTGGAACAGGAGCAGGACCGCGACGCCTCCCTGAATCCACTTCCATCGCCGGCACAGGCAGGCACAGCCGCCGCCAATCAAGACGCAGACGAACGGAAGCGCGAGCAGAAAATAACGTATGCCGCCGGACATTGTCGAACGGGCGCAAGCCGCCACGATTGCCGTCAGTGGAATGAGCAACAGGACCAGTTCGTTCCTCCGGCTCTTCCAGAGCAGCGCCAACCCCGCCAGCGCGATCAGGCAGAGGGCCAGCATGCCCACCGTGCTGCGCACCAGCACATGAGCAGGCAGGAAGAACCACTGGTGCTCCGTATAGAAGTGGCCAAATAGAAATTGAGAATCGACGACGTCGCTTTTCGTGCTCTGCAGCAGAAAGCGGATGCCGGACAAATAAGCCTGCGGTAGCAGATGATGTTCTTCTGAAAAACTCAGCAGGGCGGGAAAGTCCTGTGCAGCCGGGGACGCAGGCGATGCACCGTTCGCGCTGAGCGTGTAACGGAATCCGTAGACACTCCAGATCGTTGCCCACGCCAGCAGCAGCATCGCCAGGCAGAGCAACACATTGCGCCGGAGAGCCAGCCACGACGGTTTCTCATCGGAGCACAACGTATAGGCGAGAGCCAGCGCGGGCACCAGGGCGACCAGGATGAAGCCTGAGAGTTTCGCAACCATAGCCAGGCCGACCGCCACTCCAGCCAGAAGCACGGCGGGCACGGTGCGCTTCTTCAGACACAGGTACGACAGGTACCAGGCAATCGGCAGCAGCGCCGTTACCACCACATCTGTCATCACCAAGGGGCCATTGGCCAGCAGGCTGGGCTCGAAGATCAGCAGCAGACTCGCAATGAGGGCAGCAAGCCGACCAAACAGCCTGCGCGCCATCAGCCACGCCGCCACGAACGCGAGGGCCGGAAACGCCAGCATCATGACGCGTGACCAGAACATCTTGCTCGCCCAATCGCCCTGGTAGTACCAGGACAGGGCGGCCTCCGACTGGTCGAACGCATCTCCGGGCGGCACCGAACAATTGATTGGCACGCGCATTGCCAGCAGCGGTGCGGCGGCAACAACCTTGGCGAGCGGAGGATGTTCCGGGCTGAAGAGGTGGTCGCCACACTTCAGGTAGCGGTACCCGGCATAGAGATGGGTCGCCTCATCCGCAGTCTGCGAGACGCGCGGGATGCTGCTCATCATCTGCGCGAGCATCACGAAGCACAACAGCGCAGGAAGCAGCCACCGCTCGATCCAGGTGTGCCGTTCCAGCCGATCCCTCACCGGCGCAATGACGCGCGAAAGGGCCTGACTCAAACCATTGTGCTTGATCGACGGAACATTCTTGGACAACCCAACTCTCCCTTGCATGGAGTTATGGACACGCGGAGATCGCCGCGGGGAATCTGCTCGATTCTCAGATTGCCATTAGACGCCTGCAAGTGAGGTTGTCACAACTCGGGGTGACGGAGGGCGTTCCGCGCGAACTAACGAAGCTCCGTATATCCGCGCCGTGCGCGCAATTGCAGCCGTGGATTCATCGCCGGCAGCACGCGCACGCTGTGCTCCGCAGTCTCCGAGTTGGGCAGATCGTAGGTCAGCATAAAACCGCCGTGCAGGTCCTCGAGCGCGGTGTTCAGTGCCTCCGCTGTGCCCTGCCCAGGTGCGTAATAGACGCCGCCGGTCTGCTGGGACAACTGATAGAGCGGCCAATCGCCGCTGCCGTCCGCTTTCTTCCCGCGCGAATTGACGGAGTAGATGGCGGCCTCCATTGCCTGCGCCTTCATCAGTGGCGCGCTGCGGCCAGCGCGGCTGTAGTTGTCCACACCATCGGAGAACAGCACGACGGCCGCGCGCGATTCACTGTCGCGCGTCTGCTCCAGCAAATCCACGGCCTCCATCAGCGCATCCCATAACGGCGTCAACCCGCCAGTCGTCAATCCATCCAATGTCCGCGGCGGTGCCTCACGGCAGTTGAGGCGGCACAGCGTCACGGTCCTTGTTCCGCCGAAGACAAGCACAGACACCTGGTCACGCTCGCCCCAGCGCGCCCCGGCAAGGAACTGTTTGGTCTCCTCGACTTCATGCGCCAGCTGCCGGCTGAGTGAGTCGCTGGCATCGATGAGAATCACCAGATGGATGGGTGCTTCGGAGGCCTCACGAAAACTGCGGAAGCGCCGGATCACCTCGCCGTTATCGACCACCGCCACGTCGCGCGGCGTGAGCTGGCTGATGCGCTTCCCTTCGCCATCGGTGGCCGAAAAGACCAGCCGGACTTCCCTGGTCGCGGAACGTATGGTGTACTCCGCACCCTCGGCCGCGCGCAGCAAGGGCGAAAGCAGGCAGCCGATCACGAACACTTCAAGAACCATCCACAGCCGGAACATGTATGCCTCCGTTCCTGCTGGATTACGGTTGATGGGATGGGATCGATCAGTCTTTGCAGAGTTACCACAGTCACCGGCGAGGGCGTACGTCACGAAGCCCGCGCCGCCCTCATTGCCACCGGGCAACAACAAAGCCCGCACGAGGCGGGCTGGCATAAAGAGTGTTTCTTGAACTTGCAGCACCTGAGAGTGCGGCTACTGCTCGGATGAAGCCGGAAGCAGCATATTGTGTTGTGCGCCGCGGGCGTCGCCAAGGCTCCGCTCGGCAGCCTGCATCATCATTTCGCGGCGGGCCTGCGCGCGGTCCCACTCCGGACGCAGCACCATCTGCCGCACGTTGAAACGCGATTGCTCCTTTTCATCATCGGAGAGCACGAGCACCTCTCCCTTGCGCACGCGAAACAGAATCTCCTCCGCCAGGGGAATGAACTCGTCCGGCTTGCGGCCCACAATGACGTACACGACTTTGTCGCTGACGACGACATACTCGGGGCAGCCCTGTGCAACCATCGGCGGCTGTCCGGACATGGTAGCCATAAAACCATGCTGCGGCATGCACTGGGTTGTGCTCATGCGGACCACCGTGCCGCGGAAGTTGCGCCCCTGCGCCAGCAAAGTTCCCGTCATCGTCAGCATCATCATCAGAATCGCCAGCAGCAAAGCCCGTCTCATCGTGCCCTCCCGGCGCGCCTGGTCCAACCGCGCGCCATCCCTCAAGCGCTTCCACGGCTGACCGGATCCACAAGGTAAACGGCATCCGCGCGAGATGGGCAACTTGTTCCGGGATTGGGAAGACCGTTCGCGCCGCTTCCATTTCGCGCCCGCATGCACGACAGCAACCAGGCCAGAATCGCGAAGGCCACGGCTTTGACTCGTGCAGAGCTGCCCCGGTATCCTTGGGTGAATCGCGCCGGTCTCGCAGCAAATGACGAACGAACCAAGCAATCCGCGCCTGTTCCCCCGGTTATTGCGGCGGCTTCCCTCCGCACAATTTCTGCGTTACCTGCTGGTGGGAGCCTGGAACACGGCCTTTGGCTACGGCGTGTTTGCGCTGATCACACACCTGCTGGCGTTCATGCCCAACATGTATGCGCGGACGATGCTGGCCAGCGTGCTCTCCAACCTGATCGCCATCACTGTCGCCTTCCTCGGCTACAAGTGGTTCGTCTTCAAGACCAAGGGACACTACCTGCGCGAGTGGTTGCGCTGCATGGGCGTATACGGCGGCAACATGCTGCTGGGGCTGGCGCTGTTACCGGGAATTCTGGCGGCATTGCGGCACGGGCTGGGGGTGGGCCACTCAGCGCCGTATCTCGCCGGACTGGTGCTGACGGCCATCACCGTCGTCGTCAGCTTCTTCGGGCACAAACACATCTCATTCAAGCAGCCTGAAGACTCGGAGCTACGGAACTAACTTCAGCAACCGGCGCGTCCTATCGTGGGCAGCAAAAACACACCGTATCAAAGCCGTCGTTCCTGTAGCTGCGCATGGTCAAGCGCGCGCCCGGCAGCATCTTCGCCAACTGCAGTGGAATGCGCCAGAGATGCTCCGGGCGATGGTACACACAGATGGCAAGCGTAGGCCGGCAACGGTCAATGGTCTTTGCCGCGCCCTCCAATGCATCCAACTCAAACCCCTCAATGTCCATCTTGATGAAGGTGGGGTCTTCGTCGCGCAAGCAGGAGTCCAGAGCCACTACATCGACCGTCAAATCGCCTTCCTCTGAAATACTCGAACCATCGCCAGCGGAGGCAAACGTTACGGTCGCACTTTCTGAGCCAACTGCGTACGGATGAATAAGGACTTTCGATTCCGCGTCACCGGTGCGAGAAACCGTTTCGCGCAAGGCGGACAGATTCTTGGGCTCGGGTTCGAACGCGTGATAGCGCGCGAATTGACCGCCGGTAATCTCCAGGAACGGGACCAAAGTGTCGCCATCGAAGGCGCCACAATCCACAAAACACTCTCGATCCCCGAGCTTTAGAAAATCGAGCGGAAAGTACTGCGGTGTCGTCTCCGGCGGTGGCAGCAATGAAGGGTCACCGTGCAGACGGAAATTCCATTGGCTATCAAAAACCTGGCGTCCGCGCTCGTCCAGCAGAGCGCGCGCCTCATCGGCCTGCGAACGCCATTCCTGAAGTTTTTCGGGACGAGTCCAGAACAAGCTGGAGAACCCGGTATCCGGAAATGCCCAGAAGATATGCACGAAGGTGAGGATGCGCTCGCACCCCAACGATTGGAGAAAATGCTGATGATCCCTCATCCCCTCGCGCAGGCTCGGATGCCAGATGGCGAGGATGAAGACAGCCTTCGGATACAGCGCCACGGCCTGCACCGGGGAGAGGACAGGAATGCCGTCAAGGTCACTTCCCCAGCGCGTGGCATCGTTGTCACAAAATGCCGCAACCGTGAAGTTGTTCTTCCGCAGAACCGCAGCGACCTTGCGGCCTAGGTTCCCTGCCCCAAAAACGACATACTGCGCCCCGGCATCCATGCTGCTCATTGATGTCATCTGCCCTGTTTCTGTCCGATGCTAGCTTTACGGACGGCCATTATGATTTTCTTCCGGATGGGGAGACCGGAATGATTCCTTGCTGGGCTCTCCGAAGCCGTATTCAAAATTCACGCGGTCTTCTTCGATCACCAGCGGGCGGTTCTGCACCAGCGTGTGCACCTGGCCTACGTACTCGCCAATGATGCCGAGTGAAATGAGCTGCACGCAGCCGAGGAAGAAGCCACCAATCACCAGCGGCGCCATACCCAGCGTGAAACGGCTCCAGAAGATCAGCTTGTAGATCAGGTAAGCAAAGCCCAGAAGCACGGAAACCGCCGCGCCGACAAAGCCCGTGAATGTCACCAGCCGCAGCGGCACCTTGGACAAGCTGGTGATGCCGAGCATTGCCATGTCATACAGCGTGTAGAAATTGTTCTTGGTGATGCCGTGGATGCGCATCGGCTGATGGAACGGAATCTCCGCGTGCTTGAAGCCGATCTCGGCGATCATGCCGCGGAAGTACGGATACGGGTCGTGGAAGCCGCGCAGCACATCAACAACCTTGCGGTCGTAGAGCCCGAAGCCGGTGAAGTTCTCCAGCGTGTTGATGCCCGAGAAGCGGCGCACCATTTCGTAGTACTTGGTGCGCATCCAGTACATCAGCGAGTTCTCCGCGCTGCTGGTCTTGATGCCGACCACCACCGGGTAGCCCTCTTCCCACTTCTTGATGAACTCGGGGATCATCTCCGGCGGGTCCTGCAGGTCGGCCACCAGGCTGATGACGCAGTCACCCTTCAACTGCAGCAGCGCATGGTGCGGCGAGCGGATGTGTCCGAAGTTGCGCGCGTTGCGGATGACCTTGACGTTGTGGTCGCGCGCGGCAATCGCCTTCAGCAGGCCAAACGTGTTGTCCGTGGAGGCGTTGTCGATGAACAGGTGCTCGTAGCGATAGCCGAGCTGAACCATGACGGCGCGCACGCGGTCGTAAAGCTCAACAACGTTTTCTTCCTCGTTGTAGCACGGCGTCAGAATGCTGATGGTCTTTTCGCTCACCTTCGCTGCCTCGCTCATCTTCTACCGCGCTCCGCCCTGCTGCCGGAGGTGTGCCATCACGGCGTGCGCCAGTTCGCGCACGGCGCCATCACCGCCGCGGGCCTTCAGTACATGCTTCGCCGCGGCCTTCGCCTCCGGATAGGCATCGGCGGGGGCCACCGGATGCCCCACCAGTTGCAGGCATCCGAGATCATTCACGTCATTGCCAATATAGACGGCGTGCTCGGGGGCAACGCCCTTTGAGGCGAGCCACTTCTTCAACTCCGGAACCTTGTCGTCCACGTCGTGAATACACTCCAGCTTCAGCTTTTCGCAGCGGAAACGCACGATCGGCACCTTCTCCGTGGAGAGCACCAGCAGCGGCAGGCCGGTCTTGCGCAGCTGCCCGATGGCGTAGCCGTCGCCGCGGTCGCAGCGCACAGCCTCGTGCCCCTCGTCGGTCAGGATCACCTTATTGTCGGTGAACACGCCGTCGAAGTCGAAGATGACGGCCGCAACCGGCCCATCAAAACGAATCTGCTCCTCGCTGCCCAAGTCTGCCGACTGCATTACTTGCCTTCCGGCTTCGGGGCAAGCCCACGCGCATAAATGGTGGCCTTCAGCGACTCGATGCTCGAGTACGGGCTGTCGATGATGTCAATCAGCACCGGCTCATCCTTCTTGATGGGCGCCAGCAGGACTTCTCCGCGCATCAGTTCGCGGCAGGAAATCTGCCCCTTCTGCAGCGGAACCGCCAGGTACACATCCTCGTCGCTGAGAACGTGGCCCTCAGGCAGGTCGCGCTTGGCGTAGACGCCGCGCACCAGCGCATCCAGGTATTCGGTCTCGCGCTTGGGCAGCATGCGGCGCTGCGTTCCCGGAGCTCCGCACAATTCCTTCGCCTTATGGAAGGCCTTGAACCACTGATCCACCTGCGCCGGCAGCGAACAGTAGGGCGAAACCTTCACGCCGTCGCTGTCGATATCGATGTGACGCTCAAAGGTACGCGCGCCCTTGGCGTAGGCCACCAGCATCGAGTTCCACCAGTCGTGGTACTCGTGCGTGGAGAAGCCGATGACGTGGTCCGGGTAGCGCTGGCGCAGGAAGTCGATCTGGTTCATCTCCAGTTCGTGGTCCTCGGAAGGATAAAGCGAGACGCAATGATTGATGGCCAGCGGAATATGACGGTTGCTGAAGAAGCGCACCAGGTCGTCAATGTCCTTGAGCGAGCTGCCGCCAGTGGAGACGATCACGGGCTTCTGCGCCTTGGCAATCTTCTCGATCAGCATCCAGTCATTCAGGTCGGAGCTGGCGATCTTGATGAGCTGAATGCCGAGCTTGCAGCAGACATCGACCGACTCCTCATCGAAGGGCGTGGCCATGGTGATGCAGTTGGCATCACGGACGGCCTTTACCATCGTCGCGTACTGTTCGATCGAGAGCTTGGTGGCGAGCGTCTTCTTGATGTAGCGGATGTCCTCGCGGTCGCGGAAGTCGCGGTGAATGAAATTGTCCACGTCGCGAATCTGTAGCTTGATGGCCGCCCGCACATTGTTGAAGCGCACCACCTGCCCATAGGCGTTGATGATCTTGAGACCGCGCTCAAGACTGCCCAGATGGTTGTTGGCCAACTCCAGCACGAACAACTCGTTGAAAACTTCAGAACCAGTCATAGGAAATCAACCTTCCACAAAAACTTTTGAGATTCACGGCGCGCCCGGCCGCGCTTGCTGCTATTTCTTCGAAATCGTATTTTCCGCCAGTTCTTCCGGCGAAAGGAACGGATACATGTCTTCCAGCGGCGGCGAAACAATCGTGCCGTCCGGCATGGCCTTGGAGCGCGAACGCGGCTCAAACTGCTGGTCCGGATCGAGCATCACCTCGATCAGCGCCGGCCCCGGCGCATCCAGCGCCTTGCGCACTGCGTCCATCTCGCTCACGCGGTCCACGCGCACGCTCGGCAGCCCGAACGCCGCGCCCACTTTCACAAACTCAGGGAAGGAAACCCCGCTCGCCGGACTTTCTCCCGTCAGGCGTCCAAAGAAATTGCCCTGCGTGCTGCGGATGGAAAGATACCCGCCATTGTTCAGCACCACGACCTTCACCGGCAGCTTGGTCTGCGCCAGCGTCTGCAGCTCCTGTATGTTCATCTGCAGGCTGCCGTCACCGGCCAGGCAGATGACGCGGCCGCTTTCGCGCGCCGCCGCCACACCAATCGCAGCCGGAAGATCATAGCCCATCGACGCCGAGCCGGAGTTGGAAATCAGCCGCTGTCCGCGCTTGATCTTCATCACCTGATAAGGCAGGATGCAGGCGCTGGCATTGCCGCAAACCACCGCATCGCCTTCCACCATCATGTCCGAGAGCATCTCCATGAAGTGGTACGGATTTATTGGAGGGCCGCTCTGCCGCTGGCGCTCCTGCACCACCGGGTAGCGCGCCACGCGCTCCTTGCACCACGCCAGCCACTGCTCGTGATGAGCCTTGTAGCCCTCCGCCTGCTTCAGCAACTCGGCCAAGAACGGCTTCAGGTCACTGACCACGCCGAGATCCGGTTTCACCAGCGGCTTCGCCAGTTCGGCGGCGTCAACATCCACTTGAATCTTGAACGCGCCGCGCGCAAAGGCCTGCCAGTTGTAGCTCACCTGACGAATGTTCAGCCGCGAGCCCAGCACCAGCACCAGATCCGAGTTCTGCACCGTGAAGTTTCCGGCGCGCTCGCCAATCGTGCCCGGGCGTCCGCAGAAGAGCGGGTCGTCGCCGGTGATGAGGTCGTGCGTCCACGCCGTGGTGACCGGGATGCGCAGCATGCGGATGAGATGTTCGAACTCCGGCAGCGCCTTGGCCAGCCGCACGCCGGTTCCGGCCATGATGACCGGCCGCTCCGCACGCGTGATGCGCTCAAGCACCTCGCGGCATTCGGCGGCGAGCTTCGCTGCGTCGGTGGCGACAGCGTCCTCTGCCGGGTCGTAGGCGCGGAGCCTCGTCTCATCAATCTGCGCCGACTGCACGTCAACGGGGATATCGAGCCACACGGGGCCGGGGCGTCCGCTCTGCGCCAGGTGCCAGGCGCGCTCCAGGTGGTAGCGGATCGACTGCGGATCGTCCACCAGCACGGCGTACTTGGTAATGCCCTTCACCATGCTGATGATGTCGGCTTCCTGATCGCCCAACTGGCGCAGCCCGTGCACACCCGCGGTGGCCATGCAGGTCTGGCGCTTCACCTGTCCGGAGAGCACCAGCATCGGAATTGAGTCGGTCCATGCGCCAAAGACGCCGTTGAGCGAGTTGATGCCGCCCGGGCCGGTGGTGACATTGAT
Source organism: Oryzophilus luti (assembly GCF_059726245.1). Classification (NCBI taxonomy): domain Bacteria; kingdom Pseudomonadati; phylum Acidobacteriota; class Terriglobia; order Terriglobales; family Koromonadaceae; genus Oryzophilus; species Oryzophilus luti. The sequence goes on from NZ_AP040874.1 coordinate 2,828,838, forward strand.
AACGCCCGGCGTGCCCGCAATGCGCGCGTAGCCCTCGGCGGCCATCGCCGAAGCTTGCTCGTGATGGTTGCAGATGTAGTGGATGCGTTTTTCCTGGCCCACGCTGTCATTCAGGTGCATGGCGCCGCCGCCGGTCACCAGGAAGATGTGCTTCACGCCCCAGTCGGCCAGCGAATGCATCACGTAATCAGAAAGCTTGATCACTTCGTTCGTTCCTCAATCCTTTTGTGCGCCGTGCCAGCGTGCGGTGCGGCGGATTGCCTCCGCCAGCCCCACCTCGCAGCGCAGGCCCAGCTCATGCCGCGCGCGCTCAATGCTTGGAACGTAGCGCGCGGGCTTTGCGCCCTCCACGGGCGTTCCCTTGATGATGACTTCAACCTTCGGCGGCAGCGCGTCGGCCACTGCATGAGCCAGCTCGCGGATGCTCACCGCTTCATCCGAACCCACGTTGTAGGCGCGGCAACTCTGGCCACGGAACAGCAGCGTCCACAGCCACACCGCCAGGTCGCCCGCATACATGTACGAGCGGTAAGGTGTGCCGTCTCCGCCGACCGTGATGGGCCCGCCGCGCAACCGGTCGCCAATGAAATTGCCAATGGCGAAGTGCGCGTCCAGCGGCAGGTGCGGCCCCACGAAGGCAAAGCACCGCGCGATGGCCGGTTCAATTCCGTAGCTCTGCGCATACAAGTGGCAGAGCAACTCGGCCGCGCGCTTACCTTCGGCGTAAATCGCCAGCGGAGTGGCCGCCGGCAATGGCGCGCCCGCAAAGTCCTCTGCAACGTGCGCAATCTCCGGCGGCTGCGTGCCGTAAACCGCGCCGGAGCTGGCCAACAGAAACCGCTTTGCGCCGCTCAGCCGCGCAAACTCCAGCGTGTGGCGCGTGCCTTCCACAATCGTGTCAAAGAACTCCAGCCCCGAGCCCTGATCGCCGCTCGTGTTGGTGGCGCAGTGCAGAACGTAATCGAACGCGCCAGCCGGAAACTCAAAGCTGCGCACATCGCCCGCAACAAACTCCACTGCCGCATCACTCGCCAAATGCGGAGCCTTCTTCGCAAAACGTTCCGCGTCGCGCGTCAGCACGGTCATGCGCGCGCCGAGCTTGAGCACGCGGTTCGCATGGCAGAAGCTCTCCAGCAGCCAGCAGCCGAAGAACCCCGTACCGCCGGTGAGAAAGAAGCGTTTGCCGCGCGCCTCGCTCCACACGGGAGCAACGCGCAACGTCATCTGCTCGAGATCTTCCTGCGCCAGCTTCATGCCTGTCCGGGTTCTCCGCGCCTACTTGCCGCGCGTCACTTCATGCAACGCGTCAATCATGTACTCGATCATCTTGCCGGTCAGTCCCGGGTAAACGCCGATCCAGAAGACGCGGTTCATGATGCGGTCGCTGTTCGTCAGCGGCCCAATCACACGATGCGCAATGCCTTCATACGCGGGCTGCCGCAGCAGGTTGCCGCCAAACAGCTGGCGCGTGCCAATCTTCTTCTCGTTCAACCGGCGCATCAGTTCCGCGCGATCCAGCCCGGTCTCCTCGCGCAGCAGCAGCGGGAAGCCGAACCAGCTCGGCTCGGAGTCCGGCGTCGGCTCCGGCAGGATGAAGAACTCCTGCAGGTCCTGAAGGCCGAGATGCAGATGCGCGAAGTTGCGTTTGCGCGCATCGATAAAGCCCGCCAGCTTGCCCAACTGCGCCACGCCGACAGCGGCCTGCATGTCGGTGGCCTTCAGGTTGTAGCCGATGTGCGAATAAATGTACTTGTGGTCGTAGCCGTGCGGCAGTCCGCCCAGCTTCCAGTCGAAGCGCTTGCCGCAGGTATTGTCCTTGCCCGGCTGGCACCAGCAGTCGCGGCCCCAGTCGCGGAAGCTCTCAATCAGCGTGCGCAGCAGTGGCTTATCGGTAAGCACGCAGCCGCCCTCGCCCATGGTGATGTGGTGCGCGGGATAAAAGCTCGTGGTGGCCACGTCGCCAAATGTACCCGCCATCTGCCCCGCGAACTTTGCGCCCACCGCGTCGCAGCAATCCTCCACCAGCCACAGGTCGTGCTTCTTCGCGAACTCAGTGATGGTCTTCAGGTCGAACGGATTGCCCAGCGTGTGCGCCGCCATGATGGCGCGCGTCTTCGGCGACAGCGCCGCCTCAAGCTGCGTGGCATCAATGTTGTAAGTCGGTATGTGCGCGTCCACAAAGACCGGCACCAGCCCGCACTGGATGATCGGATTGACCGTGGTGGGGAAACCGGCGGCAACCGTGATGACTTCGTCGCCCGGCTTCAGGCGCTTGTCGCCCAGCTTGTGCGAGGTCAGCGCCGCCAGCGCCACCAGGTTTGCCGAGGAGCCGGAGTTGACCAGCACCGCCTCGCGCAGCCCGAAAAACTTGGCGAATTCGCGCTCAAAGGTCTCCGCAAAACGCCCGGTCGTCAGCCAGAAGTCGAGCGAGGATGACACCAGCATCTCCAGCTCGCGCTGATCAAAGACGCGGCCGGAGATCGGCACGTTCGAAACGCCCGGCTCGAACTCCTTCTTCGGAAACGCCTCCAGGTAGTACTCGGCCACCAGCGAAAGAATCTGCTCGCGCAGCTCGTCTGCCCTACTCACGGCTCAGCGCCTCCTTGTACCAGGCGATGGTGCGCTCCAGGCCCTCGTCGAGCGAGAACTCCGGCGACCACTTCAAAAGCTGGCGTGCTTTTTCCGCACTCAGAAACTGGTGGCGGATCTCGTGCGACGCCTGATTGAGAATCACCGGCTCCAGCTTGCTGTTCATCTTCTTCAAAATGGCGTTCACCAGATCGAGCACGCTGATCTGCGCCTCGTTGGAGAAGTTGAACGCCTGCCGGCAAACGGCCTCATCCTGCGTCATGCGCTCGGCCAGCAACATGTAGGCCGCCGCGCCATCTTCAATGTAGAAGTAGTCGCGGACAAAGTGGCCGTCGCTGCGGATGATGGGCGCCTCATTGCGCAGGATGCTGCGGACAGTGCCCGGCACAACACGGTTCCAGTTCAGGTCGCCACCGCCGTAAAAGTTGCCGCAGCGCGTAATCGAAACCGGCAGGTTGTAGGTCGTCATGTACGACTGCGTGATCAGGTCGGTGCAGCTCTTGCTCACGTCGTACGGGTGACGGCCCTGGAGCGGCATCTCTTCCGTGTAGGGCAGCACCGTCTGGTCGCCGTAGGCCTTGTCGCTGGAGGCCACGACAATGGCGTTCACCTTGGGCGAACGGCGGCAGGCTTCCAGCACATTCCACGTGCCCTGTATGTTGCTCTCAAAGGTCGAAACCGGGTTGCGGTTGGCAATGCCGACGATGGTCTGCGCCGCCAGGTGGAAGACCGTCTCCACCTCGTACTCGCCGAGCGTGCGCTCCAGCAGGTCGGCGTCGCGGATGTCTCCGCGCACGACGTTCACCTTCTCAAGCAGTCCCTGGCGCACCATCTCACTCTGCGGAACCCAGTCACGCAGCAGCACGCAGACGTTGGCGCCGTGCTCCACCAGCCGGCGCGTCAGCCAGCTTCCCAGCAATCCGCTTGCGCCGGTCACAAAAACCGAGCGGTCCTGCCAATATCCGTTACTCATTCCAGACCTTCCACGGAGCCTGGTTCGCAGCCCAGAGTCCGTTCAAATATTCGTATTCGCGGTAGGTGTCCATGGCGTAGAAAAAGCCGTCATGCTTGAAGGCCATCAACTGGCCTTCCTTCGAAAGTTTCTCCAGCGGCGCGCGCTCCAGCACGCAGTCATCGCCACTCAGATAGTTAAAGATCTCGCGGTTGAAGACGAAGTACCCCGCGCTGGCCCGTCCGCTGGTGCGCGGCTTCTCGATGAAGTCGGTCACGCGTCCGCTGGCATCGGTCTGCACCACGCCAAAACGCGAGCTGGGCGTAACCGCAGTGACCGTGGCGATCTTGCCGTGCGCCTTGTGGAAGGCGAGCAGCGCTGGAATGTCCACGTCGGCAACGCCGTCGCCGTAGGTCATCATGAACGTGTCGCTGTCGATGTACTTCTCCACCCGCTTGAGGCGGCCGCCGGTCATCGAGTTCTGGCCGGTCTCGGCCAGCGTCACCTTGAAGCCCTGCTCGCCGTGCTTGCCGTGGTACTCGATGTTCGAGTTGCGGCCCAGGCCGATGGTGAAATCGCTGTTCATCGCCTCGTAGTTCAGGAAGTATTCCTTGATCATGTTGCCGCGGTAGCCGAGGCAGAGCACGAACTCGCGGAACCCCGAATGGGCATACAGCTTCATGATGTGCCACAGAATCGGGCGACCACCGATTTCAACCAGCGGCTTCGGGCGGTACTCCGTCTCCTCACGCAGACGCGTTCCAAGCCCACCGCACAGCATCACGACTTTCATAGCTTCTCCTGAACCTGAACAAAACCGGAAGTTACAATTTTACCGTTGCCCGGGCAATTTCCGGGTGCTCAAACACCCTATTCTCGCGCACTTGCCGCCCTTCGCTCCACACCGTCTAGTTCCCGCCCGTGGAGGCGCCCCGTGTGGCGGCAGCGGCGTCGCCACAACGTACCACACGCACATGCGGACTGGTGAAGATTACGGGACGGCTGCGCACCCAGGTATTTGCGTACCACGCCGGGTCTGTGTCGGTCACCAGCAACGCCGACACCTTGAAGGCATGGCACATATCATCCAGATACTCGTCGTCCTGCGGGGCTGGCGCCTGGAACAGCCGCGCAAAGTTGTTGTAGACCGGCTGACACTTCTGCTCGTCTCCGCCAAAGGCCACGCCGCACTGCTCCAACCCGGAAGCGGCAGGAAAGTCATCGAACAGCAGCTGCGAAGCATAATCCTGGCGGGCAGGATTGGCCTGCACCAGCGCCTGCGGAGGTAGCTGCGCACGCACCGCATCAAAGGCCTGGCGCATGCCAAGCGTGCGATTTCCGTCCATATTCTGCGTTGGCATCATGTAGCCGGTGATGGCAGCGTTGTGATCAAGAAGGATAGGGCCAAAGCGCAGAAGGCCGAGTTGATAAATGTTCGCCCCAACGCCCAGCACCAGCGAGATCACGACCAGGCGCCGCACGAGCCATGTCGCGGCCTGCGCTCCGCCCTTCCACCAGTCCTGCAGCAGCGGTACGGACCACAACAGCAGAATGAATTGCGCCGGCAGCATCGCCCGCATGCCAAGGTCATTGCTGGTGATCGAGGTGGACTCAACGAACGATCCGATCAGGAAGCTCGCGCCCAGCAGCGACCAGCACAATAGCTCTTCCCGCTCCGGCTCCTGCTCCTTGCCGCGAAGTTGGCGAAAACGGAGCGCGCCCACAAGAAGAAAGAACCCAAATTCCAGGGCGTAATTCAGCGGCATGGAGACCAGGTTCGCCAGCGCAAACCACTTGGGGTCCCGCACACCATGCCGTAGCATCTCCAGTCCCAGCAGCGTAAAGGGACGGATTGCAAACCTTGCGAATGCCTCCTGCGCGGAGGCGGCAGAGGCAGTCCCCGCCGCTTTTACCAGGCCCAGGTAAGGAAGCGCGGCAATAATCGCAATTGCTCCGGAGGCGCCCAATGCCACCAAATCCGCATACCAGCGCCTTGCGATGCACACCAACGTCCAGATGACGCCGAAGACCGCGAACACCAGCGTGACGTAAATGCCCAGTCCGGTTGAGCTGGCAAAGCCAAGCCCCGCCACCACCACCGGCCCAATCTTCCGCGCACCCTCCAGCTTGGCCGACTGATGAATGAGCAGCAGCGCGACCAGCGCCGCAACCAGCGATGCCACATAGTGCGGAACCCAGAGCAGCGACGTCATCCAGCCCGCCACCTGCACCACGTTCCACCACTCCATATCCGTCTGGATGCGGTGCTCGTGCAGCAGAACGTAGAGCGTCGGAATCAGGTCCAGCCCGGTCACCAGCAGCAATCCCGCGCCCAGCACGGCGTTGCGTGCAACGGTAGAGCCGCCCCGCACGATGAAGCGCAGATACAGGGCAATGGCGGCCATCAGGCCCAGCCCCGCCCAGATGGCTCCCCCATAAAGCGCCAGCAAAGGATGAATGCCAAGCAGCTTGGCCGGCAGCGCACACACCAGCATCCAGAAGTAGTGATAGCGCAGCGGCACCGCGTCAAACGCGGCAAAAAACGGGTTCGAGGGAGGAATGGCGCGCATGGCCGAAGCGGTAAACGCCTGGCGCACGCAGTAGTCAAACGCGCTATCGCTGAAGAAGAGCTTGCCGCCAAACTGCAGATGCATCAGCGAGCCGATGGCAATCAGTGCCCAGACGCCGGCCGCGCCCCAGGCCCACCGCTCCGCCGGCTCGGCGGGCTTCAGCGTCAGCTGCCTGAAGTTGCGCGCGACAATCACGAGGAATGCGGCCCAGATCAGGCCAAAGGCTGTCCAAATCGCCGTGTAGCCGCCAAGGCATCCCAGCCAGAAGATGAGAATGGGGCAGATGGCGATGGAGAGCGGAACGCTCATCACCAGTTGCGTGATGCTCCGCCGCTGGCGGAACTGCATCAGATCCAGCAGCCAGCCCAGCACCGCGCCCGGCACCACGAGAAACAGGGGAAACGCCAGAACGGACGCCAGAAAGCCGCCCAGGTCAGTCAGCATGTAATTGGTCTGCATCAGGCTGGGAACACCCTCACAATCGGCTCAGTCTCTCTCCACAACCGCCTGTGGCCCCTGGCCGGGCTTACTTCTCCAGGATGCGAACGCACAAAACGCCACAATTTGCCTTAGAAATCATCGCAGAACGCAGTCCGCCGGCGACGTGACGCCTGTCACACGCTCCAGATAAATCTAATTCTAGCGGTGACTTGAAGGATCGTCGACGGCGGAGTTGACGGGCTGAACGGCGCATGCCCGCCACCCTGGCTCTCGTGGCGGAGGTCCGCTGCGCCGGACAATTCGTGGTGCAGACCGGCGGCAAGGTGGCGCGTTTTTCTTTCCCGCAGCACGCCTGTTCTCCGCCGCTCTGCACGCGCCATTGGCAAGTCAGACCGAGCAGATTCCACCACGGGAGCCGACCGTGCGCCGACGCGAACTCATGAATACCGCGCCCCTGCTGCCACGCAGTTTGCAGGCAGAACCCGCGCCGGGAGTCATCCCCCGGACGAGGCCTGATTGAGGCGGACCGATGCCTTGAAGTGGCAGGCATTCGCAAGCCCGCCAAGGATTTGTGGGTAAAATTCCGCTTTTCCGGGGCATATGCCTCAACACAATTGCACAAGGGGCTTGTGACCTTGAGAAAACACGCCACATAAGTCATTGAAAAATTAAGAAATAATTATATTTTTGAATATGCTTGGTTTGGCACTCCGGCTGCGATTCCGACTGAGAGCCCCGTTCTAGAATCTCTTCTGGTCGTAATCCGAATCGATCCAACGAGAGTTCAAGCCAGAACGAATTCAGGTGCCTTAGGAGTCCTTGAACGAACATGAGCAACGCAGAGAATCAGCCCGTGGAAAATCAGCCTGCAAAGAATGCGTGGAGTTCTGTCCAGGCCTACGCTTTGTCCATCATCTGTCTGGTCATTGGAGTTGGAGTCGGATATCTGGTGCGCGGCTCGGTGGCGTCCCAACCCAGTGCACCGGCTCCGGCCATTCAGCAGCAGGCCCCCAGTGGCATGGGGCAGATGGGCGGCATGTCCGGCGGCGCCCCAACCCCGGATCAGCTGAAGCAGATGGCTGATAAGCAGGTGGCACCTCTGCTGGAGAAGCTGAAACAGCAGCCCAACGACAATGACACCATTCAGAAGATTGCCGCCTTCTACTTCGCGGCTCACCAGTTCGACGCCTCCGCCGAATACTACGAGCGTTCTGCAAAGCTGCAGATGACGGCCGAGATTCTCACGCGGCTGGCCAACTCCTACTACTACGGCGGACATGCCGACAAGGCTCTGGCCACCCTCAACCAGGCCCTCCAGGTCGATCCCAAGTCTGCGGACGCCCTCTACAACATGGGCGTGCTGAAGTGGCGCGAGCAGGGCGACAGCAAGGGCGCCATCGAATGCTGGGAAAAGCTGCTGAAGGCGAACCCGAACCATCCGCATCGCGACCAGGTGAAAAAGATGATCGACCTGGTGAAAAAGCACAAGACCATGGGCCCCGGCGACAAGCAAAACGCCCCGGCAATGTAATTTCTGCTGACGGGATCGAGCAAGAGGCGATGCCTCCACGCGGAGCGCATCGCCTCTGCTGCAACAGGGGGACTAGAAACCCGGACGAGAACAACATACCCTTCGTGTTGGCCTCACAGAGTCCGTCCCCTGCGCTGGATCAGGCAACCGACGAGGCCTCATGGCAAACGCAGTTCACAAGCCCCAACCAGTGGAAGGCAGCCGCCTTTCTTCCGGGAGAATACTTTTTGTTGTCACCGCGGCCGCCGCACTGGTCTATGCACTGCTGGCCGGACTCCGCACGGTGGCGGATTTTGACCTTGGTTGGCAGCTGGCTACGGCGCGCTGGATTGTGCAGCACCATCAGATTCCCTCCACGGACGTTCTCTCCTATACAGCCCTTGGGCAACCGTGGATCTACCCGGTTGGTTCCGGTCTGATTTTTCTTGGCGCGTTTTCTCTTGGCGGATACGCACTTCTCTCTTGGCTGGGAGCTACGGCCTGTGTCGCCACTATTGCTCTGCTGCTGCGGCGTGGCACGGCATGGACCGCGGCGATTGCAATTCTGGCCGTGCCCCTGATCGCAAACCGCACAACGCCGCGTGCAGACATGTTCACCGTCGTGCTGTTCGCTGCATTCTTCAGCCTGCTCTGGGAGCACTACGAAACCGGCCGGGGCCGCTTGTGGCTGTTGCCCCTACTGACCGCAGGCTGGGCGAACCTGCACCTCGGGCTGGTTTCGGGCATCGCGCTCTTCGGCGGATATGCACTGCTGGAGCTGCTGGACATGCTGCAACCGGCGAAGCGCCAGGCTGCGATGGAGCACCTCCGCCGCGCGTGGCCGTGGTTCGCGCTGACTCCGCTTGCGGCCCTCGTGAATCCGTGGGGCTGGAAGAACTATTCGCATCTGCTGAACTTCATGACGCCGATGGCGGCGGCAACCACCTCGAAGCAGCAGATCGCCGAATGGGCTCCTGTCCATCTCAGCTGGAACCTCATCAAGTTCGGGCTTTGGCCGCGTTGTCCGGATTCCTTTGTTCTGTTGCTCTTCGTGGTTGCCATTGCCGTTCCGGTAGCGCTGCTGCGCCGGCAGATTGGTGCTGCGCTCCTGCTGTGCGGCGCAACCTTCTTCGCGCTCCGCCATCTGCGATTGCAGGTTCTATTCGCCGTGATCGTCGTGATCATTGCGGGCGCGGTGCTCTCCTCCGCGGTCAACGCAATTTCAGAAGCAACCGTGGACCGTCGCTCGCGGAGCATTGCCGCTGTCTCAGGCTGTGCGGTATTGGTTCTGCTGGTCACCGTCTGGTGCGCCGACCTGGCAACCAACCGCTACCACATGCAACGGATCGACATCTCCGAATTCGGCACGGGCCTGAGCTGGTGGTTCCCCACGCGCGCCGCCGAATTCATGGAGCGTGAAGGTATCCCCGGGCAGCTTTTCAACACCTACAACGAAGGCGGCTTCGTCGCCTGGCGGCTTGGCCCGAAGTACCCAAACTACGTGGATGGACGAGGCGACCCGTTCGGGGCACGGATTGTGGGACAAAGCGCCGAACTTGTGGGGACAGCGCCTGACGCAAACGCATGGAAAGAGACGGCCGGGCAATACAACATCAACTCGATGCTTGTCCCGATCTCCCGCTTTGACGGGCTGCAATTGTTTCCGCTGCTGCGCCAGTACTGCACGAGCGAAACCTGGAAACCCGTCTACATGGATGAAGTTTCAGTCGTGTTTGTGCGTGCGACCGCGCAGAACGCGGAGCTGCTGAAGCGGCTGCAGATCTCCTGCGAGACCGCGCCACTGCCTGCGACCGCGCCGGCCGGCAACAACAGCGCCGCCTTTAACCAGTGGCTGAACGCCGCCAATGTCCTGATGGCCCTGGGGCGCAACTCCGAGGCCTATACCGCCGCCACCCGCGCGCTGGCCGTGTTTCCGGACAGCCCATATGGGCGCTTCCTCCGTGGAGAGATTCTGGAACAGGCCGGCGCATTGAATGACGCGGAGAAGGAATACTTGGCCGCCGTGGACCACCCAAGCAACGCGCTGCTGGCGCAATGGATTTGGGTGCGCCTGGCGGAGATATACGGCGCCGAACGCAGATTCAACGAGTCGATTGCGGCCTGGAAGCAGGTGGTGGACCTGACGCCGGAGCCGCACATCGCCCAGCTTTCGCTCGGCTTTGTCTATTCAAACGCCGGGCAGCCGGGAGAGGCGCTGAAGACCTTTGAGCAGGCGGAGGCCTCGGCGAAGGAAAGCTCTGCGGATGGCACTGAGGTAGACAAGCTGTTTTACGCAAATCTCGCGCATGGCCGGACCGTGGCCTACGAAGCGGCGGGCGATCTCAATCGCGCCACCGAGCAGGCCGAGGAAGCGGTTCGTGTTGCACCAGAACAGCGGGAATACTGGATCGCGCTGGTGGGGCTGTACAACCGGCAGGGCCGGTACGCAGAGGCGCAACGCGCCACGGAACGCATGTCAGGGGTGACGGCAGCGTCTCCCCGATGAGTGCGCGCCGGGCAAGGCCCGCGCCCATCAGGAATGCGCGGCGAAAGATGCGCGTACAAAGTTCACGCCGGGAGTCAGGCAGAGTCTCGGCGAAGGAATTGGGCATTTTCGATTGATTCCTAATTGAATTCCGCAGGCCTGTTCCTGAGCGGGCCTGCTAATACGAGGACGTTCAGTGGGCAGCGAGACGAAATTGATTGATCGCGTTGACGGCGATCCGGGCACAACTGTATCGAAGAGCATCTGGCTGCTGTTTGCCTGCTGCTCCTTCCTGAGTGCTGCACTGCTCTTCCAGGTGCAGTTGATTGTGAGCAAGCACATCCTGCCGTGGTTCGGCGGCTCGGCAGCCGTCTGGACGACCAGCATGCTGATCTTCCAGGCGCTTCTGCTCGGCGGATACCTGTATGCGCATCTGCTGGCTTTGCGCCTCGAACGCCGAACCCAGGTCTACGTGCACGTTGGGCTGCTGGCGCTGGCCCTTCTGGCAATTGCCGTACTGGCCGTGAAGTGGCCCTCGGCAATCACGCCCGGCGCGGCGTGGAAGCCTGCGGGAGCGGCCAACCCTGTACTGGCCGTCACATCGGTCGTACTGGTCTCCGCCGGACTGCCGTTCTTTGTGCTGTCCACCACGGGGCCGCTGTTGCAGAGCTGGTTTGCCAGCATGGGCGCCGGCGCACGCACCTACCGGCTCTACTCCATCTCGAATCTGGGTTCGCTGCTTGGGCTGGCGACCTATCCGTTCCTCGTGGAGCCGAAACTTGGCACGCTGCGTCAGGGGCAAGTGTGGTCGGCGGCCTTCTGCGTCTTCGCACTCTGCTGCGCGGCCTGTGCCGTGTTGGCCAAAGACCGCAAGGCACTCGTGGAGGCCGTCACCGAAACTCCGCAGGCGGAAGCCGCGAGGTCTCCGTTTGCGGGCTGGCTGTGGTTCCTGCTTCCAGCCTGTGCCTCCGCGCTGCTGCTGGCAACCACCAACCTGCTCTGCCAGGAAGTTGCCACCGTCCCGCTGCTTTGGGTGCTGCCGCTGTCGGCCTACCTGCTCAGCTTCATTCTCTGCTTCGACCACACCCGCTGGTACAAACGAGCTGTCTTTCATCCGGCATTCGCCGTGTGCCTGTTCGCAACCTGCGCCGTCATGATCACCGGCAACGCTCTGGCCGAGCTGATCTGCGTGCCCATCCTGCTCTTCCTGGGCTGCATGATCTTCCACGGCGAGTTGGTGCTGCTCAAGCCGGAGCCGCAACGCCTCACGGCCTTCTACCTGGCAATCTCCGCCGGTGGCGCGGCCGGTGGCTTGTTCGTCGCCATCATTGCTCCGAGCTTCTTCTCGTCGTTCATCGAATTCCAGATCTCCCTGGCGCTGGGAATTGCGCTGACCCTGCTCTGCCTGTTCCTCGACAAGAACTCGTGGGTGCAGCGGTCGACGCCGCTTCTGCCCATCGGCATCACTCTCGGCACCCTGCTGGCGGCGGTCGCGCTCACGCAGTGGCTGCCGGAGCTTTCACCGACGCTGAGCCGCGTGCACTTCTACCCGCTGGCGCTGCTGGCCGGAGCCATCGTCAGCTTTGGTTCGGTCATCCTTGAGAAGGAATCCGCCGGGAAGTCGAGCTTCCGGTTCGTGCAGGTCGCGGTGATCGCGCTGGCGCTCTTTGCCATTGCCGCCTTGTACCGGACCGCGCAGCCGCGGGAGAACCTGGTGCTGAGCCATCGCAATTTCTACGGCATGGTCAGCGTTCTCCGGCAGCCTTCCGCGCTGGAGCTTGTGCACGGACAGATCACTCACGGCATCCAGTTGTATCCGCCCATGGACGGCTATCCGACTTCTTACTATGGGCCGGGAACCGGCATCGGAATTCTTCTTGAGAACCATCCCAAGCGCGCCATCGCGCCAGGCGCGTTGCGCGTCGGCGTTGTGGGCCTTGGCGTGGGAACCCTCGCGGCTTATGGCCGCCCCTCCGACTCCATTCAGTATTACGAGATCAATCCTGATGTTCTCAAGCTCGCCAGCGGCCCGCAGCCGATGTTCACGTTCCTGCGGAATTCCGCGGCCCGCGTAGGCGTTTCACTCGGCGACGCACGCCTTTCCCTGGAGCAGGAAGTGGCCGCCGGCACCGAGCCCTACGACGTGCTCGTGCTCGACGCCTTCTCCGGCGACGCGATTCCGGTTCACCTGCTCACACGCGAAGCCTTCGAGTATTACTGGCGGCGCGTCGATCCGGTGTCGGGCGTCATCGCCGTCCACATCACCAGCCGGCACATCAACCTGATTCCGGTTCTCCAGGGAATTGCAAAGTCGTTCGGCGTGGACATGCTGATTGCCTACAACCAGCCGCAGGGCGCTACCTTTGAGAGCTGCTGGGTCGTCCTTGCCCGCACCCCCGTGCGCGACATGGTGCCTCCGCTGGCAAACGTCGCAGTCGTACCGCGGGACGCAATCGCACCCGTCCTGTGGACGGATGACTACAGCGATCTGTTCCGGGTGATTCGATAAGACGTGAGCAGCCGGCTCACCGTAGCCGGTTGCCAGCAAGATCACTCGCGCTCGTTTGTCGTACACACAATGGCGCAAGCCGCCGGGCACACATGCTCGGCCGACTTGCGCCAATTCTTTTTGCGAACCACAATCATGGCAAATCCAGATAACGGCCCAATCTTTTTCAGCCCCGCCTCGAATCACAGACCATGCGGCGCCCCAGCCAAGTTATGATTGGGCCTATGTCAAAGAAGCTCCAGGTTGGCGCAATCTTAATCATCACCTTCTTGCTCTTCCTGCCTTCCGCGCGCTACGGGCTGGTCTCCGACGATCATCTGCTGATCGAGATCAATCCGAGGATTACGGCCTGGTCGTATGTGCCGGGATACTTCACCACCCACCTGGTCGCTCATCTTCCCGGGCAGATGACTCCGTACTACCGCCCGCTCTATCTGCTCTGGTTGCGCCTGAACTTCGTCGCCCTGGGGCCGGTCAGCCCTATCTGGCACCTGGCATCGGTTCTCCTGCACGTTCTGGTCACGGCAGGCGTATTCGCGCTTGCCCGCAAGCTCACGGGAGACTTCCGCGCCTCACTGCTGGCGGCCGCTCTGTTCGGAATCCACCCCATCCACACGGAAGCTGTCTGTTGGATTTCCGACGCGCAGGACCTGCTGGTGACCGTGCTGCTTCTGTTCAGCGTTTATTTGTTTGCGATAAAGAAGGGCGCGATTTCCTTCGCATCCGTTCTGCTGGCGACGCTGGCCATGTTTGCCAAAGAGCCAGGCATCCTGGCACCGGCGCTCATCTTCATCTATGCCTGGAGCCGCACAAACTGGAAGGAGAGCCTGGCGGCCTCGGTGCCGTACCTGCCTCCCGCGCTGCTTTACCTGTTGATGCGGCGGCAGGCACTCGGCCCGTTTGCCGGAGGCGGCCCGGCAACCATGAGCATCTCCGACATGGTCTACACCTGGCCGGACGTACTCTTCCTCTATGCGAAGAATCTGCTCTGGCCCTTCCACCTCAGCATGAGCTATGCCGTCCACACCATCCGCTCCGTGTGGCCGCTGCTGCTGGTTGCCGCTTGTGTCGGCCTGCTCGTCTGGTGCCTGCGGAAGGCCTCGGCGAACGTACGGTTTGCCGCGCTGTGGGCCGGGCTGACGCTGTTGCCCGCGCTGGCCATCCGTTACCTGCTGGCGGGCGAGTACGTTCACGACCGTTATCTCTACCTGCCGACGGTGGGCCTCGCGTTGCTCGCCGCCGAGCTGTTGCGCAGAGTGAACCTGACGCCGCCGCGCACGGTTGCCGTCGGACTGGTGGCGGTGCTGCTCTGCGGTGTCACCGCCAGCGAGTGCCGGATTTGGCGCGATGACGAGACGCTTTACAAGCGAAGCATTGAAGTAGCGCCCAACAATACGCTGCCCTTGGTGAACCTGGCTGGAATGTATCTGCGCACGCACCGCGACGCGGAGGCTCTGCCCCTGTTGCAGCGCGCCATCGCCATCGACCCGAACGACAGCGATGCCTACTTGAACCTGGCGCGGTACTACGACCAGCGTGGCGACTATGACAATGCGAGGAACTACTACAATCTTTATGTCAGCCATCTCGCAAGAACGCCGCAGTAGGCTCCGCAACACCGTCGTGGCGGCATCAGCCATGAGCCCGGGATTGGCCGCCATGCACGCGGGGACGCTGGAGAGCCCGTTATGTGACCAGAATCACACATCGGCACTCCGGCCTCGGTTAGACTGGCTGGGCGCGGGTGTTGTTCCGCGCCGCCGGATCCGTTCTTGCCCGCATGGTTCAGGGAGGCTGTGATTTTGCCACAGGCCAATCCGGAAGCTCAAGAACCGCGTCCTTCGCGGCTGTCCATTCCCCTCTGCGTTGATCTTGATGGAACGCTGATTCAGACCGATCTGCTCTGGGAGTGCATCATCCAGCTCCTGAAGCAGAATCCGTTGAGCCTGCTCCTGATTCCCTTCTGGCTGCTGAAGGGTGGAAAGGCCGTGCTGAAGCGCGAGG
Organism: Oryzophilus luti; assembly: GCF_059726245.1. Taxonomy (NCBI): domain Bacteria; kingdom Pseudomonadati; phylum Acidobacteriota; class Terriglobia; order Terriglobales; family Koromonadaceae; genus Oryzophilus; species Oryzophilus luti. The sequence continues at coordinate 2,843,898 of NZ_AP040874.1, forward strand.
TCGCGCGGAGAACCTTACTCAACCCGGCGCTGCTTCCCTACAACCAGGACGTCCTCACCTTCCTTATCGGAGAGCATGCCCGCGGAAGACGGCTCCTGCTGGTCACCGCCGCAGACCAGGCGCTGGCCGACAGCGTGGCGTCGTCAGTCGCCATCTTTGACGCCGTCTATGGCTCTCATCCCGGCCGCAACATGAAGGGCCAGGCCAAGGTAGATCTGCTGCGCACGGTGCTTGCAGGCGGTGCGTTCGACTATATCGGCGATTCCCCCGCGGACATGGTGGTGTGGCGCGCCGCAGCGGGTGCCTATGTGGTGGGCACACAAGCAGTCGCCAACAGGGTCTCCGCCGTAACCACCGTGCAGGGCGTATTTCCTGGCCCGCGCGCGCCCCTCGGGCTCTGGCTGCGCGCCATCCGCGTGCACCACTGGAGCAAGAACGTCCTGATCTTCACGGCCCTGGTGCTGGCGCATCGGCTCGCGTGGCAACCCGTCATGCTCACCTTGCTGGGCATGATGTTGTTCAGCTTCTGCGCGTCGGGTGTGTACGTCATCAACGATCTGCTGGATCTGCAGTCGGACCGCGAGCACACCTGGAAGCGCAACCGCCCGTTCGCCTCTGGAAGCCTTTCGCTCCCGAGCGGGTTGGGTGTCGCCATCCTCTTGTTGGGAGTATCGTTCGGGCTCGGTGCCGCGCTGCTGGATTGGCAATTCATCGTCGTGCTTGCGGTCTACGCATTGACCACGACGCTCTATTCCCTGCGTCTGAAGAAGATCGCCATTCTCGACGTGCTGGTTCTCTCCAGTTTTTACTCTGTGCGGATCTGGGCCGGCTCTCTGATTACTGCGACGCCGCTTTCGCAATGGCTGCTCGGTTTCTCGCTGTTTTTCTTCCTGAGCCTGGCAATGGCCAAGCGTTATTCCGAACTGCTGCATGACGGCGAGTTGGCAGAAAGCGGGAATTCCGGACGAAGCTACCTGCCCGCCGACCGCGAACTGCTGATGAGCATTGGAATGGCAAGCTGCTTCTCCGCGATCGTGGTGCTCACCATTTACATCCACAGCAGTGAGGTTGCGGTGCTGTATCGCAGACCGGAACTGCTGTTGCTGTTGTGTCCGCTGATTCTTTACTGGGTGAGCCGTATATGGCTCAAGGCGCATCGCGGAGAACTGAACGAGGATCCTGTCACGCTGGCGATGCGCGACCCTGCAAGCTACGGCATCGCCGCGGCCGGTGCGGCAGTTCTGCTAGCAGCCGCCGCGAGATTCTAGGCATTCATAGAGAAGGACAATGGCAAATCACTCATACAACTCCTGGGGACGCAACTACACACCGCTGCATCGCCGGATTCTTCGTCCAACTGCCCCCGAAGAGCTCGGCCGATTCGATGATTCCACCGTGCCCGTCCTTGCCTACGGACTGGGCCGAAGCTACGGCGATTCCTGCCTGAACGACGGAGGCGACCTCATCGACACCTCCGCGATGAATCGCATCCTGTCCTTTGACACGGCAACCGGACTTCTGCGCTGCGCCGCCGGAATGTCGCTGGAGGCCATCCTGCAGGCAGCCATTCCCAGTGGATGGTTCCTGCCCGTGACCCCGGGCACGAAGTTTGTGACCGTGGGCGGCGCCATCGCAAACGACGTGCACGGCAAGAATCACCATTGCGCCGGAACCATTGGCTGCCATGTGACGCAGCTGGAATTGTTGCGGAGCGATGGAACCCGGCACGTCTGCTCGCGGACGCAAAATGAAGCATTGTTCTCCGCAACCGTGGCCGGCATGGGCCTCACCGGCGTCATCCTGTGGGCGGAACTGCAACTCAAGAAAATTGCCAGCAGCAACATTGCGGCGGACACGCTGACCTTCCACGGACTGGACGAGTTTCTGCACATCACGGCCGTCAGTGAGCAGGCCGGCGTGGAGTACACGGTGGCCTGGATCGACTGCCTCTCCGGCCGCGATGTACGCGGCATTTTCTACCGCGGCAACCATGCGGAAGACGGCCAACTGGTGCCCGCCAAGGCCAGCAGCAGCGCGCTGCGCGTGCCCTTTGCGTTTCCGGAGCTCGCGCTGAACCGCATCACGGTCAAGGCCTTCAACACGCTCTACTACGCCATGAACGCCCGCAAGAGCGGCACCCACACAACCGGCTACAATCCGTTCTTCTACCCTCTGGATGCGGTGAACGACTGGAACCTCATCTACGGCCGACGCGGGTTGATGCAATACCAGTGCGTGGTTCCCGAGAGCGAGGCGGAGGCGTTTCAGGAAATTCTCGGCGCAATCTCGAAATCCGGTGAAGGCTCGTTCCTTGGCGTCATCAAGAAGTTCGGCGGCATGGAGTCCCCGGGCCTGATGTCGTTCCCCCGCCCCGGACTCACGCTGGCCCTGGACTTTCCATTCCGAGGGGAACGCACGCTGCAGTTGTTCGAGCAGCTTGACCACATTGTTGCCTCCGCCCACGGAGCGCTCTACCCTGCCAAGGATGGCCGCATGAACCGCACGATGTTTGAACTTTCGTATCCGAAGCTGGGCCAGTTCGAGCCCTACGTGGACCCGCATTTTTCATCGGGGTTCTGGCGCCGGATGCACGGAGAGGCAGCCCGATGAAGCGCAAGGTTGTGGTGCTTGGAGCAACGTCTGCAATTGCGCAGGAAGTCTGCCGCCTGATGGCGGCCCAGGGGGAAGAGCTTCTGCTTGTCGCGCGGAACCAGGAGCATCTGTCGGCGGTTGCAGCGGATTTAACGGCGCGTGGCGCGGCGGCCGTCGAGTGCCTCTGCTCGGACCTTGCCGACATTCCGGCTCACCCCGCACTGGTGAGCCAGATTGCAGCGAAGGCGCCGCAGATCGATACCATCTTCCTCGCCTATGGAACGCTCGGCGATCAGGAGCGCGCGGAAAACTCCGCCGACTACGCGCTCTCGGAGCTGACCACAAACTTCACGAGCGCCGTCTCGCTGCTCACGCGCCTTTCCGGCTCGGTGAAGAGTGGCGGCTGTATCGCCGTCATCACCTCGGTGGCCGGCGACCGCGGCCGACGCTCGAACTATGTCTACGGAACCGCCAAGGGCGCACTCTCGTTATTCCTGCAGGGCCTGCGGGCAAAGCTGACTGCGAGCGGAGTCCGGGTCCTCACCATCAAGCCGGGACCGGTCTCCACACCCATGACCGCCCACATGCCGCAGACGCGCGCCTTCAGCACGCCGGAGAAAGTCGGGCGACGGATCTTCGATGAGATCGAGCGCGGCCATGCCGAGGTCATCTACGTTCCCGGCTACTGGCGGCTGATCATGGCCGTAGTGCGGCTCATCCCGGAGTCTATGGCCAAGCGGATGAAGTTCTGATCCTCGCGAGCGGCACCCTGTCATGAATCCGGAGTGCCGCTCGCTGGCTTGAATCTGCGTCTATATCCGCGAAGCTCAATCAGCATGCAGCCGGACTGGGTCTGCAACGTCTCAAGGAGTTCTCTTGCCAATCCATCCAGAGAAATTTGATCGCTGGGTCCCGTCTCTCGCCGCCTTCGTGCAGGCCGTGCGGCAGCGCTGGATGGCGGCTGTTGCAATCTCCGCAGCCGTGCTGCTCCCGGTCTTCTGGCACCGGCATCTGGAAGCCTGCGACCTCCCCAGCCACACCTACAACGCGTGGCTGGCAGAACTGGTGACGCACGGGCAGGCGCCTGGCCTCTACACCGTTTCGCAGTGGAGCAACGTCCTGTTCGATCTTCTGCTGCTCTCCACCACCCGCATCTTCGGGTATCTGGCGGGAGAGAAGCTTGCAGTTGCCATCTGCGTGCTGTTGTTTTTCTGGGGAGCGTTCGCCTTCGTTTCCCGCGTGACGGCCAAGCCCGCGTGGAGCGTGGCGCCGCTGCTCATGATGCTGACCTACGGCTGGGTCTTCAACATGGGCTTCATGAACCTGTACCTCTCTGCGGCATTGTCGTTCTGGGCGCTGGCCCTCGCCTTCCGGGGCGGGGTGGGAGATTACTTTGGCGCGGCGGTGCTGCTCGTACTGGTTTCCCGCGCGCATTCGCTCGGAATCGCCTGGGTGGTCTTCACGCTCGCATTCCTTCTGCTTGGACGCAAGTTGGATCGGCGCTGGTATCTGCCTCTTGCGGCTGCCTCCATTGTCGGGTTCTTCCTGATCAGGCAGTTCATCATCGACCGCTATATGCTGCTGCTCGCGGAGCCATCCACTCCTTCCTGGATGGTGGGCGTGGATCAGTTTGTGTTGTTCGGCGAGCGATACCGGTACCTGTGCGTTGCGCTCCTGCTTTTCTTTGTTCTGTGCCTGGGAACCTGCGTGGCCCGATACGGACGCCAGTTGTTGGAAGGCGCGGCGCTGCCCGGCACGCTCTACGCAATCCTGGCGGTGAGCGTGTACTTCGCGCCGCCGGGCTTCTCTCTGCCCGGCATGCAGGGAGCCTTGGGCTTTCTCCCTGAGCGGCTCTCGCTATTCGCGGCCCTGCTGGCCTGTTGCACGCTCGCCAGTCTGCCGCTGTTCCGCTGGCAGGTCGCGGGCTTCTGCGCATTCGCACTGGTCTTCTTCGGCTTCTACTTCGGGGACACGGCGAGGATCGATACCGTCGAAACCCAGTTGGACCAGCTCGTGCAAAAGCTGCCGGACCAGCACCAGCGAGTGGTCAGCACGCTGGAAGTGCGGGGCTCCCGCATCGCCATGCGTCATATTCTGGATCGGGCATGCATCGGCAGGTGCTACAGCTTCGCGAACTACGAGCCTGCTTCCGAACAGTTCCGCATTCGCGTGAGAAGAGACAGTCCCGTCGTTGTGGACAACGAGGATGACTCCCGCGCCATGCAGGCCGGACTGCACCTTGTGGCCCCGCAGGATCTGCCGCTGTATCAGGTGCATTTCTGCAGCAACACGCCATCCACCGTGTGCATGGAGGCTTTGCAGGCCGACAAGTACAACTACGACATCCGCCTGGCACCGCCCCCGCAGTGGAAGTGACGATCGGGACCGGCGCTGGCTTCCGCCGCTAGCGCGCGGAAGGCCCTTGAATCTGCTGCAACAGTTGCAGCGCTGCCTGATTCTGCGGATACATCTGCAGTTCGATCTGGAATTCGCGCCGCGCGGTTTCGGCATCGCCTTGCGCCAGCCGCGCCGCTCCCAGCATCAGATGTGCGCCGGGCTGCGCGGAATTGATCTCAATCGCCTGCTGCGCCAGAATCTCGGCGTTCCGCAGACTGCCGGCCTTCAACTCCACCTGCGCCAGAACCACAATCCATTTCGGACGCCCCTCGAGCGCGATGGCGCGCTGCATATAGCGCTCCGCGGCCGGAAGGTCATTGGCGCTGAACGCCGCGTTGCCGAGGTCGAACAATGCCATGGCATTGTTCGGCTCAATTTCGAGCGCGCGCTTCAACATCTCACTGCCGCTGGCAATGTCGCCGCGCTGCAGCATCTCCACCCCTAGGTTGACCCACGCCCGGTCATACTGCGGCGTCAATTTCACCGAGTGCTGGAAGAGTGAGACGTCGTCTTTCCATACCCCCTGGTAGGTCACCGTCCGTGCCGACAGCAGCACCAACAGCACCAGCATGACAATGGGCTGCCAGCCAACCTGCGTTTCCTCTGCACGAGGCTTGAGCAGGCAGGCGAGCGCAACCGCCAGAGCAATACTGGGAATGTACAGGTAGCGGTCGTGCACCAGTTCAAACGGCACAAATAGCTTCAGATAGAGCGGGGCTGCCAGCGGTGCCATCGTCCAGACAACACAGAACCAGAGCTTGCCGCGGCCTGCAAAACGGAGAAGCAACCACGCTGTTGCCGCCGTGAACACCACGACCAGCAACAGGGGCAGCAGAAATTCCCTGCTGGCTGGAGAGCTGACAAAACCCAGCGGATAGAACAGGCCCAGCGTGTACGGAAACACGAGTTTTGAGAGGTAGAACCAGAGCGCCGCAGGCTCCGTCAGCAGCCAATGTCCCTTCGCCAGATTCTCCGCGAGCGGATGCGCGAAGCCATGCAGAATCTGGCTCCGGAGAGCGAAGAACCCGAGGGAAACCAGCAGAAAAGAACTCCCGGCGATGAGCAACAACTGCTGGTTCACCTGCTTCTCGTCTTCATCCACGCACAGGGCCAACACCAGCAGCAAGGCCGGAGTGAAGATGCCAATCTCCTTCACAAAGCAGGATGCCGCCGCACAAAGCAGCGAGAGGCCCCATGCCGCGGGGCTGCCACTCTTCAGCCAATGCAGAAACGCGAGCGCCGAAAGCAGGATGAAGATTGTCATCAACGGATCGGCTGCGTCGGAGATCCAGGTCACGGCTTCCACATGCGTGGGATGCACGGCAAATACGGCGGCGGCAAACAGCGCCAGCCCGCGCCGGTGCAGCAGTCTCCATGCAAGATGGAAGACCAGCACCACACACACCAGATGAAGCAGGAGTGCGCTCAGATGCCAGCCCAAAGGGCTCATGCCCGCCACGGCCGCAACGCTCCACTGCCAGATCAGGTTCAGCGGCCGGTAGAAATTCGAACCGTGATCGCCACTCAGGTCGGTTGTGAACGCGGCGACGATGTTCTGCCAGTTCAGAGGCGTCGGGTTCTCGACCATCCCATGGTCGTCGTAGACAAAGCCAAGGGTCAGGCTCCGCGCGTACACCAGCAGCGTCAGCAGCGATAGCAGTGCTTCCGGCACGCACGGCAACTCCAGCAGCGAGCGCCACCGTTTTGCAAGTGAGGATGATTGCTCCGGCAGAGACAACGGGATATTTCTCCTTGCGTGAATTATCTCAGTTGCGGCGAATTTATTGATGGAGGTTTTTTGCCGCCGCATCGGTGGCCGCCTCCTGTGTGGCTCATCGAACCTGCTTGCACCCGAGGCTATTGTTGCGCAGCAATCAAGCGGAAATACTCCGGATCTCGCGCCTCCGTAGACGATTCAGGCACATCAAGTGCTGTCATAATATTGAGTGCCTGCGCCTTCGTGATCGAGCCATCTCCGTGCACTTCACCGGAGCAAGCCGAGAGGCAGAGCGCACGGTGTATGTTGGCTCAAAGGAAGAGGCCGCGAGCCTCTGCGGATTGCCGCGCGGGGCTTGCGCACGCAGTGGTGTCTATGCGGGCTTGGTGACGCCAACCAGACATCTGCATACGGAACGGTGGAACACAGAGGAGCACAATGCAGGAAAACAGTCCCTCCCCGGAAGAGCACGCGGAGCAACCTGTCTCGCAGGAAGCGGGAACCGTGCAGGAAATCTTCCAGATGCGCTTTGTGCAACTGGCCGCGCTTGCAGCGGTGCTCGGCTTGCTCACCTGGATTTCCCTGAGCCTGAAATCCTCCGTGCTTGATCCAGACCTCTTCTGGCATGTGGCTGTCGGCCAGTGGATTGTGCAGCATGGCAGCGTTCCGCACACCGGCATCCTCTCGCGCACGGCCGCGAATCTTCCCTGGGTTGCCTACAGCTGGGGAGCGGAGGTTCTGGTTTCGCGCGCCTTCGCGTGGTTCGGCCTGATGGGCCTCGGACTCTACGGCGTCGCAACAACCTTCATGGTCTCCCTTGCGCTGCTCTGGTCGCTGCTCCGCCTCATGCGAAGCTTCTGGGTTGCCCTCGGCATCTGGGCCATAGGCTCGTTCGTGACCGTCTTTTCGCTGATGCCGCGACCGGTGTTCTTCTCCATGGCGGCGTTTCTCGTGCTGCTCACCATGCTCCTTGATGCCGAGCGCGACGGAGACATGAAGCGCCTCTGGTGGCTCGTGCCTCTGTTCCTGCTCTGGGCCAACCTTCACATCCAGTTCGTCTACGGCTTGTTCCTGATGGGCGTTCTGTTCGTTCCAGCCTTTGCTTTCGCGCTGGCAAAACCCTACCCGGCACTACGTCAGTGGCTGGAGCAGAACTTTGAAACTCCCCGCCTGCCCGCCCTCCAGATCGCCCTGCTGATTCTGGCGTGCGTGGCCGCCACCTGCGTCGGCCCGTACACATTCCACCTGTATGAAGTCGTGTTGAATTACGGCCGCGCCACCATCACTTATTCCACCATTCAGGAATTGCAGCCGACGCCCTACAACCAGTGGCAGCACTACCTTCCGCTCGTGTTTACCGCAGCTGCCTTCTTCATTCTCGGCACGCGCAAGCGAATCGCCGGTTTTCAGTTGTTGCTGCTGATAGCCGCCACGGTGATCTCCGTGCGCACGATACGCGATACCTGGTTCCTCTCCTACACGGCCATGCTCGTCTTCGCTGATTCCTTCCGGCTGCTGAATACGACGAAGCACGAAGCACGTCCCGCAAAGCAGGTCTGGACGGAGATTGCTGCGGTTTCCGCAGCCTGGCTTTTGATCTTCGCGCTGCTGGCAACCAACGTCGACTTCACCACCCGCGGCCTCAACCGCGCCATCGGCGAGGCCTACCCCGTGAAGGCCTGCAATTACCTGCGGCAGACGCTGCCGCCCGGCCCCATGTATAACGACCTCAGCTGGGGAGGATTTCTCACCTGGTATCTGCCGATGTATCCGGTCTCGGGCGATCTGCGCAACGATCTCTATGCCGGCGAACTGGGTGACATGCTGATGCGCTCGCAGACCGAATCTGATGTCTACCGGAAGAATCCCTATCTCAAGGAGTCGCGGTTCGTGCTTCTGCCTTCGCAGGAACCGCTGGCAGTCTCGTTGTCAGTCAATCCCGAGTACCGGCGCATCTACAGTGACGGGCAGGCTGATATCTTCGTTCCGGTCGAGGCCGGAGGACAGCACTGAGGAAGATGGGAAGTGCAGGAAGCTCGGCTCAGAGTGGAAGAGCTTCCGGAAGACTCTAACTGCGAGCGGAAGACGCACGATGCGTTGGGCGAAGGCTACGTCGTGCGACTGATGGGGCCTGCTGTGGGAAGGGGCTACTGCACCGCAAAGACGATGGCGACAGAATCCTGATACACCGCCTTGTAGCGCTCACGAAGCTGCGGAATCCTGATGAGTGCCTGCGCCATGGGCGCATCCGCAGGGAGCAGCAGTGTGCGTGACTCCATGAACGCCGGAACACTATCCAGCGGCGCCTCGCCCGTGGATAGCTGCTTTTCCTGTTCGTAGGCGGCCGCACCGTAGGCTGCCACGCGGGAATCCATGACGGCCGGATAGTCCGGAAGCGCAAAGATGACGTACCCACCCCACCCGCTCAATTCAAACAGTGGCCCAGACAGCTTGTGCTCCTGAATGTACTCGGCAGCCCGCACCGGAAATTTTCCGGCCACGCGTTCCTGCAACTGAGCGGGCGAGAGCGTTGCCGCCACGATCGCAATGACCGCAATCCCGGAGATGGCTGCCGCCAACCCCAGCTCACCGCATGACGCCCGCGGCTCTTCCTCATCTTCTGGCCAGAGCATGGCAAAGGCAGCGACGGCCGGCAGCAACGCCAGCCAGGTATCCCGCTGAAAGCGGAATGCGAACGGAACCATCACCACCAGCGCCAGAATCAGGAACAGGTTCCGGCGACGCCCCAGCACGAAGAAGACGCCCAGCACCAGCAGCGCCAGCACAAAGTCACGCGACTGGCGGAAGCCGAGCGCGTGCATCTCCGGCAGGTACTTGAGCAAGGGAGCGCTGTAAAGCTCATCGAAGAAATTGGCGTACAGATGGAATGAGTAGGGTGCAACGCACGGGAGGATAACCGATGCCGCCGATACGGCAAGCAGCTTCTGCATCGGGATTCGTCCACCGCTTTGCGGTGCCGGAACCCATTGTGCAACGGCCTCGGCCGCCACGAAGAGCAGCAGCAGAAGCAGCCCCCACGGAAACTCCGGCCCCAGGGTGGCCCAGAAGAAAAACAGAACAGGAATGGCGTACAGCGCGCGGAGATCACCGGTGCGCTGCACGCGCAGCAGCAGCAGGAGTTCAACTCCATAGAGAACGATGCTGACAGCCGCCGGATCGCAGGATGCCGCGCCGGCAATCCACAGTGCCAGCAGTGCGAGGATGCCGGCCGGAAGCCACCGCTTGTCCCGACGCCCGCCTGCCAGCAGGAACAACACAACCGCCAGGGCCATCCTGGCGATGATGGCAAAAAGCGGGAGCGCCCGAATGCCAGCCACGGCAAAGCCGAGCGAGATCAGGACGTTGGTGCCCCACGCCGATGCTGTCCAGGGGAGTTCCGCCGCACGCGAAAACAGTGCCTGATGCGGCAGCGTGTGTGTGTGCAGAATCCACTCGCCGGTTCGGATTCTCCACCAGACGTTTGCATCGTCAAGCGCCGTCCACTGCCGGCATTCCAGCAATGCGCCGGCCGCAAACAGGGCCAGCAAAATCAACAGTCGCGCCAACTGGCTGGAGCGCAGTTTCATCCCGAGGGCAGGCATTTCTTCTCTCTACCGAATGATCGCCGCGCTCGACTTCTTGACCGTCGATGTCGCCGTATCGGTATGGGCATGACCGTGGCACACAAGGCTGCACGAGTTGGTTGCCCGGTTGTAGGTGATGGGCCGCTGTTCGTACGCCGCCACCACATTCACATCGAAGCTGACCAGACGGTCGCCGGACACCGACGTGGTGCTGGCGGGTACGCCGTGTGCCGTGTGGCAGACCGAGCAGGAGAACCCGTCGTTGATATGGCGCGCGTGCTCCGTGAAGCTTCCCGCCGAATTCAGCTTCGTCAGGTCGTGGCACTTTGCGCACAGCGCATACGGGCTTACGCAGGGCTGCGACGAACACGAGGCATCCAGATTCGGGTTCGGGAACAGGTTCTGAATGGCTGTTCCGGCACCGCCCGCAGTCGAGACCTGGCTCATTTCATAGCGCCGCTCGAGAATGTGCGGATAGTTGGAACCATGCGGACCGTTCGGGCCGCTGCCGCCGGATTCGCGGCTGTCATCGCTGTTGTGGCAGTCGCTGCACATGATCCTCGATCCCATCGAGCGTCCCAGGGTCTGCCCGTCCAGCTTCTTCATGTTCGTCAGCAGGCTGGGCTGAGCCAGGCTGCTGCTACGGTCGTGCATCACCGGATGCGAGGACTTCGCGCTGGATCCAAATTCGGCGAGCACATTCAACAGCTCGCTGGAATTGACCGCATGGTTCGGGAAGTAGCCGTACTGGGTCAAGGTCTGCTTGCCAACGCTGGTGCCATGGCAGCGAAGGCAGGTCTGGTACTGATACTGCGCTGGCTGCACCACGGTCTTTCCATCTCCCTCGCTGATTCCTGTCGTGTTGTTCTGCGAGAGACGGATGGTGGAGGTCATGAAGGAATCGACCGGCTTGCTGGAATGCGGATTGTGGCAATCGACGCAGGTGGCGTGCCGGTTGTTGTCCAACAGGGCCGCTTCACCCGTCTGGTGCGTGTTCGACGCGGTGGGCAGCGGATGCCCCGCCTTGTTGAATTCCGCCAGGATGTTCGGGAGCGTCGGCGAAACCGTGCTGTCGCCGTCATGACAGGTGATGCAGCTCCGGGTATTCGTATCGAGGCTGAGAGCGTTGACCGTGGTGGGCTGCACCAGCAGCATCGTTCCCTTGCCGCCGTTATGCATCACATGGCACGCGCCGCAACCGCTCTTGCCAACCGTTCCGTGCCCGTTGATGGCCGTGCCGCGCTTCGTGATTCTGGTGCTCATCGCGTGCGCGCTCTGCTTCCAGACGTCCAGATTGTTGACCAGCAGCTTCCGGGTACCTGCACTTGCGGTTGACGCCGTGGTTCCCGCATCAGCCGACGAGGATGACAACGCAACCGGCCTGCGCAGCATGGAGGTGGCGCCGGTGGTCGTGGAGGTGGTGGAGCATCCGGTCTGCCCGGCGCAATGGCACGCCAGACACAGAGCCGAAGAACTGTTATCGACCACCAGGAACATGCCCGTCGCGTCGATGGACTGGTTGTGAGGCTCATGGCAGCTCGTGCACTGCACATTCTTGTCCACCAGCTTCACCGCTGAATTCAGGGTGCCAGTTCCATCCAGAAGCGTCTGCGGAAGGTCTCCGTCCGCACTCTGCTGCAGGGGCAGGGTGAAATTGAACGGATGCACACTGGAGAGATCGGTTCCGAACACGTCGACCGAGGACATGCTTCCGCTCATCTCGATCTTGCCGTAGGGAGTCGTCTGTCCGGGCGCGACTGTTCCATCATGGCAGCTCAGGCATTGGTTGCTGACCGAGCCATAGGTCGGCTGGTTCACCTGGTTGGTTGTGCCCGAAGGCAGGGTGTAGCTCTGCTGCCTGGAAAGCGTCTGGCTCCACAGCGCTCTGCCTCCGTTGCCGGAGTGCGGCGCATGACAGTACAGGCAGGCGGAAAGCTTGCCGTGAATAGGGCCGGTGGAACGCTGCAAGTCATGGCTGCCGAGAATATCGGTTTGCTGGGCGAAGGCCGCCGAGAGAAGTACCAGGCTGAGCACAGCGCCGAAGAATGCCTGCTTCACTGTCGCTCACCTCGTTTCGGCTGCATTGCAAAATACTTGAAAACCTGCACGCGCCGGTTCAGGGAATCGACGACGAAAATGCGATCCTGCTTATCGATGAAGATCCCCGTCGGAATGCGGAATTGTCCCGGGTTCACGCCGCCGTCTCCGAAAGAATAGAGCAGTTGCCCGCTGTCATCGAAAATCTGCACGCGGTTCAACATCGCGTCGGGAATGTAATAGTGATGCTCGGAATCCACAGCGATTCCCTTGGGGCGGAAGAACTGGCCAATACGGTCATCGTCCGGACCGAAAGAAGACTTGAATTCTCCGTTGCTTCCGATACGTTGCACCCGGAAGTTCATCGCATCCACCACCAGCAAATCCTCGCCATCCAAATGCAGTTCCGTTGGATAGTAAAATTGTGTGCGCTTGGATTGCTCGCCGCCAAACTCCCCGAGGACATTTCCTTCCATGTCCAAGGCGAATACCTTGTTCCGCATCGTGTCCGAGACGTAGATTCTTCCCGCAGTACGGTTAACGGCAACTCCGGTTGGCCGCTTGAAGAATCCTTCCCCGCCCCGGCTGCCAATGGTGCGGACGAACTTTCCTTCCGGCGAAAACACAAAAATCTTTCCCGCCTTCGAGTCCGTTACGTAAATCGTATCCTGCTGGTCAACCGTCACGCACTGCGGCTCGACCATGGCGTCGTTTTGTTTTTCGCTTCGCTCCAGGAACTTGTACTTGTGGCGCTCGAAGTCGAAGATATGAACCCCTTGCGCGCCCGGATCGCTGACAATCGCACGTCCGCGGGAATCGACCGCAACCCCATAGGGGCGAATCATCCGGTGCATCTCGGGCTCGCCGGCAATTACATCCAGCAGCTTGCCCCAGAACTTCGTCTTGCGGATCTCCCGCTCGGCGCTAAAAGAGCTTTCATATACCAGCTTCCGCCCTCCCTCAATCAATATGTCTGGTGGAGGGGGAGGGGCCACCGTCTTTTCTTTCCCGTGAGCCGCAAAAAGGGGAGAGGCGAGAAGAACGCTTAGCGCACAACAGGCGATCCACCGCAGCCAGCCTTTTCGCTCATCTTTCATCAAAACAACTTTATACCCCGGTATATCCCAAAGTTATAAGAATTGACCGGGTGCAGCGGGTTCCCTGAGGTGGTTACCCCTTGCATTACACGGCTGTATGAGGCAGAGACGTACAACTTTCGAAAACGATAGCGCATCAGCAAGTATCCCACTGTGGAACGGTTTCCGACGAGCGTGGACTGGCTCATGCTGGTCCCCTTCTCCTTCGAAAGCGACGCAACCAGGCTCAGTCTTTTCAGCGGGCTGTAGCCAGCGGAAATTCCGTAGCTCGTGGAATCAAAGCTGGACAGCGTGCCGCCAAGCAAGGAGGTGTCTGTTCCCGATGAAACCAGCCCTGAACTGGTCTGGAGATAGTACTGATGCGTTTGCCCCCAGAACGCGCTCGCCGAGAGATGACGGCGGGAGAAACCGGTATAAATGCGCTCCTGGTGAGTACTTCCACCGTTGCTCGAAAGTGCGCTATGGCCGCCCTGGAAATTGACGTGCCAATAGGTTCCGCCCTTCACCTTCCGGCTCAGTGCCGAGGAGTAACTCACGCCGGAAGTGGTAATGAACGAGGCGATCGTCTGGGTGTTCTGGTTGTAGGTGACGTTGGCCACGTAATTGAACCCATGAAAACGCTTATCGTAGGTGGCCGTGCCGTAGAACCCCATGCCGGTGTTTCCATTCTGGTTCGCCGCGTCGTTCATGCCTGCCGTCAGGTAAAGGCCGCCAAGCAGGGAGGTCCAGTTATAGCTCACGTTGCCATAAGCCGTGGTCGAGTCGTATTCGGTCCCGGCGTAAAACTGTTGCGAACGCGTGGCGCCGCCCGTCACCAGAATCCTCTTCGGCGCGCTCCAGCTCAGGTTGCCGCTGTAGGTGATGCTGCGCAGAGAATTGGCGGAGCCGGAGGACAGCGCCGTACCGGTGCTGAGCAACTGCAGGATGGAGGAATCCAGCGCATTATCGTTGTAAGAAAATTGCGCATTGGCTGAGACGCTGCTCACCGGCCGGAAGATCAGAAACGTCGTGATGCTGTTGGCGGAGTTATCTCCGCTTTCGGTGAGTCCTGTCGTCTCGGCGGTCTTGAAGTTGAAGGCACTGTGCGTATAGGCAATCGACAGGTTGCCCCCCGGCAGGAAGCTCACCGGACGATTCGTGTTCGCCTGCCAGATCGATCCCCCGGAGTGAACGTCTGTTCCCACTCCCGTAATCGCTTCCGGCGTTGTGGATGCGTTCTGCTGATGCGTGTAGGAAAGGTTGATCGGCCAGCGGCGCAGGGCAAAGCTCGACGACAGGCTGATCGAATTGGAATTCGTCCTGGTGGTGCCGTCGATCCCCACGATGCTGCCGTCCGAAGTTGAATGGCTGAACGAGGCGGAGAGGCTGGGCTTGTTGGGAAGGTACGCTCCCCATCCAACGCCCCATCCCGAGCCATTGCCGTGCGTCACAAGAGACGTGGAGCCTGGAATGGCATATTGGCCGGTCGAATCAAACGAGCGCGAGTAATTCACCCAACCGGGAAACGCGCTGCCGGTGAAGATGTTGGCGGTGGAATTCACGCCGCTGGAGTTGCCAATGCTGACGCTGCCGACGCTTTCCTGCGTGCGCCCGTAGTACGGGTGTACATCAAAGTTCAGAAATTTGGGATTGAAGTAGTACCCGACAAGCTGGCCGTCTGCGGTGAGGTTGGTGCTGTGGCTCGAACTCCCTGCGGTATCCGAGTAAGTTCCACCATAGCCGCCGCCGATCGTGCCGAACATGCTCACCTGAGTCGACTGGCCAAGATTCACCTGGCCGACCGCGACCCCGAACATGCCGAACAAAACAACGATCAGCCCACTCCAGCGAAACATACTCGAAGAGACTCCCACACACCATTATGCAATTCGGAGACCAGATTTAAAGCTCTGCAAACCATTACATATCAGCTTCTGGTCTCCTGACAAACGACCTGTTTCTGCGCTATTCCCCACAGAATCGCGCGAAATCCCCCAAATACGGAGTCGTCGCCCTAGATATTGATAAAAGAGGATGAACGAAATTTGCAGGAGCAAGGAGAACTCCTTGCTCCCACTCACTATAACTGCTCGATCTTTGCACCCTTGTGCAGTTTCTGGTTCAGCTGGGCGCGCAGTTCTTCGGTACGTTTCTTCTGAAGGTTTTCCTTCATTTCCTTGCGTACCTGCGCAAACGGAGTCTTGCCGGCGGGCTTGCGCTCAATCAAGCGGAAGAACGTGTAGCTGTTATCGAACTGAATGATCGGGCTGATGTCGCCGGGCTTCATCTTGGCGGCTGCCTGAGTGATGGGCGGCGGCATCTTGGCCGTCTCAATCCACTTGCGGTCCCCCATCCGGACGTGCCAATCGTCATCCGAATACTTTTCTGCGATCAGGCCGAAATCCTTGTAGGTCTTGATGTGCTTTGCTTCGGCGTAGGCCTTGTCCACCTTCTTCTTGGCCTCTTCCTTGGCGCCGGCCACGGCCGGAGGAATCACGGACACGGTCTGAATGTGGATGCTGTCGCCGTACTTAAAGGCCGCGATGTTCTTGTTGTAGAACGCCTGAAGCTGCGCCTCGGTAGGAGTGGCCTTGTTGTAGACCTCCTGCTTCAGCATGTCTTCAATCAGCAGGGAGCGGCGGATCCTTTGTTTCAGGACCTGTTCGTTGCCGTTGCACTCAACCTGCACGTACTTCTTGAACCCATCCTGCCCGCCCAACTGCTTGCGGAGATCGTTCTCAGCGGTGCGGATGCGCTGCGGAGCAATCACCATCTTGCGCCGCTCGCCCTCCTGGTACACCAGCTCTTCAAACACAAGCATTTGCCGGGCGCCTTCGCGAATCTCATTCTCCAGCGACTTGGGGAAGCCGCCGTGCTGCTGTGCGTAAGGGAACAGGGCGTACATCTCATGCAGCAGGTCGCGGTCGGTCAGCTCGCGACCGTTCACGCGCAACACTGTTTTGCCGGTGACCTGCACCTTGATGAGCTCCATCGTCGGCTGACCATTCTTGGCGGGCGCCGCCGGTGCCATCTTGGTAGGAGCATGCGAGGCGACAATCTGCGCCATCATCATTGGGGCCAGCAGAACCGGCAGCATGGAGTGGAGGAGTGTACGAAACTTCATGATCCCTCGTAAGGCTTGATCGTAACTGGCGCTGGCTGGGTGGACGCGCAGTCAAGAACAGAAAAGAGTGAACTCAAACAATGGGGAGGGAGATTCCTCCCTCCCCACAGGATACATCGATGGTGCAATTAGAACGCGGTGGTAACGGTGTAGATGCCGCTGCCTTCGTTCGAACCGCCCGCACCGGTGAAGTGGCAAGCGCGGCAGAACTGGGTCGCCGAGCTGGCCTTCGTGCCATCGGTGTTGGAAGCCAGGGAGCCCGGATTGTACGGGGCAACCAGGAAGAAGTAGGTCGGGTAGGTACCCTTCACGCCAGCGTAGGTGCCGGTCGAGGTGTACATGGTGTGCGGCGTGTGGCAGGTGATGCAAAGCACGAACGAGGTGCCCACAGCCGGGGTGCTGGCATAGCCCAGAGTCGCGCGACCCTGGAAGAAGTTGCCATAGTTGCTCACGAACTTGTCATAGTTCGTGTTGGTGCCGGAGGTGTAGGTGACCTTGTTGGTCGCGGACAGGGTGAACGCGTTGGCGTTCGAGCCCAGGACCGCACCCAGCGTGGCGCTGACACCCACCGGGTGGTCATTGGTGTAGCTGTTGGTGCTGCCGTCGTTGGCAAGCAGGGTCGGGATGGTGTTCGGGCCGTAAACGTTCACGGGCAGAACGCCGATCTTCTGTTCGTACAGCTGGTTGGTCATCATGCCGCCCTTGGCGACGTTGCCGTCGTGGCAGGAGAGGCAGAACATGATGCCGGTCACTTCGCCCTGGGCGTCGTTAGCTTCGGCATCGCCAGCAGGCAGGGTCTCAGTGAAGCTGCCGCCGCCAGAGGCGAGCGTGTAGCTGAACAACGGGGTGGTGTCCTGACCCCACAGAGCAACTTCGCCGGAGTTCGGATCGCCGAACGCCGCCGCGCTCGAGGCCGCGTTGCCGCCGCCACCTGCGCCGCCGCTGTGAGGAGCGTGGCAACCCGTGCAACCACGGCCGCCATTCTGGTGCGCACCCAACTTATCAACACCCATGATGCCGGTGCCCTGGGTGTAGGTCTGGGCCATCGCGAGCGACGCGAAGACCATAACGCAAAGAGCCAACACGAAGAACTTCTTCATTTTTAAAGACCTCCTGATTTGTACTGCAATGCAACCCAACTGCATACTGCTTGTTACTTCTTGAAACCCCGAAGAGTTTCAATTCTTGACCGCCCGAAGGCGATCAAACCCTTTATTTCGGCTCCTCGGCAGGCTTGTCAGCCGTTGCGGAGGCTGCCGCCGGCGTGGCCGAGGCCGGAGTCTTGCCCTTCTTCTTGAGCCGCTCCTCTTCCTCGACCTTCTGGCGCTCCAACTGCGCCTTCGCCTCATCTTCCGTAAAGTAGCGGAACATCTGCACGCGCCCCGGATAGATCTCGGAGGTAAACACGCGGTTCTGGCGGTCAATCGTCAAACCTGCCAGTGAGGAAAACTTGCCGGGCAACCCACCATGGCCGCCCATGCGCATCAGGAACTGCCCTTCCGCGGTGAACACCTGGAGCGTATCCTGCACGGCATCCGCAACCCAGATGTGCCCATCCGAATCGATCGCGATTCCCTTGGGCCGCGTGAACTTGCCGGGGCCGTCTCCGTTCTTTCCGAAGGCGCGGATAAAATTGCCATCCGCATCAAACACCTGCACGCGGTCGTTCCAGGTATCGGTCACATATAGGTTGCCGTCACGGTCCACCGCTGCATTGGTGGGCACGCCGAAATCGCCCAGTGAGGTCAGCCGGTGCGCCTTGCCCGGAGTGCCGATCTTGCGGATCAGCTTATGGCTGTCCGCGTCATAAACCAGAACCTGATCGGAGGCCGTATCCACCACGTACAACTGGCGGTTCTCGGTATCCAGCGCCAGCCCGGCAGGCTCGGTCATGCCCTCATTGAAGCTGGTGACGAACTTGCGATTGTGGTCGTAGATGAGCACGCGATGGAAGACGCCGTCCGAAACATAGAGCGTATCGTCATCGTCCATTGCCAGGCCGATGATGAGACCGAAGCGAACTCCGTCACCGCTCTTGATCAGATCGCACTCTTTGGTTTCCGTATTGAATACGAAGATGGCACCCACTTTGCTGTCAGCTACGTACAGCTTGCCAGCGCGGTCAACCGCCATGCCGTAAGGATTCGAAAGAACGTAAACCAGCTTGTGCTTCTTGTTGGCGTCCGGATCGGCCATGGCGTCGCCACCGGCCATGCGCTCCATCCACGAATTCTTCTTCTTGATTTCCTTCTTCGGCTCAATCTTCTCGAGCGGCTGTGAAGAGAAGTAATTCAGGTACTTCAACCGCGTCGGCGCCGGCGGATTCGGCCAGATGATCTTGGAATAATCGAGCTGGTCCAAGGTCTTGAACTTCTTTTCCGGCTGCGCTGACTCGGTGGGCTTGGCAGGCGTGCTCTTGTCCTTCTTCTTCTTGTCCGCGAACATGCTCGACGGAGCCAGCACAATACTGCAGGCAAGCGCCAGCGCGAGCAGATTCCGGAACAGATTCCTCGAAGTATGGACAACAGCTGACATCTTCCTTTTATCCCTTCCCTGTACCTAGTTCACAGTCTTGTGGCACGTGGCGCAAAATTCGGTGTTATTTTCCTGGTCCTTCACCAGCATTCCAGAGTGGCTACCGGAGTGCGGCTGATGGCAGGAGGCGCAGTTGACGGACTTGAGAACCTTGCCGGATTCCGGATCGATCATGTCCTTCACCGGGTGATGTTCCACCGGGTGACCGATTCCGTACTTCACCGGCAGCGGATCAATCTTCTTGAAGTAGTCTTCCGGCAACTTCACCTTGCCGCCGAAGATCGTCACCGCGTGCTCGCTCTCGAGCTTGGCAGGCTGAATGTCCGGTCCGTGGCACTCCATGCAGAGCGAGTACCAGTTATCCGCCCGCAGCAGGTGCTGGTTGTTGCCGCCGTGAGGCTCATGGCAGACATAGCAGCCCTGTCCGAAAGCCGGCTGGTGCGCGTGAGCCTTCTTGCCCTGCTCCGCAATGTCGCTGTGGCAGTTCAAGCAGACTTCCACCGCATTCGGCTTCTGGAAGCCCGGTGAGGTGCCGGCGTGCGGGTTGTGGCAATCCGTGCAATCGCCCATCGCGCCCGGATGCTGAACCTTCGCCTTTTCAATCTGCTCCTGCTTGTCGCTGTGGCAGGTCAGGCAGAGTTCCTTGCTCGTCTTGCTGGTCAGCACCACCTTGCCGTCCTTGGCCGGAGCATGGCAGCTATCGCACTGGCCAGGCCCGAACACGGCATGGGTGAACTTGTTCATCAATTTCTTCTGCGTCGACTGGTGCGGGTCGTGGCAGGTCAGGCAGTCGGCCGTGGCGAACGGCTGGCCATTGTGCTTCTTCAGAAGCTCGGCATCCTTCAGGTCGTGGCAGTCGGCGCACAACGCGGGAGCATCCTTCTTCAGGTGGTCATCAAACTCGCGCTTGCCGCGGGGGCCCGTCTTATGGGTCACATGGCAGGCATCGCATCCCATGTCGAGTGCGGCGTGGCGGCTGCCGTCCTTCGGAACATTCTGTCCCTGGGTGTGACAACGGAGGCACAGGTTCGTGTCCTTGGTGTCACCGCTGGCGGCCTTCTTCAGGTTGTTCGCGTTGTCCGAGGTGTGCGGATCGTGGCACTTGATGCAATCGCGGACGGCCGGGGCGTGAACCTTGCCCTTGATGTCGGCGGCCTTCTTGTCAGCGTGGCAGGTGATGCAGAGGGCAACGGTAGTGGTGGTGGTCAGCTTTACGCGGGTGGTCTCTTTGTTCACGCGGATTTCGTGACAGCTTGTACACCCCATGGCGATTGCGGAGTGAACATGCTTGCCCTTGGTCTTGTCCTCGTGGCACTGCGCACAGGTGGCTGGGTCCTGCTTGGGCTCCAGCGGAACCGGGTGCTTACCGGCAAAGGCTGTCGCCGACAGCACCATTGCCAACAACGTAAGGGAAAACGATTTGAGACCCAAAGTCACCGCTTCTACTGCCTCCGGGCTGAGTGATAAGCATTTCAATCGCCGTCCTGCCCGCCCTATTTGCCGGATTAGAGGAAAAATGTGTAAGTGGTTAAAAAAACTAAATTTACAGTTTCGATACGGCCACATTTCCAATCCTGAAACGGCACATCCTGGTTACCAAAGGTGAGTTTTCTTGCGTGTCCGCACCCGATGGGGTCGTGAAATTCCCCACCCGCATACACCTCTGGCGGCAACGAGGGAAAAACTCTCATTGCATCCGGATACTACCGGAGGAGAATTGATAAAATCTAGAGGGAAAAGTCACGAAATCAGCGATTCACCATCAGACGGTCGGCCAAGTAGATCTCAAACGATTGTTCATGGAGGTGGGCCATGCTTATCACCGCCTTGCGCGAAATCACCCAATCTGGAGTCAGCGCGCATGGTTCCAACTCGGCACAAGTGCCATGATGGCAAGTATTTAACACCTGCCTCTATAATGGCGCGTAACGTGCAAAAGGGGGCTTGGGCTGCTGAAGAGATGGTCTGCAGTGGATTGTGCCTTCGATTCCTAATCCCCAATCCCCAGACACCATGCCTGCCAGTATCATGCGGGACGCAGTTGCCTGTAGATGCAAGATTTGCGTTCGGAACCAAGGAGTCCGGCTTTGATTTCTCTGTGGAACAAATTCTTCCGGTTTTTCGCCAGTGTAAAGACCGGGGTTTTCCTCCTGCTTACGGTCATCCTGTTTTCGGCAGTCGGAACCGTGATATTGCAGCGTCCTACATCGGAGGTATCCGATATTCAGCGGGCCTATTCTCCCAGCACCCTGGCCCTGCTGGATCGCCTGCAACTGACAGACATCTACCACGCCTGGTATTTCGTGACCCTGCTGGGATTGGTCATCCTTAGTATTTTGTTCGTCTCCATTGACCGTTGGCCGAATGCGTGGCGCTATTACGCGCGTCCTTACAAGTTCGCCGAGTCGCACTTCCGCTCCAGCGTTC
The DNA here is from genome assembly GCF_059726245.1 of Oryzophilus luti. Classification (NCBI taxonomy): domain Bacteria; kingdom Pseudomonadati; phylum Acidobacteriota; class Terriglobia; order Terriglobales; family Koromonadaceae; genus Oryzophilus; species Oryzophilus luti. The sequence continues at coordinate 2,865,387 of NZ_AP040874.1, forward strand.
CCACCCGCGCCCTGATTCCGGTTGCGAGCGAAGATGGGGCACTGGAAGCCGCCGAGCGCGCGTTCCAGAAAAAGGGCATGCAGGTTTCGCGCGAAGTCAGCGGCGAAGAGGTGGGTCTGTTCAGCGAGCGCGCCCGCATCGCCGAGTTCGCTGTCTACGTCGTGCACGCCAGCCTGCTGTTCCTGATGCTGGGCTACCTGCTCGATCTGCAGGTCGGCTATCGCGGCACCATGTCGCTGACCGAAGGCGAGACCACCAACAAGTACACAGTTCTCAAGGGTGCTGTCGAAATTCCCTACACGCTGCCCTTCTCCATCCGCTGCGACGGCGCCAAGCAGGTCAACTACACCGTCGGCGAAATGATGAAGTTCGAGGACAAGAAGACACTGCAGGAAGATACCGGCATGCCCGCGGGCATGGGCGGCGACAAGTCGATGCTCAGCCAGGAAACCAGCATGCCCAAGCAGTACTGGTCGCAGCTGGCGGTGGTCGAGAACGGCCGGGACATGCTGAGCAAGAAGATCATCGTCAATGATCCGCTCACCTATCGCGGCGTCCGCTTCTTCCAGTCCGGCATGGGGCAGAGCGGCAAGCTGGCTTCGATCACGCTCACCGTCAAGACTCCCGATGGCACTCCTCAGTCGGTGGATCTGGCGCCCGGTAAGCAGATCACTTCCGGCGATGTCACGGTGGCATTCACCCGCTTCATTCCTGAGTACTACATCCAGGATGGCGAGATCCACACCAAGTCGGAATCGGCGCGGAACCCGGCACTGCAATTCACGATCACCAAGGCTGGCGCACAGTATCCGGTCTGGCTTCTGCTCGATCAGACCCGCACGGCCGTGGAGAAGAACACCGGCGTCGAGTTGACGGTCATCAACGGCAAGCTGGCCATGGAAACCGTGCTGCAGGTCAGCTATCAGCCCGGCCAGTGGCTCATCTTCCCTGGCGTGCTGCTGATGGTGGTGGGCCTGATGATGGTTCTGCTTCTGTCGCACACGCGGGTGTGGGCCGTGGTGGTCAATGACCCGAAGGTTGGCCCGGCAATCTGGGTTGCCGGCACTGCCAATCGCAATAAGATTCGCTTCCAGCAGCAGTTCGACGAGCTGGTGGCTGCAATTAAGAACGAGTTAAACGGCGGCAGCGCGCCTGCCGGCAAGGATGAAGACTCCACCGTGGCCAAGGCCTAGGCGGAGAGGTTTCTGGAGGATCTGATGTCTGAAGCACGTATGGAACGGCAGGCTCTGAGCGGTGGCAACATGCTGCTGGTCATGGTTGGGCTGGGCATGGCGTTTCTGCTGTTTATGGCCATGCTGGGGTTGAAGACCAATCCCGGCCCTGTCTATGGCGAGAGCAACATGCTCTATCTCGCGCTGGTGTTTTACGCCGGTGCCGGAGCCCTCTACATGGGATTCGGCGTCACCGGCATTGAAAAGTACGTCAAGCTGGCTTCGGCAGCGACCACCATCGGGTGGCTGGCCAACACCGTGGCCGCCGGACATCGCTGGTATATCGCCGGACGTCCGCCGTTCAGCAACCTGTATGAAATGCTGCTGAGCTTTGTGTGGACCGTCGCCCTGCTCACCCTGGTGGCCGAAAAGGCTTACAAGGTGAAGATCATCGGCTCGGTGACCATGCCGCTGGCTGTGGTCTCGGTCATCCTGATGCAGCTGATGCCGAGCGAAGTCCGTCCGCTGGTTCCGGCTCTGCAGTCCACCTGGCTGCACGTGCACGTTTCGCTGGCCATGCTGAGTTATGCGGCCTGCGCCGTCAGCTTCGCGCTGGCAGCCATGTTCCTCATCCAGGACAAGATGCAGACGCGCAGCTTCCTGGCCCTGACTTCGCTGGGCATGGCGGGCGTCTACGCCTCCATGCTGATCCGCTTCCGCGCTGGTGCGTTCGCAGTGGTTGCTTACGACATCACCAAGCATCAGGAGATCTACAACGACGCCGACAAGCGCGTGATGGTCGCCATCCCCGATCTGGGCTGGCTGGTGGCGCTGGTGATGGTCTCGGCGTTTGTGCCGCTGGTGCTGTACATCGTGGCCCAGGTGCAGAAGAATGACTCGCTGCACGCGGCTTCCAACAAGGCCATGTTCGGCAGCATCGTTCTCCAGGTGCTGCTGGTGGTTGCCTTCGCCCTGCGCGTGAAGAACGGCGTCTACCCGGCGCTGAATGCCGAGGGCGCGGCTCCGACGGCTCTGGCTGCCAGCCCGTTCCTGCTGTCCGGCATGATCGGCGGCATCTTTGCCGGACTGCTCTACCTGCTGATGCTGTGGCGTCGCGAAGACTTGCAGCGCATGCTGCCGCCGTCCGATGTGCTCGACCGCGTGACCTACAAGACCATCGGCGTGGCCTTCCCGCTGCTGACCTTGATGATCGCGACCGGCGCCTACTGGGCCAATCAGGCCTGGGGCAGCTACTGGAGCTGGGACCCGAAGGAAACCTGGGCCGCCATCACCTGGCTGGTCTACGGCATCTACCTTCACGCCCGCATCACCCACGGCATGCGCGGACGCTGGGCTGCCTACTTCGCCATTGTGGGCTTTGCAGTGGTGATCTTCACCTTCTTCGGTGTGACCTACCTGCTGCCGGGCCTGCACGCATACGCCAGCAACGGGTAACCAAGTCCTAGGGGGTGCGCTCCTGCACACCCCCAGCGGTGCGCTTCCTAAGCGCTTCATACCCCCACTCATACCCAAGCAGGGCCTGGAGACGTCCAGGCCCTGTTCCATTTTCCCCCTCCTAGAATTCTCCACAGTCCCTTCAAAATGATGCAGATAGCCATACAACACCATGTACCACCGCACACGTATGGACTACTACTTTAGTTTCGATTGAATACTTCAAATACGATATATGCATAGACAACAATCAATGTAAAAACTGTTTAGCTTCCGCTCCAGATTCCTATGCAAGTCCAACACTTTTCTGCTAGTTACTCTGTTGATGGTAACTGTCAATCTGGGTACCTCAGATTCCTTGCAGCGCCCTCCCTTGATTGCGATTATGTGTTTCAAATTGAAATACTGAAGCTCATACGTACCGTTACCGTGTGGGGCCCGCAATCCAGCAATCAAGTTCCAGAAAATGGTGGTCTGCAAGAATGAAAGTTGATCGTTCCCTCTGTAAATCCTCCCCCGTCTGGTGTTTGGCGGTTTTATTGCTTTCTGCATCGTGCCTGTGGGCACAGGGGGCCAGCAACACCGCGCTGGCTGTCTCGTCCAACAACGTCTCAGTTGGCACGGTGGTGACTTTCACCGCCACGGTGACCTCGGGCGGCAATGCCGCTCCGGCTGGACTGGTCCTGTTCTGCGACGCTTCCGCGGCACGCTGCCAGGATTCCGGTCTGCTCGGGAAGGTGTGGGTCGCGCGTTCCGGCACTGCCATCTACCGGGCCACGCTGGCGCCCGGAACGCATCAGGTCTATGCGGTCTACAAGGGGACAGGCAGCTATGCGTCGAGCACTTCATCGACGCAGACGATCAACGTCACCGCTTCGCTGGCAACCGTTACCTCCGTGGCCAGCAGCAGCAGCACCGGCAATTACACGTTGACGGCGACGGTCACCGGCACCGGCGCGGTTGCACCTTCGGGAACGATCTCCTTCCTGCAATCGACGGACGACAACTATCCTCTGGCGAGTGCCACACTCGGAGCAGCCAGCAAGAGCGCCTCTTTTGCCACCACCGCAGGACCGGTTGGAAATACCTATTCGCAGGCCCTGGCGCTCGGCGACTTCAACAACGACGGCATCCTGGACTACGCGGCGGCCAACCTCTCGTCTACCGGAACTGCTTCCATCATGCTGGGAAGCGGAAGCGGCACGTTCACAAAGAAGGCGGCGTACTCTGCCGGTGCCTATGCAGAAGCCGCAGTTGTGGCCGACTTCAATGGCGACGGCAATCTGGACATTGCATTTGCCAACTCTTCCGGGAACGGGCTCACCGTGCTGCTGGGCAACGGGGATGGAACCTTTACTTCGGCCTCTAGCTCAATCGTCGCCTACGCGGCAGGCATCGCCGTCGGGGACTTCAACAACGACGGCATTCCGGACCTGGCCGTGGTCAACAACAACGGCAATTACCAGGTCACCATTCTGCTGGGGAACGGGGACGGGACCTTCACGGCGGGCAGCAGCTTCACCATTCCGCAGTACTCAACTTCGCCGGAAGGTATTGTTGCCGCCGATTTCAACAACGATGGCAAAACCGATCTGGCGGTGACCAGTTGCAACCGCACCACCCCGGCCAGCTACGTGGTCTCCATCCTGCTGGGCAATGGGGACGGAACCTTCACCGCCGGGCAGAGCTACACGGCAGACGTGGCCAACAACGCGTTGGTGGCCGCCGACTTCAACGGCGATGGGCAGGTGGACCTGGCGGTTGGCAATTACGGAGCCAACAGCATTACCGTGCTTCTGGGAAATGGCGACGGAACCTTTACCCCGGGAACCACGATCACGACGGCGGCAGGCCCGATGGCGCTGGTGGCAGCCGACTTCAACAACGACGGCCACATGGATCTCGCCACGGCAAACTATGCCAAAAGCACCGTCAGCTTCCTCCTGGGAAATGGCGACGGAACCTTTGCGGCCTCCGGCTCCGTCACGACCGGCTCTTATCCGGCAGCCGTGCTTGCCGGCGATTTCAATGGGGACGGCATCCAGGACCTGCTGACGGCGAACTACAAGGCTTCTTCCGGCTCGATCATCGCGCAGACGATCACCTACGTTGCAACGGCCACTGCGAACGGGGTCTCTGCGGTGGGCAGTGGCACACAGACTGTGTCCGCCAACTACGATGGCGACAGCAATCACCAGAGTTCCAGTGGAACAACCCAGTTGCAGGGCACGGCCATCTTCGACCCAGTCTTCAGCCTGGCGGGCGGCAGCGTCACCGCCGGCTCTTCGGTGACGATCACGGACGCGACTTCCGGCGCCTCCATTTACTACACGACCGATGGCTCGACGCCAACGACCGCATCGACGCTCTACAGCGGCGCAATCGTGATCGACAGCAGCGTCACCATCACGGCAATCGCCGCGGTGGGAACACGCGCCACCAGCAACGCCGTCAGCAACACTTACACGGTTAACAGCGCAAAGACGACGCCGAGCATCACCTGGGCAGCGCCCGCGGCCATCACCTACGGAACCGCATTGAGCGCAACACAGCTCAACGCCACTTCCACCGTCGCAGGTACCTTCGTCTATTCGCCTACGGCAGGAACCGTCCTCAGTGCCGGAACGCAGACGCTGAGCGTGACGTTCACGCCGACTGATACGACCAACTATGACGCGGCTACCGCCAGCGTCTCACTCACGGTCAATAAGGCCTCGGTGGCGGTCACGGCGAGTGGCCTCTCCCGCGTTTACAACACGGCGAACCCGGCGTTCGCGGCCAGCTACAGCGGTTTCCTCAACGGAGACACCAGCGCGGCACTGAGCGGTTCGCCATCACTGACCACCACGGCCACGCAGACCTCAAATGCCGGCAGCTACACCATCACCGCAGCGCAGGGGACACTGGCCGCCGCCAATTATGGGTTCAGCTTCGTCAATGGCACGCTGACCATCACGCAGGCCTCGCAAACGATCACGGTCACCACGCCAGCGCCGTCGGTTGCCTCCGCCAACAGCACGTTCACCGTAGCGGCCACGGCCAGTTCGGGTCTGGCGGTCACCTATGGTTCCTCGGGTGGCTGCACCAACAATGGCGCCACGTACACCATGTCGAGCGGCACCACGGCCTGCACCGTGACCTACAACCAGGCGGGCGACACCAACTACAGCGCCGCTCCGGCCGTCACCAGCACGGTCAGCGCCACGCTGATCACGCAGGCCACGTTGAGCGTGTCCGGCATGGCCACCAACCAACCGGCGGTGAACACGACCTTTACGGTGGGCACCACGGGCGGCAGCGGCTCCGGAGCGGTCACCTACTATGCGTCAGGCGCTTGCACGGTGAACTCCTCCACCGGCGTGGTCACCGTGACCGCCGCGTGGAGCACTTGTTACGTTTACGCCGTGAAGGCCAGCGACGGTACGTACTCCGCCGCGACCTCCGCGACGGTTTCCACCAGCACGGGCGCGGCGGCCGCGCAAAGCATTGTGGTCACCCAGGCTGCGCCTGCCAGCGCCACCTACGGCACCTCATTCACGGTTTCGGCGTACGCGACTTCCGGCCTGGCGGTGACGATCAATGCCTACGGCGGATGCAGCATCACCAGCAGCTCCACCACCGGCGGGGTTACCACCGCGCTGATCGGCATGAGCAGCGGCTCCAACGCCTGCACTGTCACCTACTCGCAGTGGGGAGACAACAACTGGCAGGGAGCCACTCAGATCCAGTCGTCCACAACGGCCGTGAAAGCCACGCCCGCAACGCTGACCGTGACCGGCGCGCCCAGCTCGGCCAACTACAACACCACCTTCAGCGTCAGCACCACGGGTGGCAGCGGAACGGGATACGTTTCGTACAGTGTTTCCGGTGTGTGCAGCGTGGGCGGCACCAATATCACCATGACCAGCGGCACTGGAACCTGCTCGATCACTGCCACGCAGGCCGCGGACAACAACTATGCCAGCAACACTTCGGCGGCGGTTACGGTCAATGCCTCGCTGACCTCGCAGACGATCACGGTCAGCACCACGCCGCCCGCCAGCGCTGCCTACGGCTCCACGTTCAGCGTCTATGCTGGTTCGAGCGTCTACCTCACGGTGAGCTACAGCGCCAGCGGCGCGTGCAGCATCAGCGGCACCACGGTGACCATGACCAGTGGCACCGGAACCTGCTCGATCACCTACACGCAGGCTGGCAACTCGAACTACGCGGCCGCCACGCCGGTAACCACCACCACGGCGGCCACACTGGCCACGCCGGCATACCTGGCTTTGACGGGTGCACCCGGCAGCGCGACCTATGGCAACTCCTTCACGCTCGGCACCACGGGCGGCAGCGGCTCCGGCGCGGTCACCTACTATGCTTCGGGCGCCTGCTCGGCCAGCGGCTCCATCATCACCATGACGAGCGGCACCGGAAGCTGCTCGGTCTACGCCATCAAGGCCAGCGATGGCAACTACGCTTCCGCCACCACCGCAACCAGCAGCGTGACGGCCGTGAAGGCTTCGCAGGCCACGCTGACCGTGGCGGTTCCCAGCACACTCAACTACATGGCGTCTGCAACGCTCAGCACAACGGGCGGCAGCGGCTCAGGTGCAGTCACCTACACGCTCGCCTCGGGCAGCTGCTCGCTCAGCGGCGCCACGCTGACGGCCAACAGCTACACCGGCACCTGCTCGGTCTACGCCACCAAGGCTGCGGACAGCAATTACAACAGTGCGACTTCGGCCACAGCCAGCACGGCGCTGACGGGCCAGATCACCACGACGACCATCAACTCGGTGAATTCCGCAGCCGTTGGCAACAGCGGCAAGTACAACCTGACCTTCACGGTCACCGTGGCGGCCACATCCGGCACCCCGACCGGGTCGGTCACGGTAACCGACACATCGAGCAGCAGCAACACCTGCACGCTGACGCTTTCCGGCGGGACCGGTTCGTGCACCATCTCGCACTATTACGGCACGACGCAGGCGAGCTTCACCGCAACCTACGCTGGTGCAACCGGCTATGTCGGCTCCACCAGCGCCGTTGTGACCGTGACGCCAGGCACCACCTATGCCACGGCCCTGGCGTTGACGAGCACCAAGAAGGCCAAAGTCAAGTAAGCAACTGACGACGACGCGGCGGAGCAATTTCTGGCTCCGCCGCTTTTTTGTGTCTGCGAGTTTGTGGAATGAGATTAGTGAGTTTGCAGCGCGTCAGCCTGCGCATTAGCCCGGGCGGCCTGTTCAGACTGTCCTGCGGCCTGCAGCAGCTGCGCCAGCCGCCGCCAGCGCTGCGCCGCCGCCGGGGTCAATTGAACGGCGAGCTTCTGAGATTCGATGGCGGCGTTCCAGTCTCCGCTCTGCCGTTGCGCCTCAGAGCGAAGCTCGGCGATGTGGGCATAAAGGCCCGGGGCGGCCGACTCACCGCCCTCACGATACGGACTCGCCTTCACGGCACTGTCCAGGGCGCTGAGAGCCTGCTGCGGATGCTGCTGGCGCAGCTCCAGCTCGGTCAGGTTCAGGAGGATGTCCAGCGGACTGGTCGAACTTCGCGCCGCTCCCCGCAATACTTCCGCCGCCTCCGCCAACCGCCCTTCCCTCTCATAGATGGCTGCCAGCAGGAAAGCCACACCGGCGTCAAATGGTGCGCGGTCCCTGGCGGCACGGCACTGCTCCTCGGCCTCCGGCAAACGGTTCCACTGCAGGTACAACGTGCTTAAGAGCTGGTGCGGGAAAGGACTGGATGGTTGCTGCCGGGCGGCACTCATCAGCAGCTGCTCTGACTCCTGAGCGCGTCCCAGGGCAAGCGTGAGTGCGCCGGCGTTCAGGTTGAAGTCATATAACGCGGTGCGGGACGCGCCTTGCGGCGGAAGAAACGTCTGGTTCATGCAGTTGATGCCTGAGCGTTGCAGCCAGGGGAGGTTCTGCGGAGTATTGCGCAGCAGCACCATTCCTGTTTCGTCCATGTAGACCGGACGCCAGTTGCGGCTCTGGCAGAACGCCGCCGGGTCCAGCTTCTCCAGCGCCCGCGAGCCGGAGGTCGCCAGCACAATGATGTTCAGGTTCCAGCGCTCCGCCGCAGCCTGCCATTCGAGGCCGTCCGGAGCAAGGCTATTGAGAGAGCTTTGCTGCGCCACCAGTTCGGGCGACAGGCGGTCGCCGCGGCCATCGATGAAGCCGGGGCGCTCCGGTCCCAGCGTCCACTCCACAAAGCTGCCCAGTCCGTATTCCGTGTACACATTTCCCGGCAACTTCTGATTGCGCACAAACGACAGAGCACGCTCCGGGAACCAGTTCGAGAGCCCCGCGCCGAAGCGCCAGTCGGACTTGGCGACGATGTACGTGCGGCTGCTGACGTAGTCCGCCGTGCGCAGCGCTGTCACCAGGCACAGCACCGCCAGAACAAGCACGGAGGCACGCTGGCGCCACGGCTGGCCCCACTTCAACCACGAGGGTTGCTCCGCCTGCCCCAGTTCTTCAAAGACCGCCGGTGCCAGCGTTGCAACGGCCACCACAAACAACCCCATGTAGCGCGCGTGCGCGACAGTTCCATAGAGCGCGGCGCCTGCCAGCAACGCGGCGCCAAACTGGCGTCGCCACAGGCAGACCACCACCAGCACCATCGCTGCCAGCAGCAACCACGCAAAGCCACTCTCGATGTAGCGCAGGTCCAGCATCTCCCACAACAAGTGGCTCGAGATGGGAACGCCGCGATACTCGCCGATGAAATGGTTGCTGTTGAGGCGGCCCGCGCCGGGAGCCACCAACCCGCCCAGCACCATCGCGGTGCGGTAGACGTTGTATCCCCAAGGGTTCAGCAGCGTCACCGCCACCGAAGCAGCCAACCAGGGCCACGCGCGGCGCAGGCGTTCCAGCGCGGCGGCGCGACGGCCGGCGAACGGAAACTCGCAGGCCTCAAGCAGCAGGTAGGCGAGCAGGGCGGCCAGCCCTGCAACAAAGCCGGGGTGCAGGTTCACCCAGGCAAACATGAGCACCGGCAGCAGCCAGAGCCGCGCACGCGTGCCACGATGCCAGGCCCAGAGCTCTCCGAGAAAGAAGACGAACAGCAGGGTGCTGAAGGCGTCGGCTCGCGGCGCTGTACGGGCTGCAATGGACTGCGTGGCCAGCATGGCAAACAGCGCGCCAACGGCACTGCCGCGCCGCACCAGATAGGCACACGCGGCCAGCGTGGCCAGCGCGCAGAACCAGCTCAGCGCCGCATAGCCCCCCGCGCTGAAGAGAGAGTAGAAGATGACTCCGGCAAAGGGTGGATACATCCACGGCTCGCCCGCTGAAGTAAAGGTCAGCACATCGGCGCGTGGGATCGCATGGTGCTGCACTACCCAGCGGCCCGTCGCGAGATGCCAGCCCATGTCGGGGTCGGAAACCGTGTGCAACCCGGCGCACAGCGCGTTGAGCAGCACAAGGCAGATGAGTAGATTCTTCAGCGGGGCGGAAGGCCAATTGCGCGAAGCTTGCATAGGCAGGAAATCTCTATGGATCCGGTTCGTTGAATATCTTAGCCGAAGCGCCGGGCAGGCCCGCGCCGCGAATGCCGCGCAAAACTGCTCACGTATAATTTACGGCATGCTGCGCAACAAGTGGATTCTGGCGGCGCTCCTCGCAGTGACGGGGCTGACCTTCGCCTTCACCCTGAGTTTCCCTTTCATGGGAGATGACTATCCGCAGATTGTGCAGAACCCCCGGGTGCAGTCCTGGAGCGCCGTTCCCGGCTACTTCACCACTCACCTCTGGTCACAGATTCCCGAGGCTGCGGCGCGCTTCTACCGGCCACTCTTTCTTCTGCTGCTGCGGCTGATTCATTGCCTCTTTGGCCTGTGGACGCCGGGATGGCACCTGGCACTCGTGGCCAGCCACCTGGGGGCGACCGCTCTCGTTTACTGGCTGGTGCGGCGTTGGAAGGGGGAGCGGCTCGCGCTGCTTGCGGCGGCGCTGTTCGCTTTGCATCCCGTCCATGCCGAAGTCGTTTCCTGGGTCTCGGCCATCTCCGAGCCATGCCTGACCATTGCCCTCATTGGCTGCCTGGGCCTATGTGCTCGGGACGATGTACGCTCCGAATTGGTGGCGCTACTCTTGTTTGCCGTGGCCTTGGGGTTCAAGGAGACTGCCATCGTCTGGCCGCTGGTGATCTTTGCCGGCCTGTATGACGATTTCCAGCGCAGCCTGCGGCGGACGCTCCCGTTCGTCGGCGTTGCAGTCGGCTATCTTCTGCTGCGTGTGGCCATCCTCGGCAGCATCAGCAAACCGCTGGTGCGAGACACGCCGCTGAGCATTCTGTACGTTCCGGCCATGCTCGGGCAGTACTTCCTGCACCTGATCTGGCCGGTCGGCCTCAGCAGCTTCTGCGAGCTGGCCCCGAACGCGCTCAGCCTGCTGTTTGTGCTTCCGGTGCTCGCGGGACTCCTATTCCTTGCTTGGCGTTCGCAGTATGAACGCATTGCGGTTCTTGTCATTCTGGTGCCGCTGCTGCCTGCCTTGAATCTTGGCTCCCTGCAGCTCAGCTCGATGGTGCAGGACCGCTATCTTTATCTGCCGAGCGTTGGCTTTGCCATGCTGGCGGCGATGGTGGTGGAACGCTTTCCCAGACCTGTGGTTGGCGTGCTGCTGGCGGCGATGGTGGTGGGCTGTGTGTTTGAAACACGCACTTACAGCAGCGGCGAGCACTTCTACGAGCGCGCGGTGAAGGCCGCTCCGCACAACATGGAAGCCCGCGAAGGGCTGGGCCGCATTTACGCAACGCAGGGCGAATACCGGGAGGCCATCGCAGTGCTGCAACCACTCGTTGCACAGCGGAATGTCCCTGCTTCCACCCGGCAGAGTGCGCTGCTGTCGCTGGCTTACAGCGAGGAGGCACTGGGCGAAAACCAGATGGCGCTGGAGCATTACATCGCCGTCGAGGAGCTGTCTCCCTCGCGTGAAATTGAAGCGCGTATTGACGCGTTGCTCAGGCGGCTGGGCCGAAGATAGCGCCCCATCAGTGGACAAACAAAACCCGCGGCCAAGGCCGCGGGTTCTTCATTGCGGAGCGTAAGCTCCGAGCTTACATGGCCGGCTTGTCAGACTTCTGGCCCGGCTTGATGTTCATGTGCTTCTGCGCCTGGGCAATGTACATCTTGACCTTGTCGGCGCCTTCCCAGTTCGGGCTGGTCTTGAGCAGCAGCTGCCAGTCGGCGATGGCGCCCTTGGCATCCATCTTGCCCTGCCACTTCACAATGCCGCGATCAAACAACGCATTGGCGTGGTTCGGTTCCTGCTTCAGCACGGTGTCCAGCTCGTTGATGGCCTTGTCGATCTGGTTGGCGTAGAAGTAGCTGGTTCCCAGGTCGCAACGGACGTTGGAGTTCTTCGGGTCCGCGGCCAGCGCGCGATTGTAATAGTCAATCGCTGAATCGAAAACCTGCGCGTCATAGTAGAAGTTGCCAACCTGCGCCAGCAGCGCCGGATCATTGGGCTTGGACTTCAACTGTTCGAGCAGGGGGGCAACCTGCTTATCGGCCATTGCCTTCAACTGTTCGGGGCTGGGCATCTGCTGCTGGCCCATGGCGCCACCCATGCCACCGCCCATGCCGGCCGGGGCCTGTTGCGCCGTCGGAGCCGGGGTGGAGGGGGTTGCAGAGCCGCGCAGCAAGTAACCGACGGCGACTCCCACCAGCAGGCTGATGACCGCCATGATGTAGGCTTGCGTGCTTGTCCAGGTTTGAGGAGTGTTGTTCCCGTTCGACTGTGCCATTCAATCCATCCTTAAGTTCTGAAGCGGGCACCACGCCGATTGCGTTCCAAGTGTCCCCGTTCTCCAGCGTGCAATATGATAAATCCGCCCGACACCCCACTGTGTGATAATCATCACAGTTGGGCCGAAAAAAGCGGTCGGTGCAGGCAGAGAAAACTTGTCTTGTAAGCAAGATACGGAGCTGCCAGACGCGATTCCGCTATAAGCGACAAACTCTGGAGCGTTTACAATAGAATTAAAGATGCAGGATACCCGGAAAGCATCGGGCGCTCCCCATGAGAACCATTTGCCCCGGGGTGGACGAATGGGCTTGCAAGTGACTCTCGGGAAAATCAAGTTGCCAACGGGTATCTAAGAAACATATATTGCTCGATTGTTTCCGCAGTCGTGCGGAAGAGGGCCTTTGTGAGTCGAGTCCGCCTGAATTGGCAGATCAAAGCGGTTCTACCGGTAGCAGCCGTGCTGCTCAACGGCTTGTTGTTGTTCTCGCTGGTTTCATTAACCATTAGCGAACCGGGCAACCTTGTTTTGGTCATCGCCATTGGCGGTGCGGTTGCCGTGTGTGCGGTCATGCTCATGGTGCTGGCCGTGGTGGTGCACCGACCCATGCTGGAGCTGCAGGACAAGATGGCCATGGTTCGCGACGGCGACCTGCGTGCCAACGTCAGCTTTGGAAGCCGGAACGATGAACTTGGAGACCTGGGCCGGGGCTTCAACGAGATGGTGCAGCAACTGCGCGAAAGCCGCGAGGAGATTCAGCGCCTGCACCGCACGCAGATGTCCCGCGCCGAGCACCTGGCAACACTGGGAGAGCTTGCCGCCGGGCTGGCGCATGAGATTCGCAACCCGCTGGCCGGCATTGCCGGCGTGATTGAGATTGTCGGGCGCGACCTTCCGGCCGATTCCCCTGCCCGCGGCGTACTGGGCGATGTGCGGCACGAGGTTCTGCACATCAACCGGATCGTCAGCGAGTTGCTGGAGATCGCGCGGCCCAAGGCTCCCAACTTCCAGGCTGCCGACCTGATGGCCGGCGTGGAACATGCGGTGATGTTTGCGCGCGAGCAGGCAGCCTCGCGCAACGTGATCATTACGCTCAACAAGCAGACGCCGCTGCCCAAGATTGAACATGACACCGGCCAGATTCATCAGGTGATCCTGAACCTGCTGTTGAACGCCGTGCAGGCCTGCGACCAGGGCGGCACCGTGGACGTCGAGTTCGGGGTCAGCGATGATGCCATTACGGTCTCAGTCACCGATACCGGCAAAGGGATTCCGCCAGAGATCCTGGCCAACATCTTCCGTCCCTTCTTCACCACCAAGGGCAACGGAACAGGACTGGGGTTGTCCCTGGCGCGGCGAATTGTGGAAGATCATGGTGGACACATTGAAGTGCAGAGTTGGGCAGGCAAGGGCAGCCGGTTTATTGTGACGCTGCCCAAGCATCGTTCGGTCGCGCTGGAACCGCGCGGATAGGGCAGACGAACGATGAGGACTGGCGCCTGGTGCTCTCAGACGGGCGTCGCAAGATGAATCCGGCGGGGTATTCCGCCAGACCACCGGCAGCTTGCGCCGGCAGGTCCGGGGGAATGCAAGTCGCCCATCTTTAGGTTGGACGTGTAGAGTAGGTAGTAGAAACGATGCCCTCGGATAAAGTACTGATCGTCGATGACGAGAAACTGGTGCGCTGGTCCCTCCGCCAGAAATGCGAGGATTGGGGCTTCCACGTGCTGGAAGCCGACCACGGCGCCGCCGCACTGCGTCTGGTACAGAATGAAACCCCCGACCTGCTGCTGCTCGACGTGCGCCTTCCGGACATGAACGGCATTGAAGTGTTGGAGCAGATGAAGGCCTCCAACTCAGCGCCGCGCGCGGTCATCATGATTACCGCCGACCCGCAACTGGAAGACGTCAAGCACGCGCTCAAGCTCGGTGCCTACGACTTTGTGGGCAAGCCGCTGAATTTCGACGAACTCTCCGTGACGGTGAACAACGCGCTGGAAGCCACGCGGTTGCGCGCCGAGAACGAGACGCTGCGCGGGGAAGTACGCCGCCGCACCGGCTACCACGAGGTGGTCGGCGTCAGCCAGCGCATGACCGAGCTGATGACGTTCGTCAACAAGGTTGCCGCCAGCGAAGCCACCACCATTCTGATCCAGGGCGAGAGCGGCACCGGTAAAGACCTCATCGCCAAAGCCATCCATTACCAGAGCAACCGGCAGAATAACGCCTTCGTCGCCATCAACTGCTCGGCCATTCCCGAAACGCTGATGGAAGCCGAGCTTTTCGGACACGAGCGCGGCGCCTTCACCGACGCCAAAACGATGAAGAAGGGCCTGTTCGAGGTCAGCGATGGCGGCACCCTGTTCCTGGATGAAATCGGCGAACTCTCGCCGCTGCTGCAGGCCAAACTGCTGCGCGTGCTGGAAGACCAGGTGATCCGCCGCGTGGGCGGCGTGCGAGACATGCAGGTGGATGTGCGCGTGATCGCCGCCAGCAACCGCGACCTGGAACGCGCCGTACGAGAAGGCAACTTCCGGCAGGACTTGTATTACCGCCTGGCCATCATCAGCGTCTTTCTGCCGCCGCTGCGCGAACGCAAGGAAGATATTCAGCCGCTGGTGGACTACTTCATCGAGCGCTACAACAAGAAGTTCAAGAAGAGCGTGCAGGGCATTACCGAGCAGACATGCAAGCTGCTGATGAAGCACGATTGGCCGGGCAATGTCCGCGAGTTGAAGAATGCCATCGAACGGGCCATGATTCTGGAAGATGAGGAATATCTGCGTCCGGACTACCTGCCCTTCTCGGTAGGCTCCTCCGGCGGAGCGTTCACTGCGTTTGAGATGTCCTCGATGGGTGCAACGCCGGCAACGGCCAATGAAAGCGCCGCCGCCTCCCTGCCCAACGGCCGCAGCCTTCCGAAGCTTTCCATTCCGGAGGGCGGCACCTCGCTCGAAGAAGTGGAGCGGGCACTTGTGGATCTGGCGCTGCAACAATCCAACGGCAACCAGACACAGGCCGCCCGCCTGCTCGACATCAGCCGCGATGCGTTGCGCTACAAGCTGAAGAAATTCGGGCTGATGCACGGCGAGGACGTGGAAGAAAGCCCCGTCGGCTAGCCATTCCGGTGCGGGGCGCGCCGCAAAGACGCGCCCCGGCTGCTTTCCCGCGAATCCCCTTCCCCTATTTCCAAGAACATCTCACACCGCCTGATTCACGAACATGCTGCAAGGTCATTCACTACACAAGAAAAGGCCGCCGTGCGCGACGGCGGCCGGAGTGAACATCACTGATTTCTAGGAGGCGTCGCGGGGGAGTCTGCCCGTGAAGTACATCAACGTGTAGGCCTTCACCGTGCCATCGGCCTGCGGCACACCGAAGACCTTCACCGGTGTGCCAACCACCAGCGCCGCCTGCACCGCCGCGAGGTCCGTGCTGCTCGTCAGGTCATGCGCGGTGATGGTGACCATGCCCGTGGTGGTGTTGCGATTCACCTCGTAGACAACGGTGGCGGCGTTGGCGGCGGTGCTCAGAACAATGCTCACCGCGTTGGTTCCGCCCGGCACCGTCATGCCAATAACGCCGCCGTTCGTGATGGACGACCACGCGTTGCTGACCGTGCCCAGCGGCAGCCTCACCGGATCAAGCACGGTCCATGCGGCCGCCCAGCCGCCCGTGTTTGCCGGGTCCCCCCAGAGGGCATTGCTCTCGCCAAAGGCCCGCACCGCGCCTACCGTGCCGCCAAAATTGGCCGCGCCCGTGGTGGCGGCGACAAAATTCGGGATGGCGGTGGTGCCGGTATTGAGCAGCGTCGGGTACTGGAAGTTCCACCACTTGTAGCCGGTGATGGCCGCACCGCTGTCGTCGGTGCCATTGGCCGTGCTGCTGGAGATGTACGGCAGCGTGACCGAGTAGTCGTCGGACCTGGTGCAGAACAGGCGTCCGTAGGTAAAGCCGGTGCTGTTGGCCGCCGTGATGGTGCCGCTGAAGCGTGCATCCTCAATGTCCACGGTATCGGCGTACCAGGTGGAGGCCGTAACGTCGCGCACGCCCACGTGAACCTTGAAGCCGCGCAGGATGTTTGCCTCGAACCAGGCCGTGCCGGTGCCGATCGGCGTGGCATCCTTCAGGCCATCCTGCGGCACGCGGAAGTAGAACTGCGTGTTGGCGTCGATGTGTATGGCGACGGAAGTTCCGTCCTCCTTCATGACGCGCATCACGTCGTAGGTGCGGTCCACACGCAGCACATGCCCCTCGGGGCTCAGGTAGATCTTGGCAAAACTGGTGCTGACGTACATGCGCACCGCCACCAGCGTCCCGTTCGACTGGTACCGAACAGTGACGCGCACGTACTTGTTGGGCAGCGAGCTGGCGATGCTGGAGAAGTTCGTCAGCACGCTCTTGGTGCCGGCATCCACGTCATAGACGAGGGTGCCGTAGGTGGAATCCGCAAGAATCGTCTCGGTGTGTGTGGAGAGTGTTGGCGCAGTGGCGCCCGGCTCCAGATAAATCTTGGTCATCGCAAAGCTGGTGTTGTCCGTGGCCACGGAGTTGACCAGTCCGTAGGGATCACGACGCAGAAGATAGCGCAGGTCCGGCACGGGATGCGCCCGGATTGGGCCGTTGAAGTTCACGGTCCAGACTGCGCTGCCGCTGGAATCCGTGTGCTCGACGATGAACGCCGGATGTTTGAGATCGAAGTCGATATTAACGGCCGTGATGGTGCCGTCGGAGACCACGATGGGCTGGGAGAACTTGACGGCGACCGGCACAGTCAGGTTCGGCGAAGTCCCCTGCGTGCCGAAAATCTCAATCTGGCTGCTGGGAATGGTGGAACCCGCCGCGGCCGGAAAGCCCGCTTCGGGATCGGCGGAAACCACCAGCGTGACATCTCCCTGATTGCCGCTGATGGTGAGCTTGGCGGAGGTATAGGTTCCGGATGGCACGCCTGTGGACGAGCTGAGCAGATCCGCCAGCGAATCCAATTGCACGAGGTTTACGACAGGTGGGGTGCTAGGCGCGGTGTAGACCGTAACTGGCGTACCGCCTCCCTGTGGCACCAGTTGAACGCTAAGCAATTTGACGCCAATGACCGACCAGTTCTCATTGGCATCATCGCTGATGGTGAGGTTGACCGTGCCTTTGGCATTGGAGGTGGGGCCGGAACTGGAAGAACTGGAACCGCCGCCGCACCCTGTCAAAATCAGCGCCAGGGAGACAGCAAGGAACAACGCGAAACGCGAGAACTTCGTGTGCATGCCAATTCGCTCCTTTGGAAGACGTGAGGGGCGAAGCCACGCCGGCAGGTTGGAGCCGGCGGCCCGCTGCCCAATCGGGAGTCCCTGCCGGACGATGCACACATAAAAACGAGTATGCCACCGGCCCTCGGCAACAAACCCGGAAGTGTAGCGGAAAGTTCCGCTCGAATCCTTGTGTTTATGGGGCGTGTCCCCGCGACCAAGGCGCGGAAGTGGCGGGAATGCTGGCAGGACAGTGGGGGGACAGGAAAACAGGAGTGGACGGATTAATGGCCCGCGAGCTGGTTCTTGATCACCGCCGGAGCCTGTTGGATCTCCAGCTGGAAGAGCTGTTCGAGCGCCGTCGCCAGAGGATCCTGCTGCGCCTGATCGGGAAGCTCTTTCAGTTGGCGCGCCAAGGTGGCGGAGATGCGCTGCGTAATGTGTGAGGCGAGGCTGCGCAGCGCGGCCTCCTGATCTTCGGTGAACGGGCCAAATTCCTCGGCGAGGTTCTCCATCTCCTGTGCGCAAATCTGCTCCAGACGGGCGCGCAGTGCGGTCAGCGTCGGCAGGACATTCTCGGAAAGCAGCTTGCGGCGGAAGCCGGAGACCTCTTCGCGAACCACGCGGTCGCCCATTTCCAGGCTGGCCATGCGGTTGGGATGGCGCTCGGCCACTTCGCAGAGATCGTCGATATCCTGCAGCACAACGCCGGGCAGCGCCCGGATGGCAGGATCAATGTTGCGCGGCACACCGAGGTCGGTAATCAGAAGCGGCTTTTCGCCGCGCACACGCAGGACCGAGTCCAGTTCCGAGCGGCACAGCAACATGCGCGATGCCGTGGCGGAAACAAGCAGGTCGGCATCCACCAGGTGCTGCCACAATTCTTCCATGTGGACAGCGCGGGCACCGAGCTTCTCCGCCAGTTGCAGGCCGTGATCGAAGGTGCGGTTGATGATGACGACTTCGCCAAATCGCGCTTCCAGCAGTGCGCGCGCGGTCGCCTCCCCCATGGCCCCGGCGCCGAGAACCACTGCCTTGGGCGTGCGCACTTCCCGCAGGCTTTCCAAGGAGGTTTCCACGACTGCGTTGGCCACGGTGGCAACCGTGGAGGCGCTCGGGCAGTATTGCTTCACGCGCACCGCCACCGCCAGCGCCTTCTTCAAGACGGCGTTCAGGAAACGTCCGGTGGTTCCGGCCTTCTGCGCCTGATGCCAGGCGTGAGCGACGGAGGTGGTGACCTCCGGCTCCCCGAAAATGGAGGCATCCTGCCCGCTGGCAACGCGCACTACATGTTCCATGGCCGCGTCATCCACCAGGCGGTAGAAGCTGGACCATTCGCTGAGCTTGAGATCGTAGGCGCGGGTCAGGAAGCGTAACACCGAGTTGGCGGCCTCTCCAGCATTCTGCGTCCAGACGTAGAACTCCGTCCGGTTGCAGTTGGAGATGACCATGACTTCGTCGATGCCTTCGGAGCGGACCAGGTGGGTCAGGGCGTCGAACCGGCGCGACTCGCCAACCCAGAACCGCTCGCGCACGGCCAGCGAGGCGGTGCGGTAGCTGATTCCGATGACGACCAATGTCGGTTCCACAAACACTCCCAGAAATACAAGACGCAAAGTGCACTTATTGGGCCAAACATGAAGAAGGCACGATGAAATAGTAAGAGTCGTAAATACAAGCGGATACCGCTAGAGCGGGGGGCTTGCAATCTCCGCGGTGAGCCACCAACTGCGGCATTTCGCGCGCGGTGGCGTGATTTGCCCTGATGCAGTCAGGGTGTCAACTCTCACTGGAACCGGGGAGGCACTAAGTGCGACTCACACTATCCAGAGCAGGCGGTCGGTAAACCGATATGCCCTCCTTCGCCCCCTCAGTCTCCTTCTCCTCTCCACAGGCGTCGTTGACGCTGCACTTGGCGGGCTGCTAAACTTCCCCTTTCGAGCGTTCCGCGCCCACAAGGACCTACCGTGCGTTATACCCGCCATGATTTGAAGCAAGACAAGATCGCCGAAACCGCCGCTGATGCGGCTAACTGGACCGCCGAGCACCGCTCGCCGATCACCTTCTCCATCGTCGCAGTGGTGGTTGTGCTCGCGCTGGTGGCTGGTGGCTTCTGGTTTGTGAAGCACCAGAACGATTTGGCGTCGCAGGAACTGAGCAAGGCGTTGCTGATCTACAACGCGCCGGTCGTTCCCGCCGGCACGCCGAAGGAAGGCGATCAGGTTCAGTTCGCTTCGGCGCAGGAGCGCGCCATCGCCTCCAAGAACGCCTTTTACGCCATCAGCTCCAAGTACGGCTATACGCATGCGGGCAAG
Organism: Oryzophilus luti; assembly: GCF_059726245.1. Classification (NCBI taxonomy): domain Bacteria; kingdom Pseudomonadati; phylum Acidobacteriota; class Terriglobia; order Terriglobales; family Koromonadaceae; genus Oryzophilus; species Oryzophilus luti. The sequence continues at coordinate 2,885,307 of NZ_AP040874.1, forward strand.
TTTGCCCACTTCCTGGCCGAAGACTCCGAGATGGAGCTGGGCAACTACAAGGTTGCCGAAGAGCAGCTGAAGCAGATTGCCGGCGAGCACGACAAGGAAGTGGCCGCGCTGGCCAAACTGAGCCTGGCCGGCGTCTTCACCGCACAGGGCCGTGACGACGAAGCCATCAAGACGCTGAAGGAGATCATCGATCATCCGACGGTGCTGGTTCCCAAGGCGCGCGCCGAGCTGGTGCTCTCCAGCGTGTACATGAAGAAGCAGCCAGCTGCCGCCGCCGCCCTGTTCGATCAGATGATCAAGGACGACCCCAAGGGCATCGGCGCCGACATTGGCGAAGCCGGCAAGCGCCAGTTGAGCCAGAAGCAGTAACCGGAATCGTTTTTCCAGAAGGCGCCCTGCGGGGCGCCTTTCGTTTTTCCCACCTTGCGAGGGCTTCCCCTTCCGGGTTCGCCCAGGGAATGTTTCGCGGTGTTTTGGGTGGGCTGTGATATAGTCTGTTTCACCCTCCCCAGGGACCTCGCACATTGCCAACTTCCAGCGGTCGTCGTGTTTTCGTGCGCGGAATCACGATGGGCAAAGACCTTGGAGCGAACGATGAAGCGTCAGGCTGGTTTCTCACTGCTCGAACTACTGATTGTCGTGGCGATCATATTGATCATCGCCGCCATCGCCATTCCTAACCTGATGCGTAGCAAGATCTCCGCCAATGAAGCGTCCGCGGTGTATTCGATCCGCACCATCAACACGGCACAGGTGACCTATGCGGTCACTTACCCGGACGTGGGTTACGCCGCCGACTTGGCCAGCCTCGGCTCGGACAGTTCCAATGGAGTTGCCAGCTCGGCGCACGCCGGCCTGCTCGACTGGGTGCTGGGTTGCAGCACACAGCCTTGCGCGAAGAGTGGATACAAGTTCTACATCTCAGAGCTTACGGGCAGCCCCAACGTCACCGCATATTCGGTTTTCGGCGTGCCAGCCATCCCTGGAACCAGCGGCCAGCGCGGTTTCTGCTCCAACCGCATGAACCCTGTAAACTACGATCCCGACGGCGGCACCAACTGCACGATACCGCTGAAGTAATCCTTCTGAGGGGCGAATTCGGCGAGCTGGCCTGATTGACAGGCCAGCAGTTACGCCATTATGCTTATATTTTGCCCTGAGGAGATTTCCCCGCCAGGCAGCCCTGTAGCCTCACGCGCTTACAAGCCCCTGCGGTGCTCTGCCCTTGGCGTATGCCTTGGGCCTCAAGGTGTGTTGCGCAATGTTTATTCGTCTGAAGGATTTGGAAGTCCGCAAGCAGGACTTCGACGAGGCGTTCGCGCCGGGGGAAATTGACTTCGGCAGCGAGATTCGCCAGCTTGGTGAGTTGAAGGCCCGTGGCCGCGCGGAGATTGTGCGCGAGCACGAAGGCCGAGAGGTCACCGAGGATATACGGCTGGTCGGGAAGTTTTCCGGACGCGTGGAAATGAATTGCGCGCGCTGCCTGGAGCCGGTGGAACAGCCGGTTAACCAGTCGTTCGACCTGCTCTACCGGCCTTTGCCGTCCGAGCGGGGGGATGATGTCTCGATCAGCAAGGCCGAGACGGAGATTGGCTACTACAGCGGCGACGGCATGGAATTCAATGATGTCGTCCGCGAGCTGATGCTGTTGCAGCTTCCGTTGCGTGTGGTTTGCCGTGAAAACTGCAAGGGCCTGTGCCCGCATTGCGGCAAGAACCTGAACGAAGGAAGCTGCGGCTGCACAACGCAGGAGACGGACACACGCTGGTCTGCTCTGCGTGAGTTGAAGAAAGACCTGAAGTAGGCCGCAAGGCTGCTTCAGGAAAGAACGAATTTCGGGCCGCAAAGGCCCAGCGAGAAAGGTATTCGTCATGGCAAATCCGAAACGGCGTCATTCCAAGCGCCGCACCTCCACCCGCCGCGCGCACGACTTTTTGACCGCGAAGGGCGTCAGCCACTGCCCCAACTGCCACGAGGCCAAGCTGCCGCATCGCGCTTGCCCCAAGTGCGGCCACTACAAGGACCGCGAAGTTGTGGAAGTCGAGAAAGCCAGCTAAGCGAACCGGGACTGACGATTCGCAATGGCGATCACAATTGTTGTAGATGCTATGGGCTCGGACCGCGCGCCCAAGCCTGAAGTCGAAGGTGCAATCCAGGCGGCGCGCAATTACGACGTGCACGTCATCCTGGTGGGACAGGAGAAGGTTGTGTTGCCGGAGATGCGTCTGCACCCGGCCATTGCCAGCCTGCCCATTGAGTTTGTCCATGCCAGCGAGTTCATCGCGATGGACGAAAAGGCGGCCCATGCCGTCCGCACCAAGCGCGACAGCTCCATGCGTGTAGGCTTGCGCATGGTCCGCGAAGGCCGTGCACAGGGCTTTGTCTCCGCCGGCAATACCGGTGCCGCCATGGCCACGGCCAAGATGGTGCTGGGCTCGCTGCCGGGCGTGGATCGTCCGGCGCTGGCGCAGGTGTTTCCGACTTCTGCCGGAACCGCCACGGTGGTTCTCGATGTCGGCGCCAACGTCGACAGCAAGCCTCATAACCTGCAGCAGTTCGCCATCATGGGCGACATCTATTACCGGGCCATCTTCGGCAAGACAGTGCCTCACCCCCGCGTGGGCCTGCTCTCCATTGGCGAAGAAGAAGGCAAGGGCAACGAGCTGACGCGCGAAGCCTTCAAGCTGCTCAAGCTGCTTCCACTGAACTTCATTGGCAACGTCGAGGGCCGCGATTTCTACAACGGCCGCGTCGAGGTCATCGTTTGCGATGGCTTTGTCGGCAACGTGGCGCTGAAGGTCAGCGAGGGGCTTGTGGGCACGGTTCGCGCCATGCTCAAGGAGAGCCTGACGGCGACCATCACGCGCCAGGCCGGAGCGCTGCTCGCCCGCGGCGCATTCAATGACTTCAAAAAGCGCCTGGATTACTCCGAGTACGGCGGAGCACCGCTGCTCGGCGTCAAGGGCGTGGCCATCGTCGGCCACGGCTCCAGCAACGCCAACGCCATCAAGAACGCCATCCGCGTGGCTGCTGAATTTGCGCGCTCGGGCATGAACCAGAAGATTGCGCAGCAGGTGCAGGCCGCGACCGGCGTGCTGGCCGAAAGCGAAAGCGCCTCGGCGGATTAGCGCGCGCCCCCACGGGGCGCAAAGGAAGTGAACATGGCTACCCCTACGAATCAGGTTGCATTTCTCTTCCCGGGACAAGGATCCCAGGCTGCCGGCATGGGCAAGGAACTTGCCGACAAGTACCCGGTGGCACAGCAGGTCTTCGAAGAGGCCGACGACGCGCTCGGCTACAAGCTCTCCAAGCTGTGCTTTGAGGGCCCGGACGATCAACTGCGGCTGACCGAGATCACCCAGCCTGCCATCCTGACCGTCTCCACCGCCGCATTCCGCGTGCTGGAAACCGAAGGTATCCGTCCGACCGTGGTTGCCGGACACAGCCTGGGTGAGTACAGCGCCAACGTCGCGGCCGGAACACTGAAGTTCTCCGATGCCGTTCGCACGGTGCGCAACCGCGGCAAGTACATGCAGGAGGCCGTGCCAGTCGGCGTCGGCGCAATGGCCGCCATCCTGAACCTGCCGATCGAGACCATCAAGGAAGCCTGCGCCGAAGCGCTGGCCGCCACCGGCGAGGGCGAAGTCTGCCAGCCGGCCAATATCAATTCCCCCGGACAGGTTGTGATCAGCGGCAGCAAGGCTGCGGTCGAAAAGGCTGCCGAACTTTGCAAGGCCAAAGGCGCGAAGCGCGCCGTCATGCTGCCCGTGAGCGCCCCCTTCCATTGCACCATGATGCAGCCCGCGCAGGATCGCCTTGCCGAGGACCTGAAGGCATTGCCTTTCAGCATGCCGCGCATGCCCATCCTGTGCAACGTGGACGCAGCCCTGATCGGCTACGGCGAAATCAGCCGCGACGTGCTCATCCGCCAGGTGACCGGCGCCGTGCGCTGGCACGAGAGCATGGCCAAGATGATTGCCATGGGCGTGAGCGAGTTTGTGGAAGTAGGTCCCGGCGCGGTGCTGGCCGGTCTGCTGCGCCAGATCGACAAGACGAAAAGCTGCGTCAGCGTGAACGACGTCGCCTCGGTCAAGAAGGCGAAAGAGCACTTCGCCGAGCTGGCCAAGAAGTAAGCACGCTAACAGATTCTAGATAAAGCCCGCGCTCATGCGCGGGCTTTGTTTTGCGCGCCCCTCCGCAGAACTGGATTGCGCGAGCGCCGAGGTCGTTATAACATTTGTATGTACATCGAGGTGCCGCATGATCTCCATGAAGCTTACGCAGATCGGCAACTCGCTCGGTTTTGTGCTGCCCAAGGAGGCCGCGGCAAAACTGCGCGTGGAAAAGGGTGACATTGTTTACCTGACGGAGGCCGCCGACGGCTACCGCATTACCGCCTACGATCCGGAGTTTGAGCAGGAGATGCAGGCGGCCGAGCGCGTGATGAAGAAGCGCCGCAATGCCCTGCGTGCGCTTGCCAAGTGAGCTGGCGCTGGATTTCCGAAAAGGCCGCGCTGGCCATCCATGAGGCGCAACTGGCCGAGCATGGCGGAGCACCGGGTATGCGCGATGCCGGACTGCTCAGTTCCGCGCTCGCTCGGCCACGGCATCTTGCCGAGTATGGCTCTGCGCCCGACGCCCCGGCTCTGGCCGCCGCCTATGCGTTTGCCATTGCCCGCAATCATCCGTTTGTTGACGGCAACAAGCGGGTCGCGCTCGTGCTGCTGGAACTGTTTCTTGTTTTGAACGGATACGAGCTCAAGGCAACGGACGCCGAGTGCGTACACACCATGCAGGCACTGGCGGCCGGCAAGCTCAGCGAGGTCAAGCTGACAGCCTGGGTGCGCGAACACATCGCCAGCAGCGACCCCGAGGAACTCTAAGGGACCCTAGATGGACGAAAAAGCCCGGCCGAAGCCGGGCTTTTCAAATCTCAGCGCACGCTCGCGTTTAGTACGGCGAGAAGTGCATGGTCTTGTCTTTCTTCTCCATCCAGATGTGGCACTGCTCGGCGCGGTCATTGACGATGATGCCGACGATCACGCCCGTGCCGTCGCCCTTGCCTGGCGGCTTGGCCGTGCCGATGACCTTATGCGTCTTGATGAGGCCCCACTCGCCGCCCGGTCCCCAGTCGAGATAGAACTGACCGGAGGTGTAGCTGGCGTAGCGCTCGGGATGCTGCTTCCAGGCCGGATCGTTGAACCAGATGCCGTAGGCCTTGTCGAAGTCCTTGGCCTCGATTGCGCGGAACAGCAGGTCGACGCGGTGCTCGTATTGCCAGTAGCGGAAGTACCAGCCCAGTCCGGCGACGATGAGCAGCACGAGAATGGCGGAGGCGATGCGAATCTTCTTCCGCTTCTCTTTTTCCGGGTCGTACGGTTTGTTATCGAACAGTGTGGTGGCCATATCGGTTGGACGGCGCCGCGAAGGTTTCGCTGCCCGTGCTGTTTACTACTCTACCCTTTTCGCGGCCGAGCTCAAAACCGCGCGAACCGCGGATCGCAATGCCGCACGCCAAAACGGCAAACGGCCCGCAGAGAGAATCTCCTGCGGGCCGGGCACGAAAACAAGTTCGGCCTTGCCGAAGCTTTACGCTGCTACGAACAGCAAGACGATCTAAAAACGCTCGACGGTGATAGAGCCGTCGCTGGTATGCACCTTGAGCTGCTGGCCGCCGCCGTTGAGCCTGCCGCGCACGCGATTGCGCGACTGGGTGCCCTCCACCATCATCGGCAGATTCACCGTCACGCGCCCATCGCTGGTCCAGGCCTCGAGGTCCGCCGCGAGGTCGCCGGGGATGCGCAGGGTCACGCTACCGTCCGAAGTGCGCATATTCCACGGCCCGCTCATGCGCGAACCGGGCCGCGCCTCGCATTGAATGGAGCCGTCGCTGGTAGCCAAGTCGAGCGCATCAAAGCGTCCGTTGACGTGGATGCTGCCGTCGGAGGTGCGCGCCGACAGTGCGCCCTCGGCGTCTTCGGCGCGAATGGAGCCGTCGCTGGTGATCAGCGCCAAGGGACCGCGTACACCGGCCACATGCAGGCTGCCATCGGAGGAGGTCAGCGCGACCGCCGTACTGGCCGGCACGGTGACCTCGATGCGCACGCTACGGCCGTTGCCAACGACGATGCCGAAATGGCGGCTCGGAATGCGCACGTTGATGGAGACATGATCGCCGGTCTGGCTTTCCGTGATGCGCACACCATCCCCGCCAATGCTGTAGCGGTTGGTGGTGACGCGCGCGGAGATGGTGTTGCCCGGAACGGCGTGGACCTCAATCGACGCGTCGTTGGTCTGCACCTGCAACTGCGGCTTGGCACCCACCGCGTAATCCTTCTTCCACTCTTCGGCCGAAGCCGGAAGCACGACGCTCAACAGCATCAAGGCCCCTGCCGCCATCCACTTCAAACTTTGCATCTGGTCCCTCCTGCGGACTACTCCATCTGGTAGTACGCACAGGATTGTCCGGAGGTTCCCGGCCGGTTCTGCACCCGTTCGGGCACAGAAAAGGGGCACGCGCGCGGCGTGCCCCGGAAGGTGTTGCGTTCGTATTTACTGAATCACGGTCAGCGTGACGGTCTGCGCGTGCGAGAGCGTACCGCTGGTAGCCGTAACCGTGTAGGTGTAGACACCGGCTGGCGTGGCGTTCGCGTTGCGCGTGCGGTCATTGCCGCAGCCAAGGGCAAAGACCATCAGCGCGAGCACCGCGAGCACGACCAGACGGGCGCGCATACGGCGGTTGTGGGCTGCTCCGCCCACAACGACGCCCAGTACGGCAAAGGCCAGCGCCGTCTGCCAGGGCTTGTGGCCCTGCGGCGTGCTGAGGCCCGCCACGTACTTGCCCGTGGTGGTAAAGGTCACGCTCTTGGTGATGCTGCCACCGGCCGGAACCGTGAACGGATCCGGCACCGTGCAGGTGACGCCTGCGGGAGCCGTGCCGACCGCCGCGCAGGTGATAGTCACCGTCGCGCCAAAGGTGTCAACCGAGGTGAAGGTCAAGGGCAGAGTGACGGAGTTGCCCGCCACCACGCCCAGCGACGTGCTGCTGGTGCCACCGGAGTTGGTGACGGTGAAGTCCGGCTGCAGGCCCGTGCCGCTAAGCGCGGCCGTGTAGTTGCCGGAGGACAGTGCCACCGTCAGCGACGCCGTCTTGGCGCCCTTGGAGGTGGGAGCGAAGGTGACGTTGACGGTGCAGCTGCCGCTGATGGCCAACGTGCTGCCGCAGTCGTTCGTCTGGCTGAACTGGCTACCGGCGCTGATGTTGTTGACGGTCAGCGCAGCCTCACCGGTGTTGGTAACGGTAAAGGTGGTGGCCGCCGAGGTGCTGCCCACATTGATGGTACCGAAGGCAGCGCTCGCGGGAGACAGCGTGGCGCTCAGCACCGCATCGCGGCCCACGCCGGTGAGCGACGAGGTGTAGCTGAGCGTGCTGCCGAAGGCCGCCGTCAGCGTGCCGGTGCGGGTGCCGGTGGCCGTGGGCGTAAAGACCACGTTCACCGAGCAGGAGGCGCCGATGGCCAGCGTGCTGCCGCAATCGGTGGTCTCCGCGTAGTCGCCCGTCACGGATAGATCGCTGAAGGTCAACAGGCCCTCGCCGGTGTTGGTAATTGTGAAGACCGCACCGGTGGAGGAGTGGCTGAGTATCAGCGTGCCGAAGTCGCTGCTGCTGGGCGTCAGGCTGGCGCTCAGCACCGGGGCGGGCACGGTGAAGTAGCCCACCGCCGGGTCGTGGTCGGAGACGTGCGCCGCCGTGGTGGCGTCACTGTAGTAGATCATCGGGAAGTCGGCGTCGAGGTGCGCATACTCCACACGCGCGCCGTTGGCGATCAGGTTCGAGGTGGCCACGATGTGGTCCAGAACCTGAGCGTTGCCGGACTCCGTATAGGAGTAACGCTCGGTGGCCGGCAGCAGTGTCACCAGGTCGGTGGCCGCCGGAGTAACGAGCCCGGTGGCAGCCGGCTGGTAGACCTGGTCGCTCGCCAGAGCACCCTGTCCGGTGACCGTCGCCATCACATCGGTGTAGCCATCGGAGAACTCGAAGACGTTGTAGTCGCCGACGGAGACGACCTTCTCGCCCGCCGCCTGGAAGCTCTGAATCAGGTTCGCTAGGTACTCGGCCTGAAGCTCCTTCTTCCTGCGAACGTAGTCAGCGCTGTCACTGATGCCCGACAGCGAACGCATGTGGTTGACGATGACCGTCACCGGGTAATCGGTGGCGTTGGCGCGCAGGATGGCCGCCTTGAGCACGAGCGGCGGACGGTCATTGAGGGGCACCGTGCTGCCGCTTGCGCTGAGCATCGTGTCCGTGGCGCCGTACTGCGTCACCGCCAGCGTGTTCTGGTTCACGCGGCTGGCCTTGACCAGGAAGCCGACCGAGATGCCGCCGATGTCGTTGGTATACGGCGCGTAGCTGGTGCCGGTGCCAAAGGCGATGTAGCCAGGATCGGTTTGACCGGCGGTCGAGGCATCCGTGCTGATCTGCGCGGCGATATCGGCAGCCACCGTCTGGTTTTCAACTTCTTCCAGCGCGACGATGTCCGGATTGCCGAGCACGTTGCGGATGGCCTGCGACACCTTGGAGAGGCGCAGAGCGTAGGCAGCGGCGCTCAAATTCACCGCCGACGACGTGCCCGTGCTGCCGGTACCCGGGTTGTAGTAGACATTGTCCGACGAGGAGGTGTTGAAGAAGCGCTCCACGTTGAAGGCCGCCACGGTCAGTTCATTGCTGGCCGGAACCGTGATCGCCGTCAGGGTCATGCCGCCGCTGATGTTCGTGCTGCTGTAAGTCGAGTCAAGCAGCAGGCGGCTGGGATCGTAGTAAGAGTCGCTGCTGTAGGTGAAGTCCAGAATGCCGGTGGCGTTTGCCAGCACGGTGTTGGTGGTCAGGTTCAGCGCGCTTCCCTTGAGGAAGGTGGAATCGACAATGATGCGCTCCGGATTGTCATCAAAGCGCGCAACATTGGCGGGCATGGTAGCGGGCGGCGTGTCGCGAATGTCGATGCCTGGCTCGCGGAACGGACGGGCGGTGCCGGTGACAACCGCATAGAAGCGGCCATTGCTTGTGGTGGTCGCATTGGCTTCGCTCGAGAGCGAGCCGTCGGTGGGAGCCACCACGGTCATCGAAGGAACAACGACACGCATGCCCTCATACGGCGTGAGCTGGTAGAGACCGCCCGCAGGCGTGACCTTCGAGGTGATGTCGATGGCCGCCGGAAGCGCATTGCCGGTGCTCTGCAGCGTGGTGGTCGGCGTGGTGATCTCCGCCGCCGGGGTGTGGCTGTTGGCCAGCGTCGGATAGAGGCTGACCAGACCGGTGACCTGCACTTTGTTGCCAATCACGGCCGAGGCCGGCACATTGCCGCTGCCGCAGTAAACGTAGATGCCTTCGGGAGTCAGCGGATCGCTGTCGGCTTCCGCGTCGGCTGTCTGCAGGAAGTAGCCGACTGAGCCAACGCCGGTGACGATGCCGGTGGTCTGCACGTACTTGCCTGCATAAGCTGCGGGCGAAGTCGCGGTCAAAGACTTCGGGCCATGAATGTCATGAATGGTGACGGTGTAAACCGGCTGGTTGACGACCAGCGAGATGGTACCGATGGCCGTGCGGCCTTGGGCGTCAGAGGCTGTCGCCTGCACCGTGACCGTGCCATTTGTGTTGGTGACCGGAGTGATGGTGAAAGAGAAGATGTTGTCGCCGGCCGTGGCGTCGCCGTTGGTGCCGTCGTCATAGAACTGCTGGGTGGCGCTGCCGCCGATGGAGCTGAGGTCGGCCGTGACGGCAATGCCGGTGCTCACGGTCGGACTGGTGGCGGGAGAGACGGTCACGCTCAACACCGTTGAAGTAGAACCAGCGGTGACCGTGGCGGGCGAGGCAGAGCCTGACGCGCGCAGCGCACTCGGATCGGTGGTAACGCTGGAATTGTGCGGATTGACCGTACCAGCGAGGAAGTCAACGCTGTTGTTGTTGGTGTCCACCATCGTCATACCGCTCAGCGAGCGGGAGATGGAGGTGGTGTTGCTCGGAGCCGGAGCCACGGTGCCTTCGTAACAGTTGGCGGTGCCGAAGCCCACAAAATCCACGATGACGGCGCCCGTGGGGCAGCCCCCGCTGAGCGCCGTGGTGCTGCTGACCAGCGCTACCTTGCCGGCGGCGCCAGCCATGGCGATCGAGCCGGTGGAGTCCGGAGTGGGCAGGCTGGTGGTGCCGCCGGAACCGGCAGCTTCCTGCACGAGGAAGTACGAGTGGGCCGGAACAGAGCCAGTCAGGCTCGTGACCTGCCAGCTCGTGCCCGTTGCGCTGGCGTACTGCACCGAATATCCGCTGAGCGAAACAGCTGCCGAGCCGGAGTTATAGAGTTCGACAAAATCATTCTTGTAGGTGGCGCCCGAGTTTCCGCCACCACCATAGACCTGTGAGATCACAACCTGCGCCGTGGCAGAGGACAGCATTGCCAACAGGCACACGGAGAGCCAGAGCAGACGGTGCAATCTTGTTGTTTTCAAATCCAGACCTCGCGAGGAAGTAAAAGCCGGTCAGCGCACACGAGGATCCGCACGGAGGCAGGTCTGGCCCAGGACAGAAAGATCAAGGCCGGTGAGGCGCTGATGGCTCAGCCCAACACTTAGCACCTTGGTTGTAACACCAAGGTCACGAAGTCAGAAGCGAAAAGTCCGTGAATTCTTTGTGTTTCAGTGGAAAAGCATGGGAGTAATTCGGCGAATTGTTGCGAGAACACAAGTGAACGAACAGGACCTTGGAGCGGAGCAGATGGCGCACCCGAGAGCACGAAAAACGCCGGCGACCGGATCATCTCCAAATCGCCAGCGTTTTCAATACATTAGAAGCTATTGGCCAGACTACTCCTTGGAGTAGCGGTTGCGGCTGCGTTCGGCGTGGCGTTCCAGGCCCAACTGGATGAGACGGTCGATCAGGTCGGTGTACTCAATGCCGGTGGCGGCCCACAGCTTGGGGTACATGCTGATGGAGGTGAAGCCGGGCATGGTGTTCACCTCATTGAGGTAGAACTTGCCGGTACCGGGATCGAGCAGGAAGTCGACGCGGGAGAGCCCGGCGCAATCGCAGGCGGCAAAGGCTTCGATGGCCATCTTCTGCACCTGCTTCTGCTGCGCCTTGGTGATGGCCGCCGGAATGAGCAGCTTGGAGGCGGCGTCGCTGTATTTGGCGTCGTAGTCGTAGAACTCCTTGGCCGGCACGATTTCGCCGCAGATGGAGGCCTTGGGCGCGTCATTGCCGAGCACCGCGCACTCGATCTCGCGGGCCTTGTGGCGCTTGCCGCCTACGCCCTGCTCCACCACGAGCTTACGGTCGTACTTGGCGGCCTCGTTCATCGCGGCCTTCAGCTCGCCCGCGTCATGCACCTTGCTGATGCCGACCGAGCTGCCGAGGTTCGCGGGCTTCACAAACAACGGATACTTCATCGCCGCCTCAATCTTCGCCTTCACCTTGCGCGGCGAGGCTTCCCACTCCGAACGCAGCACGGTGACGTGCTTGGTCTGCGGCAGCTTGGCATCGCGGAACAGGCGCTTCATCACGTCCTTGTCCATGCCAGCCGAGGAACCGAGCACGCCGGAGCCGACGTAGGCGACGCCCGCCAGCTCCAGAAGGCCCTGAATGGTGCCGTCTTCGCCGAAGGTGCCGTGCAGCACCGGGAAGACCACATCGACACCGCTGGCCAGCACGGCCTGCGGAGACTGCGGCGTACCCTTGCCCTTGTAGAGGCCGTTGAGCAGCGCCACGGCATCGTCGCCGGTGAGCCACTCGCCCTTTTTGGTGATGCCCACAGGCACCACGTCGTACTTCTTCTTGTCCGTCGCCTCAATCACCGAGGCAGCCGAGCGCAGGGAGACTTCATGCTCGCCGCTGCGCCCGCCAAACAGTACCGCCACGCGAATCTTCTTCGCCATTCCTATCCCTTCCGACTACAGAATCTTTTTTCCAAAGGCCGACATGGCCAGCTCGACCGCCAGCTCCGCCGTGCGGTTGTGCTCGTCAATGACCGGGTTGACCTCGACGATATCCATCGACGTCATGCGGCCGTGGTCGGCGATGATCTCCATGGCGAGGTGCGCCTCGCGGTAGGTGGCGCCGCCGCGCACGGGCGTGCCCACGCCGGGCGCATCCTCCGGGTCCACCCAATCCATGTCGAGCGAAACGTGATAGCCGACGGTGCCGCGTCCGGCCATGCGCAGGGCTTCTTCCATGACGGCGCGCATGCCGCGCTCATCAATGTCGCGCATGGTAAAGACCTCGATACCGGCGCGGCGGATGTTTTCGCGCTCCGCCATGTCAATGTCGCGCACGCCGACCAGCACGCAGTTCTCCGGCCGCACCTTGGGCGAAAAATCAAAGATGTTCGCCAGCGGCGACAGGCCGAGGCCCATCAGCGCGCCCAACGGCATGCCGTGCACATTGCCGCTCGGCGAGGTGTCCGGGGTGTTGATGTCCGAGTGCGCATCGATCCAGATGAGGCCGATGGCGTGTCCCTGGCGGCGGTAGAACTCGGCCACGCCGCTGACGGAACCAGCCGCCATCGAGTGGTCGCCACCAATGGCGAGCGGCACGCGGTGCTCTTCGAGCGCGGCAATCTCCATCTCGGCCAGCTTCTGGCAGGTGGCGGTGATCTCGCTGAGATAGCGCGCACTCAAATCGCCGGGCGCGTTCTGCTCGGCCAGCGTAACGGGCACGTTGCCGGCGTCGTCCACGTTGTGGCCAATGGCCTCGAGCTTTGACTCCAGGCCTGCGACGCGCACGGCGCTGGGGCCCATGTCTACGCCACGGCGCTGCTGCCCGAGATCGAGCGGCACGCCAATGACACGAATGTTCTTTGCGGTGATATCTGCTGCGGATGCGGGAGTGCTAACCATACGATTGTCCGATCGACGCTCGTTCCGTTGAGGGGTTGCCCGGCGGCCATTGCGGCCGGGGCATTGATTTTGGCTGTGCCCCGCTGCTGCTCTGCGTTGTAAGAAGCGGAGCCGTTGATTCTGGGCTGCTCGGTGTCCCAAGCTGGCGTCAACAGAAGACGCGAACCTGGGACACCCGAATGTTCTCTTTCAAGTTCCGAACTGAGGAACCTGAAGCTGCTTACGGATAGATGCGGTGCAGCGTGCGCGCGAACGGAATGGTCTCACGCACATGGTCGAGCCCGCAAATCCAAGCCACCGCGCGCTCCAGGCCCATACCAAAGCCGGAGTGCGGCACGCCGCCGTACTTGCGCAGGTCCAGATACCACTTGAAGGCATCTTCCGGCAGGTTGTGCTCCTTGATGCGAGCCAGCAACTGCTGGTAGTTGCCAATACGCTGCGAGCCGCCGATGACCTCGCCGTAGCCTTCCGGCGCCAGCACGTCGACGCACAGGGCCTTGGTCAGATCCTTCGGGTCCGGCTCCATGTAGAAGGCCTTCACCGCCGAAGGATAGCGATGCACCATCACGGGGCGGTCGAACTTCGAGGAGATGTAGGTCTCATCCGGCGAGCCGAAATCGTTGCCGTACTCGAACTTGTTCTCGATCTCGCCCTTGGCGAAACCTTCGTCGAGCATCTTCACCGCATCGTCATAACTCAGGCGCGGGAAGGGCGCATCGATCAGCTCAAGCTTGCTGATATCGCGGCCAATCACCTCCAGCTCGTGACGGCGGCGCTCCAGCACCCGCTTGACGATGAAGGTGATGAAGTCCTCGGCCAGCGACATGAGTCCATCCAGTTCGAGGAAGGCAACCTCCGGCTCCACCATCCAGAACTCGGTGAGGTGGCGGCGGGTCTTCGACTTCTCCGCGCGGAACGTGGGGCCGAAGCTGTAGACCTTGCCCAGCGCCATAGCGGTGGCTTCAATGTAAAGCTGGCCGCTCTGGGTCAGGAAGGCTTCGTCGCCGAAGTACTCGACCGGGAAGAGCGTGCTGGTGCCTTCGCAGGCCGCCGGGGTCAGGATGGGCGGATCGGTGCGCGTGAAATCGCGCGAATCAAAAAAGTCGTGCATCGCGCGCTCGATCTCCGAGCGGATGCGCAGGATGGCCGCCTGACGGGGCGTACGCATCCACAGATGGCGATGCTCCATCAGGAAGTCAACGCCGTGCTCCTTCAGGGAGATCGGGTAGGGATCGTCATCCGGCACGCGCTGAACGACCTCGACGTTCGAGACGTCGAGTTCGAAGCCGCCGGGGGCGCGCTCATCGGCACGCACCTTGCCGGTGACGATGACGCTGGACTCCTGGGTCAGCGTCTTGACCGCCTCAAACATCTCCGGCGAGACGGCCTTTTTGAAGATGACACCCTGCACGGTGCCGGAGCCGTCACGGAAGATGGGAAAGAGCAGCTTGCCGCTCTCGCGCAGGTTGTAGAGCCAGCCACGGAGGATGACTTCTTCTCCGTTGTGCTCGCCGAGCTTTGCGATGGTAGTAACAGGAATCGACATGAACGCTTCCAATACTGGGGTTTGCAGCAACCTCTGATTGTAGCCGTTCAGGCGGGGGATGGCGAATGGAGGCTGGTTTTGAAAGGTACCGAAAGGTTTCAGAAGGTTGCGGCAGGTTTCGATTCGGTTTGAAGAAATATGTCGCTCCCGGGTAGCGCCCCGATTGGTGCCGCCCATGGGCGCGAACTGCACGCGCGAGCCGGGCACACGGCTGCGATTAGCCCCGGCAGATCGCAACCTGCCAAAGCTTCAACATTTCGAAACGCGAAACCTACCGAAACTTCTCGAAACCTTCGACCTCGCCTACGCCTTCAGCGCGTCCCATGCCTGTTGGGCCATGCCGGGGACTTTGGCGTCGAACTCGGGCGCCCCCTGCGGGTCGCCATCCAGTTCGAGCACGAGCGCCGGAACGTGCTGGGCCGAGCGCACAAGCTGCATGGCGTCCTCCCAGTCGATGGTGCCGGTGCCGGGGACGGAGTGCGTGTCTCGGTCGCCGGCATTGTCATGCACGTGGCAGGAGCGCACCAGCGGAGCAACGCCCTCGAAGGTCTCCCGCACGCCGAGGCCCATGTGCGCGTGGCCGAAGTCGAAGCAGACGCCCACATCGTCAAAGTGCGAAACGCGGATGAGTTCGGAGAGTTGCTCGGGCGTGGTCAGCTCGTTGGGAATGTTCTCCAGCAGCAGCCGCACGCCGAGCGGGCGGGCAAAGGCCCGCAGGTGCTCCACGGCGGTCAGCGACTCGTCAAAGGTGCGGCCGTCGGCCTGCTCGTTGGCGTCGCCAAGGTGGAGGATGAGATAGCGGAACGGGATCTGCTCGGCCACTTCGATGGCGCGCTTGATCTCGTCCATGGCGGCGATGCGGTCCTTGCGCTCCGGGGCCACCACGTTGAGCGAGCGCGTAAAGCGCCCCCAATCCTCGTCGGCATACATGGGCGCGTGCATGGAGTGGAACAGGACGCCTTCATTGGCGCGGAACCACGCAGCCAGTTCGCGCACCTGGTGCGGACTGGTGTAGTCAAAGTGTCCGCGCGCGGCAAACACTTCGACGGCCTGCGCGCCGCCGCGCACAAAGCCGTCAAGCAGCCCGGGGTGCAACCGCTGACGAATGTGCACGTAGGTGGAAATGCCCTTGATCATGACTGTCCTTTATCCTGTCCGAACCGCCGGGTGCCCCGGGTTCGCCGAGCCAAGCGAGGTTAACCCGGGACGCACGCAGCTTGCTGTTCCAACGTCGCCGACCACTGACTGTCGCATCCCAGGTTAGCGCCAACTACGGGCGCGAACCTGGGGCACCCGGCATTCCTGTTGTAGCCGGAACCTGCTCCTAATAGCCGATGGCTCTGCCGCCATTGCGCGCGTCGGCGGCGCCCCAGCGCTCCTGTTTCTTCGGGTCCACCGCAATACACTCGGCGTCTCCCCAGGAACCGCTCCGCACAACCTTATAGCCCATCTTCTCCAGCAAGGCCAGCGTATCCGGAGAAAACTGCCAGGCCTCGACGCGCAGCTCGTCCGGCATCCACTGCTGGTGGAAGCGCGGGGCGTTAACCGCCCGCTGAATGTCGCTGCCGAAATCGACCGCATCCAGCAGCACGTTGGCCACGGTGGTGATGATGGTTGGCCCGCCCGGCGAGCCGAGCACGAGCAGCGGCCTTCCGTCTTTGACCACGATGGTCGGCGTCATACTCGAGAGCGGACGCTTGCCCGGGGCGATGGCGTTGGCCTCACCCTGTATGAGGCCGAACATGTTGGGCACGCCCACCTTGGCGGCGAAGTCATCCATCTCGTCATTGAGCAGGAAACCCAGGTCTTTGGCAGTGACGCGCGAGCCGAACGAATCATTGAGCGTGGTGGTGACCGAGACGGCGTTGCCCTCGGCGTCAACCACTGAATAGTGCGTGGTGTTCTCCGGCTCGGGGCCGATGTAGGGCGCGCGCAGCTCGGCCATGCGGTCCAGTTCGGCAAACGCCGGGCGCTTGAGCGACGAACTCACGCTGGCCTTCTCCGGGTCAATCGACTCGCGCCATGCGGCGGCGTAGCGCTTGTCCGTCAACTGCGCCACGGGAACCTGCGCGAAGTCCGGGTCGCCAAGAAACTCGGCGCGATCGAAGAAGGCGCGGCGGTAAGACTCAGCCACCAGATGCACGTGCGCGGCGGAGTCGCGGCCGAGCTTGCCAAGGTCGTAGCCTTCGAGAATGTTCAGGGTCTCCAGCAGGGCCACGCCACCGCTCGACGGCGGCGGTGCGCTGTAAACCTCAAGGCCGCGATAGCTGCCCTTCAGCGCCGAGCGCTCCACAGGCTGGTAGTTGGCCAGGTCCTTCTCGGTGATGAGGCCGCCGCCCTTCTGCACGTCCGCCGCCAGCTCGCGCGCCATGGCGCCGTGGTAGAAGTCGTCGGGATTGGCGGCAATGCGTTCGAGCGTGCGCGCCAGCTCCGGCTGCTTGAACAGCTCGCCGTGTTTATAGAACTGGCCGTCACGCTGGAAGATGCGCTTGGTTTCCGGGAAGAGGCCGAGGCCGCGATCGTGCATCATCTGGCTCTCTTCGTAGGTGAGCACCACGCCTTCGCGCGCCAGCCGTATGGCCGGGGCCATCACCTGCTTGAGCGTCAGGTGGCCCCACTTCTTCTGCGCGTAAACCATGCCGGCCACCGAGCCGGGTACGCCGACGGAGCGATAGCCGATGCGGCTGGAGTCGGGGATGACGTCGCCCTTGGCGTCCAGGTACATGTTCTTCGAGGCCGCCGCCGGAGCCTTCTCGCGGTAGTCGAGGAAGTGCACGTCACCCTTCGCGGTGCGCAGCAGCAGAAAGCCTCCGCCGCCAAGGTTGCCCGCCGCGGGATGCACCACGGCCAGGGCGAAGCCCACGGCATTGGCGGCGTCGACGGCATTGCCGCCCTGCCGCAGAACCTCAACGCCCGCGCGCGAAGCCTCCGCGTGAATGCTGGTGACCATCGCCTTTTCGCCGTGCTCCGGGCGAAAGCCCGAGGCGGCCAGCGGCTGCGCAATGGCCAGCAGCGCGATGAAAACAAAGATTGCGGAGGTACAGCATTGCGAAAGACGACGGCTCATCGGATCTCCGGAAACGTATGCCATGCAAAACTCAAGTCTTAAACGAATGAAAGGGCGCGCTCAGTAGCGCCCCACTTCGATAGGGGCCTCATTCTCGATGCGTCCGAGGCGCTGCTTCCACGCCGCCAGCCATTGCTCGCGCACCGCAGGTTCCTGCCGCACCGGACTGTAATGAATTGCCGGGGACAGCACCTCAAAGCCCGTGAACTGCAGCATGCCGCGCTGGAGGGGGCGGAGGATGGCCTCGATATCTCCATTGAACCCATCGGCCAGGTAATTCTCCGGCGCGCCGCCCGTGGTGAGCGAGAGCAGCGCACGCTTGCCGCAGAACATGCCCGTCTCATAAATATGTCCGCCGCCATACGCGCGGCCCATGGCAAAGACGCGGTCCACCCAGCCCTTCAGGACAGCGGGGACCGAAAACCACCATAACGGAAACTGCCAGATCATAAGGTCGCACCACTCGACCTTGGCGATCTCCGCTTCGACGTCGGCGGCGAAGCCGTGCTGCTCGGTGGCCAGCATCTCCTCAAGCTGCGGCTTGAAGTAGTCGGCGTCACGCACGGTGGTGAAGTTGCTCCGCGAAGAGACGGGATTGAAGCTCATGCGGTAAAGGTCACTGACCTGAACCTGATGGCCGGCCTGCGACAGGCTCTCAACCGCCGTTTGAAACAACGCGCCGTTAAAGCTCTTTGGCTCTGGATGAGCAAGAACAAGAAAGACCTTCATTGTGCCCTCGTGGGTTCAGCTTGGGAGATATTGTAGCCGCGCCGGAGCGGATTGCGGGGAACAAGAGCGCGGCAGGCGGAACCCCAGCGCAAGATGCGCGGCATGCCGCAGATTTATGCGCTGGTTCGGAGTAAAGGCAGACTAGCGTCTGGCTTTGCCGCTCTTCGTCGGCTTGGCTGTCTTCTTCGCCAACGGTTTGCGGGCGCTGGTCTTTGCAGACTTGCGGGCGGCT
This sequence comes from Oryzophilus luti, assembly GCF_059726245.1. Classification (NCBI taxonomy): domain Bacteria; kingdom Pseudomonadati; phylum Acidobacteriota; class Terriglobia; order Terriglobales; family Koromonadaceae; genus Oryzophilus; species Oryzophilus luti. The sequence goes on from NZ_AP040874.1 coordinate 2,903,763, forward strand.
TTCTTCGCGGGCTTCTTTGTCCCTGCCTTCGAGGCTTTCGCTGTCTTCTTTTTCGCAGGGGCGAGCGGCGCAATGCCCTCCAGCTCGGCACGCTTCTTCTTCGTCAGTCCGGCGTAGATCAGCTCGTAGGAGGTCTGAATCATGCCGCGCAACTCATCGTCACGCGCCACCTCATAGCTCTCCAGGGAGATCCATTGGTACTTCCACATGTTGTGCGAGGTCGGCGTGAAGCCTTCGCACTCCACCAATTCCGCGTACTGCTCGGGCGTGGTCTTCAGCGAGAGCACCGGGCCGGGCGGCTCCAGTGCAAACAGGGCGAAGATCTTGCCGCCGACTTTGAGCAGCAGATGGTCCTCCCACTGCACCTCCTCGGTGGCATGCGGCAGGCGCAGGCAGAATTCACGCGCGGCATCAAAGTTCATGGCAGCTTTTTACTCCCATTGCTTCTGCATGGCCAGCTTGGTGTAAGCCAGGCGGAAGCCGTTGCGTTCCATGTTGCGCTGTGAGGTCGTTCCTGGCTGCGTGCAGACCATGGCGCACTCGACGCCCCGGCGCACGGCCTCCGCCAGCCGCCCGCGAAGCAGGCTTCCCTGCACGCCGCGTCCGCGAAATTCCGGAAGCGTGGAGTCGCCAAAGATGGCGGCGATCTTCAGTTCGGGAATCACACACCCGCCGCCACCGCCAACCGGCTGCCCATCCAGCTCGGCCAGCACGCAGAGCGAGTCCGGACTTTCAGCAAAGGGCACAAACATCTCCGGTGGCACTTCGCCGAATTCGGCAAAACCGCGGGCCACAACCTGCGCCCACAACAGCGCCTCACTTGGCGAAACGCTGCGGATGGTCACGCCCGGCGCGGATGCTTGGTCCACGCCGCTGCCCAACTCCTGCCACAGCACGCTGTTGAACTCCGTGATGTGGTAGCCGCGCGCACAAGCCAAAGTGACGAGCGACTGGTCTGCCAACGGCGAGATGACCACCTCGGCGGTGGAGTTGCGCGAGCGGTAAAAATCCTCGAAGCGGTCGAACTCTTCGTCCGTCACCGGCCCGGCGAAACCCGCGCCGATCAGGTGATTCAGCGGCGAGCTGACACCGGCAAAGGCCATCCAGCCACCCGCCAGCGGCTCCGCGCACACTCCGGAGCCGGGGTGACGCGCCAGTTTTCTGCGCACAAGCTCCACTGACGGCAGAATCTCCGCCAATTCCAGCCGATGAGAGACTTCCGGAGAAACAAAACTGCGCGTCGGGTGCAAGCAATCTCCTGTGAAGCGAAACCGCAGGGATGTTATCGTACCTTTCGTGGAACGGCTCGTCTATTCGCGCATGGAATCGCCCGTGGGTCCGCTCTGGCTCGGCCTGAGCGACCAGGGGCTGGCCGTGGTGGAGTTCGCGCGCACCCCGCAGGAGCCGGCGACCTTTGCCGGGCGCGTGCAGTGGATGCGCGACGATGAAGCGCTGGAACCGGCGGCCACGCAACTCCACGAATATTTTGAGGGCAAGCGCCGCGAGTTCACCCTGCAACTCGACATGCGCGGTCCGGAGTTTCACCTGCGCTGCTGGCATGGCCTGCTGGAAATTCCCTACGGACACACGCAGAGCTATGCCGAACTGGCGCACCGCGTGGGCAGCCCGCAGGCGTTCCGCGCCGTAGGCCAGGCCAACCACCACAACCCCATCGCCATCATCGTGCCCTGCCACAGGGTCATCACCAGCGCGCGCGAGCTGGGCGGTTACGGCGGCGGATTGGAAGCCAAGGAATTCCTGCTCACGCTGGAGGGAGCACGCTTCCGCAACCACCGCGTGGAGCAGCCCCAGATGCGGCTGATGCTCGACTGACACACTTCTCCCACCCTGCCCTGCCATCCGCTGCCCGAGGCTTGAACCGGAGCACTCCCAGAACGTAGACTCAAGGGTCATCAGCCTAGAAAGCGACAGGCCCATGCACTTGCACGCCGGACACAGCCACGAGCACCACGGACACGCCACCGGGCGCGTGCTGAAGATCTCGCTCGTCCTGACGGCGGCCTACATCGTGATGCTGGTGGTGACGGGCGTGAAGGCCCGGTCCTTGGCCCTGCTCTCCGAAGCCGGCCACAACGTCAGCGACTTTCTGGCGCTGCTGCTCTCCTGGGCTGCCGTGTACTTCAGCTCACGCCCGGCGGACGCCCGCAAGACCTACGGCTATCAGCGGGCAGGCGTGCTGGCTGCGTTCGTCAACGCCAGTTCGCTGGTGCTGATCTCGCTGCTCATCTTCTATGAGGCGGTGCGCCGCTTCTACCGCCCGGAGCCGGTGCAGCCCACGCTGATGATGTGGGCGGCCTTTGCCGGTGTGCTGCTCAACGGCGCCATCACGCTGATGCTGATGCGCGGCCAGCGCGACTTGAACCTGCGCAGCGTACTGGTGCACGAGATTGGCGACACGCTCTCGACGGCCGCGGTGATCCTCGGCGGCTGGGCCATCAAGGTAACCGGACATGACTGGATCGACCCGGCGCTTTCCATGGTGATTGCCGCGCTCATTCTGTGGTCGAGCTATGACATCATCCGTGAGAGCCTGAACATTCTGCTGGAAGGCACGCCACGCGGCGTGCAGTTGGACGACATTGAAGCCGCTCTGCTCGGGCTGGACGATGTGCAGGGCGTGCACGACCTGCACGTCTGGAGCATCGGCTCGCACTCGCACGCGCTCTCCTGCCATATCTGCATCGCCGACATTCCGCCCTCGGAGAGCGAAGCGATTCTTGAGAAGGTGAAGCAGGTGCTGGCCGAGCGCTTTGAGATCTTCCACACCACCATCCAGTTTGAAAGCGCCGATTGCGACGCGGCCTGCGAATGCCAGTTGCCCTTGCACTCCGGGTACGGCCACGAAGGACATTGCCACTAAGGAGAACCAGCTTGCGGAAGACTGCTCTGTTGTTCGCCCTGTGCGGGCTGCTGCTGTGGACGGCCTGCAATAGTTCCAAACCCCAACCGGCTCCCGCCACTTCCTCGACTCTGCAAGTAACGGCTGAGGCCCCCGGCGCAAAGGCCGAAAAGCCCGCCACCGTGCGCCTGCACGTGGCTCTCGACGGCAAGCCGCTCGAAGGCGCCGCCATCCACGGCACGCAGAACATGGTGACCATGGACATGGGCAAGACCGAGTTGGATTTCAAGCCTGCGGGCGCAGGCATCTACGAGGCCTCCACGCAGTTCAGCATGGGCGGCCCGTGGAAGATCGAGCTTGCAGTGCAGAGCGGCGGCAAAACGATGAAGTCTGAGGTGAAGCTGGAGATTCCGGAGTAGCGCGGCTACGGCTTGCCTTCCGGCGGCTTTTCGGCGTCCTTGCCGAGTTTGTCGAGCACCACCTCGGCGCGGCGCGTGTCGGTGACGTAGCAGGCGAAGCTCAGAATTTCGCTCAGGAAGCTCTCGGTGCCGCTGGCCGGCAGCTCGCTCAGGCTCTTTTTGCTCTGCTTGATGGCATTGAGCATGGCCGTGACACGCTGAATGCGGTAATTCTGCAGGGCTTCCTCGGGCGAAATGTCGTGCGCCTCGGAGATCTTCTCGATATAGGCCCACAGCAGGTGGCGCAGGCTGTCCACCGTGTCCTTGAATTGCTGGATCAGGCCGTTCTGGAGCACAAGGTCGAACTGTGCAAGGCGGTCGAACTCGTCGAAATCCTTTGCCGTCATAGAGGTAAGTTCGGCCTCAATGGCGCGCAGGTCTTCCAGAACTCGGCTGATGCGTTCAAGCATGTCGGACACGAAGAGGCCATCCTTTAACGGCTTACGCAGTTAGGCAAAAATCTACACGGTTCGGCGGTTTGACACAAGAAAATCACGCGCATACCCTAGAAGGTGCGGCAGTGTGGTGCGAATCCCCGCCCCCTGACTGATCATCCAAAACAAATATATGTCTCTGCTTCAAAAGTTTTTACGGCTCCAGGCCCAGCTCCAGTTGATGTTCGCGCTGGAAGCCAACGAGGAAACCCTGGTCGGTGGCCAGGCAGTGCTGGAAGGCGTGATGATGCGCTCTCCGCATGCGTGGGGCATTGCCGTGCGCCGCGAAAACGGCGAGATGGTGACGCACTCGGAGCTGCTGGGACGCCCCAGCGAAAAACACAAGTGGATGGGCTGGCCGATGGTCCGCGGCTGCATCACCCTGGGTCAGGCTATGGCGCTCGGCATGAAGGCCCTGCGCTTCAGCAGCAATGTGGCGCTGGATGACGCGCCCGCCGACGACGACGGCAAGAAGCTCCAGATCAGCGGCTGGATGATGACTGTAAACGTCATCCTCTCGCTCGGCTTCTTCATCGTGATGTACAAGCTACTGCCGCTGCTGGCGGCCACCGAAGTGAAGCGCACGCATCCGGCCTTTGGCAACCAGATTCTGTTCAACTTGGTGGATGGCATTGTGCGCCTGATAATTTTCATCGCCTTCATGTGGTTCATGTCCCTGTGGAAGGACATGCGGCGGGTGTTTGAATACCACGGCGCCGAGCACAAAACGGTTTTTGCCTTTGAGCAGCACGAACAGCTCGCGCCGGTGAACGTGCAGAAGTATTCAACCTTCCACCCGCGCTGCGGCACCAGCTTCCTGATCACCGTGATGCTGTTCTCCATGGTGGTCTACATGCTGATCCCGGTGCAGGGTTTTGCGGCCAAGTTCGCCATCCGTATTCTGCTGCTGCCGGTCATTGCCGGCGCCAGCTACGAGATCATCCGTTTTGCGGCCAAGCACAAGAGTTCGCTGTTCGCGCTGATGACGCGTCCGGGCCTGTGGCTGCAACGCATCACCACCAAACCCTGCGACGACAGCCAGGTCGAGTGTGCCATCGAGGCCCTCAACAAGGCCATGGAGCTGGAGCAGCAGCACGGCGGCGACATGGTGATTGCGTAGGACAGGGATCAGGGATTAGGGGTTAGAGAACCAGGATTCGGATCAGGGGCCGGAACATTCACGCAACATGCGCGATTCCGGCCGGTTTCAAAGTAGAATAGGTATGACGATGAACGCTGCAACCACAATCAGCCTGCAGCACCTCCCCGGCGAGCTCTAGCGGCCCCAGGCCGACACGCATTTCTGCGCTCAAATAACATCCGCAACATACGACAACCAGATTGCCAGCGGTTCCTCCCGTGCATCGTTCCGGGAGCAGCGAACCGGGAACAGAGAATGGACGACCATGTTTGAACGCCTGGACCAGATTGAAGCCCGCTACGAGGAGCTGACCCAGCAACTCGCCTCGCCTGAGATTACCGGCGACTCCACCAAGTACCAGAAGACGGCGAAGGCGCACAGCGAAATTGCGCCCATCGTTGAGAAGTATCGCGAATACCGCGAGCTGACCAAGGAACTCACCGACAGCCGCGCCCTGCTGGAGACGGAAACCGACGCCGAGATGAAGGCCATGGCGCAGGAGGAAGTGACCGCGCTGGAGCAGAAGATTGCCGCGGCCGACGCCGAACTGAAGGTCCTGCTGCTGCCCAAGGACCCGAACGACGCGAAGAACGTGGTGCTGGAAATCCGCGCCGGCACGGGCGGCGACGAGGCCACGCTGTTCGCCTCCGAGATCTTCCGCATGTACATGCGCTATGCCGAAGCGCAGCGCTGGAAGGTCGAGGTGATGTCGTCGTCGGATTCGAGCGTGGGCGGACTGAAGGAAGTCATCGCCATCATCGAAGGCCAGAACGTCTACTCGCAGATGAAGTATGAGAGCGGCGTGCACCGCGTGCAGCGCGTTCCGGCCACGGAAACACAGGGCCGCGTGCACACTTCGGCCATCACCGTGGCGGTGATGCCGGAAGCCGAAGACGTCGACGTCAAGATCGAAGCCAAGGACATTCGCATTGACACCTTCTGCTCCTCCGGCCCCGGCGGACAGTCGGTGAACACGACCTACTCGGCCGTGCGCATCACGCACCTGCCCACCAACACCGTGGTGAGCTGCCAGGACGAAAAGTCGCAGATCAAGAACCGCGAGAAGGCCATGCGCGTGCTTCGTTCGCGCCTCTACGAAATGGAGCAGGCCAAGCAACAGGAGGCGCTGGCCAAGGAGCGCAAGCAGATGGTCGGCAGCGGTGACCGCTCGGAGAAGATTCGCACCTACAACTTCCCGCAGAACCGCATCACCGACCACCGCATCGGCCTGACCCTGCACCAGCTCGGCGACGTGATGGACGGCAAGCTGCAACCGCTGGTCGAAGCGCTGGTCACGCACTTCCAGGCCGAACGCCTGAAGGAAGAAGTGACGGCGTAACAAAAACAGTTTCGGGTTTCAGAGTTTCGAGTTTCACGTGCGGCGGCCTGCGGGCCGCCGTTTTGCGTGCAAGTCGGCGACAAAAGCGCGGCGCGAAAGAGACGGGAGCCTATTGCTGCGCCAGGCGTCCGATGACCGATTGCAACAGCTTGAGGTCGGCCGGACGCACGGTGGTGAGCTGAATTCCCATGCCCTTTTCCGGAAGGCTGTTGCGCACCATGCCCTGTGCACGCACCTGCATGCCGAACAGCGAGAGCACCAGCCGCACCTCGGTATCGACGGCAAACGGATGGGGAGTTTCGATGAAGCAGCCGGTCATGCTGAGGTCGCGGAGCTTGCCGAAGACGGGGGTTATCTCGCCCATTTTCCAGATCTGCACACCGCGATCACAGGTGTAGCGCGGCGAGCAGCGCTGCTCGTTGGCAGCGGTTTCCGGCTTGGGAGGCTCATCCGCGGAATCGTCCGGCTTCGCGGAGATCGTCACCGGAAGGCACAGGTCGCGCACGTCCTCCTGGGTGGCCGATTCAACAGCCAGAGCAGCCTGGTTGTACAGCTTGCTGCCCTCTCCTCCAATCCACACCACACGGAAGCGAAGCCGCTTCACGCCGTAGACGACGGTGACCAGTTCGCCTTCCCTCCGCAGCAGGCCGCCATGCAGAACACGCATGCCATGTCTTGAAACATCGATGGTCTGTACTGTCTGCGAGTACCCCTGCCCATGTGAATCCAAGCCAGAGATACGTACGGGAACATTGATGGGTGTCCGCGTTTCTCCGCGCATGCACGCTCCTCGGCGCACACAGCATAGTGCGACAGTGCCGCCGGCGCAAAGAAACTTCACAGGTTCCACAAGAAAGATGGTTCACCATGTGGACACCCCCTGAAAAGAAAGCGGCGACCCGAAGGCCGCCGCCATGATTCTGCTGCTTCTTCCGAGTCGCTAGATCTTCTCCAGCACCGCGACCAGGAACTTCCAGAAGGTTTCCACCGTGGAGATCTGCGCGCGCTCGTGCGGGCTGTGCGGATGCTCGATCTGCGGGCCGAACGAGATGAGCTGCATTCCCGGGTACTGTGCGCCAATGACGCCGCACTCGAGTCCGGCGTGCATGGCAATCAACCGCGCCGGCTTGCCCACCACGTCCTTATAAATGGCGGTCAACTGGGTGACGATGTCGCTGTCCGGCTCCGGCTTCCAGCCCGGGTAGCCTTCCCCGTGCTCCACCTCAAAGCCCGCCAGTTTGCAGGCGGTGCCAACCAGACGCGCTGCCAGCATTTTGCTGGTGTCGATGGCGCTGCGCTGGCTGGTGACGATCTCCACCGCGCCGTCCTTGAATGTTGCGGTGGCAAAGTTGGTGGAATCCTGCACCAGTCCCGGAACGTCGGGGCTCATGGCAAGGATGCCGTGCGGGATGGTGGTGAACAACGCGATGACCTTCTTCGCGTCGGTTTCCGCCATTACGCGGGCCGGAATCGCCACTTTCTCCACCGAAATCTGCAGGCCCGGATCGAATCCGCCGAGGTCGACCTTGAACTCATTCTCAACCGCCGCGACGGCGGCCTTGAGAGCTGAACCCTTCGCCGGATCAACGACGACGATAGCCGAGGCCTCACGCGGAATGGCGTTGTGCGCACTGCCGCCCTTCAGCTCTGCCAGCTCGATTCCAGCCTTCTCCGCCGCCACCAGCAACGTGTTGCCGAGGATGCGCAGCGCGTTGCCGCGGCCGAGATGAATGTCGACGCCGGAGTGGCCGCCCTTGAGGCCGGAGACCTTGATGCGATAGGCGGCTTCGCCCTTGGGCGAACGCATGACGGGCGTGAGGCGGGCCTTGGTGCCGATGCCGCCGGCGCAACCGATACACAGCGTGCCGTCTTCCTCGCTGTCGAGGTTGAGATAGAACTTGGACTTCAGGATGCCGGGCTTGAACTCACTTGCGCCACGCAGCGTGGTCTCTTCTTCAATGGTGAAGACGAATTCAAGTGGGCCGTGCGCAATGTCCGTGCTGGACATAACGGCCAGCGCGGCTGCCACGCCAAGGCCGTTATCGGCGCCGAGCGTGGTGCCGTCGGCGTGAATGTAATCGCCGTCGCGGAGGATCTTGATGGGGTCGGTATCGAAGTTATGCGGCGTGCCTTCGTTCTTCTCGCACACCATGTCGAGGTGTCCCTGCAGCAGCGCAGGCGTCGCGTTCTCGCGGCCCGGACGCGCCGGCTTGCGGACGACGACGTTGCCGGCATGGTCGATGATCGTCTCCAGTCCCAGGCGCTTGGCTTCGCCCAGGATGAACTCACGCAGGGCGGCTTCCTTGGTCGAGGCGCGCGGAATCGCCGCCACGGCGTCGAAGTACTTCCACAAAACTTTCGGTTCAAGACCTTCCAGTGCAGGTGTCATTGCCACGCTCCCTTTCGTCATTGGTGCGACCCACCATGGTAACGCGCCACGGCCCCGCGAGGCGAGCACGACCGCCACGGGCCGCAATTTGTGATTGCGGTCACCGCGCCATGGCCCCAACTGGGCCAAAGATACTTATGGGAGGATCACCGGATGGCACACCATACCGCACGCGAAAGCTACCGCAAGTTGACCGAGCGGCTGAACCGCTTCCCGCAGGGTGCGCCGCCTTCGGAAACGCTCTACCAGATTCTCTCCGTACTGTTCAGCCCCGAAGAGGCGGAGCTGGTTTCACTGCTGCCCATCAAGCCGTTCCGCGTGGCAGCCGCCGCGCACGCATGGAAGAAGAGCGAGGCCGAGGCGGAAAAGATTCTCGACAATCTGGCCGACCGCGGCATGATTCTGGACACCACCACGCGCGAGGGCCGCACCTTTGTGATGCCACCGCCAATGGCCGGCTTCTTCGAGTTCTCGATGATGCGCATTGGCAACCAGTACGACCAGAAGCTGCTGGCTGAGCTGTTCTACCAGTACCTGAACGTCGAAGAAGAATTTGTGCGCGTGCTCTTTGCGGGCGGACCCACGCAGCTTGGGCGCACCTTTGTGAACGAGCCTGCACTGCCGGAAAACACCGTGCACGTGCTCGACTATGAGCGTGCCAGCCAGGTCATTCATACGGCGTCGCACATTGGCGTTGGCACCTGTTACTGCCGCCACAAAATGCAGCACCTCGGCCGCGCCTGCTCCGCGCCCATCGACATCTGCATGACCTTCAACTCCACCGCGCACTCGCTCATCAAGCACGGCATCGCCCGCCAGGTGGAGCCGGCAGAGTGCATGGAGCTGCTGGCCAAGGCTCAGCAGCACAACCTTGTGCAGTTTGGCGAGAACGTGCGCGAACAGGTCTCATTCATCTGCAACTGCTGCGGCTGCTGTTGCGAGGCCATGCTGGGCGCCAAGCGCTTTGCCTCGCTGAACCCAATTGCGACCACGAACTTTCTGCCTGAAGTGGACCGCGCAAAGTGCAATGGTTGCGGGCTGTGCGCGCAGGTGTGCCCTGTGGAAGCCATGGGCATGGTTTCCACCTGCGACCCGCACAAAGCCAACCGCAAAACCGCCAAGCTCGACGCAGGAGTTTGCCTTGGCTGCGGCGTGTGCGTGCGCACCTGCAAGCAGCAGGCGTTGAAGCTCACGCCGCGCGCCCAGCGCGTGCTGACGCCGGTGAGCACCGCACACCGAACCGTGCTGATGGCCATTGAGCGTGGCGGCCTGGAGAACCTCATCTTCGACAACCACGCGCTGGCCAGCCACCGCGCCATGGCCGCCATTCTCGGCGTGATTCTGAAGCTGCCGCCGCTGAAGCAGGCCATGGCCAGCAAGCAGATGAAGTCGCGCTACCTGGACCACCTGTTTGCTACGCACAACATGGCCAAGCCGCACGCGGATTAAGAGCACACCTCTCTCCTAATGGAAAAGGCATGGCCTCGGCCATGCCTTTCTCTTTCGATTCGCGATTCTGCTAGGCGCGGACAGCGTGTCCGGCGAGGAACGTCTGCATGATGGTGCCGTGCGCGGCAAAGATGTTGAAGTCGGCGCGGGCACCTGCGGCCAGCGCGCCAAGCTCCGGCTGGCGCAGCACGCGGGCCGGATTGGTGCTGGCCAGCGTCACAGCGTCGCGTAGCGGCCAGGCGGCAAACTCCATCACATTGTGCACAGCGCGGTCGAGCGTGAGCACGCTGCCGGCGAGCTTGCCATCGGCCTCCGCGCGCGGGCCGCGCACGGTCACGTCAAACTCTCCGAGACGGTAGACGCCATCGGGCATGCCGGTGGCGCTCATCGCGTCGGTCACCAGCACGGCACGCTCGCGCCCCTTGGCACGCAGGAAAATCTTCACCACGCGGGGATCGACGTGCACGCCGTCGGCAATGATCTCGGTAAACAAGCGATCGTCGCTGAGCGCAACGCCGAGCACGTTGGGGGCACGGTGCTCCAGCCCTCGCATGGCGTTGAAAGCGTGCGTGACGTGCGTGGCACCGGCGGCAATGGCGGCTTCGGCGTCGGCAGCCGTGCCGTCCGTGTGCCCGATGCTGACGGTGATGCCGCGCGCAACTGCGGCACGAATGACCTCAAGCGCGCCGGGCAACTCGGGTGCCATGGTGATGAGCTTCAGATGTCCGCGGGCGGCGATGGCGTAACGATCCAGCAGCTCGAGCGTGGGGTTCACCACGTGCTCTCGGGGATGCACGCCGCGGCGCGCAGAACTGATGCAGGGGCCTTCCAGATGGATGCCAATGGGGCGTGCCAGAGCGGCGTCCGCCGGCCAGGCATCAAGCTGCTCGGCCAACCGCGCCACGGCATCTTCCAGCACAGTGGGCGCAGCGGTGACGGTGGTGGCCAGAAAATTCGCCACACCGCGCGAGGCAAGAAACACGGCCATGCGGCGCAGGCCGTCGTCGGTGCCCTGCATCACGTCGTAGCCTGCGGCCCCGTGAATATGAAGGTCGAGCAGACCGGGTCCGATGGCCGCGCCGTCGAAGTCGAGCACGCGGGCACCGACGGGGATCTCAACCTCGCTGCGCGCGCCCACGCGCACAATCACGCCGTCTTCTATAAGCAGCACGGGCGCGGTGATGCGCGTGTTGCCGCTGAACAGTTCCGCTGCGGTGATGGCCGTAATCACGTTCCGCCTCCGCCTGCGATTGTAGAACAGAGGAAGCCGTGCGGATCACACGCGCCAGTTATCGGCCCGCCAGTTCTGGATGGATTGCTTGATCTGCTTCGCGTCGAGCTGCGCGTTCATCGCGCGCCCGGCCAGCGCAGGCAGCTCGGCATCCGAGGCAAAGCGCAGCGCGATCAACTGCGCCTCGCTCAACTCGCCAATGCGGACGCGCAACGGCTCCGGCAACAGCGTTGCCAAGCGCAACCGCTCCTCCAGGCGGATCACACGATCCTGCACCTTCAGAGCATAGAGCCGGATTTTGAAGGCAAGAATGACGGCGGCGGTGGCCAGCAGCAGCGCCGCCAGCGAGTGCCAGCTGGGCCACATCACCACGTGCACCAGTGCGGCAACAAACGCCACCAGTACGACCGGAATTGCAAAGTAGTGGTAGGGCGCGTCCGTGCGCGCGTGATTGGCATAGTTCTGTTCGGCCATGTCTCCTCCCAATGGCAAGCAGGGTAACTGGCCGGAAGAAATGCCGCAACTCTTGCGGCAATTTGCTCGACGACCGGGGCATCCGGCAGTGTTCCACAGGATTTTTCGGAAGCATTCGCCAGATACGCCCTCTTCCGTTATAATCACAAACAGCCGCAATACCTCGCGGAGAGGTGGCCGAGTGGCTGAAGGCGGCGGTTTGCTAAACCGTTGTACGGCCTTAAAGCTGTACCGGGGGTTCGAATCCCCCCCTCTCCGCCAGTCCTACCCTTTTCAATCTCTTACAAGAAAAATGAGATGCTGGACGCGCTGAAGCGTGTCGTGGGCGATTTGGTGTCCGATTGGCATCAATCGGATCCTGCCTTCCAATGCTTCCTGCCCCAGACTGTGTTGGCTCCTGCGCGCCGCGCCTCATGGCGGCAGTAAAACGGACACTCCGAACTATCTCCGTCCCCCGCCTAGTATTCATCTCTACAATGGCGTTTCACGAAGCTCATCGAGTTGCCGCCTCAGCGCGTACGCTCTGCCGCCCTATGGAAGCGGCCCCGAGGGGCAGCCGAGAAGGTACTGCCGGCTGTTTGACCTGCGGAGGATCGGTCATCCACAAGACGAAGCGGCGACTTTTGGGGTTTGTCTCTGTGGCATCGGATACTCTAGGCCGAAAAACGGCGTGAAAAGGCGGATGAGGAAAGCGCGTTTCCGCAAGAAGCCTCGTGATGGAAGTAGCTCCATATCAACAGGTTAGAAAGATATAAAAAACATACATTAAAACTGCAATGCGGTGATTGCGCACAGCGGCGATCAGGCACAGAGTGTGACCACACAAAACAGTAAGCGGAGCCGGATCGACGGGGGCAACGATTCCGCCGGCCAGCACGCACAACGACACAGACGACAACCAAAGAAGATGATATGAGTGGCTCGCTGTCAGGGTGGCAGCGTCATTCAGTCCTTCACCGTTTTTCCAGAGTTCTGGCCAAGTAGTCGATGGAGCGAAGATTGAAATCCATTACGAATTGCATATTCCGTTGGTTGGGGACGTGGATCTTCTCAACCTTGCTTCTATGCATCTGCGGATGGGCGCAGGTTTCCGTGCCGCATATCACCGTCAAGCCGCGCATCACGCAAGCGGTGGTTGAGAATAACCTGACAACATTGAAGGGCACTACGCGCGTGGCGCAGATGGCCACGGCGGACGGCGGCGCCGTCGCCGATGGCCAGGCCCTGCAGAGCATGATTCTTCTGCTGCAGCCGAGCGCAGAGCAGCAGGCGGCGCTGAAGGCTTTGGTAGCGCAGCAGTACGACAAATCATCACCTTATTATCACCAATGGTTGACGCCCTCGGAGTTTGGCGCCACCTACGGGTTGTCGGATTCCGACCTTCTGGTGCTCTCCACCTGGCTGAAAGGCCACGGCTTGTCGGTGGACCAGATTTCGGCGGGTAAGAATGTCATCGTATTCTCCGGCAGCCACGCCCAGTTCCAGGCGGCGTTCCACACCACGTTGCACAAGTACACGGTGGGCGGCGTTGAGTTGGTCGCCAACAGTTCCGATCCGCAGATTCCGGCGGCGCTCGCCTCGGTCGTCAAGGGCGTGGTCTCGCTGACCAGCATCCGCAAGGTTGGCCAGCACACAGACCTCGGCGACGTCTACGTGGACAAGAAGACGCGCGAAGTTTCCGTGCCTTCGTCGAACACCATTCTGCCTACCAAGGCTATCAGCAAGGTCGGCGGCGACTCGCCCGCCAGCGGAGTTTCCGCAAACACCACGCTGACCGGCAGCACCACCACATATCACGTGGTCTCCCCCTACGACTTTGCGACCATCTACAACCTGAAGTCCCTGTGGGACTCCGGCATTGATGGCAGCAACCAGAAGATTGCCATCATCGGCCGCTCGCGCGTGCGCCCTGCCGATGTGGATTACTTCCGCAGCGAGTTTGGACTGCCCGCGACGAAGATGAACACGATCCTGGCCGGTCCCGATCCGGGCTACTCCGCCGATGAAGCGGAGAACGCGCTGGACGTGCAGTGGTCGGGCGCCGTGGCGCGCAACGCCACCATCGACCTGGTGGTCGCCGGCAGCAGCTACACCACGGACGGCGTGGACCTGGCCGCGCTCTATGCGGTAAACAACAACATCGCGCCGATCATCAACGTGAGCTATGGCTCCTGCGAAGCCGGGCTCGGCGAATCGGGCAACGCCTTCTACTACTACCTGTGGCAGCAGGCTGCGGCGCAGGGCCAGAGCGTCTTTGTTGCCAGTGGCGACGCCGGAGCGGCCACCTGCGATCAGGGCGCGTCGTATGCCTCGAACGGCCTGAGCGTCAACGGACTGGCTTCGACACCGTACAACGTGGCGGTCGGCGGCACGGACTTCTACGGCAACTATCTCTCCGGCTCCAGCACCTACTGGTCGAGCACGAACGACTCGAACATGGCGTCGGCACTGTCCTATATTCCTGAATCCTCCTGGGACGATACCTGCGCCAATCCGCTGGTGCAGCAGGCACTGGTCAACAAAGGCTATGCCGGCAGCACCCCGGCGCTGATGTGCAACAACTCCTCCATCCGCTACACCTCGTACTTTGGCGTGGTGGGCGCGGGTGGCGGCGCCAGCAATTGCCTTTCGAGCACCGATGGCACCATTGCGGGTTGCACCGGCGGCTATCCACGGCCGTCGTGGCAGACGGGCGTTGCCGGACTGCCGGATAACACCGTGCGCAACCTGCCAGACGTTTCGCTGTTTGCGGCCGACGGCATCTTCGGCTCCTTCTACATCTATTGCCGCAGTGACGTCACTGTCTCCGGCACCTGCGATCTGAGCTCGATCTCAAACCTGCAGGGCGCTGGCGGCACGTCGTTCGCGTCTCCGGCATTTGCGGGCGTCATGGCGCTCATCAACCAGTCGGCCGGCAGCACGCAGGGCAACCCCAACCCCATCTTCTACAAGATGGCGGCCACGCAGTACGCGAGCGGCACCAGTTGCTCCTCCAGCTCTTCCATTCCGGATAGCAGCTGCATCTTCCATGACGTGGACCTCGGCTCGAACTCCGTGGTCTGCTACAAGAACACGCCAAACTGCACGCGGCCAACCACCACGAGCACCTGGGGCACCACCGATGGCTACAGCACGGGCACTGGCTATGATTTGGCCAGCGGCCTCGGCTCGGTCGATATCTACAACCTGGTGAGCCACTGGAACACGACGGCCAGCACGCTTACGGCTTCCAACACCACGCTGACCGTGACGGGCAGCACCACGGCCACCTACGGCACTGGCATTGCGGGTACGGTTGCAGTCGCTGGCGCTTCCAGCACCTCCAGCGTTCCAACCGGCGACGTGGCGCTCATGACCACCAGCAGCACGCCGGACTGGGCGACGGAAGAAACCGTGACGCTCAGCAACGGCAGCGCGCCGGTCAGCATGGCCTTCCTGCCAGTCGGCACCTACTCCATCTACGCGCGCTATGGCGGCGACGAGAACTTCGCGGCCAGCACGTCCACCAGCGCCAGCGTCACCATCAACAAGGCAGCGAGCACGATTGCGGTTTCCGCCAGCCGCAGCACGCTTGGCACGGGGCAAAGCTCCACGCTGACGGCGACGGTTTCCGCCGCTGGCACGGGCCTGCCGCCCACTGGCACCGTCACCTTCACCAACAGCACCACGGGCACTGTGCTCGGCACGGCCACGCTCACCGCAGTGAGCTACCCGGTCAGCACCGCCCAGCTCAACATTCCGGCAACCGGCCTGCAGAATGGCAGCAACACCATCGCCATCAGCTACGCCGGTGACGACAATTACAAGTCCTCCTCCAACAGCACCAGCCTGACCTTTGCGGCACCCTTTGCGCTGACGCTCTCCAGCAGCTCGCTCTCCGTGGGCAGCACGGCGGGCAGCTCTGCGCAGAGCACGCTCACCATCAGCGGCGCCAACAGCGGCACGGCCACCTGGCCGATCTCGCTGAAGTGCACGGGGACGCTCCCGGCCGGAGCCGCCTGCAATGTCAGCACCAGCGTTCTGGCTTCCGGTGTGACCACCGCAACGGTTACGGTTTCCTACAGTCCGACGCTGGCACAGAACCGCGCGCTGCCCGGCAGCGGTGGAGCCATGCCGACCTCGCTTGCTCTGGGGCTCTCGGGCATGATGGTTGTCGGCATCTGTCTCTTCGGCCGCAAGCGCACCGTAAGGGCGGTCTTCACCTCCATGCTGGTTGTGGCGCTGCTGGCGCTGATTGCCTGCGGCGGAAGCAACCACACGACGTCGGTTGCACTTTCGGCGTCGTCTTCTTCCCTCACTTACGGCAACCCGGTAACGCTCACGGCGCAGGTCAGCAGCCTGGACAACAAGACTCCGTCCGGCTCCGTCAACTTCATCGACACGCTGAGCGGCGCGAGCAGCACGCTGGGCTCGGCATCGCTCAGCGGCGGCTCCGCAACGTACACCATCAGCAAGCCCGCGCTGGGCAGCCATTCCTACACGGCTGTTTACAACGGAGATGGCGTGCACCCGGTCAGCACCTCGGCCGCTGCGGCCGTTGCCGTCAGCTACCAGACGAGCCTAGAAGTCAGCGCCACCGACGCCAGTGGCTACACCGTGACCGCGCCTTTGACGGTCACACTTCAGTAGGGGAGGAAGCGAGTTGAATAATCTTGCGAGAAACAACAACAGAATGAACCTTCAGCGTCAGCACGCCTGCTCCCTGATGTTCCTGTTGCTGCTGCTGTGCGTGGTTCCAGTGTTCGCACAGAAGGCGGCATATGACCCGAACTGGATGAAGAACGCTCCCAAGGGAGACGCAACGCCGTTGCTGGATGAGGTCTCGGCCAAGGCGGCTGCGGCGGCAGAAGCCTCAGGAGCCGCGACTGCCTCGGTCCGCACAACGCGGAGCACGGGCGTTCGCGCCGCAAGCACCACGCCAAGCTCCAACTTCAGCGGCTTCCAGACGGCGCCATACACACCGGCGCACATCTCGGGAGACAGCAACAAGATCTACGCAACGGTGGCCGCCGACTTCAATCAGGATGGGCATCTCGACGTGGTGCTCTTCTACGCCTCGTACAAGATGCTGGTGATGAACGGCGACGGGGCAGGAAACTTCACCGCTGGAACGTCGATGACCAACGTTGGCCTTGTGTACAAGGCAATTGCCGTCGACATGAACGGCGACGGGTACCCGGACATCGTGGCGCTGCAGACGGCGCCAAGCTATATGGGCACCCCGGTGGTCTTCATTAACAAAAAGGATGGAACCTTTGCCGCTCCGGTTTCCGTCAAACCCGGCACAACGTTCCACTCTCTGAACGGCATCTACTCCGGCGTGCAGGATTTCGCCGTCTACGACGTGAACGGCGACGGCCATCCCGATGTTGTGATGGTCTCCATCGGCACGCAGGACATACAGACCTACACCAACCTGATCGTGGAAACGGTTCTCAACAACGGCGACGGCACTTTTACGCCCGCCAGCGCCATTGAGACCGATACCACCGTGGATGCCAAGCCGATGATGGGCTGGGGCAACGCAGTAGAAGTTAAGTCCATCAACGGAACGCCGACGGTGGTCTTCCCGCTGTCATGGTCGAGCCCGTCATACCGCACCAAGATTTATGAGGTCCCGCTGGCCTCCACTGGCAGCGCGAACTTCAGTGCGGCGCAGATATCCGACATTGGTCAGATATTCAGTGGCCAGTTCGCGGTCTTTATGCAGTTTGCCGACCTCAACGGCGACGGCATCGATGACCTGATCTTCAACAACTGCAACGGCTACATCTATGTGGCGCTGGGCAACTCCGACGGCACATACGCTGCGGCCAACAATGTCATTTCTGCACAGTATGCGGTCAAGACGGCGGTCATCAAAGTGGCCGACATTGACGGGGATGGCAACCTTGACCTCGTGGTTCCGGGTGGCTCGGTGCTGGAGGTTTTCCCCGGCAACGGCGACGGAACCTTCAACGCTCCGAAGCAGTCCTATGTGGAAGGCGCGGGCTTTATCTCGCTCTCCGGCCTCACCGTTCCGGAAATTTCTCCGATGGTGGAGGACTGGGATGGAGACGGCAAACTCGATGTGCTGTATCCGGACATCACGCAGCGCACGTTGAGCCTGCTGCGTGGCCGTGGCGATGGTTCATTCGTTGCCGCTCCGGCTGTCTTCATCGGTCCGGACAGCGAAATCCCAACCAATACCGCGATCATCTACAACGTGCTCGACCTGGACGGCAACGGCACGCAGGATGTGCTTGCCTATACGCCGTATGGCCTGGCAACAGGCTTTAACGACGGCAAGGGCAACTTCACCTTCAAGGCGTCCGTACCCGTCGCCAGCATGTCGTCCATCCCCGCGGTCCACGCGGACTTCAACAATGACGGCAAAGCTGACACGGTGTTGATCACCGCCGATTCGTCCTACCACTACCATCCGTGGGTGGTGCTCTCGAACGGCGATGGAACTTTCAACACGACCGAAGTGAGCCTTCCTTACGCGCAGCTCTCCTCCCCCAAGGTGCAACTGGCGGACCTGAACGGAGACGGGTATGCCGACATGGTTCTGTCGGTCTACAACTACTCCACCAACATGTACGGCTTCTACACGTTCTTTAATGACAAACTCGGCAACCTGACGGCGGGTTCGTTCGTCAGCACCGGCAGCACCTCCACCACGGGCACGGTGTACGCGCTGCACGTGAAGGACGTGAACGGTGACGGCTATCCTGACGTGATCGTCTGCTACGGCAGCTACTCGGCCACAACAATTGCCGTGTACCTGAACCCGGGCAACGGCAACTTCACTGCGGTGACGCCGATCGCGATTCCCAACTTTACCTATCCGACGGGCCTGATCTACTCGGCAGACCTGAACGGTGACGGCAAACTGGATCTCGTGCTTGGCGTGCAGTCGGGCAGCTACACGGGCCTGTATACGGCGCTCGGCGATGGTGCAGGCAACTTTGCCACGCCAACCGCTGTGACCCGTGCCTATGTGCCGTATGCCATCGCGGTAGAGGACCTCAACAATGACGGGGTGCCGGACATCGCTGCCGTCAATTACGAATCGAGCTTTACCGACGCAACCGATGCCGTGATGGGCGTAAACATCCACCGCGGCCTTGGGGATGGCACCTTCGCCGCGCCGGTGAACTTCAACGTCTATCCGTCGAGCGGCCTGTTGCTGCCGATTGACCTGGCAGGCACCGGCGTCAAGAGCCTGTTCACGTATTCCAGCTATGGCAGCACGCTGCTGGAGAACAAGGGCGGCTCCTCACTGACGGTGAGCACTTCGGCCTCCGCCATTTCCTACGGTGGCAGCGTGACCATTGCGGCCAGCGTGATGCCGCGTGTCGCCAGCAGCGGCGTTGCAACCGGAACCATCACCTTCTACGAGAACGGCGCAGCGGTTTCCACGGCCACGCTGGACGCGACGGGCACGGCCTATTACACGGCCAGCGGCCTGTCGGCGGGGACCTACACGTTCACTGCCAGCTACGCCGGGGACACCGTCTACACCGCGAATTCGGTGGCCAACACAGTCTCGGTGACGGTCAACGCCGTGACCGCAGCCTTCACCATGAGCAACAGCAACACGACGCTCACGGTGCAGCGCGGCGGCACGGTCAGCACCACGCTGAACTTTGCGGCCAACGCATCCTTTAACGGTACGGTTTCCCTGAGCTGCTCCGGCCTGCCGGACTACGCAAGCTGCAGCTTCAGCCAGCAGAAACTGACTTTGACGCCGGGTTCGACGGCCAGCACGACGCTGACCATCAACACCGCGAACTCGACGGCCTCGGCCGCGCACACGGCTCCGATGGGCTGGATGGGTGCCGGACTTTGCTTCGGAACCCTGCTGATTCCGGTCTTCGGCGGACGCCGCAGCCGGAAGCTGCTGGCCGTGGCAATGCTGTCGGCCTTCGCGGCGCTGGCGATGATGTCCGGTTGCAGCGGCGGCGGAACCAAGGCCTCCACGCCCGGATCGTACTCGGTGACGGTGACGGCCACGCCGTCCAACTCCGCTGCCAGTCAGTCGTCCACCATCTTTGTAAAAGTCAATCCCTAAGCTGTCTCACAACTCTCGCCCTGTGCGGAACACTCCGCACAGGGCTTTTTTGTTTGGGGGCACCCAGCCGGCGCTGCACGGCGCGGGCGGGCCGGTAGTGTACACTCATATTCCATCAGGAGGGGCACAACCCCAACCGGCCGAGCATGCAGGCCGAAGGGCTCATACGGCAGAGATGAACGGACGCAGCAACGAATCGCCCGGCCCAGTCTACTCATTTGACGAGTTTGTGTTCGACGGCTTCAGCCGCGAACTGTGGCGGGAAGACTTGCGTTTCCAGCTTCCAGAACAGGAAGCCAAACTCTTTGCGTACCTGCTCGAACATGCCAACCAGGTTGTTTCCCGCGAGCAACTGACCCGCGCACTCTGGGAAGACAGCGTTCCATTTGACGCCGACCGCGCCATAAACAACGTCATCAGCCGCCTACGCCGCTACCTGCGCGACGATGCGCGCGATCCGCGCTATATACGGACACTTCCCAAGCTCGGCTACCGATTCACAACGGAGAGTGCCGTGCAGGTGCGCCAAGCCTTGTCGCCGTCCTCCGCACTGCCAGCTTCCGTGGACGCTGGTGCCGCCGTGCCGGTGGAGAGTGCCGCAGAACCACACGCTCCATCAGCAGAGCCGAAACCTTCTGCTCTCCCCGCCGCCTCGCGCCGCAAAAGATACCTGGCCGTCGCACTCAGTGCAATCGTGCTGGCTGCAATTTTTGCGTTCCTGGCCACCCGGTATTGGAGGCACACGGAGACCGGGCCGTATGTAATCGGCATCCTGCCGCTGTCGACGTCCGACCCCGATTCCAGCGTGCTTGCAGAGAGCCTGCGTCTCGAATTGATTGAGGCTGTGGCGCAGCTTCCGCAGGTGGAAGAGCGCGCCGCCAATTCGCTCACCGGCATCCAAGTGACACCTGCGACAGACTTGAAGAAGATTGCGCAGGAGATGCACCTGACCTACCTCATCATCGGCACCATGAAGTTGCAGGGCGACCAGTTTGAGGTGCGGCTGGAGCTGGTTCGGGGCCGCGACGCGGTGCACCTTGCGTCGTTCGTCTACCGCGGAGACCGTAAGACACTGCCCACGGTGCCCAGCCGGTTCCGGGAGGAACTCTACCCGGCGCTGGGAACCGCGCGCACGGCGCAGAGCCTGCATGGCAGCACGAACAATCCGCAGGCATATGAGCTGTACCTGCGCGCCAACCACGATCTGGCGGAGCGAAGTCTCGAATCGCTGGAGCGGGCAAAAAATGGCTTTCAGCAGGCCATCCAACTGGACCCCATGTTCGCTTCAGCCTATGCCGGATTGGGGGAAGTTCACCTGGTTCTGGCCAACTACAGCGACACGAAGGAATCCTTCGCAGCTCTGGCTGAGGCAGAGCGCTATGCACTTTCGGCGATCCACTACAACAGTGAGAGTCCGCTGGCGCACTCGGTGCTCGGGCTGGCCTACCTTGAGGCGCATTGGGACGTTCCCCTGGCGGAGCAGCAACTGCGGAAGGCCGTGGAACTCGACGGCGGATCGGCGGCCCACCACATGCGACTTGCCGTGCTGCTGGCAGATTCCGGCCGCACCCGCGAGGCACTCAGCGAAGTGGACCTCGCGCACCAGATCGATCCTCTGTGGGGCGTTGTATACGGAACCGATATGTATGTTTCGATCGCCGCGCGCAACTATCCCCGGGCCGTTGCCGATGGACAGGCGCTGGTGCACGCGCGTCCGGAGTGGGGCCGCGCCTATTCACAACTGGGCTGGGCCCTCTGGTATGCCGGGAACAAAGAAGATGCTGTCCTGAACTGGCAGAAAGCAGCCAGGCTGCAGAGCGACGATTTCAGCCTGCGTCTTGAGACAGAGGGGCTGGAAGTGCTGCGCAAGCGGGGCGCGCAGGATTACGCACGCTACAAACTCGCATCGATTCTCAAGAATCAAGAAGGTCGGAAACGCAAGGACTCCGATTTTGTTGAAGCCGAGTGGCAGGCGTTCGCCGGTAATGAACAGGCCTCGCTCGATTCCATTGACGCGCTGGTGAACGAACACAGCCCGGAAGCCTTGAAGCTCGGCGTCAATCCCGCCTATGATTTCCTCGCACAATCTCCGCGCTTTCAGGCCCTGGTTCGCAAAGTTGGCGTATTTCACACGGAAGCCAACAAGGGCAGCTAGCTCCGTCGTTCCGGACAGATATCCTCATTTGATACGCAGTACACAGGCGTCAATCCGGGCGCTCTGCCATTCGGGCTTGCTTCTGAGCCGAAGGCCGCATCGTACGATTGACCGCTGACCGCTTGCTGCGTGACAGGCTCGCCATAAGCTGGTCTACTTCCGTTTGCCCCCGAAGATAGAACTGAGCCGCTGAATGCCGGTTGGCTCCGACCCTGACGGCGACCAGGTTGCCGCCAATCGCAAACGCCGCCTCGTCATTGTCATCATCGCCGACATACAACACCCAGTCGCATTGCAGACGGTCGCGTTGTGCCGCCAGCGCCGTGCCCTTGTTGGGGGCGTTGACCGGAGCGATGTTGACCACCTGCTTTCCACCGAAGATGTGCGCGTGGCTCAAGCTCTGCGCTGCCTGCAGGATTCGCGCATGCACTGCGCGCTTCCGCTGCGCTTGACGGTAATGGACCGCGAGTGAGAAGCCTTTGTCTTCCACCCACACGCCCGGAAGGTCCGCGAGCTGCGTCGCCAGTATGGTTCGCCATGAGCGGATGAGCGCATGGGGCTCGCGGGCGGCCTCTGTCTCGGCCCCGTGGTTGCCGATGATGGCGCGTAGCGGTACGCCCTGGAGCATTCCGGTGATGTCTCGCCGGGCGCGTCCGGAGATGACAATGCAGGGGAAGCGTTCGCACAACTTCGCCAGCAGTGCCAGCGTACGGCGTCGCGGCCGAACCCTGCTCGGGTGGGTCGCAATCGGCGCCAGCGTACCGTCAAAATCAAAGGCGCACAGCGTTCGCTCGCTCTTCAGCTTCTCCAGAATTGGAAGCGCTGTCTTCGCCAGAATGTATTTCACAGTGCCCTGCCCGAATTCGTCTCGTGGCGATTGCTCAGTCTTCCTGAGACGCGTTCCTGGCTGCGCAGCCGTGCCGCATCCACCAGCATTCTGCCGGCCCAGCGGTACACATTGAATTGCTTCAGGAGCGAGCGCATGGCCCACATGCGGTCCCGCTGCTCACTTTCCGGCATCTTCAGCGCAAAGTCCATCGCCTCGCTGCTTGCTTCAAGGTCATACGGATTAACCACGAGCGCCTCGGTCAGCTCGCGCGCGGCACCGGTGAACTCGCTCAGGATGAGCACGCCCTTCAGATCGGTGCGCGCCGCCACAAATTCCTTCGCCACCAGGTTCATGCCGTCATGCAGGCTGCTGACGTAGCACAGATCGGCGGCGCGATAGTAGCGGAAGACCTCCGGCGGCTCGTGGTGCGAGCGCAGCAGGATGATCGGGCGATAGTCGTCGGTGCAGAAGCGCTGGTTGATACGCGCCGACAACTGCTCCACCGCCTCATTCAACTCGCGATAGCGCGCAATCTTGGTACGGCTCGGCGCGGCCAGTTGCGCAAAGCTTAACCGTCCCCGGTACTCGGGATGATTTTCGAGCAGGGCCTCCACGGCGAGCAGGCGCTCTTCAATTCCCTTGGTGTAATCGAGGCGGTCGATGCCAATGCCGAGGAGCGCATCCGGCTTCAGGTGAAGGTCTCGCCACACCTGGGCGCGGCACTCTTCCACGCTGGGCGACTGCTCCGCCCAGTGCACCGGCCACTCAATGGAAATCGGGTACGGTCGCACGAGCGTGCGACGTCCCTGCCGAACAACGGCGTTCTGCTCGCGGTCAATTCGTGTCTCCAGGTAGCGGTCCACCGATTCCAGAAAATTGTTGCAGTGCAACTGGGTGTGGAACCCGAGGATGCTGCTGCCAAGCAGCCCCTCCAGCAGCTCATTGCGCCACGGGCAGATGCCGATGCGCTCGCCGTTGGGCCACGGAATATGCCAGAACATGAGCACCGTCGCCGAAGGCAGTTTCTCGCGGATCATCGCCGGGGCCAGTGCAAAGTGATAATCCTGCACCAGAATGATCGGATCCTTGGAGTCAACCTCATTGCATACGGCGTCGGCGAATTTCTGGTTCACGGCCTTGTACTGCCGCCAGTCTTCGGCGCGGAAGATGGGGCGCGCATGGGCCACGTGGCACAACGGCCACAAACCTTCGTTGGAGAACCCGTAGTAGTATCCCTGCTGCTCCTCGTCGGAGAGCCAGACGCGGCGGACAAGATACGACTCTTCACCCGGCGGAACGCTCACATGGTCGTTGCGGTCGACCGTCGCGCGGTCGGCGCTGCCGCTGCCATGCGCCACCCACACGCCGCTGCATGCGCGCATCACCGGCTCCAGAGCGGTCACCAGGCCGCTGGCCGGGTGCTGCACGGTAATACTGCCATCGGCGGTGTGCTGATGGATGTAGGGCTCGCGGTTGGCGAGAATCACGATCTTCTCTCCGTGGAGATGGCGGTTCATCGTCTGCCGCAAGCGGTCCGCAGTCCAGGCGTCGGGAGAGTCCTCCCGCTCGGCGTCCATGCGCGTCATCAGCTCACGCACGTCGTTCAGAATCGGCTGGAATTCCTGACTATGTTTTCGGTTCCCGCGCAACATGCCGCGCAATTCGCCGCTCCAATCGGAGCGAACGCCGCGCGCGATGATCAATGGCACGCCGAACGCCACCAGCGCGAGCAGGCAGAACGCGCCGAGCAAGAAATTCTGCGCACGCGCCTCGCGGCGGTCAATGTACCCAAGGTCGTGCACAAGAATCACGAACCCCAGCTCCTCGCCCTGCATCTCTACTGGCATGGCGCTGACCAGCACACGGCCGGTGGGCAGTGCGGCAACGTTATTCCAGACGCGGAATTCGCCGTACTTGGACTTGGCACCGTCGAGATCGCCGCGCAGGCGGGTGCCGACTTCCGTGCAGCCGAATTCAGCGGGAAAACCTCCGGTGCTGGCGCGCTGCTTCAGGTCGCTGCCGCAGGCCGTTACGCCAAGCACGCGCTCATCGCGAGCCAGGATTGCAAGTTGTGCCTGGAGACTTGCGGGCGCCGACCAGGCGTCGGCCAGCGACTGCCGGGCACCGGCCAGAACCAATTCCGCGCGCGAGCTGACATCATGCTCGAACCAGCGCTGCACCGTGGTCTCTATGACGCCGGAGGCCGCCCAGGTTAACAGCGCAAGTCCGATGAGCAGGGCGAGAATGAAGCGGGCTACTCGTGTCATACTTATATTGAACCACACTAAAGTGCCATACGGAGCCAAAGGGGTGCCGGATGAGGCTTGAGGACCTGGGACTGATCGGTAACTGCCAGTTTTCCGCGCTGATCCACAAGAGCGGCGAGGTCGTCTGGTGCTGCCTGCCAAGATTTGATTCCGATCCGGTGTTTTCGACGCTTTTGGATGAAGAAAATGGCGGCCGATTCCGCATTGCGCCCGCCAGCGGAAAGCTGGGCGAGCAGAGCTACCGCGCTAACACGAACATTCTGGAGACGGTGTTCCATACCGAATCCGGCTCATTCAAGATCATCGACTTTGCCCCGCGCTTCATGCACTACAACCGCGCCTTCCTGCCCGTGCAGCTCTACCGCATCATTGAGCCGCTGGAGGGAACGCCGCGTATCACCGTCGACTGCGACCCGAGGCTGGGCTGGACACAGAAGGCTCCGACGCGGCTGCAAGGCTCGCACCACGTTCGCTTCGAGGGCTTTGACAGCCAGTTGCGGCTGACCACCGACATTCCGCTTTCCTATCTGGATGGCCGCCCGTTTACGTTGACCGGACGGCGCCATCTGATCCTGGCCTGGGGCGCTCCCATTGAGGAGCCGTTGACGCCGCTGTGCGAACGCTTTCTGAATGAGACCACGCGTTACTGGGAGCAGTGGGTCAAACGCTGCGACATTCCTCCGCTCTTTCAGCAAGAGGTCATTCGCTCGGCCCTGACCCTGAAGCTGCACTGCTTTGAGGACACCGGCGCGATCATCGCGGCCATGACGACTTCGATTCCGGAGTCTCCGGGAAGCGGCCGCAACTGGGACTACCGTTATTGCTGGCTGCGCGACTCCTACTACGTGCTGAGCGCGTTTGGGCTGCTGGGTCAGTATGAAGAGCGTGAGAACTTTGTGCAGTTTCTGCTGAACCTGGCTGGCGGCGCGCGGAACCTGAATCTCTCGCCGCTCTATCGCGTGGACGGCTCCCAGAGCCTTGAGGAGTCGATTCTTGACACCTGGCCCGGCTACAACGATGAGAAGCCGGTGCGCATCGGCAATGGCGCCGCGCCTCAATTGCAGCATGACATTTTTGGCGAAATGGTGCTGGCGCTCACGCCCATCTTTCTCGACGAACGGCTGAGTGCCGAACGCTCTCCCGAGGCGCTCAAGCTGGTGGAAGCGCTCACCCGCAAGGCCATCTCGGTTTCCGGCGTGCCCGATGCGGGCATCTGGGAATACCGCACCACTTGGAAGCCGCAGACCTTCTCCAGCCTGATGTGCTGGTCGGCGGCCGAGCGCATGACGCGCATTGCAGTCCTGCACGCGCCACAGCATGTTGCGGAATTCCGCGCGGCAGCCGAGCGCATCCATGGTGAGGTGCTGAAGCAATCATGGAATGAACCGCGCGGCAGTTTTGTGGGGCACTATGGCGGAGAGGACCTGGATGCTTCATTGCTGCAGATGGTGCGTCTGCGCTTTCTGCCGCCGCAGGATTCGCGCATCATCCGCACGGTCGACGCGATCCACAAGGACCTTTCCATGGAAGGCTGGCTCCAGCGCTACAGCCTGAACGATGGCTTCGGCAAGCCCTCGGTGGCGTTCGTCATCTGCACTTTCTGGCTGGTGGAGGCTCTGGCGGCTCTCGGCCGACGCGAGGAAGCACGCGAAGTGTTGCGCCGCGCCCAGAGCGCATTCTCCAGCCTCGGACTGCTCTCGGAGGATTACGACCCGAACACCTCGCGCATGTGGGGAAACTTCCCACAGACCTACTCGCATGTCGGCCTGATCCACGCGGCATTCGCGGTCTCGCCCCAATGGGCGGAGATCCTGTAGCGTCTCGCACGAGCATTGCGAAGATTTCGCCCGGGCCGAAGCACGATACTTTTCCGCGTGAGAATCACCGACATTTCGGAGGCCGCCCTCGCAAAGAGCGCGGCGACCGGAATGTGCGTGAGCGATTCGCGCAGCTGCGCGCCTCCTAACGCGGGAACGCGGCCTTGCGCGAAACAGCCATCACCAGCGCTTCAGGAATCCGCTGCAGAGACATCACATTGCTTTCGACAACGGCGCCACGGCGAATGGCTTCCTTGGCCATACCAAAGACAACGCTGCTGGCCTCATCCTGGGCAAAGGTGAGCGCGCCGCGCTGCTTCATCTGGAGCAGTCCGTTGGCCCCATCATCACCCATGCCGGTGAGGATGACGCCGATGGCGTTGGAGCCGGCCGAGGTAGCGGCGGATTCAAACAGCACGTCGGCACTGGGGCGGTGGCGGCACACCAGCGGGCCGTTGCTCACCTCCACAATGTAGTGCGCGCCGCTGCGGCGGATCATAGTGTGCATGTCACCCGGAGCGATGAGGACGCGGCCACTCATAATGCGGTCGCCGTCGGCGGCCTCCTTCACCAGCAGCTTGCTGTTGTCATTCAGATGACGCGCAAAAGCCGGAGTAAACGCCTTCGGCATGTGCTGCACCACGACCATGCCCGGCATGTTCACCGGCAACTGCTCCAAAAGGAACTGAACGGCCTCGGTGCCGCCGATGCTGGCGCCGATGGCGATGACCTGATCGGTGGTCTGCGCGAAAGGTAGGTGAGTTGCATCCAGCGGACGGGGAGCAGCGGTGGTTCGCGCACGCGGGCGCGCCTGTGCCGCTTCGCGCACGGTGTCCACTACGCCGGTGCCCATATCCTCGAGCGAGCTGCGCAAGTTGAGCTTGGGCTTTTCCATCACGGCCACCGCGCCTTCGCGCAGCGCGGTCAATGCCACTTCACTGCCCTTCTCCGCCAGGCTGGAACAGATCACCACAGGGATGGCGTCTTTGGCCATGAGCGTCCGCAGAAAGGTGATGCCATCCATGCGCGGCATCTCCACGTCCAGCAGAATTACATCCGGACGGAGGGTCTGCATCTTGGCCATGGCAATGATCGGATCGCTGGCACAGGTCACATTCATGCCCGCCTGCGTCAGCACCAACGTCATCACGTTGCGCACTACGGCTGAATCATCAACAACGAGTACTTCCACGTTCTACCTCACTTGCTTCCCGCGGGCGCATTGCTTGCAGGATTGCAGAGATACACATTCGGGACCGGACAACTGGTGCGCACATCCGCACCGTGCATGGTTTCTGCGTGTCCCAGGAACAGGTGTCCGCCTGGACGCAGCCGTGCAGCGAGAGCCGCGAGCACGCGCCGCCGGGTTTCCACCTGAAAATAGATCAGCACGTTACGGCAGAAGATTGCGTCGAAGCTACCTGTCACTTCGTGCATCTCTCCCACCAGGTTGGCGCGCTGGAAGCTGACACATGCCCGCAGCTCCGGACGCACCTTCATGGAGCCGGCGCTCTCGCGCTGCCCCTTCAGCATGTAGGCCTTCCGGTAGGCTTCGGGAATTTCCTCCGCCTTCTGGATGGGGTAGACCCCGGCCTGAGCCTTGGCCAGCACCCGCGTCGAAATATCGGAGGCAATCACCTCGAAGGTGAAGCCCTGCGTGTCGCGGAACGCATCGAGCACGGTCATCGCAATCGAATACGGTTCCTCGCCGCTGGAGCAAGCCGCACTCCAGATGCGCAGTTGCCGCGAACCACGGCTCTCGGCAACCGAGGCCTTCCACGCCGGGAGAAGACGATTGCGCAGGTACTCAAAGTGCACCGGCTCGCGGAAGAAGTGCGTCTCGTTGGTGCTGACCGCATCCAGCAGCAGACGCATTTCCTTCTCGCCGTGCTCGCGCACGTAGCGGTAGTACTTGCCGAACGACGTGAAGCCCAGCTCACGGAGACGCCGTACCAGGCGCCCAACCAGCAACGCGCGTTTTACATCCGACAGGAATATGCCGGCCTCGCGCTGGATGAGCGCCTGGAACTGCTGAAATTCAGCGTCAGTGATCGGATGGATCTCCGGAACAATCCGGGGAACTGCTGCTTCCATGCGAATCCTCTTCCGCTTGTGCTGGAGTTGCGACCTCATCCTCTGCGACCTGCGCCACACCGGAGACCTGTTGCAGCTCCTCCAGCGAAAGCACGCGGTCGACGTTGAGAATGAGGGCGAACTTCGCTCCCTGCCGGACCATGCCGAGCAGGTAGCTGGTATCCACCGGGGTACCGAACGAGGGCACGGCTTCCACCTCACTGGCCGGGAGCTCAAGCACCTGGTTCACCGAATCGGCAATCAGGCCCATCGTGGCCGTTTCGCCGTTGGAGGTCAGGTCAAGCACCACAATGCAGGTGGTGCGGGTGAGCGGACTCTCCGGCAACCCGAACTTCACCGCCAGGTCCAGCGTGGGCACCACGGTGCCGCGCAGGTTGATGACGCCGCGAATGAAGCTGGGCAATTTGGGCACGCGGGTAATGGCCGTGCATTCGATGATCTCGCGCACACGGTCAATGCCGATGGCATACTCCTCACCCGCCACCTGGAAGGTGAGGTACTGCTGCGTTGGTACAACAATCGTCTGCGTCGCCAAAGGCTTGCTCCTAGAAGTGCGTGTAGCTGCCCTCGCCGCCCGCATCCTTCGCTTTCACGGAGTGCGGCACAGCGGCGGTCTTGTTCCAGACCGGGGCCGGAGTGTTCTTGGCAACGTTGGCGGCAGGATGCGGCAGGCGAACTTCGCGATGTGCTCCGCGGTCGTCGCTCGACGTTTGGAAGAAGCGCATCAACTGCTGCAGGCTCTCTGCCTGCGACGCCATCTCTTCCGCCGTGGAGGCCAGTTCTTCCGCAGCCGAGGCGTTGCGCTGCGTGATCTGGTCAACCTGCCCCATGGCGCGGTTGATCTGGTCGACGCCCGACGACTGCTCGTGCGAAGCAGCGGCCACTTCCTGCACCAACTCGGCCGTCTTCTGGATGGCGGGCACAAGCGCATGCAGCTTCTCGCCGGAGCGTTCGGCCACCTGCACGCTGGATTCGGCGATGGAGCTGATCTCCTTGGCCGAAGTCTGGCTGCGCTCGGCCAGCTTGCGGACTTCAGTGGCCACCACGGCAAAGCCGCGGCCATGCTCACCGGCGCGCGCCGCTTCAATGGCGGCATTGAGCGCCAGCAGGTTCGTCTGGTAGGCAATCTCTTCGATGATGGAGATTTTGCCGGCAATGGTTTTCATGGCGCCGACGGTTTCGCGAACAGCGTCACCGGCCTCGTTCGCTTCGGTCGAACCCTTGGTCGCCATCTGCTCGGTCTGGTGGCTGTTCTCGGCGTTCTGCTGAATCGAAGCACTCATCTCTTCCAGGCTGGCTGTGGTCTCTTCCACCGAGGCCGCCTGTTCACTGGTGCCCTGCGAGAGCATCTGCGAGCTGCTGGAAACCTGCGAGGCTGCCGAGCTGAGTGCATCGGCGCCGGAACGAACTTCGCCGATCACCTGCGCCAGCTTCTCGCTCATCTTGCTCATGGAAATCTGCAGGCGACCGATCTCGTCGCCCATCGTCACGCGCACAGGCTCGCGCAGATCGCCGGCGGCAATGCGCTCGGCAGCCGCGACGACCTCGGCCACCGGAACCGTGATGCTGCGGGTCACCATAAGGCCCAACAGGACCGCAACAATCAAACTGACGATTGAGACCGCGATCATGGTGTTGCGGCTGCTGGCATACATCTCGCCAGCATCCTTCACCGCTGCGTGCGCGTGGTCGTCCTGATTACTGGAGAGCTCTGTGAGCGCAGCACGATACTCCTTGAGAGCAGGCAGCACGGCGGTCTCAAACTTGGCGCGCGCCTCTTCCTGATGTCCGGCGCGCAGCAGTTCGAGCGATTGCTTGCGGGCCTCCACATAAACCGGGCGCAGTTCCTTGATCTTTTTCAGCGTCTCGCGCGAACGCGTGTCACTCACGCCCTTATCGAGGGTCTCCAGCAGCTTGCTCAGATCGGAGGATTGCAACTGCATCTCCGACTCAAGCGCGACAGAAATACTACCTTCCGCAAGGGCCTGCGCCGTCAGGCGTGCATTGTCGCCATTGATGCTGGCGGCTTCGGCTGCCGATACTGCATTGGACATCTGGACGGCAACCACATCTTCAAAATCAGAATAGAGCGAGTGCATACGGTCGGCCGCCATGAAGGTGACGCCGCAGAACACGAGAATCAACACGGCCAGGCAAAGTCCCAGCCTCATGCTGATGGGCATACTTTTCATACTGCTACTCCTTGTTTTTCAGCTTGGGTCAACCGAACTGCATCCTGTAACAGCCGTGGAACGTCGAGCAGGAGCCCGACCTTTCCGTCTCCAAGAATGGTGGAGCCGGAAACTCCGTAAGCCATCGGTGTCAGCGGTCCGAGGGGTTTGATGACCACCTGCCACTGCCCGTAAAACGCATCTACAACCAGTCCGGCAAGCACATCGTGCTCGCGGACGACCAACACTTTTTCGCGCTGCCCGCGCGTGCCGGGAACGTCCATGACGTTGCGCAGGCGCAGCACCGGCAGCGGCGCGCCGCGGAAATTGATAACCGCCGATCCGTTGGCGCCCACCACGTGATCCGCTGGCAGGTCGAGACACTCCACGGCGGATTCCATGGGCACCACGAACTGCTCTCCGCCAACGCCCAGCAGGAAGCCTTCCATGATGGCCAGCGTGAGCGGCACGCGCATGCGTATGGTGGTGCCCTCGCCGGGCTTGCTGAAGACCTGCACGCTGCCGCGCAGGGCTTCCACGTTGCGGCGCACTACTTCCATACCCACGCCGCGCCCGGAAACTTCTGTGACTTTGCGCGCGGTGGAGAAGCCCGCCTGGAACATCAGCCGGTAGAGGTCCTGCGCGCTGGCCTCTTCGTCTTCTCCTAGCAGGTGCTCGGCGCGGGCTTTGGCACGGATGGCCTCCACGTCAATGCCGCGCCCGTCATCGCGCAGTTCAATGACGATGTTGCCGCCCACATGCTCGGCCTTCAATTCCAGGTGACCGCGTGGATGCTTCCCGGCCGCGCGGCGCTGCTGGGGTAGTTCAATGCCGTGATCGAGAGCGTTGCGCACCATGTGAATCAGTGGATCGCGGATCAATTCGGTGATGCTGGTATCCACCTCTACGCT
This sequence comes from Oryzophilus luti, assembly GCF_059726245.1. Classification (NCBI taxonomy): domain Bacteria; kingdom Pseudomonadati; phylum Acidobacteriota; class Terriglobia; order Terriglobales; family Koromonadaceae; genus Oryzophilus; species Oryzophilus luti. The sequence goes on from NZ_AP040874.1 coordinate 2,935,838, forward strand.
CTCGCCCGAGATGGAAACCTCCACCTGCTTGCCCAGTTTGATGGCCAGGTCGCGCGCCGCACGCGAGCACTGCCGGAACAGCGGTCCGACGGGCACCATGCGCGCGCGCAGAATCGTCTCCTGTAGTTCCAGACAGAGGCGGTCGAGCGTTCCCTGCGCATCAAGCATTGCGTCGGCATAGTTTTGCCCGGCGTTGCCCAACATCTGGCGCAAGTGACCGCGGGCAATGCTGATTTCTCCCGTCAGGTTCAGCATCCGGTCCAGCTTTTCGACCGTGACGCGCAAGGTTTTGCTGCGCGAGCTGTCCTTCGCCGCCTCCTGCGTGACCGCCGCGTTGGCCTCAGCTGATTTCGCAGCCGAAGCCGGTGCCTGCAACGTAGCAAGCTGGCGGCGCAAACCCTCGTTGGGTGTCAGCACGTCCTCGCTGCCCGCAACGGCGGCCTTCACCGCCCCGCGCAGTGCATCCACGGACGCCAGCAGCGCTGAAGTCACCTGCGAGTTGACGGGCAGCTGCTTTGAGCGGACAGCTTGCAGCACGTTCTCCACTTCATGCGCGAGATGCGACAGCGACTCAAAGCCGAGCAGCAGGGCGTTGCCCTTCAGGGTGTGTATGCAGCGGAAGATTCCACCCACCAGATCGTCCTGCTGGGGGTGAGTTTCCAGTTGCAGGAGGTCGGACTCCATCGACGCAAGGTTCTCTTCGCTTTCGGCAACAAACCCCTGCACAATGGCTTCGCGATCAATTTCCATGGCTCGCCTCCAGGCGTTTCATCACGACCGAGCCGGTCGCCAGATCAAAGAGCAGCTTGCGTGGCTGGGTGCCCGCAATGTCGCACTCCCGTACCGGAATCTGGTGCACGGCCAACTTGCGCAGCGCCATCTCGGCGTTGCGCTCGCCAAGATGCAGTTGCCCTTCGCGGCGGAAGACGCCGAGCACGCAGGCGCCACCGTAGACGTGCGCCTGTATTTGGCTCTTGCGGCAGCCAAGGCGCAGCATTTCGCGGATCAGGGAGTCCACGGCGGCATCGCCGTAGCGCAATGGGTCGGTTCCGCTGCCCGGCTCCCACTGAGGAAGCAGGTAGTGGATCATGCCGCCGGCACGGCGGATCGGATCCCACAGGCACACAGCCACGCAGGAGCCAAGAATTGTTGTAAGTACCTTGGGTTCGTCGAAAACAGCCATCTGCCCGGGATGCAGATGCAAGACCGGAACAGCTTTGACTGGAGGCCGCGGCACTTGGGGGTAGCGGGGGCCATCCTTGATCATTTTCGGCCCCTTCTTCGACGTCTTCCCCGTCGGGGCTCCAGCGGGAGGCTAGGCAGGTCAACAGTCAAGGTAGGCCTCCACAACCTTCTTCAGGTCTTCCAGTTGAACCGGCTTGGTCAGGTATTCGGTGCAGCCCGAGACAAAACCTTGCTCAACAAAATCGGTTTCGCGCTGTGTACTAAGCAGAATGATCGGAATGTCGGCGGTTTCGGGATTCTGGCGCAGCTCGCGACAGGCCTCGATGCCGGTCATGTGCGGCATCACGACGTCCATCAGGATGAGGTCGGGGCGAAGGCGCAGGGCCGATTCAACGGCTTCCTCGCCATCCAGGGCGGTCAGCACTTCGTACTGCTTTGCCACGGCGGAGCACAGCAAATTCAGAGCGATCTTCGAATCATCTACCACCAAAACCCGCTTGCGCACACTACTCCCTGCCCGACTGTCGGCCACTTTTTTCAGAAAGCCGCCGGTCAGTTTGTTAAAACTTCTTAAATTTTCCCCTTGAGTACGGCCACGTTACGCCAGTGATTCATATTGGTAAAAATTACGAAAGACGCATGGCCATTGGTAACTTAAATATGACACTAATGTGACAATTTCGAGCCTACAATATTGAACCTTTGGTCAATCAGGTAGGGGCTGAACGGCAGCTTACCGGCTACGATCCAGATATAAAATTTCAGCGTATCCGATTGATAAGTAATTAGTTGCTAGAATGCATCCTTCAATTTAAGCAACAATTCCCTAGCCATTTTTTGAACCTCACCCTGATGCGGAACCATCCAGTACAGATTTGGGAATTGCACTGATCTCAAGAGCGACCGAGTAGCCACCAGAGGCAGCCGAAGTCTGGCAGGAGGCTCAGGAAGGAAGGGCTGCCAGACTACCAGCCTTGTGCATTTCCGCAGAGGAACTGTGAGCGCACGCTCCAGAAATTCCGACGCAATGAACACCACATGCGTTTCATGCAGCATTTGCAAGGGCGCGGAGGAGGCGTTCTCGACAAAGCCGCGCCAGTGGCTTAAATTTGGAAGGATAGCTGCCTGTACCCACGGCAGTGGAGAATGAGATGGTTGTTCGCGGCTGGACCTGTCGAATGTGTAGCAACAGTGGTTGCACACCTATGGCCCTGCGCGTGAGCTGGTAGTTTCCTCTCCGAGGTATTGCATTCAGTGTTGCCCACGCGCCTCGCAGGCTCGTGGGCTTTGTCGTATTGGGTGAATTCCCAAGAAAGGATCTCTATTTTGCAGCCAAAGACATTGCAGCGTTATTTCCGTACCTGCGCGGCCGTTGCGCTCTTCCTGTTGCTGTCGCTGACAGCCGCCACGGCCCAGAGCAAGGCCACCGCACAGCCGACCGTGGTCTTCATGACCGACTTCGGTCACGTGGACGATGCGGTTCCCATCTGCAAGGGCGTGATGTACGGGATTGAGCCGCACCTGCGTCTGGTGGACCTGACGCATGATGTAACGCCGTTCAGCATTCTCGAGGGTGCACGTTTCCTGGCTGGAACCGCTCCTTATTATGCAAAGGGCGCTGTGTTCGTGGGCGTGGTGGACCCAACGGTGGGCAGCACGCGCAAGGCGATTGTGGTGCTGACCAAGCGCGGCCAGTACTTCGTAATTCCGGACAATGGGCTGATCACGCTCGTTGCCGATAACGACGGCATTGCGGCCGCCCGCGAGATCACCAACCCGAAGTGGATGATCGGCGCGCAGCTTTCCTCCACCTTCCATGGCCGCGACATCTTCTCCCCGGTGGGCGCGCACATTGCGCACGGCGAGGACTGGACGAAGGTTGGCCCGGCGCTCGACGTGAACAAGCTGGTGCGTCTGGATGTGGCCAAGGCCACAGTCGGCGCCAACGGCCTCACGGCGTCCGTGATCGGAACCGATGGCCCGTTCGGAAACCTTGTGACCAACACTCTGCGCGCCGACTTTGCGAAGCTTGGCTACGCGCTGGATGATAAGGTGCCGGTCAAGATCGACGGCAAGGATTATGAGTTCCCGTTTGTGAAGACCTTCAGCGACGTGCCGGTGGGCTCGCCGCTGTTCTATATCGATTCGCGTGGACGCCTCGGATTGGCAGTAAACCAGGGCAGCTTTGCCGCGCGCTTCCCGGTGCGCATTCCGGCACCGATTGCCATTCCGGCGAAACCGGTTTCGCGCTAGGGCAGTTCAGAGGCAAGGTCTCCGGGGCCAAGCCGCTGTGAGAAATTTGCGGCGGCATCGGAAGCCTCTTCTCTGAATCCAGTGCAGACCACAACCGCTCGAAGGAGCAACCAAGTGGAAAAGACAAGCAAAATAGAGTTTCTGCTTTTACCGTTTCTCTTGATCGCGCTCGTGCTGGGAGTGAGCGCGCAATCATTCCGTGGAGGCATTACCGGGCAGGTACGAGACACGACGGGCGCCGTGCTGGCAAACAGCAACGTGACCGCGCGCAACCTTGCCACCAATGCCACGCGCACCGTTACGGCCGCCGAAGACGGCAACTTCGCCATCCGTGAGTTGCCCGCCGGTGACTACGAAGTCTCCGCCGAAAGCAACGGCCTGCAGCCGGTGAAGAAGCAGGTGAAGGTCAGCGTCGGACTGGAAACCAATGTTCAGTTCGAACTGGCACGCGTGAAGCAGGTCGAGCTTCAGGTGCAGGTGGAGGCCGTGGCTCCGCTGATTGAGCCCACGCGCGACACCCTTTCACAGGTCATCGAGAACAAGCTGGTGGTGGACCTGCCGCTAAATGGCCGCGACTTTGGCAAGCTGGTGGCCCTGACGCCGGGCGTGACCGTCGAAGGCTCCGGCGTGGCCGGAACCGAGAAGGGATTCGGCCAGTTCAACATCAACGGCAACCGCGACCGCTCGAACAACTACCTGCTCGACGGCACGGACAACAACGACCCATTCTTCAACAACTCCGCGCTCAACCAGGTCGGCATCACCGGCGCACCGGCTTCGCTGCTGCCCATCGATGCCATACAGGAATTCAACCTGGAGACACAGGCGGCGGCCGAATATGGACGCAACAGCGGCGCCACGGTGAACATCCTCACCAAGTCCGGCACCAACCAGTTCCACGGTACGGTGTTTGAATACCTGCGCAACTCGGCGTTTGACGCGCGCAATGCCTTCAACACGCGCACCAACAGCGACGGCTCGGCGAACCCGCAAAGCCCGTTCAAGAACAACCAGTTTGGCGGCTCGCTCGGCGGCCCGGTGGTGAAGGGCAAGACCTTCTTCTTTGCCGCCTACGAGGGCCAGCGCGAGCGCGTGACCAGCGACTTTGCGCTAACGGTTCCCACGGCCGCGCAGATTGCGCAGGCCAAGGCGATCGCCATCAACCCGGAGAATCCTGAGAACCCGAACCTCGGCTACAGCTACGTCAGCAGTGTGAACCCGGCGCTCGACAAGGTGCTGTCCTTCTTCCCGACCTCCAGCAGCGGCACGCTTAACGGCACGGTGAATGACAAGAACGACCTGAACAGCGTGATCGGCAAGATCGACCACCAGTTCAACGCCAACCAGAGCTTGTTCGCCAACTATGTTTACAGCTCCAGCGACCAGACGTTCCCGCTGGGCGGACTCGGCTACGGCGCCGGCTCGCGTATTGCGCGCTTTGCGCAGGTTTCGCCGACGCAGGTGCAGGTGGTTTCCGCCGGGCTGCTTTCCACGCTGGGCGGCAGCAAGCTGAACGAGCTGCGCTTTGGCTATTCGCGCTATCACACTTCCTTCCGCGGCGCGGACTCCAATTGGGACCCGACGTCGATCGGCCTCGACCTTGGCAACGGCAAGAACGGCCTGCCGGAGATCGACTTCAACGGCATCATGGAGAACCTGGGCGCTTCGGCGTACAGCATTCCGCGCGCCCGCACCAGCCAGACGGCGCAGGTGCTCGACAACTTCTCCTGGACCGAGGGCAAACACTCGCTCAAGGCCGGCGCCGAATACCGCCGCGCCATCGTCAACTCCTATAACGACAACCTGGAACGCGGCCTGCTCGACGTGAACTTTGAGACTGACGAGACGGGCGCCAACCTCTACTCCGCCGATTCCGTGGTGAACTCGCTGGTCAGCTTCTACCTCGGCGACTTCTACACGGGCATCAACACGGGCAACACGCAGCGCACCACCACCAACAACGCCTTTGCCACCTTCCTGCAGGACGACTGGCGCGCGACCGACCGGCTGACGCTGAACATGGGCCTGCGCTGGGAGTACTTCGGGCCGCTCGGCGAAAAGGACGGGCTGCTCTCGAACTACAACTTCTACACCGGCCAGCTTTCCACCGGGCGCGGCTACGGACGCGTGTTCACCAACTTCTCCCCGCGCTTTGGCTTTGCCTACCGCTTGGGCGGGCAAACCGTGGTGCGCGGCGGCTACGGACTGTACTTCGACTACGTTCCGCAGAACCTGCTGATTGCCAACTACACCAACGCGGCGGGCATCACCACCAACCCGATTGGCTCCAAGCCGGTCAACTCGCTCGGCTTCGACAGCGCGGCGTGGGCGACGGGCAGCGGCTCGGCCTATGTCGCATCCGATTACGCGCAGAGCATCTTTACCACCGACAAGCACTTTGACACGCCGTACACGCAGAGCTGGAACCTGAATGTGCAGCGCGAGCTTGGCCGTGGCGCTTCGCTCGAAGTCGGCTACGTCGGCTCGAAGGGCACACACCTGACGCGCCTGTTCGACGCCAACCAGACCGACGCGAACGGCAACTACCCGAACTCGAACTACGCGCAGATTGCCGTGCTGGGCACCAACGCGGCGTCGAATTATGACGGCCTGCAGACCACGCTGCGCGTGCGCAACTACCACGGCCTCTCCGGCTTTGCCACCTACGCGTGGTCGCACTCGATCGACGATGCCAGCGACGGCATCGACTTCACGGCGGGCGCGGCGTTCCCGCAGGATTCGTTCAACCTGCGCGCCGAGCACGGCAACTCCACCTTTGACACGCGCCAGCGCTTTACGGCCGCGCTCAACTACACGGCTCCCAAGCTGCCGGTGGTGCCCACGTGGCTCGGCAATGGATGGCAGTTGAACACGATTGTCTCCATCCAGACCGGCCGCCCGATCCCGATCGTGACCTCCAACGACACGACCGGCCGCTGGAACTACCGACAGCGTCCGAACCTTGTGGCGGGCGTGGACCCGATCCTGAAGCACTGGTCTCCGAGCACCGGCTACCTGAACCCGGCAGCCTTTACGCAGCCGGATTGGGGCACCTTCGGCAACCTGGGACGCAACGCGATCTACGGCCCCGGCTTCTGGAATGCCGACCTGTCGCTGATCAAAACGACGCGCCTGCGCGAGCATCTCGACCTGCAATTGCGCGCCGAAGCCTTCAACCTCTTCAACCATCCGAACTATGCGCTGCCCAACGGCTCGCTCTCGTTCGGCACCGACCCGAGCACCGGCAACCCGTATCCGATGGGCGTGATTTCACAAACCCCGGATGTGGCGCAGGGCAACCCGGGACTGGGCGGCGGCGGGCCGCGCGTGTTGCAGTTGGGCGCGCGCGTGCAGTTCTAGCCTTCGCTGCTTGGAAACAGGAAAGCGCCAGCTTCGGCTGGCGCTTTTTTCTGCGTGAAACGTTCGTCTGCAAATGACCGCGCGTGGCGTTAGTTCGGGTTCCACCCAATCTCAAGCAGCAACTGATGATTGCCATCTCGCACGCCCCGGTTGCCGATCTGGTACGTTGCATAGCAACTCAGCGTGGAAGTGAGCTTGACGACCACGCCGGGAGTAACGTATCCGGCAGAGTGCGCGCCCGTGTACCAATCTGCAGCGAAGGTGATGCGTTTGCTCAGCGGCTGCTCGATGCCGAACTGCCCGCCTGTACGTTGCGCACGGTCCACCACATCCCGCGTGAAGTGGTAGGCCCCAAAGGTCGCGCGCGTACCACGCTTCCAGGTGTGCGCCAACTCCGCGTAGAAGTAGTTTCCCGCGTCATAGGTGCGATTCTGCGCTGGAAGAAAAACGTCATCTCCCGCCAGCGCGACCCAGCCATTTTCCTTGCCGTTATAGAAACGCCACTTCACGGTTGGTGTGGGCGTTGCATGTTGCGGGCCAGGGGAGCCAAGGCCATTCAGATTCAATCCGGCTTCAACATTGTGTCCCGCACCAATGACAAAGCGGGGGGTGACGCCGACCACGCCATCGGAATGTCGGTAAGTGAAATCGAGTTCTGTGTAAATCTTGCCGCGGTCCAGCACATCTGCGCTGGGCACGTTGAAGATCGTCTGCTGCGCGCACAGTGGAACTGCACACACAGCCAGCAGCAGGCACAGCGCGCAGGCTGCATGGGTGGAGCGAGGGGAACGGAGCTTCATTCGTAATCCTGTCAGTGCTTCAAAGTGTCCAGCGCCAGGTTCAGCTCGAGAACATTCACGCGCGGCTCGCCGAGCAACCCAAGCTGGCGGCCCTCCACGTGTTCCAAGACCAGCGAGCGGACCTGCGCCTCCGCTAGATTACGGACGCGGGCCACGCGCGGCACTTGAAACAGTGCCGCTGCCGGAGATATGTGCGGGTCAAGTCCCGATCCGGACGTTGTGACCAAATCGACAGGCACCGGCGCGTTGAAGTTCTCCGCATGCAGTGTCGCCACCTCCTGCGCAACCCGCTCGACGAGCTTCCGGTTCGTCGGCGCCAGGTTCGAGCCGCCCGAGCTGACCGCGTCGTAACCGTTACCGGCCGACGAGGGTCGCGAGTGAAAATACCGGTCTCCTGTGAACGGCTGGCCGATGATGCGTGAGCCAATGGCAGAGCCATCCCGCGTCACCAGTTGCCCATTGGCCTTTTCATGAAAAGCAAGCTGCGCGATGGCGGTCACCGCCAGTGGATAGAGAATGCCGAGCAGCACGGTCGTCACCACAGTCACGAGCACGGATTGAATCAGCAGCTTCTTCATACGAGCCTCACGCAAGCTTTGCCGCGGTAATCAGAAGGTCAATCAGCTTGATGCCGAGGAACGGCGCGATCAGCCCGCCCACGCCGTAGACCAGCAGGTTGCGCCGCAGCAGCACTTCGGCGCCCATGGCGCGATAGCGCACGCCGCTCAGCGCCAGCGGCACTAGCGCGATGATGATGAGCGCGTTGAAAATGACGGCCGAAAGGACAGCCGATTGCGGCGTGTGTAGCCGCATGATGTTCAGCGCGTTCAGCACCGGGAAGGTGGCGGCAAACATGGCGGGAATGATGGCGAAATACTTGGCCACATCGTTGGCGATGGAAAACGTTGTCAGCGCGCCGCGCGTCATCAGCAACTGCTTGCCAATCTCGACGATCTCAATGAGCTTTGTCGGGTTTGAGTCGAGGTCGACCATGTTGCCGGCCTCCTTGGCGGCCTGCGTGCCGGTGTTCATGGCCACGCCCACGTCGGCCTGCGCCAGCGCGGGCGCGTCATTGGTGCCATCGCCGGTCATGGCCACCAGCTTGCCTTCGGCCTGCTCGCGGCGGATAAGCTTCATCTTCTCTTCCGGCGTGGCTTCGGCAAGGAAGTCATCGACACCAGCTTCACGCGCAATGGCCGCTGCGGTCAGCGGATTGTCACCGGTAATCATGACGGTGCGGATTCCCATGGCGCGCAACTGCGAGAAGCGCTCACGCATCCCGCCCTTGACCACGTCCTTGAGATGTATGACGCCGATGGCGCGGCCGTTCTCGGCAACCACCAGCGGAGTGCCTCCGCTGCTGGCAATGGACTGCACGTATCCGCGAACCTCCGGCGGCAACTCGGCTCCCAACTGGCGCAGGTAACGCTCAATGGCTTCAGCGGCGCCTTTGCGGATCTCGCGACCCTCAACATTCAAGCCCGACATGCGCGTCTGCGCCGTGAATGGAATGAACTGCGCGGCCACCTGCGCCAGTTCGCGCCCGCGCAGGCCGTACTTCTCTTTTGCCAGCACCACAATGCTGCGGCCTTCAGGAGTTTCATCGGCGAGCGAAGAGAGCTGCGCGGCGTCCGCCAGTTGCGCGGTGGTCACGCCCGTCGCGGGCAGGAACTCCGAGGCCTGACGGTTGCCAAAGGTGATGGTGCCGGTCTTGTCGAGCAGCAGGGTGTTCACGTCGCCCGCGGCTTCCACCGCCCGGCCGGACATGGCGAGCACGTTGTGCTGCACCAGCCGGTCCATGCCCGCAATACCGATCGCGGAGAGAAGTCCGCCGATGGTGGTCGGGATGAGGCACACCAGCAGCGAGACCAGGACAAACACCGTTTGCGGCGCGCCGGAGTAGATCGCGAACGGCTGCAGAGTGACCACCGCGAGCAGGAAGATGATGGTCAGCCCGGCCAGAAGAATGTTCAGCGCAATCTCATTCGGCGTCTTCTGCCGCGAGGCTCCTTCCACCAAGGAGATCATGCGGTCAAGGAAGGTCTCGCCCGGGTTGGAGGTGATGCGGATTTTCAGCGAATCGCTAAGCACGCGCGTGCCGCCGGTGACGGCCGAGCGGTCGCCACCCGCTTCACGAATGACCGGAGCAGACTCGCCGGTAATGGCCGACTCGTCGACCGAGGCGACACCTTCGAGAATCTCGCCGTCACCGGGGATGAACTCTCCTGCCGAGACATGCACGATGTCTCCGGCACGCAGCTTGGCGCTCGCCACCTGCGCAAAAGAGCCATCCGGACGAATCAGGTTGGCCATGGTCTCCGAACGCGCGCGGCGAAGGGTCTCCGCCTGCGCTTTGCCGCGGCCTTCCGCCATGGCTTCGGCAAAGTTGGCGAACAGCACGGTGAACCACAACCAGAGGGTGATCTGCAAGTTAAAGCCCAGGTGGGCGCTGCCGTGTGCGGCGTCGCGCAGCAGCAGCACGGTGGTGAGCACGCTACCCACTTCCACAACAAACATCACGGGGTTGCGCATCATGGTGCGCGGGTCGAGCTTGCGCAACGCATCCACGGCGGCGCGGCGGATGATGCCCGCATCCCAGATGGCACGCGAATTTGACGTATTTCTGCTCATCTTAGAAGACCTTTCCGGCGTGCATCTGGAGGTGTTCGAGCACGGGGCCGAGGCTGAGCGCGGGGAAGAACGTGAGCGCTCCGACGATGACAACCACGCCGACGAGCAGCACGGTGAATGTCGCGGTGGTCACCGGGAAGGTGCCGAGCGAGGGCGGCACATACTTTTTTGCCGCCAGATTACCGGCAATGGCCAGCACCGGCACGATGACGAAGAAACGACCGACCAGCATGGCGAGTCCCAACGTCAGGTTGTACCAGGGCGTGTTCGCATTCAGCCCGGCAAAGGCCGAACCATTGTTGCCCGCCGCCGAGGTGTAGGCGTAGAGAATCTGCGAGAGGCCGTGCGGCCCGGTGTTGCTCAATGAACTGGTGCCGAACTGCGGCGAGACGCTAGCAATGGCCGTGAAACCGAGTACGACGAGCGGGAAGATCAGCACGGCCAGCATCGCCATCTTTACGTCAAAGGCTTCAATCTTCTTACCGAGATACTCCGGCGTGCGGCCCACCATGAGGCCGGCAATGAATACTGTGAGCACAACAAAGATCAGCATGCCGTACAGCCCGGCGCCGACGCCGCCAAAGACCACCTCCCCCAACATGATGTTGACCATCGGCACCAGGCCGCCGAGAGGCGTGAACGAATCATGCATCGAGTTGACCGCACCGCAACTGGCGTCCGTGGTGACCGTGGCAAACAGAGCGCTGCCTGCGACGCCGAAGCGAAGTTCCTTGCCCTCCATGTTGCCGCCCGGCTGCATCGCGCTGGCCGCCTGATCCACACCTTTCAACAGCGGATTGCCCTGCGCCTCCGCCCAGTAGGCCGTGGTGACTCCCCCAAGGAACAGCACGGCCATGGCAGCCCACACGGCCCAGCCATGGCGCGGCGAGCCGGTCATACGGCCAAGCGTGTGCGTCAACCCGGCAGGAATGGCGAAGATCGCGAGCATCTGCAGAAAGTTTGTAAGCGGCGTGGGGTTCTCAAACGGATGCGCCGAGTTGGCATTGAAGAATCCGCCACCGTTGGTGCCCAGCATCTTGATGGCTTCCTGTGAAGCTGCCGGCCCCTGCGCGATGGTCTGCGTGCTCACGGTGTCGAGTACCGGCCTGCCGCTGGCGTCGAGCGCAGGGCTGCCATCGGCGTTCAACCGTGGTGCGTGTTGCGGCTCCACCAATTGCACAGTGTCATAGGGACGCAAGTTCTGTACCACGCCCTGCGAAACCAGCACGAGCGCAAAGACGAATGAAGCGGGCAACAGCAGCCAGAGGGTGGCACGCGTCATGTCCACCCAGAAATTGCCGATGGTCTCCGCCTGACGGCGCGAGATGCCGCGGATGAGCGCAACGGCCAGCGCGATGCCTACGGCGGCGGATGCGAAGTTGTGGTAGGCAAGCCCGGCCATCTGCGTCAGGTAGCTCATCGTCGTTTCCGGCGAGTAGGACTGCCAGTTGGTGTTGGTGGTGAATGAGGCCGCGGTGTTGAAGGCCAGCCTCGGGTCCACCGCCGTCAGGTGCTGCGGGTTCAGCGGCAGCAAATGCTGCACGCGCTCCATGCCGTAAAGCAACAGCATGGAGACCACGCTGAACATGAGCATGGCCGCGCCATAGACGGTCCAGCGCATTTCGCTTTCGGCGTCGATGTGGCAGAGGCGATAAATGAGGCGCTCGACCGGACGAGCGATGGGGTCGAAGAATGTGCGCTCACCGGCGAACACGCGCGCCATGTAGGCGCCGAGCGGCCGAGTGATGGCCGCCACCAGCGCCAGGAACAGAATGATCTGCAACCAGCCAACAGATGTCATGGCTAGAACCTCTCCGGTTTCAGCAGGGCGAACAGCAGGTACACCGCAAGCAGCAGGGTGACGGCAAGCAGCGCAATGGTCTCGATATTCATGAAGGGCCTCAGCGGAGACGGTCGCAGCCGTGGGTATACACAAACATCAGCGTGAATAGAAGCAGGGTGAACGCGAGCATCAGGAGGTCCTGCATTTCAGGCCGCCTTTCCGCGGAACGGACCGTGGTCGCTCCGGAAGGGGAGCAGGTTGGAAGACCCCAGGGGCTGGCTCCTGCGCGCACGCAGTTCCGCGCGCGCGATGCGCGCAAGGGTCCACAGCGAGTGGAGGAGACATGCTAGGCCGAGTGCGGCCGCAAAGTACAGTGGAAACATAGACACCGCCCGCGCACGATCGCGCTAACGGTATTGGAATCCGGCGGGGGTAAAGCGGGAATAAGGCAAAGATAAAGAGTTCGTAAAGATTACTCGCCCGGCTCGAAGCGGTAGCCAACCCACCGCTCGGTCAGCAGATAGCGTGGATTGGCGGCGTCCGGCTCAATCTTCTTGCGCAACTGCCCGATGAAGACACGCAGGTATTCGGGCTGCTCGGTAAAGACGTCTCCCCAGATGGCGGCCAGCAGCGTGCGATGCGGAATAACCCGGCGCGGATGCTGTGCCAGATAGCTGAGCAGGTCGAACTCCTTGGGCGTCAGCTTGACCTCGGCATCATTGACGCTGACGGTGCGCGCCGCCAGATCAATGTGGAACGGACCGCTGGTGATGACCTCTTTCGGCTGGCTCTCACCCGATGGCGCACGGCGCAGGTGGGCTCGGATGCGCGCCTGAAGTTCATTCATGCTGAACGGCTTGGTGATGTAATCGTCGGCGCCGGCGTCGAGCGCCTCAATCTTCTGCCGCTCCTGGTCGCGCACGCTGAGCACGATGATGGGCACGGCGGAGAAGCTGCGCACGCGGCGGCAAAGCTCCACGCCATTCAGGTGCGGCATTGCCAGGTCGGTGACGATCAGGTGCGGCTGCCAGTCCTTCATGATCTCCAGCGCCATCTCGCCGTCGTTGGCCACGCGCGTCTCGTATCCGGCAGCGGTCAGCGTGGTACGCAGCGCGCGTGTGATCTGCGTCTCATCATCGACCAGCAGGATGTGAGAATGCTCGCTCATCGCATCTCCTGCGTCACAATGTGAACGTCCACGGGCGGCGCATCGCGCAGGAAGCGCTGGATGGCCGAGAGGTACAGGTAGCGGCGCAATCCCTTCTGCGCGGAGCGCCCGAAGATAACCTGCGTGATGTGCTTTTCGCGCACGAAGGCCGCGACCTCGCCGGCAACGCTGCGCCCCTGCATACGCACGATCTGCGCGCCAAGGTTGCCTGCAAAACGGAGATTTTCCGCCAGTGTGCGTTGGTCCTCTGGGCGCGTGTCGCGACCCACGTCCACGTAGATGACGAAGAAATCCCCCTCGATTGCGCGCGCCATGCGCGAGCCGCGCGCAATCAGGCTCTGAGCCATAGGGTTGGAACTGATGCAGACGGCGATGCGCTCGCGCACGCTGGCGGCGCTCTTCTCGCCCGAGGCCGTCAGGTAGGAGTCGAGGCTGCGGTCGACCACCTGCGTCACCTGCCGGAGCGCAAGCTCGCGCAGGGCGATGAGGTTGCCGGGGCGGAAGAAGTGCGAGAGCGCACGCTCGGCACGCTCACTGGGATACACATCGCCACGCTTCATGCGCTTCTGCAGCGCCTGCGGGGTCACGTCCGCCAGCACAATTTCATCCACGCGCTGCATCACCCAGTCGGGTACGGTCTCGCGCACCTGCACGCCGGTAATCTGCTGCACCTGCGGGCCGAGGCTCTCAATGTGCTGCACGTTCATCGTGCTCAGCACGTCGATCTTCGCATCGAGCAGTTCCATCACGTCGGCATAACGCTTGGCGTTGCGGCTGCCCTCGATGTTTGTGTGCGCCAGCTCGTCGACAAGCACTACCTGCGGCTTGCGCGCGAGAATGGCGTCAATATCCATCTCCTCGAACAGCGTGCCCTTGTATTCGAGCTTGCGGCGCGGCACGGCTTCGAGCTTTGCGGCGAGGTCGGCGGTGGCCTTGCGGCCGTGCGTCTCAATCATGCCGATGACTACGTCCTCGCCTCGGCTGGCGCGGCGGATTGCCTCGCTCAACATGTTGTAGGTCTTGCCCACACCGGGTGCGTAACCGAGAAACAGCTTCAGCACGCCCGCCTGTTTTTCCGGCGAGATCTCCTCCAGCCATTGCTCGGGCGTCTTTGTCATCGCAGCTATTGTATGCGGAGTTTGAAAATTGAAAAGCCGGAGTACAATCGGCGCGTGAAGAACCGCCTGCAATCCTTGGCCCTCCGCTACCTGACTGCCGTCGGCGCCATCGTCATCATCACTTTGGTGGAACGTGCGCTGCTGCTTGTCAACCCGACCACCGTCGCGCTGAGTTTCCTGCTGGCGGTGCTGCTGGTCTCCAGCTTCTGGGGCTTCCGCGTCGCGCTGGCGCAGTCGCTGGCGGCGACGGCGGCATTCAACTATTACTTTCTGCCGCCGACCGGCACGTTCACCATCGCGGACCCGCAGAACTGGGTGGCGCTCTTCTCATTCCTGGTAACGGCACTCATGGCAAGTAATCTCTCCGAGCGCGCGCGGGCCGAGGCCGCCAAGGCCACGCAGCGGCGCTTTGAGGTGGAACGCCTCTACGCGCTGAGCCAGCAGTTGCTGAGCAGCGAAAGCAGCGCCGCGTTGCTCAACGCGATACCTTCCGAGATGGTGAGCACCTTCGGAGCCCAGGGCGCTGCGCTGTTGCTGAACAATCGTGCCACTGTCTACCGCTCGCGTCCGGACCTGACGGTCGACACCGGGCGGCTCGCCGCATCCTGCGCGCGCGGCGAGTTCGCCACGCAGGGCGAGTTCGAGTATGTCCCGCTGCGTGTGGGGTTGCGTGTGATCGGAGCCATTGCCATCGAGGGCAGTCCCCTCTCGCGCGAGTCACTTGACGCTGTTGGCAGCCTCATCGGGCTGGCCATTGAGCGCGCCAGCGCCATGGAGGACCTGACCAAGAGCCAGGCCGAGCAGGTGAGCGAACGGCTGCGAACGGCGCTGCTCGACTCCGTGACGCATGAGCTGCGTACACCGCTGACCGGCATCAAGGCCAGCGTCACCGGACTGCTCGACGGCCCAGCACTCGACGAAGAACAGCGGCGCGAACTGCTGACCATCATTGAAGAGGAAACCGACCGGCTGAACCGGCTGGTGGGCGAAGCCGCGGAGATGGCGCAACTTGATGCCGGCAAGCTCGACCTGCAGATCGAGATGAACGCAATCCCCGAGGTGATTGAAGCCGCGGTGGCCGACGCGCGGATTGCGCTGAAAGACCACCCGGTGACCCTTGATATACCGAATGAACTTCCCGCAGTGCGCTTTGACTTCAGCCGCATTCGACAGGTGTTGGTGCACCTGCTGGAGAACGCCGGCAAGTACTGCCCGGCGGGCACACCGGTACGGGTCAGCGCCAAACAGGAGGGAGACCACGTAAACATCAGCGTGGCGGACCGCGGCCCCGGCATTGACAGCTTCGAGCAGGCGCTGATCTTCGACAAGTTCTATCGCGGACGGGACCAACGCTACACTGCGCCTGGCACCGGCATGGGGCTGGCCATTTGCAAGGTGCTGGTGGAGGCGCACGGCGGCCAGATCTCCGTGGTCAGCCAGCCGGGCAGCGGCTCGGTGTTTTCATTCACGCTCCGGCTCGGCTAGCCCGGCAAGCTCACCGGCGCCGTACTCGGTGCGCCTTCGGCGGCAGTCTCGCAGGATGGGATCGCAGCCTGAATCCAGCCCTCTACCCTGCCTGCGGCTCCGCAGTACTCAAGAAAATTCTGGTCGACCTCCTGCTTCGCGGCTCCCTCGCATGTGCTGGGAAGCAGGCTGTCCGCCAGGTGCACAAATAAGAGCGCACTGATGCGCTTTTGCAGGCTCTGCGAGGGACGATGATGCCACGCGGTCGCCTCGATGATCGGATACGGCAGGCTCCATGAGCCCATCAGGTACGCGCCAATCTCGGCGTGGGTGCACATCAGCAGTTCGTGCTCGGCCACGCGGGGAGGAATGTTCTCTCTCTGCGCAAGCGCCTGAATGGCGGCCCACTGATCGGGCAGTTTCCAGCAGAGAACGAGTTTCCCGATGTCATGCAGGAGTCCGGCGGTGAAGGCATTCTCTTTCTCGCGCTCGCTCAGGCCAGCGGCCTCGGCCATGCGCCGGCAGGCCACGCTCACCTGCACGCTGTGCTCCCAGAGAGAACGCAGCGCATGGTCATAGGCCATCGAATCCGGCACGGCGGAGAAGATGCCGATGGAGAGCACCAGGGACTTCACAGTCTCCGTACCCAGCACCGCCACGGCGCGCGCCGCGCTGGAGACTTGGCTGCGCAGACCGAACAGCGATGAGTTGGCAATCTTCAGCAGCTTGCTCGTCATGGCAATGTCGCGCTCGATAATCTCGCCAAAACGATGGTCGGCGGCCGAGGGCGACTGCAGTTCGTGCAGCAGTTCCACATAGAGAGACGGAATGCAGGGCAGGTCCGTAATCTGGGAGACGACCTCTTTCAAGCGGTCATTGTCCAGCACATCGCGCAGCGCCAGCGCCTGTGTGAGCGCCAGTTTCAATTCCCCAATATCGCAGGGTTTGGCCAGATACTGATGTGCGGCGTTGGCGGCGCGCAGTGCACTCTCACGGTCACTTTCCCCACTGAGCACAAAGCGAATGCTGCGTGGATAGCGGCGTCGGATTTCTTCCAGCAGCTCGGCGCCGCTCATACCCGGCATGCGCATGTCGGTCACCACCGCGTCAAACGCCTTGCGTGACAGAATCTCCAGCGCCTCCGCGCCGCTGCTGGCAAAGGCGAAATCCCACTCGGAGCGCATGGGCCGCAGCACACGCTGGAGCGCCTGCAACACCATGGACTCATCATCGACAAACAACAGGCTGCGCGGCATGGCTAAAATCCTTCCGCGTGGCGCATGGCGCGCGTCCCCGCCATAGCCGCGTTGCCCGCTGCGGACGCCTTCGGCAAACGGACCCGCACCATCCCGTGCAGCAACCCCTGCTGCGCGAAGGTGACGATGCGCAAGGCCAGCGCCGAAGAGAGTTCCTGCCCGCGCGAGGCGATGAGTGTCCCGGTCACGGTGCGGATCTCCTCGTCCACCAGCATTCCGGCGGACAGGTCCGAGACTTCACACACACTGGACGACATGTCGGCGTCTTCTCCGCGATACTGCTCCAGCACGCTTGCCACGCTGAACTCCAGGTGTTTCGCGCCCGCCCTCAGCTTTTCCAGCGCAACATCGCGGCCGATGCCGCTGCTGAGCAGTCGGTCGTAATGCAAAGCTGTGCGCAGAATTTGCGAACCGGAAACGATAAACTCAGCCGCGCCTTCCTCCAGCTTCGGGTCCGGCGCTTCCTGCTGGAGAATGATGGCGATGACCGGCTCCATGCGAGGGATGAAAGCGAGCATCTCCGCCGCAACCGCGGGATGGCGGTTGAACCGAAGCTCCTCCTCCGGCGATATCTTCTTCCCGGCGTTGACGGCGTCCAGGGTCTCCGGCGGAACCGTGACGCAGCCAATCTGCGAGAGCAGCGCCGCCGCGTCATATTCCCAGTGATGCGCGATGTGCAGCTGATCGACAATGAACCGCAGGCAACGCTGGAGACGCTTGCTGCGTGCATAAGCCGCCGGGTTGACGACGCTCAGCATCTCGCTCATGGCCTGCACGCAGCCGCGCAGCGTGTCTTCCAGCAACTCCCGTTCGGTCGATGCGGCACGGTACTTCTCCAGCGCCGCGCCAAGTGCCTCCGTCAGCGCTTCGCGCGTGCAGGGCTTGGCCAGAAAGCGAAAGACGTTGCCTTCATTGACTGCGTGCGTCGCGGTCTCAATGTCGGCGTAACCGGTCAGGGTCATGCGCACGGTCTCCGGGGAGCGCACTTTGACGGCCGCAAGGAACTCCGCGCCGCTCATCTTCGGCATACGCATGTCGGAGACCACCACTGCATACGGCCCACGCGCCGACACCGCCTGCAATCCCTCCTCGGGACCGACTGCAGTCTCAATCGCATACACACCGCGGAGCAGCCGCTTGTAACCTTCCAGCACAGCTGGCACATCGTCGACGAACAGGATCTTCTCATTCATGGCTCAACTTCTCCCGCGCCGCGGACGGCGCACACTCCGGGGCCTCCAACGGCAGACGTATATGGAAGGTGGTGCCCTTGCCGACTTCGGTCTCAAACCAGATTTGCCCGCCGTGCCGCTGCACCACGACCGTGTGCGCGAGGGCCAGCCCCTGCCCCGTCCCCTTGCCCACTTCCTTGGTGGTAAAGAACAGATCGTAGACGCGGTTGCGGTGCTCCTCGGGAATGCCGCAGCCGGTATCGCTGACGGCGATCTCCGCCCACTCATTGCTGCGGCTGGTGCGGATGGTGATGCGCCCCTTCTCGCTGGAGTGATGCTGCGAGGCAGCCTCGCCGATGGCATGCGCTGCGTTCACAATCAGGTTCAGCATCACCTGGTTGAGTTCCGCCGGCAGGCACGGCACCAGCGGCAGTTCGCGGTCAAAGAGGGTTTCCATCTCCGCCACGTACTTCCACTCGTTGCGCGTAACGGTCACAGTGGTTTCAATGGCATGGTTCAGGTCGATTGCCTTCTTCGCCTCCTGCCCAGGATGCGAAAACTCCTTCATGGCGCGGACGATTTTGGCCACAGCCTGCAGGCCCTCCAGCGATTGATCCAGCGCGCGGGGAACTTCCTCCATCAGGTAATTGATATCCAGCGCGTCGTTCATGCTTTCAAAGTGGCCGAGGAATTCCTCGTTTAACTCGCCGCTGCGCGCGCGCCGGTGCAGTTCCTTGCCCAGTTCCAGCAGTTGCGCCACGCTCTTCCACGACTGTTGCAGGAAGACCGTGTTGTCACCCACGTATTGGGTGGGCGTGTTGATTTCATGCGCCACCCCGGCGGCAAGCTGGCCGATGGCTTCCAGCTTCTGCGCCTGGCGGAGTTGCGCTTCCAGCATCATGCGTTCGGTAGTATCGGCCCCGACCATGAGCATGCCTGCCGGCTGACCGCCCTTGAACAGGCGCGTCATGCGCATGGCGAGGAAGTGGTTCTCACCATCGCGCGTGAATTGCAGGTTGTCGATGGTTGCGGTGTCGGCGTCCCGCATGGAGGTCTCGATCTGCTCGTCCGGATTGGCGCCTACCCATTGCACGCCGCAGCCACCGAGCGTCTGTCCCTGCACCTGCTCGGCACTGAGACCGAAGATGCAGGCCGCGGCCGGGTTCCAACGCTTGATCTCCCGTTGCTCGTTGACGCTGATCAGCAGCGATGGAATCGCGTTCAACAGCATTTCAGTGGTCTCATTGGCGGAGCGCAGCTCGATCTCCGCACGTTTGCGCGCCGTGATATCACGGTTGATGGCCAGCACGGAGATTGGCTCACCGCGCTCGTTGCGTTGCAGCGCCCAAGTGGTGGAGGTGGTCAGTGTCTGTCCCCATCGGGTGGTGTGGCTGATCTCTCCTTCCCAGCATCCGGTCCGGTCAAGGATGAAGTGCAACTGTTTGGCCGGAGCCGGAAGGCGGACCTGCAACCATTGCGAAATCTCGTCGACACTCCGGCCGAGCACCTCGCGGCGCGGCCATCCAAACAGCCGCTCCGCCCCGCGATTCCAGAACCGGACGATCCGCGTGTTGCGATCGAAGATGAAGACAGCGTCGGTCGCCAGGTCAAGAACGCGTGTCTGTTCGCGAACCTCCTGAAGTGTTCCTTCCTCCTGCATGCGCACTCGCGCGAACGAGAACGAGACCCAGCCGAGAGGCAGCAGAAGCAGCACATCCACGCCGGCGGTGAATAGCACAGTGGGTAGCACGCGCCGTACCACGCGTGCCTTGGAGACCCGTGAAACCAGTTTCCAGTTTTCCACATGAGTCCTAGATGTTGCAGGCAACCCCGGAGAGGCGTTCAGCAGTGCGGTGGTGGAGGCTGTTATGAAAGTAAAGAGATCGTCATGTTTGTTGAATGAACCACTCCATTGATGGGCGATCTGCTGCCAGGCCCACGGATTTCGGGTGCCGAAGGTCTCCGCCTTGTTCTGTGGCAACATGAACGCCCAATCGCGGTCGCCACCGCCGACGAGCCAATAGCCATCCGCGTTCAGCAGTTGAATACTGCCGGCCGACGCGGCCGAGGTGCTCACCACTTCATTGAGGAATGGCCTGGCATCAAGGTTCAGGCTTACCACGCCCACCATCGCGCCTGAAGAGTTGAACAGCGGCGTACTGAAGCGCAGCGTGGGACGGTAGGGCAGCAGAACCCGGCCCGCATTGGCTCTCAGATCCAGATGAGAGATGCCAACCTCTCCGCGACGCAGGCGGAGAGCGTCGGCAAAGAAATACTGCTGAGACTTGTCCTGAAGATCGGCGTCTGCGACAAGTTCCACGATGCCGCCGCGATTTTCTGCGGCTGCCACCTCCCGGCCTTGGAGATCAAAGACACGTAGGCGAAGATACTGCCTCCGGTGCCGGGACCACCAGCCAAGGCGCCGGCCTAGTTCCTCGCGGGCAGGCTCGCTGGGATTCTCCACCCAGGCGCACAGCACGGGATCATCCGCCATCAGGAGCAGATCGTCGCGCGCGGGGAGCAGACTATCTTCCAGCCGCTTGCTCAGATGGCGCACCAGTTCACTTTCGCTCTCGCCCACCTTGACGAACTCGACACGCAGCTCAAAGATGCAGAACAGGATGGAACCACTGATCACGGCAAGAATCAGTCCCCAGAGCATGCCAGGAACGTGGCGCAGCCGGGCCGTAAGATCCGGCCATGCGGGCAGGCGAAGCTTCGGTATGAGACTGGCAGCCGGACTCGACAAGTGCTCCTCCGGCGTCGTGGCATCGACGCCCGCCATTCCGGCGCATCACGTTCACCGGAATGTCTATCTGGGTCATCGGCACTTAAGACGATAGAGTTTAGGAGAGAGCACGCGCGAACCATCCAGATAAAAGGGTTACTGCAACAACCGTACCCAAATAGTGCTTCCTTCGCCGGGACTTTTTGGCGATACTCTATCTATCGCGGGTGCCCGTAGACCCCCGCGCCGGGCACAGTCGAATCTCTGCAAGCGATCAACACAGCCCAAATCCCCCAAATACAACTCAGTCTGATGTGCCGTAGTACGCGAAGGAGACTCGCCGTGAGATCTGCCGGTCGTTACGCTCGTGCATTTGCGATCTATTTCTTTCTTTCCGTGCTGGCCGTTGTGGCGCTATCCACGCCCATGGCTCATGCCATTTCCTTCCAACCGGTGAATCCGGATGAACTCAAGATGCAGAGCGAGCCCAACTCTCCGGGCGCTGCGGCCGTGATCCTCTACCGGCAGGTGGACCGGGACGACAACGGGCGCACCTCGCATGAGGACAATTACATCCGCATCAAGGTCCTCACCGAAGAAGGGCGCAAATACGCCAATGTCGAGATCCCCTACGACACCAGCATCTCCAACATCGTCAATTTGCGAGCGCGCACCATCCGGCCCGACGGTACCATCGCCAACTTCGAGGGCAAGGCCTACACCAGCACCATCGTGAAGGCCAAAGGCGTCAAATATCAGGCCAAGACCTTCACCCTGCCGGATGTGCAGATCGGGTCGATCATCGAGTACTACTACACCGAGGATTTCGAGGAATATACGCTGTATTCCTCGCACTGGGTGGTGAGCCACGAGTTGTTTACGCGCAAGGCGGCTTTCTCACTCAAGCGTTATCACGGCGATGAGAACTTCACCCTACGCTGGGTATGGACCTGGCTGCCGGGAAACACGAAGCCGGAGAACGTCAACGATTCACTGGTCCGGCTGACGGTGGAGAACGTGCCCGCCTTCGTAGTTGAAGACTATATGCCCCCACGCCAGGAGATGGAGTCGCGCGTTGACTTCGTGTACGAGGACCATTACCTGTCCAACCGGCTGGAGGATTACTGGAAGGAGATTGCCAAGGAGAAGTACAACCGGATGCAGAGCTTTACCGGCAAGAACAAAGCCATGGCCGAAGCTCTCGCGCAAATTGTCTCTCCGAGCGACAGTCCGGAGGTCAAGCTCCGCAAGATTTATGACAAGGTGCAGTCCCTGCGGAACACTGACTACGAAGACGACAAGACGGAAGAGGAACGCAAGCGCGCCAAGGAAAAGACCACCAACAACGTTGAGGACGTCTGGAAGAAGGGCTCCGGCGACCGCACCGAACTGGCCTGGCTGTTCCTGGCCCTGGTTCGCTCGGCGGGCATGGACGCCACCGGCTGCTGGGTTGCGGACCGTTCCAACTTCTTCTTCGATCCGCGCTCGATGCAGAGCCGCAAGCTCGATGTCGCCGTGGTGATGGTAAAGGTCGACGGCAAGGATTTGTTCTTCAACCCCGGCAACCCGTTCACGCCTTTCGGCATGTTGAACTGGTATGAAACGGGCGTGGTCGCCATGAAACTCGACAAGGGCAACTTCGCTTGGATTCATACGCCACTGCCTGCGGCGGCCGACAGCCAGATTCAGCGCAATGCCAACCTGACGCTGACTACGAACGGCGAACTGGAGGGCACGCTGAAGGTGACCTACACCGGCATGGAAGCCAGCTCGCGCCGTACCGAAGAGCGCAAGGCCGACGAGGTCGCCCGCAAGAAGTACATTGAAGACGACGTGAAGTCGATGATCCCGGTTGGTATCGACTTGGAGTTGACCAACAAGCCGGACTGGAAGCATTCGGAACCGCCGCTGGTGGCCGAATTCAAGCTCAAGGTTCCTGGCTGGGCGCAAGGCTCGGGCAAGCGCGTCATTCTCCCCAGCGCACTGTTCAGCCAGAGCGAAAAGCATACCTTCGATAACCAGCACCGCGTGCACCCGATCTATTTTGAATTCGCCGCGATGAAGAAGGATGACGTCACGATCACGCTTCCGCAGGGCTGGAAAGTGACCTCGCTGTTCACGCCGTTCACCGACGATGGCAAGCACGTTGTGGCTTATACCAACAGCGCCACCTATGCGGACGGTAAGCTGCACCTGCAGCGGACGGTGAAAGTCGACATCCAGATGCTGGACCTCAAGTACTACGACGCGTTCCGCAAGTTCTTCAGCGCAATCAAGACCGGCGATGAAGAGTCCGTGCTGTTGCAGCCCGGCGTGCAGTTGGTGGAGGACTAGGGATGAGGTTCCTGATTCAAAGGTTGTTGCCCGGCCTGGTGGCGGGCGTGCTGCTCTGCACTCAGGCCTTCGCCGGCTCGCCCACCGCACCGCAGTGGATGCACAATGCGGCCGCCTCGGCCGCCTCATTGCCCGCTTACGATGAGAAGACCGAGGCCGTACTGCTCTACTCGGAAATTTCCGTCAGCGTGCAGTCCGCCGACCGTGTGCACACCCATGTGCGCGAAGCCTACAAGATTCTGCGCCCCAACGGGCGCGACAAGGGAACCGTCGCCGTCTCCTACAATTCGCTGTCGAAGGTCAGCAACATGAAGGCCTGGTGCATTCCAGCCGACGGCAAGGACTTTGAAGTCAACGAAAAGTCGGTCATCGAAATAGCCCTGCCGGATGTGGACGGCAGCGAGTTGGTGAACGACGTGCGCACCAAAGTGTTGCGCATCCCCGCGCCAGAAGTCGGCAACATCGTCGGCTATGAGTACGACCGGGATGACCACACGCTCTACCTGAAGGAGAAATGGCGCTTTCAGGAGGAAGTGCCGGTGCGTGAGGCCCACTTTCAGATTCAACTGCCCGCGGGCTGGGAGTACCACGCCGCTTGGATGAACCACCCGGAGGTTGCGCCACGCGCGTCCAACAGCAATCAGGTGGAGTGGGTGGTCAACGATGTTCCCGCTCTGCGGGCTGAAAAGGAAATGCCTCCGTGGACCGGACTGGCCCAGGCGGCGCTGATCACCTTCCACCCCGCCAACGCCGCACCCAATAACGCTTTCACCAATTGGAAGGGCATGGGGCAGTGGTACTCCGAACTGGTGGCCCCGACACGTGCGGCTTCGCCGGAGATCAAGGACAAAGTGGCCGCGCTGACTGCGGGCATGACCTCGCCGATGGACAAGATCGAGGCACTTGCCAGGTTTGTGCAGCAGGACATCCGCTACGTTGCCATTGAAATCGGCATCGGAGGCGTATTGCCGCATCCAGCGGCCGACACCTTCCGGCATCGCTATGGAGACTGCAAGGACAAGGCCACGCTGCTCTCTGCCATGCTTGCCGAGACGGGCATCGAGTCCTATCACTTTGTGGTCAATACCGAGCGCGGCTCCGTTGGGCCCACCACCCCCGCGCATGACGCTTTTAACCACGTCATTCTGGCGATCAAGTTGCCCGCTGGAGCGGATGTCACGCGCTACGCCGCCGTGTACCAGCACCCCAAATACGGCGCCCTGCTGTTCTTCGATCCCACCGACCGCTGGACGCCGTTCGGTTCGCTGAACGGATACCTGCAGGCAAATTACGGATTGCTGGCTCCGCCAAATGATGGCGAGCTGATGCCTCTGCCGCAATTGCCGACGACGGCCAGCAAGCTCGAGCGCAGTGGACAATTCACAGTCAGCGACACGGGCAGGCTTACCGGTGCGGTGGAGCAAACGCAGACCGGAGATTTTGCGTGGAGGGCACGCAGCCATCTGCATTCGCTGAACAGCGACGCCGACCGCATCAAGCCGCTCGAATCTCTGCTGGCCGACTCGGTCTCCAACTTCCACATCACGCGGGCCTCCATCATCAACCGCGACGAGATGAACATGCCCTTCGGCTGGAAGTACGCATTCGAGACCACCGAATACGCCAAGCGCGCAGGCGGCCTGATGTTGTTCCGTCCGCGCGTGCTTGGCAGCTGGAGCTCCGGCGTGCTGGAAACCAAGGAGCCGCGCAAATTTCCTTTCGAGTTTGACGGCCCGGAGCGCCTGTCTGACACCTATGAGTTCACGCTTCCTGCTGGCTATGTTGTTGATGAATTGCCACCTGCTGTCGACCTTGAATACAGCTTCGGCAGCTACCATGCAAAGTCAGAGCTGAAGGACAACAAGGTGGTCTATCACCGCTCCATGGAGATCAAGGAGTTGAGCGTGCCGGTGGCAAGGATCAATGAGCTGAAGCGCTTCTACCGGCTCATCCTCACCGACGAGCGCAACACTGTGGTGCTGAGGCCCCAATAGAACGATCGCTTTGGGAAGTTTTCGGCGGCGCGGGACAGGTTCCCGCGCCGTTTCTTTTGCGCTTACAGTTACGCCCGTGACGGCTGCGGCTTCGCAGCCTTTGGCGCTCCACTGGCCAGGCGCACCAGCGTTTCCACCACCGGCGGAACACTCCGTTCCAGCGTGATGGCATGAAATTGAAGCCGAACCTGTTCCGTGCGCCCCAGCAATTCCAGCCCGTACTGGTTTCGCGTTTCGCGCTCCACCGCGGTGGCCACGGCAAGCACGCCTGCACCCTGCTGTGCAAAACGCTCCCGCATGGTGCTGACGCCAAACTCTCCGGCAACCACCGGCCGGAGTTCGCTCTTCTCCAGCCAGCGCTCCAGCGCGCGTCGCAGTGCAGAGTCCGGCGCGGGCATCAATAGAAGTGCACCATCCAGTGAGCGCGGGAAGCTTCCTTTGATGGTTCTGGCTGTCAGAAATGACACGCCGCACTCGCACAACTTGCGGCTGTGCGCGCGCACCGGCACGTGCTCCGGAAGCGGCCCCGCCGACAGGATGACATCGACCTGCCGCTGCGCCAGACGCGCCGCCAATGCCTCCAGCCGGTCCTCCACGCAATGGAGCCTCAGCCCCTTGCATGCCCGCGTGGTGGCTGCCAGCCATTGGTGTGCCAGCAACGCCGGAACTTCCTGCGTGATGCCGACGGCCAGCCGAGGCACGCTCCCGGAGGCTTCGGCTCCTGCCAGCGCCGCATGCATCTCCCGCCCGATGCGGAACATGGGCTCGGCATAGCGCAGCAGCAACTGTCCGTTCGGACTCAGCAGCAGCCCGCGGCCGGCGCGCTCGAACAGTTTCACACCGAGCGTCTCCTCCAACTTGTGCATCTGCTCGCTGACCGTGGGCTGGGAGAGGCCCAGTTCCTCCGAGGCACCGCGCACCGAGCCGTGCCGCGCCACCGTCCAGAAATAGTAGAGGTGGTTGTAGTTCAGAACGTCCATAGGTATTGCCGAAGTATACAGGACTACGTGCGGCAGTGGCCTATATTATCCACAGGCTGCCACCAACTCTCTTCCGTGAGCTTCACGCAGAAAAATACGGCCATCCGAAGATGGCCGTCGCAGTGCACAACCTACCCTGATTGGAGAGGAACTTGTTACTGGCGCGAATACACGCGCACGTAATCCACCAGCATCGTCTGCGGGAAGGAGGTGGTCGAGTCGGGGCTTCCCGGCCAGTTTCCGCCCACCGCCAGATTCAGAAGGATGAAGAAATTGTGATCGAACGCCCACGTCTGGTTGCTGCCAAGATCCGTGGAGTTCACCGTCTTGTACAGCGTGCCGTCCACATAGAAGCGCACAACATTGGGCTCCCACTCCACGCCGTAGATATGGAAGTCGTCGCTGAAGTTGCTGGAGAGCGTGGAGGACCCACCAATGCTGTATGATCCCGAGCCTTGCGGCCCGTGCAGAGTGCCGTAAACCGTCTTGGGAACGCTGCCGATGTTCTCCATGATGTCCAGCTCGCCGCAGGCCGGCCAACTCACGGAATTGATGTTGGCGCCCAATAGCCAGAACGCGGGCCAGATGCCCTGCCCGGTTGGGATCTTGATGCGCGCTTCAAACTTGCCGTACTTCTGGCTGAACAGCCCGAGTGTCTTCATTCGCGCCGAGGTGTAGTTGCGCGTGACGCCGTCGGTGCCCGTGTAAGTCTCCTGCTTGGCGGTGATGACCAGGTTGCCATCCTGTATGACGGCATTGTCGGTGCGGTTCGTGTAGGTTTCCAGTTCGTTATTGCCCCAGCCGCTGCTGCCCGCGCCGGTATCAAAGACCCACTTGGTGGAGTCCGGTGAGCTGCCGTTGGTGCCGTTGAATTCGTCGCTCCACGTAAGCGTCCACGTTCCGCTCCAGTTGTAGCTGCTGTCGCCAGAGCCTGAACCGCCGGAGGAACTGGAGCTGCCGCTGGAGCCTCCGCAGGACACGGTTGCCAGCAGCAACAGCATGGCGCACATCAAGGCTGCGGCACGCCTGCGCAACTGCTGCGAAGCACACAGAGTCATCGCCTGAAAACTGGATTCTAAGATTGCATACCGCATGACTGCCTCCGTTGCAATGCGCCGGCAAGTGCCCTGCGCGGGTTAAGAGAGTCCCAAATAAACTTCGATGCGATCCACCTGGCCGCTGCGCGCAAACACGCTGGCACTCAACGCAACCGGCAGGCGCAGTTCGGCAAATGTCTGGCGAGTGCCATCCTTGAACCGGACTTCGATCAGCTCAGGACCGCTCTTAAAGAGCAGCACCGGCGTCTGGCACAAGGTGAAGGCCAGGCTCCCAGCGGGAGCATCTATGTTCTGCTCCGCGCCCGCGTGGTCAAAGTACCGGAACACGCGTGGCGCGCGGAGAAACTCGTCGCGGACAAGGGCTTTCGGATTGAAGGCGAGCACGCCGCCATGCACCTCAACGGTGAGTTCGCCCAGGCGCGAGAGAAAGTCTTCCTTCGCCTGCCCGGTCATGCCCGGTTGCTGCGCGCCAATGAACGACGGCGTGTGCGAATACGGATCAAAGGGTACGGCGCCCCAGACCGCCGGGGACTTGTGAGTACCGAGGCCATCGCGAATGGCGTTGTAATGCGCCTTCAGCCGCTCAATCACTCCGGCCTCCGCGCCGCCATGAATGGCGTGCGCCAACACCTGCTGCACCGCCAGAAGCAACTTGGAAACCATGTGCCAGTAGATGCAGCCGAGGCCTTCGTACTTGTAGAGCGTTCCGGAGCGGCCGGTGAAGGAACGATGGTCGAAGACCTTCTCGTAGAGC
Organism: Oryzophilus luti; assembly: GCF_059726245.1. Taxonomy (NCBI): domain Bacteria; kingdom Pseudomonadati; phylum Acidobacteriota; class Terriglobia; order Terriglobales; family Koromonadaceae; genus Oryzophilus; species Oryzophilus luti. The sequence continues at coordinate 2,963,876 of NZ_AP040874.1, forward strand.
TCGAGCACAAGAAGACTGTCACGTTCCGCCAGCGCGGCCCACGCGGTGTTCCGCAGTTCGCGCAACGCATGCTCCAGCACGGAGGCATTACGGAAGGCGGCGTTGAAGTGGATGCTTCCCTCGCTGTCGGCGGCGACGATGTGCGTATCGCCGGCCTCCAGCATCGCCTTCAACAACGCGGAGCGTTCGGCCTCCTGACGCGTGAGGTTGTTCTTGTCGAGGAAGTTCGGCAGCGCGCGCGCCGGGTAGAGCATGTAGCTCTGCTGGTCGGCGCGGTAGAGACGGCTCGCCGCCAGTGCATCCAGCAACTCCGCCGACTCCTCCGCCGAAAGAGCGCCTGATTCGAGCACCGCTACCTGGCCTTCCAGCATCTCGCTCAACCGGCGAATGCCGATGCCGTCCTCCGCAAAGCTCAGCAAATTATAGGAATGGTAGAGGCCGTCGCCGCGACGATTGGAGGCGATGGAATGCTCAATGTGCGTGAGGGCGGCGGCGAACAGATCCTGAACCTTGCCCGTCTCCAGCATCACACGTTTGCCGCTGAAGCCGTGCTCGTAAACCCGCGCCCGGTAGGCTGAGGCCGCTTCACCCAACAGGTCAGCCAGTTCCTTGCGCGAAACGTCGCCAACCTTTGTTCCAGCCACCGGTTGATGTGCGTGCAGAGCGCTGGAAACTGCCACCAGGAAGTCGCATAACTCGCTGCTCAGTTCCAGCTTCTCCAGCCAGGCATTTCTGATCTGCTCGCGGGTAAAGACAAGGAACCGCCGCAACTGGCACAGCGTGACCATCGACGCGCCGAAACCGACCAGAGCGTTGTTCGCGTCATTCCATTCGGGCCGCTGCGTATTCATCCAGAGTCCGGCTTCCGGAATGAAGTTGGCGAGTTTGGGAAGGATGACGACCAGCAACTTCTCCGCGAGATTGGCGTGTTCGAGAATGCCTTCGGCACTGCGCAGTGCCTTGCCGTCATTGCCCTGCTGCGAGGCCGCGGCCATCAGGCGACGGTGCGCCGCCTGATCGAAGACGATGGTGTTGCGCGGATCGCCCAGCATCTCACGGTAAGGCCGGATGCGGTACGGAACGTTGGCGAAGGTGAAAACCCGGTGCGAAAATAACTCGGCCAGCAGGCGGCGGTCATGCTCCGCAGCGCGCTCCAGCAGCTTGAGCAGGTAGATCAGCTGATGGTCCTGCCAGTAGCCGATGTACGACCATGCATCGTGCGGGTCCAGCACTTCCCAGTCATAGCCGGTGGAGTACACGCGATACGGGTTGTAGCCGTCGGCGGTCGACGAGTCGAGGAACTTGAAGAGCATGCTGCGCGTGAAGCCAGGGAACGACAAGCTCAGCGCGTCCCAGTTCTGGAAGATGTCGCGCCAGTTGCCTTGGTAGTTCAGAACTTTCTCGCCGCGCTCATCGCGCAACTTGATCTCGAATTCATTCCACGGACGGCTCGGGTCGCCATGGCGGCGGCTGAAGGTGAGCGGCAGGTATTCGCTCGCCAAGCGTTCGAGATCGACGTCGCCCTCCGCCGTGGCTCGGCGCAGCAGCTCGCTGTAATCCACCCGCTCAGGCAGCGCCCTCAGGAATGCTTCGTGGTGCTCCGCGACCGCGCGATTTGAGGCCGAGACAAACTTGCGGAAGTCCGCGCCGCGCACGGTGTAATCGGCTTCCGGCAGGCCGCCGCGCATCACGTTGAACAGCGTGCTCGCGAAGTGATGCCACAGGCTCGGCTCGTCTTCGCTCATCTGCAGGCCGTCGGAGTTGGCGACAATACGCTTCAGATTGTCGGTGCCACGGCGCACGTCGGCCTCAATCTGTGCTTCAAGATCCGTGGCCGTTCGCAGCAGATGCAACAGGTCGTGCACGCGGACCGCGTCCTGGTCGAGATCGGCGACCAGCCACCACTTCTGCTCGGACTCCGGCGCAAGCGTCAAATCGCTGGAGACGAAATATGCGCCGCGCTGGCCGTGGCGTTCAAGCTCGTCCTGCAACGCCTCCCCGCGCCGGAACGCCTCGATCTGTGCGGAGGTAAGCAGCCGGATGGGCTGCTCCAGCCCAAGCGACCAAGCGATATTCACGCGCAAGGCCTCACTGGGTTCAGCGCGATCCACAGGAATGGAAGTCAGGCGGAACAGCGCGAGGCCGGTGTCGGCCACCATCTCCGAGCGCTTATAACCATCGACGAGTGTGCTGTATTCGAGTTGGAAGCGGCGCGAGATGCCGCTGGGAAGCACATTCTGAATGCCATCGAGAACGCGCACCTGTGCCGTCGCTGTGCTGAGGTTCTCCAGCGTAGCGCGGCGCACAAAGCCAAAACGCTCGCTGTTCATCCACTCGTAGCTGAAGCGCAGGCTCAGCGCGTGGTTGGTCTCCTCAAAGCGCACGCGGTTGCCACACAGGTTCTTGTAGAGCGCGCGGGAGATGCTGGCACCGGGCGTGGGTGAAGTTGCAAACGGTTCCCACAGCGTGGTGCGTGCTCCGTGCCACACCAGCAGCACGGTCTTTGTGCCTGTATGCTCGCTGCCGTCGTGCAGGCGGTCGTCGGTGTAATAGGGAAACAGCGCGTGGTCCGGGCTGCGGCGGCCGCAGGTGAGGCCGCCATTGCTGGAGAGGAACATCCAGTGGTCGCTGTCGCTGACCACACTCATCAGGAACGGCGGCATCGCGTCATAATTGGCGATGCGGTAATAGCGTTCCCCGTCGAGATCGACGAAGCTGCCCGTGGCTTCAGCGCGCGCCGCTGCGTCTGTGTCGTTCAGCGCGGTGCTCATTGTCTGTCCTTTGCCTCAAGCTCTGCGGCAGCGCGCCGCGCTTTCAAATCGGCTTCAATCTGCACCATCGTGCTGTCATCCAATTTGTAGAGCAGCACCGCGCCGGCGGAGAGAAAGCCGACGATGGCGGGGAAGAAACTCATCATGTAGCGAATGCCGTGCTGCACCTGCTCCGGCTGCGCCACGTTGGCGTGGAAGCCAATGTAGCCTAGCAGCGCGAGGAACAGTGAGCTGCCGACGGCCCATCCCAGCTTCTGCGAGAACGAGGCGGCGCTGAAAACCAGCCCCGTCGCACGACGCCCGGTGCACCACTCCGAATAATCGGCTGTGTCAGCGTAGAACGCCCACAGCAACGGCGAAGTCGGCGCAAACAGCGTGGAGATGGCAATGTGCGTGATGAAGATCAGCGGCACGTTGCTGAGCGGCACAAAGTAGAACAGCACGGTCAGCACGCTCGCCGTGGTCATCAGGATGATGTATGCCCGGCGCTTGCCGCCCAGCAGTCTTGAGAGCGGCGTGGCCATGGCTGCGCCGAAGATAACGCCAGCCGTGCCAAAGCTCATGAACAGCGATGCCAGAGCCTCGGGGCTGATCATCTTGTCGATATGCCACCACAGCAGGTTATATTGCAGGTGATAAAGCTCGCCGGGCCGGGCCACGCAATACTTGAAGTAGTACAGGATGGCGCCCATGCGGATGGAAATATAGAAGACGGCGAAGACGCCGATGAAGCAGACCATGATCCACGGCACGTTCCGGAACAGATCGCGCAGGTCGCTCTGGAGTTCGTTCGACTCCTGCTTTACCGGCTGCACGCGCTCACGCGTGGTAAGGAACGTGACCATAAACAGCGCGATGGCCAGCACGCCGTAGACGACCATGGCAAGCTGGAAGCCGCGCTGGTCGTTGCCGCCGCCGAAGGCCTTCACCATCGGGATGGTGAGCCCCTGCACCATGAAGAGGCCGCCGTAGGCGAGCACAAAGCGGTAGCTGGAAACGCTGGTGCGCTCCAACGAGTTCGGCGAGATGACGCCCATCAGCGCGCCGTACGGAATATTGATGAACGTGTAGGCGAGCATGATGCCGCCATACGTCAGATAGGCGTAAATCAGCTTGCCCTGCGGCCCAAAGTTCGGCGTGGTGAACGTGAGCACGCCCATGATGGCCAGCGGCAGGCAGCCCCACAGCAGGTAAGGCCGGTAGTGCCCCCAGCGCGTGCTGGTGCGGTCGGCCGTCACACCCATGAAGGGATCGACAAAGATATCGGTAATACGGACCACGAGCAGCATGGTGGCCAGCGCCGCCGCAGGAAGCCCGAAGATGTCCGTGTAATAGAACGCCAGGAAGTTCAGGAACATCTGCCAGTAGAAATTCGAGGCAGTGTCGCCGAGGCCATAGCCGACTTTTTCGAAGAAGGAAACTTTGCCGGTCTGGTCGACGGATGCGGGGGCTTGGTTCGCGACTGCGTTCACAGTGCAATCTCCGTGGAGCGAGTGTCAGCTATTGATCTTGCCACGCCGGAGGACGCGTTGCGTGTCTGTGTGCTCCGCGGCGGTCTGCGGAGTCCCGGGCGGCCTTTCGACCGCCCGGAATTCCAGTTGATGGTTCGTGAAGGTTAGAAGGTGAAGCGAGCGCCCACCTGTCCGTAGCGTCCGCCCTGGCCACCAAAGTCCGTGATCTTTCCGAAATTGCTGTCGGAGAGATTGGTGTTGGGGCTGCCGGCCTGGTGGCGGTTGAAGACGTTAAAGAAGTCGGCGCGGACCGTCAGCTTGTAACGCTCGCCAGGGCCGAACCCGAAGGCCTTATGCAGCGACATGTCTTCGGTTGCCATACCGGGGTAGCGCAGGTTTTCGATGTAATTGCCCGCAGTACCAAGGTCGTAGTTTGTCGGGTTCAGGAAGCAGGCCGAATTCAGGTACACCGAATTCAGCTTTCGCGAACCGTTGGTCATCTTGCATCCCGGCGCCAGGTTCACGTACACCGAGTTGAAGCCCGGGTACGAATTGCTGGAGTGCACCGAAATCGGCGTGCCGGTGTTGTAGTGGAAGCCAAGGTCGACCGTCCACCCGCCAATGACCTGATTCATGACATTGCCCGCGTTGGAGCCGACCCACTTGCCACGGCCGAACGGCAGGTCATAGACAACGTAGCCCTTCACCACATGGGTCACGTCGAAGCTGGAAAGGCCCTTGCGTTCGTTCTTCAGGTCGTAGATGTTCTGCAGGTTGCCCGCCCACCACAGTTCACTCATCGAGGTTTCCACGTCGCCGCGCGTACGCGACCAGACGTAGCTGCCCTGGAACGAGAGACCGTGCGAGGCACGCTTGGTGGCCGAAATCTGCAAGGCTTTATAGGTGCTGTTGCCCAACGGAGCGCCCACCGAGAAGAGCGGTCCCCATTGAACGCCTGCACCCGGGTACGGCAGTACCGGCAGGTACCACGGTCCCTGGCTGCCATAGCCGTAGTAGCCGTTGTAGCTGCTGGGAATCGTGCCGTTGCGCATGTAGGCCTGCATGGCTGCGGGAGTCGGCTGGTTGGTTTCCAGCGTGCCGCTCTGCAGGTGATGGCTGAAGCTCTGAATCCAGCTCACATCGACCTTGGTGTCCTTGGTCAACTCACGCTGCACACCGAGGGTGTACTGCATGGTGTTGCCCGGCGTCAACGCGCGAGGATCAACGTAGACCATGCCCCACTGCGTATAGTCCGGAGTCTTGGAATTGGTGATGGTTCCGGAATAGCCGCCGTCCCACTGGAAGCCGTTGTTGTTGGCGTTGGAATCATGGTAACCGGGGTTGAAGCTGTAAGGCACAGCGCCCCAGGTATTCATGTTCAGCGGAACGTAGAAGATCGACGCCGTGCCGCGGATGACCGTCTTCGGCGTGACCTGGTAGGCAGCGCCCACGTGCGGAGCGTAGTTGTACCAGTTCTGGTTCTTCTCAAACGACTGGCCGCCATCGGTCAGATAGTTCATGGTGCCCATCAGACCGGTGACCGGATTCAGCTGCTTGATGTTGAAGGTCGACCAGTGACCGAACTTTTCCTTGTAGGGGCTGTTGTAGTCCCAACGCAGGTCGACGTTGACGGTCAGCTTCGGGGTGACCTTGATGTTGTCCGAAGCGTAGACGGAGAAGGCCTTGCGGCGGCCATACGTCCAGTCGCGCGTGCTGAGCCCGCCCTGCGAAGCATTCCCGAGCAGGAAGCTGGCCCACACGTTGCCGTCGGCGTTGTAGCTGGTACCGGTGGCGCGCGGGTCGAAGGTCATGCTGTAGCCACCTTCATCCGCATGGCTGTTGAACTGCATGGAGCGGAATTCGGCGCCGAACTTCATGGTGTGGCGCCCCTTCACCCAGGTCACGTCGTCGTTGTAGATGAAAGTGTTGCCCGCATAGAAGTCGTTGAACTGGCTGCCGAGGCCGCCGAAGCCCCACGACTGGTTCTGTCCCGCGACGCAGCAGTTGCCGTACCAGCCGGCATTGTTGAAGCTGATCTTCGGGAAATTGCCAACGCCTTCACCCAGGCCAAGAACCTCATTCCACTTGCCCGCCTGCGACTTGGCGATCGACGGGTTGTAGAAGCGGTTCATGGTGAAGCGGAAGGAGTTCATCACGTTGGGCGTGAAGTTGTAGATATCCGCCACGCGCACAGCGGGAGACTTGGTGTTGTGCTGGTAGCTGTTGGCCAGCGGGCCGCCGGCCGGAAGCTTGGTAGACCAGATGCCGCCCTGATCGGCCAGGATGCGGGGATAGAAGTTATAGATGAACGAGCCATTCATGCGATGTTTATCGCTGATGTTGTAGTCCAGCTTGATGCTCGTTTCGTTGATGTGGTTCCACGGCAACGTATTCGCCGGCATCGCGTTGTTCTGCGGACGATCGTTCTCCGGCGCATAGTATTGGTGATAGATCTGCAGAATCTGCTTGGTGACCGAGCTGAAGGCCGCCGTCGGAACCGCGTTGCTGGCGTAATTCACACCCAGATTGGGGTCGTGAATCGAAGCCGAAGTCAGCGTGCTCAGGTCGGCATAGGTCAACCAGTTGCCGTTCGCATCCATGCCCATCATGGCATCGGTCGGAACCGAAGAGCCTGGTGCACCAAGGTTCCAGTTGCTCTGCATGAAGCGCTCATACGCCGCATAGAAGAACAACTTGTTCTTGATGATCGGGCCGCCACCGCTGACGCCCCAATCGGACATGGAAGCCGACTTATCCAGGCAGACCGGAATCTGGTCGGCCGTGGTGGCTTGTGCAGCGCACAGGTGCTGGTTCGCGCTCAGCGCGTCCAGGTTCTTATTGCGGGCAAAGCCGAACAGGCTGCCGTGCCAGTTGTTGGTGCCGGACTTCATTTCATAGCGGAAGATGCCGCCGCCGGTGCGTCCCGCATCGGCGCTGATGCCGGCCGTCTCCACCTGGAACTCCTGCACGCCCTCGAACGGGGGCTGCTGCTCGGAGATGTAACCGCCGAGCTGCGCCACGGCCGAGGTGCCGTCGATCATGACTTCCTTGCTCAACGCCATTGAGCCGTTGATGTGCGAGGAGTAATCGCTGCCCTCGACGCCGGGCACGAAATTGAACATGACCTGGGCGAGGCTGCGGCCGCCGGAAACCGAAATCGGCAGCTTGTTGACGTCCTCATTCTGAATGTTAGTGGTGATGTTCGGGGTTTCCGTCTGCAGCACCGGGGCTTCAGCAGTGACCACAACGGTCTCAGCCGCGGCGCCCAATTGCAGCTTCACATCGATTTCCGCCGTCTGGCTCACGCCGAGCGTGATGCCCTTGCGCTCCAGAGTGCGGAAACCATTCTTGCTGAATGTGATGGCGTAAGAGCCAATCGGAAGGTTTTTCACCGTGTACAAACCAGCGCCGCTGGTGGTCACGGTCTGAACGTCATTGGTGCCAACGTTCTTGACTTGTACTTTCACATCGGGAACTACCGCTCCTGAGGGGTCCTGAACGGTTCCTGTAAGTGTGGCACGGTCGGACTGGGCAAACAGCAGCCCGCCACACAGACTCAGCAGCAGTAAGCAGACGATGGTGCGAATACTTCTCATCGGACGCCTCCTGTCTTTCAACTGCGAGAAACAGTTCTTATCGTTCTCGATCCGTGAGCCGCCGCTCCTGCCGGTGCCTCCTTGTGGACCCTGCGTCCCCGGGGCACCAGTCTCAATTCTGTCTGCGGTCTCATCTGAACCGGTTTAGATAAGCCGTCGGCCATTAAATCCCGGTTACAAAAGTCTGTCAAGAAATTTCTAAACCGGTTCAGTAACGCTTTTCTTGGTTCCCTCCCCCGGCTGTGCTAGGCTGTTGGTTCCATGGCTCCGGGCGCGAAAAATTCGCCGGCAGGCCCCCGCAAGGTCACCCTGAAAGACCTGGCTCAGCATCTTGGGCTTTCCCGAACGACCATCTCTGTGGTGCTGAACAACTCACCGCTGGCGGCCACCATTGCCGCCCAGACACGTGAGCGTATCCTCAAGGCCGCGCGGGAGTTACATTACAAGCCCAACTACTTTGCCCGCTCCCTGAATGAGGGCCGCAGCTACCTGCTCGGGGTGATTTCGCCCGATCTGGCCGAAGGCTACGATGCCGGCGTGCTCTCCGGCATCGAGGAGTATCTGCTCGACACGGAATTCAATTTCTTCGTGGCCAGCCATCAGTGGGAGGAGGGCCGGGTCCGGCAGAACGCGCAACTGTTTCTGGAGCGCGGCGCCGAAGGCATCATCCTGATCAACACCGAGCACGGCACGGAGATCAACGTCCCGGTCGTTCGTGTAGGTGGCCGTAGCCCCAGCGACACCGGCACCCGCGTTTCCATCGACAACGAAATCGGTATCCGCGAAACTCTCAAGCATCTGCACTCGCTCGGACATCGCAACATCGCCGTTGTCCGAGGGCATCAGGACAGCGCCGACACCGAGATTCGCTGGCGCGCCGTCCAGCGCGGCGTCAAGGCGCTGGAGATGACGCTTGACCAGGCGCTGGTGGTGCAACTCGAGCGCCAGGGCTCGCAGCAAACCTCCGGCATTGAGGAAGGCGAGACCTGCGCTGAAACCTTGCTCAAGAGCGGAAAACCGTTTACCGCCGTGGTCGCTTTCAACGACGTTTCCGCCATGGGCGTGATGAAGAAACTGCACGACGCCGGACTCAGCGTCCCCGGAGACGTCTCCGTGGTCGGCTTCGACGACATTCCGGCGGCGCGCATCACCTTCCCGGCGCTGACTACCGTTCGGCAGCCACTGCGTGAAATGGGAGCCACCGCCGCGCGCGAACTGGTGCGTGCCATCAACGAAGGCCCCATCAACCAGCGCATCGTCCTCAAACCGTCTCTGGTCGTCCGCGCCTCCACCGGCCCGGTAAACACCAGCCGCTAGAGCTTCGATTCCGCGCATAGCAAACACACAATGCAAAAGCCCCACGCAAGCATTTCACCTGCGTGGGGCTTTGTTGTAACGACCGTCTGAGTAAATCAGGCCGGATTTGCGGGAGTCTCTACTTCTTCACGCCTACTGCTTCTGCCGCCTTCTGGCCTGCGATGCGGCCGAAGGTGATGGTTTGCGAGATGGAATTGCCGCCCAGCCGGTTGGCACCATGCACGCCGCCGCTCACTTCACCGGTGGCATACAGGCCCGTGATCGGCTGCCCCTTCTCACTGAGCACCTGCGAGTTCGTGTTGATCTGCAGTCCGCCCATTGTGTAGTGCACACCGGGCTTCACCTCAATGGCGTAGAAGTGTGGCGTGTCAATGCGCTGCGGCATCTCCGGACGGTGGAACTCCGCGTCCTCCTTGGCGTCGAAGGCCTTCTGATAGCTCTCGAGCGTAGAGGCCAGCGATGCCGGAGGCATCTTCAGCTTCGTTGCTAGTTCGTCGCTCGTCGCACCTTCAATCACCAGCCCAAGATGGAAGTATCCTTCGATCTGCTTCAGGCTCTTGCGCACCTTGTCGTCAAAGACGAGGTACGCCGACTGCCCGGGCTGCGCCAAAATCGCCGCCGAAGCCTTATCGCGCGTAGTGAGTTCATTCACAAACCGGTGCCCCTCGTGATTCACGAGGATGGCGCCGTTGCCGCGCACGGATTCCGAGATGAGAATGCGGCTTCCGGCGGCAATCGTCGGGTGGATCTGAATCTGCTTCATGTCGCGCGTGGCCGCGCCGATGGCGGCGCCCATGTCAACACCATCACCGGTGGCGCCCGGCTGGTTGGAGGTCGTCATGCCCTTGAACTCCGGGCGATAGAAGGCGACCTTATTGGCATTTGCGGAGAATCCGCCGGAGGCCAGCACAACGGTCTTTGCGCGAATGGTATACAGCCCGCGATGCTTGCCTTCAACCTCAACGCCGTACACCCGGCCATCCTTGGCCTGGAGCAGCCGCACGACCTTGCTGTTCAAGCGCACGTCAATGTTGCGCTTGGCGGCGTTGCGCTTCAGCGTGCCGGTCACTTCCGCGCCCACGGCGCCGCCGCCCTTGGGGCGATGCGTGCGCGCCACACTGGCGCCGCCCATGCGGCCCACATCGCTTACATCGGCGCCAATCGAGGTCAGCCAGTCGATCGAGGCCGCCGAGTTATCCGCCAGAATCTTCACCAGCGCGGGATCATTCAGGTTCTGCCCGCCGGTCATTGTGTCTTTGTACATCAGCTCGGGCGAATCCTTGATTCCCTTCTCTCGCTGGAAGCGCGTGTCGGCGGCGTTCATGCCTCCGGCGGCCAGCATTGAGTTGCCTCCGCTGACCGGCTGCTTCTCGAGCACTATCACCTTCGCACCGAGGTCGTGCGCGGTGATCGCCGCCGTCAACCCGGCCGCACCGGAGCCGACCACGATCACATCGGCTTCATCAGCCTTCACCACCGTCTTGTTGTGACTTGCAACGGGTTTCACCGCGGGCTTGGCCGCAGCCATTGCCTCACCGCCCGGAATCTTCATCTCGAACGAGTGGCAATTCAGACAGTAGGCCTTCGAGGCTTCATGCCCATGATGGCAGGCAGTGCAGTTCATCTCGCCAAAGTGAGACTTGTGCGGGTTGATCTCCTCCTTGCTCTTGGCGCCAAGATCGGCCAGCGCGCCGTGGCAGGAGGTGCACTTCATCGAAACCGAGTTTTCACTGTCGTCGACGGTGATCTTCTTCTGCTTCTGCACGTCGTGGCAGGAGTCACAGCCTACGCCTTTCGCCTTGTGTATCTCCGCCAGTACTGGAGCGGTGGCGGATTTCGGCGTGTCAGCTACTGCGATTGGAATTGTGAAAAGTAGAACAAGAAGGATGGCAAAGAAGACGAAGTGCTTCGAACTTGTATGCATGAGAGTACTCCGCAAATAGCTTTACAAAGATTCTTCTCCATTTTCTCCGCATATTCCAGCAGAGTCCGCGGAGAGAGTAAAGCAATCGCGGATTGCGGCCACACGAAATCTGCTCACAAATGGGAATGCCGAGGCAAGCCTCGGCACTCCCAAAATCAGGATTCCTCTGCAGTTGGGGATGGGCCGGCTGTCAGGCCTTCATTTGTCGGAATTCTCCGGCTTGCGATAGAAGACGCCGATCGTCTGGAAGCGAGGGTCGTAGACATAATCCCGCAAGATCTCCCGAACAACTGGCACCGGAATTCGCGTGTAATCGCGCTTCGCAAAAATAAGCACGTCGAACCTCGCGGCAGTCCACCCTTGCACAACCAACGGCTCGTCCTTCTGCCCATATGACGTTCCCGGGTGCCAGCACAAAGGCAGCTGTTTCGGAGAGGCAAGACCTTCGCGCGCATACAGAAACTCCATACGCGGCCCGAAGAAGATTTGCTTGCCCTTCAGATTCTTCACCACCCAGTCTGATTCTCCCAGCAAAACATCGAATGCCAGACGAGTATCAAATGTCCCGAAGAAAGGATCCCGGATCGTCGTCTTCGGTCCGTAGGCTTCGCCAGCCCACGCTCCAACCCCCTTCATGCGCGTGCGCTCCGTACCCAGGAACAACGCAAGGCAAAGCAGGAGAATTGCCCCAATCCGCACCGGACGCAGCAACTTTGCAGTGCGCTCCGCGGAACTCCCACTCAGCAGCGCCATCCCGACCATCAACGGCAGAACATCGCAAATCTTCAAGTCCCAGTTTGTTCCCAAGCCAAGAATGGTGACGAAGACTGCACCCAGGCAAAGCAGGTCCGTGGCTGAGCGCCAAATCGTCTTGCGTTCGCGCCACACGAGTACAGACAACAACGCCAGGGGGAATCCGATAGCCAGGTAAATGGCGACGACGGAGAGGCCGACCTCCCAATTGGGGTCCGGGTAGATGCCGGCGAAAAATAGTTTCGGCTTGGCGCGGCCGGAGACCGCTGCATAGCCAGCCAGCATGCTATGCAGACTGACGTGATACAGCGTCAGAATCCACGTGGATGCGACCAGTCCCGCCGCCAGGGCAACCAGTGCGTGGATGCGCGTCCGTTTCTCCCACAGCAGACAGAACAGACACAGCAGCAACGCAGGCCATGCAGTGTTGGGCTTGCTCAACACCAGGAAGGTAAACGCGAAGGCAAGGTGCAACGTTGCTTCCCACTGCCGGACGCGCTCGCCCTCCAGCCGCAGCAGCACGTAGCAGGCCAGCACCGCGTAGGCCGCAAACGCCGAGGCCGTTGTGGAGTGCCACAGGTGGTTGACGGCCAGCAGCGGCACGGACTGCGCCGCGACGTAGATCGCCGCCAGCGAGAGGTTCTCAGGATGATCTTCTCGCCGCAGCATCCAACAAAGACGCAGGCCCGCCGCAGTCAGCAGGAGGAACAGAATGTCCTCCGCATAGAGAAGCGCCATCCAGTTCAAGCCAAATGCACGAAAAGCCCAAGCACCAAACAGATAGAAAGTGGGCGGAAACGGACACGGAAAATCGGTCCCCGGCACCTGGCCATTCAGTACGCGCCAGGCCCCGTCGATCAACACACTCAGGTCGTAGCCACCGAACTCGGAGCGCCCTAGAACAAGATTGATTCCTGCAAACAGCACCGCCGACAGGCAGAGCCCCGCGTACGTCCAGAACGCCTTGCCTTTCAACTTCATTTCCGACTTTTCTCCTGTCCCAAAGATGCCGAGCGTGTTTGACACTCCGAAACCTTTCGCATGACCACCTGTGCTGATTCGCAATGCTGCATGGCGCGCTGAAGGCCGTTGCGGAAGTCGATGTTGCACCGGAAGTCCGGCGCTTCGGACATTGCCAGCTCGCACTTCTCCTGCTCATCCGGGCCTTCCGAGGTGCGGTGCTCCAACAAGATTCTTTCATTGATGACGGAAAGGATAATGGAGAGGTTTCCGAAGCGCGCCCTGGGTTCACAGCCTTTCCCTGATGCCATCGGCCTGGCCCTTCCGTCATCACCCGCGCGCCAATCGCACTGCACAGCGGCCTTCCAGAAACTTCACGAGAAGAAGACTTGCGGTGTGAGATGGCAAAGTATCTCCCCCCTCTATTTCCCAGCAGGAGCGACACTTTGATTACTCGATTGTCCGCGATTGCCGAACCGCATTCGGCGGTACTGAGCGCGCGAAGATGGGGGAGTCAATTCTGCGGTTCGCCCTGCAGTACGAGGCGAAGACACTTCCTCCATGCGCGAACTGCCAGAAGTATAGCAATTTGTTGCTGGTGCCGGAAGAATGAATCTGCCGCAAGACCGCGGAATCTCTGGCCGCAGTCGACTACGGCGGAACACTCCGCATGTGCCGCCATCATGCTTCATCGGCGGGCGTCTGCTCACCACATGTTTCAGCGAACTTTCACAATCACTGCGGAAATATCGTCGCGTTGCTGTTCATGAGCCTCGAATTGCTGCGCCCGGCGGCAAAGCCCTTCGGCAATCTGCTGCGCAGGCAGGTCACGCTGCGAATGTACATACTCCGCCACCTGCTCCAGCGAGAGCCATTCACCGGCCCCATTTTCTGCTTCCGTCACTCCGTCGGTCAGCAGCACCACCGTGCTTCCTGAATGCAGAGAAAACGCGCAGGACGCAAACTTACCGTCATCGAACAGTCCCAACGGGCGTGCCGTGCTGTCGATGCGGGCCTGAATCACACCAGATTCATCCAGAAGCAGCCCCGGCACGTGACCGGCGCTGACATAAGAAATGGTCCGCGTCTCCATGTCAACGCGTGCGAAGACCATCGTGACGTAGCGGTCTTCCTGAAGATCCTCGCGGAACATCTGGTTCAGCGCAACGAGGGTTTCACTCAGTCCGGGCAAGTGCGCCGAAAGGGCGCGGACGTACGCGCGCGTCAGCGACATCACCAGTGCCGCGTCGAAACCGTGTCCGCTCACATCTCCCACCGCAATGTCCACGCAAACATCCGAACGGCGAATGAAGTCCACGCAATCACCGGCAGTCTCCGCCGCCGGGAAAACCGCCGCCCCCAGATCAAGTCCCGGCAAACGGACGCACGGCATGTAGAAGCGTTGCTGAACCTGGCGCGCCAGCCTCATTTGAATTTCATGTTCCTGCTGTTTCCGTGTTTCAGTCACATCTTTGATGAGCGAGACAAAGTGACTCACAATCCCGCCTGAGTCTCTGACAGGCGTAATCGTTTGCTCCGCCCAGAACAGCTCGCCGTTTTTCTTGCGGTTCAGCAGGGTGCCACGAAATGGTTCGCCGGAGAGAATCTGCTGCCACATCTCCGCATAGAACTCCTGCGAGTGTTCTCCGCTCCGGAGAATGCGCGGGTTGCAGCCGAGCACCTCGGCGCTTGAGTATCCGGTGGTCTGCTCAAAAGCCGGATTGACATACTCAATCCGTCCGCTGGTGTCGGTCACTACCACCCCGTCCGCCGTCTGCTCCACCACTCGCGAGAGCAGCTCAATGCTCTCGATCGCCTTGCGGTGCTCGCTCACGTCCTTCAGCACCACCACGGCACTTCCGCTCTTTGCGTCCACGCTCTTCAGCGGCTTTGCGGAGACACGAATCCATGCACCTTCCGGATGCGCTGGGTTTTTGATGTAGATCAATTCATCGCGGACCGGCTCGCCACGCAACGCACGGGCCAGCGGCAATCGCTCCGGCGGAAATGGTGTCGTCTTGTCCGGCAGGTAGCATCCGTAAACATCCGGCCACTGGTCCAGCGCGACCTGCGTCCGCCCCACTCCGAGAATCTGTTCCGCCTCATGGTTGAACAAGACAAACCTTCCCTGCACATCCGCGACAATGATTCCGACTGGCAGATCGGAGATCACCGGCGCGAGCGGATCAAGCAGCATCTGTTCCGTGAACCCGGTTTCAAGTACGGAACAACTATCTTCATTCAATGAAGGAGTAGTGCGGTCTTTCTGCGTACCAACATCCATATGGCCCTCACCTGCGGCCTCGCAGAATTTATGATTTCCGATGGGTACAACCTAGATGGGGAAACTTCGGAGTGTCAGTATATACACTCTTTGCAGATTTCCAACTCAAAACGACGAAGCCTCTAGGTGCTGTATAGAAAGTGCCCAGCGCAAGCATTCCAAATGCGGAACACAAAATAATTCTGCATACAAACATGGCCCAGTCGGTTTCACACTGCACTGGGGCGGCAAATGCAGCGCACTCGAGGGCGATGAATCATTGCGATCTTCTCGAGCATCCTTCACCAGTGCCTTGCGCGTTGAGTTCAACAAATTCGAGAGCACGGTGCGCGGAATCTTCTTCACCAACGGATTGACCAGCCACGCGAAGATTGCAGGAATGCTGCGGCTCAGGCCCACCGACTCAATCTGCAAGTACACGCCGCCATCTTTCTCTTCCACGCGCCAATACGTGTTCAGACGCCAGAGAAAACCGGAGTCGTTCTCCAGTGGCAACTCATGTTCGCCGGGCGTGTCCGCATTTTCAACTTCCGCAATGCGCCGCGAGCGCATCTCGCTCATCACGCGCGAGGCCCCGTTCAGCGTGTAGTGAATGTCAAAGTCTGCGTTGAGAATCACGGTCACCAGCGACTTCTGGTACAGCTGAAAATGGACCTTAAAATCATCTCCCGTGCGTTCGCGCAACTCCGAGCGGCGGATATCAGGCTTGTAGAGCTTCGCGTAGTTGCCGTAGTCCTGCAGAAGCGGCAGCACCTGTGCGAGCGTTACGCCGGGAATATAAATGATGCCTACCCAGTGATGAAGAAGTCCGCCCGGAACGGAGATGGAATGCCCATCCTCTCTGGTGCGCTGCTGCTCAATGTAGAGCCGGTATTGGCGGAGCTTCGCGTAGGCCTCGTTGCGCTTCTCTTCCGCCAGACGGTCCACGGCAAGGAAGTGGCCATCGCGCAGATCCTCCGCCTGTTGTGCTTCCGTCACGCGCACGTAGCGGTCAAACGCAGCGGCGGTTGCCGGCTTCAGTTCGGCCGCACAGACCGGCACCGCCAGTGCTCCGGCTGCGAGCCATGCCAGCAGCAAGCTTGTGCTTCCGCGCTGACGCCACGCAATTGGCATCCCGGCACCTCGCGAGGCCCTAAGAATAGCGCGAACCGCCTGCCATGCGCTTGGAAACGCGTGTCAAGCATTTGCTTCGACTGGGGACAAACGCGAGTCCAATATGGGCCGCTAAGAACGCGGCCTTGCGTGCTATACTCCCGCGCCGGGCCCGGCTCTGTTCCGGCCCTTGGGCCCCGGAGATGCGGAAAGGAATAGGCGGGCCTGTTTCCCCTCGGTCCCAAACTTCCTTATGGAGATCAAGTATGCGAAAAGTATTGGTGCTTCTTGTCGCGCTGCTTGCCTGCTCCGCTTTCCTAGTGGCGCAGGATAAGGCAGAGGTCTTCGGAGGTTACTCCTATGTCCGCCTCAACGTCAGTGGCGCTGACGGCATTAACCTGAATGGTTGGGACGCGCAGTTTACGGGATACGTGACCAAGAACTTCGGCATCACGGGCGAGATCAGTGGCAGCTATAAGAGCGAATCCGGCGCAACGCTGAAGGATCACGCCTTCCTGTTTGGCCCCACGGTCCGCGCGCGCAACGGCCGGGTCAGTCCGTTCGCCCACGCGTTGTTCGGCTTGAGCCACGCCTCCGTGGACGCCAGCGCGTTCGGGCTCGGCTCCGGTTCCGATGACGCCTTTGCAACCGCCCTCGGCGGCGGCATCGACGTCAATGCCGGCAAGCGGGTGTCAATCCGCGTCGCACAGCTCGACTACTTTATGACACGTCACGGTGGCGAGAATCAGAACAACTTCCGGTATTGCGTCGGAGTGGTCTTCAAGTTCTAGTCACTCGGGCTTCCGTGTCAGCCCCGTGTTAGGCTCCCGCGGCAACGCCCATGTCTGTCCTCCCCGGACGGACATGGGTACCTCTGCTTACAGGCCCGCATCCCGGCGACTCTTGATACAACGATCCAAGCGCCAGCCTCGCGGCCTCCGCACAGTGAGTTACAAGAAAATGTGGAGAAGAGAAGGAAAGAATGGTCGGCCTTAGCAGACGATTTTAGAACTCTCCTGCGGGCTGGAGAACCAGCAGCATAGCCGTTCACCTCCCCCGGACAACAAACAGAACGTTGTCCGGGCCGACCGACTATTTAGAACCCTTTTCCCAGAGAAAACCTATACACAAACCAGACTATTTCTACAGCCAATATGCCACCACCGGCTATTCGCACCGACAATTTTTCATAGTCCTCTACCGCCACTCTCGTCTTTGCCCGGATAAGGGAATAGTACGAATTGGTGAGGCTCGGCATTACATGAGGATAAAAGGCCATCAAAAAAGCAGCTGCGCCTATTAGAACCAACAAGGAAGCCCTAAACGCGTGTTCCATCAGCCCCCCCCCAGAATCAAGATCAAAGACAAATAGAATAGGAAACTCTCAGGTTTATACTCGCAGTCCCCATACTGTTACCTGCAGCGAAACCGCTGGAATTATGTGAAGTCTGGACTCCGACCGCCCCGGCAGGTGGCATACCCTTTCGGTCTATACTCATCGTTCGCAGCTCTTGGGGTCCGCTATCCGCCACCCAAAACTTTCATTCATGAAAGGGTGCACCTCCCGCCTTCGGGCCGAGTGTCTCGATGCCCACTGGTTCGGGACGCTGGCCGAAACAAAGCAGCTCATCGAGGGATGGCGACCTGAGGACACTGGGAACCGTCCTCACCGATCTCTCGGGGAGAGGACACCCTACGACTTCATCAGGGAGGTTGCGGCTAGCCGTGATCTCCCTGATGTAGCAACCTGCTGAAGACTAGCCCTGAGCCTGTAGCAGAAGACGGAGACCGATCACCCTCCCATCGGGTCACAGTCTCAATATGCCAGAAGCTGGAGGCTGGCAGGGCTTGAGCTTGGGAGGAGCAAGGTGCATTGTCCAGAACACGACCATGAACATCACCGGGAGCCAAGTCAAGACAATCACAAGAACAAGGTTGACGCCTCTCGCCCCAAACAACAAGCCGATGAATCCAGCGATAGCAAGCGAAGCCAGAATCTGAAGGCGCGAGTATGAGGGCGATACAAAGAGATATCGCTCGCAGATCGGGCACTGAAAGGGCGAATCGATGCTAATAAATCGCCTTTCAACTTCTGATCCGCATATCGGGCATCTTGGCAACTGAGGCGTCATCACCTGCGTGATCTCCAGAGAGCTCTTAATCGTTGTCTTGTTACCAGTCATAAATTCGCTCCCCTGCTGACACCACACCCCTCTGGCGGGTGGAGCCCCCTTTCGGCAGTACACATCGTTCATCGTTCTTCGGGTGCCCCATCCTTCTCGCGAAGCGAGAGGGACGGGGTGTTGACCTCACGAACACGAAATACTAAACCCATCCGTTCTCTTCGCCTCGCCGTCCACTCCGATTCGCTCTCAACTACTTCATCAGTCTCTCTCGCATAGTATCGAAGGCGGGCGGGAAACGTTCAAGACCTCTGTTCGCTTGAGCAGGGCGGTGCTTCTTGCGGCCCGGAGTCGCTCCCTTCGCACACCATGCCTGCCTCTGCGGCATCCTCACAGCGTAGTGCAACAGCAATTCCAACGCGAATGAATTGTGGATGATGGAAAACGAAGAGAACATCCGAAGAGGAAATGATCGGCCATAGAGAACGATTTTAGAACCTATGTGAGCGCTATTAGCGAGTTGACCAAGCACGCGCAAGTAAGTTCGGTACACCAAATAGCTGGGGCTGGATGACCTCATCCAGCCCCGAAACCTCACGTCTATCAAGTGTGAAAATCGTCACATCTTAACGGTAAACAATGCCGAGGCAACGGCGCTTGTGCCATAGCTTCCGCCCACTGCTATCGCGTGGATGGTCATCGACTGCGAAACCGTGATCGGCCCGCTATACACACTCGAGCTGGTCGTCGGCATCGAGCCGTCCGTCGTGTAGTAGATCGTCACGCCAGGCGTCGTATCCGCGATCTTCACAGCGGTTGGCGAGGTGAACGTGCCGAAACCCGGTGTGATCGATGGTGTGGCAGCCACCACGGTAAACAATGCCGAGGCAACGGCGCTTGTGCGGTAGCTTCCGCCCACTGCTATCGCGTGGATGGTCATCGACTGCGAAACCGTGATCGGCCCGCTGTACACACTCGAGCTGGTCATCGGCATCGAGCCGTCCGTCGTGTAGTAGATCGTCACGCCAGGCGTCGTATCCGTGATCTTCACAGCGGTTGGCGAGGTGAACGTGCCGAACCCCGGTGTGATCGATGGTGTGGCAGCCACCACGGTAAACAATGCCGAGGCAACGGCGCTTGTGCGGTAGCTTCCGCCCACTGCTATCGCGTGGATGGTCATCGACTGCGAAACCGTGATCGGCCCGCTATACACACTCGAGCTGGTCGTCGGCATCGAGCCGTCCGTCGTGTAGTAGATCGTCACGCCAGGCGTCGTATCCGCGATCTTCACAGCGGTTGGCGAGGTGAACGTGCCGAAACCCGGTGTGATCGATGGTGTGGCAGCCACCACGGTAAACAATGCCGAGGCCACGGCGCTTGTGCCATAGCTTCCGCCCACTGCTATCGCGTGGATGGTCATCGACTGCGAAACCGTGATCGGCCCGCTGTACACACTCGAGCTGGTCGTCGGCATCGAGCCGTCCGTCGTGTAGTAGATCGTCACGCCAGGCGTCGTATCCGTGATCTTCACAGAGGTTGGCGAGGTGAACGTGCCGAAACCCGGTGTGATCGATGGTGTGGCAGCCACAGTCGATGGCGTTACCGTGAGGCTTACCGATGCACTCGCGGTCGTGTAGTCCGTGATGTTATCGGCCGTAAAAATGACGTTCAGTGTTTGCACGCCCGTTTGTAGCACCGAGCCCGCTGCAGGCGAGTACGTAAAGCTTCCTGCCAAATTTCCAGCGGATGCATTCAACTGCGCAGCACTAAGGGCCGTGCCATATGCAATTGCAGCCGGGGTCGCCCATGTGAGCGCTGGAGTCGCCCTGTTCACCTGCAGCTGAACAGTGCTCGCGACCGTACTGTAGTTCGCCGTGTCAGCGGGGACGAATGTCACCTTAAGTGTCTGCAGACCACCGTGCAGCACCGTTCCAAGCGGCGGCTCATAGTTCAGCGTGCCAGTAGCCCCGGTTGCATTGGCGTTCAGTTGCGTTCCGCTTAGCGCGGTTCCATAGGTGATCGCCGAAGGTGTTGCCCATGCGATAGCAGGTGCCAGCTTGGTGATGGTGAAACTCGCAGAGCCGCTACTGGCTGCGTGGTTCTCGTCGCCGGCGAATGTCGCCGATGCCGTTGCCGTTCCAGCATTGAGATTGTTCGTATACGTTACGTCAACCGCTTGATTCAGGTTCGTGCCACTTACCACGGCCGTGCAAGGCTTGATCTCTGCACCGCTGTACGGCACGCTTTCCGGGCAAATCACCGTCACGGTCGTGCTGCCCTCATTCACGACTTGGGTAAGGGGACCAGACGTGGCCGAAAGATATTTTGTATCACCGGCGTAGCTTGCGAGCAGGTTATGGCTGCCTGCTGCCAGTGTTGCCGTGATGTTGCACTGGCCCGCAGACAAGGTGCAGGTTCCAACGAGTTCGCCGGAATCCGTAATCGTCGCGACTCCCGTTGGGGTGACAGCACCCGGAGGAATGACAGTTATGGAGAATGTCAGCTGCTGCCCAATTACTGAAGGATTCTGAGAGGAAACCAAATGAATCGTCGCGGACAGTTTCGGCGCCAGAACGCCGGTATTCCGAACGTCGTGCAGCAGATACGGCCAGTCGTTCGCATCGGCATTGAAGCGTGCTCCGGTGTTGATCAGCGTCACGACCCCGGGGATGAGTCCTCCAGGTCCGGTGACTTCATACGCGACGGCGATGTCAGTCGTCCCGTTCTGATCGAAGTCGCCGATCGCAGGCTGCGGATAAGCATACGCGTCATAACCGTTCATTCCCGTCAACTGCCATGAGCGGGAGATAGTACCGTCACTTCGGAGGGCCAGCAGTTTCGGGTTGTAGCTTCCAAAGCAGTCGTTACGGGTAGTGACGATTTCCGCGCGACCGTCACCGTCCACATCTCCGATGACAACCGAGCCGTAGCCAAGGATGGACGTGCGGAGTGGCCATGCACTCGAAAACAAAGTGCCATTCGGCCTGAAGAGGTACATCTCAGTTTCGTGGGAAAAGACGATCTCCTCTTGACCATCGCGGTCCAGGTCTCCGACAGCGAGAAACGCCTGGCTGTACTGGTTTGAAGCAACAAACTGATAGGGCCAGCCGGGACGTTCGGAGCCATCCGCTTGAAACACATGAACTGTGACCTGCGTGCCGGAGTAGGAAACCAGGATGGTCTCGAGTTTGCCGTTATGGTCCAGGTCCGCTGCGATCATCGCAAAGGGAATTCCGGTAAGCACGGGGACGCTCCATGTTTGGGGCGTGCCATCGCTGGCGAATATACGCAGCGTGTACGTCGTCGAACTGAGTCCCTCTTGGGCGACAATCTCTTTCTGTCCGTCGCCTCGGAAATCACCGACCAACAGCCGGACGTGGTTGTACCAACTTGAGAGCGAATTGTTGTCGGCGAGGTGGATCGGGAACTTCGAGGCAAATAGAGTTCCATCAGGCTGCCAGGCGTAAAGGTCAGCGGTGTGGTTGGCGTAGTTGTTGCCGATGGCAACTGTTTGGAGACGGGAATCTCCGCCGAGGTTCTCAACAACGAGCGGATGTTTCATCAGATCGATCGTTGCAAACGGAGTGAATTCCGTAGGCGCGTTGGTCTGATCGAAGATGCGCACGACTCCGAAGTCGACGACCACGAGGTCCTGTCCGCTCCCTTCGGTGAGTTGTGCGGCCGATGGCTGGTGAAAGCTGCCATAGCTCGGAAGAGGTGTCTTCTGTGCTGTGCCGTCAAGGTTCAACATCCAGAGGGCGCCCGGAACGGCACCGACGTTTGGACTGGCCAACGCGAATCGAATGGTGCCGTCGGGATTGGATACAGGAATCACGCCAGCATTGAAGTATGGCCCCTGATCGAGCCACACTGGCCAGTTTGTCGAGACCAGATCCGGTTCCAGATAGACAAGCGTAGATGTGCTCGTCGTATATGTCCCGGTGGCGGTTAGCCGAATAGTGTAGTAACCCGCTTGCGTGATCGAGGACGTGTCCCACGTCCCCAATTGAGTGTTCGTCAGGGGCGAAAGCCCTCCGCCGGCAAGCATGATGCCCGTCGTTTGCCAGCCGGAAGTTGGGCTTGCTCCTGCCGCCCATTGCAACTGGAAGTTTCTGAAACCTGCTGCGACCGCGGTTCCGATCACAGAAATAACCTTGCCGGGCTTGAATGTAGTTGCAGACGTTGTATAAGGCGAAGGTACCGGTGCAAGTATGGTGAGGGTGTTCACCGAGATCTGCGTTTGGTCAGCGAACCCGAACCCGCTCGCGTTGAACACGGTCAGCCGAACCGTGTAAACGCCATTTGCGACCAAACTGGGGTCGAATTGCCCCAACAGACCGGCAACAGGCGCCACCCCAGTCTGGAAAAGTGACCAGGATGTTGGCTGCGTGCCCGAACCGTATTCCAAGGTGTAGCGCACGAACCCTGCGCCACGCGCTACGCCGGAAATCCCAATCGGGTCCAGCGGGTTACTTCCGTATTGCAGTGATTGGATCCTCGCTTCCAGCGGACCGCTAATGGTCAATGAGGCGGCCGAGTTTACCAGGCCGTACCCGTAGGTAAGATCGAATCCGCTGGTCCCGAGATCGGTAGCGGAAGAACGAAGCACTGCCCTGACCTGCTCATTCGTGTAGGCGGGATGTCCTGACAACACAAGCGCTGCCACGCCTGAGACGTGAGGAGTTGCCATGCTGGTGCCGCTCGCGCGCGTGTAGTCGGTACCGACAGGCGTGCCCATCGAGGTGCCATTCGCGCGCAAAGAGAGAATATCTACGCCCGGCGCAGCGACGTCGATTTTCGGGCCGGAGTTGGAAAATACCGCCAAGCTCCCTGATGGCGTAGTGGCTGCCACGGTGATCACCTGCGCCAAGTTCGCCGGGGTAAAGTTGCGGGCATCTACTCCATCGTTCCCTGCCGCCGCAACAATCACCACGCCCAGGTTGTACGCGTATGAGATTGAATCGGCGATCGTCTGTGACGAGCCTTGCGCACCCCAGGAAATGCTGATGATGTCCGCCCCATTGTCAGCCGCGTACACGATCGCTTTGGCGAGATCGGTGTCATAGCCGGAGCCAGTGCTGTTCAGTCCTTTGAGCGGCATGATCTTCGTCTGCCACGCGACGCCGATCACCCCGATCCCATTGTCGCCGCATCCCGCTATCGTTCCAGCGACGTGCGTCCCGTGCCCATGGTCATCAATAACCTCGTTCGTGTTGCTGACAAAATTCCAGCCGCGAACGTCATCGATATATCCATTGCCGTCGTCATCCACGCCATTGCCAGCGGCCTCGGCTGAGTTTGTCCAGATGTTGCAGGCAATGTCAGGATGGTTGTAATCGATGCCTGTATCGACCACGGCCACGACTATGCCGCTGCCAGTGGATGTCTGCCAAGCGGTTGGCGCTGCGACTGCCTTGATGCCCCAGAGGTCGTCGTAAGTCTGTCCCCAACTGCCGCTGCTGTTCAAGTAAGGGTCATTCGGACTGATATTGGTACGATAGACCTTCTCTGGTTCGGCGTACTCGACGTTCGTATCTGCTCGCAATGCGCTGATCAGACTATCCATCGTTGCTGTCTGGTCCACGTTCAGAACATATGTGCGCGACAGGTCGGGCGGAAGAAATGCTCCGGTAGCACGGCGTGCCCGGGCCGCAAATCGGCTGCGCACCTCTTGCGCAAGCGAAGCGGCGGAAACCAGCTTACGCCGTTTGGCGTTCACAATACCGCGATGCAACGGCGCAACAGCACTCACCGCATAACGTCCCATAAAACTGCTTATGCTCGGATTGGCGGCCATCTCCGCGGTCAACACGTCGCTTGACGGCAGCGATTGCTCCAGCTGCGACGCAAACGTGCTGCGAAATTTCACGATGACTCTGTGACCAGAGCCGCCGTCAGACGCCAAATCTGGACTGACTTGTTTAGATTGAGCGCGGGCAAGGAAACAGCTAGAAACTAGGAATAGTACAACCAGCATCCAACGGACAGCCCCGGTTCGAATCATTGGACTTACAAACTCCCTTCCTATGTAGCGCAGCGTGATGGTCTTTAGGGGGAACAGAAAACTATAACAACCAGCAGCTTACCTGACTGGTGACTAGCGTCACACAGTGGCGGTTACCACAGTCCCGGCTAATGCCAGGCGCAATTATGCACGAACCAGCCGAGCAAGCCCCGCGCATCCATGACATATTTTCGGGCACGGTAGATCAGCTCGAGTATCCGAATAGAATGTGCGTATGTTTGACGGCGGCTCGTATCTTGATACGGCATGGATCGTCGCAAAATGGGTCGCGTTCGGCGACAAAAGCAATATCCAACTACTCAACGAACCTTGATTAGTGCTTTAAAAGACTCAACTCACTACAACCCACCCCGACGATTTCGACGCTTGGTTACGTCTCGCAAGCGGGTGGAGACTGGACTTCGATGCAACGGTTTGTGAGGGGAAAATCAGTAAGCATCCAAATTTCGCTAGAGGATACTTGTGTGATGTAGTGTAGTGCCCCCACTCAAACTGGACAGAGTTGATTGTTAGGATCAGTACCTCCCCCGAGGAGGCACGGATGCCGAAGGCACAGAGAAGTCTGGAAGAGAAGTATTAGATCGTGATGGAAGGACGGAAGTCCGGCAACGTGGCCGAGACCGGCTGCACGCACAAGATCTCTTCCACGCTGTATAACCGCTGGAAAGACGAGGTGGAGAAAGGCGCCATGGCTGCACTTGGGGGGGAAGAGCGCAGCCGCGCGGCCAGACGAAGAGCAGGCGCGGCGCAAGAAGGAGTGGAGCCAGATCGTGGCCGAGCGGCACAACCAGCTCTCGCAGGCTGACATGTTGAAGGTCTGGTGGAGGCGTCCGTGGGTTCGCCACTCAGCCGACGCAATCTTCTCAACCGGCAACTGAAACCGGTTTGCGAAAAGCTCGGCTTGAAGGGCGTCAACTGGCACTGGTTCCGGCACGCAAACGCTACGCTGCAAAGTTCGGTGGGAACGCCTCTCGGAACGATTCAGCAGACCCTCGGACACGCATCTTCGGAAATCACGCGCGATGTTTATCTGCACGCGGTTCCGGAGGACGCGCGCAAGGCGGCCCGCTCGGTGGAAGCGCTTATTGGACCCAAAAGGACCCAAGTTTCTGAGTTTGGAAAATTGATAACGTCTGTAATTCAGTGATTCTGTGGGAATTAATGGTCGGGGAGAGAGAGGATTTGAACCTCCGCCCCCCTGCGCCCGAACCGCATTCAGCCATTTCTGCTAAGCCTCCTGGATTCAGCAGTTTTTATCGCTTTGATTCGGCGCAAGTTGTGTTGAAGCAAGTTGAACCCTGTTGAGACATGTTGGCCTTCAGTGCTTTATCCAACACAATTCTATCTACATTGATCACGCAATGCCTTGAGCCCCTTCTGCCGATTTTCTCACCCTGCGTGCATCCGCATCACGTCTAACTGACATACTATGATGAGCAATCGTCTCATCGATGGCCGCCGGGTTAGATCGTCTGCGCTCGCTGCGGCAGTCTAACCCGGCGGCCGTTGAGGCCAGAGAGGGGGATGATGCTTCAACCATCTCCCCACCGGTGCAGTCGGCCCTCCGCCGCCAACACTGTCGCCTCGCACACTCCGCGAACACTGTACTCCCTCATCCAGGAGTCCAACAGACGATCCCATCTCCACATCGCTTCTCCCATGAACGTTTAGCCATGCACGCTCTCGCTCGCCAGGCCAAACGTTACAGGAACAAACAATCCGACCTCCAACATGACTCCTTTGGAGGTCGCGATGAGAACTGAAGTGAAAAACAACAGTCTCTACTGGATGCGTACGGTAAAGGTGACTTGTCCGGCCGCGCTGGAGCCGAGAGCGCCTGTCAGTGTCCACTGAATGGCGCCTGTTCCTCCGGAGGATGGCTGTGTTGATACCGTGCAGGCCGTGATGCCCGAAGGAAGACTGCCGCAGGATGCACTCACAAACGTGGTGTAGGACGGGGTGCTGTCATTCACCACGATGTTTGAAACCGTGCCACTGGTCACGTTGCTGTACGTGATGGTGTAGACCAGCGTATCACCGGACTTTGCCGCGCTCTTATCCACCGCCTTCGTCAGCCGCAGTCCGGAGTTCGTAGAACTGGAAACCGTGGTGGTATCCGTGCGCGTGTAGCTGGCGCTCAAGGCGGGGCTAGCGTTTGTATAGGTAAACTGCGCCTTCACCGTAACGGCGTTGACTGCGTCATACCCAGCGGAAGCGGAGATCATCTCCTTCACGAGGATGCAAACCGTGCCGCCAGAGTTGACCGTAACTGAGCCGGTCAACAAAGTGTCCGCACCTGTCAGCGTCCCGCTGCAATCCGTGTCCCGGTAGATTAACTCGGTAAATGACGCCGCCGTGCCGGAAGACGCGGAGGTCGAAAATGTCACCTGCCCGCCAGTGAAAGCCGTAAACGTGTGTGGATATAAGACCGTGCTGCCAGGTGTTCCGCTCAGGGCGTTATCGGCCACAAAGGTATTGACCGGGACTTGCCCGAAGCGCAAGCCGGTGTAACTCGTGGTGGAGACATAGGTGAACACGATGGACGTGCTCGAACGGCTGTAGGTTCCGCTGCTGGTGCCAACATCTCCACCCGTTGCCACGTATCCGGCTGGCACGGTCTCCGCAATCGTTACAGAACCAGCCGTGCTTGGAATCCAGAGGACGAAGGCTCCGTTGGCATCGCTGGATGCCGAATCGTACGTCGTCGAAGATCCGTTGGTCGCAACAACTGCAACCGAAGGCAGTCCTGCCTCTGAGCCATTCAGCTTTCCGTCGTTGGCTGTGCCACTACCGGCACCGTTGTCGACAAACACGGTGCCTGCAACCTTGCTTCCGGCAAAGAGCCCAAAATTCTGGTTGACCAGGCTGCTGCTTCCCACGGTCACGCTGAGTGAGCCCGCGGAAGGAGAAGTTGCAATCCATCCGGTCGGAATTGAGGCCGTGGTGGATGAAGCTGAGTTGGTGACCACCACGGTGTAGCTACCCGCGACGACGGCTCCGAACGTATATGTGCCGGTACCGGCCGCCACTTGCACCGACTGCTTCACCGTGGTCCCTGAGATAAGGTTCACGTAAACGCTTGTGCCGCTCGTCCAGCTTTCGCCGGAGTCCAGCGATCCGTTGTGATTCGTGTCGGCAAACACATAGCCGCTGATGGAGGTGGCGGACGTGACCGTCACATCTTCTGCCGTGCTCGAACTGGAATTGTAGGTCGCAGTTGTGGTGCCGGCTGCGGTGGTGCGCGCGGGGTCCAGGTAAGTGGCTACGGCGCTGTTCTGATACGTCGCCGCCGGCACAAGGGAACCCACGTTCACGGTAAACGTGACCGTTACCTGGCCACCGGCGGGGATCGTGGCCACACCCCAGGTTGGGGTCGTGTCGCCCACACTGGGGTTTGTTGTGGAAGTGCGCGTGGCATTGCCGCTTACGGCGTAACTGCCCGTTGAAGCATACGTAAAACCCGGCGTCACCGGCTGCGGCAGTGGATCCGAAATGCTCACCTTCTGCGCGGTGGCCACTCCCGAAGCATTCTTCACCGTGATCGTGTACGTCGCCGTAGCACCCTGCAACACACTTGCCGTTGAAGTGGACTTCGTGACTGTCAGGACCGGTACGCAGGCCGAACCTGACGACGCTCCTGGCAGGCTGGCAGATGTCGCAGAGCTGGAAACGCCACTGCTTCCGTCGGCAGACCCATACTGCAACTGGCTGGTAGTTGACGTTCCGTGTGCTCCGGCGCTGACTGAAACCGTGGCGCCGCCCGATTGATATACAACACCGCCACCGCCGCCACCGCCCGGCCCGTGCTCATTGATATTGTTGGAACCCGCTGCATAGTCTGGCCACGTATTGCCGCCATCGCCGCCGTTGGCGTTGATGGTCAGCCCGGACAGCGTACCGCTCTTGACCGTTACGATGACACTGCCACCCGCGCCGCCACCACCCGCGCCGTCCTGGTCAATATCAAGCGCGGTTGCACCGTTGGCGTTGATGGTGCCCGCCCCCGAAACACTGCCGGCACGTACGATCACGATGCCACCGCCCGCAGCGCCGCTGGTCAGGTAGCCGGTGGAGTTGTTGGCCGTGCCCGAACCACCGCCGCCACCCATTACAATCTTGGTGGCCGAGCCGGTGAATTTTGCGCCGCCCTTGCCGCCGTAGGCATAGCCCGAACTCCACGTGTTGCCGCCGACTCCGCCAGCGCCGCCGTTGCCGCCGCCGCCGCCACCGCTGTTCTCAGAATTGCCGGCAGGATCGCCGTCATTACCGCCACCGCCTGCATTGCCAGGCGCACCGCGCATGAAACTGCCGCTCGGGTAACCTTCTGCGCCGGTGTTGAGTACTGAGGTCGAGGTGGAGTCAAAAACATAACGGGGTGTGCCAGCAATGCCCTCGCCTTTCGAGCCACCCCATCCAACCGTCGAAACATCGCGATAGTCCGTGGCTGAGCCCGTGCTGCCTCCGCCCTGGTTCAGTCCACCGCCACCACGAAACCCTGTTCCGCTGACGTCGATGGTACCGCCATTCAGGTTCAGCACGCCCGCAACATCCAGTACGACGATGCCACCACTGGTTCCGTCCCAAGGTGCGGCGCGCACTGCTCCCAACGTTACGCTGGAATACTGCGGAACACGAACCACCTGGAAACGCTTCTGTCCCTGTGTGCTCGTGGCTGCCGCGGAATAATAGGTATTCGTCAGGGACGCCGCAAGCGTTAGTGTTCCCCCCGAGATCGGGACAGCGCTGGCGGCAACTGCGAATTCATAGTTTCCGACCGTGCCACCCGTATATCCGGAGCCACCATTGCTGCTGCTTCCACTCCCATAGGAAGTGGAGTTGTTGCGATTGATCGTCGCATCCTGTATCTGCACAATCAGGACGAGATCACCCACGGCAATGGGGGTGCTGGCCCCGCTCGCGGAGGCCGCGCCGAGCGCGATCGATGTACCGCTCGAGGTTTGCGAAGTGCTTGCCGGCGGATAGTAAGTATTCACAATTCCGCTGGCACTCACCGGACCATCATTGCCAGGAATACCACACGTCTGCGCGAATACGCGCGGAGTAGCCAGCGCGGCCACAAACACACAGGCCAGCACAACCGCCGAGAGACTCCCGCCGAGTTTGAGCCCCTTGATCAATCCGTGGTCCTGTTCCTCTTGAAGGATCGTTCGTCAAACTTGTAGCGGAAGCGAATAAACGCTCCGCGATTGGTTTCCTTGTCACTCGCCAGGTCGGCATCGGAGAATCCGAAAACGTTATATCCAACCGACAGCCAGAGGTTCCTGGCAATCATCCGGCCAATCTCCGGTCCGAATCCGTACTGGCGCGAGGCAAAGCCTCGGCTGAACCCGATCGTCGCGTCAAACCCGAGATCCCAGTTGCGCGCCACATCGTAGGTCACGCGCCCGCTCAACAAATTGTCGTTGGCGTTGCTCCTGATGCCATCCGAGTTGTCCACCGTCAAACGCGTGGCATAGCGGGTTGTCAGCACCCAGGGTCCCGCCGGCTGGTAGTTGAGGTTCGCCGCGAACAGCGACACCGTGTTGCGCGTGGAGAGCGTGGCCGTCGCCGTCGTCTGGGACTTGAGTTCCACCATGGCCAGCGCATTAAAGGTGCTGGTGGAACTGTCGCGATACGCGAAACCAAACTGCAAGCGCTGTTGGTTGCTGTCGTTCTTCGTGCTGTTGTTGGAACTGGAATAATTCAGCAGGCTGCGTCCGAGGAACGTCCACGTCTGGGTCAAACGCACTGAAGCGCCCAGCGTATTCATGAAGCTGCGCGTCGATGAGGAGGTGCGCCACTCCACGCGTCCCGTCCCCTTCCACAAGGAACTGGCCGTGTACTCCCCTGAAGCCGTGAGCGCAAGATTGTCCGTGGTGTTGGAGCCGCTCAGCACCTTCACGCTTTCAATGCCGGTGTTCACCTTCAGGCCGGGCCGC
Organism: Oryzophilus luti; assembly: GCF_059726245.1. Classification (NCBI taxonomy): domain Bacteria; kingdom Pseudomonadati; phylum Acidobacteriota; class Terriglobia; order Terriglobales; family Koromonadaceae; genus Oryzophilus; species Oryzophilus luti. The sequence goes on from NZ_AP040874.1 coordinate 2,994,111, forward strand.
AGAGACCACACGTTGCGCAGACCGATGGCGGCTTCCGTATCACGGCTGGAGAATGAATCGTTGCCGCGGTACTCGCTGAACACATGCGCTGACTTCAGGTAGTTCGTGTCGATGCCAAACACGGTCACCGCCTGCTGCTGCTGCGAATTCAGGGAATAGGTGCTGCCCAGCGACGAGATCAGGTTGTGACGCATATACAACTTGCCGCGCTGGAACAACTGATACGTGGCGCCGACGGAGATGTTGTGTTTTTCCGTGGTCTCCACGTCCTGCTCCACCTCGGTGTAGATGCGCAGCTTCTGCAGGTACGGGGCCGTCAGCGTGAAGCGCGAGCGCAGGGTGGTGACGGTGGTTCCCGCCGCAGCGTCGGTCGAGGTGCCGGTGGTGGTGGTGCTGGTCTGCACATGCTTCACGCCCACCTCAAACAGCGCTCCTCCCGCCAGCGTGTGCTCAAGGCTGGCCTGCGCTCCCACCTGCGTTCCGCCGGTCGTGGTGCCCTCGGTGCGAATGGCGTCGATAATGAAGCGGTTCTTCGGCGTGAACTTCCAATCCAGCTTCATGCCGCCCTCACCGCGTCCGCTGTTGAGCAGCGCACTCGTATTCGAGAAGTTGACCGTAGTGCGTCCGAAGTACGTACGCATTTTCATCGTCGACGTTTCGCGCTGCACCTCGAAGTGGTAGCCAGTGCCGTCACCGACGGAGTCCTTGCTGGTGGTGGCGAATTCGGCGGTGGCCGTGGTTCCCCGCGCCACCTTCACCGTGGAGTTCACGCCCATCAGCCGGAACTCATCCGATGGGTTCAAATCCGCCACGTACATGGCGCCGACCTTGACGCGGTTGTTCACCTTGACGCTGCCGTCAATACCGCTCAACCAGAACTTCGCGCCTCCCTGGTCGACTTCGTAAGTCACCCGAATCGACACCGGGTTCAGGTTTGAATCCAGGCTGCTGACCGGCGCCTTGAAGATGATTTCGCCCGTCGTGTTATCGAACTCGTAGTCCGAGAAGCGCGAAGCCTGCGTGGAGGAAAGCACCAGCGCGGGCTGATTGCGGTCGCGTACCAGGATTTCAACCGTTTCGCTGTTCACCACGCCATTTGCGTGCTTGAGCATGTACGGGCCGGACGTGCCGTTTGCCGCGATCTCTTCGACAAACTGCGTGCGCGTGTCATAGCTCGCGAAGGTCGTCACCGAGAAATGATCGTTCTGATAATGGTCCTTGGTGCCGGTGGCCGAGCGCGTGTAGATCGAGAGGTACCGGGAAGGATCATTCTCCTGCGTGGTGAAGTCGCCGAACAGCGCATAGTTGCGTCCACGGTCAATGCGGAAGTACATGCGGCTCGTTGATTGTGCATCATAGCCGCGCACCGAGGAATCGCCATAAACCGGGTAGTAATCATCCGGCTGTATGTCGCGGAACAGGCGCTCGTTCTGGTTCTTGTCGGAGTCGTAGGCGAATGTCACCAGATACTTCTGCCACACGGTGCCTTTCAAGGAGAGCGCCGTATGAGACTGAAGGTTGGTGCTTCCGCTCGCGTTTGAGAGCGAGAAGTTGCTCAACGACTGCTCAAACGAACTGGCCGAGCTCGATGCTGAAGCACCGCTCAGCCTGCGGAAATTCACCGTCTCGTCCACCACGCCGAGCGCGATGATCGGCCGTAGCGCGGGCACAAAGTCCACCGTCGCATCGCTCTGCACGGTTCCGGCGCTCACGCGGATTTTGGCGGCCACCGGCTCCGTGGGCGGACGCAGCGCAAATTCCGCGCTGCCGCCTTCCACAAACACCTGCACGCCCGGCTCTTTCGGATTGATGTCCTTCACCTGCCATTCGCCGTCCGTGGTTTCCAGCGTCACTTCGGTCGGAACCATCACGGGCACATGGTCCGCGTCGAACAGGCGAACCAGAACCTTCGCCGGCGTTTTGCCGTCGGCAACCGCTTCCTTGGGCGGCTCAATCACCACGTTGTAGAGCTGCTTCGGAACCGTCACCTTGATTTCCGAACGTCCACGCTCGTTGCCGAACTGATCGAACTGCATCACCAGCAGCATGTTCACGCCAGGTTTCAGTGCAACGCCCACAAACTCCCAGGCTTCAATTCCCCGCTCGGCGTCGGAGACCTTCTTGCCCACGCGCTTGTCGCTGACTTCCTCCCCATTCACCTGCAACTTGAAGAGCGAGTCCTTTTTGCCTTTCACGCGCACATCCGTCTGCGCGTAAGGAATCACCTGCCCGTAGTGCAGGTTCACGAACTCCAGCATCTTGTCCGCGCCGCGTATCTGCTCTTCCAGGGGAATCATTGGAACGGCCGGCTTGGCGGAGGCACTGCTGTCCGGCGCCGCATTCGCACCCTGCGGCATCGTCTGTCTCGTGGTGTCGCCGCTGGCCGAAGGTGATTGCCCGGCGTTTGCCTGGCCCGGGTTTGCCTGGTTCCCGTTTGATTGGCCAAGAATTCCAGACGCGTTGGCGGCCTTTGCCTCCGTGGTTCCCTTATGCGTTGAGTCGTAATTGAAGGTCATGCCGAGCACGGCATCATCGTTATGGTTGCTGCTGTACTCAGGCAGTTTGCGACGCTTCTCAACATCTTTCAGCAGCTCGTCGGAACAGCTCGTGGCGAAGTCCGCCTTGAACATTTCTCCCGATCTCAAATCGGCGAAGACACTCTCGGCATCCCCCGCATTGCGATTGGAAAGCACCTCCGCATGGAAGCCCTCGGGGAACGTCGTGCGATCGAGCTTGACGATGTGCGTGTGAGCAGTCACGCCATAAAGGCTGTACTTGCCCTCGCCGTCGGTGATGGCGTAGGTCTGGTCCTCCAGCACCACGCGAACACCGGGCACGCCCTTCTCTCCCGGGTCCTGGCGGTGGTTGCCGTTGCAGTCCATGTAGACCTTGCCGAAGATGAACCCCTCCTGATGGAAGGCGCCGCCCTGCACGCTCACGATAGCCGAGGCTACGTTGGACTTGGTGATTCCATCGGTGGCAAAAGCCGAGTTCGCATTGTTGCCAATGCGCGCCGCCTGGCTGATGTGCACACGGTAGGTCACCGTGACCGAAGCGCCCGCGGCAACGCTGTCGAGCGCAAACTGCAATTTCGGACCACGCCCACCCTGCGGATCTGAAGCCTTAGTGCCGTTGACGCGCGTGGTGCCCGGTTCATACGTGAAGCCGTGGGGCAACGTGTCGGTGAGGGTGATGGCCGCCGTGGCGACGGTCGACGTGTTCTTCAGCGTCACCGTGTAATCGATGAAGTCGCCAATCTCCGCCGTGCTCTTGCTCGCCGTCTTTTCGATCATCATCGTCCCCTGCGTGGAGCGGTCCACGGGCAGGTCGATCTGGATGGACGATTCGCCGGAGATCACAAAGCTGCGCTCATAGGAGCCGTTCGGATCGATATTGTGTCCGGCTGGCAGTTGCGAAGTGGGCAGCACCGAAGGGAACGTATACCCGACCGGAACGCTGACCACCAGCTTATAAGTGCTGGCGGCCACCAGCGGGAAGGTAAACCGTCCGTCGGATGAAGTGGTCACGGTGCTGGGCGCGACGGTCACACCATCGGGAGCAAGAACCGTTGCGGCTTCTCCCGGATGCCCGCCGTTTCCCTGCCCTGTCACGTCGATCAGCGTCACATTGGCGCTGGCCACCGCCGAATTGGTGCGGCTGTCAAAAACAACGCCACCCGGATCAACCAGCATGGTTGCCTGCACGGTGGCATTGCCACAGCCTTGCAGAGTGGCCGTGAGCGTGTCACCGCGCATCGTTTCGATGATTCCGTTGCCGCTGATGACCTGGTTTGTGTTGGCGTCGCGTGTGGGAACACTGGGCAGCACCCGGAAGATGCCGGTGTTCGCGCCGGTTTCCGTCGCCGTGAATGTCTCATTGTCCGAGCTCAAGCGCGAGGTGATGATAATCGGATGCGTCTCCGCCACCCCGGAATTCAGGTTGCACTGTGCGGCCGTGGCCTGCACATAGAGAGGCGAGCCCACCAGCGTAACCGCCGTCGTGTGTCCAAACGTTGAATCGCCGAAGAACGCAATGGACGGAGGCACACTGGGCAGCGTTACGTTGACCTGGTTGGAGGCAACATGCAGGCTGGTTGTGCCGCTCGTGGCATCGATCGCCGCGACGTTGGTCACGCTGCCGCTGGCGTCGGCCGCCACGGTGACTTTGAAGGCGGCGGTGACCGTCTGGCCGATGTCCAGCTTCGAGAAGCTGAACGCAACGCCGTCAACCGTGGTCTTGTCCGCCGGCTGCGTCGTTACATACTGCGATGCCGGATCGCCCGCGCGATGGTAGAGCGCTGTGCCGCTTCCGCTTGAGACCACAGAGGCAAACACCGTGTTGGGCGGAATCGCATCGCTCAGTACTACCAGCGACTGCGTTGAGCCATCGACGGTGACCACGGTGCCCGAGGCGCTGGCGCTGCCGTTGTTCCCCGCCGAAAGCGTGAACGTAATGTCCGAGCCCGGCGTCGAAGTGCTGACATTGGTGCTTTTGACTACCTGCAAAGAAGCGAGCCCGGCCTGCACCTGAATCGTATCCAGATCTGACGCCTGTGCGGTCTGGTCAGCGGAGACGGCTGAAAGCTTCACCTGAACGGAGGAACCGTTCGGTGAGTCTCCGCTCACCACACCGTAGACGATCAGATTGGTGGATTCGCCCGGCTGCAACGTGATCGTGAACGTTCCGTTCACCACGGGCTCACCGGGATCGACCACGCCGTTCTTGTTGGAATCCCAATAGCCGGTAAGAACCTGCAGACTTGCCGTGCCTCCCGCAACCGCCGCCAGTGAAACGGAATATTGCGTTACGGCGTTGCCGCTATTGGTGAGGACGTGCAGAAGCTGGAAGGATGAGCCCGGGGCGCGAACCAACTGGTTATCCGAAGTCAGTTGCACCGACTCCAGAAGGTCAATCTGCGCCATGACGATGTTCGAATTCAGCTGCGAAATGATGCCGGTGTTGCTGTCCCGGAAAGTTGCGAAGGCCTCGTTGGTGAGAACCGTGCCAACTGCCGGGGGAGTGCTGGCCCACGCACAAATGGAAAAGAGCACCATCAGAACGATGGTGGACATCAGCCATTTTATGCGCGTGTCTCTCACTGCCATACCAATCTGGGGGGAAGAAGGCGGACAGTCCGTAATGGACTGCCCGCCCCTTGGTTCAGCACGAGGGGAAGCTTTCGCTGCCCCTCGAAGTTGTTGTTAGTCGATCTTCACCATGAAGGTGACGACCGCCGACTGGCCGGGCGTCAAAGTTCCGACGGTGGCCGAAATCGTGCCCGTGGTGCCGCTGGTGGGATTGGTAACTGTGCCCACCGTCGTGGCAGCCTTGAACGCGCCCGAGTTGTCGAAGTACGAGGTGTTGCTCGGCGTGGCATCGCTCACCACTACGCTGGTGACGTTTGCCGTGCCCTGGTTCTGAGCCGTGATCTGGTACACCAGGCAGGCGCCCGGCTTGGCGCTCAGCGTGGCGGCAGCGAACGCCGAATCCGGCGTGCCGTCGCAGTTCTTGCTGGTGGCCTGCAGCTTGTTCAAGCGCAGCTCACCGGCAATCACCGTGGACTGATCGTTGGCGGTGGCCGTCGAGGCGCCGCTGTTATAGGTGGCAACAACCGTGGTGGTATCCACCGCGCCCGCCGCCGCCGCAGAAGGAGCAATCACCTTCACCAGAACCACAACGCTCTGGCCGGCAGTCAACGTAACGGTAGTGGTGGTGGTCACCGGCGAATCGCCGGAATCCAGCGAGTTCGCAGTGGTGCCGTTGTCCTGGTACAGGGTCGAGGCCCAGTTGGCCTGGCTGTCCGAGATCCAGGTGCCCGGGAAGGTCACGGTTTCCGAAACGTTGCCCGCGTTCTTCAGGGTGTGGGTATAGACGACCGAGCCACCCGCGTAAACCTGGCCGGTGTTGTTCGGGGTCAGCGTGACGTTGTGAACGGTGTTGACCGTCACGGCGTCATGCAGCACATCGACCGCGTTGCTGGTGGAGGACAGGGAGCGGAAGTAGATCTGCTGCGTGCCAGCCGCATAGCCGCTGGGAATCGTGATGACCGCGCAAACCAGCTTGTTGCTGGCGGCATTCACCACACCGGTGTTGGTGATGGTCGAGCCGAGGCTCGAGCAGTCGGTGCCGTTCGCGCTGTTCTGGAAGGCAATCGACCATCCGGTCGGCAGCGTGTTTCCGCTGAACGTGGTGCTGGTGGAAACCAGCATGTCATAGCTGTCGGCAGTCGCCGAGGTGTTGTTTACGTACAGAGTGAAGACCGTGGTCGCACCCGGGTTGGCCGTGTTGGTCACCTGGGCAGTTCCTTCCGGACCCACGCCATAGCCCGGGACGCCGGTGGCGGCCGCGCTGTTGTTGGTCAAATCGACCGTGTTGGCGGTAATGGCGGCCAAACGCTCGGTCACCGTCGCCGTGGTTGAGGAGCTGAACACCGAGGTGGCCGTTGCAACCACGTTGTACGGACCTGCGCCACTGGCCGAAGCCGGCAGGGTCGCCTTGATCACGACATTGTAGGTTGCGTCCGCAGCCAGCGGACCGCTGTCGGCAACGCCGTCGCCGTTGGAATCAGCCAGCGGAGTCACACCGTCGCTCTTGTAAAGGACAAAGGTGGTGCCCGCGGGGAACGTGCTGCCCGAGAGGCTGATGTTGAAGGCATCCGTGCCGTTGCCCGTGTTCTTCACCACGTTGGTGAAGGAGACGGTCGCACCCTGCGTGGCCGAAGCCACTAGCTGAACGCCGTTGACGGAGTTATCCGAGTCGCCCGTGGCCGAGGTACCGGTATCGCTGAGGGTCACGCCCGCGGTCTGGGTAACGGTAAAGGTGGTTGTGTTGGAGTTGAACGGACCAACATTCGAAGTGCCGTCGTTGTACTGGATGGTGCCCGTGTTGTTGATGCTTCCCGGAGCAAGGCCGGAGGCGATGTTCACGGAGAAGGTCAACGTGCCGGAGGTTCCAGCCGGAATGCTATTGATGATCGCGGTGATGGTTCCAGTGGTGTAGCTGTAATCGATGTTCGGCGAGCCGCTCGAAGGCTGCACATCGCCAGTGGCATCGGTCAGAGCGGTGCCGGAGGTTCCGAGACCGGTCACGCTCCAGCGGCCGCTGCCGGCAACATAGGTCATGCCCGCGGGCAGAGCGTCGATGATCTTCACCGTCGACGCCGTCGCGTTGCCGTTGTTGGTGTAGTTCAAGGTAACGGTGTACGGTCCGCTGCCGGCCGCGCCCGAGGTGGCGCTCAACGACTTGGTCAGGTTGACCACGGCGTTGCCCGTAACCGTCGTCGTATCCACGTTGGACACAGCGGTCACGCTCGTATCAAAGACCGAGCTGGCGGTCACGCTCATGGTTCCCGTCTGGCCGGAGGTTGCAGAAGCCGGAACGGTGCCAACCACCAACAGGTGAACGGAGGCTCCGGCGGCCAAAGGAACCGTGCCCGTGCCCACCAGGTTCACGCTGTTGTCAGGAATGCCGTCGTTGTTCGCATCGATATAAACAGCGAGCCCCGTGTGCGTGAATGCGCCCGTGGCAGTCAGTCCGATGGTGAAGTTATCAGCACCGTTGCCGGTGTTGGTCAGGATGTGCGAATAAATGACCTGCGCGCCCGGCGTGGCCGTCTTGGCGTTGTTGGCCGTCAGGGTAAAGGCTGCAACCTGCTGAACGGTGGTGACAACGAGATTCGATGTCGCGGTACGAACCACACTCGATCCGTCTGTGTAAGTGGCGGACGCCTGGTTGCCGATCGTCGTGCCGGCGGCGGGTGCCTGCTGTGCGAATACCGAAGCGCACAGCAGCAGCATCACCGACAGAACCACGGCCACAGCGCTCATCCGCGTTGTGTACTTGCTGTTCATGCCTTAGCTCTCCTTGATTTCCTTGAGAATCCGAATTTGGTTAACTGCAGAAATTGTGGTTTTGTCAGTGCGCGCGGGGCGCTTCAACCGACGCTGTGGAACTTAGAACTTTTACGCGGGCGTGAACCGTGACCGTGCGATGAGGGGCGATTTCGCCCAGGTCCCACCGCAGCACGCGATACTCATCCAGCGGAACGGGCACTTCCGACTCGACGCCCTTGGCGTTTTTCACGCGATGCATGAGAGGTGCGGGAGAAAAGTTCTTGCCATCCGTGCTGGCCCAGAACTTCGCCGGCGATGCCGTTCCGCCCTCGTAGCTCGTGCCGGACGGAATCGGCAGAACTCCGCGAACATCGCGCAGCGCGTTGGAAGACTGATTGGTGTACTCGACCGTGTATTCAACCGTGTCACCCGGTTTCACGGTATGTGCCGGCTGCTTCGCCTCACTGCCGTTCTGGATGACGACCTTGCTTGCGCTCATCACCACTTTGAGCGGTTCGTTGGGCTTCTGCGCGGACGCAAATCCCGCCAAAAGGACGAGAACGCCGGCTACCACCAGAAAAGACTTTAGCTTTCTCACGCATTTACCTCTTTCATACCGTCCCAATCTTGTACTCAAGGGCATGTACTTCAGTTTGGAACGTCGCAAGAATTATCTACAAAACTCTCTTGAGGAAAAAATCACACTCGTAACGCTTAGTAACCTTATTGCTTGAATTTACATGGGTTATAGGTTACCTGCTTCCTCAACTATGACAATTTCTGTCACCTTCTGGTAAAGCACCGTGGAATGACTGCCGATGGTTCCTGCGAGGAAAAACCATGCGATCAGTCACAAAAGTGCTCTTTGCCACAATGGGAATTGTTTGTGTTCTGGTAACTGGATGTGGGAATGTTTCTGCACCGGCTTCCTCTGCGGGAAATGGGCAGAATTCGCCATCGGCGAATTCTGCACCGGCATCTCTCCGATGTGTCCCCGTTTCCGGACAGCCAACGACACCGCCATATTTCGTCGGGCAGGCGCTTCAGTGTGTGGTGTTGGTAAATGGCCGTTCCGTGCCGGTTGAGTGGAGCGCTTCGTCTGGAGTGATCGACGAGAAGGGAGTTCTATCGAAAGTTACGAATGCGGTTACTCTTAGTGTGAACGCCGCACCAAATTCAGCAACTGGAATTTCTTTTTCGCCTCTGCAACTGAGTCTTCCATTTGAAAAACCTGCCGGGGCACCCGGTCTCATCTTCACGATTCCCGCCACTCACGGAACAGCCCTATGGGATTTTGTCTTGGACGATTCGCTTCAGCTCTATAGCGCTGGATGGTCATCGGGAGAGATGCCGCAAGGGGAATTGTTCAGCATGGACTTCTGGGCGCGCCAGCCGAAGACCGCAGCTTTGGCACAAGACGCCTTACTCCCCGCGGCGGCAATCGTAGATCAGCGCCCCGTCTTTGCCGGAGGCAGTTCTTCAACCTCAGGGCTATCTCCGTTGCTGGTCACTGCGGATTCGACGCCGAACATGAGGACCGAAAGCGGCTGCTCAAGCGCGGGTATGCTGACGGCCGTCACCTACGATAATGCCGCTCATCAACTATGGGGCGCATGGAGCGGGAACAACTCGGCCTCGCGAATCCTCATTGACAGCAGTAATTACCAGCTCAATTGCCCTGCCGCAATTCCGTTCATGGAATCGACGTCCGAGATCAGCAAGGTTCCCTGGGTCTGGAGCCTTCATGCAACGCCACTCGGCATCATCAGTGGAGGCCATTACATCGCCGCAGGGAATGTTACCGGCTTCGTCAAGTTGAATGCGCTGTCTGGAGCAGAATTGGCTTCGGCAGAATATCCCGATCTCGCCGATATTCGCGTCTCCCCCCTGATTCAGGAAAGTGAGGGAGCGTTCTTCTATCTTGCAGGACATGACTTAAACAATGGCGGGGATGTCTGGACGGTCAAGAAGCTCACCGGCGCACTGGACGTTGCGTGGACAAAGCGATGGCCGGACACAAGTGCCATGAGCGAACCGCTCGCCCTGGAGTCCGCCCCGGAGGGCGGGGTAATTCTCGGCGGAAAAGCAGTACAGTTGCTTGCCGGCAGCGCCAACGCTACCGATGCAATTCTGCTTTCGCTGGATGAGTCCGGCAACGTGCGCTGGGGCCCTCTGCGCATCAATCCTTCCAGTAGCGGAACCGAGTCCTGCTATTTATCCAGCCTGCACCTTACGCCCGATTCAAAATTCATGGTGGCAATCATCGGCTGCGGGCAAAATAGCATCGACTCTTACTTGCTGGGTTTCGCGCTTCCATGAGAACAGGCCGCTGCAAATCCTCGTAGCATTCCTTGCAACGGAAAAATCCTGCAAGTTGCCGGGTGCGCAATGACCTGCTCCCATTTGTCCAGAGACTCTGCCCAAAACTAACTCTCAACATGTATTAACTTTTGGGATGCTCATTATCCCCTTGCCCAACTGCGCCCAAGTACGTGGAAATGAAGTGCGGAAGTTATTGAAGGCGGATGGGTTGGGAGGAATTGACCGTCTACAAAATCGTCTACAGTGGATTTTTCGATTGTTTCGGAATGGCGGTATCTTATTGAAAAAAATGGTCGGCCTTAGCAGACGATTTTAGAACTCTCCTGCGGGCCGGAGAACCAGCGGCATAGCCGTTCAACTAACCCGGACAACGAACAGAACGTCGCCCGGCCACCCGTCCAGTCAAACTGCTAACCGCCCCACCCTCTCGCTGCGCGAGAAGGGTAGGGCACCCGAAACATTCCTTCCCGAAAAGCTGCGCCACCCGCCCGTAATACGCCAAAGCACAGTTCTTCAAGCGTTCAACTCGTTCGTTGGTCTTAGGCGCGTTGTTTGCGGGAACAACCGCAGATGAGCAGTCATGGATGTTGCGTCCTAACCATAAGCATTTCTGCGTACCCCAAATTCATTATGAGCCAGATCAGCGCCATGCCGATGCCAAGGCCCCAACACCACCGTCGCGCAACTCCAGGGGGGGCGACGATCGCTCCTACGGCTGCCAGAATTGATGTAATGACGCCAACGGAACTTAGCCGAATCATGAACTTGACAACCTGAAAGCCGTGCCCCCCTAGTTGCGCCGTGGTCCGATGGAATCCGAAGATAGAGAACTCGCACGAAAAGAAAACAAATGCCAAAAAAGCACTCAGGCTACAACAGACCAAGCTGAACCGCAGAAGGTACATCCGTACTGAGGTGGGATGGCGTTCGGACCGCCACCCCGCGAGCGTTCCGATAGTCAATGTTCCCAAAATGATTGCTGGAATCAGTAGTCGCATCGGCGTTCTCCTAGGCTACGGGACGTGTGCACCAACAGCACTGATTGGATAGGTCGCAGAAATACCGCAGGCGCTTGTGGCGGGTGGCCCACATTTGCGCGGTGTTCGCAAATGTGGGGACTCCGTGCCCTTTGCGCAACAGACTAATCGCCTCAGCGGATCAACGCGAATGAATTGTGGTTGGAATGTAAAGGATAGTGAGCAGCAGGGGGAAAGAAATGGTCGGGACGGGCAGATTTGAACTGCCGACCCCTCGCACCCCAAGCGAGTGCTCTACCAGGCTGAGCCACGTCCCGACGGTCGTTCAATGCGAAGGATTCACGGTTGGCACCGTTCGCTCCTCCGCTGGGGTCAAATGTATTTTACACTACCAACGCGCGATTGCGCGCGCGGCAACAAACTAATGCCTTTCCGCCGTGCAATTGCTGAAGAGCAACCCCATCTTGATGTCTTGTCCTCCCTGTTTCAGGCGAAAGAGAACTTCCCTCGGAATCTGCAGATGGTTCACTTCCTGATAGTCGAACTTCGCAACGAGCTCCGCTGGGGTACCATCGCTTTCATAGTTGGCACGGAACTCAGTTGCCAGCAATCCATTGCTGCTCGGGGAAAACACGGGCTTGACCGCGCCGGAAAACGCGGGGCTTGAGGCATCCATTTCGCGGATCACGTAATCCTTTCCGATGAAGATGACGGCATGCGTGCCGTTGCTGTCGCCTTCCAACCGGTAATGGTCCCCCTCTTCAATAATCTTGTCGGCGGGGCTTAGCGAGTCAAACACGTTGTTCAGCATCAACTCAGACCAGCTTTGGAAGAAGCCGCTCACCATCTGGTTCAGGCCGGAGTAAAGCTGCACCAGGTTCCGGCGCTCCTGATCGCTGGAAACCTCCACATCGCCATGCGTCAACTGCACATCGTTGGAGGAGCCCAAGGCAAACTGGAATTTCACCTTCTTCAGTAATTCGATCCGCTCCTGCACCTGCGGACCCGTTGCGCCAAGGCTGGCGAACAACGCGTCCCAGTCAGGCTCCAGCGAACACTGGTAGCGCACCAGGCCTTCCGAACGAAGGTTGTAATAGAGTTTGCGCCCGTTCTGGGCGAATGCCTTTACATCTTTTACCGTGGCAGGGGCTTTCGGCTCCTGCGCCAGGCAGGAGCCGAGCAACGACAATACCGCCACGAGCGTAACAGCCGCGAGCCGGAGTCGATGTGTCATAGAAAGGTGCTTACTGCGCCGGAGGAACGAAGTCCTTCGGCTTTTCCGCGCCGGCGCCGAAGAAGTACTGCTCCATCTGCTGCACGATGAAGTCCTGATGCTCCTTGCGCCACGGCTGCAGGCGATACTCATTGAGCAGCATTTTCATGTGGTCCTGCCACTGCTGCCACGCCTGCTGGCTCACGTTTTCGTAAATCTTCTGCCCGAGCGGGCTGTCGAACGGCGGCTCCTCAAGGCCTTCCGCCTGGATGCCGAGCTTCACACACTGCACCATGTGGGCCATCTGCAAAATCCTCTCTTCCTCGAACTGCGACTCCTGATTGTACTAAACCCACGCATGTTCCGGCGATGGGGCGGAGTTCATCCCAAAGCCCGCTGCCGAGCAGCTACCGGCGCCCCTTCTTGCCCTTGGCCGCTTTGCTCTTCGCGGTGGCCTTTGTGCGCTTCGGCCTTGGTGGCGGAGCCTCTTCCAGCAGTGCGAATTGAATCTTGCGCTCGTTGCGGTCGATGCGGTCCACCAGCACCTCCACGCGGTCGCCCAGCGAGTAGGTTTTGCGCGTGCGCTGGCCAATGATCTGCCGCGTGTTCTCGTGGAAGACGTAGCGGTCGTCGCGCATGGTCACCAGCGGCACAAGGCCCTCGATGAAGAGCGAGTCAAGCTCGACAAAGATGCCGAACTTGGTGATTGAACTGATCATGCCGGTGAAGTCCTCGCCCACGCGGTCGACCATGAACTTGACCTTCTTCCATTCCAGCAGCTCGCGCTCGGCCTCATCGGCGCGGCGCTCCGCCATGCTGCTGTCCTCGGCAATGTTGTGCAACTCGGCCTCGGAAATTGGCCCCGGCAGAGGCTCGCGGTTCGGGTCATACTTGCGGCCTTCGGTGCGCTTGCTCCACGCGGCATCGCGCCCCTGCTCCACCGGCCCGCCCATGCCCACGCTCACTTCGCCGTCGCGCCGCTCAGGAGACTCCGTCAGCACCTGCTTCAGCACGCGATGCACAATCAGGTCCGGGTAGCGGCGAATGGGCGAAGTGAAGTGCGTGTAGTCGGTGGCGGCCAGCGCAAAGTGCCCCAGCGCCTGCTCGCTGTAACGTGCCTGCCGCAGCGAGCGCAGCATCAGGTAGCTCAGAATGCGTTCTTCGGGCTTGCCCGCAATCTTCTCTGCGAGCTTCTGATACATGCGCGGCGTAATGTGCACTTCTTCCGGAATCTCCACGTCTCGGGCGCGCTTGCCGGTGCCGCGCGCGGCGCGGTAGTCGGTCTTCATGCGGAACTTCTCAACCGGAATGGCGCCGACACCGAGCGAATAGCCAAAGGCGGCCGCCACGGTTTCAAAATCCATCACGCGCTTCGGCTCCGGCTTCTCATGCACGCGGTAGAGCGCGCCCACGCCGCGGTGGTGCAGATAGTGCGCCACGCTTTCGTTGGCCGCCAGCATGAACTCCTCAATCAGCCGGTGCGCCTGGTTGCGCTCGCTGCGTGTCACGCCCTTCATCATGCCGTTCTCGTCGAATTCAATGACCGGCTCCGGCAGGTCGAAGTCGATGGAGCCGCGACGGTGACGCTTCGCCGTCAGTATCTGCGCCAGCTCGGCCATGTTCTCAAAGTTCTGTACCAGCGGCGCGTAGCGCGTCCGCGTGGCCTCGTCGCTATCGAGAATGGCCGCCACCGCCGTGTAGGTCATGCGCTCGGCCGAGCGTATGACGCCTGGACACAGCTCGTAACTCGTGATTTCGCCCGTGGCGTCGAGTTGCAGAATCGCCGACATCGTCAGCCGGTCCAGGTGCGGACGCAGCGAGCAGAGGTCGGTGGAAAGCTGCTGAGGCAGCATCGGAATCGCACGGTCCGGGAAGTAAACGGAGGTGCCGCGGATCACGGCTTCCAGGTCGATGGGCGTCGCGGGGACCACATACTGCGCCACGTCGGCAATGTGCACCTGCAGTTCCCAGTTGCCGTCGGCGAACTTCTCCACGTACACGGCGTCGTCAAAGTCGCGTGCGGTTTCGCCATCAATGGTCACGATGGGCAGTGTGCGGAAGTCGCGCCGCCTGCGCAATTCACGTTGCGGAATAATGGGGTCGATGGCCTGCGCTTCGGCCAGCACATCGAGCGGAAAGCGGTGCGGCAGGTGGTGTTTGCGGATGATGATTTCCACGTCGACGCCGAAATCATCCTCGTAGCCGATCACCTCCATTACGCGGCCCTTCGGGTTCTGCGTCGCCGTGGGCCAGTCGGTGATTGCCACGTCGACCACCACGCCCTCGAGATCGTCGAACTCGCGGCGGCGCGCCTCGCTGCCGATGACACGATCCGGGTCGGCAGCCCAGGGAGAGCGCGAATCATCGCGCAGGGCGCGTGCCTTCTTCTCCGTCTCGTGCAACTCCGGCGGAATTTCCGCGCCGCGAGGGATCACGATGTCCATGGTGATCTTTTCGTCCATGGGCCGCACGTAGTTCACACGGTTGCCGTAATGGAAGACGCCGACGACCGTCTGCTGGGCGCGCTCCATAATGCGCAGGATGTGGCCCTCGGTGCGGCCATCGCGCTGCGCGCGCAGTTCCACCAGTACCTGGTCGCCCTGCATGGCGTTGCCAATCTCCGGTGGCGCGATGAAGACGTCTCCGCCCAGTTGACGCCGCATGGCTTCTTCCTGCGGACGCACAAAGCCGTAGCCGTCGCGGTGCATGTTCAGCCGCCCGATGAGCAGGTTTCGCGAGGCGGCTTCGGCGGGCAGCGCATAACGCTCGCGCTCGGTCTCAACCAGCTTGCCGCGCTGCACAAGGTCGCGCAGAATCTCGTCGAGCTTGCGCCGCTCGGCACCGCGCAGCCCAAGCTCGCGAATCAACTGCTTGTAGCCCGCAACGCGGCGCGGCTGGCGCTCAATCTGTTTCAGAATCCGGCTCTCGGTCAGCATTTTGTATGCGCGCTCCATCCCCGCACCAGTATGCTACGAGCATTGCGGCGCGTGCGACAGGCAAAATCCTATTGCGCCGGGCTTTAACACTGCCGTCACAACCGCCCCCGGTTTACAATCGACGCGCCATGAGAACCGCACTCTGCCTTCTTCTGCTCTCCGCCTCACTGTTTGCGCAAGCGCCGTGCAAGCCAACGGGCGAGCACCGCAAGCTCGACCACACCGCCATGCAGAACCTGCAGGTGGCCAAGGTGAACAGCTATAAGGAGCCTTGGCGGCTCGACGCCAAAGAGGTTGCCGTCCGCGAGTGCCAGTCGCTCAAGCTGCCTGCAGCCGTGGCTCTCCGCGGTGACGACCGCGCGCAAACCTTCTCCTGCGGCGCCGCCAAGGGCCCGCACACCGAGCTGACGCTGCAGAAACCCGAGTGGCTGCTACCCTGGGCCGGCACCTACCGGCTGATGATGTGGATTGTTACCGACGTAAAGACCGTCTGCGCGAAGTAAACTGGAAGAGCAACTCACCAAGGAACTCAAGAATGATTTTTCGCTCCGACAACCGTCAGCCGGACCAGATGCGTCCGGCAAAGATCACCCCTGAATTCATCCGCACGGCCGAAGGCTCCTGCCTCATCGAAGTCGGCAACACGCGCGTCATCTGCACCGCCTCCATTGAAGAGAGCGTGCCCGGCTGGATGCGCAACCAGGGCAAGGGCTGGGTCACCGGCGAATACGGCATGCTGCCGCGCGCCACGCTCACCCGCACGCCGCGCGAGGCCAGCAAGGGCAAGCAGGGCGGACGCACCCACGAAATCCAGCGCCTCATTGGCCGCTCCATGCGCGCGGTGGTGGATATGGAAGCCCTCGGGGAACGCACCGTCTGGATCGACTGCGACGTCATCCAGGCCGACGGCGGCACGCGCACGGCCTCCATTACCGGCGGCTACGTGGCGCTGGCGCTGGCGCTCAACAAGCTGGTTGCCTGCGGCACGCTGCCCAAGCTGCCCATGCGCGACGGCGTGGCCGCCATCAGCGTGGGCATTGTGGACGGCACGCCCATGCTCGACCTGGCTTACGAGGAGGATTCGCGCGCCGAGGTCGATATGAACTTCGTTCTCACCGGCAGCGACCAGTTCATCGAAGTGCAGGCAACCGCCGAGCACAATCCATTCAATGACGACCAACTGGCCGCCATGACCGCGCTCGCTCGCAAAGGCATCCACGAGCTGATCACGCTGCAGAAGCAGGCGCTGGGCAAATAGCAGGTGCTTTAGAAGAATTTTGCCGGAAGACAAACGGAAAGAGCGGCGCCCACAAGCGCCGCTCTTGTTTTGCAGAGATACAAATCTACTGCGCCGCAACCGGTTCGTGCATGAACTGCCGGTTCGCCGCAAGAATCGCATCGGCCAGCCGGTCGAGTGAGGCAAAGTCTTCCGCCTTCGGCTTGCCCTTCACCAGCACCGGCTCAAGGTACTCGGCCTGCACCATGGGCAGCGCATTCCTCACATCTTCATCGAGCGCCGAACCCCAACCATAGGAGCCGAGTGCCGCCACGTACTTCAGTTTCGGCTTGAGCACGTTGATCAGGTTGAGGGCTCCGGCGATGACCGGGTGCGGCCCGCCCAGCACGATGGAGGCCGCCACCACCAGCGTGGAGGCCGTGACCAGCGCCGACGCCAGCTCGCCCGGGTCGCCGTCCACCACGTTGTACGGCACCACCTTCAGACCGCGCTCCATCAGCGCATCGGTCAGGTAGCCCACCATGGTGTTCGTGTTGTTGTACATGGAGACGTGCGGAATCAGCACCTCGGCATCCGGCGTGCGCGAGTTCCAGTGGCGGTATGCATCAAGAATGAGTGCCGGACGGTTGTACACCGGGCCGTGGCTGGCTCCGATGATGTGCGGGGCAATGCGGTCCACCAGGCCAAGATACTTTCCCACGTAGAGATGGAACGGCATCATGATTTCCGCATAGTAGCGGCGTGCGGAGGCCAGCACCGCTGCTTCATCGGTGGCGAACAGGTCGGTGGTTGCCAGGTGCGAGCCGAACAGGTCGCAGGTGAACAGCACGCGATCCTCCACCAGTTCGGTGAACATTGTGTCCGGCCAGTGCACGCGCGGCGTCATGTGAAAGCGCAGCGTGCGATTGCCCAGTGAGATCGTGTCACCCTCGTCGATGACCTGGAAGCTCTCCTCGGGGACGGCGAGCGCGTCGGTCACCAGTTCCTTGCAGACCGAGTTAGTCACCACCTTCGCTTTCGGCCACAGCTTGAGCACCGCAGGAATGGAGCCGGAGTGATCCTGCTCGCCGTGATTGGCGATCACATAATCGACTCGCTCAATGTTCATGCGGCGCAGCGCAGCCAGGTACTCCTCCGTGCGCGCCGGATACATCGTGTCAATCAGAGCGGTCTTCTCGCTCCCCTGCACCAGGTAGGAGTTGTAGGTGGTGCCATGCGGCAGTGGAACAAGTTCGTCAAAATAACGCCGGTCCCAGTCAATGCCGCAGATGGCAAAGACTCCGGGAAGAATTGGACGTGCGATCACCGCGGTCTCCTTTTTCTGCTTGCGTAAAGACCGGAGACTAGCGCAGTTGCACGCGATTTTGAAAGTGAAATTGGTTGGTCAATTTTGGAGCACCGCAGTGTTCCAAAGTGTCTCACTCGCCCGTAAACACAGGCTTGCGGCGTTCAAAGAACGAGCGGATTCCTTCCTGGTAATCCTTGCTGTCATACACCTTGCGGCGCAGGCCCTGCACGCGCTCGAAGGTCTCCGGTGTGAGCGGGTAGGCATGCGAGAGCACGCGCAGTTCTTCCTTCAGCGCGGAGATCACCAACGGAGAATTCTCCGCGATGGTGCGCGCCAGCCCGAGCGTGAAGCTCTCCAGCTCGGCGGGTTCCACCACGTAGTTCACAATGCCCACTTCATGCGCGCGGACGGCCGTCATGGGCTGCGCAGTAAAGAACATCTCCTTGATGATGACCGGCGTGACAGCCTTGGCCATATTCAGCACGCCGGCCATGTTGTAAGGCACACCGAGTTTGGCGGGCGTGGCCGCCAGCGTCATGTTGCTGGCGGCAATCACAAGGTCGCAACTCATCACCAGTTCGCACGCGCCGCCCCACACACCGCCCTCCACCATGGCGATGACCGGCGCGGGAAAGTATTCAATCTCGCGGACCACGGTGCGCAACGGGTCGTTGTAGGTGAGCGGGTCGCGGCCGGAAGTCGGCAGCTCATGCACGTCATGTCCCGCCGACCAGGTTTTGCATCCGGCGGGTGCGCGAAGAATGAGCGCACGCACGCGCGCCTCGGCCATCGCATCCATGGCGGCAACGAGTTCTTCAATCAGCGCGCTGCTCAACGCGTTGCGCTTGGCCATGTGATCCATGGTGAGAATGCCGATGGCATCAACCGTCTGCGACTGAATCATCTCTTCCGCTCCGTCCGCGCCATTGGCGCATTCACGCATAAAAATGGCGGCCCGCTGCACTGGCAACGGACCGCCGGTCTTGCTTCTCACGCTTCAGGCTTACTTCGCGACCTTGCCTTCGGCGTAGCGCTTCTGCATCTCGCTGAGCGGCAGCGGCGCGTAATCGCCGGCGTGTCCGGCCTGTCCGAATTGCGTCATGCGCAGGGCAACCACCTTCTTCATGGCCTCGCGGGCCGGCTTCAGGTAGTCGCGCGGATCGAACTTCTCGGGCGTTTCCGCAAACACCTTGCGGATGGCGCCGGTGATGGCCAGACGGTTGTCGGTGTCCACGTTGATCTTGCGCACGCCGTTGCGGATGCCGAGCTGAATCTCTTCGACGGGCACGCCCCAGGTCGGCTTCAGCTTGCCGCCGTACTGGTTGATGATGTCCTGCAGATCCTTGGGCACGCTCGACGAGCCGTGCATCACAAGGTGCGTGGAAGGCAGGCGCTTGTGGATTTCAATGAGCAGATCCATCTTCAGCACCGAGCCATCCGGCTTTTTGCTGAATTTGTACGCGCCGTGGCTGGTGCCGATGGCGAGCGCCAGAGCGTCCACGCCGGTCTTCTCTGCAAACTCCACGGCCTGGTCGGGATCGGTCACGTGCTCCAGCCCCGAGCCACCTGCGCCGTGGCCGTCTTCAATGCCGCCCAGCACGCCGATTTCGCCTTCGACGGTGACGCCCTTGGCGTGCGCCATTTCAACGACCGTGCGCGTGACTTCCACGTTGTGCGCAAAGGTCGACGGCGTCTTGCCGTCTTCCATCAGCGAGCCGTCCATCATCACCGAGGTGAAGCCCAGGTCGATGGCCGTCTTGCAGGTCTCCACGCTGTTGCCGTGGTCCAGGTGCATCACCAGCGGAATCTCCGGATACAGCTCGGCGGCGGCCAGCATCAGGTGATACAGGTACTTATCCTGCGAGTAGGCGCGCGCGCCGCGGCTGGCCTGGATGATGACCGGCGACTGCGTCTCACGCGCTGCTTCCATGATCGCCTGGATCTGCTCCATGTTGTTTACGTTGAACGCGCCAACGCCGTAACCACCCTTGGCGGCTTCGTCGAGCAACTGCCGCATCGAAACCAGAGGCATGGGAATCTCCTTCTAAATGAGTTCGTCCGCCCAAACACCGTTATGATGCTGCTTGCACGCGGAGGGGTGCGGAGCCTCCGGGGGACCTTTGGCTGGCGCTATAAATTCGCGGGCTTCCGCGAATCCAGCCAGGCGGGCCGTCCCAGGCCCGAAAATCGTCCGCCCCAAAGCTACCACGCGGGCCGCAGGGCGGCAACCGGGCGGAAGCCCTAGCGCATCGCCCGCAGCAGCGCCTCGCCATAGCGCTGCGCACGCAGCTCGCCCACGCCCTTGATGGCCGCCAGCTCCTCCAGCGTTTTTGGAGCCACACGCGCCACCTCGCGCAGGGTCGAATTCTGCATCACGCAGTAGGCGGGCCATCCCTTGGCCTCGGCCAGCTTTTTGCGCACGGCGCTCAACCGCTCAAAACGCGCCTGTGCCGCGCCTTCCAGCAGGTCGTCATCGGCGTCCGCGCGCTGGCGGCGGCTGCGCGGCTTCTTCGCCGTTGGTGCTTCGTCGCTCCACAGCCGGGGCGCGCCCGGCTGCTTCAATGAATCCTCAAAGCTCTCCTCGGCGGACCTTTGCCGTGCGCGCTCCAACTGCTGCATGCGCCACTCCGGAATCACCACTTCCCCGCTGTGGACGGTGCGTGGCTCGGACGCACGGCTGCGCGAAACTGGCGCGTGTGCGCGCACTTGACGCGCCGGAACCGCCATCACGCGACCGCCCTTCGACAGCGCCGTGGCCGGCGGACGATGCCGCTCGCCGAAGCAGATATCGCACTCGCAGCCGCTGATGGAGTGCTTTTCGCCAAAGTATTCGATGATCTGCGCGCGGCGGCAGTGCAGAGTCTCGGCGTAGCGCAGCATCAGGTCGAGTTTGCTATGCGCCATGCGCTTCAGCCGCTTAACGTCGCGTTCGCCGAGCGCTGGATTGTTCTCGCCAATGCGGTCGATGAAGAATTGCTGCGTGCGCAGGTCGTTGCGGCTCCACAGCAGCGCGCAGCGCGCGGGCTGGCCATCGCGTCCGGCGCGGCCCGCCTCCTGGTAGTAGGCTTCCAGACTTCCCGGCAGGTTGTAATGCGCCACAAAGCGCACGTTCGGCTTGTTGATGCCCATGCCGAAGGCGTTGGTCGCCACCACAATCACGTTCTCGGATTCCACAAAGCGCTGCTGGTTACGCCGGCGCTCCTCCTGCGTGAGGCCCGCATGATAGGCGCACACGGCGCGGTCGCGGAATTCATCCTCGAACAGCGCGGCAATCTCCTCCACGGCCTTGCGCGTGGAGCAGTAGACAATGCCGCTGCCCTTCTGTCCGCGCACAAAGCGCTCCAGCGCCGCATCCTTCTCCGCAATGCGCGAGAAGCAGCGCGCCTCATAAGCAAGGTTCGGGCGGTCGAAGCCGGTGACGTGCACCTTCGGCTGGCGCAGTCCGAGCGCGGCCACAATGTCCTTCTGCACCTCGACGGTCGCCGTGGCCGTCACTGCGATGGTCAGCGGGTTGCCGAGCCGCTGGCGCACCTCGCCAAGCTGCATGTATTCCGGGCGGAAGTCGTGCCCCCAGAAGCTGACGCAGTGCGCCTCGTCCACAACGAACAGGTTGGTCTTCAGCCTCGGCAGAAGGTTCATGAACGAGGGCGCGGCAAAGCGCTCGGGCGCAATGTAGAGCAGTCCGCGGAAACCGTCGCGCAGCCGCTCGCGCACCTCGCGCTGTTCTTCCGGAGACTGCGAGCTGTTCAACAGCATGGCCGGAATGCGCAGTCGGCGCAGGTGGTGGACCTGATCGGCCATCAGCGAGATCAGCGGCGAAACAATGACCGTCAGCCCGCGCAGCGCCACCGCCGGAAGCTGGAAGCACAGGCTCTTGCCAGCGCCGGTCGGCATCACGCACAGCACGTCGCCGCCCGCCAGAAGGTCTTCAATCACCTCCCGCTGGTGCGGACGGAACGCTTCGTGTCCGAAAACTTTGCGCAGAATTTCGTCGATGGGAAACGGCATGGGCCTGCCTTTAGATTACAGCCTCGGCAGGCCCGTTAGGAATGGCTACAGGTTGTTTTCCACCACGTGGCCGCCGACGATGGTCGCCACCGGCGCGCCGATGAAGTTCATGCCGCCGTAGGGGCAGTTGCGCGCCTTCGACTTCGTCTTGGTCACGTCGTAGGTCCACTTCTTCTTCACGTCGATGAGCGTCACGTCCGCCGCCGAGCCGGCCTTCAGCGTGCCGCGTCCCGCAAGGTTCGCGATTCTTGCCGGGTTGGTGGAGAGCATGGCGATCAGCCTTGCCAGCGGCACCTTGGCCTCGTGATGGAAGAGCGTCAGCGTGGCCGCCAGCGCCACTTCCAGCCCGGTGATGCCGAAGGCCGCCTTGTCGAACTCGACTTCCTTCTCGAACAGCGCGTGCGGCGCATGGTCGGTGGCAATCACATCGAGCGAGCCATCGGCCACGGCCTTGCGCAGCGCCGCCCGGTCTTCCGCGGTGCGCAGCGGCGGATTCATCTTGTAGCGTGGATCGTAGCTGGCGCAGTCTTCGTCGGTGAACAGGAAGTGGTGCGGACAAACCTCGGCGGTAACCTGCACGCCGCTCTGCTTGCCGTACTGCACCAATTCCATGGCCTTGGCCGTGGAGATGTGCGCCACATGCAGGCGCGCCTCGGTTGCAGCCGCCAGCCGTATGTCGCGCTCCACCAGCCGCCACTCGCTCTCCGCCGACTGCCCGCGCATGCCGAGCCGGAAGGACATGACGCCTTCATGCATCGGGTTGTTGTGGCTCAGGCGCGTGTCCTCCGCGTGCTGAATCACCACCATGCCCAGCCGATGCGCCGTCACCAGCGCCTGCCGCATGACGTGGTCATCCAGAATCGGGCGTCCGTCATCGCTGACGGCAACCGCTCCCGCTTCCTGCAGGCTGCGATAGTCGGGAATGCGTTCGCCCGCGCTGGCAATGGTGGCCGCTGCGATGGGGAACACGTTCACCACTGCGCCGCGCTCGGGGTCCTGCATCCAGCGCGTAATGGCCGGCGAATCATTCACCGGCGTAGTGTTCGGCATGGCGCAGACCGAAGTGAAACCACCGGCCGCGGCCGCAGCCGTTCCGGTCGCAATGGTTTCCTTGTAGGCCTTGCCCGGCTCGCGCAGATGAGTGTGCAGGTCAATCAATCCGGGCGCAACAATCAGGCCCTTGGCGTTGATCGTCTGCTCGGCGGGGCCTTTGACGGCGCCCGGTGCAGCAACCTCGGCGACTTTGCCATCGCGCAGCAGCAGATCGAAGTTGCCCTCGATGTTCTGCGCCGGATCGATGAGCTTGCCGCCCTTGATGAGAATGCTCGGTGTGTGCGTCATTTGCGCCTCCCCAGCAGTGACTCCAGGATGGCCATGCGCACCTTCACCCCGTTGAGCACCTGCTCCAGCACCACGCTCTGGCCGCAGTCGGCCACGTCGTCGGTCATCTCCATGCCGCGGATCATCGGCCCCGGATGCATCACGATGGCGTCCTTTTTGGCCAGCTTCAACCGCTGCGCGGTCAACTGGTAGCGGCGGACGTATTCATCAATGAGAATCTGCAACCCGGAGAGCCGCTCCTGCTGCACGCGAAGCATCATCACCACGTCGGCGCCCTTCAGCGCCACGTCCATGTCGCGCTCAATGGTGACGCCCGGCGCAAGCTGCGCGGCGGTCTCCGGCAGCAGCACCTCCGGCCCGCAGAAGACGACCTGCGCGCCCAGCTTGGTGAACAAGTGCGCGTCACTGCGCGCCACGCGGCTGTGGAAGATGTCGCCGATGGTGACGATCTTCAGCCCCTTCAGCGATTTCTTGTGCTGGAGGATGGTGAACGCATCGAGCAGGCCCTGAGAGGGATGCTCGTGCATGCCGTCACCGGCGTTGATGATGGGAATGCCCAAAACGCGCTCCAGCAGGTTGGGCGCGCCTGACGATGGATGCCGCACCACGATGGCGTCCACAATCGAGCGCAGCGTCAGGCCAGTGTCCTTCAGCGATTCGCCCTTCTCCACGCTGGTGGAGACGGTGTGGATGACGATAGTGGTAGCGCCCAGCGACTTGGCGGCGATTTCAAAACTGCTGCGGGTGCGGGTGGAGTTTTCGTAAAAAAGGAGGGCAATGCGGCGTCCGCGCAACGTGGTGCGTGGACGCGAAGGATTCATGGTCCTTGCCAACTTCAGGAAGTCCATGATCTGCCGCGGATTCAAAGGTTCAATCCCCAGCAGAGAGCGGGCCTTACCAGTCATCATGTTTTTCATCCCGGCCGTGGTCCGGCCCGGTCCGGTCGGGAAAGCTGCCGCCCGGAGGCGGCAGGTTCCGTCGCAAACCGTTACTGCAAAATCCTGTTTACTGCGCGGGCTGTTCTTCGTCCGGCGTGCGTTCCACCAGGAGCACCTTCTCCAACTGGTCGGTCTCCTGGAACTTGACCTCGATGATCTCAAGGTCGCTGGTCTGCACGCGGCGGCCCACAAAGCTGGCCTCAATGGGCAGCTCGCGGTGTCCGCGGTCGATCAACACCAGCAACTGCACGCGGCGCGGGCGGCCCTGATCGAACAGGGCGTCGAGCGCGGCACGCACGGTGCGTCCGGTGTAGAGCACGTCATCGCACAGGACAATGTCTTTGCCCGTGATGTTGAACTCGATCGGGCGGGGCTCCACCACCGGCTTGGGACCCACGGTGGAGAGGTCATCGCGATAGAGCGTGATGTCCAGCGTACCCACCGGCACCGGAGACTTCTCAATGCGCTCGATGTGCTTGGCCAGCCGCTGCGCCAAGGGGATTCCCCGGCGGCGAATGCCGATCAGACCCAGGTTGGCCGTGCCGTTGTTCTTCTCGACGATTTCATGCGCGAGTCGAACCAGCGTGCGCTCGATTTCCGAGGCCGACATCAGCTGGCCCTTTTCACGCAGGTGTGGAGGACGCGAAATGACGTTCATAGCTCTTTAAAGATACGCTGGCCCGGCGTCCGCGGGCAACTGCCCCGCGCCGGGTGGCTAAAATACCGGGGAAAACGCGAATTAGTGCCGGGATTGCGAACCGCCGAACAGGCGCGCGCTCAATGCGCCGCCCGCCCCGCTCAACACCACGAACAGGATGAACATCAGCAGCAACGTCAACCCAAGCAGCGCGGCCGCGCCGTCCGGCGTGCCCGCCATCTTGATGATCTCCTGCATCTTCTGCTGCGCCGCGGGGTCGGCGCTGGCGGAAGACTGCTGCGCCGCCTGTTGCAGCGTCTGCTGCATGGTCTTGGATAGCGAGCCTTTCGGCTGCGCCATGAAGGCCACCAGGGCCTCCACGCCCATGACTGCGAAGCTGAACAGTCCGGCCACCGCGCCAATGCGGAAGCCCTGTCCCGTGGAAAGGAACGGCGCGTGCACCCGGCGGCGATAGAGCGTGACGGCCACGCCTCCTCCAGCCACCATGCACAGCAGCAGGAAGGCCGGAACGGGCGCAATGCGGAACAGGAAGAAGGCCAGCACGCCACCCATGGCGGCGGACATCCACGCCTTGCTCCAGACCACGCCACCCGTGCGCGTCAGGTTGAACTCGGAAAGATCGACCGCCGGACTCGGGCGCTGCCCCTCGGGCTGCGGCTCCGCGGCGCCCGGAGCGGGCTCATACGGCGAAGGAACGCTGACGTGAATCTGTGGCTCGCCGCATTCGCAGAACGGCGTGCCGTCCTCAACCATCTTCCCGCAGCTTGGACAGGCGTGCTCCATGCCTCGACGGTAGCAGCCCGCGCAGTCCCCGCGCAAGTCACAAGGCACGCCGGTCAGCCTCCGGCTTCCGCGCAAAAAGGAAGCGCGGCCGCAGCCGCGCTCCGTGTGGACACAGCAATCGCTACACGGCGTCTTTCTTCTCGTCGTCCTTCATCTTCAGCTTCAGGTAGAGCAGCGTGAACTTCGTCCCCTTGCCCTCCGGCTCAATCTTGGCCAGATGCTGGTTGCCGCGCTTGCCCACCTTCAACACCAGAATCGGGCTGTTCGGGTCGTTTGACTCGCAGAAGACTGGCTGGTCCACCTGATCGCCCTTGTTGATGTTCTCGTTGTCGCTCTTTTCGCCGTGGCACTCAATCACCTTGCCGTAGGCCTTGAGCTGGTCGCGGTAGAAGTCCGCCAGCTTGGCCGGCGCGTCGTTGCTGGTGTATTTCAGCGTGACAACCTTCATGCCAAAGCCGCCGAAGCCCATCGAGACATCGGCGTGGCTGTCACCCTTGCCTTCCTTTGGCACCGGCGTGGAGCCCGGATAGACCGCCATGCCGAGATCCTTCGGGTCCACCTGCTCGTTCACCTTCAGGCCGCCGAACGGCGTGCTGACCTCGACCTTCTTCTCGCCGTTGTCGCCGTTCTTCTCCACCTTCACGCACGAAGCCGCCACCAGCATCAAGGCTGTTGCCGCCAGCGCAACCCAGAGTTTCGTTGCCTTCATCGTCATCTCTCCCGCGGCCTGCCCGCCGCGTCTGCGGAAGCCCCTCAGCTTCCGGCTAGTGTTTCAGCTCCAGCCCCGCTCCGCGCTCCGCCACGCCAGGAATGGTGACCGGAAGGTGTCCCGTAATCGGGTCCTCTCCAAAGATTGCCTTCACCGCACTCAATTCCGAGACCGGCGCGTTGGAGAACGTGCACAGGTACGTCTGCGTCTCCGGGTAAACCTGCGCCAGGTACGGACTGCCGAAGGCGATCACCACCGTCTTGCGCGCTGCGTTCTTGAGCACGCCCTTCAGCACGTCGCCCGGCCCTTTGCCCAGGTCGAGTGAACCTTTTTTCTTCCCATCCACCGTGCGCCCGGCGCTCGGCGTAACGTAGACGGCCGCCACCACCCGCTCCGCCTTCTTTGCCGCCTTCACCACTTGGCTGTTCAGAAACTCTGCATTCGCCTCGTCGATGAACACCACGTTCGCGTCCGGCACGCGCCGCCGAACCTCACGCGCGAACTGCCTGCCATACTCGCTGCGGATGTCGTCGACAAAAACCGCCAGCAGCAGCTTCTCGCCCGGCTTGTCCTTCTCAGCGGTATACGTAAGCGTGCGCGCCACGGTTCCCGCCGTCGAGGGCTTCAGCGGAAGAATCTGCTGGTTGTTGCGTACAAGCGTCACCGCGTCATCGGCAACCTCGTGCGCCACCGCCACGCTCTCCGGCTTCAGAATCAACTCGGGCAGGGCATTCAAATCCACCAGGCGGTTCTTGTGCAGGCCCAGCGAGGCCTTCGCCCGCAGCAGCTTCAGCACGCTCTCGTCAATGCGGCTCTCCGGTATCTCTCCGCTGCGCACCGCCGCCAGCAGGCCGTTGTAGGCACCGTCGAGGTCCGACGGAATGATGATCAGGTCCTCGCCCGCCTTCACCGCCGCTACCGTTGACTGCGCGCTCACCTGCGCCGGGGTGCCGTGGTAAAGCCGCGTCACGCCGTTCATGTCCATCGCGTCCGTAACGGCAATGCCCTTGAAGCCCAGCTCATTGCGCAGCACGCCGGTCACAATCGCCGGCGAAATGGTGGAAACATGCTCGGGGTCCGGATCGAGCGCCGGGGCCGTCACGTGCGAGATCATCACCGAATCCACCCCGGCGGCGATGGCCGCGCGGAACGGAACCAGCTCAATCTTCTCCAGACGCGCGCGGTCGCCGTTCACGCGCGCCGCCGAAAGGTGCGTGTCGGAATCCGTATCGCCGTGGCCGGGGAAATGCTTGGCCGTCGTCATCATGCCGCCGGCATGCGCGCCCGCAATGTAGGCCTCAACCATTTCGGAGACCTGCTGCGGATCTTCGCTGAACGAACGGGTATTGATGATCGGGTTCGCCGGGTTCGAGTTGACGTCGGCGTCGGGGAAGAAGTTCCACTGCACACCGATGGCGCGCGACTCCATGGCCGTGATGCGTCCGAAGTCGTAAGCCAGTTGCTTCTTGCCCGCCGCGCCAAAGGCCATGGCGTGCGGGAATACGGTGACGCCGCTCAGCCGCATCGACAACCCGCGCTCGAAGTCGGCGGCAAACAGCAGCGGCAGGTCGCTATCGCGCTGCAACTGGTTGGTCAACGCCGCGGCCTCGAACGGCTGCGTGCGGTTCAGGTACGCGCC
Source organism: Oryzophilus luti (assembly GCF_059726245.1). NCBI lineage: Bacteria > Pseudomonadati > Acidobacteriota > Terriglobia > Terriglobales > Koromonadaceae > Oryzophilus > Oryzophilus luti. The sequence continues at coordinate 3,021,992 of NZ_AP040874.1, forward strand.
CTCCACCGGCACGGTCAGCCCCCAGCCGCCCAGGTGGTAGGTCTTCTGCCACTCGCGCAGGCGCTGATACTCAGGGCCGTTCACGTTCAGGAACTCAGCCCGCGCCCACACCATCAGCATCTGCCCGATCTTCTCTTCGAGCGACAGGCGCTTCAACGTGTCGTTGGCCCAGCGCTCGCCCTCCGGGTCGAGCTTGAGCGGCGCCGCCTGCGCCGAAGCCAGCGAACTGAACACGGTCAACGACAGAGAAACCAACAGCAGGGAAACCAGGATTCTTCTTGGGGCACGCATGCGCCGACGATACCAGAACCGGAGCCATCAATAAATGCTTCGCTGCCGGAGCGGCCGCGCGGTGTTTCCTATTCGGACAGCGTGAAGCGCATCACACGGCGCACGGCCTCGCGCTCAATGGCCGCGTCGTCACCGAAACCTTCGAGCCACGCCAGCCCTTCTTCACGCCGGAACCACGTCAGTTGGCGCTTGGCAAAGTTGCGGTGGCCCTGCTGGGCCGCGGCAATTGCCTGCTCGCGCGTCAGCTCGCCAGCCAGCAACTGCGCGGCCTGCCGGTAGCCCAGCGACTTCAGCGGCGCCACGGCCCGCGCACCATATTTCGCCAGCAGCGCTTCGGTCTCCTCCACCAGCCCGTGCTCGAACATCGCCTGCGCGCGCTGGTTGATCCGTTCGTAGAGCGCCTCGCGCGGCGGGTTCAGACCCAGCTTGAGCACGCGATAACCTTCAAGCTGGTCGCGTCCCTGCTGCCACAGCTCGCTCATCGGCTTCCGCGCCGCCAGGCTCACTTCCACGGCGCGGATGATCTTCGCCTCATCATTGGCGTGGATGCGCCCGGCCGCCTGTGGGTCGAGTCGCGTCAGAATTTTGTGCAGATGCCCGGTGCCATGTTTTGCGCTGGCGGCCCGCAAGCGCTCGCGCAACTCCTCCGAGCGCTCCGGCCCCGAGAACAGGCCTTCAATCGTCGCCCGCAGATACAACCCGGTGCCCCCGGCGATGATGGGCAGATGCTCGCGCGCGCTGATCTCCGCAATGGCCGCTCGCGCCTGCCGCGCATACTCGCCGGCAGTAAACTCCTCGTCCGGAGCCGCCACGTCGAGCAGGTGGTGCGGCGCCGCCACGCGCTGTTCCGCCGAAGGCTTGGCCGTGCCAATCTCAATTTCGCGGTAAACGGCGACCGAGTCGCAACTGACAATCTCGCCGTCGAAGTGGCGCGCCAGCGAGACGGCCAGCGCCGTTTTGCCGCTTGCGGTCGGGCCCACCAGCGCAATCAGCGGCTTCAGCGCGCTCATCGCAGCCCCCAGTGCGCGCCGCGCCAATAACGCGCGAGCGTCAGCAGCACAATCAGCGCCGCAATCAGGAGCATGCCCAGCGTCCGCGGAGCCTGCTGTTGCCATTTGGTCTTTGGGTCCACGGCAGAGATGATACAGCCTGCACGCGTGTGGAAGGGGCGGCAACGAGGGAAGAAATGCGGTCGCGCCGAAGCTACTCGAGTTCGCCCTTCTCCGGGTTGTAGAAGAAGTAGAAGCGCAGCGCGAGGTACGGCCCGTGAAATTCGTGCGGCAGCGGCGAAAACGGGTTGGAGGCGGTAATGCTGCCATAGGCCGCGCGGTCCAGCGGCACGTCGCCTGAGTAGCCCGCGTAGCGCAGCCCCACCACCTTGCCCTCGGGCGTAATGGCGAATTCGATGGCGACCTTGCCGCGCTTGAGCAGCGGCGGACGCGCCTCTTCCGGAATCAGCGTGTACCAGTTCTGGCGGACGGTGTGCACCACGCGCTCAAGGTAGGGCCCAAAGTCGACGCCCTGTGTGTCGCTGAGCACCTCAAGGTTGCCGCGCACGCGTCCCGAGCCCGGCGTAGCGCCAAGACCGTAATCTCCGCCGCCGCCCACGCGGCTGCCCGCATGGATGCTGTTGCGCGCCGCCTGGTTGATCATGGAGCCGACGCTGCCGGAGGTGGCAAACGGGTTCGGACGCTGCTGCGTGTTCATGGCCAGCATCGGATTCTGCTGCGGAGTCGGAGCCTGCGGCTGTCCGCCGCCACGCTGCCCCTGGCCGCCCTGCGGCGCGGGTGCCTGTGCCGCCTGCGGCTGCTGCGACATGCCCTGCGGAGCCTGCATGCCGGGAGCGCCCGGACGATGCGTGTCCCGCAGGTCTTCGAGCGTCTTCTTGTCCAGCTCCGGCGTTTTGGTCATGGCAATGCGGTTCTTGTCGGAGAGATGCTTGGCGTTGGGCACTTCCTTCGGAGCCGTTTGATTGTCCTTCGGCATCTCCGTGTAGGTCAGGTTCTTGTCCGCCAGCAACTGCTCGGCCGAGCGCAAACGCACCGGCACGCCCCTGGGCATCCACTTGGGAGAGAGTGCAATGACGATGATGGCGACCAGGTGCACCACCAGTGAAATCCAGAAGGCCTCGCGCATACGCGAGCGCGACAGGTCATCGCGAAGCTGCAGCACCATCACGGGTTCAAACTCCGCCCGCTCGTCGGCAGCGCTCGGCAACGGCCTTGCGCCGTTCCGGTTCGATCTCTGGATTTCAGCTTCGTCCATCAGGGTCACGGTGATCAGCAGGTTCCGCGAACGCAATCACCGCCCGCCCTGCCTGAGTTCTCTTGCTCTCTTACAGTCTCTCTGCCCGCTCCGATGTATGTCATGGCACTCAGGTGCCCGGAGCCGCATGTTTTGCCTATGGTCTATTAGACGCGTTTCGCGCGCGAAAGTCTGCGGGCTTCCACTGGCATCTTGCGCCACAAATGTAAAGCTTTGTAAGCGCCTCTAGCGCGGCAGCGGCGGAACCTGTTTCATCAAGTCCGCCAGGTGCGCTCGCTCGGCGTGCTCGGCCATCTGCTGCTGAATCTCCAGGGCCAGTTCCAGCGCATTGCGACCATCCTGCAGCGTCACTTCCGGCGTGGAGCGCGTGCGCACGGCGTTCACAAAGCTCTTCAGCTCGCTCTTCAAAGGTTCTTCCTGCACCACCGAGGGCTTGGCCGGGAAGATCTCCGGCACAGGGCCGTCGGTCGGACGCACCGTCAGCGAAAACACGTCGCGCCGCGAGTAGTCCACCGAAACGTACTGGTAGGGCTGGAAGAAACGCAGTTTGCGCACCTTCTCCGTGCTGACGCGGCTGGCCGTGAAGTTGGCAATGCAGCCGCTCTCGAACTCAATCCGCACATTGGCGATATCCACCTTGTGCGAAAGCACCGGCAGCCCTGCCGCATGCAGCGTGCGCACCGGGCTCTTGGCCAGCTTCAGCACCACGTCAAGATCGTGGATCATCAGATCCAGCACCACGTCCACGTCAAGCGAACGCGGAGTGAAAACGCTGAGCCGGTGCACCTCAAAAAACATGGGCGTGGTGATAAGCGGCAGCACCGCGCGCACCGCCGGGTTGAAGCGCTCCAAGTGCCCGACCTGCGCCACGCGGCCATGCTCCTGCGCCAGCGCCATCAGTTCATCGGCCTGCGCCAGGTTCACCGCCAGTGGCTTCTCGATCATCACGTCAACGCCGGCCTGCATGAGCTGACGGGCCACCGTCAGGTGCCCCACCGTCGGCACGGCCACCACGCAGGCGTCGAGCTTCTCCGCCGCCAGCAGCGCGTCCACCGAGGTGTATCCACGCGTGCCGAATTCGGCCGCAGCCGCGGCTGCCCGCGCCGGGTCTCCATCGACGACCGCCGCCAGTTCCAGCGGCTGTTCGCCTGAAAGTTCACGGAAAATTCTGGCGTGATTGCGCCCGAAGGAGCCGACGCCCACCACCGCCACGCGCAAAACCTGTTCGTTGTTCACGTTTCTATTCTCGCAGATGACCGCCCATGCCGCACGCTTCCGCTGCGGCGCGCAAAACGCAAGGGAGGCCGCAGCCTCCCTTGCGCATCACTCACAATATGCTGCCGCTACTTTGCCAGGCCGCTTTGCTTGGCCAGCGACAGAGCTTCAATAGCCGCGCCGCGCGCGCCCGCCGTATCGCCGTTGGGCATCACGTAAATCGGCAGGTCCTTCTGCTCGTCGCGCTGCGGAGGCATCGCCTTGCGAACCTCGTCGATGAACCAATCCTGCAAGGCCTTCGACGCCTCCAGCACGCCTCCGCCGACGATGAGCGCATCCGGGTCGAAGGTGTTGATCATGCCGTCAAAGAACAGGCCCAGCGCGTGCGCCTCCACGCGGAAAATTTCGCGGCACATCGGGTCGCCCTTGTCGGCCAGCCCGCGCACGGCCTTCGCCGCCGTGTGCGCGTCCAGCTTGCCCAGTTCGTGCCCCGGATACTGCTTCAGGAAATACGGCAGCAGGCTCTTCTCAATCGCCGTCAGCGAGCAGAGCGACTCCAGATCGCCAATGCGTCCGCAGTTGCACTTGGGCACCAGCCCTTCAATGCCGGCAATCGCCTGATATGGCACCAGCGCGTGCCCCAGCTCGCCGCCAAATCCGTTCTTGCCCTTCACCACCTGGCCATCGACGATGACGCCGCCGCCATTGCCCGTGCCCACCACGATCGAAATCGAGGTCTGCTTATTGCACGCGCCAAAGATCGAATAATGCCCCCACAGGGCCGCCGCGTTCGCGTCGTTCAGGTAGGTGACCGGCTTGCACAGCTTCTTCGCCAGACCTTCGCGAATGTCAAAGCCCGCCCAGCCCGGATGCACAAAGTTGGTCGATCCCTTGGTGCTCAACTGGCCCGAGGCGCTGGCCGGTCCGGGCGTGTCCAGCCCGACGGCGACCACATCTTCCACCTTGACGCCGGCGCGGTCGGCTGCGACCTTCAGGCCGTCGGCAATCTGCTGCAGGCAAATCTCCGGCCCTTCCTTGGCGCGCGCCGGATACTCGCACAGCCCCTCGATCAGAAACTTCTCGTCTTCCGTGATGAATGTGTAATTAACGGCGGTACCGCCAAGATCCACTCCTGCAACGACAGCCACGGTCGTCCTCCTCGGCTGGGGTATGAACAGACCAGATTACCAGCGGCCCCGCCATCGCGCATCGGCTTTCTCGCGCACGTATTGCACCGCAGTCGGGTGCCCCAGGCCTGTCCTGAACTTGCCGAAGGATTCGCCGAGATCCGTGTATCGGGTGCCCCAGGTTCGCCGAGCGCGGTTGGCGAGGCTAACCTGGGATGCGACGCCCTTTTTCCGCATCGCGTTATTCCCACCCAAGAACCTGCCGCAGAAATCCGCTGCACGGACACATGAAATTCCGCCCCGCTCTCAGCTAAAATAGAGAGCGTTATGCCGTTGTATCCGATTAAAAAATGCGTTGTCTGCGGAGAGGAATTCGAGCTCCGCCCGAACAAACCCGGCTTTGCCAACCGCTGCCCTGACTGCACCGAAGACGAGGCCGAAGCCAGCGGCGATTCCTTCAAAGAATCCGGCAACCGCGACCTGGACGCCGCCCGCCGCCAGGCGATGAAGAACCTTCTCTACCGCAAGGACAGCTAGCGCGAGCCGGTCGCAGACCGTTCGCCGCCGTCTGGCATCTGGAACACAATTTCTGCTGCCCCGACTTGATCGTCCTCAGCTGGCGACCACGCGGAAGCACTCACTCACATGCAAAAGGCCGCGACACTCGTCGCGGCCTTTTGCATTTCGATCTCAAACTTACCCCGCGTGATGCGGTACCGCCGGCTCCTCGGCCACAATGGTGATGCCGTGCTCGTTGGCCACCTTCAGCATCGCCGCCTTGTCGAGCATCAGGCACTTGTTGGCATCCAGCGCCAGGCAGCTTGCGCCCGCTTTGATCATTGTCTCCATGGTGTGCATGCCCACCACCGGCACGTCAAAGCGCATGTCCTGGTTCGGCTTGGAGACCTTCACCACGGTCAGCGCCCGGCTCAGCACGGCGCTTTCACCCTTCAGGCTGGCCATCAGCTCGCCCGCGCGCAGAATGGCCGCGTCGGTGCCCTCCATGGCCTCAATGGCCACGCAGGCCGCCTCGGCAATCACCACCGTCTGGCCAATGTCAAAGCGCGCCACGTGGTGCGCCACCGCCCGTCCATAGGTGATGTTTGTCATCTCCTGATCGGTGGGCGCGCGCTCGGTCAGCACGCCTTCGCCCGCCAGCAGCGGCTCCAGCAGCGCCGTGGAATTGATGAGGTGGATGCCTTCATCGCCGAGCACCTTGGCCACCGCGCCAATCAGCGAATCCGTGTTGCGGGTGCCCAGCGAGAGCAGCAGCTTGGCCAGCCGCCAGTCCGGGCGTATGGAGCTGAAGATCTGCTTGTGCTTCACCTGCCCGGCCATCACCGCCTCGCTGACGCCCTCCTTCTGGAAGGTCTCAATCAGCTTTGACAGCTCGCCCAGGCTGAGCCAGTGCACGCTGGCCGCGCCGTGCTTTTCGATCTCCGGAAACGTCTCTTCCTTGATCGCCGCCACGACAACTTCGTATCCATGTGCCCGCGCGGCTTCCAGCACCAGCAGCGGGAACTTTCCATTTCCGGCAATCAGTCCAAGCTTCGGCATAGTGTGCCCTTCGTCTTTCCGGGGATCGTCCTAGAGGAGCGGCTCGGCGGAGAGGCGGCTCACCCAGGTGTTTTTCGCTTCCTTCAGGCGATCGTTCAGCTCCAACTCGTGAACGTCATCTTCCAGCTTGGCCAGGACTTCATAGCTGAAGGCAGCCTCGCCATGTGTATTCCAGGCGGTTTGCAGGCTGCCCGCACGATGGTTCCCCGCCTTCAGCGAAAAGAACGTCAGATTGCGCGTTGCATCCAGGTTGCGGGAGGAACCAACCCATGCGCCACCGCTTACGGAGCAACGCACGGCAAATACGCCCCGCTCCACCTTGCGTTCCTTGAACTCCCGAATTGCCTGTTTGCGGTCCAGCATTCTAGGGCTCCTGGGGGCCTACTTGATGACTCCGCGCTCGCTGGTTTCGATGAAGCGCACCAGCATCTCCACGTCCTCGCCCAGCGGGCCTTCGCTGCGCAGCTTCTCCAGCGCCTGCGAAGTGTTCAGCTTGCTCGCCAGCAGCACGCGGAAGGCATGCTGGATCTTGCGGATGCGTTCCGGCGTGAAACCACGGCGTTCGAGGCCGATGGCGTTGGCGCCGTAGGCTCCCACTTCGCGCGAAGCGCTCGTCTTGCTGAATGGCAGCACGTCACGCGTGATGGTGGTGCCGCCGCCGATGTAGCTGTGCGCGCCCACCTTCACAAACTGGTGCACCGGGCAGAGCGCGCCCACGGTGGCCCAGTCCTCCACCGTAACGTGGCCCGCCAGGGTGGCGGCGTTGGCCATGATGACGTGGTCGCCGATCTGGCAGTCGTGCGCAATGTGCGAATAGGCCATGATGAGGCAGTCGCTGCCCACCCGCGTAACGCCCACGCCCTTCAGCGTGCCGCGGTGGATGGTGACGTACTCGCGGATCTGGTTGCGTTGGCCGATCTCCAGGCGGGTCTTTTCGCCCTTGAAGGTCAAATCCTGCGGCCCCACGCCCAGCGTGGCAAACGGGTAGACGCAGTTATCGTCACCGAGCGTGGTAGGCCCGTTGAGCACCACGTGCGAAATGAGCTGGCAACGCTCGCCCATCTCCACGTCGGCGCCCACATAACAGAACGGCCCGATGGTGCAGCTTTCGGGAATCTTGGCTCCGGCCTCAACCACGGCCAGCGGATGAATGCTCATGGTCTCGGCTCGCTACTTTACGCGCTCGCGCGGCACAATTTGGCAGCTCACCACGGCCTCGGCCGCGACCTTGCCATCCACCAGCGCCTTGCACGCCATCTTGGTGGCCGTGTAGCGCCACACAATCACGTTGACCTCGATGCGCACCTGGTCACCGGGCACCACGGGGCGGCGGAACTTGGCCCGCTCAATGCTGGTAAACAGCATCAGCATCTTGTCGCGCTCGGGAATTTCGGTCAGCAGCAGCGTGCCGCCTGCCTGCGCCATGGCTTCCACCAGCAGAACGCCCGGCATCACCGGGTTGCCCGGGAAATGTCCCTGGAAGAACGGCTCGTTGGCCGTCACGTTCTTGATGGCCACGATGCGCTTCATGCGCTCGACCTCGATCACGCGGTCGATCAGCAGGAACGGATAGCGGTGCGGCAGAATCTGCTGGATGCCCACCACGTCAAGCGGTACGGTGATGCCACCGGCCGCAGGTTGTTCAGGTAATGTCTTCTTTTCTTCACTCATGGAAAATCTCGCGGGAAACCAAAATTATACACTTGAGTGGCGGGTCGATTCCTCCCCGCCTGCGCCTCCGCTGGCCCCGCCCGGCCCGTTTGCGGTAGCTTTCTACTTGCGATGAAACCCACGCACAAAGTTCCGGTCTCCAGCGCGTCCCTGCTGCGCACGCTCCACGCGCAGCGCGGTGAAATGGTGCAACTGCTGCGCCAGTTTGTCGAGTGCGAATCGCCCTCGACCTCCAAGGCAGACGTGGACGCCTTCGGCGCCCTGGTGGCACCGCACTTCGCCGCCCTCGGCGCGCGCGTACGCCGCCACAAACAGAGCGGCTGCGGTGATGCACTGGAATTCATCTTTGCGCCCGCCAGCCGCGCCCCGCGCGCGCTGCTGCTCGGCCATCTTGACACCGTCTACGACCGCGGCACGCTGGCCACGATGCCCTGGCGCGAACGCGCCGGAAAGCTCTACGGCCCCGGCGTCTTCGACATGAAGGGCGGCCTGGTGCAGGCCATCTTTGCCCTGCGCGCTCTGGCCGTTGAAGGCCGCTTCACCGCGCCGGTCACCGTGCTGCTCACGCCGGACGAAGAAATCGGTAGCGTCAACTCGCGGCCCATCGTGGAGCGCGCCGCGCAAAGTGCGGCAAAGGTCTGCGTGCTGGAACCCGCGGCAGGCGCAGAGGGCGCAGCCAAGACCGCGCGCAAGGGCATCGCGCTCTATACCCTGCGCGTACATGGCATTCCCTCGCACGCGGGGCTGGACTTCACGCGCGGTGCCAGCGCCATCACCGAACTGGCGCAGCAGCTCACGCGCATTAGCCAGCTCTCGTCTCCGGAAAAGGGCCTCACCATCAACGCGGGCATCGTCAGCGGCGGCACGCGTGTAAACGTGGTGCCTGAGTGGGCCGAAGCCCGGCTTGACGTGCGCGTGGTCAGCGCCACACAGGCCCGCGCCATTGACCGCCGTCTGCGCGCGCTGCGCCCGGTCGACCGCCGCTGCCAGCTTGAGTTGACCGGCGGATTGAACCGCCCACCCTTCGAGCGCAGCGCCGCCGGAAGCGCCCTCTACAAGCACGCCGCCGCCTGCGCAAAGCAGCTTGGTTTTGAACTGAAGCAGACCGCCGTGGGCGGAGCCTCCGACGGCAACTTTACCGCCGCGCTTGGCCGCCCCACGCTCGACGGTCTTGGCATGGTGGGCGACCACGCGCACAACATTGGCGAATACATCGTCGCCCGCGAACTGCCACGCCGCGCCGCCCTGCTGGCGCTGCTGCTGCAGGCCTGATCTTTTTAATTTAGGAAGGGCGCTTTCCTCTTCTACTGAGGAAGGCGCCTTGTAACTCCATCATTCTGCCGAGCTTCGGAGCCGCTCTCCCCGTGCGTTGCGCCGCCAGCATCAAAACCCGACTTTCGTGTGCGTTCTTCCTTTGACTCCGCTTGCCCCACTGACCTAGACTGTTTCTGTCGCCCATTCGCAGGAGTTCATTTCATGGACGTCACCCGACGGGCGCTCGGAGCGAATTATGTTTGAAGGCCTTTTCCAGCCGATGCATCTGTTGGTGATTCTCGTGATCGCCCTGTTGATCTTCGGCCCCTCTAAGCTGGCTGACCTGGGCAAGGGTCTCGGCGAAGGTATCCGGAACTTCAAGACTGCGGTCAAGGAAGGTTCGGAGACACCGGCACCCAAGGACGGCGAGAAGAAGTAAGCATTCACCCGGCGCCTCCCTTGCGAGGCGCTTTTGCATACGGTACCCGCGGCCGGAGCGCCATCCAGCGCTACCCGTGACCGGTCCCGGGATATCGCCTTAAGTTTCTGGCGACGGCCTCAAGTGGTTCATCGCAAAGAAAGCCCCCGTTTTCGGGGGCCTTTTGCTTTTTCGGCTTTCTCTTCTCTTAGATCACCAGCCAGCGCCCGGCCAGCATCTGGTACACCTTCTGCACCGGCAACCCCATCACATTGAAATAGCAGCCAATTACTCCGGTCACGAACTTTGAGGCCCGGCCCTGGATGCCGTAGGCTCCAGCCTTATCCATCGGCTCGCCGCTGGCCACGTACTCGTCGATCTCGCTCTCCGCCAGTTCGGCAAAGCGCACCAGCGTGGTCTCCACGCGCACATCGCACTTCGGCTCATCCGCCTCATGCCACGCCAGGCAAACGCCAGTCAACACGCGATGCTCGCGTCCACTCAACAACCGCAGCATCTGTTTTGCATCTTCCGGATTCTTCGGCTTTTCCAGCAGAGTCTCTCGCGCGCCTTCGGGCAACTCGCCGTGCGAAGTTGTGAACTCATCCAGTACCACTGTGGTGTCCGCACCCAGCACAAGTGCCCCCGGACGCTGCGCCAGAACCTTCATGGCTTTGCCGCGAGCCAGCCGCTGCACGTATTCCGCCGCCGGCTCGCCCGCCTGGTGCTCTTCCGGTATGTCCGCCACCTGCACTTCAAACGCGATTCCCGCGTTGCGCAACAACTCCGCCCTCCGCGGAGACCCCGATGCCAGAATGATCATGCCGTTCATTCTACAGGCACATCTCCTGTGAATTGGCGCTGCTGCGTGATGCGCGAGGATTTCATACGGCTTTCTTTTGACCCTCCCGGCGGGCTGTGGCATCCTGCCGCCTATGGCCCCAATCTGCCCGATCTGCAGCGCCACCATTCCGCTGGAAGACGTGAACGTTTCCACCGACATCGCGCTGTGCCGTCGCTGCGGGAAAACATTTTCCCTGGCCGAGTTGCTCAGCCCCGAAGGCCCCGGCTATGCCGATCTTTCCAATCCGCCGCAAGGCACGTGGTATGAGCCTCTCTCCGACGGCTTCCGGGCGGGCGCCAGCACGCGCTCCTGGGCCGCTCTGTTTCTGGTGCCGTTCACCTGCGTGTGGGCTGGCGGTTCGCTGACGGGCATCTATGGCACGCAGTTTCGCTCCGGAAAATTTAATCCCGGCATGTCGCTGTTTGGCATTCCGTTCCTCATCGGCAGCATCGTCCTCATCAGCTTGTGCCTTCTGATGGTCGCCGGAAAGGTCCAGCTCACACTGCGCGGAAACTCACTCACGATCTTTACCGGGATTGGCCCGGTCGGATGGTCGCGCCGCCTGGAGTGGTCGCAACTGAACTCCGCGCAGATCGGCCTGGGCTTCGGAAGCGGCAACTATTCCTCATCGCGCAACCGTCAGGAACAGATCGTGATCACCATGGGTACCCGCCAGGTCACCTTCGGCGGCATGCTCAACGGCCAGCGGCGGCGCTTTCTTCTGAGCGCGTTGCGGCAGCAACTCTCCACGGGCGGCACCGTCGCCTGGAGCGCTCCCAGCACGAAGTTCTAGAGCCTGCCGCCTCCTCCGGTGCTTTCCCTGCCGAGAGAGCACTGCTTCTGCCACCACCTTCCCGCCTAATTGCATCAGCCGCAGTACTACTATGTGAAAAATTATTAGTTTGCTTTCTATTCGACCACGCCGGATGCTGGTAGCAGATTGTGCCGTGGTGTGGACCGCGAAAAGCTCCCTTGCACAGGAGACCCGATGGAATTTACCGATGCGATGTTGAGCTACACAGCCGGGGGCAAGGCTCCCGAGCTGCTGGAATTGACCCTGGGCCAGCGACTGGACCGTACGACTTCGCTCAACCCCGACCGCCCCGCCCTCATCTCGCGTCCCCAGAACATCCGTTACACCTGGCGCCAGCTTCAGCAGGAAGTGGACCGCATTGCCCGCGGGCTGATGGCGCTCGGCATTAAGAAGGGCGACCGCGTGGGCCTGTGGGCCACCAACTGCGCCGAGTGGGTGCTGACGCAGTTTGCCACCGCGCGCATTGGCGCCATCCTGGTCAACCTCAACATCCGCTACCGCTCGGCCGAGCTGCACTACGCGCTGAAGCAGTCCGGCTGCAAAGCGCTGGTGCTCATTCGCGGCTTCCATGATTGCGACTACGTGGAGAGCCTGTTCACGATTGCGCCTGAACTGCGCCACGGCCGCTCCGGCCAGTTCCACTCCGAGTCCCTGCCCGACCTGCGCCACGTCATCTACATTGGCCAGGACCGTCCGGAATCCATGCTCGCCTGGGGGGAACTTCTTCGACTCTCCGAGCAGGTCAGCCTGGACGAATTAGCCGCGCGCGAAGCCACGCTTAGCTATCTCGACCCCATCAACATTCAGTACACCAGCGGCACCACCGGCTTCCCCAAGGGCGCCACGCTTTCGCACGGCAACGTGGGCAACAACGGCGTGCTCATAGCCCACACCATGCGCTACACCGGCAAGGACTCCATCTGCATTCCGGTGCCGTTCTACCACTGCTTCGGCATGGTGCTGGCCAACATGAGTTCGCTCGCCAGCGGCGCCGCCATGGTCATCCCGTCGGAGGCCTTTGATCCGCTGGCCACGCTGGAAGCCATCCATGAGGAGCGCTGCACCTCCATCTACGGCGTGCCGACGATGTTCATCGCTCAGTTCCAGCATCCGCGCTTCAAGGAGTTCGACCTCTCCTGCATCCGCACCGGCATCATGGCCGGAGCCAACTGCCCCATCGAGCTTATGCGCCGCGTGGTGGAGGAGATGCACTGCCCCGAGCTGACCACCGTCTACGGACTGACCGAGTCTTCGCCCGGCATGACGCAGACGCGCGTCGACGATTCGCTCGACCTGCGCGTTACCACCGTGGGCCGCGCGCTGCCGCACACGGAAATCAAGATTGCCGATCCGCAGACCGGCCAGATTGTTCCGCACGGCAAAGTCGGCGAAATCTGCACCCGCGGCTACCTGGTGATGAACGGCTACTGGAATGATGCGGAGAGCACGGCCAAGACAGTGGAACCCGATGGCTGGCTGCACTCGGGCGACCTGGGCACGATGGACAAGCGCGGCTACGTCCGCGTCACCGGACGCATCAAGGAGATGATCATCCGCGGCGGCGAAAACATTTATCCGCGCGAGATCGAAGAGTTCCTGCACACCTGCCCGGAGATCATCGACGTGCAGGTCTTCGGCATCCCCAGCGAGAAGTACGGCGAGGAAGTTGCCGCGTGGATCAAGCTGAAGCTTGGCTCGGCCATGACCGTCGAACAGGTCTGGGAGTTCTGCCACGGCCAGATCGCCAGCTTCAAAATCCCGCGCCACATCACCTTCGTCGACAGCTTCCCCATGACCGGTTCGGGCAAAATCCAGAAGTTCAAGATGCGCGAAGCATGGGTGGCCGCGCAGCGCGAGCAGGAGCTGGCCGCCGTCTAACGTTTCTCCGCTGAACGCAACAGCCCCATCCGGAATTTCCGGTTGGGGCTTTTTTATGCGGACGCAGAGGCCTACCGGTGCTGCGATGACAGCATTCGCTCGATTCTGCGATCGGGCACCAGCCACATCAGCGCGACAAACACGTACAGGGCTGCTGCGGCCCACGGCGTCCACCACGCGCTCACCATGCCCGCGAGGTAGAAGAGCGGCGAGAGCTTTCCCTTCCAGTCGCGGCCCAGCGCCTGCCGCAACGCCGAGTCGCAGCCCTCGGTGTTGAGGATGACCCGCTGCAGAATCCAGTAGGCGATGGCGGCCATCAGCAGCACCGCGCCGTAGAGCATCAGGGTTGCCGGAGCAAAGTGGTTCTCGCCCATCCAGCCGGTGGCGAACGGGAACAGCGACAGCCAGAAGAGCAGGTGCAGGTTCGCCCACAGCATGGCGCCCGTCACGTGCGAGGCCGCGTGCAGCAGGTGATGGTGGTTGTTCCAGTAAATGCCCACGTAAACAAAGCTGAGCAGATAGCTGACGAAGACAGGCCACAGCGGACGCAGCGACGCCAGATCGCTGCCGTGCGGCACCTTCATCTCCAGCACCATGATGGTGATAATGATGGCGATCACGCCATCGCTGAACGCCTCCAAACGCCCCCTGGTCATGCGCACCCCGCTCTAAATCGTTGCTTGTGACCTGTTCGCTCTTCCCTACTTTGACTTCCGCATCAGGTCCGCGCTCTTGCACGCCGCCGCAGGCTGTTGCGTCATTTGCTGCATGGTAAAGGAATTTGTCCCCTGCAGAAGTTGGAAGTAGGCAGGCTTCTGGTCGATTTGTACTTCCGCTTGGAAGTGCTTTGGCGAGTCCCCGCAGGCGCGCACCGCTCCGTATTCTACGGACGGATAGTCTTTCTCCGACTTCTCCCGCCGCTCGAAGTTGTCGTGCCATTGCTGGAGCGCCGCAGCGTGTTCCGGAGCAGACCACTCGCCAGCCTCGCTCCACGGCACCTGTAGCCACTCATCCACGAAGTCGCGTCCATTCATCGCCACCGGCTGCACGCGGCGCACGGTGCCATCAGCGGTACTGTAGCGGTAAACGCCCTTACGAACGAGAACGGTTGTGTCCTTCATGTTCACTTCCAGCCGCAGGTCAAAACCGTCTGCGCGCGGCTTCATCACAGGAACGATGTCTCCCCGGCTGTAGCCCCGTTCTTTGTGAAATGCCGTCTTCTGCGCGCCTTGAGCAGATCGGAAAGTCATCACATCAAGAACAAAGAGACTCATGCGCGAGGTACACCAAGGCGTACCGTGCGCAGCCGCCAGCGCCCAGCCTTTGCCCAGTGGCACTGCCGCATATTGCAGGAAGTCTCCGTAGGCGCCGCTGATCTCCTCATAGTCCTTGCTCTGCCAGCGAATTACCTGGCGCCATCCCGCCCCTTCGTGCTGATAGACCAGCAGCACGGAATCAAAGCTGCACGGAATGCCGAACGTCCATTCCACCGCACGCAGCGCCGGGTGGCCTTCCAAGTGCTTAACGTGCACCTCCAGTGCATTCCCATAGATTCCGTCAAGCAGAACCGCATTCCCGGCCGTCTGTGGCTGCACCGATTGCGACTTCTGGTTCGCTCCCACGGCAGCAGCCAGGGTCTGCTCCATCACCGACGGCTCGGCCTGCGCACTCTCCGCGCAGCCCATATACACGTCGCTGACCGATGCCAAAGAATCCTTTAGCTCGCGAATCCGTTTCTGCGTCGCCGGAGTCACATCGACATCCATCTCGTCCCGCAACTTCACGGCCAGCAACTCCGCCTGAATCTTCTTCGCTTCGCCTGCATGGCGTGCCACAGTTTGCGCACAGGGGGGCTGCGCTGCAGCCATCCACCCCAGCAGCAACAGGACAAACACGCACTTCATCGCCTTGGAAAGCATGCCCGCAAGCATACCGCAGCGTTCGACCATGGTCGCGGAATCGCCGATGAAATCTCATGTTCGCCCCGAGTCGTAGCACTTCCGAGTGCCGCCGCAAGGGGCGCTTATTCCCATCCTGCGACTGCGATGCAGCTTGGAACGCCGCACACGCCCGCGACAAACAATCGCTCATCCAGGCTTTGCGTCCAGTCGATTTCCCGAGTGAATGCGAATTCCGCCCTGCGCTCCGCAGCGGCTCCCACAGAGGTCAAGCACATGACGCGGCATATCAGAAACATGCAATTGGAAATCTCTCACCGGGCGTTGCTTCCGGTTGCGGCCATTGCCACCATCGCGGTTGCGCGCTTTGGTCCGCGTGCCGGGGTGTTGGCTGCCGCGTTGTTTATTGCCTGCGTGCTGTTGCATGAAGGTGGACATCTTCTGGTGGCACGGCTGCTGCAGGTTCGCGTCTCGGGCATCGGACTCTGCGGGCTGGGAGCCTACCTGCGCCGCGAGCGCGTGGAGCCGCAGGCAGAGCTGCTGATCGCCTCCGCCGGCCCGCTGGTGAACCTGGTGATTGCGGCCTGCCTCTGGAACCTGAATGCCGGAGTACTGGCGTGGCTGATGCAGTTGAACCTGGTGCTGGGCGTGGCCAACCTGCTGCCCATCAGGGGCACCGACGGGCGGCGGGTTTTGGAAGCGCTGTCCGCATTGGCGCACCCCGCACCGCGCACGCTCTAGCCGGATCAGTGCGTGGCCGCTCCCTCCACCGGGCACGTCAGGTCTTTCCGCACCAGAAAGACAAACGGCCTCTTGGCCAGGTGCAGCCGCTGGCACGGTTGATAGTTGGTGAGGATATAGTCCGCCATCGGATCGCGGGCGAGAGCTTCTGCAGGAGTCGCTGGCCAGACCTCGGGCGTCCAGGACTGAACCCCAATCTCCATCAGCACACTCTCAGCCCGGCTGGCCTGCAGCTCCCGCTGCGCTTCGTCGAACTGGCCGGGCGTGTGCATGCCGTACTGGAGATATTCATAGCGCGTCGGGCTTATCGTGCGGGTAAGGAACGAATAGGTGGGCAAGTAAGGGTAAATGAGCAGTTCCTGCCCGGGTCTCGTATGCCGCATCAGATACGGCAGTATGTCCTCATCCTTTGAGATCTCGATCCGGCCGGCACGGGTTTCCACCGCATGCACACTGAGCCTGCCCGGATAGCCCAGGTGAGGCATGCAGGCGAGCATTGCCACGCTCGTATAAAGAGCGATCAGCGGTGCCAGTCGCGGTAGCCATGACGTTCGAACCAGCCGCGCGTCCACCAGCAGCGGCGTGGCAAATAGGAATGCCGGAGCCAGAAAAAGCATGTGGAAGAATTCCGCGCGCCCGGTGAAGTTCAGCGCCAGCACCAACCCCGTCAGTACTGCTGCGGAAAAGCCAAGAAACGTCTGTTCCGGAGCGGCGGCCTGTGAGTTGTTCTGCCTGCGGGCCACGGTCAACGCAGCAAAACCCACAATCACCACGGGCAGCAGTACGAGCAGGAACTGCGCACTCGCCGCCAGCACCAGGTAGACACGCTCAAATGCCGATCCGTGAAGGAAGAGCGGCTTGAGTGCCTCCAGAAAGAGCATGTGTCCGTACGGCACATGATTGGCCTTGGAGTAATTGTGGAACGGCCAGAGGAGCCCGCCATACATGTCGCCCAGACCGCCCTTGGCGCCAAAGTACGCCACCACGATGGCAGGCGGCGCCATCACCCCCAGCGCTCCGGCGAGCAGGTGCCGCACGTTGACGCGCAGCGCGCCAAGTTTCCAGAGGAGAGCGAGCGCCAGGGCAAACCCAAGCAGCAGCCCCGCCCCTTTCGACTGTTCGATGACGAGCGTGAGACCGGCACAGACTCCGGTGCCCAGCATCCAGGGCAGACGCCCGGATTGCAGATACCAGACGGCGCAATAGATGGAAAGTACCACTGCCGCGCTGCTGTCCCACCCATGCAGAACCATGCCATAGAACCACGGGCAGGTGAGACCCACCATCACCGCCACAAACACGGATGCCAGCCGGCCCGAAACGCGCCGGGCCAACAGGTAGTTCAGAGCGGCGAACAGCCCGGCATAGACCAGCAACATGCTGCGCGCTGCTGCCAATGTGATTCCGAAATAATGAAAGATTGCGGCGTAGAGGTAGTACGACCCCGGCGTGTAGAAGGAAAAGAAGTCACGATACGGCAGCTGGCCTTGCAGCACCCGCACGGCGCCCTGCAGCAGAATGCCTTCATCAATTTGCAGACTTGCGAAGTGCAGGAATGGCGATGTCCACCAGGCCGCAAGCGCCGCCAGCATGAGGGCCAGCAGCAGGTCTTTCCAGCAGCGTTCTGGCTGGTTCCACTGCTCCGGCCCGGTCACGGCTACTTCTCTCCCGCTCGCGGCAGCAACTGGCACGCCCCCTGCGCGGACTCCACTCGAGTAAAGACCACGGCCAGCTTGTCGCGATAGGCCTCATGCCAGCAGGGGCTGTGACTCAGCAGATAGGCCGGACGCCCGCTCGCCGCCAGCAACGCGCCTTTGATCTGGTACTTGTCCAGAAGCTCAAACGGCTGCTCCACCACCGAAATATGGATGTAGTCCGCGAACGTTCCGTTGTAGACGAACAGGTCGGCGCGCCCGTCGATGAAGGTCTTGATCTCCGGCGCGGCCCAGATCATGTAGCCGCCCCACAGGTACTCGTTGAAGACGCGGTCGTGGATACCCTGGCTCTTCATGGCCGCCAGCGCTGCGTCCGGATACGAGGTGCTCAACTCTGCCTTTAACTTTGCCTCGCTGGGGAAGCGTGCCACCAGCACCAGCAGCACCACGGCGATGATGATGCCGTTCAGGATTGGCTTTTCCTTGTCTTCATCGTAGGGAGGGAACAACTCAACCCGCGAGGCAAGGATGGGCACGAAGACAATGGCCATAAAGAACTGCATGCGGGCATACGTCAGGCCAGAGTACAGGGCGAAGGCCCCCAGCAGAACCTCATAGAGCTTCCAGCGTTTCTTTGAAATCAGCGCCGTCGCCAGAATGAGCAGCAGGAACACCAGCACCATCTTGCCCCGGCCATCGTGGAAATTGACGGAGCTCCACTCCTCGATGTTCTCCATATTGATCTGCTGCTTGAACATCAGGTCGAAGGGATAGAACACAAGGCGGTATCCAAATGGATTGACGAACAACCCCGCCACCGCCAGCGCTGCGGCTGTGAACGCCTGCTTCCATTGCCGCCAGCTCAGACGGTGCGACTCGATCAGCCCCCGGTCCACCTCAAGCGCACCCCCCGCCAGGAACCCACCGAACACCACCAGGCCGAACACCCACGAGCCATGCAGATTCACCCAGAGGGCAAACAGCGGTCCCAGCAGCCACAGCCAGACCTTCTCGCCGGCCATGAAGCGCTCCAGCAGGATGAACTCCACCAGCAGGCAGAGCCAGCCGAAGAGGAGCATGCGCGGCCCATAGGACACGCTCGCCAGCATGATGCCGAGGATCAGAAGGATGGAGGAGGTCTTCGGATTGGCGTGGGCGCGGAGGCACAGGTAATAGAGCAGGAAGCTGATTGCCAGGCACAGAAGGGTGTACAGCACCATGAGGCCGCGCAGCCCCATCAGCCGGAAGGCGAGGTAATAGGCCACCTCCGAGAGCCACTCATGGTCGATCCAGGGAGCGCCCGCCGCCGTGAAGGAATACTGGTCCACCCGGGCAATGCCCTGTTTGCTGAACAATTGTTCAGCATTCTTCAGGTGCCACCAGATGTCAGGCTCCGCCAGCCGGCTCCGGCAGACATACGCAATAAAAAAGCCGACCAGCGCCAGGATGGCAGCCGGGAAGGAAAGCAAAACCGGACACCGCCGCCCCGGGGCCTCTCGGACAGCTTCGTCTGCACGCTGGTCTTCCAACTTCCGCCCTCCTTTTCGAGGGCCACATTCTGCCACAGAGAGACCCAGCATATAAGTGGCTTTTGCGGGAATCATTTTCAGGACTGCCACGGCACGAATTCAGGAAAGATTTCGCGGTAATAAGGCCGGTTTTCTGGAGTCCGCCTGAGGGAAAACGGAGCGATGTGCACATCCGGTGTGTTGGATGTGCATTTTCTTGCACACATGAGGAAAGCGGGCACTGTCCTGTTGGACATCATGGCATTCCTATTCAGCCATTTACAGAGATTGGCCACTCGGGCCGACCTTGGCAAGCGACCTGCACTTATACGAGACAGCCTTGTAACGAGTCTGGGTTGAATCTCGGGGGCTTGACTCTCGCGATCGTAACAAGGGAACAAGGCAAGTTTGCAGGATCCGTCACCTGCACAAAAAAAGGAGCACGTCCATGAAGCTTGTCCAGTTTGTCCAGAATTTCCATCGTGAAGAGTCCGGCCAGGATCTCGTTGAATACGCCCTGGTGCTGGCTGCGATCGCTTTTGCCGTGGTTGCCGGTTCCGGCAGCCTTGCCAGTGTTCTGACCAACGCTCTGAGCGCGATCAACACCAAGATCCAGAGCGCGATCACCGCTGTTTCCTAGTTCACCCGCGCCGGAGGCCGCCGACGCGGTCTCCGGTGCTTAACCGTTGTCTGTGGATCTGAGTATGCACGCTTCGCAAGTCACGCTCGCTCTCGCTCTGGCCCTGGCCGTCATGGCCGCGGTAGTGGACGTACGCGAGCGCCGCATTCCGAATCGCCTGACCTATTTCGCCATGCTTGCCGGGCTGCTGGTCAACGGCATCTTCGGCGGGGTTCGGGGCGCGTTGCAGTCACTGGAAGGCGGACTTCTGCTGGGCGGCATTTTTATGGTGTTCTACGTGGTTCGGGCCATGGGCGCGGGCGACGTGAAGCTCGCCGCAGCGCTGGGGTGCGTCGTGGGCGTATCCAGCGCGATGCCCGTACTGGTCTGCACCGCCATCTGCGGCGGCGTGCTGGCGGTGATTTACGTAATCCGCCGCGGCCAGCTGCTGCAGACGTTTCGCAACACCGCCGTGGTGGCCGTACATCACGCCCGTCACGGATTGGAATCTCATCCCACGATCAATCTGGAGAACTCCCAAACGGTTCGAATGCCGTATGCGCTCGCATTCGCCGCAGGAACTCTTGTCTGGGCCGCATTGTCGCGTCTCGCCTGATGCTGGACCGGGCCACAGGCCCGCCGATCGATTGGCAGAGACCGGGTTTGTGAGGTGACTTACGGACACTCGAAGATTAGGTATCGCGCTCGTTATTGCATTGGTCGTCTCACTGGCCATCACCTCGGTGTTCTACGTGAAGATGACCCGCCAGCAGGCTGCGGCCAAGCCGAAGACGGTGAAGGTCATGGCGGCCACCGCCGAACTCCAGCCCGCCACGCCGATCACGGCGGAGCAGGTGAAGGAAATCGACTGGCCCGCAAGCATCTCGCCCGACGGCATGGTGCAGAAGAAAGAAGACGTGGTTGGCCGCGTCCTGCTCTATCCGATCTCTGCCGGACAGCCGCTGGCGAAAAACGCCATCGCCTCGCCCTCCACGTTTGGCCTGGCCGCCAACATTCCGGACGGAATGCGCGCCGTGGCCGTGCGCACCAACGAAGTCAGCAATCTTGCCGGACTGCTGGTGCCCGGTGCCCGCGTGGACGTGCTGGTGACGCTGCGCGGTGACAACAACACCATGAGCACCCGCACCGTTCTGCAGAACATCCGCGTGCTTTCCACCGGCGCCAAGCTGGTGGCCGACCCGCAGGCCAAGCCGGAGAACGTGGCGATCGCCACCCTTCTGGTTTCGCCGGATGAGGCTGAGAAGCTGGCGCTGGCGCAGCAGCAGGGCAACATCCAGCTGGTGCTCCGCAACGGCGGAGACTCCCAGCAGCTGGCCAGCACGCCGGTGGATCTGGCTTCGCTGGGCGCCGCCAAGGCCGCACCCGCTGCGGAAAAACCGGTCCGGAAGATTATTGCCAAGTTAAAGTCGCCCGCGTATTCGGTGGAAACCATTGCGGGCAATAAATCCACGGTGTCGAAGTTTGAGACCACTGCCCAGTAGCCGAAGGAATGCCATGCCTCGCCTGATGCGCAACACTCGACGCTGTTTCGCTATTGCCCTGCTTGCCACTGGGCTTTGTGCCGCCTCGCTGGCGCAGACCTCCGCAGACACCGCGGCTCCGGCCACCGCTCCGCAGACGTTTCCGCAGAGCGCCAACGCCAGCCAGGTAGTGCACCTGCTGGCCGGCCATTCGCTGGTCATCCGCACCGAGGCGCGACTGAAGCGCGTCCTCATTGGCAACCCCAACGTGCTGACCTCGGCCACCACGGCGCCCAATGAACTGGTGGTGACGGCCAACACGCCCGGCACCAGCAGCCTCATCATGTGGACCGAAGATGGTCAGGCCCGCCTGGTGGAGGTTTACGCCGATGTGGACGTGGCGATGCTGCGCGATGCCGTCAGCCGCGCCTTCCCCAAGGAAGCCATCCAGGTGGAAGCCGAGGAAGGCAAAGTCGTGCTGAGCGGCAACGTCTCTTCCCTCAGCGTGGTGGAACAGATGAGCAAGATCGCCGCGCCCTTCGCCAAGGACGTGGTGAATTCTCTGCAGGTGATGGCGGCTCCGCGCCAGAAGCAGGTTCTGCTCAAGGTGCGCTTTGCCGAAGTCGACCGCACCAAGCTCGATCAGTTCGGCATCAACCTGCTGAGCACCGGCGCGGCCAACACCATTGGCTCCATCGGCACGCAGCAGTTCGGCGGAGTGGCCCTGGGCAACAGCGGCAAGCTCGGCGGAGCCAGCACCGGCAGCACCACCACCTCCTCGTCGGTCTTCACCCTCTCCGACCTGCTCAACGTCTTCGTCTATCGCTCGGACATCAATCTCGGACTCTCCATCCGCGACCTGCAGCAGAAGAATGTGCTGCAGATTCTGGCAGAGCCCAACCTGCTGGCCATTGACGGCGAACCGGCCCGCTTCCTCGCGGGCGGTGAGTTCCCCTACCCCGTGGTGCAGGGTGGAACGGCCGGAACGAGCAGCTCGGTGACCATTCAGTTCCGCCCCTATGGCGTGAAGCTGGAATTCACGGCCAACGTCCACAACGACGGCACCATCCGCCTGAAAGTGGCGCCGGAAGTGAGCGCGCTCGATTACACCAATTCCGTGACGATCAGCGGCTTTGTGCTGCCGGCACTTTCTACGCGCCGCGCCGAAACCGTGGTCGAACTGAAGGACGGCCAGAGCTTCGGCATTGCCGGATTGCTCGACAACCGCACCACCGCAACCTTTGAGAAGATGCCCGGCATTGGAGACATTCCGATCCTGGGCCAGTTTTTCCGTTCACGTTCCACGCAGAAGACCATGACCGAGCTGGTGGTACTGGTTACGCCATCGATTGTGGACCCGGCGGCCGCCCCAGGCACCCCGGCAACTGCGGATCCCAAGACGGCGCTGCCACCGATGGAAGCGCCATCGTTTGACAAGACTCTGCCCGGCAACGGCGAGGGAAAGAAGTAGCCATGAGCACACCCAGCACAACCACTGCCTCTGCCGCCGCCGGACGCATTTCCCTGATGGGTGTGTGTCTGGACCCGGCTTCCTACAAAGCGCTGGCTCACATCGTGATGAGCGTTCCGGGCGGCGCAGTCGCCGGCAACGCCGAGCGTTATGTTGGCGCCGAGCGTGAAGTTGCCTACGCACTGGAGCACGCGCAAAGCCGCATCTGCCTCATCGACATGGACCAGAATCCGGACGAGGCCAGCTGGCTGGTGCAGCGCCTGCTTGTCGACTGCTCCGACATGTACATCTTCGCGGTGTCGTCGTCTTCGGCCCCGGACCGGATCATCAGCGCCATGCGCAGCGGATGCACGGAATACCTGATCAAGCCGTTGCAGTCGGAGCGCGTGATGGAAGCCCTTGCCCACGTGGAGGCGAAGCAGAAGGAAAGAATTCGCTCGCGCGTCCGCGGCAAGATCATCACCGTGATCGGCGCCAAGGGCGGCACCGGCACCACGTCGCTGGCAATGCACCTGGCGCTGAGCCTGTCCAAGCTCGGCGACGGACGCACCCTGCTGGTGGATCAGCATCCCGCGCTCGGCGACGTCTCGCTCTACCTGGGAACGCCGCGTCACCAGTACAGCTTCTATGAGTTGGCGGGCAACACGGACCGCCTGGATGAAGAGCTGTTGCAGGGCTTTGTCTCGCACTATGAAGGTTCGCAGCTCGACGTGCTGGATTCCCCTGAGGCGCTCGACGCCACCCGCTTTGCCTCACCGGCGGCGGTGGAGCAGACGCTTCGCTTCCTCGCCGACATCTACCCGTTCGTCGTGCTGGATTGCCCTCCGGGGCTGACCGATGTGACGCTGGCCAGCATTGCGCAGTCCGACCAGGTTGCCGTGGTCATCACCGCAGAGCTTCCGGCAGTGCGCAACGCCGCACGCTACCTGGAGCATCTGTTGAAGCTCGGCTACAGCAGCCAGACCGTTTCGATCGTGCTCAACCGCCACTCGAAGAAGGGACCGCTGCAGGACGACAAGATTGAGCAGGCACTGCATCAGTCCATCTGGCTGAAGGTGCCCAACAGCTACAACGAGGTCATCCGCGCCATCAACTCCGGCATGCCGGTTGAGGCAGGCAGGCGCTCCGAGTTTGCACAGTCGATCGAGGAGTGGGCGCGCGAGCTACTGTCTCAATCCTCCAGCCGCAGTTCCGCGCAGGAGCCGCAGCAGGGTGGATTCTTCCGCCGCATGATTCGTTAAGCGTCCCCACGGAAAGTGGGACATTCCGCAGGAGGCAGTCGTATGGCGTTCGGATTTGGCAACGGGTCAGCAGTCATGGCGGGCAAGGGCAATCCTCAGGTCTTCGAGTCATATCAGGACCTGAAGACCAGTCTGCACCGCGACCTGCTCAACAAGGTCGACTTGGAAAAGTTGACCTCGTTGCAGGACGTGCGTGCCCGCACCCAGGT
Organism: Oryzophilus luti; assembly: GCF_059726245.1. Taxonomy (NCBI): domain Bacteria; kingdom Pseudomonadati; phylum Acidobacteriota; class Terriglobia; order Terriglobales; family Koromonadaceae; genus Oryzophilus; species Oryzophilus luti. Next base: position 3,046,149 of record NZ_AP040874.1, read on the forward strand.
CCAGGGCGTCATCTTCGAACTGATCTCCGCCCTCAGCGTGCCGCTCAGCGCCTCGGAGAAAGACCGCCTCTGCCGCGAAGTGCTGCATGAGGTCTTTGGCCTTGGCCCGCTGGAGCCGCTGCTGCAGGACCCGAACATCAGCGACATCCTGGTGAACACCCACCGCCAGGTCTACATTGAGCGCAACGGACGCCTGGAGCTGACCGACGTCACCTTCAAGGACTCCGCGCACCTGCGCCACATCATCGACAAGATCGTCTCCGCGATGGGGCGGCGCATCGATGAAGGTTCGCCGATGTGCGATGCCCGCCTGGAAGACGGCTCGCGCGTCAACGTCATCATTCCGCCGCTGGCGGTCGATGGCCCCATCCTCTCCATCCGCCGCTTTGGCCGCACGCCGATTGGCGTGGAGCAGCTGCTCGCCAACCGCACCCTGACGCAGCCCATGCTGGAATTGCTGAAGGGAGCCGTGGCGGCGCGGTTGAACATCGTGGTCTCCGGCGGCACCGGCGCGGGCAAAACCACGCTGCTGAATGCGCTCTCCAGCTTCATTCCCGCAACCGAGCGCATCGTCACCATTGAAGACTCGGCCGAGTTGCAGTTGCAGCAGCCGCACGTGGTTCGCCTGGAATGCCGTCCGCCGAACGTAGAAGGCAAGGGCGCGGTGCGCCAGCGCGAGCTGGTCATCAACTCCCTGCGTATGCGTCCAGACCGCATTGTGGTGGGCGAAGTCCGCGGCGGTGAAGCGCTGGACATGCTGCAGGCGATGAATACCGGTCACGACGGCTCGCTGACCACGGTTCACGCCAACAATCCGCGCGACGCCATTGCCCGCATGGAGACCATGTCGCTCATGTCGGAGGTCAACCTGCCGGATCGCGCCATCCGCCAGCAGGTGGCTTCGGCCATCAGCATCATTGTGCAGATTGCGCGACTCAGCGACGGCACGCGCCGCGTCACACACATTTCGGAAGTCTCCGGCGTCTCCGATGAGATGGTCGGATTGCAGGATATCTTCGTGCTGGAGCGTCTCGGGATCGGCCCGAATGGCCGCGTTCTCGGCCGCTTCCGCGCAACCGGAATCCGCCCGGGCTTCATGGACCGGCTGCGCGCCTCCGGCATCCAGCTTCCATCGAACTTGTTTGAGCACGTCGTCGAGGTCTAACCGTGTCCTACGTAAGCGTCTTCTTAATCGTGCTGGTCACCGTGTTCGCGGCGGTCGCGTTCTTCACGGAGCCCTCCAAGGAGGACAAGCGCATTCATGCGCGCCTGGTTGCGCTCGACCACAAGCTGAACTACGCGGGCGAAGACGATTACGGCATTCTCAAGCAGGAAGTTGCGTTCAGCCGCATTCCTTCGCTGGACCGGTTCCTGCGCCATAACCGCTTCGCGCTTCACCTGCAACTGCTGATTCAGCAGGCCGACGTTGATTGGACCGTGGGCCGCGTTGCGTTCGCCACGTTCATCTCCATCGCCATCGGCGCCATGCTCGGCAACTGGTGGATTGCACCGAATCTCGTCGGCTGGATCCCCGGCCTGGCCTTTGGCGCAATTCCTTATCTGGTTCTGGTACAGAAGCGCAATCTCCGCTTCCGCAAGTTTGCCAATGCGCTGCCGGAGGCCATCGACCTGATGGCTCGCAGCCTGCGCGCGGGACAGGCGCTGAGCACCTGCCTCGAACTGGTAGCCAAGGAGATTCCCGCTCCGCTCGGAAGCGAGTTCCGCCGCGCGGCCGATGAGCAGAGCTTCGGCCTCCCCTTCCGCGAGGCCATGCTGAACCTTTGCCGTCGCATGCCGCTGCCGGATTTGCAGTTCCTGGTCACTGCCATCCTGGTGCAGAAGGAGACCGGCGGCAACCTGGCGCAACTGCTCGACAAGACTTCGCAGGTCATCCGCGACCGCGGACGCGTGGAGGGTCAGGTGCGCATCCGCACCGCCCAAGGCCGCGCCACCGGATGGGTTCTCTGCATGCTGCCGGTCGCCATGTTCTTCATCATGAACGCGGTCAACCCGGGCTACGGCAAGATCCTTTTTGAAGATCCCACCGGACAGCGCTGGGTGCTCGGTGCCGTGATTTCCATGTTCTTCGGCGTACTTGTGATTCGCAAGATCGTAACGGTCAAGGTTTAGGACAGAGGACGAGGGCAATGCTGCTACTGCTCATTTCCGTGATGGTTTCGGTATTTCTCCTGATGGCGCTGCTCTTCGTGTGGTGGGGCGGCAAGGAGACGGTCGACGAACGCCTGGCCGACGTCGCCGCCCATGTCCCCGTCGAGAGCAACCTGCTGCATGACGCGCCGACCGGAGTGGGCAACATTGCCTCCATCTTCACCAGCCTGGTGAAGCCGATCCGCGATCTCATCACGTCGAACGACAGCGAGCTGTCATACCGGCTTTCGCTGGCAGGCTTCCGCAAGCCGGAGCATGTGGAGGTCTTCGCTTCGGCAAAGATGCTCGCGCCCGTCGTGTTCGTTCTGGCGGCCAGCTTCGCGGGCTCCAACATCGTCGCCCTCGCCCTGGTGGGCGGCGCGGTCGGTTTCTTCGGTCCGGACCTGGTGGTGACGCAGCTTATCAACCGCCGCCGTGACGCCATCCGCCGCGCCCTGCCGGACGCCATCGACCTGCTGGTCATCTGCATGGAGGCCGGCCTCGGCATCGACCAGTCGCTGGTGCGCGTGGGTGAGGAGGTGAGGCTCACCTCGCCGGAGTTGTCCGACGAGCTGCTTATCGTCAGCCGCGAGCAGCGCGCGGGCAAGACCCGCCTCGACGCCTGGCGCGGCATGGCCGAACGGCTCGATATCGATTTTGTCTGGCAATTCGTGACCATGCTGGTGCAGACTGAGCGGTTCGGAACGCCGATCGCCAATGCCCTCGGTCAGTTCTCCGATGGCCTGCGCCTGCGCCGCACACAGATGGCGGAAGAAGTTGCCGCCAAGGCCGGCATCAAGCTGTTGTTCCCCCTGGTGCTGTTCATTTTCCCGAGCATTTTCGTGGTGCTGCTGCTGCCCGCGATTTTGAACATTTCACGCAATCTGGACAACTTTTTGAAGTAACTCTCGGAACGAGGTGGAAAACATGTCTGCTGAAACCCTTCGCATTATCGCCGGTGTCATGTTCGTCATCGTGGTAGCCATCATCGTCACGCGCCGCAAGCGCATGGCGTCGCGCGGCCGCAGGGTGTCGTAACGATTCATGCGCTGGCAGAAGAAAACGGTTCGGGCCTTGAACCAGACGCGCGGCACGGTGCTGGGAGACAAGGTTCGCGTGGCTGATAACGGACTGACGCGCATCTTTGGCTTGTTGGGAGAGCGCGGCCTCCAGTCCGGTGACGGCCTGCTGATTACGCCTTCGCAAGGCGTCCACACGCTGGGGATGATGTTCCCCATCGATGTGGTGGTGCTGGACGGGGATTGGAAGGTGCTGGCCCTGCGGCCCGCCATGCCGCCCTTCCGCGTCACGCCCGTCTACTGGGGAGCCTATGCGGTGCTGGAGCTTCCCAGCGGCGCGCTAGCGGCCAGCGGAACGCAGATCGGCGATTGTTTTGATTTCGTGCGCGCCTGAGGGGAGCCTGTCTTCTCCGGGTGCGTGGCAAGGATCACTCCTATGAAGGTATGGCGCAGGACCAAGTCGCGCGAAAGTGGACAGAACCTGCTGGAGATGGCACTGCTGCTGCCGTTGCTGCTTGGCATTGCGTTCAACGCCTTCAACTACGGCTACTTCTGGTTTGCCATCGTCAACCTGTCCTCGGCCCCGCGGCTGGGTGCCGAGTATGCCTCTCAGGGGGGCGCAGGCATGGCCCAGGTTCCAACGGCGCCGTCGAATTCGGACGTCATCGCGCTGGTGGTTGAGAACCTGGCGCATTCGCTGGATACCAATGCCAGCACCAAGGCCTACGTGCAGTCGTGCAGCACGCCCATCGGCGGAGGCACCGCTACTTGCAGCGTCAACCGGACAGGGTACAGCTTCCCGGTCATGCCTGCGGACCCGGAGAATTCCCGGTTTGTGCTGCGGCGCGTGGCCGTGGCCTATACCGTCAAGCCCCTGGTTCCCGGCGCGCTGTTCCGGGTGGTGTTGCCTTCAAACCTGACGTTTTACCGGCGCGTGACCATGCGCTCTCTCTACTTCTGACGATGAAACTGGCAACTCCAATCCGGCGGCGCGGTGAGCGTGGACAGGCAACCATTGAGAGCACCATCACGCTCGTGGTGCTGGTGACGCTCGTCTTCTGGATCTTCGAAATCTGCATGCTGATGTACACCTACACGGTCATGGCCGACGCTGCCAACGAGGGCGTCCGCTACGCCATCGTGCACAACGTCAACAGCCAGACCACGCTGACCACCAACACAACCGCCGTGGTGAGAAACTTTGCCAAGGCTTCACTGCACAACACCAACGCGCTGACCGTTACGATCACCTACCCGGACTCCGGCTCCAGCGCTCCGCTGGCTTCGCAGCGAGTGGTCGTGCAGGTTGCCTACAGCTACATCCCGTACATCAACCTTGTGATGAAGTCGCCGCCGACCATGAACGCCTATGCCGAAGGCCGCATCGTCAACGCGGCGCCCTAGAGACCATGAAGCTGCCCTGTCAATTCGTGAATGGTTCGTCCCGTGAGCGCGGTCAGAGCATGATCGTCATCGTGGTGCTGATGGCTGCGTTCCTGTTGGCCGCTGTTGGCATCGCCACCGATTACACCCAGATCTGGGCGCATCGCCAGATGGCGCAGGCCGCCGCCGACGCTTCCTGCCAGGCTGGCGCGGCCGACCTGTTCGCCAAGTACAAGAACTATTCCGGCCTCACGTTCTCCTGGATCGGCACGGCCTACGACTGTTCCAGCAACACCTCGTCCTCCCCCTGTGTTTATGCCTCGCTGAACGGGTACAGCGGCAAGAGCGTCAGCGTCAGCTTCCCTTCCACCGTGAGCGGGTACGACCTGAGCGCCTACTCCATCCCGAACCCGTACATCAAGGTCGTGGTCTCCGACGCGGTGCCCACCATCCTCACCCGTCTGGCCACCAAGTCGTCCAGCTACACGGTTACGGCCTCGGCCACCTGCGGCATGGCTGCCGTAAATTTCCCGGTTCCTCTCGTGGTGTTGAACCCGAGCATCAGCAGTTCGCTCTCCACCAAGGGCACGCCGACTGTTCAAATCCTCGGCGGTCCGCAGCGCTCCATCCAGGTCGACTCCAGTAACACCAGCGCCGTGGTTGTTTCCGGCAACGCTTTGATTAACCTCACGCAAGCTGGCACCAGCAGCACCGGAGGCGACTTCGGGGTGGTTGGCAATGAGAGCCAGCCGGGCGGTGTCTCACTCGGCTCCGGAACCTGGTACAAGCAGGGAGCTCCGTTCGGTGACCCCTGGGCCGAAATCGCCGAACCCTCCAAACCCTCGACGCTGGGAAGCGCCCGCCCCGTGGCCTTCACCATCAACGGCTGCCCGGACCCTTCCGGCTGCGTGGAATTCAGCGCGGGCGATTACACCTCCTGCACAAGCAACAAGGTTGCCGCCGGGGGCAATGCCTGCCTGATGAGCAACAGTTTCAAATCGCCGTATGGCACCGATTGGACGGCTTCCACGGCGTATGCCGCCGGGGCACTCCTTGTTCCTACCTCCAACAACAGCAACAACTACATGTTCCAGGCGCTGAATGCAGGAACTTCCAACGCCACGACTCCCCCAAAGTGGAGCACCTCCAGCGTTGCGGGGACGGTGAGCGATAACGGAATTTCCTGGAAGAACATGGGGCCGGTAGGCACCTCCTCTTCCACGTTCCTCTTTGATCCGGGGCTCTACTATCTGGGCGCGGATTTCACTCCCGGCTCCAACACCACAACCCGCATGAGCACCGCCACCGGCGATGGCACGCAGGGAGCAACGTTCTTCTTCACCACGTCAAGCACGGTCAACTTCGGCAGCAACACCGGCAAGACCAGCGCGTGCACCACCTCTGCGATCACTCCTTCGGGAACCACCTGGGGAGCCTCCGGCTGCCTCGTGTCCTATCGCACGGACGGAGCGACGACCTCCGGCAATAGCTGGTCGTTGCCAAGTACCGGACTGCAATGCCCGGGCGGCACCGCTGTGCCTTCAGCCGTGCCTACTGCAATTGATGGAAACATCCTGTACGGCCCGTGCAGTAGCACCTACGGATCCAGCACTGGCAAGGATCACGGATTCCTGTTCTTCCAGTCACGGAAGGTGGTTGCCTCGCCGTCCCTTGGCGGCGGCGGCAGCTTCATCTTCTCGGGCTTCATGTACTTCACCAGTTCGGGGGTCAGCGCCTCCCCCAATGCAGACGCCTTGTCCTTCCAGGGCGGATCGGGAGGCAGCAGCTTCGCACTGGGCAGCATCGTGGCGGATCAAATCCAGTTCGGCGGCAACTCCACGCTGAAGATGGTGCTGAACCCGACCTCGGCCTACCCCATCCTGCGGCCGCAGCTATTACGGTGATCTTCCAGACCCATTGCCGTGTGGTGTACCACAACGCGGAGAACTGGCCCCCGTACGTGCTGCCCGGTCAGGATGATGTGACGTTGAGCTTCGAGCGGGTGCCGCCGTTGGTGCCGGTCACCGGCCTCTGCTGCTCCGCGTTGATGCACGTCGTGGTCTTCGGCGCCATCGTCTGGTTCTGGTACTTTCTGCCTCCGGCGCCGAGAGTGGAGCTTCGTCTGCCGCAGACTTCGCTCGCCCTTGAGCTGAAGCAGCCGGAGCGCGAGCACGCGGCGCTGGAGTTGCCCACCATCCTGCCCAAAGCCAACGGTGGCTCGGAAAGCGCCGGAAGCGGCAAATTGCAGGCACCTGCTCCAGCGAAGCGCGCGGTCGCCAAAGCCCCCGAGCCAGCACTCAAGCCCAATGCCGTCTATTCCGGCCCGCAGCGCATTGTCACCGTGCTGCCGGACGCGACGAACTCTGTGCAGACGATTCGCCGCCCGGACCTTGTGCAGCCACCCAAGCTGAAGTTTCCGCTTCGGCTTCCGAGCATGGCCGTGCTGGCCGCCGCGGTGCTTCCGGCCTTCGCGCCCGCCGAGCCCAAGTCGCCCATCAACGTCCTGCCCGACGATCCGAACCGCCGCAGCACTCCGTCGCTGCCCATGCCGTCACCGCACGCCAGCGCGGCAATGCCGAAGGTTGCCGAAACGCCACGCGCGCAGCCCCGGCTGGAGACTGAGGCGAAGCCGAGCACGGTCTCTGCATTGGTATTGAACGCCGTCAGCGTGCCTTTCTCGGACACCACGGTGCTGCCCGAAGCAGAACTCTCCGGCAGCTTCGCCGTTGAGCCTCCCGGCGAAAAGAGCGCAAGCGGCGGAGCCGGAGCGGCTCACGGTGCCGCCTCGCCTTCTCACGGAAGCGGTAAGAACACAGCAAAGGCTGGCTCGGGCAGCACTGGCAATGGCACAGGCACCGGAAGTGGAAAGAACGCTCATGCAGGAAGCGGCGCGAGCGGCTCCGGCAATGGGAAAGGACATTCCTCTGGCGATGGCTCAGGGACAGGCTCCGGCGCGGCAGGCGGAAGCAGTTCAGGCTCTGGCGGTGGCACGTCCATGCCCGGCATCATGATCCTCGGCGGCACCTCGGGGCGCGGCTCAACGGCCCATGCGTCCTCCACGCGCAGCGGAGCACAGCATTACGACCTGACCATCATCTCCTCCGGCGCAAGCGGAGGAGCCATTCAGGATCTCGGCGTCTTCCGCCGCGAGGAAACTGTCTACACGGTCCACATCAGCATGGCGGACGCAGGTGGCGGGCCCGACTGGCCCATGCAGTACGCCGTGGTTGGCAACGTTGGCGGCAATGGCCTGCTGACACCACCGTATCCGCAGAGCAAGCCCATGCCGCCTACGTCGCCGAATGCCGGTGGCTACCAGAAGGTGTTTTTGTCGTGCGTTATTGACGAAGCGGGCGTACCGCAAAATTTGCGCGTGGCGCAGCCGAATCAGGCTCTTGGCCCGCTGGCCGTGGAGACACTGCGGGGATGGCGTTTCCAGCCGGCACAAATCGACGGCCGCCCGGTCGCCGTAAAGGTGTTGATTGGACTCTCCCTGCGGCGCTGAGAATGCGCCACATGAGACGACCCAACGCCGGAAAGTTCTCGGATTACCGATTCAGAGGGCGTCAGTTTGCAACCGATGTGGGTTGCCGCCGCGTGTTCCTGCCCGTCACAAACGGGCGGAGGTAGAACGGGATATGGAAGCGCTCCAGGCAGTCATGGCAGCGGAGAGGCAGCAGCAGCGGAAATAACCAGGCAAAGTCCTCTGTGCGCCGACGAGACTTGTGCACGTTGTGGCTGTCGCACCGGGGACACTTCTTCGACACAATCCGCATCAGGTACATATCCGACCCTTCCCAGGAAACTGCTGGCACGCCAATGGAACAAGCTTTCTTCGGAGATTCGAGGATAAGGTCCTGCGCCTCGAATCCATGCCGTGAAAGTTGTTCCCTCTCTTTCACACTAGCATCGCCGCCACCGCGCTCCGGCTTGTTCCGGCTGAAAGCATGGTTACTTCGGATATGGTCCTTCTGCAAACAGAACACTTTCGCGGCACGGCCCTTCATTCCAGGTGAGTCACCAGAAAACTGCTTGCAGCCGGGTCTGCCGATCACCTGCTTCCCCGCGCCGGAAGCGGCCAGCAATGCTAAAATTGCTTCAGTAGTCCGCCCTGCGCCAGCAACGGCCCGGCGGCCCTGTGTGCCCACTCATGGACCGTTCACTGATCCGAAATTTCGCCATCATCGCCCATATCGACCATGGGAAAACGACGCTCTCCGACCGCATGTTGGAGCTGACCGGAGCCTTGAGCGCCCGTGAGATGCAGGGTCAGGAGCAGGTGCTTGACGCCATGGAGCTGGAGCGCGAGCGCGGCATCACCATCAAGGCCCACGCCGTGCGCATGATGTACACCGCGCATGACGGCGTCACCTATCAGCTCAACCTCATCGACACGCCCGGCCACGTCGACTTCAGCTACGAAGTCTCGCGGTCGCTGGCCTCGTGCGAAGGCGCGCTGTTGGTGGTGGATGCCACCCAGGGCGTCGAGGCCCAGACGCTGGCCAACAGCTACATCGCCATCAATCACGGCCTGGAAATTCTGCCGGTCATCAACAAGATTGACCTGCCTTCGAGCGACATTGAGCGCACCAAGGAGATGGTGGAGAACGCCGTCGGCCTCGATGCCTCAAACGCGCTGCCAATTTCGGCCAAGACCGGCGTCGGCGTGCCGGAGTTGCTCGAAGCCATCGTGCAGCGCATTCCGCCGCCCAAGGGCAACCCGGACGCGCCGCTGCAGGCACTGATCTTCGATAGCTGGTTCGACCCCTATCGCGGCGTTGGCGTGCTCGCCCGCATTGTCAACGGACGCATGGCGGTCGGCCAGAAGATCCGTCTGATGTCCAACGGCAAGGCCTTCCAGGTGGAGACCATGGGCGTGCTTACGCCCAAGCCGGTGGCCATTGACGAGCTTACGGCCGGTGAAGTCGGCTTCTTCTTCGCCACCATGAAGAACGTGGGCGACACCAAGATTGGCGACACCATCACCGACGATGCCCGTCCGGCGCTGGAGGCAATGCCCGGCTTTGAGGACATCAAGCCGATGGTCTTCGCCGGGCTTTACACGGTCGACAGCCACGAGCACGGCCTGCTGCGCGATGCGCTTGAAAAACTGCGCCTCAATGACTCGTCGTTCTTCTTCGAGCCGGAGAGTTCGGTGGCGCTCGGCTTCGGCTTCCGCTGCGGCTTCCTCGGCCTGCTCCACATGGAGATCATTCAGGAGCGGCTGGAGCGCGAGTTCAACGTCGATCTCATCGTTACCGCGCCCAGCGTGCGCTACAAGATTGAGCTGACCGACGGCCAGCACCTCGAAGTGGACAATCCTTCGAAGTGGCCGGACCCAACGCTGATTGAGAAAATTGAAGAGCCGGTCATCACCGCCACCATCCTTACGGCGGAAGAGTACGTCGGCGCCATTCTGAAGCTGGTGGAAGAAAAGCGCGGACGCCAGAAGAACTTTGAATACGTGGGCACCAACCGCGTCATGCTTACCTATGAGCTGCCGCTGAATGAGATTGTGCTCGACTTCTACGACCGCCTGAAGACTGTTTCGCGTGGCTACGCCTCGCTCGACTACCATCTCTCCGGATGGTGGGAGTCTCCGATGGTGAAGCTCGATATTCTTGTGGCCGGCGATCCCGTCGACGCGCTCTCCATCATCGTGCACAAAGACCTTGCCTATGATCGCGGACGCTCGCTGGTCAGCAAGATGCGCGAACTGATTCCGCGCCAGCAGTTCGAGGTGCCCATTCAGGCCGCCGTCGGAGCCAAGATCATTGCCCGCGAAACCGTCGCGGCCCTGCGCAAGAACGTGCTCGCCAAGTGCTATGGCGGCGACATCAGCCGTAAGCGCAAGCTGCTGGAAAAGCAGAAGGAAGGCAAGCGCCGCATGAAGCAGGTGGGCCGTGTGCAGATTCCGCAAGAGGCCTTCCTCGCGGTCCTGAAGGTCAACGAAGAGAACAGCTAGCAAGCAGTGGGGCCTGGCAGCATGCGCGTACTCATCATCGGCGGAACTCGCAACCTTGGACCGGGCATTGCCGGGCGCATGCTGGAGCTTGGGCATACAGTCTCGGTGCTCAATCGCGGCATCACCCCGGGCGAACTGCCTGCCTCCGTGGAGCGCTTGCACGCCGACCGCAGCGATCCGCAACAGCTCCGCGACGCGCTCGCCATGCGCGACTTCGACCTGGTCGTGGATACCACGCTCTACAACGGCCCCGACGCTCAAACCACCGTTGCCGCGCTGCGCGGGCGCGTGGGCCGCTATATCTTCATCAGCACCGGGCAGGTCTACCTCGTGCGCGAGGGCCTTGAGCGACCGTTCCTCGAAGAGGACTACGCGGGACCGGTGATGGCGCAGCCCGGCGAAGCTCATGACCTGAAGGACTGGCTCTACGGCGTGGCGAAACGCGCTGCCGAAGACGCCCTCAACGCGGCACATGCCGAGTTCGGCTTTCCGGTGGTCACACTGCGGCTGCCGATGGTCAACAGTGAACGCGACCACTTCTCGCGCATCCACAACTACGTTGCGCGGCTGCTCGACGGCGGCCCCATTGTCATTCCAGATATTCCTCATCCGCTGTTGCGCCACATCTATGGCAGCGACGTGATTGAGGCCATCGCAATCGCCGCCACCCATCCGGACATCGTCGGACGCGGCTACAACATTTCGCAGGATGAGAGCCTGACGCTCGAAGACTTCCTCGGTCAGTTGGCGGAGGCTCTTGGCACCCGCGCCGCCGTGCGGCGGGTCTCCGCGCAGAAGCTGCAGGCAGCCGGACTGCTGCCTGCCTGCTCACCCTTCAGCGATCCCTGGATGAGCGCGCTCGACAACCAGCGCAGCAGGCGCGAGCTTGCGATGAACTACACGCCGCTTGCGGAGTATCTCCCACGTCTGGCAAGGCACTTTCGTGCGCTCCCCGCGCCGGATGGCTACGCGCAACGCCCCCGGGAATTGGCACTCGGCGTCTAGAATTCAGTGTCTTGTTCACGGAACGGCCCCTGTCGACAAACGTCAGCAATGTTGCATTTGTGTTACGGGTTACGTTAGTAAGCTGCTGATTTTTCTGAACTTGGATTCAGCGCTGGCCAACGCTCATACGCATTCACAGTTTAGAAATTTGTGCAAAACTCAATTTTTCGAACGGCAGGATTCGTCTCTCTATTTCCGTCAAATGAATTTTGAGCAGCTCCACAAGTGCCTGACTAACAATCTGTTACAACAACAGTCGCATCAGTTTGAGGGCAGGCTGCCAACTTCTGACATTTTTCTGGATTGCCCCGTCCATTGTTCTCCACAGAAATTTCCACAGGATGGCAGAAAATTTCATCGGCAAATTGTTTCACAACGAAACAGTCGGGCGGAGTGAGGATAGGCCTCGTGCATCCGCCCGTTGGAGGGCTTCTCTTACTGCCCCAGAATGAAGTTCACGGTGATCTCGGTCTCCACCGGAACCGGCTCCCCGTTTAGCAGGTAGGGGCGGTACCGCCACTGGCGGACGGCATCGATGGCGGCGGCAACAAGGAATGGATGGCCGGAGATGACGCTCAGCTCCGCCACTTCTCCCCTGCGGTCCACCACCGCGTGCAGCCGCACGATGCCCTGCGTTCGGGTGAGGCGGGCACGGCTCGGATAAGAGGGATCCACGCGCTTGATGAGCATGCCCGCATCAAGATGAGACAACCGCAGAGTTCTCGGTGCGACGTTCGGCGTGGCGACAGTTGGCCGCGGCGGTTCCGGCGGCAGCAGGGCGGTCAGTGCGCGCAGACGGTCGTCGCCAGCACCAACCCCGTTCGGGATGGCGCCGGGCATCGTGCTGCCCATCTGCGGCTCAACCGGATCAACCGTGCGATCAATTCGATCGGGAATCCGCGTGGGCAGCATGACGTGGCCGTCCCGGACTTCGCTCGGAGTCTCATGGCGCGCGGAGACGATTTCCGTAACGCGCTGGTTGTCGAACTCGGCGCGGCGCGGTGGCGGCGGCAGTGCGGCATCTGCGCGCACCACGGGCAACGCTTCGGTGTAGAGCAATGGGATGAGGAGCAGCACGCAGACTCCGGCTGCCTGCAGGGTGAACGACAACGCAGCGGTCCATCTGCTGCGCGGGTTGCGCATGGAGCGGTCCAGGGTATCGAACATCGGGCACCTCCCAGCCGTGATGTAACCTTGGACACCGCCGGGCAATGCATTTGTTCCGCGCGGAACAAAAATATGTCAGGAACTTTTCTGCTGAAAACGGAGTCTCACACGGGCGGAAAAACAAAAAGGCCACCCGCGCGGGGTGGCCTTCCATTGCCGAGTTTGCTCGATTACTTCGCGGCCGGCTTGGCCGGAGCCTTGGCGGGAGTGGCAGGCTTGGCCGGAGCGGCAACGCCGGACGCCGTATTGTAGGCATCGATGACCGGCTGCGTGATGTCCGCCGCCGGAGACGCCCACAGAACCGGGCTCTGCTGTCCGCCCACGTCGATGATGAGAGCGAAGCCGTTTTCCTTGGAGTACTTGTCCACGGTCTGCATCATCTTCTGGCCAATGCGCTGCGCGATCTCATTCTGCTGCGCCTGGAAATCGTTGTTGGAGTCTTCCAGATTGCGCTGGAAGGTCTTGCTCTTGGCCTCGATTTCCTTCACCAGGGTGTTGCGGGCGTCATCGCTCAACTTGTCCTGGGTGGTCTGCAGGCGCTTCTTCAGCTCTTCGATCTCTTTGTTGGTGCCTTCGAGTTCGGTGCGCTTGGGGTCAAACTTCTTCGCCAGAGCCTCGAAGTCGCGCTGACCTTCGTTGCTGCGAAGGATGGCCTGCTGGATATCAATGATGCCTACCTTGGTCGGTGCAGCGGCGGGAGCCTGTCCGAACATAGGGATGGCAAGCGCCAGAACCAGAACAGGGAGAAAACGTGCGAAGTTGCGGCTCATGGGATTAGCTGTGACTCCTTGGGAGCGTGTGTTTCGGAGATTCCGCAAAAACCTTTCCGATGCGGGCGAGCTCGATGCGGCTGCGATGGCTCCAACCCAGAAGAAAAAGTCCTTTTCGGTAATCAAATTATAGTTGTGGGCCGGAAACAGCGTCAAACCTTTGCTGATGCCACTTTCGGCCCATTTTTGCTTGCCAGAACTGCCCATCGCTGCGGCCCTGTGCCAACTCCACAGGGCTGCTTCTGTGAACTAGAACGTAGTCGCCACCGTGAAGCGGAACGTCTTCCTCGGCTCGATCAACTTATAACTCGAGCTGTAAGAAGCGTTCGCCTGCGCACAGTTATAGGTCGGCGAAGAACTCTGCGGGAACAGCGAGCAGCTGATCTCCGACGGAGGATGAACCTCTGTGTTCATGCGCAGTGGGTTGTACGCGTAATAGATGCGGAACGGGGCGTTGATCACCGGCATCACCACCTGCAACTCCACGCCATTGGACATGCGCGGAACGTAGTTGGTGTGCGCCAGCGGCTTCAGGTCGCGTCCGTAACTCTGGTGCACAGAACCCAGACATACGCCCTCGCCCAACGAATTCTCGTAGTAGCCCGTGCATCCGTAATTCGAGGCATTCAAGGCTTCCACCTGCTGCGCGCTCAACTGCAACTGCGACTGGCGGACCGCCATGTTCATGCCGAAGTCGGTGAAGAACGACAGGGTCACGGGGCCAGCGATCGGGATGCGATACTCGACGTTGGCAACCACGCTGGTATCACCACCCGGATAGACCAGGCGGTAGATCGGCAGCGTCACCGTTTGATAACCGGATCTCGGATTGCTGGGATTGATCAGAACCGAGGTACCGTCCGGATTTTTGATCGAGTAGTTGACCTTATCGGCAATCCAGCCCACCGGCGAAACCGCGCGGATATCAAAGCCGCGCAGGTCAGTATCGCCGCCCAGGTAGGAGCGCTCGGTCGGCGGGGCCACACGCGAGTAGCTCTTGCCGTTATAGCTGCTGCTGCCATAGCCGGTGACAAACGAGCTCTGCAGGCGGAAGCCCAGCGTCTGTGAGCCATTCGCGTTCGGATGGAAGCCCTTCATCGGAATGAAGCGCTTGTACTCCGCCACCGGACGAATCATGTTCACGGTGCCGCCCAAGCCGGCAAAATCCAAGCCGATGAAATAGCTGCTGCCGCGATGCGGGTTCATCGGACGGTCAATGGTGTTCTTCGACAGGCTGGGAACGATCTTGCTGGTGATGATGCCTTCCAGCGCGTTCGGGCCGCTGACGTTGCGGAATGCCAGGTACTCAAAGTACTGCTTGGAGGCGTCCGAATAGGTCGTGATCGACGAGCGGTCCCATGAATAGGTGAGGCCCACGCGCTTGAACGACCGGCGCAGCGGATAGCTGCCGCTCAGGGTAAAGCCCGTGCTCGACTGCGTGTAGTTCTGCAGTGCGTTCAGGTAGCTCGAAGGAAGGTTCAGCTTCTGGCCGCTGCTGATGGAAGCCTGCTGCGCCTGGTCATACTTGAACCGGCGCGAGAACACAGTGAAGCCGAGTTGCAGAGGACGATCGAAAACGTACGGCTCGGTAAAGCCGAACATGATGTCGCGCTGGCGGCTGCCGATGTTGAACGAGACGCTGAGCGTTTCGCCCATGCCGAGGAAGTTATTGGTCTCGTAGGTGAGGCCGATGAACGAACCGGACAAGCCGCTGACACCGCCGGTGAGGCCGATGCTGTTCTTGCCCTTCTCCTTCACCTTCAGGTCAATGTCGACCGAGTTGGAGGCCACATCCTGGTGGACGGTCGAATCCTGCTCCGGCTTCAAGGTCTCAAAGTAATTGAGCTGGTTCAGGCGCAGCAGGCTCATTTCCCAGAGCTGGCTGTTGTAGACCTGGCCTTCTTCCAGCGCCAGTTCGCGGCGGATGACCTTGTCACGCGTGGTGGTGTTGCCGCTGAACTCAATGCGGCGGACAAAGAACTGCTTGCCCTCGTCCACATCGATCTTCAGCGTGATGGACTTGTGCTCTTCATCAAAGACCGTGTCTGGAATCGGCGTGAAGTTGATGTAGCCGAGCGAACCGTAGGCCTTGCGCATTTCTTCCAGACCCTTGCCGATCGCGGTGCGATTGAACCATTCGCCGTCCTTGAGCTTGAACAGCTTGCGCAGCGCCGCGTTGTTGGTGATCGACTTGTTGCCGCTGAAGGTGATCTCCTTCAGCTTGTAGCGCTCGCCTTCTTCGACCGGCATGGTGATATCGACAACCTTGCCGTGGCCGCGCTTGTAGGGCTTGTACCAGAGGATCGGATGCGTGTCGCGGATCTTCGTCTTCGGGTCCTGCACGATGGCGCGGTAGTAGCCTTCATCCTGGAAGGCCAGGCGCACACGCTCGGCATCCTCGTTCAACTTGGTGGCGTCAAAGGTGCGCGCAAAAATGGACCCCAGCACCGGGCTGTGCGGAATGCCGATGGGCTTGGAATTCTTCATGGCGTCGCGCAGCAGGCGCTTCTTGACGTGGTGCAGGCCCTCAAAGCGGATCTTGCCGACCTTCACCTTCGGTCCTTCCTTGATGTTGAAGGTGACGCCGACGGCGGCCGGAGGGATCTGGCGGATTTCCGTGCGGATGGTGGCGAACTGGTGACCGTGCGCGGCCAGCAATTCCTTCAGCACCACTTCGGCCTTCTTGACCTTGGTCGGGTCAAATTGGCTCTCCTGCGAGAGGCCGACCTTGAGTTCCTTGAACTTGTCGAGCACGTCCGACTGCGTGACCGCATTCAGGCCCACGTACTTGATCTCGCGGATGGTCGGCTTTTCCTTGACGTAGACGTGCAGCACCCAGCCCTTCGGGCTTTCTTCACGCTCGATGCGCAGATCGTCAAAATAGCCGGCGTTCCACAAGGCGTGGAAGTCGCGCTGCATCGCATTGACGTCGTAGACATCACCGGCACGTGTGAACATGCGGGCCTTGATGGTATCCGCCGGAATACGCCGGTTGCCATGGATGCGTATGTCTTCAATCACCCCCTGCTGCGCATAGGCAAACGCGGCAAGCAGGCACATCACCACCACGAAGCGCATGGCCTTTGCCACGCTCCGCAGGGGAGCTACCGGGGACGCTGGGCAGTATTTCGACAGGCGGAAAATAGGAAGACCCTCAAGTAATTGAAAACTCAAACCGGAAGGGCCAATTATACCTTCCGGGCGCATGGAACTCCAACCCGGAATGTACCCAGCCCTTCGCTGGGTGAAAACCTTGGACCGGCTGCCCCTGGCCCCGTTCAGGCCCTCTCTACCTCGACCAGAGTCGAATAGAAAGTTGCGCCTCCGCCCATGTCGCTCAGGCGGTCGCTGGTGAGCAGGTTGACGTTCTTCGCACCCGAGGGCGCAAAGCCGTCCAACCCTGCGGCAACCACGCCCGCAGCTACAGTGTAGCCGACGCGCGCCCGCAGAAAAAGCTCTCCCCGCGTATTGAAAATTCTTACCCGGTCACCCTCGGAGATACCCCTGGCCGTCGCATCCTGCGCGTGCATCGCCAGCTCGCCCGTGCGCTCCAGCGCGCGGTGCCCCGGCAGGTTCGTAAAAGTCGAATTCAGGAAGTTGTCATGCTTGCGCGGCAGCAATTCCAGCGGGTACGGCGACGGCTCGCCGTGGCGCGACTCCACCGGCGGCACAAACTCCGCTACTCCGTCATGCCCCTGCGCGGCCAGCTCTGCACTGTAGAGCTCGGCCTTGCCTCTCGCGGTGGCAAAGCCGCCTTCGGCAAAAGGCAGGAACGGCTTCGCTTCTCCGCTGTTCGCGGCCGCGTTGTCATCAGTGGAGTTTTCGCACTCCTCTACTCCGCGGAAATTCAGCCGCTGCCACTTCTTCTCCACCAGCGTCTCGGGCGTGATGCCCTGCATCCACGCATCGTCCACCGCGAGGGCTTCGGCGATCAGCTCTTCATCACTCTGGCGGAAGCACGGCTCATCAAATCCCATGCGCTCGGCCAGCGCACGGAAGAGCGCGGTGTTCGAGCGGGCCTCGCCGAGAGGGGCAATCGCCGGCTCGCTGCGCTGCACGTAATAGTGTCCGTAGGCGGTGACAAGGTCGGCGTGCTCGAAAAACGTCGTAGCCGGAAGCACTACGTCGGCGTAGTCGCAGCTTTCGGTCAGGAACTGCTCGTGCACCACGGTGAACAGGTCCATGCGTCGCAGTCCTTCGAGCACCAGCCGCTGGTTCGGCGCCACCGCCGCAGGGTTCGAGGCGTAAACAAACAGGGCCTTCACCGGAGGCGTGAGCTCGCTGGTCAGCACCTTACCCAGCTCGTTCATGTTGAGCGTGCGGGCCGTGCGGCCCAGCGCCTTGTGCATCAGTTCGGTGCGCCGCAGCCCCTGCTTGTTCAGCGCAAATGCCCCGCTAGTGGACATCAACAGGCCGCCACCCGCGTGCCGCCACGCGCCAGTGATGCAGGGCAGCATTGTGATGGCCCTCATGGCCATGCCGCCGTTCTGCGAGCGCTGCAAGCCGTAATTGGCGCGGATGACCGATGGCTGCGCCGTTGCGTATTCACGCGCGAGGCGTCGAACGTCCTCGGCCGCAATGCCCGTGATCTCCGCTACGAGCTCTGGCGGGTATTCAACGGCCTTCGACCTCAACTGTTGACTGCCCACCGTGTAGCGGGCAATGTAGTCTTCATCGGCGAGGCCCTCGGCGAAGATGACGTGCATCATGCCGAGCGCCAGCGCAACGTCGGTGCCCGGATTTATTTGCAGGTGCCAGTCGGCGGCACGCGCCGTGCGCGTCTGGTAGGGGTCAATGACGATGAGCCGCGCACCACTGCGCCGCGCTTCTTCGATGAACGGCCACAGATGAATGTTGTTCCCGTGAATGTTTGCGCCCCAGGCCAGGATGGTGCGCGCGTGGCGGAACTGCTCCGGCTCCGTACCGAGCTTGCGCCCGACCACGCTCATGTAGCCGACTTCGCCAGCCTCCGAGCAGATGGTGCGGTCAAGCTGCGAGGCGCCGAGACGATGAAAGAATCGGCGATCCATCGAGCTGCTCTGGATGGCGCCGAGCGTGCCGCCGTAGCTGTACGGCAAAATCGACTCCGGCCCGTGCTTGGCGGCAATGTCTTTCAAGCGAGACGCCACGAGGCTGAGTGCCTCATCCCATCCAATCGGCTCGAAGCACTCAAGGCCGCGCTGCCCCTTGGGAGCCACGCGCTTCATCGGATGAAGCAGCCGCTGCGGCGAGTAGACGCGGTCGAGATACTTGGCAACCTTGGCGCACAGAAAGCCGCGCGTCACCGGGTGCAACGGGTCCCCCTGAATGCGCGTGGCGCGGCCATCCTCCACGGTGATGAGCACCGAGCAGGCGTCCGGACAGTCGTGCGGGCAGGCCGCGTGAACCACTCGCTTCATCCTGCGATTATATCGGCTTCGTCACACCGGCCTGTGACTTTGGTAGGCGCGCGCACTCCGGACGTTTTTGTACAACCAAGTTGCATGCAAAAGCAAAGCCCCCGCACTCGGCAGGGGCTTGAACTTTCAGACCATGAAACCAGGCGTTACACCTGCATGATTTCCTTTTCCTTGGTCTTGCACATCTCTTCCATCTTCTTGATCTCTTCGTCAGTGAGCTTCTGCAGGGTCTCCATGCAGCCGCGCTCTTCGTCCTCGGTGATCGTCTTGTCCTTGAGCGCCTTCTTGATGGCGTCGTTGCCGTCGCGGCGAATGTTGCGGACGGCGGTGCGATGGTTCTCGAGCATCTTGCCCAGGCCCTTCACCATCTCCTTGCGGCGTTCTTCGGTCAGCGCCGGCACCGGCACGCGGATGAGTTTGCCGTCGTTCATCGGATTCAGGCCGAGGCCGGCGTTGCGGATCGCCTTCTCAATCGCGCCGATCAGGCTCACATCCCAGGGCTGCACGGTGATCAACTGCGGCTCGGGAGCGCTGACGTTGCCCACCTGGTTGATCGGCATGGGCGAACCATAGGCCTCCACCTGCACCGTGTCCAACAGGTGCACGGAGGCGCGGCCGGTACGCTGCGAAGCGAGGTCCTGGCGGAAGTCCTCCACCGCCTTTTGCATGCGGGCTCTGAGTTGGGTGGAAGTGTCTTTGAGTGCGGGCACGGTGGCCATGCTGATTTGCGCCATAATTGCTCCTCGCGGGGTCCTCCCCGCGTAAACGAACAGTGATTATATACGAGCGGGCAAGCCCCCGCGTCTGTGGAGAAAGGCACGCGCCAGCACCCGGCCGGGGCGCCGTGCGCGCCGCTCCAATCGCTTCGTCCGGCGGGCTAGCCCTTGACCAGCGAGCCGACCTTTTCCCCGGTCACCACGCGTTCAATATTGCCGCGCGTGTTCAGGTTGAAGACCAGGATGGGCAGCTTGTTTTCGCGGCACAGGCTGATGGCCGTGGCGTCCATCACCTTCAGTCCCTTGTTCAGCACTTCGCTGAAGGTAATCTCCTGGAACATCTTGGCCGTGGGCACCTTCATCGGGTCGGCGTCGTAGATGCCGTCGACCTTGGTGGCCTTCATGATGACGTCGGCGTTGATTTCCACGGCGCGCAGAGATGCGGCCGTGTCGGTGGAGAAGTACGGGTTGCCGGTTCCGGCGCCGAAGATGACAACGCGCTCTTTCTCAAGGTGGCGGATGGCGCGGCGGCGGATGTACGGCTCGCAGACCTGGTGCATCTCAATGGCGCTCATCACGCGGGTGTAAACACCGGCCTTCTCAATGGCGCTCTGCAGCGCGAGCGAGTTGATGACCGTCGCCAGCATGCCCATGTGGTCGGCCTGCACGCGGTCCATGTACTGGCTCTCGGCGCCGCGGAAGAAGTTTCCGCCGCCCACCACAATACCTACCTGTACGCCCATGTTGTGAACCGCGGCCACCTCGGCCGCAATCTCGTTCACGCGGTCGCCGTCGACGCCAAAGCCCTGGCCGGCCGCCAATGCTTCACCTGAAAGCTTCAGAAGTATGCGCTTATAGACTGGTTCCGCCATGTCCCATCCTGTCGTGGGCGCCGTTGCAGCGCCGGAATTGAGCGGGAGCCACGTTGCAGGGCTACCCCGACAAGTGTAAACGATGCGGGCACTATTCGGGGAATTCCGCCGGAAAATGACGGGAGATGCGAGGCACTGCCACGCGGGGCGCCATGCGCCGCATGTAGCTCCAGCAGGAATCAGCGAGACTCAAAGGCCTGCAATGTTGAAATCTCGGGAAGCCCGAACGCCCCTTCATGCTCGGAGAGGTTATAAACCTCAAGACATGAGAGCCGCCCGCCGGCTTGGAAGAGCATGACTCCCACTTGCCACCCTTCTGGAGTGTGACCGACAAAATCGGAAAGGGTGCGCGGAGCCGAACCGCCTTGGGGCAGAGCATTCGGCACAGTTAGGTCAATCGTCGGACAGCCACAACTGCATGAGCCGGTGACTCGAATAGAGGACACCTGCTCCGAAAACCGCTTGGCATCGGGCTCCCCGTGCTCAATCAGCCAGAGAATCAGCTTCAATTCATCCTCTGACAGAGGCCGGTCCTCCGAACGCGTATGGGCAGGCTCCTCTCCCTGAATGTTCTTGATCTTCGCGGCGATCCAGGTGCGAATGCCGGGGAGGACCTTCATAGGCACGCGATCTTACACGATTCAAAACAAAACGGGGCGGACAATGTCCGCCCCGTGCTGATTGCAACTTGCTTGTGAGCGCCGATTACTCGGCGGCGGCCTCAGCGGCCGGCTTGGTGATGGCGACCGTTTCGGTCGTGTCGCCAACCTTGAAGCGGGCGAAACGGCGAACGGTGATGTTCTCACCCAGCTTGCCGACCACGGCGCCGATCAACTGGCTCACCGAGGTGCTCTGCTCCTTGATGAACGGCTGGTCAAGCAGGCAGACTTCCTCGTAGAACTTGGCCATCTTGCCCTCGACGATCTTCTCGACGACCTGCGCCGGCTTGCCGGTTGCGGCGGCCTGCGCGCGGTAGATGTCCTTTTCCTTCTCGTAGGCCTCGGGCGAAACATCTTCGCGGCGGATGTACTTCGGGTCCACGGCGGCGATGTGCATGGCAATGTCATGCGACAACTGCTGGAACTCAGTGGTGCGGGCCACAAAGTCGCTCTCGCAGTTGATCTCCAGCAGCACGCCGATCTTGCCGCCAGCGTGGATGTAGCTGGTGACGGCGCCTTCGCTGGTGGTGCGCGAAGACTTCTTGGCGGCCGAAGCCATGCCCTTCTTGCGCAGGACGACGAAGGCCTGCTCCAGGTCGCCCTTGGCCTCGGTCAGTGCGTTCTTGCAGTCCATCATTGGCGCGCCCGACTTCTCGCGCAGGTCCTTCACCATTGCTGCGGTAATCTCAGCCATTTCTGAAACCTTTCCTTCGTTGAATTCCCTATCAATTTCGCGGCAGGGCCGCGTCGATCCTGCACGGCTCTCCGGCCGTCAACGGCCAGAGTGACAGATTCTGATTGCGGGGCCATGAATGGCGCCCGGAAAAACTGGCCTCTCACAAAACGACCCGCGACTGCCGGAAGCAGCGCGGGCCGTCGTGAGAATTACTTCGCGACTAGCGGCTCTCGACCTGCTCGTTGCTGGTCTCGGCTGCAGCGGCCGGCTGCTTGCGCACGCCCTTGCCCAGAACGTCTTCCATGCTGACGTCTTCGGCCGAGGTGGTGACAGCCACACCTTCCGCGACAGGCGCGGCGGCAGCCTCAGCGGCCATGCCGGCAGCCAGATCGGCGGCCTGCTTGTCGCTGGCGGCGGCGTTGCCTTCCACGCAGGAATCGGCGACCTTGGAGGCGAACAAACGGATGGCGCGCAGTGCGTCATCGTTGCCCGGAATCACGTAGTCGACTTCGCTCGGGTCGCAGTTGGTATCGACGACGGCAACCACCGGGATGCCCAGCTTGCGGGCTTCCTTCACGGCGATGCCTTCCTTGTTCGAGTCGATCACGAACAGAACGTCCGGCAGGCGGCTCAGGTTCTTGATGCCAGCCAGGTTCGCCTGCAGGTGCTTGCGCTCGCGCTCCAGCTTGACGACTTCCTTCTTCGGCAGCAGTTCGTAACGGCCATCGGTGGCCATTTCGTCCAGTTCCTTCAGCCGCTTCACCGACTTCTGGACGGTCACCCAGTTGGTCAGCAATCCACCGAGCCAGCGCTGGTTGATGTAGAACATCCCGCAGCGGTTCGCCTCTTCGGCGATGGCTTCCTGCGCCTGGCGCTTGGTGCCAACGAACAGCACCGTCTTGCCTTCGGCAGCCTGGTCCGTGACGAACTTGGACGCTTCTTTGAACATCTTCAGCGTCTTCTGCAGGTCAATGATGTAAATGCCATTGCGCTCACCAAAGATGAATTCCTTCATCTTGGGGTTCCAGCGCTTCGTCTGGTGCCCGAAGTGGACGCCCGCTTCGAGCAGCTCTTTCATAGTGATATTCGCCACTGAACCTCCTTCTCCTTGGATTGCATTCCCTGGCGCGAGACAGCCGCCCTGGAATTCAATTCCCGTAGCCCGCCCCTGCGTGTCTGCTGACAACGGGTGCGGGAAGATTTGGTCCCGGTTGATGTTTCATGCCGCGCGGAGCCGGAACCACGCATCCGGCGGCAAACCTGTAAAACCAGCAGCAGCGTTTGGGAAGCAGACACCAAAGCGCGCTCGGCGGAAAACCGCCGAGCGCAGCCCGGTGAAGCGATTAACGCTTGCTGAACTGGAAGCGCTTGCGGGCGCCCTTCTGGCCGTACTTCTTGCGCTCCTTCTGACGCGCATCGCGCATCATGAAGCCTTCGGCCTTCATCTTGGAACGCAGCTCAGGATTGAACTCCTGCAGCGCGCGGGCGGTGCCCATGCGAACCGCGCCGGCCTGAGCGGTCACGCCACCGCCGGAGCAGTTGGCGACCACGTCAAAGCTCGACAGGGTCTCGGTCAGGTTCAGAGCCTGACGCGCGATGATGCGCTGCGCGTCGGTGACGAAATACTCGTCAGCCGGCTTGCCGTTGACCGTGAAGTTGCCCGTGCCGGGGCGCAGAAACACGCGGGCTACGCTCGACTTGCGGCGCCCCGTACCGTAATACTGAACCAGATCAGCCATAGATACTCTTCTCTCTTAATCTCTGCGGCCGGCTGCCTTGGCTTCCGGCTTCTGCGCCTGCTGGGTGTGCTCGGCGCCGGGGTAAACCTTCAGCTTCTTGGCCATGGCGCGGCCCAGCTTCGACTTGGGCAGCATGCCCTCGACGGCTTCCTGCACGATCAGTTCCGGCTTGCGCTCCAGGCGCTTCTGGAACTCTTCCTCGCGCAGTCCGCCCGGGAAACCCGTGTAGCGGCGATAGACCTTGTCGGTGGCCTTCAGGCCGGTCACCTTCACCTTGGCGGCGTTGATGACCACGACGTGATCGCCAGTGTCGATAAAGGGCGTGTACTGGGGGTTATCCTTGCCGGCAAGAATGCGGGCCACGCGCGAAGCCAGACGACCCAGCGTCTGACCATCCGCATCAACCACGTACCACTTGCGCGCAATCTCCCCCTTGGGGAAATACGTAGACATTCCTAAATCTCCCAGACCGGATTCGTGAAAGGTCCCTCCGAAACACCGCCGCACCTACTCCATGTGGCAGCAAAATCGAAGGAGACTCCGACTTGAGATCCGCTCAGTATTGAAAAACCAGACGAGAAGACCGCTCGTTCCAAGACTTCCCGTGCAGCGCTCAGCCGCGCAGGATTCCCTGTGTACCCTTGCAAATAAAGACCGGGGTGCTCTGGGCGTCTACCCGTCAGCAGAACTTCTCCGCAACGGGGACCGTCAGGCGGGCAACCGCAGGACAGCCGAACCTTGAGCGTAGCGCAACTGGAGGCTTACTGTCAAACGCTCCGGGCGCACAAGGCTCCTGCCAGCGGCCTTTGAGCCACTGCGCAGACCAATCGTCTTCGGCTGTGCAAATTGTACCGAACCCCGCTCTCAGTGCCTAGCAAAAACAGGCTTATCCTTGGATTTTCTCCAGCAACATGGCTTGGCTGCGGGGGATTTCCAGCTTCTGCACCGATTCCAGCCCGCACTCGGCAGCCCAGCCAAGCTCGCGCGCGAAGGCCTCGGCGGTCACATGGCCTGCCGGCTCGGCAAACAGAACGCGCCCGCCCGGCTTCAGCGTGGCACTCACCTCGGCAAACAACCGTTGCGGCTCTGGCACCTCATGCACCATGGCAAACAGCAGCGCAAAATCAATGCCGCCGGAGAGGTCCGTCAAGCCAAGGCCTTCTGTCGCCAGGCGTGTCTCCACCTGTGGGCCTACGCCAGCTTTGACCGCCCGCCGCCGCAATCCCTCCAGCATCTTCGGCTGAATGTCGACGGCCACCACCCGTCCATCGGCGCCGACCAGCCGCGCTGCCGGAAGCGTGAAATAGCCCATGCCCGGGCCGGGCTCAAAAACTCTCATGCCCGCACGAAGATGCGGACCGAGAATCCTTTCCGGGTTATGCCACAGACGGCGCAAAGGACTTGCCAACAGGTATCCCATCCACCAGGGACAAACGTGATGTTCCGCCAAGAATCGTTCTCCGGCACGAATGCGTGCACACCAGAGTACGGCGCGCGCCGGTCCATGGTTCGTGAATATTCGCCCCATAGACAGAAAGCACGCCACGGAATACCCTTCCTTATTGACATGCGCCGGATGAAACACTTCTTTACCTTTGCCCTGCTGCTGATACTGGCCGCTCCGGCCATCCACGCCCAACTTGGCTCCGCCAAGCTGGAGTACGAACTTTCAAGCCGGCTGCTGCACAAGACACTGGTGCTGCGCGACTTCCCTGCCGGCACGTCGCTCACCTATGACGAGCAAGGCACACTGCTGAATCCACGGCCCGGCCTGTGGACCATGGACAGCGCCATCGAGATCACCGACGTGGCCATCGAGGCCACCCGCATCGAAATCTTCGGCCACCGCCAGATCATCAGCTTCCCCAACGGAGAGCCCCGTCGCGAATATTCGCGGGGCGCCGATATTGTGCTCCATGTCCGCCGCGATCCGGTACAGGAGCAGCAGACCATCGACGCGCTTTCACAAATCTTCGTCAGCAGCACCGAATCCATTACGCGCATCGTGCCGAACTACTGGAAATATTTCGCTGGCAAAGTTGAGATCGCGGAGGGCAAGCCCTCCATCCCGGTGCCGCTGCCAAACAACTACCGGGGCGAGCCGATCTACAGCACCGAGGCGGGCCTGGTCTCCCCTGCAATCGCCACCAGCATCAAACCGAGTTTCCCCGCGGCCGCCCGCATCGCCCGCAAGGAAGGAACCGTAACACTCTGGGTGGTGGTGAAGGTCGACGGCACTGTGGCGGGCACACAGGTGTTCACGCCAGTCGGATACGGCCTGGAAGAAGAAGCCATCAAGTGCGTAGAGCAGTGGCGGTTCACGCCCGCGCAGTATCAGGGCCGCGCCGTCAACGCCGCCGTCAAGGTTGACGTGCCATTCCATCTCTACGACATGCCGGTGAACCCGCGCCGCAAGGACCGGAAGAAGTAGGTCGCTGCACGGCTCGCAACCAAATTAAAACAGCAGAAGGCCCGCACCGTCGATCGCGATGCGGGCCTTCGAGTTTCTACCGGACGATTACGCCTTTAGCGCTTCGGCCACCACTGCGGAGAGCGGTGTGGTCGGGCGGCCCAGCAGCTTGGAGAGTTGGCGGCCGTTGTCATAGAGCGCGCCCTTGGCGGCGCCGGTATCAAAGGCTGCGTAGGCGCCCGCCATCGGGGCCGGTAGACCGAAGCCTTCCAAGGTCTTGGCATACTCGGCTTCGGTCAGGTTCTTGTACGGAATGTTCTTGCCGGTCTGGCGGGAAATCTCCGCCGCCAGGTCAGTCAGCGTGTAGGCCTCGTCGCCCGCCAGTTCATACACCTTGTTCTCGTGTCCCGTGGTGGTCAGCACAATGGCCGTCGCTTCGGCGTAGTCCGCACGCGGAGCCGAGCTGATCTTGCCTTCGCCAGCCGCGCCCAGGAACGCGCCGCCCTTGACCGCACCCGGCACAGAGGCCGTGTAGTTCTGGGTGTACCAGCCGTTGCGAAGAATGGTGTAGGGAATGCCGGAGGCCCTCAGGTCAGCTTCTGTGGCAATGTGCTCGTTGGCCAGCACGGTGATGGCCGAGGTCTCGGCATGCAGCAGGCTGGTGTAGACCAGCCACTTCACGCCCGCCTTCTTGGCGGCGTCAATGACGTTCTTGTGCTGCGCCTGGCGCTGGCCAATCTCATTGGAGGAGATGAGAAGAACCGTGTCGATGCCGGCGAACGCCTTCTCCAGAGTCTCCGGCTTGGTGTAGTCAGCCGGACGGGCCTCAATGCCGAGCGCCGCGGCCTTGGCCGGGGTGCGCACCACTGCGACCAGGTTTGCAGCGGCGGTGCGCTGCTTCAATTGATTGACGACCAGTTGGCCCAGTTGGCCGGTGGCTCCAGTGATGGCGATCTTCATGACTTGTTCCTTCCCTTTCTTCGGTTCGTGTAGTTGGATGATTCGTATCCGTTACGGTTACAGTTTTATTCAAAAAAAACTCAACGGCCCCGGGCCTCCACCGAACGCAGCAGGCTGGCAATCGTGGTCTGGCCCAACCGGGCTTCCATCGCCTGCTCGGCGTCGCGGTAAATCGGCCCCAGCGCGCGCTGTATGTTGCGCCCCACGGGACATCGCGGGTTGGGCGGCTGCGAGTGCATCTGGAAGGGCGAGCCTTCATTGACCGCGTGCCGCACCTGCGTCAGCGTCAGCTTCTCCGGGTCTGCCGCCAGCTCCCACCCGCCGCCGTTGCCCGGCTGCGAGCTCACCAGCCTAGCCTTGCGCAGCGAGCCCATCAACCTCCGCACAAAGGCCGGGTTGGTGTTGACGCTGCCTGCAATGAACTCCGACGTCATTGGCTCCTCACGCTTCGAGGCCAACAGGGTCAGGATGTGCAATGCGACCGTGAATCGTGTGCTGACGTTCATTCGTACCTTCTACGGTAACAGATGTGAGAGGCGCGCAAGGGATGCGGAAATTTCTTCGGCGGACAAAACGCGACGGCCTGCCGCTCCGGAACCGGGCGTTCGGCACGTCGGTTTTGTTATCCTGAAAGCCGCATGAATAAGATGGTGATTGCCAATTTGCTCCACCGGCCTCTGCGCTCGCTCATCAGCGTGGTCGCCATCGCCGTGGAAGTCACCCTGATCCTGCTGATCGTCGGCCTCTGCATGGGCATGCTGAACGACACCAAGGACCGCCAGAAGGGTATTGGGTTTGACGTCATGGTGCTGCCGCCGGGCTCCTCGATTTTCACCGGCATGACCGGCGCTCCGGTTTCCGTGAAGGTGGCCGACCGCCTGCGCGAGGTGCCGCACGTGGCCGTGGCCACGCCGATCGTGATGCACATGATCAGCTCCGGCCGCCTTGAAGTCATCGACGGCGTGGAACTCGACCCGAACTCCCCGAACGACTTCAACAGGATGGGCCGCCCCTTCAAGTACCTTGAGGGCGGGCCGTTCCAGGGACCGAACGACGTCATCATCGACGATCTGTTCGCCAGCCAGAAGAAAGTCAAAGTCGGCCAGACGCTCGACGTGCTGAACCAGCAATTCCGCGTCTCCGGCATTGTCGAGCACGGCAAGGGCGCACGCCGCTTCTTCCCCATGGCCACGCTGCAGGACCTGCTCGGCTCCACCGGCAAGGCCAGCATGTTCTACGTCAAGGTGGACGACGAGCGGAACATTGACGCCGTGGTGGCCTCCATCAAGCAGGTGCCCGGCATGGAGCAGTACACGGTGCGCTCCATCGGCGAATACAGCACGCTGATGTCGGTGGACAACATGCCCGGCCTGAACTACTTCATTTCGGTCGTCATCGGCGTCTCAGTCATCATCGGCTTCATCGTCATCTTCCAGTCGATGTACACGGCGGTGATGGAACGCACGCGCGAGATCGGCATCCTCAAGTCGCTGGGCGCAACCAAGTTCTATATCGTCAACGTGGTGCTGCGTGAAACGCTGCTGCTGGCGCTGGCAGGCTTTGCGCTTGGCGTGGGCATCAGCGCCACGGCGCGCATTATCTTCGCAAAGAAGTTCCCGGTCGTGCCGGTTGCATGGGACAACCACTGGGTGCTGCGCGCGGCGATTATCGCCGTGGCCGGCGCCGTCTTTGGCGCACTCTACCCGGCGCTAAAGGCCGCACAGAAGGACCCCATCGACGCGCTGGCATACGAATAGATACGTTCCCGGTTCTCAGTTCCCAGTTCCCGGCTTGGGGATGGGAGCATCGGAAAACTTCGAATGAATACGTACAAGGGCGGAGGCCATAGCCTCCGCCCTTTGCTCAATCTCGAGTTCTAATAGAGATCAAAGTTGATCTCAATCGTTATCGCAACATCCACGGCGGTGCTGCCGCGCTTCCCCGGCAGGAAACTCCAGGTCTTTAACGCCTCCACCGCCTTGTCGTCTACCCCAAACCCCAATGGCTTCACCACCTGAATGTCACGCAGGTGGCCACTCTTATCGACAACGGCGGCAACGCTGAGTGCTCCCCGTATACTCTGCGCGCGGGCCTCCGGAGTGTATTTTGGCTCCGGCTTCGACAATACCTGCGGAGGCACCGAGGCTCCATCTTTGCTCCCGTCCTCACCACTGCCCCGAACCCGCACAGCGCCCACCTGCTTCAGGTATTCCACCTTCTTGGTCATTTGGAGCAAGTCCTGATGGCTCTCCTGGGCTTTCACAAACAGGTCCCAATGAGGCGGAAGATGATCAAAGAGCTTCTCGTCCGTGGCAAGGAACACGCTCTGGAGGGCATGCGCGAGCGCCTTTGCCTGGTCCGCTCCCGGAGCGGTTGCGATCCTCACGACCACCTTGGCCTTTGCTGGCACAAAAACCGGGTTTCCTTTATGGAACCCGATCCAATACCGCTGGCCCTGCATCTCAAGTTCCTGTTCCTTGAGGCGAACGTCTTCGATCTTCACGAAGGCGCTCGTGGTCCAAGAGCCTTCGTGCATCGACCCCAGAGGCAGGCCATCGGCGTCGTATTCCTGCTTCGGCTCCGCGTAGAAGTGGCGCAGCGTCAGCATCTGCCCGTTGTACTGGTGGCGGAGCGTTGACTCCAGGGCGTTGTGGGCGGCCGCCTGCGGCGACTCTGCGTGTGCACTTACCAAAGCTGCCAGCAGCAGAAGCGCCGCACACTTTGGCATTGGAATACTGAAAGAACGATGGGACATGCCGAAACCTTTACGAAAGTTCATCGCAAATCACGCATGTTGCGGGACTCAGAATGGCTTACAGGTTGAACGAGATTTCAATGTTGACCGCTACCGCCACCGGAACTCCGTCTTTTTCGCCCGGCTTGAAACGCCATTCTTTCGTGACGGTTCTTATCGCGTTTTCATCCAATCCGTATCCAAGGGAACGCCGAACGCGGACATTGTGAGCCCGGCCGTCTGGCCAGATTTCTGCGTAAAGGACTACGACACCTTCCCATCGAGCCCGCTCGGCAATGTTCGAGTATGGAGGAGCTGGTTTCTTCAGCGCTATTGGCGCCGTTACGCCGCCGCCTACGCGATAGACCATGGGGGACTGCGGCGAAGGCTCGCTGGCGGGCTTGGCTTCCTGCGCGAACGCGGAGGAGGCCACAAGTGCGGGGAACAAGCCAACCACTGCAAACAGCAGGAAAAAGAGGTGAGAAGTCCGGGCCGCTGATTTCATGCGCTCCACCTTAACGGAAAGTGCGTGGCTGCGGCGATGAATTCTGCGCCCGGTGGTGTCGCTCGAATCCTTTTGCCGGGGCGCTCGCCCTCTTCTCGAAAGCGCAGGGTCCGGTCTCGAAACATGAAACTGGAAACTCGAAACTGAAGGCAGCGCTTTCGCGCCCCGCGCGGAGTCCCCTTCGCCCTCTTTTGTTTTTTCTTCGCCCCTCGGCGGCCCTTCGTGGTATCCTTTGCCGACAGTCTGATCAAAAGTTTGCGGACATGGGCGGGTTCGTCGTGGCAGCCCGCGTTTTATTGCGTAAACTGAATGGTTGCAAGTGCCCCCGGGGTCCATCATTGAGTCCGTTGTCGGGCAGTTGAAGCTGAATTTTCACCTCAAGGAGTCGCCAAATGGCCGACGAGCGCTCGCGGGCAATTGATCTCGCACTTTCACAGATTGAAAAGCAGTTCGGCAAGGGTTCCATCATGCGGTTGGGGAACAAGGAGGCCATTGTTCCCATCGCCGTCATCTCCACCGGCAGCATCTCGTTTGACTCGGCGCTGGGTGTGGGCGGCTTTCCCCGTGGACGCGTGGTGGAGGTGTACGGGCCGGAATCGAGCGGCAAGACGACCATCACCCTGCAGGTGATTGCCGAGGCACAGAAGGCCGGCGGCATGGCCGCCTTCGTGGACGCCGAGCACGCGCTCGACCCGATCTACGCCAAGAAGCTGGGCGTGGATGTGGACAACCTGCTGGTTTCACAGCCGGACTACGGCGAGCAGGCGCTGGAAATCACCGAGGCCCTTGTGCGCTCGGGCGCCATCGACGTGCTGGTGGTCGACTCCGTGGCAGCGCTGGTGCCGAAGGCCGAACTCGACGGCGAGATGGGTGACAGCCACGTGGGCCTGCAGGCCCGCCTGATGTCTCAGGCGCTGCGCAAGCTGACCGGCACGGTCAGCAAGTCGCGCACCTGTCTCATCTTCATCAACCAGATCCGCGAAAAGATCGGCGTCATGTTCGGCAACCCGGAAACCACGACGGGCGGCCGCGCGCTGAAGTTCTACAGCTCGGTTCGCATCGACATCCGCCGCATTGCGGCCATCAAGGACGGCGACCGAGTAGTGGGCTCGCGCACCAAGGTGAAGGTGGTGAAGAACAAGGTGGCCGCGCCGTTCCGCGAAGCCGAGTTCGACATCATGTACGGCGAAGGCATCAGCAAGGAAGGCGATATGCTCGACATCGCCGTTGACCGCAATATTGTTGAGAAATCCGGCGCTTGGTACAGCTATGAGGGGGAACGCATCGGCCAGGGCCGCGAAAACGCCAAGCAGTTCCTCAAGGACAACCCGGAGACTGCGGCCAAGATCGACGTGGCAGTACGCAAGGAACTGGGCCTGACCAAAGATCCTGAAAAAGCCGTACCCGAGCCGCCGCCGGTCAGCCCGAAGGAAGCCGCAGCCGCTCGCGCCACGGTGGGAAAGAAGTAGGAACTCGAGTTTCAGGTTTTCCAGTTTTAAGTTTCAAGAGCAAAGCCCTGCGAGAGTGGGGCTTTTGCTTTTGCGCTTTCGCGCTTATGCACTGGAGTGCTCGCAGGGGAGGCGCAATCATGCGGCGTCCGATCGTTTTCCTCTCCACTCTCAAGCGTCATCCTGAGGCGCTCTGCGCCGAAGGATCTGCTGTTCTTTCTTCTGGCTCTCTTCGTGCTCGCCCTGCGCAGGCCGACAGCAGATGCTTCGCTGCGCTCAGCATGACGCCTCGCGAGCGAAAGGTTCCGGACTCATCACACACCCGCGCCCCATGCTTGCTACAATCCACGGCACAGCCATGAAAAACGCCGCACGCTTCGTCACAATTGTCTTCGCCGTCCTCACACTCCCGCTTTCGGCGCTCGCGCAGTTTGAGATGCAGGAGTCACGCAGCACGGCCAGCTTCCGAGGCGTGCACGCCGTGAGTGACCGCGTGGCGTGGGTGAGCGGCACGCAGGGCACGGTGCTGCGCACGCTCGACGGCGGGCAGAGCTGGACGCGCTGCGCCACGCCGCCCGAAGCGGAGTCGCTCGACTTCCGCGCCGTTTGGGCCTGGGACGCCGATTCGGCCGAGGTGCTGGCCGCAGGACCGGGCGAGCAGTCGCGCATCTACCGCACCTCCGACGGCTGCCAGCACTGGACGGAAGCCGCGCGCAATCGTGAGAAGGACGGTTTCTGGGATGCGCTGGCCTACGCGGCGCCGGGCTTTGCCGCGCTGGCCGAACAGCGCATCGGCCTCGTGCTGGGCGATCCGCTGCATGGCCACTTCGATACGCTGACTGCCGCGCCGGGCATGAACTGGTCACGCGACGCGGAGGGCTGCGCGGCACGCAAAGACGAATCGGCCTTTGCGGCCTCGAACAGTTCGGTGTTTGTCTTTGCGCCGCAGCAATACCTGCTCGTCACTGGCGGCAAGGGCGGGCCGCGCGCTTTGCGCTCTGCGTTGTTGACCGCGAAGGAAGGCGACAAGGGATGCGGCGAAGCCGCGCTGCCGCTGGCCTCCGGCGCGGAGTCGGCCGGAGCGTTCTCGGTGGCCTTCCGCGACACGAAGCATGGCGTGGTGGTTGGCGGCGATTATCAGAGGCCCACGGAAGCCGCAGGCACAGCGGCGTTCACCACCGATGGCGGACGCCGCTGGACGGCCTCCACCAAACCGCCGCGCGGATACCGTTCGGCCGTGGCCTACGATGCGGCGCGCAAGGCATGGATTGCCGCCGGCACCACGGGCGCGGACATCTCCTTCGACGACGGACGCACCTGGCGCGCGCTGGACGACGGCAACTGGAATGCTCTTTCGCTGCCCTTTGCCGTGGGTCCCAAGGGGCACATTGGAAGACTGCAGGACGCGACGCCCAAGCGCTGAGAGCGCTTCGGATGCACACGGCTATCGAACAATCAGGAATGAGGTTGTTATGCGGCGGCCGTGCGGGTCACGGTCAGCGCGGCAATTTCGCTTTCGCTCTGCAGCAGGACGGAATCCAGCCGCGTGAGCCGCAGCAGCTTGTTCAGGCGCTTATTCAGCCCGCAGAGCACGACCATGCAGCCGCGCTGGCGTGCGGCTTCGGCGGCGGCAGCCAGCACGCCGAGCCCGGCGGCGTCGATGGATTGCAGCCCGCCAAGATTGAGGACGACGCGCTTTTCAAAGCGCATCAGCGATTCGAGGGCGATCCGCAAGGAGTCCAGTTCCGAACCTGCCACCAACTGACCGCGGCATTCGAGCACGGTTCCCTGTTCACGGGTTCTCAGGTGCAGTTCAAAACTCATGGCACTCCTCCTCACCAACCTTGGACGCCGCCCACCGGCGGCCGGTAGCGAAATTTCCGCTGAACTGCTGATGAATTTCTGTTAACTCCGCGACTCTGAATGAACGCTCACCCAGTTCGCCTGCGCCTTGCACCGGAGCTTGTTCAATCGCACGGTCCGGCGTGTAAAATTTCCGCGAATGCCCGCGCGCTGCTTTCCCCCTCGCCGTTTCTGCGGGCTTAGGAGACTCCGATGAAGCGCCTTGCTTCGCTCGCAGTGCTTGTTACGCTGGCCGCCTCGCTTTCGTTCGCACAAATTGGTACACCCGTCCATGACTGGACAAAAGATCACGCCCGGACAACGCCCGACTGGGCGCGCCACGGCGTCATTTACGAAGTTTGGGAGCGTGCCTACGCGCCCGGCGGCAACTTTGCCAGCGTGACCGCGCGGCTGGATCGCCTGAAGGAAGATGGCATCACCATCCTGTGGCTGATGCCGGTGAACCCGCTCGGCGAAAAGGGCAGGAAGGGCACGCTCGGCTCGCCTTATGCGGTGCGCGACTACCGCGGTGTGAACCCCGATTACGGCGCGCCGGAAGACCTGAAGCGGCTGGTGCGCGAGGCCCACGCCCGCAAGATGCACGTCATCCTCGATGTGGTCTTCAACCACACGGCGTGGGACAACCCAATGATTACCGCGCACCCGGAGTATTACCTGCACGACGCCAAGGGCAACGTCACCTATCCCCAGGATTGGACCGACGTGGCCGGACTCGACTATCGCAATCCACAGTTGCGTGCGGAGATGATCGACGTGCTGCGCTACTGGGTGAAGGAGTATGACGTGGACGGCTTCCGCTGCGACGTGGCGGGAATGATCTCCACAGACTTCTGGGAGCAGGCGCGCGAGGAACTTGACCGCGTGAAGCCGGACCTGTTCCTGCTGGCGGAGGCCGACAAACCCGAGCTGGTGGTGAAGGCCTTTGACGCCGGATACTCGTGGGGCGTGATGCACGCCATCCGCGACGCCTTCCAGGCCAAGCGCCCGGCAAGCGCCATCCGCGAAGCGTGGGAGGCCGAGCGGGCGAAGTTTCCGCAGGGCACGCTGCACATGCGCGTGGCCGATGATCATGACGAACTGCGGTTGATCGGCGTGGTGGGCGAGCGCGCCGCACTGGCCGCGCAGGCACTGGTCTTCACCATGGACGGCCTGCCGCTGGTTTACAACGGCATGGAGGTAGGCGACACGGCGGAGTCAGCCGACCCGGCGCTGTTCGAGCGCGTGCCCATCACCTGGGACATCCAGCGGAAGCGTCCGCAGTTTGCGCGCTTCTACCGCAAGCTCTGCTCCATACGCGGGAATGACTTCCGCGAAGGCAAAATGGTGTGGCTGCACAACAGCGACGAGGCGCACGTGGTCAGCTATCTGCGCACGGACGGCCGCAACGAGTCCGCCGTGGTGGTGAACACCTCGGGCGTGCCGGTCACGGTGACGGTGGACGCACCGCACGATGAGTGGCTGAACGTGACGCCCGACCTGAAGACCGACGAGCCGTTCAAGCGACCGGGCGGCCCCGTATCGCTGAAGAAGCTGACGTTGGAGCCGTGGGGCATACGAATCCTGGGAAAAGGCTACGCCATGAAGATCACGCCGAACGGGGCGGTGCGTGTCTCCCCAAAGAACGGGAACTAGGACACACCTCGATTTTGCGGAGCTTAATGCCGAACGGGAGACGCGGCTCCATCTGCGCACGCCTTGGACGCCGGACAGCGAACAGCGTCATCCTTCGGCGCACGCGCCTCAGGATGACGCTTCTGCAGGGTGATGCGGCAAGTCATTCTGTGCGCCGGGTTCTTTGCACAGAGTTGTGAAAATGAAAGCCCCGCAGGTGCGGGGCTTTCGTTTGATATCTGAAAACTCGAAACTTGAAACCCGAAACCGTTCGGCTCTAGTCCTGCGCTGCGCCGTCGGCGGCGTACTGCTTCAGCCGCTTCCACAAGATTCGTATGGTGGCGATGGCGGGCACGGAGAGATAGATGCCGGCGACACCCGCCATTTCGCCGCCGATCAGCACGCCGAGGATCGAGGCCAGCGGCGAGATGTCAACGCGGCTGCCAAGCACGTGCGGCTGCACTAGGTAGTCCTGCAGCAGCCGCCAGATCACAAGGAAGGCCAGCACCATCCACAGGTGCGGATAGTTGGTGGCAAAGCTGACGCAGAGGATGAGCGCACCAGCCGTCATGGGGCCGACCAGCGGAATGAACTCCATGACGCCGCCGATGACGCCAAGCGCGAAGGCATACGGCACGCGCATGACGCTGAGCACGATCATGTAGCTGGCGGCGGAGATGGCCGCCACGTAGAGTTGTGCGCGCACAAAGTGCGCCAGCATCTCGTCCAGGTCATTGAGCACGCCGCGCAGCAGTTCGCGGTGCCGTCCGCGTTCAGCCAGCCGGGAAATTGCCTCCAGCATTTCGCCGCGACCGGAGAGGAAGAAGACGGCGAGGATCGGGATCAGCACGATCCAGAAGCTGTTGGCGGCCACTTCGCCAATGCGGGCGCTGGCCGTCTGTATGCGCGCCACGGCCTCCTCGCGGTGCGACATGAGGAAGCCCTGAAGGCGCTGCTGGGTTTGCAGGCTCCAGCCGCGCTGCTGTCCGAGTTGCTCCACAATCTGCCCGTTGGCCACCTTGGCGTAAAAATCCGGCGCCAGTGTGAGCAGGTTCTGTGCTTCGCTCTCCACGCGCGGACCGGCAGCGGCGCCGAGTGTCACCAGCAGGGCCAGCATCAGCAGATAGACGGTACCGATGGCCAGGCCGCGGCGTCCGCGGTAGAGCTGTTGCAGGCGGCCCACAAGGGGCTCCAGCAGGTAGGCAAACAACATGGAGAACAGGACGATGAGCAGCGTTTTGCGTGCCGTCCACAGAAAGGCCAGCACCGCCGCCAGGAACAGCAGGGTGAGCGCCACGCGAAGAGTTGTGCGATCCAGCCAGGACATAAGAATGGCAGCATTATAGGGCCTGCGGGCGCTCAAGCCGACCGGCAACCACCCACGACACGGGCCGGAGCCGGTTCCGCGCGGCCACGGCGGGTTGCGAATGCCCCGCGCGCAGCCGTAGAATGCAAGCCCAAGGCGGGCGACTCGACCCGCCATCGTTGATTCGACCCAATAGTGGTGTTTCCCAAGCGGCAAGCAGCTTTGCGCCCACGAGAGGTCCGTTGAAAAAAGTCATCGCGGTTTATCCCGGCACGTTTGACCCGCCCACGAACGGGCACCTGGATCTGATCCATCGCAGCACGCGGATGTTCGACGAAGTGGTGGTCGCGGTGCTGAAGAACAAGGACAAGCAACCGCTGTTCACCGTGGAAGAGCGCGTGGACATGCTGCGCGAGCTGACCGCGCCGTTCGCGAATGTGCGCGTCGACTGGTTCCAGGGCCTGCTGGTGGATTACGTCCGCCAGGTGAACGCACAGGCCGTGCTGCGCGGCATACGCGCCGTCAGCGACTACGAATACGAAATGCAGATGGTGTGGGCCAACCGCAAGCTGGACCCGTCGCTGGAAACCATCTTCATGATGCCCTCGGAAGCCTACTCGTTCCTCAGCTCGCGGCTGGTGCGGCAGGTGGCGGCCTTCGGCGGCAACGTCAAGGAATTTGTACCGGCCAGCGTGGCCGAGCGGCTGCGCGCAAAGTACGAACAGAACAAGTAACGCACGCCGTACACAAGATCGAGGCGACCGTCCCGCAAGAGGATGGCGCACAGCAGTCAGGCAAGTCCCCTCAATTTCATAGAAGAAGGAAAGAGTCACCATGTCCGTCAGCACCGCACCGAAGACGCAATTGTCCGCACGCATCCAACGCATCGCCCCTTCCGCCACCATGGCCGTGGTTGCCGCCGCAGACAAGCTGCGGCAGCAGGGCATCGACGTGGCCAACTTCGGCGCCGGTGAGCCGCACTTCTCCACCCCGAAGCACATTAAGGACGCCGCCATTGCGGCCATCAACGCGGACTTCACCCGCTACACCGCCGTTCCGGGCACGCTCGAGCTGCGCGAGGCCATTGCCAAGCGCCACGCCGAGGACTTCGGCTCCAGCTACACGCGCGAGGAGGCCATTGCCTCCACCGGCGGCAAGCACGCGCTGTTCAACGCCTTCCAGGTGCTTGTCGATCACGGTGACGAGGTCATCATCCCGGTGCCGTACTGGGTCTCGTTCAAGGACATTGTGGAGTACGGCGGCGGCAAGTGCGTCTTCGTGCAGTGCGACGAGTCGCGCGGCTTCATGCTGACGGCCGAGATGGTTGAGAAGGCCATTACGCCGAAGACCAAGGTCATCCTCGTCAACTCGCCCTCGAACCCGTCGGGCGCGGTCTTCCCGCCGGAAGAGTTGAAGAAGATTGCCAAGCTGGCAGCCGAGCGCGGCATCTACCTGCTCAGCGACGAGTGCTACGTCTACCTGAACTACGGCGGCGACAACTTCTCGCTGGGCTCGCTCACCGAGTACAAGGAGAACCTGATCATCGTCGGGTCGCTCTCCAAGACCTATGCCATGACCGGCTGGCGACTCGGCTTCACGCTGGCCCCGGCACCGCTCATCAAGCAGTTCCAGAAGCTGCAGAGCCAGTCGACCTCGAACCCGACCTCGATTGTGCAGAAGGCGGCGGTGGCGGCCCTGACCGGCCCGCAGGAGTGCGTGGCCGAGATGAAGGCCGACTACATCCGCCTGCGCGACATTATCGTTGACGGAATGAATGACATTCCAGGGATCAAGTGTCACAAGCCCGAAGGCGCCTTCTACGTCTACCCGAACATCTCGTCGTACTTTGGCAAGGGCGGCATGCAGAACAGCTCTGACGTGGCCACCAAGCTGCTGAACGATGCGCACGTGGCCGTGGTTCCGGGCGAGGCCTTTGGCACCACCGCGCACATCCGCCTCTCTTATGCCACCTCGGAAAAGGTCATTCGTGAGGGTCTGGCGCGCATGAAGAAGTTCTTCACCAGCTTCTAAGGCTGCATGGTTTCCCGCGAGCCCCCGGTGTGCCGGGGGCTTTGCTTTTGCCGCTGGGGAAATGGTGGAACATTGGGCGCGACGGCTTGGCGGCCAAGGTCGGCGGGTTCCCTGCTCGACGCCGGCGACGAACGCTTTTCCACGCTGGCGCCTCCTGCTAGAGTGTTACCTTGATGGCCGACCTTTACCCCCTGCTGCTGCAGCCGGAATTTCGAGAGCGCATCTGGGGCTCGCATGACCTGCGGCCCATCTACACGCGCGTGGTCAGCCATGAGGCGATCGGCGAGTCGTGGGTTGCCGCCGACGACTGCCGCGTGACGAACGGCCCGCTGGCCGGACGCACGCTTGGCGAGCTCTGCCGCGAGTTCGGCGCCGCATTGGTGGGTGGCAAGGCCGCGCACAGTGACCGTTTCCCCCTGCTCATCAAGTTCCTTTTTCCTCGCGAGCGGCTGAGTGTGCAGGTTCACCCGGACGACACCGACGCACGCTGCGAAGGCGAGCCCTGCGGCAAAACCGAGTGCTGGTACGTGGTGCGCGCCAAGGAAGGCGCGCAGGTGGGCCTGGGCCTGAAGCCGGGCACGACCAAAGAGCAGTTCCGCCAGGCCATTGCCGAAAACCGCGCCGAGCAGTGCCTTGACTGGCTGGAAGTGAAGGCCGGGGACATGGTCTACGTTGATGCCGGCACCGTACACGCCATCGGCCCCGACAGCATCATCGTGGAGACGCAGCAGAACTCCGACACCACCTACCGGTTGTACGATTACGGACGCCCGCGCCAGCTTCACCTGGAAAAAGGCATGGCCGCCATGCACGAGCACACCTCCGCCGGGCTGATACCTCGGCAGGAGGGTGAGGATTGCGATGTGCTGGTGCAGTGCCGCTGCTTTATGGTGGAAGAACTGGTGCTTGGCCCCGGCGAGAGCCGCACCGGAGTGGTTTCTTCCGCTTCCGCGCACGTGCTGGTTGCCTCCGAGGGCGTTGGTGTTGTGGAATGGAAAGGCTCGCCGGTAACGCTGCAGTGCGGAGAGGCCATTGTGATGCCCGCCGCGCTGGGCGAATACCGCGTGCATCCGCAGTGGGCCATGAAGCTGTTGCGCATGCGGATGCCCGATGAGCAAGACCTGCGTTGCCGCAGCGTGTTGTAAGCACGCGGCAGGCGCATTCGCGCGAGGACACTTTGGCCACCCGAAAGAACGCCACTCCGAAGAAGAAGACCGCCTCTGCCCGCACCAGCCCGGTCAAACTTGGCCGCCCGCAGTTTTATCCCGTGATTCTGGCCGGAGGGCGCGGCACGCGCTTCTGGCCGCTGAGCCGCCGGGCCTTTGCCAAGCAACTGCTGCCGCTGAACAGCTCGCGCTCGATGATTCAGGAGACGGTGGACCGCCTGCTGCCGGTGACCGACGCAAAGAACGTCTGGGTGGTGAGTAACGGCGCGCTCTACGCCAACATCTCGCGACAGTTGCGTGCACTGAACAAGAAGCAGATTCTTGCCGAACCCATGGGCCGCAACACAGCGCCCGCCATCGGGCTGATGGCGTTCATCCTGTTGCACCACGATCCCGACGCCATCCTCGGACTCTTTCCCAGCGACCACGTCATCGAAAACGAGCGCCGCTTCCAGCGCGACCTGCGGCTGGCGGTGAAGATTGCCTCCGAAGGCGAGAACATCGTCGTCATGGGCGTCAAGCCCACGCGGCCCGAGACCGGTTATGGCTACATTGAGACCGGCGCCGAGGCGCAGAAGGGCGTGCTCAAAGTCCGCCGCTTTGTGGAGAAGCCGAAGGCTGAGGTGGCCGGGCAATACCTGGCTGCCGGCAATTTCTTCTGGAACAGCGGCATGTTCGTCTGGTCGGCTTCCACTCTGGCGGGCGCGCTGATGGAATACCTGCCCGAGACGGCCGCACTGCTCGACGACATCGCCGTCACCTACGGGACGAAGAAGTTCGAAGCCACCTTCCGCCGCCTCTACCCCAAGTGCATTGACAAGAGCGTTGACTACGGCATCCTTGAGCCGCGCTCCGCGCTGGGTGAAGACAAGAGCAATATCTACTGCATCCCGGCCGATTTCGGCTGGAATGACCTGGGTTCCTGGTCGGCGCACTATGAGCACCGACTGGCGCAGCAGCCCAACGCCCAGGGCAACGTCATCACCGCTAAGGACGAGTTCCTGCTCGACGCCGCGCGCAACTACATTCACGCGCCGGGCAAGTTCGTTGCCGCCATCGGAGTGGAAGACCTCGTGGTGGTCGACTCCGGTGACGCGCTGCTGATCACGCGCCGCGACCGCGCGCAGGACGTGGGCAAGGTTGTGAAACATCTGGACGAAAAGAAACTGAACAAACTCACTTAAGGACTCCGAGACTCATGGCTAGCGATATCAAGTTCGGCACGGATGGCTGGCGCGGCGTAATCGCCGACGACTACACCTACGCCAACGTGCGCCGCGTGGCGCACGCCATTGCCCATTACGTTCATAAGCATGAAGACCCCTCGCGCAGCGTGCTGGTTGGCTACGACACGCGCTTTGGCTCGCGCAACTTTGCCGAGCTTACGGCCGAGGCGCTGGCGGCCAGCGGCCTGCACGTGCAGTTGGCCAATGAGATCACGCCAACGCCCGCCGTCTCCTACATGGTGAAGAAGCTCGGCACGGCCGGCGCCGTCATGATCACCAGCAGTCACAACCCATGGAACTGGAACGGCGTGAAGTGGAAGGCCACCTACGGCGGCTCGGCCACCCCGGCGATCATCAAGCAGATTGAGAGCTACATTGACGCAACACCCATCACCAAGCCGGGCGGCAAGGTCACCGAGCTGGACTTCAAGACGCCTTACATCGAGGGCCTGAAGCAGTTTGTCGATCTCTCCGTCATCGCCAAGAGCGGCATGAAGCTGCTCATCGACGTGATGTACGGCGCGGGCCGCGGCGTGTTGAAGGGCATGTTCACCGAGGCAGGCATTCCGCACGTTGAAATCCGCAGCGAGCTGAATCCGCTCTTCCCCGGCATCAACCCCGAACCGATTCTGCCGCACGTGAAGGCCGCCATGGAGGCCGTGGTGGCCAACCACTGCCAGGGCGCGTTCATCACCGACGGCGATGCCGACCGCATTGGCGCGGCCACCGAAAAGGGCGAGTACGTCACCTCGCACATGTGCTACGCCGTGCTGCTGCAATGGCTGCTGCGCCATCGTCCGGAGTGGGGTGGCGTGGTCACGCGCGCCTTCAACACCACCGGCATGCTCGACCGCATTGCCAAGGCGCACGGACGCGAACTGATCGAGCACGGCATCGGCTTCAAGTATGTGGCCGATATCGTCCTGAGCGGCCGCGAGGTGCTCATCGGCGGCGAGGAGTCGGGCGGCATCGGCATTCCGCGCTTCCTGCCCGAGCGCGACGGCGTGCTGAACTCGTTGCTGCTGGCCACTGCCATGGCCGAGGAAGGCAAGTCGCTGGGCGAATTGATTGAGGACCTGCAGAAGACCTACGGACGACAGGCTTATGGCCGCCGCGACCTGCGCCTGACCGAAGAGGTGAAGCAGAACGCGCTGAAGCGCTGTGCCGAAGGCCCGAAGACGTTTGGCCGCTACAAGGTGGTTCGCAGCGGAGACCTGGATGGCTACAAGTTCTACCTGGACGCGCCGAACCACGATGGCCGCGACATGGAGGCCTGGGTGCTCGTGCGCGGCTCCGGCACCGAGCCACTGTTGCGCGTCTACTGCGAAGCCGCCACGCCGGAGCTGGTCGAGGAGATCCTCAACTCGGCGCTGGAGTTCGTGAACGCGAAGTAAGGAAACAGAGTTTCAAGTTTTGAGTCTCGAGACTTGAGGCTGAGAATCAAATGCCCCATCGTTGCGGCTCATGGCGAGCATGCAGGATGGGGCATTCGTTTGCCCGCGCTTTGTCACTTCTTCCCTTTCCCGTCTGCGCCCCCGCCTGCACATTGCGTCATCCTGAGCGCGGTGCGCAGCACACGCTGCGGCTTCGCCGCGAAGGATCAGCTTTCTGCACGCACGCCGCGACCGCCGCAGCGAAGAAGGAGAAACAGATCCTTCGGCGCCTGGCGCCTCAGGATGACGCTGCTGGGGAGAAGAGAATTACGGGGAACTGAGAACTGGGAACTCTTCTTCAGTCCACCATGTCGCGCACGGCGTCTTCAAACTTCGGATTGCCGAGGTAGGAGTCGAAGGACGGATCGCGGTGGATGTCTGGGAAGCGCTGTCCGCGAGGCAGGTTGGCGCGCGTGGCCCAGGCCTTCTGCAACTCGGCAATGGCGCCGTCGAGGTTGTCCTTCTCCGCCAGTCCACAGGCAAGGTTGTAGTGGTAGAGCGGATACTCTGGGTCTTCGGCAATGGCCTCACGCGCGGCGGCGATGGAACGGTTCAGCTCCCAGGCCAAACCGAGCGAAATAATCTCGCCGTCGCGCACGCCGTGTCGCTCGTCGGAGCTAAGCTGCGGATGCGCGTCATCGCACTTGCGCGCCTTCTCGTACTCCTCTGCCGCGCCCGAATACTTCTTCGTCATGGTGTACAGCTCGGCCAACCCCACGTGCGGCGCGGCCCAGTTCGGGTCGGCCAGCGCGGTTTCCAGGTAGTAGTGCAGGGCGCGCTCCACATCGCGGCGCTGCAACGCCTGCTCGGCGGACTTCAGGCGCTCGCGCGCGGACTTCGCCGGAATATACGTCTGCGCCACGGACGGAATGGCAAGCGCACAAACGAGAGCAAGCAGAAGCGCCTTCATCTTGAGACTCCGTTCATCGCCGGGGTGGAGCTTCCGTGCTCTCACCGCTTCAGCAGGTCGACCGGCTCGTTCACGTCGGTGACGCGGAAGTGGCGCGCCAGCGCCGGATAGCGTTGGGCCACCGCTTCATACATCTTGTACGCCGCCTCACGGTAGCTGAAGTGCCCTGCCGGTCCGGTGCGCAACTCGGTGATGTAGACGGCTTCGGCAAAATCCATTTTGAACAGCGCGCGCTTGCGATAAGCCAGCGGAATCAGGTACTGCGCCTCCGGCGAGACGACACCCGGCGCGGCCTCTCCGGTCAGCTTCGACGCCGCGCTGGCTGCACGTTGCATCGCGGCCTCATAGCGCGTGGCAAGCCCGGCCTCAGCGTATTCCTTTGGCATCTCAAAGCCGTGCGCTGTGGTGTAGGCCTGCAGAATCTGCACGCAGCGGCGATGACGATGCAGATCGCGGAAGCCGCCAATATCCATGAGAATGTCGAAGCGGAAGGCGTGGCCGCTCTGGAAGGCGCGCAGCAGTTCATCGTGACGTCCGCGGTGGTGCACGCCGAGCGCGATGATCTCACTGCGCTCGATGGCCGAGAGCGACTCCACAACTTTGCGAAGCTGCCGGTAGGGATAGATGGAGTGCTCGTAGAGCAGCGTGGTCGCCAGCTCCACCTCCAGCGGCTCCGGCTCCAGCAGGTCGACCATCGGAGCCGACTCCGGCGCGGCGTCATGCATCAGCTCGCGCGCGGCCTGCGCCAGCTCGCGACGGCTCTCCTCGGCGTAGACGTTTGGCTCGGCGTACTTCACCAGCGTGGGCGAGACCTTCACCGGCCGCAGCAGCAGCCCTTCGGCCTTCG
This sequence comes from Oryzophilus luti, assembly GCF_059726245.1. Lineage (NCBI taxonomy): Bacteria > Pseudomonadati > Acidobacteriota > Terriglobia > Terriglobales > Koromonadaceae > Oryzophilus > Oryzophilus luti. The sequence goes on from NZ_AP040874.1 coordinate 3,090,117, forward strand.
CGCCCAGCTCGGCGTTCTCCGCGCGGATGGCCGCCACAAGTTCTTCGTAGGCCTTGCCGTTCACGTTCCACGCGGAGCCTCGGCCCGCCTGCTTCAACAGGGCGCCCAGCTCGCGAATCTCCGGGTGCGGGTCGGTCAGCAGGCGCGAGACCTGCGTCTCCAGCGTGCGCGCGTTCACAATCTGCCCAAGTGAGGTGTTGGTCGCCATCGGCAGCAGGTAGCGGGCGATGTCAAAGGCACGGGCGCGCAGCGTGCGCTCGTAGGCCTCCGGCTTCATCTCAGCCGGACGCGGAGTCTTTGCCACCAGGTGCTCGAACATCCCCTGGCTGAAGTCGCGGTACTCGGCAAAGAGGAAGTCGATGGTCTCGCGGTAGAGCGTGAGCGCCTCGGCGGAGGCAAACGACGGCGTGTAGGTGCCGCTCTTGTTGAAGTCCTGGTAGCGCGTGGAGCGCTCCTGCCCGTCCCAGCGCGTCTCGTCGACCACCACGGTGGCCGCCAGCAGCGAGAGCCGTTCAATGGCGATGGCCACGTGCGCAAGGTCGGCAATGGAGCGGTGCCCGTACTGGAAGTAGAACGTGTCGAGAAACTTTTCAGCCTTCTGCTCGTTCAGCTCCGCCAGCGATTCGCGCATCGACAGCGCCGAGCGCGAGTACTTGGCCATGGCATAGGCCTGCACCTCGGGGTCCGCGCCGTAGACGCAGTAAACATCGGTGGTGTTGGCGGGGGCGGACTGGTGGAAAGCTTCTGGCTTGGCTGCGGGCATGCCCGAATCGTAACCGCGCCGGAGTCTGCAATCAACCTCATTGCAGCAGGAGGGCAAAATCTAGGATTTCTGCGCGTCCGTGGGCGGGTGGTAGTGGCGACGGTGGAAGAACAGCACCAGCAGCACGCAAACTCCGGCGGCGGTGGCCAGCCCCTGAAATACATCGAGATAGGCGGCCAGCGAGGCCTGCTGCTGCACCTGGTGGTAGAGCAGCCCGATGGCCTGCTGCGAACTGGTGGCAAGCTGTCCGCCGCCGCCGTGCGCAACCGCCGAGCTGGTGGCGCTGAGCGCGTTCTGCACCGGCAGGTCATAGGGCGTGATGTGCTGCGCCAGCACGGCCTGGTGCACCTGCGCACGCCGCGCCAGCATGGTGCTGATGGTGGCAATGCCGATGGAGCCACCCATGTTGCGCATCAGGTTGTAGATGCCAGTGGCGTTGCCCATCTCGTGGTTTTCCAGCGTGGCCATGGTCATCATCGTCAGCGGGACAAAGATGGTGCCCGCGGCAAAACCGTTGAAGATGTTCGGCCAGGCCACGGAGGCCGCTCCGATATCGAGCGTGATACCGGAGAACAGGAAGGCCGTGACGGCAAATAGCGAGAAGCTGATGGTCAGCATCATGCGGTTGTCGAGAAAGCCGACCAGCCGCCCGACAATGATGGTGCCAACCATGGCTCCAAAGCCGCGAGGACTCACGGTCATGCCGCTGTCATAGGCCGAGTAACCCATGACCGTCTGCAGGAACAGCGGCAGCGATGAGGTGATGCCGTAGAGCACGCCGCCATAGAGCGTCATGATGGCCGTGCCGACAAGGAAATTGCGGTCGCCGAGCACACGCAGATCCACAATCGGCTGCTCCACCGACAGCTCCCATGCAACAAACGCAATCAAGCCGCCGACGGCAATGACCGTGCCCCAGATGATCCAGTCGGAGCCGAACCAGTCGGACTCCTGCCCCTTATCGAGCACCAGTTGCAACGCGCCCAGCCCGAGCGCCATCAGGCTGAACCCGATGTAGTCGATACGCGAGGTGTCGTGCTTGCGCAGGTAGGGCGGGTCTTCCACAAAGGCGCGCACAAGGAAGTAAGCCAGCACGCCGATGGGCAGGTTGACGTAGAAGATCCAGCGCCAGGAATACGAGTCGGTAATCCAGCCGCCGAGCACCGGGCCGATGACCGGTGCCACAATCACGCCGACGCCATAGGCGGCCATGGCCGGACCGCGCTTATGCAACGGAAAACTCTCCAGCAGGATGGCCTGCGCCAGCGGCTGCATGCCTCCGCCGCCAATGCCCTGCAGCACGCGCGCCAGAATCAGCATGGGCATGGAGATGGCCGCGCCGCACATGACGCTGGTGAGGGTGAACAGGGCAATCGAGAGCAACATGAGGTTGCGCCGCCCGATGCGCCGCGCCAGCCAGCCCGTCGCCGGCAGCATCACCGCATTGGAGACCAGGTAGCTGGTCAACACCCAGGTGGATTCGTCTGTGGAGGCCGAAAGCGAGCCGGCAATGTGAGGCAGCGCCACGTTCGCCACCGAGGAGTCCAACACCACCATGAAGGTGGAGAGCATGACAGACCCGGCGATGACCCACGGCTTGGCCGAGGGCACCCATACCGGTTCTTCCTCCGCGACGCCCTCTGCGGACAATGCGGCTTCAGGCTCTAAGTTGTTCTCACTCATCACGATGCCACTGATTCTGGCCGGCCAGAGGGGCGGTCGAGAATCCCCCACGGATTCCCAATTTCAGGGGATTCGTGTACATTAGTAAGCAGTTGCTTACCGTTTAGGATATCACTTACAGAGGGTTTCCCGACTTTTGCTCCGTTTGAAGCACACCGCGATTTTCTGTCTGATGTGGGTTTTGCTCGTCACCGGGTTGTCTGCCTGGGCGGCGGAGCCGCACACGGTCGCGCTCGCGGATGGGGAGGCAGCCGAGATCGGCCCGGAATATCTGTTGCCGGATGTGGCGCTGCGCACCTACCAAAAGCGCGCCGACGAACAGATCTCGCGGCTGGTGAGCTCCGAAGACAATACCGTGATCCACGCCGAACTGCCCTCCACGGCCCAGAAGGGCGACTACGAACTGCTGCGCAGCTACACTGCCCAGCCGCGCACGCTGCACTATGCCAGCGTCAAGTTTGAAGGCGACGGCTTCATCAAGAGCACGGTCATCATCAAGATGCTCCAGTCGGAAGTGGAGCAGGTGGAGAAGGGCGACCGCGCCTCTACGGCCATCAGCGAACAGAACTACGAGTTCAAGTACAAAGGCCACGAGACGCTCAACGGACGCATGGTGCACGTCTTTGCCTTGAAACCGCGCCGCAAGGCCTCCGGCCTGTTCAAGGGCAAGATCTACATCGACGCGCGCACCGGCAGCCTCTGCCGCATGGAAGGCTCCGTGAGTAAAACGCCGTCGTTCTTCCTGCGCCGCATTGATTTTGTGCAGGACTTCGCCGACATCGACGGCTTTACGGTGCCGACCGAACTGCACTCGACGGCCCGGGCCCACATTGTGGGCCGTGCCCTTGTCAGCATTGTGCACAGCAGCTATCGCCTGACCGCCGCCAATCCCGCCCCCGAAGCAGCGACGCAGGCCGCGCTGGCAACAGCGCAATAACTTCATTTCCCCTTGCACAGGAAGTTGCGGTAGAGTCTCGCCCGATGGAATTGGACGTCAGCACGAGTTACGTTACGGCCGACAGCCTGCTGTACGCGGTCTCGCACCGCCCGTGGCTGCCGCCAGACCGGCCGTGGGCCGTCTCCCAGACCTTTCAGCATGTGCTGTTCGCCAGCTACGCCGTTCCGCCTGAGATTCTGGCGCCACTCATACCGGAGCGTTGCAGCCTCGATCTCTACCAGGGCAGCGCGTGGGTCACCGTCGTCTGCCAGGAGATCAGCGGCCTGCGCGGCAACGGCACGCCAGCTTTGCCGTTCCTGTCGAAATTCCTTGCCGCCGGCGTACGCACGTTTGTCACCTGCGACGGCAAGCCCGGCTACCTGCACCTGAGCTATGACGTGGGCAACCTGAGCGCCGTGTGGACCGCACGGGTCTTCCTGCGTCTGCCCTTCTGGCACGCCGCCACGCAACTGGCTCCGGTCACAACACCGCCGGAATGGAGCGCCGATGCGCCGCCGGTGGCCGTAGCCTTCCGCAGCCAGCGGCTGCATGGCCCGCAGGGGCCGACGGGAGCCCCGAAAATTTCCGTGCGTTACGGAGCCACCGGCACACCGTTCACTCCGCGCCCCGGCACGCTGGAGCAGTTCCTGCTCGATCGCTACTGCTCCTATACGCAGTTGAAGGACCGTCTCTACCGCATGGAGAACCACCACCTGCCGTACAACGTGCAAACGGCCGCCGCGCAGATTTCGGTCAACACGCTGACCGAGCCGCTGGGCTTCATGCTTCCCGCCCAGCCGCAGAATGTGGTCTGCGCCCGCAGCCTGCGCATGCTGCTCTGGTCGGCGGAAAAGCCTTAGCCTGCGCCTCGGAATCCGGCACGATTGTGCCGGTTTTCTTTGTAACAACAGCCCCGTCTCGGTCAAAATAGAAATATCTTTTGTCACGCAAAGGGGACCCATGCACCAAGCCGACAAGCTATTGCTGGAGCTGTTCATCATTTTTGTCTCCGCCAAGGTGTTTGGCGAGGTGTTTGAGCGGCTGAAGCTGCCGGCGGTGCTGGGAGAAATTCTGGCGGGCGTGGTGCTCGGCCCCTACGCTGCGGGCTGGATTCATCCTTCCGAAACCGTGACCTCCATTGCCGAGATCGGCGCCATCTTCCTGCTGTTTACCGTCGGGCTGGAAACGTCGCCGCGTGAGTTGGTTGCGGTCGGCCCCTCGGCACTCGCTGTCGCGCTGGCGGGCGTGATTGTGCCGTTCGGACTCGGCGCGGGCTTTTTGCTGTGGCATAAGGAACCGGCGCACGAAGCGATCTTTGTGGCAGCCGCCATGGTTGCCACCTCGGTCGGCATCACGGCGCGCGTGCTGCGAGACATGAATGTGCTCAAGCGCCGCTCGTCGCAGATCATTCTGGGAGCTGCCGTTTTTGACGACATTCTCGGCATGGTGCTGCTGGGAGTGGTTGTCAGCCTGGCGCAGGGCGCAGGCATCCAGTGGTTGCATCTCGGGCTGGTGACGCTGGAAGCCGCATTCTTCGCGCTGTTCATGATCTTCATCGGGCCACGGCTGGTACGGCGCATGCGTCCGGGACTGGCCCGCATGCAGACGCACGATGCGCCGTTGGCGCTGGCGCTGGGCATCTGCCTGGGCCTCTCGGTGATTTCGACAAAGATCGGCATGGCGGCCATTATCGGCGCGTTCTTTGCCGGGCTGGCCTTCGCCGACTTCTCCGAAGAGTGGAACCTGCAGCCGCGTGTGCTGGCTATTACGCAGTTCCTTTCGCCATTCTTCTTCTTCAGCATGGGCGCGCAACTCGACCTCTCGGTCTTCCACGGTGACGTGCTCGTAATGGCCGCGATCATCAGCGTGCTTGCCGTGGTCAGCAAGTTGATCGGCTGTGGACTGCCGCTCTTCCGCCACGGCTGGCAGTTTATGGCGCAGGTGGGCGTGGGCATGACGCCGCGCGGCGAAGTTGCACTGATCGTCGCGCTGATGGGCCTGAACATGCAGATGATCAGCCAGCGCGCCTACGCCGTGGTGCTGTTCATGACGGCGGTGACCACCGTGCTGCCTCCGCCGCTGCTGCGCCTGCTCTACCGTTCGGAAGTCAAAGACGAGGTTCCGCAGCAATCCTCGGAGCTGGAAGCCGAAGTCGGCCGCCGGGGACGACTGGGTTAAGAGAGACAGTTTTCAAGTTTCGAGTGGCGGGCCAAGAACCTTGCGGATGGGCTGTCATCAGGAATGCTTGGCGCCCCGGATATAATCAATTTTCGTTTGGAGGAGTAGGACATGTTCTCTTTGCAAGGGCGTGTGGCGCTGGTGACCGGCGCATCGCAGGGGATTGGCCGGGCAGTTGCCCTGGAGCTGGCGAAGGCCGGTGCAACCGTGGCGCTGGCCGCGCGCAACCAGCAGAAGCTGGAAGAAGTTGCCGCTGAAATCGTGGCCGCCGGTGGGCAGGCCGCCTGCTATCCGCTGGACGTGACCAACGATGACGCCATCAAGGCCACGGTAAAGGCCGTGGTTGCGGCGCACGGCAAGCTGGAAATTCTGGTGAACAACGCGGGCGTCACGCGCGACACGCTGCTGATGCGCATGAAGCGCGCCGACTGGGACGACGTGCTGCACACCAACCTGACCGCCACCTTCCTGATGACGCAGGCAGCGATCACCCCCATGCTCAAGCAGCGCTGGGGACGCATCATCAACATCAGCTCGGTGAACGGGCAGATGGGCGCGCCGGGGCAGGCCAACTATGCGGCCTCGAAGGCCGGCGTGATCGGCCTGACCATGTCGGTGGCACGCGAGGTGGCCTCGCGCAACATCACTGCCAACGCAGTGGCTCCGGGCTTTATTGAGACGGCCATGACCTCCGTGCTGCCTGAGGAGACGCGCAACGAGATGCTGAAGAACGTGCCGCTCGGCCGCGCCGGACAGGACAAGGACGTTGCCGCCGCCGTCTGCTTCCTCGCCTCCGACGAGGCGGGCTACATCACCGGACACGTGCTGAACGTGAACGGTGGCCTGCTGATGGGCTAGCCCTTGGCGACCGACGCCCTGTCACCGGAAACACCCGCGCTGGCGCCCACGCACTATGTGCTGCTGGGCGCCTGGGCTGTTGTGCTGCTCTGGTCGGGCATCCATCCCTACGATTTTTTCACCTGGCTTCTCGAAGTAGCACCGGCGCTGATTGGCTTGGCGGTGCTGGCCGCCACCTGGCGGCGCTTCCGGTTCACCACGCTGGTCTACACGCTGATCTGCCTGCACTGCATCATCCTGATGGTGGGCGGGCATTACACCTACGCGCGCGTGCCGCTGTTCGACTGGATCAGCGCGGCGCTGCACCTGACGCGCAACTACTACGACCGCGTTGGACACTTTGCCCAGGGCTTTGTGCCGGCGTTGGTGGCGCGTGAAGTCTTTCTGCGCCGCCGGATCGTCAAGCGCGGCTGGGTAGGGTTCCTAGCACTGTGCCTTTGCATGGCCGTCAGCGCCTGGTATGAGCTGTTGGAGTACGCCACGGCCATGACTTCCGGCACCGCCGCCGACAACTTTCTCGGCACCCAGGGTGACGTTTGGGACACGCAGAATGACATGCTGACCTGCTTTGTGGGTGCCAGCGTGGCCCTGACCGTCATGCGCGGCTGGCACGACCGCGCCATGGCCGCCCTGCGCGAGCCGGGAGACAGCAACGAAGCCGGGGTTGTGGCACAGGGTAACTGATGTAAAAACTGCCGCGTGGGTTCACTGTGCAGTTTGCTCCGTTTTGACGCATGTTTTCCGGTGGTACATGTCCTTTTGCACATTCCATGCTGAAATACTCCTTGCGCTGTGGTTTGCACTCTGATTACTATGCAGACACTCTCAAAGGATCGGCAAAAGGCGATCATGAACATCGGCGAGACGATTCGGAATTTCCGCCTGCAAAAAGGCATGTCGCAGGGCGACATTGAAAAGCGCACGGGGCTGCTGCGCTGCTACCTCTCGCGCGTTGAAAACGGCCACACCATCCCTTCACTGGACACGCTGGCCAAGATTGCCGGCGCGCTCGACGTGCCGCTGGCGCAGTTCTTCCAGGACGGCAACGGCGACGGCGCAGCCAAGGTGCTGCCGCAGTTGAGCGAGGATGAGGTGCGCTTCTTCTCGCAGGTGCGCCGCTACTCCGCCAACCTGAGCGAAAGCGACCGCAAGCTGGTACTGGCCATGGTGAAGAAAATGGCCGGAAGCACTCCTCGGTAACCACCCGGCCACAGCCACACAAGTTTCCCAAGGGACGCCACGGCGTCCCTTTTTCATGGACTTCCGGCGAACTCCTTGAGAAGCCTCCGCGGCACCGTTCCCAAATAGGGGTGCCGAAAGCGGCACTGATTACCAAAGTACATTGCATGCGCCGGAAACGTTGACCATCATGCTATAAGCTCGATGAGCGATATGCCCGGGCAGGGCTCGCGAGGTGGATGCGCCGTGACCATTGATGAGGAACTAACGCTACTGGAAGACTCGATACGCCGCCTCAAGGTGGAGTATGACGCCTTCTTCGGAGGCGGCACCAAGAAGCCGCCCGCCGACACGGAGTGGCGCGTGCAGGCCTTCCTCAAGAAGTACTCCGATGCCCGCGGCATGGCCTATTCCCAGCGCTTCCGCTACAACTCGCTGGCGCAGAAGTACGCTCTTTACAGCGACTTGTGGCGTCAGAAGATGAAAATCAAGGAAGAAGGCTACCGCCGCAAGCAGGACGAATTGCTCGGCGTGACCGGCGTGCGCGATGACCAGTCGCACGTGAAGCGCCAGCGCGGCAGCTTCACCGTGGACGGTGGCGACGAAGGCCCTGTCCGCCTGCTGTTCCGCGCCATGAGCCAGGCTCAGGAGCGCGCCGGGGTGCCTTCCGCCAATTGGGAAACCTTCGCAAACTTCGTCCACCGCAAGACCCAGCAGATCCGTCAGCAGTATTCCTGCCACGCAGTCGAGTACACTGTAGAAGTGCAGGATGGGGCGGTGCGCCTGAAGGCGCGCGCGCACTAGTACGATTCCGCGAGTGGGGACTCCGGCGTGACAGGCGGTTTTTGACAGGCTGCCGGCTCGCGCTATTACACTTTGCGATCCGGTTCGCGCTGTTTTTACCTCCAACCCACATCTTCCCTTCCGCACAAAATCCCTCCCCGAGGAAGCAATGGCCATTCAGAGGGCAATACTGAGCGTTACCGACAAGAGCGGACTGGTAGAGTTTGCGCGGCGGCTGGCCGCAATGGGCGTGGAGTTGATCTCCACCGGCGGCACCTCGCGCGTGCTGCGTGAGGCAGGACTCACCGTTCGCGACATCAGCGACCTGACGGGCTTCCCCGAGATGCTCGACGGCCGCGTGAAGACCCTGCACCCCAAGGTTCACGGCGGCATTCTGCACATGCGCAGCAACCCGGAGCACGTGAAGGCCGTCCGCGAGCACGGCATCGCGCCCATCGATATGGTGGTGGTCAACCTCTACGCCTTTGAGAAGACCGCGGCCAAGCCGGGCGTGGAGTTCCAGGAGATCATCGAGAACATCGACATCGGCGGGCCAAGCATGGTGCGCTCGGCGGCCAAGAACTTCCAGGACGTCGCCATCGTCACCTCCGTGGCCGACTACGACGCCATTGCCACCGAGATGGAGCAGAACAAGGGCACACTCTCCCTGGCCACCAAGTGGAAGCTGGCGCAGAAGGCCTTTGCCACTACCGCCGCCTATGACTCGGCTATCGCGTCATCCCTGGAGCGCATCACGGTTGCCGAAGAGAAGTTCGACATCAGCGCCGTCAACAAGCCCAAGGGCTTCCCTGAAACCCTGCGTCTGAGCTTTGGCAAGGCCATGGATCTGCGTTACGGCGAGAACCCGCATCAGGCGGCCGCGCTCTACAGCGACGGCAGCGGACGCGGCGTGGCCAACGCCAAGCAGCTCCACGGCAAGGAACTCAGCTTCAACAACATCGTGGACCTGCAGGCGGCGTGGGATCTGGCGCAGGAGTTTGCCGAGCCGGTGTGCGCCATCATCAAGCACACCAACCCGTGCGGCACCGCTACCGGCAAAACGCTGGCGGAGGCTTACGTGCGCGCGCTCGAGTGCGATCCGGTTTCGGCCTTCGGCGGCGTGATTGGCGTGAACCGCCCGGTCGATGCCGCGGCGGCCACCGAGATGGCCAAGCTGTTCGTGGAGGCCATTGCCGCCCCCAGCTTCGACGCCGACGCGCTGGCAATCCTGGAAAAGAAGAAGAACGTCCGCCTTGTGGAGATTGCCGCGCTCGAACAGAAGTGGGTGCTGAAGAACGTCTCCGGCGGCGTGCTGGTGCAGGATAACGACCAGCGTCCTCTGACCGACGCCGACCTGAAGGTTGTGAGCAAGCGCGCGCCGACTGCGGAAGAAATGCGTGCGCTGCTGTTCGCATGGAAGATCTGCAAGCACGTGAAGTCGAACGCCATCCTTTACGCGCGCGACGGACAGAGTGTGGGCGTGGGCGCCGGACAGATGAGCCGCGTGGACTCCGCCCGCATCGGCGCCGAGAAGGCCGTGCTGCCCGTGAAGGGCACCGTGGCCGCCAGCGACGCCTTCTTCCCCTTCCCCGACGGAGTGGAGGTCATCGCCGCCAATGGTGCGACGGCCATCATCCAGCCGGGCGGCAGCGTGCGTGACCCCGAGGTGATCGAGGCCGCCGACAAGCTCGGACTGGCGATGGTCTTCACCGGCGTGCGCCACTTCCGCCACTAAACTGAAAGCAGTTTGCAAGGCACACGGGCCGGAGCTTCCGGCCCGTTCATTTTGCGCGTTGCGCGGTCACCACGGCGGTTAACGGCCAACACACACGAATGTGCCAGCGGTCACAGAAGCGCCGCATGATCTAGCGCAGACTACGCTCGCTTAAAGTCCTCGAAGGCAGTTACGAGGCAAAGATCGCCGAACGTGGAGCTGTTGCACCGACGAAAGACATTTGTGGCAGCCAACGCACAACGGCAACTCACCTGCATTTTTTGGGGCGGCACCTCCCGCCCCTTTTTTAGTGGCCGTTATTCCTGAGGTTTCTGCGCGACGATAACACGCGGGATTCCGGCAAGGTCCGGCACGGCGTGCACGCTTGCCCACGCTGAAAGCAGCGCCATCACCGCCTCGCTCATGGAGAAGCCGATCTCCATCACCAGCCAGCCGCCGGGCTTGAGTGCGGCGCACGCCTGCGGGATGAGGCGGTTGATCACGTCGAGGCCATGCTGCCCGGCGAAGACCGCCATCTGCGGCTCGAACTTCTTCACTACGTCCTGCACCTTGTCGGCTTCGGTAAGTGCGACGTAGGGCGGGTTGCTGACGACGAAATCAAAGCTCGCATCCTGATCGACATTCGTCAATACATCACTCTGGCGGAACTCGACACGCTCAAGTTGAAGCCGTGCGGCGTTGGCGCGCGCAATCTCCAGCGCGTCCGGAGAAAGATCGACAGCCAGCACGCAAGCCTGCGGCAGTTCGTGCGCGAGGGTGAGCGCGATGGCACCGGAGCCGGTGCCAACATCGACGATGCGCGGCTGCGCGGGGGCCGAAGGATTCTTCTTCAGCAGGTCAACGACGACTTCGATGATGTGCTCGGTCTCCGGCCGGGGGATGAGCACGGCGGGCGAGACGATGAAGTCGAGTCCCCAGAACTCCTGGTGCCCCGTGATGTACTGCGCGGGCACGCCGGAAGCGCGGCGGGTGATGCATTCGCTGTAGCGCGCCGACTCGTCAACGGTCAGCTCGCGCTCGGGATGCGCGTAGAGATGCGCGCGGTCGCAGCCGAGCGTGAACATCAGCAACAGCTCGGCGTTCATGCGCGGCGAGCCGACATCGTTGGCCTCAAGCCGCGCGATAGCCTGTGTGAGCGCCTCTTTCAGCGTCATGCAGTGATTGTAGAAGATGCGGAACAGGCGCGCGCGGGGAAACAAAAAAGGCGGCCCCGAAGGACCGCCGAGAGTAGGCACTGAACACTTGTTGGCGCGGCCGCGCTATTCGCCACCGAGGCGGAAGCGCAGTCCGGCACGGAAGTTGGCGCGCATTGCGGGATAGCCCGCCACTTCCTGATACTTGCGGTTGAGCAGATTCTGCGCCGAGGCGAAGGCCGTGATGTGGCGCGTGAAATCGTAATAGCCGGAAAGGTCGAAGCGCGCATAGCCGGCATCGAAGAGCGAAACGTAGTGCTGGTAATCGTAGTCGCTGCGGCGGCCCACAAAGCTGCCAGCCAGCGAGGCGCCCCACTTTGACGCCACGTAAGACGCTTGCAGCGTGCCGAGATGCTTGGGCCGGCGCAGCAGCAGGTTCGCGTTCGTCGAGGTCAGGCTGGTGTACGTATAGCTACCGCCCAGTTTGAGATGGCGTGTCACGCGGCCATCCAGTTCCACCTCCGCGCCCTGCGCAACGGCGTGGTTCACGTTGACGTAGGTGGAGCAGTAGTAGAGGCCGGCGCAGCGCGGATCGGTGAGAGCCAGCGTGGTGTAGGCGATCTGGTCGCTGAAGCGGTTGTGGAAGTAGAGCGCCGAGAGCGTCCAGTTGCGGTTGAACAGCGACTGCACCAGGCCGGCCTCGACGGCTTCGGCCTTCTCCGGCTTCAGGTCCGGCGCGCCCACGGTGCCATACGACGCGATGCCGACGTTCTGTTCAAAGGTCGGAGCGTGGAGTCCCTCGGAGTAGCTGGCGCGCAGGCGCGTGCTGCCCACCAGGCTACCGCTGCCCGGCGAGAGCAGGTAGCTGGCAGTGACGCGAGGCACGGCACGATCGCCGAAATTCTCGTTGTGCTCCCAGCGCAAACCCGCCGTGAACGTCAGGCGCGTGAAGTCGAACAGCTGCTCGGCGTAGAGCGCGCTGTTGCGGCGCAGGCCGTGCGCGTAGGAGTAGTTCACCGGATCGGTGAGGTAGGCATTCTCATCTTCAAAGCGAAAGCCCGCGATGGTACGTGCCCAGGAGCGCTCGGCGATTTCCGACTGATAGTCGAAGCCCGCGCGATTGAAATGGTCGCGGCTGTCATAGGGATAGTCGTAGGGGCGGCCCGCGTCGAAGACGAAATCGGCGTTGCGCAGGCGCTGGTTGTACTCAAAACCGGTGAGCGTGTTGCGCCAGTTGGCGCGCGGCGTAAAGGTCAGCGCCACGCTGCCGAGAAAAGTGTTCTGCCGCGCGTAAGCGTCGCTATCCGCAGGCAGGTCGCCAACACCGGGGAACTGCCAGTCACCGGGCACGCCGACGCGCGAATTGAAGTGGCGCAGGCGAAGGCGCAGCGAGGTTCCGGGCGTGAACTGCGCACCGACGTTTGCGCCCTGCAGGCTCGAGGAGAACGCATTGTTCAATCCCTGTCCGTCGGCGTTGGACTGCTCGCCATAAAAGTTGTAATCGTAGCGGCTGCGCGCGCCGGCTAGTGAAGCGAAACCGCGAGCCGTGGCGAAGGTGCCGCCTTCGGCGCCAAAGCGCAGCTCGGGCGTGCGTGTAGCGCCGGTGGCCGACCACATCTGCGTCATGCTGGTCATGGCATCCGCGCCGTAGAGAGTGGTCTCTGCGCCGCGCACCAGTTCCACGCGTTCCAGGCCCGTGGTGGGCAGCACGCCGAAGTTGAAGGCCGAGCTGGTACCGCCGTCCTCGTTCACTGGCACGCCGTCGATCTCCACTTTGTTGTAACTGGAGGAACCGCCGCGCACGAACATGGTGCTGATGCCGCCGCGCTCGCCGCTGGTGGAAATATACGTACCGGGCACGAAGCGCAATGCGTCGTTCAGCTCCGTCAGGTTGAGCAGCTTCAGCGTTTGCGCGTCCAGGCTGGAGGTTGCGGCGCCCGCCTTCTCCGCCGGCACAGCGGAGGCATCGGCGGTGACAACGACCGTCTCCGACTGCGGAGCCACGCGCAACTGTGCCACGGCAACGGGTCCGGCGGCGCCCGCCTGAAGCTCCAGCGGCGCAAAGCCCGGGGCAAGCACGCGCACCCGTACCAAAATATTGACATTTGCAAATGTCGCGAGGCCGGAGCCGTTGGTGCGGGCAATCGCCAGCGCACGCCCGCCTTCCACGGTGAGCAGCGTGACCTGGGCATTGGCCACCGGCAACTGCGACGGATCAACCACACGGACCTTGAGGTCGGCAGCAAACAGCGAAACAGCGGAGAAAACTAGAAGGAAAACGATTGCGACGCGAAACGTTCGCACACATGCCTCCTTTGCACGCGAAAGGGGTGAATGAAATGTTCGCGCCGGTCTCCTGGCTCACCGGATGGCGCGCTCATGCGCGGCCTCCCGCCTCCGGGCCTTCCCATGCAATTGCACAGTGGCCTTGTCGGAATCTCCGGTTTACAGTTGCGCGGCAGCGCGGGACTTGCACCCGCTTCCCTCACGTGGCATTGCGCCACGGGACCGGCACGAAGCCGGTCAAACGCGCGAACGTGGTTTGGTTGCGAAAGAACTGGTGTGGCAGGCGCCACTGGTTTTGAATCTACGTCCGATGTACGGGAGTGTCAACCTTGGCGCTTGTGGATAAGGCTGTGGAAGCCGTTAATTTCCGCGCCCAGCCTGCGCTTCCGCATAAGTTGTCACGCGCTCCAGAGCGGCCTGCATCTGCGCGTGCAACTGCTCCATGCGCGCGGCATCGGCTCCCTCTTCCACCATGATGGGCGCGGCAAAACGAGCCCAGGCCCGCGAGAACGGCTTCGGGATCATGAAGCGGTCCCACGAATTCAGTTCCCAGCAATTTTCCAACGCGACGTAGAAACAGCGGATGGGCGCCTGCGTGTTGCGAGCCAACAGCACGGGGCCGGGCTTGGCCACGTAACGCGGGCCGCGCGGGCCGTCGATGGTGAAGGCCGCAACGCCGCCGCGTGCCAGCACCTTGTGCATGCCGAGCAGCGCGCGCACGCCGCCGCGCGAGCTGGAGCCGCGCACCGGCTCGAAGCCGAAACGGTGAATGATGCGCGCGATGTATTCGCCGTCAAAGCTGCTGCTGGTCATGACCGCGATGTCGCAGCCACGATAGAGGTAGGTGGCGGCAAAGACGCAGCGGTGCCAGAAGGGCGCCACACAGCGCGAATGCGGAATTGAGGCCGGATCTTCGCCCTCCACTTCACTGCTGACATGGTAACGCACAGTGGAGCAGATGATGCGGATGGCCCAGTAGCCGAGCGTCGAGATGAGCCACAGCATCAAACGCTGGCGCCAGGTAAAGCGGCGCTCGCCGGAACTCTGCGCGGATTGTGGCTCGGCAGCCATGCCGACATTCTACGGCATGCGGAGTGCGAAGCTCACACGGCACAAGAAGTCCAGGCGCAAGGACTTTGCGGTTGGCGATGGAGCGCACAAGAAAAGGGCCGCGCGCGGCGGCCCCTTGGTCACTTCGACCAGTGTTTATGCGTACCGGATCCACTTAATGATCTCCGGCAGTGTAGGCCGCTTGCCATACATCAGGATGCCCACGCGGTAGATGCGTCCGGCGAGCCAGAGCACGCCCCAGATGGCCAGCGCGAGCAACGCGAAGCTCGCACCCAACTGCCATGCGGGCGGCGTGCTGACGCAGACGCGCGCGAACATGATGAGCGGCGACGTCATGGGGAAGATGGAAAGCCAGAACGCAAGCTGTGAGTTCGGATCGCGGATGACGCTCATGGCAAAGACCGTGCAGAAGATGATCGGCATCAGCACGGGCCACTGCAACTGCTGCGCTTCCTCGTCACTGTTGCACATGGCGCCCATGGCCGCGTAAAGCGTGCTGTAAAACAGGTAGCCGAAGATGAAGAACAACGGGAGCGTTGCGAGCGCGAGCACCGGCAGCTCTAGGTGCAACGCCTGGCGCACGGCCAGCCCGGCGGGCGTTCCAAGCACCGCTCCGGAGGCTGTCCAGATGAGCATCTGCGTGAAACCTGCGCCGCCGACGCCGAGGATTTTGCCGGCCATCAACTGCTGCGGCGTCACCGAAGAGAGCAGCACCTCCACCACGCGCGTGGTCTTCTCCTCGATGACCGAACGCATGACGCCGACGCCGTAGATGATGAGCGCCATATAAATCATCATCATCATCAGAAACGGCAGCATGAGCGCCGCGTAGTCGTCACTCTTCTTCTTTTGCCCCTGCTTGAGCGCAACGGTTTCGACCTCGACCGGCGTCAGCACGTTGGCGATTTCCTCGGCTTTCAGGCCCTTCTTCTCAAGCTGTGCGCGCGTGAGTGCCGAGCGAACAGCACTCTGCACGGCGGCTTTCTCAAGGAAGTCGCTGGTGTTCTTCGTGGTGTAACTAACCTTGCGCTGCTGGATGGCGTCATCACTCAGCCAGAGATAGCCATCGAGTTTGCCAGCGCTCACCTGGTCGGTGAGTTCGCGATCGGTCTGCTCGCTCACGTCGCCGTTGATCGTGGCCTCGATGGTCGGCAACGCGCCCTGCTTGTCGTCCGCCGCCTTTTCCAACTCCGACTTTTTCCCCTCGTCATGCTGATTCAGGCGCGCCTTCACGGCCTCGGCCATGTTCGTATCGCTGGCGACAATAACGATGTGCCGCGTGCCTCCGGAGCGCATCATCATCAGCTTGGCCGGCAGCACCACAATGCCAAAGATGAATGCCGGCATGAGCACGGTAAACAGGATGAAGGCCTTGGTGCGGACACGCTGCAGGTACTCGCGTTTCACGATGAGCCAGATTTTATGCATGTTCCACCGCCTTCGACG
The DNA here is from genome assembly GCF_059726245.1 of Oryzophilus luti. NCBI lineage: Bacteria > Pseudomonadati > Acidobacteriota > Terriglobia > Terriglobales > Koromonadaceae > Oryzophilus > Oryzophilus luti. The sequence continues at coordinate 3,106,169 of NZ_AP040874.1, forward strand.
AATTCACGATGTCTACGAAGATCGATTCCAGCGAAGGCTCAACCCACTCAAAGCGGTTGATGCGCGCCGTCTTCATGGCCTCACGCAGCAGGTCCTGCGAATCCACGCCCGCAGCGGGTTTCAGCTCCACGTAGTTGCCGAAATCGTTGGAAGCGGCCACCAGCGCCGGGTTCGAGAGGAACGGCAGCGTGCCTTCGTACTCCAGTTGGATGGCGCTCTTGCCGTAGCCGGCCTTCACCTGCTTCAGGTCGCCGTAGAGCACGCTGCGAGCGTTGTTGATGAGGCAGATGGTGTCGCAGAGGCGCTCGACGGTGTCCATGCGATGCGTGGAGAACAGGATGGTTTTTCCCTGCTTCTTCAGCTCCAGCAGCGCGTCTTTCAGCACGAGCGAGCTGGCCGGGTCGAGCCCGCTGAACGGCTCGTCGAGCACGAGGAAGTCCGGCTCATGCAGCACGGCGGCAATGAACTGCACCTTCTGCTGCATGCCCTTGGAGAGGTCCTCCACCTTCGCGGTGAGCCAGTCGCCAAGTTCCATGCGCCGCATCCACGCGGTGGCGCGCCTTTCAGCCTCGGACTGCGACACGCCCTTCAGTTGCGCCAGGAAGACGAGCAGTTCCATGACCTTCATCTTCTTGTACAAACCGCGTTCTTCCGGCAGGTAGCCGATGCGGTCAAGATGCGAGCGGCGGAAGGGCTCACCGAAGATGCTGACCTCGCCGCTATCCGGCGCGGTAATGCCCATCATCATGCGGATGCTGCTCGTTTTGCCCGCGCCGTTGGGGCCGAGCAAGCCAAAGACCGAGCCCGGTTCAATGGCGAACGAGAGATGGTCGACGGCAAGGTGTGTCTCGTAACTCTTACAGACTTGCTTCAATTCCAAGGTTGGCATGAAGTGATCCTGTTGATGCGCTGCCCGATTGCACGGTGGCCTTATTGTCCACGAAGGCACAGAGGCGTGCAAATTGCAGTACGCGCAATTGCCCCCAAGGGTTCCCGGTGCGTGGCCGGGATGATTGGTTTACACTCACCTCGGAGGGACACTCATGCAATATCTATTCATCCTGAATGATTCTCCGTATGGTTCGCAGCGTACTTATAATGCGCTTCGCCTGGCGACGGCGCTCCAGCGTAAGGCGGAAGCTTCGGTGCGCGTGTTCCTTTTCGGTGACGGCGTAACGTCGGCGCTCGCCGGAGCTGTTCCCGCAAGCGCTGCCTACAACCCGCAGGAGATGCTGAATCAGCTGGCCAGCGGCGGCTCCGAGTTGGGCGCGTGCAAAACCTGTCTGGAGCAGCGCGGGCTGGGCGAAGCGATGATCCTGCCCGCCGTGAAGGTCCGCACGCTCGACGACCTGACCGAATGGACGCAGCAAGCCGACAAGGTGCTGCCCTTCTAGCTCACACAGGGATGTGTTGATTGATTCGATATTTTCTTTTGTTCGGTGCCTTCGTGGTGGTCATACGCATCCTCGGCGCGTTCACGCTTGAAAGCGGACGCGCGGAAGAGCCGGGTGCGGCGCGCACCACGTTCCTGACAGGATTGGGCATAGCCTTCCTGATCGGGCTGTTCATTTTCGCGCTGCTGATGAAGCGCCTTTAGCAGAATTACAGGGAAAGAGAAAGCCTCGCCGCGGCGAGGCTTTTCCTGTTGCAATGATGGCACCGCTCTCTACGGTTGGAGCACCTGCCGGGCTTCCGGCTTCGCCTGCTGCTTTTCAAGCTGCCGTGCGTCCCAGCCGCCGCCCAGCGCCTTCACCAAATAGACGGAGGCGACCATGCGCTGTCCGAGCAGTTGCGAAGCCAACCGCTGGTTGGCCAGCAGCGTGCTCTGCGCGGTGATGACGTCAAGATACGTGGTGACGCCGCCAACGTAACGGCTGTTGGCAATCTCCAGTTGCTTGCGCGCCTCCTCAACGGCTGCCGCCTGCGTCTCCGACGCCGACGACAGTGCATTCAGGTTGCTCAGACCGTCCTCCACCTGCTGGAAGCTGGTCAGCACCGTCTGGCGATAAGAGGCCACCGACTGCTTGTAGGCACTCTGCGCGGCGGCGAGCGTGGCGCGGTTCTTTCCGCCGCTGAAGACCGGCGTCAGCGCGTCCCCGCCAAGCGACCAGACGAGGCTCGGCGCCGTCATCAGTTCACTGAAGGCACGGCTCTGCAAACCACCGGCCGCGCCCAGCGTGATGTGCGGATAGAACGCGGCGCGGGCGATGCCGACCTGCGCGTTCTGGAACGCCATCTGACGCTCGGCAAAGGCAATGTCCGGGCGGCGCTCCAGCACCTCCGACGGCACGCCAAGCGGTACCGGCGGCGGTGTGCTGCGCAGCGGCTCGGCGGCAACGGCAAACAGCGAAGCGGGCTGTCCGACAAGCGTTGCGATGGCGTGTTCATACTGCGCGCGCGACTGGCGAATCAACGAGAGCTGCGTTTTCGTCGCGTCCAGCAGCGCGGCCTGTTGAGCTACTTCCAGGCCGCTGGCCACGCCGCCATCGTGACGGCGCTGCACCAGTTCAAGGCCCTTCTGCTGGTAGCCGACCGACTCCTGCACCACGAGCAGTTCCGCATCAAGCTCACGCAGTGTGAAATAGTCCGCCGCCAGTTCGGCGCTCAACACCAGTTGTACGTTTGCCTGATCGGCGGCCGTCGCCTGCAAAGAAGCATTCGCCGCTTCCACGTTCTTGCGCACGCGGCCGAACAGGTCGGCCTCATAGCTCAACGCAAACGGCACGTTCACCACGTACTGTGAATACGGGTTGGTGGGCGGCGTGGAGCCGTTCGTCAGGCGGTTGGCGGAGATGCGCTGCCCGTAGCCGCCCGGATCAGCGGTAAGCTGCGGGAACATGGCCGCCGTTGAAACGCGGGCCAGCGAACGCGACTGCTCCAGCCGCTCGCGTGAGGCAGCCAGCGACTGGTTCGACTTCAGCAGCTCCTGCTCAAGCGAATTTAGTTGCGCGTCGCCGAAGGTCTCCCACCATGCGCCGCGCGCGAGCGCATCATTCGGCGCGGCCTGATGCCAGGGCGCGGGAGTCTTCCACTCCGGAGCGCTGGGAGCCGCCGGGCGTGCGTAGCGCGGGCCAACGGTGCATCCGGCGGCGCAAAGCGCACCGCCAAGGGCCAGGGCTGTCAGCAGACTTCTCACGACGCTTTGCCTTTCTGCTGCGCGGCGCCCTGTTGCGCGGGAGCCTGCGGCTTGGCCACGTTCACCTGCTGTCCGTCTTCGAGCGAGTCCGACGGATTGATGATGATCTGGTCGTCAGCGTTGATGCCGCCCAGAATCTCCAGAGTCGCACCAAAGTCACGGCCGATATTGATGGCCTTCAACTGCACCTTGCCGCCTTGGCCGACGACGCCCACGCGCGGGCCTTCCGAGCGGAACAGCATGGTGTTGACCGGCACCACCAGCCGCGGCACGTTATTGCCGATGTTGAAGTGAACCTGCCCGAACGAGCCGGGCAGCAACTGGCCTTCCTTGTTCGGCACGTCAACTTCAGTCAGCAGCGTGCGGGTTGCTGGGTCGATCGAATCGGCCGTGCGCGCCACCGTGCCCAGGAACTTCTCGCCAGCAAACTCCTGCAGCGTGAGCGTCGCCTTCAGCCCGATCTTGATGGACGGCGCATACGCCTGCGGCACGCTGACGAAGACGCGAAGCACGTCCACCTGCGCGAGCGTGAACATGGCTGCGCCGTTGGCACCGGCGTTGATAAGCGCACCGGTATCGACATTGCGCTTGGTAAGCACGCCGGCAAACGGCGCGTAGACGTTCTTGAAGGACTCAAGCTGTTCGAGGCGGCGAACGTTGGCATCGGCAGCGGCGAGGTTGGCCTGTGCCTGCTTGTAGGCGCTGGCCTGCTGGTCGGCTTCCTGCGCGGAGACCGAATCGGTCTTGCGCAGGTTCTGCCAGCGCTCGGCGCTGATGCGGGCCAGTTCCATCTGCGCCACAATCTGCTGACGCGTGGCGCGGGCCTGATTCAGTTCCTGATCCACTTCCGGCGTGTCAATGCGCGCCAGCAGCTCGCCCTTCTTCACCTTGGCGCCAATGTCCTTGTACCAGCGCACCAGGTAGCCGTTGGTGCGGGCATAGATCGGCGATTCAACGTCGGCTTTCAGCGTGCCGGGCAGCGCCAATTCCTCTTCCGCCTTGGATGTGGTGGGATGCACGACGGCCACCGTCGGGATGGCCTCCATGCTGGTCTCCTTGGCGAGAGCCCGCTCCTGGCTGGCGCGCAGGGCCAGCGTGACGCCGCCAGCAACCAGCAGCACCACCAGCAGCGCGCCAACGTACATCAGCGCCTTGCCCGCAGGCACCGGCGGACGATCGGGAGGTGTCACCAGTTCGCTCTGCTGATGGCGCGAACGTTGCTCCATCGCTTCAATTTCATCGTCAATTTCCAGCTTCGACTTCTGGTGATCGCCCGGCGCCTGTGGGGTGCGGGCTTCGTCATTGCCGAACTTGTTGTTGTCCTGACTCATGTTTGATTCCTCTACCAATCTTCTGGCGGACTACGCCTGCTTGATGCGGCGTTGTTCACGCCGTCCGTGGAACATTGCAAACACGCTGGGCACAAAGAACAGCGTGGCGACGGTGGCGAACAGCAGCCCGCCAATAACGGCGCGGCCCAGCGGCGCATTCTGCTCACCGCCTTCGCCCAGCCCCAATGACATGGGCACCATGCCGATGACCATGGCCAGCGCGGTCATCAGCACCGGCCGGATGCGTGTGTAGCCGGCGGCCAGGGCCGCCTGCGCCGCGGGCACGCCCAAGTCCATCTGCTCGCGGGCAAAGGAAACCACCAGGATTGAGTTGGCGGTGGCCACGCCCATGCACATCACAGCTCCGGTGAGCGACGGCACACTCAGCGTGGTGTGCGTCAGCAGCAGCAGCCAGCAGATGCCAGCCAGTGCGCCGGGCAACGCGGTGATGATGATGAACGGGTCAAGCCACGACTGGAAGTTGACGACGATCAGCAGGTAGACCAGCACAATTGCACCCAATAGGCCGAAGCCGAGACCGAGGAACGAGGAGCGCATGGTGCTGATCTGTCCGCGCACCACGATCTTTGTCCCGGTCGGCGCCTTGGCGGAGAATTCATCGGTAATGCGCGTGACCTCCGAGGCCACGCTGCCGAGGTCGCGCCCCTGCGTGCCCGCCAGCACGTCAATCACCGGCTGTACGTTGTAGTGGCTCACCACCGAAGGCCGTGCCACCGGGCTGACCTGCGCCACGTTGCTCAACAGTTCGCCATCCTTGGAAGAGACCGGCAGCGCCATCAGGTCGTCAAGGCTAGTGATGCGATACTGCGGCGCCTGCACGGCCACCTGGTAGCTGACGCCGTTCTTCGGGTTGAGCCAGAAGTTCGGCGCCGTCTGGAAGCTGCCGCTGAGCGAAACGAGCACGCTCTGCGCTACATCGCGCGTGGTCAGCCCCACCTGGTTGACGCGGGTGCGGTCGATATCGAGATGCACCGTGGGTTGCGACATCAACTGCTGCACGTGAACGTCGGTGGCGCCCGGAATGCGATCCAGCCGCTCCGCAATCTGTTGTGCAATGCGGTAGTTCGAGGCCAGGTCCTTGCCCACCACCTGCACGTCAATCGGTGACGGCAAGCCGAAGTTAAGAATCTGCGTCACGATGTCGGCAGGCTGGAAGAAGAAGTCAACGCCGGGGAACTTCTGCGGCAGCACGCGCCGCAACAGCTTCACGTGCTCGGCCGTGGGGCGGTGGTCATGCCGGAGCGAAACCAGAATGTCGGCGTCATGCGAGCCGACGGTTCCGGCGGTGCTGTAGACCTGGTTCATGCCCGAGGTGGGCAGGCCGATGTTATCGAGCACCGTCTCCACCTCCCCCGGAGGCAGTTGACGGCGCAGTTCGGCCTCCACGTCGTCACAGAGCCGGGCCGTCTCCTCCACGCGCAAGCCGGGCTGCGCGCGCACATGCAGGCGGATCATGCCGGCATCGACGTAGGGGAAGAAGTCCTGGCCGAGCACGGCCAGCAGTCCGAGTGAGAGCACGCAGAAGAGCAGGAAGCTTGCGGCAAACGCGGCGCGATGCTCCAGCACGGTCCTCAGCAGGGACAGGTAGCCGAGGCGCAGGCTTTCAAAGCTCCGCTCAAAGCCGCGCTGGAAGCGGCCGAAGATCGTCTTCGGTCCCTGCGCTTTGTGCTCGTGCCCGCGCATGATGTACATGACGAGCGTCGGAATCAGGGTTCGCGACAGGAAGTAGCTGGCCAGCATGGCAAAGCAGACGGCCTCCGCCATGGGCACAAACAGGAAGCGCGCCACGCCGGTGAGGAAGAACATCGGCACGAACACGATGCAGATGCAGAGCGTGGAGACCAAGGCAGGCACGGCGATCTGTGAAGCGCCGTCGAGAATGGCCTGCATCATCTCCTTGCCCATGGCGATGTTGCGCTCAATGTTCTCGATGGTCACTGTGGCGTCATCGACCAGGATGCCGACCGCCAGCGCCAGTCCGCCCAGGGTCATGATGTTCAACGTCTCACCCAGCGCGCTCAACGCCAGGATGGAGCAGCAGATCGACAGCGGGATGGAGACCCAGATGACGAGCACCGGACGCCAGTCGCCTAGGAACAGAAGAATCATCAACCCGGTGAGGACGGCGGCAATGCCAGCCTCAAAGATGACACCCTTGATGGAGGCACGCACAAACAGCGACTGGTCGAACAGGGAGCTGATCTTCAGCTCCTTGGGCAGACTCTTTGCCGCCTGCGGAACAATGCTCTTGATGTCGTCCACAATGCTGAGGGTGGAAGCGCTGCCGCTCTTGTAGATCGACATCAGCGTGCCACGGTTGCCGTCCTGCCGCACGATGTTGGTTTGCGGAGCAAAGCCGTCACGGACGTGAGCAACGTCGCGCAGGTAGAGCGTGGCCCCATTGACGGTGCGCACCGGCATGTTGTTCAGGTCGACCATCGTCTGCGCTGCGCCGTTCATCTCAATGCCGAAGTCGGTGCTTCCGAACTTGGCGGTGCCGGAGGGCACGATGACGTTCTGCGCGTTGACGGCGTTGACGATATCGACCGGCGTGAGGCCGTAGGCCTGCAACTTGGTCAGGTCCAGGTCCACCTGAATCTGGCGCGTCTTGCCGCCATACGGATACGGCGTGGCGGCACCATGCACGGTCGCCAACGAGAGTCTCAGGAAGTTCTGGCCATAGTCATACAACTGCTGCTCGGCCAGCGTCTTGCTGCTCAGGCCGAGTTGCAGGATCGGGGTGCTGGAGGCGTTATAGGAAACCACCAGCGGCGGCGTGGCTCCGGGCGGCATGCTGCGCACCGTAATCTGCGACATGGCCGTGACCTGCGCCACAGCGGCGGCAACGTTAGTCCCCGGATGGAAAAAGACCTTGATGATGCCCATGCCGTTGACCGACTGCGACTCCATGTGTTCGATCTCGTTGACGGTCGTGGTCAGGCCGCGCTCGGCATTGGTGATCATGCGCTCCGACATCTCCTGCGGCGACAGGCCGTTGTAGAACCAGATGACGGAGACGACGGGGATATTGATTTCCGGAAAAATGTCGACCGGCATGCGCAGCAGCGTGACCACGCTCAGCAGCAGGATGCTGATCGCCATGACGATAAAGGTATACGGACGCCTCAGAGCGAGGGCTACAATCCACATGAAGGTGCGCACTCCAGACTACGGGGGACGGCCACCCGGCCGGCTTCCGCAGGGACAAATATCGGCGGAGAAGTCCCGGGGCGGGACTCCACTACCCATTGGATTCAATTCTGATACTTATCGTATCGGAATTTTACTGCGCACGGTGCCCTTATTGACGCACAATGGTTCAGGTTCTGGCAAGTGAATCTTGTAACTTATGGTAGGTTATCTCATGCTCAAAACGCCATGGTCCGCCAGCCGCGATGTTGAAGAGGGGCTAGTGAAACGCGCCCCGGGCCGGCCTCGCAGTGAGCAGGCCCGCCTTGCCATCTTGCGTACCACCCTGAAGTTTCTGGAACAGCGCGGGTATCCGGATCTGACGATTGAGGCCATTGCCTCCACCGCCGGCGTTGGCAAGGCCACGGTCTACCGCTGGTGGCCGAACAAGGCTTCTCTGGTGGCCGATGCCTTCTTCCACAGCTCAAATGACAAGTTGCACTTTCCGGATACGGGTTCGCTCGTGGGCGATATGAGCCATCAGGTGCGGCAGTTGATTCGCATTCTGCGCGGACGCCGCGGACGCATTGTTTCCGCCATGCTCGGAGCCGGACAGAGCGACCCAACGCTGATTGCCGCCTTCCGCGACCGCTTCCTGAAACCGCGACGCGCCGAAGCCTACGCCACCCTGCAGCGCGCCATCGAGCGTGGCGAACTGGCGCCCGGCGTTGATTTCGATTTGCTCCTCGACGCGTTGTACGGAGCCGTTTACTTCCGCTTCCTCATCCGCCACGACGCATTGACGGATGATTTCGTGGACCGCACCTGCGAGTTGCTTCTGCGCCCGCTGTTGCAGGCGCTCAAGCCTCAGGCTCCGGCCACTCACCCCGCTCAGTGATATCGCGCCTGGTCGCGATATTGCCGGACGACATCCTCCAGAAAATCCTCGTCCTTGGGACGCGCCTCGCGCACGATGTTCAAGCTGGCGCCGATGCGGTCGGCGATGGTGCGGGCCGCCTGCTGGCGCCGTTCCAGTGTCAGGTCCAGGCGCCGCGCCAGGAAGGTTTCAATCAGCTGAAATTCGGAGGACGACAGCCGGGGCGCAACGGCGCCCAGCACCTGTGGCTCGCGCGTACTGTCGGAGTACCACATCGTGTCGGAGGCTTCCGGCGTTTCATGCACCACCACGGTTCCCGCCACCAGGTCTCCCAGCCGCCGGTTCTGGCTATCTACGGCGATAGCGATGACACCAACCAGGTAGAAGCCCGGGAGGCTATCCACAATGCGGAGGAAATTCCGTGCAACGCCCTCAAAGACCGTGATAGGGCGCCCGGTGATGCTGATGACGCGAATCTTCGCCTGTCGCTTTCCTGGCGTTTGACCGTTCCAGAAGATCTCAAACAGGGCAAAGTATCCCCAGTAGAGGCAGAAGGCGAGGAAGATGTAGATCGCAATCAGCCAGTTGCTTGCTGTTTCCCAGTACCGCCCAAGAGCCTGGCCGTAGTACGCTAACACGAAGCTCGAAACCAGCAGCAGAACAAGCTGGATGATGGAATCTGTCAGGAACGCAAGGCTGCGGCTCCCCAACCCGGCCAGCGGGAATTCCAAGGCAATCTGTTCGGGAGTTTCTACCGAAAGCTTTTCGTATAGGTCCGCCACTATGATCTCCACTGCCTGGTTACGACGCCGTCAGCCATATTGGAGCCGTTTGGAAGAGTTGCTGGCCCGCACGCAGAAGTTTGGCCTGCGCGGACTCGCCCGCTCCGAGTTACGCGAACTGGGACTGCTCTACCGCCAGACCGCCACGGACCTTTCGGCCGTGCGCGGCGATGACGCCAGCCGCCAGCAGGCGCTCTATCTCAATCAACTGCTTGGACGCGCCCACAATACCATCTATTCCGGGCAGAAATCGAGTGTTCGCAGCATTCTGCGTTTTTTCTCCACCGAATACCCGTGCATCTTCCGGCGCATGTGGCGCTACGTAGCCGCCTCCACGCTGCTGTTCATCATCGGCGCCGTCTTCGGCATGGTGCTCACACTCAGCCACCCGGACTACATGCGGCAGATGCTGGGCCATCGCATGGTCGACACCATTGAGCGCCGCCAAATGTGGACGGACTCGATTCTGGGCACAGAGCCGCAACAGTCCAGCGGCATCATGACCAACAATCTTTCCGTCAGCTTCCTGACCTTTGCCGCCGGTGTCACCGGAGGGCTTGGAACGCTTTACCTTCTCTTCTTTAACGGTCAGCTCATCGGCGTGATTGGAGCGGCCTGCTGGCTCAGCGGCATGAGCGACAAACTGTGGGGCTTTGTGGCGCCGCACGGCGTGCTGGAGCTGCCCGCCATCTTTATCGCCGGAGCCGCCGGGTTGCGGCTCGCGCAGGCGCTGCTCTTCCCCGGCGCGATGCCACGGCGCGATGCGCTTGGCGTGGGTGGCACCGAAGCCGCAAAGCTTCTTGTCGGAATCATTCCCATGCTGATTCTGGCTGGCATCATCGAAGGTTTCTTCAGCCCGACGCATCCGCCGCTGGTGCTGAAGTTCGGCTTTGCCGCGCTGATGTTCTCCGTGCTGGTTGCGTACCTGGGATGGGTGGGACGCGGGAAGAAGAGTGAGTCCGGCGGGGCTTGATCACGCGTTCGGCGAGATGACCTCGTGCGTCAGCACGCGGTGGCTCTCGTCCATATCGACGATAACGGCGTCTAAATCAGGTTCTTCTCTTTCACCTGCAGATACTGGTTCAGCACGGCGGTGGTGAGGTGGCCGGGCAGGCTCTCAATAGCGAGCGCACCGCGTTCGCGGAGACGCCCCAGCAGCATTTCGCGGCGCGTCACCAACTCCTGGGCGGCGGCCACTTCATACATCTGCTCCACGCTCGCAGGCAGTTCCGCCGCTTTACGCCGCAGTTCCGGCTGCGCCACCATCACAAAGGCCAGCAGATGGCGCGCGGTCAACTGATTGGCGGCTTCAATCACCTCGGGATTCATCGCGGTCTCGGCCAGGTCGGTAATCCACACCACCAGGCCGCGATGCTTCTGCATGCTGAGAAGCGTGGAGGAGGCGCGCACATGGTCGGCCTCGGGAGCCTCTTCGCGGAGTTGCGCCAGCGTCTCCAGCACCTGCCGCAGATGCGCCGGGCCGCGTCCGGGCAGCAGCCGGTGCGTGATGTTGCGCCCGTAAGCCAGCAGCCCAAAGCGGTCGCCGGAATAAAGTGCAAGCTGCGACAGACAAAGCGCGGCGTCCACCGCGCGGTCCAGCTTGCTGAAGCCTTCGGTACGCGTGCGCATCAGGCGGCCGCAATCGAGCACCGCCCACACGGCCTGGCTGCGCTCCACCTGCCAGGTGCGGCTCACCAGCTTGCCGCGCCGGGCGGTCGCCGTCCAGCAGATGGCGCGCGCCTCGTCGGTCTCGCGGTAGTCGCGCAGGCTCTCGAACTCGCTGCCCTGCCCGCGCAGGCGCGTCATGCGCATCTGCAACTCAATTTGGCGGCTGCGCCCCAGGTAGAGCGAGTGCTCGCGCGCGTGTTCAAAGTTCGGATAAATGCGCACCGGCTGACGTAACTCCACCACAGCCCAGCGCTCAGCCAATCCAAGCATGCTGCGGTAGCGCAGATAGACGCCGCCGCATTCATGGTCGCCGCGCTCGCGCGGGGTGAAGTCGTACTCGGCGGAATGGGTGTCGCCCGCCGCAATCGTCATCTCCATGCTCGCCAGTTCGTCAACCAACGCCGGAGGCTGATGATCGGCGGCGGCCACCCAGAGCGCGTGACGGCTTGCGTTGCGGACCTGCAACCGCATGCGGTTCTTCACGCCCAGGCTCAGCGGATCGCAGATGCTGCGCGTGACCGAGAGCGCCTCCGCCGCAGGCAGGGTGAGCCAATCAATGAACCATGCAGCCGCCAGCAGCCCATCCCAGGCCAGAATGCCATACAGGTAATGCCGATCCCACAGCGCAGGGATAATCCACGCCAGCCCCACAAACCACAGCACAAGCAGGCGCGGGCCAAGTCCTTCGCTCAGGCCACGCTGACGCGCAGCCGTGCCGGAGACCGGCGGCGGCGCGAGTGGCTGCAGCAGGCTCACCGGGGAACCTCGACGGCGGCAATGATGTCGGTGACCACGCGATCGGCGTCGAGGCCTTCCAACTCAGCCTCCGGGCGCAGCACCATGCGATGGCGGAGCGTCGGCAGCGCTGCTGCTTTCACGTCATCCGGCACAACGTAGTCGCGCCCTTCCAGCGCCGCCACCGCCTTGGAGACCAGCATGAGGCTGATGGCCGCGCGCGGACTGGCGCCCAGCGAAACCGCCGGCCACGCACGCGTGCGCCGCACCAGTTCCGTAATGTAGCGCAGCAGCGATTGCTCCACACGCACCGAGCGCAACTGCGCCCGCGCCGCCGCCAGCACCTCGGCCGCAATCGGCTCCAGCACAGCTTCCGAGCCCGTTGCAGGCGCATCCGACTGGTGCGCCTCCAGCACCTTGATCTCTTCCTCTGCCGAAGGGTAGCCAATCTTGATCTTCAGCAGGAAGCGGTCAAGCTGCGCCTCCGGCAACGGGTAGGTCCCCTCGAACTCCACGGGGTTCTGCGTGGCCAGCACGGTAAAGAACGGCGAGAGCGTGTGGCGCACACCGTCAATGGTTACCTGCCGCTCCTCCATCGACTCCAGCAGCGAGGCCTGCGTGCGGGGTGGCATACGGTTCACCTCGTCCACCAGTAGCAGGTCGGTGAACATAGGCCCCTTGTGCAAAGTGAAGGTGCCGCTCTGCAGGTTGAGCACGTTGGTCCCGAGCAGGTCGGCCGGCATCAGATCACTGGTGCACTGCACGCGCTGAAAGTTGACCTGCAGAATGCGCGCCAGCGACTTGACGGCCAGCGTCTTGCCCAGGCCGGGCACGCCTTCCACCAGCGCGTGGCCGCCGCAGACAAGCGCAATCAACACGCCGTCAACCAGCTCCGGCTGGCCAACAATGACCTTCGCCATCTCGCGGCGCCCGTGGGTAATGAGAGTCTCAATCGCGTCCATTGTTCGTTCCGCTTCCGCCATACAGTTTGTGCTCCGCTTCCAGAATTGCCAGAACCTTGTTGATGCTGCGCGCGTGGAAGATCGCAGTCTGGTCCTTGAGATCGGGGTCGGACATGGCAGCCTCGGCCTCGCGAAGGTTGCGCGCCAGTTCCTCTGTCAGCCTCCAGTTGCGCTCGGCCATGCGCGTGATGATGGCGTCGGCCGTGGCCTCCGGTGGCAGAGAGAGACGCCGCGTGGCCACCACGCGCAGCCGCGCGAAGGCAATCTCCAGCGCTGCCTGCCGCGCGTCCGCCTTGTGAAAGACCTCACCCATGGTCTGCACAAATTCCAGCGGCGAAAGGCGCGACGGGCGCTGCAACGGTACAACCGGCCCGCTACGCCGCGAGTAGGCGAAGACGAGCGCCGCGGCCAGCGCCAGAATCTGCCAGCGCGCCCAGCGGAATGCCTCGCGATAGCTCTGGTCTCCGCTCTGCCGTTCATGTAGCTGATGCGAATACTCATCCCACAGGATGCGCCGGCTGCCTTCCACCGAGGCAAACAGCAATTCCGCATTGTGCTCGTCGCGCAGCCCGGTATTGGTGAGCGGCAGCGAATCCGCCCACCAGATGACTTCGCCTTTTCCGAGCGCATAGCTGACCACAACCGGGTTGCCTCCCGTGTCGCGATAGTGCACCACGGCATTACGTGCGTGCGGACGCCAGCGCTGTGCGCCCTCCATAGTGATAAGCCCCGAGCGCGTCAGGCGGGTGGGCGCCGCCGGGCGGCAGACTTCGTGCCCCACGCGCAGGCGCGTTGTTGCATCCGAACTATCGGGCAGGCCAAAGTCGGCGAGTCCATCGCCGGTCACGAGCACATGCCCACCGCGGCTCACGAACTGGCGCACGCGCGGCAGGTCCTCCGGCGCAGGTCCGGAACTGGGATCGGCAAGAATCAGCGTGACGCCTTCGGCCTCCTGCGGAAGCTCCTTCGTCGAGCGCTCCCAGCGCTCCACCGGGTAGCCCGACTGCAACAGCAGCAGATAAGCCACCTTGCCGCCATACTTCTGCGTGTTGTAGCTGGAAGGCTCGCCATTGCCCTGCTGGTTCTGGCTGGTCAGCACGGCGAGCGTTACCGCCAGCGCCAGCACCAGCACCCCGGCCGCGACTGGCGCGCGCCACGCGCGGAAAGTCTGCGAATCTAGCGGCATCCCATCTTCTCCAAGTCGGCAAGGATGGCCGCATAGTCTTCTCCGCTGGCCGCGCGCCCGCCGTACCAGGCACGCTCAAAACGCCGCACCGCCGAGGCAAACGGCTCGCGCGCCGCGTTGCCGCCGGGCACCGCGCGCAGGTATTCGCGGGGCGTGCGCGCACGGTCCGGACGCCACATGCCCTCCGACTCCAGGCGGCTGACCCCGGCCCAGAAAGCCAAGTGCATGGCCTCACGCCAACGCTGATTTCCAGCTTCGCTCTCGGCCTCGTTCAGCCACAGGCGCCAACTCTTGTCGCCCGGGGCGAAGGGCACAATCTCGCGCGGCACTTCAAGCTCCGCCTGCCGCGCACGGCGGAAGATCCACACGCCCGCAATGGCGCAGGCAATGGCAATCATGACCCAGGCAAAGATCGGCCCGGAGAGGTCCGCTTCGCCGATATTCGGGCTAAGTTTGTCCAGTTTCTCGCGCAGCCAGTTAAGGACGCGCTGCCAGAATGTCTCAAGCGGCGACGCCCCGCGCAGGCCGCGAAATTCGCGGGCAGCAAGAATGCTGGCGATCTTCTGGCGCGAATCGGCAGGAAAACCCGCCGCCTGCGGATAGCGCACGGCCTCATCATGCAGGGCGCTGAGCTGCGTCTTCAGACTGGCGAGGATTGCGGGCTTCGCTTTCGGCTCCGCCTTGAGAAAGGCATCCACACCTTCGCGAACCCAGTCGGCGGAGGTTTTCATCTCGCCCGCGCCGCTTCGGATGACCCAGTTCTTTGGCAGGCTGGCAATGAGAGCGGGGCCGTCCTGCGGACGCTCCCCGAGGGTCGCCACGCGCGCGCGCACCGCGAGCAACTCGGCCGCGAACTGCTCCACACTCATCGGCACGCTGTCCGGCGCGGAGGTTCGCACCACCACTACCCCGTCCCGCTCACGCGGCAGGCCGGGCCTGTTTGGCGGCTGCGCCCACAGCGCGGAGGCCAGCAACAGCGCCAGCGCCGCAGTGTGCAGGCGGAACCTCATTCGGGCTTCACCGGGGAAATGCCGCCATCAGGCGGCATCATTCCGGTGGAATTCACGGCGGACGCGATGGGTGCGAAGGTCGTGCCCAGCGGGACAGGCTCCGAGGCGACCGCAGGCTGCGGCACCGGCTCCAGCATCTCCATCATCAATTGCAGGTCGTAGGCTTCCTTGCGAACGCGCTCATCGTAATAGACCAGTGCCATGCCAAGCGTCATGGGCGGCGTAGCCACACAGCCGCCGACAAAGGCAAACAGGTCGACGATGACAAAACGAAGCACCTGGGCGTGGGCACCAAGCACCGAGCCGATGGCCCCGCTCAACCCGCCGCCGATGGCGCTGGCGATGGCGCTCATCACCCAAGCAAGAACGACACAGACGCTATACACCGAGAGGATGCGCGAGCGGCTGCCCTTGGCCAGAAACACGCTGCGTTTCAACGCCTGCTTCACCGGAAGATCTTCGACAATGCAGGCCGGCACCGCCAGCGAGTAACGCACAAAGAGCGTGACGCTGAGCAGCGCTGCCGCGACCACCGCAACCAGCAGCACAATCACACCAAGAATGCGCCCACCCAGACCGCCTTTCTCCCCAGCCGCGATGGCGAGCGCACCGATTGCCCCGCCAACCCCGAGCAGAAGGATGGCTCCGCCAACGACGCGAAGGAAGATCGCCCAGAACAAACGCAGGATGCGCCAATAACGTCCCTGAAGTGCGGCGTAGGCTTCACGGAACGAACAAGTGCGCCCCAGGTAGACCGCGGCCACCGCCTTCAACGTGGCGGCATTGGCAATTGCGCCCAGCGCGCTGATAAAGAACAATGCCAGGTAGAAGACGGCGATGTAGGCATATAGCTTCCCAAAGTCGCGGGAGTTTGTCGCCGGAGCCAGAGAAGACGACTGGATGATGATGCGGAAGACCAGCCAGGCCGCGGGAACCGGCGTGGCGATGGTGACAAAGAGTTTGAAATTGCGGCGATAAAGCGCAAAGGTGCGGTCGAGCAGTTCACCCGTGGAGAGAGGCCGTAGTGGTTCCGTCATTTCGACTCCCGTTCGCTTGTTGGGGGAGACAACGACTCGAAACGCCGGCGGCGGAGCAAATCCGCCTTCTGCCCAAGCAGCACAAACTCGCCTGCGGCGCTTCCAAGCTTGTGACTATAGCATGCGATTTTCGCAGCGCGAATGAATTCCGGCACACGCGGACTCGAAAGGGCTGCGTCTTCCGCAAAAGCAAAAGGCCGCTCATAAGAGCGGCCTTCAAAACTGAAGCAGCCGTGCGCGCTACAGGATGTAGCGCGACAGGTCCTGGTCCTTGACGATATCGGCCAGCGCCTTGCGCACGTATTCAGCGTCAACCTTCACGTCCTTGTCCTTGATCTCCGGCGCCGTAAAGCTGATCTCGTCGAGCACGCGCTCCATGATGGTGTGCAAGCGGCGGGCGCCAATGTTCTCCGTACCCTCGTTGACGCGGGCGGCGAAGCCGGCAATCTCCTCCAGCGCGTCGCGCGTGAACTCCAGCTTGATTCCCTCGGTGCCGAGCAGCTCGGTGTACTGCTTCACCAGCGACGACTTCGGCTCCGTCAGGATCTTGATGAAGTCTTCCACCGTCAGCGACTTCAGCTCCACGCGGATGGGGAAGCGGCCCTGCAACTCCGGAATCAGATCGCTCGGCTTGGAGACATGGAACGCTCCGGCGGCGATGAACAGGATGTGGTCCGTGCGCAGCATGCCGTAGCGCGTGTTGATCGTGGTGCCTTCGACGATGGGCAGAATGTCGCGCTGCACGCCTTCGCGTGATACGTCCGGCCCGTGGCCGCCCTCGCGCCCGGCGATCTTATCGATCTCGTCGAGGAATATGATGCCGCTCTGCTCCACGCGCTCCAAGGCCGTGCGCGTCACCTGGTCCATATCGATCAGGCGCGCTTCCTCTTCCTGAATCAGGTATTCGAGCGCCTCGCTGACCTTCATCTTCCGCTTCTTGGTGCGCTGGCCGAAGAGGTTGGGCAGCATGTCCTTGATGTTGACGCCCATCTCCTCCACGCCCTGGTTGGAGATAATCTCGAACGACGGCACGTTGCGGTCGGCCAGTTCGATTTCGACGATGCGGTCATCGAGCTTGCCTTCGCGCAGTTGCTGGCGAAGCTTTTCGCGGGTGCGCGAATTGCTGTCGCTCGGAGCCGGTGTGATCGCCGGCGGAGGCGTGAAGCCCAACGGCTGCCCCTGGCCGTCAGCGGCCGGAGCCGCGGCCGGTGTGGGCGCGGGCTGCGGAGAGGCGGGCAGCAGAAGGTCGAGCAGACGCTCCTCGGCGTTCATCTCGGCCTTGTCTTCCACGTCCTCAAGCTTCTCTTCGCGCACCATATCGATGGCGATTTCGATCAGGTCGCGGATCATCGATTCGACGTCGCGGCCCACATAGCCGACCTCGGTGAACTTGCTGGCTTCCACTTTCAGGAAGGGCGAATTCGCCAGCTTGGCCAGGCGGCGTGCGATCTCGGTTTTGCCCACGCCGGTGGGGCCGATCATGATGATGTTCTTCGGCATGATCTCTTCCGCCATCTCGGGCGAAAGCTTCTGCCGACGCATGCGGTTGCGCAGCGCAATGGCCACGGCGCGCTTGGCTTCGTGCTGACCCACAACGTACTTGTCCAGCTCGGTAACGATCTCGCGCGGCGTCAGCTCATCCAGCGTGATCGCGTCTTCTTCGAGCGTTTGGGGAAGGTAAATAGCCACTTGTAACTCCAAAAGGGTGCGACGGGCGCCCTGCTACAGTTCTTCGACGGTGAACTGGTCGTTGGTATAGATGCAGGTGCGCGCAGCAATGTGCATGGCTTCATCGGCAATCTGCCGGGCCGCAAGCTGCGTATGGTTCATCAAGGCCTCGGCGGCGCACAGTGCAAACGGGCCGCCGCTGCCGATGGCGGCAATGCCGTTATCCGGCTCAATCACGTCGCCAGTGCCACTCAGCAGGAAGGTCTGTTCCTTGTCGGCCACTAGCAGCAGGGCTTCCAACTGCCGCAGAGACTTCTCGGTGCGCCAGTCCTTGGCCAGCTCGACGGCGGCGCGGCCCAGGTTGCCATGGAACTGCTCCAGCTTGGCCTCAAAGCGCGTGAACAGCGCAAAGGCGTCGGCGGTGGAGCCGGCAAAGCCTGCCAGCACCTTCTCTTGGTACAGGCGTCGGATCTTGCGCGCCGTGTGCTTCATGACGTGGTCGCCCATCGTCACCTGGCCGTCGGCCATCATCACAACGTGGCCGTCCCGGCGGACGCACAGGACCGTGGTGGAGCGTATGCGCTGCGAGGTTTCCGAATTCGCGGATTGCGTGCGTACAGCTAGTGTTTTCGACATGTCTAGAACTCTCATTATATCAGCCGAAAACCGCGCCGAATGCGAACGCCCCGCGGCGCGCCGGATACCGCGTTGGCGGGAACGGCTTGCTGCGGGGCGTACAGAGCTTGCATCGGGTGGCGCGGCCCGGTTGTTCTCAGGCGCGGATGGACTCCTCCAGTTGGCGGGTCAGCTCATCCACACGGCGCTCCAGAACGTGGCGGATGCTGAGGATGCCGATCAACCGGCCGTCCTCCTCCACCACTGGAAGGTGGCGGCGCTTGTGTTCAATCATCACCTGCAGGGCCTCGGCAATGCCGGTCTGGCGCGTGGCCATCAGCACTGGCGTGGTCATCACGTCGCGGACGGCGACCTGCTTCGGGTCAAGCCCTTTGGCCGCAAGGCGGCGCATCACGTCGCGCTCGGTAAAAATGCCGGCCACCACGTTGTTTTCGTCCACGATGGCGGCGGCGCCCATGCGCCGTTCCAGCATCGCGTCAATCGCTTCGGCGGCCGTCGCGGTCAAGGAGACCGCCGCCGGGTCCGCCACACAATAATCCATAATGCTCATAACGAAGTAAGACTCCAGTGCGCGATAAAAATAAGAACGAAAAGATTACTCCAACACCCTCTGTTTGACTAGACGCCACAGGGCCGGAAAAGTTCCTTAAAGTTCGGAAAAGATGCACTTACAGAATGCAGACTGCGTCAACAGTGCTTGAACTTCCCGCATCGCCTGCTGATGTGGGAAGTTGGCGAAAGCGGCGAACAACCAACGCCATAGTGCGATAGCATCCTGTGTATGGCGCTGCTTGAGGTACGCAACCTGAACGTGAGCTTTCCCACGCCGCGCGGCCGCGCGCTGGCCGTGCGCGAGACCAGCTTCGCGCTCGATGAGGGCGAGGTGCTCGGGCTGGTGGGGGAATCCGGCTCAGGCAAGAGCGTGACCTCGCTGGCTGTGATGGGGTTGCTGGCTCCGCAGGCCGAGGTGCAGGGCGAAGTGCTGTTTGCAGGGCGCGACCTGCTCACCGCCAGCCCCGAAGAATTGCGGCAGTTCCGAGGGGCAAAGCTTTCCATGATCTTTCAGGAGCCGATGACCGCCTTGAACCCGGTGATGCGCGTGGGCGACCAGGTGGCCGAGGCCGTGCGCGCTCATGGCGGCGTCAGCCGCAAGGACGCCTGGCAGCGCGCCGTCGAGGCCCTCAACGACGTTGCCATTCCTGACGCCGAGCACCGCGCCCGCGACTATCCGCACCAGTTCTCCGGCGGCCAGCGCCAGCGCATCATGATCGCCATGGCCATCGTCAACCGGCCGGCGCTGCTTATTGCCGACGAGCCCACCACGGCGCTCGACGTGACCGTGCAGGCGCAGATTCTGGATTTGCTGAACGATCTTCGCCACCGCTTCGGGCTGGCCATGCTCTTTATCTCGCATGACCTCGCCGTGGTCAGCCAGGTAAGCGACCGTACGGCCGTGATGTACGCGGGCAGCATTGTGGAATGCGGCCCGGCGCGCGAGCTGTTCACCCGCCCCGCGCATCCGTACACACGCGGCCTGCTGCACTCGGTCCCCAGCCTCGCAAGCAACCGCCAGCAGCCGCTTCGGACCATTGAAGGCTCGGTTCCTGCGGCCACGGCACTGCCCTGCGGCTGCACGTTTGCGCCACGCTGCGAACATCACATCGACGCCTGTGACGCCGCGCTGCCTCCGCTCGCGGAAGTCTCCCCCGCGCACTTTGCCCGCTGCCCGGTGGCAAACCAGAAGTAAGAGCAGCACCCGAAGATTTCATTCAAAATGCAGCGGACTTCTGCCGCCCCGGTGGTAGGGTGTTGGTGGCTTTTTATACCTGATCGGGCGGGCATCAATGAAAACTGGGTTTCGGGCTGGGTTGCTGGTTGTTGCGTGCATCATGCTGTTGATTTGTTGCGGATGCGGCGGATCTTCTTCGTCGGCACCTGCTTCTCCTGTATTTGCGCTCTCATCACCCGGCACAGCGAGCGAGGGCGTGCAGTTCACGTACACGCTTACGGCGACCACGCGGGACGGCAGCAGCATCAGCTTCACGCTGCTCTCCGCGCCGGCTGGAGCCACCCTCTCCGGCTCAACCATCACCTGGACACCGACCCACGATCAGGCGCGCCAGGCAAACAACTTTACGGTGCAGGCACAGACCAGCAGAGGCGGCAGCGCCACCGCCTCGTTCAGCATTACGCCAGCGGGAACCGTGCGCGGCACGGCCATCGTCTCCTACTGGAGCGGCGGCAGCAGCGTGCAGGTGCCACTGGATTTCTCCGCAGCCAGCACGGTGGTGCAGGCGCAGGTACCGGATGGCAATGGCAACTACATCACTTGCGCCGGGCAGGGTGCCGCAGACGGCAGCTTCAGCATCCCCAACGTTCCCGCCGGCTACTTCTGGCTGCAGGCACCGGCCAGCATACTTTTCTGGACCAACAGCAGCGATGTTGATCTTGGCCTCGACCTCAGCGGACACCCGAGCAGCGAGCTGGTGATTAATTCCAGCATCACCGGCAACTTTGACCTCACAGGGCTTGATCCCTGGCTCAATCTCAGCTACCCACCCTCCTCTTCCAGCAGCTACTACAGCACCCTGCAGGGAGTATCGCCCGAGAGCACGGCACGAATCGGCATCACAACCAATGCCGGCCCCATCATCTCCGGTGCCACGCCCCCCATCACCGCCGGTTCGACGGCATTCAGCGGACAACTCCCCGTCGCGCTGGGGTATTTTCCCGTCGAGGCAGCCGCGGGAGACACCAGTTACATCCTGCAATCCAATTCTTACTACAGCGGCAATTGGCTGACCGGACGGGCCGTGAAGTCGCTTGGCCCTCTGCCACTCACGCTCGACGCGAGCACTTCCACGGTCGGCATCAGCGGTGATTTTTCCGCCACCACCGCAGGCACCGCTCGCTTCAACATCAAAAGCGCGGGCTTCGTGAACTCCATTGCTGGAACCAATCCGGCTGCGAGCTCCGGGGTGATCAGTGAATTCGGCGCCATGGCTGTGGCGCCCTACACGGCTGACCGCTATGCGCCGTCGCGCGTTTTCCTAGCGCTGCTGCCGACCAGCATCGGCGCCAGCAACGCGGGAGTGGTACTCGCGCACCTCACTTCCACCCAGCAGGTTGCCGATTACGACTCCGGCGATATACCTTTCATCAACCCGTTCCCCTCGCCCTCGCAGGTTTTCTACGAAGCCGACCAGATTTCCAGCGTCCTCATTTATCAGTCTGGAAATTCGGAATGGATGGAGATCGGCACGTCCGGATACATGACAACGACAGCCCCGGGCGCGGCCAATCCGCTTGACCTGCCCATGGGCAACGTTCAGAGCCCCCAGATCAACGGCTCCAGCCTGTTCACGGCCAGCAGCATCCAGCAGCCGGTTCAACTCAGTTGGAGCGCACCCGCAGGGATTGCACCCAGCGGTTACAAGGTGCAGATTTTTCAGTACTCCATTGCAACCTGTAACGGGAATTCGACTTGCCTCGGCGCCGGCTCGGTAACGCAGTTATTCACCAGCGCAAAATCCCTCACCATCCCCACCGCAATCCTGCAAGACGGCTATTACTACGTCTTTCGCATCCAGGCTATTGCCGATGCTTCCGCCGACTTTGTGAAGGCACCGCGGCGCGGCTCGCTGAACCGCGCTTACTCCGACGTTATCTCCAACATGATCACGATCGGCGCCTCGGCTTCGGCGACTTCGCCCGTACCTGCCGTAGCGCAGAACACGGGCGTCCACACGCTCTACGTGCACGACGGCAGCGGCACGGTGCGCAAGCTCTGCCCATCGGAGAATGAGACGGCCTGGAGCGAATGTACGCGGTAGCATTCAGGCCTGCCGGTCGTCCGGCTTATAGCTTCTCGAACGGAATGTTGCTGATCGGGTACTTGCGCCAGTCCTTGTAGTCGAAGTGCCACCACTCGGAGTTGTAGACGGCGAAGCCTTCGGCCTCCATCGCGTGGCGCAGCCGCTCGCGGTTGGCGCGCTCTTCTGCGGTGCCGCCCGCATAGTTCGGGTAGGCGCGCTCGCTCATCTCGTCATAGCCGCTTGGCATGGGCACGGGCTGCCCGGTCTTCAGGTCGTAGAGCGTCAGGTCGACGGCGCAGCCACGGTTGTGCCGCGAGCCCCTCGCCGGATCGGCCACAAAGTCGTGCAGCGAGGCTGGCGTCGCCTCCCAGAGGATGCGCGTGACGTACCACGGGCGGTAGCCGTCAAAGATGAGCAGCCCCACGCCATGCGCGCGCAGCTTGCGGCTCACTCGTGCGAGGGCCTCCGCCGCCGGACGCTGCAGAAACGCCCGCGCCTGCGTATAGAGCGGCGTGCCGAGGAAGTTGTTCGTGCTGGCGTAATGAATGTCGAGCCGGATGGCCGGGTCGAGTTTGGTCAGCTCCACCAGTTCGGGCCGATGGAACGCGCCGTCTTCATGCGGTGGCGTGGCCTTCAGCGCCTCCGCGCGCAGCTCCGCAATCGGACGCAGCGGCGTGACCTTGAACGTCTGCTCCGCCACCTGCGCCCACGAGGGAATGAGGGCCAGTGCGAACACTCCGAAGGAGACAATCGATAAGCGCCGAAGACTCTGTCTGCAATGTTTCAAGCCACTCTCTTTTCCTGGCGGGATTTGTAGAAGTATCTTAGACGCGCGGGAAGGAATATGGCTTCTGCAAATCACGCCAAAACCTGCGAAAACAGCCGCTCTCCGCTACACTAGAAGCATGCAGTCTGAAGCCAGCAACGCAGTTACCAGCACCGTTTCCGCCGCAACTTCCCCCGAGGAATTGCACGCCAAGCGCGAGGCTCTCTATGCTCGCCTGCGCGAGCTTGGGCCGCTGCTGGTGGCTTACTCCGGCGGCGTCGACTCCGCCTACCTGGCGTGGGCCGCGCACCATGTGCTGGGCGAAAAGATGCTGGCCGTGATGGCCGATTCGCCCTCGCTGGCCCGCGCGCAGATGAATGACGCGCTCGCCTTCGCCCGCGAGCAGGGCTTCCCCGTCGAGGTCATACAGACCGAGGAGTTGGCCAACGCCGACTATCAGCGCAACGACTCCATGCGCTGCTTCCACTGCAAGGACGAGTTGTTCACCGTGATGGAGCGCTTCTGCACCGCACGCGGCTACACGCAGGTTGCCTACGGCGTGAATTTTGACGATCAGGGCGACTTCCGCCCCGGCCAGAAAGCGGCGCGCCAGCACGGCGTGGCCGCGCCGCTGCTCGACTGCGGCCTCACCAAGGCCGACATCCGTGCGCTGGCCCACGAGGCCGGTCTGCGTGTGTGGGACAAGCCCGCTTCGGCCTGCCTCTCCTCGCGCATCGAATACGGCCGCCCGGTCACCCGCGAGGCGCTGCTGCAGGTGGAACAGGCCGAGGATCATCTCCGCGCGCTTGGCTTCCGGCAGTTCCGCGTGCGCCACCACGGAGAAATGGCCCGCATTGAGATCGCCCGCGAGGAGCTGGCAAAGGCAATGACGCCCGAAATGTTCGCGGCCTTCAGTGCTCGCTTCCACGAACTGGGCTTCAAGTTTGTAGCGCTCGACGTGGACGGCTTCCGTTCCGGCTCCATGAACAGCCTGCTGCCCGCCGAGCTGCTCACCCGCCGTCCGTAACACTGCCATCCCTCTGGCGGCCAGTGTTTATGCGGGTTCCACAACCACGGAAACGCCTGTGCTTGCGTCTGGCCGCATGAGATAATCAGGTGTTTGCTATGTCGTCCGTGAAAGGCGTGTGCCGTCACCCCATGTTGAATTTCAAATTCTGCCGTCTTCTTGGTGTCTGTGTGTTACTGCTCGGCTGCGTGGCCGTTGCGCAGGAGTCTGCGCCCTCGGACCTGAACCGCCGCATTGAGCGCCAGGTGCGCGCCACGTATACGATTCCGGCTTATGTGAATTTGGCCGTCAGCTCCCGCAAGCCGAGCGCTGATTTCCCCGGCTACGATGAGATCACCGTAACGATGAGCCTGGGCGAGAAGACCAACACGCACCAGTTCCTCATCTCCAAGGACAACAAGACGCTGGTCTCCACGACGAAGATGGACCTCAGCTCCGACCCGTACACGGAGACCATGTCGAAGATCGACATTGCCGGACGCCCCATGCGCGGTGCCAAGGACGCCAAGGTCACCGTCGTTGTTTATGACGACTTCCAGTGCCCGTACTGCTCCAAGATGCACAACGAGCTGTTCAAGGACGTGATGAAGATCTACGGCGACAAGGTGAAGGTCTACTACAAGGACTTCCCGCTGTTTGAGATTCATCCCTGGGCCGGACACGCCGCCAACAATTCCAACTGCCTGAATGTGCAGAGCGTTGGTGCCTACTGGGACTACGCCGACTATGTTCATGACAATGGCCGCAGCATCAGCGGCAACCAGCGTCCGGTCGAAGGCCAGATTGCCGAGCTTGACCGCGTGACCACCGACATCGGCAAGCGCCATGCCCTCGATCTGGCAAAGCTCGCCGATTGCCTGAAGACGCAGCCGCACGATGCCGTGGACGCCAGCGTGAAGGAAGCCGAGGCGCTTGGCATCACCGGAACACCCGCGATCTTTGTGAACGGTGAGAAGCTTGAAGGCTACGTTCCGGCCAAGGAATTCCGCCAGGTGTTGAACAAGGCGCTGCGCGATGCCGGCGTGACGCCGCCGGTTGTGCTCGAATCGCCTGCTGTACCAAGCCCCGTAAAGTGAGATGATAGAAACCATGAGCAATCGCACTTCTAACGAAGGATTCAGGAACCAACTCTCGCGCTGGGTGGGCCCGAAGCAGGCTACCGTCGTGGTGCTTGCGCTCGCGCTGGGGCTCGGGCTGGGTTGCAATCGCAAGGGTGCCGGCGATGACGTGCTGGCCAAGGTCAACGGACACAAGATCTCCCGCTCCGAGGTTGAGAAGTACTATCGCAACCAGACCGAGGGCGCCAACCAGACGCCGAGCGAGGAGCAGGCCGACAGTCTGCGCCTCAGCATCCTCAAGGAACTCATCGACAACGAGATCCTGATGCAGCGCGCCGAGAAGCTCGGCCTGCTGGCCACCGACGAGGAAGTCGACAGCAAGCTCAATGAAATCCGCGCGCCCTTCACCAAGGAAGAATTCGACAAGCGCCTGAAGGAGCGCAATATCACCATCGACGACTTCAAGCGCGACCTGCGCCGCTCCATCACCGTCGACAAGGTGCTGAACAAGGAGATCACCTCGAAGATCAACATCTCCGACGCCGACATCTCCGGCTACTACAACCAGCACAAGGCCGAGTTCAACCTGATTGAGCCGCAGTACCATCTGGCGCAGATCGTGGTGACCACGCAGCCGAACCCGCAGGTGCGCAACCTGAAGAATGACAAGGCGCAGAGCGACGCCGACGCCAAGAAGAAGGTGCAGCAGATCATGCAGCGGCTGGAGAACGGCGAGGACTTCGCCACCGTCGCCATGAACTACAGCGAAGACCCGAACACGGCGCCCTCCGGCGGCGACCTCGGCATGATCCCTGAGTCGGCCTTCCGCGACAACAAGCAGGCGGCCGAGGCCATCGGCAAGCTCAAGCGCGACCAGTTCACCGCGCCGATGATCGACATGGATAGCGGCAAAGCCTTCGCCTACCGCATCATCAAGCTGATCTCGAAGGAGCCCTCCGGACAGCGCGACCTGAACGACCCGCGCGTGCAGCAGGCCATCCGCGAACAGCTCCGCGAGCGCCGCGAGCAGTTGCTCAAGAGCGCCTACTACGAGTCGCTGCGCAACAGCGCCAAGGTCGAGAACTACCTTGCCGACCAGATTCTGAAAGGCGCCGGCAAGTAGTTCGCGATCATCGCTGCAATGTAAAAGCCCCGCTCGCGAGCGGGGCTTTTTGTTGCTGAAGATTGTTGGCTGAAAACTGCGTTCCTTATTCGACCACTGCCAGCGTTTCTCCGGCGTTGACCGTAGCGCCTTCCTTCACCGTCAGCTTGCGCACGGTGCCCTTCTTCGGCGACTTGATTTCATTCTGCATCTTCATCGCCTCCACCACGATCACGCCCGCACCCGCCTCTACTTCCGCGCCTTCGGCAGCCATAATGCGCACTACTTTGCCGGACATGGGCGCGGTGATCTTTGCCGGGCCGGCCGTACCCGCGGCTGCCGCCTTGCGGCTGCGCAGTGAGCGCGGATCGCGAACCTCGGCACCAAAGCGCTCCGAGCCGAGGATCATGTGCATCTCGCCCGCCAGAGAATACTCGCGCTTGATCTCGTAATGCCGATGGCCTTCCACCACGCTGAGCACGTCGCGCGCGGTCACAGCCACGTCCAGCACATGGCTCTCCTCATCCACCTTGCACTTCCAGATCGCGCCATCCTGCTCCAGCTCGACCTTGTGCACCACCCCGTCGATCAGAACCTCGTACTTGTTCATTTGCCTACCGCCTCCTCACGCGCCGCGCGCTTCCATGCGTTGGTGTGGGACGAGCCGTTGTTCACCGGAATGGCGGCCTTGGGAGGCTCGGCAATGGCGCCGCTCGATTGCGGCTTGAGCGGTGGCGGCAACGCCTGGGAGAAGATGGCTGCGGCAATGGCCGCAATCGGAGTACGGCGCACCGTGCGTTCATCGGTCGCGCGGTGCTGCGTCAGCAAACGGTCGAGAAAACCTGTGTCCAGCTCCGCCCGTTGGAATTCCGGGCTGAGAAGGATGCGGCGGAAGAGCGACGCGTTGGTCTTGATGCCGCCGATGAAGTATTCCACCAGTGCGCGGCGCAGGCGGTTGATCGCCTGCTGGCGCGTCTCGCCGTAGCCGATCAGCTTTGCCAGCAGCGGGTCGTATTCCATCGGAACAATCCAGCCTTCATACATGCCGCTGTCGCGCCGCACGCCTGGGCCAGAAGGCGAAATCAGGCGCGTGATGCGCCCTGGCGACGGGAAGAAATTGTTGTCCGGGTCCTCGGCGTAGATGCGGCATTCGATGGCGTGTCCGCGGATCGTAACGTCTTCCTGCTTGATCGGCAGTGGCTCGCCGGCGGCGACGCGAATCTGCATCTGCACCAAATCAAGCCCGGTGATGAACTCCGTCACAGGATGTTCCACCTGCAGGCGCGTGTTCATCTCAAGGAAGTAGAAGTTCTTCTGCTGGTCGACAAGGAACTCGACCGTACCGGCGTTGCAGTAATTGGCTGCCTTGCCCACCTGCACTGCCACCTCGCCCATCCGGCGGCGCATGTCGGGGTCAACGATGGGCGAAGGCGCTTCCTCCATAACCTTCTGATGACGGCGCTGAATGGAGCACTCGCGCTCGCCCAGGTAGACGACGTTGCCGAAGCTGTCACCGAAGATCTGCATCTCCACGTGGCGTGGATTGACGATGAACTTCTCGATGTACACTTCGCTATCGCCGAAGGAGCGTTCCGCCTCGCTGCGTGCAGCCTCGAAGCCAGAGCGCAGTTCCTCAGGGCTGTGGACGAGGCGCATCCCCTTACCGCCGCCACCGGCGGCGGCCTTCAGCATCACCGGATAGCCGATCTGCTCGGCAATCTCCAGCCCCTGCTCCACGCTCTCCAAGCCCTTTTCCGTACCCGGCACAAACGGTACGCCAGCCTTCTTCATGTTCTGGCGGGCCTTGGTCTTGGAGCCCATCATCTCCATCGACTCCGGTGCCGGTCCGATGAATACGATGCCAGCCTCTCGGCAGGCGCGGGCAAACTTGGCGTTTTCCGAGAGGAAGCCGTACCCGGGATGGATGGCCTCGGCTCCGGTTTCCTTCGCCGCCTTCAGAATCTTGGGAATATTCAGGTATGACTCGCTGGCCTGCGCCGGCCCAAGGTGCACCGCATAGTCGGCCTTGCGGACGTGCAGCGCCCGCCGGTCCACGTCGGAATAGACCGCCACCGACTCGATATCCATTTCACGGCAGGCGCGCAGAACGCGCACTGCGATTTCGCCGCGGTTTGCTATCAAAATGCGTTTGAACATGATCCTGTTTCCGGTGGGAAACCCCTGACCCCTTTTTGAGATATAGCGCAGCATCGTATCAGGTTACGAGCCGCGCTCCAAGGATTCTCAAGATCACGAGGCCGGAATTTTCTTACCGATTTTCAGGGGAAGCATGAGGGAGGTTGGCTGCGGCGGAAATAACAAAGGCCTCTCGCGAGGAGAGGCCTTTGCAATGTTGCAGAAACGTCGGTTACTTGTTCTCGTCCATCACGACGCCACCGGCTTTCTGGGCGGCCTTGTCGGCCTTGGCCTTTTTGGTGGCCATGGTCTTGTCGACCCAGTCGTCGGCGGTCTTCAGGTCGGCCGTGCGGGCAGCCGCGTCGTCGCACTCATAGTCGGCGCGCTCGCGGTACATGAGGTTCATGTACGCCATGGCATCGTCGTAATCCGGACGCAGCTGCAATGCCTTGTCCAGCATCTTGATGCCTTCTTCAACGGCTTCCTGATTCTTGCCCTTGATCTCGTCGCAGACTTTCTTGTCCTTGAGCGAATCCAGCGGCTTCATGCCCAGCTTGGCGCGCGCTTCCATGCGCGGACCGTAGGCACGGGTCCAATCGATGAAGGCGATGGAGTAATACAACTCGGGATCGTTCGGATCGGCCGCGATGCCCTTGTTGTAGTAATCCTTGGCTTCGTCCCACTTCTTCATCTGCAGGTAGAGCGAAGCGACGCCCTTGATCGAGTTGACGTTCTTCGGGTCGTTCTCAAGAACCTTCTTGAACTCTTCGATGGCAGAGTTGGCGAGGCGCAGGTTGTCCGAAGTATCAGATCCCGGAACATACTGCGTGGCGTAAGCGGTCGCCAGGTAGAGGCGGGCGTTCACCAGCGACGGATCCAGTTCCACTGCCTTCTGGAAGTGGTTGATCGCGTCCTCGTATTTGTTGTTCTTGTAAGATTGCACGCCCTTGTTGAGTTGGTCACGCGCTTTCAGCTTCGTGCAGCCAGCAGCCGAGAGCATCGCGACAAGCACTGCCAGGCCCACCAGCACGCGTACGATTCTGTTCATGGATGTCACCTTCCGTTGCAACGGTGTGCCCGTGTCGGGCGACTTCGATGGCCGTATCCTCTCCGGCGTCTCTTCCGGAAGCCGGCCCATTTGCGCACCGGGATAAGGTTGAGCGGGAGCGCGCTCGCCGCACGCTCCCACATCAGCTCACGGTGGTGTTGCGAACTACTGGCCTGCTTCGATGCGGGCCGTGATCAATCCGACCTTGTCCACGCCGGCGGCGTGCACCTTGTCGATGACCTGCGCAACCTCTTCAAAGTTCAGCTCCGGATCACCCTTCACGAACGCAACCTTTTCGGCGCGCGTCTTGAAGATGTCGGCCAACTGCCCTTGCAGGTTGTCCCAGGTCACATCGTCCTGGTTGATTTTCAGCGAGGGATGGTCTCCACCGCCACGCATCACCTGAACGACGATTGTGCGATCGTTCGAGGGGGTGCTTTGCTGAGGCTTGTCCTTCGGGGGCTGGGGCACGAGTGCGTCCAGGCCCTTCGGGGTCAGCGGCGTGATCACCATGAAGATGATCAGCAGCACCAGCAGAACGTCGATCAGCGGCGTGACGTTGATGTTTGCGCCGCCTCCCGTTGACATTCCCATAGTGAATCCTCCCTACTTCACCGGCGTCGGCGGCGGCGGAACGCTCGTCTTGCGCGCCTCGGTCAGCAGACCCAACTGGTCCACACCGGCCGAGCGAACATTATCGATGACGTCCACAACCGTGCCGTACTTCGCGCGCGCATCTGCTTTCACGAACACGCGCTTGTCGGCGGTGCTATTGGCCAACTTGTCCTTCACCTTCGAGGTCAGCTGCTCGGCGCTTACTTTGTCCGAGCCGAAGAAGATGTCTCCGGTGTGCGTCACCGCCACCAGCAAGGAATCTTCCTTGTCGGCATCGGGCATCGCCATCGGGCTATCCGTCTTCGCCATGTTCACGCTGATGCCCTTCTGCAGCATTGGCGTGATCACCATGAAGATGATCAGGAGCACGAGCATCACGTCGACCATCGGGGTCACGTTGATGTCCGAGTTGACGCTCCCGGAATCCCGGTTTTTAACTTTCACCATCGCCATTTGCTCAGGCTCCTTTGACTACTTGTTGCCGCGCTTCTTCAGGAAGTAATCGATCAGCTCGCTGGAGCTGTTGTCCATTTCGACGTCGAAGGCTTCCACGCGACCGGTGAAGTAGTTGAACATCCAGACGGCCGGGATGGCGACGAACAGCCCCAGAGCGGTCGTGACCAGAGCTTCCGAAATACCACCGGCAACGGCGCCCAGACCAGTGGCCTTGTTCTGCGAGATCGACTGGAAGGCGTTCAAGATGCCGACGACGGTGCCGAACAGTCCGACGAACGGAGCGGTGGAACCGATGGTGGCCAGGCTGGTCAGGCCGCGCTTCAGCTCGGCGTGAACAATGGCTTCGGCGCGCTCGAGGGCGCGGCGGCTGGCTTCAATCTGCTCGCCCGGGATGTCGCTGGACTCGCCGTGCGCACGGAACTCCTGCAGACCGGCAGTGACAACCTTGGCCAAGTGGCTCTTCTTGTTGCGCTCAGCAACCTTGATGGCTTCGTCGATCTTGCCGTCGCGCAGGGCGGTGGCAACGGCCGGAGCAAAGGCGCGCGACTGGCTGCGGGCAGCGCTGAAAGCCATGGCGCGATCGATCATGACGCCGATCGACCAGCCCGACATGATGAACAACAGGATGGCAACGGCCTTGGCCAGAATGCCCATCTGGTTCCACATCGACACCAGGTCGAATCCCGGAGCGCCACCTTCCTGCAGATAAAGGGCGGCAGTGTGCAGGCTGCTGATGACTACGTTAGCGAGAAACATGAGCTGATTTTCCTCCTCAGAAACTCTTCTCTTCTTGGGTTCCGAACGCCGGAGCCTTGGGCGCCATGCGGTCGCGTTGCAAATGTACCGTGGTTAGACGGTGCGAACTTGGGTTCGTGCCCACAGCGAACTGTGGACGGTTGCCAGACCGGCCGACATGGCCCGCCTGTGGCGGAAACTCAGCAGCGAGGCGGAAGACCTTGCGGTCCGCCGCCCCGCCAAGCTTGGGTTATGCTCCGCCCGAAAGCGAGAAGTTCACCGTAATCTGGGTGTCCACCTCGACCGGCTCACCGTTCAGGAAGTAGGGCTTGTAGCGCCACTGCCGGACGGCATCAATCGCGTTGGGGGTCAGCATCGGGTGACCACTGATGGCACGCAGGTTCTGAATGGTGCCGTCCTTGCCGATGACGGCCTGCAGCACCACCGATCCCTGAATACGGGCCGACTTGGCCAGCGGCGGATAAACCGGATTCACGCGGTTGATCAGCATGCCTTGGCTGACGCCCTGGCTCACACGCACGCGCTGCGGAGTGGCAACCTTCGGCACTGCCGCAGTCTGCGTTTGCGCGATGGAGCCGAGCACGCCGCCCAGCACGCCACCGGCAGAACCACCCGGGATGCCACCAGCCACACCACCCACGACGCCCACGCCAGCCGATGGCGGCGGAGCCTCGTCTTCCTTAATGATCGCAATCTTCTTCGGAATCGCCACCGGGGTGCGCAACTGGCCGTTGTCCAGTTCCGTCTGGACCTTCACAACCTTCACCGGCGTCACGGCAGCCGGCGGCGGCGGTGGCGGAGGAGGCGGCGGAGGCGCCGTCAACATGGACATCAACTGCTGCTTTGGCAGCGCATCGGTGTAGATCAGAGGGATCAACACCAGTACGCCAATCAAGCAAGCCTGAAGAATGAACGACAGGAAGGTCGTCCAGGGATTCCCTTTCTTCAGTCTGCCGCCAGATTCCAAAAGGCTGTCTTCAAACATATGCCGGTTCTCCGTCGTACTAAATGCATAGACACCGGGGCAGCACGTTTTGCTCCCGACAAACGCCTAAATTCCAAAAATAATTCGTATCGCCGTCACAAAATCTCTGAGACGACCACACAATCCCGCCCCCACAGACGGAATTGCCCACTTCATGGTGCACTTTCACTACTTTACAACAAGGGCGGGTGCTTGTGCCGGCACCCGCCCCCCAGTTCAAATTCCTGCGAGAAACCCTAGTTCTTGCCCTTCTTCGGAGCCGCCTGGGCGGCAACCGGAATCGCCTTCGAACCGCGCCAGTCGGTGTAAGCCACCAGCATCGGCGAGGCAATGAAGATCGAAGAGTAAGTACCGATCAAAATGCCAATCACCAGGGCCAGCGAGAAGCCGTGCAGCACTTCTCCGCCGAAGATGAACAAGCTCAACACGGTCAGGAACGTCAGACCGGAGGTCAGCACGGTTCGGCTCAGCGTCTGGTTGATGCTCTTGTTGACAATCTCGGTGAGGTTGTCACGGCGCAGGGTCTTGATGTTCTCACGAATACGATCAAATACCACGATCGTATCGTTCATCGAGTAGCCCACCAAGGTCAGGATCGCTGCAATGACTGTAAGAGAAATCTCCACATTCATCAACGAGAAAAAGCCCACGGTGATGATGGTGTCATGGAAGCAGGCGACGACGGCGGCCACGCCGTAGATCAGCTCGAAGCGGAACCACAGGTAAACCAGCATGCCGGCCAGCGAATACAGCGTCGCCAGCAGGGCCTGCTTGCGCAACTGCGAACCAACCTGCGCACCCACGATTTCCACGTTGCGCACGGCAAAGTTCGAGGTGAAGTAGTCCTGCTGCATCACCTGTACCACGGCACCGGGGGCGACGGAAGATATCTCGCTCACGCTGGAGAGCACGCCACCGCGCTGCTGGTCCTTGTAGTCCATGATGGCGCGCGCCAGGTTGCCATACTGCTTGTCGGCGTCGGAGCCGGCGTGCAGCGGGTCCTTCTGCATCAGGTACTGCTGCAGGCTGCTGTAACCGACGTTGTTCAGGTCGGTCTTGCCTTCCTGGGCCTGCGTCTGCAGGGCGTGGATGATCTCGGTCTTGCTGCGATCCAGCGCCTGCTCGCTCGGAATGTCGAGCGCGATCAGCAGTTCATTGTTGGAGGCCGGGCCGTAGGCCTGGATGCGCGGATTCTTGATGCCGGCGCGATCCAGTTCCGTGCGGATCTGATCAAGCTGCGGCGGCGCGGTGAACTTCACGTACACCAGCGTGCCACCGCGGAAGTCAACGCCGAGCGGGATGTGGTGCCAGAACAGCATGGAGCAAACTCCGGCAATGCTCAGCACCAGCGAGAGAGCAAGAAAGAACCACTTCTTGCTCATGAAGTCGATTTGCGGATTATGGAACAGTTCCACGGAAAACCCTCTTCAATCTTGTCTATCAGCGCAAGCTGACTCGCAACGGAGGAGGGCGGAGGCAAGGCCTCCGCCGCTCGAAAACGCTAGATGCTCAACGCCTCACCGCGCTGGTGCTTGTTCAGGATGGCGTCAAAGATGACGCGCGAGACAAACACCGCCGTGAACAGGTTGGCCAACAGACCGAAGGTCAGGGTGACTGCAAAGCCCTTGACCGGGCCGGTGCCGAACATGAACAGGATGGCCGCCGAAACGATCGTCGTCACGTGGGTGTCGATGATCGTGACCCAGGCGTGGCCGAAGCCCTGCTCCACAGCCGAGGGCGGCGTCTTGCCGGCCCGCAGCTCTTCACGGATACGCTCGAAGATCAGCACGTTGGAGTCAACGCCCATGCCGACCGTCAGGATGAGACCGGCAATGCCGGGCAGCGTCAGGGTTGCGCCGGTGAAGCCGAGGAAGCCAAGCAGAATGACCAGGTTCAGGACCAGCGCCAGATCAGCGTTCACGCCCGCGAACTTGTAGTAGACGAGCATGAAGATCATGACCGCGGCCATGCCGTAGAGCGCAGCCTTCACGCCCTGGCGGATGGAGTCCATACCGAGCGACGGACCAACCGTGCGCTCTTCCAGGTACTTGATGCCGGCCGGCAGCGCGCCGGAACGCAGCGTCATCGAAAGGTCCTGCACCTGCTGCTCGGTAAAGCTGCCGCTGATGCGGCCCGAGTCGCGGATGGCTTCGTGAATGTTGGCAACTTCCTGCACCTTGCCGTCGAGCACGATGGCCAACGGCTGGCCCACGTGCTCGCTGGTGAACTTGTAGAAGGCATCGCCACCAGCGCGGGTCAGGGTAAAGGTCACGTCGGGGCGTCCGTTCTCGTCGCGGCCCGGCTCGGCACCGCGCAGATCGCGGCCGCTCACGGCCGAAGCGCGCGCCAGCACGTAGTACTGGGTCGTCGGCTCGCTGCCGTCACCGGCGGAAACCGTCTTGCCCTTGACGATGATCGAGTCGGAGGGCAACACGCCGCCATGCGCGGCCAGCGCAGCCTGCTCGCTCGGATACGGATTCGCGTCGGTCGCCAGGCGGATGTCCAGCATGGCGGTCGACTGCATGATGTCCTTTACGCGGGCCGGGTCGTCGACGCCGGGCAACTGCACCAGGATCTGGTACTCGCCCAAGCCGTGCTCCTGGATGATCGGCTCGCTCACGCCGAGCTGGTCAATTCGGTTGCGGATGGTCTCAATGGCCTGCGCGACGGCGCGCTCCTTCAGGGCGCGCACCACCTGCGTCTTCATCGTCAGGTTCCAGCTGTCACCCACGGCCGTCAGGTCGTAGTCGGTGTAGCTGTCCTGCACAACCTTGCGGAGGCCGCTGACGCCATCATTGGTAATGCCCTTGATGGTGATGACCTCGGGACGCTCGGCGTCCAGCTTCACGATGTCGCCATAGGCGACGTTCTCGCGCTTCAGGCCGTCCTTCAGCCGCTCGACCGCCTGGTCGGTATCGGCCGAAATGGCGTCATTCACCTTCACCTGAAGGATCAGGTGGGTGCCGCCCCGGAGATCGAGGCCGAGGTGGATGTTCTGCTGGAGACCGGCCAGCACGCCGTGCGCCTTAATGGCATCCAGGCTCTTCTGCGGATCGGTGCCGAGGAAGATTCCCCAGACAAACACGATCAGCGTGGCCAGGATCAGGATGACTTTCCAGAGCAGGTTCTTCTTCATGGAAACCGCGACCGCCTGTTAGGACTTGGCGCCATCCTCGGTTTGCACCGAGACGATGGCTGCACGGCTGAACTCCAGCCGCAGGTTATCGGGAGCCACGCGGATCACAACCGTGTCCGCGCCGGCGCCGTCGGAATTCTTGATGGAAACAATGATGCCCTGCAGACCGCCGCTGGTGGTAACGCGGTCGCCGGCCTTCAACTGGCTCAGCATCTGCTGCCACTTCTTCTGCCGCCGCTGTTGAGGGAGGATCAGCAGCAAATAGAAGACGAGCATGACAAAGCCCATGGTGAGTACGAACGACATGCCACCCGGGCCGCCAGCTTGAAACACAAACAACGCGAAAGAAGACGTCATAACGTGCCGCTTACTCCCACTCCGGGGCGCTCGGCGCCTCGGCGGACCACTGCCCACGGCCTTTGCGATGCGCGCACAGAATAATTCGGCGTCGCCGCCGTTCGGGCGCTGCTCGTCGCTCTTGCCGGGGTATCAGGGAGATCGGAAACCTTCGCTCGCCTCGCCAGGCAACGCATCAACGCTCCTCTGGAAGGAACGCCAACTCATTGGCTGGTCGCAGGTTGCTGGCGCTGAACCGGATGGGCCATGCGATTCGAAGGTGCGGGGCCGGAACGGGTCAGACAGCAGTCGGGAACACGAACTCCCCAAGATGTATAGCTTGCCGGATTCCGAACAGGTAAGTCAAGGATTTCCCAGATTTGGCGGCCCTTTGCCCGCCAAATCCAGAGCCTCGAAACCGCATTCTACTCCCCCTCGGCTGGGCCGGAGGTCTATGCCGTCAGAGGCTCGCCGCGGCGGATCTTCGCGCGCAGCGTGCGCATGAGCTGCATATAGAACGCGATGTTGTGGATCGTGTTCAGCAACTGCCCCAGCAGCTCGCCGCTGGCAAACAGGTGCCGCAGGTAAGCCTTGGTGTAGCGCGAGCAGGTTGGGCAGGAGCACGCGGGGTCCAGCGGACTTTCGTCGCGGATATAGCGGGCCTGCTTGATGTTGACCTTGCCTTCGCTGGTGAACAGCAGCCCATGGCGCGCCGCCCGCGTGGGCAGCACGCAATCCATCATGTCCACGCCCATGGAGACATAGCGCACAATCTCCTCCGGCGTGCCCACGCCCATCACGTAGCGGGGCTTGTTCTGCGGCAGCAGCGGCGCGGTCACCTCCACCATCTGCCAGGTGGTGTCGCGCGCCTCGCCCACGCTCAGCCCGCCAATGGCGTAGCCCGGAAAGTCCATCTCCACCGTGCGCTCCGCACTCTCCCGCCGCAGGTTGGCGTACATGCCTCCCTGCACAATGCCAAACAGGGCTTGCGACTGCCCGGTGCGCGTGCCTGCGCCGAGGTTCCCGGCATCCACCAGTTCGCTGCCGAACCACGGCACCTCGTGCTTGTGATCTTCAAAGTACTGTCGGCTGCGGCCCGCCCAGCGCAGCGTCAGCTCCATGGATTCGCGGGTGCGGGCCTCGGTCGCCGGGGTCTCCGTGCACTCGTCAAAGGCCATGATGATGTCGGCGCCAAGGCCGATCTGCGCCGCCATCGAGCTTTCCGGCGAGAACATGTGCAGCGAGCCGTCAAGATGCGAGCGGAATTGCACGCCCTCCTCGGTGAGCTTGCGCAGCTCGCTCAGGCTGAAGACCTGGAAGCCGCCCGAGTCGGTCAGGATCGGCTTGTCCCAGCGCATGAAGCGCTGCGAGCCGCCCAGGGCGCGCACGGTCTCCACGCCCGGACGCAGATAGAGGTGATAGGTGTTGTTGAGCAGAATCTCGACGCCCAGCTCTTCGAGCATCTGCTGGGGCACGCCCTTGACCGAGCCGACGGTGCCCACGGGCATGAAGACGGGCGTTTCCACCACGCCGTGCGGCGTTACAAAGCGCCCCGCGCGCGCCGCGCCGGAGGTGGCCTCTACCTGAAACGAGAACGACATGCAGTGATTGTAAATGGCAGGCCGGCATCTCCGCCCCTGTCAACCTGCGCGCAGCAAAGGAACCCGGTAACTCAACCGTCGCTGCGTTGCGCGCAGCAGCACTATCAAACCCGGCCGCGCCGAGCAGTTCTAGCTTTACTCACTTCCATCCACAATTCATTCGCGTTGAATTCGCTGTTGCACTACGCTGTGACGATGCTTCGGAAAGCGGCATGGTGTGCGGAGCGAGCGATTTCGGGCTAAACGCAGACTCGCCCCGCTCAAGCCAACAGAAGGCTTGAACGCCCTCCAGCCTTCGACACGATGCGAGAGGAATTGATGGAGCAGTTGAGATCGAATTGGAGTGGACGGCGAGGCGAAGAGAACGGATGGGCTTGGTGCTTCGTGTTCGTAAAGTCAACAACCCCATCCTCTCGCTTCGCGAGAAGGATGGGGCACCCGAAGAACTATGAACGATGAGTACAAAACGAAAGGGTGCGCTACCCGCCCTCAGTTGCCAATATGCCCAATATGCGGATCAGAAGTTGAAAGGCGATTTGTCACCATAGATTCGCCTTTTCAGTGTCCGACATGCGAACGATATCTCTGCGTATCCCACGCATATTCGCGCTTTCAGATTCTGGCGTCGCTTGTCATTGCTGGATTCATCGGCTTCTTGTTTGGGATGAGAGGCGTGAACCTTGTACTTGTGATTGTCTTGACTTGGCTCCCTGTGATGTTCGTGGTCGTGTTCTGGACAATGCACTTTGCTCCTCCTAGGCTCAGGCCCTGCCAGCCTCCAACTTCTGGCATATTGAGGTTGTGACCCGATGGGGAGTGATCGGTCCCCGTTTTCTGTTACAGGTCCAGAGTTAGTCGTCGGGCGGCGAAGCCTTGCGGAAATGAATGTTTCGGGTGCCCTACCCTTCTCGCGTAGCGAGATGGGGGGCGCGGCTGGCAAAAGCCCCACCCTTGCGAACAGCGCGCAAGTATGGCCCACCAAGCCGCTATTGGAACTAGATCAAATGCGCAACTTGTATTCACTTCTTAAACCGCCGAACCTTTACTTGCTTATGGGAGGCTTTTTGCTCTCCATTGCAGTGTTTTCGACTTTGACCGGGAAGATAAGCGCCCGTTTTTGCTGGGTCTACCGCGCCAAAGAGCCGGTTGTATTTTGGTTGGTGGCCGCAACGTATTACCTAGCGGGCGGGTGTTTCATCGGATGGTTCTTATATAGGGTTTGCGGTCCTTCGAACTGAGCCGAGAGCAAGAAGAACAATGAGGAGCACGAGATTGGCCGGGTGGCTCAGACAACGTTCCGCTCGTTGTCCGGGGAAGTTGAACGGCTACGCCTCTGGCTCTCCGGCCCGCAGCAGAGTTCCAAAATCGTCTGTTAGCTCCGGTTTCCAATTCGCACTTTCGTACTTTCGTCCCTTCGTACTTGCTCTGGGTTTGCCACCCTTGGCGGCCTGCTCTACACTGAAGACTCCAATCCATCTGGATTGCACACCCGTACGTGCGACCGGAGACCTACCTATGTCTGACATAAAAGTTCAACTCCCCGACGGAAGCATCAAAGTTGTTCCACAAGGCTCCAGTGCCTATGACGTTGCCAAGAGCATTTCTCCGCGCCTGGCAGACGCTGCGCTGGTGGCCGAAACCGCGCCGCTCGACGATGCGACGGCCAAGCCCGCGCTCGTCGACCTTGCGCGTCCGCTTGAGAGCGACGTGCGCCTGCGCCTGCTGACCGAGAAGGACCCGGAAGCGCTCGACGTCTTCCACCACTCCTCGGCCCACCTGATGGCGGCCGCCGTGCTTGAGCTGTTCCCGGAGACCAAGCTCGGCCACGGCCCAGCCACCGAAAACGGCTTTTTCTACGACTTCCTGCGCGAGACTCCGTTCACCCCGGAAGACCTGGTGACGATCGAAAAGAAGATGCAGGAGATTGTGCAGCGCAACGAGCCGTTCGCCCGCGACTTCATCGAGCGCGACAAGGGCCTTGAACAGTTCAAGACCGACGGCGACTTCATGAAGTGCCACTTCATCGAGCAATTTGTGCAGCCCGGTGAAAAGGTCTCGCTCTACAAGACCGGCAAGTTCGTCGACTTCTGCCGCGGCCCGCACATTCCGTCGACCGGAAAAATCAAGGCCTTCAAGCTGCTCAACATTGCCGGCGCCTACTGGCTGGGCAAGGAAGGCAACCCGCAACTGCAGCGCATCTACGGCGTCTCGTTCTACAGCAAGAAGGAGATGGACGAGTGGATGAAGGCGCAGGAAGAGGCCAAGCGCCGCGACCATCGCGCCATCGGCAAGCAGCTCGACCTGTTCTCGATTCAGGAACTGGCCGGACCGGGCCTGATCTTCTGGCACCCGAAGGGCGGCTTGATCCGCACCATCATGGAAGACTGGCTGCGCGCGGAGTACCAGAAGCGCGGCTACTCGCTGGTGTTTACGCCGCACGTGGCGCGCCGCCAGCTCTGGCAGACCAGCGGACACGAAGGCTTCTACGCCGAGAACATGTTCACCGTCATGGAGCTGGACGATGCGGAATACCGCATGAAGCCCATGAACTGCCCGTTCCACATCCTCATCTATAAGGACCAGCTTCGCAGCTATCGCGACCTGCCGATCCGTCTGGGTGAGCTGGGAACGGTCTACCGCTACGAGCGCAGCGGCGTAATGCACGGACTGATGCGCGTCCGCGGCTTTACGCAGGATGACGCCCACATCTTCTGCACGCCGCAGCAGATTGAGGCGGAAATCGACGGCTGCATCGACTTTGCCGAGAGCGTGCTGCACACCTACGGCTTCCAGGAATACAAGGTCGAACTCAGCGAGTGGGACCCGGAAGACCGCGCGCACTACGTGGGCAGCGAGGACCAGTGGAAGCTGGCGCAGGATTCGCTGAAGAACGTGCTCAACCGCAAGGGCATCCCCTACAAGTGCATCCCGGGCGAAGCCGCGTTCTACGGGCCGAAGATCGACGTCAAGCTGGTGGATGCCATCGGCCGCCTGTGGCAGCTCTCAACCGTGCAGTTTGACTTCAACCTGCCCAAGCGCTTCGAACTGGAGTACGTGGGCGAGGACGGCAACCGCCATCAGCCGCTGATGGTGCACCGTGCGCTGTACGGCTCGGTGGAGCGCTTCTTCGGCGTGCTGATTGAGCACTACGCCGGAGCCTTCCCCGTGTGGCTGTCTCCGACGCAGGTGGCCGTGGTGCCGATTGCCGAACGCCACACCGAGTACGCCAACAAGGTGGGCGAGGCTCTGAAGGCCGCCGGCCTGCGCGTGGAAATTGATACGCGCAGCGAGAAGATGAACGCGAAAATCCGCGAGCACGCCTTGCAGAAGGTTCCGTTCATCCTCGTG
Organism: Oryzophilus luti; assembly: GCF_059726245.1. Lineage (NCBI taxonomy): Bacteria > Pseudomonadati > Acidobacteriota > Terriglobia > Terriglobales > Koromonadaceae > Oryzophilus > Oryzophilus luti. The sequence continues at coordinate 3,146,532 of NZ_AP040874.1, forward strand.
GTGGGCGACAAGGAAGCCGAAGCCAACGAGGTCAACGTGCGCGTCCGTGGACAGGAGAAGGCCGAGGGCAGCATGAAGCTCGCGGACTTCGTCGAGCGCGTGAAGCGGCTGAACGAAAACAAATCAACCGCTCTGGCATAGCCAGGCGATTGACTGAAACTCGCACTACGCAGAACACAAAGGGCAGGCCACGCGGCCTGCCCTTTGCATTGCCAGAGCAGAGTTTCCGCGCGGATGCTACGAGCCGGAGATAAGCACCATCAGCAGCAAAGCGCCCGCGCCCAGCAGCACGCCGCCTTCGGCAAAGGTCACGGCTCTACGGAGGCTGAAGGTGAAGCGTTTGCGTAACTCCTGCACCACGGCGAAGCAGATCAACTGGGAGAACAACAGGCAGGTAAGCGGCGGCCACCAGAAGGCCACCAGGTCATCCTTGGGATATTCGACGAGGAACGCCATGCCAATGGCGGCGTAGAGGAACAGCGCGCCAACGCCTCCGCCGAGCACCAGCAGAATGATGCGCACTGCACCCGGCGGCCTTTTCGGCGGACTCTCCTGAACGGGAGTGTCTTCGTCGCGGAGCATGGTGGCGGCATCATACTGCGCCACGCACAAATTCCGAATGAATTTTGCAGCCCGGGGAGAGAGTCGAGCTGGGCAAGGTTTAAAAGGACGACCAGGCGCGCGTCATCCAGAGTGATACCGCTGCAAGCCAACTGCCTTCACTCGCGCCGCTGCGCGAAAGGTGCTACTCCCACGCTGGTGCTGGCTTCTTCTCTGCCGGAAGGTCGCGGTCTTTCACGCGGTCGTAGTGGCAGCTCTCGTTCACCGAGCCGAGGCTTTCGTTATAAAGGCTGAGGAGGCCGAGCGCTTCCTTCAACTCTTCGGTAAAGCTGTGCAGCGCGTGCAGGTGGTCGGCGGTGGCCGCAATGGTCAGTTTCGGCGTCTGCAGCAGCTTCTGGTAGCCGTGGTCCACCAGCAGTGAGGCTTCTCCGCCGACGACGACTGCCGGGTAGGCCGTGATGCGGCCCGCGCCTTCCGCGTTCCGTGCGATGGTGGCCACGCAGCCGTATTTCGCAACCTGCGTGCCCTCGGCGGCATCCTTTACTTCATAGCCGTGTGTGCGCAGCCACTCCAGAGATTCTTCAAACGGTTTCACAGCGAGCTTGTTGGCCATTGTGCGTCCCTGATGGGGGAATTGGTACGGCCTGTCCAGCGGCCCCCACACCGCGAACCCAACACTTTCGCACACCGCCCGGTGCGGTGGCAAATCCAACAGTTGCGCAACCCGGCAATCGTAATTAGGCTGTTCCCGTGGAGGATGACACCCTTGAGCAACATTGCACAGATCAGCGTGGAAGAACTGAAACAACGCCGCGACGCCGGCACCTCTCCGTTTTTGCTCGACGTGCGCGAGCCCGATGAATACAAGGTTTCCAACCTGGGCGGAACCCTGATTCCTCTGGGTGAGCTGCCCAAGCGCGTCAGCGAGCTGACGGCCGCAGGCATCGGCAAGGAGACCGAGATGGTCATCCACTGCCGCATGGGCGGGCGCTCCACGCAGGCCGCCGAGTTTCTCGCCGCCGCAGGCTACAAGAACGTCAAGAACCTGACCGGCGGCATCATGGCCTGGGCGCAGAAGATCGATCCGGCAATGCCCGTGAAGTAATTCCGCAGTCTTCCGAGATCGCGAACGGGCGGGGCCTGGGCCTCGCCCGTTTTGCCTGCCGCCGAAGCTTTCCCGCCTTGCGCGCGCGTCATTCTCATTCTCTTGCGACCGCCACGCTCACCTGCCGTACACTACTTGCCGTGCTGCGCTCGCTGAAAGAGACAATCCGCTCGCACGCCTTGCTGCACGCAGGCGATCGCCTGGGGCTGGCCGTCTCCGGCGGAGCCGACTCGGTCGCCCTGCTGCGCGCATTGGTGGAGCTTCGCAGCGAGCTGGGCGTGGTGCTGCACGTGGTGCATGTTCACCACGGACTGCGCTCGGAGGCCGCGGATGACGAGGCCTTTGTGCGCGAGCTGGCCGCGAAGTTCGGCTTACCCTACCACGTGGCGCACCGCGACGTGCGCGGCTTCTCCACCGGTGCGGGCCTCTCGATTGAGGCCGCCGGACGCGAACTGCGCTACCGCTTCTTCCATGAACTGATCGCCTCCGGCGTGCTCGACAAGGTGGCCACGGCGCATACCCGCGACGACCAGGCGGAGACGGTTCTGCTGCGGCTGCTGCGCGGCTCCGGCCTCAGCGGCATTGCCGGTGTCTACCGCTCGGTGGTGGACGACGCCGGCGCCGCGCGCGTGGTGCGCCCACTGCTCTACACCACCCGCAAAGAGATTGAGGAGTACCTGAGCGCGCTCGGGCAGCCGTGGCGTGAGGATGCGACCAACCGCGATCCGGCCTTCCTGCGCAACCGCGTTCGCCACGAACTGCTGCCGCTGCTGGAGCGCGAGTTCAACCCGAAGATTCGCCAGTTGCTCTCGCAGACCGCCGAGCTGGCGCACGACGAGGAGATGTTCTGGTCCGGCATCTGCGAGCGCGAACTGGGCCTGCGGCTGCTCACCCGTGACGACGAGGACTGGTTCGCCCTCGAAGGCTTTGCGCAACATGCCGTGGCCCTGCAGCGCCGCCTGCTGCGCGCCTTTGCCGAGCGCAATGGCTGCGCCCTCGACTTTGAGCACTTGGAGCGCCTGCGGGAATTCTCCAACCGCGGCCGCGCCGGGCTGTGCCAGCTTCCGGGCAAGGTGGAGGCCGAGCTGCGCCGCTCGCCAAGCGAGGGCTCCTCGCTCTGCCTGCGCGCCCACCTGCCGGCGGACGCTGATTACGAGGTTGAATTGCCCCTGCCAGGCGAGATTGCACTGCCAGGGCTCGGGCTGACGCTGCACGCCGACCTGCTGGAAACTCGCAAGACCATAGAACGTAGCGAGCCGGGCTCCCTGCTCGACGCCGCGCTCGGTGGCCGTCGCCTGCTGGTGCGCAACGCGCGCCCGGGCGACCGTTTTCAGCCAGCGCATTCCTCCGAGCCGCAGCCGCTCAAGCGTCTGCTGGAACCGTTGCGGATCTCGGCCCGGCAGCGGCGGCAATGGCCTGTGGCGGAGTTGGATGGCGAAATCGTGTGGGTACGCGGCCTCAAAGTTTCGCGGCGGCACGCAGCCGCAGAGGATGCCGAGCGGGCACTTCGCCTCAGTTGCCAGTAACCTGCGCCACTGGGCGCTGGAGGCGATGCGAGGCCCGGCCCATTTCGGTGCGGCTGGCAGAACGCGCCGCAAACGGGCGAAGAGAAGATAACCTTCGGGAAATCAACAGGTTCAATCGGAGCAGCGGGCGAAGCTTCTGGGGCCTCCGAAGAAGAGCGGGAACCGAAATGCCTTCTGCGACGTCTAGTGTTTTATGTGGGGATGGGCCGGGGACTTGTACTGCCGAAAACGAGTACAATTTCTAATGGGACGGAAGACCCTGGGCTGAAAAACATAGGTCAACACTGTGGTTCAGGCATCTAACTGTTCAGGCAGGAATGCCTAAGGAACGGTTTTATTCGGTCCTGATTGAGGAGCTTTTGTGAATTCAACTGGGAAACAGCTCTTGTTCTGGCTCGCGATCCTCGTGTCCGGGCTTTTGCTCTGGCAGTTGGTGCATGGCATGAACGGCGCCGGCACCAAGGATGTGGCCAAGAACTTCTCGGAGTTTCTCTCCGAGGTGGACTCCGGCCAGGTCCACGACGTGACCATCCAAGGTTCGGAGGTCACCGGTAACTACAACGGTGACAAGGGTAAGTTCCACACCACGGTCTACCCGAACTACCCGGACCTGATCAAGACGCTGCGCGACAAGAACGTCATGATCACCGTGAAGGACAACAGCGGCAACAGCGGCTGGACGCTGCTGATTCAGCTGGCCCCGATCGGGTTGCTCGTCGTGCTCTGGTTTGTCATGATCCGCCAGATGCAGACCGGCGGCAACAAGGCGCTCAGCTTCGGCAAGAGCCGCGCCCGCCTGCTCAGCATGCAGCAGAAGAAGGTGACGTTCAAGGACGTTGCCGGCGTGGACGAGGCCAAGGAAGAGCTGAAGGAGATCATTGAATTCCTGCGCGAGGCGCAGAAGTTCCAGAAGCTTGGCGGACGCATTCCGAAGGGCGTGCTGCTCGTCGGACCTCCGGGCACCGGCAAGACCCTGCTGGCGCGCGCCGTGGCCGGTGAGGCCAACGTGCCGTTCTTCTCCATCTCCGGCTCCGACTTTGTCGAGATGTTCGTGGGCGTGGGCGCAAGCCGCGTGCGCGACCTGTTCGAGCAGGGCAAGAAGAACGCCCCTTGCATCATCTTCATCGATGAGATCGACGCCGTGGGCCGCCATCGTGGCGCAGGCCTGGGCGGCGGACACGATGAGCGTGAGCAGACGCTGAACCAGTTGCTGGTTGAAATGGACGGCTTCGAATCGAACGAAGGCGTCATCCTGGTGGCGGCCACCAACCGCCCTGACGTGCTCGACCCGGCGCTGCTGCGCCCCGGCCGCTTTGACCGCCGCGTGGTGGTTGCACGGCCTGACGTGCGCGGACGCGAAGAGATTCTGCACGTGCACACCCGCAAGATTCCTTTGGCCGACGATGTTGACCTGAGCGTGCTGGCCCGCGGAACACCGGGCTTCAGCGGCGCCGACCTGGCCAACATGGTCAATGAGGCCGCGCTGAACGCCGCCCGCCAGAACCGCAAGTCGGTACTGATGTACGACTTTGAACTGGCGAAGGACAAGGTGCTGATGGGCGCCGAGCGCAAGTCGATGATCCTGAGCGACGAGGAAAAGCGCAACACGGCTTACCACGAGGGCGGACACGCGCTGGTGGCGGCCAAGGTTCCGCACGCCGATCCTCTGCACAAGGTGACGATCATTCCCCGCGGCATGGCCCTGGGCGTCACCATGCAGTTGCCCATCGACGACAAGCACACCTACGACCGCATCTATCTGGAAAGCGAACTGGCCATCCTGATGGGCGGCCGCGTGGCCGAGGAAATCTTCCTGAAGACGATGACCACCGGCGCCGGCAACGACATTGAGCGTGCCAGCGAGATGGCCCGCAAGATGGTCTGCGAGTGGGGTATGAGCCAGCTTGGTCCGCTCACCTTCGGCAAGAAGGAGGAGCAGATCTTCCTGGGCCGCGAGCTTTCGCAGCATCGCGACTACTCGGAGGAGACGGCTCGCGAGATCGACGCCGAAGTGCGCCGCTTCATCGACACCGCCTACAAGACGGCCTATGACATCCTTGAGCAGAACCACGACGTGATGGACGCCATTGCGCAGGCGCTGCTCGAGCGCGAAGTACTGGACTCGCACGAGCTGCAGATGCTCATTGACGGCAAGCCGCTTCCGGCCCGCGTCACGCCGAACTCCGGCAATGACAAGGGCAGCGTGCAGCAGGTGCTGAAGCCGGAACCGGGCCGCACTCCGGGCCTGAACCCCGGCGAGCGTCCGAGCCCGGCATAAGCCCGGCAAGGCGCAGCCTTGTTGCGTGGTGCGGTGTTGTGCAGTTTGCGACAACGCACCCGGAATAAGCTGCCGAGCGTTTTTCGGAAAAGCTGTGGAAACTGTGAAGGGCGGCCAAATGGCCGCCCTTCGTGCTTCCCGCAAAAACCCTGCCACTGTCATGCTGAGCGCAGCGAAGCATCCCTCCGCACTTACTTCTCCTGATCGCGAATGCTCTGGTATGGCGGGAGCATTTGCGCACCCCAATGCTCCGCCAGGTCATTCCAGTGAGGGTTCTCCAGGCGAATCAGCGCCTCCTTCTTGGCACGCGTCCATCCCTTGATGCGCTTCTCCTGGTCGATCGCGTCGCGAACATCCTGATGTTCCGCGAACCACACCAGCTTGGTGCAGCCGTACTTTGAGGAGAAGCCTTCGAGTAGATGGTGCTTATGCTGAAAGACCCGGCGGGCAAGATTGTTGGTCATTCCGGTGTAGAGGGTATCGGATTCGCTGGCCATGATGTAGGTCCAGTAGCTCACGGGTGGCTCCGGCAGAGTGCGGAGGGATGCTTCGCTGCGCTCAGCATGACAACATGGGAAGGATCAAGAAAGCAAGAGCGTTGAGAACGCGACGGGGACTTGCGCGAATTCTCTACTCCACGTAGATCAGGGGGCTGGTGCGCTCCACCACTTCGCCGACGCGCGCGGCCGTAACACTCGCAGCGCGCAAATCGCTTACCAGTGCATCGGCATTTTCCGCCGGGAGCGAGATGAGCAGCCCGCCCGCTGTCTGCGGGTCAAACAGCAACGTGCGCAGCGTCTCCGGAACGGATGGCGCAAACTCGGCGCAGCAGCCCGCGAAGTCGAAATTGTTGTTCAGCCCGCCAGGGATGAACTTGCGCTCGATGCACTCGAGAGCACCGGGCAGCGCCTGAATTGTAGACGCGTTGATGCGCAGGCTCACGTTGCTTGCCAGCGCTACCTCGCGCGCGTGTCCGATAAAACCGAAGCCGGTCACGTCGGTGATGCCGTGCGCATCGTGCTTCAGCGCCAGCTCACCTGCGGTCTTATTCAAGGTGGTCATGCTGGCAATGGAGGCCTCAATCCATGCGGGCTCCGCCTGCTGCTTCTTGGCGGCCGTGGAGATCACTCCGGTGCCCAGCGCCTTGGTGAACACCAGCGCGTCGCCAGCGCGTGCGCCTGCGTTGGCCTTCACCTTCGTCGGATCGATCACGCCGGTGACGGCGTAGCCGAACTTGATCTCCGGATCGCGAATGGAGTGCCCGCCAACCACCGTGCAGTTGGCCTCCATCATTTTGCTGAGGCCACCGGCAAGGATGCGTTCGAGAACCGCGAGGTCGCCCTTGTCCGGGAAGCAGACCATCGTCAGCGCCGAGACTGGACGCCCGCCCATGGCGTAGACGTCGCTGAGTGCGTTGACTGCCGCGATCTGTCCGAAGGTGTAGGGGTCGTCGACGATGGGGGTGAAGAAGTCGACGGTCTGCACCAGCGCCAGGTTGGGCGCCACAAGGTACACTCCGGCGTCGTCGGCTTTATCAAAGCCAACCAGCACGTTCGGGTCTTGTTGCCGGGCTAATTTCCCAAGCACTTGGTCCAGCGCCGCCGGACTCAGCTTGCTTGCTCAACCCGCAGCCTTGACCGTCTCCGTCAACCGAATTGGGCGCTCCTCTGCCATCACCGACATTGTAAGCCACGCGGCTTGGCAACGGCGCAGAGGTGCAGACAGCAGTGTGTGAGATGGTAATCAGTTAGAAGACGACGATGGAGATGCCGCGATTGGCGCGGCCGAGGTCGCGGTCCTGCTTCAGCTCGGGCCAGCGTTTAAGCCACTCCCAGGTGGTCTCGTTGGAGATGCGGAACTCCTCGCCCTGCACGAAGGCCTCAATCATGCCGGCGCGCTGGTAGCGTCCCAGCACCTTCCAGGTCTCCGTGCGCAGGCGTCCGCCGCTGCCGGTGGAGCCGTAGCCGTGGATGAGCTTGACCACCTCAAAGCCCTCGTTGCGCGCGGCCACCAGCGCGCGCTCCAGGCGGAGCAAGCCCTGATCCACCGTGGGGTAGCCCTCTTCCAGATTCACGAGCTTGATGCGCAGCGCCATGCTTCCAGCCTATTGGCTCCGCGCACAGATGTAAACCCGCGAACGACTACTGTCGCAGTGGGCAATGAGAAAGGAAGACATATGAATCGCAGGTTATCCGTGCCAAACACATGCGCGAAGGCTTGAGCTTGCGCGCAAATAGCAAGGCCCCTGCTCCTGAAAGAGCAAGGGCCTTTGCGGGGTCTTACGAGTGCTTAGGCTTCGGTCGTCTCGGCGGCCGGAGCAGCTTCCGCAGCCGGTGCTTCGGCGGCGGGTGCCTCCTCGGCTTCCTTGGCAACGGTGACCTTGATCAGGGCCTTCACCTCGCGGTGCAGGGCGATCGCAACCGTGTACTCGCCCACCGTCTTGATCGGGTGTTCGAGTTCCAGCTTGCGGCGGTCGACGTTGAAGCCGCGGCGCTCCAGCTCGGCAGCGATGTCAACGTTGGTGACGGAGCCGAAGAGCTGATCGTTTTCGCCGGCCTTGCGGGTGAACAGCAGGCTGACGCCGTCGAACTGCTTTGCCAGCAGCTCGGCATCGGCCTTTTCCTTGGCCAGCTTGCGGACGGCGGCGGCCTTCATCTGCTCGATGACAGCCTTGTTGGCCTCCGTGGCTTCGATTGCTAGTTTCTGGGGCAACAGGTAGTTGCGACCATAACCGGCGGCGACCTTCACAACGTCGCCGCGGTGGCCCAGTTTGGGCACATCTTCTTTCAGAATGACTTCCATCTCACACACTCCCTGAATTTCTGCGGCCAAGTTTATGCCGCATACCGCTGCGCGCCGAAGCGCGTAGAGCGGCGGTTGAAAACGATCAGCGGAGGGAAGCTCCCGACCATGCGCGCAACCAGGTTGCGCAACACGGGGCAGCGCCTTCCGCGATCTGGCTAGTGGCCAGCCGCGAAGGGCAGCAGGGCGATGTTCCGGGCCTGCTTGATGGCATCGCTGAGGCGGCGCTGGTGCGGCGTGCAAACGCCGGTCAAACGCCGGGGAACGATCTTTCCGCTTTCGGCGATGAACTGCGAAAGCAGGCGAACGTCCTTGTAGTTAATGTTGTCGATCTTCTCGGTGCAGAACTTGCACACCTTCTTGCGACGGAAGAACTTGCGTCCGCCTTCACGCGGGCCGCCCGGACGACCGCCGGGGCGACCGCCCTGACGGGGGCCAGCCGGACGCGCCGGACGCGCTTCGGGAGCCGCCGCGGGGGTCTCGGTGGCAGCAGCCTCAGTGGCTGCGGGTTTCGTGGTCTCGTCTGCCATAACTCTCCTTGGGGGAGCGCCACTGGCGCTCCGTGTTGCTCAATTCACAGGCCCGCCAAGCGGACCAAACTCTGGCACCAGCCCCGGTTAGACCGTGGCGGCCGGTTCCGAACCAGTGGACGCTTCCGCAGCGGCGGCAGCAGCAGCTTCGCGGGCGGCAGCAGCGTGCGTTCCCTGACCCTTCACCTTGCTATCGCGCAGCTTCTTGATCTTGGCAAGGCGGTGCTCCTCCTCGTCGGTGCGGATGGTGATGAACTTGATCACCAGTTCCTGCACGCGGAGGCGGCGCTCCAGCTCCTTCAGCATGTGGCCCGGACCTTCGACAAAGGCCAGGGTGTAGATGCCTTCCTGGAACTTGCCGACGGTGTAGGCCAGGCGGCGCTTGCCCATCTTTTCGACGTTGGTTACGCGGCCGCCAGTATTGGCAACGTTCGTCTGCATGGTCTGGAGGAGCTTCTCAAGGTCTTCCTCCGTGGTGTCCGGACGAACGATGAACATCACTTCGTATTTGCGATCCATCTATTTTCTCCTGGGGCTGCGCCGGCCGCGGGCCTGTGCTCACCCTGCTTCTCAAATCTGCTGTGGTGCCGGCAACCAAAGCCGGAATCCACGAACCCTACTTCTTCTGGCCCTCGCCGTTCGCCTCATCGCCATCCTTCTCGCGGCGGTTGAAGCGGTTCATGGCGGGCCCGACTCCCTCTCGGAGGATGACTTCGACGGCCTCCATGGCCTTGTCGAGCACCTCCACCACCGTGGCCTGCTGCGCTTTGCGGAACGGCGCCAACACGTACTGCGCGCCGCTGGAGATCTTGTGTTCGGGGGCTATGCCCAGCCGGACCCTTATGAACTCCTCGGTGCTGAGCGCACTCAGGATCGACTTGATCCCGTTGTGCCCGGCGGCGCTTCCCTTGGGGCGAACCTTCAACGAGCCAAACGGCAAATCCAACTCGTCGTAAATCACCACCAGATCCTGCGCCACATCCACCGCATACTCAGCCACCAGCTCGCGTACGGAGACACCGCTGAGGTTCATGTAGGTTTCCGGCTTGGCCAGCACCACTTCGTGCCCGCCAAACGTGGTGCGTGCCGTCAACGCCCGGCAGTGCCGGTTGGTGACCCTTGCTCCGCACTCCTCGGCGATGCGATCCACCGCCAGGAACCCCATGTTGTGCGGTGTGAACTGGTATTCGATGCCCGGGTTTCCGAGCCCGACGATCAGCTTCACCCACTGTCTCCTGAATGACACCCTAAGTTGCCGGTGTGTCATTTCCATCGCCACCCGCTTAGGCGGGCTTTGATGCTCCTGAGGCTTGGCCTTACTCCGGCCCTGCCTCGTACGCTCTGCCAGGCCCCGTGCGATGGATGACTCAGCGGAAGCTGCGTCCTGTGCCTTTGGCACTCCGGGCGTCTTCCCAACTTCAGGCGCCCACCGCAAGGGAGTTGCCGGCACCGGCAAAAGCCGGTGCGCGGCGGGTTGTTACTTCTTCTTCTTCTCGTCGGCCGGAGCGGCTTCCTCGGTCTCCTGCTTGCCCTTCTTGATAACTTCGGGCTCGGCAGGACCCGCGGCAGCATCGGCAGCAGCGGCTTCCGGAGTCGGAGCGACTTCTTCCTTGATCGAGGTCAGGTGCACGACCGCCAGGTCGGCATCGCTCAGCACGGCAATCGCATCGCTGACCTTCAGGTCGGCCACGCGGATCGTCGGGTTGGCAAAGACCACGCCGGAGATGTCGATCTCGACGTTCGCCGGAATATCGGCCGGCAGACACTCGATTTCGATCTCGCGCAGGACGAAGTCGAGCACGCCGCCTTCGCTCTTGACGCCCGGGGCTTCGCCCTTGAGCACCAGAGGCACGTGCAGGCGCATCTTCTTGTCCATGGCGATGCGCTTCAGGTCAACGTGCAGCAGGTGGCCCTTGATCGGGTCGCGCTGCCAGTCAACCACCATGGCCTTGGCCTGCTCGGCGCCCAGGGTGACGTCGAAAATAGTGTTGTGACCCGCTGCGGAAAGCAGAATCTTGGTGATCTGCTTGGGGTCGACGGAGACGGGGCAAGGCTCCTTGCCCGCGCCGTAGATGACGGCCGGAATCAGGCCGGTCGTGCGCAGGCGGCGCGCCGCGTTCTTGTCAGCGGCCTCGCGCGGCTTTGCTTCCACCAGAGTTTGCGTTGGGGTTGCCATAGTTTCTTCCTTCTCAATGGGCGCGTTCACACCCGCCCGGACATATGAACTACAGGGGACTCAAAGCAGGCGCATCGTTTTACTTCACCGCCGCGCAGACTGCGCGCGGCTGCTACACGGGATGCCCCTTCCGCGAATCCGGCCTACAGGAACAGCTTGCTAACCGAGGTCTCCTCGTGAATGGACTGGATGGCACGTGCGATCAGTCCGGCAATCGAGAGAACCTTGATCTTGGGTTCCATCCGGCCCTTTTCAGTGAGCGGGATGGTGTTGGTCACAACAACTTCCGTCAGGCACGACTCGGAGATGCGCTGCAGCGCCGGGCCACTCAGCACGGCGTGCGAGGCGCAGGAGTAAACAGCCTTGGCTCCGTTGGCCTTCAGCGCGTCGGCGGTCTTCACCAGCGTGCCAGCCGTGTCGATGATGTCGTCGATGATGAGGCAGGTGCGGCCCTTCACATCGCCGATCACGTGCATCACTTCCGTGACGTTGATGTCGGTACGGCGCTTGTCGACGATCGCCATCGGCGCGTCAACCTTCTTGGCAAAGAAGCGGGCGCGCTCCACGCCACCGGCGTCGGGCGAAACCACGGTCAGATCCGGCAGCGCCAGCTTGCGGAAGTAATCCACCAGCACGGGCGAAGCAAACAGGTGATCGACCGGAATATTAAAGAAGCCCTGAATCTGCGGTGCGTGCAAATCCACCACCAGCGCGCGGTTGGCGCCGGCCGTGGTCAGAATGTCCGCCACCAGCTTGCTGCTGATCGGAACGCGCGGCTTGTCCTTGCGGTCCTGCCGGGCGTAGCCGAAATAAGGAACCACCACCGTGATGCGGCGTGCCGAGGCGCGCTTGAGCGCATCGATCATCAGCAGCAACTGCATCAGGTTGTGCGCCACCGGGTCACAGGTGGGCTGAACCACGAATACATCGGCGCCGCGCACGTTCTCCAGGATCTGAACGTAGATTTCACCGTCGGAGAACTGCGTCAGGTGAGTCTGGCCCAGCGGAAGTCCCAGGTGCGTGCAAATCTCTTCGGCCAGTGCGCGGTTGCTGGTTCCACTGAAGACGCGGAACTTGTCGTCCTTGCGCACAGGCTTTTTCTCGGTCTTGTCGGCGGTCTTCACCGCGGCGGCACCGGCTGGTTCAGTCACACTCTCAGCCACGGCGGCCGGCGCCACGGCTGTGGTAGTACTCGGTTTGGCGGATGCATCCATCGTTCGTTCCTCCGGGACGGGTTATTCCCAAGGTTGAAACATGTCCGCACACAGGTGCGGGGTCACAGTTCGCGGGATGGTGGGGGGATGCGCCAACGCTGGCGTGTTTCTCTCTCACGTCCCTGAAAACTTGGCTGGGCGGCCAGGATTCGAACCTGGACAAAGTGCTCCAAAGGCACTTGACCTGCCATTAGTCGACCGCCCAAAGCAAAGTCAAAGACCCAGTCGCTTGCCGGTCCTTACAGGAACATCTGACTGCGGTAGTCCGCGCGCGGCAACGTTGTGGTTGCCACGGCGGCAATGCCTGCCGCCACCAGATGTCTGCTCGCCTCTTCCGCAGCCGCCTGGCTGCCGAAAAGCCCGTACAGGGTGGAACCGGAGCCGGAGAGCGAGGCATACACTGCACCTTCGCGCTCCAAGGCCTGCTTCAAGTCTCTGAGTTCAGGGATTTGTGGAAAGACTACGCGTTCGAAGTCATTCTCAACCCCGGCTCGGACAAGGTCGAGAAGCAGTGTCTCGGCCCGGTCCCCGCCCTTGGCGGGAACACCGGATAAGCTCTTGCCGCTCAGCCACTCAAAAGCCGAGTAGCTGAACCTAGTTATTGTATCCAACCCGCCGGAAGAGGTCAATCCGGCCTCAACCAGGGCGTCCCAGTCCCGGAAGGCCTGGGGGGTGCTCACCGCCACCGGGGGCGTCAGTAGCACGCATGGGATCGCTGGAAGGTCCGGCAGGGGATAGACTTCCTCGCCTCGTCCACAGCCGAGCACGGTGCCGCCGGGCACAAACAATGGCAGGTCACTGCCGACTTCGGCAGCAATTCGCAGGCGCTCACGCCCCGGCAGTTCAACGCCGAGTTCGCGCTCAATGGCAAACAACGTAGCCACGCCGTTTGAGGAGCCTCCGCCGATGCCGCCCTGCACAGGCAGCCGCTTATCAATCTCAATGACCAGCCCAGTCTTGCGGCCCAGAGCGCGCAGCACGCGCTCCGCCACCTTGTAACAGGTGTTGGTGGTATCGGTAGGCACGCGAGGGTCGGCACACCGCAGCTCAATGCCCTCGCCCGCCGTGGCGGAGACGGTAATGACGTCATGCACCGCGACGGTCTGGTAGATGGTGCGCAGGCCGTGAAATTTATCCGGCCGCGCCGGCCCAATGGCCAGCCCGAGATTGATCTTGGCAAACGAACGTACGCTGACAGCCATGCGAAGGAAATTGTATCGAAAAGCCGCAAGCTTGGGGTGCAGAGCTTTTGAGAGTGGGGGAGCAGAGATTGCACGGCAACAAAAATGGGGCCGGTTGCCCGGCCCCTGAAGGAGTGAGAACACAATCAAGTTAGAACGTGTAGCGCAGCGTCAGACGGATGGTACGCGGCAGCTGCCACGCCAATGCCTTGCCGTACTGGTTGTTAAGGATGATCGGCTTGACCAAGGGAGCCGCCGGAGCATTGTCCGTAACAACGTTAGTGTTCAGTAAGGTCTTCCAGTCGTAAGCATGCTCGTAGGCACTATAGGAAGCAATCGTATCCGGTCCATACAAGCGTCTACCACTCGGAGTCAGGTAGCTTGATCCAGTCCTTGAGTTAACCTGGCTGCCATAGACGAGTGGCGCATGCTGATTGAACAGGTTCCCGATCGTTGCTTCGAACGCTAGGGCCTGCCGTTCATTGTTGCTATTGGTCTTGAACTCCTGAGAAAAGTTGAGATCACTCTGGTTGTACCAAGGAGTGCGGCGGTTGCTGATCTTTCCAACCGTCAACATTCCCGTGGCCGAGTCCTGAGTGACGTCGGCCCACTTGGCGCGACCTTCAGGGAAAATGTTATAGCCTCCACCAGCGCCACCCACGCCGATATAGGTGCTGAGCGGGGTGCCCTGATACATGGTCTGGAAGATACCGAACGTCGTCGTGAGACGCTTTCCTTCATTCAGCCTGTAATACGCAAAGCCCTTGAAGGTGTTCGGACGGTCCGTCTGCAGCAAGCCCGAGGAGGACTTTCCGTAGGCATCGAACTGGAAGTACGGCTCGTCAAAGGCGCGGCCGTTGTTCGGCGAGTTGCGTCCGCCGCCGCCGTCCGTCTGGTCGGTGTTGGTCAGGCCGGAGTAGTTACCGTACAAACGGCTCCAGGTGTAGCTGAACATTCCACCGAAGCCATGGGAGGGTGACTTTGTAAGACGAACCTCAAAGCCATCATAGCTGCGTTCCGGCTTGATGTTCATCGGGCAGTCCGGGCAAGGGCGAATTGCGTTGATGCCTTCGCCGGGGTTGACCACCTGCCAATTTTCGTTGTTGTCGGTGATGCTGACAGCCGTATCTTCGATCGCGTGATCGAGGCGGCGGCGATCCCAGCGAACTTCCAGAGCGAGGTCCTTTTTGAGTTGGTAGTCCGCACCAAAAACCGTCTCGTGCTGACGGTAGGGCTTCAGACCAGCTGCAAAGTAGCTCAATCCGGGAACGGGTTCGCGGAAGTTCACGTTATAGCCAAAGGCGTTGTACGGTGCCACGGCATTGGCATCTGTCGCCAGGTTATAGATTCCGAGGGCTGGCGCTGTGCCGCTAGTGCCGCTGCAGTAACGTCCATCGGCGCCAGGCGTAACCTGAATCAGTGAGATGTCAGAATTGTTCAACTGGTAGAAACAGCTGTTCCACCACTGTCCGCCGAAGGAGCTGATGGCCAGATTCAGTTTCATCTGGTCGACAAACTGGCCGTAGCTGCCAAAGATCTTCAGCTTGCCATTCTGGAAGACATCCCAGGCCGCGCCGACTCGAGTCGTGATCTTGCTGCCCCAATCGAACGACAACGGAAGAGTGCCACTCTCTTTTGCAAACGAAGAGAGCGGAACGTTTTCGTTTTCGAAGCGGATGCCGGCATTGACCGTCAGGCCCTTGCCCATCTTCCAGGCATCCTGCGCGTAGAAGGCGTTATTGTAGCTGTGCACCTTTCCGCCGTTGCCGGAGTCAAACACCTCCAGCTGACCAAAGGCGCCCGAAATGCCGACGTTGTCATTCGGGGAGGTTTGGGTTCCCGTATAGATTCTAACTTCAGGCCCGTTGGACGTTTGATTGATGTCGTTCTCCGCCCGGTAATACTGATAGCCGAACTTGAAGTTGTGAGTTCCCCACCAGCCCGACTTAAACCACGCCACGTCCTGGTCGAGTGAATAGGTCTTGTCCGCGTCCTTGTTCGTGAAGGTGCCGTTGTAAAGGGCGGAGTTGTATCCAGCGTCGTGCGCCAAGGAGGTATCCGGGTAAAGCAACTTTCCGGAGGTCATCCAGCGGAAGATGGTTCCGGTCGGATAGCCAAAGTCGTGGTAGTTCTCGAAGAAGTAACCAAATCGCGTGGTTGCGACGAGCTGCGGAGTGAACGTGAAATCGCCGCCGAAGTTGTAAGTTGCATTCGGCGCGGCAAAGCCAGCACTACGCATGTAGTTGGTTAGCGCATTCGATGTAGATACGTTATACAAGCCATTGACAGAGTCGGCATTCGGCAGAGCTGCGCCGGTCTCGCGCTGATACTCGGAGATCCACGACGCGAATAGATTCAGCTTGCTGGTTGCCTTGTAGTCGAGTCTCGCGTTGGCGTAGTAGGTCTGCTGGTCCCGGCCAAACTGCTGGATACCAAGACTCGGATTGTAGGACGTTGTTTTTGAATAATCCACCGTACGCGTGCGGGTGAAGTATTGCGGAGCGAAGCCCACAAAGGCAAAGAGACGGTCCTTAATGAGCGCGCCACCCACGGTAACCGACGGCAGGATGGTCTTGAAATTGTCCTTTTTCGGCGAGTAGGTCTGAACCGCGGTGTCCATCTTGCGGTCCAGAAGCCAACCGGGTGACGTTTGCGTCCCCTGCGGATCGTAACGGACATACGATGCCGATGCGGTATCCCCGGCGTCAAGAGCATCGTTTTCAAAGCTCAGGCCCAAGGCACCGTGCCACTGGTTGCTGCCCTTCTTCATGATGACGTTGACAACGCCACCCATCGCGCCACCGTACTCAGCCCCGATGCCCGAGCTCTTGACCTGAACTTCCTGAATGAACTCAAAGGGAACGTCGGTGTGCGCGGTACCGCCAATCGGGCTGGCCGTATTCTGGCCTTCCACGAGGTAGGAGTTTTCCGAGTCAGCACCGCCGGAAACCGAGAAGCCATACGTCTGGCCGTTGCCGCCGTTGCCCGGAGAGTTGCCGCCGTTGCCAGAACCACCGGCACTCTGCGCGGTAACTGCGCTGCCGGCGAGAGGTTCATTGCGGGCCGAAGGTGCAAACTGAATCACTGACTGGTACGAACGTCCGTGCGGAACATCCTGAACCACATCCTCAGTGATATTGGTCAATGTGTGGGTGGTCGAAACGTCGATAAGCGGCGCAGCGCCGGTAACCTCGACGACAGTCTCACTACCGCCGACCTTCAACACGAGGTCCAACGTCGGTAAGTGGCCGGTTTCAAGCGTAATGCCATCACGCTTCAACGTGCTGAAACCGGCGGCCTTCACCGTTATGGCATAAACGCCTGGCGGCAAATTGGCAAAACGATAATAGCCAGAGCTATCCGTTTCCAGCTTCTTACCGCCGACCAGTGACGTGCCGGTGATCTCAACGGTCGCTTTTGTAACGACAGCGCCGTTGGGATCCTTCACAGTACCTTGGATACCGCCGGTCGTCTCCTGCGCCAACAGGACAGAGGCAGCCAACAGTACGAAGGCGAGGAGACCTACGAAAAGGCCGATCCTCTTGCTCTGAATCATGCAGTTCCTCCTGAGATTTCCTCGATCCTCCAGCACCTGAAACACCCAGTCCAGACATTGAGCCGGATCCGGTATCTTTCATCTATCGCGGGAGTATCAAGAGATTGTGAAGAAATATTGCACTTTGATCACCAAAGTGCCGGGGGAGGAACCCTTATAGAATCAATCACTTTGGTAAATGCAAGGATTCGCAATTTACAATATTTATGAATCGCAATTTTTCTTTCTACCAATATTGGTAGACGCCACATGCTTCCGCTTTCGTCGGCATAATCGGTTCACATTTATCGATTTCTATAAAGCAGGCGATGCGACGTTAAGGTATTGCTACTGCACAGTGGTGCGCAGGGTCTGAGGATGGAGCGACGTTGGATTCTTAGAAGAGCGGTGTCTGGCGACGTGGCGGTTCCATGCCAAAGTGCTGGTAGGCAAGCAGGGTGGCCACGCGGCCGCGCGGTGTGCGGTCGAGGAAGCCGATCTGAATCAGGAACGGCTCGTAAATCTCTTCAATCGCGTCGGGCTCTTCAGCCAGCGCCGCGGCCAGCGTGTTCAGTCCGACCGGCCCGCCCTGGTACTTCTCAATAATGGTGAGCAGCAGGCGGCGGTCGACTTCGTCAAAGCCATGCTCGTCGACTTCGAGCATTTCAAGCGCGGCTTTGGCGGTAGCCAGATCGATATGTCCAGTGCCACGCACCTGTGCGTAGTCGCGCACGCGGCGCAGCAGCCGGTTGGCAATGCGCGGTGTTCCACGGCAGCGCGAGGCCATCTCCAGCGCGGCATCGCGGTCGATGCCAACCTTGAGGATGTCCGCCGAGCGCTCAAGGATGAAGCGCAATTCGTCGTGGGTGTAGAACTCCAGCCTTAGCACCAGGCCGAGCCGTGAACGCAGCGGCGCCGAGAGCAGGCCGACGCGCGTGGTGGCGCCCACAAAAGTAAATGGCGCAATCTCAAAGGTGTGCGTGCGCGCCGAGGGCCCCTGCCCGATCATGATGTCCAGCTTGTAGTCTTCCAGCGCCGAATAGAGCAGCTCTTCCAGCGCCGGCTGCAGCCGGTGGACTTCATCGATGAACAGCACCTGCTTGGGCTGCACATTGGTCAGGATGGCCGTCAGGTCGCCCTTGATCGCCAGGGTGGGGCCGGAGGTCTGCTGGAAGGCCGACTGCATCTCGTTGGCGATGATGGTGGCCAGCGTGGTCTTGCCCAGACCTGGAGGGCCGTAGAGCAGCACGTGGTCCAGGGCTTCTCCGCGCTCACGCGCGGCGGCAATGGCCACCGCCAGGTTTTCCTTCACCTTCGACTGGCCGATAAACTCCTGCAGGCGCTGCGGACGCAGCTTCAGCTCGAAAACATCTTCGTCGCCAACGGGTGCGCCGCTGACGATGCGGGAGCGTTCATCCATGTCCTGAGAACCGGCCATGTTTCGGATGGTAAATGCGAACGCGCGCCGGAGCAACCGCCAGCACCGACCGGGGACACGGTCGCGCCGGCAGTTCAGGTACGATGGTGGCCATGACAAGCCTTGAGCTTTCCAAGCAGGCGCGCGCCGAGGCCATCGCCTCCCTGCGCCGATACTTTGAGGAGAACCTGCCGGAACCGATCGGCGACCTGCAGGCCGGACTGCTGCTGAACTACCTGCTGGAGGAGATCGGCCCCAGCATCTACAACCAGGCCATTGCCGACGCACAGGCGCAGCTCGCCACCCGCCTCAGCGATCTCTCCGGCGAACTCTACGCCGACGAGTTCCAGTACTGGTCCCGCCAGGCGAAAAAGAAGAAGCGTTGAAATGCACCTGCCGGGCCGTGCGTCAGTCGAGATGCACGCTGCCCAGTATCCGCCTGTACGTCTCCTTCAGTGCGCTGTAATCTCTTTCCGGGGCCACGAACAGCAGGTTCAAAAATGTGCTGTCGCTCCGTTGCACCGTCACCAGCCATTTGTGCTCGCGGAGCGGTTTGGCACCGGCATGGATTGGGCTGTCGCCCGCAAGCTCATAGGCAACAGCCTCCCGGCCACTCACGGTCAGATGATCGGGCACGCTGATAATGGTCGTGCCCGGAAACTCTCGTACCACGGCGAGCGCCGCCGTCCGGCTGGCTTCATTCAACTGCCTCTCAGCTGCCGGCTGAATGCTGAGCCCGTAAGCAATGGCACCTGCCCGTGACACCGCCCCGTGCGGCGCGACCACCGTCTTCGTTCCACTCCGAGTGACTTCCCAATTTCCAGGACAGGAGAACGTCAAGCCAGACTGCTCCTGCTTCGCCCAATCACCAAGCGGGCGGACCTGCTCGAATCTCAGGTTGTCCAGCGTGGCCGACAGCGCTGGATTGGCTGTGGAGTCGAAATTCCAAACTCCTGTATGGCGCGCAATCTCTTCGGCGTCGAAAGTGCGTATCGAATCCGCCAGACGCTTTGCAGCGCGAAATCCCTCGCTGTCTATTTTGGAGTAACTCTTCGGCGGAAATTTCTGAATTGCCTGGCCCACATTTTCGGCGCGTGCGCCGGCGCTGGGATGGTCACTCAGGAACGCGATGGGGCGGCCATTCTGGTCCGCCATGCGCTGGAAAAATTCCGGGGACGCGAAGGGATCGTAATTCGCGTCGTACATGATCTGCGCGGCGAGCAGGTCAGCTTCGCTCTCATCCTCCCGGGAGTACTTCAGCACAAATGCGTTCGTGCCCAACTGCAGCGCTTCGGAGGCCAGCAGGCCGCCTACCGGCCCAAGCGTTGCCCCGAGGGCGACCGAGCCGACAACGCCCATGGTGCGCGCAGTCTTCCGCTTGCCGACCTCGCGCGCCGTGTGCTGCAACACAACGTGCCCAATCTCGTGCGCGATCACGCTGGCCAACTCGCTCTCGCTCGTCGTTTGGATCGTGCCCAGGTTGACGTAAATGTTTCCTCCGGGGAGCGCAAACGCATTGACCTCCTTGCTCGCCAGCACGTGGAACCGGTACGGCCAGGCATAGCCGGGAGCCTTTTCGGCCAGGCGATGCCCCATGGACTGCACGAATTTCGAAACCGGGTGCGAGTCCGGAAGCAAGGGCAACTTCAAGCGGATCCGGGCGCCGACACGCTCGCCCAGCGCGATTTGCTCCTCCGGCGACATACGCACGTCACCGGCCTGCGGAATGATCCGACCATCTTCTCCTTGCTGCACGTGCTGCGCGAAGAGCGGCACGGAGGCGGCCGCAAGCAGAAACACCAGCGCAACCGTGCGGACAAAAGCATGATGCTTCGTCTCGACCTGAATCACTGCGTTCCTTGTTCGTATGAGAGTGGCTATCGGGCGGGGGGGCCGACAACCCGGGAAGTCTAGCACGAAGGGCAGCCTCGCGGCTGCCCTTGGCTTTTGCGTTCTCGGGGGAGAAACGCGCTACAAGCTTTGCGTCCCAGGTTAGCGCCAACAACGGGCGCGAACCTGGGGCATCCATGATTCTTGTTCCTACTACTCCTCTTCCTCTTCCTCGACGGCTCCGGCACCGGCAGCCTTGGCAGCAGCAACGATCTTTTCCTGCTGCGCCGCGGGCACCATGTCGTAGTGGTCCATTTCCATGCTGAACGAGCCGCGGCCCTGCGTCATCGACGTGAGGTCGGTGCCGTAGGTGAGCATCTCCGACATGGGCACCATGGCCTTGACCACGGTGGTGCCGCCCTTGTTGTCCATGCCCTGAATGCGTCCGCGACGCGAGTTGAGGTCGCCCATGATGGCCCCGGCGAATTCGTCGGGGATGGTGATGACCGCCACCATGACCGGCTCCAGCAGCGTCGGCTTGGCCACTTCCATCGCCTTTTTGAAGGCGATGCGGCCGGCGGTCTTGAACGACATTTCGTTCGAGTCCACGTCGTGGTAGCTGCCGTCGTAGAGTTCGACCTTGAAGTCGACGACCGGGTAACCGGCGAGGTAGCCGCGCGCGGCCGCCTCGACAATGCCCTTCTCCACGGCCGGGATGAAGTTCTTCGGGATGGCGCCGCCGAAGATGGAGTTGACGAACTGGAACTTGCCGCCGCGCGGCATGGGCTCCATCCGGATTTTGCAATCGCCGTACTGGCCGTGT
The DNA here is from genome assembly GCF_059726245.1 of Oryzophilus luti. NCBI lineage: Bacteria > Pseudomonadati > Acidobacteriota > Terriglobia > Terriglobales > Koromonadaceae > Oryzophilus > Oryzophilus luti. Next base: position 3,167,510 of record NZ_AP040874.1, read on the forward strand.
CCGCCGGACTGCTTCTTGTGGCGCCCCTGCACGTCGGCCTTGCCGCGGATGGTTTCGCGGTACGGCACCTTCGGCGCCTTCAGGTTCACCTCGGTGTGGAAGCGCTTCTTCAGCTTGCTGACCACGACCTCGATGTGCTGCTGGCCGGTGCCCGCGATGAGGAAATCCTTCGTCTGCGGGTCGCGGTAGAAGCGAAGCATGGCGTCCTCTTCCATCAGCTTGTGGACGCCCTGGCCGATCTTGTCTTCGTCGGCGCGCGTCTTGGGTTCAATGGCGAAGGTGATGGCCGGCTCGGGCAGTTTCACGGTGTCAAAGGCAATCAGGCCGGCCTTGTCGCCGAGTGAGTCACCGGTGAGTGTGTCCTTCAGCTTGGCCACCACACCGATGTCGCCAGCGTGCAGCTCCTGCACAGGAATTGCCGTCTTGCCCTGCAGGGTAGAGAGGTGTGCGAACTTCTCCGCCGTGTTGCGCGTGAAGTTCAGCAGCGTGGCGTCGTTCTTCAGCACGCCGCTGACGACCTTGAAGAGCGTGATGCGCCCGGCAAAGGCGTCACTGAGCGTTTTGAAGACGAAGATGGAAAGCGGCTCGCTGTCGGCAACCTTGCGCTCGGCGCCCGCAGCGGTCTTCACCGTGCCGCGTTCAAGCGGGCTCGGCATGTAATCGGCGATGAAGTCGAGCACTTCGTCGGTGCCCATGTTACCCAAACCACTGGCGAACATGACCGGGAAGATCTTGTCGTCGCGGATGGCGTTGTGCAGACCGTTGGTGATGTGTTCTTCGGCAAGCGTGCCGTTCTCGAAGAACTCACTCATCAGCTCGTCGTCGCCCTCGGCCACGGTCTCAATCAGCTTGTCGTGGGCTTCCTTGGCCTGGTCGGCCATCTCGGCGGGAATGTCGGCAACCTTGGCCTTGCCGTTGCCGCCCATGTCGTAGAGATAGGCCTTCATCTTCACCAGGTCGATGACGCCCTTGAAGTTCTTCTCGGCGCCGATGGGCAGTTGCACCGGAACCACGGTGCGCCCGAAGGCCGAGGTCAGCGAATCCATGCAGCGCCCGAAATCCGCGCGCTCGCGGTCCATGCGCGTACACACGATCACGCGCGGCATGTTGACCGCTTCGGCAAAGCCCCAGAGTTTTTCGGTTACGACCTGGGCGCCGCTGACAGCGTCGACAACAACCAATGCGGCTTCGACGGCGGGCAGGGCCATCTCGGCCTCATGCACGAACATGTTGAAACCTGGCGTGTCGATGAGGTTGATCTTGGTCTTTCCCCACTCCAGAGGGGCGAGCGAGGAGGAGATGGTCATTTGCCGGGCAATTTCTTCTTCGTCATAGTCGGTGACGGTGGAGCCATCATCAACCCGGCCCAATCGCTGCGTGGAGCCGGCCGTATACAGCATGGCGGAGACAAGAGAGGTTTTGCCGCTGTGCGAGTGGCCGATGACGGCCACGTTACGGATATTCGCGCCTTCGTAGGTCTTCACGAAAATAGCTCCTTCAAAGATGGTGCCATTCCGCTTGCCGGCGCGCGTCAGTTGTCCGTGCGGGCGGTGGAGCCCGCCGCGGCCTCCGGGCGCGAGGAGGCATTCTTGCGCAGTGCAGCTATGACCTGCGCGATTTGGGTCTCCGAACTGCCACCCAACTCACGCATGAAGCGCTGTCAGGGAACCCTGTCCGGGCCTACTCCCGCGACTCTTTCCGCTGCCGCCGGTACCCAACTCATACTCCGGCCAGCCACGCACGGTCGCGTGGAGCTTTCGGGAGCTGTGTCTCACTCCCTGCACCCGCCCAGGGGCGGAAGGGCAGGAACCCCGCAGACTTTTTGGGCCTGCGGCGGAGAACTGAAAATCACCGGAATGCTAGCACGCGGGAATATGAACGTTCAATTACAGCTTTTGACCTGCGTCAAAGCCGCATAAACAGCGGTCGCGCACGGTTTTCCTCAGCGCAGTTTCTGAAAATTCATGCTGGCGCCGATGGCTCCAGATTTCAGAAGTGCGTTACCGGCTGCCGCCGTCGGGCACGCCATGCAGTCGCGCCTCCAGAGCTGAGGTGCGGACGTAGATGACCGCCTTCGGGTCGGAGTAGACACGCTGCCACGCGTGGTTGCCGCACATCATCTCCAGCAGACCCACCAGTTCGCTGTGCGGCTCCACCATCACGGTGTTCACCTTGTCATGCTCAAACAGCGGGATAGGCGGCGTGCGGCCCTGATACAGCTCAATGTAATTGAGCAGGAAGTCGTCGCCGTAGAGGTCGGCGCGGCCGTCGACGTAGACCTTGTAGCGCGGATAGAAGCGCCAGATGAGATAGCCGCCGTAGGCGTAGTCATTGAAGAGATTTGGCGGAAGGTTGTGGGCCTCAATGTAGTCGGCCGCAGCGGCCGGGTAAAGCGCGCGCTCGGCGGTGCGCTCAAACACCACTCCGTTGCGCGCGTAGACCACGCCCATGCAGCCCGCGCAGAAGAGCACGGCCACGGCCAGCATCTGACGCCAACGCGGAGCCAACCGCTCCAACTGGTGCTCCAGCCAGTCCATGCGCAAGTGCGATGCCAGCAATGGAGCCAGCAGCAGGGTGGCGATGCCGATGTTGCGCCCCGAGCGGAACGACGCCAGGATGGCCACAATGCACAGCAGAAATTCGCCCGCCCGGTACTTTGCCTTGCTGAACAGCATGGCCAGCAGCGTAAGCACCATCAGCGCAATGTAGGGGTAGAAGCGCGGCACGCTCAGCACCGGCGGACGCCACTCCAGAATGTAGGCGTTCACCTTCATCGACATCACGTCGATGGGATAACGCAGCATGGCGTAGCCGTTCGGGTTCAGCCCCACCGCAAGAACCATGCCGCCCGCGGCCGCCAGCAGCGCGGCGCAGCGATGCAGCGAACCTTCCACACGGCTGGTGACGATATCGAGCGCCTCCGCGGCGGCCACAGCCACCACCAACGCAATGCCCAGCAGGAAGCCCGCGTGAAACTGCACCCAAAGCAGCGTGATGAACGGGAGCGCGCACAACCAGCGTGTCCGCAGCCTGTCGGCCAGGTATTCGGTGGCGAGCCACAAGGTGAGCGCCGCGAGGAACAGGCTGACCGAGCTGGGGCGTATGGCGAAGGCCGGACGCGCGGCCACCGCCGCCAGCAGCGTGGCTGCCGCCGCGGCCCAAGCCTGCGAACGGCGACGCATCCATGTCAGCACAAATGCTGCGGTCAGCAGCACCGCGTTCACCAGCGTCAGGACGGTGAGACCGCCCAGACGGTAGAGACCGTACATCACAATTTCAGAGAGGTACTCATGCGCCACCCACGGATGCCCGGCGGCGGTAAAGGAGAACGGGTCCGTGCGTGGAATCGCGTGATGCTCCACGATCCAGCGCCCGGCCGCCAGATGCCACCAGGTGTCGGCAGAGGCCGTGCCCAGGCAGGCCAAGCCGAAGACAACGAACGCCATTGCGGCCGCAGCCATGCGCGGCTGGCCGAGGCGTTGCGGAATCGTTCGTAGCTGCGCGGCGCTGAGGCCCGTCATGAATCTCCTGCGCGAGTGCTGATTTCAGTCTGACAGAACACGCGCGGGTGTCAACGTCACCGCAGGCGTTGTCCGGCGCGGGTTACGGACGGCGCGGGCCGAGCAGAAACAGGTAGAAGATGCTGATGGCGTACATGATCCAGGTCACGATCGGTTGGCCGCCGAGCAGCCGCAGCAGGAAGCCCATCAGCCCGACGGCTTCGCACAGCATCAGCGACATGACCATGGCGCTACGCCAGCGCAACACCGACGGCGCATCGTCTCGCTGACGGAAGGCCTGCTCCTCCGCCGGTAGCACCATGCTGTTGCGCACGGAGTAGGCGAACGTCAGGGCCGAGCTGGCGACGATGACGATGACCAGCGCCGTGGAACCCAAGGCGTGCACCCGGGGACGCAGCACGAACTCGCCAATGATGGCGTAGGCCACCACCGAGGCGACCATGCCCAACTGCATCAGGCGAAGGCTTTGGTAGTTGCGTTCCAGCAGGTTCATGGCAGAGCGATTCTAACAGGCGCAAGGGAAGGCCACGGCGGCAACCACCCTCGGTAACCAACTGGCTACACGTCCTTCCGTGCAGTTCCCCGGCAGCGGCCTTGCGAGTACCATGCAGCTAGGCCGCGCCGCGTGCGCCCAGGAGATTGGCCATGAATCGAGTTACCCGCACCGCTTCCGCTCTCATGCTGGGCTTTGCCCTGCTCTCGCCCATGGTGGCCATGGCCAGCACCAAGACCGGCGCCGAGATTGCCGCCGAACAGCAGGCCAAGCAGCAGCGCAAGGCCATGAAGGAACAGCAGAAGGCCGAACGCAAGGCACTCAAGGCCCGCCAGAAGGCCGCGAAGCAACAGCAGAAGCAAATGGAAAACGAGCGCAAACAGAACGCACTGATCCAGCAGGCGCGCGACAAATAACAACCCTCTTCCCCCTGTGTCATCCCGAACGAGGCGCGCAACGGCGGGTTGCGCGCCGACGTGAAGGATCTCCGAACCCTGCGCTCTCCCTGTAGTACTTCAGGCTTTCTCTCCGCGCGCTTGATTGGCGTTACGAATCGAATCTCTTCGCCTAATTGTTAGGGAAAAGATATAGGGGTCCTTCGCTTCGCTCAGGATGACAGCTACGTGGAACGTATCCATGGCGAGACGCGCTCACTCTATCTCTGCAAACTGAAGATTCCGAAATCCAAGAATTAGTTGGCGAGCTTCTGCACGCGTTCGACGTCGCGCACGCCGGGGATTTTGCGGAGGCCGTTGATGATGCGGGTCAGGTGATTGAGGTCGTTGATCTCGATGGTGAGATCGATGGTGGCCATGCCATCGGTGCTGGTGCTGTTGATATTGCGGATATTGGTGTTGTCGTCGCCGATGATGGTGGTGATCTGCTTCAGCATGCCGGCGCGGTCGTCGGAGAAGACGGTAAGCCGTACCGGGTAGGAGGCTGCTCCACCCGCAATGCGCGGCTCGCTCGCGGTCCACTCCACGGCAATGCGCCGCTCCGGTTCGTACATCAGGTTCTGCACGTTCGGGCAGTTGATGGAGTGCACGGCCACGCCCTTGCCGCGCGTGACGTAGCCCACAATCTGCTCGCCGCGGATTGGGTTGCAACATCGCGCGCGGTAGACCAGCAGGTCGTCGTGGCCCTTCACCTGGATGGCCGCGCCCTTGTCCGTGCCGAAGACGCGCTTGACTACCGAGCTGATGACACCGGGCTTTTCCTCTTCGCCCGCAGCGGTGATGGACGGCGCCACCTTGCCCAGCACGGTCTTGGCCGAGTACTTGCCGTAGCCAAGGCTGGCCAGCAGGTCATCCACGCGCGCCATGCCGTACTCGGCGGCCACCTTCTGCAGGTCGGCGTCCTTGATGTCCTTGAGCGCGACGCGGTACTTGCGCGCCTCTTTTTCAATCAGCTTTTTGCCGATCTCGATGGCGCGCTCACGCTGGTGCACGTTCAGCCAGTGCTTGATCTTCTGCCGAGCGCGCGAACTCTTGGCGATAGCCAGCCAGTCGCGGCTGGGCGTGTGCCCGGTCTGCGTCAGAATTTCGATAATGTCGCCGGAGCGCAGCTTGTAGCGCAGCGGGACGATGCGTCCGTTGACTTTGGCGCCGATGCAGCTGTCGCCGACCTGCGAGTGAATGGTGTAGGCAAAATCAATGGGACTGGCGTCGCGGGGCAGGATGACGACCTTACCCTTCGGGGTAAAGGTGTAGACCTCTTCCGGGTAAAGGTCGATCTTGAGGGTCGAAAGGAATTCACCCGGATCGGCCATCTCGCGTTGCCACTCCACGACCTGCCGCAGCCAGCTCAGCCGCTGCTCATCGCGCGCGGAGATCGGCCCGTCCTTGTACTTCCAGTGCGCGGCAATGCCCTCTTCCGCCATCTTGTGCATCTCTTCGGTGCGGATCTGCACCTCGAAGGGATGGCCGTTCTCCGCAATGATGGTGGTGTGCAGAGACTGGTAGAGGTTGGGGCGGGGCATGGCGATGAAGTCCTTGATGCGCCCCGGCACCGGCCGCCATGCGTTGTGGATGATGCCGAGCACGGCGTAGCAATCGTTCACCGACTTGGTGATGACGCGCAGGGCCAGCAGGTCATACATCTGGTCGGCGTTGATCTTCTGCTTCAGAACCTTTTGATAGATGGAATAGAGCCGCTTGATGCGCGAGCTGACGTAGCCCTCAATGTGGTTCTCGCGCAGCTTCTGGCGGATGACCTCTTCCATCTGCGCCAGCAGGCGTTCGCCGTCCTTGCGGTTGCGCTCCACCTGCTCGGTAACCATGGCGTAGCCGACCGGATCGACATACGGGAAGGCCAGGTCCTCAAGTTCGCCGCGCATTTTGCCCATGCCGAGCCGGTGCGCGAGCGGCGCGTAAATCTCCAGGGTTTCCTTGGCGATCTTGAGCTGCCGCTCCTTGCTCAGGGGCTGGAGCGTGCGCATGTTGTGCAGGCGGTCGGCCAGCTTGATGAGCACCACGCGGATGTCATCAACCATTGCCAGCATCATCTTGCGGACGTTCTCGGCCTGCGCCTCTTCGCGGCTGGCGAAGTCGATCTTGCTGATCTTGGTGACGCCTTCGACGATGTGCGCCACCTGCGGCCCAAAGTTCTGCTCAATCTGCTCGATGGTGACCGAGGTGTCCTCAACCGAATCATGCAGCAGGCCGGCGGCAATGGCCGTCGTGTCCAGCTTCATTCCGGCCAGGATGATGGCCACTTCCAGCGGATGAATGACGTAGGGCTCGCCGGAATCGCGAAGCTGCCCGGCATGATGTTCCTGGGAATATTCGTAGGCGCGGCGGACCAGATCGAGGTCGTCGTTGGGGCGGTTCTCACGGACGAGCTTCTGCAGGTCACGGAACTTTGTGACCGTCAGCAGGTTGGTCGCGAGTTGTTCGCGGAAGCTCGCCATAGGCCATTATATGCGCCCTCTTTGCCGGTTCAGCAAATGGCCGGTCAAAAGGCGCTCAATCCCTCTCCGTTCCCCACAAGACCAGACTCCGTCCGCGGTTTTCCCTCCGGTTCAAAATCACTAGCCCGCCAACAGTGTGCGCAGAATCCGTGCCAATGGCCCCGGCATCTGCTACATTGTTCGCCCAAACGGGAGGCCTGGTTAATAGATGCGCGTACTCGTCAGTGGTAGCACGGGGTTGATTGGTTCGGCCTTGATGCCGGCGCTGGCCGAGGCCGGTCACACCGCCCATCGTCTGGTGCGCGGCCCCGCCGAGCACGCGGGAGACGTGCGCTGGCAGCCCGGCGCGATGCTCGACCCCGCATTATTGGCGGGTGTGGACGCCATCGTGCATCTGGCGGGCGTCAACGTGGGCTCGCGCTGGACCAAGGCCCGCAGGAAACAGATTCTTGCCAGCCGTGTTGAGGGCACACGCACGCTGGCTGATGCCGTGGCAGCCGCCACACGCGCCGGACAGAGCATCACGCTGGTTTCGGCCAGCGCCATCGGTTTTTACGGCAGCCGCGCCGACGAGTCGCTGACCGAGGAGAGTACGACCGGCACCGGCTTCCTCGCCGAGGTCTGCCGTGAGTGGGAGCATGCAGCCGACAGCGCCCGCCTGGCGGGCGCGCGCGTGGTGCATCCGCGAATCGGGCTGGTGCTGGCCAGCGAAGGCGGCGCGCTCGGAAAGATGTTGCCAGCCTTCCGCGCCGGAGTGGCCGGGCGCATGGGCAGCGGACGCCAGTACTGGAGCTGGATCACCCTGCGCGACGTGGTGGGCGCGCTGCTGCACATCCTCGCCACTCCCACCCTGCGCGGGCCGGTGAACCTTGTGGCGCCCATCCCGGTAACCAACGCGGAGTTCACCCACGCGCTGGCCCGCACCCTGCACCGCCCGGCGGTGGTGCCCATGCCGGCGGCCGCCATCCGGCTCGCCTTCGGGCAGATGGGCGTGGAGACCATCCTGGCCGGCCAGCGCGTCGCGCCCGTCAAGCTTGCCGCGTCGGGCTATCGCTTCCATGACGCCGAGCTGAAGGCCGCCCTCCGCGCGGTGCTCGGAGAGTAGCAGCGGAAAACCGACGGTCCGCGCACAGGACTTTTCATTTCGTCATTTCGTACTTTCATCATTTCGTACTTTTCCCAGTCACCCGGTCAGCGCGGTGAAAGATCGGCTCTCAAATTCGAAAATATTGAAATTCGACGATCCCCAAAAATCCCGTTGACCTGTCTATCGCGATAGGGTTCAAAGTAAGTGTTCTCCGATGCTGACCGTCACCCAACTCGCGCGCTGCTGCGGACTGAGCCGCAGCACCATCCTGTACTACGAGCGGCTGGGCCTGCTGAAGCCCGCACAGCGCACCGGCGCCAACTACCGCACCTACGGCGAGCAGCAACTGGCTCGCCTGCGGCAGATCTGCGCCTACCGCAACGCGGGGCTGGCGCTGGCCGACGTTCGATTGCTGCTTGATGGAAACAGGCTGGGCGCGCATCCAAACCACGCGGCGGAAATTCTGCAACGCCGCCTGCTGGAGCTGGATCGAGAGGTGACGGAGCTTCGCGAGCATCAACAGGCCATTCTGCGGCTGCTCAGCGCCAAGGGGGCCAACTGGAGAACAGAGATGATGACCAAAGACAAGTGGGTGTCCATCCTGCGCGCCGCCGGTTTCAGTGACGACGACATGCATCGCTGGCACCGCGAGTTCGAGCGCAACGCGCCCGATGACCACCAGCAGTTCCTCGAATACCTGCACATTTCCGCCGACGAGATCACGCGCATCCGCCACTGGAGTGCAGGAAAGTAGTTTGATTTTCAACATCCCCCGCTTCCGCTCTGCCGGGAGCGGGGCCTTTCTGCAACTTTTCCGCCTTTCGCGCGTTTAACTAGGCAGATAGAAGTTTCGGTTCCCCCTCGGCCGTAAAACATTTGGGCAAGAGAAACTGATTTGAACTGGACCTTCCAACGCGGGTTGTATGCGGTATTGTTTGCGCTTTTCGCGCTTGCGGGCGCGGCGCGCGCAGACGCCATCTACCTGCTGGCCGAGCCTTATGGCAGCTACGGCGGATGGAACCCGACCGGCCACGCCGCGGTCTATTTGACCAACGTCTGCACGGCCACGCCAACGCAACTGCGCCTGTGTCGTCCCGGTGAAACCGGCGTCGTCATCAGCCGCTACCATCGCGTGGCGGGCCTCGACTGGTTGGCCATTCCGCTGGTGCCGTACTTCTACGCCGTGGAGCGCGTGGAGGACATTCCGACCATAGCTTCCTCCGACGATGCCTGGCGCCTGCGCGACAAGTACCGCCACGCGCACTTGCAATCCATTGCGCCCGACACGCCCGACGGCTCGATTCCGCCCGGCGACTGGTACCAGCTTGTCGGCGCCAGCTATCTGCGCACGTTCTACGGCTTCCGCGTGGCCACCACCCTCGAACAGGACGAGGCGCTGATTGCGCGCTACAACGACCAGCGCAACCGCACGCGCTACAGCCTCTTCCTGAACAACTGTGCCGACTTCGCCGCCGACGTCATAAATTTCTACGAGCCGCGATCGGTGCGTGCCAGCAAGCTCGGCGACCTTGGCGTGATGACGCCGAAGCAGGCCGCAAAGTCCCTGGTGAAGTATGCGAAGAAGCACCCCGAGGTGGGGCTGGAGGTCTTCAAGATTCCGCAGGTGCCCGGCACCACGCCAAGCAAGCCGACGCGCGGCATCATGGAGGGCCTGCTGAAGTCGAAGCGCTACGCGCTGCCGCTGACCGTGATTCAACCCTGGGTGGGCGGCACGGTGGCCGTCGCCTACTTCACCGGCGGACGCTTCAACCCGCGTCCCAAGGCCGAGGTGCTGGATATCGCCGCCGTGGTGAACCGGCAGTCGGTCACCGAGGAAATGCCTGAATCCGGCGGAACGCTCAGCGCCGGAGCGCGTGCCGGCCGCTCCGCCTTCGACCACGTGGCCGAGCACCAGGCCGCGCAATAGGCCCGCGCAAAATCCCCAAGCAACCTTCTTCCTACACCCACTCGTAACCCTATCGGATGAGATTTCATTCGTCAGTTGCAGATGCGACCGCTAGAATTTGCGGCATGAATGCCCGGGCAGTTTTGTTCTCCGTCGGCCGCATTTCTTTGGCGGTCATCTTGATCGTCGGAATTGCACTTGGCGGCTTTGTATGGAATGAACTCGACTGGTACCCACTCAATGCTTTCGCCTGGCATCTGCGCCACGGGAATCAAGTAACAGTGGGAGAGTTCCGCGTGCCGGTTTCCTTTTGGGTGCGCCCGGAGCACCGCTACGGCCCCAACGAAGTAAGCATTGACCTTCTGCCTGGGCGATTGCGCTCCGGCTCAGTCAGCTTTGAGGTCGGAAGGACCGATCCTTCTGGGAAGGAATATCTTCAAGCACTTCAGTTGAAAGCTTCTTCCCCCGATAAACGAATCGCAATGATAGCCAGCGACTATTTGCGAATGCCGAAGAGGGTTGTCAACATCGGCGGTCAATCGAGCCTCTGTATCGATGAATACTTTGGGGTGAAATGCATGCCTCTGGACACCCGCAACGGGCTGCGGGCTGCGGGAGAGTTCTTCTTCTCTAAGGAGGAGAACACGTTGGCCTTTTACCAGTTACTTTCGCGTGTCACACGCGAGACACATCATTCTTAAACTTTACTTCTGCTTTTCCCGCGCGATCTCGGCCATGGTGGCATTGGTGGCCTTCACGTAGTCGTCGGGGGCGATGATGATCTGCATGCCGCGCATGCCGGCTGAGACTGAAATCGTCTCCCACAGGATGGCGGTCTCGTCGAGCACCACCGGGTAATCCTTCTTGGCGCCCATGGCGGTGACGCCGCCGCGTATGTAGCCGGTGACGTGCTGCACGTCCTTCAGCGGCACCATGTCCATCTTGCGGTCGCCGGTGATTTTGGCCAGCGCCTTGAAGTCCAGCTCGTAGCTGCCGGGAATGACGGCAAAGCAGATGCCGTTGCGGTCGCCTTCGACGGCGAGGGTCTTGAAGATCTGCTCGGCGGGCATGCCGACCTTTGCGGCCACGGTTTCCGCCGCCAGATCGTTGGGGTCCACCGGGTACTCCAGCGTCTTGTACTGGATGCCGAGCGAGTCGAGAATGCGGCAGGCGTTCGTCTTGCTCATGCGGATATTCTAGTGCGAATGCGGGCGCTCTGGCTCCCGCGCACAGGTTGTGCCCCGCGCACCGCTCCACTATCATCGGCTCTACACAAAAAGGAGAATGCTTTCATGTCCAAAGTGATTGCCACGGATAACGCTCCCAAGGCCATTGGGCCGTACTCGCAGGCCATTCGCGCCAACGGCTTCCTCTTCCTCAGCGGACAAACGCCGACCGACCCGGCGACGCAGCAGTTTGTCCCCGGTGGCGTGGCCGAGCAGACCGAGCAGGTGCTCAAGAACCTGGACGCCGTGCTGAAGACCGCCGGTTCCGACCTCTCCAAGGTTGTGCGCTGCGGCGTCTTCCTCAAGGACATGAACGACTTTGCGGCCATGAACGCCGTCTACGCCAAGTTCTTCCCCGCCGAGCCGCCCGCGCGCAGCACGGTTGAGGTGGCGCGGCTGCCGAAGGATTGTCTGGTCGAAATCGACGTCATCGCCACGGAGTAAGCCACGACGCGCCCACTCCGCTTCCGCGCCGAGCCCCGCCTGAGCTGGCTGGCGACGCTGTGCGCCCTCGGCGCCGTGGTGGGCGCGCTCTCCACCCTCAAAGACCCTATCTTCGGGCTGGCCGTGCTGCTGCCCTGCGCGCTGTTTCTGGCGGTGCGGGCGCAGCGCCGCCGCGCCTTGGGGCAACTGCTGGCCTCCGCCGAATTTCATCAGGTCATTACCGACCACGGCGACCACCTGCGTGTGGCCGTCGCCTTGAAGCTCGCTCCCATTGAGCCCTTCCGCCTGCGACGCTGGCGGCTGGAGCTTGTCTACACAGATTTGGAACACGTCCCCTACGTGGAAGATATCGCCGTGCTCGGCGAAGAAGGCCCGCTAGACGAGCCGCTGAACTTTGACTCCGAGGTGGCGCTGGCCGGGATGCTGGTCGTCCCGCAGACTTGGCTGGAGCATGCGCAGAGCGTGCTGGTGGGCAACGCCGAGGTTGGCTGGCTGGTGCGCGTGCGGCTCGACTTCAGCCCCATCGACGCCTGGACCGGCCAGACCGAGTCCGTCCCCGACCCGCGCCAGTGGGTCAGCACAATTCAGTGAAACTTCATTCCCTTCCTTTTGGCAACGGTTGTAGCCTTGTCTAAATTCCTGTCTACGGAAAGGATACCTGTGAAGTTACGCGCGATCTTCTTGAGCTTGGGCGTTCTTCTGCTTGCTTCCAGCCTCTTCGGTCAATCTTCTTCCGCCCAGCATAAGGACGTTGTCATCTCTCCGGCGGTGCAACCGGCAACGGTGATCACCATCCCCCCGCATCCCGGAGTCCGATTTCAGCCATTAAAAGGACATATCTCCGGTAAGCCCGTAGATTTTGATAATTGGCTTGCTGAGGTTCGCTCGAAGAACGGAATCCCGACGGAGGAGACCCGGCCCTGGCACATCGTGGTTTCCTATGATCAGTTTGATGAGGACGGCGACAACTTCAACAGCGGCGTGTACGAAGAGTTTTACGCCGGGCCAAAGAATTACCGGCGAAGCTATACCAGCGGAACTCTGAAACAGACCGACATTGCGGACGGCCATCAACTCTACCGCGCGGGGGATCAGCGCTGGCTCACGGAACACTCTGCGGAGATTTCTGTTCGTAACCGCGTCATCCTGCCCTTCACTGCGGCTGCGAAATTCAGCGCCCGGTGGGAGCCACGAACCCGGGAGAACGCTTTTGGAAGCAACACTCTCTCCTGTGTTCTCTTTGAGGTAGCTCCGAGTTCCAGTGGTGGTTCGCCGGTTGTGATGAACCCGCCACTTCAGTATTGCTTTGAGCCCGGGACCTCGATGTTACGCTACGCGGAGGACGCTTGGGCCGACCAGGTTTCGTACAACGACCCGTTCACCTTTGAGGGGCGCAGCATAGCCCGCACAATCACCGCCTTCCGGGGCGGCAAACTGCAACTCCGGCTTCACGTCGACCGCCTGGAAGCGATGCCGGATGACAGTTCGCTCTTCGTGCCGCCCCAAGATGCCATTCTCATCGGCGACCGGATTGTTGCTCCCATGACTACGCCGTTGACGCGTTCGTTCCCTCGCCTGCCGGATTCATTGCGTGGGAAGCGTTTCAAAATCGACCTTGTTCTTGTCATTGGCAAGGACGGCCATGTGAAGTCTGCGACCGCCAGTGGTGAACCCAAGGAAGCTCACAAAGCCTGCGAGGAAGCGGCCCGTCAATGGGTCTTCGCACCATTCCTCGTACTCGGTAATCCGGTTGAGGTTGAGACTAAGACTAGCATTCAGTTCAACTGAGGGCGGCACACGCGAAAAGGCCTCCGCCGTAGCGGAGGCCTCTTCGACTTTAGGGAGAAATTGAATGGACTACGCCCGCTGAATGCAGGTCACCCTGCGTTTGCTGCATGCAGGCTCGGCGAAATGTTAGCTAAGCTCTGGAGCAACACCGGGGTGCCCACGCGGGGCGGAACTACGCCTTGGTGACCTTGCCGGCGCGGATGCAGCTGGTGCAGACGCGAATCTTCTTCGCGTTCGGGCTGCCCTCAACCTTGGCCTTCACCGGCTGCAGGTTGACGTTCCAACGACGACGGGTGACGTTGTGCGCGTGCGAGACGTTATTGCCGAACTGCGGACCCTTGCCGCAGATATCACAAACCTGTGCCATGGCACTGACTCCAAATTTTCTGGAACCGCAAGGGCTTTCAGCCGATGCCCGACCTGATGGCCTCATCTGTGCGGGGCGGCATGCAAACGAAACGCGGAACCTGGAATGAACTAATTTCTCGGCCTGCGGCAGTGCTCTCGAGGGCGCTGCCGGAACCCTTACGCGAAGGCACACAAATGCCAACAGCCGGGTTCAGCCAACGATTGATGATAACCGAAGCCTGTGGATTTCGGCAACCCGGCGGCAAAAAACCCTGCCGTTCACAATCGGGAACTCCCCCTCCATACGACTCTCGCCAACCGCCGCCGGCCGGGTGTAAGCTGTGCCACGGTAGCGCGCCGGGCAGGCGGTGCTTGCGAGTAGGAGGTCCCCCATGTCTTCCTGTGAACGGCTGGATCAGTGTCCGTTTTTTGCCGGTAAGATGGTAAACATGCCGGCAGTCTCCAACCTTCTGAAGGATACTTATTGCCTGGACGACAAGTCCCATTGCGCCCGCTATATCCTCATTAATTCCGGCAAGATGCCGCCCGGCGACCTGTTCCCAAACGATGTGGAGCGGGCGAGAGAGTTGCTAACCAAATAGTAAATTCTATCAACGTTCATTCAGCGAGCACCACGGTCTGAACTCACAGGCCGTGCGCAGCCGTGCCCGATGGCCTTGCCTGCTTCTGAAAGTCTGGCTGCAGCTTCCCATCGCTGGACTGCCTGCACCCGATTTATACTTCCGGCATGTCATCCGCTACTGACCCGAAATCGATCAAGATTCATAAGTCCACCGGCGCCGGCGTGGATATTGAGTGGAAGGATGGGCACCAGACCCATCTGGAGTTCCCCTTCCTGCGCGACGCCTGCCCCTGCGCCCTCTGCAATGAAGAACGCGAAAAGAGCGGCCGCCAGCCGGGCGAGCCCGCCAAGCCCAAGCCGGGCGCTCTGCCCATGTTCACGCCCATTGCGCGCCCCACGGAAATTGAGCCGATGGGCAACTACGCGGTGCGCTTCGTCTGGAATGACGGCCACAAGCACGGCGTCTACACCTGGACGTACTTCCGCGAGCTGTGCCAGTGCGCCGAGTGCAAGGCCCTGCGCGACTCCACCGCCGGGCTGGAAGAGGACATTGCCGCCCACCAGACAAAGAAGCCGAACTAACGGCGGGGAGCTGAGTTGGATTTCATAGCCCTGGACGTAGAGACGGCGAACTCGCAGGTGAGTTCGATCTGCCAGATCGGTCTGGCGTATTTTCGAGACGGCGAGCTGGTGGAGACCTTCTCTTCGCTGGTTCACCAGCGCTACTTCAGCCAGTTCAACATTGGTGTTCACGGCATTACGCCCGAAGCGGTGCGCAACGCGCCGCGCTGGGCGGAGGTGTGGCAGCAACTGGCGCCGCGCCTACACGGGGCGGCCATTGTCTCGCACACCTACTTTGACCGCGGCAGCATCAACGGCGCGTGCACGGAGCTTTGGGGCGGGCTGAACGGCTGCGACCTCTCGCGCTGGTTCGATAGCTGCCAGATTTCACGCCGCGTATGGCCCGAGCTTCCCAACCACAAGCTGCACACCGTGGCCCACCATCTCGGCATTCACTTCCAGCACCACGACGCGCTGGAAGACGCGCGCGCCTGCGGCCTCATCTACTGGGCCGGCGTGCAGAGCGGCAAGCTGAGCGCGCCGCCGGAGAAGAAGCCCCGCCGCATCGCGCTGCCGTAGCGCGGCTCCAAACAGTCCGCGCAATTCGCTGGTCTCAATCAGAGGGCTTTCCTCAAGGGCTGAAGCCCCCGGAATTGCCAGGCTTTGACGGCAGGGCTAAAGCCCTGCCCTGACACAAGGCAATTCGCCTTCTGCCGCCGTCTCCCCACCCTGCATACACCGTGCTAAACCTGATACCCTGAAACCAGCGGGCAACGCGCGCGGCCGTGGTGGCCGCCTGACGCTTCGCCTGAGACTTTTTCCTATGGAATTCCTGGCAAAACTCAATCCCCAGCAGCGGGAGGCGGTGGAGACCGTCAACGGACCGGTGCTGATTCTGGCCGGAGCGGGCTCGGGCAAAACGCGTGTCATCACCTACCGCATTGCGAACCTGATCTTGCGCGAAAAGGTCGACCCCGAATCAATCCTTGCCGTCACTTTTACTAATAAAGCGGCGACGGAGATGGCTGCGCGCGTCTCAGAGATTCTGCGCCTTCCGACAAACCCTGATCGGGAATCGGGACTCAAGATGAGGCGGCCCACCATCGCCACCTTCCACTCGTTCTGTGTGCGCATGCTGCGGCGTGACATTGAGGCCCTGCGCGTCAACGGCCACGGCTATACCCGGGACTTCGTCATCTACGACGAGGCCGACCAGCAGATGCTGGTGAAGGCCGCGCTGCGCCGCCTTGGCCTGGACGACAAGAAGCTGACGCCGCGCTCCATCCTCTCCTACATCTCTTCGGCCAAGAACCGCATGATGGACCCGCAGGACGTGTACCTGAACTCCGGCGACCCAAAGACGGAGAAGATTGCGCAGATCTATCAGATTTACAAGCAGGAGCTGGCCAAGGCCAACGCGCTCGACTTCGACGACCTGCTGCTGGAGACGGTCCGGCTGCTGAAGTCCGACTCGAAGACGCGCGAGAAGTATCAGCGCAAGTATCACTACCTGCTGGTGGACGAATATCAGGACACGAACCGCCCGCAGTACGAGATCATGCGCGCGCTCAGCGGGCTGCGGCATAACGTCTGCGCCGTCGGCGATGAGGACCAGTCGATTTACAGCTGGCGCGGCGCCGACATCCACAACATTCTCGACTTTGAGCAGCACTTTCCCGAGGCAAAGATCATCCGCCTGGAGCAGAACTACCGCTCCACGCAGCCGATTCTGCAGGCAGCCAGCGCCGTGGTCGGGCACAACGTCCACCGCAAGGGCAAGAACCTGTGGACCGCGCGCGACGGCGGCGCCAAGATCGGCTACTACGAGGCGCCCGACGGCGAGAACGAGGCGCTGTTTGCCGCCGAAACCATCTCGAAATACCAGCAACGCTGCGCGCAGGAGGGCAAGGAGAACAAGTCCGCCATCCTCTACCGCACCAATTCGCAGTCGCGCCTGCTGGAAGAGGCACTGCGCCGCTACGGGCTGAAGTACAACGTGGTCGGCGGTTTCAGCTTCTACGAGCGCGCGGAGATCAAGGACATGATCTCCTACCTGAAGCTGGTGCTGAACACCGAGGATTCGGTCGCCCTGCAGCGGGTCATCAACACTCCGACGCGCGGCATTGGCAAAACCACGATGGAGACCGTGGAGCGCATCGCGCTCGAAACCGGCCGCTCCATCTGGGGCGCCATCGAAGAGGTGCTCGAACGCAAGCTGCTCTCGGCACGCGCGCTCTATGCGCTGCAGCAGTTCCGCGACCTGATTCTGGACGCCCGCGCCATGCTTGACGGCACTTACGCTGAGCGCATGGCTGCCTCCGCCGAAGAGAACGCGCCGGAGACGAAGGCCGCAAAGAAGATTGTGAAAGAAGCACCGCCTGCGGCGATTGCGCTGCCTGAGCCGGAACCTGCGCCCGCACCGGAAGAGAGCGCGCAGCACGGCTTCGACTTTGGCGACCTTCAGGAGCTGGAAGCCGGAGCCACCGAAGTCAGCGACAACGACCTCGACTTCAACCCCGAGGAGTTCGCCACCAGCGGCGCGGGCGGCGACACGGACTTTTCGCCCGAGGCGATGGAAGTGGATGCAGCGGAGATTCCGCTGGAGCCGCCGCAGGAGGCGGTCTTCACCTCCGACCTGCTGAAGTTCCTCTTTGACCGCACCGGCTACCTGCGCCAGCTTGAGGCGGAGGACTCGCCCGAAGCGCAGGCGCGCATTGAAAACCTGAAGGAACTGCTGAACGCCGCGATGGATTCGCGCGACCGCGGTGAGAGCGTCGGCGAGTTTCTGGACCACGCCGCGCTGGTAAGCGACACCGACAAGTTCGACGAGGCGCAGCAGATCACGCTGATGACGCTGCACGCCGCCAAGGGCCTGGAGTTTCCGCTGGTGGTGCTGGTGGGCATGGAAGAAGGTCTGTTCCCGCACTCGCGCACGCTGATGAATCCCGATGAAATTGAGGAGGAGCGCCGCCTGTGCTACGTGGGCATGACCCGCGCCATGGACACCCTGGTGCTGACGCGCGCGCACTACCGCCGCCGCTACGGGACCGAGTCGGCCGAGCCTTCGACGCCCTCGCGCTTCCTGGAAGAAATTCCTCCGGCGCTGATCGAGGACATGGGCAGCCCGCAACGCAGCACGGGCGAATACGGCACCTCGACGCACTACGACTACGAGAACGAGGACCAGTCGCGCACCTATGACGGCTACCCCCGCAGTTCGTACAGTGCCAAATCGCGCGGTGGATACAAGGGCCCCAGCTATAACTCCATCGACAATATTGCGGAGTTTTTTGCCTCGCGCGGCAAGCAGTTCACCCGCCCCAACGTGGAGCCGGAAGCCCCCTCGGGCAAGCGCGGATTGCGCAAGGGCGACCGCGTGAAGCACCCCAAATATGGCGAAGGTGTTGTCTACCTGCGCGAAGGGGATGGGGAAGATGCGAAGATTACGGTACAATTTGCAAGATACGGTCTGAAGAAGCTGGTGGCGAAGTACGCGCAGCTTGAGAAGGCGTAGCCACCGGCTGCGAGCCGGAGAAATTTTGGAAGGAACACGAATGGCAAACACAAAGGCACTGCCCAAGGAAGAACGCAAAGCAGCGAAGCGCACGGCACGCAAGAAGGCCGCACCCAAGGCCAAGCGCACCGAGCCTCGCGGCAGCATGAAGAGCAAGGTGAAGAAGGCCGTCCGCGGCCAGTCCAAGCGTTAAGCGCCGGGGCACGCCTCGCCTGCCGCACGCGGCAGCGCGGCATCGTCCGGCGGCATGGCGTTCTGGCAACAACTCAATACGGGCGCGGTCCATGGAGTTTCTCCATCGGAATCCGCGCCCGTTGCTGTATATTCCCCATTAGCACAGTTTCAAAGAGGATGGAGTCTGCCGGTTCGGGCCGGACACACACCGCCCGGTCGCGCTGCTGATTGCCTTCTCGGCGAAACAACCCAAGCAGCACGCGTGGGACCGCACACTCTCAGAACGACATGCACAGACCGTGACCGCCTGCGGCGGCAGGGACCGTCGTTCACCTAGGAGCACGAAGCTGGCCAGCCAATTACTTGCGCGCAAGTCCATCGACAAGCTCATCTCGGAAGCCGAGAACCCCGAACATCGGTTAAGCAAGACACTGGGGCCCTGGTCGCTGACCGCGCTCGGCATCGGCGCCATTATCGGCTCGGGCATCTTTGTCCTGACCGGAACGGCCGCCGCCGGTGAGTTCTTCTCCGCGGAAAACCTGCTGCACGCGCAGGTGCTGGACCTATTAACGAACTTTATGCGCGACGGCAACCTGCACAACGTGCTCATGCACGGCAGGCCTCCGGCAGGGCCGGGCATCGCGCTCTCGTTCATCCTGGTGGCGCTGGCCTGTTCGTTCGCCGGTCTCTGTTACGCGGAGCTGGCATCGATGATCCCCATCGCCGGTTCCGCCTACACGTACTCTTACGCCACGCTCGGCGAAATCTTCGCCTGGATCATCGGCTGGGACCTCATCCTCGAATACGCGGTCAGTAACGTTGCCGTCTGCGTCAGCTTCTCCGGATACCTCAAAGCACAGCTCGCACAATTTGGCGTTGATCTCCCCGACAAATGGTCTTCGCCGGTCTGGGCCGGCGGACATTGGACGGGCGCTTACTTCAACGTGCCTGCCTTCCTCGTGGTGATGTTGCTGAGCTGGCTGCTGGTGAAGGGCGTGCGCGAATCCGCCAAGACCAACAACATCATGGTGCTGGTGAAGATCGCGGCCATCGTGCTGTTCCTGGTGGTGGGCGGAACCTTTGTGCGCGGCGCCAACTTCCATCCGTTCCTGCCTTCGGGCGTGGGCGGCGTAATCACCGGCGGCGCCATCATCTTCTTCACCTATATCGGCTTTGATTCCGTCTCCACCGCCGCCGAAGAGGCCAAGAACCCGCAGCGCGACATTCCGCTCGGCATCATCGCCTCGCTGATCGTTTGCACCATCCTTTACGTGGGCGTGGCCCTGGTGCTGCTCGGCATGATGCCCTATCCGCTCTTCCGCTCGGGCACGCAGGTGGTGCAGGTGCAGCTTGACCGCCCGGTGGCCGGCTTTGGCGAGCAGGTGAAGGCCATCGACAAGATCGGCTACGTCAGCGAGCAGCAGGGCAACCTGTACCGCGTGGTCTATGACGGCAACTCCGACACCGCAAAAGAGGCGCTGGCCAAAATGACGCAGGTGGCCGCCGCCGGTGGCGCCGCTGTCCGCCACAGCTCCGTGGATAGCGCCGCCGAGGCCCCCGTGGCCTACGCGCTGGCCGCGCTCGGCGCCAACCGCTGGCTGCAGGCCGTGGTCATCATCGGCGCCATGATGGGCATGCTCAGCTCGCTGCTGGTCTTCCAGTACGGGCAAACGCGCATCTGGTTTGCCATGTCGCGCGACGGGTTGCTGCCCAAATTCTTCTCCGCCGTGCACCACACGCACCAGACGCCGCACTGGTCCACCTGGATTGCTGGCATCGTCGTGGGCCTGCCCTCGGGGCTTGTCGATATTGGCGACGCCGCAGATCTTTCGAACATCGGCACGCTGTTCGCCTTCGTGCTCGTCTCGCTCGGCGTCATCTTCCTGCGCCATACGCAGCCGGAGCGTCCGCGCGGCTTCCGTGTGCCGCTGGTGCCGCTGTTCCCGCTCATCGCCGTGGTGCTCTGCGGCGGCCTGATGACGGGCCTGACGGTGATCACCTGGGTGCGCTTCTTTGCCTGGCTGTTCCTCGGCCTGTTCGTCTACTACTTCTTCAGCCGCAAGCACAGCGAGTTCGCACGCACGAAATAGGGAGCAGCGGAGGATATGGACTTCAAGGGAAGTACGCCGAGCGAAGCGTGTGAGCAACTCTTGATGTACCTCGGGACACTCGAAAAGCAAAAATAGGACCTTCCGCTTGAATACTCGGTGCATGTCAACGGGAAAGCCCTCACGTACCTGAAGCGGAAGATTTCTTCTTCCGGTTGTTTCGGCTCCGGGCACATTAAAACTTCATGTTCGGTGTTCAAGCTGCGATTGGTGCGCGACGAGGAAGGCTGGTTTCGTTGGCAGCGAATTCCCGCGCAAGCAGGCATTCTTGGTCGCATGGTTGCTCTGCGTGATGCGCATTGGTTTCCGCTGCTTTCCACGACCCTGGATGAAGCGCTGACTGCCGGAGCCGCCAAGCAGGAACGCAAGGTTCTCGAGATGAGGTAACCGCAGTTGTGGTGAAATATCCGGGTGACCGACGAAACGCTGGATTTTCTTCGCCGCCTGCCCAAGGCCGAACTGCACCTGCATCTGGAGGGCTCGGTTTCTCCGCGCACGCTCTCCGAGCTTTCCGCCAAGTACTCCACACCGATTGAGACCTCCAACGCCAAGTACCGCAACGTGGAGGGCTCGGCGCGCTTTCTGAGTGAGGACGACGTTCGCGCGCTCTACGAGTACAAGGACTTCACCGGCTTTCTGATGGCCTTCAAGGCGGTGACCGAGCGACTGCGCGCACCGGAGGATTACGAGTTCATCACCTACCGGCTTTGCGAGGAGCTGGCCGCACAGAGCGTGCGCCACGCCGAGGTCTACCTCTCGGTGGGCGTGCTGTTCTTCCGCGGACAGGCGTTTGACCCGCTGTTTGAGGGCCTGGAACGCGGCCGCCAGCGCGGCGAGCAGGAGTTCGGCGTCTCGCTCTACTGGATTCCCGACGCGGTGCGGCAGTTCGGTGCCGAGGCCGCGATGAAGGTGGTGGAGAAGGCAATTGAGTTGCGCGGGCGCAACGTCATTGGCTTTGGCATTGGCGGCGACGAGCGCAAGGGGCCGCCCGAATGGTTCACCGAAGTCTATGCCCGTGCCAAGCAGGCGGGCCTTCGCCTGACATGCCATGCCGGCGAGACCACAGGCCCGGAGACGATCCGCGCCACGCTCGACCTGCTGCACTCCGAGAGGCTCGGCCACGCGCTCTCTCTGGCGCAGGATGAGGCGCTGCTGGCGCGCTGCGTGCGCGAGCAAGTTCCGCTGGAAATCTGCCTGACCAGCAACGTGCGCACGGGCTGCTGTGCGCGGCTGGAGGAGCATCCGCTGCGGCGCTTGTTCGACGCCGGGGCTGTTGTCACATTGAATACCGACGACCCGGCGATGTTTGAAACCAGCTTGTTGCGCGAATATCAGTTGGCGCAAGATGTCTTTGGGTTCAGCCGCGAAGAGCTGCGGCAGTTGGCTGCGAACTCCGTGCGCGCGTCGTTCCTGCCCGCGGAATACAAGCAGGCGTTGCTCACGGAAATTGCGGCGGTGATTTGACGCAATGCATATAGGGATTGTCGCTTGCAGCGCAGAGGGCGCTGCGCTTTGCTATCGCACCATCTGCACGGAAGGCGCCGCCATCATGGGCCGCCACGCGCACCCGGAGATTTCTCTTCACACGCACCCGCTCTCCAAGTACATGGAGTTCATCCGCCGCAACCAGTGGGAGGGCGTGGTGGAACTGATGCTGGATTCGGCAAAGAAGCTGGAAAGCTGTGGCGCCGAACTGCTCATCTCTCCGGACAACACCATCCACCAGGTCTTTGACGAGGTGCAGAAGCGCTCGCGCCTGCCATGGCTGCACATTGCGCGGGAAGTGGCGCACGAGGCCGCCGAGCGCGGCTTCCACAAGCTGGCCGTGCTGGGCACGCGCTTCCTCATGGAAGGCCCCGTCTACGCCGAGACCTTGAAGCAGTTCGGCATGGAGATGGCCATCCCCTCGCCGCTTGACCGCGGCCGCGTCGACCAGATCATCTTCGACGAGTTGGTGTACGGCGTGCTGCGCTCGGAATCGCAGGAGGCTTACCGGCTCATTATCGAGCGGCTGAAGTCGGAAGGCTGCGAGGCCGTGGTGCTGGGCTGCACGGAGATTCCTCTGCTGATTACGCCCGAGCGCTCGCCGCTGCCCACGCTGGATTCCACGCGCATTCTGGCGCGCGCCGCCCTGCGCAAAGCCACCGAAGGCATGGTGCCAGTGGAAGAGCAGAGCGCGTAGCGCCGCTGTGTTTGGAGCGGTTCGTATCCCGCTCTAGCCTCGCGGCGTTCGCGAATCCTGAAGCTTCTGGAATTACGGAAAAGACAAAAGCCCCGGAACACTCCGGGGCTTTGCTCTTCCTGTTGGAACGATGCGCGCTTATACCATGCCGCTCAGCTTCAACAACATGGTGAGAAGAAACATGGTCACGAACGCTGGCGTCCACTTGACCTTGCTGTTGCGGCTGATGCCAATGGCGATCACCGCAAGCATCCAGATGGTGAAGATGTCGAAGGCCGACGCAAAGCGGTAGAGGTACTTGCTCGCCGGATCGACAAGCGCCCCGAGGTTGGATGCCACGGGGTTCTTGATGTTGAACGCATCCGGCTCGGTCAGGTACATGGTGACGACCGCCAGGAGGGCCTTCACGCAGGAGATCAGGGTAGCGTAGAAATAGATGGCCATGGCCTGGGCAAAACGCAGTTGTGCTCCAAAGCCGAAATTGAAGATGCCCAGTAGAACTCCGGCAACGATGGCGCCAGCCACCAGGCCCGTGACCGGCGTGGCGTAGGCAAGCCCTTTGCCGACAGCGACCGACATGCCGACAATTTTGTCGCGCTGCTCGGGAGGCATCTTGTCGAGCTTTTCGGCCGCGGCCGGGTCGGCGCGCATCTGGGTTTCAATCGCCGTCTCCCAGGTAACGCGCTGGCCAATGGCCAACACAAAGCACAGGCTGATGATGGCGGTGACCAGCCACGGCACCCACCAACTGCTGTTGCGTGCAATGTCTTCCATGGTGCGCGAAGGCGCAAAGAACGTGGAGCTAAGGCGGTCGAACTCGCTCATACCCTGTGGCTCGGGAGCCATCGGCGGCGGTGCAATTTCAGGAGTGCTCATGCAATTCCTCGGAATGAAATTAGCGGGAGTGTAGCACGCACGCTTGATTGCGCACGGGTAATATTCGTGGAACTTCTCCGGCAGGAATCAGCGCGCGGTAACGATGGATGGATGAGACGGAGACCTGCCCAAAAACCCGTGTCGTTCTATGCCCGCAGCACGGGCGTGGCGGCCATCAGCGCCTGCGTGTAGGGATGCGCGGGATGCGAGCAGATCTGCTCGGCCGCGCCGACTTCAAGAATGCGCCCCTTCTGCATCACGGCGATGCGCGTGGCCAGGTAGCGCACCACGGGCATGGAGTGCGAGATGAACAGGTAGGTCAGCGAGAAGTCGCGCTGAAGCTGACGCAGCAGGTTGATGATCTGCGCTCCCACGCTGACGTCGAGCGCCGAGACCGGCTCGTCGGCGACGATGAAGCGTGGCCGCAGCGCGAGGGCCCTGGCAATGCCGATGCGCTGGCGCTGGCCTCCGCTGAATTCGTGCGGATACCGCGCCAGGGCCGAGCCATCAAGCCCGACCGCACGCAGCAATTCCGCCGAGCGCGTGTGCAGCTCGGCCCGCGTGAGTTTCCGGCCATCCTCGCCGTGGATGACCAGCGGCTCGGCGATCACCTGCTCGACGGTGAAGCGTGGGTCGAGCGAGCCGAACGGGTCCTGAAAAATGATCTGCATGTCGCGGCGGGCATGGCGCAGCTCGCGCGCGGGGAGCGTGGTCAGCTCGCGGCCGTCAAAGCGTATGCTCCCGCCGGTTGGCTCAATCAGCCGCAGCAGCAGCCGCCCCAGCGTGCTCTTGCCGCTGCCGCTTTCGCCCACCAGCCCAAGCGTCTCGCCCGGCTCAATGGAGAGCGAAACGTCATCGACGGCACGCGTTCCTCCGTCGTAGACCTTCACCAGATGTTCGGCTTCCAGCAGCGGCATGTTAGGAGACTACGTTTGCCGGCCGGGAAATTCAACGGCACGCGGCGCGGAAGCGGGTCGGAATACCTCTCCTTCAGCTTCGGGAGAGGCTCGGCGGAACTGTGAAATGCAAATTCAGAGGCCCGCGCTGCCGGCAACTGGCTTCTGTTTCATGGCCCTCCGGGCGGAGGTATCGGCGAACGGCTCCAACCAGCTCGCTTTTGAGGCATTTGCAGGGGGGCGCGTGCTAGAATCGGGCAGGATTTCCTCAGGCTGAGAGAACCGGTTTTGATCGAAATTGCGCCTTCCATTTTGTCCGCTGACTTTGCCCGCCTGGCCGAGCAGGTGCTGCCTGCCATCGAGGCCGGGGCGACGGTGCTGCATGTTGACGTCATGGACGGACACTTCGTCCCGAACCTGACCATCGGCCCGCCGGTCGTGAAGTCTCTGAACAAGGCCGTGCAGGGCCGTGTGCCGCTCGACGTTCACCTGATGATCGAGCAGCCTGACCTGTACATTCCGGCCTTTGCCGAGGCGGGCGCGAACTGGATTTCCGTGCACCAGGAAGCCTGCGTGCATCTGCACCGCACGCTGTCGCTCATCAAGTCCCACGGAGCGCTGGCGGGCGTGGTGCTGAACCCGGCAACGCCGGTTGATGTGCTGACCGACGTGCTCGACATGCTGGATTTTGTGCTCATCATGTCGGTGAACCCGGGCTTTGGCGGGCAGAAGTTCATTCCCCGCTCGCTCGACAAGCTCCGCCGGCTGGTGACGCTGCGCGAGGAGCGCCATTTGAACTTCCGCATTGAGGTTGATGGCGGCGTTGCCATGGACACCATTGCGGAGATCGTGCGCGCCGGGGCCGAGGTCCTGGTGGCGGGCAACGCGGTCTTTGGCCGCGGAGACATCCGCCAGAACGTGCAGCAACTGTTGGCAGCCGCGCAGTCGGCCACTTTGCAGAGGGCGTAAGGCCGCTGCTTCGGAAAAGGTCTTCATGAATCAGATTACGAATCCAGGTCTGGTGCGCATGCCGCGCATGCTGCGTCGCACTGCGGTGGTGCTGGTGGCGGGCGTTGCCCTGCTGGCCGGCGTCGGCTGCACAAACCACAAGGTCAAGAACCCGATCGCCCACGTCGACTCCAAGCAGCCCGACAAGGTGCTCTATGACCGCGCCATGAAGGCCATGCGCGAGCGCAAGTATGACGTGGCCCGCCTGACGCTCCAAACGCTGATCAACACCTACCCGGATTCCGAGTTCGTGGCCCGCGCCAAGCTGTCGGTCGGCGACTCCTGGTACGCCGAAGGCGGCTCCACCGCGCTGGCCCAGGCCGAAAGCGAATACCGCGACTTCATCACCTTCTTCCCCAACATGGCGGAAGCGGCCGAAGCGCAGTTGAAGATCGCCGACATCCATTACCAGCAGATTGAAAAGGCTGACCGCGACTACACGCACGCCAAGCGCGCCGAAGACGAATACCGCACCATGCTGACGCAGTACCCCGACAGCAAGCTGGCGGAAAAAGCCCGCCTGCGTCTGCTGGAGGTGCAGGAAGTGCTGGCCGAACGCGAGTACCGCATCGGGCGCTTCTACTACCTGCGCGGCTCGTGGATGGCGGCCAACGCCCGCCTGAAGACCCTGACCGACACCTACCCGCTCTACAGCAAGGCCGACGAAGCGCTCTACATGCTGGGCCAGTGCCACGAGCGGCAGATGGATCTGCTGCGTGAGAGCAAGGCTCCCGACAGCCTGAAGCAGAAGCTGGTAAAGAAGTACTCCGACGAAGCGGCGGAAGCCTACTCGAAGATTGTGACCCGCTATCCGGCGATGCCGCGCTACAACGACGCACGCGCACGCCTGGCCGCGCTCGAGCGCCAGGTGCCGCAGCCGACTCCGGAAGCCGTCGAGTTGAACAAGCGCGAACTGGCCAGCCGTGGCACCACCAGCCGTTGGGGCCGCGTGAAGCTGAACCTTGTGCGCCACCCGGACTTTGCCCCGGCGACCAAGGTCGGCGAGCCGCAGTTGACGGACCCGCCGCGGACCGATGCTTCCGCGCTCGTCCGTGGCGTCAACGAGGCCGTGAAGGCTGATATGGAAGGACGAAGCGGCGGCACGGGCAGCGTGAAAGCTGAGCAGGTTACCGGCAACGAGCCTCCCAAGATACAGGCTCCGCCGCGCTCGGATACCAACCAGGCCGCCAACGACGAAAAGCCTGCAGAGGCTCCGGAGCAGATCAATGAAGCCTCCGGCCACAAGACGGACGACGTCGGCGCCAAGCCTGCCAAAAAGGACAAGGAAGCTTCCACCAGCAAGAAGAAGAAAAAGAAGCTGGTGATTTTCTAGAGCACTCTTTCCGGTTTCACCCACCCCGCCTGTTACAGGCGGGGGTTTTGTTTGTGACCAGAAACGCACCATCGGGCCATTGTCTGGAGACTGTCCCTTCGCCACGTTGACCTTACGCGGCGAACGCGTTAACGTTCCAGCATTAAACTCCCCAGAAGGGTGCGTACACATTGGCGCTGCGAGTCCTGTTAGCTGACGACAGCATGACCGCCCAGAATATGGGCCGCAAGATTCTTGCCGACGCGGGCTTTGACGTTACGGCGGTAAGCAATGGGGCCGCCGCCATGAAGAAGTTCGCCGAGGTCCGCCCCGACATCCTCATCCTGGATATCTACATGCCCGGATACAACGGGTTGGAGGTGTGCGAGCGCGTCCGGGCGACCGACAAGGCAATCCCCGTGCTGCTCACCGTGGGCAAGCTGGAGCCTTACGACCAGCAGGATGGCGACCGCGTTCAGGCCTCCGGCGTCATCGTGAAGCCGTTCGAAGCTACCGACCTGATCAACACGGTGCGGAAGCTCGCTGAGCACCACGAAACCGCGCCCACCCCGGCGGTCGCCCCGGTTGCCCCGGAAGTTGCTCCTGCCGTTGCGGTTGCCGCCGCGCCGGAACCTCCGGCACCTGCGGCCCCGGCTGAAATTTCTGAGGAAGACATGGCGTTCCTGCTCCAGGGACAGCCCGCTGCACCGGAGCCAGCCGCCCACGGAAGCCAGGTTGATTACTACTCGCACCAGGAACCGGAGATGGTGGAGACCTCTCAGGCTTCCGCTGCTGCGGAACCCCCGGCGGCGCAGCCCGCAATTCCGGTTATGGATATTGGCGAACTGCCGCCCCTGACCGATGACGATTTCGCCATGCTCTCCCAGGGGGTGGAAGCAGCACCTCCGGCCGAACTAACTCCGGCACCAGCCCCTGAGCCGGAAACCGCCGCAATACCGGCGGTGGACTCCGAGCTGCCAGTCTTCAATCTGGCACCGGCGGCTGACACCCCCATACCCGGCCTGACAGACCGCAATGTGCCGACTCCGGCGGTGCCTCTCTCCTGGGGTGCCGAACCGGCTCCGGCAGAAGAGGCCGCTGCGGCGGAAACCGTTGCGCCCGAGCCGCTGGCAGAGCTGGAACTGCCCGCCATTCCCATGCCCACGGTTGAGACTCCTGCCGCCGAAGTTGCCCCGGCAATGGACCCTCTGCTTGACCTTTCCACACAAGTCGAGTTGCCAGCGGAACCGGAGCCTGCCGCTGAGGAACCCGCGCCCCCGGCGATGGCCGCCTCTGAGATGCCAGCCTTTGAGCCCTCCGAAAGCCCAATCTTCGACCTCGAGCTTCCGGAGACGCCCGTGACCCCGGAACCTATGCCATCGGCTCTTGAGGCCGCAGCAGAAATTCCGCTGGCGGTTCCCGAATTTCAGCCGAACTCGGAGATCAGCCCTCTTGAGGATGCCTCGCCAGAGCCGCTGGTGATCGGCGAAATCCCTGCCGAGCACTTCGAGACCGTCGAGGTCCCCAGAATGGTTGCGCCGGACCCGGCGCTGGCCTCCGGACATGAGTTCATCGCCGCAACGCCGGAAATTCTGGAGCGCGTGCGCGATGCGGAGAACATTGTCCCCGAGCAGATTCCGTCGAGCGATGTCACGCTGGAGCCGCTGGAGAACAACGGCGAGACCACGCCGGAGTTTCTGGAGCCGCTGGAGCTGAACGAGCACCCTGTGGCGTCTGCCGCCCCGGTTGAGGCCGCTACGCCCTTGTCGGTGGACTCCACTATGGTCGCCAACATCGTCAACGCGGTCTTTGAGCGCTACAAGGCGCAGATCATCTCGGACATTGTGCGCGAACTGGCCGAGCGCCAGCGGTAGCAGAGCGCACGCTCATCCATTCCGGCCCGGTGGCACACGCTGCCGGGCCGTTCTGCATGTAGCTTCCTCAGGGGCTGAAGCCCCGCGTTTCGTGGTGCCGCGATTCACCGGGCTGAAGCCCGGTGCTACCCGGGAGCTTTGCTGGTTGGCGACGGGTACGCCACGGGTGTGCAGCTCAGCCTTTGCTCTGCCCGTGGCGGGTACGCGAGGGAGACACCCTCGCTCCGGCCACGGCCGTCCGGTGCTAAACTCAATATTTAGACCTATTTTCACGCAGGACAACAGACAACCATGCCGCACGATCTGCCCAAAGCTTACGACCCGAGCGAGATTGAACAACGCTGGGCCGAATACTGGGTCGGCGAAAAGCTGTTCCACGTCGACACGCCCACCACGTCCCCTGCTTCCGCCTACTCGCTGCTGCTGCCGCCGCCCAACGTAACCGGCCGCCTGCACATGGGACACATGCTCAACCACACGGAGATGGACATCATCATCCGCTGGCAGCGCATGTTGGGGAAGACGACCGTGTGGGTACCGGGCACGGACCACGCCGGCATCGCCACCCAGATGATGGTGGAGCGCCAGCTGGCCAAGGAAGGCAAGAAGCGCCTTGAGCTGGGCCGCGAAAAGTTCCAGGAACGCGTGTGGGAGTGGAAGGAGCAGTACGGCGGAGCCATCACCTCGCAGATGCGCCGCATTGGCGACTCGGTGGACTGGGGCCGCGAGTACTTCACCATGAACGACGGTCTCTCTCGCGCGGTGCGCGAAGCCTTCGTGCGCTTCTATGAAGAAGGGCTGATCTATCGCGGCAAGTACATCGTCAACTGGTGTCCGCGCTGCCTTACGGCGCTCAGCGACCTCGAGGTTGTTCACGAGGAGACGCAGGGCAAGCTGTGGGAGATCCGCTATCCCGTCATCGGCACCGACGAGTACATTACCGTGGCCACCACGCGCCCGGAAACGATGCTGGGCGATACGGCCGTGGCCGTGAACCCGCGCGACGAGCGCTACAAGCACTTGCACGGCAAGATGCTGAAGCTGCCGCTGGTGGGCCGCGAGATCCCGCTCATCCTCGACGAGCTGGCACAGCCCGAGTTCGGCACCGGCGCCGTCAAGGTGACTCCGGCGCACGACCCCAACGACTTCCTTGCCGGCCAGCGCCACAACCTGCCGCAGATTACGGTGATGGACGAGCACGCGCACATGAACGAAGAGGCCGGCGCATACGCGGGCCTGGACCGTTACGAGGCGCGCGAAAAGATTGTGGCCGACCTGGAAGCTCAGGGCTTCCTCGTCGCCATCAAGGATTACGTGGTGCCGCTCGGCAAGTGCGACCGTTGCAAGACCATTGTGGAGCCGCGCCTCTCCGAGCAGTGGTTCCTGGCCGTCAACAAGGCGACCAACGACGGACGTCCGTCGCTGGCGCAGGTGGCGCGCGAAGTGGTGGAAGACGGACGCATCCGCTTCACCCCGGACAACTACAAGCACATCTACCTGCAGTGGATGGAGAACATCCACGACTGGTGCATCTCGCGCCAGCTCTGGTGGGGACACCGCATTCCGGCCTGGCATTGCGCCGAGTGCGGCAAAGACACCGTCGCCCGCGAGACTCCGGAGAAGTGCGCGCACTGCGGTTCCACAAAGATTGAGCAGGACACCGACGTGCTCGACACCTGGTTCAGCTCGGGCCTGCTGCCGTTCACCTCGCTCGGCTGGCCGGACAAGACCAAAGACCTTGAAGCTTTCTACCCGACCTCGCTGCTGCTGACGGCCTTTGACATCCTGTTCTTCTGGGTAGCGCGCATGATCATGATGGGCTGCCACTTCATGGCCGACCATCCGCAGGGCATCGTGCCGTTCAAAGAGGTCTACATACACTCGCTGGTGCGTGACGCTGAGCGCCAGAAGATGTCCAAGACCAAGGGCAACGTGGTGGACCCGATTGAGGTGCTGGAGAAGTACGGCACCGACGCGGTGCGCTTCACGCTGGCCTCCATGGCCGCGCCCGGCACGGACATCGCCTTCAGCGACAGCCGCACCGAAAGCTACCGGGCCTTTGCCAACAAGATCTGGAACGCCTCGCGCTTCATCTTCATGAACGTGGATCAGGCCGAGGAGAAGGGCGTCTGGTCGCTCAGCGAGCTGAAGCCCTCTGACGCCGCTGGCCTCGCGGGCTTTACGCCGGCAACGCTCGAGGACCGCTGGATTCTTTCGCGCTTCAACCGCGTGGCGCAGCAGGTCTCCGAGTCGCTGGCCGAGTACCGCTTCCATGAGGCGGCGCATGTGGTCTACCACTTCTTCTGGGGCGAGTTCTGCGACTGGTACATCGAGCTGATGAAGGCGCGGCTGGCCTCGGAGAACCGCGACGAAGCGCGCACGGCCTTCACCAACGTGGGCTTGATCTTTGAAGGCTCGCTGCGCCTGCTGGCGCCGTTCATGCCGTTCATCACCGAGGAGATCTGGCACGCGGTCTTCGACGGCAAGCCCGCGCTGAAGTCGATTGCGCTGGCCAAGTACCCGACCGCCGACGCCGCGCAGCTCTCCGACGAGGCCGAGCGCGAGATGGCCATTGTGCAGGACCTGATTGTGGCCGTGCGCAACGTGCGCGCCGAGATCAAGGTTTCGCCCAAGGAGCCGCTGGCCATCGAAATTCACTGCGACGCCGAAATCCGCACGCTGCTGGAGAGCAACGCGGCGGCCATCACGCGGCTGGCCAACGTCAGCAGCTTTGAGTTTGTGGACCGCTCGCTGGCGAAGGAATCGAACTCGCGTTCCACGGCACGCTTCGACGTGCGCGTGGTCTACGAGTTGAAGATTGACGTGGCCGCCGAACGCGAGCGCCTGACCAAGGAGATCGACAAGCTCAAGGGCGAGCAGGAACGTGGTCAGAAGCAGTTGGGCAATGAGAACTTCCTGGCCAAGGCCCCGGCCAAGGTTGTGGAGGGCTTGAAGTCGCGCCAGGTGGAAGTGAAGGCTTTGCTGGAAAAGGCGAATGCCGCGCTGGAGGCGCTCGCCGGGAAGTAACCACGAGGACATCATGGACTGGACTAGCCGACGCATTACCGCGATCCTTGAGACGGCCCTGAACGAGGACCACGCGACGAGCGATGCAACCACCTATGCCTGCATTCCGCCGCGGCAGCGCGCCATGGCCACGGTTCTGGCCAAGCAGGATTGCGTGCTGGCCGGCATTGGCTGCGTACAGCGTATCTTCGAGGTCTTCGCCGAACTCGACGGCACGGTGAGCGCACATCCGGAGGTCACCACACACCCGGAGATCTTCGACGGCGTGCGGCTGCGCAAGGGCCAGGCCATCGCCACCATCCAGCACAACGCGCGCGTGCTGCTCAGTTGCGAGCGTGTGATTCTGAACCTGCTGCAGCGCATGAGCGGCATTGCCACCGAGACACGCAGGTACGTGGACGCCATTGCCGGCACCAACACGCACATCCTCGATACGCGGAAGACCGTGCCGGGCCTGCGCCTGCTGGACAAGTACTCGGTAAGCTGCGGCGGCGGCAAGAACCATCGGCTCGACCTTGCCGACGGCATCCTGATCAAGAACAACCACATCGACCTTTCGGGCGGCGTGGAGCAGGCGCTGGCGCGCGCGCTGATGAACCGCCGCGGCACGCAACCCATTGAGGTTGAGGTGCGCAACGCGCAGGAGCTGGAGGATGCGTTGCGTTACGGCGCCGAGGCCATCCTGCTGGACAACTACACGCCAGAGGACACGCGAGAGGCCGTCAAACGCATCCGCGCCCACTCGCGCCATATGTCCATCGAGTCCTCCGGAGGCATCACGCTGGAGAACGTGCGGCAATACGCCGATGCGGGCGTCGACTTCATCTCGGTTGGCGCGCTCACACACTCGGCCAAGGCCGTCGACCTCAGCATGCGCATTCAGCCACTGGCTGAGTAAGAAGAGCGTTACGCTTCGCTGAAAGTCCGGAACTCTGCTTCCGGACTTTTGCTTTTGCGGCATCTGCCTGTTCCCGTATTCCCTCAGCCGCAAGCCCGCAAACGACCGGACACTCGGTGCGCCTCACGGGCGGGAACCTGCCAGAAAGAAGATCTTTCGCCACAGGAAATTTCTGAATCGTCCGGCGGGGTGCGCGCGTCGAATTACTTGTTACAACGGATATCGTTGAAGGCGGACCGGCCGCCATATCCGCTGCAAAAGGAGATTTGAAATGCGCAAGCACCTGCTGGTTCTCACCGCTGTTCTGGCTCTTTCGCTCGGAGCCTTCGCCGCCGACACCTACACCATTGACGGCGCTCACTCGTCGGCCAACTTCACCGTCAAGCACCTGTCGGTTTCGACCGTGCGCGGCCGCTTCTCGGAAGTCAGCGGCACGATTCTGTTCGACCCGGCTAACCCGGCCAAGTCGTCGGTCACCGCAATCATCAAGGCGGCCAGCGTGAACACCGACAACTCGATGCGCGACAAGCACCTCTCGAGCCCCGACTTCTTCGACACCGCCAAGTATCCGGAACTGAAGTTCCAGAGCACCAGCGTGCGCAAGACCGGCGCCAACCAGTACGTTGCCATCGGCAACCTGACCATCAAGGACGTAACCAAGCAGGTTGAGATTCCGTTTACGCTTGCGCAGGGCAAGAACATGAAGGGTGGCCCGATGATCGGCGTGGAAGCGCACTTCTCCATCGACCGCACGGAATACCACGTCAGCTATGACCCGACCGGCATGGGCGTGTCCAAGCAGATCAATATCGAACTCGACGTGGAAGCAAACCAGACGAAGTAAGGACTGTATCGTTTTCGAGACAGGGCGCGGCTGCGGCTGCGCCCGTTTTGTTTTTTGGCTTGCGCCGGAGCGCGACTCCGTTCACCATCGGCGCATGGGTTTTCCTGCCTCCCACGACTCGCGCGTTGATGCCTACATTGCCAAGTCGGCGGAGTTCGCCCGCCCCATCCTTGAATACCTGCGCGATGTGGTGCATGAGGGCTGTCCCGAAGTGACCGAGACGATCAAGTGGAGTTTCCCCTGCTTTGAGTACAAGGGCATTCTCTGCTTCATGTCGGCCTTTAAGCAGCACTGCGGCTTCGGCTTCTGGAAGGGCACACTGGTAATGGGAGAAGGTGGCGGCTCCGGCGAGGCTATGGGCCAATTCGGCCGCATCACCTCGCTCAAAGACCTGCCGCCGAAGAAGCAGTTGCTGGCGCTGGTGCGGAAAGCCGTCAAGATGCACGATGAAGGCATCAAGGCTCCGCCGCGCCGTCCCCGCCCGAAAGAGGAACGCACGCTGGAAGTGCCGGCGGATCTCACCGGCGCGCTCCGCAGGAACAAGCAGGCTGCCGCCAACTTCAAGGCGTTCACCTACAGCAAGCAGAAGGATTACGTGGAGTGGCTGACCGAGGCAAAGACCACCGCGACGCGGGAGCGGCGCCTGGCCACGGCAATTGAGTGGATTGCGGAAAACAAGGGCCGGAACTGGAAATACGAGAAGTGTTAAAAAGTGCAAACCTGCAGAGCCACCTATTCACGGGCTTGAACACAGATGCTAAAAGTGGAATGAGGGTTCTTAGGCAAGGATACGGCCATGAGTGAACTTCCGATGAGCGGAGACCCCGGCGAGGTGCTTCCATACTCCGTCGAGTTTGACTATGGCCATGCCATCCTGATGGTGCGCTGGCACGGCGAGGTGAATGACGATGCCATCCACGCCGCCTACGAACGTGGCCGCAAGCTATACCAGATCTTGAAACCACAGTACGGCATCATGGACTTCACTCATGCCACGTCCATCAATCTGACGCCCGCGACCGTGCAGATGCTCGCCCACAGTGATCCGATATTTCCCCAAGGGGCCATTCGAGCCATCATTGCCGGCTCCCAGCACATGTATGGTCTGGCGCGCATGTTTGAACTCATCAGTGATGCCCGGCGCACCGGCATTCACGTGGTGCACACTGAGGCGGAAGCCCTGGAAGCTCTCGGCGGTGTGACGCCCCACTTCGAGCCGATCTCGCTCTCCTGACCCCCTGCGCTTTACACTCCCGGTACAATACTCGGCATGAAAGAGCATGCCCTCAGCGGCTTCTCCGCCACGGAAGAGCGGTTGCGCCGCATTGTGCGGCTGCTGGCCTCCACGCCCATGCTGATCGTCAGCGGCTCGCGCATCGCCGAAGAAGTCGGCGTCAGCCGCAGCGAGGTCTGGCGCGACATTGAGCAACTGCGTCAGCTCGGCGTCGACATTGCCGGGCACCCCTCCACCGGCTACCAGCTTGAAACCGTGCCGGACCTGCTGCTGCCCGAGGCACTGGCGCCGCTGGTGCGCGGCACCGTGTTCGCTGAACATATCCATCATTACTTCCGCACGGACTCCACCAACAACGCGGCCATGCAGGCCGGGGCCGAGGGCGAGCCCGGCGGTGCGGTGTTCGTCGCCGAGAGCCAGACTGCGGGCCGTGGGCGCGGCGGACACGACTGGACCTCTCCGCCGAGCCAGGGACTGTATCTCTCCACGCTGTTGCGTCCGGAGCTGCCGCCCACAGACGTCATCATCCTCTCGCTGGCCACGGGGCTGGCCGTGCATGCAGCGGTGCAGGAGACCACCGGCCTCGGGGCCGACTTGCGCTGGCCCAATGACGTCATGCTCGGCGACCGCAAAATCTGCGGCATCCTGATTGAGTTGAACGCCGAAGTCACACGCGTGCGCTACGTCGTCATCGGCATCGGCATCAACGTGAACCACGTGGAGTTCCCCGAGCCAATTGCTTCGCTCGCAACGTCGCTATGCCTGGGCACCGGGGAGACGCAGTCGCGCGTGCTGCTGGCCGGAGCATTGCTGCGCGCGCTGCATCGCGAATACCGCGCGCTGGTGGACGCGCCCTCCGA
The DNA here is from genome assembly GCF_059726245.1 of Oryzophilus luti. NCBI lineage: Bacteria > Pseudomonadati > Acidobacteriota > Terriglobia > Terriglobales > Koromonadaceae > Oryzophilus > Oryzophilus luti. The sequence goes on from NZ_AP040874.1 coordinate 3,203,182, forward strand.
GGCTCGCGCCTCCATCCTGCGCCGCTTTGAGCAGCACTCCAGCTTCGCCACAGGCAAACACGTGCATGTGCCCGAGGATGGTGGCTACCAGGGCGTCACCGAGGGTCTCGACGAGCGCGGCTTCCTGCGCGTGCGCACTGCCGAGGGCCTGCGCACAGTGCTCAGTGGCGGCGTGCGAGCCGTTGAGGGCGGTCGCATCATCCAATAGTCGACACCACCGCAAGGAGCCTCCGACTCACCATGGGCCGTGCCCTGAAACGCCGTCTGCTGCCGTTCGTCAACCTGTGGCCGCCCTTCCTGGGCGCCGGCATCCGCGTCCACCGAATCTCCGAGGACTTCCGCGAGGCCGACGTGGAGATGCGCCTGCGCTTCTGGAATCGCAATTACGTGGGAGCGCACTTCGGCGGCTCTCTGTTCGCGATGAGTGACGCCTTCTACATGCTGTTGCTGATGGAGAACCTTGGGCGCGACTACATCGTGTGGGACAAGGCCGCCACCATACGCTTCCGCAAACCGGGACGCGGCACCGTGCGTGCCGAGTTCCGGCTGCATCAGGAGCAGATTGACGACGTGCGTGCCACCGTCGCGGAGTTCGGCAAGTGCGAGCGCACCTTCACGGTCTTTATCCGCGACCTTGAGGGCGAGGTGGTGGCCGAGGTCGACAAGCTGATCTACGTCCGCCACAAGAGCTACCAGCCGAAACAGAAGCTGCCGGGGGAGGCCTCCGATGGGAGCACGGAAAACGCTCGCCCCGTTGGAGGCCCGCCGCTACAATAGCCGGTGGCCCGGCGGCACGCGGCAGATTGCGGCTGCAACGGGCCAAGGAAGGCTCTTATGCTCTTCGTTCTCGACGTTGGCAATACTGATACTCATCTTGGCGTTTTCCCCACGGCGGAGGAGCCGGACACTGCCGTCAACGACCACGTTCCCGCCCTCAGCAGCGGCCCGCTGGCGGCCCACTGGAGCGTGAGCAGCGCACGCACGCAGACTGTGGATGAATACGGCGTGTTGTTCCGCAATCTGTTTGCGATGAACGACATTGATTTTTCGGCTATCCGCGGCATCATCATCAGCTCCGTGGTGCCGCCCATGGACAGCACACTGCGCGAGGTCTGCGAGCGCTACTTCCACACCCGCCCGCTGTTCATCGAGCCCGGCGTAAAAACCGGCATGCCCATTCACTACGACAATCCGTCGGAGGTTGGCGCCGACCGCATTGTCAACGCCGTGGGCGCCTTTGAGAAATTCGGCGGCCCCTGCGTGGTCGTCGATTTCGGCACCGCCACCATCTTTGACGCCGTCAGCGCCAAGGGCGAATACATGGGCGGGGTCATTGCGCCGGGCCTTGGCATCTCGGCGGAAGCGCTTTACACGCGCACGGCACGGCTGCCCAAGGTCGATATCCGCAAGACCGCGAAGGTCATCGGCACCAACACTGTAGCCAGCGTGCAAAGCGGACTCTTCCACGGCTACATCGGGCTGGTGGATGGCATTCTGGAGCGCATGACGGCCGAGTTGGGAGCGCAGCAGGTGGTGGCCACCGGAGGGCTGGCTTCGCTCATCGGCGGCGGCTCGCGCTTTATCAACCACATTGACGAGTTGCTGACGCTCGAAGGCATGCGCATCATCTGGGATCGCAACGCGCAGCACCTGCGCCGCAAGGCCGAGCTTCACAAGGCCGCCGAAGCCAAACCCAAAGCCTAAGCTTCGGCAACGGCTGTGAACATGAGGAAGGAGCGAGTCCCGCGACTCGCTCCTTCCTCTGCCAACCACCCTCCTGATCTCTGGTCTCTAGTCCCTAATCCCTAGCCCCTGCTCCCGCCCTTCCTCACTGCTTCCACAGCGCCTGTTCTGCTAACCTGTGCGCAGAAGGCATGGCAGTGGAAAGCTATTTCAACTACTTCACGGAAATCGAGGAACACTTTCAGCGGCGGCGCGGCACTCTGCTGCTGCTCTCCACGCTCGACTGGTCGCTGATCGAGAGCTGGAAGGATGCGGGCATTCCGCTGGAGGCAGTGCTCCGCGGCATTGACGCGGCCTTTGACCGCTGGGAACGGCGTCCGCACAAATCGCGCAAGATCAACGGCCTCGGCTGGTGCTCGCAGGAAGTGCTGGCCGCCGCCGAGGAGATGAATGAGGCCGCCGTGGGCTCGGCGCGTCCGCAGCATGACAGCGGCCTGGAGCGCGACCGGCTCGCCGCGTATTTCACACGCAACGCCGAGCAATTCGAGAAGGCCGCCGCCAAATCCCCAGAGGCCGTGCACACGCTGCTCGCCGACGATGCGCGCGTCTTGCGCGAACTGGCCGCAAAGTTCTCCGCGCCCGAAGCAGCCGGTGGCGCCGCCGATTCGCTCGAAGAGCTTGAGATGCGCATGACCGTGATGGAAGAGAAGCTCTTCGCGGCGCTGCTGACCTCCACCGGTGACGAACAGTTGCTCACCATTCGTGCGCAGGCCGAGCGTGAACTGTCGCCCTACCGCGGCAAAATGAACGCCGCGCAGATTGACCAGCTTCTGAAGCAGTACACCAACAAGAAGCTGATTGAGTTCTACGCCCTGCCACGCCTGAGCCTCTACTACATGCTGTAGCCGACAGTGATGGTGCCCGGATTTGCCCACTCCTGTATCCTTGGATTGTGCGGATAACCATTGAAAAACTTATCTATGGCGGTGACGGGCTGGCTCGCCTGGCGCCCGACGCGAGCGGCAAAGGCAAGGCCGTCTTCGTTCCTTTTGTGCTTGCCGGAGAAGAGATCGAAGCGGAACTGACCGAGGAGCGCCCGGGCTTTGCCCGCGCTCGCGCCCTCAAAGTCGTCACGCCTTCGCCTGAGCGTGTTGCACCGCGCTGCCAGCACTTCGGCAACTGTGGCGGCTGCCATTATCAGCACACGGATTATGCGCATCAGTTGGCGGCGAAGAAGCAGATCCTGCTGGAAACGCTGCGGCGCACGGCAAAACTCGAGCTGCCGTGCGAGCTGGAGGTTATCTCCGGCGAGCCGTGGCAGTTCCGCAACCGCGCGCGGCTCAAGTTGCAGACGGAGCCGGAATTTGCCGTCGGATATTTCCGCAACGCCTCGCATGAGTTGCTGCCGGTGCACGAGTGCCCCATCAGCTCGCCAGTGATCAACCGCGCCATTGCCGCGCTGTGGTCCTGCGCAAAGGACTTTGCCCGCGTGCCTCCCGTGCGCGAAGTGCAGTTGTTCGCCAATCACGACGACAGCCAGTTGATGCTGGAACTCTACGCCGAGCGCGCCGGAAACGGATCGCTGTTTGCCCTGCTGCACCGCGCCTTGAACACGGCTCTGCCCGAACTGGCCGGGCTTACGGTCTTCCAGTACTATGCGTCGCGCGGAGAAGAGGACGAACAGCTCCAGGCCGCGCGCAGCCGCGTGGTTTGCACCTTTGGCGAACGCTCCCTGCGCTACACCGTGGGCGAGCACGCTTACCGGGTCTCCGCCGGAGCCTTCTTCCAGACCAACCGCTTTCTTGGGGAGCGGCTGGTGCAGGCCGTGACCGCCGATTACACGGGCCAGAACGTGCTTGATCTGTTTGCCGGCACCGGCTTGTTCTCGCTGGCGCTGGCCCCGCGCTTCCAGCGAGTTACGGCCGTCGAGTCCTCGCCCTTCAGCGGCGCCGACCTGCGCGCCAACGTGGAGAAGAGCAACATCAAGGCCCTCGGGCGTGATGTCATGTCTTTCCTGCAATCAGCCAAGGACGCCTACGACCTCGTGGTGGTGGATCCGCCACGCGCAGGGCTTGGCGAACGCACGGCGCGGGCGCTGGGCGCGCTGCGCACACCGCGCATTGTGTATGTCTCCTGCGATCCCTCGACGCTCTCCCGCGACTTGCGTGTGCTGCTAGAATTGGGCTTCCGCGTTGAGCGCGCCGCCATGGTGGACCTGTTCCCCCAGACCTTCCACATGGAGAGCGTGCTCCACCTCGTGCGCGGCTGAGCTTGCGCGCGCGACCACGCGGCAATCCATCCCCCAGGAGTTGTTATGTACGCATTGGCCATTCTGCGCTATCGGGTTCCATTGGAGGAGGTCGCCAAGGCGACCGACCAGCACCGCGCCTACCTGCGCCAGTTGAAGGAGCAGGGCATGCTCGTGGCCAGCGGCCCCATGGACCCGCGCTCGGGCGGCGTGCTGCTGTACCGCGTGCCCGATGAGGATGCCAACGCGGCCCTGGAGCGGCTGCGCGACGGCGACCCGTTCTGGCAGCTTGGACTGGCCAATTACGAGCTGGTGCGCTGGAACGTGGTGATCGGCAAGGACGGTCTCGACACTCTCAAATGACCCCATCGGCGACACCCGCGGCGGGCCCCACGCACGCCGCAGCCGAAGTGTCGCCGTTTCCCCCGGAATTCAAACTTGTACGCCCGGCGGCGCCGATGTTCCACGCCGCCGTCGCTTTTGGTGCGGGCATTTTGGCCGCGCGATGGCTGTGGCATCCGCCGTGGGCGTGGTGCGCGGCCATGCTCGCACTCGGCTGCGCCGCATGGTTCCTGTTGCACCGCAGGCCGCTGATCGCGCGCGCAACCACGCTGGCGGTATTCGCCTTGGCTGGAGCTTTCTGCGCGCAGTTGCAGCAGGCGCAGCCAGAGCCTCCGCGGCCACTGCTCACCTACGCTGACACCGGCACCGTGGAGCTGACCGGCTGGGTCGTGCGCGATGGCTCCTTGCGCCGCTCCGCCACGCAGGACCCGCGCGAGTCGCTGGACCTGAGGGTGGAACAGGTGGCGCGCGCCGGCGAAGCGCCGGTTGCACTCCATGACACTGTGCGCCTCACGCTTTACCAGCCTTCACGCTCCGGCCCTCCGCCGGAGGTGGCTGAGTACTTTGAGGAAAACGATGCGCCCGCGACCGGAACCTTCCGCGGCTACCGCTATGGCGAACGGCTGAAGCTGACGGCCAAGCTGCACGAGCCACTCAACTACCGCAACGCGGGCAGCATGGACTACATCGCCTACCTGCATCAGCAGGGCGTCTCCGTCCTCGGCTCCGCAAAATCGACAGATGTCAATATATTGCCCGGGACTGGCGGCACGCGGCTCGGCCGCCTGCGCAGCCGCGCCCGCAATTCGGTCTTCGCGCACATACACCGCCTGTGGGCCGACCGAGAGGCTGCGCTCTTTGATGCCATGCTGCTGGGCGAGCACGGTCTGGTGAACCGCGAGCGGCTTGTCGAATTCCAGCGCAGCAGCACGTTTCATCTGCTCGTCGTCAGCGGGATGAACGTTTCAATCTTCGCTGCGTTTCTGTTCTGGCTCTTCCGGCGCATGCGCGCGCGCATGGAGTGGGCTGTGCTGCTTACGCTGCTCATCACCGCCGGTTATGCGTGGCTCACCGACCTTGGCGCGCCCATCCTGCGTTCCGTGCTGATGATCGCCGCCTCGCAACTGGCCAGCCTCTTCTACCGCGAACGCCACGCGCTCAATGGCGTTGGCCTGGCGGCGCTCGCGCTGCTGGCCTGGGAGACGCGCCCGCTTTTCGACGCCAGCTTCCAACTGACGTTTCTCGCCGTCGTGGTCATCAGCGGTTTGGCAATCCCAATTCTGGAGCGCACCTCGCTCGAGCGTCATCGCGCGCTCGACCAACTCTGGGTCACCGGCATCGATCCCACGCTGCCCCCGGCCATCGCGCAGTACCGGCTCGATATCCGCCTGCTCTCGAAGAAGCTGGCACGCCTGCTGCCGGAAGCCGTCGCTTACCGCGCCATTCCGTGGTCGCTGCGCGCCGCCTTTGGGCTGTATGAACTCGCAGTGGTCTCCGTGCTGATGCAGTTGGCGATGGCGCTGCCGACTGCGTGGTACTTCCACCGGGTGGCCGTGCACGGCGTGTGGGCCAACCTCGTGGTCATTCCGCTGACCTCGGTCTTTATGCCCTCGGCGGTGCTGGCCGTCACCCTCAGCTATTTGTGGGTTGGGCTGGCCAAGCCGCTCGCAGTGATGGCCGCGTGGTCGCTGGGAGGCATTACCGGTACAGTCCACCTGATGGGCGGCCACACGGTTCGCGATGTGCGCGTGGCCATGCCCGCCGCCGGAGCGGTGGCATTCGTCTTTGCGGCCTTTGCCGTGGCGTTGCTGTTGGCGTGGCGGAACCGCTGGCTGTGCGGCGTTGGGATTGCGTTGCTGGCGCTATCGGCGTGGGCGTCGGTGGCGTGGCACCGCCCACTCATGCACGCGCCTGGCAAGCTGGAGGTCACGGCCATCGATATCGGCCAGGGCGATTCACTGCTGATGATCTCGCCCGAAGGACGCACGCTGCTGCTCGACTCCGGCGGGCCATCGGGCTTCTCGCACTCGGAGTTTGATGTAGGGGAGGAGGTAGTCTCGCCCTACCTGTGGTCGCGCGGCATCGATCATCTCGACGCCGTCGCCTTCAGCCACGCGCACTCAGACCACGTCGGCGGCATGAGCGCCGTGGTGCACAACTTCCGCCCGCCTGAACTGTGGCTGGCACCGAACCTGCCGACGCACGAGTTCCTGAAGTTGATGAACGCCGCCACGGAGGCGCACACCGGGGCCGTGCTGCGCCATGCCGGAGACCGCTGGCAGTTTGGCTCGGTCGAGTTCCAGGCGCTCACGCCCCTGCCGGAGATTGCGCCCAACCCCAAGGTGCAGGACGACAATTCGCTCGTGCTGCGAGCCTCCTACGCCGGGGCGAACGCGCTGTTTCCCGGCGACATTCACAAGAAGATTGAGTTGGCTCTGATTGCCAGCCACGAACCGCTCAAGGCGGATTTGCTGAAAGTGCCGCACCACGGCTCCAAGACCTCGACCACAGAAGAATTTCTCGCAGCCGTGCGGCCCGGCTTTGCCGTCGTCTCCTCCGGACGCCACAACAGCTACAAGCACCCGCGCCCGGAGGTTCTGGAGCGGCTTGAAGAAGCCCACATAAAGACGTACCGGACCGATCTGCTCGGTCCGGTGACGTTCATACTCGGGGCTGACGGCGTGCACTACCAGCCGCAGCCACAATGAAAGCAGTTCGTGAGCGAATGAGCTGATTACGCGGAGGTCTCCTCCTCGTCTTCATCGTTTCCCTCGGACTCAGCTTCACGCGCAGTCATGGACTCGGCAATGATCTGGCGTGCTTCCTCTTCGTTCGCCGGGGCCACCAGCACCTCCACGCCGCCCACTGGCAGCACGTCCTGAGGTGCGTCGAGCGAGCGCACAAGCGACTCGATGCCGGCGCTTTCGAGCAAGCCCTGCACCACCATTGCCTCCGACTCCTGCTCCGTATCGAACACCGCAACCAGCGTGTCTTTCTCTTTCAGGGCCATGGCTCCTCCTCGCCCAGGTGACGGCTCCGCCACCGGCGGCGCCTCTCCCGGGGAACGATGAATCATACTCCCGGCGGCGCGCGGCGGGAATGCATTGCTCGGCCGTCTGTAGATTTTCGCGTCCTGCCCCTTCCCCGCCGGCATCGAATCTGGAGGGATGGCGAACGAAGCGGGAAATCCCGGAGCACGGCCTGACGAGCGCCTGGAAGAAGCTCGCAGATTGCGGCGTCTGCAGATCATGGTGGATCTTGTGATGTCCGTAATTGCGCAGGACCCCGAGCTGACGCTGGAGCAGGCGACCGGCATGGTCACCGACGCCCGCACGGCGGCACTGGCGATGTTTCCCGGCAAGGAACTGGCTTGGAACCTGCTCTATCGTCCGCGGCTTTACCGCCTGCTGCATGATCGCTACGGCTGGGAGCGTAGCGATTGATCTGGATGTAGATTCAACAGTTTAGATAACGCGCAAAGCGGATCTCCGCAGTCATTTTTGCTCTCAGGGAAGGTGCCTGCGGCTTACGATCGCTACAAAAAACGCGGTATTCTTAATGTGGGCTGCGCCGCAGTGCGGCTGTAGCGGAGGTTTCCGCGCGCATCTCTGTGGATTCCCCACGGCAGTATTGCCCAACCTGAGATCCGGCTCGCTGGTTGTGAATATGTTTACGCACGTTGGACCTGAATCGCGTCACAACAATCCGGCTGCTTACTTCGGCTCCCTGCTGGTGCACATCCTTGGCGGAGTGATCCTGCTCTTCGGCCTATCCATGCACGGTCGCTCGGCCGTGCACATGATGTCTCCGGAGATGATGAACTCCATGGACGTGTACATGCCTCCGGAGTTGAGTTCCCACGCCCTGTCCGCTCCCGCTCCGGCCCCCAAGGACGATCCGCTGCCCGCGCCCGCCAAGGACGCCGAGCAGCAACCGCTTCCGGAGCCTGCCAAGGAAGTATCCCCCAAGCCCGAGGAACCGAAGCCTGCCGCCACCGAGGCTGCTCAGACACAAAGTTACGAAGGAACGCCCATGGCCCGGCCCGCGCCCGCCATGCCAGACATGTCGGCCATGATCGCCTACATGAAGCAGCATCACCAGATCCACGACCCTCAGGCCATCTACAGTCCCCTGCCGCCGGAGCTGAAAGGCAAGCTGCCGCCGGAAGCTAACGGGCACGTGATGGTGGAGTTCACCATCGGCACCGATGGCCGGGTCAGCGACGTGAAGGTGCTGGAGCCGGCTGGCACCGCCATTGAGCAACAGCTCATCCAAGCTATTCTGCAGTGGCGCTTTGTTCCGGCCAACATGAACGGACAGGACATTCCCACCCGGCACCAGTTCATGATCCATATCGGTTAATCCAATAATTTTCCGCTTCCGGCCCGAGGGGTTCCGCGTCTGTAACCGTACCAGCCGCGCGCCGGTCAGGCTCCGCGCGGTAGAATCAGCCGCATGTTCGCGCCGCTCCAACCCGCCGCCTCCCGCAGACCGCTCTGGCTGGTTTGCTCGGTGGCGCTGCACGCGGCGGTGCTTGGCGCGCTGCTTTACCGGCCCGAGCCACCCATCCTGCGGCCTTCCGGCTCGCTGCGCGGCAATGGCGGAGGCTCCACGTTAACGGCTCTAATCGCCCCGGGCGCCAGTGTGGTGCCGCAGGAAAAGGCCGCTCCGCGCGAACTGCTGAAATCCGAATTGTCGAAGAAATCACGGCAGAAGACCGCGCCTGTTTCGGAACCGGCACCCATGCCCGCCGCCGCGCAGCAGTCACTCCGCCCCGGAATGCCCGGCTATATGCTTGGCTCGCTGGCCAGCGGCTATGCCAATGACCATGATGTAAGAATTGCGCTGCCGGTTTATTCGCCCGACCCGCCAATCCTCCGCAACAAGCTGCCGGAGTGGATTCGCGGCGACGTCATTGTGGAGGTCACCATCGACGAGCAGGGCAAGGTGACCGAGACGCGCGTGCTCCAGACCGTCGGCTACGGACTGGAAGAGACCGTGCGCGCCACCCTGCTTCAATGGCGCTTCACCCCCGCCAAGGTTGACGGCGTCTCAGTCGCCTCCCGCCAGGACGTGCACTTCCACTTCCCCAGCTAGCCCCCGGCGCGAGCACGTTCCCTGGTCGTCTTGCGTCCCTCCGGCCCCGCGCAGGCGTCATCCTGAGCGCAGCGAAGGATCTGCTGTTCGGCATGGCACGCAGTTGGCTTTGTGGCAGGGGGAGAGAAGCCGATTCTTCGTCGCCCGCATGGCAGGCTCCTCAGAATGACGCCTTCGAGCGTGGGCAGGTCTTGAGGAATCAGCCTCGCCGGGCGGGCTAGTGTCGCCCAAATGTTCAAATTCTGAAATTCAACAATCCGACGATCCGGCTCACTCGCCCGAGGAGTGGTCGTGGATGATGCGCCAGCCTTCCGGAAGCTTGCGGAAGATGAGCGTGGTAACGCCGTGGGGAGAGCTTTTGTCAGCCATACGCAGCCGCCACTCGGCGCGCACCAGCGCCGCCACCGGGCCGAGCATCTCCACCCGCGCATGGTCGATGGTAAGCCGCCCCATGCCACGAGGATTCTTCTGGTAGCTGGCGCGGTAGCGCTGCAGCGTGGTCTGCCAGCCGTGGGTTTCCGTAACGCCGGAGGAGAAGGTCAGCTCCTCGCTCTTCCAGTAGCCATCCATGTAGCCCACCAGATCTCCCCGGTTCCACGCCTCCACCTGGCGGTCAATCACTTGGCGAATTGCGGTCTCATCCGCGCTGCTGGCGGCGTTGTGGGACGCGTTGGCCGCTCCGGTGACGGCTCCGGACGGCTCCTGCGCCCAGGCGGTGAGGGCGAAAAAGAAGAAAACTCCGAGCAGAAACACCCTCTGGGAACGGTTCATATTCGTCCTTTCCGGCGGCACCCGGACTTTGTCCGCAGCGCACCCACTCCAGTGACATAACTCACTTGCCTAGATACGGCCGTGCGGGTACATTGTCCCGCTATGGCAAAAACGGTCTCCATTGGTGCCAAAGGTATGGCCGAAGAGCGGGTGAAGTTTGAGAACACGCTCAAGGCTCATCATCACTCTCTTCCACCCATCTATTCCACGCCGGACATGATACGGCTGATGGAGTCGGCGGGCTTTACCGCCCTGCAACCCTTCTGCGAGCCCGGCGAGATCTCCGTCGGAACCGCGGTCCATGTGGAGCATCGCGCCCCGGCCGGGATGAATTCGCTGGTTCGCGCCGAGGCCGTGGTCTCCGAGGTGGATGGCCGCTTTATCACCATGAAGGTGATCGCTCACGAGGGTAAAACGGAGCTGGGCCGCGGCACCATTACGCGCTCTATCGTCGCCCTGGATCCGTTCCTCGAAAAGCACGGCATCCCGAAACCGTAAGATCTTAATTTTTTCTGAATCGCAAGCGAGCCTCGGAATATCTATGTTCTCGAGGCACGTAGACTCGTGCTGTGGATTATCTCCCGGAGCGCCTGTGGGGGGCCTCCGGGAGAATCTATTTCCAGCCCAAATTCTTCCGTCCCACGCCAACCATCTTTCGTTCGAACCAATCAATCAGCAGACAAACTCGCACACAGGGCCGCGTGCTCAGCGCGTAACGTGCGCGTCAAACTGTATGGGAACGCTGCGCGGGGGGAGGCACTGGCGGTCGCTGCACGCCTGGTAGCGAAGCTCGCCGTGGATGCGGAAGGTGCCGGTCGAAGCGTTGTTCATGGCTCGCACCATCGCCTGTAACCGCACAGTGCCTGAATACACATTCAGTTTTTCGTCCGGCATGGCGGGTGAAATGTAATCCTCCCCGGCGGGGTATTGCACGTAGCCGGTCATCAGTTCCGTGGGCGGCTGCAGCTTCAACTCCGTGGGACGCAACAGCTCGCTGGTCACCTCGTGGCTATTGATGTGCATTCCGGCGGGGATATGCACTTCGACGGTAACGGTCGCGCTCTTGCCGCGCGCCACGCGCACCGGCGCAATCGGAGAAACAGTCACCGGACGGCTCTGAGCCAGCGTGACGGAGGAACAAAAAACGATGGCGGCCAGAATCAGCCGCCTGTAACGCCGCATCATTGCGATCAAGCTCCTTCTAAAAGTGTGGCATGCGTACATCGCTGGAGATTGGCGAGCGCCCCACGGCGAGCACCTGCTTCACATGCAGTTCCATCTCGCTGCGTTCGGGCAGGCCCTCAATGGCGTCCAGGATATTGCCGCGACGATCAATATAAAACGTGGTGGGCAGGCCGTCGATGCCGCCATAGCGCTTGGCGGTCTCATCGTTTCCCATCAGAATGGTGTAATTGATGCCCTTCTGCTGGACAAACTCGGCGACCTTGGCTGGAGGCAGGTCGTCATCCATTGAGACACCAATCACCGCCAGCCCGTCGGTGCCGTACCGGTTCTGCATCTCAACGAACCAAGGCATCTCTTCACGGCAGGGCGCGCACCATGTCGCCCAGAAGTTCAGCACCACGGCTTTACCGCGGAAGTCGGAGAGCCGCACCACTTTGCCGGAAGTATCCTTCAAGGTGAACTCCGGTGCCGGCTTTCCTTTGGCTCCGTCATTCATCGGAGGCGTTTTGATGCGATTGCTCTGCCGCAGGAACGTGACGAACAGCAGCCCTGAAATCACCACAATCGTCACGGCAAACGTCAGAACAAAGCGCTTCAGTTTGCGCTCCTGCCGGGCGCGTTCGACCGCATAGGGGTCCGCTGGCAGAGCTTGGGGGACTTCACTCTCCGGGGGCCGTGGCTCAAATTGCTCTGGTACTTCGCTCACGGAAACCTCACCTTGGGTTGGGGCAAAGACATACCGCCCCGCAGAATCAACTGCACTCTGAATTCGTTGATTGAGTGTGCAGCAAGTTTACCGTATGTGCAACCATCCACACTTGCCATATTGATGCTGAATCCACCCGGTTACGATTCAGCGCAAAAGGACAGCCCCGGACGTGACCGGGGCTGTCCGATCGGACGACCAACCCCGCTTAAAGCGGAATGTTACCGTGCTTCTTGGCCGGCAGCTTCTCTCGTTTTGTGTCCAGCATCTCCAGCGCCTGAATGATCCTGCGGCGCGTCTCACGCGGCTTGATGACGGCATCGACATATCCGCGCTCGGCCGCTACGTACGGGTTGGCGAACTTGTCACGGAATTCGTCGATCTTCTCCTTGCGGACGCCTTCCACGTTTTCGCCCGCCTTGGTGGCTGCCTCCAGTTCGCGCTTGTAGACGATGTTCACCGCGCCTTCCGGCCCCATGACGGCGATCTCCGCCGTCGGCCAGGCGTAGTTCACGTCCGCGCGAATGTGCTTGCTGGCCATGACGCAGTAGGCACCGCCATAAGCCTTGCGGGTAATCACCGTGATCTTCGGCACGGTGGCTTCCGCGAAGGCGAACAGCAGCTTGGCGCCGTGCATGATGATGCCGCCATGCTCCTGCTGCACGCCGGGCAGGAAGCCGGGCACATCCTCAAACGTAATCAGCGGGATGTTGAAGCAGTCGCAGAAGCGCACGAAGCGAGCGCCCTTGATGGACGAATTGATGTCGAGCACACCGGCCAGGAAGTTCGGCTGATTGGCCACGATGCCGACCGGGCGGCCATTCATGCGGGCAAAGCCGATGACGATGTTCTTGGCGTAATGCTCTTGCACCTCAAAGAAGTAGCCATCGTCAACCACGCGGGTGATGACGTCCTTGATGTCATACGGAATATTGCTCTCGTTTGGAACCACCGTATCCAGCTCGGCGTCGGCGCGGTCCACCGGGTCGGTACAGGGCTTCCGCGGAGGCTCCTCAAGGTTGTTCGACGGAATGAAGCTCAGCAGCTCGCGCACCATGGAGAGGCACTCGGCATCGTCATGGGCGAGGAAGTGCGCCACGCCGCTCTTCATGTTGTGGGCCTCGGCGCCGCCCAGCTCGTCCTTGCTGACCTCTTCATGCGTCACGGCCTTGATGACGTCCGGGCCAGTGATGAACATGTAACTGGTCTTATCAACCATGAGGATGAAGTCGGTCATGGCCGGGGAATAGACCGCGCCACCGGCGCAGGGACCAAGGATAGCGGAGATCTGCGGCACCACGCCCGACGACAGAACATTGCGGAGGAAGATATCGGCGTAACCCGCCAACGAGCGCACGCCTTCCTGAATGCGCGCACCGCCCGAATCATTCAGCCCGATCACCGGCGCGCCGACCTTTGCGGCCATATCCATCATTTTGACGATCTTGGCGGCGTTGGTCTCCGACAGCGAGCCGCCAAAGACGGTGAAATCCTGCGCGAAGACGAAGACCAGACGGCCTTCGATGCGGCCGTAGCCGGTGACGAACCCATCGCCATAGATCACCTGGTCGGCCATGCCGAATTCCGTGGTGCGATGGGTGACAAACTTGTCGGTCTCTTCGAAGGTGCCTTCGTCGAGCAGGAATTCAATGCGTTCGCGGGCGGTCATTTTGCCCAGTTTGTGTTCGCGGGCGCGACGCTCGGGGCCACCCCCGGCCTCGGCCAGCTCATCCCTACGCTTCAGTTCGGCAAGTTTTTGTTCCAGGTTCATGGCGGGAAATTATATCGGTGAGTGTTGCTTGCACCAAGCGACAATTGTGCCGTGCAGGCAAGATTTCGCGCCTGTGAATTCGAGGGATTTTGAGCGATTGCAGAGACTCCGCCAGAGCCTGCGGTTATCTGCTATTTGTGCGGAACCTTCTCCGTCAGCAACGCACGAAACTCCGCCAGTTGCTCTCCGGTGAAGGCGCGCTTGGGAATAATGCTGAGCTTGACGTTCGAGGTGTAGAGCACAAAAATCCGATTGCCTTCCCGCCAGTGCGTGTAGGCTCCCCAAGCCGATTCCGAGGAGATCACGTCGCACTTGGAGCGGAGACCTATGTCGGTTATCTCCAAGAATTGCGTGCTATGCGCGGCGGGTTGCGACTCATACTGCTTGCGCGCGGCCCAGCGTGGCAGCACAACAAACAACAGCCCCCAAATTGCGGCAAGTCCAAAGACCGGCCACACCTGCCGTATGGTATTTGACGAGGGGTCGTGTATAAGCAGTGCAATTGACAACACCAGAACGAATGCCAGAATGGCCAGAATGTAACGGCGCGACCAGCGTGAGAAAAAACTGCGGTTCTGATGAACACTGAGTCCGTCGCGGAAATCCTGTTCCGTCATCTGGTAGCTGATCTGCATGGCTTGCATCCTACCAGTGCACGCAGGGGCATACAACGAAGCACTCGATGAATTCCGCTGAAAGCTCCTTGCCGTGCTACTTCATCTGGTTCATCGCGGTCGCTTCCCAGCGATAGCGTTTGCCATCCCAGTAGATGGCGGCCTGCACGCCGATCTCATCTTCCGTCTCGATGACCTGCACGGTCTTCTTCTTCAACAGGCTGTAGCCGATCTTGATGCGATCGAACGGAATGTTGATGAGCACATACTTATTGCCCATGGGCTTGCTGCGCCAGTTGTGGATGATGAGCAGATACGTCGGAACAAATTTCGGATCGATGCTGCCATACCCCAGGCTCATGGAAGGATTGGAGAAGCCGAAGTATTTGCCGTACGGGTCCTGCACCGTGTAGTGCATCTTTTCCGAGAGTCCCAACGGGCTGCTGGAGCTGTTGGCAACGAGAATCAGGTCTTCTCGTCCGTCGTGATCCAGGTCAGCCACCAGCGGCGAATACTTCTTCGACAGCGTGAAGTCCGGACCGAATTCCTGCGCCAGTAGTGCGGCGAAGTCGAGGCCCGGAGGGTTGGCTGCGGCCGCTGGTTGCGGCGGCAACTGCGCTGGGGCCGATTGCGCGGCCAGTACGCCGGTCAGCAGAAGGCAGGCGAAACAGAAGAGGACGGAGCGTGTGGCGGTGCGCATGGCACTACTCTAGACTGAAACCCGCACGAGCGCACCGGGCGGGAACCTAGCTGCTCACCCGTAGCCAACCGGTGTGGTTCCTGATGACTTGCGTATTTCTTAACACCGGGGTTCGCCACTTCGCGTTAGAATGCAGCCTTTCGGGGGCCACGGGTGCGAGTCCTTCTCCTCAGTGATGTCCACTCCAATCTGGAAGCGCTGGATGCCTGCCTGAACGCTGCGTCGCCGTTTGATGCGGTGGCCGTGCTGGGCGATATTGTCGGCTACGGCGCCTCGCCCGGCGAGGTGCTGAAGCGATTGCGCCCCCTGGGTACGGTGTTCGTACGTGGCAATCATGACCGCATCTGCAGCGGCGAAGAGGAGACGGCCTGGGGCTTCAATCCAATGGCTGCCCGCGCCGCCCGCTGGACGCGCGAGCACCTGACGGAGGAGCAGCGTCAGTGGCTGGCCGCCCTGCCCATCGGCCCCGTATCACTGCCGGAGCTTGCAGGCGTGCAGTTCGTGCACGGTTCGCCGCTCAACGAGGATGAGTACGTCCTCCACCAACATTCCGCACGTGCGGTACTGGAGCAGACGGAAGCACAGCTCACCTTCTTCGGACATACGCACATACAGGGCGCGTTCACGCTCGATGGAAGCCTTGTGAATCACCTCTCGCCACGCCATACCGAAGGCAGAGGTGCAAGCCGGTGGCTCCACGCGATGCAGCCTGGAATTCGCTATTTGGTGAACCCCGGCTCAGTGGGCCAGCCGCGCGACGGAGACTGGCGCGCCTCCTTCGCCCTCTACGACTCTGGCACCGCGACCATTGAATTCTTCCGCGTCAGGTACAACCTCGATCTAGCGCAGCAGAAGATCATCTCCGCCGGGCTGCCCGACCGGCTGGCGCTGCGGCTGGCCGAAGGCCGATAGAACATTCCCAAGTATCGTCAGAAATTGACGTAAGCCTGCGGTACCGCACAGCAGGCGTGAGGCGAGAAAATTCGACGCCCCGCTTCGCGCCTCAGTGCGATCTCCGTGGCCGCTCCGCAGTTCTCCACAGAAATCTCCACGGCGGTGAGGCGCGGGATTCGGTAGACTTTCCCCATGCCTTATCGTCCGAAGTTCCGCCCCACCACCGCCGCATCCCTATTCGAGTCCCGCTCGGAGGTCACAGACTTTCCCGCCGAGCACATGGTGGCGCATATCGATGGCGGCGCGCGCGGCAACCCCGGCCCCTCGGGCTTTGGCGCCTACATACAGGATCAGGATGGAAAGGTGCTGGCCGAGCTGAGCGAGTTCCTCGGCTCGCAGACCAACAACTTTGCCGAGTACTCCGGCCTGGTCGCGGCCCTGGAGTACGCCGTGGCGCACGGCTACCGCGCCGTCCGCATCATCAGCGACAGCGAACTGCTGGTGAAGCAGATCAAGGGCTTTTACAAGGTTCGCAGTGAGAGCCTGCTGGCGATCTACCAGGAGGCCACGGCGCTCATCCGCAAGCTCGACGCCTTCCAGATCAAACACGTACTTCGCCACATGAACAAGGACGCCGACCGGCTGGCGAACGAGGCGATGGACCGTGGCACCAAGGGCCTGCGCACCGACCGCGCCGATGCCTACGCCAAGCCTCCGGCGGGCATGCCTGCCGTGGGCCTGCGCCCGGCAAGCGTGACGGCGGCATCCACCCGCCCCGCACAGAACGCGCCTGAAGCGTTGAAGGAAGTGCGCGGCTTTGTCAGCAACGGCCGCGTGGAGTTCACCGGCGAAGCACTGCCCGACGGCATCTTCGTCTACGTGCGCCCGGCAAGGAAGGATTAGCTCATCACGAGCAGAATGTCATGGTGAGCGAAACGCCCCGGCCATGGCCGGGGCGTTTCAGTCGAACCACCTTTTGTCTGAGCGCGCTTCAGCCACGCTCATCTCCACCAACTTCGGCGGCAATCTGTTCTAGACCTACTTGCTGAGCGCCTTCTTGACGGCCTCGCTCACCAGCTTGCCGTCCACGCGCGCGCCGGTGAACTTCGCCATGGCGGCCTTCATCACGTGGCCCATGTCCTTCATGGTCGGCGAACCCATCTCCGCGATGGTGGCGGCAACAGCCTCGGCAATTTCGGCCTCGCCCACGGCCTTCGGCAAATAGCCCTCGATGATCGTGATCTCCTCAAGCTCCTTCTTGGCCAGCTCGGGGCGGTTGCCGTTGGTGAACTGCTCGGCCGAATCCTTGCGCTGCTTGATCATGGTGGAGAGCACCTGCATCTCCTCCTTCTCGTCGAGCGGCGCGCGCTTGTCGATCTCTTTGTTCTTGAGCGCACTCTTGACCATGCGCAGGGTGGAGAGCGGCAGCTCGGCCTTGGCCTTCATCGCCGCAATCATGTCTTTCTGTACTTGCTCGCTGATGCTCATGCGAAGGATTATAGGCCACGCCGGGCGCCAAGCGCACAGACAGCCTGGCAGCCACCTCCTCTTCCAATAGGAGGCGGAAGGATGGGGCACCCGAATCATTCATTTCCGAAAGACTGCGCCACCCGCCGTAACAGCGGAGCTACATGAACAGGATTATAGGCAACATCACCGTACTGCCCACGTTGAATCAGGTTTCATTCTCTCTCATAGAGGCAATCGCTATCTGGGTTCAGCAGTATTCGAAGAGGCAATCGTCTCTCTAGCAGAAGCACCTCAGTTTCCGGCACGCCAATTAGCCTGCTCTGTACTTGCGATGTGAAGAAATTGAATCGCGCATTTAGTGCAATCGAATTGGGGCTCAGATATCTCCACGTTTGATCACTCGAGTTGAACTGTTGACCACTCTTCGAAACGACGTGTTGTTCCAGTGTCCCATTTGCTTGCAAAACCAAAACATCCGATGCAATCCCGTATCCGGCACAATCCTTCCCCATAAAGAGTCGCCAAGTCCCCACGAGTTCAGCGGGATGATCTCCACGAAGGACAGGCCGAGAAGTACAGCCGACAAGCATCAACAGTGCTGCGATCGTCGTTATTTTTTGCAATGAGGACATGGTGATTTCTCATTCCAGTGGTACCAGAATCTCTGTACGCGCATAGGCGGGTGGCCCGTTCAAGCCATTTATGGCTTGAGCGGGGCTGTCTTGGCGGGTGGCGCACCCTTTCGGTTTGTACTCATCGTTCATAATTCCTCGGGTGCCCTACCCTTCTCGCGAAGCGAGAGGGGGGGGGGACCTCACGATCACAAAGCACGAAACCCATCCGTTCTCTTCGCCTCGCCATCCACTCCCATTCGATCTCAACTACTCCATCAATCTCTGTCGCATAATGTCGAAAGCTGGCGGGTAGCCCGTTCAGGCCTCTTATAGCTTGAGCGGGGAACTGCTCGCGCCCTGCAATGGGTACACGTTCACACACTGTGTTGGCCTCTGCGGCATCCTCACAGCGTAGTGCAACAGCAATTTCAACGCGAATGAATTGTGCTTGGAATTGAAGGAAGGATTTGTGAGGCACGGGAAGATGTGAAATGCCGACCCTGGCCTCGGATTGCATTCCGGCATTTTCGCTAAGCTCCCTGGATTGGCCAGCTTCCATCACATTCATTCCCGACATGATGTGCTGATACGTGTGAACGCTATTGGGGCATGTTGTGCTTGAGTGCTTTGACCAGCACAATTTCATCTACATCGCACTCTCACTGCCGGAGCCAAACAACGCTTTGATCCAACTGGCCCAACCGACTCATCCGTGATAAAGCCAAACTGGTCCTCGGCGCCGCAAGACGTTACGAGTTCACACGCGGTATGGGAGAAGCGCTGGATGGCTCCTCCGTTGGTGTGAATCAGAAATTCGCTTGCTGGGAGCCTCCTGCTACGAGCGGCATCTTTGAGAAATAGCGCCGTGCATCATGCGTTGAACTGCTTCTCTGGTACATACGATTTACAAAAACGTGCTACCAATGCAACAATCTTTCCTGTGACGTCAATGCTGTGTTCCCGCTGCGCCGATTCATCTTCCTCGGGTTGCAGGGGCATTCCGGGTGGAATCTGAAGTCCGGTTGCACGTTGCGTCCGCAGGAGAGTGTTGTCGCAATGAAATTGGTTTATGGGATTGGGTTGCTGGTGCTCGTTCCCTGTCTGTTGTTCGGGCAAGGAAGCACTCAGTTGTCCGGAACGGTTGTGGATGCTTCCGGCGCGATGATCTCCGGGGCGACTGTTCAGCTTCTGAATGCGAACGGCGCAGTGCAAAAGTCGGCTGAGGCGGACACGAACGGTTCGTTCATGATTGCCGGAGTTCCGGCAGGAGTTTACCGCCTCGTTGTGTCAAATCCTGGGTTTGAAACCAAGGAGATCTCTGTCAGCCTCGGAAATAGCAAGCCGCTGTCCCCGCTACGTATCTCCCTGGCGGTGGGCTCGGTGAGCACCACTGTGAATGTCCAAGGGCGAGAAGATAGCCTGATTGGAATTGCCCAATCCGCAACGCAGGGAACGGTGGGTGCAGCGCAGATTCAGAGCCGTCCCATCCTTCGCTCGGGAGAAGTCTTGGAGATGGTGCCCGGCGTCATCATTACGCAGCATGCCGGTGGCGGAAAGGCAAACCAGTACTTCCTGCGGGGCTTCAGTCTCGACCACGGCACGGACTTTGCCATCTTCCTCGACGGAATGCCGCTGAACCTGCCGTCGCACGCGCACGGGGAAGGCTACTCGGACATGAACACTGTCATTCCGGAGTTTGTGGAGCGGGTGGACTTTCAGAAGGGTCCGTATTCCGCGGACGTAGGGAACTATGGCTCGGCGGGAAATGCGCATCTGGTGTTCTTCAAAACGCTGCCGAAGAACTTCTTCACGGTCGAAGGCGGTATGTATGGATTTGGCCGGGCGGTTTTCGGCATATCGCAGAAACTCGGCAATGGCAACCTGCTGTATGGCGGCGAGGCATACCACGACGACGGCCCCTGGACGCATCCTGACAACTACTACAAGTTCAATGGATTTCTTAATTACAGCCGGGGCGGTATCGCCAATGGCTTCAGCATCACGGCCCGTGGGTACCACGGAAACTGGCACTCGAGCGACCAGATCCCCGTGCCGGCCCAATCCCTCGTGGGATATTACGGCACGCTGAATCCGACCGATGGCGGCCATTCACAGCGCTATAGCCTGCAGTCAGAGTGGCATCGACAGGGGGCAAGCTCCCTGACGAAGATCATGGCCTACGGCTTCTATTACGATCTCGATCTATTTTCTGATTTCACCTACTACCTGGATGACCCCGTGAAGGGCGATCAGTTTGAGCAGGCAGACAAGCGCTGGGTGGGAGGGATGGACGCGCGCCACACGATCTTCAGCGATTGGTTTGGCCGCAAGATGGAAAACACCTTCGGCGTGCAATTGCGCAATGACTGGATTCACAACGGCCTTTACCAGGTGGAGAACCGCGTGCGTGTCGATAAGACGGATGTTGACACTGGCATGACTCTGCCGGCGGTGACGCAAGCGGATCACTTTACCGATACGCAGGTGGGTCTTTATGCGGAGGACAAAATCCAGTGGGCTCCCAAATTCCGCTCTGTGGTGGCGCTGCGCGGTGACGTGCAACGCTTCGGCGTCACCAGCCTGGTGACCGCAGCCAACAGCGGTACGGCCAGCAAGATGCTTCCCAGCCCGAAGGCAAGTTTGATCTTTGGCCCGTGGGCCAACACGGAGTTCTATATTCAGGGCGGAGCCAGCTTCCACAGCAACGACGGGCGCGGCACAACGCAGATGGTGGAGCCGGTCTCGGGGGAGAACCCCTATCCCAACACGCCAGCCAATAAGATTCCGCCCATGATCCCCACCAAGGGCGCGGAAGTTGGTGTGCGCACCCTGTCCATTCCGCACCTGCAAAGCACGGTCTCCATTTGGTATCTCCACAGCGCCTCCGAACTGCAGCAGTCGGGCGACACGGGCGGCACGACGGCTTCCCGGCAGCCGAGCGACCGCTACGGCGTGGAGTGGGCAAACTATTACACGCCGACGCAACACCTGGCTTTTGACTTTGACCTGGCGAATTCCAAAGCGCTGTTCACTTCTATTGATGGCGATGATGCGGCACCAAACAGTAACGGTGGGCGGCGAGTTCCCGAAGCGGTGGGATTGGTCATTGCCTCGGGCGTGACACTGCATGATCTCCATCGCTTTTCCGGGAGCTTGCGTTTGCGCTACTTCGGCCCGCGCGATCTGACCTCGGACGGACTCTTCCGCTCCAAGACTACGGCGTTACTCAATGGAGAACTGGGGTATCGAATCAACAAGGCGTGGCGCATCTCCGCCGAGTTCCTGAACCTGTTGAACCGCCGCGATGACGACATCACCTACGCCTATGAATCGCGGATTACGCCGGGCACAACGTCAGTATTCTCCAACGTCTCGCATCCCGTGGAACCCTTCCAGGTGCGATTCGGATTGCACTATGTTTTCGGCCTGAACAAGTAAGGACGGATCGACGAACTGCTTCTTTGTGCAACCTGTGCGGAGCCGGGGATTCAGCGTCCCCGGCCATTTTTTCTGGCTGCTTCAGGCGGCGAACGCGCTAGAGGTTCTTCCCGGTGGAGGTCATCACAAACTTGCCGTGCTTGACGCCCTTCATACTGAGCATGTGGTCGGCCAGGTGCTTCACCTCGCCGGCAGGGCCGCGCATGATGACCACCTCGAAGCAGTTCTTTTCGTCCAAGTGGATGTGGGTTGCCGCAAGGATGTTGCCATGGTGATGGTGCTGGGCGTCCGTAAGCTTGCGTGAAAGCTCGGGGCGATGGTGGTCATAGATCATGGAGAGTGTGGCGACCACAGGGCTGTTACTGCTGGCTTCCTCGGCCACCAGCGCATCGCGAATCAGGTCTCGAATGGCCTCCGAGCGATTTCCATAGCCGCGCCGTTCAATCAGCGCGTCGAACTTCTCCAGCAGATCTTCTTCCAGTGAAACGCCTGTTCGAACCAGCTCCGCCATGATCGTCTCCTTTGCCCTCTGCATTGTAGCGAAGCACGGCGGTAGTTTCGAGCGGCGGGTGGCAGAGCTCCTGGATGGAAAAGCGCGTCAAAACTAGATAACACGATTTTATATTTCGTGCTACCATTACTCCACTTCATTTCGTGGACATAGCCGTTCCCCAAGGAGGTTGCGTTGTCCCGTTCTGTCCTGTTGTTTTCTGCATTCTGCATTCTTCTCGGAGTGAACGCCGCGGCTCAGCAGGTTCCGCTGCGCGTGCAAGACTCTTCCGGTATCCCCATCGCCAACGCCAGCATTGAGATTCGCAGCGGTAAATCTGTCCAGTCCATTCGCACCGACCAGACAGGGCAGTATGCTTGGCAGTGCCAGCCCGGCGCCCGCCTGATTGTCAGTGTCATTGGTTTCGAGTCGCAATCGGTCTCCGTAGAAAATTGCTCCTCTCCGCTGGTGTTGAAGCTTGCGCCGGCAACCGTTCACACCACGCTGAACGTGGTTCTCACCGACCCGGGCGTGGCGACCACGGCGACAGCCAGTTCCACCGCGACGGAGATTGACCGCACCGCGGCAAGAACCGTCTTCGATGCGGTGGAAGATCTTTCCCCCAGCGTCTATGTCACGCGGCGCGGGGTGATGGGCTATGGCATTTCCACCAACGGAACCGGCGGAGTGAGCATCCGTGGAATCTCCGGTTCGCCGAACACGGATGTTCTCATCGTGATGAACGGCCGACCGGACTATCAGGGCGAAATGGGGCATCCGCTTCCGGATTTCTATGACCTGTCGGGTGTCGGCAGCATTCGCGTGATTGAGGGCCCCTCCTCGGTGCTTTATGGCACCAACGCCATGGGCGGTGTGGTGGAGATTGAGCCTCGTACGCCGGCCAAGGCGCATGAGTTCGAGTTGACCTCAAGCCTCGGTTCTTACACGACAGGACAGCATCGCTTCTCGGCGGGAATCCGTGAAGGGCGCGGCGTCTATAACCTTGCTGCCAGCGTCAACCACACGAATGGTGACCGCACACAGTCGGGCTTCCGCTCGCAGAATGTTTCGCTTGGCACCAGCTACACGCTTAACAACCTGTGGAAGCTTTCGCTCGACGGCAACTACGGGCACTTCATGGTCGACGATCCCGGCCCTATCACAGCGCCGCTCCGTGGCAGCTACGCCGCGGTTGGCCGCGGGGGCTTCAGCGTCGATCTGGCAAACGCGACGAATCGACTCAACGGCTACACGCGCGTCTATTCCACGTATGGGCACAACTTCATCTCAGATGGATTCCGTTCGGTGGATCGCATCACCGGTGGGCGTGTCTACCAGTCACTGCTGTTGCCGAAGAATGTGAGCGTGGACTTCGGCACCGACGTTGTGAACTACGGCGGCACAGCGCGAACCGCAACCAATCCGGACGCCTATGGCGGCGACCACCAGATTACGGATGCTGCAGGTTTCGTGCGCGGGCGTTGGGTGCCTGTTTCGGGCGTCATGCTCAACGCAGGCATTCGCTACCAGTCAAACTCGCAGTTTGGAGACTTGGC
Source organism: Oryzophilus luti (assembly GCF_059726245.1). Classification (NCBI taxonomy): domain Bacteria; kingdom Pseudomonadati; phylum Acidobacteriota; class Terriglobia; order Terriglobales; family Koromonadaceae; genus Oryzophilus; species Oryzophilus luti. The sequence goes on from NZ_AP040874.1 coordinate 3,226,761, forward strand.
GGTGCCGGAAGCAGGGCTGAGCTGGATGGTGACCAACCGCCTGACATGCTCCGTCTCCGGCGGCGAAGGCTTCCGCAATCCGACGCTTCGCGAACTCTACCTGTTTCCCGGTCCGAACCCGGACCTGAAGCCCGTTCGCATGTGGAGCGGTGAAACCTCCCTGCAGTACCGCGTCTCCTCGAGCCTGGGTGCCTCCACCACGTTCTATTACGCGCACCTGCGCAACCAGATGGCAACGACCGGCTACTGGCCCAACATGCTCGTAGTCAACCAAGGCAAAGCCAACAACCGCGGCGTGGAGACGTCTCTCCGCTGGAAGATCCAGCGACGCATCTCGGGCACGGCAGGCTATGCATACCTGCATTCTTCCAACCTGCAACCGCTGGTGCCGCGAAACAAGATAACGCTGACGATGGATGTGGACCTGAAGAAGGCGATGCTCTACGCAGGCGTGCAGTGCATTGGCCGCCGTTACACCAGCAGTGCACACACCACGGAGCTTGCTGGCTACGCAGTAGCCACGATGAAGCTCAGCGTTCCGATTCAGCAAAACGTCAGCGTTTTTGCTACGGTCGACAACCTGCTGAACCGTGACTACCAGGTCCTGTCCGGCTACCCGATGCCAAAGGTCAATGGAGCGGGCGGCCTCTCGATCCGCTTCTGATGGCTGCACAGAATCATCAACTTCGTTCCATGGTGGTCAGCGCCGCGTTGGGAGCGCTGGCCATCGTGCTGCCCATGGTTTTTCACGCCGTCGGGCTGGGGAGCCACTTCCTCCCTATGCTCCTGCCGCTGCTGTTGAATGCATTGCTGTCCACGGTAGGCTGGGCAGCTTTGACCGCGATTCTGGTGCCGTGGATCTCCGCATTCACCACCGGCATGCCGCCAGTCTATCCGCCGGTTGCGTTGGTAATGAGTGGGGAGGCGATGGCGATGGTGCTGGCTGTGGCTCTGGTACGCCGCGCCAGCAAGCATGTTGCTCCTGCTCTGATCGCGGGTATCCTCGCAGACCGCCTGACAGCGTTCGTGATGATGTATGCGATGTCCACGTATTTCCATCTCCCGCCGCGCGTAGTGGCAGTTGCAACCTTCGTTCACGGAATGCCGGGGATTGCATTGCAACTGGTGGTCATTCCGCTGGTGTTGAAGAGCCTCCACAAGAGAAAGAGTCTGCTATTTGGAACCGATGATGAATGACAAGCGCGAATACTTTGACAGCATTGCCGCGCAGTGGGACGGCTTTCCCGGCCCCGCCGACGCAGCCGAAAAGCAGCGCATCTACATATTGCGCGCCACACAACATCAACCGGCGCGCATCCTCGACCTTGGTTGCGGCACGGGTGTTCTGGTGCCGTTTGTGCGCTCCGTTTGCCCAAATGCGCGGCTGACGGAGATGGACTTTTCCATGGCGATGCTGGAGGTGAACCGCAGTAAGCACGGCAACCATAGTGTCGAGTACCTCTGTGGGGCCATCGAGTCCTGCGACCTGGCGCCGGATACCTTCGATCTCATCCTCTGCTTCAACGCATTGCCGCATTTCGATGTCTCGCGGGCGCTCGCACGTTGCGCAAAGCTGCTGCAGGCTGGCGGGCGCATCGCCATCGGGCACCTGATGAGCAGCGACGAGTTGAATACTTTTCACGGTGCTCTCACGGGACCGGTTGCGCACGATCACCTGCCTTCGGCACTAGCCCTCTGCAAGCTGCTCTCGACGGCGGGACTCACCGTGCTGGAGGCACAGGAACACGCTGGCTGGTACTTCGTGATGGCGGAAAAAACCGGCGAAGGCACTTCAAGTGGCGCGGCGCACAAGTCAAAGTAGAGAAGGGCATTCTGTGAGCTTTCCAATTCGAATATTGGCCATGGTCGCAATCGTGACGGTTGTGGCGCTGGGTTGCCCAATCCTGCCCACGTCAGTTTTGCTCGCGTTGATCGTATTGCTGTTTGGAGCGCAAATCCGGCAGCTTCGCAGCCTGCGGCTCGTGGCAATGCGGAATATTCCTGTTCTTCTGTTTGCGGGTACTGCCTACGTTCTTCGCGGGTATGCGGCGGCGTGGGATGTGCGGTTTCTACTCCGCATTCTATTCATCTATCTAGGCACGCTGATGGGTGCACGGCTCTGCCTGCAGGGAGCTACTCCAATTCCGCGCAATCGTCTGCTGTTCAGGTTCTTTCTATTTCTCCACTTTCTTCGTCACTTTGCGCAGATTCTTCTTGGAGAAACCGAGCGCCTGCTGATTGCGCGCAAAGTTGCCGCGCCGCGCCTGTATTCAAATGGAGGGTTCCGTAGTCTCAGTTTCGCGCTGGCGTCCACCCTGCAAAGGTCGTTGACACGCGCAGAGAACTTCTATGCGGCGCAGTGCCTGAAAGGGCTCGACGCTTGACGCTGGCTCTGGAGGTCCGTGATCTGAGTTTCGGATATGAGCGTGAGCAGCGGGCTCTCGATCACATCAGCTTCCGCGTCGAAGCCGGTGAGCGCGTTGCCCTGCTTGGTGGAAATGGCGCAGGAAAGAGCACGCTTCTCTGGTGTCTCGCCGGACTTCACCCGGCGCAAGGCCGCATGAGCATCTTCGGTCAGGAGCCACGGCTGGCACACGGAAAGATCGGCTTGCTGTTTCAGAATCCGGAAGACCAACTATTCATGCCAACGATCGAAGAGGACCTGATCCTCCCTCAGGTCAATCGTGACTTGCCGGAACAACCGGCACGTTCCATTGCCACCGAGCTATTGGATAAGGTGGGGCTTGCCGCGTGCTCTGACCGGCCAGCTCGGAAACTCAGTGTGGGACAGCGCAAGCGTGCCGCCATTGCTGCGGCTCTTGTGCAGAGCCCGGAAATGCTCCTGCTCGATGAGCCGACGGCGGAACTCGATGGACGCTCAACGCGCGAATTGAAGCAGACTCTTTTGAGCCTTCCCATAACCTTGCTCGTTGCCACCCACGACCTCGCGTTTGCAGCGGCAGTCGCCTCACGCGCGATCCTGCTGAATTCTGGCCGCATCGCGCGCGATGCTCCTATTGAGAAACTTCTGCGTGACGAGAGGCTCCTGCATGAGGCCGGAATTCTTTAACAGGGACTTCATCACTTTCGTTAAGACAGGACGTTGATGCTGGTGGCGAATTTCAGCAAGTCTGGGTCTTGCTTGGTTACGTTGTGGCCCATATTACAGAGCGGCATTGGGGATGCACACACCGCTGTTGCAATGCCGTGAGCAATTCTCGCGAGCGGGAAACCAGCGGCATAGCCATTCAACTACCCCTGACAGCGCCCGGAAAGGTGTTCAGGCCACCGATCTTGTCGATCACAAAATCTACGTTACCAGCGAAACAGCTAACTCCCCCACCCTCTCATTCCGCGAGAAGGATGGGGCACCCGAATCATTCATTTCCGAAAGACTGCGCCACCCGCCCTGCGACAAACAATTCCACTCCAGCCCAACAGCGGATCAAGTTGAACGAAACGCCGCCCATTTCACCTACCCTGACTAAACCAGTGCAACAACGTCCCAAATCCCGCAAACGACACGACACTGATCAGCATATCAATAGCTCCGATGTCATCAGGCAGTTCATAAGCCAGATCGGATTTATTCAATCGATGCTGTCCGCATAGAAACACGCAGCATGATACAGCGCCAACTACAAACGTTTTCCAATCCCACGAATAAAGGACCAGAGCAATCGCGCTCTGCGTAGCGACAAATCCAAGCGAGCAGAACACCAGGATCACTCTTTCACGCGCTAACAGGAGCGAGATTATTGCTCCGATGGAGCATCTGATAACCAGATACCTATTCGCGACATTATCGATATTAGCCACACTGATGATCGAGAAAAGCACGAATTGCCAAACAAGAAATAGATCACGAATATAATTAATATTTCTGGAGAACAACCTTTTTTCTGTCCTCGACATTCAGTACTCCGGCCTCCACAAAGACTTCGTAAACACCTTGTAGCGCGAGGATCTACCTTACCTGCCCCAGCACACAATCTGCTACCCGGCGGGCGGCGCACCCTTTCGCCTTGTACTCATCGTTCATAGTTCTTCGGGTGCCGCAGCATAGCCGCTCAACTGCCCCGGACAACGAGCAAAATGGTGTCCGGGCCACCCGCCTCTTATCTTGGAGACTCCCGCGGGTGGCCCACATTTGCGCGGTGTTCGCAAATGTGGGGGGCGCCATGCCTTATGCGCAACAGACTAACCGCCGGGGCCGTCTGGCGCGAATGAATTGTGCTTGGAATGAAAGGAAGGAAGGTGGGGCTGTCGGCGGGGGGCTTACCCGCCGACCTGGCTCATGGGAATGATGTTATCCATGGCGCGTGGCGGACGCTTGCCGGCCATGAAGCAGCGGAACTGCCGCTCGGCGGCCAATTGCCCCTGGGTGGCCAGCACGCCGTGGAGGTCGAGCGTCGTGTCGTCCATCAGGCAGCGGCGCACGCGTCCGCGCGCGTCCATGCGGAGCCGTTCACAGCGCGCGCAGAACGGGTGCGAGCGCGGTGTAATCCATCCGGTGGTGAGCAGCGCACCGCGCCAGCCGACCAGCAGGCGCTGCGCGGAGGAGTTCGTCGGGGTCTCGGCGTCAAAGCTCTCCAGGCGCAGCCCCGCGCGCACCTCTTCGGCGGAGATAAATTCCGAGTCGCACCAGGCGCGCTCGGTACCGGTACGCATAAGTTCAATGAAGCGCACCTCAAGCTGGCGGGTAAGCGCGTAGTCGAGCAGGCGCGGAACATCGCGCTCCCACGAACTGCGCTGGAGCACGGCGTTGATCTTGACCGGGCCGAGGCCGTAGCGCAGCGCCGCATCAATTCCGTCGAGCGTTTTGCGCAGCTTGCCGCCGCGCGTGATGACCTCAAAGCGCTGCTCGTCGAGCGAGTCGAGAGAGACGTTGACGCGGCCAAGCCCGGCGGCCTTCAGCGCCGGGGCCATCTCCGCCAGCAACGCGCCGTTGGTCGTCAACGTCACTTCATCAATCTGCGGAAACCCGGAGAGCGTCTGCACCAGCTCCACCACGCCGCGGCGCAGCAGAGGCTCGCCGCCGGTCAGCCGCACGCGATGGATGCCGGTCTCCTGCGTCAGCCAGCGGACCATCTCCGCCAGCCGCTCCAGCCGGAGCAGGTCGTCATGCTGCGCGCGCTTCACGCCGTCTTCCGGGCTGCAATAGCAGCAACGGAAGTTGCACTTATCCGTGATGGAAAGGCGCAGCATGCGCAGGCGGCGCTGCGCGGGAGAGAACGGGACGTGCTCTCCCCAAAAAACGGAGGCAAAGTGCAGTGGATTGGCAGTGGGTGTCACTTTGCCTCCTTCAGATGGGCAGTTCAGCACTGATAGCTTTGCAATCGGTTTTCCGTGGGCTGCCACTACGGCAGGCGGTGCCGATTTGCGGGGAACCAACCGGTCCAACATGCTCCTTAAAAAATGCAGGCCCAGAGCTGGATCTCCGGACCTGCGCGCACAGGAGAAACCGCCGAAGCGGGAGGATGAACTCGTGTTGGCACCGATATGTTCCATAGTTGCGCACAAATTGTGCTCAATTTCGGAGCAGTGTTCTGTCTTGCAACCCGGACGCCTTGTCTCGATCTAGCTGGCGGCCACAGTCTCCGCCGCCGGCTCCGGCTTTGGCTTATTCAGGACCTTGCGGACCCGGTTGGCCGAATGCGGTAGCGCTGCTTCCGTATGCCGCCGCAGGCCGATCAGCTCCGCCACCACGGAGACCGCAATCTCCTCGGGGGTCACCGCGTTCAACTGCAAGCCGATAGGCGCGTAAACCTTTTCCAGCAGACTGCGGTCGAACCCTTCGCGCTCCAGTTGTTCGTAGAGCGTCAACACCTTACGGGCCGAGCCAATCATGCCGATGTAACGCGCGCGGGTCTCAATGGCCCAGCGCAGAACCTTCAGGTCGTGGCGGTGTCCGCGGGTGACAATCGCGATGTAGGCGCTGTCGGGCGGATCCAGCTCGGCCATGATCTGATCCATATCTCCACTTAGCACGTCGAGGGCCTCTGGGAAGCGCTCGCGGTTGGCGTAGATGTCGCGATCATCGGCAACGATGGTCTGGAAACCGGCCAGCATGCCGACCTTGTAGATATTCAGGCCCACGTGCCCGGCGCCGAAGATGTATAGCAGGGGCGCGGGAATCACTGGTTCTACAAAGACTTCGAGCGATCCACCGCAGACCAGCCCGGTGTCATCGTCCGGGTTCTGGTCCAGGTTGAAGTGCAACGTGTTGGGCTTTTCTTCGCTCATAACCTGCATGGCCCCCTTGCGGACTTCGTTCTCCACGCAGCCGCCGCCGATGGTGCCGAGAATCGTTCCATCGTCGCGAATCAGCATCTTGGCCGCCTTGGCCGAGGGGATGGAGCCGCGAACATTGACGATGGTGGCAAGGGCGGCGCGCCGTCCCTGGCGCTGAAGATTGCAAATCTCCTGATACACATCCATGACTAAGTCCTCTATGTGGAGCCGGATCAGTGCTTTGAGCCTGCCGCTTCCCACTGCTCGCGGGCCGCGCCCAGCCGTTCCCTCAGCTTTGCCACCACCTCGGGCAGCACGGCAATCACCTCGTCGATCTCCTTCTCGGTGTTCGCCTTGCCGAGGCTGAAGCGCACGCTTGAACGGGAACGCTCGCCGCTGAGGCCCATCGCCATCAAGATGCTCGATGGTTCGGCCTCTCCGGCGTTGCAGGCCGCCCCGCGTGACACCGCAATGCCGCGCTCATCGAGCGCCAGCACCAGGGCATCGCCTCCAACGCGATCAAAGTAAATGTTGGAGGTGTTGGCCACGCGGACGGCTTCCCGGCCGTTGACTCCGGTCTCCGGAATCTTGGTAAGCACGGCGGCTTCCAGTCTGTCGCGCCACTGGCGCAGGCGATCCACAGAACCGTCGGTCAGACCCTTTTGCGCAATCTCGCAGGCCTTGGCCAGCCCGACGATGCCGGGGACGTTCTCCGTGCCTGGTCGGCGCCCGGTCTCCTGGTGTCCGCCGTGGAGTAGAGCCTTCAGCGGCGTTCCGCGCCGGATGAACAGCGCACCGGTGCCTTGCGGGCCATGGATTTTGTGCGCGGTGATGGTCAGCAGGTCGCAGCCGATGCGGTTGACGTCGATGGGAACCTTGCCGGCGGCCTGCACGGCGTCGGTGTGGAACCAGACGTCGGCTTCGCGGGCGATGCGGCCAATCTCTTCGACCGGTTGCAGCACGCCGGTCTCGTTGTTGGCCATCATGATCGAGATCAGTTTGGTGTTGGGACGCAGGGCGCGACGAACTTCCTCCGGCACTACTTCGCCGCGCCCATTGACGCCCACCCGCGTCACTTCGCAGCCGAGGTGCTTTAAATACAAGCACGTCTGCAGGATGGCGCTGTGCTCAATGGCGCTGGTGATGATGTGGTCGCCGGGCTGCACCATGCCCACCAGGGCGTTGTTGTCACCCTCGGTGCCGCCACTGGTGAACAGCACTTCGCTGGGCTTGCAGCCAAGGAACTCCGCCACTGTACTGCGCGCCTGCTTGAGCGCAGCCAGGGCGCGGCGGCCGGATTCATGCATGGAAGATGCGTTGCCGAACTGCTCAATGAAGTACGGCAGCATGGCATCGCGCACTTCCGGCAGCAGAGGGGTGGTTCCGTTATTGTCGAGGTAGATCATGGCGCCTCACCGTTGTTTCCGGGGGAGTGCCGGGAATGCCGGTACCCTCATGCAGGACTGCACTTGAAGGGCCACCAGGAGTGAAGTTCAGCAGGTGCACGCGGGCGCGGCGCTCGTTGAACTCGATAATGTTAAGGCAGCCGTAAGTCTGCCCGATGTGCATCAGTTGCGCGGTCGGCAGGCCAAGGGCCTCGCAGAGGATGGTGCGGTTGACGCCCGCGTGGCCCACCAGCAGCAGGTGGCCTTCGGTCTCTTCCAGAACCGGATGCAGGAAGTTCCACACGCGCGTGCGGCAGTCGGCAAAGCTCTCGCCCTCCGGCGGACGCCAGTTTTCAATATCCGCACCGCGCGCGGCAAATTGCTCCGGAAACTTCTCGCGGATCTCGCGGAAGGCATAACCCTCCCAGCTTCCGAGATGAATCTCGCGCAATTCGCGATGCGGCTCCGGCACCAGGCCACGCGCACCGAGAATGATCTGCGTGGTCCGCACCGAGCGCGTCAGGTCGCTGCACAGCACGCGCTGGAACGGCACCTCCTGCAGCCAGTCTCGCAACGCCCATGCCTGCTCCACGCCTGCCTCGCTCAGCGGAGCTTCCGTCTGGCCAATATAGCGCTTGCCGTTGACCTCGATGATGGCCCCGTGGCGCACGAGATAAAGGAACGTCGTCTTCATCGCGCACACACCTCCAGCCGCCGCTTGGCGCCGGTGAAGGCTGCGCGTTCCGCAGTCGCTGTAACTTGAATTGCTAGGCGCCCACCGCCGCATGCGTTCAGGATGGCCGGAACTTCGAGCAATTGCCGGCGCGCCCGAGAGGGCAGCGCACGCTCGTCTCCTGCGGCGCAGCCCACCAGCACTTCCAGTTGGTCCACCTTGCCGCGAACAAGCTTGCACTGCAGGTCGCAGACTTCCGGCAGCGTGTAGAGCGCATCTTCAATGTCCGCGAGCGTGAGCCGGTTGCCTGCGCCGAGCTCGACTCCGCCGCCCACGCGTCCGCGCAGGTAGCGCAGCGTGCGCAGACAGGTGCCGCACGCGCACGGCGTGGCCGCAAAGCTGGCGAGGTCTCCGGTACGGTAGCGGATGAGCGGCATGGCTTCGCGCGTGAGCGTCGAAAAGACCAACTCACCGGTCTCGCCATCGGGCAGAGGAACCCCGCTCTGCGGATCAATAATTTCAAACAGCAGGTCGCACTCGCGCAGGTGGTAACCCTCATGCGCGCGGCAATCCACACCGCCGCCAAGGCCGGTTTCGGTCATGCCGTAATGCTGGAAGACCTCACACCCGGCGCGGCTGCGCAGGCGCTCAATGAGCGCGGGAGAAACATAGTCGCTGCACAACACAATGCTGGTGAGCCGCGCGAATGCCTCATCTGCACGCTCTCCGCGCAGGGCAAACAACTGCGCCAGTTGCACCGGGAAGCCGATGATGCTGGTGGCACGCTCGCGCAGCATGGCTTCCAACGCACGCTCCGGCACGCCGATGAGCCCGAACGGAATTGCGTGCACGCCAGCGCGCTCAATGCCTTCGCCAAGCAGCCGGCCTACGCTTCCTTCGCGCTCACAGGGCAAAGCAATCAGCATGCGGTCACCCGGCTGTGTGAGCGTGGCCACACCATGCTCGAAGAATTCAAGGGAAGACTGTTGATCGGCGGCGCTGAAAAACAGGCGCTTGGGCGGGCCGCTGGTGCCGCTGCTGGAGAGCGTTACCACGCGGTTCACTTGCTCCTGCGAGACACAGAGCATTCCGGCCGAGTACTCGGCGAGTTGTTGCGGCGTGGTGAACGGTATGTGCGCTAGGTCGTCGAGCGTACGAATGTCATCAACGTCGACGCCTGCAAGATGTTCGGCGTAGAAGGTGCTGTGCTGCTGCACGCGGCGGATGGTTTCACGCAACGCATGCAACTGGTGGAGTGTAATGTCCGAGCGGCGCAGGTGTCCGGCGCGCAGGCCGACACGCGCGGCAATCCAGTCATGCAGCGGCGTCATGGGCACGGTGGCCAGTTCGGCAATCATGCGTGTGCCCCTTTCCTGCGTGCCGGCTCCGGGCGATACAACGTGTGTCCCGTTGAGGACGACAGGTTGTAGGCACACAGCGGCACCAGCTTCTGCGACGGTGAAAGCACATGCAGGAAGCACTCGCGCAGGCGGTCGAGGTCGAGGTTCCATGCGTCCTGAAAGGCCATGCCCGAGATGCAGAACGATTCGCCCTTCTGCGCCAGAAACGTATCGAGGCTGCTGAGATCGAGCGACGGATCGTCGGCGAAGGTCTCCGGCTGCGGCCGTGGCAGCGACCAGTTCTGCGCCACGAACTTGCGCGCGGCGCGTGCGCCCTCGCCATGCCCCATCGCTGCGCCAAGCTGCACCAACCCTGCATCGGGCGGAGGCGCACAACAGGTGCTCACCGGGCGCGGCGCTGCCTCGACCACGCCCGATGGCCGTATCCAGAACTTGCCATGAAATTCGCAGAAGGCGTTCTCGCCAGATGCCGGATAGAAATCCTTCACATGGAAGAGCCCTTCGGTTTGCCGCTCGATCTGCTGCATCACTTCCGGAATGGTGATGCGATCCTTGTCGCGCGGCGGCTCCGGGTAGCGTCCAAAATAGCTGACCGGCTGGAAGTGCACGGCACGCACCACGGGCGCGTGCGCCAGCGCCAGGCGCAACAAATCGCCGATTTCGCTGGTGTTCACGCCGGGCACAAGGGTTGGCACCAGTACCACGCCAAGGCCGCCATGCGCGCAGTTCTCTATTGCCCGCAGCTTGATCTCCAACAGGTCGCGGCCGCGTATCTGACGGTAGACGTTGTCGGTGACGCCATCGAATTGCAGGAACGCGCAGCCCAGCCCGGCCTCGCGCAGACGCGCCGCATAGTCCGGCTCCGCCGCCAGGCGCAGGCCGTTGGTGTTGAGCTGCTGGAACGGAAAACCGCGGCCTCGAACGATGCGTATGACGTCTTCGAGGTCTTCGCGCATGGTGGGCTCGCCGCCGGAAAGTTGTATGTTGAACGGGCCGCCACGCTCCAGTAGCGCGCAGCACCAGGCGTCGATTTCACTCAGGCTCGGCTCGGCGCCGCCAGCGTAAGAGTTCGCGCTGGCAAAGCAGACGGGGCAATGCAGGTTGCAGCGCTGCGTCACCTCCAGCACCACGCAGCAGGTGTGCTGGCGATGGTCGGTGCAGAGTCCGCAATCATAGGGGCAGCCACGCTGCACGCCGCCGGAGCAGGCCGGTGGCTGCGAGGGCATGATGCGCTTCTTCGACCAGTCCTGATAGAGGTCAAAACCACGCCACACGATGGTCTCGAATTCGCCGTGCTCAGGACAGTTCTTGCAGAGGTAAATATCTTCGCCACGGCGCACGCGTGCGGCGCTCAGCCGCAGCAGGCAGACCGGGCAGACGCTCTCGGTGTAGCTGAGGACTTCCCCACCTTCGCCCTTGTAGCGCTCAGGCAGGTGCGGTTGAAAATTGGCACGTGTCTCGGGTTGCCGTCGGTTCTGCATACGTCGTCATTGCCGGGCTTGCGGTCAGGCTTCCTGCGGCTCGCCGTTCCAGTCAAAATCGTTTTCCGCCAGAATTTCACGGAGCTTCTCAACGCTCTCAATGATGATGAGCGAGCAGCGCGTCATCTGTGCGCGCGGATCATCCTGCACGATCTCCGCGCAATTGATGCCGCCGAAGCGCTTGGTGTATTCGACCTCAAACCACTCCACAAACTGGCGCAGCATGGTTTGCAGCCGGGGATCGGCGTTGGTTTCCGCGCTGCCTTTGCCGGCATACATGCCGAGCACGCAGCAGCCGCCGGTGAGTGCGCCGCAGGTTTTGCCGCAGCCGCAACCGGCAAGCAGTCCGGTCATGGCCTTCACCAGCTCGGGATTCTCATGCCCCTGCGCTTCCAGCGCCATCAGGGCAAGAATCTGGCTGCACTTGAAGCCCTGCATCGCAAGTTCCATGATGCGGAAGGTTTCATCTGCCATGGTCGTCCGTTTCCTCTCCGGGCCACTCGTCAGTGCGAACAGCCGTTAACATGAAATATCCCGCGCGCGCCTGGCGCATGGCATCGTCGATGCGTTGGCTCGCCTCGGCATCTTCTCCGCCCCAGAGCGGCTCGGCCGTCTCCTGCTCAAAGAGGAAGCGTGCGAGCGATTCGCGCAGCGCCCGCGAGTGGTCCTCGAAGCAGGTCACCTCGAACCCTTCCTGTTGCAACCAGGCTTCCAACTCCTCCTGCACCAGAAGGCCGGAGACGCAGGTATCGGCCAGCCGCCGCACCACGCCGATGGCTTCCGGATTGCGTGCGTATAAATCGCACAGCATCAGGCTGCCGCCGGGACGCACGATGCGCGCGCATTCGCCCAGCACCTTCGGCTGCCGTGGCATCAACGACAGGCTGCACTCGGCGATCACAGCATCGAACGACGCCGTGGCGAACGGCAACTCGTCGGCAAAAGCGGTCATGATGTACGGCTCATCACAGGCACGTTCCGCCCGGGCCGGGTCCACGCCGTAGGCGTCAAAGCCAAGGCCGCGCAATAACTGCACGGTCTCTCCGGCACCACACCCAAGGTCGAGCACGCGCGCCGGTGGCTGCACCTCCGCCAGTTGCAGCGCACGAATCGTCAGGCCCTCACCGCCCGGATGCGCGATGCGGCAGCCCGAGCGCAGGTAGCCCGTGGCGTAGGCGCCCGCATGATGTGGCCTGGCACAGCTCATTTGTCCTCCAGCGCCTGCTCCACGCGCAGCATTTTGCCCAGCGCCAGAGACTCCGAGATATAGACCACGCCGCAGCCGGGGCACTTCCACAACTCCACCGGGAAGGCGTTGCCGAGATACGAGGCCATGACCTTGCCCTTCACGAACGGCTGGTTGCACCGGCAGCAGACGAGTGGAGATTCGTTGCCAATTTCCGGAAGCTGCATCATTGCACCTGCATTCTGTGCGAGTACGCGTTATGGACAGTGAAGCCGCGCTCGGCGGGCGTGTATTCCACCCAATAGGTGACGCAGCCCGGGCAGTGCGTAGCCAGCAAGTGTCCGTTGGGCATCAGGAATTTGTTGCCGCCGTCTTCGGCCGCCGCCAGCGTCTTGCGTATGTCCTCTTCAAGAATCATGCGGGTCTCCAGCACCTTGCGAACCTCGGCGCTGATGGCCAGCGTCATGCGCTCGGCCGCCGGACGATCTTCGCCCCAGAGCCGCAGCATCTTCGACTTCAGGTGCGCGCGGTTGTCCTGTCGTCGCGAGAAGCCGGGGTCGGGTCGCTCAGCCGCCTTTCCCTTTTCATCGTCGAAGAGCAGATCCAGCACGTGCACGGCGCGCTTGCCCTGCTTGGCAAAGTTGTCCCGGCACATGGCGCAGTAGGTGATGTAGTCGGCATCACTTTCGGCGGCGCGGCGTTGTACGGACTTTGCCTCCAGTTCGGGATTGACGAAGCTGGCCAGGCCACCGTAGCCGCAGCAGGTGGTTTCCCCGCGCGGATTCAGCTCGGCGGCGTGGACCCCCATGTTCTGCAGAAGGTTCCGCACTGCGTCTTCCACTTCGGGATAGGCGCGCGTCGAGCAGGGATCGTGAATGGCATACGCGCGGCCGCCCAGCACGGCGCTGCGCTGCTGCGCTTCGGCGGTGTTCATGTGCGGCCACAATGACTCGACGGCCAGCTCCGGCAACTGTTCCTTCAACGTGCGGAAGCACGAGGAGCAGGCCGTGATGATCGTCGGCTGGCCCATCTCATTCCAGGTCCGCCGCAGCGCCTCCTGGTTCTTCGCGAACAGGTCATTGCGTCCGGCCCACAGTGCCGGCGCACCGCAGCAATTCAACAGCAGCCCCACACCGCCCGTGTACTGTTTGCAGAGAAATTCATAACAGGATTGAACATGCTCGGGAGAAGAAGCCGCGAGCTGGCAACCGGGGAAGAACAGGTATTTGCTCTTCTGGTGGCCGGGCTGGTGTTTGGCCATCGCACACGCCTCGCTGGTACTGAACGCCATATCGCGCAGGGCAAAATCATGCGCGGAGACCGGCATTTTGCGCGTGGCCACCATGGTCTGCCGCGCGTCCATGCAAACGTCCGCCATGCTCATCTTCTCGGGGCAGACGGTCTCACACAACCCGCACAGGGTGCACGAATTGATCATGCGGTTCAGGTTCCGCGTGCCCATTACGATGCACAGGTTGTTGTAAATCTCCCGGGCGTAGCGTTTAGGATAGCCCTTGTAGTCCTCGAGGTACTGGCAGACTTTGACGCACTCCATGCAGGAGCACGGGAAACAGCGCGCGGCCTCCTGCTGCGCCTCCTCGCGCGTGTACCCTGCGATGGCATCCGCGGGCAGCACCTGCGGCAGCGGCTCAAAGACGGAAGTGTTGGTATAAAGGCGAGACTGCTGCGGCCCCTGGCCTTCACGCCCTACCTCAATCTTTGCACCCTGCAAACTGCGATCGATAGAGGTTGCCGCGCTGCGACCATCGTGTAACGAAGTTATGGGCGAATATGGCTGCGCGACATCGCGCGGCGTGCGGCCCGCAAAGAGCTTCGGAACGCTCGTGGTGCAGGTCAGCGGATCGACAGTAAACTCGCCGCCAAAATAGCTGGCCAGCGTGGCTGCATCGCCAAAGGCGACGTACAGCGCATCGCAGTCATTCAGCAGGCTGAGCAATTCCTCGCGGCCAATGTGCGCGGCGCCGTAGACTTCGACACCCAGCGCGTCGAGCACCGCGAGATCCTGCTCGATGGCTTCCGGCGGAAGCAGACTCGGCGGAAACTGGCGCACATGCGGCAGCAGTTCCGGAGAAGCTTCGTAGAGTGAAACCTGATATCCCTTGGTGGCGAGGTCGATGGCTGCGGTAACGCCGCGCAGGCCGCCACCGGCGATGATGATCTTGTGTTCGCGCGAGCCAAACTTGCGCGGGGTGGCGATGGCGCCACCATAACGAATGGTTGCCAGTTCCAGTGCGCCGAGCTTGAGTGCGTCACCGGCTTCGCTGCGGCGGCAGACCTTCTGGCAGGGACGGTCGCAGGCGTGCGCAATAATGCGCGGCAGCGGAATCACACGCTGGAATGTCTTGAGAGCCGCGGAGAAGTTGCCCTTGCCGATGGACTGCGCCATCTTGCGCGCATCCACATGCACGGGGCAGGCGGCATTGCACGCGGGTGGCTGCTCCTCAATACATTGCGCTTCCCATTGCCTGACGCGGTCGCCTTCCATAGAGTTCAGTCCTTCTCAACTCACACATGGTGCGGCCCCAGTTGTCCGTCTTGAGGGAGCGGTTGAAAGACGGTTCTTCATCTTCCAGCCGCCCCGGTCAGCTCTGCCACCTTACAGCAAGAACCTGGAACCTGGGCCCACATCGTTTCGCCGGGCGCGGAGCAACTCCTGCTCCGGCGAGCTATTGCCTACGCCTGTTTGGGCGCGGGCTGCAACACGGCTGAGAACTTGGCGGAGACGATGCCGAAGATGTTGCCGAGAATCATCGCCACTGCCACTGCGATCAAGCCGTTCTGCATGTTGATCTTTGTCATGGCCGAAGCCGTCAGCGCATCCTTGGTCATCAGCAGGAAGGCGAAGGTTGCGGCATAACCGTAAAAGCCCGCGGGAATGGCACTGAGCAACTTGATGTTGGCGGCCGAAACCAGCACGAACACCGTGACACCCACCACGAGAGCAGCCCGCAGCACCAGTCCGGGTGCGGGAATGGAAACGATCAGCATGGCTGCGACCCAGCCGCAGACGATGCCGAACAGGTTGTTGATGATGGAGTTCTTGAGTGCTCCTGTATCGCCGCCACAATGGAAGAAGCTGGCCCAGGCCACAAATACGGCCCACACCGACAGACCCACCGTAAGGCTGATCCAGGTTGCAACTGCAGCTAGGATTGCCAGGGAAATGCTTAGCGCAACGAGAGGTTTCATGTACCGCGTTTCCTCCACTACACGAGAATGACTGCTTCACAACACTCGTTTTACGTTGCACATCAGCCCTGTCCGCAGGAAGAGACCTGACGGAGGTGTACACGCCCGCCCGATCGTTCCGCGTGACAACCCACCGTTTGGGGGAGGTAGAAAAGGCGGCCGGAACTGCGTTTACAATTCCGGCCGCCTCCTCAACTCAGGCTATGCGTGCACCGCTTCCTTCGCCTTGGCGTCGATTGCCGCCTTGACGATTTCCGGCAGAGCCGGGATGCGGGTGATCCAGACGCCGCAGGCGTTGTGGATCGCGTTCATGATGGCCGGGTGCGGAGCGGTTAGCGGTGCTTCGCCGACGCCCGCCGCGCCGAACGGTCCCAGAGGACGAGGAGTTTCCTGGAAGATGATCTCCATATCGTCTGGAATGTCCTTGATGTACGGCAGACCGCAGTTCTTCAACGAGGTGTGCTTCTTCAGATCGTCGAAGTCTTCGGTCAGCGCCAGGCCGATGCCCTGCGCCAGACCGCCGTAAACCTGGCCTTCCACCGTCGTGCGGTTGATCAGCGTGCCCACGTCGACCACCGTGGTGAACTTCACGCAGGTCACCTTGCCGGTTTCCATATCGACTTCCACTTCCGGCATGAACAGTTCGTACATGTAGACCGGGAACGGCTTGCCCTGGCAGGTATCCGGGTCGCAGGCCGTGCAGTCGGTAGCCACCCACTTGCCGTCGTAGTGCAGCGGAATCTTCTCCGCCACCATCTCGGCGTACGTGCGGTAGGTGCCATCCTTCTTGCGCATGGCGTTCAGCAGCATTTCCGCGGCGATCTTGGTCGCGTTGCCGGTGAACACGTTGGAGCGGCTGCCGCCCGAAGGACCGCTGTTCGGCAGGTCGGTATCGTTCATGCGCAGCTTGATCTGCTCCGGCTTGATGCCCGTCGGACGCAGCACTTCGTGAGTGATGGTCAGCGCCGACAGATCGGAACCCTGACCGTGATCCTGCCAGGAGTTGAGCACCAGCACGCCGTCCGGCGTCATCTCGATGGCAGCTTCCGAACCGTCTGGACCGTCAAGGCCGCAACCGTACAGGCCAAGGGCAATGCCCACGCCGCGCTTCTTCTTCGGCGTCGAGAGCTGCTTGCAGCGCTTCTTCGCCTCTTCGTACTTCGGGCGCAGCTTGTCGAACATGCTCTCCAGGCAATAGACGTCCAGTTCTTGTCCGAACGGGAAGGTCGAACCCGGGCGGTTGATGTTCTTGTAACGCAGGTCGAACGGATCCACACCCATCTTCTCGGCCAGCATGTCCATGGCGATTTCGGAGGCCAGGAACGACTGCGGAGAGCCGAAAGCGCGGAACGCCGAACCCCAGGCGTGGTTGGTGCAAACCGTCACGCCGTGGCCGCGGATGTTGTCGATCTCGTAGCCGGAGCCGGTGTACTGGCCCTGACGCGAGGTGACCAAGTCGCCGAACTCGGAGTACGGGCCGTGATCCATCCACCACTCCAGCTCCATCGCCAGCAGCTTGCCGTTCTTGTCGGCGCCGAGCTTCACCTTGTTGTTCACCGGCGAACGCTTGCCGGTGTAGGTGATGTTCTGGAACTGCGTGTAGACCAGCGAAACCGGGCGCTGGGTAGCCAGGCAGGCCACGCCGAGCAGAGCTTCCATCGTCGGGCTGAACTTATAGCCGAACGTACCGCCGGTGCCGTTCTGGATGATGCGCAGTTTTTCCGGCGCAATGCCAATGCCGGGGCAGATCATGGCGTGATGCAGGTGCAGGCCAATGCTCTTGGAGAGAATCGTCAGGCGGCCTTCATCGTCCAGATACGCTTCGCCGCAATCCGGCTCCAGGTGGAGGTGCGGCTGGCGGCTGCAATAGGCTTCCATTTCCACCGTGTAGTCGGCCTTGGCCATGATCGGGCCAGTTTCCTCGCCCTTCTTCACGCCCTGCTCAAAGTACACGTTGGGGGTTCCCGGGTGAATCTCGATGGCGTCGGGAGCCATGGCAGCATCGCCGCTCATGTAGGCGGGCAGCACTTCGAGGTCAACCTTCACCTCGGCGGCTGCGGCGCGCGCATGCTCAACGGTGTCAGCGCAAACGATGGCGATGGCGTCGCCAAACTGGAAGACCTTGTCCTTGCACAGAATCGGACGGTCCCAGCCGTCGCCCTTGTTGGTCGGGAAGGTGATGAGGCCGGTGATGGCGTTCTTGCCTTTCACGTCCTTCCAGGTCACAACCTTCGCCACGCCCGGCATCTTCTCCGCCGCGCTGGTGTCGATGCCCTTGATGTTGGCGTGCGAAACTTCCGCCTGCACCAGAGCCAGACGCAGCGTGTCAGGCGGCATGTGCAGGGCAACGTCGGCACCGAAGTCCCACTGGCCGGTGACCTTCGCCACGGCCGACGGACGGCGATAGCTGGAGCCAAGGATGGAACCGTTTTCCGGCGGCTCCCACAGCAGGTCTTCCTTCTTCTTTTCGCCACGCAGCACAGCGGCGGCATCCATCACGGAGTCCACCAGCGGCTTGTAGCCGGTGCAGCGGCAGGCATTCTTGTTGGCTTGGAACCAGTCGCGCACTTCCTCGCGCGTCGGGTTGTTGTTCTGGTCAAGCAGAACCTTGGCCGACATCAGGAAGCCGGGGGTGCAGACGCCGCACTGCGCGGCACCGTGCGCCATCCAGGCCACCTGCAGCGGATGCAGGTTCTCAGGCGTTCCAAGGCTTTCGATGGTGGAGATTTTGGCCGCCGGTTCGACGTCCTCCATCATGACCATACAGGCGCGTACGGGCTCGCCGTCCATGATGACCGTGCAGGTTCCGCACTGGCCCTCACTGCAGCATTCCTTGCAGCCCGTCATCAGAAGCTGCTCGCGCAGCACTGTCGCGAGGCTCTTCTCCGGATCGATAATGACGGTGCGATCCACACCGTTCACATTCAGATTTCTCTTCAGCATGAACTAGACCTTTTCCTTTCTTCCTCCGGCTGGCTTCGCGTCCGGCCAGCTTCAAACATGGGTTGCAACTTCAGGCTTTTGGGCGAAGCTTGCTGGCCGTCTTGCAAAACGGCCCCGTTTACCCTGCGAATCGTTTGCGTCCGTCTCGTTTGTTGTCGTTAGAAGCCGTAGGACATCTGGAAGCCGTAGGTGTGGCGAGCCTTGAGGTTGACGCCAGGCGCCACCTGCCCGGCCACCTGCGCGATGCCGAAGTCAAAGTTCAGGTTGTGCTTCGGGCTCGGGATCAGACGTGCGCAATAGGTCAGCGTCGTCGGAATGTTCAATCCCGGGAAGTTCTCCGGATGATGCGGCTGGTGCGCCGCTTCCGAGGCCAACGCGAACATCGTCTTGCCCGGTCCCTTGAATACCAGCGCCGCCGATCCAAACGCGTGCGCCTGCCAGTCCGGCGCGTTGCCGCCCATGCCCCACAGCTCGGCATTGGTGCCGCGAACGCCCGCCGTCAGAAGCAGAGCCGCCAGCGGTCCCGCGTTCTTCACCGGAACCGTCTTGGAACCCACGAGGTAGATGTCGCCGTTCGACTTGCCGTTATTCGTCGTCGGGTCCCATTCCACATAGTTGCCAACGTTGCGGACGCCGGTGCGCGCAATGAAGCCCACCGAGATCGCCGGTACCCAGTTCTGCTTGTTGTAGTTCTCCGGCACCACGTTCACTTTGCCGTTGAAGATGTCAAAGCCGTTCTGCCACAGACGGCTCAGCTGCGCATCGCCGCCCAGGTTGTGGAACTCGTGCGTGTAGCCAAACTCCACACGCTTGCCAACCGCAACTTCAATCGACGTCTCGTGGAAATCGCCGATCACAGAGCCGGCGTTGAAGTAGTGATACGCCGCAACCGCGTGAATCTTCTTGTTCGGTACGCCCGCCGTGTACGCCAGCGGCGTCACGAACACACCAGTTTCACCTTCCCAGCCCAGTGCCTGTGCATGGGCCGGAGTGGACGAGCCGCAGACAAGCAGCAACAGCGCGAACATCATCGCCACTGCCAGAAAACGCGAGCGCCAGGGGGCCGTCTGCTTCTCATTTATGTAGGGGATCATTCCTCTTCCTCCGCAAGGTGCCCCTCCTCTCCGCAACGGCGCGCCGTTGGCGTGTGAGGTAAAGAGTGCCCGTCTTCGCTGGTTCCGCAGAGCGGGCACTCCCGGGTTCCTCGTGATCACTTCGGAAGCGGATGCTGCAATCGCGCTGCCACGGCGATCGACGGCGCATTACGCGCAACACCGAGGTGGCTGCTGGCAGCCTGCAACGCTGCGAATCTTCACAACCCGGCTGTTCGGTACGCACGACAGCACTTCACGCGCGCTGGAATGAGAACGTAGCAACAAGCGTGGAAGGCAGGAAATTTAGTTGTTCAGGAATGGAGCACAAACGCGTGCTCAATGTTGGAACATGTGTAAAAGGGAGATCAAAAATTGAACTATTCGGCAGGAGCCGAATCCGCAGCGTGGCCTTCCGACATCAGGCTGTACTCTTCCATCTTGCGATAGAGGGTATTGCGCGCGATGCCGAGGCGAGAAGCAGCCTTCTTGATGTTTCCGCCACAGAGGCTCAGGGCCTCGGCAATGGCGTCGCGCTCGATGTCGCGAAGAGAGCGAATGGAAGCCTCACCACGCGCACGCTCGTGGGGCGGTGCCAGCGGCGAGATTGCTGGAACCGGGGCGGAGACGTCCATGGGCAAACCCAGGTGGATGTGTTCCAGGCGGAGAATGCGCGAATCTCCCATGCAGACCAATCCGCGCTCGAGAACGTTCTCCAAAGCGCGTACATTGCCCGGCCAGCTATGTCCGCAGATGCGGTGCATACATTCGTCGTCGATCGTGACGCGCGGCTTGTGCAGACGCGCGGAGATCTTTGTAATCAGCGTGTTGACCAGCGCTGGAATATCCTGACGGCGCTCACGCAGCGGCGGCACCTTCACTTCCAGCACGGCCAGCCGGTAATAAAGGTCCTCGCGGAAACGGCCGGCCTCCACTTCTTTTGCCAGGTCACGGTGCGTAGCGGCGATGATGCGCAGATCAACGTCGATTTCCTTCGACGAGCCGATGCGCATGATCGTGCGCTGCTGCAGCACGCGCAGCAGCTTTGCCTGCACGCTCAATGACATTTCGCCGATCTCATCGAGGAAGATACTGCCGCCGCCGGCCATCTCGAACTTGCCCGGCTGCCCGCCTTTTCTGGCACCGGTGAATGAGCCATCGACGTAGCCGAACAGTTCGCTTTCAATCAGCGTTTCAGGAATCGCTGCGCAGTTGATGGCGATGAACGGGCCGCGCGCGCGCGGGCTTCCGTTGTGTATCGCGTTGGCAAACAACTCTTTACCCGTACCGCTCTCGCCCGTAATCAGCACCGTAGAGCTGCACGTAGTGGCCAGCAGCGCCCATTCCTTGGCAACCTTCATGGCCGAGCTGTCACCGCAGATATCGTCGAGCGTATGGCGGTGGGTGACCACCATCGGCGTCGGCTTGATGCCGCGCTCGGTAATCTCATGGAAGAAGGCAATGGCACCAACAATGTCGCCCGATTCGTCACGGATGGGAGAGGCCGAACTGCGGATGCGCTTGCCCAGGCGGTCGACCAGTATCTCCTGATTCTCGTACTCTTTGCCGTCGCGCAAGACATTGAGAATTGGCGCGTTCTTGTTGCCGAACAGCGTGTAAGCCTTGCCCTTCACCAGCGCCGGGTTGACGCCGAAAATCTCTCCGCCACGGGCATTCATGTCCGTGACCATGCCATCACGATTGATGGCCACCAGACCCTCTGCGATGCCGTGAGAGACCGCATTCGAGAAGCGCGACGCCATGTAGAGCTTATGGGTGGCCTGCTCCAGCCGGAGCTGATACTCAATGGCGCGCACGGCCGCCACCACCATGGCCATGGTGTGCGGGTTGGCCTGCTTGTGGTCACCACTTAAATCTATGCAGCCAATGACGTTGCCTTCCGGATCGCGGATGGGGGCGGCGGCGCAGGTCAGGAACTGATTGCGCTCGCAAAAGTGTTCCCAGGCAAAAATTTGAACCGGGGCGCTCTCCACCAGCGCGGTGCCGATGGCGTTGGTTCCAACGCTCTTCTCGCTCCAGTCGCCGCCGGGGCAAAGATGCACCTCGCGCGCCCGGGAAACAATCTGGCGGTCGCCAACCACCTCCAGCAACACGCCGCTCTCATCCGTAAGAACCACCTGAAATTCCGAGCCGCTGAAGAAGCGATGGAGGTCGGCCATGAAAGGCCGTGCGATGCGGATGAGCTGCTGTTTCTGGTAGAAGCGCTCTTCGAGGTAGGCGCTGGAAACTTCGGTAAGTTCTTGTGCTTGTTCAGGATTGACCTTCAGGTCAAGACATCGCTGCCAGGATTCGGCGACCTCGGTACGCACCAGGCGTTTATCGAGGATCTGTTGGCTCAGAAAGAGTTCCCAAGCTTTCTTCCCGAGCGACAGTAGGTGCTGCGACATGAACTTGCTCCTGCGGTCTGAACTACACCTGACCGGGATTATCCACTGAATGCACAGCCAGAACAAGGATGCATATCACGGCAGTCCGCGATGTGTCCCATTATTGAGCAGCAATTGGCCTGCCAAATTTTGGCTACTGATTTGCACGGCCAAAGGGCATGACATACGCAACGGTCTTACTACTTGCGCCTTGCCTGCTCCTTGCCGGGGCCGTGCTCCAGCTTCTGCTGGCCCGCGTTCTGGCTCCGCGAGGGAAGGGTGTGCTTGCAGTTCTTTGCTGTGTGCCCGCCTTGGCCTCTGTCTTACTTCTTATCCCCAAGGTCATGGGCGGAACACCAATTGACCTCACGCTGGTGCCTTGGGACGGACCACTCGCACTGGTGATCCACGTGGACGCGCTCAGCGCGCTGTTCGCCTTCATGGGCACGGCGCTGGGTGGCATCGTGTTGCTGTATTCCATTGGCTACATGGCTGAAGACCCGGCCGCTACCCGCTTCTACGCCATCATGATGGTTTTCATCGGGGGCTTCGTCGGACTGGTTTACAGCGCCAACCTCTTCCTTCTCTATTTCTTCTGGGAATTGGTCGGCTTGTGCTCCTTTGGCTTAGTCGGCTTCTGGTACACCAACCCCGAGGCGGTACGCGGCGCACGAAAAGTTCTGATGATGACCCACTTGGCGGGCTACGGCCTGCTGGCCGCCATCATCGTGCTCTACCACCGTGCGGGCAGCGCTCTGTGGACGGACCCGAAGGTGGCGCACGCGCTCACCGGCGGCTTGTTCGTGCTGATGGTGGTCTCGCTGGTGGCCAAGTCGGTGCAGTTCCCGTTGCACACCTGGATCCCCGAGGCGATGGCGGCGCCGACTCCGGTCAGCGCGCTGCTGCACGCCGCCTGTTACGTGAAGGCTGGCGTCTACCTCGCCGCGCGACTCTATAGCTTTGGCGCCTTCCCGGCGCACGGCACCGCACTCGTTGTCTGGATCGGCACCGTGACCATGGTGATCGGCGTGATGTACGCCATGGTGCAGACCGACCTGAAGCGCATGCTGGCCTTCCACACCGTCAGCCAGATCGGCTACATGATCACCGGCATTGGCATTGGAACGCCGCTGGCCGTGACCGCCGGTTTGCTGCACTGCCTGAACCACGGCTTCTTCAAGGGCGGGCTGTTCCTCTCCGCCGGAAGCGTGCAGCATGCATGCGGCACGCGCGACATGAACAAGCTGGGCGGGTTGGCCTCGCGGATGCCGCGCACCACGCTGGCCTGGATGATCAGCGTGGGCAGCATGATGGGCATTCCGCTGATGAGCGGCTTTGCCAGCAAGTGGCTGCTCTACACGGCAGCGTTGCAGGCGGGCTGGGTCATTCCGGCGCTGGCCGCCTGGATCGTCAGCCTGGGCACGGTCTTCTCCTGCGTGAAGGCCACCGACACGGTCTTCCTCGGCTCGACCACCGAAGCCACCGAGCACGCGCATGAGGCTCCGTTCACCATGCAGCTTGGTCTTGGGTTGATCGCGCTGGGCAGCGTGGTTCTGGGCGTGGCGCCGCAGCTTGCGGTGAACTACTTCCTGAATCCGGTGCTGGCCACGCTCGGCCTCGGTACGGGCGTTGAGGTTTCCTGGTTCGGCATGACGGCTTCGGCCGGAAGCTGGTTCACCACCTGGGGCCTTGTGCTGGCCGTAATTTCATTGATCTTCGGCGTGCTGGTTTATGCCATGGCGGGCTTGGGACGCCCGATGGCCACCAGCGCCGTTGTGGTACAGGGTGGCGGCACCGGCGTTTTCACCGGCGGCGAACCGCTCTCCGGGCCGGGGCGCTTGGAAGCCCACGACTTCTCGCACCTGATCTCGCACAACTGGAGCACGTTCTTCAAGTACTCCAATGTGGACGACTACTACCTTGCGGTGTGGGGCGTGCTGCGCGGCATTTCATCCGCGCTTGATCGCGTCTTCACCGCGTTCAAGAACCAGGCTGCGTTGTGGACCGTAGTGTTTGCCGCCGCGATCTTCGGTGCTGTCCGCACGCTTGCTCCGGCCGCGACCGCCGGTGCCGCAGGGAACGGCGAGCACATTTCTCTCCTTGTGTTCGCCGCCTGCGCAATTGCAGGCGTGGCGCTGCTGCTGGCGTCGCTGGCCTCGGCCAACACGCGCCGCTACTCAACGCTGATCCTGTTGTCGGTTGCCGCTTCGGTGGCCGGCATGGCCGTGCCGGGCGCAACGGCCCGCACGGGCCTGCTGGAGCTGGGTGCGGTCTTTGCGCTGGCTCTGGTGTGGCAGGCGTCGAAGCAGTTGCAGGTTCGCCTCGCTTACCTGGCGGTGGTGGTGATTTCGGCTGCCACGCTGGTGGGTGCCGACTTCATGCTCGGCAAGGGCGACCTCGACACGGCTCGCGCGCTGCTGTTCACCAGCCTGTGCGTGAAGCTGGCCGTGGTGCCCTGCTTTGTGTGGCTGCTGAAGCTGGCCGATGAGTTGCCCGCCACGGTGCTCGGCGTCATCATCGCCGTGGTCGATATCGCCGCTTTCGGCGAACTGGCCTCGCACGTGGAAGCCATGCCATGGCTGGCATCGCCGGTCGCACTCTGGGTCGGCTTCGCTGCCGTCACGGTCTTCCTCAGCGGCCTGCTGATGCTCTCGCAGAAAGCACTCAAGCACATCCTGGTGCTCTCCACGGTCGAGGACATCGGCTTCCTGATGCTGGGACTGGTTGCGGTTGACACCATCGGCCTGAGCGGCGCGCTGCTTGGCGCCGTGGCCCACTCGCTGGCCAAGGCACTGCTGTTCATCTGCCTCAGCTCGCCCGAGGCCGACGGCGCGCTGAGCACCGAGAGCACCGGGCTGACCGCGCGGTATCCGGTCAGCGGCTTCGGCTTCGTCTTCGGCATGCTGACCGTGCTGGGCGTTCCGCCGACCATGGGCTACCTGGGACGCTGGCGCCTCTATGAAGTCGCCGCGAACTTTGGTCCGTGGGTGCTGGCGGCCTTCGCCATCGGTTCGGCCTTCGCGTTGATCACCTACATCCTGGCGTTGACCCGCTTCTGGTGGGGACCGGCGCCGGAAGGTGCAACCAAGGGCACGGAGCCTGTGGCGGTGAAGGCGGTGATTGTGGTTCTGGTGGTTCTGATTCTGGCATGCGGCTTCTGGCCCAGCCTGCTCAACACGCTTGGAGGTGTGCGGTGAGTCTTTGGAAGAAACTGATGTGCCTCGGACGCCGCAAGAGCCCGTGGCTGTTCCACATGAACTCGGGAAGCTGTAACGGTTGTGACATTGAGATCATTGCGGGCCTGACGCCGCGCTATGACGCCGAGCAGTTGGGCGTCAAGCTGGAGCCCAGCCCGCGCCACGCCGACATCATCTGCATCTCCGGTCCGGTGACGCAGACGGCGGTCGACGCAGTGAAGACCGTCTACGGCCAGGTGCCGCATCCGAAGGCCGTGGTGGCCATCGGATCGTGCCCGGCCTCGACCAACGTCTTCATTGATTCACGCGTTCTGGTGGGTCCTCTGCACAAGCACATTCCGGTCGACGTCTTTGTGCCCGGCTGTCCGCCGCGGCCGGACGCGATTCTGGAAGGCGTTGCCAAGGCCGCAGCCATCTTGGCCGAGCGCGCCGAAAAGGGCGAGCATGCCCCCATGCCGGAGCCGGAAAAATCCTCCGAGGAGGTGCAGGCGTAATGAACCTGACAAGTCTGTTGTTCCGTTTCCTCATCTTCCCCGGCGTGGTCTTTGCGGTTCCAGCCGCGTGGTTCTACGTGTGGATGGAGCGCAAGGCGGTGGCGCGCATGCAGCAACGCATCGGGCCTCCGTTCATGCAGCCGATGTTCGACTTCTTCAAGCTGATGGGCAAAGAGGTTCCCGAGCGTCCGGGCCTTGGCGGCTTGCTGATGCGTATGTGGCCGATTCTGTCGGTCGCCTCCGCCATCGGCGCCTGCGGCCTGCTGCCGGCCATTCACACCGACACGGGCTTCAACGGAGACCTCATCCTGCTGCTGACGCTGCTGGAGCTGCCGTCGATGTTCCTCATCGCCGCCGGCTTCTCCACGCGTTCGCTGTGGGGCGAGCTGGGTTCGGCGCGTGAGGCCACCATGAGCGTCGCTTACAGCGTCGTCTTCCTGATGGCCGTGGTCGGCGTCGCGGTGGCACAGCACACCTTCAGCCTGCAGGAGCTGGCCAAAGCGCCGTTCACTCCGATGCGCTGGATTGGCGTGGTGGCCATCCTGATCTGCCTGCCCGCCAAGCTGCACCTGAATCCGTTCTCCGTGGCCAACGCCGAGCAGGAAATCTATGCCGGCGCAACCACCGAATACGTCGGCGCCGAGCTGGCAATGTTCGAGTTGGCGCATGGGCTGGAGTGGGTGGCGGTGACCGGACTGGTGGCAGTGCTGCTGGCTCCGGCAATTGCTAATCCGCTGGTGGCGGCCGTGGTCTTCTTCGCCATTTCGCTGGCGGTGGTCTTCGCACTTTCGGCGGTGGCGGCCGGCACGGCGCGACTGGCGCTTGATTCCTCGGTCAGCTTCTACGTGAACGCCGCCCTGGTGCTGCTCGTGATTGGTGTGGCCTCGGCCCTGCTCGTGAGGATGAAGCTATGAACATCTTTGGTCTGTTGTTTAGCAACCTTTCCAGCAAGGCCGTGACGCTACGCTTTCCGGAGCGTCCGGCGGTGGCCCCCGGCTACCGCGGCCTGGTGATTTATGACCCGGAGAAGTGCACGGGCTGCGGCATGTGCGCCTTCCGCTGTACGTCGCGCGCCATCGACTTCCGCAACTCGCGCACGCAGTACACCTGGAGCTACGAGCCGGGGCAGTGCACCTACTGCGGACGCTGCGTTGACGGCTGCGAGGACCACGCGCTCTCGCAGGAGGAGCAGTGCCCGCCCATCTACTTCCATCCGGGCGAGCTGAAGGTCACGCACACTTCGGCCCGTAAGGAGAAGAAACCCAAGACCGTTGAAGGAGGAGCGTAATGAGCACACTGGCAACAATTCCGAACGAGCTTGGGCTGGAAGAGGCGTTTGAGCAGAAAGGCGGCTCCGAGTGGCTCGCCTCTGACGCCATCGACCCCCGCAAGCTTACCGAAATCATGATGGCGCACCACGCGCGGCTGATCGCGCTGACCGCCATCCAGGTGCCCGGTGAGGAGGACATCGTCATCGACTATCACTGGGACCTCGAAGACAAGCTGCTCACCTTCGAGATCCCCGTGGTGGACAAGACGATGGCCAGCATTGTGGACCTGTGCGAGGGAGCCGACTGGCACGAGCGTGAAATTCACGAGCAATACGAAATCAATTTCACCGGCCGCGACTACGAGCCGCTGTTGCTGCGCCAAGGGTTCAAGACCGGCGTGAACCTGCGCGAGGAGGACTAATGAGCTACCGCATTCCCATGGGGCCTTACCACCCCGCGCTGGAGGAACCCTACAAGCTGGACCTGGTTTGCGAGGGCGAGGAGGTCCGCGACGCGAAGCTGAATATCGGCTTCAACTTCCGCGGCATTGAGCAACTGGCCGAAGGACGCAACTTCATTCAGGTTGTGGCACTGATGGAGCGCGTCTGCGGCATCTGCTCGAACATTCACACGCTCTCGATCTGTCAGGCCATGGAGAACGTGCTCGGGCTGGAAGTTCCGCCGCGCGCGCTCTACATCCGCACCATCATGGCCGAGCTGGAGCGCCTGCACTCGCACGTGCTGTGGGCGGGCGTGGCCGGCAAGCTGATCGGCTTCAAGACGATGTTCATGACCTGCTTTGCCGTGCGCGAACAGGTGATGGACGTGCTGCAGGCCATCAGCGGCAACCGCGTCAACTACGCCATGAACCGCGTGGGCGGCGTCAACCGCGACATCGCAGACCCGGCGGCCATTCTCAAGATGGTGGAAGAGCTGGAGCAGGGCATGGTGAAAACCATCATCCCGGTCTTTACCACCAGCCGCAGCGCGCTCTCGCGCTGCACCGGCGTTGGTGTGCTGACCCGCGAGCAGGCGCTGGCCTGCGGTGCAGTCGGCCCCACGGCCCGCGCCTCCGGACTTGCGCAGGACATCCGTAAGTCCGCTCCCTACGCGGCGTACGCGGAGATGGAGTTCGACGTTCCGGTGGAGACCGCCGGTGACGTTCGCGCCCGTCTGCTGGTGCGCGCGCTGGAAATTCTGGAGAGCTGCCGCATCCTGCGCCAGGCTCTCAGCAAGCTTCCTCCCGGCGAAATCAACACGGGCAGCGAGGACTTCGAGTTCCCCGAGGGCCGCGGCTTCAGCCGCATCGAGGCCCCTCGCGGCGAGGTCTTCTACACCGTGCTCTGGCAGGAGGAGGAGTACAACCCGGCACGCGTCCATGTGCGCACCCCGACCTACGCCAACATGCCGTCGGTCCGCTACATGGTCAAAGGCGCTCGCCTCGCCGACGTGCCGTTGATCCAAGCTTCCATCGATCCCTGCTATTCCTGCACGGATCGCTAGGAATGGTTCGTAACCGTAACACCGACTTTTGACTGATTAGAGGAGCCAATAGGAATTATGCCCAGCTATAGCGTTATCACCGACCGTTGCAAGAAGGACAACAAGTGCGTGCAGGTTTGTCAGCGCAAGGCCATCCGCCCGCGCGAGAGCGATCCGGACTACGCCAGCGTGCCCCAGCTCTACATTAACCCGAAGAAGTGCCTGAGCTGCGGTGATTGCATCGCGGTCTGTGAATACAAGGCGATCTTCGCCATCGAGGAACTGCCGGAAGAGTTCAAGCAGTTCGCGCAGATCAACGCCGACTACTTCAAGAAGAAGTAAGCCGGAGTCGCACAGAGTCTTCGGCCGGGGGCGCGTCTGCAACCCACGCGCCGCCACGCCGGAGACTTCGCGATTCCGCAGCAGTTGTTGTTGCCGCGCCCAACACTCAGGCCACCGCCTCACCGGACGGTGGCCCTTTTTCGTGCGGTTGAAACTACTCCCAGTTCTGCATCTTCGAGAGTTGCTCGTACTCTTCAGGGGTATTCACGTTGAGCGTGACGGAGGCGTCGTCGAGGGCAAGCGTGCGCAGGTGCGCCGCGCAGGAGGTGAGCACCATGTGGGCGTTGCTCTCCACCGGCTCGCGCAGCATGCGCGCAATGAGCTGCGGCCCGGCGATCAGCGGATGCCCGCGATGGCCTTTGTAGGTTGGCACCAATCCCCACACACTCTCATCCGACTCACGCCAGACGCGGCAAAGCAGCGCGAGGTTTTCCGCGTGCATCGGCGGACGGTCCACCGGAGTAAGCAACGCAGTGTCACAGCCAACCTGCGCAACAGCGGCCAAGCCAAGCTGCATGGAGCTGAAGTGTCCGCGCTCAGGCTCCGGGTTATGGACAAGGTGTGCACCGCACTCGGCGATGAACGGCGCAAGCTCCTCGCGGTTGTGTCCGGCAACCACGACGACCTCCTGCGCCACGGCGCGCAATGTGCGCACGGCTTCGCTCAGCATGGTGCGGCCGTCCGCGTTGCCCGCGGGCCACGGCAGCAGCGCCTTGGTGCGCCCCATGCGCGATGACGCCCCTGCGGACAGTACCACGCCGCAGAGCTTCTCTTCCGCTTTCATTCGTCCTCTTTCGTGACGCTGGCATCTTACCGTGCGCGAACGCGCACGACGAATGATTTCTGATGCAATCACGCTGCCAAGGGAGTGCGGGGCTTGCGGCCGGCGCGGTGGAAAACAAACTTGCACCACGAGGCCACTGCAAATCAATTGTGGGAAAAATGAACAGAAAGGAGTGGATTACTCTTCGGCGTTCATCTGGCGCAGGCGGCGGGTTTCCGCCAGCGTGGCAATGCTGTGCATCAGGTTCTGCAGGGTGACAATGCCAACCAGGCGTTCATTGTCCACCACCGGGACCAGAGCCATGCCGCTGCGGCCCACGCGGCGCAGCACGCTCGCGAGGGTCTCCGTGCGATGCGCCACCTGGAAGAGGCGGTTCATGGCACCCTGCACGTAGCCGTTGCCGTCGGCGCGCAGCGCTTCCACAATGTTCTGCCGGGAAATGATGCCGACCATGTCGCAGCCGCGCACGACAGGAAAATCTTCCTGCAGCGTGTGCACGGCCTTGTGCAGCGCGTCCTCCAGCGTGTCTGCCGGGGAAAGCGTGGAGAAATCCGTCAGCATCACCTCATCCATGCGGATGCTTTCGAGCACGTTCTGGAAGACGGCGTTGCGGTCCTCCATCTGCGCGCCCACGAAGATGATGCAGCCCAGCAGCAGCAGCCAGTGGTCGCCAAGCGCGCCAGCCAGAATGAGGCCCATGGCGATAACCTGACCGACGATGACGGCGCGCCGCGTGGCGTAGGCGTAATTGCTCTTGGCCGCCCACCATGCGCGCAGAATGCGTCCGCCGTCGAGCGGATAGGCGGGCAGCAGGTTGAACGCACCGAGGAAGAAGTTGCCCCACACAAAGCTGCGCGGCAGGTTAGTGATGCTGAGCCACGGCTGATGGAACAACTGCACCTGCGGCGCAAACAGCAGAAGAGCGCTTCCGGCAAAAACGGCGATGAGCAAATTGACGAGCGGCCCAGCCAACGCTACGCGCAGGTCGCGTTGCGGGTTGGGACTGCGGTACACGTCGTCTTCCACGTTGGTCATGCCGCCGATGGGCAGCAGCAGAATGGAGCGCACATGCAACCCGTTGGCCGCGCCCACCATGGCGTGCGCCAGCTCATGCCCCAGCACGCTGACAAACAGCAGCAGCGTAAGGGCCACGGCGCGCCAGCCCGCCTGCGAGCCGAGCTTTTCCGACTCCATCAGCCAGATGAAGATGAGCATCACCGGGAAGGTGAAGTGGATGCGCAGCTCGATGCCGAAGATGTGTCCGGCGGAAATTGACCAGGTTCTCATGCGTGCTCTTGCGGCCGCCCCACGGGCGCTGCTACTACTACACTACGCGAGTTTGCGCGACTTTGCAGCCCGTGTGACAGGTTGGAAATTTGGATGAGAGTCATTGCAGGAAAGTTTCGCAGTCGTAACCTGGTTTCGCTCGAAGGCCAGCAGACGCGTCCCACTTACGACCGCCTGAAAGAGACGCTGTTCAACGTGCTCGGCGCGGCCGGAACCGTGGAGGGCGCCGCATTCCTCGACCTCTACGCCGGCACCGGCTCGGTCGCGATTGAGGCCCTGAGCCGTGGCGCTGCGCGTGCCGTGCTGGTGGAGAGCAACCGCCGGGCGGCGAAGGTCATCCGCCAGAACCTGGCTACGCTCGGCATTGCAGCCAGCAAAACCGAACTGCTGGAAAGCGATGTGAGCGACGCGCTGCGCCGGCTTGCACAACAGGGGCAGAGCTTCCACATCATCTTCCTCGATCCGCCTTACAAGTTGCAGGGTGCCTACGAGCAGCTGCTGCGCTTTGTTTCGGAGAACATCTCGCGCTCCACAGAGAGCGGCGCACCCGCGCTGCTGGTGCCCGGCGGCATTGTGGTGGCCGAGCACGAAAAGCGCTTCGACCCCGGCGACGGCCCTGCGCAACTGGCGCGCTACCGCACGCTCGCGCAGGGCGACTCAGCGTTGAGCTTCTATCAGCGGAAAAGCTAGAGACAGTAATTTTGGAAGAGAAGAGTCTGCCTTAGCGGCGCAGGCCGTTCCAACGGCGGGAGACCACGATAGAGTTGCCGGGGTTCTGCGGATCGTACTTGATATTGGTGGGCAGGCCGAGCTTGCAGCTCTGGATGTCGACCAGGTGGCGCAGGCGCGTCACGTCCTGCGAGCACTCGTACTGCACGCCCGCGACGTCATAGGTATAGACGACCAGTTGCGACTGCTGCCCTGCGGCGTCTTCCAGCTCCTGCACGTTGATGACGGTGCCATCGGTGATACGGCCGGTAGACTCGATGCGCTCGCAGCGTTCGCGTTCCTGCTGGCCATCGTTTTTGTGGCGCGAGCGCGTCCAGACCGTGGCCAGCACGATCACCGCAGCAACTCCACCCCCCATGACCAGTGAAAAGACTTTCAAGCCTTGCATTGTTTCCAGCACGAACCTGTTTTAGATTTCTACTCTTTTAACGATACACCGAGCCGCGCGTCCGCTGCACATGCCGCCCTTGCTACACGCAGGAAAAACGCGCAGCCGCCGTCTCCGGCACACTGCGCGTTCCGCAATTGATTGTGCGATTTCTGTTAGTCCCAGAACTGGTCCATCACGTTGTTGCGCAGCGTGCCAACGCCCTCAACGGTGACTTCCACGAAATCGCCATCCACGAGCGGACCCACGCCTTCGGGTGTTCCAGTGGCGATCACGTCGCCGGGCAGCAGGGTGCAGAACTGCGAGATGTGGCGCAGCACGCGGTCGAGCGCAAAGATCATGTCTCGCGTGTTGCCCTTCTGCTTCACCTCACCGTTAACGCGCGTCTCCACCGTCACACCGGCCCACGGATCGAGCTCGGTCTGGATGACCGGGCCGACGGGGCAGAAGGTATCGAAGCCCTTGGCACGCGTCCACTGGCCGTCCTTGCGTTGCAGGTCGCGCGCGGTCACGTCATTCAGGCAGGTGTAGCCCAGAATGTAGTCGCGCGCATTGTCCGTCTCTTTTAAATCGCGGCAGGTGCGCCCGATCACGATTGCCAGCTCGCCTTCGTAGTCGACGCGCTCGCTGATCTTGGGCCGCACAATAATGCCGCCATGCGAGAGCAGCGCCGAGGGCGGCTTGCTGAAGATGATCGGCTCCTTGGGCACCTCGCCGTCGAACTCCTTCACATGCGCGGCGTAGTTCTTGCCCACGCACATCACCTTGCTCAGCAGCGGCAGCGGCGTCAGCACCTTGGCTTCATCGAGGGGCAGCGGCTGCGCGAGCGGCGTGGCTTCCTCGGGCTTCGGCATCACAATGCGCTGCGGCACGCCCGCCTGCGAGACCTGCAATTGCGGTCCGCTGATTTCGCGGGTGATCATCTCGCGCCCGTCGACGGTTTCAACCAGTCCATAACGGGTGCCTTCAGGAGCGGCATATCGGCAGAATTTCATCTTATTTCGGAATGCTCTCGGTCGAGTTGTCAGAACGCGGGCTGCGGTTGCCGCGCGCGTCCACAGCCTCGACGCTGTAAGTGTAGGTGGTTCCGGCCGCGACGTTTTCATCGCGGAAGCTTGGGGCCTTCAGCAGCTCACGGTTCAGTTTGTGCTCGGCCTCGCCCGGAGCGCGGCGGTACACATCGTACCCGGCGAGGTCGGCCTCCATGTTCGGCTCCCAGCTCAGGTCCACAAACGGCTTCTGGCCCACGCTGCTGAAGACTGCCTGCAGGCCCGACGGACGCTCCGGCGGGAATGTGTCATGCGCGTAGACCCTGATCACCGGCGAGTCGTCGCCCGCCACTTCCAGCGGTGCGTGGCCCGGCTGGGCAATCACCGTGATGGCCGATACCTTGTACTCGTAGATGTGCTCCCACTCAAAGCTCGGGTCCTGCACGCTGCGCTCGCCGTTCAGCGGCACGCGTTCAATCTCCGAGTACTCATTGGTGCCCTGCGCGCGACGCCACAGTGTATAGCGATAGCTGATGCCAGCCGGTGCGGGCGCCGGAGCCACCGCGCTCCAGGTGATGGTCACGCCCTGCGCGCCCACCACGCCCTGCACTTCCGCCGGAGGCGCCAGCGAAGCAGCCAGCGGCACAATCACCTGGTTGGAGAGTCCGGCACTGCGTCCGCGCGGATTCAGCACTTCCACCGCGTAGGTGGCCTGCGCGCTTGCCGCCAGCAGCCGTGCCGGCAGCACATCTTCAAACACCACGCGCGGCGTGCGCGCCTCGGGCGATGCCGATGGCAGATCCGATGGGCGCAGCTCCTTCACCACATACTCGCAGCTCGCCATGGGGAACTGGTTCACCACCCGGCAAATGCGCGTGACACCCGCATGACGGATGGGGCCGCGGTCGGTGGTGCTCGAGGGCGGGGCCCACGTCAGCACCACGCGGTCTCCCTTGCGGACGGCGGTGAGATCGTTGACCTGTTTGGGCAGGTTCAGCGAGGGCGGCTGCGGAGCGCCCGGACTGGCGCAGCCAGCCAGCGCCATCAGCGCACAGGCCGCGCCCAGAAGCAGTAAACGTGGTGTCTTCATCTGCATGGTTCCGCGATTCAGCCTATCAGATTGCACCCGGCCCCCGCGAGCCGCAAGCAACGGAAGGCGCGTAGCGATTTCCGCCACGAAAATTCATTCGCGTTTTTACAGTGGCATGCTCAGAATGTTGGGCGGCAACGGTTGTATTTTCACCAACCCCCGCCATGCAAACACGGCGGAACTCCGCTCAAGGGGCCCTCATGAATCTTTCGCGATGTATCGGATCGGTCTGTGCCGCATTCTTCCTTATTGGCATACTGACAGCATTTTCTGTGGCGCAGACGCCGGCCGCCAACACCGACCCAACCTACCAAGCGCTACGCCATGTCAAGGTCTCGGGCGAGGCCTTTGAGGTCAGCAACCTGGTACTCAAGCGCGACGTCGGCACCTTCACGCTTGCCAGCGGCACAATCTGCCTGCTGGAGCCGGTCAATGGCATGGTAACCGGCGCGGTCTTTAAGGGGTCAGGCAGCTTTGAACTGACCACGCGTGACGCGATTGAACTCGGTCAACTGGCGCGCCTGACCAAGAACCAGCCGATGAGGGAAGACTTTGACAGGCTGGTGCTGCGCTTTGCCGATGCGACGCCCGATGAGGTTCGCAAAAGCCCTTCGGTCAAGCCGGGCGGCACCTGCGAAGCCGGACTGCTCGACGACCTGCAGAAGCAGCTCAAGGACCGTTTGCACTACAACCTTCACGGACGCCTGCTGCAACCCGTGCTGGCTGGCGCGCCCGATGGATTGTTCTTCGCCGCCATCCGCGGACGCCACTTCAGCGACCGCCTCTATTTCTTCATTGACCCGCTCGGCGTGAAGTTTGGCGATGTCGCGCCGGAAGAGGTGGCGCTGTTTACCGACCAGGACAACAATTACGGAGTCTGGTACGCCCAGCACCTGCTGCGTGAGGCTTCCGCAAAGCTGCCGGCAAACCACGAGAATGGCTACCTCATGCCTTTTTCGTACAACATCGAGGCGAGCCTGGCTAAGAACGCCACGCTCGACGGCGTCGCAACGGCAACCTTCACCGCGCGCGCCGATGGCATCCGCGTGCTTCCGCTCGATCTGTTCCCCACGCTGCGCGTGCAGAAGGTGGTGGATGCACATGGCACGGCGTTGAGCTGGATACAGGAGGGCAAGGATGAGGACCCGGATTTCTTCGTCGTTCTTCCGCAGCCGCTCAAGAAGGGGCAGGCGTTCACGCTGACAACCACCTACAGCGGCAAAGACGCTGTTCGCCACGAGGGCGTTGGCAACTACATGCCTGTGGCGCGCTCCACCTGGTATCCCAATGTCCACCATTGGGCATACGCCAATTACGACCTGACCTTTCACATCCCGAAGGGCAACATCATGGCCGCCACCGGAACGCTGGTCTCCAATAAGACCGAGAACGGCCGGAACACAACGGTCTGGAAATCGGAGGTGCCACTGGCCGTGGCGGGCTTTAACTTCGGGAATTTCCGCGAGGAGTCCGGAAAGCTCGACAAGCTAGGTCTTGAAGTAAAGGCTTATGCAAATCAGGAACTGCCCGACTGGCTAAGGGCTGCACAGGTGGAGGTGGATACACAGCAGCCACAACCACTGAACGGCAGCCACACCCAAAGCATGGAAGCCACGATGCTGCAGAGCCTCTCCACCGCACCCTACGCCAAGAAGGCACTGGCCGAGGCGGAGATGGCGATCAGCCTCTACAGCAGCTATTACGGACCGCTGGCCTACAAGAGTGTCTTCCTGACGCAGCAGAACACAGGCACCTCCGGGCAGGCGTGGCCCGGGCTGGTTTACCTGCCCCTGCTCTACTTCATGGACACCACGCAGCGCCATGCGTTCAATTGGAATGAAAACATCCCTTACTTCCGCACGGTGGAACCCCACGAAGTCGCGCACGAGTGGTGGGGACACACCGTCGGCTGGAGCAGCTATCGCGACCAATGGATGAGCGAAGGTTTCGCCGAGTTTTCCGCATCGCTCTACGTGCAGATTGTGCGCCGCGATCCGAAGGAGTTCTTGAAGATCTGGCGCGATCAACGGCGAATGATGCTGGAGAAGAATGAATTCGGCGTGCGCGCCATCGACGCGGGCCCTCTGGTGATGGGCTACCGGCTGAGCAACTCGCGCACCGGCGACTGGATTACCCGGCAGCTCATCTACCCGAAGGGCGGCTACGTGCTTCACATGCTGCGCATGCTGATGATGAACACTGACAATAACGACGAGCGCTTCAAGGCGATGATGCACGACTTCGCCAAGACCTACGCCAACCACCCGGCTTCCACCGAGGACTTTAAGCACATGGTGGAAAAACACATGACGCCGCAGATGAATCTGGACGGCAACCACACCATGGACTGGTTCTTCAACAACTGGGTCTACGGCACGGAGATTCCCGACTACACCATCGATGCCAAATTCGCCCGCGAGGGCAGTGACGTCGTCATGGACCTGACGGTGACACAGTCGCGGGTCAGCAAGAGCTTCAAGAACGCCGTGCCGGTCTACCTGGAGTTTGCCGATGGCAAGCTGCGGCGGCTGGGGTTGATGACGCTGATCGGCAACAGCACACAGCACGCCAAGGTGCCGCTCGGCCCGATGAAGGATGCGCCCAAGCGTGCCCTGCTCAATGCCTATGCCGACACGCTCAGCACCATCAACGGCGGCTTCGACTACTGATAAGGTCTGACGCTCACACTTGAGGCCGCGTCTCCGGATGCGGCCTTTCTTCTGCCCTGCGCCTGCAGCAATCAGTGTACAAATGGAGGCTTCGCTCAAGATTCAATATGAACGTGGGCCATCGGCTCCAGATTTGTTTCCCAAACGAGACGCAGGTCTCCCCAAAGTCACGTTTGTCACTTTTCTGCTGGTTGCCGGTCACATTCCGGCGTGCGGAGCTTCCTTATAATCGACCCTCGCGTAAGTTGCGGTTGCGGTAAATTCTGTTTCATTTTTTGCAGGAGGCAATGTGAAAGTTTCTCGTACTCTCATTCTCGTGTTGCTCGTCGCCGTTGTGGCGATGATGAGCAGCGCTGCGTTCGCCCAGAAGCCGCCGGAGAAGGTCACGCTGGCTGCCGCTCCGGGCGCTGTCACCTTCGATCACGCCGCTCACATGAAGGGCCACAAGTGCGATGCTTGCCACCACGCTTCGAAGCCTGAGAAGGCGATGTCCGGCAAGTTCCAGAAGTGCACCGACTGCCACACCAAGGCTGCCGCGGCTCCGATGAAGAGCGACGCCAAGACCGCCTTCCACAAGAATTGCATCGACTGCCACAAGGCGTCGGGCAAGGGTCCGCAGAAGTGCATGGAGTGCCACAAGAAGTAACTGGCGCTCAGCGCAAGATAAAACCCGCGGCCACACGCCGCGGGTTTTCTTTTGTCCGTTGTATTGTCTGGAACCAGACGTCCCGGGACTCTTCGACGTGGACCTGCAGATAAGTTCCCGCCAGCCAAGCGTGCGTGCCCGTCCTAGTAGATCCGCTCCTGGCGGCGCAGGTTGCCGAAGGTTCCGAAGTTGGCCAGTGTGAAGGCAAAGCGGAAGCTGTTCTCATTACGCACGCCCGGCAGCGCAAAGCGCCGGTACTCCACGTTCACACCGCAGCAGTCCCAGTTGTAGCTGCTCTGCACGGCTCCGTACTGCACGTAGTCGAAGTGCTGGTCATAGCCGATGCTGACGCCCGCGCTCAATCCGCGTTTGTTGGGGTGCCCGTAGCCGAGCAGGCCGCGGAACTGGTTGAAGACCGTCGGCGCCGTGGTGGCCAGCGTGGTCACATCTTCCGGCATGCGCAGGAAGGCATGGCTGGCGCCCACGAAGATCGGGCCGATGCGGTAATCGAGCAACGCCGTGGAGCTGTTGATGCGTCCCTTCTGCGTGTCGTAATCGAGCTGCCACTGCACGTCGGTGTTGACCGTGGTGGAGACGCGCAGGCGCGAAATGATGGGTGAAAAGTGGCGTTCGCCGCTCAGGAAGGCGATGCCCGTCAAGTCCTCGCTGGCAGCCACCACGTTGCGGCGGCCATTGAGCACCGCCCCGCCGAAGGTCGTATCGGCGTAGTAGCGCTGCACTATTTCCCAGGTCAGGATCTCGCGCGTATTGGCGCCTGGCGCGTCGCAGCGCACCGGAGTTGCGCTGGTGCCGGGCAGGGATGAGCCGGGCTGCGCCGTGCGGGTTCCCGCCGCCTGCACATCGCACCGAGGATCGCGCTGCGCGTCGCGGCGGCGCGCGTAAAGTCGCTGCGTCAGGCCGTACTCCACATGGTTGGTGTTGGAGAGGATGTCGCGCTCGTCAAAGCGTATGACGTTCAGGAAGCGGTCGATGCCGGTGACGAAGTGGTACTCCACGCGCGGCTCAAGTACGTGCTTGATCATGCGTCCGCGCACTTCGGTCTTAAAGACGCGCTCCAGCGACGGAGGATGCACCTCAACGCTGGCCTCCAGCGAGCGGCGGTTGATGGCCGAAGAGAGCGGCACGCCGTCCGCCGTAGTGGTTGCCGCGCTCTGCTCCTGCGTGTAATAGGTGTTGCGCAGCGTCAGCTCCGGGCGCACCGAGAAGCCCTTCCACTCCATAGGCAGGGCCACACGCGGCGCAACGTCAAACCGGCCGACGACGCGGTCTGTGGCAAAGCCTCCCTGATGGCGCGACAGGCCGGTCAATGAAACGTCAAAGCTGCCCGTGAAAGGCGTGCGCCCGAGGTAGCGGTCGATTGAGCTGACTTCGAACGCCGGCTCGTGCATGATCTTCACCGAGTTCGAGCTCTGCGTGATGCTGAAGTTCTGGTACCGCTCGCCCATCAGGTTCCAGGAGAGACCCTTGCGGTTGCGCGTGACGAACGCCACCGAGGTCACCTCCGAGTTCACGGCCTGCGTGTAGCTTTCGGCAAAGGCCTCGCGGAACAGGAAGCTGGAGAGGTAATCGATGTCGGCGACCGCGCGCCAGCTGCCGCGCGTGAGTGCGCCGTCCAGCTTCACTTCCTGGCCGCTCTGGTCCTGACCACTGCTGGGTAGGCCACGGTCGAGCACGCCAAAATAGTGGACATTCAAGGAAGAATTTTGGCTCGGACGCGAGCGGAATTCGCCATGCTGCGACCAGCCGCGTTTGGACCAGTACTCGGCGCCAATGGTGGCATCCATGCTGCGGTTGATGGCCCAGTAGAGCGAATCTCCGAAGATGAAGCCCTTGCTCGAACTCTGTCCGAACGAAGGAATCAGGAAGCCGGTCTGCCGTCCCAGGGTGTCCGCCGGGTGCTGCATGTAAGGAAAGTAGAAGAGCGGAATCTTCCGCAGGCGGAAGGTGGCGTGGTAGACCTTGGCGTCCTCGCCGGCCTCGACGTCGATCTTTTCGGCGTTGAACGTCCAGTCAGGGCTGGGAAGGTTGCAACTGGTGATGGTGCCGTGCAGCACGATGTAACGGTTACGCCCGGTCTTCTGCACCTCGCGTCCGGTGACCATGAACGGGTTGTCCGAGGTCAGCACCACGTTGCGGCCCTTGACCAGCGCACCGAACGAGCCGACCACGTCATAGAACGTGCCGGTTTCGGTCTTGACGTTGTAGTTGGCGCGGGCGGCTTCCAGGTGGGCGTCGTGCGGGCCGCCATCGAGCACTACGGATCCAGTGGCCAGCGAGGCGCCGGTCTCCGCGTCATAAGTGACGTGCTCGGCGCGCAGCGTGTAGCCCTGGTACTCGATCTCGACATCGCCATCGAGCTGATAGAGGTTGCCCTGCTTTTCCTGATGGCGGGCCTTGATGACGGCCTCATCATTTGCGGGGGCTGAGGCTGTGACGATGGGCGTGGAGAGGGCGCTGCCCTCCGCAACCTGGGCGGGCATTCGCATTGCCAACAGCAGAATCACCAGAAACAGGTGACTTGCCAGCGCGAGTGTGTTAATTCTTCGAATACGGGAACTCATGGTTCGCGAAAGCGGCCCGGACTCCTGCGGGCAGATCGCCTCATGCGAAGGTAGCACGCGGCAACCTGCTTCACAAAGTCCTGGCAACCGCTGCGCTACCGTCAGTCCCGTGGCTCTCGGCATTCTCACAATCCGGAATGGCTTGCCTGCTTTGCGGTACGCATTGCATGTGCTCCGTGCCAGCTTCGGTCGCGTCCTCTCTTCCCCCACAGGACGAAGCGACCGGCGGCGTCGACGACGCCTGCCGTGTCCCCAGTTTCAGCAGTGAGTGCAGGGCCCAAATGTCTTACGAACCTTACGATTCATCTTCGGAACCCGAAATGTGGCGCGATGAGATGACCTCGCGCGTCAACCGCTACCGCGCGCGCAAGCGTCGCCGCTCGGAAGGCTCCATGAGCCTGAACTTCGACGGCGCCGCCGCACCGCAGCTTCCGGTGGAACCCGAGCCGGAGCCGCCGGTGACCACGCCGCAGGTTTGCGATACCGACTATTACCGTCGCGCCAACCACGAGAGCTTTGCACCCAAGCCGGTTTTCCATGCGCCGGAAGAGCTTCTGGCACCGCCTCCGGCCGAGCCTGCAAGCCCTGCCGTGGAGCTGTGCGCGAGTCCTTCGGCGCTGCCGCAGCCGGAGCTGGACCCGGCTTTCGCCTTTGAGCGTGAGGCTGTTCCGGAACCGGAGCCTGAACCAATCGCCCCGCAGGCGATGCCGCAGCCGCAGGTGATCACCTTTGCGCCTGTGCCGGAACCGGAACCCGAGCCGGTGCGGCCCAAGGTGATTGTGTTTCCGCGGCCGCTGGTGCAGCCCCCCATTGTGGAGCCTCCGGCGCGCGACGAGCTGGCGGAGAACATCACGCGGATTCCGCGCATTCTCGACGTGCCCGAAGACGTTGTGCCCACTGTCGATGGCCCCCTATTTACCGAGGTTCATATCGACGCCGGCGACGCACCGCTCAGCGACCAGGCGCGTATCGAGGTTCCGATCCCGGTGGCGTTCATCGGCCCGCGCTGCGCGGCCGCAGTGGTGGACGTGCTGCTGGTGGCGGTTTCAAGCGCGCTGTTCGCTGCGTTGAACCGCGAGATTCTGCTGACGGCGCCGCACACCAAGTATTTCTGGTCGGCGCTCGGCGCGCTGCCCGCGCTGATGTGGGCGGCCTACGAGTACGTTTTTATGACTTGGTCCGGGCAGACGCCCGGCATGAGCCTGCTGCGTCTGCGGCTGGGCAGCTTTGATGGCGAGCCGGTACGCCGTGGCGCACGCCGCCGCCGCGCGCTGGCCACGCTGCTCTCGGCGGCCTCCATGGGCATGGGCTTCCTCTGGGCGCTGGTTGACGAGGACCTGCTCTGCTGGCATGACCGCATGACGCACACGTTTGTTACGCCCGAGTCGTCAACTCACCTGAACTGAACCAACCAACCGCAGTTCGGGCCCACGCTCGCAAGCGGCCTCAACCAATCACACATAACAGAAAAGGGCGGCGCATCCAGCGCCGCCCTCATCGTTTACCGCGAAGTTGCCAGTCCCGCTTATTCCTGCTGCCCCGGAGGAAGCTGGTTGGGACGCTTCATCTCCTCGCGCAGCAACTGGAGCACGCGTTTCCGCCCCTCAGGGTCGGAGTGCATGATCTGCTTCAGCCGCTCCAGCGACGCGCCCACGATGTGGTAGTGGTGCAGCGTGGCGAACTCCGGATCGGTCGTGATCTCCAGCCACATCTCATGCAGCAGCGCCAGGTCCTGCGGACGCAACCGCGGAGAGTGCGGGCCCAGCCGGTACTGTTGCACCGTGCCGTCGGGCGCGTGGATCTGCAACCGCAGACGCGGACGCGGCTCCGGCGCGCGCTCCCAGGCATCGCCCGTCAGCTTGCCCTGCTCGTCGAGCG
This sequence comes from Oryzophilus luti, assembly GCF_059726245.1. Taxonomy (NCBI): domain Bacteria; kingdom Pseudomonadati; phylum Acidobacteriota; class Terriglobia; order Terriglobales; family Koromonadaceae; genus Oryzophilus; species Oryzophilus luti. The sequence goes on from NZ_AP040874.1 coordinate 3,268,540, forward strand.
TGAGCTTGTTGCTCAGGCCGCAGACGATCAGGCGCGACTCCAGCCGTTGCGCCGTCTGAATAATGGCGTCAAAGACGTTGGCCGTGGGCACCACCATCAGCTTGACGGTCTTGCCCTCCTTCTCGGCCATCTCGACAACCTTGGTGAACAGCTCCTGCTCGTATTCCTCGAACAGCTCGTCGGTGTCATACCGGGCGTTGCCGCTGAAGGCGTACTCGCGATGATAGATGCGGGCGGTCATCACCACCACGTCGGTGCGCGTGGTGTCGGTGCCCTTCAGAATGTCCTTGAGGTAATACAGGTTGCGCGGGTCGCGAATGGCGACCAGCGTATTGCCCGGACGCACCGCCATCTCCTCACGGCTGATGAGCGGCTGCGCGGCCACGCGGAACTCTTCCTTCATCTCCGTCTTGCCGGCCATCGCTCGGTGCGTGCGCCGTTCGCTGATGTAGAAGATGACGAGGAAGATTGCCGAGAATGCCAGTCCGGACTTGGTCGCCAGCGGTTTGGTGAACAGGTTGAGGATGGCGATCGTGAACAGGAAGATCGTGATCAGGCCGAGGCCGATCGGCAGCTCGATCTTGCCGATGCGCAGGTTGCCCGGCACCTTGAACTCGCGCTTCTGCGGCTCGGTAAAGCGCAGCACCGTGACCGAGAGGCCGTTGAAGGCGAAGCTCCAGATGACACCGAAGGCGTAGAGCGAAGCCAGCAGGTACACGTCGCCGCGCGAGAGGATGATGGTCAGCAGTTGCAGGCCGACAATCAGGTTGATGAGCCGGTAGCTGGTGCCGTAGCGCGCGTGCGGCTTGCGGAACCAGGGGGTCAGCACGCCGTCTTCACTGATGCGGTTGAGCACGCCGTTGGCGCCCACAATGGCCGTGTTTACCGCGCCCGAAAGGATCAGCACGCCCACCATCACCACGAAGGCCTGGAAGAACAGGCGCAACGTGTAGGGGCCAACCAGGTTCATGGCCAGTCCGCTGATGAGGTTGGCGAAGTACTGCGAACGCACGCCGTCCGGAATGATCATCACGGCGAAGAACGAAACCAGCGCCGTAAACAGAAGGCTGTAGATGAAGATGACCAGTCCGGCCTTCTCCAGGTTCTTCAACTTCGGGTGCTCGATTTCGCGGTTGACCTGCGCCAGCGATTCCTCGCCGCTCATGGCCAGCACGGAGTGGCCGAAGCCGACGATCATCAGGATGAAGGGCAACTGCGTGAGCCAGCTGAAGTGCGCGAGCCAGCCGAGCGTCTCGCCGTGATTGGCCTGGTTCGCCACCAGGATGGCGTCGCGCGTCGGCATCGGCGGCAGGTGCGCGCCGTTGTGAATGACCGTGATGAAGCACCAGACCAGCAACACCACCACCATCACGGTAGTGATCTTCATGATCGAAAGCGCCTTCTCACTCGATTCGTGAATACCCTGCGTGTTCTTGTGCCAGAAGTACAACGTGACGCAGACGGCGAAGGCTGCCGCAAAGTAGCCCTCCTGCGCGTCCGTCGGATGCACACGGAAGCCGAGGCGGTTGCAGAGGTCGACGATCAGTCCGGCAAGGTACTGGCCGGCGGAAACCGAACTGATTGGGCCGGTCAGGATGTAGTCGAACAGCAGCGCGGAAACCGAGAGCTTGGCCAACGTGCCGCCCATGGCCTCTTTGACCACGCGGTAAACGCCGCCGCGCACGAACATCGCGCTGGATTCGATATAGATGGCCCGCACCGCGTAGCTGAACAGCATGACCGCCAGCACGAACCAGGGCGCGCTCTTTCCAATGACCTTTTCCGCGTCGCCGCCCACGTAGTAGGCCGACGAAGCCAGGTCGGACAGCACGATGGCTGCCGCACGCCAGAAGCTGATGAAACTGAGCATGACCGTGGTGGCGACGAATACCTTGATCGCCGGGCGGCCCGTGTTGCTCACGTTTCCGTTGGTTGAAGTTGTTGACATAACTGAGCCCCACTTGCGAATCGCGCGCCCCTCATCCTACATCGATGGCCCTGTGCGCGCGAATCAGTCTACTCCTGCGACAACATGCCCTCGGGTCCAATGTGCAGCGCACGCGGCGTGCCTTCCGGCGGAGTTCCCACATAACTCGCCGTGGCCGTGAAACGGCCGTCTTCCACCGTCACGTCATAGCGGTAGTTGCCGCGCTGCGCGGGCGGAAGCCCCTCATCGTTGGCCTCATGCATCTGGTCCAGCGTCAGGTAATGACCGTCGCTGGCCAGGTGCTGCTGCTCAATTTTCTGGAATTGAATCAGGTCGGAGCGCACGCCGGTCAGCTCTGCAGCTTCCTTGGGCGTGGCCGGGCCGGCTGGTGAGAAACTGCGGATCTGCGCGCTGTACAAATACAGCACCGCCGCGGCAACCAGCAGCAAGGCAACGAAACTGAAGACTCGGGTCATGAAGTCGCGATTCGAGCCGTTTCCGAACAAACGCAGACCGCGAATTTCCGCCAGGCAGAGAACCCCGGCAGCGGCGCGGACTGCTCGTTTCGTGAAACTAGTCTAGGAATGATACCCGGAAACCGCCGCGCGCAGTGTGAAAAGCGTCACACGCCGCGTGCCAGAGTAACCAATGCAGCGGCCATCAAAAGGTGGAAGTCTATCGGCGTGGAGGTGCAGCGGAAGTGTTTTGGCGGGCAACGGATGTTGCACTCCCCTGACAAGCGCCATCGTCAGACGCCTGTCAGGGGTTGTGCTCCTGCATGTTTTCCCCGCCTATGGCGGAGAGAACGAGGCTTTAATGCTGGAAGCCGCTACTTCACCGGCACGTCTTCGAGCGACTGCAGGCGGCCAACCGGGTACAGACCGATTCGCGCGTCCCACCACGGAGAATGCTGGTACCACCAGTTCAAGCGCGCGTAGGAGTTGGCTGCAAACTTTGCATCGGCGGCGACCTTTGCGTCGAACTCAGCCTTCAGCTTTGGGTCGGCTTCGGCAAGCTTGTGCGCCAGCCGCTCCAGCACGTAGCCCTCGCCATATTCCTTCTGCTCGAAGATGGAATCGAAGTATCCCCACTGCAACGCCGAATCCGGCGCCTCCGGCTCCAGCCAGTGCATGGCAACCTTGAAGGCCCGCTGCGCCGCCGGCACCACCACCGAACCTGCCGGGAAGGTCACTTCCTCTTCGCTCAGTCGGCAGGCACGCTCGGCGGTCTTCGCGTCGCCCGCCTGCGGCGCGCCGGATTCACGACGCTCCGCTCCCCAGCCCGCCACATGATGTCCTTCAAAAGGCTGCTGCGCCCACTGTGGTGACTGGCAGCGGTAGACGCCGACCTTCGCCGTCCACGGGCGCGTGGTGCGCTCCAACTGCAGCCCATGCGCCTCCAGCACGTGGATGACCGGCGTCCACTCGGCGGGAACAATGTAGCCCGCAGGCGCTGTCACCGTGAGAGTCGGCTTCAGCCCCACGGCGCGCTGCACGGTCATCGTCATCGGCTGGTCCTCGTGATACTGAATCCATTCTCCGCCGCTGATCGCGCTCTTCTCCACCGTCCACTTGAAGCCCTTGAACTCCATCGGCACCGACTGGCCCGTCCACTCCTCGCGCAGAGGCAGTTTGAATGCCGACTTCATGTAGGCATCCGTTTCTGAATCGGCCCCGCGGTTCATCTCCACGAGCGTGTCCGCGTCGCGGTTCACCACCGCCAGCATCGCCTTCAGCGCCTCGTAGTTGCCGGTCACGCGCGTGCGGTAGTCCTTGAGCATGTGCATCTCAATCAGCACGGCGGGGCGGTTCTGCAAATTCACGTAGCCGGTGGAGAAGCGTGGCGTGCTCTGTCCCTTGCTGATGCCGGTGTCGGGCGTGCGTCCGTTAAAGTCGATATAAGGCGAGGCAACGTGGCCGCTGGCGTTCACCTGCCGCTCCAGCTCAGGCGACAGCACCTCATCCATCCACTTTGCCAACGGCGGGTAGGTGCTCAGGTCGGTGTCGGCAAAGTAGGTCACGTCGGCCTGATAATCGGCGCCGTCGGTCACATGGTCATCAACAAAGAAATCGGGCAGCCACTTGTTCCAGTAGGCAAGGAAGGCGCGCGTCTCCGACGCCTCGGCCTTCATGTAATCGCGGTTCAGGTTCTGCTGGCGTGCGTTGGTGCGCCAGCCCATCTGCTCCGGTCCGTTCTGGTTGATGCGGTTGTAGGGGCCGAAGTGCTCATGCCCGTCGGCGTTATAGATGAGCGTGACCACCAGCACGGCGCGGTCGATAAGCTTTGCCTGCGTCTTGTTGACGACGATGTCGCGGATCAGCGCGAGCGAAGCGTCCTTACCGTCCATTTCGCCTGCGTGAATCGAATTCTGTATGTAGACGATGGGGCGTTTGGCGGCGTGCAGCTTTGCCGGGTCAAACTGGCCGTCGCGCGAAACGATGAGAGCATACAGTTCGCGGCCTTCGCCGGTGCGGCCCCACGCTTCCAGCTTCACCTGTTTGGGTGCGGCCTTCACCAGCCGTTCGGCGAAGGCGCGCGTTTCGTCATAACGCGGCGTAGTGCGGTAGCAGCTCTGCTCCGCCGGAGTCGACCATGCATCCAGCTTCGGGCAGGTCGCGGCCGAAGCCACCTGCGGAGGCTGCGCCAGCAGCTCCGCGTTGGGCAGCGCCTGCGCCCACGCACCTGTAACCAACGTCCCAACCACCGCCACAGCCAACAACACTCGCTTCATTCCATACCCTCCAGGACCAGTGCCAACAACTATAAACAGAAAGGCGGACGCCCTTGCGCCCGCCTCATGCGAAGTCTTTACTTTTTGCCCTCTGCTCAGACCAGCAGTTCCTGCATGGCCTCCCACTCGCGCTCCACGGCTTCCGGGTCTGAACTGTTCTCCAGCAGCACCACGGCATGCGCCAGTGCGGCGTTCTCCAGGTTCATGCCTTCGGGCGTCTTGGCCTTCACGCTCACGGCGCCCACCTCCACATGCAGCAACTCGGCCACACTCTGGCGAATCCGCAGCGCATGCGGGCCAATCTTCGGACGCTCCAGAATCAGCGTGGCGTCCACGTTCACCACCTGGAAGCCCGCCTTGCTCACCTGACGCATGGCTTCCTCAATGAAGGTCACGGAGTTCGCGCCCTTCCACTTCGGGTCGCTCGGAGGGAAGTAGCCGCCAATGTCACCGGCGGCGATGGCGCCCAGCAGCGCGTCGGTCAGCGCGTGCAGCAGCACGTCGCCGTCGCTGTGCCCGGCCAGGCCGTGCGTGTGCGGCAGCTCCACGCCGCCAATCTTCAGCGGAATGTCCGGCGCAAAAGAGTGCGAGTCGAATCCGTAGCCAATGCGAATCATGAAACGCGGGGGCTGGGGATTAGCGGTCGGGGATCAGGGAAATCAAATGCAGCATCAACGCTGAGGTTGCATCCCTGAACCGAGGCCTCTAAGCCCTGCTTCCTTTCATCAGGAACTCGGCCAGTTCGAGATCGGCCGGAGTGGTGATCTTGATATTCCGTGCGCTGCCCATCACCACGTGCACGGCCTTGCCGGCGCGCTCGAAGAGGCTGGCTTCATCGGTACCCTGGAAGCCTTCGGCGCGGGCATCGTCAAACACCTGCTTCAGCTCTCCGTAATGGAAGCCCTGCGGCGTCTGCGCCTGCACCACCTGCTCGCGGGGAATGGTGGTGCGGATGATTGCGCCGTCCTGTGTGCGCTCCACGCGCTTGATGGTATCGACAGCCGGTACGCCCGCAATGGCCGCGCCGTAGCGCTTCACTGCTTCAACCACGCCGTCGATGGTGGCGGGCTCAATGAACGGACGCACCGCGTCATGCACCAGCACCACGTCGTCGGCCTCGGCCTGGAGCGAATCGAGCGCGTTGGCCACCGACTGCTGGCGGTGCTCGCCGCCTTCCACAACCTTCACCGGCTTGCCTAGCTTGGCCTTCTCCAGCTCGGGCGCAAAGGCCTCTGCCTCACTCTTGCGCATGGCAACGGTGATGGAGTCGACCGCCGCGCAGGAAGCAAACTTGCGCAGCGTGTGGATCAGGATGGGCACGCCCGCCAGCTCCAGAAACTGCTTGGAGCGCAAAGCGCCCGTCGGTTTCGAGACGCCGCTCATGCGCGTCCCAAGGCCAGCCGCAGGAATGATGACAAATACTTTCATAAGGGCTTGTCAGTATAGAGCGGCAGGGCCAGATTTTCCAAATTCCGGAGGTAACACGAGCGTTGTAAACCGAAAGGCGTCAGCGCCCAGAGAAGAACGCAGCGGAATGATTGCATGTCATAGAGCTTGCTTTCAGCCGCTTCCGCAGCACGCGGTTCCACCACATCACAAAGCCGGTAGCGAACAGCACGCCCGGCGTCAGGCCCAGGAGCACCCACACCAGTTTCACGGGCAAGGCTCCCCACTGGCCAAAGTGCAGGGGGTAAAAGGCAAGGATGGTGGCGGCCAGCGCGCCTTGGTCGCGGGAGTCAACCACCTTCAGAACGTCGCCTGTGTACTGATCCACATGGATTTGCACGCGTCCGGCGAGCAGCGCCCAGCCGGTGTGTTCGGCCACGAGCGTGATGGAGCCTTTTGCGTCCGGCGGAAGGATGAGGTACTTGGGGCGGCAATCGGAGCACATTTGCGCGCGGGCACTGGCAAAGGCCGCATCGATCGCAACCGGCTTTCCTCCACTGGCCTTCGACGGAGGATAGTTCAGCAGCCAGGTCAGCCGCTGCATGGGCGTGCGCGTGAGCGTGGCCAAGGCCGCCGCCATCGGCACCGGGTAGACAAAGAACACCCCGGTAAAGCTCATGGCCAGTAACACCCCTGCCAGCCAGAAGCCGCACGTGGTGTGCAGGTCGTAATTCACACGCTTCCATCGCGCGCGCAATTTCATGGTCAGTCCGCGACGCCAATGCGCGCGGCCCGGCCACCATGCGATCACTCCCGTCATGCACAGCAGCAGCAGCACTGCCGCCAGCGCACCGTTGACCTTCTCACCGGTCTCGCCCGCAAGGAGGAAATAGTGCAGCCGCGCCATCCAGCCAATCACACCTGCGTATGGGGCGCGCACTCCAAGCACCGTCCCCGTGTACTGGTTCAGGTAGACATTCGGGCCGTAGGGGTGCTTGGACGTTTTGACCGGCAATGTCCAGGCATGGATGGCTTCGCCCGGCTCACTGGGGAACTCGAAGCCTCCAACGCGATAGCCCTGCACACTTGCGGCGGTGTTGCGCACCATTGCATCCAGTGAGGCTTGTGTAGAAGCAGCCTCTACGCGATAGACCGCAGGCTCCGCCCACGCGTGCAACTCATTCTGAAAGACCAGCACACTGCCGCTGACGCCAATGGCCAGCGCATAGAGTCCGATGATCAGCCCCGCCCACAGATGCACCTGGAAGGCCGCCCGCCGCAGCCACGTGCGACGGGGTTCCTTCCAGTAGGTTGCAAGCCAGTGCGTCTCGGCCATTATTTCTGCTCGGCCTCGCCACCCCAGCGGTAGCGAAGACTGCCGGTCACGTTGCGTCCGTATCCATAATTGCAGTAGCTCAGGCTCAGACAGCTTCCAACGTAGGTACGGTCGAACAGATTGGCGGTATTCACCGCCAGCCGGTAATTGCGCCACTCGTAGAACAGCGCGGCATCCACCAGCCCATGCGAAGGCACCCAGAAGGAGTTGTTATCGCTGCCGGCCATGATGCCCGTGAAGCGCACGCCCGCGTTCACACCCAGCCCCGCCAGCCGCCCGCGCGGCTGCGAATACTCCGCCCACAGCGAAGCAGTATTTTCCGGCACCAGAGTCGGGCGCTTGCCAATCTCCGAGGCATCATCGCTCTTCGTCACCGCCACGTCGTCGAAGGTGTAGGCTCCGCGTAGCTTGAACGCTCTGCTGAGCGCAAGCGTTCCTTCCAGCTCCACGCCGCGCGAGCGCGTCTCGCCCGTCTGCCGCTGGAGCGTTGGATTCGCCGGATCGCTGGTCACCACGTTCTGCTGCCGCAGGTTGAAGAACGAGACCGTGACAAAGCTGTTCATGCCACGCGGCTGGTACTTCACACCCGCTTCGTACTGGATGCCGGTCGTCGGCTTGAAGGGCGTGTTTGTTGCGTTGACGCCATCGGTTGGCAGAAACGACGTGGCCACGCTGAAATACGGAGCAAGCCCAACGGAGGTCACATAGCTCGCGCCGATCTTGCCGGTCAGCTTGTGGTCGTCGTGCACCTGGTGGCCCACGCCCATGGTAAGCGGGTCGGTGTGCGCCGTGTCATAGCGCCCGGCGGCGGTCACAATCAGCCGCGAAGTGAGCTTCACCTGGTCCTGCACGTAGAAGCCTGTCTGGTGCGTGGAAGTCTCCGTCAACGAGGAATACGGAAGGTTGCTGACGATATTTCCATAGACTGGGTTGAACAAGTCGATGGGCGAGCCGAGGTTATAGGCATAACCCTGGTTGGTGGTGGAGTTCGTGTAGTCCACGCCGAAGAGAGCATTGTGGCGCACGCGTCCGGTGGCAAAGCTCGCCTGCGCCTGATTGTCGAGGGTGTAGAGGTCAAGCTTGTAGAGGCTGTGGTCAGCGAGCCGGTCGAAGGTGCGCATGTCGTTCTCGAGGTTGTAGCCGTAGGTCACGTTGCCGTCCCACGCCGCATGCGTCTTGCGGAAATTCTGCCGCACGGTCCACACCGAATTAAAACGGTGCGTCGCCAGGTAACCGATGGTGGAGGACTTGCGGTGGAAGTTGTCCCAGCCCGGCTCGCCATAGAAGGCGTCCACCGGAACCTTGCCATTGGGGTTCGGCAGCAGCGTGCCGTAGGCGGGCATGAACTGCTCCCAGTTGGTGCGGTCCTTCTGGTAGCTCCCGAGCAAGGTGATGGAGGTCCTCGCCGTCGGGTTCCAGGTCAGTGCCGGCGCAATGAACAGGCGGTCATCCGGTACGTGACGCACCTGTGTGTTGCTGAGGCGGGCAAGGCCGGTCACGCGGTAGAGCAGCCGGTTCTTCGCGTCGAGCGCGCCCATGAAGTCACCCGTCAACTGCTTGCGGTCGAAGCTGCCGAACTCCATACCCAGCTCGTTCATGCGCAGCGCCTGTGGACGCTTGGTGGTCATGTTCACTAGTCCGCCCGGCGCATTCTGACCGTAGAGCACCGAACTCGGTCCCTTCAACACGTCGATCTGTTCAAGGCCATACGGTTCATAACGGCCGCCCATGCTGCCGCCAGCCCAGTTCATGCCGTCGAGAAAGACGCCATAGGCGCCCTCGGTGAAGCCGCGGATCAACATCCAGTCGTAGCGCGGGTCGTTGCCGTAAGGCTCTGCGTTCACGCCCGGTGTGTAACGTAGCGCGTCACTGACGGCGTGCACGCCCTGCGCAGTCATCTGGTCATTGGTGATGACCGAGACCATCTGCGGCGTCTCCAGCAGCGGCGTGTCGGTCTTGTTGGCCGACTGCGCCTCCACGGCCACGAAGCTGTCCGTGTCGGTCACGGTCACTTCACTGAGGACATGATTGAGTTGCAGCGTGAGATCTCGCGTCACCTCCGCGCCGCGCAGCTCCACATGCGAGGCTGGCAACGCGAGGCCCGGCGAGCTGGCAGTCAACTGATAGATGCCGGCTGGGACGCTAATGCGATAACGCCCGTCCGGCCCGGTTACGGCGCGAAATTGAGTACGATTGCAGGAGAGCGCAAGAAAGGCTCCCGATACAGCAGCGCCCCTGGGATCGGAAATCTGTCCGCTGAGATGAACTTCAGCAGCATCGGCGTCAACGCGGCAAACGCTGTCGGGAGGCTCCGCAGCCGGAGCCTCTGTGACGGCGACGGCTGCGGAGGCAGCAGGTTCGCCCGTGACGGCGAACACCGCGGAGGGAAGCAGAAGGAAGAGCAGCACGAGCAGAACGGCAGGGGAGAGCCTGGGGCGACGATGGGGCATACGGCGTGGGGTACTCCTGAAGTTTATTTGTAATTGAAAATGAAATTGAAATTCATGTTCAAAACATAGAAAAACTACGCCCCTCTCCGCCCTTCTGTCAAGCCGCAGCCTCCCCGTGCCTGCAACACCCAGCGAGGAGAATGCTGCCGGCCGCCAGCATCCTCTTCGCCTGCACGCCGCAAACAGCGGGAAAAATCAAAGGCCCATCCAAATGGATGGGCCTTCGTATCAGAGATGAGTTCCGTATCGGTTAGTGCTGGCTCGGACCCTGCCCTTCGGGCTTGTTGTTGTGCGGGTTGCCGTTCTCCGGCAGCATGGCCGGCTGCGGATTGCTCTTGCGGTGGTCGGGCGGACGCGTTTCAGGCTTGGCCATGCCGGTCTGCCCGCGCTCGTCGAACTTGCCGAAAATCATTTTGCCGGCCGTGGTCTGCAGCACGCTCGTTACGCTGATCTCGATCGTCTTGCCGATCATCTTGCGCGCGTTGTCCACCACTACCATGGTTCCGTCATCCAGATAGGCAACGCCCTGGTTGTATTCCTTGCCTTCCTTCAGGATAAAGACCTTCATGATTTCGCCGGGCAGCACGATCGGCTTCAGCGCGTTGGCCAACTCGTTGATGTTCAGCACGTCGACGCCGTGCAGTTGCGCCACCTTGTTCAGGTTGAAATCGTTGGTGACGATCTTGGCCTCGTACAGCTTGGCCAGCTCGATCAACTTCATGTCGACTTCGCGGATGGCCGGGAAATCGTCTTCAACGATCTGCACCTGCAATGTGGTGATCTTCTGGATGCGCTGCAGAATGTCGAGGCCGCGGCGGCCGCGGTTGCGCTTGAGCGAGTCGGCCGAATCGGCCACCAGTTGCAGCTCGCGCAGCACAAACGACGGAATGGTAAGCACGCCGTCAAGGAAGCCGGTCTCGGCAATGTCCGCAATGCGGCCGTCGATGATGACCGAGGTATCCAGCAGCTTGTAGGTGCGCTTACTCTGCTTCTCGCCGCCGAAGATGCCGCCCAGGGCGTTCAGGTTCAGCAGGTCGCCCTTGGCCGCGCCCACAATCAGGCCGATGTAGGCCATCAGCATGATCACGAAGAGCTGGAGGAAGTTCCGCAACGCCTCGTTCTCAATGCTGCTGCGGATCACCAGGCTGAACATGTAGGCGCCAACGATGCCTGAAATGCTCCCCAGCAAGGCGCCGATCAGCCGCCGCAGGGTAATGCGGCGCAGACGGATTTCAAAGACGATAACGGCAAGGCCGATGATGGTGCCCGCCGCCGCTTCCAGCGCCGGATTCCGCATCCCGAACGGGTGCAGGGTGGCGCAGATCATGGCAACGGCAAAGACGAATAAGACCCGTATGATGATGAGATCCAAGCATGTCCTCCAACCGGAAGGCAGTTGCTTTCCTGCCCACGGCACTACTTCCATTAAAGAAAGCGGAGCAGTTCCAGCTTGCTGAATGATCGTGCCCTACTGCACAACTCCCTCCGCATGCTCCGCTTGCGGACGGAAAAAAGTACGGTGCAGTATATAACACAGCCCCTGGAAGCTATGCTCCTATATTACAAAGAGATGCGCTTCCTTGCCCGGGCGCTCCAGAGTCTTCTTATCGATATTTTCCGCGCGGTTTGCTTGTCGTAACAAATGTTGCAAAAATACAACACCAGCAGTTTTCAATCGAGAAATTGATATTTACAACGCAAGTGGCAAGAATGCCACAGGAAATCCCCGCCTCAGACTTGTAGGCTATTTAGTTTGCAGGATCTTGATTGCATGAGTTTCGAGAACACAATCCGTTCGGCCATTGAATTCACCGGCGTGGGGCTGCATAGCGGCGTGCCCACCACCATGCGTGTGCTGCCCGCTCCGGTCGGCACCGGCATTCAATTCCGCCGCACGGACCTCGATGATTTTGTGATCGAAGCCAACGGCCGCAATGTGGCCAAGGTGAGCTACGCCACCAGTCTGATGAAGAAGGGCGTGCTCATCTCCACCACTGAGCATGTGCTCTCGGCCTTCATGGGCGTGGGGTTGGACAACGCAGTCGTCGAGGTCAACGCGCTGGAAGTTCCGATTCTCGACGGCTCGGCCAAGCTCGTGGTGGAGGAGATTCTGCGCGCCGGGTTGCGCCGCCAACGCCGCCGCCGCACCTACCTGCGCGTGCTGCGCGAGGTCGAAATCCGCGAGGGCGACAAGTTCATCGCCGTCTATCCGGCGGAAAACTACTCGGTCAGCTACCACATCACGTTCCCGCCACCGATCGGCGAGCAGTCGATTGAGATCAAGATCGGCGATGCCACCTACCTCGACCAGATTGCCCCGGCCCGCACCTTTGGCTTTGTCGAGGACGAGAAGACGCTGCGCAACATGGGCCTCATCCGCGGCTGCTCGGAGCAGAACGCCGTTATCCTCAGCCGAGAGCGGCAGGAGATCGTCAATCCGCCGTTGCGCTTCCCCGACGAATTTGTGCGCCACAAGGTGCTGGACCTGATCGGCGATCTGGCCCTGCTGGGGCGGCACATGCTGGGCCGTGTGGTAGCCGAACGCGCCGGACACGCCATGCACGCCGCCTTGGTGCAGCGCCTGCTCAAGGACCAGACGCTGGCCGAGTTGACCACGCTCGACGCCTCGCCTGCCGAACTGGAACCGGTCGCCGACTAACTCCTTCCCTGTTTTGCACTTGCTTTCCTCAGGTGTGGAATAATCACCCTCTGGAGCCCTGTGCCGAGTCCTCACCGACCGGCGGGCATCCAATAGAGTGTGAAGAATTCCATGCAAAACGCTACGTTGCAGAGCTACGAAAAGCAGTTCTTCTTCCAGAAATACGGGCTGACGTCCGCGGACCTGGAGAAGTATCTTGGCGCCGCGCTGTCGGCTGGCGGCGACTACGCCGACCTCTACTTCGAGTACGTCACCTCGACCGGGCTGAGCCTCGACGAGTCGATGATCAAGTCGGCCTCGCAGGGCATCTCGGCCGGATGCGGCGTGCGCGTTGTTACCGGCGAGCGCACCGGCTACGCCTACACCGACGACCTTGCGCCCGAAAAGATTTTGAATGCCGCGCGCACCGCCGCGCTGATTGCCAGCGGCCCGGCCAAAACGCCGGTGGTGGACCTGAAGGACCATCGCGCGCACGACCTGTACCCGGCTGCCGCCAGCGACACCGAGCTTGACGCCAAGGTGGAGCTGCTGCGCCGCGCCGACCGCTTTGCCCGCGCCCACGATCCGCGCATTAAGGAAGTGCGCGCCAGCTATGCCGACGAACTGCGCCGCGTGCTTGTGATTGGCAGCGACGGCAGCTTTGCCGAGGACGTGCAGCCGCTCGCGCGGTTGAACGTTTCGGTCATCGCCCGCAAAGACGATGGCACCAGTTCGCGCGGCTCGGCTGGTGGCGGCGGACGCCACTCGTTCGACATCTTCCTGACCGAGAAGACACCGGAGCACTTTGCCGAAGAGGCTGTGCGGCAGGCCATCATTCAGTTGGATGCGCGCCCCGCCCCGGCCGGCGAGATGGAGGTTGTGCTCGGCCCTGGCTGGCCCGGAATTCTGTTGCATGAAGCCATCGGCCACGGCCTGGAGGCGGACTTCAACCGCAAGAAGACCTCGGCTTTCAGCGAGCTGCTGAACAAGCGCGTGGCCAGCGACAAGTGCACGGTGGTCGATAACGGAACCATGCCCGGACGCCGCGGCTCCATCAACGTGGATGACGAGGGCAACGCGACCAACAACACGGTGCTGATTGAAAAGGGCATCCTGAAGAACTACATGAGCGACAAGCTCTCCGCGCACCTGATGGGCCTGCCCAACACCGGCAACGGACGCCGCGAGAGCTACGAGCACATCCCCATGCCGCGCATGACGAACACCTACATGCTGGCCGGCGAGGATTCGCCCGAAGACATCATCCGCTCGGTCAAGCGTGGCCTGTACGCCGTCAACTTCGGCGGCGGGCAGGTGGACATCACCAACGGCAAGTTCGTCTTTGCCGCCAGCGAGGCCTACCTGATCGAGGACGGACGCATCACCGCGCCGCTCAAGGACGCAACCCTGATCGGCAACGGCCCTGACGTGCTCACCCGCGTGAGCATGGTGGGCAATGATTTGAAGCTCGACGAGGGCGTGGGCACCTGCGGCAAGGACGGACAGAGCGTTCCGGTCGGCGTCGGCATCCCCACCCTGAAGGTGGACCGGCTGACCGTCGGCGGCACCGGAGGTGCAGAGTAATGGCGACGACAGCGACACAGATTGACCTGAAGGAAATTGCCACCGGCGTGGTGGCGCAGGCAATGAAGCAGGGAGCTACCAGCGCCGAGTGCGTGGTGCGCGATGGCGACGAGTTCTCTACGGTCGTCCGTCTCGGCGAGGTCGAGACCCTGAAGGAATCCGGCAGCAAGGCGCTGGGCGTGCGTGTCTTTTTCGGCAAGCGTTCGGCCTCCACCATGACCAGCGATCTATCTCCGCAGGGCATTGAGCAGATGGTGCGCTCGGCCTGCGAGCTGGCGCGGCTCACCAGCGAGGACCCGCACGCGGGCATCCCCGAGCCGGAGCTGCTGGGACAAATATCGACTGATCTCGATCTTTATTATGACGACGTAAACTCGCTGCCCACCGCCGAGCGCATTGACTGGGCGCGCCGCGCGGAGAAGGCCGCAACCTCCGGCGATCCGCGCATCAAGAACAGCGAGGGAGGCACCTTTGACTGCGCCACCGGGCGCAAGGTGCTGGCCAATTCGCACGGCTTTGTCGGCGAGTTTCAGCGCAGCTATTGTTCGATTTCCGCCGTGCCCATTGCGCAGGACGAGCAGGGCAACATGCAGCGCGACTACTGGTACTCGGTCTCGCGCACGCTGAAGACGCTCGAGTCTCCCGAGGAAGTGGGGCGCATTGCCGCCGAGCGCACGCTACGCCGTTTGGGCGCGCGCAAGGTCAAAACGCAGAAGGTGCCCATCCTCTTCGACCGCCAGACCTCGAAGGCGCTGCTCGACCACATTGCCGAGGCCATTAACGGCGACGCCGTCTACCGCCACGCCTCGTACCTGGCCGGCAAGCTCGGGCAGAAGGTGGCCGGCGCGAACATCACCGTCATCGACGACGGAACCATGGTCGGCGGTTTCGGCTCCAGCCCGTTTGACGGCGAGGGCGTGCCCACGCGGCGCACCACCATCCTTGAGAACGGCGAGCTGAAGAGCTACCTGCTGAACACCTACACCGCCCGCAAGCTCGGCTTGGCCACCACCGGCAACGCCGCCCGAGGACTGGCCGGAACGCCCGGCATCTCGAATGGAAACTTCTACCTGGAGCCGGGCACAAAGACGCCCGAGGAGATGATCCGCGAAGTGAAGCAGGGGCTGCTGGTCACCGAGTTCCTCGGCTTTGGCGTGAACCTGGTGACGGGCGACTTCTCTCGCGGTGCCAGCGGCATGTGGATTGAGAACGGTGAGCTGGCCTTCCCGGTCGAGGAGATCACCGTCGCCGGCAACCTCGGCGACATGTTCTCCAACATCAGCGAGATCGGCAACGACCTCGAGTGGCGCGGCTCCATCGCCTGCCCCACCCTCCGCATCGAGGGCATGACCGTCGCAGGCGAATAAGAGCGGTTCTCGGTTGCAATCAGAAAGGGAGGCTTCGCGCCTCCCTTTTTCTTGCGCCCGACGCGATAGCCGCTTCGGTGCCCCGCGCCTATCCTGAGCCTGCCGAGGGTTCGGCGCGTTCCAGCGAAGCTAACCTAGGTTGCGGAGTCCCTCACAATTCCACGACTGTCATTCCGAGCACAGCCTATGGGCGCACCGCGCGTACAGGCGCAGTCGAGGAACCTTTTGTTCTGACCTTGCGTGGAAGGGAAAACAAAAGGTGGTTCGATTCCGCGCGTGCCTCGTCGAGGCCCGCGCTCCGCTCACCATGACATGCTGGAGGAATGAATGTATCGCCAAGGTGCAGATTCCCGCAAAGAGAAAGCCGGGCACAGTGCCCGGCTTGGTGAATGTCGCACTCTCCGCCCTACTGTGCGTTAGCTTCAAGTTCTGCACTCAACTTGATCTGCCCACCCGAGACCTTCAGTTTCCGCTGCCAGGGTTTGAACCCTTTCTTACTGATCACAACCACGTGCTCACCTGGCGTGACCTCGACGTTTGACGGCGTGTTGCCTACGAATGCGCCGTCAATTTCGATATCGGCTCCCTCCGGAATAGAGGCCACGGAGATGGATGGTGCAATCGGAGCAGCAACCGAGGCGGGTGGCACGGGAGTTCCGGTCGCGGGTACGGCGGCCTTCTCCGCAGCTGCGCGCATCCGTGCAGCATTGCTTGTCCAGTGCTTCGAGATCGCGTCGCAGGCTTCTTGCACTGAGCCCCCTAACGACAGGGTCGATTTGCTGACAACAATGTCTCCGGCGATGCGCTCGAACACTGCGACTTTGTTCTTGTGTTGCAGCAATCCCTTTCCGCCCTCGTGATCAAGCTCCACGATATAGTCGGCCCTTGTTGAGATGTTGTTCACAGTCACGTTTGGGCAACGCTCTCCAAAGGTCTTGATGATCTCCGCAGTCTGAGGACGCGCACCGCCTGTTGAGGCTGCCCCCCAACTGCCATTGGATCCGCCGCCGCCGCCGCGCGTTTCCCAAGACTGGCTGTCCGTAATGAATACATACGGTTTCTGCTCCGGAGCTGGAGTGGTCGGTTGTGACTGTCCAAACAAATAAATCCCGGCTAGAAATAGCAGCGACATAGCTGCCCAAGCTGCCCTCTTCATGCAGATGCCTCCCAAAAGTTATTCAGTTGAAACTACGCAAGTCTAGTCTTGCGTAGTGAAGGGTCAACTGAATTCTCGCTGACTTCGATTTAGCTCCGCCCCTCTGCCCGCGCTTGCCCACCTGGTCTACAATTGACCCCTATGGCAGAGACGACCCCCACTCCGCAGACGCCCTCCACACCCGAGCCCTTGTTCAGCGCCGGTGCGCCCGCGCGCGAACCGGATGGCCGCAACTGGGTGCCCACCGTGGTGGGTCTGGCGCTGGTGATTGTGGTGGTGATCGGGCTGGCCGTCTTCAGCCGCACGCGCCAGTCGGCGCCCGCGCAGGCCGACCCTTACGCGCAATACCTCCAGGTGAGCGACTCGCGCATGAGCTCCGCCGATAACTTTGTCGGCGCCACCGTCACCTACGTCGACTTCACGCTCACCAACACCGGCTCCAAGAAGCTGATGGGCGGTCTCGTCGAGGCCACCTTCCGCAACACCCTCGGCGAAATTGTGCAGAAGGAAGTCTTCCCCATGCGCGCCATGGTCAAGAACCCGCTGGGCGGCTATGACGACCAGCAGGAGCTGGCGCGCTCGCCCATCGCACCGGGCAAAAGCGCCACCATCCGCCTCACCGTTGAGCACGTCTCCATGGACTGGAACCAGGCGCAGCCCGACTTCCGCTTCCTGAACCTCAAGGTAAAATAGAAGCCGGGGACAAGATCACCATGAATCACCGCTTTGTTTCTCCGCTGCCCACGGTGGCCGAGCTTGAGGTCAAGGCCTCCGAGTGCGAGCAGTTTGCCGAAGAGCAGAATGACGCCGCAGCCGCCTCCTTGCTGCGCGCCGAGGCCGACCGCCTGCGCCGCTGGGCCGCTTCGCTGACCAACGGGCGCTGGACCGCCTAGCCCTCCGCGCTTTCCACACCATTTCCTCAGACAGAGGAAAACCCCACGCCCGATGAGCGTGGGGTTGTGATTTTGCAGCGAGAGTTCGACCACCATCGATGTTCTAATCCCTGGCCCCTAATCCCTACCCCCTGCGATTTAGATCGTCACCACCAGCTTGCCGAAGCTCTTGCGCTCGAGCAGCAGTTTGAAGGCGTCGGCCGTGGAGGCCAGCGGGAACTTGGCGCCGATGACGGGCTTCAGCTTTCCTTCGAGCACCCACGGCTCCATGGCCTTGAGCGCCGCGGCAATCAGCGGCTTGTTCTCCGCCAGGCGGCTCAGCCACAGGCCGTGCGCGCTGGCGCCCTTGTTATAGAGCGCGAGCGTATCAAACTTTGGGCGCTCGCCGGTGGCGGTGCCGAACAGGATGACGCGCCCGAGGAAGGCGCAGCAGCGCAGGCTCTTGGCCGTGTGCTCGCCGCCCAGGCTGTCAAAGACGGCGTCCACGCCTTCGCCGCGCGTGGCGGCCAGGATGCGTTCTTCGTAGTCGTCGCGCGTGTAGTTGATGGCGTGGTTCAGCCCAAGGTCGGCGAGCTTGGCTAGCTTCTCATCGCTGCTGGCGGTACCGAAGGTCTCCACGCCGAGCAGGCGGCCCACCTGCACGGCAGCCGTGCCTACGCCACCGGCGGCGGCATGGATGAGCGCGCGCGGCCTGCGTCCGGCGTGCCCCGTTGGGCTGGGATCGGCGGGAAGGTCAGCCGGAGCCTTAGCCAGTCCAGCCTTCCAGTAGAGCAGCCACGCGGTCAAGAAGTTGACGGGGAAGGCCGCCGACTGCGACGACGACCAGCCTTCATACTGCGGCCACAGCGCGTCGCGGGCAATGGCCACGCGCTCGGCGCAGGCGCCGTACTGGCAGTAGCCCATCACGCGCTCGTTGGTTCCGGCAATGGTGCCGGCAAATTCGCGTCCGCAAATGTAGGGAGGCTTGGGCCCGCCGGGGTAGCGGCCCTTGGCACCGAGCGCGTCGGCAAAGTTGATGCCCACGGCTTCCACGTTGACGACGACTTCGCCCGCGCGCGGAGCCGGCTCGGGAACATTCTGCAGAGCAAGGCCCTCAGGCCCGCTGGTTGCGGTAACCACAATGGCTTTCATGCCGCTGATTGTATAACGGCATGTTCCCAGTTCTCAGTTCCAGGTTCTCAGAGAGTTCGCTGGCTTTATGAAAATGGATGGGTTCCGCACTCCGTGCCCCAGGTCTGCCCGTTATTGGCAGACGTGGGGACTTTACATCTTGGACGCACAACGAAAATCCGGGAAAACTTATTCGAGAGGCGTTCTACTCCCTGAACCCTCTCTCCTTCAGGTAGCTCTCGACCTCGCTCTGGCGGGCGGGGGAATCGAACAGGCAGCCTTGCAGGCCGGCGCGCAGCGCGCCGTCGATGTTGACCTGCTTGTCGTCGATGAACAGCACGTTCTCCGGCTTCAATCCCATGTTGCGGCAGGTCATCAGGTAGACCTCGGCGGCGGGCTTCACCATCAGCACCTCGCAGGTGTAGGTGCGCGTGGCAAACTCGTCGAGCCAGGGAAACTTGGCGCGCATCACCGAGAGCATGTCCCACTGAATGTTGCTGAGCACGGCGGTCTTCAGCCCGGCGCTGCGCAGGCGGCGCGCCAGCTCGATCATGCTGTCGTTCGGGCGCGTCCACTGCACGTTATCGAGCGCGATGATGTGCTTGATGCGCACCGCGTCATACGGGCCGCTGCCCACATGCGCGTCGGCGGCCGTGGGGTAGCGCTGGTAGTCCGTGGGCTTTACGCCGCCGGCGGCGCCCACCTGCTGCCAGTAGCCCGCGCCGTCGCACTCGTTCACATCGTAGCCGTCGCGGAACTCCCAGTAGAGCTGTTCAAAGCGCTCGACCGGCGCGATGCAGCAGGCGGCAGCCAGCCGCTTCCAGTCCTCTGCCGTTGGAGGCAGCGAGAGCACTTTGCCGTAGTCGAAGATGACGCCGTGAATAGGGGTGAGCGGTGCGGAGGTGTGATCGGCCATGATACTTCTAGTTTGCTTCATCCGGGGCCTTGGCGTCACGCACGCGGTACGCAGGGCTGTTGCAAATTGTGATTGCCTGCGCCGGGCCGGTGAAAAAGGACTATCGTAATAAGTGGCGATGCTGCTCAGCGGCCACGGCTCTGAGCGCCCCAGGCTCCCGCCTGGCCCGCCCCAAAACCTCCGCCGCTCATGGGTGAAGACCTGTGCCAAAGCCGGCTGCGCAAGCTCGCGCGAACCTAGGAGGGTTTATGTCAGAGAATCTTGCAGGTGACGTTTTACAAGGGGAACACCACACGGATTTGAGCGCCGAGGAAATTGCCAAGGCCCTGGAGCGCCACAACCGCAAGCACAAGGGCGACGCCAACAAGGCCCACATGCAGTCCAAGTCGGCGTCGAAGAAAAAGTAGCGTGAACGCCATGCGAGCGCTCAACTTGTGTCCCCACTTCGCTTCCGAAGTGGGGATTGTTGTTTGCGCGCCGCATGCCGGGCTTTGGATTGCCTGCCTCATCACCTCCGCGCAGGCACACGCCGCCCCTATGGCATAATGCCGCCACCCGCAAACCATGCGGGCGGGAGCAACCCAATGAGCGCAACGCCGAAGCAGGTGCTGCAAACGTGGGTGGAGGCCTTCAACCACGCCGACGCCGACGCGCTGGCCGCCTTGTACGCCGAAGACGCCGTGAACCACCAGGTCACGCAGGAGCCAATCGCCGGCCGCGCCGCCATCCACGAGATGTTCCGCCGCGAGTTCGCCGCCGCCAACATGGTCTGCATCGTCGAAGCCATGTATGAGGATGGCGAGGTCGCCATCTTGGAGTGGCGCGATCCGCTCGGGCTACGCGGCTGCGGCTTCTTTACCGTGCGCAACGGGCTCATCGCCTTCCAGCGCGGCTACTGGGACAAGCTTAGCTTCCTCAAGATGCACCACCTGCCCATCGAGTGAGCGGGGCTTGCAGGCCGCGCCAATCGCAAAGCCGCGCCACGAAGATCAGAGTATTGCGGAGTAAGCTGAGAGCGTCATCATTCCAACGGGAGTCTTAACTCATGAAGGTTCTTTTGATCAGCGGCAGTCCGAAGAAGGACGGCAACACCATGCAGTTGATGAACGAGTGCGCCAAGGTGATTGAGGAGCGCGGCGTGGAGGCCGAGGTGCTTTCGCTCGCCGGACACAAGATTGAATCGTGCATCGGCTGCCTGCACTGCAAGAAGACAGGCAAGTGCGGACTCAATGACGGCCTGAACGAGATCATCGCCAAGCTGCGCGAATCCGATGGCTTCATCGTGGGCACGCCGGTCTACTTCGGCACCGCGCGCGGAGACGTAATGTGTGCCCTGCAGCGCATCGGCTACGTCTCGCGCAACTCGGACAATTATCTGGCGGGCAAGGTGGGCGGCCCGGTGGCGGTGGCTCGCCGAGGCGGACAGACGCTCACGCTGCAGGAGATGCTGATGTTCTACCTGATTAACGACATGATCGTGCCCGGCTCCAGCTACTGGAACATGGTGTTTGGCCGCCTGCCCGGCGACGCCATGAATGACGAAGAGGGCGTGCAGACCGTGCGCCACTTTGCCGCCAACGTGGCCGAGCTGGTGAAGAAGCTGAACGACTGAGGTGACGCCGCAGTTGCGGTTCGCCTGCAAGATTCAAGGCAAAGCAAAAGGCCGGCTTATCGCCGGCCTTCGCACTTCCCGAGGGGGAAACTTACTTCTTGGGCGCGATGGCGTCCTTCACGGCCTTAGCCACGTAGAACTTCACCACGGTCTTCGCCGGGATCTTGATGGGGGCGCCGGTCTGCGGGTTGCGGCCCACACGAGCCTTGCGGGCAGACTTCTTCAGACGGCCCAGTCCGGGCAGAACGAACACGCCGTTCTTCTTCGTCTCTTTCACGGCCACTTCGGCCAAGGTGGCCAGGAATGCGGCCGACTGCTTGTTGGTGAGTTCCAGCTTCTCCGCCAGGAGACGCACCAGAGCGGTCTTCGTCAAGCCAGCTGCCATTGGAATATTCCTCCTTGAAGGTCTGAACGTACAACGCTTGCACATTCAGTTGGGCACATATTAATCAAAAGGCCGGAACCCGCACAAGCATTTTCGCCAGTTTTTTCGCGGGTTTTCCACAGATGGGGTCGTTTCCGTCGGCTGTTTATGCCCCTTTCGCGCACCCGGTGGCCACTACCCATTGTGCTTCTCAATTCATGGGGCTTTGTGACCACAATCCGTAGTAGGCTTTTCAGCCGCCAAACATGCGGCTTTGCGCCTTCTTCCGGCCCGCGAATACAATCATTCTTCAGCCTGGAAGGCCACCGGCAACCATGCGCAAGACCGTTTATCTCTCGCTCGGAAGCAACCTCGGAGACCGCGAAGCGAATCTGCGCGCGGCGCTCATGCAGCTTGCAACGCTCGGCGAACTCACGCGTGTCAGCTCCTTCTACGAGACCGAGCCGGTCGACTACCTGGACCAACCGTGGTTCCTGAACTGCGCGGCCGAACTGCAGACGGAGAAGATGCCGCGTGCGCTGCTGGCCGCATGCCTGGCCATTGAGCGCGAGATGGGCCGCCGGCGCATCATCGCCAAAGGCCCGCGCATCATCGACCTCGACATCCTTCTCTTCGGCAACTCCATTGTCGAGACCGCCGAGCTGACCATCCCGCATCCGGCGATGCACGAGCGACGCTTTGTGCTGGCGCCGCTGGCGGAGATTGCGCCCGACGTGCTGCATCCTGCGCTGCACCGCACCGTGCGTCAGCTTCTTGAAGCACTTCCTCCCGGCCCGCCGATCGTGCGCCCCGTGAAGTAAGAGCGCGCCGCGAATTTCATCCGCATTTCTGTTTGCCGCCGCTGAGCACGCGGGTAGAATGCGTCCTTCCATGGCCGCGCCGCCACAATCCGCCGTCAACGCCGAGGCCCTTGCCGCGCAGATCAGCGAGTACCTTGCCGAGCACACGCACGCAATGCTGATCGAGGATGGGCAGGCTGCGTTCTACTTCGGACCCGAGGGCGGCGCGCGTTACAGCCTCACGCCGGAGCGCGAGCGCTGCGTGCTGCAGGTGTGGTCCGAGGAGCGCAACATCGTGCGCCGCATCGTCGGCGCGCAACTCAAGTCCGGTACACTGCGCCTGAGCGTCGTGCGCTTCGGTCAAACCAAGCCCGCGCTCCTCGAACTCTGTGAGCGCCCCGAAGGGCAGTCGCCCTCGGCAAAGAAGGCAGCCCGCGCGCAGTTCGCGGGGCTGATGCAGAGACTCTGTCGCAAGGAATTTCCTGGCTGGACGGTGGAGCGCGTGAACAGCGCCGCCGATCTTGAGCATTCCTTCGGCCCGGCCTATGCGCGCGGCATCGTGCACGTCGGGCGGCGTTACTTCGCCGTGGTTGGCGCGGCGCACACCGAGCAGCAGCCCGTCATCGAGGGCCTGGCCACGGTGGCCGTGCTGTGGCTTGAGCGTTGCCGCGAGCGCCTCGCCGACAAAGGACATGTCGAGGGCGTCGCCGTCTTTGCACCGCAGGGCCGGGCTTCCGCACTGGTGCTTCGGCTGGCACATCTGAACCCACAGGCTGCGAAGTGGCGCTTGTTCGAGGTGGATGCGCATTCGGAGTCCGCGCTCGAGTGCGACCTGGCGCCGCCGGCAAACCTTGCCACCCGCCTCGTGCACTCTCCCGACGAGGCGCGCACCCGCGAGCGCTTTGCTGCCTCCATTGCGAGGATGAAGGAGCTGGCCCCGCGAGCGCAAAGTGTTGTTGTGTCCACCAGCGAGGTAGCGTTCCGGATTGAAGGTTTGGAGTTTGCGCGTGCCAGCCTCGGCGTGGCCGGCAACAACTTCCGCCCTGGCGAAACCATTGTCTTTGGCGCCGCGCCCGCCGAAGACGAGCTGACGCCGGAGACCGCGCCGCTGCTGCGCCAGCTTGTGGCGCGGCTGGTTGAAACGCGCACCTACCGCCAGCGCAACCACCCGTTCTACCGCATGGCCAGCGAGCGCTGGCTGGAGTCCATCGCGCGCCGAGACGTCAGTCTGCTCGACGAGCGGCTCGACCCGAGCTGCGTTTACGAGCAGGTGCCCGCCTTTGCCGCCGGAGACCGCGCCATGATCGACCTGCTCGGCGTCACACGCGACGGCCGCCTTGCCGTCATCGAGCTGAAGGCGGAAGAAGATTTACATTTGCCAATCCAAGGGCTGGACTACTGGGCGCGCGTGCGCTGGCACCACCGCCGCGGAGAGTTGCAGCAACACGGCTACTTCCCCGGACGCGAGCTCTCCCCACGCGATCCGCTGTTGATCCTGGCAGCGCCTTCGCTGCACGTACATCCGGCCACGGCCACCGTGCTGCGCTACCTATCGCCGGAAATTGACTGGCAGCTCATCGGCCTTGACGAGCACTGGCGCGACGGGGTGCGCGTCATCTTCCGCAAGCGCCCCGCCGACCTTGTGAAGTAGACGATCACACGTAAGAACGATGATATGAAGAAGGGGGTATGCCGGGTGCCCCAGGTTCCCGCCATCTTTTGGCGTCTAACCTGGGACGTGTGACTTAGCCGAAATTACCGGATTCTCGGCGAAGGCCTTGTCACTCAATCCCTCGCTCTTTGGCGCGGAAGGCCCAGTACTCACCGGCCGTCTCGCTCAGGTCGGCCTGTGGCTTCTCGCCTTTGTAGACCCGCGAGACGCCGCGCACCACGCGACGCATGGGCAACTCGCCCTTCTCATCGGCGAAGAAGATCTCACCGACCTTGGCCGTGCGGTAGTACCAGCGCTTGAGCAGCGCGAGGTGCTCCATTGCCTCCTGCGCCGAGCCCACCTCGGGCGCGGGCGCCAGCTCCAGCGCGGCGCTGATGCGCGCCTCCATCGAGGATGGCGTCTTCACTTCGCCCACCACGAGCTTGCTCGCGAGGCTCAGTTGCACCGGCGCGCACAGGCGTCCCCAGCGCACGCGGATCAGCGTGACCGACTCAGGCAGGTGCGAGGGCTGCACCATCACGCCGTCCAGCAGGTCGATCCGGCGCACAATCTCCGGCAGTTGCGCGCGCAGCTTTTTCAACTTTTCCACTGCGGTATGCACAGCCGCGGCGCGCTCAAAATCCAATTGCTCACTGGCTTCATCGCGCGCCCGCGTCAACTCCAGCTCCAACGAGTGGCCGCCGGTGGAGAAGAACTGCTCCACGCGCAGAGCCTCGGCGGCGTACTCGGCGTCCGTACAACCCTTGAAGCACGGCGCCATGCACATCTTCATCTCCGAGTAGATGCAACCGGGGAAGGCCGGGTCGGGCGCAAGTTCGTCGGTACAGCGGCGGAGCTTGAAGAAATCGAGCGCATCGTTGGTGAACTCCTCGGCTGCCGCTCGCGTGGGAAATGGCCCATAGTAGCGGCCCTCTCCGCGGAGGCTGGCGATGCGAGTGGTCACCGCCACGCGTGGGTATGGGTTCTCCATCAGCATCCGCACCAGCGGCGCGGCGCGCAGGCGCAGACGCTTCTCATAGCTCTTGGGGAAGACCTGGCGCAGCACGCGGTAGAGCACAAGCTGCGCTTCAAAGTCGGAACCCACCCGCTGGTAGCGCACGCGCGCCACGCGCTCGCGCAGGTTGAGCTTGCGAGTCAGGCCCTCGGGCTTTGCAAGCAGCCTCTGCATGCGTCGGCGCAGGTTGCTGCTCTTGGCCACATACGGCTCGGCGTCCTCCGCGTTCGGCTCCAGCAGGAAGACCGCCGAAGCCGCTGGCAGCGCGGCAAAGAACGCTTCTTCGGTCTCGGCCGAAGCCATGGGGTCGAAGGCGAGTTCGTCATGGAGCAGCGTTGCAAGCATGGTCGCCCTAATGTACCGCATCGCAAGCGGCCGCGACGAGTGCGGCTCATTCGCTGCGGAAATCTCAAACTCGCAAACTGGCAGACGCGGCGTGGTTGCAGAATATTTGTGACACAACGAACATTTCTCTGCACACACTGGTCACTGCGCGGCGTCTAAATGACAGGCACCTTGTATGCAGGATCGTACAAGGAGTGAGGAGAATGTTCCTGATGACTTCCGCCGATTGCGTGCATCTGAGTCAGAACCAGCCGGAAAGCCACGCGTCGTTCGTTTCGTCTCTCAAGTACCTGGTGCAGTTCTTGACGGGCTTCTACCGGCTGGAGCTGCCGGAAGAAGAGTGTATGGCGCTTGCCGTCGCCGCCATCAGCGGACATCCCCGCGCAGAGTTCCTCGTTGCCAGCGCCTATGACGCGGCCGATGACGAGGTGGAAGCGCAGCTCTGGTATGAGCGCGCCGCGCGCCGTGGACATGTGCCGGCCATGCTGCAACTGCGCCGCTTTACCGGCGCCGCCGCATAAACAGTTTCGCGCGCAATTGGCGCGCACCAGTTCTCTCTCATGAACACGACCTCCTTGCGCCAGCCTCTCTGTGGCTGGCGTTTTCTTTTGCCACAATCTTCGCTGCAATGGAAAAGCCGGGCCTCGGCCCGGCTTTGTCGTTTCTGCGCCAGCGCAATTTCTAACGCGGGTTGGCGCTGCTGTACTTCATACGGAAGTCTTCACCCTGCACGCTGATGATGCGGCACATTTCATGCAGGCGGGAGCGCATGCGCTCGCCAATGCGGTCGCCCAGCGTGTCCTCCCGGCGGTTGCCGCCCTCGTTGCTCTTGATGACCGTGCCGCCCGGCGCCAGGTCCTGGTGGTTGGTGGTGATGATGGTGGTGCGGCGGTCGTTGTAGCGCGTGTTCAGAATGTGCGAAACCGTGTCCCACACCCACTCGCTCGGCCGCACTGCGCCCAACTCGTCCAGCACCAGCACCTCGGCCTCAAAGACCGGGCGCAGCACTTCCATCTCCGTCACCTGCACCTGCGGGTTCCAGGAGTTCTGGATTTCCTTCAGCAGCTCGCGGTAGTCGTAGAAGAGACACTGCGCGCCCTTCTGCGTAATCAGCTCGCGCAGGATGCCCACTGCCAAGTGCGTTTTGCCCACGCCAATCGGCCCAATCAGCATCAGCCCAGCGCTCTCCACGGGATATTCCGCGACAAAGCGCGTTGCCGCCAGATAGGCCGAGGCCACCGATTTCAGCGGCCCTTCATGCTCAAAGTTGGAGAGCTCGCAATGCTCATAGCGCGCCGGAATGCGCGCCTGCTCCAGCAACTTGCCGGTCTTCAGCCGACGTACGCACTCACAGCGCGTTGAGCTGGTGACGGCGCGGCCGTTGCGGAATTCCTTTACCTGCTGCCAGCCGGTGCCGCTGCAGATCTTGCATGCCGGATCGCCTTCCGGCTTCCGTTCGGGCGCAAAGCCGTTTTCGTCCACGTTTGCCATACCTTGACTCTGCCCTCTCCGCCCCTCCTGCGCAAGTGCCTGGCGCCCCGGGCCTGTGCACAAGCTGTGGGAATCGTTGAAAACCCTCGGAAAGCATACTCCGGCACTGGCCGGTCCCCCATTGGCTGGTTCCACTTCGGCGCCTTTACAAAAAAAGTACAACCTTCCGGCTTGTGCGGAAATCTTATGCCGATGTACTGTACCGCGCACTAGTACGGAGCGGTTCCCGTCCGCGGACCGCATCCGTGTGGGGTACAGTGTGGGGGACTCCGCGCCGGAAATGGCAACCGGTCGGACCCTGCCAGCGGCACAACCCTTCGGCCTCAGGGATAGCAGGCCAATGGCGAACCGGCGCCAACCAGCGCCGCGTCTTTCAGGGAACTCAGAACCTGGCCTTCGCGGCCTGCGTGCAGCCTTGCTGTGCGCAAGGCGTTCTGTGCGCTCTGCCCTTTCGCACGGTCCCGAACTCATAGCGGCATCCATGTAAACGCCGGGCCCCTCATCGCGTCCTGGACAACAGCCGGGAGCGCAACGTTCACCCTTTGCGAAAGGACCTTGACGACAGTGACTGCCAGCAAACACCCTTACGACATCACCGAAACCTGGAAGACCGATGCGCGTTGGAGCGGCATTGAACGTCCCTACACGCCCGCTGACGTTGACCGTCTGCGCGGTACCGTCTACATCGAACATTCCCTGGCGCGCCTTGGCGCCGAACGCCTCTGGGAGCTGACCGGCACCGAAGGCTACGTCAACGCCCTCGGCGCCATGACCGGCAACCAGGCCATGGAGATGGTTGAGGCCGGGCTGCAAGCCATCTACGTCAGCGGCTGGCAGGTTGCCGGTGACGCCAACACCGCCGGGCAGGTCTATCCCGACCAGAGCCTCTACCCCGTCGACAGCGTTCCCTCCATGGTTCGCCGCATCAACAACGCGCTTCTCCGCGCCGACCAGATATGGAAGCAGGAGGGCAGGAACTCGCGCTACTGGATGGCCCCGCTCGTCGCCGACGCCGAAGCCGGTTTTGGCGGCACGCTCAACGCCTTTGAGCTGATGAAGGCCATGATCGAAGCCGGCGCCGCCGCCGTGCACTTTGAGGACCAGCTCTCCTCGGCCAAAAAGTGCGGACACATGGGTGGCAAGGTGCTCGTTTCCACGCAGGAGGCCATTCAAAAGCTGGTGGCCGCCCGCCTGGCTGCCGACGTCTGCGGTGTGCCCACCATCCTCATCGCCCGCACCGACGCCAACGGCGCCAAGCTGCTCACCAGCGATTGCGACGAGCGCGACCACCCGTTCCTGACCGGCGAGCCGCGCACCAGCGAGGGCTTCTACCGCATCAAGAGCGGGCTCGACACGGCGATTGCGCGCGGCCTGGCCTACGCGCCCTATGCCGACATGATCTGGTGCGAGACCAGCGAGCCCAACATGGACGAAGCACGTCGCTTCGCCGAGGCTATCCACAAGCAGTTCCCCGGCAAACGCCTGGCCTACAACTGCTCGCCCTCGTTCAACTGGAAGAAGAAGCTCAGCGACACCGACATCGCCCGCTTCCAGCGCGAACTCGGCGCCATGGGCTACAAGTTCCAGTTCATCACCCTGGCGGGTTGGCACGCGCTCAACTACAGCATCTTTGACCTCGCTCGGGGCTACGCCAAGAGCGGTATGAGCGCCTACGCCGAGCTACAGGAGAAGGAGTTCCGCGACGAGGCAGTCGGCTACCGCGCCGTCAAGCATCAGGCCTTTGTCGGCACCGGCTATTTCGACGAAGTCACGCAGGTGATCGCCGCCGGAGCCAGCAGCACCACCGCGCTCACCGGCTCTACGGAGGAGGAGCAGTTCCACGGCGAGAAGGTGATCAAGTAGCAGTTTCTCTCCGAAAGCCGGACGGCTGCTCCTCGCGAGCGGCCTCCGGCATTTTCATGCACAGGGCATGGAGGCTGCGCCCTCTCTGCATGACGTTTTGTGATCTGCCCCTGTTTCCTGTCTGCGCCCTGCCAATCGGCGTCCTCGCACGCCATTCGGCACCGCTGCACCGCCCTCTCCTTGGTAGAATCTAACTACGGGGATGGAGCGCTTCACCGAACATTACGACGTTGTTGTGGTCGGCGCCGGACACGCTGGTTGCGAGGCCGCCATGGCCGCCGCGCGCATGGGCCTGCGCACCGCGCTCTACACCCTGAACCTTGACCTGATCGCGCAGATGTCCTGCAACCCCGCCATCGGCGGCATTGCCAAGGGGCACCTCGTCCGCGAGATCGACGCCCTCGGCGGCATCATGGGCGAGGTCACCGACGCCGTCGGCATTCAGTTCCGACTGCTCAACACCTCGCGCGGCCCGGCCGTCTGGTCTCCGCGTGCGCAGTGCGACAAGGCCGCCTACCGCGCCAAGATGCGCGAGGTCCTTGAGTCGCAGCCGAACCTGGCGCTCAAGCAGGCGGAAGTTGCCGAGCTGATCATCGAGGAGATTGCGCCGCGCCCGTCCTTTGCAGCTTCAACGGCGCATCATCC
Organism: Oryzophilus luti; assembly: GCF_059726245.1. Classification (NCBI taxonomy): domain Bacteria; kingdom Pseudomonadati; phylum Acidobacteriota; class Terriglobia; order Terriglobales; family Koromonadaceae; genus Oryzophilus; species Oryzophilus luti. The sequence goes on from NZ_AP040874.1 coordinate 3,297,820, forward strand.
TGAGCGCAGCGAAGGATCTGCTGTCGGCACCGGGCAGGATGAGCAGGCCTCCCCAATTCCTCCGCATGAGGCTTTTGCCGCCCTCATGGGTTTGAAGCCGGAAGGTATCTGCGCCTGCGCTGCTCGCTCCTGCGGCGAGCACGAGCACGGTGACGCCTGCGCTCACGGCGACGGCGCGAACGAATACGCGCCTCTCGTCAGCGATACGCCTGAAGATTCCGCCACACCGCGCCGCGTCATCCGTGGCGTCCGCCTGCGCGACGGCCGAACGGTTCACGCTGAAGCCGTCATCGTCACGACCGGAACATTTTTGAACGGCCTCATCCACTGCGGCGAGCAGCAGTACCCCGCCGGCCGCAATGGTGAGCCTGCGTCCGTATTGCTTGGTGAGCAGCTTCGCGCGCTCGGCCTGCGCACCTGCCGTCTGAAGACCGGTACGCCAGCGCGCCTCGACGGACGCACCATCGACTTTTCGCGTTTCCAGCAGCAGCCCGGCGACGCCGAGCCAACACCGTTCAGCTTCCGCACGCGGCGCATCACGCAGCCACAGATCTGCTGCTACATCGTGAACACCACGCCGGAGACGCACCGCATTATCCGCGAGAACGTGCACCGCTCGCCGATGTATAGCGGACAGATCAAATCGATCGGTCCACGCTACTGTCCGTCGATTGAAGACAAGATTGTGAAGTTTCCAGACAAGGAGACGCACCAGCTCTACCTGGAGCCGGAGGGCCTGCACACGCACGAGATCTACCTCAACGGCATGAGCACCTCGCTGCCGGTGGACGTGCAGGCGGCAATGATTGCCTCGCTGCCCGGCCTTGAGAATGCCGAGATGCTGCGGCCGGGCTACGCCATCGAGTACGACTCGGTGGACCCGCGCGAGCTGGAGCGCACGCTGGAGACCAAGCAGATTGCTCGCCTCTTCCTTGCCGGGCAGATCAACGGCACCAGCGGCTACGAAGAAGCCGGATGCCAGGGCCTGATGGCCGGCATCAACGCGGCGCTGGCCGTCAAGGACGAGCCACCGCTGACGCTCGACCGCACCGAAGCCTATACCGGCATCCTCATCGACGACCTCATCAGCAAGGGAACCGACGAGCCTTATCGCATGTTCACCTCGCGGGCAGAATTTCGCCTGCATCTGCGAATCGACAACGCCGACCGCCGCCTGACGCCCTACGGCCGCCGCGTTGGCCTTATCAGCGATGAGGCGTGGGCGGAGTTTGAGGCCAAGCAGCAGCGCATGGAGCGCCTGCGCTCGATCATCGAGAACACGCGCGTCGCTGGAGCACGGAATGCAGCTCCTTCCGAACGCATGGATGTGGAGCAGGGCACCGGGGCTGTGGATGATTATGTGGAAATAAGGAAAACTCCGGAGCCTGCCGCGAACGATTCCACACCGCGTACAGTCACGCTGACAGATGCGTTGCTGGAGAAGTTGGGGCCGGTCGCCGGGCAGACACTTGCGCAACTCTTACGGCGTCCGGAGTTCGCAATCGAGCAGTTGATCGGCGAGCTTTCCACACTCTTTCCACAGTTCTTCATGCATGAAGACCGCATGTTTACTAGCTCAAACGCAACTGGCTCAGTAGAATCCACAACTGATGATTTGTTGTGTAAATCTTCTCTTCCGATTGAGGTTCGCAACGAATTGAAGTCGGTGGAGACAGAGGTGAAGTACTCCGGCTACCTCGGCCAGCAACAGAAGGCCATCGAGCGCTTGAAGAAATCCGAGGAACGCACAATCCCTGAGTGGTTCGACTACACCGCCGTCAGTGGTCTCTCGCGGGAGATGCGGGAGAAACTCACGCGCGTGCGTCCGCGAACGATTGGCCAGGCGAGCCGGATCCCCGGCGTGACTCCAGCGGCTGTTTCGCTCGTCAATGTCTACATTGAGATTCAGTCGCGCCGCCGCTCGCAAGCTTCCCAGTTGTAAATCCTGTTGAAAATACGGTTCAAACCATTTTTCGCACAGACGCTCCTCAACCGGTTGACGGTTCCAGCCGTGTGACCGAATTGCAGTTAGCCGTTTTTTCCACCAAAAGCCTGAGTTTTCTCCAGGCCAAGTGTGGAATCTCTGTGGACACACGTCTAAGACCAGGGAGGTTTTTCAGTTTGTACCGCGTTTTGGTATCTCGTCGACTGAAATCGGGACCAGTATTGCTCGGCTGTTGAAGTTGTAACTGACTGAAAATGCACAATTAGTACCGTGTTTTTCACTTTTCCACGGGCCCTGCGGTTACGACTGTGAGTAATTAGGTTTTTAAATTCTTTTAGAAGCAGAAGTCAGCAGCATCGTGGTGGAAACAGTTGCAATAGCCGGCGCGGAATTGTGACCGATGTCATAGCCGTTGGAAATTTGCACGTTTACTGTAATCAGTAAGGAAGTATTTATTTAATAAGGGGTTGGCAGTCTTATGGGTGTGGATTTGGTGGAAAGCGGTAACTCCGAACTTATGCCGGAGGAACCCGTTAAGCGGAAGTCCGTGAAGCGCCAGGAAGCAGACAATTCACAGAAGGTTCGGAAGATTGTTCAGTGGAGCTTTGCTGCGCTGAATGTTCTGCTCTGTGCGCAGTTCTATCTGTGGGTGCGTTGGTTTGAGCAGGGTGGGCAGGGTACTCATGTTTCCAGGCCGGCAGGTGTGGATGGATGGCTGCCGATCGCGGGACTGATCAACGTGAAGTACGTGTTGGTGACGGGACTGATCCCGAAGATTCATCCAGCGGCATTTTTCCTGTTCGTTCTGTTTGTTGCCATCAGTGTACTGCTGAAGAAGGCATTCTGTTCCTGGCTGTGCCCGGTGGGGCTGCTTTCGGAAAACTTGTGGAAAGTTGGAAAACGGCTGCTGGGGAGAAACCTGGAGCTGCCGCGCTGGTTGGATCTGGCGCTGCGCGGCGTGAAGTACCTGCTGCTTGCGTTCTTTGTCTTCTTCGTCGGCGTAACGATGAGCGGCCCGATGCTGCAGGAGTTCATGATGCAGCCGGACGGCATTCTGGCGGATGTGAAGATGTTGTACTTCTTCCGCCACATGAGCACGACGGCGCTGGCTATTTTCGGCGTGCTCGCGCTGGGTTCCGTGTTGATCCGGAATTTCTGGTGCCGGTACGCTTGCCCGTATGGCGCGCTGATGGGCTTGGTTTCTCTTGTGAGTCCGGCGAAGATCCGCCGCGATGTGGAAGCGTGCAGCAGTTGTGGTAGCTGCTCAAAGGCGTGTCCTCAGAAATTGCCAGTCTCGCAGTTGGTGCAGGTGCGGTCGGCGGAGTGCACAGCGTGTATGGAGTGCGTAGCGTCTTGCAAGGTGGAAGGTGCGTTGCAGTTCGCACTGCCAGCAAAACAGGGAAGCAGTGTGGCGGAGCGGTGGGGCGGTCGTCGTTTGAAGCCGGTGCTGGTTGCCGCAGTTCTGATTGTGTTGTTCTGTGGAATGGTTGGTTATGCCAAGCTGCGGGGACAATGGCAAACGCGCGTGCCTGACAATGTGTACATGGAATTGATTGGCCAGGCGGCACAAGGGAACCAGCCCGCGCCTGCGGCCGAGTAACAGTGCCGTCGAAAGAAAAGTTAACAGCGGAGTCTTCGGACTCCGCTGTTGTGTTTTGCGCGAGTGCCCCGTACCCGAACGGTGGGGTACTTTTGAGAGGAATGGCTCACGTTTTGCTTTTGACGCGGGTGGTGCTCGCTGGGCTATTCTGAAAGGGAAGAATGGAGCACTCGGAAATTCAGGACTTGCTTGCGCCATACCTCGATATGAGTGGCGCACCGGATGTGTTTTGGACCGCCAATCATGCAGTCTTGGATAGTATATCGACATATATCGATATATTGATCCGCTGGAATGAGCGCACCAACCTTACCGCGGTGCGCGACGCTCGCGAGATGGTGCAGCGTCACTTTGGCGAATCGCTGTTTGCCGCACAAGTACTGCTGGCGCGCGATTCTACGGAGAGTGTAATCGACCTTGGCTCAGGTGCCGGTTTTCCCGGGCTTCCTCTGAAGATTTGGGCGCGTGGAGTTCATCTGACGCTGGTCGAATCGCAAAATAAGAAGGTGACCTTCCTCCGCGAGGTGATTCGGGCGCTAGACATGGACGGTGCCGAAGTGGCGCATGTGCGCGGCGAGGCACTTGGACAGCAGGCAGAATTGGTGACCATGCGGGCGGTTGAGAAGTTTGAAGGGGCACTCGCTGTCGCCAGGAGTCTATGCGCTGCGGGCGGACGCTTGGGATTACTGATTGGTGCGGGACAGGTGGAGCGGGCGAAGCTTCTGCTCGAGGGTTTCAGCGTTGAAGTTTCGCAGATGCCCAAGGCCGAGTCGAGGGTAGTGCTGGTTGCAAAGAGCGCAGCCGCGAGAGGAATTGTTGCCGGCTAGGGCTGGCCAGGCGTGATTGTTGGGAGATTGGAATGACGGCGTTGGAGAATGGGATTCCGGAGATCAGTGGTAACGAGACGGTGAGCAAGTGGTTCGGAGGGTGGCCGTGTTTTGAGGCTGCCGAGATTATCTACCTGAACCTTGCACGAAAAGGGGAAGCGCAACTTCGCCTTTACCCCGCAGGATCGTCGGCCACAGTGGAGTTCTGGTTGCGCAAGGTACGGAGGGTATCGCTGAATGGCTTTGCCGAGCAGAATTTTTTGCGGAGCCTGACGGTCGGCAGGAGCCGGGTGGGGGATATTGCGGTCTGGAGTCTTGAGATCGAAGGTGAGTCCGGGCTTGGCGGCGTACTCGAATGTGAAGAGCTTCGCGTGCGTGTTGAACCAATCGAGTTCTCAAATCCTTTCTAGTTTCATAATGTTCCACGTGGAACATCGAGCAGCGCTCGAAAGAAATGTTCCACGTGGAACAAACGCGGCATAAGAACCGAATCTTCTCGGAAAACTCTCCCTCGAACAGAAAATTCATCTTCCGAACCCGCTTATCCACCCTTTCCACAGCCTTGCACACAAAGTCACACTTGCCCCACCTCATTCGCTCGTCTACGCTGAGTTTGCTGCGGTCATCGCATCCGGTGAAACAGCATTGCGGGTTGTACATCGCCCGCGGGAGAAATCATGGCCCGGGTTATCGCCATTGCCAACCAGAAGGGTGGAGTTGGCAAAACCACAACTGCCATCAACCTTGCCGCCAGCTTCGCTGCCGCCGAGGTCCCGACTTTGCTCGTGGATTGTGATCCGCAATCCAACAGTTCCAGCGGTGTCGGATTGCCGAAAGACCCAACGCGCCTGGGAACCTACCAGGTTTTGATGGGAGAAGTGTCGGCCGCCGAGGTCATTCACCCGACGGAAATGGAAAATCTCTCGGTCATTGCCGCCACCAAGAACCTAATCGGAGCCAATCTCGAGCTGATTCAGGCCGAAGAGAGGGAATTCCGGCTACGAAACGCCTTGGCCGAGGTTCGTGACCAGTTCGAGTACATCGTGCTGGACTGCCCGCCGGCTCTCGACTTCCTCACGCTGAACGCCCTGGTCGCTTGCGATAGCGTCCTGGTGCCGATGCAGGCCGAGTACTTCGCCCTCGAGGGAGTCAGCGAACTGCTCGACACCATCGACCGCATCCGCGAGAACCTGAATCCCAGTCTGGTCGTCGAAGGCGTCGTGATGACCATGTTCGATGACCGCACGAACCTTGCCCAGAGCGTGGTCACCGAACTTAAGAGCTTCTTTGGCGAGCTTTTTCTAGAGACGGCAATCCCGCGCAATGTACGACTGGCAGAAGCACCGAGCCACGGACGCCCCGTACTGATGTACGACCCGAAATCCCGCGGCGCCGAGTCCTATATTCGCCTGGCCAAGGAGATCATGGACCGTCACACCCGTCGCGAAGCTGCCGGAGAGAAACTGGCGAAGGCCGTTCATAACCAGCCAGCCGCCCAGGATATGGAAACGAAATAATGAGCCAACATATTGATAAGAAAAAGGTTTTAGGTCGGGGACTCGACAGCCTGCTGCCCGGAGCGCGCAGCGGATCCGCCACGGCACCCGCGCAGCACCAGCCCGGCGACACGGTTCGCGAGGTTCCTGTCGGCCACATTGACCGCAACCCCTACCAGACGCGCATGAAGTTCGACGAGACGGCTCTGGCGGAGCTTGCCGAGTCCATCAAGGCGAGTGGCGTCTTGCAGCCGATCATGGTTCGTCCCGGCGCCAATGGGCGTTTCCAGTTGATTGCCGGCGAGCGGCGCTGGTTGGCTTCCCAGAAGGCAGGGAAGACCACGGTTCCGGCCATCGTTCGTCAGGTCACGGACGAAAAGGCGATGGAGATCACCATCGTCGAGAACCTGCAACGCGAAGACCTGAACGCGATGGAGCAGGCACGCGCCTATGAGCGCCTCGGGCGCGAGTTCGGCCTGACTCAGGAGCAGATGGCGCAGCGCACGGGCAAGGATCGCTCGTCGGTCTCAAACTTCCTGCGCCTGCTCAAGCTGCCAGCCGGTGTGCAGCAGATGGTGGAGACCGAAAAGCTGAGCTTCGGCCACGCCAAGGCCCTGATGGGCCTCGACTCTCAGGATGCCATGTTGAAGCTGGCGCAGCGCACCGTGGCCCTCAATCTTTCCGTCCGCCAGGTTGAAAGTGCGGTTCAGAACCTAATGAACCCGGAGCCGAAGGATGAAAAGGCCGAGCGCGTGGTCGATCCCAATGTCCGCGAAGCCGAAAAGGAGCTGGAGCGCTCACTGGGCGTGAAGGTGCAGATAGAGGACAAGAAGGGGAAGGGTAAGATCGTCATCCAGTACAAGTCGCTCGAAGATTTCGATCGTGTGCTGGAAGTGCTGAGCGCAGGTAAATAGGGTTCTCTTTATATCGACATGTATCGCTATATTATTTAACCCAATAAACATGCGGTCTCCGCATCGCTCCCTAAAGTAAAAGGCGCGCCGCGTGGCGCGCCTTTCTATTGCAATTAAGGGCGAACTAGCTCTTCTTCTCTTCGCCCATCTTTCCATCGCCCATCTTCTCGTGGTCGTGCTTCATCTTCGAGCACTTGCCGCAGCACTCTTTGGACTCCTTGCCGTCCTTGTGCTTCTTGCAGCAGGCCATCTTGCCGTCGGCCTTGCCCTTCTCGTGCGCCATCTTGCTGCACATCGGCTTCTGGCCATCGGCCGGTTTGTTTTCGGGGGCCGGCGTATTGGCCTGGGCCCACAGGCTGACCGACGCAAGCACCATCATGGCGAAAATCCGCTTCATCATCCTCAATCTTCTCCTTGGTCCCTGCGCGTAGCGAATGGCGGGCCATTCCTCGCCCCGGGTACGCGCAGCATTATATCTTGAGATGCGTTGAAGCTCATCTGGGATGTAGGGAAGACGCCGGGCAGCAGACAAAAAGGGAAGAATAAGCGAAGAATTGCGAGCCCTGCCCACTTAGGCATCTCCGGAACGGTTCGCCCACTGCAGCCGGTTCTATTCCGTTGGGAGCCCCTCGCAGAACTGTTCAATCGTTGCCCGTTGCGCAATCGTCAGCGACTCGAACTGCATTCCATAGCGGAATCCCATGCGGTTGCGCACAGAGGCACCGACGCGAATCGTCTCCTCCACGCCGGGCAATGCGAACTCCAGCAACACTTCTTCGTCGGAAGGCAACTCTACGGGGGCGTAAACCGATAGTCCTCCCGCACTCAGCTCATAGGTGCGGACGACAGCCGACTGCATGGTGCCGTCTTCGCGGAAGAAGAGCTTCACGCGGAAATCCGCGCGATGACGAACATAACGCCGGACCGGTTTGGGGGAATTCATGGCCCAACTCCATCGATTTCCATCAATCTAGTTCGCCCAGCTGAACGCGACGGAAGGATACCAGAAGAGCCGCGGATTCCAAGGAGAATCCATTGCCCGGGAGATCTCAACTGCCAAGCCCAGCCCGCGAACCACGCTCTCACCGGTCACGCGCGGCAATTTGCCGCCACGCTGCCCAGCGAAACGTCCGCGCCTAGTCTACGACCCATTGCCTTGTGGAAGCTTGCGAGGAAGTACAACCTTGGAGGTCACGAAAGGTCCTGTCCTGTGCATAACAACGGAGCCGGTGGTATGCAGGCGCACGCACCCCGGTGAACAGCCGGATTTGCTGCTACCGTGACACCTGCGCCAATCCGCAGTAACGCCGCACAGCTTTCATGCCCTCTTCGCACAGTCGAGGAATGAACTCCACGCCGAAGCGAAAACCGTTGCGGTTGCAGATTCGTCCAGAGACTTTCACCGGCACGTTCGAACCGGGCAACGCAAATTCCAACGCGGCCAGCGTGTCCAACGGCAAGTCGGAAGGAGACAGCAGTCCGATTCCTCCCTCGGAGATATCGGTACCGCGCACGGATACCCGTTTCCTATCCGGCCCGGACAACACGAGCACCACGCGCAGATCAATGGCGAAGCGCGTAAAGCGCCGAGGCGAATTCCACTGAGGAGAGAACGGTTCCATCTGAGTCCCAGGTACGTTTACGGAAGGATGAGAGCCATGCTATCGCGCAGCACTTGCCGTAAACAACTCAAGCGGGGAAAACAGAGGCCTGTGCGCAAATCGAAAGTAACCACACGAACCGGTAGTCGAGGGTTACGGTGCCTGACGATCTCCCAGTGAGCGGGTAAAGAACTCGTCGACAGCGTTCAGGATCGAGGGTGCTTCCTTGGCCTCATAAATGGCCTTGCGCAGATGACTGCCGCCCACAACGCCATGCGTGAACCACGAGGCAAACTGCTTCATCTTGCCCGAGACGTCGTAGTACTCACCTTCCAGCAGCATGCTGAAGTAGCGGCGAATCATCTTGTAGCGGTCTTCTTCCGTGGGCAGCTCGTAACGGCCGCTGGCCGTGTATTGCTCAATCTGGCGGAAGAGCCACGGGTTCGACGCGGCAGCCCGCCCGATCATGACGGCGTCGCAACCGGTGTGCGCCACCATCGCGGCGGCGTCCTCGGGCGTGCGCACGTCGCCATTGCCGATCACCGGAATCTTCACCTGCGCCTTCAGCTCGGCAATCCACTGCCACTGCGCCTGTCCGCTGTAACCCTGCTCACGCGTGCGCGCGTGCATGGCCACGGCGTTCAGCCCGCAACCTTCGGCCATCTTTGCCAGCTCGCGGAAGACCAGCTCGTTCTCGCTCCAGCCGGCGCGGAACTTCACGGTGAAGGGGATTTTGACCGAGGCGCGCACCGTCTCAAAAATCTTCTGGATCAGCGGCAGATCGCGCAGCAGTCCACTGCCGCCGTTGCACTTCACAACCTTCTTGGCCGGGCAGCCGAGGTTCAAGTCCACCAGGTCAAAGCCAAGGGCCTCAATCAACCGTGCGGCTTCGCCCAACGTCTCCGGCTTGCTGCCGAACAACTGCGCGGAGATCGGCCGCTCGTCTTCGGAGAAGTGCAGGTATCGTTCCTTCTGCTTGTTGCGGCGGCGCACAAAGCCGTCGGCCGAGGTGAACTCGGTCATCAGCAGTCCGCAGCCGCCCATCTCGCGGATGAACCGGCGGAAGACCGTGTCGGTAACGCCCGCCATGGGCGCCAGCACGGTGGCCGGAGCAATGCGCACGCCGCCAATGTGGAACTCTGCGGGCACACGCGCTTCGGGCGGCGCGGTCAACCCAACGGGCTCGGTGAAGTACTTATGCACGCTTCTATTCTACCGTGGAGCACGCCAGGAAATCACAGCCGGGTGTGACAAGCGCGAACGGTGAGATTTCATTCGTCTGCTTCTCCGCCCGGTGCGAGAATGATCCACCTGCGCAAACGCACCCCCGGCCGCGCGCAAGCGCACATTACCTATGCCCATCTCTCATTCTCTCGAACAGAAACTCGCAAGCTGGCAGCAGGCGGCAGTCATTGATGAAGCCACAGCCGCGCGGATTCGTGCCTACGAAGAGGCCGAGACGCACGGAACCGCACGCTGGCAGGTATGGCTGGCCATCACCTTTGGAGCCATCATGGTCGCCGCCGGCGTGCTGCTCTTCGTGGCCGCGCACTGGGACGAGCTTTCGCCCGGTCAGCGCTTTACCCTGGTCATCATTCTGACCGCAGCCTTCCACCTGGCGGCTGGAGCCGTTGCCGACCGCATGAAGCTGCTGGCCACGGCGCTGCACGGCGTCGGAACCGCAACGCTTGGTGCTGGAATCTTTCTCGCCGGGCAGATCTTCAACATGCAGGAGCACTGGCCCAACGCGGTACTGATGTGGGCCATCGGGGCGCTCATTGCGTGGGCAATTCTTCGCGACGTAGTGCAGTCAACCATCGCCGCGCTGCTCTTCCCTGCCTGGATGATCTCCGAGTGGTCGCAGCGCGCCCTCCACTCCCCAAAGGAAGAAGCACTCATCACGCAGTTTCTTACCGTGCTGGCCCTTGTCTACATGGGCGCCGTGCTCCCCGGAGAGAACAGTTCGTTCCGCCGATCGCTGAACGTCATCGGAACCATTGCTTTGCTGCCTGCCACCATCTGGCTCGCGGTTTGGCGAGGTGAGTCTTACTACTGGCGAATGAGCCGGCCACTCTCACCGGCAATGCTCTTCTTCGGATACCTGTGCGCGTACCTGCTGCCGCTTGGCCTGGTGTGGCTCCTGCGCCGGAAGTCAGCCATCTGGCCAATTGGTTTTGCAGTGTGGGTGCTGGTGATGGCGCAGGTGCCGAAAGATGACGTCTTTTCCGACCTGTTCGCCTACGCCTGGTGCGCCCTCGGCTCCATTGCGCTGGTCTACTGGGGCGTGCGAGAGGCGCGCAATGAGCGCATCAACCTTGGCGTGGCCGGCTTCGCCATCACCATCTGCGCCTTCTACTTCTCCACGGTCATGGACAAGCTCGGGCGCTCAGCCTCGCTGATTGCGTTCGGCCTGCTGTTCCTGCTCGGCGGCTGGAAGCTCGAACAGTTCCGCCGCAAGCTGACGGCAAAGACGCGGGAGGTAGCGCGATGAAGCTCTCCAAGATGAGTCCGATGACGAAGGCCGTGGCCGTGGCGCTCATCCATGTGCTGCTCGTGGCGTCGGTCGGTGCCAAGCTGCTCTATGACCGCCAGCACTGCCCGCGCACCTGGTTCAAGGCGCGCCAGTTCGACCCCGACCTGCCCATACGGGGCCGCTACCTGAGCCTGCAACTCGAAGTCAACGATCCTCGTCCGCAGGAAGTGATCGCCGCCGAAACCGAGCGGATGTTGAAGTCGGTGAGAAAACAGGATGTCCAGCTTCAGTTCACATCCGAGACAAAATGTGGCGACCTCAATGTTCCCCGGTCTTACGCACAGCCCATCGCCGACGTTGTGAGCGATAAGCAGTGGAATTGCCCGGAACACCTGCGCTTTGAGGCCATCTACCGCCCAGGAAGCTACGAGCTGTATCTTCGCGCCCCGGTGCTCTACTTCATTCCTGACACCGCCAAAGACCCGCTTCGTGAGCATCGCGACGAGCAGCTCTGGGTGCTGGCCACGGTACCGAAACAGGGGCCGCCGCGGCCGATCGCGCTCGGTGTCAAAAAGCCGGAAGAGAGCGTCATCCATCCGCTCGACCTGCGATAACTTCTCGTCCTCCCCAAAAGCAGACGCAAAACAGAAAAGCCTCCGCCAAGCGGAGGCTTTGATCTTTGTTGCGGCAGCTGGGCTGCACGGTTAGGACAAGGCGCGCCCAGCGCCCTGCATGCCAACTACAACTCTCGTCTCATCCACAACGGGGCCGGGCAGCCAAATTGGCCGCCGCCCTTGGGCGTTACTTCTGCTCTTTCTTCGCGTACTTGCGGCGGAAGCGCTCGATACGGCCAGCGGTGTCGAGCATCTTCTGCTTGCCCGTAAAGAACGGGTGGCAGGCAGAGCAGATTTCAACGTGGAGATCTTCCGGGTTGGTAGAGCGCGTCACAAACGTGTTGCCACACGCGCAAACCACCTTAACCTCGTGATAATTGGGGTGAATCGCTGCTTTCATGTCTATTCGAACCTCTGGTGCAAACATCTGATGATACCGTGTTTTGCCCCGCACGCGCAACCCGCAGCCCGTTTCAAGCGGGTTAACTCCTTTACTGCCCGAGCCTTCCCACCTCGCGGCCCTCATCGTCGTAGACCCGAGCGGCGTCCTGAGGGCTGTCCATTTTGCGGGCGGCCGCCAGGCAGGCTTCGCGGAAGCCGCCAAAATCGCCCAGCAGAAGTTGCTGGCCGTCCTCCGTGGTCAGCACGCGGAACATACCCTTGGGCGCTTGCGTCAGGTAGCTGGCCACGGCTATCGCTTCCCCGCCCGGCGCAAGGTGTTCACCACCTGGAACAGGAACGTGGCTCCGCCGCAGACAGAGGCGAACGGAATGGCGAAGCGCAGGTAGGCCTGCCGCATGTCCGGCTGCGAGCCGTGAATGGCCGCGCCGAAGATGGTGAGGAAGATGCCGGTGGCCAACCCGAGAGCCATGCCCAGGGCGGCGAACAAAACGGTGAGGAACAGGATGCGAACCAGCGCCATCAGAAAGCGCACGAACCAGCTCGGCTGGCGCACGGCGGCTGCGTCGGAGGGTGTCATGCCAACAGCCTACAACAAAGCCCGCGCCGGAACCATGCCACGATTGCGCCGCGCTGACGCAGAACTTCTGCGGCGCATGGAAACCTAACCTAGGGTGATGCCACGCACAAACGGCCATCCGCTCGCGCCATACTCGCAGGCGCGCGAAAACGGGGCGCGGCGCCTATGTCGTTCGCCGGCCCCGAAAGTGTTTCAGGCTGTACTTAGCGAGGCTGATGGCTGATACGGCCGGTGGCGGAGAAAAGTTCAGCGCGCACTCGCAGCCGACAGAACGGCGCCTGGCACATCTTCTTCGCGCATGCGGCAAACACCCGCCAACAGCAACAACGTCCCAAGCGGGCAAGCAAGATGTGTGATCGCGGCAAGCGGCGTCAGAACCGAGAGGCAGCTGAACCAGGGCACTTCCTGGAAGCCCAGCAGGAGAAATCCTGCAACCATCAGGCGTTCGGCATCCGTTGCTCTACGCTGCTGGCAGTTGGCGGCAATCTTTACCAGAAGCGGCAACGTCACCACGGCCGAATAGCTGTACACCAGCGCCGGAAAGGAGATCATGAGCGGGAGGAATCGCGTCCAATCGAATTTTTCAGCGGCAACGCGTGTACGGACCAGCACAAAGAGAGCAGCAGCGATCCACACCGCACCGTACACCATCTTCCACGGCGGCTGTCCGCCAAAAAGCAGCGAGAAATAAACCGCCGGGCTCAGATTCTCATCCGCGCGCCATACGCCTGAGCGCCCCAGAACCGCGTGCGCAAACGATGGCAGCAGCCATGCGAACGGAAGCTGCACCACAACGAGCGTTGTCATGGAAATCAGCGCTGACTTCCATTGCCTTCTCCACAGCAGCACCGCAACAAACAGCGCGCTGTAGATTTTCACTGCAACGCTCAGTCCCAGCAGAAGTGCGCGGACGACGGGGCGGCGCGCGATGAGAAACCCGCTCAGCAGAGCCAGCACGATGCCATCGGTGTTTCCGCGCTCCACCAGAAAATGAAGCGGGTAGAACAGCAGCACCACGCCGTCGAGTAGATACAGGTTCCAGCGGCTCAGTTGAAAATGGCGGCCTAACCAATGGGCGGAGCCAACCACGAGCGCCAGGTTGACCACCGCGAACAGCCGCACCGCCCATTGCAGCGTTGCCCACTGGAAGAGGAAACCCGGCAGGAAGGAAAACGGCGGCGAAAACAATCGCCCGCGCAAATACGGATCGATCCCTTTACTGTAGTCTTCGGCTGCCAGATAAAAGTCGCGATAGTCGAGGCCAAAGCTGAGGTGCTCCGCCAGCGCCCTGGCTGCGCCGGGCAGCAGAAGCAACGCCACAAGCACCATCGCCTGAATTGCAAACGCGGCAAACATCCATGTCAGCACGGCATGGCGCGGTGCGGCCGGGGCTGCATGCACCGGCTCCGAATGCTCGCTGACTATCTCCCGCGGCCCCAGGGCTGCCATACGGCCCACTATACCGCACCGGTTTCGCGGCGAGTGCAAGCATTCCCAACGGCTCTTTGCGGAGAGAAAAGCCTGCAATAGAAAACGGCCGCTGCGTGTGCGGCGGCCGTCTCCAACTTCTGCAAACAGACTCGGGTTAGATATCCAGGTTCTTGACCTCGAGCGCATTCTCCTCGATGAACTTGCGGCGTGATTCCACGTCTTCGCCCATCAGCGTGGAGAAGATGTTCTCCGTTTCGGTCAGGTCCTCGAGCTTCACTTCCAGCAGCGTGCGGCGTTCGGGGTCCATCGTGGTCTGCCACAGTTGCTCGGCGGTCATTTCGCCCAGCCCTTTGTAGCGCTGCACGCTGTACTCCTTCTTGCCTTCGCCGAGTACGTACTCGAACAGCTCGCGCACCGTCTGCTTCTCGACGATCTCCGGCTCGCCCGACTTGCGGCGCGGGGCGCGGATGTTCTTCGCCTCGGCCTTGGCCAGATCGGCCTTCTCGGCGTCGCTCAGCTCCTCGTCGTGGTTCTCCTTGGCGGCCTTGCCCACGGTCTCCACCACATACGGAGCCTGCATGTACTGTTTGATCTTGTCGAACTTGTGCATCATCTGCCGGTACTCGGGCGAAGCGCACAGCTCCCAGTTCAGCTTATGCTCGGAGCCCTGCGCGTTCACAAAGCGCACGCCCCACAACTCGTGCTCCTCGTCAAAGTACTTCTCCGGCTTCGACAGGAACTCGAACTGCTTCTCCAGCTTCTGCACCTCGGCTTCCAGCTTCAGGATCTTTTCCGGAGCCGCGTCGGCCGTGCCGCTGAAGTCTTCCTTCTTCGTCAGGCCGAGTTCAGGCAGCATCTCGGTGATGATCTCGTTGCGGACGCGCTTGTTCACCTTCTCGTAGAAGGCCAGGTACTCGTTCAGGCTGGTCATGAACGAAGCCAGCGCCGCACCTTCCAGCTTGGCCGCGCCTTCTCCGTAGCGGACAATGATGCCCTCGGAGGCGCGCTTGACCATCACTTTCACAAACTCGCCTTCGTTCTTGATGTACTGCTCGAATTTGCCCTTCTTGATGCGGTAGAGCGGCGGCTGCGCAATGTAGACGTTGCCGCGCTTGATCAGCTCCGTCATGTGGCGGAAGAAGAACGTCAGCAGCAGCGTGCGGATGTGCGAGCCGTCGACGTCGGCATCGGTCATCAGGATGATTTTGCCGTAGCGCAGCTTGGCAACATCGAAGTCTTCCTTGCCGATGCCCGCGCCAAAGGCGGTGATCATCGAGCGGATTTCCTCGTGGCCCAGCATTTTGTCGTAGCGCGCCTTCTCCACGTTCAGGATTTTGCCGCGCAGCGGCAGAATGGCCTGGAAGCGGCGGTCGCGGCCCTGCTTGGCGGTGCCGCCTGCGCTCTCGCCCTCGACCAGGTAGACTTCGCAGCGCTGCGGGTCGCGTTCGCTGCAATCGGCCAGTTTGCCCGGCAGTCCGCCGCCGTCGAGCGCGCCCTTGCGGCGCGTGAGGTCGCGGGCCTTGCGTGCAGCTTCGCGCGCGCGGCTGGCTTCAATCGCCTTGTTGATGATCTTGCGGGCCACCGTCGGGTTCTGCTCAAAGAACGCGCCCAGCCGCTCATTCACGAACGCCTGCACAATGCCGGCGATGTCGGAGTTGAGCTTACCCTTGGTCTGGCCTTCAAACTGCGGCTGCGGCAGCTTCACGCTGACCACCGCCACCAGGCCCTCGCGAACATCATCGCCCGAGAGGTTTTCCTTCACGTCCTTGAACAGCCCCAGCGACTGGCCGGCGGCGTTGATGGTGCGCGTCAGCGAGGTGCGGAAGCCGGAGAGGTGCGTGCCACCGTCAATGGTGTTGATGTTGTTGGCGAAGCTGAAGACCGTTTCGCTGTAAGCGTCGTTGTACTGCATGGCGATTTCCATGGCCACGCCGTCGCGCTCGGCTTCCATGTAGATCGGCTTTTCATGCAGCACATTCTTGCCGCGGTTCAGGTGCTTGATGAACTCGGCGATGCCGCCCATGTACTTGAACTCGGCGTGCTTGGCCTCGCCGGTCTTGGCGTCCATCGTGCGCTCGTCGGTCAGCGTGATGATGAGGCCCTTATTCAGAAAGGCGAGTTCGCGCAGGCGGTTGGCCAGCGTGTCAAAGCTGTACTCGGTGACCGTGAAGATCTCCGGGTCGGGATGGAAATGAATGCGCGTGCCGGTCTTCTTGGTGGCGCCGCCGCGCTTCAGCTTCGTCTGCGGCACGCCGCGCGAGTAATCCTGCGTCCACACGTAGGGGCCTTCGCCCTTCTCATCCGGACGCCAGATCTCCACGTTGAATTCGTCGCTCAGCGCGTTGACGCAGCTGACGCCGACGCCGTGCAGACCGCCGGAAACCTTGTAGGTGGAGCTATCGAACTTGCCGCCCGCGTGCAGCACGGTGAGCACCACCTGCACGGCCGGAACCATCTCGCCGTCGTGCTCCATCGGACCAACCGGAATGCCGCGTCCATCGTCGTCCACGGTGATGGAGTTGTCGTCGTGGATGGTGACGGAAATCTTGGAGGCAAAGCCGGCCAGCGCCTCGTCCACCGAGTTGTCTACGACTTCATAGACAAGGTGGTGCAGGCCCATTTCACCGGTCGAACCGATGTACATGGCCGGGCGCTTACGCACAGCTTCCATGCCGCCCAGAACTTTGATCGAGTCGGCTGTGTAGCCGTTCTCACCGTTGGTTCCGTTGTTCTTCTTGGTTTCTTCCACGATGTTGTTGTTCTCTTTTCCGACAGAGTTTGCAGGCTTTGAAGACATTTATTTTCCACAACAATTCTACCATATTTCGGTCTCTGCCGAAAGCTCATAAATATATGGGGAACAATAGCTTACGGGTGGTCGAAACAGGGCGTCCAGGTTTTGTTGACAGAGGTTGCGCCGAGAGGATGACAGGCGAAGAAAAGGCGCATCTAAATTCGCGCTCAATTCCGCTTATCCTCGGTTGCGTTTCGCCTTGGAATGTCATTCCGACCGGAGCGCCGCAGGCGCGGAGTGGAGGAACCTTGTGTTCGGGTGGTCTGTGTGGCCGCGGCGGAAAAACACAAGATGGTTCGACTCCGCGCGGATCTCTGCGAGGCGCGTGCTTCGCTCACCATGACAGCCTGGCGGGATTGAATGCGCCTTCGGGTGCCCCAGGTTCGCGCCTGTTGTTGGCGCTAACCTGGGACGCTGTACTACCCGATTTGGCTGGTGCAGTGCGGGCAGCGGCGCGCTTCCACCGCAATCTCCATGGCGCACTCAGGACACTTCTTCGTAGCGGGTGCGGCCTCGGGAGCGGCGGCAAAGCGCTTCATAAAGGCGTTCATCGGCACCACTACGGCAAAGTAGACGGCGCCCGCCACCAGCAGGAAGCTGATCAGCGCGTTCAGGAAGTTACCCACCATCAGCTTGCTGCCGTTCAGCGTAATGGCCACGGCGGAGAAGTCCGGTTTGCCGACAATGGCCGCGATGGCCGGCGTCAGCAGGTCCTTGGTGAACGAGGTGACCACGGCTCCGAAGGCCGCGCCGATCACGACGCCGACCGCCAGGTCCACCACGTTGCCGCGCATGATGAAATCACGAAATCCCTTGAGCATCCGACCCTCCTGAGGTGCGTAAGCAGCGTCCCCAATGCGATGGCGAAAGAGTAACGGTCACGCGCGCAGAGCGCAACAGGGAAAGTGTAAGGCCGTTGCAATTGCCGCTGAATTCCTGCACAGACTGCACGCCTGACACTGCGCATCCCTCTCGCGGAATGTCATTCCGACCGCAGCGCCGCAGGCGCGGAGTGGAGGAACCTTGTGTGTTGCTCTTTTGCGAAAGAGCGCAACAAACACAAGGTGGTTCGGCTCCGCGTGCGCCTGGTGAGGCGCGCGCTCCGCTCACCATGACAGTACAGAAGAATTTCTCAAGTTAGTTGGCAGGCAACACCGCTGGCGCGACCAGCTTGCACCCGGCCTTCTCCTTCAGGCCGAGTTTGTGTGCGCTACCTGCTGGAGCCGGGCGTTCGACTTCCAACCTGTACCAGTGCTGGAAGAGCGAGGTGAGCTGGGCAAGTTCCTTTTGAGAGGACTTCTTCAGCTTTTCCTCCGAGGCTGCTCCTCCAGCAGAAAAGTAAAATCCGCCGGTCTTTGTAGTGAGTTCGCGCAGAACTCTTTCACCCCGCGAGCCCGCTGGCGAGTCTGAGGGGGAAACGGCGATGACATGAATTCCGGCCGTCATCAGCTTCTTTGTGATCTCCTCCAGCGACAGTTTGCTCCAGGTGTCCTCACCGTCGGTGGCGGCAAAGACGAAGCGCGGGCCCGGGGAGGGGAGGGCCATCAACTTGTCGGCAGCCAGGGAAAGCGCTTCGTAAAAGGCGGTGCCATCCTGCGCCCCTGCCGAATGCAGAGCCTTCAAGATCAACTCAGGATCCGTGGTAAAGCCACTGGCCGCCAGCGGAGTCGACTGGATGAATACGATCGTCCCACGATCGCGTCCCGCGCGAACGATCGAATGGAGAAGGCTTGCCGCAATCGCATCCTGCACGCCCAACACCTGCTTTGCCGACGAGCTGACGTCGAACAACACCACATAATCGAGCGCTGTTTCCGCGGGGAGAGCCGTCAACCTCTTCAACCCGGCACCCGTTGCCGTTATCTTTTCCAGTGTGAGAACCGGAGTAGGCGGCTTCTCGCTGTAGCAGCCTATGAATAACTCCAGGGTCTCAGAGGCAGGGGATACTGCAGTGGATGACTGCGCCGAAAGGCCTGTGGTCGAAAGGAGCAAACTGAAAAGTGCTGCAAAAATCGCCGGGCGGATCATGCGCGGAAGTCTAGGCAGTCCTCAGTGAGGCGTCAACCGGCAAAATAGAAAAGGCGCTTACGGGGAGCGCCTTTTAACCTACAAACCGTAGGACTAACTTGCCTGCGATACTTTTGAACTCAGTGTCGCGGCAAGCTCTGCAAGTGCCGATCTACTCTGAGAAAACTCTTCCCAAACAACCTTCTCTAGCTTGTTGCCATGAGAGAGTCCAGAACCATGAATCGACGAATCCCATCTGCTGAAATTGTGGAGCTTCATCGCTACGCCGTTAGGGTTTCTGTATTTCAACTCGTCATCAGGTGTAGCTGCACGCAGCTTGTTGAGAATCTCGCTAAGCTCAACGACTTTTGGGTTGCCTGCGTTGATCTGTGACCGCGGCACTTCAAAGTAGAGATTCAACGCCAATATCAGCTCGTCCTTCGTCCACTTTGGGTTTCTCATAATCTTCTGGCCTCAGATGCGCATGGGCATGACGACGTAGCGGTACTTGTAGTCGTCGCCTTCGCCGGGGCGGAGCTGACCGGCCGACTGCGCGTCCTTGAACTCGATGCGGACCTCGGGCGTCTCGGAGGACTTGAGGAAGTCGAGCAGGTAATGCGAGTTGAAGCCGATGGTCATGGCCTCGCCATCGTACGGCGTCTCGATTGAATCCTCGGACTCGCCGGTTTCGGTCGAGCTCGAGGAGATGCGCAGCTCGTTCCTTTCCAGGCGAACCTTGATGGCGCCCGAGCGCTCGTCGGCGAACTGCGCCACGCGCTGAATGGCTGAAGCCAGTTCGGCGGCGCTGACCGTGATGGAGCGCGGGTTGTCCTTGGGAAGAACGGCCTCGTAGTTCGGGAACTGGCCGGTGAGCTGGCGTGAGGTCAGCAGGCGAGAACCCACGCGGAAGAACAGCGTGGAGTCGTCCTTGGCGAACTCGATGAACTCTTCGTCGCTGGCGTTGATGAGCGACATCAGCTCGCTCATGGCCTTGCGCGGCACCAGCGTCTTCTGCTCACCCTGCACGGCGAATTCAACGCCTTCCTTCACCACGTGGGCCAGGCGGTGTCCGTCGGTGGCCACCATCGTGATCGACTCGGGCTTCAACAGCAGCAGCGCGCCGTTCAGCGTGTAGCGGCTCTCCTCGTTGGAGATGGCGAAGATCGTCTTGGCGATCATGTTGTGCAGCACGTCGGCCGGAATCTTGACGGCGTCGTTTTCCGGGAACTGCGGCACGCTGGGGAAGTTGGAGCGCGCCATGCCGACCATCTTGGTGTTGGAGCGGCCGCTGCGGATGTTGACCCAGTGGTTCTCCAGCAGCTTGAGCGAGATGTCGCCGTCGCCGAGCAGTTTTACGTAGTCGTAGAGCTTGCGCGCGGGGATAGTGCAGGAGCCGGCCTTCTTGACGTTGGCCGCGCACGAGGTGCGCAGGCTCAGGTCAAGGTCGGTGGCGGTGATGGTCAGCGCGCCTTCGATGGCCTCAAAGAGGAAGTTGGAGAGAATCGGAATCGTCGTCTTGCGTTCCACCACGCCCTGGGTCGCGGTGAGTTCCTTCAGCAGATCAAACTTGCTGACCGTAATCTCCATAGCAGTCCCCTGTGCGATCGCTGTCTCAGCCATTGTTCTCCGCCCTCTCTAGCCCGCCTGGATCAGGCGGTGGAAAATGCCCGCAAAATCGCTTCCAAAGATTCTACGGCATTCTTACGCTTGCACTTATATCAAAAGAAAATCCTGAAAGACCAGTATTAACAAAAGGTCCTCTGGAAAAGGCGTGCAAAAGCTGTCAGAAACTGCAGATAGTGGTGCAGAACCGCAATTGACGCGGAAAACATGCGTTTCCGGGCCGGGTTGCCCCGGATGCTCCGGAAATGTCATTCCGACCGGAGCGTTACAGGCGCGGAGCGGAGGACCCCTGTGTGTTGCTCTTCTGCGGAAGCGCCGGGCAAACACAGGGTGGTTCGACTCCGCGTGCGCCCGAGCGGGGCGCGCGCTTCGCTCACCATGACAGATCAGTATGAGAGGCAAGTTGCCCCGGGTGCCCCAGGTTCACGCCCAGTTGTCGGGCGTTAACCTGGGATGCCGTGATCTGTTGAGCGGGAATCCGTCATTCGACGGTGGGAAGGAATCGCATCCCAGGTTAGCCTCGCTGCGCGAGCCGAACCTGGGGCACCCGCTCGTTCATGCGCAAATGCGAAGGGGCGCGACCGTAGCCGCGCCCCGTGGAATTTCTGCCAAGCAAGTCTAGTTGCTGAGCGTCTCGGTCAGCTTGTTGAGCAGCCGGTTCAGGTCCTTGTCGTCCTTGCGCTGGTTCTCAATCTTCTCAATGGAGTGCAGCACGGTGGTGTGGTGCTTGCCGCCGAACTGGCGTCCAATTTCCGGCAGCGAAGCCTCGGTCAGGTGCTTGGCCAGATACATGGCGATCTGGCGCGGGAAGACAATCTGCCGCGAGTTGTTCTTCGCCTTGATCTCCGGCACGCGCAGGCCGAACTGCTCGCTCACCGTCTTCTGGATGGCCTCGATGGAGACCTTGCGGCTCTGCTGGTCGATAAAGTTCTTGAGCACCTGCTGCGCCGTCTGCAGGCTGATGCTGACGCCGGTCAGCGAAGCGTAGGCGACCAGGCGAATCAGTGCGCCTTCCAGCTCGCGCACGTTGCTGCGGATGTTGCTGGCGATGAACTGCGCGCAATCGTCGGGCAGCACCACGTGCTCGGTCTCGGCCTTCTTCTGCAAAATGGCGATCTTGGTTTCGAGGTCGGGCGGCTGAATGTCGGCGATGAGGCCCCACTCAAAGCGCGAGCGCAGGCGGTCCTCGATCTCGGCCAGCTCTTTCGGCGGACGGTCGCTGGCGATGACGATCTGTTTGTTGGCGTCATGCAGCGCATTGAAGGTGTGGAAGAACTCCTCCTGCGTGCGCTCCTTCTGGGCCAGGAACTGGATGTCGTCGATCAGCAGCACGTCCACACCGCGGAAGCGGTCGCGGAAGCTCACCATCTTGTCGTGCTTGATCGAGTTGATCATCTCGTTGGTGAACTTCTCGGTCGAGCAGTAGTAGATGGCCGCGTCCGGCTGGCGGCGCTTCACCTCGTGTCCAATGGCCTGCATCAGGTGGGTTTTGCCCATGCCGACACCGCCATACAGGAACAGAGGGTTGTAAGCCTTGCCGGGCCGCTCGGCGGCGGCCTGTGCAGCGGCATGGGCAAACTGGTTGCCACTGCCGATGACGAAGGCATCGAAGGTGTAACGCTGGTTGAGCTGCGAGGCTCCGTCAAAGTCAAAGCGCGACTGCGCCGGACGCGCGCCGGCAGCCGCCGGGGCGTTCAGCCCGCCGTTGTGCACCACGGCGGTGGCCGCCGGGTCCTCCGCCGGAGGCAGCACGAACTCCACGTCCTGGAACTCAAGTCCCAGGTCGTCGATGGCTTCCAGAATCAGATCGTTATAACGCTCGCCAATTTGTTGGAACTCGGCGTTGGGCACCTGCACGAACAGCTTGTTATCGGCAGAGTGCGAGAAGCGGGTGGGCTTCAGCCACACGTCGTAAGAGTGGCGGTTGACCTTCTTTTCCAGCGCGTCCAGGATGCGAGTCCAGGGATTAGGCGCAGATGCGTACAAAGTGGACATGAATTTTCAGAACCCAAAGACTGGTTTCGCGAGCATGAAAATCCGGGCGGAAATGCACAGCCCGGAGCGTGGCCCAGCATGGAACCAGTTATCAAAATGTCGTCGTCAAAATTCGAAGCAATCGCGCAGGCACACCCGGGGACTCGAGACTTTCCGCTACGAGGCAACACTTACGGGGAATGCGGGCCGGAACTCGTACGACCGTATCGAATGCTAGCACGAATTCGTGGGGCCGGGGGACGCGAGCCACGAACAAACATGAACGACGATTGAAATGTTTTGCGCTCCGGCGGGCGATGTGTCAAGTGCTGAGTTGCTAACTGTCGCACGCATGGTGCATAAATCTTTTCATCCGCGTCTTTCGTGCTCCGCCGCTCAGGAAATTGCACCCATGCCTGTGCGAAACCGCGTCCACCAGCGTCGCCGAAGGCCACGAAAAAAATCTTTCCGCCGCGCCAACTTTTGTTGTGTGTGAGCCTGTTGCCGCACCGTCAGCATGGCGACGGGAATGCCGGAGGAAGCGTGAAGCGCCCCCGGTTTGGCGTGATGACGGTTCATCCTGTATACTTTCCCTTTGTCTCAAGTCATTTCCAGTAGGTAGGAGCGCAGTAACCAGTCATGCCCAAGCGCACATTTCAACCTAATCGCCGCAAACGCGCCAAGGTGCACGGATTCCGGCAGCGTATGAAGACCAAGAGCGGCCAGGCGGTCCTTTCCCGGCGTCGTGCCAAGGGACGCAAGCGCGTCTCGGTAAACCCGGGCTACCGCGACTAGCCAGGTTCCGCGAGCGGTGCGACCGGCGGGCTTGATGCCAGATGCACCAGATTTTCAGCGGGCCGCTCAGGCGGCCTCTGAGGCGGAACATCACTTGTGAGCGGCACACCGAAAGGCAAGTTCCCGAAATCGTCGCACCTGCTCAAACGCGCGGACTTTCAACGCGTCTATCAGCAAGGCAAGCGTCACTTCTCCGGGAATATGAACGTCTTTTATCTGCGAAACCAGCCGGCCCCCGTCATCTCGCCCAGTGGCGAAGCGGAGGCGGGCTGCGCGCAGCCGGGCGGAGCTGTTTCCGCCGTGCGCGTCGGTTTCACGGTGCCCAAAGCGGTCGGCAACAGCGTGGAGCGCAACCGTATACGGCGGCGCCTGCGCGAAGCTGTACGCTTTCATCTGGCCATGCTGGCCCCGCTCACTGAGCCGGTCGACATTGTCATCAACCCCAAGCGGAGCGCGCTGACCACCGACTTTGCCGGAATTACGGCGGAGGTGGAGCGCGCTTTCCGTGTTGTGCTCGACCGTGGCGGCGCTCCGGCGCGTCCACGGCTGCCGCGTGAGAAAAGGCAGGTCCGCCGATGATGGCCGATCTTCTGCTGGCTCTTCTGCGTATCTATAAGCGCTGGCTTTCCCCCGCGCTGCCGCCCGCCTGCCGCTATACGCCGACCTGTTCGGAGTATGCCGCCGAGGCCATTACCGAGCACGGCGCGCTGGCCGGAAGCTGGCTCGCATTGAAACGCATTCTCCGCTGCCATCCGTTCGGCGGACATGGCTATGACCCGGTGCCTCCGCGCGCCCACCAGCACGACGGCGGCTGTGACACAAGATTGGCAAAAGGATAGGCAATCCCTTGACCGAGTATCGCAACCCGCAGAATGAACCCGGAGCCGAAAAGCGGCTCCTTGTCTCCTTTGTTGTCCTGTTTGTCGCCCTGCTGCTGATGCAGCAGATGTTCCGCTCGCAGAAGCCGGCGGAGCAGGCGCAGAAAGCCGCGGCGCAGCAGACGCAGCAACCGTCCCAGGCTCCGGCCAGCATGCAGCAGGCGGCAGCCACCGCGCCTGCGGCACCTGTGGCCACGGTGCAGGCCTCCAGTGAAGCCGAAACGGTGGTGGAGAACAGCGTTTACCGCATTACGTTCACCAACCGCGGCGGCCTGGTAAAGAGCTGGCAGCTCAAGCAACACAAGGATGAAGCCGGCAAGCCGCTCGAACTGGTTCATGCGGCTTCGGCGCAGTACGGCTCCCCGCTCTCCTTCTGGAGTTGGGACACGGCGCTGACCACGCAGTTGAACTCGGCGCTCTACGTTGCCTCCACCGATGGCAGCGGCCCGCTGCCGCGCTCGCTGACCTTCCAGTTCTCGGAAGGCGGCCTGGTGGTGAAGAAGACGTTCAGCTTCGACGACACCTACGTCGTGAAGATTGACACCAGCGTGCAGCGCAACGGCCACTATGAGACCGCGCTGGTTGCCTGGCCCTCCGGCCTTGGCGACATGACGCAGGCCGCCAGCTACGTCAACCAGCACATCGACTACTTCACCGGCAGCAAGCTTGAACGCCTGAAGGCCGACCGCAAGGGCAAGGACATTGGCACCGGTCACGTGCTGAATGGTCCGTTTGAGTGGGCCGCCTCCAGCGACCAGTACTTTGCCGCCGTCTTTATGCCGGTGACGCCGCAGTCGGCGACCCTGGTGCAGTTGCGCAACGGACTCCAGGTTCCCAAGGACCCGTCGAAGCCGACGGCCGACAAGGTGGATGTTGATCTGCTCGGCACGGCCGTGGGCAGCATTGGCGGCCCGGTCAGCCAGCGCCTCTACGTCGGACCGAAGTCGGTCGACGTGCTCGCCTCGGTGAAGACCGCTTCGGGCAACAGCATTGAGGCCGTGCAGGATTTCGGCTTCTGGTCGCTGATTGCCAAGCCGCTGTTTGCCTGGGCGCGCTGGACGGAGAAGAAGTTCATCCCCAACTGGGGCTGGACCATCATTGTCCTGACCGTCATCATCAACCTGGTGCTGATGCCGCTGCGTTGGAAGAGCATGCGCTCAGCCCTGGAGATGCAGAAGGTCTCGCCGCACATCCAGCAGATTCAGCAGAAGTACAAGCAGTTCAAGCTGAATGATCCGCGGCGGGCGGAGATGACGCAGGAGATCAACGCCATCTACGCCGAGCACAACATCAACCCTGCTGCAGGCTGCCTGCCGCTGCTCATCCAGATGCCGTTCCTGTTCGCCTTCTACGGCATGCTGGCCAACGCGTTTGAAATGCGCCAGGCCAACTTCTACTGGCTCAACGATCTTTCCCAGCCGGACCGCTTCTTTGTGTTGCCGGTGCTGATTGTGGCCAGCATGTTCCTGATGCAGCGCATGACGCCGAATACGGGCATGAGCGCCGAACAGCAGCGCATGATGAACTTCATGATGCCGATTATCTTCGGCTCCATGAGCTACGCTTACCCGAGCGGCCTGGCACTGTACTGGGTCACCGGCACCATCGTCGGCATCGGGCAGCAGTACATCATGAACCACAGCGCACTGGGCAAGGAGATGCGTGCCATCGCCGAAAAGCGCGTGCGCAAGCAGCAGGGCAAGGGTAAGAATTAGCAGTCCGGACCGCCGTCGGCTGCAGGGCCGGCGGCGGCACCGATGAGAATTAAGAAGTCCCCGGAACCGCGAGAGGGAGAGCGTATGGCCATTCAGGACAAGATCGAAAAAGCAAAGCGCATCCACGAACTGCTGACCAGCATCATCAAGCTCGGCGGCTTCAAGCTGAAGTACAAGATCACGGTTGACCCGCCGGCACAGGCGCACGACCAGGACTGGGAGAAGCCGGTCATCCTCGTGGACTTCAGCGGCTCCGATGCCGGCATGCTGCTGGAGCGCGGCGGTGAGTTGCTGCGCGCGCTGGAGACCATCGCGCTCGAGGCCGTCAAGGTCGGCATCGACGACCACGAGAAGATCGCCTTCGACGCCATGGGCTTCCGCGCCGCCCGCTTTGACGAGCTGAAGATGGCCGCCGAAGTGGCCGCCGAGAAGGTCCGCAAGACCGGCGTGCCCTACCCGTTCGCCCCCATGAGCAGCCGCGAGCGCCGCATTGTGCATCTGGCGCTGCGTGACGCCGACGACCTGCGCACGGAGAGCACCGGCGAAGGCCCGTCTCGCCACCTGGTGGTGGTGCCCAAGGACTTCAAGGGCAAGTTGCCCGAGCCGACCGTGCCTCGCCGTGGTGGACGCGGCGGCGGCGGTGGGCGCGATCGCGGTCCTCGCCGCGATGGCGATCGTGGCGGGCACGGAGATCGTCGTGGCCCGCGTGGACGCGGACGGCGATAGGCCGATACAAATCAACTTTCGAGGGAGCCATGAATTCAGGCAGAGTTCATGGCTCCTTCCTTTTTGCGCTGGTATAGTGCACCAATGTCTCCAGACCTTGAGTTTGTGAAGCCATTCCTTCCACTCGCCGAAAAGCTCGCGTTTGTCTGTCTGCTGGCGTTCCTGAGTTGGTTTGCGCGGCGGCTTGCTCTGTCACGCTCGGTTCACTGGCCAACGGTTTGGGGCACAGTCCACAGCTATGCGCGGTTGGAGGAACAGGGCCACGGCATCACGACCATGCGCTATGCCTACCAGGTGAGTGGCGAGTACTTCTCGGGAGAGATGCCAGTGGAGAAATCAGCCACCATCCGCAGCGAAGACGATGTTCAACGCGTTCTGCCGGGCGGAGCAAGCATTGAGGTTCGCTACAACCCGCATAACCCGCAGGAGTCGGTCGCAGTGATCCCGGACTTTCTCGGCTCTGCGCCGGTGAAGTAGACCGCATCGCCATTCCGATTCCCTTACAATGCGTCTTGTATGAACCTCGATGACACCATCATTGCGGTAGCCACGCCGCCCGGTCGCGGAGGTATTGGCGTGGTGCGCCTAGCGGGGCCGGAAGCCGTGGCCATTGCACGCGGCATACTGTTTGCTCCCCAGCGCTCCGGGCAGACGGATGCGTGCACGCCGCAGCCGGTCGTGCTCACAGCGAACCGTGCCGTCTTCTGCGAATTGCGCGAAGGTGCATCGGGCGAGCGGCTCGACGAAGTGGTGGCCACCTATTTTGCCAAACCGCACTCCTACACCACCGACGACATTGTTGAGATCAGTTGCCACGGCTCTCCTGTCGTGCTGCAACGCGTGCTCGAACTGGCACTGGCGGCGGGTGCCCGCATGGCGGATCCGGGCGAGTACACCATGCGCGCCTTCCTCAACGGGCGTATGGACCTGACACAGGCCGAGGCGGTGCGCGACCTGATCGACGCGCAGACCGTCTACCAGGCCAAGGTGGCGGCGCAACAGTTGCAGGGTGCGCTCTCGCACCGCTTGCAGCAGCCCAAGCATCAGTTGGTGGAACTGGTGGCGGCGCTTGAGGCTGGCATCGACTTTGCCGATGATGACGTGGCGGTGATGCCCGGCGAGGAGATCACGCGGCGCATTGCGGAGTTGCGCGCGCCGCTGGCCAGGCTGGCGGAGAGCTTCGCTTTCGGGCGTTTGGTGCAGCAGGGCGTCACGCTTGCCATTGTCGGGCGGCCGAACGTGGGCAAAAGCAGCTTGTTTAATCAGCTCGTGCAGAGCGAACGCGCCATCGTCACCGCTACGCCCGGCACCACGCGCGACCTTGTTTCGGAGAGCATCGCGATCGAGGGCATTCCGTTGCGGCTGGTGGATACCGCCGGTCTGCGGCAGGCCATCGATGAGGCGGAGAATATTGGCATTCGTAAATCCATGGAGGCGCTTGCCGACGCCGACCTGGTGCTGGTGGTGCTCGACGGCTCAACCACGCCGGATGCCCGTGACCGCGAGTTGCTGCATGACGTTGCCGCGCGCGCGGCCATCGTGGTGCTCAACAAGAGCGACCTAGCCGACTCCGCCTCGACGGAAGAATCGACAACCGTCGATCTTGTCCAGAAGCTCCCCGTGGTTCACACCTCGGCGCTGACCGGCGAAGGTATTGCCGAGCTGCGCCGTGCGATTGTGGCGCGCGTGGCCGGGCCGGGCGGCTCGCAGCCGGAGGCGGGGTTTGTCACCAACGCGCGTCAGCACGACCAGCTCAACAAAACGCTTGCCGCACTCGACGCCGCAACTGCTGCCGCCGCGGCCAGCATTCCGCATGAGATGCTGCTGCTTGACCTCTACAACGCGCTGCACGCTCTCGACGAGCTGACCGGCGCCACCACCGCTGACGACATCTTGAACCTGATCTTCTCAACCTTCTGCATCGGAAAATAATCTTGGGCTGGGGGATCCGGCACGGACGCAGGGTGAGATCAGAGCCAGTATTGCGTGCTTGGGCTCGCGGATAGGGGTTCTTGGATGGTCACTGCGACCCGTGAGGCGCCCGTTCGGCGGGGAATCCTCAGTTTTCCTTTGCGGCGTTGGCTCCGGCAATGCGTCCGAAGACGACGCATTCGGTGGTTGCCATGCCAGCCACGCGGCACGCGCCGTTGATGCCACCGGCCATCTCGCCCGCCGCGTAGAGGCCGGGGATTGGCTCATGGGTCTCAATGTCGAGCACTTGTGCCTGTGTATTGGTCTGGATGCCGCCGTTGCAGTAATGCAGCTTCGGGCGAAGGCGCATGACGTAGAAGGGCGGCGCAATCGTATAGCGCTGCCGCGAGGTCAGGGGCTTGCCCATCTCGGCGTCCGTACCGCTCAGCACGGACTGGTTGTAAGCCTCGATAGTGCGCTGCAAGCTCTCTTTGCAGACGGACTGTGCTTGCACAAGCTCGTCCAGCGAGCCGTACTGCCGGATCACATTCCGCTTGATTCCCTGCCGCAGATAGCGGTACTGCTGCGCGGCCTCGCCACCGACGATCAGGATGGGAATGCGCCCGGCCATGGACATGTGCTGCGTGCGGGACAGGCGGTCGGTCAACTCGTTGATGAAGCGCTTGCCGGTTGCGGCGTCCACCAGGATGCCGTGCGGGAAGCCGATGCAAACACCGAACAATGCGCCTACGCCAAAGCCCTTCTCATCCGGCGAAGTCCACGGGCCAAGCTGGATCCACGAAAGATGGACGGGAGTTGCACCGGCTTTGAGCGCCAGAATCAATGCCTCTGAAGTTGCGCCCGGATGGTTCGTGGTGTCGAAGTCGGTGCTCAGGCGCGGGTCCTGGGTGAGGCGGAATGCCACATCGCGCAGGAAGCCGCCGCAGGCGAGGATGACGCCTTTGACAGCCTTCAACGTGCGCCGCTCACCGGAGTCGCTGTTGGGGAAGATGTAGTCGTCGGCGACGTCAACGCCGATGACACGGTCGTGCTCGTCGCGCACCAGGCTCTTCAAGGCGCAACGCATGCGCACCGTGATGCCAAGCTCGCGGCACTTCACCAGCATGGCCTGCACAATGGTTGCGCCGCCGCCGAGGCTGGAAGCGATGTTATACGTGCGCGGCACGGAGTGTCCGCCGCCATGCAGAAGCGTGTTGTTGAAGGTGATGCCCAGATAATCCTGCATCCAGAGCAGGGCGCCGCAGGACTCTTCGGTGACCACCTTCACGAGCGACGGGTCATTCAGTCCCTTGCCGGCGGCAAACATGTCATTGGCCAGCCGCACCGGCGAGTCGACGATATTCAGGGCGGCCTGCAGAGGGGAGTCGGCCACGGCCGTCATACCGGCACTGATGGCGGAGTTTCCGCCGGGAACGCCCATTTTTTCGATGACGACGACCTTGCAGCCCGCACGCCGTGCTTCAATCGCAGCAGACAAGCCGGCAAACCCGGATCCGATCACGATTACGTCGTACTCTTCGTCAAACACGCTGAACCACCCTCTCGCCCACTAAATTCCACATGACCATCAAAGATTGCAAGTCGCCAGAAAGCCATACAGGCTGACGTCGCGTGCGCCGGAGAGGCCGAGCTTCTTGCGGATGTTTCTCCGGTGCGTCTGTATGGTGTCAAACGACAAATTCATCTCCGAGCATATCTCCTTGCTGCCGAGACCGGCTTGGATGAACTTACATACCTTAAGCTCTGTCTTGCTCAACCGGAGCACGGCCGGAGAAATTTCATTCTCGGTTCCGTGCGTCAGCGAGACAAGCAGCCCTTCTATATAACGCAGCGAGTTGGCATTCGACTCGCTCCGGAAATCACATTCCAGTTTGTGCAGCGCCGGGATGATGTCGTTGACGATGGCCCGCGAAATCCGCCCGGTCAGGTCGCTCTGCTCGGTCTGAATGTTTTTCAAGACGTTACGTAGCGTTATATTAGCTTCCTCGGTCAGGACCTTTTCCGTCAATAGTTGCTGTTCCAGCCGCTTCTGTTCGGAGATGTCCTCGGTGATCACAATCCAGAACTTCTTCTCGTGATGCGTGATGGCGCTGACCGTAAACACGGCGGGGAAGGCGCTCTTGTCGAAGTAGACGCCGGTCAGCTCCTTGCTGCTGATCTGGTACTCGGTCAGGTTTTCAAGCAGATCGCCCAGCAACCGCTGTTCGCCCTCGCCGCACAGAGACAGTATATTGGCGCCCACCAGATTGTTCTCATTGCGCCCGAAAATCTCGCAGGCCTTCTGGTTGGATTCGACGATCTCGAGGTCTTCGTCCACCAGCACAATGCCTTTGCCCACGCCCTGAAAAACGGTTTGCAGCAGCTTTTGCGAGCGCTCCAGCCCCTCGGTGCGTTCCTGTATGTGGCGTTCCAGACGGGCACGGTAGGTTGAGAGGTACGTGATGTCGTGGAGGATGATCAGGTAGCCTTCGCCATCCTCGCCGGCCGTTCCAAGTTCAACCAGGCGTATGTCGAACAGAAGATTTGTCGACTTGCAGGTGTAGGTTCTTTCCGTGGAGCCGGGCGCGAGGCTGTCGTTGGCAAGCTGCGTGCGCGCGCCCTCAAGGTCAAAGCATTTCAGCTCGAGGGTATTCCAGAAGGGTCTGCCGATGGCGGATTGATTCGGAAACAGGCGTTCCGCCCGCTGATTGGTCCGTAGGATGGACCCGTGGCTGTCGCAGATCAATAGAGCATCCATCAACGAATCGAAAGCTCGCTCGAAGACAGACGAATGACGGGTGCCTACGGCCGGCATCACAGCGTTGCTCATACCCACCTCTGAGTTGCTCAAGAGCTAGTCTTTGCAAAACACAGAAGTCAGGTTCCAAACGCCGCTGCGCCAGAGCGCAACGTCCCCACAATCCCTGCATCAGACCGCGGCCCTGCCCGGGGCCGTTAAAAAAGTACTGCAGTTTCCAGTTCTTCCGGCAGCGAGTGCAAAGTTCCGCCAACCAGCCGGAGAGATCTGGATAGGGTATTTATGCCTACATAAAGCATTCCGGCAAGGTTTAACCCTTTGCCTACGCAATAAGCTACACCAAAAACAGATCGATACAAAATTATAGATTGGCACATATCGGGTACTTCGCAATACCCGAAAAGGCACCAATGTTTCATCTCTGTGCTTGAGGAAACGGCGGGTAGGCTTGTGCTCGGGTATTTGTCAGGTTTTGCCGAATCCTGTGGTACCCGTGGCCAGGTAGTAAGGGCCAACCCGGGCTCCCGGGGTATTCGGATTTATATGGAGAGGAATACATGTCTAATAATTCTCATGAAGTGAGCCGTCGTTCGGTATTGAAGTCGCTGGCAGTAGGCGCAGCCGCCGTGGGTGGTGGACTGGCGTTGAACCTGGCTGTTCCCGGCATTGCGCAGGCCGAATCGCGCAAGCTGCCGACCAAGTGGGACGAGACGTGGGATGTGGTGGTGGTGGGTTCCGGTTTTGCAGGACTGGCCGCGGCGGCAGAAGCTGCGGGCGCCGGCGCCAAGGTTGTCGTGCTCGAGAAGATGCCGGTCTACGGCGGCAACTCGATCATCAACGGCGGCGAGTACAACTCCTGGGACGATGAGTTCCATCTCCGCCAGAAGCTGAACCTGGGCGATGACAGCGCCGACATTCACACGGCCGACACGCTCAAGGGCGGCGACTTCTACGGCAACCCTGAGCTGGTGAAGATCATGACCGAAGGCGCCACCCCGGCGCTGAACTGGATGATCGACGAAGGCGGCCTGAAGCTGCGCAACCTGGTCAACCGCACCGGCGGCCACTCCAAGTACCGCACGCACACCTGCGTGGAGGGCGTGGGCCGTGGCTACACGGAAGCTCTGCGCAAGATTGCCGAAAAGCGCGGCGCCAAGATTGCCCTGAACACCACCATCACCTGGATCTATCGTGCCGACTCCGAGCCGACCAGCCCGGTGCTTGGCGTGGAAGTGAAGCGCGGCAAGAAGGTCCTGAACATCAAGGCCTCCCGTGCCCTGGTTCTGGCCTCGGGCGGCTTCAGCCGCGACGTTCCGATGCGCATGATCTACAACCCGTCGCTGGGTCCGGGCTACAGCTCCACCAACCACCCGGGCGCGACCGGCGAAACCATGCGCTACGCGCAGGCTGTGGGCGCCGAAGCCATCCAGATGGCCTTCATCCAGCTCTATCCGTACGCTGAGCCGGAGACCGGCATGCTGGATTCGACGGCTGTGTACCCGTTCCGTGGACCCGGCTTCGGCATCGTCTACGTGGACAAGAAGGCCAAGCGTTTCGTCAATGAGATGGAGCGCCGCGACGTGGTTTCCCGCGCCGAACTGAACACCGGCATGAAGCCGACCTTCTCGATCTTCTGCGAAGCCATGGTTCCGCACATGGGCTTGAAGGAAGAAGTCGAGGCGGGCGTGCAGCGCGGCCGCATCAAGAAGGCGGACACCCTGGCCGAGCTGGCCAACCAGCTGGGCCTCCCTGCCGACACTCTGCAGGAAACGATCAAGACCCACAACCAGTACATGAAGGACGGCAAGGATCCCGATTTCGGCCGCAACTTCACCAAGGTCATGATCCCGATCGAGCAGGGTCCGTTCTACGGCATTCCGCAGTGGCCTGCTGTTCACCACACCATGGGCGGCGTTCGCATCAACGCCAAGGCCCAGGTGCTGGACATCTGGTCGAAACCGATTCCGCGCTTCTACGCGGCCGGCGAAATCACCGGCGGCATCCACGGCGCCAACCGCCTCGGCGGCAACGCTGTCATCGACGCCACGGTGTTTGGCCGCGTGGCCGGCACCAACGCCGCCAAGGAGCCGGTCCAGAGCTAGCTGTTGACTGAGGGTAAATCCACGGTTGACCTCCTGCTGAGGGGCGCTGCGCCCACACGCAGCGCCTCTTTTCAGATGCGTCCTTCCGCGGATTGATAGCAGTCACTCTTGCGTGCGTGGCCGGCTCATCACGGGGGCCGGTCCCGCCGGAATTGGATTTGAGACTATGAAGAGATTTTCTGTCGTTCTTCTCTCCCTCTGGTTCGTGCTGGCTTTGTGCGGGACGATGATGGCGGCCGCGGCGGATCCGTGCGCGGGCTGCCACCAGGACTTCACCAAGGTACTGCCGAAGAACCACGCGGCCGTGCAGGGCGGATTGCAGCAGTGCGTCGCCTGCCACAACATCGGACAAGGCGGGGAGGCCAAGCCCAACGGGTTCTCCACCGCCATTCACCAGCGTCACGCGGTCGAGCAGAAGCTGGAGTGCACCACCTGCCATACGGTGGAACCCGGCAAGAGCTTCGGCCTGATTGGCACCTCTGCCAACTGGGGCCCGGTCAGCAAGGACGACCTCACGCTGATGAAGGACAAGATGACTTCCTGGGGCACCTCGAAGTTCACCGACAACATGCACTTCAAGGCGAAGGTGGACTGTGCCGGTTGCCACGCCAAGGAAGCGCCGGTTTCCGACGCCAACGTCGAGAACGCGCGCTGCCTGTCGTGCCACGGCCCGATCGAGAAGCTGGCGGAAAAGTCCGCCAACAAGGAGTTCCCGAAGCGCAACCCGCATGCCTCGCACTACGGCTCGGACATCGCGTGCACCAGCTGTCACCACGCGCATGCCTCGGCCGAAGTGATGTGCGCCGGCTGCCACAAGCTTTGGAAGCTCAACATCCCCGGTGAATAAACATCGGAACTGATCCGGACGATATACATACGCAGGGCAAACGGAATTCATACAGAAAAAAGATTCATGCAGGAGGATTCATGAAGATCAAAGCACTCGTATTGTTCATGGTGCTGACTCTGACGGCCTCGCTTGCGTTTGGCGCCGAAGGCGCAGCGAAGAAGAAGCCCGTCAAGAAGGCCGTCAAGGTCGAGCAGACGGTGAAAGCCGAAGAAGTGAAGGCGTTGAAAGACCAGCTGGCTGCCGCTGAAAACAAGATCGACAAGCAGCAGAACCAGATTGACCAGCTCCAGCAGATGCTGAAGCAGAGCATTGACGCCATTCAGACGCAGAAGGCCGACGTGCAGACCGCGACCACCAAGGCCGACACGGCCAAGGAGCAGGCTGCGCAGACCAGCAACGAGCTGGCCAACGTCAAGACCCTTGTGGCCACCACCACGGAGACCACCAAGGCCACCGAAAAGCGCATGAAGGACCTGGAGAACCCGACGGCGATCCGCTTCAAGGGCATCACGCTGCAGCCGGGCGGATTCTTTGAGACCACCTTCATCGCCCGCAGCCGCAACGAGAACGCCGACGTGGCCAACAGCTACGGTGGCGCGCCGCTCAACGGCACCAGCAACTCCAACCTTACCGAGTTCCGCGGCACGGCACGCGCTTCGCGCATGACCCTGCTGGCCACCGGCAAGGCTGGCAAGATCGGCTGGAGCGGTTACTACGAGATGGACTTCCTCGGCGCCGGCCCGACCTCGAACCAGGCGCAAACCAACGCCTTCCTGCCGCGTCTGCGTCAGGCGTGGGGCCAGGCCGAGCTGCCCGGCGGCTGGACGATTTCCGCCGGCCAGTTCTGGACGCTGCTGACCACCAACCGCAAGGGCATCGCCCTGCGCGGCGAGTTCATTCCGAACGTCTCGGATGGCAACTACGAAGTGGGCTTCAACTTCGTGCGCCAGACCGCTCTGCGCGTGACCAAGAAGTTCAATCCGACGGTCACCGCGGCGTTTGAAATCGCCAACTCCGAACAGACCTACGCGGCGGCTTACATGCCGGCGAACGTGCAGGGACTGGCCAGCAGCCCGAACGCAGTCAGCGGCGTGCTGATGTCCAACTACCTTGCCGGATACAGCGCGGGCAACTCCACCAACATCGCGCCTGACCTGATTGGCAAAGTGGCCTTCGATCCGAAGTTCGGCCACTATGAAATCAAGGCCATCGGCCGCATCTTCCGTGACCGCGTTGCAGCCACGGCCACCACGGCGGGCAGCACCAACGTCAGCTACGGCGGCGGTATCGGCTTCGGCGCCATCCTGCCGGTGGCTCCCAAGAAGGTGGATATTGTCGTGGAAGGCCTGTACGGACGCGGCATTGGCCGCTACGCCACGGGCAGCATGGCGGACGTGACTGTGAACCCGCTGACGGCGAAGCTGCTGCCGCTGCGCGCGGCGCACTTCATGGCCGGTATTGAAACCCACCCGTCGCCCAAGCTGGACATTTACGCCTACGGCGGCAACGAATACACCTGGCGCTACGACCTGAGCTCGC
The DNA here is from genome assembly GCF_059726245.1 of Oryzophilus luti. Classification (NCBI taxonomy): domain Bacteria; kingdom Pseudomonadati; phylum Acidobacteriota; class Terriglobia; order Terriglobales; family Koromonadaceae; genus Oryzophilus; species Oryzophilus luti. The sequence goes on from NZ_AP040874.1 coordinate 3,333,372, forward strand.
TGGTTCCAACCTCCACCACGGGCGCTGGCTACGGCACGCGCCTGGCCCCCTACGCGACGGCCTGCAACTCCGCCAGCGAAGTGACGATGAACTCCTGCTCCGGCTCCAACCGGGACATCTATGAGTTCACCGGCGGCTTCTGGTACCGCTTCTTCAAGGGTCCGTTCGGAACCCTGCAGTACGGCAACCAGATTGTGTATTTCCACCGCTCGCTGTGGAGCGGCAATGGCACGGCTCCGACGGGTAACGACGTGGTTGGCTACTCGACCATCCGTTTCTATCTGCCGTAATTCGCAACCTGCACATCGGAGCGCCACGGAGCATCGTGGCGCTCTTTCTTTCCCTGCCGTTCTGCCGAACCGCAACACAGGCTCCGGGCGTGGACTCAGGCGTTCCAGCCGGCGCCAGCCTGTATGGAAATCCGCCGTGCCGCATGGCAGCGGTGTACGCAGGCAGCGCGCTTACTCCAATTCTGGCGCGGCCTTCCGCGCGGCGCGTACTATATCCGTGGGACCGGTCCTTCGCTGTCGCAATACCAATTCATAAGAAGTTAGAAAGCCGGGCAAGTATGAATCCGACCTCTGTATCCGCTGCTTCTCATCATCGCCGCGCCGCACGGAAAGAACCGTCCCGGCCCCTCGCGGATCTGGCGGAGATCGTGCTCAGCATTGCGCGTGAGATCACGCTGCGCGCCGATCGCGACAACAAGCTGCTACGCCTCGCGGCGACGGAGATCAACATTTTGCGCTTTGTCACCTTCCATCCCGGGAGCATGCCCAAAGAGGTGGCGGAAACGCTTGATCTCAAGCGCAGCAACTTCAGCGTGGCGCTGCGCAACCTGCGCAGCCGCGGACTGCTGCGCGTGGAACCCGATCCGCAGGACCGCCGCAGCATGCAGCTCTACGTGACAGAGAAGGCCGAGAAAAACCTTGAGCAGCATCGCGCGTTCTGGGAGCGCCTGCTGAAGGCCAACGTGAAGGAAGACCTAGATATCGCAGGTTGCGTCGAGGTGCTGGGCAGGGTGGAACGGTCATTGCGCCCGCGATAGACGCGCCGCATCGCGTCTGCTCCGGTCGCAGGCGGAAAAATCCTTGAATCCTATGTGTTGTGCTCAGGCGCGCGAGAGCATCTCAAGCGTGCGGCGGAACAGCGCTTCAAAGCCGCCATTGGGCACGTCGCTCTTCACGCGCTCCAACGCCTTCTCCGCCGCCGGACGCTGATAGCCAAGGTTCACCAGCGCGGAGAGCACGTCTTCCTCCAGCGGAGAAGCCTTCGGCGCGACGGCAGCGGCCACGCCAAACTCATCGAGTTTGCCGCGAAGCTCCAGCACCAGCCGCTCGGCGGTCTTCTTGCCCACGCCCTTCAACTTCACCAGCCGTGCCAGGTCATTGCCGCGCAGCGCCGCCACAATTTCGGTGACGGTCATGCTGCTCATCATGTCCATAGCCGCCTTTGGGCCAACGCCGGTGACGTTGATGAGTTTGAGGAACAGCGCCTTGGCCATCGGCTCCAGAAAGCCGTAAAGCGCGAACTGGTCTTCGCGCACATGGGTGTGGATGTGCAGCGAAACCTCCGCGCCGATTTTGGGCAGCAGGCCGTAGTCGAGCGCGGAGAGTGCCACCTCGTAGCCGACGCCGTGGCAGTCAACGATGGCCGTGGGGTAGGTGCCCACGTGCATTTCCAGAAGCTGGCCGTGAAGATGAGCGATCACCGGCCCATTGTAAACCGCGGCGGGAAGCTCTCAGGTTGCCGAGCGTGGTGCGCGAGCGAATTCAAAGGCGGTAAAACCGGGGCTGCACTAAAATAAGGTGTCCTTATGCAGCAGACCGCACACGCAACCACGTACACGCCCGCCGAAGTGACCCGGCTCGCCCAGGTGCAGCAGGCCGCCAATGGCATCTGCTACGCCAGCACCGGCGAGATCAACCTTTCCGCCAAAGACCTGGAGCACATGGTGTCGGCCGTGCCGACGGCCATTGCCGACGCGCTCAAGCGCAAGGCCTTCTACTTTGTGCCGCTCACGGTGGCGCGCGGCGAGGAGATCATCCTTGCCGACCGCTACGACGTGGCGCTGAGCGACCAGGCGGTCTGCCATCGCGAGCTGACGCTGGGCGACGCGCAGTGCATCTTCATCTCCACCCGCCTGATGGACGAGCGCTTCTCGCTGGCCTTTGAATTCTTCATTAACGTGGCGCACGCGTTCGTGGAGCATGCGGGCTTCTCGGCGGAGTTTGCCGATCTGGTGTGGAAGCAGGTGACGGACAAGGCCAAGGGCGAGACCTCGCTGGACGCGCACGAGTTGCGCAAGATCGCCACCTCCTCCATGCCTGACGCCGACAAAGCCAAGCACGAGTACTTTGAGGCCACCTTCGCTGACGCCATCGCCATCTATCTTCTGTCGATTTATCTCGACGTGGATTACTACGAACTGCGCGAGCGCGATTATCCGCTGCTGGCGCCCTCGGCGCTGGCCGAACGCCTGCGGAAGATCTCCGCGCTGTTCCCGGCCCCGACGGGCTTCGAGTTCGCTGTCTACTATCGCCGCCGCGCGTAGGGCTGGCTGGTTCCGGTTGACTCCACCACGGAGGGCACCAAGCTTCATCCCATGGCGCTGAACAGCAGATCCTTCGCTGCGCTCAGGATGACGCCGCAATGAAGGGGCATCGCTGCGATGCCGGGTGCCCCAGGTTCGGCAGGCCTGCTGTTGGCGTGGCTAACCTGGGAGGACAAAACCATCGCACAAGAAAAATCCCGGCCTCGGCCGGGATTTTCAATTCCAAAAGATTTTCTGCGCTACTGCTTCAGCTTCTCCTGAAGCTTCTTCGACTTTGCCTCAACGCCAGCGGCGAGCTTTTCCTTGTGAGCCACCAGCTTGGCAGCTACCTTTGCATCGCCGAGGCCGATGATCTGCGCGGCAAGGATGCCGGCGTTGGTGGCTCCGGCCTTGCCGATGGCGACCGTGGCCACCGGAATGCCCGAAGGCATTTGCACCATGGCCAGCAGCGAATCCAGACCGTTCAGCGGCGTGCTGGCAATGGGCACAGCAATGACCGGCAGCGTGGTTTCTGCGGCGATGACACCTGCCAGGTGCGCGGCGCCACCGGCTCCAGCCACAATGCACTTGATGCCGCGGCCGAGCGCTTCCCGCGTCAGCTTGGAGGTGCGCTGCGGCGAACGGTGCGCCGAAGCCACTTCCATCTCATAGGCGATGCCGAACTGGTCAAGCGCCACGCCGACTTCGCGCATGATCTCAAAGTCGCTGTCGCTTCCCATCAGGATGAGGACTTGCGGATTGCTCATTTACAGACTCTTCTCCAGAAGTTGGAAAATGACGCCGTGGCGGAGTGCGGCGCTATTTTCAATCTCAATGGCAAGATGGCGTCCGCAGAAACCCTCTACGGACCTTTGCCCTCCACCGGGTGCTTGCTCTTGCACGTCAGGCTGCGGGCGCACAATCTATAGCCCGCATGGTTGGCGGCGCTGAAAGCGCCTCTTCTCTATTGGAGTCCCTGATTCCCGCTCCGGCTGCAATTCTTGCAACAGCACGGCGAGCCGGACGCTGTGCGCCCCGCGTGCCTAGTGCTTCAGCCCGCGGTGCGCAATGTCCTTGCGGAAGTGCGCGCCCTCGAACTTAATGGCGTCGACGGCCTGATAAGCGCGGTCGACGGCATCGCGCAACGTAGCGCCACGGGCGGTCACACCCAGCACTCGCCCTCCGGCGGTGACGATCTGGCCATCCTGCTCGGCCGTGCCGGCGTGGAAGACCTTGGCGCCCTCGACCTTCGCGGCTTCGTCCAATCCGATGATCGGCTTGCCCGTCTCGTAGTGTCCGGGGTAGCCGCCACTGGCCATGACGACGCAGGCGGTCGAATCCTCCGACCAGCGCATGACACCCTCGCTGAGGCGGCCGTCGATGGCGGCCTCGAAGGCGTCGACCAGGTCGCTGTCGAGCCGCATCAGGATCGGCTGTGTCTCCGGGTCGCCAAAGCGGCAATTGAACTCGAGCACCTGCGGCCCTTTGGCGGTCATCATCAGGCCGCAATAAAGGATGCCGCTGTACGGCATGCCTTCATCGCGCATGCCGTCGATGACAGGCTTGGCAATGCGCGCGACGAGCCACTCGGGCATCTTCTCGTCCAGAAGCGTGGGCGTGCAGTAGGCGCCCATACCGCCCGTGTTCGGGCCGGTGTCGCCATCAAAGACGCACTTGTGGTCCTGCGCGGCCACCAGCGGCACCACACGTTCGCCGTCACTGAGCACGAGGAAGGAAACCTCCTCGCCCTTCAGGAACTCTTCGAGCACCACGGTGCGTCCGGCGTCGCCTACCATTTTGCCCTGCAGCATCTCGGTTCCGGCCGCCAAGGCTTCTTCCTTCGTCTTGGCGATGACGACGCCCTTGCCTGCGGCGAGACCATCGGCCTTCACCACGATGGGCGGGTGGAAGTAGTCGAGCGAGCTCTTCAGCTCAGCCGCCGACTTGCACACGGCATAGCGCGCTGACGGTATGCGGAAGCGCTGCATGAAGGCCTTGGCAAAGCTCTTGCTCGATTCAAGCTGCGCGGCTGCCTGCGTGGGGCCAAAGATGCGGAAGCCGCGGCGGCGGAACTCGTCCACCACGCCAAGCATCAGCGGCGCTTCGGGGCCAACCACGGTCAGATCGGGGCGGAAGCGGTTGGCCACTTCAACCATCGCGTCCAGGCTCGTCAGGTCGCAGGGCACGCAGGTCGCCTCCTGCGCGATGCCGGCGTTGCCGGGGGCGCAGATCACCTCGGTGACGCGGGGCGACTGCTTCAACTTCCAAACCAAGGCATGCTCGCGGCCACCGCCGCCAAAAACCAAAACTTTCATAATGGGCAAAGGGTATGTTTTTGCGGGGTGCAATGTCAACGGAAGGCGCGGAGTGTTCTCATTTTGGCCTCCCAAGGGCGGCTGCGGCAGGCCAAAGACGCGGCCTGCGTGCTAGTCTGATGGCGCGAGAAAGTTTCGCGCACGGCCTGGATTCATCATGAGCAGCGAAACGAACGGCTGGCGAAGCATCGCCGATAATCCGTCTCTGCCGGAGATACACTCCAGCCTGCCGGTACCCCGCAAACCGGGGTTCCTGGGCAAGCTCATGGCCTTTGCCGGCCCCGGCTTTCTGGTGGCGGTCGGCTACATGGACCCCGGCAACTGGGCTACGGACATTGCCGCCGGGGCGCGCTACAACTACTCGCTGCTGTGGGTCATCACCCTCAGCAACCTGCTGGCAATCCTGCTGCAAAGCCTCTCCATCAAGCTCGGCGTGGTCAGCGGACGAGACCTGGCACAGGCCTGCCGAGACAGCTTCCCCCTGCCCGTTGCGTGGTTCCTGTGGATTCTGGCTGAAATTGCCATCGCCGCCTGCGATCTGGCGGAGGTCATCGGCTCGGCCATTGCGCTGCAACTGCTCTTCGGCTTGCCACTGGTGGTCGGAGTCGGCATTACGGGCTTTGACGTCATTCTGCTTCTGCTGCTGGAGAACCGCGGCTTCCGCTACATCGAACGCATCGTTATTGCCTTCACCGCCACCATCGCCGTCTGCTTCGGGCTGGAGATCCTGTTCTCGCGTCCGGATTACGCGCTGGCGCTCAAGAGCCTTGTGGTGCCAGCCAGCGGCACCTTCAGCGACGTTGGCATGCTTTACATTGCCGTGGGCATCCTGGGCGCCACGGTGATGCCGCACAATCTCTATCTGCACTCGGCCATTGTGCAGACGCGCGACTACGACCGCACGCCCGAAGGCCGCCGCGAGGCGCTGCGCTTCTGCAACATCGATTCGGCCTTTGCCCTGACGGTGGCGCTGTTCATCAACGCCGCCATCCTGATGGTGGCCGCCGCCGTCTTCTATCGCAGCGGACAGCACGATGTCTCGGAGATTCAGCAGGCCTACCAGCTTATTTCACCGCTGCTCGGAGTGAAGGCCGCCAGCCTCCTGTTCGCCGTGGCGCTGCTGGCCAGCGGACAGAACTCGACGCTGACCGGCACGCTCGCCGGGCAGATTGTGATGGAAGGCTTCATCAACATGCGCCTGCGGCCTTGGGTGCGCCGGCTGGTCACGCGGCTGATCGCCATCATTCCGGCCGTCATCGTCACGGCCATCTCCGGCGAGCACGGCACGGCCAGGCTGCTCATCTTCAGCCAGGTGGTGCTGAGCATGCAGTTGAGCTTCGCGGTCTTTCCGCTGGTGGCCTTCACCAGCAGCCGCGCCAAGATGGGCGAGTTCGTCAACGGGCCGCTGCTGAAGCTGGTGAGCTGGGCCGCCGCCATCCTGATCGCCGTGCTGAACGTGTGGTTACTGGTGCAGGCGGCAAAGGGATAAGTTTCAAGCCTTCAGTTTCGAGTTGCAGGTTTCAAGTTTCGTGTAAAGTCTGGGGGGCGTGCACCACACGTTCGGTGCACAGGGTCAAAACGTGGGATGCGAACGCCATCCCAGGTTAGCCTCGCTCCGCTCGGCGAACCTGGGGCACCCGGTCGTGTCTCGAAACTCGAAACCTAAAACTCGAAACTGGAAATCGAAATCCCTGCTCTCACTCACACGGCTTTTCCGAATCCCGCCGAAACCTTTCGAAACCCCGCTCCCGCTCTGATACCCTGAATAGCGGTACTGCACTCATGTCGAATCCTGTGAAAGCCGCACGCAACCTGCTCAAACGCACGCCGTTTTACGCTCAATGGAAAGAACTCGGCTGGTATCCGGACTACTGGTACTGGCTGCTGCGCGGAAAGCCCAAGCGCACACCCCACCTGCAGAAGCAGCGTACCGTCACCGAATATGCCGAGCGCTATGGCATGACCACGCTGGTGGAGACCGGCACCTATTACGGCGAGATGGTCAGCGCGCAAAAGCTCCGCTTTGAAGCCATCTATACCGTGGAATACATGCCGAACCTGGCGGCGCTGGCGCGCAAGCGCTTTGCAGCCTATCCGAACGTGCATGTTTACGAGGGCGACAGCAAAGTGATGGTGCCGGAGATTCTCAAGCAGCTCACCGGGCCGGTGCTGTTCTGGCTCGACGCCGGCTACTACGGCTGGTCGAATCTGAATCCCGACAAGTCGCGGCTGGCGGCCGAATTCGAGGCCATCCTCTCCGACCGTCCCGACCACGTGGTGCTGATGGACGACGCGCACGCGCTCAACGGCGAAGAGGGCCGCCTCAGCATTCCGGCCCTGACCGAGCACATACACCAGCACTTCCCCGGCCGAGAGGTCGAGGTGAAGTACGACATCCTGCGCATCACGCCGGTAAAGAAGTAGCAGGCGCGGCGAATCAAATATCGCAGACGCAAAAACGCCGGACCGAAGTCCGGCGTTTCCTTTTGCGCTTCAGAAAAAACTAGAACAGGCGGTTGCGTCCCAGCAGCAACAGGCCGAGCAACCCGGCGCCCACGAGCACGATGGAGCCCGGCTCCGGCACGTTCGACGGAGTTTCCACCAGGCTGCAGCACCATGTGGTGGGCGGCGTGGCAATGCGGTCGGTGGGCTTGGCCAGCGAGGCAATCTGCGTGCCCGGCGGCGGTGCGGCGGTGAAGGTCGGAGGAGCCAGCGCGGGCAGGCTCGTCTCAATTGCAACGTCCGGCGGCGGCACCTCGGGCGGAACCACCTTGGTCGGCAACGGCTCCGGCTTCTTGATCTCAATGCGGTTGCCGCAGCGGGCGCGGATCATCTTCTTGCCGTCGGTGAGCACCAGTTCGTTGGCCGGCAGTATGACCGGGTGCGAGGTCCAGCCAACGTGCTTGTCCTTGCGCCAGGAGACATAGGCCATCATCGGCTTCTGCAGGCGCATGAAGTACATGCCGGTCAACTGAATGTCCTTGTAGTGCTCGCGCACCACGGGGTCCTGCTTCATGGAGTCGGCCAGCTCCTGCGTATCCATGAGGCCGCCGGGGATGACCGAGAACTGGAAGGTCTGCCGGGCCGCGCGGAACTGCATTTTGGGCGGCTGTATGTTGAGAACCTCTACCTGCCAGCGATGCCAGATCTTTACGCCCAATACCGCAAGGAGCCCAAGGCACAGACAGGACAGGATCAAAATAGTCTTGCGCATGACCACACCTCTGGCCGCAGGCGGCGGTGCCAGCCTGCCGGCAGCAATTACTCCATCGGCTTGAGGGCCGCGATGCGGCTGCCTCCCGCGATGGTTCGAGCCGGGGCCTCATACAACTTTCTGCCCGTGATCTCCACCGCCGCCGAGCGTACATGCTTCCGCGCGCGGTTGGAGGGGGCCAGTATTCCATACTGGCGGGACTTATACATCAAGGCCTTATAGCAGATGCCGAGCATATCGGCGGCTTCCTTGCATTGGCCGTGCGTCTGCTCCAGCGCGTTGCGGATGGCCTCTGCTTCAGCCTTCTTCTTCAGCTCCCGCAAAATTTGCTTCAGGGTACCACCGGAGGGCCGAAACTCGCGATGAATTCCCGCGGGCTTTGCAACCGGCTCCGGACGCCGCCCTGTCGTGAGGGCCTCTTCGCCCAGGATCAAATACCTCTTGGCCGTGTTCTGCAACTCGCGCAGGTTCCCCGGCCAGCCGTAGGCAAGCAGGGACTCCGTCATCGCCGGGGTGAGCGAACGCATTGCCTGGCGATAGGTGAGGGCCATGCGGCGGCTGAACTGCTCGAACAGAGGAAGAATCTCCTCCTTCCGTTCGCGCAACGGCGGCAGCGCAACGGCCAGCGCGTTCAGACGGTAATAAAGGTCCAAACGCAGCTTGCCCTCAGCAATCGCCTGCTTGACGTTCACGTTCGTTGCGGCCAGCACGCGAACGTCAACCGCCACGGGACTCCGGCCTCCCAGGCGGAAAAACACCTGGTCCTGGAGCACCTGCAAGAGCTTAGCTTGCAAGCGGGGGGCCATTTCGCCAATTTCATCCAGCAGAATTGTGCCGTGGTTGCACTGCTCAAAGTAGCCGGGCTTGCTTGTGCTCGCTCCGGTGAAGGCTCCGGCCTCGTAACCGAACAGCTCGCTCTCCAGCAGTTCATCGGGGATGGCCGCACAGTTCACCTTGAGGAAGCGCTTGTTGGATCGCGGGGAGTGCTGGTGGAGCAGCTTGGCAATCACTTCTTTTCCGGTGCCACTCTCGCCGGTGATCAGCACCGGGATGTCGACGCGGGCGATACGCTGCACCTGCTCGAAGACGCTGCGCATGGCGGGCGATGCGGCCAGAAAGAAGCTCTCGTCATCCAGCTCCTCCACAATCTGCGGCTCCTCGAGCGGGGCGGTTCCGGCCAGTGCATCCTGCAGTGAGGCCAGTATCTGATCGTCCTGTAATGGCTTCATAACAAAGCCACTAGCTCCCAGCTTGATCGCCTCTACCACGAGCGCGGAGTCGGCCGGGGAGGCCAGCAAATAGACCTTCAACGCCGGCGCTGTGTCGCGCAGGCGGGCGAGCACGTTCAGTGCGTCAAAGCCGTGGCCTGCCAGAGAAAGCAGCGCAAGATCAAGGCTGGCGGGATCGCGCAACCGATCCGAAATCTCTTCCAGAGTCTGGGCCACGCGGAGCAGGTGACCGCGAGGTTCCAGCAGGCTGTGAAGGTGCCGCTGCGTGGCCGGGTCGTCATCGATCAGCAAAAAGCAGGACATAGTACCTCTTTATTGAATGCCCGATCTATCAAGGAGCCCGTGGCCGAATGGGCGGAGTGTAAACGTGCTCTTATTCTCATTCGATGCAGAAAAGTAGCCAATAGATATCGAACTACAGGAACGAACCTTGGTAATCGAATGGAAATTACTTTCCATTTTGCAGAGCCTTGGAACGGAAAAGTCGTTCCCAACAGTGAAATGAAGTTCCCTCTTCGGGACGGCGAGGTGGCGGCGATGGGGGCAATCCTGAACAAGCTATTGATTCTCCGCAGGTTAGTTTTTAGTTCGGTGTGGCGGTTGTGCCCCGCGCGGATGGCGGCTGAATTGCATTCATCGGGTTGGCTATGAGCGACTCGGGCACAAACTCGCTGCTGGCACGGGAGAAGACGCCGCCGGAGTCCGTTCTATTCGGGCGTACAGAGCGGATGGACGTCATACGGCAGAGCCTTCTCACTGTTGCGGACACAAACATCCCGGTGTTGATCACCGGCGAAAGCGGCACCGGAAAAGAACTGATCTGCCGTTACCTGCACCGGCATTCACGGTGGGCTGCAGGGCCGTTCGTGAAGGTGAGCTGTCCGGCGTTGGCAGGCACGCGGCTGGAGAGCGAATTGTTCGCCGGGAATGGCGGCTCCGTGCTTGAGGAAAGCCCGCAAAAGAGTGGGGCTGCGCAGCGCGAAGAGAGTGGTACTCTGTTCGTCGATGAAGTCGCGGAGCTGAATCTTGCCCTCCAGTTCCGGCTCCTTCAGGTGCTGCAAAGCGGAGAATTCCGGCCGCTTGACGCGCCAGACGCAAGAGCAGTTCAAGTTCGAGTAGTTTGCTCTACCAGCCAGCAGTTACAACCAGAGATTGAGCAGGGGCGTTTTCGCCAGGACCTCTACTTCCGCATGACGGGACTGGTGCTCCAGCTTCCCCCTCTGCGAGAGCGTCTTGAGGATCTCGAACTGCTGATGAACTACTTTGTGGGCCTCTATAACACTGAATTTTTGCGGTCCATGCCCCCGGTTTCGCAGTCTTGCGTGACGCAGATGAAGGACTATTTCTGGCCGGGAAATGTGCGGGAGCTCGAGAACCTGATGAAGCGTTACGTGGTGCTGGGAACCGAGGCGGCAATCTTGAGCGAACTGGGCGATCCACACGCGCCGGGCGCGCGCCTAGGGCGGCCTGTCTACGCCGCGTCCCAACCCCAGAGAATTCGTGAACGCGACCGCCAGTTGCTGTTGGATGCTCTGCGCCGGAACCAGTGGGACTACCACCGCACGGCCGAGGCATTGCAAATGAGCCAGCGGGCGTTTCTCGCGAGACTCAAGAAAGCTGGCATCGACGACCGTTATGGAATGGGGAGCATGGGCCCGCAACCGCAATTCTCAAGGAACTTCTGATGATAAGTAAGTCGAAAGCCATCCTCGGAGCTGTTCTGCTTCTGGTGTTCGCGGCCGCGTGCTACGCGCAGGAGGCTGCCCCCACGCAGGCGGTGCCCAAGGGCGAGGCAGTCAGCGACGGCACCTACTTGATCGGAGAAAGCGACATTCTCTCCATCTCCGTGTGGCATGAGCCGGACCTGACGCGCCAGGTGCCGGTGCGCACCGACGGCAAGATCACCATGCCGCTGGTGGGAGAAGTGCAAGCCGCCGGGCTGACCGTGGACCAGTTGAAGGACGTGATCGCCGAAAAGCTCAAGCGCGTACTCGAGGAGCCGGAGGTGACGGTCATTGTGCAGGACCCGCGCAGCCAGTTCTTCACCCTGGTGGGCAAAGTGGTAAAGCCGGGCTCGTATTCGCTCGGGCAGCGGCTGACGGTGCTGGACGCCATCGCCATGGGCGGCGGCTTCAAGGACTTCGCCAAAAGCTCAAAGATCTACGTGGTGCGCACGCACCGTGACGGCAAGGTGGAACGCCTGCCGTTCGATTACAAGAAGGCCGTTGACGGCGATCTGAAACAGAATTTCGTACTGGAAGCGCACGACATGATCGTTGTGCCGTAGTGATGCGGTGAGGCAGTGCGGGCTCCGCAGTAATACGCAGTTGATAGAGGGAGAGACATTCATCATGAAGCTACGCCTGACGATCTGTGCACTCATGTTGACCCTGGCGGCAGTAGCCTCTGCGCAGGAGCCGGAGAAGGCTCCGGAGCCGGCGCTGGTGGAAGAGAAGGTGCCCGCGCACCTGGGCAGCGAGGCCGCTGGTGCGACGCTGGCGACTGACCCGGAGATGGGGAACATGCTGGCCATCGGCGCTACGGTGGGCGCCGCCTATGACGATCGCGGCCTGTATCACTCGGGCACCACGCCCGCCCGCTACACCAGCGACACGCGCTTCTTTGTGCAGCCCAGCATCGCCATTCAGCGCCGCTTCAGCCGCGGCGATTGGACGCTGAGCTACACGCCGGGCCTGAGCATCGACCAGCACAACACCAACGACACGCAGTACACGCACAACCTGGCCGGCGACGGCACCATCATGTTGAGTCCGCGTGTGCAACTGCACGGGCGCCAGGACTTCAGCGTGACCGACAATCCGTTTGAGACGGTGGGACGCGTCGACCTGCTGCCCGGATTGGGCGGCGCCTTCGGGCCGAATTACGAAGGCGTGCTGCCGCAGACCAAGCGCACGACCGTTGTCTCGAACGCGGACCTCTCGTTCCGCTTGTCGGAGCACTCGGCCCTGGGCTTTACGGGCGGCTACCAGAGCTTTGATTACGACCCGCTGAAGCTGAACGGAACGATTTACTACGCCTTCGTGAATTCGCGTATCTACAACGGATCGGCGTTCTACTCGCAGCAGTTGAATGAGCACGTGACGGCCGGTTTGCAGGCGGCGTGGGTGGACGTTTACAGCACGGGGTCGCAGATCTCCCGCACGCAGGCGCCGACGGTGATGGCCTTTGTGCGCTACACGGTGAATCCGCACCTGAACTTCAGCTTCTACGGCGGCCCGCAGTATGCGCGCACGCGTGATGTGGTCTCCAGCAGTTCGGTGGTGTACCAGCACACGGTGGAGCCGAACCTGGGCGGCACGGCGGTGTGGAGCAACGGCCGCCACGCGGTGGAGATTGAGGCGAGCCGCCGCATTGCCAACGGCGGCGGTTTGCTGGACGCGGTGAAGCAGACGCACGCCACAGCCGGCTATCGCGCACGTCTGACCCATAAGCTGCTGGGCACGGTGCGCGTTGACTTCACCGACCAGGCGGGCGTGGGCGCCTTGAGCAACAACGCAAAGTTCCGCAGCACGTGGGTGGGCGGCGGTCCGACGTATGAGTTGAACCGCTCGTTCGCCGTGCGCGCCGAGGTGGCCTACATCCACCAGACCTCACGGAACATTGCGACCGGCGCGGGCAACCACCTGCTGGCACAGATTTCGCTCGATTACCGCTTCCACAAGAAGCTTGGGGACTAACTGGTTATGTTGCCGGAACAGAACAAAACGCCAATGACGTTCCACGACGCATGGGAGATCGTGGTGCGCCGGCGCTGGCTGATTGGCGGTGGCGTCTTCGCCACCTGGCTGCTGATTTGGGCTGGAAGCTGGCTGCTGCCCTCCGTGTATTTGTCAGAGAGCACGATCCTGGTGGAGCAGCAAAAGGTCTCCGAGGAACTGGTGGCGGCCAATGTGACCACCGATCTCCAGCAGCGGCTGGAGGCGATGCGGCAGCAGATCCTGAGCCGCACACGGTTGCAGAGCATTATCGACCAGTACCACCTCTACGGCGGCGGCAACAAGAAGAACCCGGACGAGAGCATCGAACAAATGCGCAAGGACATTAAGACCGAGGCGGTGGAGGCACCGGGCCGCCGCGGACAGCTCTCGGCCTTCAAGATCAGCTACAAAGCGCCTTCAGCGGGGTTGGCTCAGAAGGTCAATGCCGAACTGACTTCGCTGTTCATTCAGCAGAACCGGCAGGAGCAGGCAGAGCGTTCGGAGAACACCACGGAGTTCCTGAGCGCGCAACTGGAAGATGCGCGCCAGCAACTGGCACAGCAGGAAGCCAAGGTGAAGCAATTCAAGATGGGCAACCTTGGACGGCTGCCCAGCCAAGTGGACAGCAACGCTCGGATTCTCTCCGGCTTGCTGGAGCGCCAGCACAACCTGAGCCAGTCGCTGGACCGCGCACAGGAGCAGCGCTTGTACCTGGAGTCACTGGCGACGCAGCAGCGCGCGGCGAGCAAGGAGACCGGCCCGGGGCCAGGCTCGGCGGAGTCGCTGCAGGAGCAGTTGGCAAAGTACAAGCAGGAGCTGACCGACGACCAGACGAAGTACACGCCACAGCATCCGGACATTGTGCGGTTGCAGCGGTTGATTGCACGCACGCAGCACCAGATTGACGATGCCAAAGCGCGGCAGGCCTCGGGGAAGACGGATGTCTCCGCCAAGGCAAACTCTCCGCTGGCGCAGGTGGAAGGCCAGTTGAAGGCCAACCAGCAGGAGATCGAGAACGACAAGCGCGAGTTGCTGTCGGTGCAGGGGCAGATTGCCTCCTATCAGGCGCGGCTGAACCAGACGCCGATCACCGAGCAGCAGTTGGCTGACCTGACGCGCGACTACGACCAGTCGAAGTCGAATTACGATTCGCTGTTGAAGAAGCAGATGCAATCGCAGCTTGCCACCAACCTGCAAAAGCGGCAGGAGGGCGAGCAGTTCCGCATCATCGACCCGGCCAGCCTGCCGGGGAAGCCGATTGCGCCGGACCGCTTCAAGCTGAGCCTGCTGGGCATTCTGGCCGGACTGGCGGTGGGCGCGGGCCTGGCTATTCTGTCGGAGATGCTCGACGACCATGTTCGCAAGGAAGAAGAGATCACGGAGATCGTCAAGGTGAGAATTCTGGCCGGAGTGCCGCACCTGACGACTGACGAGGAAGACCGCAAGCTGCGCACGCGCCGCGTGCTGGAGTGGAGCTGCGCAACGCTGATCCTGGCGCTGGTAGTGGCCGGGAACGTCTTCACGCTGATTCGAGGATAGTGCCATGTACGAGAAGTTTTTCGGACTGACCCAAAATCCGTTTCGTATGAGCCCCGACCCGGCGTTCTACTACGCCACCACGCGGCACAATGAGGCGCTGGCCAATTTGACCTACGGCGTGCTCATGCAGAAGGGCTTTATTGTGCTGACCGGCGAGGTGGGCACCGGCAAGAGCCTGCTGGTGCGCTGCCTGCTGGAGACGCTGCATAAGTCGCGCGTGGCGCATGCCTACATCTTTAATCCGCTGGTTTCGGCGGAAGACCTGCTGCGCATGATTCTCACCGATTTCGGCGTCCGCGACGTGAAGCGCTCCAAGGCCGAGATGTTGCAGCAGTTCAATGAGTACCTGATCGACGTCTACCGGCAGGGCGGCATTACGGCGCTGGTCATCGACGAGGCGCACCTGCTCTCGCCGATTCTGCTGGAAGAAATCCGGCTGATGACGAACATTGAGACCTCGCGCAACAAGCTGCTGCAGATTGTTCTGGTGGGCCAGCCGGAACTGGACGAAACGCTGGATTCGGTGGAGCTGCGCCAGCTCAAGCAGCGGGTCTCACTGCGCTACACATTGGAATCGCTGAATGACATGGAAGTGCGCGGCTATATTGCGCGGCGGCTCGAAGTAGCTGGCGCCGGTGGCAGGCTGCTGCAAATCTTTCCACCGCCGACGCTGGCACGCATTCTGCACTACGCACACGGCATTCCGCGACTGGTGAACACCCTTTGCGACAGCGCGCTGGTGAGCGCCTACGGGCGTCAGTTGCAGAGCGTACCGCCGGCGCTGATTGATGAAGTGGCGGCCGACCTGCGGCTGAACCTGGAGAAGTCGGCGGAAAAGGCAACGGGGTCGCCGCTGACGATGGCCGAGGGAAGCAGAAGCGAAGAAGTGAACCGCAAGATGGTGGTGCGCACGTTGCTGCGGCTGGCTCGACTGCTTGAGCCGGAGCTGGACGAAGAGATGAGGAAGAACCGGGGAGTGGCGGGATGAGCCGGATTTTCGATGCGTTGCGACAATCCGAGAAGGACAAGCTGCAGGGTTCGGAGCAGTGGCAGATACCGGCTCCGGGCGAGCAACTGCCGGTTCCGCCTGCGACCGACGAGATCGATGCCGCCGCGTTGGAAGAAGCGCAGGGCGCGATGAACAGCGTGCAGGCGGAGGTGCCTGCTGCGCCGCCCGATGCGCGCACGCCGCAGGAAGTGATTGCGCCGATCCTCGAAGCGATGCGCTCGGGCGCGATGCTGCCCGTGGAGAATCCGGAAGACGAAGCAGAAGACATCGTGCCGGTGCGTACGCCAGAAGTTGCCCCGAAGCGCGGCATCGAACTGGAGCGCTTGGAGCGCATCCCGGTGGAGTCGATTGAGTCTCCGCTGGTGGTGGCCTTGAACCGCGAGCGCGAGCTGGGTGCGGAGAAGTTTCGCGTGCTGGGCGCGAGGCTGACCAACATCCGCATGGGCAAGCCCTTGCGCGTGCTGCAGGTGACAAGCAGCGTGGTGGCCGAGGGCAAGACACTGACTTCGGTGAACCTGGCGCTGACGCTGGCCAAGCGCTTTGCGCAGAAGGTGCTGCTGATTGAAGGCGACATGCGCAAGCCGGCGGTGTGTCCCATGCTGGGGCAGGAGAACCGTCCGGGCCTTGGCGAGTGGTGGGCGAACGAGCAGAGCAATGTGGCGGATTACCTGTTGCGCATTGGCGAGACGACGCTGTGCGTGCTGCCCGCCGGACACGCGCCACAGCCGACTTCGGTGCTGCAATCGTCGCGCACGGCGGAACTGATGCAGGAGCTGGGCAAGACGTTCGACTGGATCATCATCGATACGCCGCCGTTGCTGCCGATGGCGGATTCCAATTTGTGGTCGCGTGTCAGCGATGGCACGCTGCTGGTGATTCGCAAGGGCGCCGTAACACGCGCGGCGCTGAAAAAAGCGGTCGAGAGCATGGACAATCCCAGGCTGGTCGGCGTGGTGTTGAATGACTCGAACGACTATGACCGCGTGAATTACTACTCGCAGTACTCAACAGTGGCAGGCGGAAGTTCTGGGGCAGAGGGAAAGGTCGTACCACGGTGACCCGACGAATCAATTTTTATGTGCCAGTACGTGCGGCGATCCTTGGGCTGTTTGAAGCCCTTATGGCAACGTTTACGCTTGCGGTCGCCATGGTGGCAACCCTGGGGCCGTTGAACGCGCGTGCCGAACTCGGCGACGGCGCGGCGAACCTGCGCATGGCGCTGGTCTCCGGGTTGTTTGTGCTGTGCATGTATTACTTTGATCTATACAACCCGACGGTGCTGCGCAACACGCTGGGCGTCATCATCAAGATCACCAAGTGCTTCATCGTGCTGTTCGCGCTGCTGGCAGTGATTTACCTCCTGTTTCCCGCGCTGCGGCTGCAGCAGGATGTAGTGATGTGGGGCACAGGCACGGCGGCGGCGCTGGCCGTTGGCTGGCGCCAGCTGTTCCACTACGCCACGCACTGGCCCGCTTTTCAGGAGCGCATTCTCATCCTTGGTGACGGACAGCTTGGACATGAACTGACAGGCTTCGTGAACGAACGTCCGGAAATGGGTTACCGCGTGGTTTCGCGGCCCTCGCACGTGCTCGATTCGCCCTTGGACAACCACGACGAGGAGAGCGAGCTGCAACAACTGGTGGAGTTTCATCACGTGCGCCGCGTGGTGGTGACCATGGGCGAGCGCCGCGGCAAACTGCCGGTCAACAGTCTGCTCTCCCTGAAAGAGCGTGGCGTGATCGTGCAGGATGGCAGCGACTTTTACGAGACGCTGACCGGCAAGGTCTATCTTGATTCGCTGCGGCCAAGCAATCTGCTGTTCTCGCACGCCTTTGAAATCTCGGCATTCTCCATGCTGGCGCAGCGGTTGTTGTCGCTGCTGGTGAGCGCCGTCATGCTGGTGCTGCTGGCTCCGCTGATGTTTGTGATCGCTGCGGCCATCAAGCTGGATTCGCGCGGCCCGGTGATCTTCCGGCAGAAGCGCGTGGGCCTGCACGGCAAGCTGTTCACGCTTTACAAGTTCCGCTCCATGCGCGAAGGCGCCGACGGCGTGCGGCCGGCGGAGGAACACGATGACCGCCTGACCCGCGTGGGCCGCTGGCTGCGCTCCATGCGGCTCGACGAGCTGCCGCAGTTCTGGAACATCCTGCGCGGAGACATGCACCTGGTGGGGCCGCGCCCGTTTGTGCCCGAGCAGGAACAGTACCTGCGCGACCAGCTGCCGTTCTACAAACTGCGTTGGAGCGTGCCGCCGGGCGCGACCGGATGGGCACAGGTGAGCCGCGGCTATTGCTCCACGCTGGAGGACAACGCCGACAAGCTGGCCTGCGATCTTTTCTACATCAAACATTTCTCGCTCGGGCTGGACCTGCTAGTGCTGTTCAAGACGGCCAAGATCGTGCTGCTGGGGCGGGGAGGCCGGTGATGTTCGCCGCAGCCCAGGCGGTCTTCTGGATCATGTTTGGCCTGGGGGTTTACACCTACCTGGGGTACCCGGTTGTGTTGTTCGTCTGCTACGGCATTGTGCAGGTGACGCGCGACTGGCAGTACCTGCAGACGCGCCGCGAGCGTCGAAGGCTGGACTTGGCAGACGGCGATCTTCCGCCGGTGACCATGTTGTTTGCCGCCTACAACGAAGAAGATCATCTCGAGGAAAAGATTCGCAACATCCGCGAGCTGGACTACCCGGCGGAAAAGCTGCAGGTGGTCATCGTCAGCGACGGTAGCTCGGATAAGACCAATGAGATTCTGCGCTGCGTAAACGACGCGCGCTTCGACGTCATCATTCGCGAGCAGCGCGCGGGCAAGTGCGCCGCGCTGGCTGTGGCCGTGGAAAAGGCACGGCACGGGATTTTCGTGCTCTCGGATTCGAGCACGATGTTTGCCGCCGACGCGTTGCGCAAACTGGTGCGCCACTTTGACGATGAGCAGGTGGGCGCCGTCTGCGGTTCGCTGACCTTTGCCTACAACGCCGAGGGCGGTCAGACCGAGGGCATCTACTGGAAGTACGAGACGATTCTGCGGCTGATGGAGGCGCGGCTGGGCGCGACGTTGACGCCGAGTGGCGCCATCTATGCCGTGCGCGGCGAGGCTTACACGGCACCCACGCCTGATGTGCTTGTGGATGACATTGTGACGTTGATGCGCGTGCGCGACGCAGGCTACCGCGTGGTGTATGACCCGGAAGCGAAGGCCGTCGACTATCCGGCATCGAGCGTGGCGGGTGAATTCCGTCGGCGCGTGCGCATCTCCACCGGCAGCTTCCGCGCGCTGCCTGCGCTGTTGAAGGTGCGCAAGAGCGGCTTCACCAAGTTTGCATTCTTCAGTCACAAATTGCTGCGCTGGTTCCTGCCCGTGGTGCTCATCCTGATGTTTGCCAGCAACCTGCTGCTGCTCGCGTCGCCGCTCTACCGGGTCACGCTGGGCGTGCAGTTGGCAATGCTGTTGTGGGCGGCGCTCGGCTTCCTCTTCCGCGAGTCTCTTAGCCGCGTGCGCTTCTCGCTGCTCGGATATTTTCTATTCGCAATGAACCTGGCGTTTCTGCTGGGGATGGTCCGGAGCCTTTCTGGTAATCGGGAGGCCGCATGGCAACGCACGAATTAGCAACGCATTCGGGCACGCCAGTGCTGATGTATCACGACGTGTGCCGCGGGACCGCCGATTCTCGCTGGGCGGTGAGTGAGGCACAACTACGCGCGCACCTTGGACTGTTACGCGAGCGTAACATCGCCACCGTGGCCCTGCGCGCGGTGAGCGCGCATCCGGCGGCGGCGCAGGTGGTGCTCAGCTTTGATGACGGGCTGGCCCCGCACTACGAACTTGTTCTTCCGCTGCTGGTGGAGCACGGGCTGCGTGCGGTCTTCTTTGTCACCACGTCACTGCTGGGGCGAGCGGGCTACCTGACGCGTCCACAGCTGCGCACGATGAGCGAGGCGGGCATGGTCATCGGCTCACACGGGCACCACCATATTGCACATACTCTGCTGGAGCACGGCCCGGTGCGCGAACATCTGCGGCGCTCGCGCGAGGTGATTGAAGACACCACGGGCAGGCCGGCAACGGCGTTCTCTGCACCCTTTGGTTTTGTGAACAGCGAGGTGGCGACGGCGGCGCGCGAGGCGCGCTTCACAGAGGTTTGCTCGTCGAAGCCGTGGGTGGCAATGAGCCACTCGCAGATCATTCCGCGCATTGCCGTCTACAACACGACCGATCTCCAGAAGTTTGCGGTGCTGGCCAGCGCTGCGCGCGGGCCACTGCTGGTGAGGATGGCGCGCCACGCAGCGCTGCACCTGCCCAAGCAGTTGAAGCTGCACCTCAGCCCCAGGCACTTCACGGTGGACGTGCAGGAGGTGCATGAGTGAGTGCTCCGCAGGTCTTTGTGCTGGTGGACGCGCTGGGCTGGGAACTGCTGCGTGAGCGCAGGTTCGCGCCGGAGTTTCTGCCGCATCGTCAGCCGGTACAGAGCCTGCTCGGCTTCAGCTCGGGAATCATCCCGTCGATCCTCACGGGGCTGACGCCGGCGGAGAGCGGCATGTGGAACCTGGTGTACCACGATCCGGATCACTCGCCCTTCCGTTGGATGTGTGGGCTCGGCACTGGACTGCCACGTGTACTTGATAACCGCTACACGCGGCGCCTGCTGACCGAGCTGGGCCGTCGCGTGCTCGGCGTGGGCGCCAACTTTGACGTCAGCGTGCCGCTGGAGACGCTGCCATATTTCAACTGGGTGGAAGGCCGCAACATCTATGCGCCCGAGGGCGTGAAGGGGCAGAAATCGATCTTCGACCTGCTCGTGGAGCGCAAGGTTCCGCACCATGTTTACAGCTATAAGGACGGAGCCACCGACGCGGAGATACTCTCGCGCGCTGAGCACGACCTGCGCACCAGCAACGCGCGCTTCTACTTCCTCTACCTGAGCGAGCTGGACATGTTCCTGCACACGCATCGCAAGGATGCGGCGCTGGTGGAGCAGAAGCTGACGTGGTACGAGCAAGGATTGGCGAAGGTCTTCGGTGCGGCGCGTGAACGTGATGCGGCCGCGCAGTTCCATGTCTTCAGCGATCACGGCATGACGCCCGTGGAGCGCCACTGCGATCTTGCCGCCGAAGTGCGCAGTTGCGGATTCCAGTCGCCTCAGGACTATCTCGTGGTCTATGACTCGACGATGGCGCGCTTCTGGTACCACACGAAGTCAACGCGCGCGGCAATCACGGCCAAGCTGAACTCGCTGGACTATGCGCGCCTGCTGAGTGAGGACGAACTGCGGGCGCTGGGTGTGTGGTTCCCTGACGGCCGCTATGGCGAGCAGATTCTGCTGCTCACCCCCGGTTGCATCATCGCCGAGAGCGGCTTCAACGGACACGGCTGGAAGCCCGCGGGCATGCACGGCTATCACCCGCAGGAAGACCCGAACGCGACCGCCGTGTACCTGGCGAGCGCCCCGCCGCGCGATCTGCTGGAGACCGTGCGCGGCATCTTCGCCATCATGCAGGAGGCGGCGCAATGAGCCAGCCCCTTGCGGTGTGCATGTTTGACAATGAGCGCGTGCGCGGCGGCGCCGAAGAGCACATGCTCTGCCTGCTGAAGCGGCTCGACCGTGCGCGCTTCCGTCCGCTGCTGGTGTGCCCGCCGGAGCTACTGCGGTTGCTGCGCGCGGATCTGCCGCGGGACGTGGAAACCCTGCCGCTGGCGCTTCATTCTCACTTGCAGTTTGATTCGATGAAGCAGCTTCGGCAGTTCCTGCGCGCGCAGAACGTGCAGGTGCTCCACTCGCACGGATTCCGCCCGAGTCTGGTGGCTTCGCCTGTCGGGCGGTGGGCAGGTGTGCCGGTCACCATCGAGACCACGCACATCCGCGAATACTGGCGCAAAGGTCTGAAGGCGAACTACGCGGTCGACCGTTTCGCCAGCCGCTGGGTGGACCACTACATTGCGGTCTCCGAGGCCAACCGCGAGTACCTGGTGCGCGACAAAGGCCTGCCCGGTGAGAAGGTGACAACCATTCTGAATGGCTGTGAGCTGCCGGATGCTATGGCTGTGCATCCGCGTTTGGAGTTGAAGCAGCAACTCGGCTTTGCCGCTGACGATCCATTGCTGCTCATCGTCGGGCGGCTGGAGCCGCAGAAAGGCCACGCCATTCTGCTGCGGGCCGTTGCGCAACTGAAGAGCGAGTGGCCGCGTCTGCGGCTGCTGGCGCTGGGAGAAGGCAGCCTGCGCGCGGAGCTGAAGGCGCAGGTGCGCGCACTCGGCTTGGAAGACTCTGTGGCCATGCCGGGCCACTCGCGGCAGGTGCGCGACTGGATGGCGACCGCCGACCTCTGCGTGTTGCCTTCGTTTGCCGAAGGTCTGCCGCTGGTGGCGATTGAATGCCTTGCCCTGGGACGGCCGATGGTGGCAACTGCTGTGGATGGCACGCCGGAAGTTGTGGTGGACGGGCAGACGGGGCTGACGGTTCCTGCCGGAGATGCCGAGGCATTGGCGCAGGCGATTGCGCGGCTGTTGCGCAAACCGGAACTGGCCGCGGTCCTTGGCGCGCGTGGCGCGGAGTGGGTGCGAGAACGCTTCACGCTGGAGCGCCAGGTGCGCGAGACCGAAGATCTCTATGAGCAGCTCTGGCGGCAAAAGACGGGCTGCGTGGCTGCAAGTGACGCAGAGCATCCGGCGGAGGAAGTGACGCTGCGATGAATGCAATCGTTCCCTTCTCCGGACAAATGCCTGACCAGGCAGCCCTGAGCCGCCTGATTGCAGAGACTCTGGTCGCCGCCTGCTGTGAGCAGTTCGGCGATGCGTTGCGTGCCCTGATCCTGACAGGCAGTGCGGCACGCCACGAGGTGACGGCGCGGATGGAGGGCGAGCAGGTGCGCCTGCTCAGTGACGTGGAAGCCGTCGTGGTGTTGCACGATGCGACGCCATTGCCTGCGCGCGAGAGCATTGACCGTTTGGCCCGTACCGCAGAGCAGACGCTTGCGCCGCGGCTGTTGACGCATGTTGGCCTGAGCGTGGTGCACGCGCAGTACCTTCGCGCGCTGCCGCCCGCCATCTACAGCTTTGAACTGCGGGCCTGCGGCAAAGTGCTCTGCGGCGATGCCGATGTGCTGGAGTTGATCCCCCACTATCGGCCGACGGAGCTTTCGCACGAAGACGCGTGGCGTTTGCTGAGCAACCGATTGGTTGAACTGCGCGCCGTATTCGCGAGCGAGGAGCGGCCTTACCGCCTGGTCAAACTTTGCCTCGATCTTGCGACGTCGCTGCTGGTGTTCACCGGCGAGTATGTCGCAGGCTATGCCGCGCGGCTGGAAAAGCTGGAGACGCTCGCGCAGCAGGGCAGCGTCATCCCACTGCCCATCGCATCGGAGCAGTTGCTTCCGGCGCTGCGCTGGTGCACGCGGGTTAAGTTGCGGCCGGGCTCGCAGTGCAAATTGGATTTGCCGATGACGGAGCAGATTGAGCGCCTGGCGTGGCAGGCTTGGCGCTGGGAGTTGCGTGCGCTGGTGCCGCACATTGACGAGGATTCGCCCGAGCGTGAGTTGCGTGCACTGGGCGTTGCCTATGGCAGTGCACGCCGTCTGCGCGGCTGGCTGTTTGCGGCACGTCGCGTGGGGTGGCTGCGCTCGGTGCGTTACTGGCCGAAGTGGTCGGGATTGTATGTGCAAGGTCTGACGCCTCGTTACGCGGTCTATCTTGCGAACTGGCGGTTCCAGCGGGCGACCGGGTTTACGGAGGTCGCCGGTCTGCTCCCGGTTGTACGGAGCGAGCTGGACGCCGCCGCGCAGCTCGGTTGGAATTATCAGGAATTTGTCACGGAGACGCGCGCATGAGCATCGCCTACAACGCAAAACCGGCGCTGTTGGTGCCCGCGCGGGAAGCGGTGAAAGTTCCTGTGCACGTTGTGGACTTGTGGCGCGCTCCGCTGACCGACCTGCCTGTGCGCGATGAACTGGTGCGACAGTACGTGCCGTTGAGCTCGGAAATGGAATTACTGGAGGCCGGTCCGGGGAGCGGATTCCTCTCGTACCTGCTTTCGCGCGTGGTGCGGCACCTCACGCTGTTGGAGGTTGCAGCCAGCTCCGCCGAAGGACTGCGGCGCTACTTCCGTGAAACACCAAATGTGGAAGTTGTGGTCGACGACCTGTGCCGCGCGGGGCTGGGAGAGCAGCTTGCCGCGCGCTTCGACCACGTCATTTGCATTGAGGTCTTCGAATTTCTCAGCGATCCCGCGACAGCCTTTCGCAATCTGGCGCTGGCGTTGCGGCCGGGCGGGAGCTTGTATCTGCAGTTTCCGAACTATGAGGACAGCGACTGGCCCACGTTCTATCGCACGCGTGAGGAGCTTGAGGGCCAGTTGCGCGCCGCCGGCTTCGCGCAGTGGGAAATCTATTCATTGAGACTTTCGCCGTGGGCTCAGCGTCTGTTTGTCACCATGCATGAGGCTCCCCTGCGCTGGTATCGCGCGCGGCAGGCCCGCAGGCAGCAGCGGCCGGAGTCTCCGCAGCAGTATGACCAGACCTGGGCGCACCGGCATGGCGGACGGCTGGAAGCGCTGAAGCTGCCCATACACCTGTACTGGATGTGGACGATTTTTCTGATGAAACTGGGCGGAGCAATCTTCCGGCGCGAACCATGCGGCGAAGAAATCTTCCGCAAGAACTTGTTCTTGGTGGCCACTGTGCCAGGCAAAGGAGACGCGCACGAATGAGTGAGACAGAAGCGAAGAGCAAGGTAATCCTGCGCGCGGTGAACGATGACACACTGCGCACGGCGGTGCGCGAGTGCATGGAGTTCTGCGACTGGCGGGCGATTGTTGCGCCGGGTGCGACCGTGGTGGTGAAGCCGAACCTGTGCGCGGCCGATCCGGAAAAGTGGGCGATGTCGAACACCGACCCGCGCATTACGCACGCCGTGTGCGAGCTGCTGATGGAGCGCGCGGGCAAGGTGTACGTGGTGGAGTCCGACCTGCTGCGCCAGACGGCGTGGGAGGCCTTCGAGGTCTCCGGCTGCCGTCCGCTGGAAAAGCTGGGCGTGACCTTGGTGAACATGAGCGAGGGCGAGCAGGTGGAGATGAAGCTCGACAGCTGCCCGCGCGTGAAGCTGCCCAAGATCATGCTCGACGCGGACGTCTTCATCACGCTGCCGGTGCTGAAGACGCATGCACTCACCTACTTCACCGGCTCCATCAAGAACCAATGGGGCTGCGTGCCGCAATACGACCGCATCCTGCTGCACCAGTATCTCGACCCCATGCTGGCCGAACTGCATGGCATCTTCAAGCCGCGCATCTCCATCATGGATGGCATCATCGGCATGGAAGGCCGTGGCCCGGCGAACGGCAAGCCCCGGCGGCTGGACCTGATTCTTGCCAGTCAGGACTCGGTTGCGCTGGATGCGACGGCGATGCGGCTGGTGGGGCTGGAAGTAGAGCGCTGCCGTCACCTGATCCAGACCGGTAAGCGCGGTCTGGGCCGGTGGAAGGCCGAGGAGATCACCATCGACGGCGATTTTGCGGCGCACCAGACGAAGTTCGAGCCTGCCATCAAGGACATCGCCATCGGCGCCATGAACTACATGACGCGCTACCGCTGGTTTGTGAAGCATCTGCTGGAGAAGGACACGATTTTCTATCCCGTGCGTGCGCTGGTGCAGTTGCTGCGGCGGATTGGCGTGGTGGAGGGCGGCTAGAGGTGAACGCGGGCATGCGTGAATTCGAGGGCGGGCGATGAAGCTGCTGGTGATGCTGCTGTCTCCGCCGCTGCCGGCCACAGCCGGTCACAGGGTGCGCAATCGCAGCCTGTTGCAGGCGCTCGTGCTGGAAGGCCACGACGTGACCGTGGTGACCTACGCCAGCGAGGACGAGATGCTTGCCCCTGACGAGGCGATGGCCAAGCTCTGCCGCGAGTGCTACTACGTCCCCGAGCCGGTGAACTTGCCGACTGCCCGTCTGCGCGCCATCTTCAACCCCCGTCCGTACGGAGCGCTGCGCTTGAGCACCACGGAGATGAGCGCGCGCGTGCAACATGAAGTCTCCGTGCACAAGTTTGACGCGGTCATCTGCGACGACATTTACATGGCGGGCAATCTGCCTGTGCCGTGCGAAGTGCCCGTGCTGCTGAACAAGCACGACATCACCTGCCGCATTGTGCGTCAGTATGCACGGAGCGAGCGCAATCCGCTCAAGAAGCTCTACGCCGCAATGGAGGCGCGCAAGATTGAGCGGCTGGAAACAGAGGTGTGCGAACGAGCGCAGGCGGTGGCCGTGTGCAGCACGCGCGACGGCGAACTCGTGCACGAGCTGGCGCCGCAGGCGCGTACTGTTGTGGTGCCGAACGTCATTGACGTGGAGAAGTACACAGCGCGTCCGATGCCCGACGACCAGATGCTGCTCTTTGTGGGCGCCATGGACTGGCTGCCCAACCAGGACGGCGCGGAATACCTTGTGTGTGACATTCTGCCCCGGTTGCGGCAACTGGCGCCGACCGCGCACGTGGTCATCGCCGGACGCAATCCTTCGCAGGAGATGATGCAGCGCTACGCGCCGTTTCCCGACGTCAGCTTTACGGGCAGCGTAGTCGACCTGCGGCCTTACTTTGACAAGGCCTCGGTGTGCGTGGTGCCACTACGCATCGGCAGCGGCACGCGGTTGAAGATTCTGGAGGCAGCGGCGATGTCGAAGCCGGTGGTCTCCACCACGCTGGGCGCCGAGGGACTTGAACTGGAGCATGGCCGTGAAATTCTGCTGGCCGACGAGCCCCATGCATTCGCCGAGGCAGTGGCGCTGCTGCTGAATGATCCGGAGCGGGCGCGTGCAATGGGCAAAGCTGCACGCGCTGCGGTCGAGGCCCGCTACAGCATTCCGGCATTGCGCGTGACCTTGCGCGAGTGGCTACAGCCGCAGGAAGCCACGGCGGCAAGCGGGAGCCGCGCGCGATGATTCTTCTCTACATCCTCGTGCTGACGCTGCCGTTCGTTGACTGGGGGCTCCTGGGCAAAGAAGTCGGCGGGCTGTCACTGGAGAAGCTGCTGGGCGCCGCGTGCCTGCTATACGCGCTCGCCTACCTTCCGCGCCGGAGAAGCCTGCCCGCACTGTTTGCCACTCCGCAGGCCATCGCATTTGTCGTCTACGTGGTCATCGCCGTCCTCTCCTACGCATTCACAGCCGATCCGTTTGTGTTGAAGGACGTGATCGGCGTCTTTTTCTCGCAACTGCTGTTCTTCCTGATCGTGATGATCCTGGTGGACGACGAGCAGAAGCTGAAGAACGTGATGCTGGCGCTGGTGGCTTCGATGGGCATCGTTTCTCTGTTCCTCATCCGCGAATGGGTGGGAGCGGTGCGCGTCTACGGACCGGGCTACCGTCCGGGGTGGGTGGCCGGCGATCCAAACATGTATTGCGCCTCGGCGCTGGTGGTGCTGCCGCTCATGATCAGCATGAAGCTGATTGCCGGGCGCACATGGCAGCGCGCGATGGTGCTCGGCTGCCTGGCGTTGACGGCCATCTCGTTCGTGCTGGCATCGTCTCGCGGAGGCTTCATCGGGCTGGCCTGCATGATGCTGGTGCTATTCCGCCGCTGGAGCCAACGCATTGCGGCCGTGGGCGTGATGGTGGCCATCGTCGCCATCTGCCTCGCCATGCCAAGCTCGCCGCTGGACCGCCTGCTGAAGCCGACTGAGAGCGACAAGGAATCAAGCAACATCCGGCTGCAACTGTGGAGCGCGTCGTTCGGCATCATGGCCGATCATCCCGTTTTCGGCGTGGGGTTGTTCAACTTTCCCAAGTACATGCACAGCTACCTGCCGCCGAACGTAGAGCTTGATTTTGTGGTGCCGCACAACACCTACCTGGAAGCCGCAGTGGAACTGGGTGGCGTCGGTCTGCTGACGTTCCTTGCGGTCATCGGCTTCAGTCTTTACAGCTTCCGGCAATCCGGACAGATCGCGCGCGCGTTGGGCAATGAGTATCTGGACACGGTGACGCGCGCCATGAGCGCGGGCGTCGTTGGTTTTGTCGCTTCGGCAATGTTTCTTTCCGCCAAGCATGACAAGCTGTTCTGGTTTGCCGTCTTCATCTCCGCATGCCTGCCGCCGCTGCTGGCGGAGTTGGCGCAGCAGGCACGCGCGGCGGAGGAACCTCAACCCGTGGCGGTCGAAGCTACTTCTCCTGCTACTGCGCTGGAGCCTGCGATGGAGGGCGGCACGATTGCGGCAGATACACCTTCCGCAGAAGCGGGTGAACGTGCTCCTATTCGCGTGGGCAACTGGCTTACGCGGCATTGATCAACGCAGCAAGGAAACAAGAGTTTAAGAAGGCGAATGGCGCACACGGGCACAATTCGGGAACAGGATGGAGCGCGCGCGCAGACGTGCGCTTCAGCGACGATGCCCACCATTCTCACCACGCACCACAAGCGCTTCCACCCGGCATGGACGGCGCGCACGACGCTGCTGCCTGGCTGGTATGAAGCCTACGAGCGTGCCAATCTGAGCTATCTCCGCAGCATCGTGTGGGCGTGGCGGCTGTTCCGCGCCAGCCGGAAGTATGACGCGGTGGTGACCGGCGCCGAGCACTGCGGCATCTTCTTCGCCATGCTGCAAACGCTGTTGCGCCGCCCCTCGCAGCGCAGGCCGCATGTGATGATCGATTTTCCATGGGCGGCAAGTCCGGGGCGGGTGACAATGTGGTTGAAGCGGCTGGAAATGCGGCTGGCCGCGCCGGCGCTCAATGCAATCTTCGCCCATGCCAGCCCGGAGGAGGCCGAGCGCTTTGCGCACGCGCTCCGTGTGCCCCCGGGGCTCTTCCAGTTCGTGCCCTTCCATCACTCGCTGGAAGATCCGCGTCCTGAAATTCGCGAGGGAAGTTACATCTTTTCCGGCGGCAACACGGCGCGCGACTATCGCACGCTGATCGAGGCTTTGCGCGGCACGCCGTATGAGGCTGTGATCTGCACGCAGGATGCAAACGCCCTGCGCGGTGTCGCGGTGCCGCCCACGGTGAGCATCCGGGCCGTCGCGCACGAAGAGTTCTACCGTCTGCTGGCTGCCTCCGCCGTGGTGGTAGTACCGGTTTTCAAAGACGACATCCATCCGGCCGGTCACACGCTGACCGCCAACGCTATGGCGCTCGGCAAGCCGGTCATCCTCGCCGGCCCGGCGGAATACAAGGCCTATCTCGAAGCCGGGCGCACGGGCCTGCTGGTGCCCGGCGGTGACGCCGACGCGCTGCGCGCGGCAATCGTACGGCTGATGCAGGATCACGAACTGGCGAGCCGGCTTGGAGCGGCGGCCGCGAACGAAGCCAGCCGCTTTGCCCCGGAGCAGTTCTTCCGCGAAGTCTTCCAGCGCGTGGATGCCGCGGTGGCTGCGCGTCGCGCGCAGGAGCACGTGCGATGAGCGCGACGCAGAGCACCGCACAGCGGCCCGTGGCGGCGGCCAAGCCCTCGACCATGCGCAGCGTCTTCGCCAACTGGGCCGGGCTTGGCACCAACGCCGTGCTCTCGGTGGTGCTCACGCCGATCCTCGTTCACGGGCTGGGCAACCTCTATTTCGGCCTCTACATGCTGGTGTCGTCGGTGCTGGATTCCTGCTGGCTGCTCGACTTCGGCATGCGCACGGCGCTGTTCCGTTTCATTTCGCGCTCACTGGGCGCGGGCGACCGTGATGAGCTGGACCGCACCTTCGTCTCCGGCATGGCGCTGGCCTGTGCGTCAGCCAGTTGCATCCTGCTTCTGGCGCTGGCGGGCATGGCGGTTCTGCCGCACTTCTTCGGCCTGCCGCTCGAAGAACGCGCAACGTTTCGCATTCTGCTGGTGCTGTGCGGCGGCGCGGTGGCATCGGCGTTCCTCGCACAATTTCTCGGAACGTATCTGTGCGCCTTCCGTCGCTTCGACTTCTACAACCTGAACAACGCTGCGGCCGGGGTTCTGCGCGCGGTGCTCATTGTGGTGGCGCTGCGGCTGGGCGGCGGGGTGCTTGCGGTCGGCGCAGTCACGCTGACCTGCGCCGTGCTCTCGTTGCTGGTGGCGCTGCGGCTGGTGTGGGTGGCTGACCCCGGCCTGCGCGTGGCGACGCACAACTTCAGCCGCGCGCGCGTGCGTGAACTGCTGAACTTCAGCGGTGGCGCGTTCCTTGCCACACTCGGAGACCAGCTCCGCTTCTTTGTGGATTCGGTTGTCATCGGCCGCCTGCTTGGCGTTGCGGCCATCACGCCATTCGTCATTCCGGGACGCATCATGGTGCTTTACCGCGAGCTTGGCATGTCGCTGGCAAGCCCGCTGGCAGGAACAATGAATGAAGCCGCCGGACGCCACGATCAGCCGGCGCTGACTGCGCGCTTCCTGCACGCCACGCGCATGAGCGCCCTGCTGAGCCTCTTTGTCGGTTGCATTCTGTTGTTGAACGGCGACGGCCTCATTCGCCTCTGGGTCGGCTCGGCCTTCGCGAGCTCTTATCAGCTCATGCTCATTCTGCTTGCCGGTTATGTGCTCATGCTGGCGCAGCAGCCCTCGGTAGACCTGCTGCTGGCGCAAGGTAAGCACCATCTGCGCGGCTGGTGGAACCTGGGAGAAGGCGCTGCCAATCTGGCGCTCAGCGTTTACTGGGGCCAGCGTTACGGACTCGTTGGCATTGCGCTCGGCACCGCGGCTCCGATGATTTGCGTGCAGCTTGTATTGCAGCCGTGGTACGCCACGCGAACCATCGGCCTGCCTGTCGGCCACTACCTGCGGGAGGCTTTGCTGAGGCCCGTACTGGTCGCGGCCGTGGTTCTGTGTGTCTGCGCCGCAGCGCGCACGTGGCAGCATGCCTACAGCGTGTGGTGGCTGGCCCTGAGTGTGGCGTGGCAGTCGGCGCTCTTCCTGCTGCTGGCTTGGGTGATTGTGCTTCGCGCGGAAGAACGCACGCAGCTGCTCAATCGCGTGCTGCCGCGCCGCTGAAGTCTTCGTGAGGCCCGCCTCGAGTATCGCGACCACAGGCGCGAATAGAAGAACAATCGGGGAAACCTATCGACCGCCGGCAACTTCGCGGCCGTAGTCTTTCGCGCGCAGCATGGCTCGCCAAGGGGCAAGCGAACGCCGCTTGGCACAGGAGAGCAGCGCCAGCAGAGAGAAGCCGGTCATCAGCCACGCAAAGGCCGCGCGGCTGACCGGTCCACGCCGCCAGTTCTTGTAATAGAGAAAGCTGTTGCCACGCACCACGGCGGCAATCCAGTGCTCGTCGGCGCGGGCAGCGGGGCTGGCCTTGTGCACCAGCCGGGCGTTGGGATCAATTGCCAGTTGCGTGCCCGCAGGAAGTTGCAGGCAGAAATCAACGTCCTCACCCTCGGCGCTGCCACGCAGATGCTCATCAAATAGCACGTCGCCGACAGCAGCCGTGCGGAAGCTCATCAAACCGCCGCCAAGACGGCTGACCTCGATGATGCCATCGCCACGCAACTGGTTGGCCCGGTGATAAATCGACTGGCGGTCGTCGCGGAATGGCCCGCGCATAAATGTTCCGTGCCACAGCCGGTCCACCAGCCGTCCGGTTTTGTAGTTGGTGATGATGCCGGAGAGCCCCGTCAATTGCGGGTGGCACGCATAGCCGCGCAGCAGTTGCTCGATGAAGTCCGGCTCCAGCTCCACGTCGTCATCCAGAAACAGAAAGACCTCGCAGCGATTCTTTGCCAGGCCGACGTTGCGGGCCTGCGCCAGCCCCGTGATCTTTGTGTCGCGCACGTAGAGCAGCTCGATGGTCCGGGCTTGTTCGGGGTGCGCCGCAAGCATCGCGTGCACGCGCCGTTCACTTTCATCCATGCGGCTCTGGTCAATAACGATCAACTGTTGCGGCAGCACGGACTGCTCCAGCACCGTGCGAATGGCGGCCTCGAGATCGTCTGGGCGGTTCAGCGTTGGAATCAGCACGGACAGGGTTGGCCTTGCTGTGTTGGTCACCGCCGCGTCAGTGCTGTTCATTTGCCAGTCGCTCGCTGATGGAGAAATTGATGGCCCGTACCGGCCCCAGGAAGTTGCCGTAGTTGCGCTCTTCGCCGCCGAAGGGGAAGCCCCACGGATCGAAGCCGTGCGTGCGGCCTGCCTCCACACCGTCGTAGGCATTATCCATGGGAGAGATCAGTCCCCAGTTGCGGTCCTCCGGAATGCTGTCTCCCCAGGCCCACCACAGGTGTCCGACGAAGGGGTGCTGCCCGTTGGACGCCTGAGCCTCATACAGGTGAGTGACATCTTCGCGGTAACGCGCGGCACGCTCCGCCTGCGTCTGCGTGAACCAGCGCGAAGCTCCGTCCTTGTCCTTGGGCGTGCGCCAACGGCTGGAGTCGGCGTTGCCCACCGTTCCCTCCCAGATCATCAGCGGCACGTCGCCAGCGGCGTGCAACACGTAGTCCACCTGCGGCTGGCTGGCGTCTGTGCTCAGGCTGATGAGGTCAAGCGATTCCCCGGCGGCGCGGTAGATGGGAGCGCGTGCCGGTGCCCACCAACCACCCACTGTTGTGGGGCCAAAGAACAGCGTGTTCGGTGCCACAGCACGGAAAGCATCCTTCTCCGTGGAGAAGAACTGCCTCGCAATCAGGTAGAGAAACTCGTCGAGGTCGCGCGTGAGGTTGGCGTTTGCGTGTGCCGCAGGCGGCAGCGCCGGATCTCCCGAGCCAAGCCATGCATGCGCCGCGCGGCCGCTCTCATCGAGCAGCCCGCTGCCTTTCGGCCATCCGCCGTCGCTGTCAAAGGTGGAGTAGTTTGCCTGCCATGCGGCGTTCAGGCGGTCGATGCTGCCGTACTTCTCGCGCAGGAAGTCGCGCAGCCGCCGCTTGGTATAGACCGTTGTATCGGCGTAGCGTCCGTTGCCGTCCTTGTTTGTCTGCTGCGTGGGCGCGGTCACCAGCGCCAGGTAGCCAAGGTGCACGTGCGTCTTGCCTTCGGGCTGCGAGGTGAACTCGGGGCCGGGGCCAAAGCCGGAGAGGTAGTCTGTGTCGTCGGAGAAGACACCGATGAGGTAGGGTGACTTCGCCATCTCGATCAACTCGCGGTCTTTAGCAAACAACTCATGCGTGTTGCGCACCCACGCGGGATCAAAGACGTCCGGAAAGTTTGCGCCGCCCTGATCGCGCAGCGCATGGTTGCTTTCGTCCACGCCGGCGTAGAGATTCTTGAAGACACCTTCCTTGCGTCCGGTGATCGACGGGTCGCGTGCAATCCAGACGAACGGCATCTTCACCGGCTGGTCCGCGCCCTGCCACTCGGGTTCGGAATCCGTGGGTAGCATCATGCGGTAGCTGTACGGGCCAATGGCGTTGAAGCCCCATGCGTGCAGGCGGCGGTTGGCCTGCAGCCAGCGGAAGGCTTCGCGGCCATATTTTTCGCGGCTGCGGTCGTCATAGCTCGCAGCGCGCTCGTCCTTGTGGCTGTCTCCGGCAACAAACCACACGCCGAGCATGAAGAACGGATGGCCCTCCGGGGTCACCAGCACCCAGCGGTTGCCGAACTTTGCTTTCGTCCAATGCCCTGTGGGCGGCGCTTTCATTGCGCCAATCACGCCGCCAAAGTGGTCCACCCGCGCGGGGCTTACGTGCAGGGTGAACGTGCGGCGGGCGCGGGCTCCGCTCAGGTTTACCACCTCGGCCGTGAAGTGAAAGTCGCCAGCCTCGGTGGGCGCGCCGGAGAGCACGCCGCGCGCGTTCATCGCCATGCCAGCGGGCAATCCGCCCGCATCTTTCCAAGTGAAGGGAATGGCCGCGCCTCCGGCCACCAGGCGTGCGGAATATGCGCTACCCACACGTCCCCAAGGCAGTTCGGAGCTTGAGGTGAGGATGGCCAGCCCGGAGGAGTAAACGCGCAGCACGACCGAGGTGCTGCCCGTGCGCGGCGTGCTCGAAGAGTCACGCACCGCAAGGTCCAGCCAGTATTCGCCCGGAACCTCCGGTGTGCCGCTGATGGTGCCGTCCCCGGCCATCGTCAGCCCTGCGGGCAGGAAGCCTCCGGTGAGCGCCCAATGGAAAGGCGCCTGTCCGCCTTCCACATTGAGCCGCGCAGAATACGCAGTGTTCTGTTTGCCTGCGGGCAGCGCGCCCGAGGTCACAATGCGCAGCGCGAACCAGCCGCGCGCAGAGGCAGGTAACCAGCGCGTGCAGCCGCCAAGCATGAGCAGCGCCACCGCCAGCAACAGGGTGAGTTTTGACGCACGAGCCTTCACGGTATGGGAGGCGATCATGATGAGCGGTTCCCGACCGAACATTATCCAGCATCCGCGCGCATTTCACCGCCGCTGATTTGGTGTGGTCGCCTCATCGGTAACCGCCGGAGTACCTGGCAGGTACCCGGTTCATACCGGGCGAATTGTTCGCCACCGTGCGCGGCATCTGGCAGACTGTGTGCTGCCAGCAAAACTCACTCGAACGATGGCCGAACCACTCATCCCGGGCCGTGCAACAGAGGGCGCCACCTGCTCCGCGAGCCGCTGGCTGTGCGCCGCCGTGGTGCTGGCCGTGGCCGTGCTCTATGCGCCGGTGCTTACTGCGCTGGCGCAGCAATGGTGGAATGAGCTGGACTACTCGCACGGCTTCCTAGTGCCGGTCTTCAGCGCCTGGGTCGCGTGGCAGCGCCGCAGCCAGCTGCGCGAGGTGGCGGGCAGGCCGTCGCTGTCCGGCGCGTTGCTGCTGGTGCTTTCGCTGGTCGTGCTGTTTGTCGGCAACTTTGGTGCCGAGTTGTTTCTGCAACGCATTTCGCTCATCGGCGTCGTAGTCGGACTGCTGGCGTGGTTCTTCGGTTGGCGGCTGGTGCGCGCGGCGGCCTTTCCGCTGGCCTTCCTGCTGTTGATGATCCCGCTGCCCGGCGTCATCTACTACCAGATCGTGGTCCCGCTCCAGACTCTGGCGGCGCAACTGGCTACTGCCGTACTGCATCTGATGCACCTGTTTCCGGTGGAGCGCCAGGGCAACCTGCTGGTGCTGCCCTCCGCGACGCTCGAGGTGGCGGAGGCGTGCAGCGGCATACGCTCACTGCTCTCCCTGCTGACGCTGGCCGCCGCCTACGCTTACCTAACGGAGAAGCGCAATCCTGTGCGCTGGCTGCTCTGCGTGCTGGTGGTGCCGATTGCTGTGGCCGGCAATGCGGCGCGCGTGGTCTTTGCCGCGCTCTCGGCCGAGCTGGCCGGTGCCAGCTCCGTGGAAGGCTGGGCGCACACACTCTCCGGCATCCTTCTGTTCCTGTTCTCCCTGCTGCTGCTGGTGTTGGCGCACGCCGCCATCACTGCTGTGTGGCCTGCGGCGGACGTCAACGCTTCTGGCGGAACGGCCGAACCGACGCACCCGTTGATTGGCAAGTTCACGCTGCGGTCAACGCATTTGCTGGTGGCGCTGCTGGTGCTGGTGGCCGCTGTCGGCGTTGAGTATGGCTTCGCACGGCGTGAGGCTCCGGCCCCGCGCGCGCAACTCAGCCGGTTGCCTGCGGAAATTGCCGGGTGGAACTCCATCGACATCCCGATTGCGCCGAGGCTCGTGGCCTACTCCCACGTCGACGCCTACCTGAACCGCATCTACAGCAAGCCCGTAACGGGCGACGTCTCGCTCTACATTGGCTACTACGGCAGCCAGCGCGCGGGGGACTCCGTGCATTCTCCGCGTAACTGCCTGCCCGGTGCCGGGTGGACGCCGCTCAGCTCGCGTCGCATTCCGGTTGTGCTTGGCGGGCAGCCGGCGGAGCTGAATCAATTTGTGGTGGAGCATCAGGGGCGCCGCTTCATCGTCCTCTACTGGTACCAGTCGCACGGGCGCGTTGTGGCCAGCGAGTACCGTGCCAAGCTCTACACCATGCTGGACGCCATGCGCTTGAACCGGACCGACTCGGCGCTGGTGCGCGTGACCGTTCCGGTTGCTGGCAGCGAGGCTCAGGCCTCCGAATTCGCGTTGTCATTCGCGCAGACCATGGACAGCAGCCTGAGAGAGGTTATTCCTCAGTAAGTCGTTCTCTTACAATTCAGGACATTGTCCTAGTGGACTAGTACCTCAGATTCGCGTTTGAGTACCTTCCTGCCTCTCATTCTCCAATCTCCGAATCTCTCTAAGCTCTGCAACTCCTTTAGTTTGGCTATTGCTAGCTTGTGTATTGGCCCGATGTAACCATTTATTGAGTTACCTGAGTAATTCGCTCTGGTCGCCACGTTACCTAGGTAATTTGTGGCCGAAATGGCGTGGACCGATGATTTCCACAGCAAGGTGGAACAGAGGTTACGTCGTGTTACTGGCATTGGCACTCATCTTCGGACTCTTCGCTGGCGCGGACCCGCAACCCGGGGCTCCGGACGCCATGCCGGAGTTTGATGTGCGTGTTGCACCGGTGTCGGCAACCTTGAGCATTCCTCACACGATGGTTGCGGCCGAGCCCGCGCAGCAGCGTTTGCTGGACCTTATCAATCGCGACCGCGCCAAGGCCGGGTTGAAGTCCTTGCAGTGGGACGCCAAGCTGGCACAGGCGGCGCGCGATCATGCCGATCGCATGACGGTTGAGGGACGCCTTTCGCACCAGTTTGCCGGCGAGCCCGATCTGGTGGAACGACTGAAGACCCGCGAGGCGCGCTTCGACGCCGCCAGTGAAAACGTGGTCTATGACGTGACCGCTGAGGGCGCGCACGAAGCCTTTGCCAACTCCGCCCGTCACCTCGAAAACATGATGAACGCCTCCTACGACGCCGTGGGCATTGCGGTCGTCAATCAGGGCGGCGTGCTTTACGTGGTGGAAGACTTTGCGCATCGCATGGAAGACCTGAGCGATGTGTCGGCGGCGCAGCATGTGGCTGAGCGCTTTGCCCAGTTGCGGAGCGACTCCGGTCTGCCCAGCCTGCCGCTGGTGGACGATGCGCAGTTGAATCCCCTGGTGGACCAGATGGTGCAGCGTGAAGCTCCTGACAGCCACCTGCCGCTAACGTTGCCCGGCGCCCGCCTGACGGCCTCCTATGCTACCGTCAATCCGGAAGAGATTCCCGCCACCGTGGCGCGGCTGGCTGCCTTCCGCGGAGCTTCCAGCTACGCGGTGAGTGTGCGTTTTGCCCGCACCGCGCGTTACCCCACAGGCCTGTTCTGGGTCAGCATTGTAATGTTCGACGACAGCCGCACGCTGGCTCGCCGGTAACCACTCCGGACACTCTTTCGGACCACTTTTCGGCCATTTCATTTCCGCAAATGCCGATTCATCGTCCATAATTTCTGTGAATTTCTGCCGGGGGCAGGCTGTGCGCGCCACGTTAGAGGCTGACGCGCCAATCACCGGCAGCGGAAGTTTTCAGCTCTCATGTCGCTCCGGCTCGAACCGCTCAGTGCAGAACAAATCGGGAAGTGGGATTCGCTGGTGGCAGAGTTTCCGCACCGGACGGTCTTCCACCGTCAGGCGTGGTTTCACTGCCTCGAGCAGGTCCACGGCGTCGCGTGGAAGTACTGGCGGGTCACCGATTCCGGGCGCACGGTGGGCTACTTCAGCGGCGGTCTGATGGAGCGCGGCCCGTTTCGCATTCTGGGGAGTCCGCTGCGCACCTGGCACACCACCAATCTGGGGCCGGTGCTGGAAGAGGGTGTGAGCGCCGCGGAGTTTGTACACGCGCTGGACGAGTTGGCCAAAGAAGAGCGGCTGGCGATGCTGGAGATTGAGTACCCCTCAATGACGCACGCCGCCTACGAAGCCGCCGGGTTTCACTGCCACCAGACGTGGACGAACCGCATGCCGCTCTCTCGCGACCGTCGCCAGATGATGTCGCGCATGTCGAACGGGCGCAAGTACGGTATCCGCCGCGCCGAACGCCATGAGCTGGAAGTCTTCGACTGCCCGGAGGCCGGAACCCTTGTCTACGAGCAGCTCTCGCGCTCGCTGGCCAGCAAAGGCGCTGCCTGCCCGTTCACGCAGGAGTTTCCCGAGGCCATTGTCCGGCATTTGAAGCCAATTGATCGCGTGTTTACCTTGGGCGTGCGCAACCTCGAAGGGCAAACCGTCGCAGCCGGGCTGTTTCCGTGGGACAACGGAACGGTCTATTTGTGGGATTGCTCCAGCGAGATGGTGGGCCGCGGCCAGCACCCGAACGATCTGCTGCACTGGGGGCTGATGTGCCGGGCCGCCGACATGGGGCTGGCGGTCTATGACATGAGTGGCTACGGACGCTTCAACAACGCCTTCGGCGCCCGACTGGTGGCCACGCATCGCTGGAACAAGTGCTACTCGCCGCTGGCGCGGAGCGCACGCGCTGTCTACGAGCAATTGAAGCGATTGGAGCGACGAAGCCCTGCTCTGGGGCGGGTGTTGAGCGCCCTCGTGCGCTAGCGGCAAGGCGCTTGCCTTTCGCACCGGGCGGCAGTATCGTTCCGGCGTTATCTGCCGTCGGGCTGTTCTATGCAATCTTTCCTGCGAATCTTCCGGCAACTCGTGTTTGCTCTATCCGGCGCGGCCCTGCTGCTTCTCGGCGGTTGCCCGGCGGCGGCTGAGCATCCTTTCTTCGACCCTGAATACTGCCGCGTCGAGGAATTTCTACTGGGTCAATGGGCGCTGCACGAGAACGCCGTCGATGCCCTGTCCAGCAGTCAGGTGGAAGTCCGTGCCGATGCGGATGGGCGCTCCATGTGGATGGCCACGGTAAGGAAGGCGGGACAGCCCGCTGATGCCGAGCCGCCCTCGGAAACGCCGTTGCACCTCTGGGTGGCGGAATTCGACGGCCAGATAATGATGCACACGCAGGAGGGGGACACCCATATGTTGTACGCGGTGACCACCCGCGATGGCGTCATCTCGTTTTGTCCGCTCAGCTCCCAGTGGATTCGGAAGCAGATTGAGGCCAAGCACCTGCACCTGGGCGCGGTAAAGCCAGGCACAGCGACGGAAGAAGCAAACAAGGCCGACGACGCAGCGATTCTTGTGGGCCATACGGAGGAGCTGCAACCGCTGCTGCACCTGGCGGCGCAGGATCCTGCGGCCTTCCGCGATGACACCTGCTTCTATCTACGGCGGAGTTCTCGCAATGAGCCGGCCCCATAGCGGAATCTTCATCTTCCGCCTCGTAGAAAGCATCTGAACAGATGGCCCTGTCACGTTTATACTGTGGTGTCTCCGTGGCGCTGCCGGCGGGCGCTCGCCCCAGGCATGCAGCCCGGCTGGAGCAGCGCAGCGCGCGGCGGGGTGCCGCGCCGTGCCGCGGACAGTCTTCTTACAGCAATTTTTCAATTCGCTAAAGGCGGCCTATGAACAGCTTTGGCAGTCGCTCCACTCTCCGCGTCGGAAACAAGGAATACGCAATCTACAAGATCAGCGCGCTGACCGCACTCGGCGCCAAGCCTGAGAAGCTGCCCTTCTCGTTGCGTGTGCTGGCGGAAAATCTGCTGCGCCGCGAGGACGGCCTCTCCGTCACCGCGGCCATGGTAAAGGCGCTCGCCGCCTGGACGCCGCAGGCCAAGCCCACGGACGAAATCGCCTTCATGCCCAGCCGCGTGCTCATGCAGGACTTTACCGGCGTGCCGGCCGTGGTCGATCTGGCGGCCATGCGCGATGCCATTACCGCGCTCAAGGGCGACCCGACGAAGATCAATCCGCTGCAACCGGCCGAGCTGGTCATCGACCACTCGGTGCAGGTGGATGAGTTCGGCACCTCGAACGCCTTCGACCTGAATTCGGCGCTCGAATTCCAACGCAATAAGGAGCGCTACGCCTTCCTGCGCTGGGGGCAGGACGCCTTCCGCAACTTCGCCATTGTGCCGCCCGAGACCGGCATCTGCCACCAGGTCAACATTGAATATCTGGCGCGCGTCGTCTTCGTGAAGGAGACCAACGGCAAGGCGCAGGCGTATCCGGACACGCTGGTGGGCACCGATTCGCATACCACAATGGTCAACGGGCTGGGCGTACTCGGCTGGGGCGTTGGCGGCATTGAGGCCGAGGCTGCCATGCTGGGCCAATCGGTTTCCATGCTGATTCCGCAAGTGGTGGGCGTGCGCTTTACCGGCAAGCTGCGCGAAGGCTCCACCGCCACCGACCTGGTGCTGACCGTGACCGAAGCTCTGCGCAAGAAGGGCGTGGTCGGCAAGTTTGTGGAATACTTCGGCCCCGGCCTGCACACGCTGCCGCTGGCCGACCGCGCCACCATCGCCAACATGGCGCCCGAGTACGGCGCCACCTGCGGCTTCTTCCCGGTCGATAATGAGACGTTGAACTACCTGCGCCTCACCGGCCGCAGTGAGGAACAGATTGCGCTCGTCGAGGCCTACTACCGCGAGCAGGGCCTGTTCCATACCGACTCCACGCCGGAGCCAGAGTATAGCGACGTGCTGCACATCGATCTGTCGCAGATTGAGCCGAGCATTGCCGGGCCGAAGCGTCCGCAGGACCGCGTGCCGCTGAGCAACGCGAAGGCCTCGTTCCGCGAGGCGCTGCCCGGACTGCTGAAGCCAGGCGCAAAGACCGCCGCCGATGCCGCTCCGAACGGCAATCTCGGGCATGGCAGCGTCGTCATCGCCGCCATCACAAGCTGCACCAACACCAGCAACCCGAGCGTGCTGATTGCCGCCGGACTGCTGGCAAAGAAGGCCGTGGAAA
This sequence comes from Oryzophilus luti, assembly GCF_059726245.1. Taxonomy (NCBI): domain Bacteria; kingdom Pseudomonadati; phylum Acidobacteriota; class Terriglobia; order Terriglobales; family Koromonadaceae; genus Oryzophilus; species Oryzophilus luti. The sequence continues at coordinate 3,373,466 of NZ_AP040874.1, forward strand.
AGGGCCTCTCAACGCCCGAGTGGGTGAAGACTTCGCTCGCGCCGGGCTCAAAGGTTGTGACCGAGTACCTGGCGAAGGCTGGTCTCACGCCTTACCTCGACAAGCTGAAGTTCAACCTTGTCGGTTACGGCTGTACCACCTGTATCGGCAACAGCGGCCCGCTGCCGCAGGCTGTCAGTGACGCCGTCAACCAGAACGATCTGGTGGTGTGCAGCGTGCTCAGCGGCAACCGCAACTTTGAGGGGCGCATCAATGGCGATGTCCGCGCCAACTACCTCATGTCGCCGCCACTGGTGGTGGCCTACGCGCTCGCCGGCAAGATGATTGACATGAGCAGCGAGCCGCTGGGCCAGGGCTCGAACGGCCCGGTCTACCTGCGCGACATCTGGCCGACGCAGAAGGAAGTGAATGAGGCGATGAACGCCAGCATCTCGGCCGAGATGTTCCGCGCCACCTATGCCGACGTGCTCAAGGGCGATCAGCGCTGGCAGGCGCTGCCCTCGGGCGGTGGCAGCACCTATGGCTGGGACGCGAAGTCGACCTACATTCAGAACCCTCCGTACTTTGAGGGCATGACGCGTGAACCGGGCACGGTCACGGAGATCAAGGGTGCGCGCGTGCTGGCGCGGTTGGGCCACTCGGTGACCACCGACCACATCTCCCCGGCCGGCAACATCAAGAAGGATTCACCGGCGGGAAAATACCTCATCGAGCATGGCGTGGCTCCGGCGGACTTCAACAGCTATGGCTCGCGCCGCGGCAACCACGAGGTGATGATGCGCGGCACCTTCGCCAACACACGCATCCGCAACAAGCTGGTCCCGCAGATTGAGGGCGGCTACACGCGGCATGTTCCGAGCAACAAGGAGCTGACCATCTACGACGCGGCCATGCAGTACAAGGCCGAGGGCGTGCCGGTCATCATCCTGGCGGGCAAGGAGTACGGCTCGGGCAGTTCGCGTGACTGGGCCGCCAAGGGGCCGCGCCTGCTGGGCGTGCGCGCCGTCATTGCCGAGAGCTTTGAGCGCATACACCGCTCAAACCTGGTGGGTATGGGCATTCTGCCGCTGCAATTCCTGCCCGGCGAAGAGCCGGACACGCTGGGGCTGACCGGCGAGGAGAGCTACGAGGTGCTGGGCGTGCCGGAGCTGCTGGCGAATTTCGCTCCGGGCAAGACCGTAAAGGTTCGCGCGACGGCCGCCGATGGCTCCACCAAGGAGTTCACGGCCACCGCGCGCATCGACACACCGCAGGAAGTTCTCTACTACCAACATGGTGGAATCCTGCAGTACGTGGTGCGTCAGTTGGTGTAATTCAAGGTCGCAGAAGTGTTTGACGGAGAGGCGCGGCTTGCTGGCCGCGCCTTTTCCTTTGCGCGGAGGATGGCGCAATTTGCACGGGAATCCATGCCTTGTTCTTGCCGCTCCAGCCCTGTAAAATCACGAGCGAATCAGGGAGGCACCATGTTGCAGGCAGGCGAACTGGCCCCGGAATTTGATGTTCCGGCGGTGCTGGGCGACTTGAGGACGAGGGTGAAGCTGGCCGATTATCGCGGCCAGAAGAACGTCGTGCTCGTCTTTTATCCGCTCGATTGGACTCCGGTGTGAACCGCTCAGATGCCGGGCTACAACGCTGAACTCGAGCGTTTTGCCCGTTACGATGCCCAGGTCGTGGGCATGAGCGTGGATTCCCCCTACTGCCACCTGGCCTGGGTCAAGCAAGAGATTGGCCTGCTCGAGTTTCCGCTCGGCTGCGACTTTTTCCCGCACGGGGAAGTTGCCGCCAGCTATGGCGTTCTGCGCGAGGGACCTCCGGTTCCGGGCATGAGCGAGCGCGCCATCTTTATCATCGACAAGGAAGGCCGCATCGCTTGGGCAAAGCTCTACCACATTGGCGAGCAGCCGCCGAATGAGGAGTTGTTTGAGGCACTGGCCCATGTGCACGAGGCGCAGCAGGAGCGTGCCGGAGTTTAGCGCGAGCGCAGAAGTTTGATTTGAGATGGACCCGCCGTATGGGCGGGTCTTTCTGCATCGCGGCCCGTTCGTGTTCAATTTTGGTAGGAACTTTCGTAATCCCAATGCAGTTGCCAGTGGCTTCCTTCGGGAAGTTCGCAGCCTAATATACGGAGAATCTACCGCTATGCTCGATGGGGAAATGAACGGCAAGGTTGTGCTGGTCACGGGAGGCTCCCGTGGTATCGGCGCCGCCTGCGTGCGGTTGTTTGCCGGCGCGGGCGCCAGCGTGGTCTTCAGCTATCACAAGGCGGCTGACCGGGCCGAAAAGCTGGTGCGCGAGCTGGGGGAGAACCGGGTTTGCGCCGTGCAGGCCGAGCTGACCGGGCATGGCGAGGAAGAGACGCTGATTGCCTCGGCCGTGGAGCGTTTTGGCGGGCTGGACGCGCTGGTGGTGAACCACGGCGTGTGGCCTCCGCACGATCAGCCAATCGAGAGCATGACGGAGAAGCAGTGGCGCACCACGCTCTCCACCAACCTGGATTCCGCTTTTCTTCTGGTGAAGCACGCGGTGGCGCAGATGAAGTCGCAGGGTGAGGGCGGCAGCATTGTGATGATCAGCTCCACGGCAGGTCAGCGGGGCGAGGCCTTCCATTGCGATTATGCCGCCAGCAAGGGCGCCATCATCAGCATGGTCAAAGGGCTTTCGACGGAGCTGGCCTCGGCGGGCATCCGCGTGAACGCCGTCGCGCCCGGTTGGGTGGAGACGGAAATGTCCGCGCCGGTGCTGAAGCTGCGCGAGACGCAGGAGAAGATTCTGCAGGTGATTCCGCTGCGCCGCGTGGGCAAGCCCGAAGAGATTGCCGGGCCAGTTGTCTTTCTGTGCACGCGCCACGCCGGCTTCATCACCGGAGAGATCTTCAACGTCAACGGCGGTGCTGTGCTGGTGGGGTAGCGGTTCTGTTGCCGCGTGGGCAGAAGCGCGGCTGTTTTCAACCATTGTTTGGGCCAGGGGAGTTGTTGTGCGGTTCAAGAAGACGGAATTCAAACTCGCGGTGAACTCACTGACCGAGGTGGTGAGCGGCGCCATTGATGCGCCAGAGCTTGCCTCGCGGCTGGAGTCCATACGAAGCCTGCGCGGCGAGCTTGCGCCGCGGCTGGAAGAGGACCTGCCACGCGAATTTGACGTGCCCCTTGATGGCGAGCAGAGAGAGTTGATCCGCCTCGCGCTGGCTGCCTGCATCGAATACTTTGGCCACTGGGATAGCTGGGACTTTCCGGTCCGCATGGGCGCCTGGCCCGCCGAGGCGCAGACCTTCCTGGAGCGTCTCGGGCAAGCGTAGTTTGCGCAGAAACCCGCGCATGTATCCATCCGGCGCATCGCACGTCTAATGTTTCACCGGGCGATCCGCCTCCGGAGCGCGTGCCTGCATCCTTCGGACGCATTTCGGCTCGCCCGCCTGTGCCCGGCTGGCATATGCTGGAAGCCAGCGGAATGCTCACACCGATGACTATGAACCGCCATTTTGCTCGCCTTGCGCTTCTCCTCGCGCTTGCCTTCACCGCTCAATCGCTCGCGGCGCAGGTCGCTCCCGCGCCAGAAGCCGACCCCGGCGTGGCCAAGGCCCGCGCGCTCATGCGGCAGATGATCGACACCATGGGCGGCGAGAAGTTCCTCAGCTATTCCAGCCTGACGCAGAAGGGCCGCACGTCGAGCTTCTACCAGGGGCAACCGCGTGACATGTCGTGGCTGTTCGCGCGCGTCTGGCAGTATCCGGACAAGGACCGCGTGCAGGTGGCGCTCACCTCGGACTCGGCGTGGAACATCATCATCGGCACAGACATCCACAACAAGAGTTGGATCGCCTACGTGCACACCGGCGACAAGGGCTACGAGGTCAGCTACAAGGGCACGGCCGACGAGGACGCGAAGACGCTCGCGGACTTTCTGCGCCGCCGCGCGCACTCACCGGAGGTGGTGCTGCGCGCGTGGTGGCCGGACCCGAAGACCGTGGTGCTCTACACCGGCAGCGCCATCGTGGACCAGCACATGGTGGAGCAGGTGACGCTGCTCAACGCCGCAGGTGAATCGGTGACCTTCTCCATCGACACCAACACGCACCTGCTGGTGGCGCGCAGCTTCACCTACCGCGACGAATACAACTACAAGGTGCTCGACAGCGAGTTGTACTCGAACTTCAAGAAGATCGACGGCATCATGACGCCTTACAGCATTGTGCGGAAGAAGGACGACTGGATGGTGAGCCAGCGCTTCATCAGCGACGTGCAGTACAACACGCCGGTCGATGAAAAACTCTTCGAGGTGCACACCACCTACGACCCGAAGGTCTACAACCCGAAGAAGAAGTAACCGCCATCCGAAACTTCCACATGAATTCCACAGGCAGCCGCGTTCCGGAATTTCGAGACGCGGCTCTTCGATATCTGCATTTTCCAGCGGTTTTCTACGGAGTACCTTCCAAGTAATCCCGCTCCGCGTGCTTTTCCGTTGTAATCCAACGCGTCTCAGGGCAAGTTGGAAGCAGAGCCAAATGTGCCGATACATGCCGTAGGGCACAGCCCGGCTCGTCGCGCGGATGCGTAGATAACCAGCTCCGTCCGCTGCGGCAGCACATTGAGTTTAGGCCGCCCCGCAAGGGGTAGATGAGCGGCCATGTTCTCCGTTCGTTGGAGAACTGAGAACCGGCGCACAATTCTCGGGGGAGAAACGCGCCGGTTTTTCTTTTCCCTCCCGTCGTGCGCTCCACTCCCTTAGAATCTCCTGCAACAAGTCCGGTACGCGCGCGCCGCGCAGAACCGGCAAGCCTAGTTTCGAGCAGGAACCGCGATGCAGAGCCGCACACGAGCGTGGCACGACGGAATGGCGACGGCCTGGGCCGTGGCCGCCGCGGTCTTTCTCCTGCACCTGTATTTCAACCGCTCCTACGGCTATTTCCGCGACGAACTGGGCTACATGGCCTGCGGCGACCGTCTGCAATGGGGCTACGTGGATCAGCCGCCGATGGTGCCATTCCTCGTGCACATCACGCGGCAGTTGTTCGGTGACTCGCTGCGTTCGATCCGCCTGATGCCCGCCATTGCTAGCTCGTTGCTGGTGGTGCAAACGGCGGCCTTTGTGCGTGAGCTCGGCGGACGCGCGTGGGCCATTCTGCTGGCGGCGCTGACCGTTGCGCTGGCCCCGCAGTACAGCTCCAACGGCAGCCTGCTCGGCACCAACTGCCTGGAGCCGACCTTCTGGCTGGCCACTGCCTGGTTTGCCATGCTGGCCATACGGCGCGAGCGGCCGGTGTACTGGGTGTGGGCGGGCCTCATGCTCGGCCTGGGCATGCAGAACAAGTATTCCATTCTGCTGCTGGGCGTGGGCATCATCGCGGGGCTGCTGCTCACCACCGAGCGGCGCGCATTGGCCACGCGCTGGCTGTGGCTGGGCGTGTTGGCGGCGTTCGTCGTCTTTCTGCCGAACCTGCTCTGGAACGTGCAGAATCACTGGCCATTCGTTGAGCTGATCGGCAACATCCGCGCCGAGCATCGCGACGTTGTGCTCGGGCCGGTGGCGTTCTTTGTCTCGCAGCTTTTGGAGACCGGCTTCCTCGGCGGTCTCATCTGGCTCGCCGGAATCTGTGCGCTGCTGTTCGTGCCGGGCTTCCGCCAGTTGCGCTTCCTTGGCGGGAGCTTCCTGTTCTGTTACACGGCAATGTTCGCGCAGCACGCCAAGGCCTACTACCTCGCGCCCATCTATCCCATGCTCATCGCTGTGGGTTGCGTCGCGCTCGAAGGCTGGCTTGTGGAATACCGTTGGCGCTGGCTGCGCTGGTCATTCGCGGGGCTTCTGCTGGCGACAGGTGTGTACTGCCTGCCCATCACCGTGCCGCTCTTTTCGCCGGAAGGCTTCCTTGCCTACGCGCGGCAGTTGCCCTTCAAGCTTCCGGTCAATGAGCATGCACATGCGCGCGCCGCGCTGCCGCAGTGGTACGCCGATCAGTTTGGCTTTCCGGAAATTGCCGATGCCACGGCGGTGGCGTGGCGTCGCCTGCCGGAGGCTGAACGCGCCGATTGTGCCATCTTCGCGCAGGACTACGGACAGGCTGGCGCCATCGATTTCTTCGGCCGGGCCAACGGGCTGCCGCAGGCCATCAGCGGAGACCGCACCTACTTTCTGTGGGGGCCGCGCCAGTATTCAGGCAACTGCATGATCGTTCTCGACGACTCGCGCGAGAAGCTGGAGACACTGTTCGAGCATGTGGAATTGGTGACCGTCAGCGCGCCCAACCCCTGGGCGCTGGAGAGCGAAATCCCCGTCTATCTGTGCCGCGGACTCAAGCTCGGCTCCATGCAGGCTTTGTGGCCAAAGGTGAAGCACTGGCACTGAGCGGCGGCTCATTCACTCGTCGTGGGAAACAGCACTCCACCACTGCTTCGCAATTGACACTCCGCAACCGCGCCCGCAGAATGGCCGGATGCTAAAGCGAAGCCTGTTCGTCCTCGCCCTGCTGGCCGCCCTCACCCTCTACGCCACCGCGCAGAACAAGCCCACCCCGGAGGCCGCAGCGCCCAGGCACGAGCCACACCTGGAGGCTCTCGACTGGATGACCCACGGCACCTGGCACGCGGAGTTCACCACGCGCGAAGGCAAGCTGTTCACCATCGACAATGAGATCCGCTGGGCGCCGACCGGCACGGCCATTAGCTTCATTACGCGCTTCAACGGCGAGGCGCACTACCACGGCATCTACGTCTGGGACCCGCAGCAGCAGAAGCTGCGCTTCTTCTACACCTCGGCGGACGGCGCGTACACGGAAGGCTCCACGGTGGTCACCAATGGTGACCTGGCGCAGCAGTTCACCATCGCCAGCGCCAAGGGGGTGGAGAAGCTGCACTCGACGGTGAAGCGCAATGGTGAAGACGCCTACGATTTCGCCGTCTTCAACGATGGCTCCGATAAGCCGGAGTTCACCATGACCTATCACCGGCGTTGACGAGGCGTGAAAGAACGGGCGCTACCCACTCTTGTTACCCGCCTTCAGGTACCATGTCTCTACGCGCGTTCGCGCGCGGAGACGCCCATGACTCGACTTCGCACCTCACTCGTGTTGCTCGTTCTTGCGGCAATGGCCGCTGCATCGGCTGCCGCCATCGATACCTCGACGCTCAAGCTGCCCAAGGGCGCCAAGATCGCCATCATCGCCTTCGAGGACCTGCAATGTCCCGACTGCGCCGATGCCGAGCCGATTCTGGAAGCGGCCGTGGCCAAGTACAACATCCCGCTCGTGCGCCGAGATTTTCCGCTGGCCATGCACGCCTGGGCCTTTGACGCGCATGTGTTGGCGCGCTACTTCCTGTCGAAGTCTCCGGAGCTGAACGAGGAGTGGTGGCGCTGGGTATACGCCAACCAGCCGAGCATCACCAAGGCGAACCTGCGCGGCATGGCTGAGCGTTTTGCTGACCAGCACAATCTGCAATTGCCGGAAAAAGTCGATCCCGATGGCAAGTTTGCCGCGTCTCTTATGGAGGACTTCCGGGTGGCGCAGCGCGCGGGCGTAGACCACACACCGATGGTCTACGTCATCACCGCCGATAAGATTACGCAGCCGTTTGTGGAGAGCGTGGACCGCGAAACGCTGTTCAACATCATTGAAAAGCTCCAGGCGGAAGTGGCCGCCAAATAGCACGGAACGGCCTGCCGGCGGTGCCGGAGCGGCGTTTGCGATACCATAGAAACAGGCAATCATGCGGAGAACAACCTTTATGACTCGTGTTCGCAAGGCTCTGATGTGGGCCGCGTTGGCCATGCTTGTGCTGGCCATGTTCGGATGCAAAAAGAAGGAAGAGAGCGCGTTTGGCAACCAGCCGCCCGCTGGCGGAGCTGCTGCGGCTGGCGCTGCAGGCGGGGCTTCGCAACAGGCCGCTGCGCTGCCTCCCGTGCAACTCGATCCGGCCGCCGCCGCGCGTGTACTGGTTCCCCCGGCGGGAGCACAGGCCGCCATCATTGTCTTTGAAGACATGCAGTGCCCGTCCTGCGGCCGCAATGAGAACCTGATTGTGCAGACCGCCCAGGCCTATCGCATCCCCGTTGTGCGGCATGATTTTGTCATTCCAAATCATGCCTGGAGCGGCGATGCGCACCTGATGGCGCGCTACTTTGACACCGTCTCGCCGCAGCTCGGCGAAGAGTTCCGCCACTACATCTTTATGAACCAGACGAACATCACCAAGCTGAACCTGCGTGAAATGGCGGACAGCTTTGCCGCCAAGCACGGACAGCAGCTTCCGACGTACGTCGACCCAAGCGGCGCGCTGAAGGCCAAGATCAACGCAGACATCGAGTTGGGGCGTTCCATCGGCATCCACCAGACGCCGACCCTCTACGTTGCGGCTTTCACCAGCACCGGTCCGCGTTACGTTGAGCTTGACCAGCCCGAGGATTTGCCCAAGGTGGTGCAGCAGGTCATGCAGTCAATCGGCACGCCGCACGGCAAGAAGTAGAATTTCAGCTCAGGATGAGACAGCAAAGGCACGGTTTAGGCCGTGCCTTTTGCATTGCGCGGAAGATGATGGCGTAGGGTTGAAGACAGGCGCCACTCAGCGGGGCAGCGACTCGAAATCCTCGTGGTGTTCGCAGGCTCTTTTCTGCCAGGCTGCGGCGGCTCGCACAAAGGCGCGGAACAGTTCGCGCGACACGGCATCTGACTTGTAAGTCCGCTCCGGGTGCCATTGCAGGGCCAGCACCCAGTGGCCGGGCTGCGTGCCTTCAAGGGCTTCGATGATGCCATCCTGCGGCGAGCGGGCCACCACGCGCAGGCCGTCTCCGGCGCATGCTGCCGCCTGGTGATGGCTAGAGTTGGCGGTGAGCGTGAGCGCCGCTCCGGGCCCGAGCGCTGGCGTTACGGTCTGCGCCAGCAGCGAGCCGGGTTCAACCTCAACCGCGTGCTCAACCACCGTCTCCTGCGGCTCGCCCTCAAAGCGACGATGCTTCACCGGGCTTTCAATGTGCTGCACCAGCGAGCCGTTGCGCCACACGTTCAGTGCTTGCAGCCCGTAGCAGATACCGAAGACAGGCTTGTGCATGACGAATGCATCCTGCAGCAGCAGTTCGTCGGCATTGTCGCGCGCCGGGTCAGCTTCGGCGGTCTTCGGGTGGCGCGTGGCCGCATACTTCTGCGGGTCCACGTCGGCATGCGAGCCGGGCAGCAGCACTCCGTGGCAACTCTTGGCAAGCTGCGCAATTTCCTCGTTGGAAGAACTCAGCAGAATCTGCACGGGGACGCCGCCTGCCATCTCGACGGCACCGGCGTATTGCGGCATCACGCGCGCGGAGTAGCTGGCGTCGGAGTTCGGCTGCGGAATGGCGATGCGCGGCTTCATCGGATGCTCCGGGTGGAAAGTGTTCGGCCGCTTTCAGTGTGGTGCTAGTGCGCGGTGTCAGGCGCCGGTTGTGCGGCTTGCTCTACGCGCGGGTCCTTCAGCACCGAGCGACTATAGTACAAGTCGGCCAGCGCCGTGCGAACCTTTTCTCCCAGCTCGTCCATCTGGCGCGGCGTGTAGCCCTCGGAGGAGATCGGCTTGCCGATCACCAGCCGCAGCGGCAGCGGGTTCAGGTGCCACTGTCCACGGGGCAGCGCTTCATGCGTGCCCACAATGGCCGTCGGCACAATCTCCGCACCGGCCTTGATGGCCACGTAAAATGCGCCACCGAGAAACGGCTGAAGGTGTCCGTCGAACGAGCGTCCGCCCTCAGGGAAGACCACGACCGGCATGCCGTTCTTCACCGTGTGGCTTGCCTCGATGAGGCTGCGCAGTGAACTGCGAGCGTCGCCGCGCTCAATCGGAATCTGTCCCGAGCGGCGAAGGTGCCAGCCCATGAATGGAATGTCGAACAAGTTGCGGTTGGCCATGATGCGGAACTGCATGGGCAGCCCGTAGAACAGCACCGGCGTGTCCAGGTAGGAGAGGTGATTGGCGGCGTAGATGTAGGGCTTCGACGGGTCGACGTTCTCAAGCCCCTCGACCGTGAGCGGCGTGCCGGCCGTTTTCAGGATCAGCCACGACCAGGTGCGCGCCATGCGGTGCTGCAGGTGGCCATCGTCGTCAAAAAACGAGCACAGCAGCGACAGCGTACCGCACACAACCGTGTACAGGTAGATGAGATTGTTACGCACCAGATAGGAAAACAGCCGGGTGCCGAAACCGAATTTTTCTCCCTGCGCCAATGTGCCTGCCTTGCAACCGTGATGCCTACTGCGAATTCGTGGAAGGTACCCGCCATGAAGAGCCGGGGCTTATGCCCGGCGGAGATCACGCAGGATACGCTCGCCAGAAACTCACCCTAACAGCATAAACGATGCGAGGCTCAGGCTTCGAGGGACAATGCTTCGGCGGCAGCACCAACGATATAGATGGAACCGGTGATGACAACCACGGCGTCCGCTAGTTTGGCGGCTTCCGTCTGCGCCACGCGCAGCGCCTCGGCCACCGTTGCGGCGGTGACCACGCGCGTGCCGGTTGCCGCAATCATCTCCGCAATCTCCTGCGGCGTGGCCGAGCGTGGATTGGCGGCCGTGGTGGCCACAACGCACTCGGCACCGGGGAACAGAATCTGCACCATCTCAGCAATGGCCTTGTCGCGCATGGCGCCAAAGACGAAGACACACGGACGTTCGCCCACCTGTTGGCGCAGCGCGGCCTTCAACGCCCACGCTCCCGCCGGGTTGTGCGCCACGTCCAGAATCATGGGCGCCCGGCCCGCCGAGCCATCAATGCGCTGGAAGCGCCCCGCCCACTGCGTGTTGCGGACGCCCTCGGCGATGCTTTCGGGGGTGATGCGCGTGAAGCCCTGCGCGTGCAGCTCTTCGGCAGCCGTCAGCGCCAGTGCCAGGTTGCGCAACTGGTGAGGCCCGGCCAAAGGCGCCTCAATCAGCACTTCCTCGCCCAGCAGTTGATGGCGGAAGCGCGTGCGCCCTTCATGTTGCTGCACCAGTGCCTCGCTGCCGGGGTTCACCGGAGGCATGTTGCGAGCGGCGCTCACCGGGTGCGCGCCAAGCTCCACTATGCGTCGGCCAAGCACGTCGTTCGCCTCGGGGTGCTGCGGCAGCGTGATGGCCGTGCGGCCCGCGCGCAGGATGCCCGCCTTCTCCCCGGCAATGGCCCCAATGGTGTTGCCGAGGAATTGCTGATGGTCGAGCGCGATGTCGGTGATGATGGACGCGAGCGGCTCCACAATGTTGGTGGCATCGAGCCGTCCGCCCATGCCGACCTCAAGCACGGCAATGTCGACGTTTGTCTCGGCGAAGCAGAGGAAGGCCATCGCCGTCACGGTCTCAAAAAAACTCGGATGATGCGGCAGCTTGCCTTCCGCCACCAGCCGCGCAGCCGCTCCGTGGGTGCGCTCGTAGAGCGAGGCAAACAACTCGTCGGAGACAGGCGCGCCATCGAGCCGTATGCGCTCGTTCACCCGCACAAGGTGCGGCGAAGTGTACAGCCCTGTTTTGTAGCCGGAGACTTTCAGAATGCTGGCCAGCGTTGCGGCCGTGGAGCCCTTGCCGTTGGTGCCGGCAATCAGCACGGAGGGGAACTTCTGCTCGGGCGAACCCAGCGCGGCGGCCAGCGCGCGCACCTGCCACAGCTCAAACTTGGCCGAGGGCAGCTTGTGCAGCTCCTGTCCCAGCGCGTACAGTTCGCGGACGGCTTCAGCGTATGTCTTCATGCGAGCGAAAGCCCCGGAACCCCGGGGCTTTCGTCATTATAGCGGTTCGCGCGGCAGTGCGGCTCTGGCGGCCGCAGCCTCGTCTGCCGCGCAAAGTGCATTGGTTAGGACTTGAAGATCTCGAACTTCTCCTGCGGCGCGTGGCAAATGCTGCAACGCTCCTGCGCCGGATCCTCCATCACGTTTCCGCAGTAGGGGCACACGTAGAACGTGGCGGCCACCTTCTGCTTTTCCAGCGTGGCCAGCGCCGCGCCGTAAAGCTCGGCGTGCACGGCCTCGGCCTCCATGGCATTGCGGAAGGTGCGCACGGCCGCCGGCTGGTGGCTCATCTCTGCTTCCTTGATGAAGCCCGGATACATGATGTCGCGCTCGTACTCCTCGCCTTCCTTGGCGGCCTTCAGGTTCTCAGCGGTGGTGCCGACCTTCGGCGTCGCAATCTTGCTCTCGGGCGTGCCGCCCAGCTTGTTGATGATCTGTGCGTGGTTGGCGGCGTGGATCTGCTCGGCGCGGGCAGCGGCGCGGAACAGCGTGCCCACGCGCAGGTAGCCTTCCTCCTCGGCTTTCAGCGCAAAGGCCTGGTAACGCGCAGTGGCGTTGCGCTCGCCTTCAAAGGCGGCCAAAAGGTTTTTCAATGTCTGGGAGACAGCAGGAACTGTCGTGCTCATGAACTCTCCTCCTGACGGCAGACAATACGCCCGCCGCCAACCGCGAGGATGTGACGTACGGCCACCATCGATGTTCATCGCGCATCTTCGGGAATGCAAACATCGGGCCGGATTTCCTTCAATGTCACGTAAACGTGGGTGCCCCAGGTTCGTCGCGCGAAGCGCGGCTAACCTGGGCTGGTGAAACATTTCCAATGCCAAATCCGTGCATGGCATTGGCCAACTCAGGAATCTTCCCAAACAGCAAAAGCCCCACTCTGCAGTGGGGCTTGCGTTTCCAATCGTTAAGGCGCGATCTTAGGCCGCCGTGCTCGGCTGCATCCACTCCAGCGCGCGGGCAATGTAGGCCTTCAGCTCGCGGCGGTGCACCACGGCGTCCAGCATGCCGTGCTTCAGCAGAAACTCCGAACGCTGGAAGCCTTCAGGCAGTTTCTGGCGGATGGTCTGCTCGATGACGCGCGGCCCGGCAAAGCCGATGAGCGCGCCCGGCTCGGCAATGTTCAGGTCACCCAGCATGGCGAATGAGGCCGAAACGCCGCCGGTGGTCGGGTCGGTCAGCAGGCTGATGTAAGGAATCTTCGCGTCGTCCAGCCGCGCCAGCGCCGCAGACACCTTCGCCATCGACATCAGGCTGATGGTGCCTTCCATCATGCGTGCGCCGCCCGAGGCGGAGACAATAATAAGCGGCATACGCTCGGCTGCGGCCTTCTCCGCCGCGCGCGTCAGTGTTTCGCCCATCACCGAGCCCATCGAGCCGCCGATGAAGCCGTACTCCATGGCACTCACGATGACCATGCGGCCGTTCAGGCGGCCTCGTGCGGTGATGATTGCGTCATTCAGCTTGGTCTTGGCCTGCGCCTGCTTCAGGCGCGCCGCGTAGGGCTTCAGGTCCACAAACTGCAACGGGTCGGGCGAAACCAGGTTGCCGTCTTCGGTGGTGTACTGGCCGTCGTCAAACAGCATCGCCAGCCGTGCGCGCGCGTCCAGCCGGAAGTGGCGGTCGCACTTGGGGCAGACGTTCAGGTTCTCCTCCAGCTCTTTCTTCCAGATGATCTGGCGGCAACCGTCACACTTCACCCACAAGCCCTCGGTCTTTACCTTGCGCTCGCCCGAGGTATCCAGTTCCTGCGATTCGCGCTTAAACCATGCCATAGAATCTTGTCCGTCTCTCGCGCCCGCGGCGCGGCTGTGTTGTTCGCAAATTCCCCACCGGTCGTGAGCCGGGTGCCGCACGGATTGCGGCAGTTGCGCAGGCGAGCCTAGTACTCGATGCCGCGCTGGGCCATGATGCCCTTCTGGTATGCGTGTTTCACTTCCCGCATCTCGGTCACTGTATCGGCCAGTTCCACAATTGTCGGATGCGCGTTGCGGCCCGTCAAGATGACGTGGACCATCTCGGGCTTGCGGCGCAGCACCTCGGCCACCCTCTCCGGGTCCAGCATCTTGTAGCTGATGGCGTAGTTGATCTCGTCGAGAATGACCAGGTCCCACTCGCCGCTCAGGATCGCCTGCTCGGCCTCGGCCCAGGCCTCCTCCACCATGCGCACGTCCTCGGGATCGGTCTCTGCGCCGCCCACCTTCACAAAGCCGCGGCCCATCTGCTTCATCATAAAGCGGTCGCCAAAGGCCTCCACGGCGTCCAGTTCGCCATAGTGCCAGGAGCCCTTCAGGAATTGCAGCATCAGCACGCGCATGCCGTTGCCCACGGCGCGTAGCGCGGTGCCCATGGCGGCCGTCGTCTTGCCCTTGCCCGGCCCCGTGTTGACGATGATCAGACCTCTGCGTACGTCCGGCATGGCTCTATTGTACTGGGTCGCGTGAAATGGAGGCAGTCTTGCGGCGCAGGGAACTTCTTGGATGGGCAATTTGTGAATTTTCGAATTTCAACATTTGTGGATTGACCATCCCTGATCGCCTGGTAGCGGTAACGAAATTCGAAAATATTGCAATTCTCAAATTCGACAATCCCTCAGTGCCCCCCGTGGTAGGGGTGCCCGGCGAGGATGGTGAAGCCGCGGTAGATCTGTTCGAGCAGCACCACACGCGCCAGCTCGTGCGGTAGCGTCATCTTGCCGAGGGAGAGCTTCACCTGCGCGCGGCCGAGCGCGGAGGCGCTCCAGCCGTCGGCGGGGCCGATGGCGAAGACCAGCTCCTGCGTGCCGCGCTCCTGATGCGTTCGCAGCAACTCGGCCAGTTCTTCGCTTGAGAGCTGCCTGCCGCGCGGGTCGAGCGCAACGAAAACAGGCGCCGTGCGGGCAGCCTTGTCCAGGCTGCGCACCAGCGCCTCTTCCGTTGCGTATTCGTTGCCCTCGACGTGGTTGTAGCGCGCGGTGCGTTTCAGGTACTCCGAGGCAAGCGAGGCAATCGCCGCCTCCTTCGTCTTGCCCACCCACGCCACGCGCAGCTTCATCGCCGTCCTTGTGCTTCCGGTCTTCGAGTGCCCCAGGTTCGCGCCCGTTGTTGACGCCTGCCCGGAACGCAGCTACTTCTTCTTCGCTGCTTTCTTTGCGGTCTTTTTGGCCGCCGGTTTTGCCGCCTTGCCGCGTCCGGCAGTCTTCGGAGCCGCCTTCTTCGCGGCCTTTCCGGCAACCTTCTTGGCGACCTTCTTTGCCGCCGGGCGTGCGCCCATGCGCGAAACCGGAGTCTTCGACGCGCCCTTCCTGGCAACGCCGGCGGTCACCGGAGCCTTCTTCGCGGGCTTCGTCAGGTCGGTCAGCGTCAGGTGCCTGGCATGGTGCCACAGCCGCTCCAGGTTGTGCAGCCGCTCTTGCGAGCTGAAGATGTGCACCACAAAGTCCACGTAGTCCAGCAGGATCCACTCGGCGTTCTGGTAGCCCTCGCGGTTCAGCGGCTCCACGCCCATCTTTGACAGGCGGTCATCCACTTCGTCGGCAATGGCCTGCACCTGGCGCGGGTTGGTGCCGCTGCAGATCAGGAAGTAGTCGCTCAGCGCGCTGGCTTCCTGCGGCAGTTGCAGCAGGGTCACATCTTCGGCTTTCTTGCTCTCCACCGCTTCCAGCGCGATGGCCACTTGTTTGCGAATTTCAGCAGTGCTCATAGTCCTCACTATTGTGCAGTCTCGGGGACCTGCGGGCTATTTCTTTTTCGGATTCTGGTTGCGCGTAATGATCTTCAGTCCGCCTTCGCACGGCGCAATGGGCAGCAGCGGCGTTCCCGGCTCCTTCACGTCCTGGTACAGAGCTTCCTTGCGGATGTAGTCGGCCACGCGCGCGCCCACCATCTTCGCCAGTGGCTTGCCGGCCTCGGCCAGCGCGCGAACCTGCGTGGCGCTCACCGTGGAGCGCACCGCATCGAGCAGGTGCACCACGGCGTCTCCGTAGACAAGCGTGCCGGTGTCCTCGCGCTCGGCGTAAAGCTCGGCAATCTCGCGCGCCGGTCGCAATTCTTCGGGCAGAGACATGGCCACATCGGCCAGCGAAAATCCCGGGCGGCTCGCCACAATGAACTCGCACGCGGTCAGCAGCTCCACCGGGCTGCGCCACTTCGCAATGTCGCGGAAGGCGTCAATGCCGATGAGAAAGTAGAGCTTGTCGCCGTTGCCGAGCCGCGCGCGCAACCGGTGCACGGTGTCGATCGAATAGCTGGCGAGCTTGTGCTCCGCCTGAATGATTTCGGGCGCTTCCAGCAGCGACGGAATAAAACTCTTCTCGCCCGCCAGCGCCAGCGCCAGCATGGCGTAGCGATGGTAGTAGGGCACCAGCGGCATGCGCTGCTTGTGCGGCGGAATATCGGCGGGAACAAAATACACCTTGTCGAGTTGGAAGCGCTTGGCGGCGGCGCGTGCCACGGCCAGGTGTCCGTTGTGTACCGGGTTGAAGGTGCCGCCGTAAATTGTGACGTTCATCGAGTGCGTTCTTGCCTGTCTAGTTCAGCGGAAGACTTTGATTGCGTTTTAGGCGTTGGTCCGCGATGCAAGGAGCCGATGCTCCGGGGGAAGTGTATTGCAAACCCTGTGGCGGAGCCAGAAAACAGTGAGGGCGCAGTCATGTTGCACTGCGCCCCTCGGTTTGTGAAAACCAGTTACTTCTTCGCGGTCTTCTTGGCGGCCGGCTTCTTCGCGGCCTTCTTCGCCGGCTTCACAGCCTTCTTCGCGGCGACCTTCTTCACGGCGGGCTTCTTCGCAGCCTTCTTCGGAGCAGCCTTCTTCGCCGGAGCCTTTGCAGCCTTTTTCGTTGCCATAGTCTTCTCCCTTTCGTTGTTCTTGGTTTTAGCCGCTGCTTTGGCCGGCTTACGTCGTGCCGTCCTGGGGCCCTTGGAAGCCGTCGCGGCGATCGGCTCCTCATCCTGCGGAGTAAACAGCCGCGGGCCAACTACAGTCTCGCCCGCCGCTATGCGCCGGCGCACTTCCTGTACGTAGCGTGCCATCGCCCACTCCAAATCCTTTACTCCCTCACCGCTCACCGCGGAGATGGGAAAGAACTCTAGCCTTTTGCGTGCGACAAACTTGCGAAGCTCTTCGAGCTTATCAGGGTTCGCGACGTCGCACTTACTCGCGACCACTATCATAGGCTTTTCGTCGATTCCTGCACCGAATTTCTCAAGCTCACCCATGATGATCTTGAAGTCTTCGACCGGATCGGGACGCCCGCTTGCATCGCTTACATCCACAAGATGCACCAGACAGCGCGTGCGCTCCACATGTTTCAGAAAGCGCATGCCGAGTCCGGCGCCTTCACTCGCGCCTTCGATGAGGCCCGGAATATCTGCAACAACGAAGCTGATTGGATTGCGCGGATCATCGCCGAGCGCAACAACGCCGAGGTTCGGCTGCAGCGTGGTGAACGGATAGTCCGCAATTTTCGGGCGTGCCGCAGAGATGCGCGAGATCAACGTTGACTTGCCGACGTTCGGATAACCAACCAATCCCACATCGGCGAGCAGCTTCAACTCCAGACGCAGATGACGCTCTTCCGCCGGACGTCCGGGCTCGCACTCGGTCGGCGCCTGATGCGTCGGCGTGGCAAAGTTCTGATTGCCGCGTCCGCCGCGTCCGCCGCGCGCGATGATGACGTGCTCGTTCGCGGTGGCAAAGTCATGCACCAGTGCGCCGGTCTCTTCGTCGTAGACCATGGTGCCCACCGGCACCTTGAGCGTGATGCTCTCGCCGTCGGAGCCGGTCTTGTTGCTGCCTTCGCCGTGGCGGCCGCGCTGCGCTTTGTATTCCGGATTGAAGCGGAAGTGAACCAGCGTGTTGTGGCGTTCGCTGGATTCCATGATGACGTCGCCGCCGCGCCCGCCATCGCCGCCGGAGGGGCCTCCGCGGGGAACGAACTTTTCGCGGCGGAAGGCCATGCAGCCGTTGCCGCCTGCGCCGGAAGTGACCCGAATGGATGCTTGATCGACAAACATGAATCTAATGCTTACCCTCGCACGGCACTGCGCGCAATAGAAAAGGCCTCGCACGAATGAACGAGGCCTCTTCGAACTGTTCCTGCGCCGCCGCCGTGCCGCGGCTGGCGCTGTCTTAGGCCGTCACCGGCTCCACGGAGACGAAACGACCCATCGTGCCGCGATCAATGAACTTCACGCGGCCGTCAATCTTGGCGAACAGCGTATCGTCCTTGCCACGGCCCACGTTCAGGCCCGGCTTGATGCGCGTGCCGCGCTGGCGAATGATGATGGTGCCGCCGGTGACCACCTGGCCGCCGAACGCCTTCACACCCAGCCGCTGCGCGTTGCTGTCGCGGCCGTTACGAGATGTGCCTTGTCCTTTTTTGTGTGCCATAACTAAACTCTCTCCCATGACACGCAACGTTGTTTACGTGTCGTTTCCATCCCGACTCGTTTCGCGCGAGTCATGGGTTTCTAAATTCTCCGGCGTTACTTCTTCGCCGTCTTCTTGGCCGCAGTCTTCTTTGCGGCGGGCTTCTTCGCTGCCGGCTTCTCAGCCTTCGGCTCGGCGGCCTTCTTGGCCTTGGGAGCCTTCTTCTCGACGGCCGGCGCGCTGAAGGTCTGTCCGTTCACCGTGATCTCGCTGATGCGGACTTCGACCAGCTCCTGGCGGTGACCCTGCAGCTTCTTGTACTGCTTCTTGCGCTTGAAGTGGAAGACCAGGACCTTGTCGCCCTTGGTGGCTCCCAGCAGCTCGCCCTTCACCTTGGCGCCATCGCCCTTGGTGATCTTGCCTTCTTCGGCGCTCACGGCAACCACGTCGAATTCGACGTCAGAGCCCGCCGACTCCAGCTTCTCAATCTTCACCACGTCGCCGGGTGCGACGCGATACTGTTTTCCACCAGCGCGGATCACCGCGTACATAATGCCTCCAGGATGCTGGGCCAACCGTGCGTCAATGGCTGCGGCAGACCGCTATCTCAAACTTGTGCGCTTGCACTTCCCCGGCGAGCGGAACTGGGACGCCGTGCACCAACCCAATGGTTTTCCCGGCGCGCAGAACGCGCACAGTTTCAACCGGTTGGCCGCAGACATGCACCTTCCCTAACCGCATAAGCCGTCAGGGGCTCCAGAACGGAGCGCGGCAGTACAGGCAAACCATCAAATTTTAACCGTTTTGCACAGGCACCGTCAAACCGGTCGTGGTAAACCGTCGCCGCCCGTGCCCGGAAGGTAACCTATTCCTCCCCGGTGGAGGCCCCGGTGTGGTTGTAGCGCAGTTTCAGAAACAGAATTCCGAGCTGCAACAACAAGGTTACAACGTTCGCGGAGATGATCGGCCAGGAATCCTTATAGATTCCGTAAACCAGCCACAACGCCAGGCCGATGTCGAACGCCACCAACGAGCCCAGGTTCAGGTCGCGCACTTGCCGCGTGCGAAACGTCTGCACCAGTTGCGGCAGAAACGCGAAGGTCGTGAACGCACCGGCCGCCATGCCGAGAACTTCGAGCAGGTTCCACATACCGCAACAGGCTATCGTGAGCGGGCGCGCCTTGCTGCCGCGTTTGATGAATCTTGTGCAAAGACTGTGTGCATCGCATTCGGACAGTTGTTTGCAACACTCTCATGCTCACGGATCGAGCAAAGGAAAAGGCGCCGCCTTGTGGCGACGCCTCGCTCCATCCCCCGACACGCAACTTCATTCGTTCATTTAGCGATGGCCACCGCGACCGCCGTAGCCGCCACCATGTCCATAGCCGCCGCCGCGTCCGTAGTCTCCGCCCCGGGCATATCCGCCACCGCGGGCGTAGCCACGGTCCACATAACCACGGGAGACATATCCGCGCGGTCCGCCACCGTAGTAGCCCCGTCCGTAGTACCCGCGATCATATCCGCGGTAGTAGCTGCGGTAGTAGCCGTGGTCGCGCTGGCACCAGCGGCCGTCGATAAACACCCAGCCGTCGTCATACGCCGTGTAATAGCCCGGGTCGTAGTAGTAATCCGGCGCGTAATACACCGGCGGCGCATAAGAAGGAACCACTACCACCGGAGGACGATGCACGATCGGTCCAATGGCAACACCCACGCGAACCTGTGCCGATGCCGCCGGAACCATCACGGCCATCATCATCAGCATCATCGCACCTAACATCCATCTCTTCGTCATCGTCCACCTCCAGGCAAACTGCATACATCAGGTCAAACCCAGCCCGGGGCGGGAAGTTGCGCGAACAAAATGCGAGGTTAAAAGCCGTTGATTTCGCGGTGTTTAGCTAGAATCCCTGCCGCACAAAGAAGTACAAGGTCAGTGCCGCGCCGATGGCGATCACCACCCCGCGCACACTCTTCGCCGGCATCTTCTGCGCGTAGTAGGCGCCGCCGTATCCGCCCACGCTGGCGCCCGCCAGCATCACCAGAGCCTGCGGCCACAGGATGGCGCCTGCCCACACAAAAATTGCGATGGCCACGCCGTTGGCCACCGAGGCCAGCACCGTCTTGTAGGCGTTCATGGTGTGTATGCTTTCCACGCCCAGCAGCGCAAACATCGCCAGCATCAGAATGCCGGCTCCGGCACCGAAGTAGCCGATGTAGATGGCGATGAAGATTTCCAGCAGCGTGGCGCCCACAAACGTCCAGCGGCTCTTGCGTTGCAGATGCTCGGAGCGCTCGCGCAGGAAGCGCACAATGCGTCCGCTGAAGGCGAAGATGAGTGTAGCCGAGCCCATCAGGTAGGGAATCAGCCGCAGAAACGTTGCCTGCGGCGTGTGCAGCAGTACGGTGGCGCCCAGCACCGAACCCACGAGAGCCGAGGTCATCAGCGGCATCAGGCGGCGAAGTTTTTCTCCGCGCAACTCGCGACGGTAGGCTCCCACGCTGGCCACCGTTCCCGGCCACAGGGCCATCGTGTTCGTGGCGTTCGCCTGGATGGGCGGCATGCCCGTGAACAGCAGCACCGGAAAGCAAAGGAAGCTGCCGCCCCCGGCGACGGAGTTGATGGCGCCGCCCACGAACGCGGCGGCAAACAGCATCAGTGCATGATGCGGAAGCAAGAAGCGTTTCTCCAGCGAGCAGAACTCTCCGCGCCTGCGCCTGTGTGGGCGCGGCGTCGTTACAACAAGTTCTTCGACATCTTTATGACATATGCTTCAAAGCCGGGCCTGAGCTTGTGCACGGCCAGCAGCGGCTCGCGTCCGGTTTCAACGAAGCCAAGCCTTGCGTAGCGTGCCAGCAGTTCGGGCCGCAGGCTCAATACACAAATATCGATGCGACTGCATCCGGCAAGGCTGCAACGCTGTTCGGCGGCGGCAATCAGTTGCCGTCCAAGCCCGCGTCCCTGGCACGCAGCGTCCACGGCCAGCATGCCGAGATACCCGCTCTCGCCGCGCGGCTCCACGTAGATGATGCCCACCGTGTGCGCTCCATCTTTTGCGATCAGGAATTCGCCGCGCGTGAGCATCTCGCGCACCTCTGCCTCGTCCGTGCGTGGAGTGTTGAAGAAGGTCTCCACCTCAAAGGCACGGTTGATCATCGGCACGGCGGCCAACACATCGGCCTCCGCGCCGCGCTCAATGAGCACCTCGGAAAGCTGTCTGCTTGCAGGCATGCATTCATTCTACGTTGGCGCAGGGGCGTTCGCGCAAAACGCGTTGTCGCCTGCAATGGAAAGGGCGCGCACGCGGCGCGCCCTCGCTGCTGCACGGTGCAGCTTCAGTTCTTGCGCGTGTAGTGGAAGACTGTTGCGGGCAACTCTTTGCCCTTGTCCTCGTAGCTCCACGCCTCATCGTGGTGGTCGGCGTCGATAAAGGTGATGACCAGCCCGACCATGTGCCCGTCGCCGGGGTCGATGTTGGTGCCGTCCTTGAAGCGGAAAGCCAACTGGTTCGGCGCGGCGGACTTCACCATCTCCATGCGCGGCTGGTTGTGCGCGGCGCAGTAGTGTGTGGCCAGCAGCTTGCCCGGCCCGTCCGGGTGGAACATCGTCACCATCTCGTGATCGGTGCCCTCGTCCATCCAGTGCATCAGCGCCGAGTTGTCGCCGGTCATGCGGATCTCAAGCCCGGTGTCATACTTCTTGCCGCCCTCTTCCATGTTGCCCTGCCACTTGCCCACCAGCGAGCGCAGTTGCTGCCACTCGGCGGAACTTGGCGCGGGCGCGTGGCGCATGGCGTGGTCATCGGCCTTCGCGTCTTTCATCTCCGTCTGCTGCGCCCATCCCGCGCAGGCCAGCAGGAGCACGGCCGTCCCCAGCCATGCCCGCATTCTCAAGTTGAATCCGTTCTTCATCTTCCACCTCCCAGGGCGAAGATTGTGTGCGCCCCGCCCCAATCCGTCAAGCGCGCAGAAGTTCAGCAACGCCGTTCCTCACGGAGCCGGTGGTCAGTCGTCCACGTCCTCGTAGTTTTCCTGCTGGAAGCGCGGCGTGCAGATGGCGAGGAACAGCAGGTCGTCCGTGCCGGTGTTGGTGATGCGCTGGCGCACACCGGGCGGAATGCGCACCACGTCGCCGGGGCGCACCTCGGTGGGCGGCAACTCGCCAACCTCAACGCGCCCCGTGCCGCTCAGCATGACGTAGCGCTCGGCGGTGCCGCGCACCACGTGCCAGCGCGTGGTCACGCCGGGTTTCACGCGCGCCCGCGCAATGGAGACCGCTTCATCCTCGGCGGTGTTTGAAAGCTCAAGGATGGAGCAGCGCTCCTCGGTCCAGAACTCTGCACTCTCCTCCGTGCGCAGAATGGCGGTGGTCATGGTTGTTGGCTCACTCATCGCACTCACACTATACCCGCGAACCGTCATGGTGAGCGTAGCCGACGAACGCGTTTCGGCGGCGAAGTCGAACCACCTTTTGTTCGGTGCAAAGCCTAATAAGTTTGGAATCACTTTCAGGCAAAGCAAAAGGCCCGGATTGTTCCGGGCCTTTGCCGTTGAACGATGTTTCAGCCTACTGCAACAGCGGCTGTTCTCCGTTGCCATTCCCGTTGGTTTCGTCCTCCGGGATGACGACGGCGGCGGCCACCTTATCTCCACCCTCGAGCGAGAGCAGGCGCACGCCCTGCGTGGCGCGTCCGGCTTCGCGGATCGAGTCGGTGCCCATGCGGATGATCTTGCCGAACTGCGAGATCAGCATGGCCTCGGAGACTTCACTCACCAGCAGCACGCCCACCACCTTGCCGTTGCGCTCGGTCGTCTTAATGTTGATGACGCCCTTGGCGCCGCGTCCGGTCAGGCGGTAATCCTCCACCGGGGTGCGCTTGCCGTAGCCGTTCTCGGTCACGCTCAGGATGAGGTTCGGAATGGCCTTCTCCTCGTCCGTTTCATCCTTACGCTTCCTCTTCGGCTTGGCTTCGCCCTCCACCGGCTTGGCCGTCACCGCCATGCCGACGATGTAGTCCTTCGCCGCCAGGTTCATGCCGCGCACGCCGTACGCCGGACGTCCCATGGCGCGGACCTCCTGCTCGTCAAAGCGGATGGCCATGCCGTTGTGCGAGGCGAGGAAGATGATCTGGTTGCCGTCGGTGCAGTGCGCCTCCACCAGTTCGTCTTCCTTCTCAATGCCAATGGCGATGATGCCGCGTGCCATCACGTTGCTGAAGTCCTTCAGCGCCGTCTTCTTCACCGTGCCCTGGCGCGTGACGAAGAAGATGAACTTGCCCTCTTCCTCAAGGTCGCGCACTGGCAGCATGGCGCGCACGCTCTCACCCGGCTGCAATGAGACCAGGTTGCCAATGTGCTTGCCCTTGCCGGCGGCGGCCACGTCGGGAATCTCATACACCTTGAGCCAGTAGACGCGGCCCGTGTTGGTGAACACCAGGATGTAGGCGTGCGTGGAGGCAATGAACATCTGCTCCACAAAATCCTCATCGCGGGTGCTCATGCCCTTGCGTCCGGTGCCGCCACGGCGCTGCTGGCGGTAGGTCGAAATCGGCGTGCGCTTCACGTAGCCGGTGTGCGAAATGGTCACCGCCACCTGTTCGTCGGCAATCAGGTCCTCGATCTGAATTTCCTTGGCTTCATCGAGGATCTGCGTCTTGCGCTCGTCGCCGTAGTCCTTCTTCACCTGCTCGAGTTCCTTCACGATCACGCGGCGCAGCTTCTTCTCGTCGGCCAGAATCGATTCGTACTCGGCAATCTGCTCCAGGATCGCGTTCAACTCGCTGATGATCTCGTCGATCGACAGGCGGGTCAGGCGGTGCAACTGCAATTCGAGGATCGCGTCCGCCTGCTTGGTGGTGAACGGCTTCTCGGGGTTCACCTCGGGAGCCTTGCCCGTCAGGTTGATCGTGATCTTGCGGCCGCCGAAGTAAGCCACCAAATTGTCACGCGCATCCGCACGGTTCTGGCTGTTGCGGATGATGGCGATGACGTTGTCGAGGTGGTCGAGGGCCATCTTGTAGCCCTCGAGGATGTGCTCGCGGTCCTTCGCCTTCTGCAGCAGGAAGGCCGTGCGGCGGCGCACCACTTCGATACGGTGGTCGATGAAGCAGTTGAGCGCGGCCAGCAGCCCCAGCTCCTTCGGCTGTCCGTTGACCACGGCCAGGAAGATCATGCTGAAGCTGTCCTGCATCTGGGTGTGCTTGTAGAGCTGGTTCAGCACAATCTCGGCCTGCGCGCCGCGCTTCAGCTCGATCACGATGCGCATGCCTTCGCGGTCGCTCTCGTCGCGGATGTCGCTGATGTCGTCGATCGTCTTCTCATTCACCAGTTCGGCAATGCGCTCGATCAGGCGCGCCTTGTTCACCTGGTAAGGAATCTCGGTGACGATGATGGCGTCGCGTTCCTTGGTGATGTGCTCAATGCCGGCCTTGGCGCGCATGATGAAGCGGCCGCGGCCGCTCTGGTAGGCGCTCAGAATGCCGTTCTTGCCGTAGATGAAGCCGCCGGTCGGGAAGTCCGGGCCCTGCACGATGGGCGGCTCGCCGCCCTTGCCGATCACGAGCTCTTCGAGCCGTGTGTTCGGCTTGTTCGCCAGATAGATGGCCGCGTTGATGATCTCGGTCATGTTGTGCGGCGGAATGTTGGTGGCCATGCCCACGGCGATGCCGTTGGAGCCGTTGACCAGCAGGGTCGGAATGCGCGTGGGCAGCACCACGGGCTCGCCCGTGGTGTCATCGAAGTTCGGCGAGAAATCGACGGTGTCCTTGTCGATATCCTCCAGCATCTCTTCGCTGATGGCCGTCATGCGCGCTTCGGTGTAACGATAGGCGGCCGCCGGGTCGCCGTCGACGGAACCAAAGTTGCCCTGACCGTCCACCTGCGGATAGCGCAACGAGAAGTCCTGCGCCATACGCACCAACGCGTCATACACCGCGCTGTCGCCGTGCGGGTGGTACTTGCCGAGCACTTCACCAACCACCTTGGCGCACTTGACGTGCTTGCGGTTGTGCAGCAGACCCATGTCGTGCATCGCGTAGAGAATGCGCCGGTGCACAGGCTTCAGGCCGTCGCGCACGTCGGGCAGCGCGCGGCCAATAATGACCGACATCGAATAGTCGAGATACGAGCGCCGCATCTCCTCTTCAATGTTGATGGGTTGCACGTTGGTACCGCCGCCCGAATTGGAGGGCGGCAGCAGGCTTCCTTGGTTGTTCGTCTCGTCTGCCATGAATTCTCAGGGGCGCGCCGCTTGCTTGGGGGCACGGTTGCGCCGGCTTCTTCTGCTCATAAGTCCCTGTGCGGAGCCACCTTGGAGGCGAACCGCGCAACACGATGTAACTCATTGCAATCAGAGGGCGTTAGAGACAGAATCGCAATTCACATTATAGCACGGAGGACGGGGCGGCTGTGCCTTGGTGGAAGAGCATTTGCCAGCCTTCTTTGCGTCGCACCCAGATGGAACTACGGAGAGAATAACTCGTGTCATGTGAATAACTTACGGAGGAGCATCCCGCCTGCCGCGCGGCCCGGTAAGTCACCAGCGCCACGTCTGGTGCGAGGGGGTGCATTTGGAACTCCGCGATCATCCAGCTTTCCTTGCTGCGGGAGGCCAGCAGGGAAGCAATCACCTCTTCACGGGAATAGCTGCGGCCGGAGCTGCCGAACTCGCGAAACTCGGCGCACAACAGCCGTTCCAGCGTCGCGGCGTCGTGGCGAGCTTCGGGCGAAAGCAGAAGAGTCTCAAGTTCCAGCAGCGTTGCTTCCAGTTCCATGTTCAGAACTCCAGCGTGACGTGCACCACGTTGCCGGGAGCGAGCTGTGTGTGCACCTTCACCACCTGACCGCGACGCAGGCCGGGCACGCCCTTCAGAAACTCGCTGGTGTAGGTGGCGTTGTAGACCTCGCCGGTCTTCATCGTCCAGGCCTTGCGTAGAACGCTCTCCAGGTCGCGGTCGGCACCCTGAACGCTGAGGACGCCCATGTGGAATTGCGGCCCTTCGGTGATCTCGATGACGTAGTCCACGGCATGTTGCTTGTCATCATATTTGGTGCGGGCGGAAAGGCTCGCCTGCAGAAAGCCATATTTGGTGCAGACCTTGTAGGCGTCGTGCAGAGATTCCTGCAACAGGTCCTGATCGGCGCGCGACCCCGGTGAGAGCTTCAACGTCGGCGCCAGCTCTACCGTAGGCACCTGCAGGTTGCCGGCGAAGCTGATGGCTGTCACGCGGTAGGGCGCGCCCTCGGTGACGTTGAAAGTGAGCACCACCTCCGGCGAGGCCGCGTTCTCACCGATCAACTTGCGCACGGGCGCCTCCACATGCGCGCGCAGGTAGCCCAGCCGTCCGTAGGCGCGCACAACGCTCTCAGCCGGAACCGTGTGGCTGAACGAGGCCTCGTAATTCTGGTTCACCACGTTCTTGATGGCCTCGTCGAGGTCGCTCTGCGAGAGCGCCTTCACGCCAGTGAAATGCACCTCGGCCACCGACATGGTGACGCCGCTGACGAGAAACTGCACAGTATCGGGCGCGGCGTTCTCGGTGGGCGAATGCAGCCGGAAATAGACCTGACCGGGCAGTCCCCGGGCCGCAAGCACGCCGTTGAGTGCGTCGGCCACAAGCGTCGGCATTTGCCCGCCGGGGGCAACCTTGCCTCGGAAGATGGGCACGCGCTTGGCCAGTTCCGCCTTCAATTCGTCGTCGGTGAACCAGACGAAATTCTCAAAGCTCACGGGCACAAGGTCGGCATCCTCAAGCGCGAACTCCACCACGTAGCCGCCGTTCTTGAACTCGTACTTGTAGGCCACGGAGGTGAACGCGCCGCTGTCACTGAGCTGATTGGCTGCGGCCTGGAATTCCGGGTTGCCCATCTTTACGCCGAGCTTCAGCCCAGTCAGGTTCATCACGTCCTGCCCGGTATAGAGCTTGGAGCCGGTGACGCGCACGCCGGTCAGCTTGGCCTGATCATTGGATTGGGCCGTGGCCGTGAGGCCGCCGAGGATGCACACGAGTGCGACGAGAGAGACCGCGATGCGATAGGCCGGGACGCGCATGCGGCCTAGTTTAGCGCATCCGCGGCACGGAAAGCCGATGCAATGTGGTACAACCAATGCGGTACCCGTGCCCATGAAGCTCTCGCGTCATTTCCGTCCATCGCATCTGTTCGCGCTCTTTTTGCTGCTGTGCTTTGCCGCGCAGTGCGCGTACTTTGTTTCACACGTGCCGCTGACCGCCCTCGAGGGCCGCTACCTTACCGAAGGTGCGTCAATCCTGAGCGGACGCACGCATGGCGGCGACGCGTTGCACTCGCCGCTGACAGCCTTGCTGAGCGTCGCGGGCGTGGCTCCGGCCGTGTTGCAGCATCCGGCTGAGGTTGACCAGTTCTTTCTCGACCGCATGCGCTGGCTGGTACGCGCGCCGTTCCTGCTGGCCGGGTTGCTGCTCGGCGTCTCGCTCTATTACGTGGCGCGCAAGCTCTACGGATGGATTGGCGGCCTGTGCGCGATGGGGCTTTACTGCTTCAGCCCCGCGCTGGTGGCGCGCAGCTCCATGGCCGGGCCGGAGATCTTCGGCGCATGGGCGGCCTTCGGGCTGATCTTCACGGCCATTGCCACGGCGCACACGCTCTACGCGCCGCGCGAAGTCATCTTGTGGAACTGGAAGCGCATCCTGTTTCTCGGCGGGGCCATCGGAATCGCCGTGGGCACGCAGTGGTCGCTGGCGTGGCTGCTGGTGCCCGCCGTGCTCTTTATGTGGTGGGCGGTGCCGCACCGCCGCGCGGCGGCTTCGGTCATCGTGCTGGCTGCCTGCTGCGTGGCCTTCATCCTGCTCGACGCCACGTTCGGCGCGAACCTTGGCGCGTTGTTCAGCGCCTTGCACAATGCACGATGGCTCGGCTTCACCAATCCGGCGCACCTTGGCATGTTGGCCGCGCCGTTTGCGAACATGCTGCTGACGGCTTCGACGGCCACCACGTTCGCCACTGCGGTGGCGCTGATCGCGTTCGTGGCGTGGCGCCGCACACGGTTCTTCGGCAATCTTGCGCCGCTGCTCATCGGGGTGCTGCTCTGCCTGATGGCCGTGCTGATGCCGCTGGCTGGCGGCGCGAACAACCTGTTCTACGCGCTGCCGTTCTTCATGTGCTTTGCCGCCGGAGTCTTCGCCGACCTGATCGAATCCAAGCGCCCGGACGCGCCGATTGCGCTGATGTTTGCGCTGGTGGTGGGGCAGGCTGCGTATAGCATTCTCGGCCTGATGCGGGTCTTCAGCGGCGCGCGTTAGAGCGCGCGCTTAAACCTGCACAAAGTAGAAAGCCCTGGCTTAAGCCAGGGCTTCTTTGTTTTTCCGGAAGTCTTTAGAACAGCGCCATGATGTCCACGACGACATTGCTTCTGCGGTTCAGCAGCACGATGTTGCCACCAATGATGACGTGGCGGCAGTCGGGCGGCGGAGGCGGCAGTCGGCGTTCCCACTCAACCGGAACCGGGTAGATCTTCTTGGCCAGTCCCGGAGGCAGCGTGCCACGCTCTTCGAGCTGGCGCTGCAGCCCCGGAGGCAGGCGGTCCTTCTTGGCCAGTCCCGGTGGCAGACGGTTGCGGTGGTCGTCGCGCCAGCGCATGGCGTACTGACGGTTGTCGTCGGCGTAGTAGCGGCGGGCATCGCGATGGTCGCGGCCATGGTCGTCATAGCGCTCGGCCTGCTTGCCATGATCGTCGTCCCGGCCCTTGTCCTTGCCGTGCTTATCATGGCCGTAGGCATGGCCCTGTGCCAGGGCGGTGGCGCTGACCGCCAGCGCCGTGGTGAATACGAACATTCTCACCCATGAATTTAGTTTCATACGAAGTACCCTCCTGAGCTGGAAACACAGTCTACGCCGGGATGTTGCGGCGTGCACGCAGGAAGTTGAACGGGTGAACCTGTGGACAAACGAAAAGCCGTGACCAATCGGCCACGGCCCTTGCACGGCATCCTGCGCTAGTACTTGGCGTTGGCGATCTGGTCGATGTTGAGGCTCTTGAGGTATTCGGCGAAAGCCGTGCCGAGCTCCGGGTGCTTCACGGCGAACTCGACGGTAGCTTTGAGGAAGCCGAGCTTGTCGCCCGCATCATGCCGCTTGCCGGAGAATTGATAGGCGTACATCTTTTCCTTGGAGAGCAGCAGGCGCATGGCGTCGGTCAGCTGCAACTCGCCGCCGGCGCCGGGCGTGATCTCCTCAATGCATTCGAAGATGCGCGGCGTCAGAACGTAGCGGCCGATGATGGCCTGGTTGGAGGGGGCCTCCTCCGGTTTCGGCTTCTCCACCATGTTGCAAATCTCAAACAGCTTGCCGCCAAAGCCCTCCACCGGCGTCACGTCGAGCACGCCATAAGAGGAAATGGCCCGGCCCTCGACGATCTGCGTGGCGATGACCGAGCACTGCGTCTCCTCGAAGACCTCAATGAGCTGCTGGATGCAGGGCGTCTCGGAGTCGACCACATCGTCGGGCAGCAGCACGGCAAACGGTTCGTTGCCCACAATCTCCTTGGCCATCAGCACCGCATGGCCAAGCCCGAGCGGCTGCTTCTGGCGGACGGAGATGATCTGCACCATGCGCGAGACCTGCTGCGCCACGCCGTGCAATTCCTTCTTGCCGCGCGCCTCCAGCGTCTTCTCCAGCTCGTAGGTCACGTCAAAGTGGTCTTCCATGATCGTTTTGCCACGGCTGTTGACGAAGATGATCTGGTCGCAGCCGGCGTGCACGGCCTCTTCCACGCCGTATTGAATGATCGGCTTGTCGACCAGGTTCAACATCTCCTTGGGGATCACCTTGGTCGCGGGCAGGAAGCGCGTGCCCATACCGGCCACGGGAAAGACGGCTTTGCGCACTGTCATCGTCATAGAAACTCTTGCTCACTTACTGGGGGCGGCGGTGAGAACCAACATGCAGCCAACGCACCATCATAAAGCCGGCCGGAGAGGAGCGCATCTCCTTCCGGCCGGTGGAAAGAACAAATTCATGTTTGTGAAACACGGGCGCCCGCGGGCGTCGTGTTAGCGCGACTCGTGTGACAGCATGGTCTCGCGGATGACCTTCAGCGGCGCGGTGCCCTGGCGCATGAACTCGTCGTGGAAGTCGCGCAGGCTGAACTTTGCGCCCTGCCGCTTCTGCATCTCCGCGCGCAGCTCCAAAATCTGCAGCTTGCCGAGCGTGTACATCAGGTAGGTCGGGTCGCTGGTGCCTCGGCGCGCTTCCTTCATCGCCGTTGGACGGCCCTGGTAGCCATCGCGGACAAAGAACTCCACCGCCTGGTCAAAGCTCATCTTGCCCGTGTGCATCTGTATGGCGACAACGTAGCGGGCGTTGCGCAGCAGCGCATCCTGCAACTGGCCCAGCCGCAGCTTCAGGTAGGGAATGTCCTTCTCCTCGGGCACGCCAGCCGTGCGGCCGTAGCCTTCGTCGATCATCATCTGCTCGGTGTAGTGCGCCCAGCCCTCCACGTTGGTTCCGGCAAAGTGCGAGCCAATGTTGCTCAGGTCGAGCGAGAGGAACTGGCGGATGCGCGAGGGCACGCGGTCGTTCCACAGGTATTGCTCGTAGTGTCCGGGGATGACCTCATGAATGGCCGTGGTGGTGACCACGCCCCAGTTGAAGTCCTGCATGTACTCCTCGGTCTGCGCGGGGGTGCCGTTCGGGTCGGGCAGCGTGACGTTGAAGTACGCCTCCGTCGCCTTGGTCTCGAACGGGCCGGGCGCGTCCATGGAGGCTGAGGTGAGCGCGCGCATGAAGGCCGGGGTCTCCTCAATTTTCGGCATCAGGCGCGAGGGCGTGGTGATAATCGGCTTGCTGTCACAGAAGGCGCGCATGCCGTCGAGCTTGCCCTGGAAGGCCGAGAGCAACTCGTTCGGCGCCGGGTGCTCCTTCTGCGTGGCCGCCAGAATCTGCTGCGGAGTCTTTGCGGGGTCGATGAGCTTGGCCACGCGCGCGTACTCGCGCTGGTTGCGACGCAGGTTGGCCATGCCGCGCGCCAGCAGCTTGTCCAGAGGCTCGTCAACCATCTCTTCCAGTTGCAGCTTGCGGTGCAGGTTCGCGGCGCCGAAGCGGTAGTCGCCGTTGGAGCGCGGCAGCAGGTCTTCCTTCAGGAACTTCAGGTAGTCCTGCATGGCGATGAGCGCCGCGCCGTTGGCTTTGCGGAACTCCGACTTCAACTGCGGGTCCTGCACGTTGTCGAAGGCGGCGGGCACGTCGGTGAGGAAGAAGTTCATCACGTCCGGCAGTTGCTCAATGGCAATCTGCGTGTAGAGCTTCGGCGGATTCTTCAGGTTCTGCCGGGCGGCGGCGAACAGCGCGGGCATCTGTTTTTCGCGGGCGGTCAGCGCGCGCAGCCGCTCTTCGGGCGAAGCAAAGTTGCGGCCAAGCAGCAGGAACGTGGAGTCCGAGGCGATGGCCGTGTAGTGGTCCGGGTCCTTCTGCCAGGTCTTCTGCGTCTCCAGTTCGAAGATGCGCGAGCCAATGAAGGCCAGCATCATCTCGCGGTCGGCGCGTGCCCACTGGCTCCAGCCTTTCGCTTTGCCATCGGCGTTCAGTGCGCGAAACTTCTTCTCCCACTCGCGGTAGATGCCGATCTGCCGCGTGAGGTGCGCCTCGGAGAGGTCCTCAAGCTGCGCGTCATACTCGTGGAAGCCGACGCGCGTGCCCGCCGAGGGCTGGAACTCGAAGAAGGCCTTCATGAAGCCGTCGGCGAGCTGTGTCAGCTCGGCCGGATCGGCATCGCTCTTCACCGGATCGGTGGCCTTCGTGCTGTTCGTGTTCTGGGCGGAAAGGGGCATGGCAAACAGGAGAACCGCAAAAAGTACCGCAAATGATTTCGTCATTGTGATTGATCCAAATTCTTCGCGCTAACCCGCCAGATCGGCGATCATCAGCCGCAGGCCCATCAGCACCTCGTCGGCTTTCGCGGCCCTGAGCGTGAACTTCAGCACGCCCTGCGGCGTGAACTGCGAACCCTTGTTCTGCGCCACAAACTGCATGATGCGGGCCGGATCGACCTGCGCCTTCTCGTGGAAGCGTATGCTCACCAGGTCGCGTCGACGGTCGATGGCGGCCACGCCCACGCGCTGGCACAGCAGCTTGAGCCCGGCGTATTGCAGCAGGTTGTGCACGGCCGCCGGAGGCTCGCCGTAGCGGTCGCGCAGTTCGCCGGCCACGTCGGTCAACTGCGCCTCGTTCTCCACGCCGGCCACGCGCTTGTACATGCGCAGGCGGTGGTTCTCCTCGCGGATGTAGTCGTTCGGGATGCGTATGTTGAGGCCGAGGTTGAGCTGCGTGTCCGTGGCCTCGACGACGGTTTCGCCCTTCAACTCGCGCACCGTCTGTTCCAGCATCGTGGTGTACATTTCAAAGCCCACGGCGTCGATGTGCCCGCTCTGCTGGCCGCCGAGCAGGTTGCCCGCGCCGCGCAGTTCCAGGTCAAGCGCCGCAATTTTGAAGCCCGCGCCTAGGTCGCTGAACTCGCGCAACGCCGCCAGCCTGCGGCGCGCCAGATCGGAGAGGTCACGCTCGGCCGGCACCAGCAGGTAGGCGTAGGCACGGCGGTTGCTGCGGCCCACGCGTCCGCGGAGCTGGTACAGCTCGCTCAGGCCGTGGCGGTCGGCGCGGTTGATGATGATGGTGTTGCAGAGCGGAATGTCGAGTCCGTTCTCGATGATGGTGGTGGCCACCAGGATGTCGGCCTCATGCCGCATGAAGGCCAGCATGATCTTTTCCAGCTCGCCTTCGCCCATCTGCCCGTGACCGACAAGGATGCGTGCGCGCGGTACCAATTCTTGCAGGTGCGCGGCCATCTCGTAGATGGAGTCCACGCGGTTGTGCACAAAATAGACCTGCCCGCCGCGTTCGAGTTCCTGCAGAATGGCCGAGCGCAGCACCTTCTCATTCCACTGCGCCACCACGGTCTGGATGGCCATGCGGTCTTTCGGCGGTGTCTCAATCACGCTCATGTCGCGCAGGCCAATGAGCGACATGTGCAGGGTGCGCGGAATCGGCGTGGCCGACATGGTGAGCACGTCGACCTCCTTGCGCAACTGCTTCAGCCGCTCCTTGTGGCGCACCCCAAAGCGCTGCTCCTCGTCGATGATGACCAGCCCGAGGTCGGGGAACTTCACGTCTTTGCTCAGCACGCGGTGCGTGCCAATGAGGATATCGATCTTGCCCTGGTTCACCTTGTCGACGATATCGGCCTGCTGCCGCGTGGTGCGGAAGCGCGAGATCATCTCAATGCTGATGGGGAAGGCGGCAAAGCGGCGCTTGAAGGTCTCATAGTGCTGGAAGGCCAGCACCGTGGTCGGCGCCAGCACGGCCACCTGCTTGCCGTCATTGACGGCCTTGAAGGCCGCGCGCATGGAGACCTCGGTCTTGCCATAGCCCACGTCGCCGCAGAGCAGCCGGTCCATCGGCTGCGTGCTCTCCATGTCGCGCTTGATGTCGGCAATGGCCGCGAGTTGGTCGTCGGTCTCGGTGTATTCGAACGAATCCTCGAACTCGCGCATGAAGGCGTTGTCGGGCGAGTACTGGTAGCCCACGGCGGTCTTGCGCTGCGCGTAGAGCTTGAGCAGCTCGTCGGCCATGTCCTGCATGGCCTTCTTGACCTTGGCCTTCGTTTTGGCCCACTGCTGCGTGCCCAGCCGGCTGAGCACGGGCTTGGCACCGCCCTCGGCCGAGCGGTACTTCTGCACCAGGTCGAGCCGCGTGAGGGGCACGTAAAGCCGCGCGCCCTCCGCGTACTCCAGGATCATGAATTCTTCGGTCGAGCCATCGGCCTGCGAAATTTCGCGGAGGCCCTGGTACTGGCCAATGCCGTGCTCAATGTGTACCACGTAGTCGCCAATGGCGAGGTCGCGGAAGTCGGAGAGGAAGGCGGCGGTCTTTGACTTGCGGCGCGGCGCGCGCGAGGCCGCAACTTCGGCCTCGTCGAACAGGTCATGCGAGCCGAACAGCACAAGCTGCGACTGCGGCAGCGCCACGCCCTCGGGTACGTCGGCACGCACCAGCGTGGTCACCACGGCATCGCCGGAGTAGCTGCCCTCGTCGGCATACGTGGGGCCGCCGGCACGCTGCACGCGCGAACCCATGCGGTAGGGCACGGCGTACTGGTTGAAGATTTCCGCCAGACGCTCGAGCTCGCCGCCGGTTCCGGCCACCAGCAGCACGCGCTGGCCTTCCCCGGTCAGCCGCTTCACTTCTTCCAGCATGGCGGGCACGTTGCCGTGGAAACGCGGCGTGGTCTGCGACTCGGCGGTGACGATGTCGCGACCGTCGCCAAGGTCCACGCCAAGCTGCTCCATGTCGATACCGGCACAGCGTTGCAGCCGCGCGCGCCACTCTTCGGGCGTGCAGTAAAGCTCTTCGGGGCGGATCAGGTTGCCGATGCCGGAGCGCTCATGCGCGTCCAGCACGCGGTCCCACCATGCGTCCAGGTCGCGCGCCAGCAGGTCGGGCTCCTCGGCAAAGACCGGCGAGCCGCTCATCAGGTCGAAGATGGTCTCCGTGGCGCCGGCCACGGGCGCAAAGAACTCCCAGCCGGGGAAGACCG
Organism: Oryzophilus luti; assembly: GCF_059726245.1. Taxonomy (NCBI): domain Bacteria; kingdom Pseudomonadati; phylum Acidobacteriota; class Terriglobia; order Terriglobales; family Koromonadaceae; genus Oryzophilus; species Oryzophilus luti. The sequence continues at coordinate 3,408,093 of NZ_AP040874.1, forward strand.
AGACGCCGCCGGAGCGCGCGGCGTTTTCGAGCGCCTCCTCGGCGCCTTCCACGCGGCGTCCGCTGAGGCGCGCGTTGATGACCGCCAGCGTCTCCTCGGTCACCGGAGTTTCCGTCAGCGGTAGCAACACCACCTCGTCCACGGCCATGGCCGAGCGCTGCGTGGAGGGGTCGAAGCGGCGGATCGATTCGACCTCATCGCCAAACAACTCAATGCGCAGCGGGCGTTCCTGCTCGGGCGGGTAAATGTCGAGGATGCCGCCGCGCACGGCGTACTCGCCCTGCATTTCCACCACGTCGGTCTGCGTGTAGCCCACCACGTTCAGGTGCTGCACCAGCGGCACAAGGTCCACCGTGTCATTGCGGCGGATGGTGCGCGCCAGCTCGCGGTAGAACTCGCCTTCGTGCAGGCGTATGGAGGCCGAGGCAAAGGGTACCAGCACCAGAGAGGCCTCGCCGGTGGCAATGCGCCACAGCGCCTTGGCGCGGGCCTCCTGAATTTCCGGGTGCGGAGAAAGGCTTTCAAATGGCAGCACGTCGCGCGAGGGCAGGTAGACGACGCTCTCGGGCGCGGCCGCTCCGGTCAGCTCGCAGAAGCCCTGCAGCACGGGCAGCATCTGCTCGGCCGATTGATTGTCACTGGTGAGGATGAGGACCGGCCGCCGCGCCGCGCGGTGCAGCAGCGCATAGTGCAGGGCCTTGGCCGTCTGGGTCAGTCCGGAGACACGTATCCGCCCCGCGCCACTCTTCAGGTGGGTAGCAGCACGCAAGAACCAGGAACTGTTCTCCGCGTCCGCGAGCAGCTCGTGGACGAAAGGCAAAACCATCGCTTCAATTCTAGCAAGGTGGGCGGCGTTGTGTGGCGTGCCCGCCGTATTGCTACTTTCCGTGGCCCACCGGCACCAGGTAAATCGGCGTGAGGGAGGCGGGCAGGTTGGCGGCTTCCGCGGCCTGCTTTGGCTCAACACCGCCCACGGGCACGCCGGCCAACTTCAAGGCCGTGGCCTCCAGCAGCAGGTTCTGCGCCGCGTGTCCGGCCTCCAGGTTCACAAAACGAGTGCCGGTCTCCAGGCCGCCCATGCTGGCGGCGCGTCCATACTCTCCGGCGATGAGAAACACTGCGGGCGCGTGATGCACCGTCCCTTGTCCAGAGAGCTTGGTGCGCAGGTCGCTCTTGGAGAGCTGCGCCAGTTCGTGCGTCTTGGGCAAATATTCGAAGAAGCCATCGGCGGTGGCCAGGTACAGGTGCAGGAAATATTGTCCGTGCGCGGAGGGTGCGGTGCGATGGCCCTTGGCGTCCGTGACGCCCTGCGCGGCCCACACAAGCTGCGAGATCTCCGCCATCGTCAGCTTGGTTTCTGCGTAGCTGCGCACGGAGCGGCGCTTGGCCAGCGCGGCGTTCAACGTGATGCCGCCGGTGGTATCCGGCGCGGGCAGCTTGATGGTGTTGGCGGCAGCCGCGGCGGGCTGCGCCATGGCAAAGCAGGAGGCAAGCAGGAGAACGAGCAACAGGGAAGAGAGCGTACGCATGAAGTCCTCCGGCGCTTGGCGCGGCAGCCAAACGCAAACAGCCCGCGGAGACATTCCGCAGGCTGTTCCATTGGAGCACACTTCGCCCGCGCCGCGTGTGCATGTTTGTTAAAGATTCAGGCGGCTAAAGGTCGAGATGCAGGCGCACGCCGGGCATGGTGATCGGCCCACGGTCGCGGTTGTAACCGGGGTTGGCGATGTGCTGCACGTCGGCGGAGAGAAAGAAGCCGCGCCACAGGTGCATCGTGTAGTAGGCCTCCACAATCTGCTCGCGACCGTAGTTGAGCGCGCCATCGCCGAGAATGAAGCCGATGCCGCCGTTGCGCAGGTAGGCCTGGTGGTCGGCGGAGATGCCGCTGGTGACGAACGCCACGCCCAGCTTGTCCTGCGGACGTCGCCACAGGCGTCCAGCGTAGTCGGCGCCGAATGAGGCGGTTGAATCCGTCTCGGTGTAGACGAACGATTCGTGCTGCCCCTCGTTCCAGCCGAGGCGGAAGAAGGCCCGCAGATCGCGCGTAAGCTCCTGCTCACCATTCAGCCCGAAGCCGTATTTGATGGCGCCCTGGCGGCGCGTGTTCTCGATCGTCGGACGCGTGTCCAGGTGCGCAAGATAGCGGCTCACCGCGTCGCGGTAGCTGCCCATGTTGGCGTGGTTCACGTAGGTCAGCGCGCGCAGCACGGTCTTGCGGTCGCGCAGCAGGGTGGGCCGGAATTCGAATTCGATGTTCTCGGCGCGAGCGCGGGCGACATCGGCGTCCAGGTGCGGGCCGTTGGCCGTCTTCGGCATCAGCATCTCGCCAAAGCGCACGCCCCACAGCCGGTCTTCAAACTCGACGATGGCGCCGTAGGTATAGCCGCGCGTGTCGCCCGCGTAGTCGAAAGCCGGATTGTTGACCAGCGCGAGGTTGGCAAACTGCAGGTGGCTGTCGCTGCCCACGGAGTTCGCGTCGAAATAGTCGGCGGTGCTGAACTTGCCAAAGCGGAACTCCAGCCGCCGCACCGGCTGCGTGGTGGCCAGCGAGAGCGGGCCTCGGTCTGCCTTCTGTTCTTCCGCGCCAAGCGGCAGCGTGTAGTGGTAGACCACGCGCGCTATGTAGGGCGAAGCCTTGGCGGAGTTGGCCCGCACCACGTCAACATTGGTGGAACCGGCGACGCCGAGCGCGTTGCCCACGCTGTGTCCGCCCGCCTCCTCCACGTTGAACAGCAGCTCCTGATGCCTGGTCGCCTGGTAGCCGAGGTAGAGCGTCAACACGCGCGAGGTGGCTTCGGCGTCTTTGTTCGTCTGGCTATTGGCGCCGCTGTAGCGGGCGGGAAAGTCCGTGTGCGCCTGAAAGATGAAGTTCGCCTGGCCGCTCACCCACCAGCGCGCGCTGTCGCTGTGGGGAAAGAGGGTGACAGAGGTCGCTTCCTCGGAGGGAGGATTGTTCTGCGGCGTGGCCTGCTGTGCGGCCGCGCGAGTCGCACCGCCAAACAACGTTGCGGCGAAGACGCAGGAGAGCGCGCAGCGGAAAATTCGCTTGAGTGAAAACATTGCCAGCATTGGAATACGTTCTTTCGTTGAGGTCACCTTTCATCTTGCCAGAGCCAGCGGGCTGCGGCGTGACAAGAAGGAAAATTCTGCTGCACTTTGGTGGCAGCGCGGAGCGGACTTCCCTGCGCTGCTATCATGGAATGTCAGCCAATTCACGCGGCGCCTCATGTGCCGCACATACCTGGATACGAACGATGTCGCAAAACCATTCACGCTCTCTTGAACTGCAAAAACGTGCCGAGCAGTTGATGCCCGGCGGTGTGAACAGCCCTGTGCGCGCATTCCGCGCCGTTGGCGGCGAGCCGCCGATGATCGTGCGCGGCGAAGGCTCGCGCATGTTCGACGTCGATGGCAACTCCTACATCGATTACGTGCTGAGCTGGGGCCCGCTGATGCTGGGCCATTGCGCGCCGGAAGTGGTGGAGGCCGTCATCGCGGCCACCCACAACGGCACCAGCTTTGGCGCCAGCACGCCCACGGAGGCCGAACTGGCCGAAGCCGTGCTCAAGGCGTTCCCGTCGATGGAGAAGGTGCGCTTTGTCTCCAGCGGCACCGAGGCCACCATGTCGGCCATCCGACTGGCGCGCGCCTACACCAACCGCAAGTACATCGTGAAGTTTGAAGGCTGCTACCACGGACACTCCGACGCGCTGCTGGTGAAGGCCGGCTCCGGCGTCGCCACCTTCGGCATCCCCGGCTCGGCCGGCGTGCCCGAGGAGTTCGTGCAGTTCACGCTGGCGCTGCCGTACAACAATCCCAAGGCCGTGGAAGAGGCGTTCGACCAGCTCAAGGGGCAGATCGCATGCATCATTGTGGAGCCCGTGGTGGGCAACATGGGTTGCGTGCCGCCCGCGCCCGGCTACCTCGACTTCCTGCGGGAGATCACGCGCCGCGAAGGCGCGCTGCTCATCGTGGATGAAGTGATGACCGGCTTCCGCGTCAGCTACGGCGGAGCGCAGGAGCTTTACAACGTCAAGCCCGACCTCACCACCCTCGGCAAGGTCATCGGCGGAGGCCTGCCGGTGGGCGCCTACGGCGGTCCGGCGGAGATCATGAACATGGTTTCACCGGTCGGTCCCATGTACCAGGCGGGCACGTTGAGCGGCAACCCGCTGGCGATGGCTGCCGGACTGGCCATGCTCAAGACGCTCAGCGAAAATCGCGCGACCATCTATCCACGCCTGGCCGAGCTCTCGAAGAAGCTGGTCGATGGCATTCTGGCCGCCGCCAAGGACGCGGGCGTGGCCATGACCGCCAATCAGGTTGGCGCCATGTTCACCTGGTTCTTTACGGACAAAAAGGTTGTGGACTGGGACACGGCCGCCTCGAGCGACACGGCCAAGTTCGGCAAGTATCACCACGCCATGCTCGAATCCGGCATCTGGCTGCCGCCCTCGCAGTTTGAGGCCGCGTTCCTTTCGACGGCGCACACCGAGGCCGATATCGACGCCACCATCGCCGCCGCACGCAAAGCGCTGGCTGCCATTGGATAGCGCGTCATTCCAAGGGAAGCAAAAGCCCCGCCTGCCGGCGGGGCTTTTGTGTTTTTAGCGAATGGAAACTGTCCCGGTCGATTGGGCGGGGGCTGGTCCGCAGTCGTACCAGTCGATTTCGGTGCGGTACTCCAGCAGCGGCGTGTCATGCGCGTAGCGGCTGCGGATCTGATAGGAGGTATCGTGCGCGCCGCGGAATTGTCCCGTCCAGCGGCAGCGTGCCTGCAACAGCTTGCGAACTTCCTCGGCCTTGAGCACATCCGGCACGTTTCCCGAACCGAGCGCCAGCACTACTTTGCCGGAAAGAGGGTTCTGCCGGATCGCATCCGGGGCCATCGGAATGATTCGATACCCGTGCCGCGCAAAGACCGCGACTCGATCATCAAGGTTAGGCTCGGTGGCCAGTCCGAGTTCGTGGGTCAAGTAGAAGAAGAAGGAATTGTTGACGCTGAGCACCGCCGCTCCGTTGCGCACGTCGGGCGCGGCCATGCGGGCTGCCTGCTGCCAGGGCTCGATGGGGTTTGTCACCGTGTAATGTGAGCCGGAAGCGATGCCGACCCAGCCGGCAATCAGAATCAGCAGAAGTCCGGCGCGAGCGGGCAGAAAGACCGTCCGGCGGGAACTGCTGGCTGCGATGCCCAGCGACAGGAACAGCCAGCCGAAGAGAAACACGACGCGCTTGACGTTCAGGTGGGCGCTGAGCTGAAGAATCAGGACAGTCGCCAGAAAATACACCAGCCAGCGGCGAGCCGGACTGCGCCAGGTGCTCCACAGCAGCAGTCCTGTGCCCAGCACAACCAGCATGCTCAGCGGCCAATACCAAGGCGCCACCGCAACGGACCCGAAGATGGAGAAGAGTGTGTAGGCAATGCCGACAAGATTGCTGGAGGCCTTGGACGCCCGAGGAACCGTCCTGGACAAGTCCGTGATGAGTGCATGAAGCAGCGGCAGAATGCTGACCAGATACACGGCCGAGAGCATGATCAGCTGCTTCAGGTAACGCCGGGCAACGTCGAGATGGAACAACAGCAGGTCTACAACAAGCAATGCCAGCAGCACGCTTGAGAAGTAATTGGACCACACGAGAAGAAAGATCAGGACCGCTCCGCCAAGCCAGACTCCCCACCCCGCAGCGCGCTCATCCAGCAACCGCAGATAGAACCAGGTGAGCACCGCGATCAGGAAGTAGCAGACCGTATACCAGCCGGCGATGCGGGAATAGTGGAAAGCAAATGGCCAGAACAGGGCCGTCAGCAGCACGCTCCAGTAACCGGCCATCCCGCCCAGTTTCTCTCCGCACTTGGCCAGCACCCAGGTTCCTGCGATGTAGAACAGGTTGGCAAAAATGCGCAACAGCGGCAGAGAGTAATGCGTCAGAACCAGCCAGCCATGCAGCAGGATGTCGGTTACTGGCGGGTGTTCATGCTGGGCTCCTCCCTGGAGAAACAACAGAAACGTGCGCAGCGCCGGATGATAGGCCACGGTGACGATCGAGACTTCGTCGTCCAGAATGCAGTAGTAGCCGTTGGTGGCAATCATTGCGGCGGCGTAGGCCGTCAGAAGCAGAATACTCAGGAGGACGCACCGGCGCTGGGACATTACGTCATTATATAAAACCGCAAACTGCGGCTGAGAGCGCCTGCGTCCCCGCAAATCACTCGCTGCATCGCGATTCACGGCCCGCGCAAATCCGGTATTGAAGCGGATGGCCGACGCCGTTCCGCTCTCTACACGAACGGCAGGTTCACGCCGGGCCGTGCCTGCAGCATCTCGGTCACGGTGGCGAACTGGAAGCCGCGCTCCTTGTACATGGTGATGAGGCGGTCGGTGGCCTCCACGGAGCGGCTGCGGTCGGTGCCGATGCCCTGGTCGCTGCCGTCATGCAGCAGCACAATTTCGCCGCCGGCAATCTGCCGCTCGGCGTGCTTCACAATCTCGTCGGCCGAGCCCGCGCTCCAGTCGTAGCAGGTCACGCGCCACATCACCGGCTCCAGCTTGTATTCGCGCGCAATGCGGAAGGTGGCGGGGCGGCGTCCACCGAACGGCGGACGGAAGAGGAAGGGCGCTTCGCCCGTGGCATCCTCAATCGCCTTCTGCGTGCGGGTGATCTCCTCACGCAGCTCGCGCTCGTTGGCGAAGATCAGGTTGCGGTGCGAGTAGGCGTGGCTGCCGATGGTGTGTCCGGCGCGCGCCACCTGCCGCGCAATCTCCGGAAGCTGCTCCACGTAGCGGCCCACCATGAAGAAGGTGGCGTGCACGTCGTGCTTGGCCAGCACGTCCAGCAGGCGCGGCGTCCACGGATCGTTGGGCCCGTCGTCAAAGGTCAGGGCCAGCACGCGCGTGCCGTCCTTCAATCCGTTAAAGTTGGCTCCGTAAAGCTGCGACCAGGGCACCATGGTATGCGCCCCGGCAAAGACGGCCGCCGCCGCGGCCCCCACTCCTGCAATTCCGCCAATCAAACCGAGCATGTGGTGATTGTAAATGAGCGGGTAGGCCACGCTTCAAAGATAGCTGCAGTCGAATCTCCTGAGTGGAGTTTGGAATGAAGCCAGAAGTTTGGTCAGGACACAATTAGTCAGGATTTGGATTCTCGAACTGAGCGATTCTTAGGACCGTATCGAAATTCCGCAAGTCTCTGTAATGCAGTAAGAGAATTTCATTAGTTGCTGCCAGTTGTTCTGCGTCTCTTGTATAGCGGTTGTTGGTGACGACGGCACCGAAATTTGCTTTTTCATGCGCGCGCGCTGCAGAAGCTTCTTGGACTGCTTTGTTTCCAACCGGGCGCGTGTAGAGCTTGCACTGAAAAACGCAACGGACGCCTTCCTTTTCCGCGATGACATCTACTCCTTGATCTCTGCTCAGGGTTGTGACGTGGGCATCCCATCCTCCGAACCGGAGTTCTTCTGCGCAAAATAGTTCAAATTCGGCGGGAGTCATCTCCTCAAGAGGTGTTCGGAGCGGAGGTCGGGAGTCGATTTCCCTGGCGACACGATCTTCGATGGCACGCTCAATGGAAGAACGTAAAGTAACAATTCTTTCTCTGAATTGAGATGGCACAGCGGGTTCCAGATGTTCCTGCCAGAAATACTCTCGTTCCTGAAGCCACTTCTCCAGCCTTGGTTTGCCATAAGCATCGGGCTGAACCAATTGCATTTTCCTTCGCGCCAGCGAAATGATGTGCGAGTCAACTACACGCAGTGCGGCCTCAAGGGCAGCTCTGTCGGTTGCTTGTTCCTTGCGTACATGATCGCGATACCAGAAAAATCCTGCCACGATGGTAGCGGTTAGAACGCCAATTGTTGCAGCGGGGTGTTCAATGAGGAGCGCACAGAACACTGCAACCACCACAATCACTAAACAACCTAATGCGCTATTTGAAGATGAACTGTTTGAACGCCTAGGCACGAAATGACTCTCTTTGGGGGAAGACAACATGATGCCATCGTTCAAGTGAACAGCAAAGGCATTTTGTAGCATCTTAGGCATCAATTTCACGACCACCTATAAGATCATCGAGATATTTACTCTTCCTCCAATTGCTGCAAACGGCGAAGCGCGTTATGCTGCGAAGGTTGGTCCCTGCACATGGCGAACCTGTTCGAACCACCCCGTTATATTGCGATCGAAGGCCCCATACGGGTCGGCAAGAGCACGCTTGCGCGCTATCTGGCCGAGCAGCTCCACGGGCAGCTTGTGCAGGAGCCGGAAGACAACCCGTTCCTCTCCGCCTTTTATGACGGCGAGCCGGGCTCGGCCTTCCAGACGCAGTTCACCTTCCTCATTCAGCGCTATGAGCAGTTGAAGGCGCTCGACGCTCCGTCCGACTCGCGCAAGATCATCGTCACCGACTACATCTTCGAGAAGGACAAGCTGTTCGCCAACCTGAACCTGAGCGACCCGGAGCTGGCCGTCTACGACCGCTACTACAACCGCTTCCGCGAGGAGCTGCCGGTGCCCGACCTGGTCATCTATCTCCAGGCTTCCGTGGACGTGCTGCGCCGCCGCATGAAGAAAAAGAACGTGGCCGTCGAACGCGCCATCAACGAGGACTATATGGAGGAGATTGTGCGTGCCTACGAGCACTTCTTCTTCCACTACTCGGCCAGCGACCTGCTCGTGGTCAACACCACGGAGATTGATTTTGTGGAGCGCAGCGCCGACCTGCAGATGCTGCTGCGCCGCGTCAGCGAGCCCATCAACGGCACCCAGTACTTCCTGCCGCTCGGCAGCCAGCCGGGCACGCCCGGCGTCTAGCCGTTCCTGAAATTTGCTCCGAGCAATTCCCTGCGACTACAATCTGCGGGGCCGCATCTCATTCGCCGGATGGCCGTGAGACGGGCCACAGGCGGCATCCCCCAAGGGGGAGCCTCACTGGAGGTTGTATGAGCATTACCAGCGGCGACTTCAGCCGCAAAACCACCCTGCGAACGCTCGCTGAGAAGAAGCAGCGCCGCGAGCGGCTTGTCTGCATTACCGCCTACGATTACTCCGCCGCGCGCCTGGCCGATGAAGCTTCGGTCGACATGGTGCTGGTCGGCGACTCGCTTGCGCAGGTCGTGCTCGGTTACGAGAACACGCTGCCCGTCACGGTTGACGAGATGCTGCACCACGTCAAGGCCGTGCATCGCGGGCTGCGGCAGGCGTTCCTCATCGCCGACATGCCCTATGGCAGCTACCACGTGGACGACACTTCGGCCGTGGCCAACGCCGCGCGCTTCCTCAAAGAAGGCGGCGCGGAGGCCGTCAAGCTGGAAGGCGGCGAGAAGCGTGTCGCGCTGGTGCAACGGCTTATCGACGCCGAAATTCCTGTAGCGGGCCATATCGGCCTGACGCCGCAGAGCGTGCACCGCATGGGCGGCTACAAGGTGCAGGGCAAGACCGTCGCGGCCATTGACCAGCTTGTGCGCGACGCCGTGGCGCTGGACCGTGCCGGTGTCTGCTGCCTGTTCCTGGAGGGCATCCCGCGCGAGGTTGCCGCGCGCATCACCGCCGAGGTCGAGACGCCGACGATCGGCATTGGCGCCGGGCCGGAGTGCGACGGGCAGGTGCTCGTCTGGCATGACCTGCTGACGCTGACCTTCAATCCTCCGGCAAAGTTTGTGCGCCGTTATGCCGACATCGGCCTAGCCATCCGCGAGGCCCTGCAGGCTTACGCGGCCGACGTGCGCAGCGGCGAATTTCCGGGTGACGCCGAGAGTTATCATCTACCGAAGGAGACGCGCGCGGCGCTTGAGACCCTTGCGGCCCGTCCGCGTCCGCTCGCCAAATCATGAAGCTCTGTTCGTACGCACTGTGCGCCGCGCTGACGCTTTCGATCGCTCCGCTGGCCGTGGCGCAGAGCACCGCGCCCAAGTCGGCTCCTAAGACCACGGCAAAATCCTCCACGGCTGCAAAGCCTGCGGCAGCCACGCGCGCCGAGTGCTCGGCGGAGGCACAGTTCTGCGTGAACGTGCCCACCGCATGGCAGCGGCTCGGCGACGACGAAGGCGCGGGCTTTGTGGTGGCCGAGCCGAAGGCCGGGCTGCCGCAGGAACAGTGGCCGCTGCTCACCACCGGTGCGGTCGAATTGCCCGATGTTCCCGAAGGCAAGGAGCCGCCAACGCTTGACGAGTTTGTGACCGCCGAGCTGATGAACGTGGGCAGGCAGTTCACTATTGTGGCCAGCGAACGCTCGCGCCGCGAAATCAGCGGACACGACGCGCAGACCGTGCGCCTGGTGGAGCAGGACGCGCAGACCACGGAAGCGGCGGTCGAGTTGCTCGGCTTCATCGATGGCGATGATGACGTGATTTACATGATTTCGCTGCGCTGCTCGCAGGCCGAGGAAGAGCGCCTGACGCCGGTCTTTGACCGCATTCTGCGCAGTTGGCGCAGCACCACCAAGGCGGCCGCACCGGCCACGCCGAAGACTGCTCCGGGCAGCGCCAAGCCGGCAGCCAAATAACAAATTCAATTTCGAGAGAGCAATGCAGATCATTCATGAAGTGAAGGCGATGCAGGCGGCGTGCCGCGAGCTGCGTCGCGCGGGCAAAACTGTTGGACTGGTGCCGACTATGGGCGCCCTGCACGCCGGGCACGTTTCGCTGGTGCGCGCGGCGCGCGCCGCGTGCGATGCCGTCGCGGTTTCAATCTTCGTCAACCCCTTGCAGTTTGGGCCTGCCGAGGATCTCGACCAGTATCCGCGCACGCTGGCCGCAGACTGCGAGAAGCTGGTGGCCGAGGGAGTGGAGCTGGTCTTTGCCCCGGCGCCGGAAGAGATGTATCCGGCGAATGCATCGACATATGTAAATGTTGAAGGCCTGAGCGAACGGCTCGACGGCGCATCGCGCCCCGGACACTTCCGCGGCGTCACCACGGTGGTGAATAAGCTCTTCCAGATCGTGCGGCCCGAGCGCGCGTTCTTCGGCCAGAAGGATGCGGCGCAGGTGGCGGTGCTGCGGCGCATGGTGCGCGACCTCAACATCGACCTTGAACTCGTCGTCTGCCCCATTGTGCGCGAAGCCGACGGGCTGGCGCTCTCCTCGCGCAACATGTATCTCTCTCCGGAGGAGCGCAAGGCCGCCCTGTGCCTGAGCCGCTCGCTGACCGCGCTGCGCGGGCAGTACGCCAGGGGCGAGCGAAGCTCCGGGCATCTGCTGGCAGCCGCGCGCGAGGTCATCGCCGCCGAACCGCTGGCCAAGCTCGATTACTACACGCTCGTTGACTGGGACACGCTTGAGCCGCTGGCGGAGGCCCGCCCGGGCGCGCTGGTGGCCGTTGCCGCATGGATCGGAGCAACTCGCCTGATCGACAATTGCGTGCTGGAGTAAGCTGCGGCAACACAAGGTGGTTCGACTTCGCATCCTCCTGCTGTACAGGAGGACGCGCCGCTCACCATGACAGGTGGTGGAAGAGGGAATTAACTCCTTCCGGAGACGAAGGCGTTGCCTGCGAGAACATACCGCAGCGGAGTCTCCGCGGCTTTGCGAATGCCGATGCGCGGCGTGGTCAGCACGCGCGCGTGGGCCGCGCCGTCGTCGGCCATCCACAGGTCGCCCGCGCTGGCAAACAGTGGCTTGCCGTTGTCGCGCTCGCGGGTGATGCCCAGCGCCTGGCAGAGCCGTCCCGGGCCGGAGGCAAGCTGGCGAAGCTGCGCCGTTGTGGGCGGTGCGCTCAGCGTCAGGTTGCGGGCGGCGGCCATCTCCGCAATTCCCGCCACTGGCTCCAGCGCGCGCAGCAACAGGCAGCCCGGCTGGTCTTCTCCCATGCAACTGATATTCACGCAGAAGTGCATGCCGTAGATGAAGTAGACGTAGGCATGCCCGGCGGGGCCAAAGAGCACGGCGTTGCGCGCGGTACGTCCGCTGTAGGCATGCGCCGCCGGATCGTCGGCGCCGAGGTAGGCTTCCGCCTCCACAATGCGGCCCGCCAGCAGAGTGCGGCCTTCACGCCGCACCAGCAGCTTGCCCAGCAGTTGCGGAGCCACCTCGCGCGGGTCGCGGTCAAAGAATCTCTGCTCCACGCGATGACGCAGCGCGGCCTGCCCGGCACTGCGAGCAACACTGCTCCCCGGGTTGACGATGTGGCGGGCCATGCGTCGAAAAGGAATGGGCGGGCTGCGCAGACGTGCGCCCGCGCAGCCCGGGAGTTACTTCTTCAGCGCCTTGAACTGCGCCAGTACTTCGTCGGCGTGGCCTTCGGGTTTCACCTTCGGCCAGACGTGGGCAATGGTGCCGTCAGGCGCAATGAGGAACGTGGTGCGCACAACACCTTTCACCTTTTTGCCGTACATGTTCTTGTCCTTCAGAACGTCGTAGGCAATGGCGACCTTTTTTTCGGCGTCGGCCAGCAGGGTGAAGGGCAGCGTGAACTTGGTTTCAAACTTCTTCTGCGCCGCCGGGGTGTCGGGCGAAATGCCGAGCACCACCAGCCCCGCCTTCTTCAGCTTGGCGTGGCTGTCGCGGAAGCTGCAGGCCTCAATGGTGCAGCCGGGCGTGTTGGCGCGCGGGTAGAAGTAGAGGACCACGTACTGTCCGCGGAACTGCGAAAGCGTGACGTTATCGCCGTTCTGGTCGGGCAGGGTAAAATCAGGTGCTTTCTCGTGTATGTCCATGGCCAATAAGCTATACCGCATCTTCGCAGGGGTTGTCACCCTGAGCGTGCTGCTGGCGGCGCCGCTCCGGGCGCAGTATCGCAAGCCCGCGCCGCGCACGCAGCCGCGCGGCATCGCCGTGGTGGAGCGCTTTGCTGACGGCAAAATGCGCCTGGTTCCCGTCTGCATCTTCTTCGAGAACAAATATCAGGATGCGGCTTTCTATCAGCTCCGCACCGTGCCCCTGGCGCTCCAGACGGAGACGCTCTACGAAGTGCAGCGCTCGGGCGAGCCGGTGGGGCAGTTCAATGTGCAGACCGCCTACCGTCAGGGCAGCTTCTGGTACGGCCTGGGTAAGTGGAAGGATTACAACGCCGCGCAGAAGCGCGCCGACGATCAGCGCCGCCAGAAGCAGGAGCTTTCCGCCGCCGATAAATCCGGCGTCTTCCGCGCGCGCGGCATCGACGGCGGCCGCGACTCCTCCAGCGACAAGCGCAGCAAGCGGGACAAGAACGACAAGAAGTCCGGCGACGACACCAGCAAGAGCGGCGATAACAAGCCGTCCAGCTCCGACGACTCTGACCGCCCCGTGCTCCACCGCAAGAGCGACAGCACCGAGGACAAGACCGCCGAGAAGACGCCTCCGCCCGATGACGATGACCCCGATCGTCCGCGCCTGAAGCGCACCGACGACAAGCCCGCCACCGCGTCCGCGGATGTGAAGGACAAAGCAAAGCCGACAGAGGAAGCGTCGGTCGCCGACGAGGATGATGGGCGTCCGCGCCTGCGCCACAACCAGGGCAAGGAGACCAGTGGTGCCGACCTGAAGGGCGGCAGCGTGGTTTCCAAGGCCAACGTGGAGCCGACCGCCGTCTTTGCCGCCATCAGCGACCAGCAGGTGACCTCCTCGCACGGTTTCGCGCTGATGTGGACGGAGGGCGAGCAGCACCACATGGTGGATACCACTCAGGCGCTGGCGGCCGCCGAGCTGCGTAAGGCGCTGCCTTCGTCGCTGGCGCGCATGGTTCCAAAGCAGATTGAGTTCACCGAAGTCGATGGCCGCGTCTATGACCTTGAGATGCGCAGCAGCCCGACCGTGGTCTTCACCGCCGCCTATCGCGCGCCGCTGCCTGTGGCGGGCAGCCAGCCCACACTCGATAAGGCCCCGGCCGGAGCCACCTACCGTGTAACGGTTGTTGCGCGTTTCAGCTCCGAGGGCAAGGCCGTCAAGCTGTACAGCGAGGTCAGCGATCCAAACGATCTCGACAATGCGCCGGAACTGCGCTTCGTCGATGCCGTCGATGTCGATGGTGACGGCCGTGGCGAATTGCTCTTCCAGAAGCGTGGCGCGCACGGTGTCGGCTGGATGGTGCGCCGCGTGACTCCCTACGAGACGGTGGCGCTGTTTGACGGCATGCTGCACTCGGTGATGCCGACCGAGCATTAAGCGTTCAACTTGAAATACGGAAGGCCGCGCCGAGGCGTGGCCTTCTTCCTTTATTGCATCCATTCGCCGCCGCTACTCCTCGCTGGAGAGCACCTCACGCACCTTGGCGAGCAGTTCCGGCCGCTGGAACGGCTTGAGCAGCGTGTGCGTCACGCCCAGCCCCTGAGAAGCGGCCTCCACCTCGGAGAAGGCGGAGACGAACAGCACGCGGATGCGATTGCCACGCTGCCGGAGCTGGCTGACCAGTACGCGTCCGTTCATGCGCGGCATCGTCAGGTCGGTAATCAGCAGGTCGAAGGCGTGGTTGCGCTCCATCACTTCCAGCGCTTCCTCGCCGTCAGCGGCGGTTTCAACCTGATACCCCGCAGAGGCCAGTGCCGCTTTGGCCAGCTCGCGAATCTGCGCCTCATCTTCCACCAGCAGAATGCGCTCGTGTCCGGTTTGCGGAGCCGCTGCGTGAGATCTCTTCTCGCCACCGGCGGCGGCCTCAATCTTGGGGAAGTAGATGTGGAAGGCCGTGCCGCGCCCGACCTCGCTCTCCACCTGGATGACACCGTTGCTCTGCTGCACAATGCCGTAGACCGTGGCCAAGCCCAGCCCGGTTCCCTTGCCATCGCGCTTGGTGGTGAAGAACGGCTCAAAGACGCGGGTTCGCAGCTCCGGCTCAATGCCGCAGCCAGTGTCGATCACGCTGAGCATCACCCAGTCGCGCTGCTGGCGGCCGTCGGTGACCAGCCCCTGCGGCGGTGCTGCCGCGGCGGTGCGCAGGGTGAGGCGGCCACCGTCGGGCATGGCATCGCGCGCGTTCACCACCAGGTTCATCAGGATCTGCACCAGTTGGCCGGCGTCGGCAAGAATGCAGCCGAGGTTCTTGCCCAGCTCCAGCCGGATCTCGATGTCCTCGCCGATGACGCGTTCCAGCATGTTCTTGGTGTCATGCACCACGGCGTTCAGCTCCACCACCTGGGGCTTGAGCACCTGCTGACGGCTGAAGGCCAGCAGGTGGCGGGTCAGGCCGGCGGCGCGCTCGGTCGCCTGCTTGATGACCTCAAGGCGCTTCCGCAGCGAAGAGCCTTCGGCGGCATCATCCAGCAGCAATTCAATGGAGAGCGACATGACGGCCAGCATGTTGTTGAAGTCGTGCGCAATGCCGCCGGCCAGCCGCCCGATGGCCTCCATCTTCTGCGACTGCCGGTATTGCTCCTCAAGCTGAAGGTGGTCGGTGATGTCACGGATCAGCAGCAGCACGCACTCGCGGCCGTGAATGTGGACGCGCTCGGCGGAGAGTTCCACCTCCAGCACGCGGCCGCTGCGATGGCGCCCGCGCGCGCGCATGCCAATCACCCGGTCCATCTGCCGTACGCGGTCAATCAGGTGCTGACGATCATGGTTGTCCGCCCAGGTGCCCAGCTCGGCCGTGGTCTTGTCCAGCATCTCCTCGCGGCTGTAACCGAAGATTCCCGTGGCGGCATCGTTCACTTCGATGATTCGGCCGGAGTCCATCTCGGCGATGGTCATGCCTTCCGGGCTGGAGCGGAACGCCTTGTTGAACAGCTCCTGCGACTGGCGCAGCGTCTCTTCCATGCGCCGCCGTTCCTCCACCTCGCCGCGCAGGTAGGAGACCTGCTGCTGCCGGTAGGCGGCCAGCGCCAGCACCGCGAGCAGCGCCGAGGAGATGAGGTAGACCACGATGCTCACAATGAGCATGGTGTGGAACGGCTGCATGATCTCGGCCTTGTCGATGCGGGTGATCATGCCCCAGCCCAGTTGCGGTACCCAGCCGCTGATGGCGAACTGTTCGGTGCCATCCGTGGCGCGGCGCGTTCCAAATTTGGGCTGACGGCGCAGGGATGGCTCGGCCATCGAATCCTTCCACTCCTTCGGAATGGGGGAGACGCGCAACTGCGAAAAGTACCGCACTGCTCCCTGCGGCGTGCGCGCCAGAAACACGGTGCGGGAGGTGCGTATGCGCGCGTCGGTCTCCACCAGCGAGCGGATGGACTCGGACTTGGTCACGCAGACGAGCGTGCCGTGTATCTGCCTGGAACTGGGATCGTGCGGGTCCAGCACGGGCACCAGCACGGCGATTTCTGGAAAGCCGGAGCCGCTGTTGGAACCGAACAGGGTGACAATCTGCGCCGAGAAATCTGTGCGGCTGTGAGCTTCTGCCGGCAGCGAGTTCGCCGAAGATGTGGCCAGCACCACGGCTCCGTTGGCGTCCAGCAGATAGACGGCGGAATACTCGAACTGGTCGCGGAAGGTGTCCAGAATCCGCGTGGCGTGCGGGCTGCCGTGGCCCTCCTGCAACGTCTCATGCACCACGGGGAAGGCAGCCAGCAAGCGTGCGCCGCGCTCCCGTTCTTCAATCCACAGGTTGATCAGGTGGCTCTTTTCTTCCGCCACGCGGTTCAGAATGTCATGCGCCTGCTCCACCCGGGCGCGATAGTACGCGTTAAGAAGAATTCCGACGAAGACTCCGGCCACCACCAGAGCCGTCAGCAGGCTGGCGAGATAAACAGCGGCAGAACGGGTTGGCGCCGTTGGACGCGTCTTCATCGGGGGCTCGGATTGCAGCAATGTCTGGTGGTAAAGTTCGGCCTGACGCAGCATTGTAACCGCGCTGTAACCCATCATGCCCGGGAAACCGCGAAGAGAATTGCCGTCGCCCGTGAAACGATTCCCGGTTTAGCGCACGGTGCGAATACGCGACAACCGCGCGGGCACCCCTTCGGGTACGCCGCGCGGCGCGTGATTCCTATCGATGGCCGGGCTGGTGCCTAGCTCAGTTTCTTCGTTAGGAGCTGGTTGACGATAACCGGATTCGCCTTGCCCTGCGTGGCTTTCATCACCTGCCCGACGAAGAAGCCCATCAGGTTTGTCTTGCCGGCCCGGTAGCCTTCCACCTGCTTGGGGTTGGCCGCAATCAACTTGTCGATGATCGCCTCCAGCTCTCCCGTATCGGAAATCTGCTGCGGCTTCTCGCGCTCGTAGACCGCCGGGAAGTCCTCGCCGGTCTCGAAGCAGCGGTCCCAAAGTTCTTTCAGAATCTTGCTGCTGATGGTGCCGTCCTCGGCCAGGTCGGCCGACATGCGCGCTCCGGCCATGCTGATGGGCGAGGCGTCCAATTCCAGGTTGCGAGCCTTCAGGCGGCCCAGCAGTTCGCTGGTGACAAGGTTGGCCAGCCGCTTCGCGCTCTTCGCCTGGCGGGCCTCGGTCTCAAAGGCGTCGGCGCGGGCCTTGTCCACGGTGAGCGTGTAGGCGTCCAGCTCGCTCAGGCCGTACTCCTCAATCATGCGGGCGCGGCGCGCCTCGGGCAGCTCCGGCAGCCGCGAGCGGATCTCCGCTTGCCACTTCTCATCCACAACCAGCGGCAGCAGGTCCGGCTCGGGGAAGTAGCGGTAGTCGTGCGCCTTCTCCTTGGTGCGCATGGTGTAGGTGCGGCCTTCGCCGGGGTTGAACAGGCGGGTCTCCTGCACAATCTTCTCGCCGGCTTCGAGCGCCTCAATCTGCCGCTCAATCTCGTATTCCAGCGCCTGCTTCACAAAGCGGAAGGAGTTGACGTTCTTGATCTCGACCTTGGTGCCGAGCTCCTTCTGTCCCCGCGGACGCACGCTCACGTTGGCGTCGCAGCGCAGAGAGCCTTCCTCCATGTTGCAGTCGCTCACGCCGGTGTAAAGGATGATCTCCTTCAGCCGCGTCAGATACTCGTAAGCTTCGTCGGGCGTGCGCAGGTCGGGCTCGCTCACAATCTCGGTGAGCGGCACACCGGTGCGGTTCAAATCCACGGAAGTCTTATCGGCCGAGCCTTCGTGCATGCTCTTGCCCGCGTCTTCTTCAATGTGCAGGCGGGTGATGCCGATCTTCCGGCGGCCGCCATCGGCGGTGGGCACCTCAATCCAGCCGAACTCGGCCACCGGCTTGTCGAACTGCGAAATCTGGTAGCCCTTGGGCAGGTCGGGGTAGAAGTAGTTTTTGCGCGCGAAGATCGAGGTGTGGTTGATGCGGCAGTTCAGCGCCTGCGCCGCAAGCACGGCATACTCCACCACCTGGCGGTTGAGCACCGGCAGCGCGCCGGGCATGCCCAGGCATACCGGGCAGACGTGCGTGTTGGGCTCGCCGCCAAAGGCCGCCGAGCAGCCGCAGAACAGCTTGCTGCGCGTCAGCAGTTGCACGTGAACTTCAAGCCCGATGACGGGCTCGTACTTTGAAAGGGCCGCAGGCGTGGCGCTGGTCGTCATGCACAGATTATAGCGAGGTCGCCGCACGCGGGATGTGACAGGGCAGTGTGCCGTGAAACTTGGCGGCAGCACTCTTGCCGGAGCCGATGTGGCGGTGCCTCACCATGGCGCTGCGCTTCGAGTGCTTATTAACGCTTCTTCTCCACGAAGCGTCATCCTGAGCGAGGAGGCGCCAGACCTGCGCCTCCGAGTCGAAGGATCTGCTGTTCTCCCACAACCTCCGGCGAAAGCTCGCAGCGCCCCGTTCGTTTCTTAGTCCGAAGTGATTACGCAGGTACGTCTATCGACAGGCTCCTATCATTCGCAGGGGCTGAAGTCCTGTTTCGACGGCCTTTATGGCACGACTGAAGTCGTGCCCTGACACCTTCAAATTGTGCGCTTAGTCCATCGCGGCGCCGTTGGTCGGCTTGCTGAACGGAATGTCGAAGAACATGGTCTCATGGCCGGTCGCGTCGCGGAAGCCGTTGATGTAGAGGTGTCCCTGGCGCAGGTCCACCATGTCGTCGCCGAGCTGGAAGTAGACGAAGCCGGCGCGGGTGGCGTGCGGCTCCACGGCGCGCACGCGGAACAGCGACTGGTCAATCTCGTCCTGCATCTTCTCGCTGATGCCACCCTTGGCGCGGCGCGGCTTCGGAATCGGCAGCCCTTCGCCGATGTGCGGGCCTGCCGGGTTCTTGATCTTTGTGACTGCGCGGTACAGGTCGCCATCGCTCATGGCGTTGAATTTGCGGCGTCCGGGCAGCACGAGCTGGAAGGTGCCGTCGACGAGCGAGGCCGGCTGGTCGGCGTCATTGGTGATCACCACGAAGACGGGCACCACGCCGTGCTCGGCCCACCTGATGCTGAAGATGGAAGCCTTGTCCTTGGTGTCGTACGGGTCGGCCGCGGCCGTCAGCTTCTCCTGCGGATGGCTGTCATGCGCCGGATACGTGGCGGCGGGCTGCGCCTTCGGCATGGAGAACGTGACGGCAAACAACATGGCGCAAAGGGCGAGCGCAACGAGCGTTACGGCCAGGGGCTTACGCATGGCGAGATTATCCTTCCCGGGTTCAAATGCCGCAATACTCTGTCGCATGGCGGCCTGTACAATGTTCGGCAGTGTACGCACTTTACAACGCGCTGCTGATCCTGTTGCTGCTGGCCAGCCTGCCGTGGTGGCTGTTGCAGATGGCCCGCCAGGGCAAGTATCGCGCCGGCCTGCGTGAGCGGCTGGGCAACGTGCCCGAGCGGCTGCTGGCATCGGATTCGCGTGCCGTCATCTGGGTGCACGCGGTCAGCGTGGGCGAGGTGCTGGCGGTCAGCGCACTGCTGAACGAGCTGCGGCGCGACGGCACCATGCGCGTCGTGCTCTCCACTACTACTCTGACGGGCCAGCGTCTGGCGCGTGAGCGTTTCGGCGAGGAAAACGTCTTCTACTTCCCGCTCGATATGCGGGCTGCCATACGGCCCTACCTGCGCACCCTGCGTCCGCGGCTGGTGGTGCTGGCGGAGACCGAATTCTGGCCGAACTTCCTGCAGATGTCGCATGCCAGCGGCGCGCGCGTGGTGGTGGTGAACGCGCGCATCTCCGACCGTTCGCTGCCGCGCTACCACTACTTCCGTGCGCTGCTGAGCCGCGTGCTCTCCAATGTCGATCTGTTCCTGGCGCAGAGCGAGGAAGACGCGCGGCGGTTGAAGGAAATTGGCGCCGCGCCGGAGCGCGTGGAAGTCAGCGGAAATTTGAAGTTTGATGTGGCGCCGCCCAAGGCGATTGCGTTCGTGGATGAGTTGAAGGCCGCGCTGCGCGAGGAGCAGGCCGGGCCGGTGCTGGTGGCGGGCAGCACCGTGGAAGGCGAAGAGACGATGGTGCTGGCGGCCTTCCGCGAGCTGCTGGCCGAGCACCCGAACGCCCGTCTGATACTTGCGCCGCGCCATCGCGAGCGCTTTGAACCGGTGGCGTCGCTGGTGACCGAGAGCGGCATGCCGTTTGCCCTGCGCTCGGAGGCCAGCCTGCGCCACGGCGCCTGGCGCGTGCTACTGCTGAACACCATTGGCGAACTGGCCAGCACCTACTCGGTGGCCGACGTGGCGCTGGTGGGCGGCTCGCTTGTGCCGCGCGGCGGACACAACGTGCTGGAGCCAGCGTATTTCGCGGTTCCCATCGTGGTCGGCCCGCACACGGAGAATTTTCGCGACATCATGGCTCTCTTCCGCCGCGCCGGTGCCCTGCGTGAGGCCACGCCCGAGCAACTAACCGCAACCCTGCGCGAGCTGTTTGCCAGCGCGATGCTGCGTGGCGAGCTTGGCGCGCGCGCCCGCCGTGTGCTGGAGCAGCAACGCGGCGCCACCATCCGCACCCGCAACGCGCTGTTTGCGCGCCTGCACAAGCCGGAAGCACGATGAACCCGCTCTCCGCCATCTTCGGACTGGTGGTTGCCGCCCGGAACCGGGCTTATGACAGTGGCCGCCGCCACGTGGAGCAACTGGCCGGACCGGTGGTCAGCGTCGGCAACATCTCCGTGGGCGGCAGCGGCAAAACACCGTTTGTGATTGCGCTTGGCGAATGGCTGCACAACCACGCCATCGACTACGACATTCTTTCGCGCGGCTACGGACGCCGCACTCAGGGCGTGCTGCGCGTGGACCCCGAGGGCGACGCGCGTGACTTTGGCGATGAGCCGCTGATGCTGGCACGCCGGTTGAACGTTCCTGTGTGGGTGGGCGAGCGCCGCGCTGAAGCCGGACAGGCCGCCGAAGCCGCCTATGGTCCGCGTCTGCACCTGCTCGATGATGGCTTCCAGCATCGTGCGCTCGCCCGCCAGTTCGATGTTGTGCTGCTCTCGGGCGAAGACCTTGACGCCGGTTTGCTGCCCACGGGCCGCCTGCGCGAGCCGCTCTCATCACTGGCGCGCGCCTCAGCCATCGTCCTCGATGAGCAGACCAATGCACCCGCCGGCTTCGAGACAAAGGTGTGGCGCACGCGCCGCATGCTTCGTCTGCCGGACCGAATGCCGCAACATCCGCTGGTCTTTTGCGGCATCGCGCGGCCCGAGCGGTTCTTTACCCAGTTGCGCGAACTCGGGGTGCGCCCCGCGCGCGAAGTGCGCTTCCGCGATCACCACGCCTACACCGCTGCGGACCTGGCAAGGCTCCAGCGCATGGCCTTGGAGCACGACGCCGATGGCCTGCTGACGACCGAAAAAGATTGGGTAAAGCTGTTGCCGCTGGTTCGCGAGGGCGGGCCGAGAATCCAGGTGGCGCGGCTGGTGACCGAGGTGCTCCAGGCCGACAAGATATTTAGTGAAATGCGCGGCGTGCTTCGGGAACGCCTGCCGGGATGGAACCGCTGAGCGTGGAACGCGCTGCGGTCTTCGGCAACCTTCGCAAGTCGTGAGACAATTTCCTGTTGCGTGCCCGGCCCCGGCCGGACTGAGATAGAGGCTCTACGAATGAATCGTCAGGAAGAGAAGAAGAGACTTCGCAAGATTGTGGAGGCGTTTCCGAACGTCTCGGTGCTGGTGCTGGGAGACCTGGTTGCCGATCAGTTTGTCTCCGGTGAAATTTCGCGCGTTTCGCGCGAAGCCCCGGTGCTGATCCTCAAGCATCGCGAGTCGAAGATTGTGCCCGGCGGCGGCGGCAACGCCGTTATGAACCTGGCCGAGCTGAAGGTCAACGTAATGCCGGTGGGCATAGTCGGCGACGACCCGGCGGGCAAGAAGCTGCTGCAGCTCTTCAAGGAGCGCAAGATCCCCACCAGCGGCGTGGCCAAGCTGAAGAACTACCAGACCACGACCAAGACGCGCATTCTGGCCTATCAGCCGCACGCGGCACGCCAGCAGGTGGTGCGTGTGGACCGCGAGCCAGAACCGCTGCCGCAGAACAGCCCCGCGCTGCTTGAACTGGTGCGCTCGGCGCGCGAGTACGCTCCGGCGGCCGATGCCATGCTGGTCTCCGACTACGGCTACGGCTCCGCATCGCCGCGCCTGCTCAACGCCATCCGCGCCAAGGGTGCGCTCAATAGCACGCCGGTCACGCTCGACAGCCGCTACCGCATGACCGAATACCAGGGCGTCACGGCCGCCACGCCGAACATTGGCGAAGTGGAGACCGCCACTGGCACACGCATCACCAGCAACGTGGAACTTGTGCAGGCCGGGCAGCAGCTCATCAAGGAGATGCGGCTGGATTCGCTGGTGATCACCCGTGGCAGCGAAGGCATGGTCGCCTTCGAGGGCAAGAAGAAACCGCTGGAAATTCCGATCTTCGGCACCGATGAAGTCGCCGATGTGACCGGTGCGGGCGATACCGTCATCGCCACCTTCACCGCTGCGCTCGCCGCCGGGGCCGATACGGAATCCGCCGCGCTGCTGGCAAACTTTGCCGGGGGCATCGTCGTGATGAAGCGCGGCACCGCCACCGTCTCGCAGAAGGAATTGCTGGAGGCGATCGAGAGCTACTGATGAGTTTTGCTCCCTCGAACTCGAAGGTGCTCTCGCGCGAAGCCATGCGCGCGCAGGCCGAGGCGTGGCGCGCGGCGGGCGAGCCGATCACGCTCACCAATGGCTGCTTCGACCTGTTGCATGTCGGCCACGTCCGCTACTTGGAGGCTGCAAAAGCCTTGGGTGGCAAGCTGGTGGTGGCCGTCAATTCCGACGCCAGCGTGCGCCGGTTGAAGGGCGAAGGCCGTCCGGCAATGCCCGAGCAGGAGCGCGCCGAGTTGATTGCCGCGCTTGGCTGCGTCGATGCCGTGGTGGTCTTTGATGAGCCGAACGTGCGTCCGCTCATTGCCGAGCTGCGCCCCTCGGTGCAGGCCAAGGGCACCGACTACACTGCCGAGAGCGTGCCGGAGCGCGATGCCATGGCCGCCATCGGCGGCCGCGTCGCCATCGTCGGCGACCCCAAGGACCACTCCACGACGGATATGCTCAGTAAACTGGGACGCTAGATTTCGAGTGGAGATTCCGGCCGCAGCAACTACCATCAACAACATGCCCCCCCGTCCCCAACGCGTGCTCATCGTGCGCCTCGGCGCCATGGGTGACGTGCTCCATGGCCTGCCCGTGGCGCACCATCTGCGCCGCACGCTGCCGGGCTGTGAGCTTGGATGGCTGGTGGAGGAGCGCTGGGCGGAGATGCTTTGCGCGCCGGGCGAAGCACGCAACGGAGCGGTGAACAGTGCGCGTCCGCTGGTGGAGCGCGTGCACACCGTGAACACCCGCGCCTGGCGCAAGAGCCTGACCGCGCGCGAAACCCGCGAGGCCTTCTTCGCCGTCCTGCGCGAGCTTCGCTCCGCCCACTACGATCTTGTTCTCGACATTCAGGGCGCGTGGAAGTCGGCGATCTTTGCCCGCCTTGCCCGTGGCGGCCGCGTGGTCGGCTTTGCCGCGCCGCGCGAACGTGGCACCGAGTGGCTCTATCCCCAGCGCGTGCCTACGCACGCCGCACATGTCATTGGCATGAACCTTGAGTTGGCCACAGCCGTTACCGGAGTCGCTGCGGGCGAGCCGCAATCGACGCTGCCGGTCAGCCCTGAAGCCGAAGCCTGGGTGACCCAGCAGCTCGCCGCGCGCGGAATCGAGCGCTTTGCGCTGCTCACGCCCGGAGCCGGATGGGCGTCCAAACAGTGGCCAGCAAAGCACTTCGGCCAATTGGCGCGTGAGTTGGCTGCGCAAGGCCTTACGCCGCTGATAAACTTTGGTCCAGGGGAAGAATTGCTGGCCGGGCAAGTGATGGAGGCCAGCGGCGGCACGGCAAGCAGTATCGCCTGCACGCTTTCCCAATTGGTTGCGCTCACCCGGCGCGCACAACTGTTCGTTGGCGGAGACACCGGCCCCACGCACTTGGCGGCGGCGCTCGGCACCCGCGTGGTGGCCCTGTTCGGTCCCACTGATCCCGCCCGCAACGGACCGTGCTCGCCGCGTTCGCGCGTGCTGCGCAACCCAGGCAGCGTAACGAGCTACAGGCACGGAAGCACCCCGGACCCAGGGCTGGTGGCGATCACCCCCGCGGAGGTGCTGGCTGCCGCACAAAATTTGCTGGAGAGTTGATTGACGGAAAACGCAAATACCTTGAACTGGCGGCGAGTGGCGCGGCGTATCCGCGTGCCGCTCAGTTTTGCATTGACGGTGGTTTATTTCTATCTGGCGCGCCCCACGTGGTGCTCGCTGGCTGCCGGCGGCGTGCTGGCGGCGCTCGGCCTTGGCATCCGCGCACTGGCCAGCGGACACGTTCGCAAGGATAAGGAACTGGCCACCACCGGTCCCTATGCCTACACGCGCAATCCTCTCTACCTCGGTTCTACGGTCATCGCCCTCGGTTTTGCTGTCGCCGGGCGCAACCCCTGGGTGGGTGCGCTGCTCGTCGGGCTTTACCTTGTCATCTACATTCCGGTGATCCGCGGGGAAGAGCAGTACCTTGGTGAGCACTTTGCGGGCTATGCCGAGTACAAGTCGCGCGTTCCGCGTCTGCTGCCGCGCCTGTTTGCCGGGTCTGAGGGCCGCATGAGTTTTTCCGCCGAGCTTTACTGGCAGCATCGCGAATATCAGGCGCTGCTCGGTGCGTTGGCGCTGATGGCGGTGCTGGCGGCGAAGATGCTTTATTGGAGAGGGTTCTAATGCGGCGCGTACTGCTTTCGGTCCTGTTCTCGGTTCTCCTCGGTGCGTCCGCGTTTGCGCAGACAATGGACTCCATCGGCCCCGCC
Organism: Oryzophilus luti; assembly: GCF_059726245.1. Taxonomy (NCBI): domain Bacteria; kingdom Pseudomonadati; phylum Acidobacteriota; class Terriglobia; order Terriglobales; family Koromonadaceae; genus Oryzophilus; species Oryzophilus luti. Next base: position 3,433,081 of record NZ_AP040874.1, read on the forward strand.
TCTCAGGTGCGGCCCGTGCCCGATAATTACCGCTATCCGGTGAATGAGACGCTGCACTATACCGCCGAATGGCGTCTGTGGCGCGCCGGAGAAGCCACGCTCAAGCTCGAACAGAGCGGCAGCGAAATGCACATCACCGGCACCGCCGATTCGGTCGGCGTGGTGGCCGCGCTCTTTCACGTCTACGACCGCTACGATTCGTTCTTCGACCGCCGCAGCTTCTGCTCCTCGCGCATCCTGAAGCACTCCGAGGAGGGTCTGCACAAGCGCGACACCACCGTGCGCTTTGAGGCCGGGCGCCGCAAGGCCGTGCTCGACGAGCGCAACCTTCGCAACGGCCAGACGAAGCACGAAGAGAACGAAATGCCCGGCTGTGTCACCGATGTGATGAGCGGCATCTACTACCTGCGCACCCTGCCGCTCACGCTCGGCTCCACTTACCGCTTCCCGCTCAACGACGGCGGCAAGACCGTGGATGTGGTGGCCAACGTGGAGGCGCGCGAAGACATCAAGACCGAAGCCGGTACCTTCCACACCGTACGCGTGCAGCCTTCGTCGGAGTCCGGCATGCTGAAGTCGCGCGGCAAGGTCTGGGTCTGGTACACCGACGACGCCGCGCACATCCCCGTGCAGATGCGTTCGCGCCTCTTCTGGGGCACGCTCACCATCCGCCTTACCCGCGTGGGACAGTAGCGCTGAAAGGTTTCGATAGGTTTCGAAAAGTGGCGTAAGGTTTCAACGTTCACTCGGAATGCAAAAGGGCGCTCGACCAGCGAGCGCCCTTTGCTTTTGCATTTCGAAACCTTCTGAAACCTACCGAAACATCTCGAAACCTTGGCCTTTCACTTTCCCCTCTGCATCTCGCGGTAGACCTCGCTTTTGCCCACGCCCATTTCCTTCGCCACGCGCTTCATGGCCTCGCGTTCGTCGCAGCCCTCGGCCATCAGCTCGCGTACGCGCTGCCGCACGGATTTCGGTGCCGCTTCGCTGGGTGCTTGCTCGTCGGCCTTGGCGATCATCAGCACGATCTCGCCGCGCACCTCGCCGCGCTGCTTCAGCTCGGCCAGAGCCTCGGCGGCCGTTGCGCGCAGAAACTCCTCGTGTAGCTTGGTCAGCTCGCGCGCGATCACCACGCGGCGGCCCGCGCCCATCACGTCCACAATGTCGGCAAGGGTCTCCACAACGCGGTGCGGAGCCTCGTAGAAGATCTGCGTGATGCTCGAATCCTTCAGGTCTTCGAGCGCCTTGCGTCGCTGCCCGGCCTTGGAGGGCAGAAAGCCCTGGAATTGGAAGCTGTCCGTGGGCAGCCCGCTGGCCACCAGCGCGGCGAGGAAGGCGCACGCGCCCGGCACCGGCACCACGGCAATGCCGCGCCCAATGGACTCCACCGCTAGCCGGTAGCCCGGGTCACTGATGCCCGGCATGCCCGCGTCGGTCACCACGGCGATGCTCTTGCCCGCCTCCAGCAACTCCACCAGTTCGGCGGCCTTCTCGCGCTCGTTGTGCTCGTGGTAGCTGGTGGTGCGCGTCTCAATCGAGTAGTGATTGAGCAGCTTCTGCGTCTGCCGCGTGTCCTCGCAGGCGATCAGGTCGCACTCCTTCAGCAGCCGCAGCGCGCGCAGCGTCATGTCTTCCAGGTTGCCGATCGGCGTGCCGACCAGGTAGAGCGTTCCGCGTTCCGTGGGCGTGGTCATGGCTTTTCACATCTTACCCTTGCCGGTGCAAACTGTTGCTTCTTAAGCAGAAACACCAGTGAAATTGACCCTTCGGTCCCATGCGCCTAGAATCAAAACATAGACTTTCCGAATCTAAAACGGTAGCAAACACCGTTACGGATGGGTGTTGGGAGAAACACGTGCCCCTGTACGAGTATCACTGCAAAGCATGCGATCATCGGTACGAACGCATTCAAAAATTTTCTGATCCCCTGGAAACCATTTGTCCGGGCTGCGGCAAGGAAGCCGTCGAGCAGGTCATTACCGCTCCGGCTGTGCAGTTCAAAGGCTCCGGCTGGTATGTGACCGACTACGCCAAGAAGAACAGCAGCACCGGCTCTTCGGCCCCGGCCACCAGCCAGATGGAGAGCGCCGTCGAGTCCAAGCCGGAAATTACTCCGGCTGCCGAGACCAAGTCCGAGGCAAAGCCCGCCGCGTCGAGCGAGAGCAAGCCTGCCTCGAAAGCCGCCGGCGCCTAAGCCGCACGGTTTATTCAGGAACCTGAAGGAGATACCGGCCCGCCATGCGCGGGCCGCTGTCGTTCCGGCGATTGGCCGTGTTGCCGGCAGACAACATCGCGCGTCTACGGCTGTTGTCGAATCACAAACACCCGCATATTTCCTGCCTCAAACCGCATTCTGCGTCTGAATCCAAATTAATCGTTACAACATCTATTGACCTGAGATTCTGAAAGGAAGTACCCCATGCTGACACTCAGGCCTTCGCAGGAACGCGGACACTTCAACCACGGTTGGCTGAACACCTACCACAGCTTTTCCTTCGCCGACTACTTCGATCCGGAACACGTGCACTTCCGCGCTCTGCGCGTGATCAACGAGGACTTTGTGGAGCCGGGGCAGGGCTTTGGCACTCACCCTCACCGCGACATGGAGATCGTTACCTACGTTCTCGACGGCGCGCTCGAGCACAAGGACTCGCTCGGCAACGGCTCCATCATCCGCCCCGGCGACGGTCAGCGCATGAGCGCCGGTACCGGCATCCTGCACAGCGAGTTCAACCCCTCGGACACCGAGCGGGTGCACCTGCTGCAGATCTGGATGCTGCCGACGAAGAAGGGCATCACGCCCGGCTACGAGCAGAAGGAGTTCACCGAGGACGCCAAGCGCGAGCGCTGGCAACTGCTGGCCTCGCCCGACGGTGCCGATGGCTCGGTGACCATCCACACCGATGTTCGCCTCTACGTCACCAAGCCGAAGGCGGGCGAGTCGCTCGACTTCACCTTGAGTGAAGGCCGCCACGCCTGGGTGCAGGTCGCGCGCGGTTCGGTCACCGTGAACGGCATGGTGCTCGGGCAGGGCGACGGTCTTGCCGCCAGCAACGAGCCCAACCTGACACTCACCGCCAGCGAAGACGCGGAGATACTGCTCTTCGACCTGGCGTAAGCAGGAAGTACGAAGTCACGAAAGTACGAAGTGACGCATCGTTGCCGTGCCCCACTTCTGCCTGTGGTTGGCAGAAGTGGGTGTTTCGGATTCAGTAGGAGGATGAAGCTCGGTGTATCCTCCGTGGCGTCGTAGAAGACGGGGCTTCCGCCCCCGAGGTGCAACGTCCTCGAACTTGACCACCGCCGAAGCAACACACGCGAGCGCCCAGCCGGAGTGATGGCGCTTGCGTTCCTGTTTGCCATTGCTGCGCTGCTGCTTGCCGTTTACGCGGTGGCCGTTGCCAGGGGCAGCATCAGCTTTATGCACGCCGCGTGGCTCATGGGGCAGGGAGCGGCCCGCATGGGCCCCGCCGCAATCGGCATCGCCGCCGCGCTCTACGCCCTCACCGCCATCGGTCTCCATCGCCTCAACCGCTTCGCGCGCTGGTCGGCCATCGTGTTCCTCGGCTATGGCCTTCTCGAAGCTGCGCCCTCACTGGCCTCGGCGCTGACCACCTTCGTCCCCACGCAACTCGCGCTCGCCGCCGCAAACGTCCTTCTCCGAACCATCGCACTCTGGTACCTCTTCCAGCCACCCGTCCGGGAAGCGCTCGAGTAGCTGGCGAGCTGGAGCCGTAGTATCCTTGCCGCCTATGAGATGGCCGCCACAACTCAGATACACTCTGCTGGCCTGGGCGCTTCTGCTGTTTGCCGCGAGCCTCGTGTTGCCGAACCTGAGCATTCAGACTCGGCAGCAGCATAATGTCAGACTTGTGACCCTGACTTTCTGGCTGCTTCTCACAGCAGGTACATTCATAGCTGTGCCGCGCTACTTGCTGGCCGTCTGGCGCAAGGCGCGGTTCGTGGAAAACCGCAAGGTCTATACCTGCTGGATCACGCTGGAGAGCTTCGGCGCCGTCCTGATGTTGGCTTCGCTTGCGTATACGACAGTCACTTTCTCCACGTCGGTCCTTCGGTAAGCAGCGAAGCCTGAAATGAAAAAGGCCGCGAGCACGATGCCCGCGGCCTGTGGCTCACAGGGAGCCTCACATGGGTCCGTTTACTTTACCGCTGCCGGTTGCGGCTCGGCCACACGTTTTACCGTGAAGCTCAATGCCTCGCCTGCGGCGTCCACCACCACATGGTCGCCGTACATCACCTCGCCGTCGAGAATCTTCATCGCCAGCGGATCCTGGATCAGCCTCTGGATGGCCCTCTTCAGCGGACGTGCGCCGTACTGCGGATCGTAGCCCGCGCTAAACAGCACCTGCTGCGCCGCGTCGGTCAACTCCAGCGTGACCTTGCGGGCTTCCAGCAGCTTGCGCAGGTCGGCCAGCCGCAGCTCCACAATCTTCGCCAACTGCTCCTTGCCCAGCGGGTTGAAGATGACGATGTCATCCACGCGGTTCAGGAACTCCGGCTTGAAGTGGCTGCGTAGCGCGGTCATCACCTGCTCGCTGGCGCGCGCAAAGCGGTCGCCAGTCGAAAGGTCTCCGGTCAGCGAGAGCGCGCCAATGTTGCTGGTCATGATGATGATGGTGTTCTTGAAGTCCACTACGCGGCCCTTGCTGTCGGTCAGCCGCCCATCGTCCATGATCTGCAGAAAGACGTTGAAGACGTCCGGGTGGGCTTTCTCAATCTCATCGAACAGCACCACCGAGTACGGGCGACGGCGCACGGCCTCCGTAAGCTGGCCGCCCTCGTCGTAGCCGATGTATCCCGGAGGCGCGCCGATCAGCCGCGAGACCGAGTGCTTCTCCATGTATTCACTCATGTCGATACGCACCATGGCCTTCTCATCGTCGAAGAGGAACTCGGCCAGCGCGCGCGCCATCTCGGTTTTGCCCACGCCCGTCGGGCCCAGGAAGATGAAGCTGCCAATCGGCCTGCGCGGGTCGCTCAAGCCTGCACGCGAGCGCCGTATGGCGTTCGAGACCTTCTCGAGCGCAAGCTCCTGCCCGATCACCCTCTGGCGCAAACGCGCTTCCATCTCCACCAGCTTGCGGACCTCGCCCTCCAGCATCTTGCTTACCGGAATGCCGGTCCACTTGCTGATGATCTTTGCCACGTCCTCCTCGTCCACCTGCTCCTTTAGCATGCGCTCGGTGCCGGTGCCGCTTTCAGCCTGCGCCGTCTGCCGCGCCAGCTCCTGCTCCGCCTGCCGAAGTTCTCCGTAGCGTATGGCGGCCACGCGCGCCAAGTCTCCCTTGCGCTCGGCCTGCTGCTCCTCCAGCTTCAACTGCTCAATGCGGTCCTTCAGTTTGGCAATGCCGCCAATCGAGTCCTTCTCCTGCTTCCAGCGCGCCTTCAAGGCGTTGGACTGCTCGCGCAATTCGGCCAGTTCCTTCTCAATGACCGCCAGCCGTTCACGCGAATTCGGATCGTCTTCCTTCTTCAGTGCCTGCCGCTCAATCTCAAGGTTGGTCGCCTTGCGCTCAAGCTGGTCGATCTCGGTCGGCATGGAATCGATCTGGATGCGCAGCGAAGCCGCCGCCTCATCGATCAGGTCAATGGCCTTGTCAGGCAGGAAGCGGTCGCTGATGTAGCGATTGGAGAGCGTTGCGGCCGCCACAATCGCCGAATCCTTGATGCGAACGTGATGATGCTGCTCGTAGCGCTCCTTCAGTCCGCGCAGAATGGCGATCGTGTCCTCCACGTTCGGCTCGCCCACGTAGACAATCTGGAAGCGCCGTTCCAGTGCCGCATCCTTCTCAATGTATTTGCGGTACTCATTGAGCGTGGTGGCGCCGATGGCGCGCAACTCGCCGCGGGCCAGCGCCGGCTTCAGCATGTTGCTGGCGTCAATGGCGCCCTCGGCGGCACCGGCACCCACCAGCGTGTGCAGCTCGTCGATGAACAGGATGATGCGGCCTTCGCTCTCCTCAATCTCCTTGAGCACGGCCTTCAAGCGGTCTTCGAACTCGCCACGGTACTTTGCTCCGGCCAGCATGGAGCCGAGGTCGAGCGAGACCAGCCGCTTGTTCTTCAACTGCTCAGGCACGTCGCCGTTGATGATGCGCTGCGCCAGTCCTTCGACGATTGCAGTCTTGCCCACGCCTGGCTCGCCAATCAGCACCGGGTTGTTCTTGGTGCGGCGCGAGAGCACCTGAATGGTGCGGCGGATCTCGTCGTCACGGCCGATTACCGGGTCGAGCTTGCCCTTGCGCGCCAGCTCGGTCAGGTCCTTGGCATAACGCTCCAGCGCCTGGTACTTCGCTTCCGGGTTCTGGTCGGTGACGGTCTGGCTGCCGCGCACGGCCATCAATGCTTTCAAGATGGCGTCCTGCGTGGCGCCCAGCGAGGCCAGAAGGGCCTGAGCGGCGTCGCGCTTGAGGCCGGCAATGGCCAGTAGCAGGTGCTCGGTCGAAACGTATTCGTCCTTGAAATTGTCCGCCTGCTTGAAGGCCTGCTCCAGCATGTCGGTCGCGGTCTCGCTCAGCGAGGCCTGCGCCGCCCGGCTGGCGAGCTTGGGCAGGGCCTCCATGGCGCGCGAGGCCTGCTGCTGCACGGCCGCGGCCTGCACGCCAAGGCGCGAGAGCAGCGGCGGCACAATGCCTTCGCGGTCTTCCACCAGCGCGGCCAGCACGTGCACCGGCATAATCTCCGGATTGCCGTGCTCGCTGGCCAGGTCATTGGCGCGCTGCATCGCCTCCTGTGCCTTCACCGTCAGTTTGTCCCAGCGTATCGCCATAAAGTGCTCTCCTCGTCGTTGGCTCCGGCTGTGCGCGGAGTCTACTGCTTGTCCTGCTCATTGCCTCAAAAATCGGTTGCTGAAAAACGGGGGAGACCCGGAACGGTCTCCCCTCAGTCACTCACACGCTTACTGGTCAATCTCGTGAGGCCCGGGGTCTCTAGGTCCCCGGGCCACCGAGCCGTTCCCCAGGCGCCTTATTTGTTCTCCAGCGCCTTGCCCACGTTGACCTTGATCTGCTTCGGTTTGGCCTCGGCACGCTTGCCCAGCTTGATGGTGAGCACGCCCTTGTCGTAGTCGGCCTTCACGTCCTCGGGGTTCACCGTGTTGGGCAGCGTAAAGCTGCGCGAGAAGCTGCCGTAGCGGCGCTCAATCCGGTGATAGTTCTCTTCCTTGGTTTCCTTGTTGAACTCACGCTCGCCGCGGACGGTCATCACGTTGTTTTCAAGACGGATGTCGATGTCCTTCTCTTCAATGCCCGGCACTTCCATCTTCATTTGGATGCCGGACTCGTCCTCGTAAACGTCAACCGGAGGCACGAACGAACCCTGGGTCAGAGACTCCTCGCTGCTGGTGAAGGGCACCAGCTGCTGATTGAACAAACGGTTCATGCGCTCCTGCAGATTGGCCATCTCACTGAACGGTTCCCAACGAGTCAAAACAGTCATTTTCGAATACCTCCAATTCCTGATTTCTTTGAATTGCCTGGGCGGTGGTTTCACGCCTGCAATTCCTTTGACGCTCATCTCAGCGCAAAAGAAGCATAAAAGTTGAGTGTAATGTTGTCAAGTATAAATTCGCGTCGGCTTCCCGCATCGGAATAACATTTGATTTCAACGAATTACGCGAATTTACGTTCCTTGACGAAACTTTCCCCAGGCCCGCAGGTTTTCACCCTCGACGATTCGCTCGAACGAATTGCACAAACGAAACAGGTAGATGAGACGGAGGATTGAACGATGAAGAACCTTATGACGAAGCTGGCGGCCGCCACCATGGGCATGCTGCTGGTGACCGGTGCGGCCCTGGCGCAGGACGCGCAGGCTCCGGCCCCGGCTCCCGCGCCGCAGGCCACCGTGCCCGCCACACCGCAAGCCGGACCGCGCCGGGGAGCGGCCCGCCTGACGCCCGAACAGCGCCAGCAGATGCAGGCCATTCACAAGGAGGCGCGTGACCGCGCCGCCGTCATCCGCAATGATGCCAAGCTGACGCCCGAGGAGAAGCAGACGCAGCTCAAGGCGCTGCGCGAGCAGACCCGCGCCAAGTCCGACGCCGTGCTGACCCCGGAGCAGAAGGCCAAGATGGCCGACATGCGCGGCATGCGTCACGACCGCATGAAGCAGCAGCTCGGCCTCAGCGACGAGCAGGAAAAGCAGTTGAAGGCTCTGCGTGAGAACGGCCAACTGGAGCGCCAGAAGCTCCTGGCAGACACCACGCTGACCCAGGACCAGAAGGTGGCCAAGCTGGCCGAGATGCGCAAGGCGCACCAGGAGCAGATGAAGAGCATCCTGACGCCGGAGCAGATGCAGAAGATGCAGCAGATGCGCGCGCACGAGAAGCGCGGCCCGCGCGGCATGCACCGCGGCATGGGAATGGGCCCGAACGGCCCTGCCGCCTAACACACATCATTACAGCTTGCGTGACACGTTGCGTGGCACGTCGAGTAAGACGTCGAGTAAAACAAGGTCCAACCGGTGCCCCGTTTCGCCCCGAGGCGAAACCCATCTGAGGGCACACTTCGAAGCCCCGCCCCACGGCGGGGCTTTGCCTTGTCCGGCCCACACACGCCGACCGCCTGAGCTTTTGACGTTCGTCCTTAGCTGCAATCTTCGAGCAAGCGACGAAGAGTCCGAGCGTCTTCGCACCGTGTCACCTGCGGACTCAGCCAGAATTCATTCGCGCTGCGCACGCACGGAGGTTAGTCTGTTCAGGAAACGAACCAGGCTCACTGCATCACAAAGAGCGCCCAAATGTGAACTCGCCGCTCCGTCACCAGATGTAAGCAATCTTTTCGAATTTCGCAGTATTGAAGGTTAGGCAATTCGCCGGACAAGGAACATCATATGGGGAAGAAATGCAAAGTCGTAGTTGGTGATCGCGAGTTCAACACGAAGACAGAAGCGCTAGAAGCAGTTCGGGCCATCTTGAGAGATCATTCCGAGGGATATGTCCTCACGGGGGCCGAAGACTCGTTCATCAGAGATCTAATTGCGCTGCACCCAGACGCGAAAGGCAAGATCGGTTGTGGAATCCACCACCTCACAATTGGGCTGAATAAGGAGTTTCACAAATACAAGTGTTTTTATATCGATCGCATTGATGGACAGTCAACAGACTTTAGCTTCTACCGATGCATCAATGGGGAGAGTCGGCGAAACTTAGTGTGTTCGGCCCTTCGTACTGCAATTCAGCCACAGATTGAGCAATTCAAGACTACTTTGTTCGCCGCTGGCCCGCAGTATTGTCCGTTCACGAATGAACTGCTTACGCCTGCAAATTGCCACGTTGACCACGAACCCCCAAGGACATTCCAAACGCTCGCAGCCCAGTGGTTTGAGCACGAAGAACTGACGGAGGATACCGTTGAGATTACGGGCAGTATTGATATGGCATTCACTCGTTTGATGACCGATCCTGCTCAGATGCAGTCGTGGAGGAGTTTCCACCAACAGAATGCGAAACTTCGCCTGTTGAGTCCTCTTGGAAACCTTTCACATTCCAAGATTGCCGCAGGAAAAGCGAAGAAGGGCGGACAGTGAAGTCCCCCGGATGATATCAATCAGCACGTTGTTGGTTTGACTGCAATCACAAAAGCCACCGTCTGATGGCCCATCGCGTCAGTAGTCCAGAGTTGGCGCGATTCCAACTCTGGCACCTGCCCACTAAGCGCGCGCGGCGCCGCTAATACACCGCGCAGATGATGCACTTGAGGTAGTAGGTTTCCGGCACGTTCAGCAGGATGGGGTGGTCCTGCGACTGGGTGCGCTTCTCTAGGATGCGCACGCGGCGATGCGCGTCGAGTGCGGCCGAGGAGAGCATCTCCAGGAACTCTGGCTCCTGTACGTGGAATGAGCACGAGCAGGTGACGAGCGTGCCGCCGTAGCGCAGCATTTTGAGCGCGCGCAGGTTCATCTCCTTGTAGCCGCGGACGGCGGTCTCCACGTTCTTCTTGGTCTTGGCAAAGGCCGGCGGGTCGAGCACGATGGTCTCGAACTTTTCGCCCGCGTCGGAGTAGTCGCGCAGCAGGTCGAAGGCGTTGGCCTCCATCCATTCAATCTCGCGGCCCGCATACTGCGCGGCGTTGAGCTGCTCGTTCTGTTCGGCCACTTCAAGTGCGGCGCGCGAAACGTCGACGGCCGTCACGTGCTCGCAGGCGCGGTTCAGGTGCAGCGCAAAGCCGCCCTGGTAGGTGCAGATGTCGAGGGCGCGTCCGTGGGCGTAGCGCTCGGCGGCGGCGTAGTTCTGCCGCTGGTCGAGGAAGGCGCCGGTCTTCTGTCCGCCAAGCCCGTCAAAGTGGAAGCCGATGCCGTTCATCTCAAAGGTGGTGGAGGTGCGGCCCGCGCCCGTGCGGTCGTAGACTAGTTGCTCCTCGCGCGGCTCCAGCTCTTCCAGATCGCGGATGCGCGGTTCCACCTTTTCGAGAATCGTCTCCGGAGCAAGTTCTTCCACGAGCGTTTCCACCAGCGCCTCGCGCACCTCGGCGGCATCCATCGCCTGCGTCAGCACCTGGAAGGAGACAAGGTCGTTGTAGCGGTCCACGACGAGGCCCGGCAGAAAATCGGCCTCGCTGAAGACGATGCGGGTGGCGTTGGAGTCCTTGACGATGCGGCGGCGATACTCGATGGCGGCCTTGACGCGCTCGCGCACAAGCTGCGGCAACTGCTGCGCGCGCGGATCGGTGCCCAGCAGGCGCAGCGTGATTTGCGAGCTGCTGCTGTAGAGCGCGTAGCCGAGCAGCTTGCCGCGGGAGTCCTCGACGGCGACCACCGCTCCGGGCGCAGCCGTCGGCAGCCGGTCAATATCTGAGCGGTAGACCCACGGATGGCCTCCGTGAACGCGGGTTGCGGCGCGGGCATTGATGACCGCGCGTGCACCGCCGGATTCGCGAACCTCGCGAGGCGTGGAGCTTCGTTCCTCTTCGCGGCGGCCGCGTGGCTCGCGCGCCGGACGCGTGTCGCGTGCGGCGTAACCTTGGGAACGGCCTTTCGGCGCGCGCGTGTCACGGCCACTGCGTGGGGTGCTGCGCTCGCCGGAACCGCGACGTTTGTCTGCGCCGCTGCGTTCGCTGTTGCCATGGCGTTTATCCGTGCCACGGCCCTCGCGCGCGCTGGAGGCAGACTCCTCCTTGCGAGGCGCCGGGCGCTTCGTGCTTCCATAAGGAGATTTCGGTTTCACGGTTACTCCGTGGCAGCGGCGTTGTTGCGCCACTCGTTCGGCAGCTGATGCTGCATGTCTTCCAGCACCTCGGGCGGGAGCTGTTCCTTGTGGTGCTCCTCGAGGTTGGCCTCATCGACAAAGATATTGCGCGCGCCTTCAAGGAAGTGCGCGTACACCACCTGGAAGGTTGTGTCCTTCTCGCTGCGCTTTTCCAGCAGCGCGCCGGTCAGGGCGTCATAGGCCTTCAGGCTGGCGCTGCCCTTCGCGTTCTGGAAGATGACGAAAGCGCCCCTGGCGCCGAGCTTGGGCACAAACATCCACTCGCGCTCAATGGTCTCGGCGTTGACGCTCTTGGCCGCCTCGGCTGGCTCCACGTAATAGAGCAGGCGCCCGCAGACGTCGCAGTAGTGGACCGCTTCGCCCTTCTTGATCTCGGCGTAAACCTGCGGACGCAGCGCCACCTGGCAGACGCCGCAGCGCTGGTCGGCAGTTGCCTCGGCCACGGCCGAGCCGCGCGTCTTCAGCACGCGGTCATAGTGACGCAGGATGCCCTCATCGCTGACGCCCGCACGCAGTTCCTGACGGCGGGCCTCCACCTTGGCCAGAGCCTGACGGCTGGTTTCGGTCTGGGCCTCGGCAATCTTCTTTTCCTTGTTGACCTCGACGGTCTGAGCCGCCAGCACGCCCTCAGCCTGCTTGAGCGTGGCCTGCCGGCCTTCGGCGGCCATCATCAGCTCCAGAATCTTGTCCTCTTCGCCGCGGATGGCCTTCTCGGTGAAGGCGATCTCGGCCATCAGCGCCTTGTATTGCTCGTTGGTCTTGACCGAGGCGGAGGTCTCGCGCTGCTTCACGATCTTCTGCTGGTGGTCCTGTATGTTCTGCTCGTACTTGCGCTTGGCGGTTTCATCGGCCTTGATGGCGGTCTTGGCGCGGTCAACGGCGTTGGTGGCTTCGGCGAGCTGCGACTCAATGGCTGCCACATGCTTGGGCAGCGCGGCAATCTCGGCACTCAGACGCGCGACTTCCGCATCCACTTTCTGCAGTTCCAACAGGCATTCCAGATCACGAATCATGGCAGTTTATATTGTCCGCGATTCTAGCACGCTCCGCCGACCCGAGCCGGCAGCGCGCCAGCGCGTTACCCGCCGGGCGCCCGAGAGCGGAAGCAGCTATGCTGCGTTACCCCCCCCAGCGCCCGCAGCCGGCCGCTCGCGCAAATCCGTCTGTTTCATGCCGTCCCGGGCTTCTGCGGCTTGGCAATCGTCGGCCGCGCGCTGTATATATGTCCCACCAGCGTTTGCCGCTCCCGCATTCCCGTTCCAAGGAGAATTACGTGACCAGAGGCCGTGCCGTCGTTGCCGGAATCGTATTCCTTATTGCCGCGCTCTGTGCGCCGTTGGCGCAGGCGCAGTCCGCGCCCGCCACGCAGAAGAAGCAGTTCACCATCGAAGGCATGTACACGCCCGACCCGGCAGCCCGGCGCGCGCCACGCTTCCTGCAATGGAGCCCCGACGGCAAGCACGTCAGCTATCTGCAGGCTGGTGCCGAGGGTGAAGGCGATTCGGTTCACGTCTACAACCCGGCAACGGGCAAGAGCGAGGTGCTGGTTCCGGCTGCGAAGCTCGCGGCCCTGACGCCGCCCAAGTCCGGCAGCAAGGACGACCGGCAGAAGGACAATCGTGCGCGCTACGGCGTGGCCGCCTACCACTGGGCTCCCGGCTCGAACGCGCTCCTCTTCGATCAGGTAGGGCAGCTCTGGTACTACGACCTGGCGGCGCAGAAGGGCACGCAGGTCACCAACAACGAAGAAGCCTCCACCGATCCCAAGTTCTCGCCCGATGGCCGCTGGGTCAGCTACGTACGCGCGCACAATCTGCTGCTCAAGCCCGTGGCTGGTGACGAAGAGGTTGCGTTGACCAAGGATGGCACCTCGAACCTGTTCAACGGTGAAGTCGACTGGCTCTACGCCGAGGAACTCGACGTGCGGAGCAATTACTTCTGGTCGCCGGATTCGAAGCAACTGGTTTTCCTGCAATCGAACGAGTCGCTGGTGCCTACGTATCCCATCGTCGACTGGGTGCCGAACGACGCGACCACCGACCCGGAGAAGTATCCCAAGCCTGGCGACAAGAACCCCTCGGTCAAGCTGGCGGTCACCGACCTTGAGGGCCACACGCGCTTCCTGACCCCGACCGATGAGCAGGACATTTATATTCCGCGTTTTGGCTGGCTCAAGCCCGGCGTGGTCTGGGCACTGGTGCTCAATCGACATCAGAACAAGGAAGACCTCTACTTCATCGACGCCGCCACCGGTGCCTCCAAGCTCGTGCTCAGCGAGCAGGATGAAAAGTTCATTGAGCTGACCGACGGCCTGCACTTCTTTGCCTCCGGCGGACGCTTCCTGTGGCCGAGCTGGCGCGATGGGTACACGCACCTTTATCTCTACTCCTATGACGCTGCTTCGCCGCTGGCCGCCCCGGCCAAGCTGGTGTCGCAGGTGACCAAGGGGGCATGGGAGGTGACGGATCTGGCGGCGGTCAACGAAAAGGCGGGGCTGGTCTACTTTATGGCCAACAAGGACGATGATCGCCAGCGTCAGCTTTACCGCATCAAGCTGGATGGCACGGGCCTGACGCGCGTGACGAAGCAGGCTGGCTCGCATCGCGTCGAAATGTCTCCGGATGCGGCGGCCTACATGGATAGTTTCAGCTCCCTGACCCAGCCTCCGCGCACCGAGCTTTGCCAGAACGGCGGCGCGTGCTGGCCGGTCTATTCGGCTCCGGGCTGGGAGCAGTACGAGAACGTGCTGGCGCCCCAGTTTGTGGACTTCAAGGCCGAGGATGGCACGGTGCTGCACGGCCTGCTGGTGCTGCCCGCCAAGGGCGCGGCCGCCGAGGTCAACGGCAAGGTGCCGCTCATCATGAATCCCTATGGCGGTCCGCACTCGATGACCGCCGCCGACCACTGGGGCGCCATCAACGCCTTCGACGAAATCCTTGCACAGAAGGGCTTTGCGGTATTGAAGGTGGATAACCGCGGCATGGGCAGCCGCGGACGCGCGTTTGCCACCGCCACCTATCACAACCTCTATGACGTGGAGCTGCGAGACCAGCTTGCGGCGCTCGACCAAGCGCTGGAGCGTTTTCCGCAGCTTGACGGCAACCGCCTCGGCTGGTGGGGCTGGAGCTACGGCGGCTCCATGACCCTGTGGTCGCTGACGCACTCCACGCGCTTCAAGGCCGGAGTCTCGGTGGCGCCGGTCACGGACTGGCATCTGTATGACTCGGCCTACACCGAGCGCTACATGGGCCTGCCCGCGGAAAACAAGGAGGGCTACGCCCGCAGCAGCATTGTTGCGGCGGCCAAGAACCTGAGCGGACGCCTGCTGCTGGTGCACGGCACCAGCGACGATAACGTGCACATGCAGAACTCGGTGCAGTTCATCAACGCGCTGGTTGAGGCCGGCAAGCCCTTCGACCTGCAAATCTACCCGCGCAAGACGCACAGCATCAGTGGCAAAGCCGCCCGGGTGCACCTGTATCACCGCATTCAGAAACAGTTTGAAGATGTGCTGATGAAGCCGTAAGTTTTGTTAAATCTTTTATTTGCAACAGGGCTGCTCGCGCATGGCGGGCAGCCCTGTTGGTTATGTGCGGAGCAGTATCTGGAGCGCCGCCGCCAGACCTGCAAAGGCTTCAAACGGTGGCGCTTTTCGCTAACCTCGGCCAGTCTTTCCCGTCCAAATATTGCTGTCATTCCGTGCGGGAGGCGGCAAATCCGCGAGAAGGGCTTTGCGATGGCGAGAGGCTGCAACGAGGGGGGACGCGATACACTCTTGAAGAGAGCCGAGGCCATGGCGCCCAAGGTGGGTGCGTCATGTCGACCCAGATAGTGACCATGCCTGGCGCTCCCGGAGTTTCCACGACGCCGGTACGCAGGACCGCGGCCGGACCCATGTCCGCCGGGGAAAATCCTTCCCGCAGGGGAGATATGGCAGGGCAGCAAAGTCCCAGTCGCATTAATGACGCCGAATTGATCCGCGCCGCCCAGCAGGGTGACAGCGCGGCATTCGAGCAATTGGTGCGTCAATACGACCAGGCAGTGCTGCGGCTGGCCCTGCACCTGACCGGCAACGAGCAGGATGCACGCGATATTTATCAGGACGCATTCCTGAAGGCCTACCGCAACCTCAACAGCTTCCGTTTCGAGTGCTCTTTTTACACCTGGATCTACCGCATCGTGACCAATCTGTGCCTGGATCACCTGCGGCGCCGGACCGTCCGCAAGGAGGATGCGCCGGTGGCTTACGACGAGCATGGTGAGGAATACAGCCTGCTTGATCAGGTGGCTGACAAACGCTCGGGCGCTTCGCCGGAGAAGGACCTGATGCGCCGCGAGCTGGGTGCCCGCATCGCCAAGGCCCTTACCAAGCTGACGCCGCGCGAGCGCATGGTTTTCGAGATGAAGCATTACCAGGGCCTGAAGCTTCGCACCATCGGCGAATCGCTGAGCACGACCGAAGAGACGGCCAAGAACACGTTGTTCCGCGCCACGCAGAAACTGCGTGCGGCGCTGGCGGACATGCGGTAAACGGGCTGGAACGGGCGCCTGTGGGCGCAAAAGATTGGTAGTCGATAAAGAAGGCTTCACATGAACTGCGATTGGGTACGAGAGAACATCGCGCTGTATCTCTATAACGAACTGGCGGACGACGCGCGGCACGAGCTGGAACAGCATGCCGCACGTTGCGGCGTATGCGCCGCTGAGCTGGCCGAGATGCGGCGCTTCCACGAGGAAATGGACCTGCGTCCGGAGCTGGAAGTGACGCCGAACCTGCTGGCACAGGCTCGCATGGACCTGCAGGAAGCGCTGGAAACAGCCGAGCAGGTGCGCGGCTGGCGGCGCTTCGTGTTTGATCCGATGGCGTTTCTGCGGCAGGCGCGTTTTTCTCCGGCGTTGGCGGCGCTGGTCTTCATGGCCGGCTTCGGCGGCGGTATCGGCGCCACCTACCGCGCCATGATGAACCGCATTCCGGACGGCACGCAGATCGAGCGCCACGCCGATGCCTCCATTGCGGGCGTGCGCAGCATCGTGACCAAGCCCGGCAGCAATCAGGTTCACATTGAGTTGGAAGAGACGCTGCCTGACCAGGTAGAAGGCTCCATTGACGACCCGAGCATTCAGAACCTTCTGATGCTGGCCGCGCGCAGCAACATCAACAGCGGCGTGCGCATGGATTCCGTCGACCTGCTGAAGCAGAAGCCCGACGATGGCCGCATCCGCGAAAGCCTGATCTTCTCGCTGCGCTATGACAGCAACCCGGGCGTCCGCCTGAAGGCCCTGGAGGCCCTTGGCGGTTACGTCAAGCAGGATGTTCGCGTGCGCAACGCCGTGCTGGAAGCGCTGCTGAATGACAACAATGCCGGGGTCCGCACCGGAGCCATCAAGGCATTGGAGACGGTGAAGGCCGACACGAGCGTGCGTCAGGCATTGCAGGAACTTGCGAAGGAAGACCCGAACGAATACATCCGTGCGCAGTCAGAGCGCATGCTGGCCTCCTGCGCGCATATCGATTAACGACTTGAGACAATGCTGAGCCTGTTCCAACCCGGAGGGCGCCTGGTGCGCGTGGCCGCGATTGCGGTTGCGGCAACGGCGCTCTGCCTGACCGCCGCGGCGGAAGAAAAGCTGCAACGCGACGGCCGCGGCTGGGTTCTGGAAGAGCACGGACGCCTGCCGGTGGCCCGCAATGTGCGCGTGCTGACCGGGGTGGGCAACGTCACCATTGACAGCAACGGCACGCCGTTCACGTACACAGTCCGCAAGCGCTCGCAGCAGTTGCGTGAGCAGGATGCGCGCAAGCAGTTTTCACTGCTGAAGGTTTCAGCCTCACGCCGCGCCACCACCAGCGTATTGCAGGGCGACTGGCCTCGGGTGGCTGCGGCTGCCGCTGGCTTCAGCGCCGACTTTGTCATCCACGTTCCCAAGGAACTAGACCTTGTGCTGGTGGATACCCTGAGCGGCAACGTGACCGTCACCAGTTCGGCCGCCAAGCTGGACCTGGGTACGCGCGGCGGCAACATTGAGGTGAACGAGGCGTTCAACCTCGTGAAGGTCCGCACGCTCGGCGGCAACGTCAGCATCAACCACGCGGGCAATGACGTGTTTATCCGCAGCGGCGGCGGCGATATCCGCCTGGGTTCGGCGCGCGGCCACGTGGAGGTTGTCTCCATGGGCGGCAACATCCTGATGCACACGGTGGGGGCGGCCAAGCTGCACACCGGCGGAGCCAATATCGAGATTCATCAGTCGCTGGGCGACGTGTTCATTGAGAACACGGGCGGCGGCGGCATCACGCTGGGCGAAGTGGGCGGTTCGGCCCACATCGAGAGCGGCGGCGGCAATATACGGCTGGGCAGCGTTCACGGCAGGGTGATCGCCTCCACGGCCAACGGCAACATTGAAATGTGGAAAGTAGCCGGCGGAGCGCAGGCGCAGAGCGTGGCGGGAAGCATCACGGCCGAGTTTGTGGGTTCGCGCGACTCGTTCTCCGAATCGTATCTGCACACCAATGCCGGCGATATTGTTGTCTACCTGACCAAGACCACTCCGGCCACCGTGCAGGCGACCAGCGAGATGGCGCACCGTCAGATAGGAATTCGTTCGGAATTTCCCTTGAACGTGGTTAGTGAAGGTTCCGGAGTGGGTCCGAAGATGACCTACGCGGAAGGTAGTGTGAACGGCGGCGGACCACTCTTGAAGGTTCGCACCAGCATCGGGCAGATCGACTTTCGAAAAGCGAGATAGGAGATATCTGTATGAAGAAGACAACGATCCTCGCCTTGATCGTGGCCCTGACGGCCGTCGGAGCCTGGGTGCTGCCGGCGAGCGCACAGAACGCCCCGGATGCCTGGATGATGATGCCGCACGGCACCTACCTTGGCGTTGACACCCGCGACATCAATAAAGAACGCATGAGCGAGCTGAAGCTGAGGGAAGAGAGCGGCGTGGAAGTCACCATGGTGGACCGCGACGCTCCGGCAGGCGCGGCCGGCATTCAGGAGCATGACGTGATCGTCAGCTTCAACGGCAGCAAGGTGGAAAGCCAGGAGGCGCTCCGGCGCTTCGTGCGCGAGACTCCCTCCGGCCGTGAGGTCGCCCTCGGGCTGGTTCGTCTCGGACAGCCGCTGACCGTGAAGGTGACGCTGGCCGACCGCCGCGAAGTGGCGCAGAAGTTTGCGCGCCGCGCGCAGCAGGCCCACAACAACGCTCCCAAGATGCCTTCCATGCCGCCGATGCAGGGTTTCATGGCGCATGCGCCCGCAATGCCGATGGATGCGCCGGGTATGTTCATGACTCCTGCGACAGCGCGCCTGGGCATGGTGATTGAGAGCCTGACCCCGCAACTGGCCGAGTACTTCGGCGCCAAGAACGGTGCGGGTGTGCTGGTCCGTTCGGTGGACAAGGGCAGCCCGGCCGAGGCTGGCGGATTCCATGCCGGTGACGTGGTGCTCCGCATCGACAAGGATGCGATCAACGACATTGGCGACTGGCGCAAGGCCATGCATCATCGCACCGGGCAGGTTGCCATCACGGTGCTGCGCGACAAGAAGGAAATGACGCTCAACGTGAAGCTGCCGGAACACAAGGCCAAGGTCAGCGAGGCCGAGCTGCCGGACAAGGCTGAAATCAGCCGCCTGATGGAGGAGATTGGCCCGCAGGTGCGCGAAGCGCAGCGCGAGGCCGAACAGGCCTTCGCCATGCATCGCGATGAGCTGGAGAAGGCCATGAAGACTCTGCGCGAGCAGCCGATGCCGGAACTTCCGGATTTTGAGCTGCCGTGCCCGCGTGAAAACCATATCTAGCTCGCAATCGGAACTGAAAACAGGAAAGGCGCGATCTTGGGATCGCGCCTTTTGCTATGTACGGAAGGCTTTTTGCGGTTCGCGTTATTGGGTGCTGGCGGCGTCGGCGGCCGAGCGCACGGTGTTGCGTCCGGAGAGCTTGGCCACATAGAGCGCGGCATCGGCGGCAGCCACCAGCTCGTCGCGCGTCAGCCCGTTCGAGGGATATTCGCTGACGCCGATGGAGACCGTGACCGGACGCGGCACGCCCGGAACCTCATTGCGGGCGACGGCACGGCGCAGCTTGTCGGCCACGTTGCGCGCGGAGGCCGCCGAAGTTTCCGGCAGGATGATGGCAAACTCCTCGCCGCCGTAGCGGCAGACGATATCGACCTTGCGCAGGTGCTTCCAGAAGACGGCGGAAACCTGGCGCAGCACCTCGTCGCCGAGGATGTGGCCGAATTCGTCGTTGATGCTCTTGAACAGGTCGAGATCGACCATGAGCACCGAGACGCTTTTGCCATAGCGCATGGCGCGCGTCATTTCTTCAATCAGGCGCTGCTCAAAGTAGCGCCGGTTAAAGACGCCGGTCAGGCCGTCGCGGTAAGCCAGTTGCTTCACGCGCTCCACGTAATGCGCGTTCTGCACCGAGGTCGCAAGAATGTCGGCCACGGACTCCAGCGCCTGCACCTCGTTGGGCTGAATCGCGTTGGGCTGCTGGGAGACGCACAGCAGCATGCCCACGTTGTCTCCAAAGGAGGCCAGCGGCAGGCAAAGCTTGGTACTGCCGCCATCGACACAGCGGTCAGGGCATTGATCCTGATTGCAGAAGTGGCTCTCGGTGCCGGGGCTGAGCAGGGGACAGTCCGGCATGCCATGGAATAGATCACCAAGACGCAGCTTGCCGGCCAGTACACCGGTCTGCGCGCGCAGCACCAGGTTCTGGTCCTCGTCGCGGAGGAAGACCGCCACGTAGTCGATGCCGAAGCTGAGGGTCAACTGCGTGCATAGCCGGTCGAGCAGCTCTTTCAGGTCCAGTTCCACGGTGGTCTGCTTGGCCAGCGAGTTGATCATCTCAAGCTGGGCCGCGCGCCGTTGCAGCAGGTTGTAGAGCTTGGCGTTCTGCAGCGCGATGGAGGCCTGCGTGGCGAACAGCGTCAGCAGGTCGACGGTCTCGTTGTCGAACGGGTGATCTTCGCTGCTCTGGCAGTCGAGCACGCCCACCACCTCGTCACGAACCACCAGCGGAATTGCCAGCTCCGAGCGGGTGTTGGGCACGTCCATGATGTAGCGCGGGTCTTTCGTGACGTCCGGAACGTAGACCGGGCGGCGCATACGCACGGCAGCGCCGGTGATGCCGGAATCGATCGGGGTGCGCCAGTTCACGTCCGGCATGCCGAAGCTGGCCTGCACGTAGAGTTCCTGGCTTTTATCGTCGAGCAGCAGAATGGCTCCCACACGAAGGTGGAAGTAGTCGCGAACGATCTCGAGGATCTGGTTAAGGATCTCGTCGAGGTCGAAAGTCGACAGTACGGCCTGACTTGCGTCGTAAAGAATCGCGACACGTTGCATGCAAGCACCGTGGCCCTTTTACCACAGGGCCGTTAAGAATTCATCAGTGTACATCAGAATCCTGATTGCCGCTCCTCTTCTTCCAGAACAGCCCCAGGACCCCATACATGACGACGCAAATCCAGAAATCGACCAGCAGGCCGAGGTCAAATCGCGTGGGGTTATGGCGCGCGGCGGCGGGCAGGTGCGGCTCCAGAATCAGGTAGACGATGTTGCCCAGCACCACGGCAGCCAGCGATTTGAAAAAATTCTTCGGCACACTTGTTTGGACACCGCAGCGGCGCCTCAGGTTCGCGAAAAATGTGCGGGCGCGGAACAATCCACCGGCGCATCCTGTACCATTCTGTCGATGCTCGAGCTTTCCACCAGCGTGCAATACGTCAAGGGCATCGGCCCGCGGGTGGCGGAAGCCCTGGCGGCCAAGGGCATTGTCACCCTCGAAGACCTGCTCTACTACCTGCCCTTCCGCTATGAAGACCGGCTGAACCCGCGCAGCGTGGCCGAGTTGCAGCCCGGTGAGATGGCCTCGGTGATCGCCGAGGTTCGCACCAGCATGCTGATGCGAACCAAGCGCATGCCCATCTTCGAGATGACCGCCGGGCAGGGCCGCGCCACGCTCAAATGCCTCTGGTTCCACGGCAGCTACCTGCAGGACCGCTTCAAGCCCGGGCAGGTGGTGGCGCTTTACGGCAAGGTGGAGCGCTCCAGCTTTGGACGCGGTGGGCTGCAGATGATTCAGCCGCAGTTTGAAATTCTGGACGAAGCTGCCGCCCCCGACGTGGACCTTGGCCCGGATCTGTTTGAAAAAGGTGCGCCGGCCCGCGCGCGCAAAACGCCCTCGACGGCTGTCTCCACGCTCGAAACCGGCTGCATCGTGCCCATCTACGAAGCTATTGGCAAGCTGACGGCCAAGTGGTTCCGCCACACCATCCACGGGGCGCTGGCCGAACTGGGTGGCAAGGTTGAGGACTTCATCCCCGAGGCGGTGCGCGAGCGCATGGCGCTGATCGAGCGCGGGCGGGCCTTCCACGAGGCGCACTGGCCTCCGGCGGGCGCCAGCTTTGCCGAGCTGCAGACGGCGCGCACCCCGGCTCACATGCGCCTCATCTTCGAGGAGTTGTTCTTCCTCGAACTGGGCATGGAGCTGAAGCGGCGGAAGTTCCGCCAGCAGAGCGGCATCGGCTTCCAGATTGATGACCGCGTGCGCGAGGCGCTCAAGCGCATATTGCCCTTTCACCCCACGGCAGCGCAAAAGCGCGTGCTGAAAGAGATTGGCGACGACATGGCCACTCCGGCGCCGATGCGGCGTCTGCTGCAGGGCGACGTCGGCTCCGGCAAGACGATTGTGGCCTTTGAGGCCGCCATCATCGCCATCGAGAACGGCTACCAGGTGGCGCTGATGGCGCCGACGGAGATCCTTGCGACGCAGCATTATCTTTCTGCGCGCCGCCTGCTGGAGCCGCATGGCTACCGCGTGGTGCTGCTGACAGGCTCGCTGGAGCAGGACCGCAAGCGCGACGTGCACCGCCACATCCGCCACGGCAACGCGCAACTGGTGATTGGCACACACGCGCTGCTGCAGGAGAAGGTGGATTACCACAAGCTCGGGCTGGTGATTGTGGATGAGCAGCACCGTTTTGGCGTGATGCAGCGCATGAAGCTGATGAAGAAGAACGCGGAGATCAAGCCGGACGTGCTGGTGATGACCGCCACGCCGATTCCGCGCACGCTGGCCTTGACCTTGTACGGCGATCTGGACGTGAGCGTGATTGACGAACTTCCGCCGGGCCGCACGCCGATTGTGACCCGCGCGGTGCCCGACGAACGCTCCGACGAGGTGTGGGAGTTTGTGCGCAAGGTTGTCTCCGGCGGGCAGCAGGCTTACGTTGTCTACCCGGTGATTGAGGACAGCGAGGCCGACAGCGAGCTGAAGGCCGCCACGCGCATGTATGACGAACTCCGCAAGAAGCTGTTGCCGGAGCTGCGCATCGGCCTGCTGCACGGGCGCATGTCCACCGATGAGAAGGACGCGACGATGCGCCGCTTCCAGGCGCGCGAAATCGACGTGCTGGTTTCCACCACGGTGATTGAAGTGGGCGTGGACGTGCCCAACGCGAGCTTGATGGTGATCGAGCACGCCGAGCGCTTCGGCCTCTCGCAACTGCACCAGCTTCGCGGACGCATCGGGCGCGGCTCCGCCAAGTCGTACTGCATTCTGATGACCGGCAAGAAGATCAGCGAAGAGGGCCAGCAGCGGCTGGACACCATGGTGCGCACCAGCGACGGCTTTGAGATCGCGGAGAAAGACCTGGAACTGCGTGGGCCGGGCGAGTTCTTTGGCACCAAGCAGGCCGGCATGCCGACCCTGCGGGTGGCGAACCTGATCCGCGACCGCAAGCTGCTGGAGACGGCGCGCACCGAGGCGCAGACGGTGCTGAAGGCCGAAGGCGGCGTCAGCGAGGAGGAGCGCACGCGCACGCTGCTGCACCTGAAGGAGCACTGGAACCGGCGCTACGGGCTGGTGGAAGTGGGCTAGCAGAGGCGTATGCGGCTTGCGCAGGGCGCGGCCGCGCGAGCAAACTTGTATTTCATCTCTGAAGGAACCACAGGAGAATTTCATGCCGGTTCTGAACTTCAAGGAAATACCAGAGCCGTCGAAGGCGACGGGACTACAGGATAGTTTTGAGCTATTTGCACGTGAAGTTCTCGAGTTGGTTGGTTTCAAGGTGCTTCAAGGCCCTGCACGGGGCGCGGACGGCGGAAAAGACCTAATAGTCGAGGAAACACGGGAAGGGCTTACTGGAGTCACTCACGTCAAGTGGCTCGTAAGTTGCAAACATTTTGCGTTTTCCGGTTCGTCGGTGAAGCCGAGCGACGAGTCCGATATTCTGGACCGAGTTAGCTCCGCAGGCTGCGATGGATTCATGGGGTTCTACTCAACTGTGCCGTCCGAAGGTCTGCGGAGCCGACTCCAAGGCCAGTCGAATGTATTGTGGGAAATATACGATCACGCCGAGATCGAAAAGATCATCGTGACGCACGTAAGTGGCCGATCACTCCTTACGCGGTGGTTCCCCATTTCATCTAAGCAGTTGGAGGCCACGCCTGCTGAGATATTTGATACCCCTCCCACTCTTAAATGTGAGTACTGTGGAAAAGACCTTTTGAATCCACTAAGTGGTATTTGGGTAATCTGCACAGTGAAGGAAAGTTCTGAGGAAGACACAAAGCGAAAGATTCTCGACCTGTATTTCTCATGCAAGGGAGAGTGCGACCGAATTTTGATTGCAGCAGTGCGTAAACAATACCAGAGCCTAGGGTTTGTCCTCGATTTGTGGGACGACCTTCCTGATATGAGCATTCCTACCGTTTATCTCCAGAAAGTAATGGCAACTCTGAATGGCCTCCGTAGAGGTGATAGGTACGAGCCGGAAGCGTTTGAGAACCTAAAGGAACTCCTATGTGTCATGTTCCCATATGTCGCTCGACATCTCAACGACAGTGATCGAGAAGAATTAGATCGTCTCCGTCAGATTCCGTCATATCTTGGCGGCATGGGTTCCTAAATCGGAATGGTGTGTTGTGAAAATAAGTCAAAAATCAGAGATGTTTCGACTGCTGCCGAGTGTGGACGAGCTGCTGCGCGATGAGCGCGTGGCGTCCCTTGAAGCGCGCTACGGGCACACGACGCTGGTGGAAGCTGTGCGCGCGGTGCTCGACCAGTTGCGCGCGCAGATTGCCTCGGGTGCGCTGGACGAAGCGGCGCTGGTGGCTGCCTTAAAGACTTCTGCCGCGCATGTGCAGCAGGCGGCGGAGACGGCCACGGCGTATTCCCTGCGGCGGGTGATCAACGCCACCGGCGTCGTAATACACACCAACCTGGGCCGCGCGCCCGTGGTGCCGGCGGCTCTCGAACGTATTGCGGAAGTGGCCACCGGATACTGCAACCTTGAGTTCGATCTGGAGAAAGGCGAGCGCGGACGCCGCGACGTGCACGCGCAGCGGTTGTTTGCGCAGTTGTTTGCGCGCCACGGTTCGGCGGAAAGCTCGACCGTGGTGGTGAACAACAACGCCGCGGCCGTGCTGCTGGCGCTGAGCGCGCTGGCCGAGGGCGGCGAGGTCATTGTCTCGCGCGGCGAGCTGGTGGAGATCGGCGGCTCGTTCCGCATTCCGGACATTATGTCGCGCTCGGGCGCCGTGCTGCGCGAGGTGGGCACCACCAACCGCACGCGCGTGGCGGACTACGAGAAGGCGATCAACGAACGCACGCGGCTATTACTGCGCGTGCACCGCTCGAACTTCGAGATTGTCGGCTTTACCGAGCAGCCGGACCTGGCGGCGCTGGTCGCACTGGGAAAGAAGAAGGGCATTCCGGTGATGGAGGACCTCGGCTCGGGCGCGCTGGTGGAGCTGGGCGCCTATGGCATTGCCGATGAGCCGAATGTGTATGACTCGCTGCGCGCCGGTGTTGCGCTGGTCACCTACAGCGGAGACAAGCTGCTGGGCGGGCCGCAGGCTGGTCTGGCCACGGGCGATGCAAAGCTGGTGACAAAGCTGCGCTCGCATCCGCTGTTCCGCGCTTTGCGGGTGGACAAGATGAGCTATGCCGCGCTGGAGGCCACGCTGGAGGCCTACCTGCGCGAGGACCACGATGCGCTGCCTCTGCTGCACATGCTCGGCCTGAAGCCCGAAGCGGTGCAGGCGCGCTGCGAGCAAATGACGAAGAAGCTGGCGGACGTGCCGCGGCTCAAGCTGGAAGTGGTGAAGGCGCGCTCGGTGATTGGCGGCGGCGCGGCTCCGGGCAAGACCTTGCCCAGCTTCGCGCTCTCCGTGCGGGTGAAGGGCGTGAGTGCCTCCGCGCTGGCGCACAGTCTGCGCTCGCAGGCGCTGCCGGTGGTCACGCGCGTGGAGGATGACCGCGTGCTGCTCGACCTGCGCACGGTCTTTGAGCAGGATGATGCGGCGGTGGAAGCCACGTTGCGTCAGTTGGCCTGAGAGATAGAGCATTCGCCGAGGCGGATGAGAGGAGCCGGCATGGTTGTCGGAATCGGAATCGACATTGCGGAAGTGGACCGCACGCGCGAGGCGATTGAGCGGCACGGCGAGCGCTTTCTGACCCGCATTTACACAGAGGCCGAGCGGCGCTATTGCGAATCCAAGCCCAACCGCTACGAGCGTTTTGCCGGGCGCTTTGCCGCCAAGGAGGCCGCGATGAAAGCCATCGGCACCGGCTGGCGGCGCGGCGTGGCGTGGCGAGATTTTGAAGTGGCGCGTGCCGAAAGCGGGCAGCCCATCATCCGCTTTGGCGGAGAGGCCGCGAAGATTGCCGCCGCGCTCGGCGTCAAGCGCGCGCTGGTCACCATCTCTCACACCGAGCAGCAGGCGGTGGCGCAGGTGCTATTGGAAGGCGAGTAACCGGCGCAGCGCGCATGCGCGCGGGCTGTACGAGTGGCCCGTGGTGTGACAAACTCATAGGCGAAGGGCCTGAAACGCAGGGCGCAGGCCCGGTCCGTGGTAAAACGCGAGGGGAACGTGCCAAGTCAGAAACAGCTCCATTGGGCGCAGTTGAGAGTGGGCATCACGGTAATCGCAGCCTGTGTGGTGCTGGCCGTCCTCATCTTCCTGATGAGCGGCACGGGCGGCTACTTTGCCCAGAAGCACACCTACCACGCCTATTGGGATTCGGCAGGCGGACTGCGCGTGGGCGCGCCGGTGCGCGTCAACAACGTGGACGCCGGCAACGTGAAGAGCATCAAGCTGGTAGACCACGGACGCACTTCGGTGGAGGTGCAGTTCACCGTGGTGCAGCGGCTCACGCCGTGGGTGCGCACGGATTCCTTCGTGCTGATCAGCCAGCAGGGCGCGCTCGGCGACTACTACGTGGACATTGTCAGCGCCAATGCCAAAGGCTCCATCGCCCCCAACGGCGCGGAGCTGGTGGTGAAGGATGTTCCGGACCTGATGGACGTGGTGCGCTCGTCGCAATCCACGCTGCAGAACGTGGACACCTTGATTGCGCGTGCCAACCGCATCTTTGCCGCCGTCGAAAATCAGGAAGGCTCGGTCGGCCAGCTCATTTATGACGACCAGCTCTATCGCAGGTTGAACAGCACGGTGGGCCAGGTCAACACGCTGGTGAATGACATTAATTCCGGCAAGGGCAGCCTGGGCAAGCTGGCCAAGGACGATGAGTTCTACAACCGCGCCAATGACGCCGTCGCGCGGCTTGACCATATCGCCACCGAAATCGACAACGGCCACGGCACCATCGGCAAGTTCATCAAGGACCCGTCGGTTTACGACAACGCCAATCAGACGCTGGCCAAGACCAACGCGCTGCTCGACAGTATCAACCGCGGCGATGGCGCGCTGGGCAAGATGGCCAAGGACCCTGAGTTTGCCAAGAAGATCGACCAAATCGCGACCAACCTGCAAACCATCACCAACCAGTTGCAGTCTGGCCAGGGATCGGCGGGCAAGTTCTTGAAGGACGACTCGCTCTACAACAATACCGACAAAATGATGGTGGAAACGCGCTCGCTGATCGAGGCTGTCCGCAAAGACCCGAAGAAGTACCTCACCATCAAGCTGAAGATCTTCTAGCCGCGCGACACAACAACTCTTCATGGAGGCCGCACACGATGCGGCCTCTGCTGTTTGTGCGCCGGGGCGCGTGTCCGAAACCGAACAGTGCGGGCGCGAAGTTTTACAAATCTTCAGCCGCGCGCAGGGGAGGCTGGCTGTTCAAGTGGCGGTCAGGCTGTTAAGCTTTTGCACACCGTAGAGAGCTTCCTCCGCGGCTCCGGTTTCCCGCATGTGCAAGGCCTTGGCAGGCCACGCCGGAGCACGGCGACGGACCCTCCGGCTGTTCGACGATTCCATAAAATTCCGCAGCGAGGATACGCAATGAAACGCTGGACATTCGCAGTCGCGATGCTGCTTGCCTCCGCGACCATGATGGCGCAGGCCCCGGCCGCAACACCCAAGGCTCCCGTGAGCTTTGACAAGTCGGCCATGGACCTGACCGCCAACCCGTGCCAGGACTTCTATCAGTACGCCTGCGGCGGGTGGCGCAAAAACAACCCGATTCCGGCCGACCAGTCGCGCTGGGGCCGCTTCAACGAGCTGGCCGATTACAACCTGAACGTCATGCACGGCATTCTGGAGGAAGCCTCCACCAAGAAGAATCCGACGTCGATGGAGAAGAAGGTCGGCGATTTCTATGCCTCCTGCATGGCGGAGGACGTGGTGGAGAAGCTGGGCACCCGGCCGCTGGAGCCGGAGCTGGCGCGCATTGCCAAGCTGAAGGACTCCAAGGGCGTGATGGCCGAGCTGGCGCACATTCATGCGACGGGCATCGGCGGCTCGCTATTTATGTTCGGCATCGGGCCGGCGCTGCACAACGCTTCGCAGAACGTGGCGCACATGGACCAGGGCGGACTGACCTTGCCCGACCGCGACTACTACCTGAAGGATGACGCCAAGATGGTGGAGACGCGCCAGAAGTACGTGGAGCACGTCACTGCCATGTTCAAGCTGCTGGGCGAGGCTCCGGCGCAGGCCGAGGCCGACGCCAAGACCATCCTGGCACTGGAGACCGAGATCGCCAAGTCGCACATGGACCGCGTTGCCCGCCGCGATGCTCGCAACCGCGACCACTGGATGAAGGTGACCGAGGCAGAGGCACTGGCCCCGAACCTCGACCTGAAGGCGTACTTCACCGCTACCGGAACGGCCCCCTTCACGGAGCTGAATGTTGGCAACCCGGAGTTTTTCAAGTCGCTGAACACGCTCATCAAGTCGCAGCCGGTGGAGAGCTGGAAGACCTACCTGCGCTGGCGCGTACTGAACAGCAATGCCAACCTGCTGAACAAGGGCTTTGTGGAAGAGGAGTTTGCCTTCAACGGCAAGTACATGAGCGGCGCCAAGGAAATGCAGCCGCGCTGGAAGCGCTGCGCCCGCATGACGGACGGCGCGCTGGGTGAGGCCCTTGGCCCGCTCTACGTCGCCAAGAACTTCCCGCCCGAAGCGCGCGAGCGCATGCTCAAGCTGGTGGCGGCCATTGAGAAGGCGATGGAAGCCGACATCCACGAGATTGACTGGATGGGGGACGACACCAAGAAGCAGGCTTTTGCCAAGCTGAAGGCCACCGAGAACAAGATCGGCTACCCGGAGAAGTGGAAGACCTATGACACCGTGGTGGTCAAGCGCGGCACGCTGGTGGCGAACATGGCCTCCACGCGCATCTACGAGACCAAGCGCAACCAGAACAAGCTGGGCAAGCCGGTGGACAAGAGCGAGTGGGGCATGACGCCGCCGACGGTCAACGCCTACTACAACCCCTCGCAGAACAACATCAACTTCCCGGCGGGCATCCTGCAGCCGCCGTTCTTCAGCAACAAGATTGATGACGCGGTGAACTTTGGCGGCATCGGCGTGGTGATTGGACACGAGCTGACCCACGGTTTTGATGACAGCGGCCGCCGCTTTGCCGGTGACGGCAACCTGACCGACTGGTGGACCAAGAAGGACGCCGAGCAGTTTGAAAAGCGCGCCGCCTGCATCGACGAGGAATACAGCGGCTTTGTCGCCGTCAAGGACGACAAGGGCGAAGTTCACCTGAAGGGCAAGCTGACCATGGGCGAGAACGTGGCCGACAACGGCGGCATGCACCTGGCTTATAACGCGCTGAAGAGCCTGATGGGGCCGGACTTTGAAAAGCAGATTGACGGCTTCACTCCGGCGCAGCGCTTCTTCCTTGGCTTTGCGCAGGTCTGGTGCGAGAACCGCACCGACCAGTCGGCGCGCCAGTTGGCGCTGACCGACCCGCACTCGCCGGGCAAGTATCGTGTCATCGGCACCGTCAGCAACTCGCCGGAGTTCGAGCAGGCGTTCAGCTGCAAAAAAGGCGATGCCATGGTGCGCGATAATCAGTGCCGCGTCTGGTAAACCGTTCAGTTGTAATGTGTTAACGTAGTGAAAGCCATGGAGGGTCCGTTTCGGCGGACCTTCCTTTTTGTCTGCCCCGTGCGGTCCGTTGGGCTGGCCGGAGGCGGATGCGGAAACGGCAGGCGCGAGGAACCATATTCGGTTTCCCTGCGTATCTCAAACCATGCCGTTTTCCCGGGAAATTCCCACTCGAAAAGAGGTTCACATGCGACGTTTGCTGCTTGGTGTGGCGCTGATGATCACAGCTGCCGCGCCGTTGTTCGCTCAATCGAACACTCCCACCGAACCGAAGCCCATGAAATCGCTCGACCTGACCGCCATCGACAAGACGGCCGATCCCTGCGAGGACTTCTTCCAGTACGCCTGCGGCAACTGGAACAAGAACAATCCCATTCCGTCGGACCAGGCACGCTGGGGCCGCTTCAACGAACTGTTGCAGAACAATCAGATCATCCTGCGCAATATTCTGGAGAAGGTCAGCAGCCCGGCGCAGCAGAAGAACGCCACCGACCAGAAGATCGGCGACTTTTACGCCAGCTGCATGGACGATGCGGCGATTGAAAAGAAGGGCCTGGCTCCGCTGAAGGCCGAACTCAACCGCATTGCCAAGATCAAGAACAAGTCCGAGCTGCCGGCGTACCTGGCCTACATTCACGTCAACGGCCCGAACCCGTTCTTCGGCTCCGATTCCGAGCCGGACGCGCAGAACGCCAGCATGACCATCGCCGGCGTGGGGCAGGCCGGAATCACGCTGCCCAACCGCGACTACTACTTCAAGACCGACGCCAAGAGCGAAGAGCTGCGCAAGGCCTACGTGGCCCACGTGCAGAAGATGTTCGAGCTGGCCGGGTACAAGCCGGAGAAAGCTGCCGCAGCCGCCAAGACGGTGATGCACATTGAGACCGAACTGGCCCGCGTGTCGCTCGACCCGGTTGCCATGCGCGATCCGCAGCAGACCTTCCACAAGCAGCCGCTGAAGACGCTGGCGGCCACTACGCCGGACTTCGACTTCAACGCCTACTTTGCGGCCATGCCGATGCCGGCCTTTACCGAACTGAACGTCGGTATGCCGGACTTCTTCAAGGGCATGGACGCGGTCATCAAGGCCACGCCGATCGACGACATCAAGGTCTACCTGACGTGGAACGTGCTGCATGACGCGGCTCCGATGCTGCCCAAGGCGTTCGTGGACGAGAACTTCGCCTTCTTCGGCAAGACGATGACCGGCGCCAAGGAAATTCGTCCGCGCTGGAAGCGCTGCGTGGCCATGACCGACAACTCGCTGGGCGAGGCGCTGGGCAAGGCTTACGTCGACCAGACCTTCCCGCCGGAGGCCAAGGCCCGCATGCTGACCATGGTGAAGAACCTGGAAGGCGCGCTGGGCGCGGACATCAAGGACCTGCCTTGGATGACCGAAGAGACCAAGAAGCAGGCGCAGGTGAAGCTGGCGGCCATCGAGCAGAAGATTGGCTACCCGGATAAATGGCGCGATTACAGCTCGTTCACGGTTGTGCGCGGCGATGCGCTGGGCAACGCGCAGCGCGCCACGGCCTTTGAGGCCAAGCGCCAGTTCGCCAAGGTTGGCAAGGCGGTGGATAAGACCGAGTGGGGCATGACGCCGCCGACTGTCAACGCCTATTACAACCCGCTGGAGAACAACATCAACTTCCCGGCGGGCATTCTGCAGCCGCCGTTCTTTGACCAGAAGGCGGACGACGCCACCAACTACGGCGCCATCGGCGTGGTGATTGGGCACGAAATGACCCACGGCTTTGACGATGAAGGCCGCCAGTTCGACGCCAAGGGCAACCTGCGCGACTGGTGGACCGAGAAGGACGCCAAGGCCTTTGAAGAACAGGCCAAGTGCATCGTGGACCAGTACGAGGGCTTCCATCCGCTGGAAGACGTGCATCTGAACGGCAAGCTGACGCTGGGCGAGAACACGGCTGACAACGGCGGTCTGCGCATCGCGCTGATGGCCCTGCACGAGATGAGCAAGGGCAACAGCGAGGTGATCGCCGGTTACACGCCGGAACAGCGCTTCTTCCTCGGCTATGCGCAGGTCTGGTGCGAGAACCGCACGCCGGAATATGCGCGCATGGCGGCTGCCACCGATCCGCACTCGCCAGGTAAGTTCCGTGTGCAGGGCGCGCTGGAAAACAGCGAAGCCTTCCGCGCGGCCTTCCAGTGCAAGGCGGGCCAGAAGATGGTTCCGGCCAAGCCCTGCCGCGTCTGGTAGAAGTTGGCAGTTCTCTCACAACAGGCCCGGCCATGTGCCGGGTCTTTTTTTGTGGAATGAGTTCAGGTTTTCATGGCCATGGAGCCTTGCAGTGCTCAGTCGCTGTCAACGGTTGCCACGGGTTCACCCCAGGGCGGCAGCAGGCGCGTGAGGACGAACAAAATCGCCAGCGGCAGCAGCATCAAGGCTCCGGCAATCAGCAGGCCTTCGCGCGAGATGAGGTCGAGCTTGTAACTGGTGTAGCCGAGGAAGCTCTTGGAGAACAGTTGCCCGCCGATGACGACGTTCCAGCGCATGGCAAAAATGCCGATGAGGGTGAGGCAGCCGGAGAGCCCGTAGATCACGCGGCGCACCGGCTCGCGGAAGGTGACAAACTGCGTGGCCGCCAGCAGCACAATCGGCGTCACGGTGCCCACAAAGATCTGCAGCACAATCTGCGAGACGAACAGCTTGGTGTGCATCAGGAAGTTGAGCGAGCGGAACGATTCGTCGGCTTCGTAGATGCGCTGGATCAGGTCGAGCAGCTCAAGCGTGAAATCGATGAGGAAGGTGTAGAGCAGGTATTGCGCCACCTTGTCGACGCAGTGGGTGTCAATGGGCTGGCGGCGCAGCCGCATGGAAAGCATGTAAAGCAGCATGACGGCGGCGATGCCGCTGACCATGGCGGAGAAGAGGAAGACGACCGGCATCAGCGGCGTGGACCACCACGGGTTGGCCTTGACCGAGCCGAAGATGAAGCCGACGTAGCCGTGCAGCAGGAAGGCCGAGGGCACGCCGATCATGGAGATGGCATAGCCCACGCGGTCGTCCACGCGCAGGGCCTCGGGCGAGATGTTGGAGGAGCCGAGGCTTATGAGGTGGTAGATCACGCGGCGCAGGCCGGTGGAGCTTTGTGCGCGCAGCACAATCTCGCGGCGGTATTCCAGCCAGATCTCCAGCACCAGCACGGCCATCAGGTACCAGAGATAGACAAAGCCGAACATGGCCATGGCCGAGGTGCGGTGCGGCGTCAGGTACATCTCCAGCGAGCGCTCCGGGCGGCCCAGGTGCAGTTGCAAGGGCAGGGGCGCCACCAGCAGGAAGGAGAGTGCAGTCAGCAGCGCCAGCCGGTAGGTGGGCTTCACGGCCTCCACGTGGAAGATGCGCTCGAGCGAGGCGAGGATGAAGGCGCCGGCCACCAGCCCGGTCAGGTACGGGTAGACAACGATGAGGACGCTCCACTGCAGCTCGACTTCGTTGGGATACATGAATCCTTCCACTGGCATCGTCTCCTCCGCCTACCGCACCGAGCCGTCCAGCCCGTTGTAAAAGGCCTTTGCGCCGGTGGCCAGGTGCGGCTTCAGCACCTGCACGTTGTGCGTGCGCAGGAAGGCAACGCCCGGATCGTCCGGATTCTTCAGGTCCACAAGCTGGCGCGCGCCAGTGGGGCAGCTCTCGCAACAGGCGGTGGTCAGCCCCTTCACAATGCGGTGGTAGCAGAGCGAGCACTTCTCGGCGGTGTGCTTCGTGGGATGCAGGAAGCGGCATCCGTAGGGGCAGGCCTGTATGCAGTAGCGGCAGCCGAGACAGTAGGTTTCATCCACCAGCACCACTCCGTCGCGGCTCTCAAAGGTTGCGCCCACGGGGCACACCTGCGTGCAGGGGGAGTCGGCGCAGTGGTTGCACATTTTGGGCACAAAGAAGTTCTTGCCGCCGGTTTTGCCGTTGGCCGGGAAGCCGTCCTTGCCGCCGTTGGGCGAATCCACTTCGGGCGACTCCAGGTGCCACCCGGAGACGTGGTAGCGCTCCACCCAGGTGCGGAAGTAGCCCTCGGGCACGTCGTTCTCCGTGGCGCAGGCGCGCACGCAGTTGCCGCAGCCGATGCACTTTTCAATGTCAATGAGCATGCCCCACCAGTAGTCGGTCTGGCGGTAGTTGGGGGCGGCCTCGGGAGTGCCAGCCAGCACGTACTGCCAGGCGGCAGCCGCCGCCGGAAGCAGGAAGATGAAGTGTCTGCGGTCCATCATCGGTGGGCCTCCCCGGGCGTGAGCTTGGGGTTGTGCGGCACATGGCAGGTCTTGCAGGCGGCGCCGCTGGCGTGCTCGGCGGATGCGACCTGCGGGACGTTCTTCGGCCGCGCCGTCAGCGCTTCATGGCAGCGCGGACAGAGCGAAGTGGTGTCCGGCAGTGGAGGATGCGTGGCGGCTGGGTCTTCCGCGTGGCGTGCCTGCGCGCCGTGGCAGGCCTCGCAGTTCAGGCGGGCATGCGGCCCGGCGCGCTTTACTTCCAACACATCCGTGTGGCACTGCTCACAGGCCTGATGCCCTGCGAACTTTACCGGGCGCGCGCCAATCTCGCCGACGGCGGCGGCGCGGTAGTGTCCGTACTGGCCAAAGGTGCGCGGCACGAACTGCGAGCGCGCGACGGCGAAGATCACGAGTCCGACGGCGAAGGCCGCCGCCAGACGAAGCAGGTGCTCGTACGACTTCAGGTTGGCCACGTCTCACCCCTGAGAATACGTTGGCTAACATCCGCTTACAGACGATGGGTTCCGTGGGTTGAGCTTTGTATCCCATCGTGTTCCGGGCAACTATGATGGCCATCACAGGGGCGGGTGATGGCGCAACGAACGGCTATTTTTCTGCCAGTACCAGCAACTCACCAATTCCAACGTCGAAGCGCATTATCGCTCTCGAAGAGCAGAGATTGAGACGAGTCAACTGGCGATACTCGTACCCATACAGTCTTGCCTTTGGAAAACTGCTCAACATAGGCGCGCATGGAACTCTCGCTGATGAAAGGCTTGCGATTGCAGTCTGTAATGCGCTCGTCTCCATCCGCGTACCAGTAGTGAATCTCCGCAATCTGGCTGCCGGCGGTGTGGCCTGTGGCGGGTAGAGCGGAAGCCACCCGGGCCTCGCGCTTATTCCAGGCGCGTGCCCGCACTTCGCGGTAACAGCGCACGAGCACTCGAATCAGCCATTCGATCCAAACGTCGATAATGAGCCAACCCATGGAAGGCAGCCTAACACTCCAGCAACGCGCCGCTGACTGCCCCGCTCTGCTTCGCAGTCCCGCCAGTAGGAATTGGCGGTGATCAGTCGCTCTTAGCGAGGTTGTTGAAAGATGCGTTGCGTGCTGGCCGCCTGCTCATGCGCGTGGTAGCTGGAGCGCACCAGCGGGCCGCTCTCCACGTGCTTGAAGCCCATCTTCATGGCCTCGTCGCGCAGGTAGGCGAACTCCTCGGGGGTGTACATGCGCTTGACCGGCAGGTGGTTCCGGCTGGGGGCCAGGTACTGGCCCACGGTCAGGATGTCGACCTTGCGCTCGGCCAGATCGCGGAAGACCGCAAGCAGCTCCTCGGTCTCTTCACCGATGCCGGCCATCACGCCGGTCTTGGTGACCGTTGCGGGGTCAATTTCCTTGGCGTGGCGCAGCAGTTCGAGCGAGCGCTCGTAGCGGGCACCGCTGCGAGCCACGCGGTAAAGCCGCGGTACGGTCTCGGTGTTGTGGTTCAGGATGTTCGGCTGAGCGTCGAGCACGATGCGCAGGCAGTCCTCTC
This sequence comes from Oryzophilus luti, assembly GCF_059726245.1. Classification (NCBI taxonomy): domain Bacteria; kingdom Pseudomonadati; phylum Acidobacteriota; class Terriglobia; order Terriglobales; family Koromonadaceae; genus Oryzophilus; species Oryzophilus luti. The sequence continues at coordinate 3,468,393 of NZ_AP040874.1, forward strand.
GGCCCTGAAAGTCGGGAATGAGGACTTCCACCGAGCAATCGGGGGTGCGCTTGCGGATCTCACGGATGGTTTCGGCAAAGACGGTTGCACCGCCCACGTTGTCATCGTCGCGATTGACGCTGGTGACAACAGCAAACTTCAGGCCCAGGCGCTCGACGGCCTCGGCCACGCGGATCGGCTCCTCGTAGTCGATGGGCTCGGGCTTGCCCTTGGGCACGGCGCAGAAGCCGCAGCGGCGCGTGCAGGTGTTGCCCAGCAACATGAAGGTCGCGGTCTTGTGGTTCCAGCACTCGCCAATGTTGGGGCACTGCGCACTCTCGCAGACGGTGTGCAGGTTCAGCCCGCGGGCCAGGCGCTTCAGGTCGTGGTAGTTCTCGCCCATGGGGGCCTTGGCGCGGAGCCAGCGCGGTTTGGGCGCGGGAGCCTTGGGCACAACGTCGATCTGTATGAGGTCGCTGGTAGCCATCATTCCTATCCTAAATCTTAGGATGATCGCCGGGGCAGCCGGGACGCATCCAGAAATGGAAAAAGGCCGAGTACCGAAGTGTAGTCGAGGGCATTTTCAGGATACGAAAATTGCTTGGCCTCGGCTATTCTGGAGCAGTTCGATGAAAACATACTGATTTGTGGATGTGTAGAAGTTATGACGTCTGAGTCTGAGCCCAGAAAGTTGCCGGGGTCTGAGCTCCGCATTATTGATGAGGAACACCGCAATATTCACCACCAGATTGCGCGGTTGATCGACGCGATTGCGCTTGGTGCGCCGATGGCGGAGGCTGAACAGGTTGGCGTGGAGCTGCTGCGCCTCTCGCTGGGCCATTTTGAGCACGAAGAACGCGTGCTGGAAGGAATCGGCTTCAAATATCTGGAAGAGCACCGCGAGCAACATGCGCACGCCGCCGGGCTGTTGCGTGAGGTTTCCGTTCACTTGAACACGCGCCAGACGCTGAGCGCGCTGCGCCTGCTGCGCGAGTATCGCCAGTGGCTGCACCGCCACTTGGCAGAGGAAGACGAACTCTACCGCGATCTGTTCGACCACCGTGCCCAGGAAGCCGGTCTGCCGGGCCTGCGCCCGCGCATCTACATTCGGCCGGAAGAGGTTTAGCGGGCCACGGCCAATATCCATTCGCGCGGCGGCTCTCCTGGTGAAAGCCCTGTGCCCGGCACCCGCGATGTCTGCTGTGCAGCGAATGGCACTGCCGAAGGGGCCATCCCGGCCTTCCAGAACCAGAAATCCGTCTTATATTTACAAAGTCTTCAAATAGGCCAGCAGGTCGGTGAGCTGCCCGGTGCGGATAGTGCCGCGGAAGCTCGGCATCTTGGCCTTGCCCATCATCACCACGTCGCTGACGCGGTCGTCGTTGGCAGGCATGCCGCTGGGCAGGTACTGCTTCTTATAGAGTCCGGTGAGCGACGGCCCGTGGGTGCCCCAGCGGGTGTAGGGCTCGTGGCAGCGTATGCAGTTGGCGTCGTAGACAGCGCGGCCGCGCGCCTGCTGCTCGGTCAGGCCCAGCTCGGCGTCAGACTTGCGGCGCTCGACCTGGCACCCCGCGAGCAGAAGAGAAAGTAGAATGGCCAGCGCGATGGTCAGCGCGGCGCGGACGGCAGGGCGATGGTTACGGACGGAACAGGCCGAGGCGTTCATTCTGAACTAGAATTCTAGCCGAACGGATGTGGGATGGAAGCTGAAAGGCTGCTGCTCCGGGGAGTGTCGGGATGAAGATTGCGTTGAAGCGTGCTTATGAGCCGGTGGAGAAGACTGACGGCGCGCGCGTGCTGGTGGACCGGCTGTGGCCGCGCGGGCTGACCAAAGAGGTGCTCGGGCTGCACACATGGCTGAAGGAAGTAGCGCCCAGCACGGAACTGCGCAAGTGGTACCACGCGCGCCCAAGCATGTGGGAGAGCTTTCGCAAGAAGTATCTGCTGGAGTTGCGCGATGGCAAGGCCGAGTCGGCGCTGGAGAAGCTCTACGAAATTGCCCGCGCGGAAAAGAAGACGACCCTGCTGTTTGCCTCGAAAAATGAGGACCAGAACCACGCCGTGGTGCTGAAGGCGCTGCTGGAAGGAATGCGGAAGCCCCCGGCGTCCACCGGTCCGGCCAAAGAGGCGGCCGGCGCGGGCCGCAAACGCGCGGCGGCAAGAAGGTAAGGTCGCAAGAATCAGCGAAAGAAGGTGCGCATGCAACCGGTGCTTTCTGCCTGGCGGTGGTCTGCCGTTGTGTTGGGTATTGTGACATGTGTCGCGCTGGCTCTGGTTCTGGCATCTCCTGACGGCGATATTCTCTACTGCGTTCTTGTAGTGCCCCTGCTCCTGCTTGGTTTCGTAATTACCCTGCTACTGTTTGCATCTCGGAGACTTTGGCGGATCTGCCTGCAAACGCTTGTCACGCTCTTGTTGGTTGCGGTCGTGTCAACGGGACTGCTGTTTGAAGGGACCGTGATTCGGGGGCAGGTCCGCTGGGTCTTTGGTGCCCAAGGTTATAAAGCTCGCGTGCTCGCCGCGCCCCCGCCTGCATCTGGCGACATGCGGCATATGGAATGGGAGTTGGCGGGCATTGCTCCCTCCGGCTACACGGTGACATACCTTGTCTTTGATCCCACCAATTCGATTGTTGGCCACGCTTCGCCAAAAGCGCCGTTAAGAATTAAGGGTGTTCCTTGCCAGATCATTGCGGCGAATCGCATGGAGAAGGATTGGTACACGGTGCAGTTCTTCACCGACGATGCGTGGGAGGAGTGTGCCTCGGATAGGTACTCGGAGCGGAGGCCGCTGCGGTAAACGACCGGCCCAGGAGGGTGGGCTGGTTTGCCTCCTCCCAGGCTCCCTGACGTTGCTCAGGGGTACAGGGAGAGATTAGCGCCGCAGGTGTTTCAGGATGATGAGCGGCTGGTGAATATGCGGCCAAAAGCTCATAGCAGGGCGAGGCTCCTCAACTCCGTCTGCGACGCGCCGGAAGCGGGCGCGAACACAGTACAAGCGATCCTCGCGGATGGAACGGCCGTCCTTTCGCGGCAAAGTCTTTCGCCTCGCAGACTTCGCCGAGGAGCAGGCGTGTTTTGTGGGCGTGGAAACCACGGGCTGAAGCCCGTGGCTACCCGGTGGCCATCGCACGGGCAAGGCCTCGGAGCGCGGTGCGAATCATCCGTTCGCGTGCAGGTTGGGGCGAGGAGCCGAGAGCTCGCATCCCAGGGTAGCTCCGCGAATCCTTCGAGAAGCTCAGGACAGGCTCTGATGCACCCGGCCAAACGAAAGAAGCACGAGGAACGCGCGTCCCAGGTTAACGCCCAACAGCGGGGCGTGAACCTGGGGCACCCGAGGGTTTGTCTGCTGCGCCACGCTCAGGAAGGTCCTGGGGGCAGCCGGCGGCGCGGATTCAGTGAGTTGCGGTGATGCGCGGAGCAGAGACGGACTTTCCGGCCCAGAGCGGAAGCAGGTTCGCAAGATTCTGCCGGGGCGGTGGAAAAGGCGTGAGAAAATAGATGCACGCCATGAATACACACGACAACCAGCCGCAGATCACGCCCGCATTGTTGAAAGACCACGGGCTGAACGACGAAGAATACGCACGCATCCTGAAGTGGCTGGGCCGCACGCCCACGCTGACCGAACTGGGCATCTTCAGCGTGATGTGGAGCGAGCACTGCTCGTACAAGTCATCGCGTGTGCACCTGAAGCGGCTGCCGACGCGCAGCAAGCTGGTGGTGCAGGGGCCGGGCGAAAACGCCGGCATCATTGATATTGGCGAGGGCTGGACCTGCGCCTTCAAGATCGAGTCGCACAACCACCCGTCGTTCATCGAGCCGTTCCAGGGCGCGACCACGGGCGTGGGCGGCATTCTGCGGGACATCTTCACCATGGGCGCACGGCCGGTGGCCGTGATGGATTCGCTGCGCTTCGGGCCGGTGACCAAGGGCAAGTCTCACCGCACGGACGCCGAGAGCATCCGCCACAACCACGCGATTGTGGAGGGTGTGGTGGGTGGCGTGGCCAGCTACGGCAACTGCTTTGGCGTGCCGAACGTGGGTGGCGAGACCAAGTTTGAAAGCTGCTATAACGGCAATCCGCTGGTGAACGCCTTTGCCCTCGGACTGGTGAAGAAGGACGAAATTTTCTACGCCAAGGCTGCCGGCGCGGGTAACCCGGTAATTTATGTTGGCTCCAAGACCGGGCGCGACGGCATCCACGGCGCCACCATGGCCAGCGAAGAGTTCAGCGAAGGCAGCGAGGCAAAGCGCCCGAACGTGCAGGTGGGCGACCCATTCATGGAGAAGCTGCTGCTGGAGGCCTGTCTGGAAGCGATGCAGACCGGCGCGGTCGTGGGCATTCAGGACATGGGTGCCGCGGGCCTGACCTGCTCCACCTGTGAGATGGGTGGACGTGGCGGCGTGGGCCTGGAGATCGAACTCGACCGGGTGCCGCAGCGCGAGACCGGCATGAGCGCTTACGAGATCATGCTGAGCGAGAGCCAGGAGCGCATGCTGCTGGTGGCCGAGGCCGGACGCGAAGAGGAAGTCTACAAGGTCTTCCGCAAGTGGGGGCTTGATGCCGCCACGATTGGCGTGGTCATCCCCGAGAACAAGATGCGGGTGAAGCAGCACGGCGTGATCATGGCGGAGATTCCGAACGAGGCGCTGACCGACGACGCGCCGCTCTACCATCGTCCGATTGAAAAGTGGCTCAGCCCGATGCCGAAAGAAGCTCCCGCAGAAATCGTCTTCGGCATGAAGACCAATTACACCGACGAGTTGAAGACCCTGCTGGCCTCGCCGAACATCTGCGACAAGCGTTGGGTGTTTGAGCAGTACGACAGCATGGTGCAGACCAACACGATGCAGGGGCCGGGCGGCGGCGAAGCCGGCGTCATCCGCATCAAGGGCACGCAGCGCGGGCTGGCCATGGCCACAGACGGCAACGGCCGCTGGTGCTATCTGGACCCGAAGCTGGGCGCACAGCACGCGGTGGCGGAGGCTGCGCGCAACGTGGCCTGCACGGGCGCGCGTCCGGTGGCGGCCACCAACTGCCTGAACTTTGGCAACCCGGAGAAGGCGCCGATCATGGGCCAGTTCACCGAGGTCATCGACGGCATCAGCGAGGCCTGCACGGTGCTGGAGACGCCGATTACGGGCGGCAACGTCAGCTTCTATAACGAGACGCTCGGCGAAGGCATCTTCCCCACGCCGGTGCTGGGCATTGTCGGCATTGTGGACGACGTGGCCAAGGTGGTGGGCGACAGCTTTACCGCCGCTGGCGAAGCTGTGGTGCTGCTGACTCCGGGACAGCACGAGCACGAACGCGAAGAAGAGATTGAGTTCGGCAGCACGGAGTACGCGCAGCAGGTGCTGGGCAAGCTGTGGGGACGTCCGCCGTACCTGAATCTGGAAAAGGAAAAAGCGCTGCAGCAGGTGCTGGTGGAACTGGCAGCGGAGAAGCTGACGACCTCGGCGAAGGACGCTGCCGAAGGTGGCATCGCCGTAACGCTGGCCGAGATGGGCTTCCGCAAGGGACTGGGCGCGGAGGTGGAATTGATCTCCGCGGCGCTCATGCCGGAATGCGTGTTGTTTGGCGAAGATGCCTCGCGCGTGGTGGTGAGTTGTGACGCGGCGAAGCTGGCGCGCATCCAGGAAGTTGCGGGCAAGCACGGCATCCACGCGCAGCAGATCGGGAAAGTGACCTCGGGCCAGTTCACCATCAAGATCGACGGCGAAACATCGGTGTCGGCGAAGATTGGTGAACTGCGCGAGGCGTGGGCCGGGGCGCTGGAAGGCGCGCTGAAGTCGGACGTGGAAGTGGGCGCGCGGTAGAGAACGCCTGTTCGACGCCTGCGACGGGTAAAAGAGTGTCCGACGGCTAAGCCAGCGGTTGGGCGTGTTGCAAGCAGAGATAAGCATAAGCGCCATGGCCGCGCTTATGCGTTGCACAGAGGCCTGTGTAAGTTTTATCGGAGAGAAGATGTTCAGCGGTTCTGACAAATTCAAAGACGAGTGCGGCGTAGTTGCCGTGTACGGGCACAGCGAGGCCTCCAAGCTCTGCTACCTGGGACTGCACGCATTGCAGCATCGCGGGCAGGAGTCTGCGGGCATTGCGGCCGCCGACGGCGAGACGGTCACGGTCTACCGGCAGATGGGGCTGGTGGCCGATATCTTCAACGAGACGACGCTGGCGCGCGTGCCGGGCACAAAGGCCATCGGGCACACGCGGTACTCCACCGCCGGAGACTCGGCGCTGCTGAACGCGCAGCCGATCCTGGTGGACTGCAACAAGGGACGCATTGCGGTGGCGCACAACGGCAACCTGGTGAATGCCGCCGAACTGCGCGGCAAGTTCGAGCGCGCCGGCAGCATCTTCCAGACCACAAGCGACACCGAAGTTGTTCTGCATCTGATAGCACAGTCACACGAGCTCACGCTGGCGGACGCCATCACGGACTCGCTGCGGCGGCTGGAAGGCGCGTATTCGCTCGTGCTGGTGACGGCCAGCCACATCTTTGCCGCCCGCGATCCGCGCGGCTTCCGTCCGCTGGCCATGGGACACATTCCCGGCGGCAACGGAAATTCCGACAGCATTGTGTTTGCCAGTGAGACCTGCGCCTTCGACCTGATCGGTGCCGTCTACGACCGCGACGTGAAACCGGGCGAGATGGTAGTGGTGGGGCCGGAGGGCGTGCATTCGCGCTTCTACGCGCCGCAACTGCCGCTGGCGCACTGCATCTTCGAGCACGTGTACTTCTCGCGTCCGGACAGCCTGGTGTTTGGCCTGAGCGTGCAGCAGAGCCGCGAATTCATGGGACGGCAACTGGCGCGCGAGAGCAACGTTCCGGCCGACGTGGTGATTCCAGTGCCGGATTCAGGCGTGACCGCCGCGCTTGGCTACTCGCTGGAGAGCGGCATCCCTCTGCAATTCGGGCTGGTGCGCAACCACTACGTGGGGCGCACGTTCATTGAGCCGTCACAGAAGGTGCGCGATTTTGGTGTGAAGCTGAAGCTGAACCCGGTGCGGCAGTTGATCGAGGGCAAGCGCGTGGTGCTGCTGGACGACTCGATCGTGCGCGGGACAACCTCGAAGAAAATTGTGCGCATGGTGCGCGACGCCGGGGCCAAGGAGATACACGTGCGCATCTCCTGCCCGCCGACGACGGCTCCGTGCTACTACGGTGTGGATACGCCCGAGCGCCGGCAGTTGATTGCCGCCACCAAGAGCGTGGAGGAGATCCGCGAATTTATCGGCGCCGATTCGCTGGCGTTCCTGTCACTTGATGGTCTGCGGCACGCCTGCCAGGACGACATGGAGACCACGCGCTATTGCACCAGTTGCTACACGGGCAAGTATCCGACCGAGCACACCGACCTGCACCAGATACGTCCGGCGCAGCCTGTGCCGGTGGTGTAAGCAGGGATTGAAGTTACGGGCGAGGCCGCGCATGGAGCGCGGCCTTTGCCTTTGGGCAAGGAATGTCGGGCGGGGTATGGAGCCTGCCGAACGGGTGATTTCGTGCTCCCAAAGAACGGCGGGAGCGTCTAAATAGACATACGGAAGCAAGCGGTGGGTGCTTTCAAGACCGGGCGGAGTCCTGTTGCCGTAGAATTACGTGCAACTTTCGCTCGGGGATGGATTTCCGAGGTACGGCTGGCCTACATGAAGATTTTCAACGGCATTTCGATTGCAATTTTGGCGGCAGCATCCGTGATGGGCTGCGCACAGGATAAGAACGCACCGGCGGCACCGGCGCAGGACGCTGCGCAGAAGAGCGCGCCAGCAAGCAAGCCCGCACCCGACCGCACGCAGGCCTATTACCACTTCCAGCTTGGGCACATGTACGAAGAGATGGTGGCCGAGAGCGGCAACATGGAGTACGCCAACAAGGCGGTGGAAGAGTACCGCAAGGCCGTGGAGGCCGACCCGGACTCCGCCTACCTCAGCTCCACGCTGGCGGAAATCTACGCCAAGACCGGGCGCATTCGCGATGCCGTGACCGAGGCGCAGGACATCATAAAGCGCGATCCGAAGAACCTGGACGCGCGCCGGCTGCTGGGCCGCATCTACCTGCGCTCGCTGGGAGACACGCAGGGCGGGGCGCAGTCGAAGAATCTGCTGAAGCTGGCCATTGAGCAGTACGAGGAAATTGTGAAGCTGGACCCGGCGAGCAACGAGGACCATCTGCTGCTGGGACGGTTGTACCGGCTGAATAACGAATTTGCCAAGGCCGAGGATGAGTTCAAGACGGCGGTGAAGTCGCAGCCTGGCTCGGAAGACGCGGTGACCACCTTGGCGCTGCTCTACAGCGAGGAAGGCGACACGCAGCGGGCACTGAACGTGCTGGAAGCCGTGCCGGAGAAGATGCGCACGGCGCGCGTATGGGCTTCACTGGGCGCTACCTACGAGCAGAAGAAGGATTACAAGAACGCGGTAACGGCCTTCCGCAATGCGGTGGAGCAGGACCGCGACAACCTGGACGCCGTGCGCGGGCTGGCGCAGAACCTTTTGAATGACAACCAGCCGGAGGCCGCGCTGGAGCAGTACAAGACGATTGTGGAGGCCGATCCGCAGGACGCGGCGAGCCTGCAACGTATCGCGGAGATCTACCGCCGCGACGGGCACAACGAAAAGGCGCTCGAATACCTGAAGAAGGCCGAGGTTGCACTGCCGGATTCGGAGGAAATTCCGTACACGGAAGCGCTGGTGTACCAGACGATGGGGCGCTACGACGATGCGATTGCGCTGCTGAACAAATTGCTCAGCCGCAACACCCACACGGGCAACGCGCCGGACGACACCGCTGAACGCGGCAATCGCTCCATCTTCTACGAGCGGCTGGGCACCATCTACCGCGACCAGAACAAGACGGACAAGGCCGTGGAAGCCTTCCGCAAGATGCTGCCGCTGGGCAAAGAGGCTTCACTGCGGGGTTATACGCAGATTGTGGAGACCTACCGCGACGCCCGCCAGTGGACGAAGGCCACCGATGCGGCCCGCGAGGCGGTGGAAAAGAATCCGGACAATCGCGACCTGCAGATGATGCTGGCGTCGCAGGAATCCGACAGCGGGCAGTCCGAGCAGGCACTGGCGCGCGTGAAGGCCATGCTGAACGGCGAGACGGCAAACGATCAGCAGGTGCAGTTGACGCTGGCGCAGATGTATCAGCGGCTGAAGCGTTGGAAGGACGCGGAAGAAGCTATCGCCAAGGCCGAGACGCTGGCCTCCAAGCCGGAAGAACGTGGCTATGCGTATTTCCTGGCTGGCGCAATCTTCGAGCGCCAGAAGAAGTACGAGCAGGCGGAAGAGGCATTCAAGAAAGTACTGAGTGAAGACCCGCGGAACGCGAGCGCGCTGAACTATCTGGGATATATGTTGGCGGACCGCGGCACGCGCTTGGAAGAGGCACTGGGATATATAAAGCGGGCCGTGGCGCTGGAGCCGCAGAACTATGCCTATCTGGATTCGTTGGGATGGGCGTACTTCAAGATGGGGCGGCATGAGCTGGCGGAGGAGAGCCTGCGCAAAGCCCTTGAGCACAGCGAGAGCGATCCGACCGTGCATGAGCACCTGGGAGACCTGTACCAGAAGACAGGACGCCTGAAGCAGGCTGTAACACAGTGGCAGCGCTCCGTGGAGGAGTGGAAGAAGACGATTCCGGCCGAGCTGGACGAAGAGGCAATGGCAAAGGTGCAGAAGAAACTGGAATCCGCCCGCGTGAAACTGGCAAAGGAAGGCAACGCCGCGAAGTAATCGGCAGTCAATTGAACTCCAGAAGGCGCTCCTGCGGGGGCGCCTTCTGTGTTTTCAGGACGGCTTGCAGGTGCTTCGGGAGTACCCGCGGAGGCCAGGAAGCGGGAGATGAGAAGCCTCCCTGTAGAGGAAAAGCTGTGTATAACGCTCGAGATCTGTGAAAAACGTAGCAAGCGAGGGGCCAAACCTGCAATACGGAGATAAGATTTATCTCATTTGTTTTCATTGTATTAAACATGTTTTACACAGTCCAGATTTGCATACACCCCCTGGTCCTGTTACAACAGTGAAGCACGCTTAGAGCGCTAGAGGCGCTATCGCGAGGCAGATGGAGCCCGCGAGCGGTTATTTCAAAAGTTATGGCTCTGGACTGAACGGCGAAAGTCGCTCAGGTTCAGATCTTCACCGATTGAGAAAATCTTCAAACGGGGCTTGCATCGAACAGCAAAGGCTGATATAAAGATGAAGCACGCTTTGGAGCGCCAAGGGCGCTGTCGCGAGATCGCGACCAGATATTTCAAAAGATTGTGAAGAAAAGCTCGCTGAGGGGTTGCGCAAGGCGCGACACTCTGATACAGTAAGTTCTGTCAGCGAGACGGCAGTAGCGAGGCGCGAATGGCGCGCCGAATGAAGTAAGCCAAAAGCTGCGAAGGGCCCGGCCACGGGCAAGTTCAGGAACGATGCTTCCTGAAAGGTTTCAGCGGTAATCGCAGAAAACCTTATTGAGATCTTTTATCAAGTTCTGAATGCTCTCGCGTCTCTGTGCGCGTTGAAATCGTGCACGAGAAGAGAGCATGAGTATGCGCGCGCTCCACTCGATTCCGAGTGTTGAGCACAATCGCAAACGTCAACCCACTGCAACGTCAGCCGAGAGAGGCGACGAAAAATAAGCGGAAGGGACTTGACAAGCGAAACAAAACGCGCTATACTGAGTAAGTTCGAGGACGGTCGATGCGAATGAAATCGCTCGACGGTTGCCGAGAGCGCCGCCCAGTGCGGGGAAACGCGATCGGATCTTTGACAACAGGTTGAACGTGCCAGTCGTGATGAACGCTTGAGATTAAAGCTTGAGCGATTCTCACAAGGTAAAGGTTTGTCGAATAGATTCATCGACGAACGGTCTCGCTGACTCCGTCGCGAGACAACAGGTTTCAAACGAGAGTTTGATCCTGGCTCAGAATCAACGCTGGCGGCGTGCCTAACACATGCAAGTCGCACGAGAAAGTGGAGCAATCCATGAGTAAAGTGGCGTACGGGTGAGTAACACGTGACTACCTACCCTCGAGTGGGGAATAACTTCGGGAAACCGAGGCTAATACCGCATAACACCGAGAGGTCAAAGCAGTAATGCGCTTGAGGAGGGGGTCGCGGCTGATTAGCTAGTTGGTAGGGTAATGGCCTACCAAGGCGACGATCAGTATCCGGCCTGAGAGGGCGCACGGACACACTGGAACTGAAACACGGTCCAGACTCCTACGGGAGGCAGCAGTGGGGAATTTTGCACAATGGGGGAAACCCTGATGCAGCAACGCCGCGTGGAGGATGAAGTCCCTTGGGATGTAAACTCCTTTCGATCGGGACGATTATGACGGTACCGGAAGAAGAAGCACCGGCTAACTCTGTGCCAGCAGCCGCGGTAATACAGAGGGTGCAAGCGTTGTTCGGAATTATTGGGCGTAAAGGGCGCGTAGGCGGTGCGGTAAGTCTCTCGTGAAATCTCCGGGCTCAACTCGGAGCTTGCGGGAGGAACTGCCGTGCTTGAGTGTGGGAGAGGTGAGTGGAATTCCTGGTGTAGCGGTGAAATGCGTAGATATCAGGAGGAACACCTGTGGCGAAAGCGGCTCACTGGACCACTACTGACGCTGAGGCGCGAAAGCTAGGGGAG